>NZ_OZ333476.1:0-3014870 GCF_976973725.1 Salinibacterium sp. NYA9b | reverse complement strand
TCTTTTCCCATCCCTTGGCAGTATTTACTCACAGGCTTATCCACTGGTGAGTACAGCTATTCTCGCTGAAATACTGCGGTCTTTTGGCCGTTGTGCACTGATAGTCATCGTAGTTGTCCACAGCATGTCGTTACCAATAAGGATGTATTCTGTGTGGATAATGCGCCGTTGCACAAAGTGTGGTTTGACCGCACCCGTTTAACGCCGTAGTTTTAATCAGTTGACTTCTGGCCCTTGGGCCTACCAATTCTTCCCGGCTGCTAGAGCTGGGCCTTGGAGATATAGCTATGAGCAAGAGAACTTTTCAGCCCAACAACCGTCGCCGCGCGAAGGTTCACGGTTTCCGTCTGCGTATGCGCACCCGCGCGGGTCGCTCGATCCTGAGCGCTCGTCGCCGCAAGGGACGCACCGAACTCTCCGCGTAATCTCGTCCGGTGCTGTCTAAGGCAAACCGTGTGGCGCTTCCGAGTGATTTTCGCTTGGCGGTGCGTCGCGGTCGTCGTTTCACAGCACCGCACTGCGTTGTCCACATTGTGAACAATGAGCGGTCTCAGAGCGTTCGCTTTGGTTTCATTGTTTCTAAAGCGGTTGGCAATGCGGTTGTACGCAATCGAGTTCGGCGTCGGCTTCGCGCTGCTGCTGCTCAGCTTCTTCCTCACGTCCAGTCGAATGTAGACATTGTGGTTCGTGCTCTGGCAGGTTCTGAGCAAGCTGAGTGCACTACGCTTCAGGCTGAGATTGCAGAAGGGATCGACCGCATCGTGGTGAAGGTATGAGTTCCGTCGTTACGTTCGCGCTGCTCATCCCGCGAAACCTCTGTGTTCTCATTTTGCGCGTCTACCGTGCAGTCATATCTCCGCTGTATGGAGACGTCTGCCGGTATTACCCGTCGTGCTCTCACTACACTCTTCAAGCTATTCAGCAGCACGGTGTTTTCCGTGGTGTGTGGCTTGGCTCTCGTCGAATCCTTCGCTGCCACCCGTGGGCAGAGGGTGGTATCGACGACATCCCGGCTCGCCGGCATGACCGCTACCAGATCACCCGGTTCGGCTTTGTTATAGCCGCAAGCCACGAAAGGGGCTAACCACTTCATGGATCTTTTTGCTTTCTTTGGCAATCTGCTTTGGCCAATCAAGTGGGTAATCGAGGCAATCCTCGTCGCCTTTCACGAAATCCTTACCTTCTTCGGAATGGATGCGGATGCCGGCCTGACCTGGGTTCTTTCGATCGTTGGTCTCGTCTTGGTTGTGCGAGCAGCATTGATTCCGGTCTTTGTGCGCCAGATCAAGAGCCAGCGTCGCATGATGGAAGTCGCGCCTCAGCTCAAGAAGATCCAGGACAAGTACAAAGGTAAGAAGGATCAGTTCTCTCGTGAGGCGATGTCTCGCGAAACGATGGCGATGTACAAGAACGCGGGAACCAACCCGTTTAGTTCGTGCCTCCCTCTTCTTCTGCAGATGCCGATCTTCTTCGGACTCTTTTCGGTGCTGCGCAACGCACAGCTCGAGGGAAACGCTCCTGGTGTTGGCCTCCTCAACGCTGAGCTCTCAGAATCCTTCGGAACCTCGTCACTGTTCGACATCGCTCCCCTGCACCTCGCGATCAGCACTGCAGAGGGCAACGTAGCCGTCATCGTCACCGCCGTCATCATGGTCATCCTGATGACCGGCTCGCAGTTCATCACCCAGCTTCAGATCATGTCGAAGAACCAGTCGGCTGAGATGAAAGCTAGTCCCATGTACCGCCAACAGCGGATCATGTTGTACCTACTCCCCCTCGTTTTCGCCTTCTCCGGGTTCACTTTCCCCTTGGGCGTCATGTTCTACTGGCTCGTTTCCAACTTCTGGACAATGGGTCAGCAGTTCCTCGTTATTCGCAATATGCCGACTCCCGGTAGTGAGGCAGCGCTCGCACGCGAGGCTCGTCTAGCGAAGCGCAATCAGCGCAAGGGAATCATTGAAGAGGCTCCCGAATCTGATTCTGGAACCGCAGTAATTGAGGAACCCAAGAATCCGCAGCGGGATCAACCCGTAAGTAAGAACCGTGCAAAGAAGAAGCAGGGAAAGAAGAAATGACGAACGTTTCTGACGTCGATACAACCGCAGTCGAGTCCGCTCCTGTGGAAGATCGCGAAGATCGCACAACTGCTCAGCTCGAAGAGGAAGGCGACATTGCCGCCGACTACATTGAGGAGCTGCTCGATATTGCGGATCTCGATGGAGACATCGAGATTGACGCCCGTGCCGGCCGCTCCTACGTCTCAGTGACGTCGAGCGAAGACACAAACCTCCGCCTCCTGTCTAAGCCTGAAACCGTCACGGCACTTCAGGAACTCACTCGCATCGCTGTGCAGAACAAGACGGGAGCATTCTCGCGTCTCATCCTGGACATCGGAGGTTCGCGTGAAGCGCGTGCTGCTGAATTGTCGAAGCTTGTAGACACGGCCGTGGAGCGTATCGAGGCTGGTGCGGATTCTGCCGCACTTCCGGCGATGTCGTCATACGAGCGCAAGCTCGTTCATGATGTCGTTGCGGAGCGTGGGTTTGTTTCGCAGTCGAGTGGTGAAGGTCGCGACCGTCACACTGTCATCACGCGTTCATAGTTTCACGTGAAACATTGACTGACGAGTTAGAGCTTGAGCGCGAGCCGGAAATAGCTGCCGAGCTGTTTGGCGATCGCATTGATGTCGCGCGCGCCTATACGGAGAGCCTTGCTCTTCGAGGTGAGGAGCTTGGACTCATTGGTCCGCTTGAGGTGCCTCGTCTGTGGACGCGACACATCGTTAACTGTGTACTCGTCGCTCCCCTGCTCCGTCCAGGGCTTGTGGGAGACATAGGTAGTGGCGCCGGTCTTCCGGGTCTTGTTCTCGCAATTGCGCGGCCTGATGTCGAGTTCGTTTTGATTGAGCCGATGGAACGCCGGGTTGATTGGCTCAAGGCAGAGTCTGAACGTCTCGGCCTATCCAACGTTGTAGTCGATCGTTCTCGTTCACAAGATGCTCCGTATGCTGAGGCTTTAACTCAGATTACTGCTCGCGCGGTCACTGCTCTTTCTAAGCTCATCCCCTCAACCGAACACCTTCTTGCGCCCGGCGGCGAGATGGTCTTCATGAAGGGTGCCCGCATCGATGAAGAGATTGAAGCTGCTGCCAAGGCGATTCGCAAGGCTCGACTCAAGGATGTTGAGTCACTTGTTCTCGGTGAAGGGATTACCCCCGAGATCACTAGGGTCTTTCGGGCTAGAGTGGACTGATTCGGCCACGCTCTGAGCTGCCTCCAGTCCTACCTATTGTCACCACCCCGAGAGAAAGTTTCACGTGAAACATCCCGAAAGCGAAGTCAACGAACAAGGCAAGTCGTTCGATGAAACCACGCCGCTTGCGCGGGAGATCGCGGATCTGACTCGCCGTCGCGAGGCAGTAGCCTCTGCTTCACTCCCCCTCCCGGAGAAGCCCCGGGTATTTACCGTGGCAAACCAAAAGGGGGGCGTCGGAAAGACAACCTCTACGGTCAACCTTGCTGCTGCTCTCGCCCGCACCGGCGCTCGAGTCCTAGTGATCGACCTCGATCCGCAAGGAAACGCGTCTACTGCTGTCGGCGTTGAGCATCGTTCTGAGACTCCCAGCGTCTACGACGTCATGATCAACGACGTTCCGATGGCGGATGTCGTGCAGAAGAGCCCGGAATTCAACGCGCTCTACTGCGTTCCCGCCACGATTCATCTCGCCGGCGCAGAGATCGAGCTCGTCTCTCTCGTCGCTCGCGAACAACGCCTTCGTTCTGCGCTCGATGCTTTTCTTGCGGAGACGCCAGAACCGTTCCACTATGTGTTTATCGATTGTCCGCCGTCGCTCGGTCTTCTCACGATCAACGCTTTCGTGGCCGCGCAAGAGGTCCTCATTCCGATCCAGTGTGAGTACTACGCGCTTGAGGGTCTGAGTCAGTTGCTTAACAACATCAAGCTCATCGAGCGTCATTTGAACCCACGTCTTCGGGTCTCGACGATTCTGATGACGATGTACGACTCCCGCACTAATCTTGCCAACCAGGTGGTTGACGATGTGCGCCAACACTTCCCCAAGCAGGTGTTGACCACTGTTATCCCTCGCTCGGTGCGCATTTCTGAAGCACCCAGCTACGGGCAAAGCGTCATTAGTTATGACCAGAACTCCCCCGGATCGCTCTCCTATCTTGAAGCAGCGGCCGAGATTGCTTATCGAGGAGCACGCAAATAATGGCAGCACCAAAACGTACTGGTCTTGGTCGGGGTATCGGCGCGCTTATCCCCTCGTCGGATGAGAACGAAGAACGCCCCGTCGACGTCTTTTTCCCGGGTGGGGAACTGACACCCGAAAAACTTCGGTCGGTTCCTGGCGCTCGGCTAGCGAGCCTCTCCCCTCTTGATATCGTTCCCAACTCTCGCCAGCCGCGTACTGAGTTCCGTCAAGAGGAACTCGAGGAGCTGATCGTCTCGATCCGCGAAATCGGTGTTCTCCAACCGATCGTGGTGCGCCCCGTCGTTGGTGCTCTTGAGGGTCAGCCTCAGTACGAACTCATCATGGGTGAACGTCGACTTCGTGCGAGCAAGCACTTAGGCCTCGCCACAATTCCTGCTGTCATTAAGAGCACCGCCGACGAAGACATGCTTCGGGATGCGCTGCTCGAGAACTTGCATCGCGCTAACCTCAATCCTTTGGAAGAGGCGTCGGCTTACCAGCAACTTTTGGCCGACTTCGGCATCACGCAGGAGCAGTTGGGCGAACGCATTGGTCGCTCGCGCCCCCAAATCACTAACACTTTGCGTCTTTTGCGCCTTCCAGAAAGCGTTCAGCGCCGCGTTGCCGCCGGAGTGTTGTCCGCGGGACACGCTCGAGCGCTCCTATCGCTTCCTGACAACGCCGGAATGGAGCGTTTGGCAGAGAAAATCGTCAATGAAGAGCTCTCCGTTCGTGCTGCTGAAGCAGCTGCGGGCTCGCTCTCGACCAAACCGCCGCGCTCCAAGCCCTCCCGGGGTAAGAAGCAAGGCCATCTGGATGAGATCGCGGAGCGTCTGGGCGACCGTCTCAACACTCGTGTGAAGGTGTCGCTTGGTGCCAGCAAAGGCCAGGTCGTTATCGACTTCGCAACTGTGGCGGATCTAAATCGAATCCTCGAAGAACTCGGCGACACCGGCTTCAACTCTTAGCCAGCTCCTCGTCAGCCGACCCCGAACGCGAGGTCTTCTTGATCCGGGATTTTTTGGTTCCGGTTGCCTCAGTTTCGTGAGAACACTAGGTTCGCGGGCACAATCGCTAAACTTTTCTAGTTCTAGTTCTAGTTCTAGTTCTAGTTCTAGTTCTAGTTCTAGTTCTAGTTCTAGTTCTAGTTCTAGTTCTAGTTCTAGTTCTAGTTCTAGTTCTAGTTCTAGTTCTAGTTCTAGTTCTAGTTCTAGTTCTAGTTCTAGTTCTAGTTCGAGCCCGCTGATGGCGCTCGCGCTGTAGAAGCTGATCCCTGCTCTGTGCATCGGTACGAGCTGTGTGAGTAGTAGTTGATCGACTCTGGGTTGCAGCAGTGGGATTGAGTGTCGCCGCGCGCAGCCCATGCGTGGGGTGTGGTCACTCCCCCGCAAACCATTGGACGCGCGGGAACTGGAGCGGGAGTCACGGCCTGCCCCTGATAGCCCTTGTATGCCAAGGGTGGTTCTCGGGACTTTCCGCTCGGGCCGCGCAAGTGGGACTGCCGGCCGCTGCGCCCCGTCGACGATTGGGCCCTCACCTCGGTTCAGGAACCCTATTGCTCTCGTTCGAAGGGCGAGCGCCTGAAAGGATCGCCCTCGCGCTGATTGGGAAGCGATTGTTCCACGTGAAACATTGACCGGGGCTTTGGCTCGCCCTGTCGTCGGGTCTCTATGTTTCACGTGAAACTGTGGCACTGGCACTGGCACTGGCACTGGCACTGGCTGCGGCTGCGGAAACGGGACCAGCACCAGAAACGGAAACGGAAGCGGAAACGGAAACGGAAACGGATCTGTAAAGCTAGGAGCCCGAACCGGCTAGTTGCGGATGTTCCACGTGAAACATTGGGCAACCGGGAGGCATTTAGCGACAGAATCTTCTCCGCTGGGCCACCCGGTGCCCCAGCGGATCATTGCTCCGCCGTTTGTTGGACGGACGAATGATTGCCCGAAAACGGCGCGAACCAAGTCGACGACGCGTTGTACAGAAGGCGGGACCGCTCCCCCGGCGAAGGCGAAAGCGGCTGCTTAGCCCTCCATCGCGATGTCGGCGAGAGCAGCGTAAACCCAGCCCAGGTCATGTCCCGCAGCGACAAGGGCTTGAGGAAGGATGGAGGTCTCGGTGAGGCCGGGCAACACATTCGCCTCGAGGAACCAGGGCGTGCCTGCGCCATCTACGATGAGATCTACCCGTGACAGGTGACGAAGTCCGAGCGCGGAGTGGGCTGCGAGAGCGGCTTCGGCTGCACGATCGGCTTCACCATCGCTGATTCTGGCCGGGGTGTAAAAGCGCGTCTGACCAGCATTATAGCGAGCCTCGAAAGTGTAGGCGCCATCGACTGGTTCGATCTCGACGGCGGGCAGAGCAACTGGACCCATGCCGCTGTCGAGAATTCCGATGGCAATCTCGACACCGGTAATGCGTTGCTCGATGAGAGCCACGTCGCAGTAGTTGTAGGCGTTGACCATCGCCTGCGGAAGGTCTGAACGGTCGGTCACGATCGAGACACCCTGAGCGGAACCACCCTGAGCGGGCTTCACGACGAGGTCACCCGAGAGTTCATCGGCGAGCTCATCGAGAATGCTGTGGGCGCCGAGTTCACGGAAGGAATCACGGGACAACGCAATCGAGAGCGGCGTGCGTACTCCGACACGGGAAACGAGCGCCTTGGCGGTCGGCTTGTCCCAGGCGAGGCGGGCGGCATCCGCGCGGGAGCCGACATACGGAATGCCGATGAGATCGAGAAGACCACGCAGAGCACCATCCTCACCGCTGGCGCCATGCAGGGCTGGCCACACGACATCCGGCTTCGATTCGCGAATGTAAGGGAGCAATGTGGCATCCGGGTCGCGCAGCTCAACGATCTTGCCCTGAGCGCGCAATCCGTCGGCAACACGGCGACCGGACCGGAGGGAAACGTCGCGCTCGTGCGAGATTCCGCCGGCAAGAACGAGAACGCGGGTGGGTGAATCGTTCATGAGGGGGTCCTAGCTGAGGTTGGCTGGAGGGTTGATCATCGACGGTGTGGGAGGCACAACCGTGAGAGGGGCTGTCTGCGAGAACGTGCTGAGCAACTCAAGCTCTCCGTTGATCACAGTGGAGAGCCGACGAATACCCTCACGGATGAAGTCAGGGGTTGGATAACAGAACGACAAACGCATGTTGCTGCGCCCGTTTCCATCCGCGTAGAAGGCCGTACCTGGCGTGTAGGCCACTAACTCCTTGACCGCACGGGGCAACATCGACTTTGAGTCAAGGTTGTCGGGAAGCGTGACCCAGATGTAGAAGCCACCGTTGGGCACAGTCCACTCGAGGTCGGGTAGATAGTCGTCGAGAGCATCCAACATGGCATCGCGGCGTTCGCGGTAGACACCACGGAAGGTATCGATCTGCCCCTTCCAGTCAGAGACATTCATGTATTCGCTAATGATGTTCTGAGTGAAGGAACTCGGTGACAACACAGCCGCCTCGTTCGCTAAGATGAGTTTCTCTCTAATTGCGTGCGGCGCGAGCACCCAACCAACCCGAAAACCGGGGGCGAGAGTCTTCGAGAACGTGCCCAAGTACACGACACCGTCTTCTTCGACGGAACGCATCGCATGCGGCGGCGGACCATCGAAATAGAGGAGACCGTAAGGATTGTCCTCGAGCACCAGAATGCCGTTTTCCCGGGCAATCTCCAACACTTCGAGGCGTCGCTCCCAGCTGAGAGTGACTCCAGCGGGGTTGCTGAAGGTCGGAACGGTGTACAAGAACTTGATGGTCTTGCCCGCGGCGCGCACCGAGGCAATATGAGCCCGCAGTGAATCGGGAACGAGCCCGAACTCATCCATCTCAACGTGCGTTATCTCTGCCTGGAATGATTTGAAAACGACCATTGCCGTGACATAGCTGGGGCCCTCGGCAATGACGACATCGCCGGGATTGATGAAGAGCTTCGTGACGAGCTCGAGGGCGTGCTGAGAACCGGTGGTGACGACAACGTCATCCACGCTGGCGCGGATGCCCTCGAGGGCCATCACTTCAAGGATTTGTTCGCGAAGCGCAGGCAATCCTTGGCCGGAACCATACTGAAGTGCCGCCGGACCGCGATCGCGCATGACGCGATCGATGGACTCGGTGATGAGGTCTTGAGGCAACGCTGAAACATAGGGCATACCGCCAGCGAGCGACACAACTTCGGGGCGCGAGGCCACGGCAAACAACGCTCGGACCTCAGAGGCGGCAAGGCCGGAGGCGCGATCTGCATAGTGGTCGAACCACTGGTCGAGGTTGTTTGGCTGTGTTGTCATGGGCAATCCCGTTCGGTTGACTTTAAACAATAGGCGTTTGACCCTTGGGACTCGAAACTGAGCAAGGGTTATCGGGGTATCTCGGCCAAACCAGACTCGGCTTTGCTCCGAACAACGTTCAAAGGCGATGCATAGAAACCCATGCTGAACTCATGAGGTCTGCTATCGCAGTGTGCAGAATCCGTGACAACGGCCGCATCGCGCTGGCGGCCCTCGACCATGAAATTGAGAACACTAGTGAACGCTCGCACCACATGGACCGAATCAGAGATTGGGGACCTAACCGGCACCGTTGCAATCGTGACGGGGGCAAATTCTGGGCTCGGATTCGAGACGAGCCGTGCCCTGTTGAAGGCTGGCGCGCACGTTGTCATGACGATGCGCAGCGCCGAGAAGGCCGACGCGGCCAAGCAGGCACTGCTTGACGACCTTGGTGCGGTGTCTCTCGAGACGATGCTTCTTGATCTCGCGGATCTAGAGTCCATTCGACGTTTCAGTGAGATGTTTCACGGGAAACATTCGCGCCTCGACCTCTTGGTCAACAACGCGGGAATCATGATGACGGATGCCCAACTCACGATCGATGGGTTCGAATCCCAACTTGGCACCAATCACCTGGGCCACTTCGCGTTGACTGGTCACCTGATGGATCTGATTGAGTCAACACCCGCAGCGCGCGTGGTGAGCCTTTCCAGCCTCGCTCATCGCTGGGGTTTCATGGAGTTCGGCAACCTCATGTTCCACAATGGCTCGTACACTCCCCGGGCGGCCTACGGTCGCTCCAAACTGGCTAACCTTCTCTTCGCCTACGAGCTTCAACGCCGCTTCGACGCTGCTGGGGTCGATGCGATTTCTGTGGCAGCCCATCCGGGAACTGCCGGCACAGGCCTCGCAGATCATCTCTTCAACCGTTGGTACCTGCGACCACTGAAGGCGCTGGTGTTCCTGGGGCTGCAAACACCCAAGCAAGGCGCGAGGCCGTCTCTGCGGGCAGCAACTGACCCTACAGCGCAGGGCGCCGACTTCTTCGGTCCCAGCGGCCGCAACCAACATCGGGGCGCTCCTGTGCGCGTTGAATCGAATGCAGCCTCCCATTCCCAAGTCGACGCGGCGAAGCTCTGGGCCGAATCAGAACGCCTCACGGGTGTTAACTACGAAAGCCTCCGCACACCCACCAAATAGTGGATGCCGGAGGCTTTCGACAGAGACTGAGCTTTAGGCCAAGAACTCTGCGAGGTCTGCTTCAATCGCAGGCTTCGGCTTTGCGCCGATAACGGTCTTCACGACCTCGCCGCCCTTGAAGACCTTCATCGCGGGGATGGAGGTGATCTGGTACTTCATAGCCATCTGGGGGTTGTCGTCAACGTTGAGCTTGACGATCTTGATCTTGTCGGAGTTCTCGCTGGCGATCTGGTCAAGGATCGGGCCAACTGCGCGACAGGGGCCACACCATTCAGCCCAGAAGTCCACCATGATGGTGTCCTTTGAGTTGATGACGAGTTCTTCAAAGTTGGCGTCGGTTACTTCTGTTGCTGCTGACATGACTAATTCCTTTGTTCGATGGGACGTTTAGGCGGAGACAGCTACGGGAGCTGCTGGTTCCGTGGGCTGGATTGCGCTGGCGACAAGTTCGCGGGGCAGTGATGCGAGGTAGTGCTCGGCATCGAGAGCAGCGACGGTGCCGGAGCCGGCGGCCGTTACTGCTTGGCGGTAGGTCGGGTCGATGACATCGCCGGCTGCGAAAACTCCGGTGATGTTGGTGCGAGAGGAACGACCATCCACGGCAACGGTTCCGTCGGCGTTGATGTCGAGCTGGCCGTGTACCAAGTGGGTGCGGGGGTCGGCGCCGATCGCGATGAACAACCCGCTGAGGTCAACGTGTGAGGTGGAACCATCGACGGTGTCCGTGAGATCAATGCCATCAACGAGGGTGGAACCAGTAATGCCGGTTACAGCCTTGTTCCAGAGGAACTCAATCTTCGGGTCGCTGAAAGCACGCTCCTGCATCGCCTTCGAGGCACGCAGCTCATCCTTGCGGTGAATCACGTAAACCTTTTCAGCAAACTTGGTGAGGAACGTCGCTTCTTCCATGGCCGAGTCTCCCCCACCAACGACAGCGATCGTCTTCTGGCGGAAGAAGAAACCGTCGCACGTAGCGCACCAAGAAACTCCATAACCGCTGAGGCGTTCTTCGTCGGGAAGGCCGAGCTTGCGGTAGGCAGAACCAGTCGCAAAGACAACCGCGAGTGCTTCGTGCACTTCTCCGTTGCCGAGCGTGACCTTCTTGACCTGGCCCTCAAGTTGAAGGTCAGTGACGTCGTCGAGAACAATCTCGGCGCCGAAACGTTCAGCTTGCTTCTGCATTTCCATCATGAGCTCGGGGCCCTGGATGCCGTTGGCAAAGCCGGGGTAGTTCTCGATCTCGGTGGTCTTCATGAGCTCGCCACCGGCCTCAACAGAGCTCGCAATGACGAGTGGCGCAAGGTTTGCGCGCGCCGCGTAAATCGCAGCGGTGTACCCAGCTGGGCCGGATCCGATGATGATGAGTTGGCGCACTTTTCGTGTCTCCTTGGGATTGTGATTACCCGGTTCAACACATCCTAGCCACGGAGTATTCCGAGTGGCTGGGGCGTGCGGGGCTAACACCAAAGAGTTCGGAACCCTGTCACTTTGAGTTCGCCTTCTCACAGCAAAACTATGGGAGGGGCGGGCTGCTAGCGGCGGCGCAGCCGCGACAGGATCGGGCGAATGAAGGCGAAGAATTCGTCGTTCTTGGTGAGAGCGAGGGTGGCGGAGTAGACCGCGAGCATCGCGGTTCCCGCCAGCGCGATCGAAGCGAAACCACCAGCGAAGCCGGCGACAACGAACGAGCCTTCACTGAATCCGCCCAGCAACATGAGGATGCCGAGACCCACAGCAGCGGCCGGAATCATGGCGGTGGCGAACCACAGCAGGCGGCGCAGCAGCGGAAGCAGTTCGAAGCCCGGCACGCGCTTGCGAATCACGAATAGAGCCACCGTGGTCTGAATCGTGCCGGAGATCGTGATCGCGGTCGCGAGGCCCATCGCAATCCGTTCCACGGGGAGCGTGGAGACGAAGAGGGCTCCAGAAATGTAGAGAACCACTTGGAAGCTCTGCAGGAAGAACGGGGTGCGGGTGTCTTCGAAGGAGTAAAACACTCGCTGAAGCACGTACATCATGCTGAACGGCACGAGACCGACGAGATAAATCATGAGCACGCCCGCCAACGAGACAACTTGCTTGTGGTCGTTGGCGAAGAGAGCACTAAACGGATAGGCGACGACAATGAGGCCGATTGCTGCGAATACCAGCAGCATCAGGATGGAGCGCAGCGCGCCGGAGACATCGGTGCGCATTGAGACGAGGTCTTTGTCTCTCGCATGCCCACTCATCCGGGTGAAGTAAGCCATTCCGATCGAGACGGCGATTACTGAGTGCGGGAGCATAAAAATGAGCCAGGCGGTGCCCATGGCGAAGACGGAAGCGCTGCCCGACGCGAGCGATGCAACGTTCGTTTCCACGACAGCGCCGACCTGCGTGACCAAGATCATGCCGAAGGTCCACGCGGCGGCTTTGCCTGCAGTGCCCAGGCCGACGCCTCGCCATCGGAACTCGGGACGGTAGCGCAGACCAGCCCGGTGCCAAAAATAGCCCAGCAGGGTTGCCTGCACGATGATGCCGAGTGTTGCACTGCCGGCAAGAACCGCAATCATGTCGGGAGTCCACGCCGACGACGGCAGTCCATCGGCGCTGCCAAATATGAACTGGAAGACGATGAGGCCAGCGACCATGACGACGTTATTGGCGACGGGAGCCCACGTGAAGGGGCCAAATTTTCCGCGAGCGTTCAGCACCTCACCGAAGAGTGAATAGAGCGCATAGAAGAGAATCTGAGGCAGGCACCAGTAGGCGAAGGCCGTTGCGAGGGCGACCTCGTCAGGCCCGAACTTAGCGCTGGTTTGGGTGTAGAGGTCGACCAAGAGCGGAGCACTGAAAGTGGCCGCGACCGTAACCAGCACAAAGATAACGATGCCTAGCGTGACGAGGCGGTTGATGAACTTCTGGCCGCCGTCCTTGTGAAGGGCCGCCCGCACGATTTGGGGCACGATGACCGCGCTCAACATGCCACCCGCCACAATCGCGTACACACTCTTAGGTAGCTGATTCGCGATGCCGTAGGCATCAGCACCGGTTCCGATTATGCCGAGCGTGCTTGCAAGCAGCACTGCACTCAGGAAGCCCAGGATGCGCGAGACGAAGGTACCGGACGCCAGAAGCGCACTCGCCCGACCGATGCTCGCTGTTTGGGGGGTGGGGAGCCCCAACGAGGCGCTGGGGATGCCTGGCTCGGGCTCGGCTTCGGGACCGGGCTGGTTAGTCATTGACAGGCTTTCTGCGACGAACGATGCTGCGGACAAAGCCGACGGTAAAGATGACGACGACGACAGCGCCGAAGGCCAGCACGAGCGGGGTCTCCCAGCCAGCCTGCACGTTGATCTCGCTGACTGTTGTGGAGCCAACGCTGAGGCCGGTGCTGCTGGTGAGACTGATCTCGACATCCACAACACCGTTCGACAGCGACTGCACAGGAACCTCGCCCTTGGCTTGCGAGTTCGCTTCAATCGTCAGTTCTACGCGGCCGTCCCCCACGGCCAAGAGGCCGGTGCGCGGATCAACCGTGATGTAGACGGTGACGGCCTGGTCGAGGTTGTTGCTCACGGAGACGGGGAGGAAGCCGTTGTCGGCCACGAGGAGGAAATTGCTGGCTTCCACGACGGTCACCGAGGTGCGTAGGTCGCGGGAATCAACGAGGAAGCGGTTGACCTCGGTGAGCCAGTCAGCGGGGTCCTCGGTTTCCACCGTGCCAAGTACATCGAGCAACTCGAGCCGGCGTTCGGCAACAAGGGCTTCAGGGTCAGCGGCGATGGAGAAGAAGGTTCGTTCCGCTCGTGCGGCCGTGAACACGCGAGAAACGTCAGTAATGCGCGATTCGGACTGAGGCATGTCGTTGATCGTTGCCGTGACCGCTGGTGTCGACGCGAGTTCGGTGAGCGTGACCATCGTGATTGACGGGCTTGCCGTCATGGTGGCGAGAGCAGCGTCTAACCTCGCCGAGCTCAGCTCGAGTGAGTGGTCGATAGCGATGAGAACGGATGCGGTGCCCGCCGTTTGTGCTGCTCCGGCGTTGAGCACCGCTTCGCTGAGGGCGGTATCGGCCGCGGTGACGTCGCGGTCGACGGTAGAGCCGAGGGCATCATCCATTGCTGCTGAGGCGGTTGCGTCGGCGACGAGAGCAGCAACACCATCGATGGTGGTTACTGAGCCAGCGCCGGCCGGTCGAGACACATTCGTCGACGAGAGCACGATGGTGCTGTAGCCACGTTCAGTAAAGGCGGCGAGGTCGCTGGCAACAACAGTGTCAGTGCGGGGCCGAAGAAAACCATCGATCGCGTAGTCCCAGGAGAGCAGATTTTCTGTTGTTGGGTACGCGGGCACTGCGTTGGGGTCGTCGTCCATCGGATCAGACGTCTGCGTTGGCGCAGGGGTCGACTCTTCAACGGCGGCAAAGTTGGCCGCATTCAGTGCGAAATCGAATGAGATCGGCTCCAGAGTGGCGCCCACCTCCGACTGAGTCGCCAGCGTGACATCCGCGTTGGCATAGGGCAAAGGAACGAGCTCATTGCTGATGAGCGAAAGCCGCTCAAGCCATTCCCGCGCAGAGTCGGGGGCGCTCGTGCCCAGAACGCGAATGGAGGCCACAATCATGGGGTCAATGGCAATCGCGACAGGCTTGCCTGCCATGGCATCCAATTGGCGCGTGAGCAGACCGAGAGGTTCGGTGTAGTCGGCGAGAGTGTCGGCATCAAGAAGGCCGCCGTTGTCGCTGGGAACCGTTAGTGGTGCGATCACGGCAACATTGGTCGCAGCGGATGCCGTCGTCAGCGCCGGAGCATCGGTGACAGTGGGCGCGGCGCTGGCTCCGCTCGCGGCAAGAGTAAGCCCGAGACCGAGCGCCAGGGCGGCACTAAAGACTCTTATAGGCAAGGGACTACCCCGTACTCTCGCGTGGCCAGCATGGTGTGAGTTTATTCGTCCTTGTCTGAATGGTGGGTGCTTTGCGCGGTTGGGGACAAATTGCACTCGGCGCTCGTGCGAAACTAGTCGCATCATGGAGAGTGTTGCCCACGCGATCGAGAGTCTCGGACAGCTTGCCGACTCTAAACCCGTAGCCACCTTATCGGCGCGCTTCGCTGCCGAAGGATTCGAACTCGCCCTTGTGGGTGGTCCGGTGCGGGATGCGTTCTTGGGCCGCAAGGTCACGGACCTCGATTTTGCGACCAATGCCACCCCTGACGACATCATGCGCATGGTGAAGCCGATTTCCGAGGCCCAGTGGGATATCGGTCGGGACTTTGGCACGATCGCTGCCCGCATCGACGGTGAGACGGTTGAAATCACGACGTACCGTGCCGATAGCTATGACGGTGCAACTCGCAAGCCCGTTGTCGCGTTCGGTGATTCGCTCGAGAAGGATTTAGAGCGTCGCGACTTCAGCGTCAACGCGATGGCCCTTCGGCTGCCTGAGCGCGTGCTCGTTGACCCGTGGGGTGGTGTCGAACATCTGCTCAGTAAGACGCTGACCACTCCTGGCTCCCCCGAGGTTTCATTTGGTGATGACCCGCTGCGGATGATGCGTGCCGCCCGCTTTACGTCCCAGCTAGGTTTCACGGTCTCCCCCGCGACTGTCGCGGCGATGAAGCAGCTCGCTCCGCGCCTCGACATCGTGAGTGTTGAGCGGGTGAGCGATGAGCTGACAAAACTGTTGAAGACGGATGACCCGGTGCCGGGCATCCGCCTCATGGTCGAAACAGGTCTCGCCGACCAGGTGCTGCCTGAGGTCCCCGCCTTGAAGCTTGAAGTGGATGAGCATGCTCACCACAAGGACGTCTACGAACACTCCCTCACCGTGTTGCGTCAGGCGATCGATCTCGAGAAGAGTCGCCCCGGCATTGAAAGCCCCGACCTGATCCTGCGTCTTGCCGCGTTGCTGCACGACATTGGCAAGCCATCGACCCGCAAGATCGAGCGCGGTGGCGTCGTCACTTTCCACCACCACGATGTTGTGGGTGCGAAGCTCGCGACGAAGCGTCTGCGCGCACTGCGCTTTGACAAGGAGACCATCACCTCGGTGGCGCGCCTTATTGAATTGCATCTGCGGTTCTTTGGCTACACCGAGGGTGCCTGGACTGATTCGGCCGTGCGCCGTTACGTTCGGGATGCCGGTGACCAACTTGAGCGTCTTCACATCATTACGCGGGCGGATGTCACCACGCGCAATGTGCGCAAGGCCGACCGACTGTCATTTGCGTACGACGATCTCGAAGACCGCATTGCGGCTATCGCTGAGGCAGAGGGAGTCGCTGCAGTTCGTCCCGATCTCGATGGAGAGCAGATCATGGCGATCCTGGGCCTCAAACCCAGTCGCGATGTGGGCGAGGCGTACAAATTCTTGCTCGACCTGCGTCTTGATGAAGGACCGCTCGGCGATGAGGAAGCAGAAGAGCGTTTGCGAGCCTGGTGGGCTGCGCGCCAGTAGACGCCCGCTAGCGAAAGCGGCTTTTCTTCTCGCCTTGAGTATTGGGGCGCCAAGCAACTACACTGGGCAGGTTGTCTGACTGCCCTTAGGCAGTTCGATGAACGTCAACACCCTCCTGTTACAGACCGTCTGTAACCGTTTAAGTCCGAAGGAGGTGGGTTTGTGACGCATCAGTACGAACTCATGGTCATCCTCGATCCAGAGATCGACGAACGCACCGTGGCTCCCAGTCTCGACAAGTTCCTCAATGTCATCCGCAATGACGGTGGCACCATCGATAACATCGATATTTGGGGTCGCCGTCGTTTGGCCTACGAGATCAACAAGAAGACCGAAGGCATCTACGCCGTCGTCAACTTCACCGCAGAGAGCAAGTCAACAGACGAGCTCGACCGCCAACTCTCACTCAGCGAAGCTGTCATGCGCACCAAGGTGCTGCGTGCAGAAGCTGGGTTCGCTCAGGTAGCTGCTGCCAAGAAGGTTGCTGAAGAGAAGGCCGCCCGCAAGGCTGCTGCTCCAGCAAAGACTCCTGCAGCCGCAACCAAGGCTCCTGCTGACGAAGCTAAGGCTGCTCCGGCACCTGCCGCTCCTTCTGCTCCTGCTGACGAAGCCAAGGCTGAAGCGGAAGCTAAGTAACCGTGGCCGGCGAAACAGTCATTACGGTCGTGGGGAACCTCACGGCAGACCCCGAACTGCGTTACACGCAGGGCGGACTTGCCGTAGCTAACTTCACCATTGCCTCTACGCCGCGCACCTTCGATCGAGCATCCAACGAGTGGAAAGACGGAGAAGCACTTTTCCTCCGCGCTTCCTGCTGGCGTGAATTCGCCGAGCATGTTGCCAGCTCACTGACCAAGGGAACCCGCGTTGTTGCGCAGGGTCGTCTTCGTCAGCGTTCCTACGAAACCAAAGAGGGCGAAAAGCGCACGAGCATGGAACTGGAGATCGACGAAATCGGTCCCAGCCTCCGTTATGCAACGACGCAGATCACCCGCGCCCCCCGTGACAGCTCGGCCCCTCGTGGAGTCCAGCAGAACAACGGCGGCGGCGGCCAGGCAAAGGAAGAGCCGTGGGCAGCTAGCGCTCCTGCAGCCTCATCCGGCGATGTATGGAACACCCCTGGTAACTACTCCGACGAGACGCCTTTCTAGGCACTCGACGATCAGTCTTATTTACAGAAAGAAGTAACACTCATGGCAGGAAAGAGCAGCGGCGACCGCCGCAAGCCCATCCGCAAAGGCAAGGACGGCAAGAACGCCGCACCAGCCAAGTCGATCCGCGTAGGCGTTATCGACTACAAGGATGTCGCTACGCTTCGCAAGTTCATCTCCGAGCGTGGAAAGATCCGCGCTCGTCGTATCACCGGTGTTTCCGTTCAGGAGCAGCGTCTCATCGCCACGGCCGTCAAGAACGCCCGTGAGATGGCATTGCTGCCTTACGCCGGCGCGGGCCGTTAAGGAGCCACCGACATGTCAAAGCTCATCCTCACTCACGAAGTGACTGGTCTCGGCGCGCCTGGCGACGTTGTAGACGTAAAGAACGGCTTCGCTCGTAACTACCTCATCCCCCAGGGCTTTGCCGTGGCGTGGACTCGCGGTGGCGAAAAGCAGGTCGAGTCCATCAAGGCAGCACGCGCATCGCGCGAGCACGCCACTCTCGAAGAAGCTCAGGACCTGAAGGCTCGCCTTCAGGCAACCAAGGTGAAGCTCAGCGTTACCGCTGGTCGCGAAGGCCGTCTGTTCGGTTCAGTCAAGCCCGCTCACGTGGCTGACGCTGTTGCCGCTGCAGGACTTGGCGACATCGACAAGCGCAAGATCGAGATCTCGTCGGCAATCAAGACTGTTGGTGACCACGAAGCTACGATCCGTCTGCGTGACGACATCGTTGCGACGATCACTCTTCAGGTGGTTGCTAGCAAGTAACTGCTTTACAACAAGGACGGCGGGCCAATCGGCTCGTCGTCCTTGTGTTTTAAGGGCCGTTGTCAAGCCTTTTGTGCACAGGATTACGAAAAATACGGAACCCTCAATCTCCACTTTAGGCATGTTTTTACACATCGTGTGTGAAAACTAAAAGTGCAGGTCAGAGCACTCTAATTCGCTTTATCCCCCGTTGTTTCCACAGTTGTTTCCACAGGTTGTTCACACGGCTCCCGGCGTTTCGTCCGAGTTGTGCACAGGTTTATACACATCCCCAGTTGTGGGTAGTTGATTCTGCTTCGTAGGGTAAAGCAGCCTTGGAGCGGGTCCCAGTGTGGAGCCTGCCCGAGTGTCAGGGGTTACTCGTATAAATGGAGTTACCCCACTAGGAGGAAAACCATGTCGATCGCGCACCTAGGCCTCTCGGGCGACGAACGCCAGTCCGGCGAATCGCGAGGCAGCTCACGTGGCGACCGCGTACCTCCACACGACCTTCTTGCAGAACAGAGCGCCATCGGCGGAATGCTTCTGAGCAAGGATGCCGTTGCCGACGTCATCGAAACCGTGCGTGGTGTCGACTTCTACGTTCCGAAGCACGAAACCATCTTCAACGCAGTGCTCACCCTGTACTCGCACGGAGAACCCACCGACGTTATCGCCGTCACCGATGAGCTAACGAAAACGGGTGAACTCTCCCGAGCCGGTGGAGTCGAATACCTCCACACGCTCACCGGTCTTGTTCCCACTGCAGCCAACGCTGGCTTCTACGCCACCATCGTCACCGAGAAAGCGGTTCTTCGCCGCCTCGTTGAAGCGGGTACCCGCATCGTCCAAATGGGTTATGCCAGTGAGGGCGAAGTGCTCGACCTCGTGAACAACGCACAGGCCGAGATCTACTCCGTGACCGGTGGAGTCGAAACCGAAGACTACGTACCCCTCACGACGGCCGTAGAGAGCGCGATTGATGAAATCGAAGCAGCTCGCGGCCGCGACGGCCAGATGATCGGTGTTCCCACCGGATTCGCTGAGCTCGATGAACTCACCAACGGACTACACCCCGGGCAGCTCATCATTTTGGCCGCGCGACCAGCTATTGGTAAGTCGACTCTTGGTTTGGACTTCGCTCGCGCAGCATCCATCCACCATGATCTGCCGTCGATTGTGTTCTCGCTAGAAATGGGTCGAAGCGAAATCGCTATGCGACTGCTTTCGGCAGAAGCCAGCGTTCCGTTGCAGCACATGCGTAAGGGTTCGGTACACGCCAACGACTGGACCACGATCGCTCAGACGCGTGGTCGCATCAATGATGCTCCGCTGTATATCGATGACAGCCCTAACATGACCCTCGTTGAGATTCGCGCCAAGTGCCGCCGACTCAAGCAGAAGGTCGGCCTGCGCATGGTCATCATCGACTACCTGCAGCTCATGACGAGCGGTAAGAAAGTTGAATCGCGTCAGCAAGAGGTCAGTGAGTTCTCGCGTGCACTCAAGCTGCTTGCCAAAGAGCTTGAAGTTCCCGTCATTGCTATCTCCCAGCTGAACCGTGGACCTGAACAGCGCGCAGACAAGAAGCCGGCCCTTTCGGACCTTCGTGAATCGGGATCGCTCGAGCAAGACGCCGACATGGTGATTCTGCTGCACCGCGAAAGCGCGTACGAAGCAGACAGCCCCCGCGCCGGTGAGGCCGACCTGATCATTGCCAAGCACCGTAACGGACCGACTCGCACCGTCACCGTGGGATTCCACGGTCACTTCTCGCGCTTCGTCGATCTACCGCCAGGATCGTAGGCGAGTCTGTCGGGCCTCCGCCGACAGGGGAAAGCCACAAGCGGCCTACACTAGAAGCATCCGCTTGTTGAGAAAGAAGGCGATCGCTTGACTAGTGCTCACGCTGAGCCGCTGCCGGCATCCACTGCGTGGTACGTGCCGCTAGCCCGCGCTATTCCCGCCATCGCCTTGGCGATTGTGATTACCTTCTCGGCCGACCATTCGTCGCGCCTCGGTCTTGTTACCCTCGCCAGCTTCACGCTCATCGTTGGCGCCGTGCTTCTGACCGCGAGCATCATGTCGCCGCACCGGGGAATCGCCCGATCCTTTACGATCACGCAGGGCGTTGTTACGCTCGCCACCGCCGTCGCCGCGTTTGTTGCGACCGGCGGAGGTCAGGCCTACTTCGTCTTCTTGCTAACGGCGTTCGCCGCCATCACCGGCTTCCTTGAGCTCTACCTCGGGCTCCGCAGCCGCGGCCGCGATGCCTCATCCCGTGACTGGGTCTTCGTCGGCAGCCTCACCGCGCTGCTCGCGCTCGTCGTGCTGCTTGTACCGCCAGGATTCAGCCAGCCCTACACCGGCCCCGACGGAATCGACCGTGAGCTCACGGCATCCATTGTGGTGGTCGGTCTTCTCGGAGCTTATTGGGCCATTCTTGGGGTGTACCTCGTGATTGCGGCACTCTCGCTGAAGTGGAGTAGAACCGATCATGATGTTGTTACCGCAGTCGTGCAAGAGAAAGAAGAATAGTGGCCTCCCCAGACAAGCGTGATCGCACGCGCCCAGCCGAAATGCTCGGTCTTTCCGCAATTTTCGGGCTGTTCGCCGGTCTCGTCGTTTTCATGTCGACGCGTGAATTGATGCTTGCCCTGATCTTTGCCGGGGTTGCCTTCATCGTCTCGCTTATTGTTATCGCGATGCTCGTGCTCGCCGTGCGTCCAGACAAGGACGAACTTCTTGACATGGATGAGCAGGATCGCGACGCCTCGCATTAGTCTGCTCTGACGCGCGGCGGTAGTCGCTCACCGGACTGAAACGGCTGACTCGGGCCCCGATTGATGTCATTGGCGCGCCCACAAATTGATGCGGCTGTCGACTGAAACTCCTTTGACTCCCAGTCTTTATTAAGGTTAGGCTTACCTAAGCAACACTCGCTGCAGCGGGTGTTGCGTTTTTACGCCCGACCGCTTTCGGTCATCCGAAATATCTAAGGACACCATGAACTTTTCACGAACCCGGCACGGAGTACTCGTTGGAGTACTGGCTCTCGCGCTTGCTGCCTGCAGCACCGCGTCGCCTGAAGCTGCAGATTCAGACGGAGCAGAAGCATCCGTTCAGTTCGAAGACAACAACGGCAGCCACACGCTGGCCACGCCGTTCACCTCGGTAGTCGCCACCGATAACCGCACCTTCGAGACGCTCGCCTCCTGGGGTATCGAACTCAGCGCCGCTGCTGTCGCGTTGATGCCCAGCACGATTTCGTACACGCAAGATGACTCGATCATCGACCTGGGTAACCACGGCGAGCCTGACCTCGAGGCTGTTGTTGCTGTCCAGCCCGACGTCATCATCAACGGGCAGCGGTTCGCGCAGTACCACGACGACTTTGCCAAGCTCGTTCCCGATGCCGTGATCGTTGAGCTCGACCCGCGCGAGGGTGAGCCCTTCGACGCCGAGCTCAAGCGCCAGACCACTGTTCTTGGTGAGATCTTCGGCAAGCAGGCAGAGGCTGAACAGCTGAATGCTGACTTCGACGCCGCCATCGAGCGGGTAAACGCGGCATACAACGCGGACGACTCCGTGATGGCCGTCATCACCTCCGGCGGAGAGATCGGATACTCGGCTCCGAGCGTCGGTCGTACCCTCGGCCCGCTCTTCGACATCTTCGACTTCACCGCCGCACTGGATGTCGATGACAGCAGCGAAGACCACCAGGGTGATGACATCTCGGTAGAGGCAATCGCTGACTCCAACCCCGACTGGATTCTCGTCATGGACCGCGACGCCGCAATTCTCGCCGACGACCCCACCTACGTGCAGGGCAGCGAAGTTCTTGAGAACTCCGAAGCACTCTCGGGCGTGACCGCGGTGCAAGAAAGCAACCTCGTGTACATGCCGGCTGACACGTACACGAACGAGGGCATCCAGACGTACACCGAGTTCTTCAACGCACTCGCTGACGCGCTCGAAGCCAAAAACTAGCGTCACTCACGCCGTTCGGTGCTGAAGCGTGCCCGCGGGCGATCTTCAGCACCGAACGGTTCTGTCCTTCAATCAGAAACCCTCACTCACGGATGACGTCAATACTGGCCCGACGGCGGCCCGCCAACACGACCACCCTCTTCGACTGGAAGCTCCTGCTCGCGACGGTGGGTGTTGTTGTGCTGCTGATCGCCTCCCTTTTTACGGGTGTCTATGACATCTTTGGGGCGGATGACGGCCAAAGAATGTTCGGCATCACGCGCGTTCCCCGAACGATCGCCTTGGTGCTCGCGGGCGCAGCAATGGCGATGAGCGGGCTCGTCATGCAGCTACTGACGCAGAACCGGTTCGTGGAACCGACGACGACGGGCACCACCGAGTGGGCAGGTCTTGGACTGCTCACCGTCATGATCCTCTTTCCGGGAGCCAGCATCCTCGCCCGTATGAGCGGTGCGGTCGTAGCCGCGTTCATCGGCACCGGAATCTTCTTCCTCTTCTTACGCCGCGTCACCCTGCGGTCCTCGCTGATCGTGCCGATCGTCGGCATCATGCTCGGCTCGGTAGTCGGCGCCATCTCCACCTACATTGCTCTCTCGACGGACATGCTTCAGAGCCTCTCCGTGTGGTTTGCCGGTAGCTTCACCTCAGTGATGCGCGGACAATACGAACTGCTCTGGATCGTTGCGCTCGTCGTCGTCGTGATCTTCCTGTTCGCCGACCGCCTCACCGTTGCGGGGCTCGGCCAAGACGTAGCGACGAATGTCGGCGTGAACTACAACCAGATTTTGCTGATCGGCACAGCGCTCATCGCAGTCGCTACCGGAGTGGTCACGGTTGTCGTGGGCAATCTGCCGTTTCTCGGCCTCATCGTTCCCAACATCGTGTCGATGTTCCGTGGCGACGACCTGCGCAGCAACCTGCCCTGGGTGTGCCTGCTGGGCATCGCGATCGTGACGGTGTGCGACATCGTCGGCCGCACGATCATCATGCCGTTCGAAGTTCCGGTGTCGCTCATCTTGGGTGTCGTGGGCGCGATCGTCTTCATTGCTCTCCTGTTGAAGCAGCGCCGTCGTGCATAGCCCCGTGGATGCGCGGGAGAAAGCGACTGTTAGCGTCGGGACGCCCGGCGTGACGGGGCCGTTCCCCGCGGTGCGGGCGCGACGCCGCTACTGGACGCTGCTCAGCATCCTGAGTGTGCTCGCTGTGGCGATCGGGTTCGGCCTGCTCGCCTGGAACAACCCGATGCCGGTGGGCACCGAAGGGTTCTGGCTCATCGCTGAGCTGCGCGCCACCAACGTGATCGTGATTGCCGTCGTGGCCTTCTGTCAGGCGATCGCAACCGTGAGTTTTCAGACGGTGACAAACAACCGGATTCTCACGCCATCCATCATGGGCTTCGAGTCGCTGTATGTGGCCGTTCAAACCTCTGCGGTGTACTTCCTGGGCATCAGCGGCATCGTCGCCCTGCAGGGTCTCCCCCAGTTCTTGCTTCAGATCGCCCTGATGGTCGGCCTCTCGCTGCTGCTGTACGGCTGGTTGCTTTCTGGAAAGTACGGCAACCTGCAGATCATGCTGCTCGTGGGCATCATCATCGGCGGCGGGCTGGGAGCGGTCTCGACGTTCATGCAGCGCCTGCTCACGCCCAGTGAGTTCGACATCCTGACCGCCCGCCTGTTCGGCTCCATCTCGAATGCGGATGCCAGCTACCTGCCGATCTCGCTCGTGCTCTGCCTAGTGGCCGGCACCGTGCTGCTTTCCCAGGGCCGGCGTCTCAACATCATTGCGCTGGGTTCGGACACTGCCACGAATCTAGGAATCAGCTACCGCTTCGAGATCATGCGCGTGCTGTTCTTTGTCTCGATTCTGATGGCGGTCTCGACGTCACTCGTCGGCCCGATGACCTTCTTTGGCTTCCTGGTCGCGACGCTCGCCTATCAATTCGCGGACACCTACGACCATCGCCACATCTTCCCGATCGCAGTCTTGGCCGGGTTCGTGGTGCTGGGCGGAGCGTACTTCGTGATGAAGAACCTGTTCTACGCGCAAGGAGTGGTCTCGATCATTGTTGAACTTGTCGGAGGAACCGTCTTCCTCATCGTCATTCTGAGAAAGGGACGACTGTGATCACCCTGAGCAATGTGGGCAAAAGCTATGGGCACGACGTGACCATTGGTCCCGTCGACCTCACGATTCCCGAGGGCGGCATTACCGCGCTGGTAGGGCCGAACGGTGCGGGCAAATCCACGCTGCTGACGATGATTGGCCGCCTGCTGGGGATCGACTCCGGCCACATCGAAGTCGCAGGCTACGACGTCGCGAAGACCAAGTCGAAAGACCTCGCCAAGATCATCGCGATCTTGCGGCAAGAGAATCATTTCATCGCCCGCCTCACGGTGCGTCAGCTCGTGGGGTTCAGCCGCTTTCCGTATTCGCAAGGTCGACTGACCGAAGCGGATGAGGTGGCGATCAATAACTCCATCACCTTTCTGAATCTCGAAGGCCTGCAAGACCGCTATCTCGACGAGCTCTCAGGCGGACAGCGCCAACGCGCCTACGTTGCCATGGTGCTCGCGCAAGACACCGAATACGTGCTTCTGGATGAGCCCCTCAACAACCTCGACATGAAGCATTCGGTTCAGATGATGCGCCACCTGAAGCGCGCCGCCCAAGAACTCGGCCGCACCATCATCATCGTGCTTCACGACATCAATTTTGCCGGGCACTACGCCGACCACATCTGTGCCGTCAAGGATGGCCAGGTCACCGAATTCGGAACGCCCGCTGAGATATTGACCGATGACGTGCTCACCCGAATCTTTGAT
Organism: Salinibacterium sp. NYA9b; assembly: GCF_976973725.1. NCBI lineage: Bacteria > Bacillati > Actinomycetota > Actinomycetes > Micrococcales > Microbacteriaceae > Salinibacterium > Salinibacterium sp. NYA9b. Next base: position 2,990,034 of record NZ_OZ333476.1, on the reverse strand, counting down.
ACCCCTGTGCAGGTCATCGACGGCCCCAACGGTGCCCTCGCTGTGTACTACTAGCGCTGCCTCACGACGACACCGTTAGCCCCGGCGGCCGTCCCGTCCCAGCGGGCCGCACCCCTGCAGGTAATGTCGTGAGTATTCATCGCCTGCAACGACGATAAGGGGTTCCGATGTTTCAAACGAACGGTTCATCGACGGAAATGACAGACTCCGAGCGGGGGCTCAGTTGGCGGGTTGTCGGACGGATAGAGCAAGGCTTAGTGATAATCGTTGCAATCACCGTCAATGGGTTAGAGATTCCCTATGAGTACTCCGTGCGAGAGAAGCGAACGGAGTCCGGTTCTTGGTTCGATATAGAAATCGGAGCTTTCGGCACTAGTCCGATAGGTCAGCTCGAGATGGGTCTCAGCCCGGTCTACTTTGATTCTGCGCAAGATCGTGATCCGGTAGTTCTTCTTGCGATTGAAGCGGTTCTCGCGTGGCGGCCACAGGGGTTAGGCGTGCGTCGCGGCGACGGCTACAACCGCTGCACGTTCAAGGGCGTGCAGTACCGATTGAGTGACTTTGGTTCGTACTTTGACGATGAGGGGCGCTGATGTTTCAGCTGAGCGAGTCAGATACGAGGATGACGGACCCTGATAGGGGAACCACCTGGCGCTATGTAGGCGACATAGAGCAGGGTTTGGTGAGTATTGCCGCGATAACGGTCAACGGAGTGGAGATTCCTTACGAATACCGGGTCGAGCAGGAGCTCGACAAATCTGACCCTTGGTACAACATTCAGCTTGGAGCTTTCGGCACTAGTCCGATAGGTCAGCTCGAGATGGGTCTCAGCCCGGTCTACTTTGATTCTGCGAAAGACCGTGATCCGGTAGTTCTCTTTGCGATTGAAGCGGTTCTCGCGTGGAGACCGTACGGGCTTGGCATGCGCAGGGGCGACGGTTATAACCGCTGCACGTTCAAGGGCGTGCAGTACCGATTGAGTGACTTTGGTCCGTACTTTGACGATGAGGGGCGCTGATGTTTCAGACAAATGGGTCAAAGACGGAAATGACGGACTCCGAAAGGGGGCTGAGCTGGCGACTTGTCGGAGTAATCGACCAAAATACAGTGACTATCGCTGCGATCACCGTCGATGGGGTGGAGATTCCCTATGAGTACTACGTGCAAGAGAAGCGGAACGAGACCCAGCCTTGGTTTGACATAGAAATCGGAGCTTTTGGCACTAGTCCTACTGGCCAACTCACACTGGGCCTCAGCCCGGTCTACTTTGGTTCTGCAACAGAACGCGATCCTGTAGTTCTCCTCGCGATTGAAGCGGTTCTCGCTTGGGAGCCCCATGGAGCTGGGATGCGCAGGGGCGACGGTTACAACCGCTGCACGTTCAAGGGCGTGCAATACCGATTGAGTGACTTTGGTCCGTACTTCGACGATGAGGGGCGCTGATGTTTCAGACGAATGGTTCATCGACGGAGATGACGGATTCCGAGCGGGGGCTCAGTTGGCGGGTGGTTGGACGGATAGAGCAAGGCTTAGTGATAATCGTTGCGATCACCGTCAATGGGTTAGAGATTCCCTATGAGTACTCCGTGCGAGAGAAGCGAATGGAGTCCGGGTCTTGGTTCGATATAGAAATCGGAGCTTTCGGCACTAGCCCGATAGGGCAGCTCGAGATGGGCCTGAGCCCGGTCTACTTTGATTCTGCGAAAGACCGCGATCCGATAGTGCTTTTAGCGATTGAGGCGGTTCTCGCTTGGGAGCCCCATGGGCTCGGGATGCGTCGCGGCGACGGCTATAACCGCTGCACGTTCAAGGGCGTGCAGTACCGATTGAGTGACTTTGGTCCGTACTTTGACGATGAGGGGCGCTGATGTTTCAGACGAATGGTTCCCGGACAGAAATGACGGATCCTGAACGTGGCCTCAGCTGGCGCGTGGTGGGTCGGATTGAGCAAGGTTTGGTGAGCATCGTTGCGATCACCGTCGATGGGGTGGAGGTTCCCTATGAGTGTCGCGTGGAGGAGCAGCGGGGTGAATCCGAGCCTTGGTACGACATAGAAATCGGAGCTTTCGGAACCAGCCCGATAGGGCAGCTCGAAATGGGCCTGAGCCCGGTCTACTTTGATTCTGCGGAAAACCGTGATCCGGTAGTTCTCCTTGCGATTGAAGCGGTTCTCGCGTGGCGGCCGCAGGGGTTGGGTGTGCGTCGCGGCGACGGTTACAACCGCTGCACGTTCAAGGGTGTGCAGTACCGATTGAGCGACTTTGGTCCGTACTTTTCAGACGCGCCCGATGTGCCATAGTGCATCCACCGCCTGAATAATGTGGCCCAATCGCACCTGTCGAACAGAGCGATCACGGGTGGAAACACGAAAGGCCGGCCTCACGAGGAGACCGGCCTTCTGTAGAGCGTGAACTACTTGGTGTCGCCGAGGTAGTCGACGAGCGAGCTGGCAAGGCCGACATAGGTGGCGGGAGTGAGCGCCTGCAAACGTGCTTTGGCATCCGCACCAATGTCGAGCCCTGAGATGAACTCGGTGAGGTCGACGGAGTTGATGCGCTTGCCGCGCGTGAGTTCCTTGAGGATGGCGTAGGGATCGCTGATGGTGCTGCGGCCCGCGGTGACCTCGGCGCGAATGACCGTCTGGATGGCCTCGCCGAGGATCTCCCAGTTGCTGTCGAGATCAGCGTCGAGAGCATCAGGGTTGAGGGCGATCTCCTTGAGGCCGCGCTCGATGTTGTCGAGAGCAAGCAGCGAGTGACCGTAGGCGACACCCACGTTGCGCTGCGTCGTGGAGTCGGTGAGGTCGCGCTGGAGTCGTGAGGTCACGAGAGTCTGAGCGAGCGACTCGAGAAGAGCGCTCGAGAGCTCAAGGTTGGCCTCAGCGTTTTCGAAGCGGATCGGGTTGATCTTGTGCGGCATTGTCGACGAACCCGTTGCGCCCGCCTGCGGAATCTGGCGGAAGTAGCCCATCGAAATGTACGACCATACGTCGGTGCAGAGGTTGTGCAGCACGCGGTTGGCGTGGCTGGTGGCCTGGTACAGCTCCACTTGCCAGTCGTGCGATTCGATCTGCGTCGTCAGGGGGTTCCAGTCGAGCCCGAGGGACTCAACGAACTCCTTCGAGAGGGCTGGCCAGTTCTGCTCGGGGTCTGCAGCGAGGTGGGCGGCAAACGTGCCAGTCGCTCCGCTGAACTTGCCGAGGTAGCTGATGCCCTCAATGCGAGTCAGGATGCGGTCGAGACGGTACACGAAGACCGCGAATTCCTTGCCCATGGTGGTCGGTGTCGCCGGCTGACCGTGGGTGTGAGCGAGCATCGCGTTGTCGCGCATGAGCTCGGACTGCTCGCGAAGCGCAGAGAGCACGGTACGGAACTTGGGCAGCCAGACTTCGCGTACGGCATCCGAAATGGTGAGCGCGTAAGAGAGGTTGTTGATGTCTTCGCTCGTGGCGGCGAAGTGAGTGAGTTCAGCGATCGCGGTGAGACCGAGCTCGTCGAGCTTGGCGCGCACCAGGTACTCGACGGCCTTGACGTCGTGGCGGGTGGTGGCTTCGAGGCGAGCGAGTTCATCGATCTGCTCTTGGCCAAAATCGGTGGCGAAGGCGCGCAGGGCGGTGACCTGGTCGGCGCTCATCGGGCTCGAACCAAACAGGCTCTTGCTCGTGAGGAAAATCAGCCATTCGACCTCAACGTGCACGCGGGCCCGGTTGAGGCCTGCCTCGGAGAGGTGCTCGCCCAGAGCCGAAACGGCGGGACGGTAGCGACCATCGAGGGGGCTCAGTGGTTGAACGGGCAACGGGCTCATGGGGCTCCCTAGTTGTTTGCGGTGGATGCCGAGATACCTGGCGTGATCTGACGAAATAGTGAGCCGCAAGCCTGCTCGATCATGCCGAGGACATGATCAAAGAGTGCGGCATCCGAATAGTAGGGGTCTGGCACGTCAATGAGCGGAGCGAGTTCGCTGTCAAAGCTCAACATGGGCTGCACTTTCGATCGGTCTTGATCGTTGGGTGCCCACGTGCGCAGAATTCGTTCCTGTCCTCGATCGAACGCGACAATGAGGTCGAACTTGTCAAACCATTCGGGGTCGAACTGGCGGGCGCGATGCCCAGAACCATTGTAGCCGCGTGCTGCAAGGGCACTAATGGTGCGGTCGTCGGCTGCTTCGCCTACGTGCCAGTCGCCGGTGCCCGCTGAGGTCACCGCGATGCGGTCCTGGAGCCCAGCTTCAGCAACGAGTTCTCGGAACACGGTTTCGGCCATGGGCGACCGACAGATGTTGCCGGTGCACACGAAACAGACCCTGAAGGCGGTCGAGTCGGAGAGTGCTCGCTCGAAGGTCATGGTTCATTCTGTCGCAGTTTCAACTCCTCAACATCGCTGGCTCAGGGATTTCCTTCCCCGATGCGTGCTGGCAACCAGTGCGTGGGGCGGTGTTTGGCGAGAGTTGTGACATCGAAAGGCGATCAGTGAATACACCTCTGGATGCGACTGCCCGCGTCGCACTTGAATTTCAAGCCCAACAGCTCCGCATGATTATTGAACGGCTCAGCTCTGTGCGGGAGCTACTCCCCCGCGCAGGCATCGACTGGCGCGGCCCGGCCCAAGAGCTGTTCGATGCCGGGGTGCTTGAGCTGCACCGCGACCTAGCGCAAGCACGAACCTTGGTCGAGACGGCAGAACATCGAACGATGTTGGCGCTTCAGCAGATGGGCTCCTATGTCGGATGAACTCATCATCTCCGGTGGTGGCAGTGTTTCGGTATCTACGGAGGAAATGCTCGTTGCTGTCGGCGCACTCCAGCGCACGGCCGAAATGACGCGGGACATCGCTGGTGCCATTCAGATGGTGGATGCCCGGCTCACCATTAGCCAATTGGAGACGCTCGGCATCCCCACCGCTGCCGCCCGCGCCGAGGATGATCTCGACTTCGCTTTCTCTGACCTTCAGAGAGTCGCTCATCGTGCCGAGCACCTGAGTAATCTCGTGCGGTTCGCTGCCGACAGCTACGGGTTGGCCGAAGCCTTCGCCGAGGGAGTCTCCCGCAAGATCATGGCCGATGCCGCGGCGTGGCTCGGTTTTTTGTTCCCGACGCACGCCGCAGTGTTGGCTTTGTCGGTGACAGCGGTGCCGGTTCTGTTAGGGATCACAGCAGCAGCTCTCGTCACGGGCCGCAATCCAGCAGAAGTGTTCGTCAGCGAAAAGTTCACTGCTGAACTCAACGAACTCATAAGCGATCCGGCGTATGTGCTCGCCGTTCGCTTCGGTGTGATGAATGCCGATGAGTTCTTGGCGGGAGCCGCAGGGTTACCGCCATCACTAGTGAGTGTCTTGAGCGCCGCGGGTGTTCTGGGGCTTCCCACCGCAGCCGGGGCGCTCCAGCGGCTAGGAGGTGTCGCCGGGGTGCTGAAAGAAACGCCGGTGCAACTGGTCAGTAAGAGCGACACAACTCGCGTGGAGCCTGCTCATTCTGTCGAGGAACGCGCCAACCGAATTGCCCAACCGACCCCAGATTTGCCGTTTCAGATCCGAATAGAAAAGACATCATTTCCCGGAGAGGACGACTCATTCGAGGTGTACGTTTCCGGAACCGTTGATTTCGCTTTTTCTGACTCCGAGCAACCGTTCGATGGCACGAGCAATCTCAGCCTTGCTGCAGATCAGGAAGCAGCGGCGTATAGCGCTGTGGTTGCAGCGATGGCAGAAGCGGGTATTACCGCCGAAAGCGCGGTTGCTTTGACCGGGCATTCTCAGGGGGCAGCGATCAGCGCGCGGCTCGCAGAATCGGAAGACTACAACGTCACCGGTTTAGTCGGGTTCGGAGGCAACACGGGTCAAATCAAGATCCCACCAACGGTTCCCACGCTCCTCTTCGAACACAGCGATGACATCGTTCCGGCTGCTGGGGGGATTCAAGGAAATCAGCACGCGGTGATCGTGGAGCGAGAGGTCTTTGCTGGCCGTCCGCTACCCGACGGTGTTATGGCGCCAGCCCATCAGCTCGACGAGTATCGAGAAACAGCGCGCCTCCTGGACGGCACAGACAGTGAATTTCTTCGCGACATTGTGTCGAACCTAACGCCGACCGTTCACAAGGATGCTGTAACCACCGTCACTAGTTACGAGTACGAGCGGGTGCAGCCTTAGCGCTTGCGGCCTACAACGGGCCGAACAAGGATGCCGATGAACCAGCTGATGAGACCCAAGACGAGGGCGCCAAGCACTCCCCACCAGAACCCGTCAACAACGAGACCGAACCCGAAGAGGCCCGAGATCCAGCTCGTGAGCAACAGCAGCAGACCATTCACCACGAGAGCAAGAAGGCCCAGCGTCAGAACGTACAGCGGGAAAGCGACAATGCGGATCAGGTTGCCGAGCACCCCATTCACGATGCCGAAGACGGCAGCGACCAGCAGGAAGGTCACAATGACCTCAACCGTTCCGCCCGGAGCAAAAGGAATGATCTCGACCCCGGCAACAACCACCGTAGTCAGCCACAAAGCAAGAGCGTTGATCAGCAAGCGCACGATGATTCTCATACGACAACTATGCAGCACGCGTTTGTGCTGCCGCAATGACCATCCACTGAACTGCGCCAGAACCCGAGATGCGGTCCGAGACACGACCCGACGCATAACCGAACCTCCGATTCGACCGGCACATTGTCACAGGCGCGAAACGAACGTTCCCACTCACGGCCCTAGGCTGGTGAGGTGACCAGCAAACGAGTACAGCTTCGGCCCGAAATCGCCGCCATCGTGCCCTACCGCCAGGGTGCGCCTGCCGCCGCGGATGCCTTCAAGCTGTCCTCCAACGAAAACCCTTACGAGCCGCTGCCATCAGTGCTCGCGCAACTCTCCACCGACACCATCAACCGCTACCCCGACGCATCCGCCGCTGTATTGCGTGCGCAGATTGCTGAACGCTTCGGCGTAACCCCCGACAGCGTGCAGGTCGGGGCAGGTTCGGTAGCCGTGCTCGCACAACTCGTGAGCGCCGCCGCAGCCCCCGGCGACGAGGTCATCTACGCCTGGCGCAGCTTCGAGGCGTACCCGCTACTCGTATCTGCGGCCGGAGCCACAAGCGTGCAGATCGCGAACCAGGGCGACCACCGGCACGACTTGGCGGCAATGAGCGACGCCATCACGGCATCCACTCGCGTTGTTATTGTCTGCAGCCCCAACAACCCCACCAGCACTGTGGTGACGGATGCCGAATTCCGCGACTTCATGGCAACGGTTCCCGAGAACGTTCTTGTCGTTCTCGATGAGGCCTACCGCGAGTTCGTGACCGACGCCGATGCCGTGCGCGGAGAGACACTCGTCGGCACCTACCCCAACCTTGTATTGCTGCGCACCTTCTCCAAGGCTTACGGCCTTGCAGGCCTCCGCATCGGCTACGCGGTTGGCCCCGAATATGTGATGGATGCAGCGCGAGCGGTAGCGATTCCGCTTTCGGTAACGGAGATTGCGCAGAAAGCAGCTATCGCATCCCTCGAACATGAAGATGAATTGTTGGAGCGGGTGACCCGCATTAACGCGGTGCGCGACAGAATCGTTGCCGGCCTCAGCGAGCAAGGCTGGGACGTGCCCGCCCCCAACGGCAACTTCGTCTGGTTGCCCACCGGGTCAGCAACCGACTGGGCTGCAGAGGTATTCCGGTCACACGGGATCGTCGTTCGTGCACTCGGCGAAGGCCTTCGGGTGAGCGTTGGCGAAGAGGAATCTGTGGAGAAACTCCTAAGAGCAGCGCAAGAGGTTGTCGCTTCAAGGGAAACGATCTAACGCTGGCCGCGTTAGATTAGTCGAATGTCTTATACCGCCGCGACGGTTCAGCTGCTGTCTCCCGAGGGCACGCTCGTTCACAGCGATGCCAGCGAACAGTACCTCCCGTATGTCGACAAGCTCAGTGATGACGCTCTTCAGGAATTCCACCGCCACATGGTGGTGATGCGCCGCTTCGATATTGAGGCAGCAAACCTGCAGCGTCAGGGCCAGCTTGCCCTCTGGGTTCCGAGCCACGGCCAAGAGGCCGCTCAGGTCGGTTCAGCGCTCGCCGCCAAACCTCAAGACCACCTCTTTCCCTCCTACCGGGAACACGTCATTGCGCTCATGCGCGGCGTTGACCCGATCACAATCCTGTCGATGTTCCGCGGCCTCAGCCATGGTGGCTGGGATCCGAAAGACCACGACAACTTCCACCTCTACACGCTGGTGATCGGTTCGCAGACGCTGCACGCCACCGGTTATGCCATGGGCATGAACCTCGAAGGTCGCTCGGGCACCGGCAACCCCGACACCGATGCGGCCGTCATGGTCTACTTCGGCGACGGTTCTACGAGCCAGGGTGACGTCAGCGAAGCAATGGTCTTCGCCGCCAGCTACCAAACCCCTCAAGTCTTCTTCTTGCAAAACAATCACTGGGCTATCTCGGTTCCCGTCTCACGCCAGTCGCGCACGCCGCTCTATCTGCGCGGCGAAGGCTTCGGCATCCCGAGCGTTCAAATCGACGGCAACGACGTTCTCGCAAGCTTCGCCGTGAGCAAAGCCAACCTGGATGCTGCCCGCGCTGGCGAAGGCCCCCGCTTCATCGAGGCCCTCACCTACCGCATGGGTGCCCACACCACGAGTGATGACCCCTCGAAGTACCGCGAGAACAGCGAACTCGAGTTTTGGGCCCAGCGCGACCCCATCACGCGCTTCGACACCTACCTGCGGAGCCGCGGCGCGAGCCAAGCGTTCTTCGACGAAATCGCGGCTGAAGGCGACGACCTCGCTGCCGACATCCGCAAGCGCATCACCGAATTGCCGGTGCCGGCCACGTCGACGCTCTTCGACCATGTCTATTCCGACCCGCATCCGGTGATGGATGCGCAGCGCGCAGCACTCGCCGACTTCGAGGCATCGTTTGAAGAGGGCAACTAATGACTGAGACGATGACAATGGCGAAGGCCCTCAACGAGGGATTGCGCGCCGCCATGGGCAGCGACAGCAAAGTACTTCTCATGGGTGAAGACATTGGGCCGCTCGGCGGAGTCTTTCGAGTCACCGAGGGTCTGCAGGCTGAGTTCGGAGACAAGCGGGTTCTCGATACTCCCCTGGCTGAGTCTGGCATCGTGGGTACCGCGATCGGGCTTGCCATGAGCGGATTCCGCCCGGTGTGCGAGATCCAGTTCGACGGTTTTATTTTTCCCGGCTTCGACCAGATCACTTCCCAACTGGCGAAGCTGACGGCGCGCCACGAAGGCACGCTTCAGATGCCTGTCGTGATTCGTGTTCCCTACGGCGGACACATTGGTGCCGTCGAGCATCACCAAGAGAGCCCCGAAGCCTACTTTGCGCACTCTGCCGGGTTGCGTCTGCTCAGCCCCGCTACGCCGCACGATGCGTATTGGATGATTCAAGAAGCCATTACGAGCAACGACCCCGTGATGTTCTTCGAGCCCAAGTCCCGCTACTGGCAGAAGGGCGAGGTTGACCGCGAGTCGGCCGGTATCGCCACTCACTCCAGCCGGGTAGTGCGTGACGGCACCGAAGTGACCCTCGTGGGTCACGGTGCGATCGTGTCGATGCTGCTGCAAGCAGCTGAGCTCGCCGCCGAGGAAGGCACGAGTGTCGAGGTTGTTGACCTTCGATCGCTCTCCCCCATCGACTACGACCCGATTGTGGCATCCGCCCAAAAAACGGGCCGCGTTGTTGTTGTTCAAGAGGCACCCGGGAATGTCAGCGTGGGCTCGGAGGTTGCGGCTACCGTGGCAGAGCGTGCGTTCTACTCACTCGAGGCACCTGTGCTGCGCGTGAGTGGTTACGACACCCCGTTCCCTCCTGCCAAGCTGGAATCCGTGTACTTGCCCAGTGTTGACCGCATCTTGGATGCTGTCGACCGGGCATTGGCCTACTGACGAAGGAGGCCCCCGTGGCCGTATCTGAATTTCCTCTCCCCGATGTGGGCGAGGGGCTTACTGAAGCCGAGATCGTCTCCTGGAAGGTTGCGCCCGGCGACGAAATCGTCGTGAACCAGGTTCTCGTGGAGATCGAGACGGCTAAGTCGCTCGTCGAACTCCCCTCGCCTTTCGCCGGTACCGTGCAACAGCTGCTGGTCGAGGAGGGGTCGACCGTTGAGGTTGGCACCCCGATCATCAGCGTGCAATCCGTCGGCGGCTCAGTCGAGCTGACCGCACCCGGTTCAGGTGAAGACGAAAGCCACGGGATGATGTCCGACGTTGGGGCAGAGAGCAGTGCGGCCGACGACGCTGCCGCTGCCGTCGCTGACACGGCATCCACAATTGCTAACGACGATGACAAGCCCGGAGCGGTCCTTGTTGGCTACGGCACGGGCGGGCATGTCAGTTCGCGCCGTCGCAAGGGTGGGCAGCCTGCGAAGGATGGCGCTGCCGCCGCAGCAGCAAAGCCTCGCCCGGCATCCGTGCCTGCGTCATTCGCCAGCCCGATCATCGCGAAGCCGCCGATCCGCAAGCTCGCCAAAGACCTGGGTGTTGAACTCGCCGAGGTCGTAGCGACAGGGTTGGCCGGTGAAACCACTCGCGAAGACGTGATTCGTCACGCGTCGCAGGCGAGCGTCTTCCGCAATATCGAGACTCCCGAGTGGGGCGACGAGCGCGAAGAACGCATTCCCGTGAAGGGCGTGCGCAAGGCCATCGCGAAAGCCATGGTGCACAGTGCCTTCACGGCGCCGCACGTGAGTGTCTTTACTGACGTGGATGCCACGCGAACCATGGAGTTCGTGAAGCGCCTGAAGAACTCCACTGACTTCGCTGGCGTGCGAGTGAGCCCGCTGCTGATCATGGCGAAGGCCGTGAGCTGGGCTGTGCGCCGCAACCCCACGGTGAACTCAAGCTGGACCGATAAAGAGATCATCGTTCACCATTACGTGAACTTGGGCATTGCGGCAGCAACGCCTCGTGGGCTCATTGTTCCGAACGTCAAGGACGTTCAAGAGTTGAGCTTGCTCGAGCTCGCGAAATCCCTGGAACAGCTCACCCTCACCGCGCGTGATGGCAAGACGCAGCCCGCTGAAATGTCGAACGGCACGATCACGATCACCAACATCGGTTCGTATGGCATGGATACGGGAACGCCGATCATCAACCCGGGTGAGGCCGCGATCGTGGCCCTGGGTTCGATCAAGCAGAAGCCATGGGTTGTCGACGGCGAAGTGCGGGCGCGCTACGTCACGACGGTCAGCGCAAGCTTCGACCACCGCATCGTTGATGGGGATGTCGCGAGCCGTTTCGTGGCCGACCTCGCGAGTGTGCTCGAAGAGCCTGCCCTCCTGCTCGACTAACAGCCGAGCATTCGACACTAACCACCCGGCGTTGCACTCAATTACCTGAAACGGTAGGTAATGTGGCCGCATGGTCACGAAGAAAAAGTCGTCTGCAGTAGCGCCAGCATCCGATTCGAAGCGCCCCGGAATTCACGAGCTGTGGACCGACCGCTTAGGAGCCTGGTCCATTCGGGCTCTGCAAGTGCTCTTGCTGCTCACGCTGGTTTCGGTGATCGTTTTTGCTCTCACGCAGCTCAAGCTCGTCGTCATCCCCGTGCTGATCGCCCTGATCTTCGCTGCTGCCGCGAGCCCGATTGTGGTGTGGATGCGGCGCCGCGGTGTCGGGCGCGCTCTGTCGACCTGGATCGCGTTGCTCGGCGGCATCGCGGTGTTCGGTGGCTTGGTCACCGCAGTCGTGTTTGCGGTGGAGGACCAGTGGTCTGAGCTCTCCGACTCGGCGGTTGAAGGATTCGAGCAGCTCAAGGACTTCGCGCTTGATGGTCCGTTCGCAATTGATCAGGCTGCCCTCGATGAGGCGTGGAACGCGGGTATCGACTTCGTGACGAGCGCGACCTTCGGCCTCGGCGCCATTCAGGGAGTGTCTGCGGCGGCGCAGATTGTCACCGGAATTCTGCTCGGCCTGGTCATCCTGTTCTTCTTCCTCAAAGATGGCGACCGCATTTGGGAGTTCTTCCTCAAGCCCATGTCAGGCGAACGCCTCGCACGAGGACACCGCATCGGCCACACCGCGGTTCGCACTCTCGGTGGCTACGTTCGAGGAACCGCAACGGTTGCCGCCGTCGACGCGCTCGGTATCGGTATTGGGCTCACGATCTTGCAGGTACCGCTCGCGCTGCCCCTCTCGGTGATCGTCTTCTTGGGAGCCTTCATCCCACTCGTCGGTGCCACCGTCGCCGGTATCCTTGCCGCGGTCGTCGCTCTCGTGACGAATGGCTGGGTTGTGGCACTCATCGTGCTGGGCATCGTCGTGCTGGTCAACCAGCTCGAGGGCAACTTCCTGCAGCCCGTCGTGATGGCGCAGTCCCTGAGCATCCACCCGCTCGTCATCTTGGTGGCGTTGACGGCCGGCACGATCCTCGGCGGCATCGTGGGCGCTGTGCTTGCCGTGCCGATCGCAGCGGTGGGTTGGGCGATTCTCAAGACCTGGAACGAAAATGGGCACACGCCGAGCGTTGCTTCGGCTCCTGAGAAAAAGAAGTAGCGCGCTAGCGGGGCCCGAGGGTGCGTTCGAGGAAGGGATTCCAGAACTTGCCCTGCGGGTCATACTCGCGCTGCAGTGCAAGAAAGTCGCCGCTGCGGGGGAAGCGTTCGTGGATGACGTCGGCGCCATAGTGGAACAACTTGCCCCAGTGCTGCCGCGGTGCGAAGGGCGCGAGAGCCTGTTCGATCACGGGGAGTAGCGCCGCGACCTCGGCCGGATGTTTAGCCCAGGTGAAGCCGATGCAGAGAACATCGCGCTCGTAGGCGGGGCTCATCCAGAGTGAGTCGGCGGCGGCGGTGCGGATTTCCGAGATCAGCAGGTGGGGCGAGATTTGGGTGCCCAGAGTTCGCAGCACCTCCAACGCTTCGACGCCGTGCTCGCGGGCCACGTAGTACTCGCTTTGGAGCTCGTCGCCGCCGTTAGACGGTTGACCGTCAAGGCGGAAGTGCGGCATCCGCTCTGACCACGGGCCGGGCACACTGGCGCGCGGGTTCACGTTTTCGGGCGTAAGTTCTTCGGAGTCGTCGTACCAAACCCCGCCGAACAGGGTGGATGCGACCTCGGGTTCCGTTCCGTCGGCCAGACGGGTTTTCAACCAGATCTGCATGACGGTGGGGCTCGCGAAGTCTGCGAGGAGACTGACGCTGTAGGCGCTGGCCATCACGTCATCCAGTTGTTCGAGCACGGTTTCCCACGGCGCGAAGCGGTAGACGTCTTGGCGCACGCGGTAGCTCGGTTCGATGTCGAGGGTGACGCGCGTGATGATGCCAAAGGCTCCGAGCCCGACGGCCAGCGCGGGCAGGTGCGCGCTGGTGCGATCGAGGGTCACCAGGGAGCCGTCTGCCGTCACCAATTCCACCGCGGCGATGGCCGTGGAGAGGATGCCGTTGCCGTCTCCTGAACCGTGAGTGCCGGTTGCGGTCGCGCCGGCCACCGAGATGTGCGGCAGCGATCCGGTGTTGTGGAGGGCGAAACCGTGTTTTTCGAGTTCGTTGATCAGGATGCCGAAACTGGTGCCGCCGGCGACGCTGACGGTCATCGTTGTCGGGTCGATCCGGATCGCGGGATCGAGTTCAGCCAGAGAAATCAGCGCGCCAGGGGTGTCGGCGATGTCGGTGAAAGAATGCCGGGTGCCGAGCGCACGCACATGGGGCCACTGGGCGACGAGTTGTTGCACCTCAGTGGCGGACGTCGGGTGCAGGACTGTCTCGGCGCTGTAGGTGAGGTTGCCTGCCCAGTTTGTGGTGGTGGATGACACGGCGATCCTTTCGATAACGGCGAATTGCTCGCCGCGATCGAGATTATCGGCGAGACACGTGTGTTGCCTGATTCGCCGACAGCAATTCATCATGTACTCTATTGATAACGAATCTCATTACCACGACTGGCTTCGGCCTTAGAAGGACATTCTGATGTCTCGCTTCACCACTTCCCGACCACGCGCCCTCACCGCGGGTGCCGTTCTCGCAGTCTCTGCCCTCACCCTTGCCGGGTGCGCGGCGGCCACACCCGTTGAGGATGACGGCACGATCACCGTCGTTGCCTCCACGATCGTCTATGGCGACCTTGTCTCCACTCTCGGCGGCGACGCTGTGACTGTCACGAGCCTCATCGACAGCGCAGCCCAAGACCCCCACAGCTACGAAGCCTCAGCCCGCGACCAGCTCGCTGTCTCGGAGGCAGAACTTGTGATCGTCAACGGCGGTGGCTATGACCCCTTCGCCGAAGCACTCTACGAAGCGGCCGGTGAGGGCGCGATTCTCGTGACCGCCGTTGACGAGTCAGGCCTCCTTGAGGACGACGACCATGCTGAAGACGAGCACGCTGAGGATGACCACGCCGAAGATGAGGCCGACGACCACACCACGGATGACGGCCACGATCACATCGAGGGCTTCAACGAGCACGTCTGGTACAGCTTCCACGCCATGGAGCACATCGCCGAGCACATCACCGAAGAGTTGATTTCGCTCAGCCCCGACGATGCCGATCTGTTCAACACCAACTTGGACAGTTACCTCTCTGAGCTTGAGGGTCTTGAGGCACAGGCCGACACGATCGCCGAGACCTCAGGCGACCGTGGTGCTGCGGTCACTGAGCCGGTAGCGGTCTACTTGCTTGAGGCTGTTGGGCTCCACAATGACACTCCCACCGACTTCACCGAGGCCATTGAGGAAGGATCTGATGTGCCCCCCTCGGCCCTTCTCGAAGTTCTCGCGCTCGTCGAAGACGATCACATCGCCCTGCTCGCGTACAACGATCAGACCTCAAGCCCTGAAACGGAGCGAGTGCGTCTGACTGCAGTGGAGGCGGGACTTCCGGTGGTGTCGTTCACCGAGACCCTGCCTGAGGGGTCAGACTATGTCGAATGGATGTCGTCAAACCTCGATGCACTCGCGGAGGCCCTTGCTTAATGAGCAGGGTGACCGCGTGACCAGCACCACAGCAGAGCCCGTGAACAGCACTGCAGCAGCAACACCCGTGCTGAGCATCCGTGATGGGGTGCTCGGCTTCGGGTCGCGCACGCTCTGGTCTGGCCTCAATCTCGATGTCGCACCTGGCGAGTTTGTGGCGGTGCTCGGCTCGAACGGTTCCGGTAAGTCGAGTTTGTTGAAGGCGATCCTGGGGCAGCAGAAGCTGGATTCAGGCACGATTTCTTTGAACGGGCATCCGGTTCACCGCGGAGATCGTTGCATTGGCTACATTCCGCAGCAGAAACTTGCGGCGCCAGGCACTCCCCTGCGTGGTCGCGATCTCGTCACGCTCGGGGTGAACGGTCACCGCTTTGGTGTACCAACACTCCCCCACAGCGTTCGCCTGCGGGTAGATGAACTGATCGCGGACGTCGGCGCGACCGAGTATGCGGGTCAGCCCCTTGGTTCGCTGTCGGGCGGCGAGCAGCAACGGTTGCGGGTCGCGCAGTCGCTGGCAGCCGACCCCGTGTTGTTGCTCTGCGACGAGCCTTTGTTGAGCCTTGACCTGCAGCACCAGCGTGGTGTCTCTGAACTCATCGACCGTCGACGTCGCGAACACAACACTGCGGTCATTTTCGTGACGCACGATGTGAACCCGGTGCTCGGCATGGTCGACCGCATCCTGTATTTGGCTGGCGGAAAGTTCACGATTGGCACCCCAGATGAAGTGCTGCGCAGCGAAGTGCTCACTGAGCTCTATGGCACTCCCGTTGAGGTTGTGCGGGTGGGCGGCCGCGTGATTGTGGCCGGTATCCCCCAGGGCGATCACCACCACGAGGAGGAGATCGCGTGACCTTCGCAGACTTCTGGAGCCAGGTCGTCAATTTCAGCGACTATGGCGAATTGCTCAACCTCGTGCGTTTCTCGCTCATTGCCGCGGCAGTGCTCGGTATCGCCGGTGGGCTCATTGGCGTCTTCGTCATGCAGCGCGACATGGCTTTTGCCGTGCACGGCATCAGCGAACTCTCGTTTGCGGGAGCAGCAGCAGCCCTGTTGTTTGGTGCCAATGTGGTGGCGGGTTCCATTGCCGGCTCGCTTGTAGCCGCCATTCTGATCGGGATGCTCGGGGCGAAGGCTCGCGATCGAAACTCGATTATTGGCGTGCTCATGCCGTTTGGGATGGGTTTGGGCATCCTGTTTCTGGCGCTCTACCCCGGACGCAGTGGAAACAAGTTTGGGCTCCTCACCGGGCAAATTATTTCGGTCGATAGCGAGCAACTTGGCCTACTGATCGTGATCAGCGTTGTCGTGCTGGCCGCTCTGTTCGTTGTCTGGCGACCGCTTACGTTCGACAGCCTCGATCCTGAGGTTGCTGCGGCGCGCGGTGTTCCTTCGCGGATGCTTTCGCTCGGGTTCATGGTGCTGCTCGGCCTGATGGTGGCCGTTGCGGTGCAGATCATCGGTGCGTTGCTCGTGATGGCGTTGCTCGTGACGCCGGCGGCAGCCGCGATGCAGGTTTCCTCGTCGCCGCGTCTGGTTCCGGTGCTCAGCATGATCTTCGGCTTTGTCTCGGCCACCGGCGGCGTTCTGTTGGCGATCGGTGGCTCGCTGCCGATTAGTCCGTACATCACGACGATCTCGTTCCTGATTTACCTGGTCTGCCGGGTGGTGGGCGCTCGCCGTGCTCATGGTGGTCGCCGCAGCACGAGCCGCGCATCCGGAGCTGAACTGATCACAGCAACCCCGGCGGGGAAATAGTTAGAATGACGACTATGAAGCGCAATACGTGGCAGCGAGAAGCGGTGCGGGATGCTCTGAGTCAGTCAGAGGGTTTCGTGAGCGCTCAATCGCTCCACGGGGCGCTGCGCGACGCAGGAAGCGCGATCGGCCTTGCCACCGTCTATCGGGCCCTGGCAGACCTCGCCGGAGCGGGCGACGCTGACTCGCTGCAACAAGACGGCGAAAGCCTGTTTCGGGCCTGCACGCCCGACTCGCACCACCACCATTTGATCTGCCGCGAGTGCGGAACAACCGTGGAAATCAAGGCGGATGCCGTCGAACAGTGGGCCAAGAATGTGGCCGCAGAACATGGCTTTACCGACCCTCACCACATTGTTGACGTTTTCGGGTTGTGCCCAGCGTGCTCTAGCACGTAACATATACCGTTGATCGAGCGGTATCTTCCGCTCTCGCAGACACATCCCACCCCGATTGAATTCGTGCGAAAACACGGGTTTGAGAAGAATGCAGTGTGTGTGCCGACAAGTGATCTTGGGTAAGGCTTTGTCCTTACGGTAACTAGAACAGGAGTATCACCATGGCAGCAACCTGCCAAGTGACCGGCGCCATTCCCGGCTTCGGACACGCAATCTCGCACTCGCACCGTCGCACCAAGCGTCGTTTCGACCCGAACATCCAGAAGAAGACGTACTACGTACCGTCGCTTCGCCGCAACGTAACTCTTCAGCTGTCCGCAAAGGGCATCAAGGTAATTGACGCTCGTGGCATCGAATCCGTTGTCAAGGACCTCCTTGCACGTGGGGAGAAAATCTAATGGCAAAGGCACAGGACGTACGTCCGATCATCAAGCTCCGTTCAACTGCTGGAACGGGCTACACCTATGTGACGCGCAAGAACCGTCGCAACAACCCCGACCGCCTCGTACTCAAGAAGTACGACCCGGTGGTTCGCAAGCACGTTGAATTCCGCGAGGAGCGCTAAACATGGCTAAGAAGAGCAAGATTGCAAAGAACGAACAGCGCAAAGTTATCGTTGCGCGTTACGCCGAGCGTCGTCTCGAGCTGAAGAAGGCTCTCGTCGACCCCGCCGGAACTGACGAGTCACGCGAGGCTGCACGCCTCGGACTTCAGAAGCTCCCCCGCGATGCATCGCCGATCCGCGTACGCGGTCGCGACGCCATTGACGGACGTCCCCGTGGATACCTCAAGCAGTTCGGTGTTTCCCGTGTTCGCTTCCGTGAAATGGCTCACCGGGGCGAGTTGCCCGGAATTACCAAGTCAAGCTGGTAGATTCCAAGCGGTTCCGACGTTTTCTAACGTTTCGGAACAACTAACTGCACTACGTCCGAGGAGGACCACCTTATGGCTGACAAGTCGCTAAACCGTACTGAATTCGTAGCGGCGGTTGCCGCAGAGTCTGGCCAGAGCCAGGCTGCCGTTTCCGGCGTCGTTGACGCATTCTTCTCCGTACTCTCGAAGTCGGTCGGCGAAGGAACCAAGGTTTCGATCCCCGGATGGATGGCTGCAGAGCGTACCTTCCGCGAGGCTCGCACCGGCCGCAACCCGCAGACGGGTGAAGCTATCGAGATCAAGGCCAGCCACGGCGTAAAGCTCAGCGCAGGCAGCAAGCTCAAGGCAGCAGCCAAGGGCTAAGTAGCAACTTTAAAAGGGCGACATCCTTCGGGATGTCGCCCTTTTTGCGTTCCCGCCTACTCTCAGGCGAGTTCGGCGTCGGGCTAACTCCCGTTTAACCGCGAGTACTCTTGAGGGGTGCTAAGAATCAGCCGGATCGCCGGACCCGCCCTGCTGATCCTTGTGGCAGCAATCGCGGCTATCGTCGGTCTCCAGTTCGGTGGCGGCGCTGCGGTTCCGATCCTTCTTGACCCCGGTGCTGTTGTGCGCTGGGGATTACCGATCGCGAAACTCTTCGTCAACCTCGGGCTTGCGGCAACCATCGGCGGGCTCATGATCGCCGTCTTCGCGATGAGCCCCAAGCGCGACGAATTCGCGATCACTCTCGACTTTGCCGCCGCTGGCGCCGCTGTGTGGGCTGTGGCATCCGCTATTACGGGGTTTTTCACGTTTTTGGCGGTGCGCAACCAGCCCATTGACCTCTCCAGCGCCTTTGGTGACGTTCTCGCAAGTTTTCTGACCTCTACCGAACTGGGTCAGGCATGGCTCGCCACTGTGCTCATAGCGGCCGTTGTGACCGTTTTGTGCTTCGCGGTGCGCAATATGAGCGCGTTGGTCTTCGTGCTCGTGCTCTCCGTTGCCGGACTCATCCCCATGGCGCTACAGGGCCACAGCGGCGGAACCGCCGACCACGATGCCGCCACGAGCGCCATCTTCTTGCACCTGATCTTCGCCGCACTCTGGCTCGGCGGACTCCTCGCGATTGCGATCGCCCGCCCCACCCTCACTAAAGACCGACTGAGTCTCGTGCTGCGACGCTACTCATCGGTGGCACTCGTGAGCTTCATCGTGGTGGCCGCCTCCGGCTATGTGAGTGCAGAAATTCGGGTCGAGAACCTGACGAACCTGCTGTCGCCCTACGGCATCCTCGTTCTCGTTAAAGTTTTTGCTCTGATCGTGTTGGGCCTCTTCGGCGCCGTGTACCGCAACTATGCGATCGGCCGGCTCGAAGCCAGCCCCCGCAAGAAGCGCGGATGGTTCTGGTGGATTGTCACCGCCGAGCTGGCCTTCATGGGGCTCGCTTCCGGCGCGGCCGCCGCTCTCGCGGCGACACCCACTCCGGTGCCAGAAATCGTGGCGGCTGACCTGCCCGACTCCTCCTCCGCGGCCTACCTCACCGGCTCCCCGCTGCCCCCGACCGTGACCGCAAGCAACCTGTTCACCCTGTGGAGCTTCGACCTCATCTGGGTGCTGATCTGCGCGTTCGCGATCTTCTTCTACCTTGCCGGTGTCTGGCGCCTTCACAAGCGAGGCGACTCCTGGCCCATCTACCGCACCGTGTTCTGGGTGCTGGGAATGTTGCTGCTGTTCTACATCACCAATGGCGGCGTGAATGTTTACGAGGGCTACCTGTTCTCGATGCACATGCTCGGGCACATGACCCTCGGCATGATGATCCCGGTGCTGCTCGTGCCCGGTGCTCCCGTCACGCTCGCAATGCGGGCAATTACCAAACGCACTGACGGCAGTCGCGGCGCGCGCGAATGGATTCTCAGGATCGTGCACTCGCGGTACATGGCCGCGATCGGGCATCCGGTAGTTGCGGCACTTATCTTCGTCGTCTCGCTGTGGGTTTTCTACTACACACCGCTGTTCCGTTGGGCTTCCACCGACCACGTCGGGCACGAGTGGATGATCGTCCACTTCTTGGCCTCTGGTTACTTGTTCGTGCAATCACTCATCGGGATTGACCCGTCGCCGCACCGCACCGCGTTCCCGATTCGCTTGCTCATTTTGCTCGCGACGATGGCGTTCCATGCCTTCTTCGGCTTGGGCCTCATGACCGGCACCGGGCTGCTGCTGGCGGACTGGTACGGCGCAATGGGCTGGGACAACGGGGTGACGGCGCTCGAGGATCAACGCATCGGTGGCGGCATCGCCTGGAGCGTTGGCGAGATCCCCACCATCGCGCTCGCCATCTCCGTGGCGATTATGTGGTCACGCAGCGACCGCCGTGCCTCCGTGCGCTACGACCGCAAGGCCGACCGCGACGGAGATGCAGAGCTGGATGCCTACAACGAGATGCTCGCTAAGCGCTAAGCCTGCCCGGCTAGGAGCGTGAGTGGAGTGCGTGTTCCGCTATGTAGGCGCGTAATTCGTTCGGATCCGCGGGCATATCAATCTGGTGCTGCGGAAGCTCGAGCATCTCGCGGTAGGCCTCGTCGGTGGCGGGAATGCGGCCGAGTGCCTCAGCGATAACGTCGGGGAACTTGGCCGGCTTTGCCGTTTCCAAGACCAGCATCGGAATACCGGGCTCGATGTGGGCATGGGCGACAGTGACACCGTCGGCGGTGTGCGGATCGAGAAGCACCTGCGTGCTCTCGAAGACTGACCGGATCGTGTTGACGCGATCCTGGTGAGTGCTCGTGCCGCTGACGATTCCGAACTCTTCCAGGAAGCGTGGCTGCTCTGCGGTGAGGTCTACGAAACCGTCGTTGCCGAGGTGCTGCCAGAGGCCACGAAGGCGGTCCGCATCGTTGCCGAGAAGGTCGAAGAGAAAACGCTCGAGGTTGGATGCTTTAGACACGTCCATGGACGGGCTCGAGGTCGCGAGCGTATTTGCTGCGTTTCGGGGGCGGTAGATACCAGTCCTGAAGAACTCGTCGAGGACATTGTTTTCGTTTGTCGCTACGACGAGCTTTCGAATGGGCAGACCCATCGTTCGCGCGTAGTGACCCGAAAGTACGTTGCCGAAATTGCCGGACGGTACCGAAAAGGAAACCTCAAAGTCTGCCCGGTCGTGCACGTCTACGGCATCGGTCACGCGCAGCCACGACCAGAAGTAGTAGACGATCTGCGCGGAGATTCGCCCAAAGTTGATGGAGTTCATCGCGCCCAAATTGTGCGCCTGCTTGAAGGCAGCATCACTCGAGAGTTCCTTGACGAGCTCTTGGCAATCGTCAAAAACACCGTCGACCACGAGGTTGTGGATGTTCGGCTCCTGCAGCGAATACATCTGCGCCCGCTGAAACTCACTCATGCGGCCGCGGGGCGACAGCATGAAGGCGCTGAGTCGTTCTCTGCCGCGGATCGCGTACTCGGCGGCTGAACCGGTGTCACCGGACGTAGCGCCCAGAATGTTGAGGACGCCGTCAGACTTCGCGAGAGCGAAATCCAGTGCCTCGCCAAGAAACTGCATGGCGATGTCTTTGAAGGCAAGCGTCGGGCCTTCGGACAAACCGACAAGCGTCAGACCGTTGCCGAGGTCGCTGACGGGAACAATCTCACTCGTAGAAAACTTGGCCGGGTCGTACGCTGCGCGGCAAATGCGCGCGAGGTCGTCTTCTGCAATGTCGTTCGCGAACAGTGAGATGACCGCCGTCGCGAGTTCGGCAAAGTTCAGATCGCGCCATGACTCGAGCAGGGCTGAATCGACCTGCGGGAGTGGCCCGGGGACCGCCAACCCGCCGTCGCTCGCAAGACCTTCGAGGATGACATCGGTATACGAGCCGAGGGCGTGGCCTCGCGTAGAGGTGTACTGCAATCGGTCCTACCTTTCGTGACGCTGAGGCACCAGTTTATCGGCTGGGGAAGACTAGTACTGCGGTGTGATGAGCAACTGGTCGTCCGGCAAGAAGGTGACGAGGTAACTCGCGGTGAAATCAACGTCTTCATCGAAGCTGGAAATGGAGCCATCGAAAATGGAGCGGACATCGACCGTGAGGTGCGCTGCGGCATCCGTCTCCGGCATGAGCCAGCTTCCCGTCTCAGCACCGGGCACGAGCGAAACCTCGGGATAGCTCGCCAGGCTCCACTCCGGAGTGGTGATGATGCGGTTGGCCATGGGCTGGCCAAACGGACAGCCGGTCGGCAGCAGCACGACTTGGGTGGCGCACTCATCGAGGTAGTCGTTCACTTCGCGTTGCACCTGGGAAATCATGGTCTGGTTTGCGACGGCCTCAAGCCGCGCCCGGATAGTGCCGCCGGGGTCGGTGGCAGCCACGACGATTGGCTCGGCGGTGAGGAACGTGGATGAATGGCTGAGCTCGAAACTGCTGGGCGCCAACACTACGTAGGGCGCAGGAGTGTCTTGGGCTGGCGTGACAAATTCGGAGCCGTTGGCGGTGAACTCTTGAGTGTTCGAGACGGTGAGGCGCACGATCGTGAGGGGCGCGGTGACGAACTTCCAGTCGGCGAACACACCGAAACGGGTGCCGTCGCGTTCCACCGTGAACGTGGTGTGAGAGGTCTCGCCATCGAGTTCGAACACGAAGGTGACGGTTTCGGAGCCGTCGTCGTTGATCTCCCGCGAGACCAGCGCAACATCCTCAATCGTGCTGAGCGCTGAGGGCCGCAACAGATCGTGCGAGCCCGCGAGCAGCATCGAACCAGCGCCGGTCGTGTCGATGGGCGTCGCGCCCGAGCCATCGTCGGACGATGCCCCATGGTCTTCGGCCAGTTCGATGTCAGCAATCTGCAGAGCGGATGCCATGTCGTGGCGAGCGAGGGCGCCAAGATAACTGCGCACAAAGCCGCTCGCGCTGAACAGGGTTGCGTTCACAATGAGGACAGTCGTGATGAAGGCGACAACGATCAGCCCAAACACGATTGACCAGGTAACAAGCTCGCGACGCATTCACACATCCTAAACCGCTGAGGCGTGCCGGAGACGAACCACAGATTGTGGCGCGCGGGCGCGAGACCAGCAGGCAGCAGCATTAGGGTGATTGGGTGTCCGAAATTACCCTGTCGCCCGAGCAAGCAGCCGTTTTCGCTGCCATCGAGACGACGCGGGAGAACCTCTTCGTCACGGGGCGAGCCGGCACCGGTAAATCCACTCTGCTCAACCACCTCGCGCACAACACGTCGAAGCAGATTGTGATCTGTGCTCCGACGGGTGTTGCGGCGCTTAATGTGGGCGGACAGACCATCCATTCGCTGTTCCGACTGCCTATCGGGGTCATCGCCGACCACGAGCTCGAACAGACTGATCAACTCCGCAAGCTGCTCAACACCATCGAAACCCTCGTGATTGATGAAGTGTCGATGGTCAACGCCGACCTTCTCGATGCGATTGACCGCAGCCTGCGCCAGGCTCGTCAGCGCAAGAAGGAGCCTTTCGGTGGGGTGCAGGTCGTGTTGTTCGGTGATCCGTATCAATTGGCCCCGGTTCCGGGCGACCCGGATGAGCGGGCCTACTTCGAAGACCGCTACGAGTCGATCTGGTTCTTCGACGCTCTCGTGTGGCAACAGACCGACCTGACGATTTACGAACTCACGAGCATCCATCGCCAGCATGAGGATGAGTTCAAATACATGCTCAATGCCGTGCGCCACAACGGCGTCACCGCTGAAATCGCAGGCCGTCTCAACGCGGTGGGCGCGCGCCCCGCACCCAACGACGGCACGATTACCCTTGCGACCACGAACAGCACCGTCACGCGCATCAACGCGACAGCGCTCGCGCGACTCCCCGGTCGGGTACTGACGGCGAAGGCCGAGATTTCGGGAGAGTTCGGCGGTCGCGCCTACCCCGCCGATGAATCCCTTGAGCTCAAGGTGGGCGCGCAAGTGATGTTCTTGCGCAACGACACTCAAGAGGGCGGCACTCAGCGCTGGGTCAATGGCAGCGTCGGCACTGTCGTTAAGATCGCTGACACCGTGTGGGTCGAGATCGACGGGCGCGATTACGAAGTGAAGCCCGTCGCGTGGGAGAAGTTCAAATATTCGTACTCGGCGCGCACGAAAGCGCTTCGCAAAGATGTCGTTGCCGAGTTCACGCAGTTTCCGCTGCGGCTCGCCTGGGCGGTCACGATCCACAAATCACAGGGCAAGACCTACGACAGCGCGATAGTGGATCTCGGGCCACGCTCTTTCGCTCCCGGCCAGACCTACGTTGCCCTCAGTCGGATCAGCAGGCTGGAAGGGCTCTACCTGACTCGGCCTCTGCGCCCGAGTGACATCATCGTTGACGAGAACGTCGTGCGGTTCATGTCCCGGGCCCAGCCCATCCCGGCTATTCAGGCCTGACTCCCCCGGGCTCGCGTGAGCTGCTTGAGCTACTTCACGCTGCCGGCGGTGATGCCTTCGACGATCTGCTTGTTGAAGACGATATAGATCACGATCATCGGCAGGGTCACGATCGAGAGCGCTGAGAACAGCAGGCCGTAGTCGGTTACATACCGGCTCGAGAATGCAAGCAGTCCGGTCGGGATTGTCTTGAGCGCATCATCCTGAATGTAGAGCAGGGCGAGCAAGAATTCGTTCCAGCTCGAGAGCGCGGAGAAGATTGCGACGGTGGCGAGCCCGGGGCGCAGCAGGGGCAGCGCGATCGAGCCGAAGATGCGAAGGTCGCTGGCGCCATCGATGCGGGCGGCCTCGAAGAGTTCGTCGGGCACGGCGTCCAGATAGACCTTGAGAAGGTAGACCGCGAGCGGCAGGCCCATCGCGGTATACGGAATGATCAAGGCCCAGCGGGTGTCGGTGATGGCCAGCTGAGTGAACATCGTGGACTGCGCGATGAAGTACGACTGCAGCGGAAGCAGCAAGCCGAGCGCCAGTAACCCCATAAACAGGTTACGACCGCGGAAGCGATAACGACTGAAGGAAAAAGCCGCGGCAGCGCCCAGCAGCAGGATGGCGAGCACCGAAGCTCCGGTGACGATCACGCTGTTGAGCGCGTATTGGCCGATGTGGCCAACCTCGAACGCTTCGACCCAGCGGCCGAAGTCGATCTCGGTTGGGAGGGCGAAGGGGGTTGCGAAGATCGCGGAGTTCGATTTGAAACTGGAGAACACCATCCAGAGCATCGGAAAGAAGAACACGACAGCGATGACGATGAGCGCTGCGGTGAAGAGCACATCGGCGATCCGCAGGGGAGCGCGCCGGCCAGCGTGATGCTTCGCGGTGTGCGTGCGGGCTAACCCGGATGACTTCTTGCGAGAGTCGATACTCATGAGCGCACCTCCTCAGGTTTCTCGCGATTGATTCGCGTGAAGATCAGGCCAAGCGCCACAACGACGACGGTGAGCACGACAGCCATGGCCGATCCGTAGCCAACATTCTGGAAAGTGAATACCGACTTCACGAGATAGGTGGTGGGGATCTCGGTGGCACCGTACGGCCCGCCGTTCGTCATGACGTAGAAGAGATCGAAGCCTTGGAAACCGCCAGTAATGCACAGCAACAGCGCGACCGTGATCGCGTTGCGGATCATCGGCACCTTAATGCTGCGGAATAGTTGCCATTCGCCGGCGCCATCGAGGCGAGCGGCCTCAATGACCTCGGTGGGCACCTGGTTGAACGCGGCGTAGAAGATAGTCATGTAGAAACCGGCATATACCCAACCGGACACGACGCTCACGGCGATCAACGCAGTGGAGGTGTCACCAAGCCACACCCGCTGGAGGTCCTCAAGACCCAAGGATTGCAAGGCGGCATTGAGCAGACCGAAGTCGTTGTTGTAGACGAACGCCCACAGGACAGCCACGACGACCATGGGGAGCATGACGGGGGTGAAGATAGCGACCCGGAACCAGAGAGAACCGCGGCGGCGCACACTCACGAGCCCCGCGAGAACCAAACCGACAACGACCTCAAGCACGATCGTGATCGCGATGTAGATGAGCACGTGCACAAAGGAATCGCGGAACAGCACATCATTGGCAGCCTTGACGTAGTTGTCGATGCCGACAAAAACCATGGCGCCGTAGCCGTTCCACTCCGTGAAGCTGTAGGCAAACGTCATGATCACGGGGAACAACACGGCGAAGCCGAAGACGCCCATTGCGGGGACCAAGAACAGGTACGGGGTTGCCGTGCGGTTCGGCTTCATGCGGTGGTTCCTTCGAAGGAGTGCTGGTCGTCCGCCTTCGGGTGACGGACGACCAGCACGGTTGGCTAACTAATGGGGGAGATGGTTAGCCAAGCTTTTGATCTATGCCGGCAACGGCATCCGCGGGGGACTTCTGACCACCCAGAACCTCTGCCAGTGCAGCGTAGAGAGCGTTCGCGGTCTCGAGGTCATAGCCGTTGTCGGGCGGCAGCACGATCGCCGGGGCGGTCTCAAGCAGAGCCGTGAGCGATGCGGTGCGCGAGTCGATGTCTTCGCCCGACGCGGCCGACAGAGTCATCGGAGTCAGCTCCGCACCGATGAACTGCTGAACATTCTCGTCGTTGTTGAGCAGGGCCAAGAACTCGGCGGCCTCATCCTGCTTGGTGCTCTTGGCGTTGACGACGTACCCGGTGACAACACCGATGACGCTCTCCTGATTGCCTTCACCCGGCATGGCTGGCAGGTTTACGTAGTCGAAGTTGAGGTCGGGTGCCTCATCGATCGCCCAACTCACGAGCCACGAACCAATCGCGTGCATGGCGGCCTTGCCCTGGAAGAAGAGCTGAGCGCCCTCGTTGTCATCAACCGCGTTGACGCTTTCGTTGACGCAGTTGTGGTCAGCGAGCTCTTCGACGTAACCGAAGGCTTCGATCCACTCGGGAGTGTTGAAGTCGGCGTCGCCCGAGAGCGCTGCGCTGTAGGCCTCTTCCCCGACAACACGCGAGGTCAGGTGGGCGAGCCAGTTGCCAGCAGCCCACAGGTCCTTGTTGCCCGAGGCGATCGGGATGATTCCCTCGGCGTCGAGTGCATCGCAGGTGGCGAGCAGTTCATCCCACGTCGTGGGAGGAGTGAGCCCGGCATCCGCGAAAATATCTTCGTTGAACCAGAGCACGTTGGTGACGTCAGCGGAATGAGGCACCATCACCACGGCACCATCGACGGTGAGCGAGGTGAAGACTTCGTCATCGAAGAGACCAGCAATGGGGCCGGATGTCACGGCGTCCGAGAGGTCGGCAGCAAACCCGTCAGCGGCACGCTGTTCCAGTCGCGCTCCCGCCCACTCAAAGTAGATGTCTGGAGCGTTGCGCCCGTTGAGCAGGTTAGGAAGCCCGATGGTTTGGTACAGATCGTCGTCTTGGTAGTTCATCTCGACCGTGACGTCGGGGTTGGCGGCTTCGTACTGTGCCGCGACGTCATCCCAGACGCGGATCTGAGCTTCTCCGGGGGAACCCATGGCGATGCGGAGCACGTTGTCGTCGGAGCTTCCGCCGTCGGCTGAACAACCGGTAAGGATCAGTGCTGTGGCGCTGAGGGCAGCGACAGCAGCGAGAGTCTTCTTTCTCGTGACGGGCATGATCATTCCTTTGCTGTAGGTGATGCAGTGTCGGGCGATGCAGTGCGGGGTGATGCAGGTGTTGCGGGTGGTGAGCCCCCGGCAGAAACGAGTTCTGCCAAAGTCATATCGAGCAGGTCGCCGAAGACGCGACGGTGGGCTGCGCGAAGGGTGTCGAGATAGGGGAGAAGCCGGCTGGGGCCAGCGGTGGCGAGGCGACCGGCGGCGGCGAGTTCTGCGATCTCCACAAGCGCACGCGTGCCCACGCGGAACGATTCAAGCCACGGCCGCACCTCGGCAATGAGTTGCGGGTTTGCCACGGGGCCGTCGAGCAACCGGTCTGCGGCGCCGAGCATGGTGTGGGCAACCACGAGCAGGTCAGCGGCAGCAGTGGCGGCATCACCGTACTCCGACTCAAAAGTGAAGCGCTCGAGGGCCTCGCCCAGTACCGGCGCATCGTCGGCCGAGAGACACGAGGAACGAGCCGTGTCAGCAAATAGACTGAAATCGTCGAGGTTTTCTGGACCAACGACATCCAGCAGCGCTTGCTTCCAGCTGGCTTCTGCGTCGTAGTTTTCGGGGTCGCGCAGGTAGTCGGCGACGGTGGCGAAGGGAATCTTGGATGACTCGAAGAGTTCCATGCCGTTAGCAATGATGCCCGTGGAGAAGCGGTGCAAGTGCGGATCGCGACCCTGGTAGGGGCCGATGTGGAGCTCGTGGCCCATCGCGACATCGTTCACCGGATAGTTATCCCAGTAGGTCGCGGGGCGGCCGGTTGCCCGGGCGAAGACGGCAGCGTCGGCAAGGTCG
Organism: Salinibacterium sp. NYA9b; assembly: GCF_976973725.1. NCBI lineage: Bacteria > Bacillati > Actinomycetota > Actinomycetes > Micrococcales > Microbacteriaceae > Salinibacterium > Salinibacterium sp. NYA9b. The sequence goes on along the minus strand of NZ_OZ333476.1, from coordinate 2,961,765 downwards.
AGGGTGGCGGAGCAAATGGCGCGGCCGGTCCAGAAGAGGTCGATGCGCGGATCAATGCCGCGCCCAAGGCGAGTGATGTAGTCCTCGTCGCCGTAGCCCCAGTACTGCGTGGGACACACCGTGAGGTGGGTGTCGGCGTCGAACTGCGAAAAGACATTCCCAATGAGCGATTGGTGGGCGGTAACGAGATCGGGGAATGCTGCCACGTCGGCCGGATGCTGCAGCCGGACCGGGATGTCATCCAGAAGCAGTCCAAAGCTGGTGACGCCCAATTCGCGCACGGCGCTGAACTTGGCGAGCAGCATCTCGATGTCGTCGCTGCTTGAGTACTTCATGGTGAGCCCGGGGGAGAGGCAGTACATGAAGGTCATGTCGTTGTCGTCACAGCGCGTGATGAGTTCGGCCATGCGGGCGAGCTCGGCGCCAGCGTAGGGGGTGCGCCATTCGTGACGAACGAGCGGGTCATCTTTGGGCGAGTACACAAAGGTGTTCATGCCGCGGTTGCCGAGGAAGCCGATGAGATCGAGGCGTTGTTCGTGGCTCCAGGGCGCGCCGTAGAACCCCTCGATGACGCCGCGAATGGCGAAAGCTGAGGAGTCGGAGCTGGCTCGGGAGCGTGGAGTCATGGTGTGGTTATCGTGGTGGTGAATTTGAGGTTGCTGGCATCGCCGCTGGTGGTGTTGCTGCTCTCATAAATGTCGGGAGTGACTCCGGCATTAACAGAGAGCTGGATAGCTTCAGCCATGACGGCATTGAGAATGGCCGCTCCCACCACAGTAGAGGTGGCAGACACCCGGCTGCTCAACCCGGCGATGTCAACGGCCGCGTCGCCTACCGCGCCACCGTTATCGATCACGACGGTGGCGAGTTCGTGCAGTCGCGGCAGGGCTGTCGCTCGGGCCTCGGGGGAGGTGGCGTGCGTCAGGCTTGTGAGGGCAATGACGGGGGTGCCATTGGCCATCACCTGCTGCACGAGTTCAGACGTAACGGCGTTGCTGCCGGAGTTGGATGCCACGATCAGCACGTCATTCGCGGCGATGGGGTGATCGCGCAGCAGTGCCGCGGCGAGCCCGGGCAGTCGTTCGAGGGAGGTGCTGAGTGGGGCACTCGTGTGCAACATGAGGCCCTCGAAGAGCAGCGGCTGAACGTTGACGAGGCCGCCGGCGCGGTAGTAGAGCTCCTCGGCGAGCATGTGGGAGTGGCCGGTGCCAAAGATGTGAACCGTGCGGTGGTTGATAAGCACGTCAGCAACGAGGCGGGACGCCGCCACAATGTTGGGAGCTTCATCAGTGGTCAGTCGCTCGATGAGGTGCGCCGCGCGCGCCAAGTAGCGCGCAGCTGGCGACTGCACATCGAGAGTCGGGGGGCTCGTGAGAGTCATGCGGGTGTTCCTTTTTTCCACACGTGGATGAGATCGCGATAGAGATTGTCGGTGTCGCCAGTGCCCAGCAGCAGCGCACCTTCGAGAGCGGACGCATCCGCCGGGCGGAATGACATGCCTTCACTGGCGAGATGCTCGACAAGGCGGGCGAAGAGGAGAGTGTTCGGTCCCAGCAGCTTGCCGCCAAGAGCCAGCGGGGCATCGTTGCCCACCCACCGAACTCCGACACGAGCGGTAAGGAAGAGCTCGTAAGCCGCTTCGATCACAATGGCGTCGGCGGCGGCATCCCCCTCAGCGGCTGAAGCGAGCACGCCACGGGCGAACTGGGCAATGCGGTTGACCGGGCGGTGGGCGCTATGGAGGCGTGCGGCGATATTCGTGAGGCCATCGAAGTGTTCTGCTGCTCGCGCTGTCAGAGTGGTGCGTGGTCCGCGGCCGTCGAGTTCCTTGAGCACCGCAGAAATGCCGCGACTGCCGATCCAGAACCCGCCACCGGCATCCCCCAGGAGATAGCCATCGCCATCAACCGCGTGGGATTCTCCCGTGGGGCGCAGAGCGAGACAGGCAACGCCGGTGCCGGTGATGAGCGAGACGCCAGATTCGATGGAGAGTGCTCCGGCGTGGGAGGTGACGGTGTCATCCGCGATCCACACCTCGCTGGCTCCCGTGGTTGCTGCGACAAGGTCGGCGAGACGCGTGGAGGAGGCAGCATCCGCAGGGGACGTAGTGAGACCCATCACGACACGATCAACGGGCTCGAACTTGCCGTGTGCCCAGGCGCTCGCGACTGCGGCCGCAACCGTGCGCATGGTGTCGCCCTCTAGGCGGCTCACCCCATCGACTTCAACAGTGCCGGGCTGCGCACTGCTTTTGAGGCGGATTCCGGATTGGCCGCCATCGACAGCGAGAACCCGAAGCATTAGCTGTTCCGGGATTGTTCGGCCGAGAACGCGCCGCCTGAGACCTGGGCTGTGAGCTGGTACTTGTCGCCGCGATAGAAGCAATTGGCGATCATGATGATGTTTCCGCGGGCATCAGAGTCGACCATTCGGATGCGCAGGCAGGCCTGGTTTTCGGAGATCGTGAGCAGCTCGCGCACCCGCTCGTCGGGCAACACTGGCTCGATCGAAACATTGGCGGCACCGGGGGAGATGCGGTAACGGCTGCTGAGGAGTTCGTAGAGGGACCCGCCCAAGTCACTGCCGTTGATGCCGGGAACGAGGGCTTGGGGAATCCAGACGGTCTCAACCGCCATCGCTTCGCCACTGCCCAAACGCAGGCGCGTGAAGCTGACGACAGGATCACCGGCAGCTATCCGCAATTGAGCGGAGATCGCGGCATCCGCTGGGGCCACCCGGTAAGCAAGAAGGCGGGCGCCCGGTTCAAGGCCGCGGTCACGCATATCTTGGGAGAACGAGGTGAGACCGAGCAAGCGCACGAAGGGCTGCGGGGTCACGTAGGTGCCTGAACCATGGCGTCGCTCGACGAGGCCTTCGGCGACGAGAGCGTCGACGGCGCGACGAATCGTCATACGCGCGACACCCCAGCGTGCACTGAGATCGCGTTCGCTTGGCAGGCTCTTGCCCACCTCTGTCGACGCTACGAGTTCTCGCAAGCGTGCTCTCAGGGTGTGTCTGGTGGATTCCTCGACAACGGTCACGCTCTCATTAGAGCCCATTTTCACTATCCCGGTAAAGAGGGAATTAGACCACTCCGGGGTACATTTGGCCGAAATGTGTTCGAAACATACAAGCAAATGGGCCCGGAAAGCCGGAGAGTACGCGGTCGACGCTGCCTCGTCTAGACCACTCCGTTGCCAACGTGAGACCTCGCAACTAGACCAGTTGACGCAGGCGATATGGTGAAACCATGAGTCACATTCGGCCTGCGGGTCTCTATGACCTCCCCGGCACCTACCGAGTCTGTCTTCAGACAGCGGATGCCGGGGCTGATGGGAGCGCTCTCTACGAGAATCCCGACCTCCTCGGCCACATCTACGTTGGCCCATATCTGGTCGGTGAGCCCGATCTCGCGTTCGTGATCGCGGACGAACTCGGAGTCGCCGGCTACGTTCTTGGCGCCGCAGACACCCGCCAGTTTGAGGCGTGGCAAGAACGTGAGTGGTGGCCGGTATTGCGTGCCCAGTACCCGGCGACGGCGGGCGATTCGCTCGACGATGAACTCATCTCTCACCTTCACTCTCCGGTGGAGGCACCTGCGGCTGTCGTGGCCGACTATCCAGCGCACCTGCACATCGATCTTCTGCCGCGCGCGCAGGGGCAGGGCCTGGGGCGAACGCTGTTCGAGACGCTGTTCGAGGCGCTGCGCGCTCGCGGTGTTAGCGGCATCCATCTTGATGTGGGCGAAGATAATCACAATGCCATCGCGTTCTACCGCCATCTTGGTTTCACTGAACTTGCTCGGGGCGCTGACTCGATTTATCTGGGAATGGAACTGTCGTGATTCTGCCTGAACCGACTGCAACCCCGCTTCGGGGTGGACCAACGTTGCGCTGGGGCGTTCTTGCCCCGGGTGGGATTGCCACCGACTGGGTTGCCGCCATGCATGCCAACACCGATCAGCGAGTGGTGGCCGTCGCGTCGCGCTCTGCTGATCGTGCCGCAGAATTCGCCAGGAAGCACGGCATCGGGCGCAGCTATGGCAGCTATGACCAGCTGGTGGCCGACCCCGAGGTCGACATCATCTACGTTGCCGCGCCGAACGTTTTTCACCGGCCGCTGGCGTTGCTCGCCATTTCGGCAGGCAAGCACGTGCTCATCGAGAAGCCGCTCGGTATCGATGCCGCTGATGCTCGCGTGATTGTGGATGCCGCCCGTGCCGCTGGCGTGTTCGCCATGGAAGCCATGTGGACGCGCTTCTTGCCGCAGACCACGATCATCGCGCAGCTCCTCGCCGAAGGGGAGCTCGGTGATCTGAAGGTCGTCACCGCCGACTTTGGGGCTAACTTTGGCGCCCCCGCCGGCCAGCCCGTGTTTGACCCGACCATGGGCGGTGGCTCGCTGCGCGACATCGGTATCTACCCGGTCTGGTTCTCTCGCTTCGCCCTCGGCGCCCCCACCGCGGCGTTCGCTCGGGGACGGATGCTCGACACGGGTGTTGATGGGCAGGCGGCCATGATTCTCGACCACGCCACCGGTGCCCAGGCTGTGTTGCACACGACCATGCAGGCCGACACCCCCACGGAGGCCCGCATCAACGGCACCCGTGCTCGCGTTGAGGTGCGCACACCGTTTTATGCGCCGAACGGGTTTGCGGTGGTGCGCGACGACGAGCGCACCGAGTTCACCGACGGCACCGGACTCCGCGGCCGCGAAGGGCTGTCGTTTCAGACGACGGCGATTGCCCAGCACATTGCGGATGGGCGCACCGAAGCCCCCGAGCATCCGTTGGATGTCTCACTAGAGATTCTGGAGACGCTCGACACGATGCGCGCCCAGATCGAGGCGATGGGCTAACTTTCTCAGGCGCACTCTCCCAATTGCGGGCCTCTAGTGGAGAATTGACGAATGGAATTCTCCTTCGCCTTCACGCCTGACCTCATCGCGGTCTTTCTCACACTCTTCGTCCTGGAAATTGTGCTCGGCGTCGACAACGTCATCTTCATTTCGATCCTCGCATCGAAACTGCCGAAAGATCAGCAGGCGAAGGCTCGCAACCTCGGCCTCACCCTCGCGATGCTCATGCGAATCGTTCTCGTGCTCTTTGCAGGCTGGATCATCACCTTGAAAGACGAAATTTTCGTCATCGGTGAGCTTGGCTTCTCGTGGAAAGACATCATCCTCATTGCGGGTGGCGTTTTCCTGGTCTACAAGGCCGTAACGGAAATACACCACAAACTTGAAGGCGACGAAGAGCACAGCTCTGGCGGGGGCAGGAAAGCGGTCACCTTCGGGTCAGTCATCGCGCAGATTCTGGTTCTCGACCTCGTTTTTTCGCTCGATTCCGTCATCACGGCAGTCGGTATGACAGAAAACCTCGTCATCATCATCACTGTGGTTGTGCTGTCGTTCGGCATCATGCTCTTCGCGGCCCGCTTTATCTTTACCTTCGTGAACCAGCATCCGACAGTGAAGATGCTGGCCCTCTCGTTCTTGCTCCTCATTGGAGTCTTCTTGATCGCCGAGGGATTCGGGGTCTACATCGACAAAGCTCTCATCTACGCGCCGATGGCGTTCGCGATTCTGGTCGAAGCTCTCAACTTGATCGTTGCGGCCCGGCGAGCGAAACGCGAGGAGCGTCGCCTGCGCCCCGTGGGCCTGCGCCCGCGGTACGCCGATGTCGACGAGTCGATCGCGGTGCACACTGCTCTCGAGGGCCGTTCCAGCGCCGGGTCGGTAGGGCTGTCAAAGAAGCCCGTTGAGGGATCCGTGGATTCCGAGACTGACGGCGTTCGCGATGAGCGCTCGGGTCTCGGATAGCGCTCAGGCCTCGGACAACGCTGCGGCCGCAAGTGCAGGCAGCAGGGGAGAACGCTGCCCCAAGCGGGCCATGCCGGTTCGGCGACACGGCCCGCGCGGCGGGGCTAGGCGGCCGCTTTTGCGCGCGACAGGTCGATGAACAAGTCCGTGTTGAACTTGTAGGCGGCGAGTACTTCGTTAATGACGCGGTCACGCTCGGCGTCATCCCACTCGACAGCATCGAGCTGGTCGCGATACGTGATCTTGAACTCTTTGGGCTTGGCGATCTGGTCGAAAAGGTAGAAGCCGACACCGTTGGTTTCGAACCCGAACTGGCGCTGCATGAGCGTGCGGATGACTTGGCCACCCGAGAGGTCGCCGAGGTAGCGCGTGTAGTGGTGGGCGATGAATCCGCCAGCCCAGTCCTGGGCAGCAACTGCGCGCACGCGGGCCGCATAGGCGGCGGCGGTGGGGAGGGGAGCGATCTGGTCGCGCCAGTCGGCGCCGATCAGAAACTCGAGGTCCGCTTCGATCGCGGGCAGGCGCGTGAGCTGCGAGGTGATGAAAGGCGCGGCAACGGGGTTGCTGGCGAAATGGTCAGCAGCGGCTTCAATGGCTTCGTAGATGAAGTAGTGCTGGGCCACCAACGCGATGTAGTCCTCGCGGGTTCCCTTTCCCGTCATGAGGTCTTTCATGAAGTCGGCGCCTTCGCTGTCTCCGTGGCTCGACCAGGTGCGCTCACGAAGTGCTTGCGAGAAAGGAATTACAGCCACGAGGTCTCCTAGAAGGGGGGGTTAGGTTACCCTCACTCTAGCGAAGGCGAATTGGGCGAAACATCATCCGAAAGTTGGGTATTCGGCGGGACTGTATCGTGAGCACGTGAGTGCAACTGAACAACCCCGGGTGATGGCAACGACTAAGCAGTGGTTGGCGCTGGGGGTGCTGATGCTGCCGACTCTGTTGGTGTCGATCGACAACACCGTACTGAGCTTTGCCCTGCCGAGCATTGCCCGCGATCTACGCCCGAGCGCGGTTGTTCAACTCTGGATTGTTGACGTCTATCCGCTGGTGCTGGCCGCACTGTTGGTGGGGATGGGCAACCTTGGCGATCGCTTTGGCCGCCGTCGGCTGCTGCTCGTCGGCGCTTCGGGGTTCGGCATCGTTTCGGTGCTCGCGGCCTTCGCTCCCGACGCCACGTCGCTTGTTCTCGCTCGCATTCTGCTGGGCGTCTTCGGCGCGATGCTGATGCCCTCGACGCTGTCGTTGCTTCGCTCGCTGTTTGCGGATCGCCGTCAGCGGCGCCTCGCGATCGCGATTTGGGCCGCCGGGTTCTCGGCGGGTTCTGCCATCGGGCCACTCGTCGGGGGAGTGCTGCTGGAGAACTTCTGGTGGGGATCGGTGTTTCTCGTCGCCGTGCCGTTCCTGCTGCCGCTGCTGATCTTCGCGCCCGTTTTGATTCCCGAATCGAAGGATCCCACCCCCGGGCCGTTTGACCTGGGCAGCATCCTTTTGTCGATTCTCACGCTCGGCCCGGCGGTGTACGCGATCAAAGAACTCGCTACCGAGGGCGTGGGAGTGCTGCCCATTGCCCTGTTAGCAATTGCGGCGCTGTCCGGCGTCTTCTTTGTGCGCCGGCTGCTGGGGCAGGCCAACCCCATGCTCGATATGCAACTCTTTCGCGTGCCCTCCTTCAGCGGTGCCGTGCTCGTGAACCTCGTGAGCGTCTTCTCGTTGCTCGGTCTGCTTTTCTTCCTCACCCAGCACCTTCAGCTTGTGGAGGGATTGAGCCCGTTCGACGCTGCTCTCGCTCTGACGCCCGGCATTCTCGTGATCATTGTCGCGGGGCTCGTTGTGGTGCCGCTCGTGCGTTTCGTGCGGCCGGGCTATCTGATGGCGGGCGGCCTCACGCTGTCGCTGCTTGCGTACGGCTCCATCGCGCTGACCGGTAGCGATGCCACGGTGCTGAGCTACATCGTGGCGTTCTGTGTTCTCGGTGCCGGAATCGGTTCGGCCGAGACCCTCTCGAACGACCTCATCATTTCGAGCGTGACGCCAGACAAAGCGGGGGCGGCATCCGGAGTCTCAGAGACCGCCTATGAACTTGGCGCAGTGCTGGGAACCGCGGTATTAGGCAGCATTTTGACTGCGTCGTACCGTTCGACGATCGACGTTCCCCAGGGACTGAGTGCTGTGGATGCGACCGCCGCGCGTGAAACGTTGGGCGGTGCCGTAGAAGTTGCGTCCACGCTTCCCGGAGGGCTTGGCGAAGAACTGTTGGAGTCAGCGCGTCACGCCTTCGATTCAGGCGTAGTGGCCACATCGTGGGTTGCCGTCGGCCTCATGGCTGTTGCTATCACAATCACTCTGGTTACCTTGAGGTCAGTGCGGAGCTAGTGACCTTCGTGGCTGGGAAGGTCGAACATGTCGTCAGTGCCCTCGTCAGTGGGAACATCGCGCTGCGGAGTGAATGAGCCATCGTGTTCGCCATGGGGCTGGGCATAGATTCCAGCCTCCGTGGCAGCAAGAGCAGGGGTCGTCAGGGCAGCGACTGCAAGGGCGCCAACCGTGAGAGCGATGAGGTAGCGTCCAGCACTGGGTGCTGACGCAGTGGCGTTCGAGCCTTCACGAGTTCGACGAGAGTGGAGCGCTAGGGTGCCCGCCACAAAAAGTTGGAACATGGCGGCGATTCCCCACGGCACGACATCCAGGGACGCACCGAGCGCCGGATTCTGGAAGACGGATGCTGCGGTAAGCAGCAGGCCCCAGGCAACAAGCGGCGTCACCGCTACGACCATGGCGATGCGCACAAACGGCAGTGTGTCGCGGGTGAAGGCCAGAATGCCCCACCCGAACTCGACGACACCAAGAATGGCGAGAGGGATGCCCAGCGCGAGAGGGGAACCGATCACGAGTGCAACATGGATTAGGCCGGTGCCTACTGCGGCAAAAGCGATCCAGGTTCGGGTAATTGCGGACATGACGGTTCTCCTCTCGGTGCGTGATCTGGGACTAGTGGTGCGAGTTATGCGGTGACGCTAGATGCACGCTTGTCGGCACCGAGGCCAACAGCAAGCAGGACGACGGCGCTGGCAAAGTGCAGCACGTTGTCAGCAGCGTTCAGGGCCAAGATATTTAGCGCAGAACCTACGAGAAAGAGACCGAGGAAGCCGAGCGCCAAGTAAGCAAAACCGACTACGGAGTTCACGGTTCGGGCAGCCTTCACGTTGGAGAGGCTAGCCAGCAGCAGGGCAGCTCCAATAAGGAGGTGGGCCACGTTGTGGAAGATGTTCACTTCGAACAGGCCCAGCAGCAGTCCGCCCTCAGTGGCGAAGAATCCGACACCGTTCGTGACGGTGAAGCCGAGCAGTCCGACGAGAATGTAGACCGCGCCGAAAACTGTTCCCAGCAGGCGGTTAGGTGATTTAGTCATTACAGTGCCTCCTCTGCGCAAACCTTGTGTTCGCGCGGTTGACTCTTATTCGTAGCCCTCGCCGAACTGGTTTGGAGTGCGAATTAGTGAGTCGGAGAGGATTACGCGCTCACGCCGGTCACGCGGCTGTCGGCACCGATGCCAACGAGCAACAGCACGACGGCGGCCGCAAAGTGCAGAACGTTGTCGGCGGCATTGAGCGCCAGAACGTTGAATTCTGACCCGACAAGCAGCAGCCCGGCGAAGCCAAGGATGAGAAGGGCAAAGCCCAATCCGGAATTGACCGCGCGCGCCGCAGTCCGGTTTGAGAGCGCTGCCAGCACCAGAGCCGCGCCAACCACTAGGTGGATAACGTTGTGGAAAACGTTCACTTGGAACACGCTGGCGAGCATTCCGCCCTCGGTCGCGAAGAAGCCAGCTCCGCCGCTGACAGTGAAGCCGAGCAGACCAAAGAGAACAAAGAATGCTCCGACGATGGCTCCGAGCATGCGGTTGGGTGATCGGGTCATGATTGTTCCCCCTTGTGCGCACACTAGGTGAGTGCGCATCGTGTGCTCTCTATTCGTAGTCGCTTCGAGCAACGCGCGCTAGGGGGAGGGGGAGGTGAATTTTCTTCCCAGGAGTGATTGAGCGTGTGATTCCTCCTGTTTTATTCAGTGGGCGACCTAAAAGACTTCATGGTGCAAGTAATGATCTAGGCAGGACGGTTAGTTCGCGCCAGCGCTGTGACAGAGTTCGAGGTGAGGATGCGCCCCTTTATGCTGAATGAATGGATCCTGTGAGTGCCGATGACGCTGCGCCCAAGTGGCTGGCCAGTGGTGAGGTCGGCCGTGCGCCGGCTGCTCGCCTGGGAGTTGCCGTCGTTCGCGAGCTCGTAGATTCGATCGTCACCGAGAAGGTTCCCTCGGGCACCACCCTGCCTCCCGAAGGCACCCTGAGCTCACACTTCGGCGTGAGCCGCACGGTTATTCGCGAGTCTGTAAAGCGGGTTGAAGAAAAGGGTCTGGTGACCGTCGCACAGGGTCGCGGAACCACCGTCAACCCGGCAAGTGCGTGGAACATGCTTGACCCGGTCGTGCTGTCGTCGCTCGTCGACAATGACGACACTCTCGGAGTGCTCGACGAACTCGCGGTAGTGCGCGGAAGTCTTGAATCATCAATGGCCGGTGCTGCTGCCACGCGCCGCACTGACGACGACCTTGCTGCCCTTCGTGCCCTTGTGGAACGGATGGAAGCCACCCTCAGCGACGCCGAAGAGAACAACCAGGCAGACGCAGAATTTCATCGCCTCGTGATGGAGCAGTCGGGCATCCGCTTGGCAGCAAACATCACGGGAATCCTTTTCGACCGCGCGCTCTCGAGCAACCGATTTGTGGGTGAGCGCGCCGATGAAGGTTCACTACGCGTCACGCTCGCTGAGCACGTTGCCGTCTTGGATGCCATCGAGAGCGGAGACAGCAAAGCCGCGTCTGAAGCGATGGCCACCCACATCTCGCGCGCGTGGCTGCGCCGCCGCCCCACCGCATCCTGACTTTCGGTCGCTGTGAGTCCCCCTTGCGGGCAGATCACCAATCGCGAGGGCTGGCTAGTGGGGGCGAGCCGGCACGCCGAGCTTTTCGCACGCGGCATCGTAGAGCTTCACGATCTCGTGGCGGATCTCCGCGCGCTCGGTGATCTCCGTGCTCCACGGCACGGTCACGTGATGTTCGATGCCGTCGACATCCGAATACTGCCACGTTCCCTCGGTGCCATCGAGCGACACCATGGCCGCAGAAATGGCGGAGGATTCCGCGAAGGCGCGCACAATGAGCAAGTTGTCATCGTTGTGGTCGCTGTTCATATGGGCGAGTACTGCGGACACAATTTCTTCACTGAAAGTAGTCACGGCTCTACGGTAGCTGGGAGTCGCCGGGTTTGGGGTTGCTCCATACCCTAGAGGGGTATAGCGTGGCGCCCATGGATGGAATGACCGAGCACGACACGCAGACCTCCCACAAGCAAAGCTCTGGCCACTCTGGCCATGCCGACCACGTAGCCCAGTTCCGCCGCCTGTTCTGGATCATGCTGGTGATCGCGGTGCCCGTCACGGGTTTCAGCATGATGTTCTCCGAGATCATCGGCTACACGATTCCGGATGTCGCGGCGTTCCACTGGATCTCGCCAGTGCTCGGCACGGTCATGTACTTCTGGGGCGGAAAACCCTTCCTCACGGGCGGCTACTCTGAGCTGAAGTCGCGCAAGCCCGGAATGATGCTGCTGATCTCACTGGGCATCACGGTCGCGTATGTCGCCTCGCTGGCATCCACTCTTGGCCTCATCGACCAAGCCCTTGAGTTCTGGTGGGAGCTCGCGCTTCTGCTCGTCGTCATGTTGCTCGGCCACTGGGTCGAAATGCGGTCGCTGGCTCAGACCTCTAGCGCACTCGATTCTCTTGCCGCTTTGCTTCCGGATGAAGCGGAGAAGGTTGAGGGGGACGACTTCGTCACCGTGCCGCCGTCTGATCTCGTTGTGGGCGATGTCGTCATCGTGCGTCCCGGCGGACGAGTACCCGCCGACGGCGAAGTGATTGACGGTTCAGCCGAGGTTGATGAGTCGATGATCACGGGAGAGTCGCAGCCGGTTTCGCGCGGCGAGGGCGACCGCGTTGTGGCGGGAACCGTGGCTACCGATAACTCGATCCGAGTGAAGGTCACCGCGATTGGCGATGATACGGCGCTCGCGGGCATCACCAAGCTCGTTGAAACGGCGCAAAACTCCTCGTCGCCCGCCCAGCGCATTGCCGACACCGCCGCCGGCTGGTTGTTCTGGTTCGCTCTCGGTGCCGCAGCGATCACCGCGACCGTGTGGACTCTCGCGGGCAGCCCGGATGACGCGATCGTGCGCACCATCACGGTGCTTGTCATTGCGTGCCCGCACGCTCTTGGCCTCGCCATCCCGCTCGTCGTCTCGATCTCTACTGAGCGCGCGGCTCGCGCCGGAGTGCTCGTGAAAGACCGCATCGCCCTCGAAACAATGCGCAAGGTCGACACCGTTCTCTTCGACAAGACGGGAACCCTCACGAAGGGCGAGCCCGCCGTCACGCACGTCGCGGCGGTCGGGGATGCGAGTGAAGACGACGTTCTTCGACTGGCTGCGGCCGCGGAGAACGACAGTGAGCATCCGCTGGCTAAGGCGATTGTGACCGCTGCGAAGGAGCGCGAACTCGAACGAGTAGGAGCCTCCAACTTCAGTTCATCGAGTGGTGTTGGCGTTGAAGCTTCTGTCGATGGTGCGACGATCAGCGTTGGCGGGCCGAGCATGTTGCGCCAGCACGACCAGCAGCCCATCGACGTAACGACCGAGTGGGCGGATGCCGGCGCGATCATTCTGCACGTGCTCTCTGACGGTTACGTGATCGGGGCAATCGGGCTCGCGGATGAAGTGCGCGAAGACTCGCGCCAGGCGATCGATGCACTGCACTCGAAGGGCATCACGGTTGTGATGATCACGGGAGATGCGGATGCTGTGGCACAGTCGGTAGCCGCAGAGCTCGGCATCGACCGGGTGTTCTCGGGCGTGCATCCAGAAGACAAAGCCGGCAAGGTTGCCGAACTGCAAAAGGCGGGCGGCACCGTCGCAATGGTCGGCGACGGCGTGAACGATGCGCCAGCGCTCGCCCAGGCGGATGTCGGAATCGCGATCGGTGCCGGAACTGACGTAGCCATCGCCTCGGCCGGTGTTGTGCTCGCCAGCGACGACCCACGCTCGGTGCTCGCCGTGTTCGAACTCTCGCGCCGCAGCTACGCCAAGATGCGCCAAAACCTGTGGTGGGCTGCCGGCTACAACCTCATCTCGGTGCCCCTCGCTGCTGGCGTGCTTGCCCCCATCGGCTTCGTGCTGCCGATCTCCGTCGGAGCGCTGCTCATGTCGGCTTCGACCGTCGTCGTTGCAGTGAACGCGCAACTGTTGCGCCGCCTCGACCTGCGGCCCGAGGCAGTTATTGCGCGCAAGGACTAGCGGCCGAGCCAATCGCCATCCGTGTTGAGGATGCGCCGAGCTTGGTTTGCTAGTCAGCGTCGGAGGAGAGTGATCTTGGCGGCTGCCATCCCTCCCGCTTCCGGATTGCTTGCTGGATACTCAGACTGATTTCTCTTAGCTGACTCTGTTGCGCCTTTGTGAGCGGATCGAGGACGAGTTCCGTGACCGACAAAGCGTGCACCGGGGTGGCCTTGTCGAGCATCTCCAGCCCGGCTTCGGTCAGGCTGGTAAGCATTGACCGCCCGTCCAGGGGGTCTCGAGTGCGCTGCGCCCAACCCCGTCCCTCGATACGCGACACTGCTCGAGATAACCGCGAAAGCGAGCTGTTTGCATAATCCGCCAGAACGGTCATCCTCAGCGTGCGGTCTGGCGCGTCAGCCAATGCGAACAGGATGCCGTACTCAAAGTGCGTGAGATCGAAACCGCGAACCAGAGGGACGTCGAGGGCGGGTGGCAGCCATTCGAGCACCGTCGCAAGTGCCGCCCACGTCGCGAGGTCATTTCCTGTGAGACGGTTCGGGGTGCTGGAATCAGTCATGTTTACACGCTACAGGTTTACTTGACTGAGCAACCAAATGAGGTTAGTTTTTACTTGACTGAGCAAGTAAAAAACGAGAGGCCCCTTCGACCATGGATATGCAGCTGGAAAACAAACGTGCCTTTGTAAGTGGTTCGTCGCAGGGGATCGGGTATTCGATCGCGAAGGCGCTTCTCCGGGAGGGCGTAGCGGTGGTCATCAACGGCCGTGACGACAGCCGGCTTCAGCAAGCGCTGACGAACCTCCAAGCTGAAGTACCTAGTGGGAACGTGACGGGTATTGCGGCGGACTTTGCCGACGCCGCTGAAGTGCAGCGCCTCCTCGATTCGCTCGGTGGCGTCGACATCCTTGTTAACAACGTCGGCCTCTTCGATTTAACGCCCTTCGCCGAAATACCCGACGATGACTGGTCGCGCTATTTCGAGGTAAACGTGATGAGCGGAGTCCGACTGTCCCGAGCGTTGATGCCCAGGATGATCGACGCAGGATGGGGCCGGATCATCTTCATCGGGAGCGAATCAGGCGTAAACATACCCGCTGATATGACTCACTATGGCGTAACCAAGGCGGGCATGCTCGCTTTGAGTAACGGCCTAGCCAAGCTCACCCGCGGTACCGGCGTGACGGTTAACACAATTCTTGGCGGCCCAACCTACTCAGACGGCGTAGCCGCTACCATCCGCGACATCGCCGAGGCGCAACGACTCTCGACAGATGATCTGAAGGCGTCCATCATTGGGGGAAACCAAACCTCTCTCCTAGAGCGCTTCATCGAGCCAGCCGAAATCGCGAACCTCGCCGTCTATCTCTCGAGCCCGCTTTCATCTGCAACGAACGGAGCCGCCGTGCGCGCTGACGGCGGAGTACTGACCGCAATGCTTTGACCAGCGCAGCCGGTAGCTCCGCCCTCCGACGATGGTGGAAGCGCCGGAGGGCACTCTTCGGAGCATCGTCTACTTCGTTGTCTAGTGTCATCCGAATGGCGTGAAGCCCGGAGCTGCGTGGGCTATCGCGCTGAGAACGCCGAGGATGATCAGGAGTGCGCCCAGCATCCCAATGTAAAGCGGGGATGGCGCGAGCGGAGAGTAGGGGTTGTAGCTGGGGAGCCACTCCTCGACGGCCGAAATCCAGAAGGCGAAGAGCGGGCGGCGCACGACGACGAGGGAAACGCCGGCCACGACTAGGCCGATGGCCAAGAGAATCTGATCCCACGCAAGACCATTCATGTTGCCGGAAACCTTTCGCCGCAGTCTCGGTTGGATGCCGCGGGTCGCGAGCGGGCATCCGACCTCAGTAGTACCAGAAAACGAATCCGAGAGATACCCAGAAACAACTGTTGGCACCCACCGTCGAGGATGGATGCCAACAGTCTGCGCGTGAGGGCTAGCGGCCGAGCCACCCGCCATCCACGTTGAGGATCGCGCCCGAGACGTAGTCGGAGGAGCGCGACGCGAGGAACACGGTGGCACCCGCGAGGTCGCTGCCGACGCCCCAGCGACCGGCGGGGATGCGGTCGAGGATTGCCTTCGAGCGGTCGGGGTCGTCTTGCAACGCCTGAGTGTTGTCGGTCGCGATGTAGCCGGGGGCGATCGCATTCACGGTAATGCCCTTGCTGGCCCACTCGTTGGAGAGTGCCTTGGTGAGGCCGGCGATGCCCGACTTCGCTGCCGTGTAACCGGGCACGTTGATGCCGCCCTGGAAGCTCAGTAGCGATGCGGTGAAGATGATCTTGCCGCGGCCGCGTTCGATCATCGAGCGAGCGATGGCCTGCGTGAGCGTGAACTGGCTCGACAGGTTCACTTGAAGCACGCGATCCCACAGTTCGGTGGGGTGTTCGGCGGCAGGGGCGCGCTCGATGGTTCCGGCGTTGTTGACGAGGATGTCCACGTTGCGGGTCGAGAGCGTCTCGCCCAGCGCGGCCACGGCATCCGGGTCGGCAAAGTCGCAGGCGATGCCCTCGAAGGTGCGGCCATACGAGGTGACCGCCTTTTCGATGTCGCTGCCCGAGGCCTCGATGGTGGCGCTCACACCGATGATGTTCGCGCCGGCGGCGGCGAGTGCCTCGGCCATGGCGAAGCCGATTCCACGTCGTGCACCCGTGACGACCGCGGTGGTTCCGGTGAGGTCAAACATGCCGTTCATGGGGTTGCCCTTCAGTTCTGTGCTCACTTCTGGCCCGCGACATCCACGAGAATTTTCATCGCTTTGCCCGCGGCAAGATCAGCAAAAGCTTCGCTGGTTTGCGACAGCGGCACAATGCGGGTGATCAACAGCTCGGCCGGGATGACGCCGCTATCGATCAGCTCGATGGCCTTTTCAAAGTCGGTGCGCTGGTAAACGCGCGCTCCCATAATCGTGAGTTCGCGCCAGAAGACGCGCAGCAGGTTGATCTCGCGGGGCGTGGGGTGGATGGCCACAACCACGAGAGTTCCGCGCACCTTCGCGAGGTCGGTGGCGCCGAGCACGGCAGCCGCAGCACCCGAGACTTCGAAGACCACATCGGCACCGGCATCCGCGGTCCACTCGTTGACCCACGCGACTTGGTCTACCTCGAGAGGACTGATGGTCGTGAAGCCAAGCGCTTCGATTTGAGCGCGACGACCGGCGTCGATCTCGATGACCGCGACCTCAGCGCCAAATTCGCGGGCGACGGAGGCGATGAGCACCCCAATCGGACCACCACCGATAATCACGGCCTTGTCTCCGGGCACCAAGCCCGAACGGCGAACATCGTGCACCGCAACCGCGGCAGGCTCAACGAGCGCGGCGTGATCCAGGCGCAGCTCGGGCGGCAACGCCACGAGGGTTTCGGCGGGAACATTCCACTTGCCCTGCAGGGCGCCGGGGGAGTCGATGCCGATGAAGTCGAGGTTCTGGCAGATGTGCTGATTGCCCGCGAGGCAGGCGGGGCACGTGTTGTCCCACCAGAGCGGCATGACGGTGACGTGGTCGCCAACGTTCCACCCCTCAACGCCGTTGCCGAGAGCGGAAATGGTGCCGCTCATCTCGTGACCGAAGGTCAAGGGCAGCTGCACGCGGGCATCCATGTTGCCGTGCAGGATGTGCATATCGGTGCCGCACAGTCCGTTGTAGGCGACAGCGATCTGGACTTCACCGGCGGCCGGAGGCTTCGGTTCGTACTCTTTGACCTCGAGGCGTTGCTCGCCTACATAACTCACGCTCAGCACTGGTGCGCTCCTTTGCGATTAGTGGTGCGCGAGGGAGGAAAGGTGGCTGGATGCCGTGAAGCAGCCGGTCTTTGACACCGTTTCCCTTGCGCCTATTTCTGCGTCATACTAGCATGATCAAACGATTGTTCACGAGGATCAACAGAAGGCTGAACAGCAATGGATGACCACACCGGCGCACCAACGGAGTCTGCGCCAATGGACCGCCCCCTCGAGGGCATTCTGGTTCTGGACTTCAGCCAATTCTTGGCCGGACCAGTAGCCGCAATGCGCCTCGCAGACCTCGGCGCCCGCGTCATCAAGGTCGAACGACCCGGCACGGGAGACATCGGTCGCACCCTCGCTTTCGCCGGTCGAGAGTTCGACGGCGACACTGTTTCCTTCCACGCGATGAACCGCAACAAAGAGTCGATCACGGCTGACCTCAAGGTCGCCGATGATCTCGCCTACGTCAAAGAGCTCGTCGAGCGTGCCGACGTGATCATCCAGAACTTCCGCCCCGGCGTGATGGAACGCATCGGCCTCGACTTCGAATCGGTGCGCGCCATCAACCCCGGCATCGTCTACGCCAGCGCAACCGGCTACGGCGAAGAGGGCCCGTGGAAAGATCGCCCGGGGCAAGATTTGCTCGCTCAAGCCATTTCGGGCATCCCGTGGCTCAATGGCTCGAAGACCGACGGCCCCGTGCCGGTCGGGCTCTCGATTGCCGACCACCTGATGAGCTGCCACATTGCCCAGGGAGTGACAGCACTTCTCGTGCGCAAGTTCCGCACCGGCAAGGGCGGAATGGTGCAAACGAGTCTTCTCGAAGCCATGCTCGACCTGCAGTTCGAACTGCTCAGCACCAAGCTCAACGACGACACCATCACGGTGCAGCGTCACGGCGAACACTCGGCCCACGCCTTCTTGGCGGCGCCCTACGGCACGTATCCCACCACAGATGGTTACATCGCGATGGCGATGAATCCGCTGCCGAAACTGGGCGACCTGCTCGGCATGCCCGAACTCAGCGCGATGCACGACCCGCAACTGGCGTGGGATCGTCAAGAGTACGTGGAAGAGATTCTCGCGGCGCGGTTCGCGACCGGCACCACCCAACAGTGGCTCGACATTCTTGATGCCGGCGACGTGTGGTGCGCCCCCGTGCTCACGCTCGACGAGCTGTTGAACTCGGGCGGATTCGAAGCGATTCGGATGACGCAGCCCGTGAACCGCGGAGGCAACGACCTGCTGACCACCCGCAGTCCCATCCGCATTGATGGCCAGATTCTCACGAGCACTAAAGCGGCGCCCACTCTCGGAGAAGACAACGCTCGGATCCGGGCAGAGTTCCCGTCGCGCGCCGCTACCGCCGCAGCTGCCGGGGAGAGCACCGGTGCCGCGACCCAGGAGGCTTCCGCATGAGCCCGACCGTCATCCGCGGAATGACGTGGGAACACGAGCGCGGCTACGGCAGCGTTGTGAAGGCAGCCGAAGCGTATCGCTCGGTTGCTCCCGACGTGGAGGTGCAGTGGGAGTACCGCTCGCTGCAGGCTTTTGCCGACCAAGATTTGGAGAGTCTGGTCGAGCAATACGACCTGCTTGTGATCGATCATCCGCACATTCCGATCGCGGCAGAAGACAAACTCTTTACGCCGCTGAACGGTCGCGGGTTCGACGCCGAGCTGGCCACGCTGGCAACGCAGTCGGTCGGGCGTTCGCACGAGTCGTATCAACACCTCGGGCAGCAGTGGGGGCTCGCGCTCGATGCTGCAGCACAGGTTGCCGCGTACCGCCCCGACCTTCTCGACGAACCGCCCCGCAACTGGGATGAGGTGCTCGCGCTCGCCGAAGAGGGTCGCGTGCTGTGGCCATTCAAGCCCGTCGACTCGTACTCGAGTCTCATCACGATCGCGGCCGGACTGGGCGAAGATCCCATGGCAACGCCCGGCAGGTTTTTGTCGGAGGAGACTTTGACTCGGTCGATGGAACTGCTCACGCGCCTGGCTCGCTTGGTGCCCGCCGATAACGCCGGCTTCAACCCGATTCAGGTCGCCGATGTGCTGGCCGAGAGCGACACCTTCGCGTACTCGCCGCTGCTCTTCGGCTACACGAACTATTCCCGTACCGGCTACCGCTCGAACCGCGTGCAGTACATCGACATCCCGAGTTCGACTCGTGGTGTTGCGGGTTCACTGCTCGGTGGTGCCGGTATCGCAGTGTCGTCACGCAGTCAGGTGATGGATGCCGCGATCGCGCACGCTTTCTGGCTCGCCTCGGGCCCCGTGCAAGAGGGTTCGTACTACGACGGCGGCGGCCAGCCCGGCAACGCGGTCGCGTGGGAAAGCGCTCGCACCAACGCCGACAGTCTCGACTTCTTCACCGGCACGCGCGCGACCCTCGAGGGTGCCTACATGCGCCCGCGATTTGCGACCTATATCGAACTGCAAAATGCGGTCTCCCCGCTCGTGACCTCGGCCCTGCTCGGCGAAATCACGATCACTGAACTACGCGAACGCCTCGATGCGGGCGTCGCAGAATGGCTGGTGCGCTGATGCTCACGAAAGACCGCTGGTACGACGACCACGAGGTGGGGGAGCGCCGCGAAACCGTCGGCCGCACCATCACGGAAGCCGACATCGTGCTGCACGCTGGCCAGACCGGCGACTTCTTTCCGCACCACATGGATGCCGAATGGATGGCAACGCAGCCCGCCGGTCAGCGCATCGCCCACGGCACCCTCATCCTCTCCGTCGCGGTGGGAATGACGGCAGGGGACATCAACCCGCAGGCCATGAGTTATGGCTATGACCGCATCCGCTTCATCCGCCCCGTCTTCATTGGGGACACCATTCGGGTGACCGCTGAGATCAACGAGATGTCGTTGCATGCCAAGCGCCCGGAGGAGGCGGGCTACCTGCACGAACTGGTGACGGTAACCAACCAACATGGTGACACCGTGATGGTGCTCACGCATCTCTATCTGGTCAATCGACGTACCACAGACTAGTTGCCCGAATACACTGGCAACCATGGCTACTTTGAGTGATGTTGCAACCCGTGCCGGAGTTTCGGTGTCGGCGGTCTCGCGCGTGCTGAGCGAAAAGCCTGGCGTGCGGGTGAGCGTGGCAACACGTCAGCGCATTCACGATGCCGCAAAAGAGCTCAACTATCGCCCCAACTTCACCGCTCGGGCGCTCAAGTCGTCGCGAACTCACGCGGTTGGTCTTGTCGTGCCCGGTGTCACGAACGCCATCTTCGCCGAGCTCATGCGCGGTGTCGAAGAAGAGGCAAGGACCAAGGATTACATGGTGCTGATCGCTAGCACCGAACGTTTGCCCGAGGGTGAAGAGTCGATCCCGCGTCTCATGGGTGAGGGACGAGTCGACGGCGTGCTCGTGCAATTCGGCGACCACTTGAGCGGTGACGACCTGCGCACCGTGACCGACAGCGGGCTGCCCGTGATCTCGATCAACACGATCAACCCCGGCAGCGGTGGCTCTGTTCGTCTTGAAGATGAGGCAGGGATGCGCCTC
Organism: Salinibacterium sp. NYA9b; assembly: GCF_976973725.1. Lineage (NCBI taxonomy): Bacteria > Bacillati > Actinomycetota > Actinomycetes > Micrococcales > Microbacteriaceae > Salinibacterium > Salinibacterium sp. NYA9b. The sequence continues at coordinate 2,941,278 of NZ_OZ333476.1, read as the reverse complement.
GCGACCGAGCACCTCATCGAACTCGGGCACACCCGCATTGGGTATGCCGGCGGTGTGCCCACCTCGGAGTCAGGTCAGCGTCGACTCGCTGGATTCCTCGAGGCGATGGCTGCGGCGAAGCTCACGGTCGAACCCGAACTTGTCACTGACTTCGGGTACTACCCCAAGCAGGGCGCTCAGGCTTTGGATGCCATGGCCGAGTTGTCGACCCCTCCCACGGCGGTCGTGGTGGCCAACATCAACGCCGCTCACGGTGTGCTCTCTGAGGCACGACGGTTGGGCATCCGCGTTCCTGAAGACATGTCGATCGTGGCCATGCACGACACGTGGACGGCTGAAATTGCGTGGCCGCCGCTCACGTGCGTGCGCTTGCCGCTGTATGAACTTGGCCGTGCCGCCATGGCGAGCCTGTGGGATAACATCAACTCCGGAACCGCCGAAGACCGTGTAATCGCCGACCCAGCACCGGAGCTGATCGTGCGTGAATCTACTGCGCCGCCGGCGCGCTAACACTCCCTGGAGGAGCCACTAGTGAAGACCAGATCAACTCAGCGCGGACTTGAACTGACAGAGATCGGCCTCGGTGCCGCCCAGCTCGGCAACCTGTACCGCGAAACCACCGACGCTGAAGTTGAAGAGGGCGTTGCTGCCGCGTGGGATGCCGGAGTTCGTTACTTCGACACCGCACCCCACTACGGTCTGGGCCTCTCCGAGCGCCGCCTCGGCGAACAACTGCGCACCCACCCGCGCGACGAATACGTGATCTCGAGCAAGGTCGGCAAGCTCCTCGTCGCCAACCCCGGTGGAGAAGACCGGATGGATGACGAAGGCTTTGCCGTGCCCGCCGTCACCAAGCGTCAATGGGATTTCAGTCGCGACGGCATCCTTCGCTCAGTCGAAGAATCTCTCGCCCGCACCGGGCTCGACCACTTCGACGTGCTCTACATGCACGACCCCGACGACCACTTCGAGCAAGCGTCGACGGAGGGCATTGCAGCGCTTATCGAGTTGCGCGAACAGGGCGTGGTGAAGGCCGTCGGTGCGGGCATGAACGCGGCGGCGCCGTTAGCTGAGCTAATTCGCCGTGCGGACGTCGACCTCGTGATGTGCGCTGGCCGCTTCACTCTCATCGACGACGACGCACTTGCCGACCTCATGCCGCTCGCTCTCGAACGCAACGTGGGCATCGTGGTTGCCGGCGTCTACAACTCCGGGTTGCTCGGTCGCAATCGTCCAAGCCCCGACGCGACTTTCGACTACGGGCCTGTTCCGCCCGCCATTCTTGAGCGGGCCAATCGGGTCGCCGACGCTTGTGAAGCCCACGGCGTCACGCTGCCCGAAGCCGCTATTGCATACGTGCTGCGGCATCCTGCCGTGGTCTCGGTGGTGGTTGGCGCCCGCGGCGGCGACCAGGTTCGCTCGAACATCGAGCGCTATGAAGCCGCGATGCCAGAGGGGCTGTGGGCTGACCTCGAAGCGGCCGGGCTAATCGCCGCTCTCTAGTCGCCGCGCTCTAGTTCTTCGGCGATCGCCTTGATCGCGAGAAGGCGGCGGTCCCACTCGGCGCCAATGGTGTCGAGGCGTGTGGCGGCTTCGCTGAGTTGTGAGCCGAGCACGCGATAGCGCAGTTCGCGGCCCACTCGAACGGGCTCAACGAGCCCGGCATCATGCAGCACGTTCAAGTGTTTGGCGATGGCTTGGCGCGTCACGGGCAAGCGTGCGGCGAGGGCGGATGCCGAAGCGTCGCCTTCTCCGAGCGCCGCCAGAATGCTCCACCGGGTTTCATCTCCCAGAGCCGCAAAGACGGGGGCGAGTGTAGTGATCATGCGCCCTCGAGATAGGCGACGAGTTCGTCGAGTTCGGAATCCCAGCCACCGCGGTGGTCTTCCATGTTGGCAGCGGGGTCGTCGCCGAAGTTGAAGCCCGTTTCAACGACGGTGAGCTGTGTGCCTTCCTCGATGGCATCCAGAGTGAACCGGAACACGGTTGAGCGCTTCGGGTCGATCGGCTTGGTGGGGTCGTCAGTTGGTCCGCCCCAGCGATACGCGATCACGTTCGGTTCATCGAGTTCTTCGACCTGCACTGGAAAGCTGCCATACCCCTCGAAGGTAAAACTGCCGGTTTCGCCAACCGCGACAGTGTCGAACGTCGCGACCTCGGGGAACCAACGCGAGAGGTGTTCTGGCCTGCTGATGGCTGCCCATACCGTGGCCACCTGCGCCTTGATGGTGATGGTTCGCCGCACGGTGAATGCGTCGCTGTCGACGGCGGCGGGTGGGTTGCTGGTCATAGTCATAATTCTCTCCTCAATTCATGGATGACTGCAACCCGATAGTTGCATTAATCTTCAGCGAGTGCAACCAGTTGATTGCAGAATGCGAGGCCCGCGCACTGCGAGTGCTCGCGGCATCCGTAAACCACCATCGCTCGCTACTAAAAAGGAGGGGCCGAGCCTAGTGGCTCGACCCCTCCTGTTCTCGTGTGTGGTGCTACCGAACGGTCACACTGACCGGCTGCGAGGCGGTTTCGCCGTGAGGGTTCACGAACACCACGACGAGCTGGTGCTTTCCGGGAGCGATATCTGAAAGCTCCACCGCCACATACTGCGCGAGCGGAGTTTCTGCCGTCAGCGCCCCTTCGCTCACGACAACACCATCGAGCTCGAAGCGATACTCGGTGGCATTCGTGCCCCACCAGAGATTCGCGAACGCCGTGAACGTCGACGACTTTGCCCAGTTGTTGTGGCTCGCCGTGGGGCGACCGGGGTCAGCAGACGTGACCGTCACCGTGGTGGTGGATGTCGACCGCACGCCCTGCGAGTTCACGAGCTCACCCGTGTACACGTACGTTCCGTTCGGCTTATCAGTGAAGTCGATGCTGGCCTTCTGCGCGTAGACCGAAGCCGATTCCGGCAGAACCATGTTCACGAGTTCCCCATTCTCATAGAGGCGGAAAACACTGCCCTGGGTGCCCCACCACATGTTCATCTCCACGCGGTAGTTGCCGTCGTGCAAGCCATAGGCCCACCCGCTGGTGTTGGAGAGTGTTCCGCGCGACGGCAGTTGAGTTGCCCCATCGTCGAAGGGAAGCACCGTGAGGGTTGCCGATTCTTCGGTGACCAAGCCGTCTCCGTTCGTTGCTGTTGCCGTGAGTACGACATCCGTGCCCACGAGCGCAGCAAGTTCTTCAGCAGAGATCGTTGCATCTGCCGCGACAGCCTCGCCGTTGAAGGTGACAGCCAGCGACTGGATGCCGCTCTCTGCGTCGCTGGCCGTTACGCCCAGCTCAAGGGCGGCATCCGCAAAGATGACCCCGGATGGCAAGCCGGCGAGCACGGGAGCCGTGTCGTCGGTGGCTATCGTCGGCTCGCAGAGTGCGGTGAGGTAGTTGTCAGAAGCGACATCCGGGTCGGCGGAGACGGTGACAGCCTGGCACCCAGCACCCACGTCGGGGAGCGTTGCGAACCCACCCTCAACCTCGACGCCGGTCAGTGTTCCATTGAGGTAGACCCCAGTAGTTCCGTCAGGAACCGGCACGACCAGATCGGCCGTCGTGTTTCCGGGGATCTCCGTGACGAGGCGAATCGTGCCATCCTCAGCATGGTTGAAGGCTGCACCAATCTGACCCTTGACGGTCGGAACGGTAATGCGCGCCTCGTCAACGCCACCCGGCTGCGGCTTCACTTGGAAGGTTTCGTAACCCACCTCGATCGGTTCGATGCCGAAGAGGCCTGCAGGCACATGGAATGCCGGTGAGGCCGCCCAGGGGTGCGAGTAGGTGAGGTTGTTCTTCTGCGACGGGTCCCACGCTTCCATCGTTGCGCCAGCACCGAGGTTGATCATGTTCATCCAGCTCGACGTACCTTCATCGGTGAGGAGGCCAACTGCGGCATCCGCAGCTCCACCATCGAAGAGGCCCGAGATCGAGAAGCCGGCGCAATACACGCTGCACGCCATGCCCTTTGAGGCGACAAAGTCGGCAACCTGCGCAGACTCGTCATTCTCGGGAACCCCGAACGAGAGAGCGAAAGCACTCGCGTGGAGTGAGTAGTGGCCGGTGAGGACGCCGTCGGCATCCATTCCATCGTCGTAGCTGCCGGTGTCTTCGTTGTAGAGCAACTCGTTCATAGCGTCACGCATGCGTTCGGCCTGAGCGGTGTACGTTGCAGCATCGTCATCGAGACCGAGTGCATCTGCCATAGCGGCCATGTCGACGAGCGAGCGGTACGCCAAGGCATTAATCACCGTGTTGTACTCGCGGAACTCGTAGTTGTCACGCTGGCTAGTGGGCCAGTCGACGATGTCGCAATCGGTGCGGCTAGCGCAGCCATCCGACCCGGACGACTTGAATACAAGGCCGGTTTCGGAATCGATCCACTTGGTCGGCATCTTGTCGACGAGTGATCCGTATGACGTCTCGACCTGTTCGAGATTGCCAGTCTGGCGCCAGGCATCATGGACCGCCAGCACCACGTACATCGGCCATTCGGTAGGCCACGTGCGGTTGTTCGCGAAGTAGTCCATCGAGTAGCGGCCGAGCGAGAGATCTTCCATGAGGTACAGCGACGACTTGAGCTGAAGGTAGCCGTCTGCTTCATAGTTGATGCGCTCGCGAGTCCAGGAATCGGTGTAGAAGTTCGCGTTGAGTGCTTCGATCGAATTCTTCGACAGCGAATAGACCTGGTTGAGGTTGTCATCGGATGACGTGAAGGTCGATGCTTCTTCGTTGAACGGATAGACGAGCGCAAGCGCCTGAAGGTTCTCGGCGGTTACGGGCTCGGGAGCATCCAGAATCTCGAGGTAGCGGAACACTCGCATGCCCCACGTTTCGATCGTCTGCTCACCGTCAGTGAGCGTTGCGACATCCCGGTACTCATTGGTGTTCGTAGTCAGCTTGTACTTCACCGTGTTCTCGGCCGAGGTGATCTCACCGAAGCGGAGTTCGACGGTATCGCCCGCTGTGCCATCGGCAATGTCGTAACTGACGCCACCGATCCACGTGCGACCGAAGTCAACGAAGTAGTTTCCATCACCCTTATCGACGATAGAAATCGGGTCGTGAAGCTGCTGCTCGACCTTGGCGATCGGCGTAGCTTGCAGATCAGGGAAGGCCGGCTTCTCGACTGCGCCCGACCATTCGGAGTCATCGAATTCCACGGTGGTGTAACCGGTGGGGAACTCGCGGAGGTCGAGGTTCTCCTTGGGAGCGGTGTAGCGCGACGAGCTGATCGATCCAGCATCCGGAAGCACCGGTGAACCAGGAAGAGCGGTCCACGATTCGTCACTGCCGAAGGCCTCCGTTGAGCCATCCGCATAGGTCACGACGAGCTCGCCGATGAACTTCTGAAGCGAAGCATCGGCCGAATACGCCTGGATGCCAATCGCATTGAGGGCGCCCTGCTCAAGCAGCGCGGTGACATCGAACCCGTCGTAGCGGTTCTCGGTGCCGATGCGGTTCGTGGGGCCGAGGCCCACAAACTCGCCATTGACGTAGGCCTTGAAAGCGAACTGACTGTGCGTCCGGAAGTCTCCAGCCGTGGCGAAGAGCGTTGCTCCGGTGATGGCCTGGTCACTGAGTTCAACCTCGGTGCGCAGGAACGCCCAGTTGGTCGTGATCGTTTGCGCACCGGGAACGGAAAGGAGGCAGGCACTGGACTTGCCCACCGTGATAACCCCGTTGTCGACAGAGCCGCACGCGAGCGGGCTAGAGCCGGTCGGGTCAAAAGCGAACAGTTCTTCGCCATCCGGTGCAGTGACAGTGAGGGCGCTCACCGTTCCACCTTCGGAACCACCGGTGCGGAAGCCGACGCCGCCGGAAGCGAATGCAGTATTGGTGCGTTCGTCAACCTGCACGCCAGCGACCGATGTGGTGATGGTCGAGCCCGACACCGTGATCTGAATGTCGACCGGAACGTCTGGCGTGATAGAGCCGCTTGGAAGCGCCACGGCGGGGAGAGCGACGTACTTGCCGTTGGTCAGAGTGTGCGGAACAAGCTGATTTTTGTCGGCACGAAATTGCCACATGTAGGCGTTGGAGCCATCGACGCCGCGCACAAAGATTCCGAGGGCAACCGTGGTGCTGATGGTGGTGTCGAGCGTGTAGTCGACCCACGGTGCAGCCGCGCCGGGGTATTCGGAGGAAGCCCAGATGGGTTCAGCATCCCAGTCGCTGCCGACCGCCGTGCCAAACCACGTTGGAGTGGCGGATGCCGATTCAGCGTCGTCGGAATCCCACGTGGTGACACTCCAGAAGTAGCGAGTGGCGGCGGCGAGAGGATCGCCACCATAGGCGACGTCAGTCTGATCGGTGGAGGAAACCTTGCCGGAATCCCAGACGTCACCATCACCGTTCGCAGCGGCATCCGCTGTACTCGACACCCGAATTTGATAGGCGGATTGAACGATCGTATTGACGTACCACGAGAATGTGGGGTCTTCGAGATCATCGAGATCGGCGGGCTTCTCGAGCCCGTTGATGCGCAGGCCGGTCGGGGCGGTTGTGGCCGCGGCGGCGTGCGCAAAAGTTGAGGTGCTGAGGGCGAGTGAGGTGATCAGGAGCAGAAAAGCCAACGCGGCCGCTACTGCTCGGGATGGACGGAGGACTCTTGGCGACATTGCCAGTTGCATCGGCTTCCTTGCCTTTTGCGATCGCACAGCGACCGGGACTGCTTCCTGAAATTCGACTCTGAATCGATTCAGGCTGAATCGATTCAATAGTGACGCAGCGTTCTACCCCTGTCAAGGGGTGTGGTGAGCCACTAATTCACACCCTTGTGATCAAACGTTTGATCAAGTACCGTAACCACTATCGCTCGCTAGTAGAAACGAGGCGCCCTTCCATGGGACTCACTGACACAGCCCTAACCATTACCGCCGTGCGCGCAGTGTTGCTTTCGCACCGGTACCAGCCCGGAGAAGAACTGACGTGGGTAGGAGGCACCATTTGGTCGTGGGATGCCGCGCTCGTCGAAGTAACCCTCTCTGACGGAACAACCGGTGTCGGAGAAGCGGGAGCCGGGATTATGGCCGCCGCTGCCGTGCCCGGAATCGTCGACGCTTTTCGGCCCTACGTGCTCGACCACGAGTTCGCTCACCCCCTCGAAGTTGCTGACCACCTGCGTGCCTACACCGCCTTTTGGGCGCGCGGCGGAATGCTCAACGGCGTTGCCGGAGCAATCGAAACCGCTGCACTGGATGCCGTTGGCAAGCGCCTGGGCGTGCCCGCCTACGAAGTGCTCGGTGGCCTCAAGCGCGACTGGATCGAGTCGTACGCCAGCGGCGGACTCGGCACTACCTTCGGCGAGGTCTCTGACTGGGCCGCCGCGCAGATCGAGGCCGGCTTTGGCACCGTGAAGTTCCGCGCCATGACCGACCCCGACACCACCATCAAACTGCTCGACCATGTGACCGCGCTGCTGCCCGAGGGCGTGCAGTTCGTTATCGACGCCGTGCAGGCCTGTGCCTCAGACCCGTGGCCTGTCGACGAAGCGATTCGTGTCGGGCATAAGGCCGCCGAACTTGGCGCCCGCTGGTACGAAGAGCCCTGCCAAGCGGATGACGTGGCTGGCTACGCCGCCGTGCGTGCCGCCGTCGACGTGCCGATTTCCGGTGTCGAATCCAACGGAACCGTGCGGGATTTCGCGCAACTGCTCGACGCCAACGCGCTCGATGTTGCTCAGCCCGACGTCACTTTCGTGGGTGGCCCCAAGGCTTTCGCGCAGGTCGCCGAGCTTGCTCACGCCACCGGCGTGAAGACGGTTCCCCACGTGTGGGGTAGCGGCGTCACCTTCGCCGCGAACCTGCACACGGTGCTCGCCAACCCCTACGTTGAGCTCTTCGAGTACTGCACCCTGCCGAATCCGCTGCGCGAAGCGATGCGGGTGGAAGAGGTCGACTTTAGGGATGGCGGAATCGTGGCTCCGAAGGCACCAGGCCTCGGCATCCAGCTCACTCCCGAAATCGAAGCCCAGTTTCCGTTCAGCCCTGGAGGTGGACATGTCATCCGCTAACGCAGGTTTCACCCCGCTGCCCGGCGACGAGCGCCTCACGACCGCGATTCTCAGCGACTCGTGCGACGAATCGGGCCTGCGCAACCAGGTGCTGACGCAGCGCCTCGCGCCCATCACTCCCGGCTCGCGAGCCTTCGGGCGGGCCCGCACCGTGCGGTTCGCCCCAGCCCTGGAGTCAGACCTCGATGACCCGTACAAGGAGTCGATCGAATTCATTGACGGCATCGGCGCTGGCCAAATGATCGTAATCGCGACCAGTAACAGCAACGACTCTGGCTTCTGGGGAGAACTCTTCAGCGCTGCGGCGCTGGGCGCGAAAGCCTCCGGCGTCATCACCGACGGCAACCTGCGCGATACCGACAAGATCGCCGAACTCGGGTTTCCGTCGTTCTCCCGCTCGCGCCGCCCCATCGACTTTCGGGCCCGGATGCGCGTCATCGCCTCCGACGTCGTGGTCGAGCTGGGTGGGGTGCTGATTGCACCCGGCGATCTCGTGATGGCCGATGACGACGGAGCAGTGGTGATTCCCCAGTCGCACGAAGACGAAGTACTGACGCGAGCCCGCACCCGAGCATCCAATGAATCAACGGTCTTGGCAGAATTGCTCGCCGGAGACTCGCTGCGCACCGTGTGGGAACGGCACGGCATTCTCTAAACTGGCCACCTGCGAAGGGACTACACCGTGGTTTTTCCAATCATTGACGCTCACCAGCACATCTGGAACCCCAACCGGGCCCACTATGACTGGCTCGACGAATCACTGGCTCCGATCAATCAAGCGATGACCCTCGATCAGCTCCTTCCTGAGCTGCGGGATGCCGGTGTCGATTACACGGTTCAAGTGCAGTCAGCAGACAACTTCGATGACACGCGTTTGATGACGGAGTGCGCGGCCGCTAACCATGAGGTTGCGGCGATCGTGGGCTACGCGCCCCTCGATCGTCCCGCGCAGGCGGCCCGCACGATCGAGTCGTGGGAGGGTGACACTCGCATGGTGGGGGTGCGCACTCTCATCCACAATCAAGAAGACCCGGAGTGGTTGCTGCGGCCCAATGTCGACGAGGGGCTCACGGTGCTGGAGCGCGCCGGGCTCACCTTCGACGTGGTTGCCGTTCTGCCGGAGCACTTGGCGCTGATTCCTGAACTGTCGCGGCGGCATCCGGAACTTCGCATGGTCATTGACCACTTGGCGAAACCGCCCATCGGACTCGAGGAGCGCGAGCCCTGGTGGTCAGCGATTGAGGCCGCGGCAGAAAACCCCAACGTCTATGCCAAGGTCAGTGGGCTGTATTCGGCGGCTGGTGACCCGCAGCAGTGGACGACCGAATATGTGCGTCCGTTCTTCGAACGGGCCCTCGAGGTTTTCGGAGCGAAACGCTTGATGTATGGCGGCGACTGGCCTATTTCAGTGCTCGCCGGCGGGTACACGCGAGTGTGGCAGGGCCTCCAGCCGCTCTTTGACAGTGTGGATGCCGTGGACCGCGAGCAGCTGCTTGGCCGTACTGCGGCAGAGTTCTACCGCATCGATCCCGCTCGCATTGGTTACTAAGGCGCCGTGCGAAAATCGCCAAATAACAGTTGAAAAACCTTTGATCAAACGTTTGCACAACTTCCGCGCTTGGTATAACGTTTGAGCACCGGAGAATTCGAGCCGTTCCAGGGCCTTGTTCTCTCCACTACGAAGCAGTAGAAATCTCACCAAGGAGTGTCAATGAAGACCAAGAGGTTCCTTTCCGCCAGTGCAGGAGTGGCCATAATTTCGGCCGCTGCACTCGTTCTATCCGGCTGTTCAGCTGACGGAGGCGCCACCGCCCCCGAGCAGACTGACTCGGGTGGAAAAATCACGGTGTGGGTTGACCCGCCCCGTGTTCCCGCCGCAGAAGCTTTCCAAGAGGCACACCCTGAGATCGAAATCGACGTTGTGCAGATCGATGGAACCGTGGGTGGCCAGACCGTGAAGCAGGCATTCGCCAACTTCGACTCTGCCGGATCAGGATGGCCTGACGCCATCTTCTTCCCCTCCAACGACGACATTGCGTGGGCAACTGGTGCTGCCAGCAACTACGCTGCCGACCTCACCGATCTGCTTCCCGATGTCATCGATGGTTACGACCCCGCAGTGCTTTCGTTCTGTGACATCGATGGTCAGATCCGCTGCCTCCGCAACGACGCTGCACCCGACGTGTTCTGGTACAACAAGGCATTCTTCGACGAGAACGGCTACACGCTGCCCACCACGTGGGAAGGCTACGGCGACCTGGCTGTGGAGATTGCAGCAGACCACCCCGACAAGATCAGCGGATTCCTCGGCGACGCTTATGCCGTGAACCGTTACCTTCAGGCCGCGGACTGCCCCACGAACGACCGTCTCTCCGAGTCGGAAGTTCACATCAACCTCGATGACCCGAACTGTGTTCGCGCCAACGAACTGCTCACCCAGATGTATGACGGTGGAGCACTCACCACACAGGGCATCTTCGACGGTGACGCCGCAGCAGCTGGCGTCAACCTCGTCATGAGCCCCGGTGCCGTCTGGTGGGGTAACTACCTCTTCCGCGACACCTGGAAGATTCCTGCCGGCGAGATGAGTGCAAGCGCACCGTTGACGTGGGAAGGCGAATCAAGCCCGACCGCCGGTAACGAAGGTGGCGGCCTCTGGGGCGTCTCCTCGCACATCACCGGAAAGCAGCTCGAAAACACGCTGACCTTCGCCACCTTCGTCGCGACTGACCCGGCATGGCAGGTTGAGCTCTCAACCGGTCTCCCCGGCTATGGCCCGATTCAGGATGCTTGGCTCGACAAGCTCGCAGAAGACGGCTACTTCGCTGATGTTGCCTCCGTGCAGCAGGCATTCAAGGATGCAGCGGCAGCAGTAGCGCCGTACTCCTACATGCTCTACGACACCGGTGCGGCCTGGACCGAAACGGTCAGCCCCACGCTGATCGCGGATGGATCCGTCAGCGATGCACTCAGCACCTTCGGTACTGAACTCGTGAACCGCGCCAACTCGGTCGGCTACACGGTCACCGCCGAATAGAAGTACCCAGCTAGGCACAGCAGGTGTGGGGGTTTCAGATCCTTGAGGCCCCCACGCTCTGTTCCACTCCCGAACTCATAGGCGAGGACTACATGAGCAGCTCAACGCTAGCCACGAAAGGCACGGAGCCACCGGCCACCGGCCCCCGTGCATCCACCACACCCCGGCGTCACCGCACACGCCACGCGGAATCACGCGGCGCCTGGATTCTGCTTGCCCCCTACCTCGCGCTGCTTCTTGTTGCCGCAGCGATCCCCATTGGCTATGCCTTCTGGATCGCCCTGCAAAAAGCACCAACCCTCGTCGATCCCTCCAGCGGATTCGGCGGCTTTGACTCGTTCATCACGGTAATCACCGACTATCGGTTCTCCGGAACGTTCATCAATATCTTCTCCGTCATGATCGTGTGGTTGCCGCTCATGATGGTCGGCATCGTCGGCTTGGCCCTGCTAGTTCATGCCAGCCCCGGCCGCTTTGGCGACACAATGCGGTTCTTCTACTTCATCCCCGGAGCGTTGAGCGGAATCGCGAACTTCGTGCTCTGGGTTTACCTCCTTCACCCCACCCAGTCACCGCTCGCGCCGCTCTGGCAAGAAGTCGGGTTCGGGTCGCTGAAAGAGATCGTGACCGACGGCAACATGCCGATGATCCTCACCGGAATGTTGTTCTTCCAAGGTGTCGGAACCTGGATCATCGTCGTCAACGGTGGCCTCAACGGCATCCCCGACGAAATCTTTGAAGCCGCCAAGATCGACGGCGCGAGCGCCTGGGATCTGGCCTGGCACATCAAGCTTCCGCTCATCCGCCCCTGGATTGGCTATGCCGCCCTCATGAACCTTGCCTATGGATTCCAGCTCTTCTTGGAGCCCTACCTGCTGCGACAGATTTCGTCTGGCGCGATCGCCGGCGAATGGGCACCAACCCAATTGGGTTACGCCTTCGCTTTCACTAACCGAAACTTCCCGGCCGCAGCAGCACTCTCCATCATTCTGCTCGTAATTACCCTCAGCATTGGAGTCGTCATCGTGATGAAGAGTGGACTCTTCGGCGACGAAAAGGAGAAGAAGCGATGAGTAACAGCGCTCCCGGCGTCGTCGGCGCCAAACACTGGACCGTCGGCCGAATTGCCCGCATCACCGTCATGGTGATCGTTGCTGCCGCCTTCATCCTTCCCATTATTGGCTTCATTGCGATGGCCTTCCGCAGCCAAGAGGGTGTCCTTGCCGGCACCGACGGATTCCTTGGTCTCGGCGGTGTCTCGTGGGACAACGTTGTGTTCAGTTGGAGCCAGATCAACGGCTTCGGCCCCGGTGATGGTGGCCTCTTCACCCGCTGGGTAGGAAACTCCCTCGTGATTGCCATCGTTGGTGGGGTGCTCGCCCTTATCGCGGCGCTTCCGGCGGGGTATGCGCTAGCGCGACTGCGATTCCGTGGCCGCAAGGTGCTGCTCTTCGCCACCCTGCTCGCCATGGTGATGCCGAACACTGTTCTCGTCATCCCGCTGTTCCTCGAAGTGAACGCGATCGGAGCCGTCGGCCAGCTCTGGCCGGTCGCCGTCATCATGGGCTTCTTCCCCTTCGGCACCTACCTCGTCTATATCCACTTCATGACGACCATGCCGCAAGAGCTAGTAGAAGCAGCCCGCATCGATGGCCTCAGCGAGATCTCCACCTTCTTCTACGTGGCACTGCCGATCTCGAAGCAAGTCGTCGCGCTCGTCGCGTTCTTCTCCTTCGTGGCCAACTGGACGAACTTCTTCCTGCCGCTGGCTCTACTAACCTCGAACCAGGAAAACAAGACGATTTCGATCGGCATCCAAGAGCTCATCGGCGCCAGCCCACTGTTCAATGCAACAGTGGCGGCCGGCCTCGACGTGAAGCTCTACATGCCCCAGCTCGCGCTCGCCACGTTCATCTCCATGATCCCGCTGCTGATCGTGTTCCTCACGGCCCAGCGTTTCCTGATGCGTGGACAAACCGTTGGTGCGGTGAAGGGATAACAATGAAACGAGTAGCCCAGGTCATCGGCCTCCCACCCGAGAACCGAGACGAGTACGAGCGATACCACGCCGCTGTGTGGCCAACGATTCTCGAACGACTCGCGGCCAGCAACATCCACAACTATTCGATCTATCGTCACGGCGATCTGCTGTTTTCGTACTTCGAATACACGGGTGACGACTATGAAGCCGATCAGGCAGCGATTGCCGCGGACCCCGAGACGAAGCGGTGGTGGGCTCTTCAAGAACCGCTGCAGCAGCCTCTGGATGATCGTGCCGAAGGCGAGTGGTGGAAAGAGCTGCCCGAGGTCTTCCACGTTGACTAACTAACCAGCCTTCTAGCGATACCGCGCACCGCAGCGCACCAGACGCGCCTCACCCGCGCAGACATACCTCTTATTGGTTCTGAGCAAGGAGAACTCTTCAGCATGACTACTATCACCAGCGTTGACGTCTATGACGTGCGTTTTCCGACGTCGCTCACCGCCGACGGCTCAGACGCCATGAACAAGGATGGCGACTACTCGGCCGCCTACGTTGTACTCCGCACCGACGAAGAGGGCGTCGCGGGCTACGGCTTCACCTTCACTATTGGTCGAGGCAATGACATCTGTGCGCTCACTGCTGAACAGCGGGCTGCACCGCTTGTTGGCCGGGATGTCGATGAGATCGTCGGTGACCTCGGCGGCATTTACCGCGAGCTGAAGTCTGATTCGCAACTGCGCTGGCTTGGACCAGAAAAGGGTGTCGAGCACTTGGCGATGGCCGCCGTGATGAACGCCGTCTGGGATCTTGCTGCGCGTCGCGCCAACAAACCACTCTGGCGTTTGCTTGCCGACATGACTCCTGAGCAGCTCGTCGACACCGCCGACTTTCAGTACCTCACCGACGCCCTCACTAAAGAGGAAGCGATCGCGATGCTGCACGAACTCGCTCCTACCAAAGAGCAGCGCATTGCCGAGCTCACCGAGTCGGGCTACCCCTGCTACACGACGAGTGCCGGCTGGTTGGGTTACTCCGACGAGAAGCTTCGCCGTCTCTGCCAGGAGGCTGTGGATGCCGGCTACCGCCACATCAAACTGAAGGTTGGCGCGAACCTCGACGAGGACATCCGTCGCTGCGGTATTGCTCGCGAAGTGATCGGTGCCGACGCGAAGCTCATGATCGACGCCAACCAGGTGTGGGATGTCAATGAGGCGATTGTCTGGGTGAAGGCGCTTGCCGAGTTCAACCCGCTGTGGATCGAAGAGCCGACGAGCCCGGATGACGTGCTCGGCCACGCCACGATTCGTAAGGCTGTTGCTCCGATCGGTGTCGCAACCGGAGAGCACGGCATGAACCGTGTGCTCTTCAAGCAGATGTTCCAGGCCGAAGCCATCGACTTCTGCCAGCTGGACTCTGCACGCCTCGCGGGCCCGAACGAGATCATTGCCGTGTACTTGATGGCCAAGAAGTTTGGCGTTCCGGTCTGCCCGCATGCGGGTGGCGTTGGCCTCTGCGAGCTCGTGCAGCACCTCTCGATCTTCGACTACGTTGCCGTGTCAGGCACGCTCGAGAACCGGGTAACCGAGTTCGTCGATCACCTGCACGAACACTTCGTTGACCCCTGCATCGTCGAGAACGGCGCCTACCGGGTGCCGATGGCGCCCGGCTACTCGGCCCAAATGCACGAGTCGTCGGTCGCCGAGTTCTCGTTCCCCGACGGCAGCTACTGGGCGGGTGTGGCTGTCGCGTCGTAGTCGCGGGCACGCCGCAGGATCACGCCGGTCTCATCGTGCACGAGCGGCATCCGTCGAGCTTCAGACATGCCGACCCACCTCCGTATGGCTCGCACGGGCGGCCAGTTCGGCCCGCGCGGCGGCGAGAGTGTCGGGGTGTGGCGTGCCCTGAATGTATTCGCGGATCTGGCGAGATTGCAGCATGGAACGCTGGCCCAGCGCGACCGTGCCACTCAACCCGTGGAGCTGCCCATTTGCTCGTTGCAGTTCAAGTTCCCTCACCCAGCGCACCTCACCTTTGCTGAGGAAGCCGACATAGGGGTCGCTAACGCAGCCTGTTAGTTCGGGGCGTGGAATCGTCAAGGTTCGAAACCACGTGCGAGCAACGAGGTGGTCGTCATAGAGCCAGACTCCGAGAAAGAGGCACCGCAGGCCGGCGCTCATCGCCCAGACGAGGAAAGCGAGCGCGAGGAACTCTTCGCCGGCGAAATCTGGATGGGTAAGTGCGGATGTTGGACCCGGGGCCAGTACGGCAAGAACTGTCACAATGGCAAAGGGGAGTGTGAACCAGCGGGTGTAGCGTCCCGTTCCGATGACGCGAGTTCTCTGCGGATGCCCGGCAGTTGCTTCGTCCACAGCAGCGTTCATGGTCACACCCACGCTTTCCACGTGCGGATCACGCGAGACGTGCGGCGCGCCATCCACTTGTCGAGCTCGGGATCGGCGCCGGGCGCTCCGAGCAGCGTGGGGGAGAGGAAACCGAGAAAGGGGCGCGTCTGGAGTTTCACCACTCCGTACTGCCCGAAGGATTCAATGTGTTCCGCAATCTCGGCCACCTGGGCGTCGAAGTGGCCGGGTTCGGTGTTGCTCTCCAAGACGAGATCGGGGCCGGCCTCAAGAACGTAGCCGCCGTCAGAAACCACGGTCACAGAGATGTCGACAGCGTCGGGCGTGGGTGGTGTGAAGTCAACCGTCGCCGTAAATGTGTTGAGAAATTGCGGATGCACGACGACCTCAATTGTCGGAAAGCGGGCGGCAATTCGCTCGGCCACCTTCTCGGCAACGGGTACTGCAATGTTCGTGGTCACTTCGGCAGCTCCGGTCCGTTAGGGAGCAACTCGATTCGGCCGCGACCCTGATGGCGGTCCCACGGAATCCACGTCGCTGAAATGCGAAGCACGCCCCGCCCACCATGACGCTCCCACCCCACTCGGGTTCTCAATCCCCGGAGGTTTTGGGTTCCGTACCCCGCTGGACCTCCCCTCCCATGGTGAAAGATCATCACAGCTCGCACCAGTTCGGAAAGCGTCGCATCCTCCGGGACCACAACGCCGTGTTGTTGCAACCAATCGCTATTCACATAGGCGCGCAGCCTCTTCTTGAGCTCGGCGGGATCCGGATCGAGGTCGGCGTTCACTGTGATCGCGACGTCTCGCTCGTGTGCCGCGACCGCCAGTCTGCGCCCCTCTGCATCGAACCCTCCGAGTCGAGTGGGATCGATGCGGTTGGCTTTGATAGCAATAAGGGCGTCTTCGATTGTGACGAACATGGCGAGATCATCGTTGTCATGGAGCACGATCGGGAACCGTGGGTCCATCAGGCAGCACTCCGCTGCAGCAACTCAGACCTCTCAGAGTCCAGCGCGCGATCAAGACTCGCTAAGGTGCGGCGCTGTGTGCGATCGAAGCGCAGGGTGTCGCTGAGCCGGGGTTCTGGGCTGCGGTACTCGCCAAAATCCGCAGCCCCCTCCTGCCAAGTAATGAGGAAGGACTGAAGTGACTCTTGCGGGTCGTCTAGCTGGTCCCACATCTCGCGATAGCTGCTTGCGATGAGAAAGCGGCAGACGCGGGCGGCTTGAGTGAAGTTGTGCAGGGTCACGTCCAGTAGTTCGACCTCAACTTCGTGTGCGTCGTCGCGGAAACTGAACGCTCTGCGCTCCTCCCGCTGGGATACGGTCACACCTTCTGCGAGACGCTGGAGTGTTATTCGAACCGCATCGGAAGCCGAAAACAGGCCAACCTGAAACCCGACGCTCAGTACCTCCTCGGTGAGTAGCCTCGCCGGGAGAAAAGTCTCGGCAGGCATCACGCTCGGGCACACGAGCCCCACGGAAAAACGCTGGTTGGTGAACCACTGCTCACGGGACTGCAGATCCTTCACGTACCCGTCAGCTCCCTCGCAATTCCTGCGCGGTACAGGACATTCTCACGCTAGCGGTTGAGCGCGGTCAATCGCTAGGGAAACTGAGCATTAGTGGGCGCTTGTGCCTCTATCGGGGTGCGGTGCTCGCTATCGCAGCTGCCGGGCGCCGAGGGAGCGTTGTGGTGGCACGAGTCCGGAGGGCGCGGGCTTGCGTTCGGGAGGGAGGGCGCGCAGTCGCACCGAGGAGTTGATGAAGTAACAAGCGATGAGTATGAACTGCAGCAGAGAGAGAACACGCGCTACCCAAGCGATCACTCCCATTGCGGGCTCGGCGACGAGAAGCCACACTTCGTCCGCTGCGCCCCAAATGGTGAGCGCGCCGAGAACGAACCCGGCAGTGGGCCGTGCAGTCGCGCGCCACCAAGGCCGAGGAGGAGTTATGGGCTCGGCGCGGCCGCGAAAGGTGCGCACCGCCACTACGAACGCAAGCGACGTGAAAGCGACGCCGAACAAGAGTGAGACGGCCGATGACGCTCCGACGGCATCCAGCAGAAGATCGCAAAGTTGAAGCAACGCTATTGCCGTGACAAAGAAGAGCAGCTTTGCCCACCACGCCATGAATCGCAGGGGATCGGTCGTGAAGCCGCTCATGCGTTTTCGGGCCTCCCGCTCGGTGAATGTTGAGTTCACTTCGAAAGCTACACCAGTCGATGCACCTGGGGCACGTGCTCAACACCGTCAAGCGGGTAGACCACTTGGCGGTACTGGCCCGGGGCGTTTGCGGCGAGCGCAACTCTGAACCGGGGCTGCATCCCTGTAGTTCCGCTGGATTTGGCGGGCGAAAACGGTCGCGCCACCTAGCCGACACGCCGCGTACCCCCCAAAATGGGGGTACGCACCCACGGGGAGGGGGAGTATCTTCACCACTACCCCCTTTGGGGGGTCAGAACGATCAGAGCAGTTTAACCAACCCGCCCCCGCAGTGCGTGCCGATTGGCACGCCATCCCGCAGCGCGCCCCCGCAGCGCTCCTATTAGCGTCCCCTCTATGCCGACACCCGAAATGTCGTGATCCCGATGCAAGCCATGATCGAATCTCCCCTGTCATCCGCCCAGCAGCTGCACCAACTTTCTGTGCAACGCCCGGAAATTCAGGCGTGCCAGATCGGGAGTTGACCGATGAGTCAGCTCCGAAAGTTTCCTGAAGCAGAGCCCAGCGACAACGAACGTGCACGACTTCGCTTGGTCGACGGCGTTGAATTCGAGCCCCACGCTCCGAGCAATCCCCACCCTGACTCTGGGGTGGCGTGGGCTCGTGCCTACCAAACACGACTGCTCATTTCGGATGCCGCCATCATTGTCGTCACGATGATCGCTGCGGTGTTTACCCGGGCGGTCGTCGATAGCACCCCCGGTTTCATCTCAGAGTTGCCGCCAATCGTGTGGCTGGGGTTGGGCGCAATTGCGCTCGTGTGGATCCTGGTGCTTGAGGCATTTCACACCCGGGATTGGCGCATCATCGGTTCTGGTCCCAATGAATATAAGCGCGTAATCACGGCATGCATGACCGCGTTCGGGCTGCTGTCGGTCACAGTGTTGGTGATTGAGGTCGGCTTCCCCGGCAAAGCCACTGTGGTGACTATGGCGTTGGGCGTCGTTGGCCTGCTCGTCAGTAGGTGGGCGTGGCGTCGGTGGCTCACGACGCAGCGTCGGTACGGGCACGCGCTCTCGCGCGTGGTGGTGGTGGGCACTCGCTCCGAGATCGATTACGTGGTGTCCCGCATTAAGGGAAACCTGAGCACTGCGTTCAAACTTGTCGGGGTTCTCACCGACCCAGAAATCAGCGCCCCCAGGACCGCTGGCGCTCCCCACCCCTACAGCTTCACGCCCGAAGAGGTAGTGGAGGCCGCAGCGGATCTCGGGGCTGACGCCGTGATCGTCGCCGGCGATCACGGCTTTGGTAATGACTTCATCCGCAATCTCGCCTGGAGATTGGAAGGCACCGCGGCTGAGCTGATCTTGGCTTCGTGCCTTGCCAATGTGGCTGGACCCCGCATCCACTTTCGGCCAGTGGAAGGTCTGCCGCTCATCCACGTAGAAATTCCGCAGTTTGATGGTGGCAAGCATGTGGTGAAGCGAGGGCTCGACATTGCGGTTTCTGCGATTGCCCTCATCGTGCTGGCGCCGCTGTTTCTGCTTCTGGCGCTCGTCATCCGTGCTGAAAGCCCCGGTGGTGCGTTTTACAGCCAAGTACGGGTAGGTCGAGATCTCGAGACATTCCGCATGTTCAAATTCCGTTCAATGGTCTCGGATGCCGACGCCAAGTTGGCCGAACTGCAAACGGAAAACGAGGGCTCCGGTGTGCTCTTCAAACTGAAGAACGACCCCCGCGTGACCAGAGTGGGACGCTTCATCCGCAAGTACTCTCTCGACGAACTGCCGCAGATCTGGAACGTACTCAAGGGGGACATGAGCCTTGTCGGCCCCCGACCGCCCCTACCCAGCGAAGTGCGCGCCTATAAGGGCAAAGTAAACCGTCGCCTCTACATCAAGCCAGGGCTGACCGGAATGTGGCAGATCAACGGCCGCTCCGACCTGAACTGGGAAGACAGCATGCGCCTCGACCTCTACTACGTCGAGAACTGGTCCGTCGTCGGTGATCTTGTCATCATGTGGCGCACCTTCAAAGTGCTCGTCAAGCCGGTCGGAGCCTACTGACGATGTGCGCGCACCGCTATTCACCTCAACCAGCATGTCTCCCCCCAGACGCCCTCACCGTTGTCATCGGGAGATCGGTGAGGGCAAAACCCGTCGCTGATATGCGCCACGAGAAGTGGGATTTTCGTGTACCCGTGCAGGCCGACATGAGAGGAGCTGTCGTGAACGGAACCGATGGCACGCTCGGGAGGCCTCGGCGCCCTCCGACACTCACTCATCACCGCCGCACGGCAAGTCCACCAGCTCACGCGAAGCGGACTGCGCAGTCAGCGGCGGGCGCCCGATCATGAGCCACAAAGGCCACCCCAGTAAGAGGAATGAAGCCGCGTCGGGAGGGCCGTGCGCGCGTGCCCCTATTAAGAGGAGTAGCTCTGTTCGAAATGGAGCGGTTAGCGTGAGGCCCGGTGTGGGTCGTCGACGATGCGCGCGCGGAGGGCGCGAACGCTGGCAGCCCAGGAATAGCGGGTGCTTTCTGCTGACGGTGGAGCGGCATCTGAGGCTAGCGTCACGCCGTCCGTGGACGGATGCTCGCGCGCGGGCGCCGAACGGATTGCCGCAGCGATAGCCGCCACATCATCGGGGTCGGCGAATGTCGCCTGCGCTCCGGCTAGTTCGTGAAAGACAACGATGTCGCTCACGACAACTGGTGCGCCGAACGAGAGCGCCTCGATGACGGGAAGCCCGAAGCCTTCGTCACGAGTGAGAAACAGCAGCAGCGCCGTGTGGGTGTAGAGCCATGCCAATTCGTCGTCGTCGATGAAGCCGAGAAATCGGATGGCGCCGCTCTCCGCGGCGGCGTTTACCGCAGCCGGCAGCTCAGCGCTGCGCCCTTGCGGTTCGCCGACGATCACGAGCGGAGTGCGCTCGGTGGCGCGACCTGAGGCGAGGGCTGCCTCGATGGTGTTCGCCAGATTCTTGCGGGCATTGAGTCGGCCAACACAGAGCAGAAAATCGCCTGCTAGATCGTCGAGCCCCGGTGGCTTTCGTGGAGCGGACTCCGTGAGCCCGCGCCCCACGGCCAGCCCAATCGGCGTGACGGGGCGACCCTGGCTCAGCCGGCTGATGCGCGCAGCCTCCGTCGCCGACGATGTGAACAGCCATGTCGCCCGCCGAGAGCTCAGCGGCATGAGCGCAAAGTACGCGCGCTCCTTGAGCGTGAACCACTCGGGCGACGTGAGAAACATGTAGTCGTGGATGAAGACCGCTGAGTGCCCGAACGCTGGCGTGAAATTGTGGGTGATGGTGACATCCGCGTGCAGTCGTTTCGCGATGAAGGGCAGCTCGACGATCGCACTGACACCCTGAGGTCGGAGGCGGGTGCCGACAACGTCCGCGCTCGCCGGCAGCTCCGAGCGCGCAGTATCGATGGATGCTCGGGGCACCGCCACGCTGACCTCGTCGTCGGGGAATTCGCGCAGCCAGGCCCACACGAACTCGCGCAGCACTTGACGGTTCGAGGCCGGACCTCGAACCCACCAGAACCCGTCAAAGAGAACGCGCATGACCCCCATGCTAGACCCGGTGGTTTCGCTGCCCACCGGGGAGAGCTCTCGACCCAGCCCGGAGCCTGGGGCTATGGTGAAACATGACCGCCACAGGGGAACGCCCAGAAGTGCCGGAAACATTCGGTGCGATTGTCCGCTCGCTCGCGTCCGCTCAAAAGCCTGGGCGAGGTGCTCCGCCGTATTCGCGGTGGATCAACCGCCGCCTTGGCCGCCTGCTCGCCGCCGCGGCCTATCTCGCCGGGCGCACGCCCAATCAGGTCACCGGCCTCAGCGCGCTCATGACGGCGATCGCGCTTGTGCTCGTGGCCACCGTGCAGCCGAGCTGGTGGCTTGGCATCCTCGTGGCATTCCTGCTGTTGCTCGGGTACGCCCTCGACTCTGCTGACGGCCAACTGGCGCGGTTGCGTGGCGGCGGTACGAAAGCGGGAGAGTGGCTCGACCACGTTGTCGACGCGTTCAAGATCGTGATTTTTCACGGTGTCATCCTGATCTCGCTGTACCGTTTCGACACTGGATGGCCCGACAGCATCTTGCTGATTCCGCTCGGCTTCATCGTGGTGTCGTCGGTGTTCTTCTTCGCGATGATTCTCACCGATCAGTTGCGCCGCATAGCCTCCGCCGAGCGTGGGCGCAGCTACGCCAAGCCCAGCGGTGGCGGCGGTTGGCTGCAGACGATTGTCGCGATCCCCACTGACTACGCCGTGCTCTGCCTCAGCTTTGTGCTCTTTGGCTGGATGGACGGCTTCGTGGTGTTGTACGGGCTGCTGTTTCTTGCCAACGCGCTCATTTTGCTCGCTGTGCTTGGGCGCTGGTTTCGGCAGCTGCGCGCTATCGACGCGAGCTAGTTCTCGAACTCGCGCACGAGCGCAACGGTGCTTTCGATGTGAGAGCGACTGGATGCTCCGAACACGATTGATTCGATTCCGGGCTGCGCATAGATCCACTCCAGTGCCTCTCGCGGGGGGATCGCTCCCGACGCAAACACCGACATCGCGACAGCACGGAACGGCCGCTTCGCCAGCGCATCCTGATACGCCTCGACGCCACCCGACATCCGGAACCCGATCTTGTTGATGTTGGAACACACGAGCGGATTCTGGATGCCGGCCTGGTCGAGGTGATCGAGCAGCATCGGCAGGTTCATCGTGATGAAGCCGGGCTCGGCGCCGTAGCGGGTGCGCACGTGGTTCGCGAAGATCGCAAAGGCGTCGGTAAAGCCGAGCCCCAGCAGCAGATCGACGACGACGTTCTGCAACCAGACCACAGGCGTGCGCACGCCAGCGAAGCCGGCCATCTCGGCATCCACGAGCAGGGTGATGATGCCCTCGATGTCTTTCTTGGCCAGCGAACGGCCGCCGCGCATCATCGCGTTGAGCATGCCCTCGTCGGGCATGAAGCGATTGAGGGCCCCCAAGATTCCGTTCTCGGTGACCGCGTCGGCGTACTTGTGCGCGTACGGCATGCAGGGGAAAAACGAGAACCCGTCGTAGCGCTCGGGGTCAGCGCGCACCCGCTCCACGACATCGGCAATGCGGTCGTGCGTTGTGCACATGAGAGTGCGGATGCCGCTGGCGTAGGCATCGTCGATGACCGCCATGATCGCATCCAGATCCTGAAAGCGCATGGCCTGCTCGCGCGCTTTCTCCTCGGAGCGATGGTTGATGCCAAAGAACTGGTTATCGCCAAACAGCACCGGGTCGAGTTTTGACGAACCGGGAGTGCTGAGCGGGCCGCCCGAGTCGGCGGTGCGCGGGGCGGTGGTGCTCATGAGCGTCTCCCTAGAAGGCTTCCACGGCGGGCTTTGGGTGCGGTCGAAGCCGTGGTCTCGCCGACGAGGGTGGTCGTGGCGGGCCCGGCAGCGGCATCCGCTGTCAGTAGTTCGATGATGCGGTCGGTGATGGCAGCACTCGCGAAGTCGTTGGTGGCGGGCAGCGAGGGGTCACCGATGCGCTGCACGAAGTGATCGAGTTGAGCGCTGTATTCCTCGCCGCGGAGGTAGAACCACACCTCATCGGTGAGCTCGGTGGTCGACTTGATCGTCCAGCCGGGTTCGTAGCCCTCGAGCTCGGGGGCGGTGCTGCGCAGGTAGACCTGAATCTCTTGGCGGTCGGCAATGATCTTGCCCTGAGTGCCGAAGATGCTCACCCGGGTGGTCATCTTGCGGTACGACTCATCCGACCAGTTCACCGACAGCTGACCACTGACTCCGTCGGGAAAGTAGATCGTGCTGTACACCTCGTCTTCGGTGTTCTCCGAAAAGACGCTGCCCAGAATGGTGCCGCCGACGCCGGTCGCGTTGCCGACAAACCACGTCGCGAGGTCGAGCGGATGCGCGGCATAGTCATAGAGACAGCCGCCGCCCTCGGTGCGCTTGCTGCGCCACGTCGTGCCCTTCGCCTTGAGCACGACCGGGCCATACGACTCGGCCTGCAGGTGGGTGACCCGGCCGATCGCGCCTGCCTCCAACAGTCGCTTTGCCTCACGGAAGGTACCGACGAAACGGTTGTGATATCCGACTTGCGTGACGAGGCCACGGACGGCTGCGACTCCCGCAAGCTCGGCGGATTCCGCTGCGGTGAGCGTGAGGGGCTTCTCGCAAAACACGTGAAGCCCGCGGTCGAGAGCCGTGCGCACCATCGCCGCATGAAAGCGGGTCGGGGTCGCGATGAGCACCGCATCGAGTTCAACGCTGTCGAGCATCTTCTCGAAATCGGTGAAGGTCTTTAGGCCCGTGTACTTTGAGAGCACCCCGAGAATGTAGCCAGCCGAATCGACAACCGCCTCCACCGAGACGTCCGGATGCGCGCGAATCATCGACAAGTGCGAGAGCCCCATTTTGCCTAGGCCAACCACTCCCACGCGGATCATGCGTTCGCTCCGGGTCGCGGCGACGGGGTCGAGCGCGGAGCCGAGACGGGAGCCGTGCCAGCGGGGAGCTGCTCGGCGAGGAGCTCCGCGTACTGCCCCGCGACGCGTTCCCACGTGAACTCGGCGGCATGTCTGGCGCGGCTGGCGGCCGCGAGCGAAGCCCGGCGATCGGGCGACGAGAGCAGCGTCGTGATGTGGGCGGCTGCGTCATCCACGCCCGAAAAATAGAGCGCACCGTCACCGGCTACCCAGCGGTTGTAGGGATTGTCGTGGGCGATCACCGCGTTGCCGGCGGCCATTGCTTCCACGAGAGAAGGGTTGGTGCCACCAACGGTGTGGCCGTGCAGGTAGCCAAGGGAATGGAATCTCAACGAAGACACCTCATCGGGTTCGTAAATCGGGCCGACGAACAGCACCTCATCGCTGGCGGCTTCGCGCACCGCCCGCGCATAGGGATCGCTGTCGTCGTAGGTGCCGAAGATCGCCAACTGGTGATCGCGGCGTTCTCGGGAAAACGCGGTGACAAGTTCGAGAATCGTGTTCTCGGGGATGGGCCGACAGATGAGTGTCAGATAGCGCCCTGGCGTGAGGCCGCGACTGGTTACCGGCAGAGTGTCAGCGGCTTCGACAGCGTGGGCGCCGTACGTGATCGTGACGAGTTTCGAGCGTCGAGCGCGCGTGGCCAAATAGGTTTCGATGACCGGATGATCGGCAATGAGTCGATTGCCCACCCAACAGGCGATCCGTTCGTTTATCCACAGAATTGCCTGCCGACCCTTGCCCCAGCGGGAACGAGACCACTCGATGCCGTCCATGTTGATGACATTCGGGATGCGCTTGAGACGCTGCAGGATGTTGAACACGGCCGTGTTGTAGCCAAACGTGAGGCAGATATCGCGGTGTCGAATCGCATGCCGGATCGAGGTGAGGTCGAAGCGTGCGGTGCCCAACCATCCTTCGCGTTGTTCCGGAATCAGTACCCGTTCGATGCCGTGCCACAGGTCTGTCGTGATGGGGCCGGTGCCCGGAACTTGGCAGTAAACAACAGGGCGCCAGCCGTGGTCGCGCAGAAAAATGGCGACGTTCTCGGCGGCAGTTTCAAAGCCACCGTAGGCGGCAGGAATGCCGTGAGTTCCGAGGATGCGCACAATTGGTTCGCGCTCGGCAGGGGAGTGTGGGTCGTTCAACTTTCCCTCCTCCGTTGACGGACTCAAGAACTTCGACCAGACTCCCCACTGTCTGGCTTGGAAGTGTACGCCGCTCGCGTTTTACGCTGTGGCCCCAGAACAGGGGGTACGGTGCTGAAGGGCGCGGGTGTACCGTCCAGTACCGACCACTCCCGAGGCACGGAGCTGCCATGACTATGTCGAAGCACCCAGGAACCGAGTTAGAGCCTGAAGCTGTGGCGGCCACGCCGTCGTGGCTGGGCACCCGCCCCCGTCGCATGATTGCGGGCGGTATCGTCGTTGCGCTCCTCGTCGTGCTCGGGGTGGTGCTGTTTGGGCAGTTCGCGCCGACCGCGAATCCCGGCGTTTCTCCCGGGGCGACGCCGAGTTCAGGGGCAGCGACGGAGTCGCCAGCAGCACCAGCACCAGCGACAGCGGCACCGGTCGACGGGCCAGCCGTGCCCGATGTCACACCCGTTCCGATCGAGGAGCCAGCGGATGTCACCCCCGGCCTCGTGGCAAAAGTCACCAAGGTTGAGGAGGTCGATGGCACCGCTCGCGGCCCCGGTGAAGTCGCTGGTCCGTCGTTGCGCGTGACGGTCACGATGACAAACTCGACCTCGTCAGTGGTCTCGTTGCGCACAACCGTGATCAGTTGTTACTTCGGTGCCGACCGCACGCCGGCGCCCGAACTTCGTGAGCCGGGCGGCTCACCGCTGCCAGCATCCCTTGCGGCAAATTCGGCGATCGATGGCGTATACATTTTCACTGTTCCTGCTGATCAGCGTGGCAATGTCACCCTTCTCGTCGACTACTCCGTCGACGTGCAACCGGTTGTTTTCCAAGGGGATATCGCGGACCTGCTGTAACGATCGGTCTACCCACCTCGGCGGGCGACCCCTGAAACGTGACCCCCTTTTGGGGGGCACCCAAACGGGGCGGAGGGGGAGTATGGTGACCCACCAAGTGGAACCTGAATAGCCACAAACCCCCGAGAAGGCACATCATGCGCTTAACCCGCCAGATGCCACCGAACCCGCTGAGACTTGTTTCCGCCGCAGCGGCGATGACATTAATTGCGACTTTGCTCACCGTAACGCTGCCCACCGCAGCTGTTGCCGACACTGCGGCTGCCCCGCCTGTGCCCACCACTGTGTCTACTGATCCCTTACCCACGCCCCAAATCAATGGTGTGGTCTGGGACCAGGTCATCGTGGGCAACACCGTCTACGCGTCTGGCGATTTCAGTTCGGCCCGACCGTATGGTTCGCCCGCGGGTACCAACGAGCAGAGTCGGTCGTACGTGCTCGCGTACAACCTCACGACCGGCGCGCTGCTGTCGTGGGCTCCGACGTTCAACGGGCAAGTTCGTGCTCTGGCCGCATCTCCTGACGGAAGCCGGCTCTATGCGGTCGGCGACTTCACGTCGGTGAACGGTGTCTCCAAAAGTCGCATCGTTGCGTTCAACACCGCCACGGGAGCCATCTACGGCGGCTTCGATGCTGGCGCCAACTATCGCGTTTATGCGGTCGTGGCCACGAACACGCAGGTCTTCTTCTCGGGACCATTCACTTCGGTGAGCGGAAACACTCGGCTGGGTGGCGCTGCCGCCCTCGCCTCGAACGGCGCGGTCACCTCGTGGGCTCCCGAGCTCGCCGGCGGACGTGCCTTCGGCATCGTTGTCTCGCCGGATGAATCCAAAGTCGTGATTGGCGGAGACTTCACGACCGTGAACGGATCGAGCAATCCCGGCTACGGCCTTGCCATGGTCGATGCCACTGGGGGCGCGCTCATCACGCCCTTCGCCACCAACAATCAGGTGCGTAACGCCGGCCTCAACGCCGCCATTTTCTCGCTCTCGTCTGACGCTGACAGCTTCTACGGCACCGGCTATGTCTACGGCTCCGGCGGCAACCTTGAGGGCGTCTTCCGGTCGAACTGGTCGGATGGCGAACTCGTCTGGGTGAACGACTGCCACGGTGATACCTACTCGGTCTCTCCCGCGCCCAACGGAGCCATCTATGCCGCAGGGCACTCGCACTACTGCGGCAATATCGATGCCTTCCCGCAGACGAACCCGTGGTCGTTCAACCGCGGAATCGCCTTCTCAAAAGACGCCACCGGAAGCATCTCCCGTGACCCTTACGGCTACCACGACTGGTCGGGCAACTCGAGCCCGTCGCTGCTGAACTTCTTTCCCGACATCAACCTCGGAACCTTCACTGGCCAGTACCAGGGCCCATGGGATGTCACGTCTAACGCTGAGTACGCCGTGTTCGGCGGCGAATTCACGCGCGTCAACGGGCAGAACCAGCAGGGACTGCTGAGGTTCGCGATCCCGGCGATCGCTCCCAATGCGGATGGCCCGCGCCTGACGGGTGCCGACTTGACCCCGACGATGAGCTCTCCCGCTCCCGGCACGATTGCGTTGAGCTGGACCGCCGACTGGGATCGTGACAACGAAAACCTGACGTACCACCTCATCCGTGATGGCAAGAGTGGATCACCGATTTACGTCACCGAGCAAGCGTCGCGATTCTATGACCGCCCGACCATGACCTACGTGGATACCGGCCTCACGCCGGGCCAGACCTACACCTATCGACTCCGCGCGATCGACCCCTATGGCAACAACGGCTGGGGTTCGACGGTGTCGTTCACCGCCGGCGCCACCGGTCAGTTGAGCGATTATGCGGCAGCCGTGATGGAGGATCAGCCCTCCAACTATTGGCGCCTCGGCGAGAGCGGAAACACCGTGGTCGACAGCGTGGCTCGCGACAACGCGACCGCCACCAACAACGTGGGCTTTGGAACATCCGGAGCAATCATCGGCGACAGCAATACCGCCGCGACCTTCACGGGAAGCTCGAACAGCTACGCCGGATCGAACACCCAAATCTGGCGCGACAACACCTTCTCGGTCGAAGCCTGGTTCAAGACGAGTACAACCTCGGGCGGCAAGATCGTCGGCTTCGGTAACCGTCAAACCGGCAACTCGAGCAACTACGACCGCCATGTGTACATGGACAGTTCGGGCCGCCTGAACTTCGGCGTGTACACCGGAAGCACTCGCATCGTGCAAAGCGCGAAGGCATACAACGACAACGAGTGGCATCAGGTCGTCGCCAGCATGGGCGCCGACGGAATGGAACTCTTCGTTGACGGAGTGCGCGTTGGCGTGAATCCCGACGTCGTGTGGGGCCAGAACTATTGGGGCTACTGGCGCATCGGTGGAGACCGCAGTTGGAGTGGCTCTGACTACTTCAACGGTGCCATCGACGAAGTAGCGGTGTACCCGACCCCCCTCACCGCGAGCCAAATCCAGAACCACTTCGAGCTCTCGGGCCGGTCGCTCTCCGGACCGCCCGCACCGACCGACGCCTACGGTGCTGCGGTCTACAACGCGAGCCCGCAGCTGTACTGGCGACTGGGGGAAGCCTCCGGTGCCGTCGTGAACGACTCCGGTCTGCAGGGACTCAACGGAAACCTCAGCGGCACCTACACGCGCAACGTGCCCGGTGCCCTCGGGGGAACAACAGACTCGGCAACGCAGTTCACGCAGGCGCTCGCGGCGACAACAACTTCGCTGCCGAACCCCTCGACGTTCTCGAGTGAAGTGTGGTTCAGAACCACGAGCAGCACGGGCGGAAAGCTCGTGGAGTTCGGATCCTCCGCCACCGGCACCGCCAGCAACTATGGCGACAACGTGATCATGCGCAATGACGGAACGCTCGTGTTCGGCACGGGCAGCACCACCGTCTCGAGCACGGCCTCCTACAACGATGGCAATTGGCATCAGGCGGTAGC
The DNA here is from genome assembly GCF_976973725.1 of Salinibacterium sp. NYA9b. Classification (NCBI taxonomy): domain Bacteria; kingdom Bacillati; phylum Actinomycetota; class Actinomycetes; order Micrococcales; family Microbacteriaceae; genus Salinibacterium; species Salinibacterium sp. NYA9b. The sequence continues at coordinate 2,912,311 of NZ_OZ333476.1, read as the reverse complement.
GACCCAGGGATCAGCAGGGCTGCAGTTGTTCGTCGATGGTGCGGTGGTGGCATCCAGTGCGGCAACACCGACCCAGACGTTCTCGGGCTACTGGCGACTTGGCCGCGGCAACACCGTGGGAGTGGCATCGTCGAACTACTTTGACGGTGACCTTGATGAGTTCGCGGTGTACCAGACGGTGCTGACCCCGAGCGAAATCAGCTCGCACTTCCTCATCGGCACGGCGAACGAAGCACCGGTTGCTGACTTCACGCACTCGGAGAGCGATCTCGTCGCAAGCTTCGACGCGACCGGATCGTCCGACCCCGACGGCACTATCGACGCCTACGCGTGGGACTTCGGTGATGGTGCGTCGAGTACGGATGCCGTGGTCGATCACACCTATGCCGCCGCGGGAACCTACGACGTCACCCTCACGGTGACGGACAACAAGGGAGCCTCGGCAACCGCCTCCGCCACAGTGACGGTGTTGGCTCCGAATGTGGCGCCCACCGCGGCCTTCACGAGCGAAACCACCGACAACGTGGTGAGCTTCGACGCGAGTGGCTCGGCCGACAGCGACGGCACGATCAGCTCGTATGCGTGGGACTTCGGCGACGGAGCATCCGCCACTGGAGAGAGCACATCGCATCTCTACACGGCGGCCGGCACCTACGCCGTCACCCTCACCGTGACCGACAACCAGGGGGCAACGGGAACGGTCAGTCATGACGTGATCGCTCTCGATCCGCCCGTCGTGACCGTGCTGGCTCGCGACGAATTCGCTCGCTCCGAAAACTCCGGCTGGGGCACAGCTCTCGTCGGTGGTGATTGGTCGACGAACAGCAACGGCAACTTCTCGGTCGAATCGGATGCCGGAGTCGTGAACCACAGTTCGTCGGGCACTACCCGGCATGCGTGGTTGCCGAGCGTCTCCACGGACGACGTGACGGTCAGCGCGAGCATCTCCGTCGACAAAGCAATCACGGGTGGTGGCGCCTACACGGGCATCACGATGCGCGAAGTGGGCAACGGCTTCTACCAAGCCCGCGTGCGCTACTTCTCCAACGGCACCCTCGCCTTCCAGCTACTGAGTGGCAGCTCGACCAACATTGCGTACACGGATGTTGCGGGCCTCACTTTCAGTCCAGGCGACGTGCTGCTCGTGAAAGCGCAAACCTTCGGAACCTCACCGACGACCATTCGCGGCAAGGTCTGGAAGCAGGGAACAAGTGAACCCAGCGACTGGACCCTCACCGCAACCTCGTCGGTTGCCAATCTGCAAACCGCGGGTGCCGTCGGTCAGTACAGCTACCTGTCTGGGTCGGCCACCAATGCTCCCGTGCACGTGAGCTACGACTCGTTCGTAGCGACTGCAGGCCACGCCGAGGAGCCCGTGACGCCGACGAATTTGCTACCAACGGCATCCTTCACCAGTGCGGTGAACCTGTTGACCGCGAGCTTCGACTCGAGTGCGTCAAGTGACCCCGATGGCAGCATCGCTTCTCGATCGTGGGACTTCGGTGATGGTCAGTCGAGCACCGCAACGAGCCCCGATCACAGCTACGCGACCGCGGGTACCTATTCGGTAGTTCTGACGGTGACGGATGATCAGGGCGCCACGGCTACCGTGACGCACCCCGTCACCGTCAGCTCGACTCCGGCGAACCAGGCACCCACTGCCGCATTCACGTCGTCGGCGACCGAGCTCGCCGTGGCGTTCGATGCAACAGGATCGACGGATGCCGATGGCAGCGTCGCAAGCTACGCCTGGGACTTCGGAGATGGTGCGAGCGACACCGGCGCAACGCCTTCGCACAGCTACGCGAGTTCGGGCACCTACACGGTCGTGCTCACGGTGACGGATGACGAGTCGGCGACCGGAACGGTCAGTCACGACGTCGTCGTGTCGGCGCCGCCGGGCGCAGCCTTCGCCGAAGACACCTTTGAGCGCACGGTTGCCGCCGGTTGGGGCAGCGCGAATACGGGAGGTGCCTGGTCGTCGAATACGAACTCGACCTACACCGTCGGTAGCGGCGAGGGTGCTTTCGTGCACACGAGCTCGGGTACTACTCGCCGGGCGTTACTGGCGGGCGTGAGCGAAACCTCGGTAGAAGCTCACGTGGAGATCACCACCGATAAGGCTGCCGAATCCGGCCACATTGTCGTGGGCGTGATCGGTCGTCAGGTTGGGTCGGCGTTCTACCAAGCGCGCCTGCGCCTGCAAACCGGCGGAGTCGTCGGACTGCAGATCATGTCGGGCTCCACGGTGGTGCTCGCCAACATGAACGTGCCGGGAATGACCTACGCGGCTGGGGATACCTTCATCCTGAAGACCACGGTGGAGGGCACGAGCCCGACCACGATTTCGGCCAAGTTGTGGAAGGAGGGTGACACCGAGCCGGCCGCCTGGCAGCTCGTGACTACCGATTCCACGGCAGCGTTGCAGGCGGCAGGTTCGGTCGGATTTGAGAGTTACCTCTCGGGCTCGGCACCCAACGCTCCCGTCACCGTGAGGTTCGACAACTTCAGCGCGCGGCCCGTGCAGTAGGCAGCCTGAGCGTGTTAGGCACACGGTCGGCCCTGGGAGCAATCGGCTCTCAGGGAATGCAGGCTCTCTCGAGCTTCACGATTCAGGTGCTTGTCGCGCGCACGCTCGGCTTTGACGGCCTCGGTGCTTTTGCCATCGCGTATGGCGTAATGGTGCTCGTCGCCGGACTTGCGAGTGGGATGGTCGGCGACTCGCTCGTCGTACTGGAACGGCGTGCTCCGGCCGTGCGCTCGGCGCTGCAGCAGTTCGCTCTCGGTATTGCCGTGGTGGCCGGAGTGCTGTCTGCTGCGCTCGCGGGAGCATCCGGACTTCTGGATGCCTCCACCGCCGTCATGTTCGGAGCCGGCGTCGCCCTCTTCGCGCTCGAAGAACTCATGCGTCGCCTGCTCATGGCCGGGTTCGGATTTTGGCGCGTCATGCTGATCGACTTCGCGTCGTTCGCGGTCGCGCTCGCCGTGATCGGGCTGAGTGCGCTCGCCGGCACCCTCGGCCTCTTCGTGTTTCTCGGTGCCGTCGCGGCCGGTCAGCTCGCCGCTATCGGGCTCGGCGCAGTGCTTCTGCCGCGGGAAGAACGCTTCGTCGTAGGCTTCGTGCGCGGTGGCGTTGGCACCGTCTTTCGCTACGGCATCTGGCGGGCAGGTCAACAGTTTCTGCGGCCTGCACTTCTCACCGTCGTGCGCACTCTCGTGACCGTGCTCGCGAGCCTCGCCGCCACCGGACTCCTCGAAGCGGGTCGCGTCTTCGTCGCCCCAGCCACTCTCGCGGTCAGCGGCCTTAGCTCGTATCTCTTCGTCTCCTTCGCCCGCGACAACAGCAAGCCTCTGGCCGAGAAACTACGGCGAGCGGATCGTGCCGTCAGCACTCTGGTCAGCCTCACCGTGGTCGTCGGCGCGCTCCTTGTCGCGCTCCTGCCGTGGGGAGGCGCACTACTCTTTGGCACCGCACCCGACCTGCTCGCCGTGATTGGCTGGATCGCCTACACCGCGTCTATTGCCGCCGTGACTCCGTATGGTGCGCTCGCGGCGGTCGGCGGAAAACAAGCGGCCGTGTTTGGGATCCGGGCGGCCGATACTGTTCTCGCCATCGGAATCGTGAGCGCGGTATTGCTGGCCGGGGGAGATGTGCAGTGGGTGCCGGCGGCGCTGGCTGCGGCATCCATTCTCGGCGGTCTCGGTATTCGGTGGCTGATTCTGGTGCCGCTGGTGCGGGCGGGCTAGCGCTCGGGGCCGAACGTTGCGCTGCGGCGCGGTCGGCGAAACGCTCGGCCCAGCAACCGACCTAGCGCTCGATCACGCTGCCGCCGAGGTGCTCGAGCCCGGTCTGCTCTTGCCCGGTGCCGCGCGCAAAGTCGGCGAGCGAGCTAAACGGGGTCACCCCGATCGCGTTGGTCGGCCAGGCAATGAGGGTTCGTGGTTCGAGTTCGGTCGCGCGCACGTAGAGGTTGTTGTCGACGGTGATGCCGAAGTCGCGGGCGCTGCGGGTGCGGGAGTAGTCCTCGATCCAGATGAGAGCTTCACTGCTGCCGACGAGAGTGTTGCCGACGATGCTGACGTCGGTGCCGACCCAGGTCATCTCGGCGTCATCCAAATACCGTTCGTCGTGACCGGCTTCGTTCTCGTCGCTCTTGAGGCGGTTGTCTTGCAGCACCGCGATGGCGTTGCGGCTGCCCACGACGACGTTGTCGCGAATCTCGACACTGCTCGTGTCATTGATCTTCATGCCGAAGATGCCATTGTCGGCGAGGTAGTTGTCGGCCACGAGCGCGCGGGCCGAGATTTCGAGAAAGAGCCCGTGGCCGGCATTGCCCACGAAGGTGTTGCCCGTGATGGTCAGGTCGCGGCAGGACTGATCGAACCACAGGGCCGTCGCGTTGTTGTCGGAGAAGTCAGAGTTGCGGATCTCCACAGTGCGCGAGCGCGTGAGTTTGAGCCCGCCCGCGACGGGTGCGCGGTTGAACCACTCCGTGTTGTTGCCGGATGCTTTCAGCCCGTCGACCAGCAGGTTGTCGGCGTAGTTCGCGGCCACTCCGATCATCCCGCTTTCGGTAACCGTCACCTGGCGGATCGTCGTGTTCGCCGCCGTGATGAACAGGCCTGTCGTTGCCGACTCGGTGATCACCACGTTCTCAATTGTCACGTCGGGTCGCTCGACCGTGACTGCGCCAAAGTCGGGCACCGAGGGCGCAAAGCGACGAATGCCGATGCCGCGAATCGTCGATCCTTCTGCCCGGATGCTCAGGGCCCGCTGAAGCGTGCTTGCCCTCACGGTGTGGCCGCTGGGGTTCTCGCCGAGGTACAGCACGCCTGCGCTCTCGTCGTGGAAGAAGCTCGACACCGTCACCTCGTCTCGCGAGCCGACCTGCGTGAGTGGGGCGTCATCCAGCCACAGTTGGTCCGGATGGGCGGCAAGCGGATGCCCGGCAGTCACGAAGTTCCAGTACTGCTCGGTGTTGTCGGGGGCGCCCCGTTCGTAGGTGGGGCTCGAGTCGAAGACGGTGCCCCACGCCACCGACCAGAGCTCGCCATCAGCCTGCTCCCCGTCGGCCTGCCAGCCATCGACCACTTCGCTGCCGTCGAGCCAGACGACCTCTCCCGGGTGCGACTGCACCGTCACCGGGGTACCCTCGGCGATCGTGAACGCCTCGTGATACTCGCCACCCCGCAGCACGATCATGCCGCCGGCAGTCACCCGCGCCAGCGCCGCCTTGATCGTACGGAGCGGTGACTCGAGGCTGCCGTCCGCGTCGTTGTCGCCGGTGGGCGAGACGAAGAGAGCGCCAGCCTGGATGTCGTAGCTGGTGGTTCCGAGCGTGGCCGCTCCGGCATCCGCAGCGCTCGCCGCAACATCGTCGGGGGCGCCGACGCCCTCGACAACAGGAACGTTCGGTCGAGCGGTGCTGTTGGCGCTGCCGCCGAGAGACGAGACCACTAGAGCACTCGCAGCGATGGCGAGAGCGAGCACGATTGCGACCGCAGCGAAGACCTGTCGGCGTCGAAAACGCCGATTCGTCGTGCCTGTCGCAACGCTCACTAGCGCTCCTTATGGCGTGAAAACCGCAGCAATCGGGGGTGCGCTGCGGAATCGATCCGGTATCTATTCTCCCAGAATCGTGGGAAAGCTACTAGGGTAATGAAACCTGCAACGCTTGTTCGGCACACTGTTGTGTCGATTGTTACCCATCCCGATTGGGGTTCAACGCGTGGAAAGTTTGAGCTATCTCGAAATTTTCCGGCAGCGATGGCGTGCGATCCTTATTGCTGTCGTGGTCGGAGTGGGTTCCGCTGCGCTTATTGCGTTCAGCATCGCGCCGACCTACACGTCGACCGCCACTCTCTTCTTGTCGGTGAAAGACGTCAACGCCACGCTCGCGGAGCGTTCACAATTCTCCCTCGCTCGGGTCAACTCATACACCGACCTCGTGCGCAGCTCGGAGGTTCTAGAGCCGGTCATTTCTGACCTCGGCCTCGACCTCACGGTGCAAGAGTTGCGCAGCCAGGTCTCGGCAACCAACCCCAACAGCACGGTCAACATCAACATCGCTGCTCAGGCCAGTAGCGCTCAGGATGCCGCCCGCATTGCCAACGCGGTCGCCGACAGTCTTTCCCGCCTTGTTTCCCGCGTCGAAAATTTCGGCACGTTCTCGGTCTCGCTTGAGCGCCTCATCCCGGCGCTGCCGCCAGCGGCTCCGAGCGCTCCGCAGAAGACGGTCATTCTGGGTCTCGGTCTGGTTGCGGGGCTCGCCGCCGGCGCTGTACTCGCCCTGCTTTTGGCGCGCTTCGACCACCGGATGCGTCAACCCAGTGATGTGCGCCGCGTCACAGGATTGCCCGTGCTCGCGGCCGTTCCGCGAGGGCATCGTCGCTCGCGAGGCAACGGTGCTGACCCCGAGTCGACAGTAGAGGCTGCGTACACAGAAGCTCTCGCCCGCATCACCCAGGCCAACGGTGGCACGGTGCCGCGCATCCTGTTGCTCGCGCCGGCCGGAGCCACAGCCAATCACGCTTCGGTCTCGTTGGGCGTTGTCGGTGCAGTTTCTGCAACCGGCAGGCAAGCGCTTTTTGTCGAAGCGGAAGTTTCTGGGGGCGATGACACCGCCCTTGGCCACTTCGCCGGCACCGCAGGCCTCGCTGAACTGCTCAATGAGTCGACGACTCTGCCTGAAGTCACGCGCACACTCGACGGTTCGGAGGCACTATTCGTTTCCGCCGGGGTCGCCGAAACGACCGAAGTGGCCGCCGACAAGACCCTGCGATCGGTGCTCACCCGGCTCATTTCGCGAGCGGATGTTGTGATCACGCAAGCGACATCCGAGAGTCGCCCGCTGAGCATTCCCCTCATCGCCCCGTTCGTGGAGGTGGCCATGATCGTGGTTCGCTACAACCACACCTCCGAGGCTGAACTTGCGCAGACCGTCAGCCAGCTTCGTATTGCTGGTGTTCGCCCGCTCGGTGTCGTGCTGACGGGTGTGCCGAATGCTCGCCACCTCGAACTGATGGCGACGTGGACTCCGGATGACTTCGCAGGCGGCCCCGCGAAAGCGCACGTGCATTTGCGGCGCAAGGCCAGCAAGACCGCGGCGCCCACAGCGACCGCTACTGCCACCGCGGGCCCTTCAACGGACACCAAGGTTGGTCCCGACAGGAAGAAGAGCATGGCATCCGAATCCTCACCTTCGCCGACGCCCGTGCCGAAGCCCTCACCGCCTAAGCCTGCCCCGCCCTCAGGGCGCACCGAGCCTGCTGACGCCTCAGCCGCCGAGCGCTCAAGCGAGAATGAACGAGTGGTCGTGGACTGATGTTCGCGACAGAACAGCGGGGGCGCAGTACCGTCTCACGTTCCTTGATCGGAACGTGGCTCCTCGTTGTTCTGAGCGTCGTTTCGTGGCGTCCCGATGCCCTCTTTGATGGCGGCTTCGATGTCGTGGTTATTGCGAAAGCCCTTGTCGCGTTTACTGCTTTTCTGTGCGCGGTAGCGATTCATTCGCGCGCTCGCGTTCACGCGCGAGTGGGTGTGCGATCGGTCATCCTGCTCTTCATCGTTGTGGGCCTCTCGTGTGTTGGCGCACTAGCGGCAGACAGCCCGATGCCGTCGCTCGTGCTCGCCGTACGCATCGTGCTGCTCGCCGCCACGGTCTACGTGTTGGCGAGCAGTGCTGCGCCGCTCGAGGTGTTGACGTCCCTGTTCATTGCGATGGGCATCCTGACTCTTATCGGTGCCGCGAGCGGGCTGCCCGAATTTCTGAGCGACGGCCGGCTGCCGAGTGGCATCCCCGCCATGAAACCCAACGAGCTCGCCGGGCTTGCCGCGCCGCCCCTGCTCGCTATTGCGATCGACATCGCGCAGCGAGGGCTCACCCCGCGCAAGTCGGTGCTGCTCGTCACCTTTGCCGCGATCCTGTTGGCGACCGGATCCCGCACCACCCTGATTGTCGTCGTCATCGCGATGGTGCTGGCGGTCGTGCTGGCGTGGCCGGTTCCGCATTCCACGGGCATCGCCCTCATCCTGCTCGTGCCCGTCTCCTATGCCATGGTGGCGTTCACAAATGTGGTGTCTGAGGTCGCTATTCGCGGTCAGGATGTCAGTGAACTCGCGACTCTCAGTTCCCGCACGATTGCGTGGCAAGCGGTGTTCAGCATCCCGATGGACACCTGGCACAAGTGGATCGGTGTCGGCCTCGCGGCCAAGACCATCGAGGTGGATCAGCGCTGGTGGGATGTTCAAGTGCTCGACAGCAGTTGGATCTCCATCCTGTCGCAGGCCGGCATCCTCGGACTGATCGCGGTCGGAATCTGGGTGCTCTTCACCCTGAGGGACAGTCTCAAGAATCGCGAACTGCGCACCCTCACGCTTCCCCTGCTCGTTCTGCTTCTCGTGCGTAGTGCGCTCGAGAACGGGCTTATCGAGTCGAGCGTGATCTTCACGCTCTTCTTCCTCACGTCGCTCGTCCTTGAGCGAGGGCACCGTTACCCCTTCGAACGCAACCACTCTGTGCGGTTCGCGCTCGCTGTGGCACCAGCGCCCATCCCCCTCGAAGAACTCACACCTCCCCCGACCCGAACCCGGTGAGCACATGTCTCAAAGAATTGGATACGCCGCAGGAGCCTACGACCTCTTTCACGTTGGCCACCTCAACATTCTCAAACGCGCAAAAGAAGAGTGCGACTACCTGATCGCCGGCGTTGTTTCCGACGAAATGCTGGAGCAGACCAAGAAGCTGCGACCCACAGTTCCTCTTGAGGAGCGCTTAGAAATCGTGCGCAGCATCTGCTACGTGGATGAGGCGGTCGCCGAAACGGTGCCAGACAAGTTGGAGATGTGGCGTCGTTTGCAGTTCACGACGTTCTTCAAAGGTGACGATTGGCGCGGCACCGAAAAGGGGCTGAAGTTGGAGCGCGAGTTCGCCGCCGTCGGCGTCGAGGTTGTGTACTTTCCGTACACGGCCAACACGTCGAGCACCGGCCTGCGGCGGGCGTTGGAGTTGATCGAAGAGATGTCAGCCCGCGCACGGGCGTAGCGGAGCAAGCGCACCCGATTCACGCGGCAACCATTCAGACACCCGGAATAGCGTGGCGTTGCGGGCGGTTCTCCCCTGCAACGACATTTTCCCCAATTTTTGGAGCGCCATGAATCTCACCCAGCAGCTCAAAGAACGTGCCGACAACAGTGCGGCCACAAAGTCTGCCGAAGACAGCGCGACCCTCACGAACTCGGTGACCGAAGTCGAAAAGGCTGGCATCGTCAACAACGCGCTCAAGGTCGGCGACACCGCCCCTGACTTCTCGCTGCCGGATGCCGAAGGCAACACGGTGCGCCTCAGCGAACTGCTCGAAAAGGGCCCCGTTGCGATCGCGTTCTACCGCGGCTCCTGGTGCCCCTACTGCAACATCGAACTCAAGGCGCTGCAGGACATGCTTCCCGAGTTCCGTGCCGTTGGAGCAACGCTCGTGGCGATCTCCCCTCAAACCCCCGACGAGTCCCTCTCTCTCGAAGAGAAGCACAACCTCGAATTCCCAGTGCTCTCCGACGGCGAGCTCGAAGCGATCAACGGCTTCGGACTCCTTCACCCCGTGGATGACCGCACTAAGGCGTTCTACGAAAAGTCCGGCTACGACCTCGTGAAGTCCAACGGTGCGACCGGCTGGCAGCTGCCGCTTCCCGCAACCTACGTGATCGCGCAAGACGGCACTATCGCGTTCGCGTTCGTGCAGGCCGACTACAAGTTGCGTGCCGAGCCCGCCGACGTTGTTGAGGCGATCAAGGCTCTTTAGTCCCTCGGCCGCGTACCGATTTTTAGTACGCGGCCGCCGCCCTCCGGCTCAGGCGTAGGCTGGCGGGATGATTGAAACTCAGACACTTCTCGATGGCAGTTGGGCGTGGATTGCCCTCGCTATTGTCACCGCCGGCCTTGCGGAAATGAAGCATCGTCGGCGCTGGGTGTGGTTTCTTCTCGCCCTCATCTTCGGGCCGATCGCCACTGCGCTCGTCGTGATCTGGCGCCGCCCCGATTCCCCCTTCGGAAGGTAACGCAGTATGTCTCACCAGTTCGCTAGCTACGTCGCCATTGGTGACAGTTTCACCGAGGGCGTCGGAGATGAACTGCCGGATGGTCGGGTGCGCGGTTGGGCAGACCAAGTTGCTCTCGGTCTTGCGCTCGCATCGCCTGAGCCAGTCACCTATGCCAACCTCGCCATCCGGGGACGCCTCCTCGCACCCATCGCGGGGGAGCAGCTGAAAGCTGCTGTTGCCCTCCGGCCTCAGCTGATGAGCCTCAATGGTGGCGGAAACGACATCATGCGCCCCAAAGTGTCGCTGGAATCGATCACCGACCAGCTGCTGGCCGCAGTCGACACGGCCACGGCCAGCGGCATCCACGTTCTGCTGCTGAGTGGTGGCAACCCCAGCAAGCACCTGCCGTTCGGTTCGGTGATGGCCACGCGCGGTGATCGTTTGGCGCAGGAGGTCATGTCGCGCGCGTCGAAGGACAACGTGACGTTCGTCAACAACTGGGCGGATGCCGAACTCACGAAGCTGCAGTACTGGTCGGTCGACAAACTGCACCTCAACGCGCGCGGGCATGCCCGGGTGGCGAGCAACGTCTTGTCGGCGCTCGAAATTGCGGTGCCCGACTTTGGCGCTGATGAGGGGCCAGCGGATGACGCTCGCCCCCGCACTGCGGCCTACTGGCGTGAATACGTGCTCCCCTGGATCGGTCGCCGTCTCACCGGGCGTTCCTCGGGCGACAACCGCGAACCGAAGAGTGCGACCCTTCAGCCCGTGGAGATCGCGGGGCGCTAGGTTTTTCCGGCGGCGTTGGCGAGGCTGGCGCCGCACAACGATGAAGGAGCTCTCATGACAACGGCACCGACTACTTACGAAGTTCACGGGCGAAGCGTTGCCCGTCATGAGGCGTCAATTCAGGCCGGGAATCAGACGATTCCGATTGATGCGCTGTGGGGTGCCTCAGTGTCTTCTGCGCTGCCAGGGCCAGCGGATCTACTCGCGTCAGCGTTGGCCGCATGCATGCTCAAGAACCTCGAGCGATCCGGTGCGCTCATCCCGTTCAGCTACGAGAGTGCTGAAATTGATGTTCGCGCCCGCCGCCAAGATGCGCCGCCGAAATTCGTCGAGTTTGAATACGAAATTCGCCTTGTCACGAACGAAGACGAACGACGGGTTGATATGTTGCACCGGAACCTCAGCCACTACGGCACCGTGTACAACACGCTCGCGGCGGTGGCCGACGTGCACGGCACCATTGTTGTGGTCAAGCCCTCCGCCGAGATCTAGGCGCGCGCGGCGAGCTAGTTGCGCGCGGCGAGCAGTTCCGCGAGACGCGGCAACTGGGTCTCATCGGCGAGTGCCGAACCGACCGCAACAACCTTTGCGCCCGCGGTGAGGTACTCGCCGGCGTTGCCGGCATCCATTCCGCCGGTGGCGACGAATCGCATCGCGGGGAACGGTCCGCGCATTGCGCCGAACCAGCTGGTGCCCAAGAGGGATGCCGGGAAGGCCTTCACCCAGGTGAGGCCAGCGGCTTGTGCGGTCTGAACCTCGGTCGCGGAGGCAACGCCCGGCAGCGGGGGCATGCCCGCTTCGAACGAGGCGCGAACGACGTCGAGGTCGAAGCCGGGGCTGACGGTGAAGGCCGCTCCGGCATCCGCAGCTTGGCGCACGTGCTCGAGGGTGACGACGGTTCCCGCGCCGACGGACTTGCCGAGCTCCTTGCCGGCGGCAACAACGGCGCGCAGGGCTTCAACATCTTCGTCGCTCTGGATGGGCACTTCTACGGAATCGATACCGAGCTTCCACGCAGTCTGTGCCAGAGCAACGCTGCGCTCGACGCCGAAGCCGCGAAGGATCGCCATGAGGGGCTGACCCTCGAAGAGCTGGTCGAGGGATTCGTTAGAGATCTGAGCCATGAGAGTGAGCCTTTCAGCGGTGTGGGGAGAAGAGTTAGAGCGTGGGGAGGTCGGTTGTCGATTGCAGAACGAGAGCAGCGCGGTCGTGGCCGAGGCTCAAGCGCTGTTCCGGAGTGAGCCCGGTGAGGTAACCGCTGAGGTAGCCGGCAGCGAACGCGTCGCCCGCTCCGACGGCTTCAACGACGTCAACCGTGTGGGCGGGCACGAAGACGCTGCCCTCGGCGCTGAACTCTGTCGCGCCGACGTCGCCGTCTTTGATCACGAGGATGCCGGGGGCGTCGAGCAGCGCCCGCACTTCTTCCGGCGTGGTCGTACCCCACAGCACTTCGGCCTCATCGAGACCGACGAGCACGATGTCGGCGCGGCGGGCGAGAGCGAGAAGGGTAGGGCCTGCCTCTTCGACCGGCCACAGCGCGGCGCGGTAGTTCACGTCGAAGCTGACGACAGTGTCGCTGAGCCTGGCGCGGTCGAGAACCGCCTCGATCAGTGCGGTGCAGCTAGCGGAGAGGGAGGGCGTGATTCCCGAGATGTGGGTTATGGCCGCGTGCTCGAACGGAACGGTGGCGAGATCATCCGGTGTCATTGCCGATGCCGCAGAACCCGCGCGATAGTAGGTCACACCGTTGCCGGGATCTTTGAAGTAGAAGCCGGTGGGGGCATCCGGGGTGAATTTCACGAGGCTCGTGTCGACACCGCGCTCGCGGAGTTGGCGTTCAACGCGGCGACCGAAAGCATCGGTGCCGAGGTGGCTGGCCCACGCGGCGTGATGGCCGAGAGCGGAGAGGTGAACGGCGACGTTTGACTCGGCGCCACCGGTTTCGAGGTGGAACAGCTCAGCCGTTTCGATGGGCTCGGCGACCGTGGGCGTGATGAGCACCATGGTCTCGCCGATCGTAATGATCTCCGGCTTCGTTGTCGTTTGCACAGTCTTACTATCGACCATGTGCGCATTCTGTGCAACACTGTTGCATATACTGCAACACGCGCGTGAGGCGAGTCAGCCGACCTGCGCGGCAATCAGAGGGAGCCCGGATGTCGCAAAGCGTTCGTCGAGCAGCGCGCATCATCGACTCGGTTGCCCTTCGCCCGGCTAGCGTGAGTGAGCTCGCCGAAGAGTTCAGCGTGCACCGCTCCACGATGTTCCGCGAAGTGCAGTCGCTCGAAGAAGTCGGCTACCTGCGCAAGCGAAAGAATGGCGAGTACGTGCTCGGGCTGCACCTCATTGCTCTGGCTCATCAGGCATCCGACAGCCTTGATCTGCGGGAAATTGCGCACGATCGACTCGCGAAACTCCACCGCACGGTCGGTAACACCATCCATCTCGCGGCGATGGTCGACCACAGCATTGTCTACGTCGACAAGATCGAAGACACCAGCGGGGTGCGCATGTATTCGCGCATCGGCAGCCCAGCCCGGCCCTACTGCAGTGGCGTTGGCAAGGCGATCCTCGCGGAACTTACTGCCTCTGACCGGGATGCCGTGCTGCGAAACGTGGTGTGGGAGAAGTTCACGCCCAAGACGCTCACGACGCGCCCCGAGCTCGATGCTGAACTCGCGATCGTCTCCGCCCGCGGCTGGGCGGTCGACGACGGCGAGTTTGAGGACTTTGTGAACTGCGTCGCCGTGCCGATCTATGGCCCTGCCGGTGTCGTAGGCGCACTCTCGAACACAGCGATTCGGATGGTCGCCGACCTCAATGCGCTCAAAGCCAACCTGCCGCTGCTGCAGAGCGTGGCGCGCGAGATCTCGACGGAGCTCGGCGCGGCCTGAACAGAATTTTCCTCGCGTATTCGCCTAGGGTTGCAGCATGGCCAACTTCACCGCGTTCCTCTATCGCCTCGGCGCGACGGCGGCGAACATCGCGCAGAGCGTTCTGCAAGCCAACGGCGGCGGTAACGGTGATCCCCAGGTTTTCGACGAAACGTCGAAGCGTAAGCGTGACTCGGCGGCTGAAGCCAGCCCCAACGTTAAACCCGACGCGGGGCCCAAGGCTGAGCCCGAAGCCGACCCGAGCTAAGCAAGCGACGCGCGAACGCGGTCGCGCTCGGGCTGCGGCAGGCGCTCGGTGGCGCGACGAATTGCCGGCCGCGGCAGGCGCTCCGCGTGCGTCTCAAGAAACGCGAGTACGGCATCCGGATGCACGGCTAACAGTTCGCGCAGCACCCAACCGAGCGCGCTCGAGACTGTTTCGCGCTGGTCATCGACGCAGTTGGCGAGCAGACGAAGGCACGGGTCGATCGGCATGAAGACGGCGTTCTTGCCGCTGTAGTGGATGAGGCTCACCACCGCGATACGCCGTTGCCATTCGCCGTCGGCACGGCTCCACTCCTCGAGCGTCGGGATCACAAGCTCCGGCTGGTCAGCCAGCGCGAACGAATACAGCCGAGCCAAGTCGTCGGCGTGAGCCCAGTTGTCGATGCGCCCGATCCAGCCGACGGCGGTGCTCCAGAGTTTGGCGCTGTCGTCAGCAGTCCAGGAGCGCGAACCGATCCGGCGCCGATAGAAATCGAGTGCCGCGAACATCACGTCGCCGTTGTTGGTCAGGTTCCAGATCTGATCCCACGCAGCGAGTACGGATGTCGAATCTTGGTCGGTGAACGAAAAGCCAGCCTCAACCCGGCGGCGTCGGTCGGGCGTTCGGAGTCCGAGGTACTCATAGTCGGAGCGCCGGTCGGCCCGCACGAGATCGCCTCGTTCGGGCGAGATGCCGGTCTCGGTGGCGAGCGCGGAAAGCGCGCCGAGTACTTCGGCGAGGTGCTGATGCGTGTCGGAAGAACTCACGCCCAACCTTCCCACAGCACACTCCGCGCGGCGAGGCGGATGCTCGGCCCATTGCGCACCAAGGGCAGTGCGCGCGCAGGTGACCCCTACCGCGTGGGGTCGAAAACTTCACCGTCGTCGTTTTGCACAGCCCAGCTGAACCACATCTCGAAATAGAACGGAATCTCAGCTCCGTCTGGCCCGATGATCTCCAGCTCGCCATCAGTCTTCGTGAGCGAGACCGTGCCCTCAGCGACAGTGGTTTCGTAACTGATGCCGTCGTCGAGCGTCAGCCACGGGGCTGCCACGTGGGTGTCGCCCACCGTGAACGCCACGAAGATTTCTTTGGACGGGTAGCGGTCATCTACTCGGCTGGGCACGAAGTAGAAGCTGTCGCTGTCGTCATAGCCGGCGTAGGGATTGTTGGAGTAGTCGCGCGTATGGCCGGTAGCTTCGCTGAGCACCACGGCATCCGGGTGGCGCTGCTTGATCTCACCCAGACTGAGCAACTGGAAGCTGTGCAGCTGGAGTTCGCTCGGGTAGTGCGTGCCAGCCAAGGCGTTGCCGGTGCTCTGCTGCCAGAGCGTCTCAGTCTCACGGTCGAACATGATCATGTTGCTCTCGAGAAGTCCGCCGCTCACTCCGAAAGTAGTGACGGTTCCGTCGGGCAGCACGCTGTCGTACACGGCTGCGCTGCCGCAGAGCGGGCAGAAGCTCACAGCGATCGGTGCACCATCGATCGTGTCGTTCACAATTTCGTGCCAGACCAGAATGTTGTAGGGGTACACCTTCGTTTCGGTGTCGCCCTGCACCACAATGGCGAGAACGTCATCCGGATGCTCGAAGTCGGCTACTGGCTCAAAGCGGGGCTCATCGATCGCCGGGATGCCATCTTTGGGCGGCCCGCCGCTGAGCGCCTGGCTGATTGCCGGGTCGGCCTGCGACCAGTCGGTGGCGGCAAAGCCTTGCTCAAGGAAAGGCGGGATATCAACCGCGCTGGATGACGAACCTGTCGTTCCCGCGGAACCGCTCGGCGAGGTGAGGTTACTGCCGCTCAATGCAATGCCCGCGACGATGGCTGTGATTCCCGCGACGGCGGCGGCAATCACGATTGCGGTTGTTCGCTTCTTCATGAGCTGGCTCCCGGTCGTGGCGCGTGGTATTCGCCCAGACTAAGAGGAGCCTGCTATTCGTGTCTGTGACATGGCGCACAGAGCGGTCGATAGCGCGCTATCGACCGCTCTGCCGCTAAGAATTCGGTTTAGGAAACCGCGCTCGATGCTGCCCACAGGTTGATGCCGGCATCCTTGGCGTGCTCGTCGATCGCAGCCAGTTCAGCATCCTCGAACGAGAGGTTCTGAACCGCAGCAAGGTTCTGCTCAAGCTGCGTCACGCTCGAGGCGCCGATGAGGGCCGACGTGACGCGGTCGTTGCGCAGCGCCCACGAGATGGCGAGCTGCGCGAGCGACTGGCCGCGTCCGGAAGCGATGTCGTTGAGCGCCTTTACGCGACCGAGCGTTTCATCGTTGAGCATTCCCGACTTGAGCGAGCCACCCTTGGCTGCGCGCGAGTCTGCGGGAACTTCGCCGAGGTAGCGGTCAGTGAGAAGACCCTGAGCGAGCGGCGAGAAGGCGATAACGCCGAGGCCGAGTTCGTCGACGGTGTCGAGAAGGTCGGCTTCGATCCAGCGGTTGAACATCGAATACGAAGGCTGGTGGATGACCAGAGGCGTTCCGAGGTCATTCATGATGCGAACGGCTTCGCGCGTGAGTTCGGGGGAGTAGCTCGAGATTCCCGCATAGAGTGCACGGCCCGAAGTTACGGCGGTGTGCAGCGCACCCATCGTCTCCTCCAGAGGAGTGTCGGGGTCGGCGCGGTGGGAGTAGAAGATGTCGACGTAGTCGAGACCGAGTCGGTTGAGGGACTGGTCGAGGCTCGCGAGCAAATACTTGCGCGACCCCATCACACCGTAGGGGCCTGGCCACATGTCGTAGCCGGCCTTGCTCGAGATGATCATCTCGTCGCGGTACGGGCGGAAGTCTTCGCGCAGAATCTGGCCGAAGTTCGACTCGGCAGAACCGGCGGGAGGGCCATAGTTGTTGGCGAGGTCGAAGTGAGTGACGCCGAGATCGAAAGCGCGGCGCAGAATGGCGCGCTGATTCGCGATCGGTTTGTCATCTCCAAAGTTCTGCCAGAGGCCGAGAGACACGGCCGGCAATTTCAGGCCACTACGCCCAACACGGCGGTAGGGCATCGGTTCGTAACGGGCATCATCAGCGACATAGACCATTCGCTAATGCTGCCATAACTTTCCTCACTGCAGCAGGGAACGGGAGTTCCTCATCGGGACCAGTCTGCTGCTGAGTAAGTCACATCACACTTCCGGCCAGTGCGGGAGCCGTAGCATTGGCCTAATGACAAAGCCCCGCACCTCAACTCTGTGGCGCGCTGGCGTGCTTCTTGTCATTTTTGTGGCAATTGTGGTCGTCGCGTTGACGGTGCAACTTCCTTCCGTGGATGAGATCCACGAGTGGACCCAGAGCGCCGGAAGTCTCGGGATTGCCCTTTTTGTGATCGGCTACGCGCTCCTCACGCTGACTCCCATTCCCAAGAGCGTGCTGAGCATGGCTGGTGGTGTCGCGTGGGGACTCTGGGTAGGCACTCTTATTGTGCTGATCGGCGCCTTGATCGGTGCGACCCTCTCGTTCTGGCTGGGCAGAGTACTAGGGCGGGATGCTGTCGAACATTTCACGGGAGGGCGAGTGCGCGCCGTCGATGAGATGTTGCAGCGCCGCGGACTGCTCTCGGTGATTGCGTTGCGACTCATCCCTGTGCTCCCGTTCACGCTCATCAACTACGCGGCAGGACTGACTGCTGTGCGCATCCGGGATTACGCCCTGGGCACTGTCATCGGGATCATCCCGGGAACCTTCGCGTATGTCGCCGTTGGGGCGTACGGGGCAGAGCTCAACAGCGGGTTCTACATCGCGGTGGGAGCACTTGGCGTGCTCGCCCTAGGCGGTGTGATTATTGCGCACCGCATCCGCAAAGATGACTCGGCGCCAGAAGAAGTTGTGCCAGAGCAAGCTGCTCCAGAGCAGGCTGCTCCAGAGCAGGCATAGTCCTGCAGGGGCGGATGATCGCCCCAAGGTCGCCGCGTCTGTCCCGCTAAGCGGGCACCGTCCACAGCGCTTCGCAGGGCAAGCTCACGGTGACGGGGTCGCCGACCGAGAGTAGATTGCCGGGAGCTGCCTCGGTGTGAACATCCGCATCTCCGACCCGCACGACAAGTTCGCGGCGCGGGCCACGTTGAACGGCAGCCGTGACGGTGCCGCGAAGCTCGCGCGGGCCTAATCTTTGGCAGGCCGCAGCATCAGGGTGGGCAACGGTAAGCCCCGCATCGCTGGAAGGGCTGCCCGTGAGACGCAGGGACGCGGTTACTGCTTCATGACGGAACACCAGCGTGGCGGGGCCCGAAGCAACGTGCGCGTCGATGGCGACAGCACCGATCGCGGAATGGTGCACGCCATTGTCGATCACGCCCGCAAAAGCATTCTTGCCGCCAAGCAACCGGGCGACGGCAAGCGACGCAGGCTGATGAAAAACATGATCAACGGTGTCGTGCTGCAGCAGTTGACCGTTCTCCAACACGACGATCCGTTCGGCCATCGCGCTCGCTTCGTCGCGGTCGTGAGTAACGAAGAGAATAGTCGGATTCACGGCCGCACGAATGCTCGCAATCATCGCGTGCATTTCATCCTTCAGCCCGGGATCCAGGGCACTGAATGGCTCATCGAGCAACAGCACCGAGGGCTTCGCTGCGAGAGCACGCGCCACGGCAACGCGCTGCTGCTGACCGCCCGAAAGCGACTGCGGTGAGCGAGAAGCGAACGTGCCCATCTGCACCATCTCGAGATGTTCGCGGGCCTGTTCCCGCGCCTGCGCACGGCTGACGCCCGCAGCGCGATCGGCGAACGCGACATTGTCGAGCACCGTCAAATGTGGAAACAGCAGCGGGCGCTGGAACACCATCGAGATACCGCGCTGCTCCGGGAGAAGCGCGGTGACATCCCGGCCGCTGAGGCGCACACGGCCACCATTGGCATCCTCAAGACCAGCAATAATGCGCAGAATCGTGCTCTTGCCTGAGCCACTCGGCCCGACAATGGCGGTGCTCGTGCCCGGCAGAATGTCAAGGTTCACGCCGTGCAGCGCGGCTGGCGCGGTGGTCGAATAGCTCTTCGTGACAGACGTGAGCGTGATCGCAGAGGTCATCAATTCAGTGGTCATCGTTGTCTCCCTGGGTCAAGATTACGGCTGCGAGCGATGAGGCCAAGCAGAATGAGCGGCGGAATCACCGCAGACAACGACAGCACCGCCACACTTGATTCGTTGCCGACCCCGGATGCGCTTGACGCAATAATCAGCGGCAGTGTCACCAGGTGGCCACCTCCCACCACCAAGGTGATGAGGTAATCGCTCCACCCGACGAGGAACGCGAGAAACGCGGACCGTGCCAGCGCCGGAGCAATCAGCGGCAGGTGGATGCGCCACAACGTCAGCCGCGAACTCGCCCCGAGCGTGCGGGCGGCTTCATCGTACCCATCGTCGTAGGCGGCGTAGGCGGCACGCATCGAGAAGGTCGTATACGGAATCGCGACGGCCACCAGCACGAGAACCACGCCAACAACGGGAGGAACCCACGCCCGCAACAGCAGCACATTGAGACCGAGTACCGCAGCAAAGGGCGGCAGCATCACCGGCGAGAAAAGCAGAACGCTGATCGCCTTGCCGAAACGCACCTGACCGCGAGAAAGGGCGCGGGCGGCCATCGCACCGAGCGGGGTTGCGATCGCGGCCACGACAAGTGAGAGCGCAAGCGAATGGAGGAAAGCGCGCCCGCCCCCGTTGGCGATAGCGGCGGTGAGGCCGTCGGTGCCGGTCTCCATCGGAAACGCTGCGGGGTGCATCCATTGGTCAGCAAACGACCACAGCACGAGCGGTAAGAAAGGTAACGCGAACCACAGCGCAATCAGCACGGTCGACAGGATGCGCAGGGCACGGGCGAGCCCGCGAGACTGGGTCAGGGGCCGACCGTGATCTCCGGGCATCCGCCGCTGCTGCTGGTTGCTGCGCGCTGTGTCGAGGTCGACGCTCGTGGTGGTGACGGTCATTGCCACGCTCGCATCCGGCGGAGTCCGAGCATGGCGAGCACGACAACGGCGGCAGTGAGAAGCAGAGTAATCACGGCAACGGCGGCCGCTTCTGGTCGCGCGGTGAGGCTAGCCGAGTTGAAGAGGCGCAGCGCCATCACCGAGAGCGGTTCGGGGTAGGTCTTGCCGAGCAGCCATGCGACCTCATAGGAACCGAGCGTGTAAGCGAAAGCGATAGTGGATGCCACGAGCAGCGACGGGGCGGCCAGCGGCAAAACGACGAAGCGCAGCCGTGCTCCGCGGTGAGCGCCGAGCACCGCGGCAGTTTCGTCGTAGGACGTGATGCGGGTGGCGAGGGTGCCGACAATGATGAGCGCGATGAACGCTGACTCTTTCCACGCGTACTCCGCGATCACGGCAAACCAGGTGGGGCCGGCGACGAGCGCGGGCCATGACTCTGGCGGGATGCCGAAAATGCGCGCGAGCACACCAGAGTCGGAGAGGAGGAGTCCAACGCTCGCGGCGCCGACGAGGTGGGGCACGGTAACGGCGGCAGCGCTGAGCGCACCCACGATGCGGCCGCCCCAGTTTCCGGAGATGATCAGCACGGCGGTGAAGAAGCCGACGACGGCAGCGATCGCGGTTGAGACGACGGCGATCCCGAGGGAGAGCAGCGCCGAGCTGAGGAGACCGTCGGTGCCTTCGAAGGCCTCAACGCTCAACGCGGGCGTGCCCACGAGGGGCATGAGGCCGAGACTTTGCACCACTGTGGTGCCGATGCCACCGATCACCACAATCGCGACCGGGATCACCGCCGGCAGCACGAGAAGGGTGGCGCGCACCCCTCGGCGTCGCGGCCGGCTCAGCATCGCTGTCATCAGCGAGCAGCGATCCTCGTGCGCCAAGCGTCATCGAGAGCGGGAACCCATTCGGCCGAAAGTTCGGGGTTGGCGTTCTGCGAAAGGATGTCAAAACTCGGCACGACGGGCGATTGCGGCAGCGCATCGAAGAGGGCACGGTCATCGGCAGAGAGAGCATCCAGATCAAGAACCGTGAACTGGCCCCACACGGCCGGGTCAGCCTTCGCGACCTGCTGCTCAACCGACAGGGCCTCGTTGGCGACGACCATGGCGCCGGCAATGTTGCCGGAGTTGCTGGGGATGCCGAAGAAGCTGGCGTTGCCGAGCGTTCCGTCGTCGACGGTCAGCACTCGCGTCGTGTCGGGCAGGGTGCCGTTCTCGACGAGGGCGGTAAGGGTGGCTGGCCCGTAGGTCATCATCATGTCGATCTCACCATCGGCAAAGAGCTTGGTGAGTTGTTCGGATGTTGCGGGGTACGTGCTGCCTTCACGCCACAGCGACGGAGCGAGGGCGTCGAGGCGGTCGAACAGCGCCGGCGAGAGTTCGTCGAAAGCCTCATCGCTGAAGGTGGATGGGACGTTCTCGTAGCCACCGGACTCGCTGTAGAGCACCGACCGCAAGAAAGCGGAGCCGGTGAAGTCGGGGGCGGCCGGATACGTGAAGCGGCCGGGGTTGGCTTCAGCCCACTCGAGGATGCCTTCGATCGTGGTTGGCGGGTTCGGCACGGTCGCCGAGTTGTAGACGAACGAGAACTGCGCTTTGTGCCAGGGCGCCTCGCAGCCGTCGACGGGGGTGCCGAAGTCTTCCGTGAGGAGCGGGTCGGTGGCGGAAACTGCCGTCATGTTAGGTAGGAGGTCTGTCCACTCGCAAAACCAGGCATCCGCCTGTTTGCCGGTGCGGAAGTTGTCGCCGTTGATCCACACGAGGTCGACAGCGCCATCCGTATTGCGGCCAGCCTGCAGCTCAGTGAAAACGCGGTTGAGCGCATCCTTGGTGTCGGCAATCGGTACGCGTTCGAGCGTGACGCCCTGCGCCGCCGCGGCCGGAGCTAGTACGTCGTCGACGTAGGCGTTGCCCTGATCGTCGCCGCCCCACATCCACAACTTCACGGTCTGGCCGTCAGCAGCAACCTGTACGTCAGACCAATCGAAGAACTCAGGACCGCTCGGAGCGGTCGTCGGCGCCGAGCACGCGCTCAGGGCCAATGCGGTCACTGCTGCCGTAGCAAGCGCGGGAAGGATGCGGCGGCGTGCGGTCGTGGAGTGTTGAGGGCGAAACGGATTGCGAATCGGCACGCACGTGCTCCTTGACGGTCGACGGAAGAGGAAGCGCCAGACACCCAGCGCAGCGAACTCTAAGACTAAGTGCGAACTTCTTCATTGCTCAGTAAGCCACATCACATACGCAGCGCGGAGCCTCGACATAACATTGGCCAAATGAAAAAGAACCGGTCCTCTTCCCTGTGGAAAGCTGGCGCGTTTGTCGTCTTCCTCATCGCAATTGTGATCGTGGCGTTCACGATCGAAATCCCGTCCGTTGACGAGATTCAAGGATGGGCGGAAGGCACCGGACTGCTGGGTGCTGTGATCTTCATCGTCGCCTACGCCGTGCTTACCCTCACTCCAGCGCCGAAAGCCGTGATCAGCATTGCGGCCGGGCTCGCCTGGGGATTGTGGATCGGCACGCTGCTGGTGCTCGTGGGTGCCGTTATCGGCGCAGCCCTCTCCTTCTGGATTGGCCGCCTTCTCGGCCGCGATGCCGTTGAGCAGTACACCGGCGGCAAGGTTCGCGCCGTCGACGAGATGCTGCAGAAGCGCGGACTGCTTTCCATGATCGCGCTGCGCCTCATCCCGCTCATCCCCTTCACTGTTATCAATTACGCCGCTGGCCTCACCGCCGTGCGAGTGCGCGACTACATGATCGGCACCGCCGTCGGCATCATCCCCGGCACCATGGCCTTCGTCGCCGTCGGCGCCTACGGGGCCGAACTCAACAGCGGCTTCTTCATCGCCCTCGGAGCGCTCGGCGTGCTCACTATCGGCGGCGGCATTGTTGCTGGCCGGCTGCGCAAAAAAGATGCTGCGGCCGCAGCGGCTCCCGGTGAGAGCCCGGTGCTCGCGACAACCGACGACGTCACAACCGGCGACGCGGCTGCGGAGAACAACTAACGATGCTGGATGTCCAGCTGCGTCGGGCGGTCAGCAAACCTCTCAACGCAATGGCTTCCGCGCTCGACGTGCCCTGGATCACGCCCGACCGCCTCACCATCGCCGGACTCGTGATCGGGTTGAGCAGTGCGGCGCTCGCCGCAACTCAGCTCTGGGCGCTGGCCCTCGTGGCGTGGTTGCTCTCGCGAGTGTTCGACGGGCTCGACGGAACGCTGGCTCGCCGCCGGCGCGCTGCGGCATCCGTTCCCCGGCCCGCCACGGCGAGCGAAGCGGGCGGTTTTCTCGATATCGTCGCCGACTTCGTGGTTTACGGCGCGACGGTTCTGGGCGTCGCAATCGGCGCCACGGCTGCCTTCGATGCGCCGTGGTGGCCGTTCTTGGTCGTGCTGTTCGCGTACTACATCAATGGCGCTGCGTTCTTGGCGTTCTCATCGATCGCTGAACGCACCGGCCGCACGCTTTCAGACGACGACAATCGCTCGCTGTTCTTTCTCGGACGCATCGCCGAGGGCGGCGAAACCGTCTTCGTTCATACCCTCTGGCTCGCGCTGCCGTTCATTGCCTGGCAGATCGCACTCGTCTGGAGCGTTGTCGTTCTCGTCAGCGCTGCCCAGCGGATGATCGTCGGCTACCGCATACTGCGCTAGCGCCGCCTTCTCGCCGGGCCGCCTCACCTCTAGTCGCGGGGCGTGCCCAACAGTGCACGCCGCACTCGAGCCAGCAGTTGGATGCCCGACTTCACGACTCCGCTCTTCAAGCGGAATTGCACGTCGGCGATCGCGGCATTCCACAGCGCATCGGTGAACGTCGGGTAGGCGTGAGTGGCGCTGGCCAGAGTGCTCGTGGAGAGTTTTGCGCTCACGGCAACCGTCAGCTCGCCGAGGCTTTCTCCGGCACGGGGGCCGACGATTGTTCCGCCGAGCACGCGCCCGCCGGAGTTCACAACGATCTGCGCGAAGCCGTCGTCGTCGCCTTCAGCAATGGCGCGATCAGTGGCACTGTGTTCGCCGGTAAAGACGCGGTGCTTTCCTTCGACGGCATCCGCTGCGGTGAGGCCAACCGCGGCAATTTCGGGCGAGGTGAACGTCACACGCGGCACGACTGCGTCGTTGAATTTGCGGCGCAATCCGAGGATGGCGTTGGTGCCGGCGGTGCTGCCGCTCACGCCAGCAACGTGGCTGAACTTCGGCAGCCCGGCAACGTCTCCCGCCGACCAAATGTGCTTGTTTGTGGTGCGCAGCGAGGCATCCACGTCAACGTAGCCCTGATCGGTGACGGCAACGCCGGCCGTTTCGGGGGAGAGAGTGTCGAGGTTGGGGGTGCGGCCGATAGCGGCGAGCAGGCGATCGAAGGGAACGCGGGTTCCATCATCGAGCACGAGTTCGCCACTGAGGCCATCGCTCGAGACGACCTCAACGGCGCTGCGGTTGTGAAGCATGGTGATGCCGTCGCGCTCGAACGTGGCGTGAAGCACCGCGCTCGCGCGCTCTTCTTCGCCGGGGAGGATGCGGCTGCTGCGGTTCACGATCGTGACGTCAGAACCGAGCCGTGCCATTGCTTGGCCGAGCTCGCTGCCGATTGCGCCGCCACCGAGAACCACTAAGCGTTGAGGGAGTTCGTCGAGTTCCCAGATGGTGTCGCTCGTGAGTATCTGAACGCTGTCCGCGCCGGGGAAAGAGGGAACGCGCGGCACGGTGCCGGTCGCGATGACCGCCTGCACGAAGGTGTGGCGAGTGCCGTCGATCTCGAGAGAGTGGCGCCCCGTGAAGCGAGCATCGCCGTGGGCGACTTCGATGCCGAACTCGGCAAAGGCTTCAACCGAGTCGTGTGGTTCGATCGTGGCTACCGCATCCTGAACGTGGCCCATCGCGCGAGCGAAATCGACCGTCACGTTCTCGGCGATGACGCCAAAGCGTTCCGAGGTGCGCGCAACGTGCGCGGCATGAGCGGCAGCAATCAGTGACTTGGAGGGCACGCAGCCGGTCCATAGGCAGTCCCCACCGAGGCGGTGTCGTTCGACAAGCAGCACGCGTGCTCCAAAACGGGCGGCGGTCTTGCTGGCGACAATTCCGGCGCTGCCGGAGCCGATGACGATGAGATCCCACTGAGCGGGCATGCGTGTTCCTTTCGAGAGGGCGTTTGCCCCCAGTCATGTTTAGCAGCGCATTGTTCAGCGAACCGTACGCTAGATCACAGTTCGCAGGGAGGGCTCGCCCGTAACATCGGGTCATGGCTACCGAAACTAACGCGAACACCGTTCCTGCTGACGCTCCCCGCTACGACGGGCTCAAGGCCGTCTTCATTAACTGCACGCTCAAGAAGAGCCCCGAGATGAGCCACACCCAGGGGCTCATGGATTCCAGCATCCAGCTGATGCGCAGTGCCGGAGTGCACGTCGACAACGTGCGCTTCATTGACCACGACATCGCGATCGGCGTCTACCCCGACATGCGCGAACACGGCTGGGAGAAGGACGCCTGGATGGACGAAGTCTGGCCCCTCATCGAAGCGGCAGACATCCTCGTCATCGGCGGACCAATCTGGCTGGGCGACAACTCCTCTGTCACCCGGATGCTCATCGAGCGCCTCTACGCGATGAGTGGCGAGTTCAACGACAAGGGCCAGTACGTCTTCTATGGCAAGGTTGGCGGCGCGCTCTTCACCGGTAACGAGGATGGCGTGAAGCACTCCGCCATGTCGGTTCTCTACAGCCTTCAGCACATTGGTTACGTCATCCCGCCCGCAGCGGATGCCGGCTGGCTCGGCGAAATCGGCCCCGGCCCCAGCTACCTCGACGAGGGTTCAGGCGGCCTCGAGAACGACTTCACGAACCGCAACACGACTTTCATGTCGTGGAACCTCATGCACATGGCCTCGATTCTCAAGAACGCCGGCGGCATCCCCGCTTACGGAAACACACGTAAAGCGTGGAACGACGGCGAGCACTTCGGCTTCGAAGCCAACCCCGAATACCGCTAGGCGCACGACATGGCTTGGAAGAAATACCGCTTCGGCACGCAATTTTACGATGCGATGTCTGGCGAATGGGCGGTCTATCGTTCAGGCCGTGTTGCCGGTATCGAGCTCATGGGGCTGCGCCCGGGAGACACTGTTGTGGATCTCGGCTGCGGCACCGGGCTCAGCTTTGAGTTGCTCGTCGATGCGGTTGGCCCAACGGGCCAGGTGATTGGCGTCGATGCGAGTGCCCAGATGTTGCAGGTCGCGGCCAAGCGGGCGGCCCGCAAAGGCTGGTCGAACGTGCGTGTCGTACAGGCGGATGCCACGAAAATGTCGGCAGAAGATCTTGCGATAGATGGTTTAGCACCCACCATCGATGCCGTCTTCTCGGCTTACGCGCTCAGTGTGATGGGGAGCCACCCCGAAGTGCTGGCAGAAGCAGAACGGCTGCTCACCCCTGGTGGTCGAGTCGGCATCGTCGACATGCAGCGACCTGTGGGGATGGCGAAAGTGTTTACCCCGCTCGCGCGCCTCGCGTGCCGAATGGGTGGCGCCGATATCGAAGCGCATCCGTGGAAGTGGCTAACCGAGCGTGCCGACGACGTGCTGCAGGCAAGCCGTCGCGGCGGTCACATTCAAGCCGTCACGGGAACACTCAAGTGAGCATGTCATGATGGATCCGTGTGGCGAGAGAGTGGCGTCAGCCCCTGTGGCGGGCGAACGCCCGTGGTCGCCTCAGCGAAGGGATCCTGAACCACTCATGCCGATCGACAACGGTTCATTTAGTTGCCTCAGCGAAGTCGACCTGTTCGCCGACCTCTCGCCTGCCGAGATCGAGCAGATGGATCGCATGGCGCCCTCGCGCTCGTATTCGCTCGGCGAAATGGTCTTCAGCCAGAGCCAGCCCGTCACGGCACTCTTCATTCTGAAGAAGGGCCGCATCCGCATCTTCCGGGTCACCGAAGACGGCAAGGCGCTGACGATGGCCATTCTTGAGCCCGGCGCAGTCTTTGGCGAAATGATGATGGTCGGCCAGCGCATGTACGACAACTACGCCGAAGCGATCGACAACGTCGAAATCTGTCTCCTCAATACGGCGGATGTCGAACGGTACCTTCTTGCCGACCCACGCATCGCGATCCGCATTTCGCGCCACCTTGGCGAGCAAGTAGTTCGGCTCGAAGAGCGCCTCACCGATCTTGCGTTGCGCCCGCTGCAATCGCGCGTGTGCAGCACCCTGGTGCGCTTGGCGGAAACCTCGCGCACCCCACGCTTCGCGAACCCCACGATTCGACTCAGTCACGACCAGCTCGCTGGGCTCCTCGGCGCGACCCGCGAATCCACGAGCAAGGCCATGTCTGATCTGGCCAGCCGCGGCATCATCCGGCAGGGCCGCGCCCGCGTCGTCATTCTCGATGCGGATGCCCTCGGCCAGCTTGCGCGTCAGTCCAGCTAAGGCGCTCGCGAACGTCCCGCTCGCGCGATGAAGTAATTCTTACTCACGCGCAGGGTAGAGCGGTTGTTCTACCTTGCTGTTATGGATGTTCTACAGGGCCCAAAAACAGGGGTGGCGAGTTCACCCGTTCGCGCGATCGTGGCGTCAGCCGGAGCGTTTCTCGTTGCGCTTTCGCTGGCTGGGTGCACGCCAGCTAGCCCTGATGGGGGAGCGCCGTTGCCATCGCAGCCGCCAACCACGGCTGAACCAGGGCCGTCAGTGTCGTCAGAGCCCGAGGTTGACCCACTGTCTCTTCCGGAATGCGACACGTTGTATCCGATCGCTGATGCACGGGCCCTGTGGGGTGCAGCAACCGAGCTCTACTTCGAGGGAGACGGGTCAGATGCCGCGCACTTCACTGCCGAGCCCATCGCGGCTATCGATACTGCGGGGGCGAACGCGACGGTAGGGCGCACCTGCTTTTGGGGCCTCCCCAACTCGGGTGCGATTTTCGGACTCACCGTTGCCGATATCGCGCCGACAGACGCCGACCTGCTCTCGGCGGCTCTGATGGGGGCTGGGTATTTCAGCTTTGAAAGCCGCGGCGCAACGTCCCTCATGCTCGAAGCAGATGGTCCGATAGAGGCCAGTGGCCGAACGCATTACCTGATCGATGACCTCTGGGTTTACGCCGCAGGCACCAGCTTCAGCATTACGGTTCCCGTCGCGAATAGCGCGCTTGAGCAGGTTCGCGCAGCCAACCCGACTCGTGACTACTAGAGGCCTGAGAGCGGCGCGCGCATCAGCCGGAGTTGCCGTCTTCCGGTGCGAGCCGTACGGGGTTACTCTTCAATCATGAACAGTGGGTGGGGCGAAAAATTGGTACTCGGGCGTCGACAACAGACGCGGATGATGGTGGCTGCGGCATCCGCACTGCTCGTGAGTGGGGTGCTTGCCGGGTGCGTTCCCGCGGCGCCAGAAAGTTCAACGACATCGAGCGCGCCTTCGGCCACTGCCTCACCGAGCTCCACTCCGATTCCGACGCCGGATCCGCTGATCCTTCCCGGCTGCGCCACTTTGCTGCCGTTGAGCGACGCGAAGAGTCTGTTCTCTCCCTCAACCGTTGTCTTGGGCGCTGACGACACGATTCCGATTCGCGGCGATGAACTGCCCGAAATCGAGACCGCGGCAGGCAACGCCTCGATCGCCAAGAATTGCATTTGGGGTGTTCCGAACTCCGATGGTGGCTTCACCGTGATCGTCACCGACATTTCAGAGGCGGATGCCACGAACCTCCAAGACGCGCTGCTAGCAACGGGATTCACCGGTGCAAGCGCGGGAACGGTGACGACTCTGGAGAAAGAGTTCGAAACCGCGGTGGGCTGGAGCGCTCAGACTCACTACTTCGTGAGCGACCTCTGGGTGTACGTCTCCGGCACGAGCACCGAGCTCACGGTTAACGTCGCTGACGCGGTGCTCGACGAAGTGCGAATGGCGAACCCCACGCGCACCTATTGACTCTCGCTGCCCTCCGCTAACGTCAATAGCAACCATCCGTGTGCCGTCGGGCACACGATTTGTCTACCCGCGACACAATTATTGGCGCGCACTGTCGGCGCGTGGTGGCAGTCAAAGCGACCGTAAATCAAGTTTGCACAGTCAATCTTGATCATGTACGTTTTGTCTAGCCATCCAATGACGGATACGGCCTAGGAAGGAACCTGGATCCAAGTGACTACACCTCTTGATTCCAAGAAATTGCGAGGCTTCGGCATCGCAGGACTCTTGGTAACAGCACTCACGCTCTCCGCCTGCACAGCCCCCGCAGAAGAATCCACGCCCGACGCCGGCGACCTCCTGATTTCTCAGGAAGCCTGCGACCGCAACGCCGCGGTGGGCACCATCACCTACATCTCCGGCTACGGATACTCGGCCAGCGCTGGCCAGCTCGACGTATTCCTCGCCGAAGAGCTCGGCTACTTCAAGGACCTGTGCCTTGACGTAGAGATCAATGCCTCCGGTGCGAACGGACAACAGCTCGTTTCCTCCGGCCAGGCCGAATTCACCGCCCTCGGTTCGGCATCCGATGTCATGCTTGCCGCCGCCAACAGCAAGAACCTCACCGCGGTAGCGACCTACGGCAACACCCCGCCGTTCTCGATCTTCGCCAACGAAAAGATCGAGAGCCTCAAGGATCTCGAAGGTGGTTCGCTCGGCTATTTCATCAACCTCACCCCGATCGCATCCGCCATGTTGGATGCCGCTGACGTCGATGTCAGCAAGGTCGAACTGATCAAGATGACCAACTACGACCCCACCGTGGTCACCCGCGGACAGGTCGACGCCATTGTCGGCTACGCCTCAAACCAGCCCGAGAACCTTCGCGCTCAGGGTCTGCCGTTTAGCGAGTTCTTCCCCTCTGATGTGGGCGTCGAAGGCACCTACAACGTCATGGAGATCAACTCCGAGTTCCTCGCCGACAACCGCGAAGTCGCCGCTGACTTCATGCGCGCATCGCTGCACGCCCTGCAGTTCTGCCTCGACAGCTCCGACGAGTGCCTCGACATGATCGCCCAGCTTGCCGAAGACAACGGTCAAGGCTCTGCTTTCCCGCGCGAACAGCTCGAGCGCACCTGGAATGTGGAATCGCAGTGGGTCGAGGACAGCAACAGTGGGCTCCCCGGAACCCAGACTGCTGCTGACTGGGAGGCCGAGTACGAACTCGTGAAGAAGTTCGGCAACGTTGACACCCTTCCCGCTATCACCGACATGATGGATGAAACGCTCGTCGCTGATCTCTATGCAGACGGCGAACTGATCTGGCCGGGCAACTAACCCGACCACCCCGCTCGGATGCCGCACCAACCCACCCGGTGCGGCATCCGGCTTCACAACTCAGGGAGTAACTGTGGAAACCGCACAGCCACACGCGGGCGTTCATATCGAGAACGTCTCTAAGAGCTTCGGCCCCGATGGGGCTCGCACGCTCGTGCTCAATCAGGTGAGCCTCTCGATCAAGATGGGCGAGTTTGTCTCCGTGATCGGACCAAGCGGTTGCGGCAAGTCGACACTGCTCAAGACGGTCGCTGGCCTCATCGACGCCGACAGCGGCACCGTCATGGTCGACGGGATGACGGTGAAAGCCGCGACGAAGAACAAGATGATTGGTCTTGTTCCCCAGTCCCCAGCGCTGCTCCCGTGGCGCACTGTGCTCGACAATGTGCGGCTGCCGATGACGGTGAACCCGAAAGCGAATGCGAACCGCAACCTGCGAGACCCTCGCGAGATTCTGGAGTCGTTCGGGTTGGGTGCCGCGCTCGACAAGTACCCCGGTCAGCTCTCGGGCGGAATGCAGCAGCGGGTCGCTATTGCCCGCGCGTTCGTGTTCGACCCGAGTGTGTTGCTCATGGACGAGCCCTTCTCGGCACTCGATGAGATGAACCGTGACGCTCAACGTTTGGGGCTGCTCGATTTTTGGCAGTCCAACCGCAAGGCCGTCATGTTCGTGACCCACTCGGTGCCGGAGGCAATCATGCTCTCCGACCGCATCGTCGTGATGGGAGCCCACCCGGGCCACATCGCCGAGATCATCGATGTTCCCCTGCCGCGCCCTCGCACGATCGACGTGTACGCGACCGACGAATTCCGTGACCTTGAAGGCCAAGTTCGTGGCACGTTGCGCGAAGTGATGGGACAAAAGAGTGCCTAAGTCACGCAAGAACGAGGACACCATGTCAACAACCGACACGTCAGCGCTCGCCGTTCAGGCGGCCACGAGCGCTACCGGCCGACGCTTCTCACCGTTGGCCTCGGCCAAGTTCAAACAGAATCTGCGCTGGAGCAACTGGGCTCCCGCCGTCATCACCTTTGTGATTGCTGCTGCGCTCTGGCAGATCACCGCGATCGCGAACCCGTACGTGATTCCGACCATCGACCAGGTGTGGGTGAGCCTCATCAAAGATGCCGACACTTACTGGGCGAACATGCTCGTGACGGGGCTTGAGGTTCTCGTGGGCGCTAGCTCGGGCATCATCGCCGGTTTCATTCTGGCGATCATCATGGCTGAGTTTCAGGTCATGGAACGCGCGGTCATGCCGCTCGTCGTTGTCGTCATGGTTACGCCGATCGTGGCCATCGCACCGGCTCTGGTCGTGGCCTTCGGCTTCGGCATGACGCCCAAGTTCATTGTGACCGCACTGGTCGTGTTCTTCCCGATGCTCGTCAACTCGCTTGCCGGGCTGCGAGATGTGGATGACCGAGCTCTCGACGTGATGAAGACACTGCATGCCAGCCGCTGGGAGATCTTCCGCGACCTGCGTTTCACCGGTTCAATGCCCTACGTGTTCGCGGGACTGCGCATTGCGCTTCCCCTCGCGATCGTTGGTGCAGCCGTTGCCGAGTTTGTCGCTGCCGGTCAACAGGCGGGGCTCGGATCCCTCGTGACGATCGCCGCAGCCCAAGCCAACTTGCCCGTCACCTGGGCCAGCATCACCTTGCTCTGCTTCATGGGCGTCGTGCTCATTTCACTGCTCGCTCTCGTGCGCAAGCGAGTGCTGTGGTGGAGCGATGGAGCCGCCGTCGGCCGCTAGTTTTCGGCTCCGCCCACCTTTTCCCGCTACCACTCTGACTTTTTTCACCACCACCTGACTTTTTCACCACCACGAAAGGTTTCACCATGAAGAAGCTTCGCTTCGGTCTATTCGAAAACCCCCAGGCCAACGACTCGGGAACGTCCACGTGGCGTCACCCCGACAACAAGCGCGACATGTTTGACCGCCTCGACTACTGGCGCGAAATCACCACCATGTGCGAAGAAGCCGGCTTCGATTTCATGTTCTTGGCGGATGCCTGGGGCTGGGCTGACGTCAACGGCGAGCGTCCCGAGATCTGCTCGGTCGAGGGCCTCGACCTGCCGCGTCTCGATCCGGCGATTCTGGCTGCTGCCCTCATCTCGACCACCACGAACCTCGGACTCGTGCTCACGGGATCCACTCTTCTTGAACAGCCCTACGCTTTTGCTCGCCGTATCGCGAGCCTCGACCACCTTTCGGGTGGCCGCATCGGGTGGAACGTCGTGACGACGGGAACGGCCGAGACGGCATCGCAAGCCTTTGGTGTCCCGATGGTCGCGCACGACGAGCGCTACGACATGGCCGATGACTTCATGGAGGTCGTCTACAAGTTGTGGGAGGGCGCCTGGGAGCGTGACGCGCTTGAGCGTGACAAGAATGGTCGCTTCGCTGACCCCGCCAAGGTTCACCGCATCGAGCACGATGGTCCGTACTTCACGTCGCACGGCTACGGAAATTCCTCGTACTCGCCGCAGGGCACCCCGGTGCTCTTCCAGGCCGGCACCTCACCGCGCGGTCGCGAGTTTGGCGGCAAACACGGTGAAGCTGTCTTCCTCGGTGGCGGAGCCGTGGAGAAAGTGGCCGAGCAGGTCGCATCCATTCGTGAAGAAGCGGTGAAGAACGGTCGCGCCGCCGACTCGGTCAAGATCATGTCGGCGTTCACGTGCGTCATCGGCGACACAGCCGACGAAGCGAAGGCCAAGCTGCAAGCGGTGCTGGATGCCGAGAGCCCCGACGTTGCTGTCGCCTCCTACGCGTGGTTCACGGGCCTCGATCTCTCATCCTTCGACCCGGCAACCCCGATGAAGGAGCTCCACACTGAGCTGTCGCAGACTCAGGTCACCCGCTTCGGCGACCAGACCGTTGGCGATGTTCTCGCTCAGTGGCACGGCAACGGTGTGCGCAGCAAGCCTTTCGTGGGCACTGCTGAGCAGATCGCTGACGAGATGATCGCTCTCGCTGAGGGTGCTGACCTCGACGGCTTCTTGCTGACGCCGATGATCCAGCCCAGCTCGACGGTCGAGTTCATTGAGAAGGTGCTGCCGATTCTGCGCGAGCGGGGAGTTGCTGGCGAAGGCTATGACGCTCCGACGCTGCGCGAGCGTCTGCTCGGCACCGACGATTCGATCTTGCGCGACGACCACCCGGGTGCCGCCTACCGGGCGACAGCCGCGGTCGAAGCGACGAGCTAGCTAGTAGCGCGTCGAGCGGGACGGTCGCCATCTTCTCCGGCAAAGACATAGTCGCCGGAACGGATGCGACCGATCACGTCTCGAGCCCACTGCTGTTCTCCGCGCAAGCGAGATGTCGCAAGTTCGAAGATTTCGCGAACGTAGGCGGGAGTGGAAGTCGAGGTCGCAACATCGCCGATGTGGTACGCGTTGCTGGCAATGCGGGCATCAATTTCGGTGACGCGATGCTCAAGGCCGGCGAGCACTTCTTCGCGCTGCAGGGCGTACATAAACGAGGTGAGCACCATGACGGGTTTGGTGTCGAAGACCTCGACCGTCCAGAGGGCATCGCGCAGCATCCGGAGCAGTTCAACTTCGCCGGCTTCGGTGACGCGGTAGGTCGTGCGCTCGGGTCGGTTGCCAGCAGACTCGGTGCCGTTCTCTGCGAGGTAACCGTCGTTGGTAAGCGATCGCAGCGCGTTGTAGATCGAGCCGGGTTGGATGTTGGCCCATTCGTCGATGTGCCAGGTCATGAGTTCGCGGCGCAGGAAGTAGCCGTGAACTGGCTGGAACTGGTTTACAGCTCCCAGCACGACCAAGCGAGTTGTAGTCGACATGCCCCCAATCGTAGGCCAAGCGATGTGCGTGCAGGGCAGAAAGTCAGTTGTTTACATGATCAAAAATGACTAACATGTAGTCATATGTTCAAACTTGACTAGCAGTCGCTGGTTGAACATTTCAAGCAAAGGAGTCCGCCCATGTCGCATCAGACCACCGCGGAAGAAGTTCCCCCACAGGTTGCTCTTCGCCGAGCACTCTCGCTCTTTCCCACCGGCGTCGTCGCTCTCGCGGCCGTCGTTGACGGCGCGCCAACCGGCATCGCGGTCAATTCGTTCACCTCCGTGTCCCTCGACCCACCCCTCGTGGCCGTGTGTCCCGCGCGCACCTCCACCACGTGGCCGGTGCTCGCTCGCGCCACTCGCATTGGTCTGAGCGTGCTCGGCGCCGATCAAGAGAGCACTGCGCGCAGTCTGGCGTCCCGCACCGGCGACCGTTTCGCCGACATCGCGTGGCGTGCCACCGAAGGTGGAGCAATACATATGGATGGCGCCGCGCTCTGGCTTGAGTGCGAGATCCGCAACAGCTTTGATGGCGGCGACCACGAGATCGTGACTCTCGAAGTCATCCACTCCGAGGCATTCCCCGAAGTCACTCCTCTTGTCTTTCACCTCAGCCAGTTCCGCGGGCTGTAGGCCGCGAGCGTGCTCGGCAGGCCCGCCGCTAGGGTGGGGCTAATGGAGCATCCACCGACGCTGAGCTTTCGTGGCATCGTCGTGCACGGCGATAAGCGTGGTCGCGAACTGGGATTTCCCACCGCGAATATTGCGGTCACCGACCACGCGGCGTTGCCTGTCGACGGTGTGTACGCGTGCTGGGTGACCTTCCCGCCGGCTGCCACCCGTCATGGCGCGACCATCAGCATCGGTGACAACCCCACTTTTGACGACGTGACCGAGCGTCGAGTTGAAGCCTTTATTCATGATTTCGACAGCGACCTTTATGGCGCTGAGGTCGAGTTCACGGTGCACGCCTGGTTGCGGGGAATGTTCCGTTACGAGAGCCTCGACGAACTCATCGAGAAGACGGCGGCGGATGTCGCGGCCTCCCGCATCGCTCTCGCTCTCCCGGCGCAGCGCCCGTAACTTTCGCGGCTCCCCAGATTTGCTCATCTGAGCACTACGCAGCCGGGATTTCGTTAGTCTTAGGCCATGCTTCTCAGTGATCGTGACATCCGGGCCGAACTTGCCACTGGCCGCATCGGCCTTGACCCTCTCGATCTCGACATGGTGCAACCGTCGAGTGTTGATGTGCGGCTCGATCGCTTCTTCCGCCTGTTCGATAACCACAAATACCCATTCATTGACCCGGCCGTAGATCAGCCAGACCTCACTCACCTCATGGAGGTGGATGCCGACCAGCCGTTCATCCTTCACCCCGGTGAGTTTGTGCTCGGTTCCACATTCGAACTCGTGACTTTGCCCGACGACGTTGCGGCTCGCCTCGAGGGCAAGAGTTCACTCGGGCGCCTCGGTCTGCTCACGCACTCGACTGCTGGCTTCGTTGACCCTGGCTTCTCGGGTCACGTCACCCTCGAACTCAGCAATGTGGCGACCTTGCCGATCAAGCTCTGGCCAGGCATGAAAATTGGGCAGCTGTGCTTCATCAAGACCACGTCGCCGGTTGAGTCGCCTTACGGCTCGGGGCAATACGGTTCGCGCTATCAGGGCCAGCGTGGTCCAACGGCTAGTCGCAGCTTCCAGAACTTTCACCGCACCGACGTGCGCGCGAATGACGCGGGTTCGCTCGGGGGCTAGCGCGCGATTACTCGTCGTGCGAGCTCCGCGTGGTTCACTTGACGCGGCTATTAGTCGCGCTGAGCGTCCAGCTGCTCCAACTGCCAGCCGAGCCACGGGCTAAACGCGAACGGAGTTGCGGCCACTGAGGTGTGCAGCGACTGAGGATCGACCCAGTCGAATTCGTCGACCTCGGCCGGGTTGGGGGCTGCGGCATCCGTCGTCACGGCACGGTAGACGGGGCAGATCTCGTTCTCGACGATGCCGGAGGAGTCAACGGCGCGGTAACGAAAATCGGGCAGTACGAGTTGCACGTCGCTGACGGTAATTCCGAGCTCGTACTTGGCCCGGCGGATGATCGCAGCGGCCATGTCCTCGCCGGGAGCCGGATGCCCGCAAAACGAGTTTGTCCAGACGCCAGGCCAGGTGAGCTTGGAGAGTGCGCGACGAGTGACAAGTACTTTGCCGTCGGCGTTGTAGACGTGGCACGAGAACGCGAGGTGCAGGGCGGTGTCGGTCGTGTGAACGAGGGCCTTGTCAGCGACGCCAATGTGCTCGCCGGACTCGGAGAGAAGTACAACCTGCTCAGGGATTTCACTCATGATCGCGATAGTCTGCCTAGGTGGAACGAATCGAAATGCCGCACCCCATGTGTCGGCCTGCACTCAGCCTAACTAATGTGCCTGAGCATGCTGAAGGCGGGCGCGCGTGAGCTCACGCCTCAAGTTGTATGACCGTGTCGCCGAAGACGCGGCCGGTATCGTCATCCGCAGCTATTCCACGTCATTTTCCGCGGCATCCCGCCTTCTCGGCGCGGATGTTCGCCAGCACGTTGAGAACATTTATGCGCTCGTGAGGGTTGCCGACGAAATCGTCGACGGTGGGGCTGAAGAGGCCGGACTCGACCTGATCGCCACCGGGCGCCAGTTGAACGAGCTCGAGCGAGAAACCGAAAATGCGATCGAGAGCGGTTTCAGCTCGAACCTCATCGTGCACGCTTTCGCCCTCACCGCGCGTGAGGTGTCGTTCGGCGCAGAACTTACAGCTCCCTTCTTCGAGTCGATGCGCATGGATCTCAGCCAAAAAGAGCACGACCAGGCCAGCTTTGACCGCTACGTCTACGGCTCCGCTGAGGTTGTTGGTCTCATGTGCCTGTGTGCCTTCTTGCATGGCCACGATGTCAGCGACGAGCAGCGCGCCAAGTTTGAGCACGGCGCACAAGCGCTCGGTGCTGCCTTTCAGAAGGTCAACTTCTTGCGCGATCTTGCCGACGACTTCGAGACTCTCGGGCGCAGTTACTTCCCCGGCATTGATGTCGCGTCGTTCACCGAAGCGGAGAAAATCCGTCTGCTCGACGATCTCGACTCCGATCTGGGGGATGCCGCGATCGGTGCCGAGCTGCCGGCGAGCAGCAAGAAAGCGGTTGCGCTCGCGCATTCCCTTTTTGCCCAACTTTCCAAGCGCATCCGGGCAACTCCGGCGAGTGAATTGGTGAAGACCCGGGTGCGGGTTCCAGATGTTGTGAAACTGCGGTTGGCTGCGGCTGCCGCGATGGGAGTTACCCCTCGATCATGAGTGACGTTGTTGTTATTGGTGGCGGAATTGCCGGGCTCGCGAGTGCGGCGCTATTGGCCAAAGAGGGCCATTCGGTCACGCTGCTCGAGGGCCGCCCCGAGGTGGGTGGCCGTGCTGGCTCGTGGGAGCACGACGGGTTCCGTTTCGACACGGGGCCATCCTGGTATTTGATGCCCGAGGTCTTCGACCACTTCTACAAGCTGATGGGCACGACTGCCGCCGAGCAACTCTCGCTCGTCACCCTCGACCCCGGTTACCGGGTCTACTTTGAGGGAGAGAAAGAATCCCTCGACATCTCGACCGATCTCGAAGAGAACCTCGCGCTCTTCGAGAGCATCGAGCGCGGTTCGGGCGCCCGCATGCGCAAGTACTTGGCCTCGGCCGAAGACACCTACGAGCTCGCTAAGAAGTACTTTCTCTACACGAGCTTCGCCGATCTGCGCACGAGCGCGACGAAAGAGGTGCTCGCGAAGGCGGCACGCTTCATCCGGTTGCTCATCGAGCCCCTGTCGAAGCTGGTTGCTCGCACCGTCAAAGACGACCGCTTGCGCAAAGTGCTCGGCTACCCGGCCGTGTTCCTGGGCTCCTCGCCGTACCTCACGCCGAGCATGTACCACCTCATGAGCCACCTCGATCTCTCGGATGGCGTGCTTTACCCCATGGGCGGTTTCACCCGGGTGATCGAGAGTATTGCCGACATCGCCCGGGCTGCTGGCGTCGACATCCGCACCGGTTCGGCGGTCACGCGCATCGTGACGGTCGATGGCGTTGCAACAGGTGTTGAATACACGGATGCCGCGGGCAAGCGTCACACTCTGAACGCCGACACCGTGGTTTCTGCGGCCGACCTCCACCACACCGAGACCACGATGCTCGAGTCAAGCGAGCAAACCTATCCCGCGGAGTACTGGGAGAAGAAGGTTCCTGGCCCCAGCGCGCTCCTGTTGTATCTGGGTGTGAAGGGTGAGCTGCCTGAGCTCGAGCACCACACGCTGTTGTTCATGAAGGACTGGCAAGAGGGCTTCGAGGCCATCTTCGGTGACGAGCCCAAGGTGCCCGAGCCGGCATCGCTCTACATTTGCAAGCCCAGTGGCGTTGACCCGAATGTGGCGCCCGAGGGATATGAGAATGTGTTTGTGCTCGTGCCGATTCCGGCCGACCCCGCCATTGGTCACGGTCAACTGGCGGGCGCTGGAGCTGGCGATGAGCGCATCGAAAAGCTCGCCGATTCGGTGATCTCGCAGATCAGTGAGTGGACCGGCATCCCCGACCTCGCCGACCGCATCACGGTGCGCCGCACGGTGGGCCCTGGCGACTTCGCCGACGATCTCAACGCGTGGCGTGGCACCGCACTGGGGCCGGCTCACACGCTCAAGCAGAGTGCGTTTTTCCGCGCGGGCAATGTGAGCAAGAAGGTCAAGGGGCTCTACTACGTCGGTGGGTCCACCATCCCCGGCATTGGTCTTCCCATGTGTCTGATCAGCGCCGAAGTGCTCGTCAAGCGACTGCGCGGCGACACCTCTGCCGGCCCGCTTGCTGAGCCGCTGACGCCCGTGGTTGCGCCCCAACCGAGGCCCTGGCCGTGATCGTTCTCTACCTTCTTGCTCTGCTGATTTCGCTCACCGGGATGGTCGTGCTTGATCGACGTTTCTCGCTGTTCTTCTGGCGGGATGCCCGGCGTGCACGCATCGTGCTGCCGGTCGGGGTTCTGTTCTTCCTCGTGTGGGATCTCTTCGGAGTGGGGCTCGGCATCTTCTTTCGGGGAGAGACCGACTTCATGACCGGGCTGCTCGTCGCGCCCGAAGTTCCGCTCGAAGAAGTGTTCTTCCTCACGCTGCTCTGCTACCTCACGATGAACGCCTACGGGGCACTCTCCCGTGAGCGTTCGGCGGCGATCGAGGAGAGCGCAGCATGACCTACTGGCTCCTGAACGCCGTGTTCTTGGCGCTCGTCGCCGCCCTCGTGATTGCGGTCGTCGTGCGTCGCCGCTCGCCGCAGTGGCGCGCCATCGCTATCACGATGGGCATTTTGCTCGTGATGACCGCGGTCTTCGACAACGTGATGATCTCGGTCGGGCTGGTCGGGTACAGCGCGGATGCCATCAGTGGTGCGTTCATCGGTGTCGCCCCGCTCGAAGACTTTGCGTACACGATCGCAGCCGTCGTCGGTCTACCGTGCTTGTGGATGCTGCTGGGTTCTCGCCGAAAGGACTCCAATGCTTAAGGATCTGTTCCTCTCCTCGCGTCCGCTCAGTTGGGTCAATACGGCGTTCCCGTTTGCGGCCGCGTATTACCTGACCGCGGGTGCGATCGATCTCACGTTCGTGCTCGGCACGATTTTCTTCCTCGTGCCCTACAACCTGGCGATGTACGGCATCAACGACGTGTTCGACTACGAATCCGACCTGCGCAATCCGCGCAAGGGCGGCGTCGAGGGTGCCCTTCTTGACCCACGGATGCACCGGCCAACGCTCATCGCCGCCGCCGTCACGACTATCCCGTTCCTGATCTATCTCGTGATCGTCGGCAACCCACTCTCGTGGCTCGTGTTGCTGATCAGCATGTTTGCCGTCGTCGCTTATTCGGCGAAGGGTTTGCGTTTCAAGGAGCGCCCGTTCCTCGACTCGCTCACCTCGAGCACCCACTTTGTCTCGCCCGCGATCTACGCGCTCGTGCTGACGGCAGCCTCGTTCACTCCGCAGCTCTGGGCTGTTCTCGGCGCATTCTTCCTCTGGGGAATCGCCTCGCACGCCTTCGGCGCGGTGCAAGATGTGCTGGCCGATCGTGCCGCCGACATCTCGTCGATTGCGACCGTCATCGGAGCGCGAGCCACCACTCGCTTCGCCGTTGTGGCTTACGTGACCGGCGGCATCCTCTTGCTCTTCTCTGCCTGGCCAGGCCCACTCGCCGCCATTCTCGTGCTGCCCTATGCGGCCATGTGTGCGCCATTCTGGAACATCACGGATGCCACAGCCGAGTCAGCAAACCGCGGCTGGAAGAACTTCCTAGCCCTCAATTTCGTCACCGGGTTCTTCGTGACGATGCTGCTCATCTGGTGGGCGTTTATCCGCTAAACGGGTCGGCCGGTGAGGTGCGGGGTGAGGTTTCTCGCCATGGTTTCGAGCACCGTGACCGTCGTGTCGTACTGCTCAGGCGTGACGCCCTCGGTCGCTTTCTGGCGACCATCGGCAATCACGATGGTGAGGCGGTCGACAACAACACGGCCGCGATCAGTGAGTTCATACAGCGCACCATCGGTGGTGAGCCAGTCGCTTTCGACGAGTTCGGTGAGCGACTCGAGCGACGTGGTGTGCAAACCCTGGGTCGGAGGAACCGCACCATTCGGGCGGTCTAAGAAGGGCGCGATTTCGATGTCGAGAAGCTCGACACCGGCAGCGCCTTTCGACAGCACGGTGAGCAGTTGCCATTGGCGGCGGGTGATTCCGTGCTCTTCGAGGGTGGTGGCGAAGAGCTCATCAACGATGCGATCGACGAGCTTCACCCAGTAGCTGATGGGTTGTTGCGTGTCCATAATCCGACAGTACTCCTCACCCCGCGAATTAGTAGACGAAACCGAGTTCTTCGGGGTAGTCGCCCAGAGCGGTGAGCTGAGTGGCAGCCTGCTGTAGGTGGGACAGCGTGAGACCCAGCGTGCGCGGTCCAAAGCTCACGCGGGCGACCCCGAGCTCGGCGAGAGTCTTCAGCGGCACATATCCTGCTCCGCCAATCACTGAAATGGGCCCATCGATCTGAGCGATCGCTTGGG
This sequence comes from Salinibacterium sp. NYA9b, assembly GCF_976973725.1. Classification (NCBI taxonomy): domain Bacteria; kingdom Bacillati; phylum Actinomycetota; class Actinomycetes; order Micrococcales; family Microbacteriaceae; genus Salinibacterium; species Salinibacterium sp. NYA9b. The sequence goes on along the minus strand of NZ_OZ333476.1, from coordinate 2,871,312 downwards.
CGACCATGTGCTCGTCGGCGAGACCGAGAACGAAAATGCAGTCGGCGCCAGCGGCAAGGTAGGCGCTCGCTCGGGCGACCATGTCATCCCATTCCCCGCCACCGGCCAGCACATCAACGCGGGCATTGATGGCAATCGGCACGCCGGTAGCCTCGCCTGCTGCGCGGACCGCAGCAACGCGGGCGGCCGCATGCTCGAGGTCAAAGAGGGGCGCCTTGGCCGGGCCAGAGCTGTCTTCGATGTTCAGCCCAGCAGCGCCGGCCGCGATCAATCGTTCGACGTTTGCTTGCACGCCGGCGGCATCCGAAGAATAGCCCTTCTCGAAGTCCACAGAGACAGGAATCTCGACGGCGTTGCACATGATGGATGCAGCGTTGATCGCTTGGTCAACCGTCAGGCCTTCGCCGTCGGAAACTCCGTGCGCGAAGCTCACGGCGTGGCTCGCGGTGGCGAGGGCACGCACTCCGGGGGCTTCGGCAACGATGCGGGCGGTGATGGCGTCCCACACGTTGGAGACGATCAAGGGCGTGCCGGGGATGTGGAGTGAGCGGAGAAGTTCCGCGCGGGCGGCGGGGGAGCTGGGGGCGATTTCAGTCATGAGCCAAGCATCCTCCGCGTGCGCGCTCGGCGCCAGCGAATTTCAGACGTGACCAGCACACTCTCGCAAACGAGAACTAGTCGATCACTGACTGCTTCGCCTTCACCGGCAGCATGAGCGCGAGGCCGGCGAGCAGCACGATCACGATTCCGATGAGGCCGTAGCGAGTGTCGCCCGTCATCGCGACGAAGAGAGTGAAGAGGCCGGGAGCGAGGAAGCTCACGGCACGACCCGTTGTGGCATACAGGCCGAAGATCTCGCCTTCACGCCCGACCGGTGTGATGCGAGCGAGGAAGCTGCGGCTTGCTGCTTGAACTGGTCCGACGAAGAGGGTCAAGAAGAGGCCCGCGATCCAGAACCCGGTTTTGGCGTCGCCGACGAAGAGCACTGCCAAGCCGGCGAGTACGAGACCGATCAGTGAGCCGATGATCACGTTCTTGGCGCCGAGCGTGTCGTCGAGCCATCCGCCAATAAAGGTTCCGATACCGGCGACCAAGTTGGCGGCCACCGCGAAGTAGATGACCTCGCTCGGGCTGAAGCCGAAGACCTGGGCCGCAATGATCGCGCCGAAAGTGAAGACGGCGGCGAGACCATCACGGAAGACCGCGCTGGCGAGCAAGAACATGAGAACCTGCGGGCTCTTCTTGGCGAGCGTCTTGATGGTGCCAAAAAGCTTGGCGTAGCTGGCCAAGAAACTCACGCGGTTTTCACGAGCTCCCGCAGGAATCTCGGGAACTGCAATCAGTACCGGAATAGCGAAGATCGCGAACCACGCTGCCGAGGCCAGCACGGCATAACGGATGTCGAGAGCCCCGCCCTCGGTGCCAAACGGAACGTTCAGGAGGCCGTTGCCGGTGTCGCTTCCGAAGTTCTGGATGAACAGCACGAGCAGGATGATCAGCAGCACGATTCCGCCGATGTAGCCCATGCCCCAACCGAACCCGGAGACCCGACCGACTGTCTTGGGCGTGGAGACCTGCACGAGCATCGCGTTGTAGTTGACGCTGGCGAACTCGAAGAAGATGTTGCCGGCGGCCAGAAGGGCAGCGCCGAGGTAAATGTAGGAGGGCACCGGGGCGACGAAGAACATCGCGCCCATCGCGACCACGACAAGGCCAGTGTTGATCGCGAGCCAGAGCTTGCGACGCCCCGACCCGTCGGAACGCTGACCAAGAATCGGAGCCAAGAGCGCAACGAGGATGCCGGCGATAGTGAGGGCACCGGAGATGACTGTGGTGTTGTTGGCCTTCGCGAGCACGAGCGCGGGATTCTTCTCGTCATCACCTGCGGCGGCAATGATCTCAGGATCGATAAATAGACCACTCGCCAGGTAGGTGCTGAACACAAAAGTGGTGACGACGGCGTTGAACGCGGCGGAGCCCCAATCCCAGAGCGCCCACGCGCGAACGCGGCTCTTGGGGATCGTGGCATCCGTGATGAGGCCTTGCCCGACAGTGCCGATCGCGCGGGTATTCGAGACGCGCGGAACAGCCGGGGTGCTGGGGGCTTCGTTGTCGCCGGTGTTGTCCGTCATGCGAACAGGCTAGTGGTGTGCGGTTAACAATGGGGGCCGCGCGGGCAGCAATCTGCGTGTTATCAAAAAGTTGTTTCGAAGGCGGGGCTCGTGCGCGGGACGAAAATTCGCGCACATCCCCGCGTTTCCGGGCTTGTCAGCGCTTGGGGGGACAAATCGGGGGACGTAGACAGACCGTTTCACCCACCTACTAGGGCTACAAGCGATCATGGGCCCTCACGTACCGTGGTGCACGGTGTTACAAATCTGTCCTCCATAGGGGGGACTCATCCCGAATAACACCAACCCGACACCACCCGAGTTATCTATGGCCTACACCCGAATCTAGGTAGGCCCTAGGTCAATCTTTAAGGCTCTTACCCGTGAAGTTTCTGCTGCGCTCATTACTCATTGCTGCCCTGCTAGCCGCCGGAATTACCGTGCCCGCCGCAGTGGCAACTGCCGCCGAGGCAACTATCGCCGTCGACCTCCAGCGCCAGGTGAGCGCGTCGACGTTGTTTGGCGACGATGTCTCCGTGACGCTCACAGCACAGCAAACCTCGGGCACTAACGCCTACAACCTGACGTTCACCGACATTCTGCCCGCGGGAGCAACGCTGGTTACGAACTCCAACTACGGCGCACCGCAGCGGATTCCGCTCGCCGATGGCAGCACCAAGCTCATCTGGAACAATGTTGCCGACCTCTCGTCAGGCGCCGTCGTTTCATTGACCTATTCGTTCTCGTACCCGACGACGGGCACCTACAAGGTCGGCGACACATTCACGGGTGCCGCTGAAGCGCTGGCCAACACCAACGAGCGCACGCTGGTGAAGTTCGATGCCAACACCGGTGATGTCATCGAAGACTCACGCGATGTCGGCGGAGCCGCAGAATCAAGCACCACGCTCGTTCCCTTCGTACTCGACAAAGCCGAGCTAACCACCACGGAATCTGAACTGCTGCGCGGTGTGCACGATCACCAGACGGTGTACGAACTCACCATCACCAACAACGGTGTGAACCCCAGCTCCGACTTCACCATCACCGACTACCTACCAGCGGGCCTAGAGTTCCTCGGGTGTGAGGCCGCCGATAACAGCGCAGCCGACACTGAGGAATACGCCGGGTCTGGTCGCATCGTTAACTTCCCCAGTGCGGTTGATTGTGACGGCTTGGTCCCGACCACGAGCACCGTTGTGGTTGACCCTGATGGAGCTGGCCCGCTCGCCGAGGCCGTCTACACAAAGGTTGTGTGGACTATCGATCGCGAGCTCGCGGCCGGCGAAGTAGTGACCATTGCCTATGCTGCTGCGATCCCGCTGCGCGAAAATGTTGCGTTCGATGGCGAAGCGACCGCGAACCTCGACAACAACACGGGTGATCTCACTTACGACGAGCAACAGCTCACGAACTACGCCGAAACGAGCGGCACCTACTCCGGCGACGGTGAGAGCTACACCGACGACGCCACAGCAACTGTCTCGGCTGAAGATGTCGCCATCCAGAAAACAGTCGACGTGGATGCCATCACTCAGGGTTCCGACAGCGTCTGGACGCTCGACTACCAGTCGTCTGAATATGCGCTTTCCACCGACACGATCGTGATCACCGACACGATTCCCGACGGACTCGAATTCGAAAGCAGCATTCCTGATCCGACCTCTGGCCCCACCTACAACGACGACGGAACCATCACCGTGTCGTGGGATGCTGCAGCATTTGACGAAGCGTCCGACAGTGGAGAAATCAAGGTCTTCACGACCGCGCTCGCCTCGTACCGCGTCACAGGCTCTGGTGACGTGGAACGCCCCGTCAGCTCGAACGACTCGTGGACGAACACCGTTGACCTAGCGACATCCACCACCATCATCACCGACAACGAGGCCACGACTTCAGTTTTCGAGATTCTTGACACCTCAAGTGCCAGCCAGCAGGCCGAAGGCATCACGCTCACCAAAAAGGTAGCTGAGCCAGTAGCCGCCATGACGGGCACATGCGACACCATCAGCGGTCTTGATTTCAAGGATGAGCTTGCCGTGGGTGCGTTCCACCCGGGCGATTGGGTTTGCTACGAGCTGACCGTCACGTTCCCGAGCCAACTCGACACGCTCGACAATGTCGTGAATGACTTCTTGCCGGCCGGCTTCACTTTCGTTGACTACACCGAAACCGCGCTCAACAACGTTGCCTCCACGTTCGTGCCGGAAGATCCCGCCGACCCGTCACGTCTGCTCACGTGGAATATCGGAAATGTCGACAAGGGAACGACGTTCCAGGTTCTCGTCACCGCCGAAATCACCAATCCTGCGGCCATTACAGATGGCGACATCACATCGAACCTCATGAAGATGACGTACCAGAACACAGCTGGCGATGTCTTTCAGCTGCGGGACAGTGCAGACACGCTCGTCGAGAAGCCGATCGTGACCCTCAGCAAGGGCATCACTCACCTCAACACTGACGCTGTTACCAATGGCCCGCTCAACACTCTTAAGGTGCAGGCGACTGATCGCGTCACGTACGCGGTTGTCGTGACCAACAGTGGCGGCCAGGATTCCGAAAACGTCTCCATCCGTGACAACCTCCCGGGCCTCTTGGAGTGCTCGGATGTCGAGAACATCAGCGATGTGGGCGTCTGTGGCAGTGACCCGCTACTCCCGCGCTCAATCGAGTGGACGATTCCTTCGCTGGATGCTGGCGACTCCTACACGGTCACCTACGACGTCATCACTCCGGCAGATTCGTCTGCCGGTGACACCTTCCTCAACACTGCCGGTGTTCGCAACTACGAAGGCGTCACAAACACGGGTGACCAGCAGGTCTACGTTCCGGTCAACAACATCGACCCCACGCTTGAGGACGATGCGAACAGTGTCGAGGCGAAGGACACCGCCAGCACGAGCGTGCGCCTGCCTACGATCCTGAAGACTGCGACGACCTCGATCACTGAGTCCACCTACAACACCCTGAGTGAAGCGACCATCGGTGAGGAAATCACCTACACGGTCACGACGACGATCCCCGAGGGTTCGTCGGTCTACCAGAAGCCTGTGGTCTCTGACACGATCGACAGCCGGTTTGTGATCGTCGGTACGCCTACCTTCACTGTCGAGGGCGGTGCCAGCCAGAATGCAACCGTCACAGGGCAAAAGGTTGAGGCGCCCTTGGGGGAAACCTACGAGAACCTTCCGAATAGTGGCGATGATGCGGTAGTTCTGACAATCACCGTACGCGTGCTGGATGCTTCGGGGCCGGTGCGTAACAACAACGTCAACAACACGGCCAGATTTACGTGGAAGCCGGTCAACGGTGACGCGAAGACGATCTCGAGTTCTGCAGCTATCCGCATTGTGGAGCCAGTGATTTCAGTCGCTAAGACCAGTGACGCAGTTGCTGGCCGCGTCATTGCTGACCAGGTTGTGGAATACACACTTGCTGTGCGCAACAGCAGCACAGCCACCGCTTCAGTTGCTCATGACACCACCGTTGTGGACCACGTCCCCGACACCATCCAGCCCGTTGATGCGAGCAATAACCCGGTGACTACGAGTCAGATTTTGCCCGGTGGAGGCGCGTGGGACCAAACAGCGCGCACCATTACTTTCACGGTCACCAGCATCAACCCCGGTGCCGGCCCCAACCTCAAGTACAAGGCCCGCGTGATCGACCCGCTGTTGAGTGGAACTGAAATCGTGAACACGGTTGATGTCACCACGACATCACTTGCGGGCACCGATCCCAACGAACGAACCTCAACGTCAACGACGGGTTCTGCAGCGTACAAAGACGACGATGTGCTGACACTGCGGGCGCCAGACTTGGGCGTTAGTAAGTCAGCATCGCCCGGAACCCGCACCATTGGTGAGGTCGTGACGTACACGATCGACGTAACAATTCCGAAGAACGTCGTTGCGTACGACGCGACAATCCTCGACACGATGCCCACCAACGTGCGTTTCGGTCAGTTCCTCGACTCGACGTGTGACCAAAATGGCACGCCGTGTGCTGCCGCGGCCACACTCATCGGATCGCCGTCAGTGACCGACCGCACCATCGGCTACTTCATCGGCGACCTCGACCCGGCCGAGGCCGAAGCTCGCACCGTCACGATTACCTACACCGGCATCGTGACGACTGCTGCAGCATCCGGAAACACTCTCGTCAACACGGTTCGCCCGTACTGGAACAGCGTTAACACCATCACGGGAACCCCCACAACGGTGCCGGCACCCGGCGACTTCGACAAGGTGGGAACGCCGTCGACCGCCAACGTTTCGGTTATCGAACCGCGACTGACTATCGATAAGGATGTTGCTGGCCAGGTTGGCGACAGCGACACTCGCCGCGCCAAGCCCGGTGAGCCGCTCGAGTACACGATTGTTGTGCGCAACGCGGGCAACTCCCCTGCGTATGACGTGACAGTCACCGACACTCCTGACGTTCGCGTCACGGACTTCACCTCCGCGGGAGTTGTGGGAGTTTCCCCGACCGATATCGATCCGTCAGACGGAACGCTCGGCTGGACGATTGCTGGTCCGATTGCGGCTGGCGCATCCGTGACGATCAAGTACACCGTCACGATGCCTGTCGTCGACGAAACGAGTGAAATCGTTGCGTCGCAGGAAGTCATCAACACGGCTGACGTGCCGCACTACTTCGGTGTTGCTCCTAGCGCGCAGGTCGATGACATCGACTACAAGGACTACGACAATGTGACCCCGGATGTGGTGAGCGTCGAACTCGACCTCGCCTCCATCGGTGACTTCATCTGGTTCGACGTCAACAACGACGGCGTGCAGGATGCCACCGAGCCCGCTCTTGAAGGAGTCGGCGTCACGGTTCTCTACGCGGGAGCAGACGGAGTCTTCGGCAACGCCGACGATGAGACGTTCACTCGAACGACTGACAGCGATGGCGAATACCTCGTCAACCAGCTGCCCGGTGGTCTCTACCGCGTGACAGTGGATGCCTCAACGCTTCCCGCCGGAATGACTCCGAGCTTCGACCTCGACGGCACCACCGCAACGCCTAACGGCATCTGGCAGGGCACCCTCGCCGAGAATGCCAAGAAGCGCGACGTCGACTTCGGCTACACGGGAACCGGTTCGATCGGTGACTTCATCTGGTTCGACCAAGACAAGGATGGCGTTCAAGACACGAACGAGCCCGGCCTGCCCGGCGCGACCGTCACGGTTGTCTTCGGCGGCCTCGACGGGGATCTCTCCACGACTGACGACAACATCACGTACACAACGTCGACGGATGCCGATGGCGAGTACACGGTTGGCCTACTGCCTGCTGGTCCGTACACCGTCACGGTGAGCGACCTGCCCGCAGGCTACGCCGTTGTCTCCGACCCCAATGGCGGAACGAGCACGAGCTCGACAACCGCATTGACGGCCGGCCAGAACCGTGTTGACCAAGACTTTGGCTACGCCGGTACGGCATCCATCGGTGACTTCGTATGGATTGACCGCAACGGCGATGGTGTTCAAGATGACGCCGAGCCCGGAATCTTTGGCGCTCAGGTTGAACTGACCTGGTTTGGCGAAGACGGTGTTCTTGGCGGCGGTGACGACGGAGTCTTCACTACGACGACCGACGGCGACGGCCTCTACAGCTTCCCGAACCTGCTCCCGGGCAACTTCTCGGTAGCGGTAACGGGTGGCCTGCCGGCCGGCGCTACGAACAGCTTCGACCTCGATGCCGACAACGACTCCGAGGCGCCTGTGACGCTCGAGAACGGCGACGCTGTCACCAATGTTGACTTCGGCTACGACGTGACCTCCGTTATCGGAGATCGCGTGTGGTGGGACCGCAACAAGGATGGCGTTCAAGACAGCAACGAGCCTGGGTTGGCTGGCGTGAAGATTCTCGTCACCTACCTCGGTACCGATGGTGTTCTTGGCGGCTCAGGCGCTGCTGGTGACCTCGAGTTCGAGGCAACGACGGACAGCAATGGTGACTGGACTGTCACCGAGATCCCCGACGGTAACTTCATCGTCGAGGTTGTCAGTGGCGTGCCTGCTGGCTTCAGCCCCACCTTCGACAACGACAGCGGCACGACGTCACCTGACGAAGAGTCGGCTGTAACGCTCGTCGGCTCTGATCTCAAGCAGGACTTCGGTTATGCCGGCAACTCCAGCATCTCCGACACCGTGTGGCTCGACCTCAACAAGGATGGCGTCAAGGATGCTGGCGAGCCCGGCTTGCCCGACGCCGAGGTCACCCTCGTCTGGTTCGGTGCGGATGGCGTAGCGGGTGGCGGCGATGACGTCACGTTCGTTGAAACCACCGACTCCAACGGCAAGTACCTCTTCGACGGTCTGCCCGAGGGCAACTACACCGCCACGGTTGACACGACGACGCTGCCTTCTGGCGTGACGCCGACGTTCGATGCGGATGCTGGACCCAACCAGCCGACGGCAGCCACGGTTGCTTCCGGTGTTGGCCCCAACTCCACGACCGCCGTTGCGCTGCCTGCAGCGACCGATCTCGACAACATCGACTTCGGTTACGTAGGCACCGGCAAGATTGGCGACACTGTCTGGCTTGACCAGAACGGTGACGGCATTGTTGACGCGACTGAGCCCGGCATCGCCGAGGTAGTCGTCACGCTCACTTGGGCTGGCCTCGACGGCGTACTCGGCAATGCCGACGATGTGGTCTCGACGACGAAGACGGATGCCAACGGCAACTACCTCTTCGAAGACCTTCCTTCGGGACTCTTCACCGTCGAACTCTCGAACCTGCCTGCAGGGCTGACCTCAACGGTTGACCCCGATGGTGGAGCCGACGACGCTTCTGAGCTTCCGCTCCGTGGCGGCGAAGAGAACCTCGATCAGGACTTCGGTTACCGCGGTGACGCGGGAGTCGGCGACCTGCTCTGGCTCGACGTCGACAACGACGGAGTTCAGGACACCAACGAGCCCGGACTTTCCGGAATCGTCATGACGGTGACGAGCCCCGGCTCCGACGGAATCTTCGGTAATGAAGACGACCTCGTCATCACCACCACGACGGATGAGAACGGCAACTACCTCGTTGAGGGACTGCCGGCTGGCGAAGTGAAGGTCTCCTATGACCCCACGACGTTGACCGAAGGTTACGTGCCGAGCTCGGACCTCGACGGCGACGTGTTCTCCGAGACCACGGCAACGCTCGTCTCGGGTGAAACTCGCCTCGACGTTGACTTCATCGTGGTCGGTAGCGCAACGCTCAACGGCATTGTGTTCGATGACCCGAACGGCAATGGCGTCCGCGACAGTGGCGACAAGGGCATCCCGAACGCGGAGTTGGATGTCGTGTGGGATGGCCCGAATGGTCCGGTAACCGTGCGCGTCACCACCGACGCGAATGGAGCGTGGGAACTCACGAACCTGCCTGCCGGTACCTACACGGCAACGGTCGACCTCGCGTCGGTTGCCGCCGAGTACCGCCCGTCGACGGGAACTACTTCAACGGTCGAGCTGCCTGCCTTTGGCACACGCTCGGTCATCCAGGGACTCACAACGTTGATGCTCGCCTTCACGGGTTCGAACATCGCGTTAGGAGGATCGCTCGCAGGGCTGCTCCTGCTCGGCGGACTGTTCCTTCTCTTGCCGGCACGTCGGGTGCGTGGCGGAGAAAAGCAGAAGCAGATAACAAGTAGCTAGCAGCGCTAGCGAGTTGGCGCGGTGAGCGTGTGGGGCGTCGGGCCCTGTGCATGCTCACCGCGCCATTTGCTTGTGCCCTCGTGGCTCGTCAGTCATTGATTGAGCCAACGACGTTACCTTGAGTCACTCCCACTCAACTTTCAGCTACGCGGCTTGACTCTCGGCGCGAGCAGGCGCAAACTTGATACAGCGCGACTCAAGTTCGTGCTTCACGAGACTTAAAGGAGTAAGAGCACATGGCTCGAGCAGTAGGTATTGACCTCGGAACCACCAACTCGGTAGTTGCCGTACTCGAAGGTGGAGAACCCACCGTCATTGCAAACGCCGAAGGAATGCGCACCACGCCATCCGTCGTCGCATTCACCAAGGATGGCGAAGTCCTCGTTGGTGAAACCGCAAAGCGCCAGGCCGTCACTAACGTCGACCGCACCATCGCATCCGTCAAGCGCCACATCGGTACTGACTGGACCGTCGCGATCGACGACAAGAAGTACACCCCGCAGGAAATTTCCGCTCGCACGCTTGCCAAGCTCAAGCGCGATGCCGAACAGTACCTGGGTGAAGACGTCACCGACGCAGTAATCACCGTTCCCGCCTACTTCAACGACGCTGAGCGTCAGGCAACGAAGGAAGCCGGTGAGATCGCGGGCCTCAACGTTCTGCGCATCATCAACGAGCCCACCGCTGCTGCACTGGCCTACGGCCTCGACAAGGGTAAAGAAGACGAACTCATTCTGGTCTTCGACCTCGGTGGCGGAACGTTCGACGTCTCGCTGCTCGAAGTGGGCAAAGACGACGACTTCTCCACCATCCAGGTCAAGTCGACCTCTGGAGACAACCGCCTCGGTGGTGACGACTGGGACGCCCGCGTCGTTGACTACCTGATCAAGCGCTTCAAGGACTCGACCGGTGTTGACGTTTCTGGCGACAAGATTGCCAAGCAGCGCCTCAAGGAAGCTGCCGAGCAGGCCAAGAAGGAACTCTCCTCGCAGATGACGGCAAGCATCCAGCTCCCGTATCTCTCGCTCACCGAGAGTGGCCCAGCCAACCTCGACGAGACCCTCTCGCGCGCCAAGTTCGAAGAGCTCACCGCCGACCTGCTCGAGCGCGTTCAGAAGCCCTTCAACGATGTCATCAAGGAAGCCGGCGTCAAGCTGAGCGACGTTGCACACGTTGTACTCGTGGGTGGATCGACTCGTATGCCCGCCGTCGTTGAGCTCGTCAAGAAGCTCACCGGTGGCAAGGAACCCAACAAGGGCGTTAACCCCGATGAGGTCGTAGCCGTTGGTGCTGCACTCCAGGCTGGTGTGTTGAAGGGTGAGCGCAAGGACGTTCTGCTTATCGACGTCACCCCGCTGAGCCTCGGCATCGAGACCAAGGGCGGAATGATGACCAAGCTCATCGACCGCAACACGGCAATCCCGACCAAGCGCAGCGAGACCTTCACCACGGCGGATGACAACCAGCCTTCCGTGTCGATTCAGGTCTTCCAGGGTGAGCGTGAGTTCACTCGCGACAACAAGAACCTCGGAACCTTCGAGCTCACCGGTATCGCACCGGCGCCTCGTGGAATCCCGCAGGTTGAGGTCACTTTCGACATCGACGCTAACGGCATCGTGCACGTGTCCGCTAAGGACAAGGGCACCGGCAAGGAGCAGTCGATGGTCATCACGGGCGGTTCAAGCCTGTCGAAGGACGACATCGAGCGTATGGTTCGCGAGGGCGAAGAGCACGCTGCAGAAGACAAGGCCCGCCGCGAGGCAGCCGAGGTTCGCAACAACGCAGAGCAGCTCGCGTACTCCACCGGAAAGCTCATCACCGACAACGCTGAGAAGCTGCCGGAAGACGTCAAGACTGAGGTTCAGGCCGACGTTGACGCACTCAACACTGCGCTCGCCGGAGACGACGAAGCAGAGGTCAAGACCGCGTTCGACAAGCTCACCGAGAGCCAGCAGAAGCTGGGCGAAGCAATCTACAAGCACCAGGAAGAAAACCCTGAGGCCGCTGCAGAGGGCGAAAGCGCTGCCGCTGACGAAAGCTCCGACGAGGACATCGTCGACGCTGAAGTTGTCGACGAAGACGAAGCTGACACGGACAAGAAGTAGATGTCTGACAAAAACACGGACCACGACGACAACCAAGAGCCGGTGAACGACGACGAAAGTCGTGTTGATCCGGAAACTGGCGACGTGAGTGCGGCCGACTCGGCTGCTGCAGAGGAATCTGCGGCAGCCGAGGGGCAGCCTTCCTCTGACGAGGAGCCTGCCGAGGACGCCACGAAGGCCCCCGATGAGCTGAGTGAAGAAGACAAGCGTCTTCTTGAGGAAGCTAGTCGGGACCTCGTCGCTGAGATGCGTGATCAGATGTTGCGTGCTCAGGCTGAGTTGGTGAACTTCCGCACTCGCGTTGAGCGGGATCGGGTCGCGAACCGCGAAGCCGTAATCGCCGACGTCATCCGTTCACTGCTTCCCGCCCTTGATGACCTCGATCGTGCCGACAAGCACGGCGACATCCTTGAGGGAACCCCCATCGCGCTTGTCGCACAGAAGATCAACTCAAGTTTTGAGCGGTTCGGACTGCGCAAGATCGGTGAAAAGGGCGAAGTCTTTGATCCTGCGTTCCACGAGGCTGTTGTTCATTTGAACGATCCTGAGGCGACCGAAAACACGATCGCTGATGTCGTTGAGCCGGGCTACATTCTTGGTGAGCGCGTTGTGCGTGCCGCGAAGGTTGCTGTCTCCGGCCCCGCTGATTAGGTCGGGGGTGGCGTGTAGTGGCTAGCCAAGATTGGTTCGATAAGGACTTTTACAAGGTGCTCGGGGTGTCGAAAGACATCTCCGAGGCCGAGTTGAAGAAGACCTATCGCAAACTCGCGCGCCAGTTTCACCCGGATTCGAACCCGGGAGATCCGAAGGCCGAAGAGCGCTTCAAAGAAATCAGTGAAGCGCACTCCGTGCTTTCTGATGCCGAGACGCGCAAAGAATACGATCAGGTTCGTGCCATGGGCTCGGGCGCTCGCTTCCAAGCGGGTGGCCAAGGTGGTCAGGCCGGCGGCTTCGAGGATGTCTTCGGTGGCATGTTCGGTGGCGGTGGCCAGAGTTATGGTGGCGGTCAGAGCTACGGCGGAGGGCAATCAAGCGCAAGCTTCGAAGACCTTCTCGGTGGCATGTTCGGTGGCCAAGCCGGCCCCGGCGGTGGCCCCGGATTCCGTGGTGGCCCCGCAAAGGGCCGCGATCTGGCAGCAAACACGACACTCGATTTTGCAACCGCGATAAACGGCGAAACGATCAAACTCCAGCCTGCTGGCGGTCGTCCGATGAACGTCAAGATTCCTGCGGGCGTCAGCGACGGTCAGAAGATCCGCCTCAAGGGCAAAGGCGAGGCGAGCCCCAATGGTGGCCCCGCTGGCGACCTGGTGCTCACGGTCTCTGTGCGCAAGCATCCGGTGTTCGAGCGTGACGGCAGCAACCTTCGTGTTGTTGTTCCTGTGACGTTTGCGGAAGCTGTGCTCGGCGCCACTATCGAGGTGCCGACCCTGGGCGGTGCACCGGTGAAACTGAAGGTTGCGCCGGGAACCCCGAGCGGACGAGTATTGCGAGTAAAGGGTCGCGGAGTGGCGACAGCGAAAGCAACCGGAGACCTGCTTGCTGAAGTGCAAGTGGCGGTGCCTAACCGCATCCCAGAAGCTGCGCTCAAGCACCTCGAGGCCTTTGCTGAAGCGATGCCCGCGGAAAATCCGCGGGAAGAACTGATTGCCAGAGCCAGGAGCTAATAGTCATGGATGAGCTGAGTCCCGCCTTTGCTATCGCCGTTGCGGCGGAGTTGGCGGGCATGCATCCGCAGACACTGCGACAGTACGACCGTCTGGGTCTCGTGTCTCCCACGAGAACCAGCGGTCGTTCGCGGCGTTACTCCATGCGCGACGTGATGCAGTTGCGTGAGATCGCAGCGCTCAGCGCTGAAGGTCTCAACCTTGAGGGCATTAAGCGGATCCTCGATCTTGAGAATCAAGTGTCCGAACTCAGTACGCGCGTGCGCGAACTCGAAGCGGCGCTTGCCGATGAATTGCTGTCAAAACCGGGCCGACGCGTCTTCGCGGCCGGTTCTGCTGGTGAGGTGATCTCGCTCAAAGCGGGAACCCGCACCGAGCGCGCCAATCAGGTCGAACTGTGGCGCCCCTTCGTGAGGCGCGATAACCAACTTCCCCGGTGATTGCGGGCATCTGATGATGTTTCGGCAAGCCCCACCGCTCGGCGGCTCCGCTATTCTGCGGCAGCGCTGGAGCGAAGTTACGTTCCTGCACTGGCGGGTTGATCCTGCGGTCGTGGCTCCGCTGCTGCCCGCGGGATGCCGCCCCGATACGCTCAATGGCAGCACGTGGGTGGGGCTCATCGCCTTTCAGATGTCGCAAAGTTCCTTCTTTGGCGGGCCAAGCATCCCGTGGCTCGGTGACTTTCCCGAAGTGAACGTTCGCCTGTACTCCGTTGATGAGCACGGGCGGCGCGGAGTGGTCTTCCTCTCGCTCGAAGCGTCGCACCTGATTCCGGTGCTCACCGCGCGGCTCGCTTTTGGGCTGCCGTACCAGTGGGCGTCGATGAAGATCGGGCAGCGAGACGGGCAGATTGCCTACAAAACGAAACGGCACGGCCAGCCGGATGCCGCATCCCACATCATTGTGAAACCGGTGGATGATCCGGCGGCGAGTGTTGCGCTCGCGGCTGACCCCTTGGCTACGTTCCTGACCGCTCGGTGGGGGTTTCACGAAACTCATCGTGGACGCACGATCTACTCGCGCAACCACCACGAACCGTGGCCGTTGCAATCGGCTGAATTGGTCTACCTCGAGGATGGCTTGCTCGCTGCGGCTGGTTTTGAGGGCCTGGCCGACCGTGTTCCGGATTCGGTGATGTACGCGAGCGAGGTGACGACGGTGTTTGCGGCGCCTCGCCAGCCTGCTCTTGCGCGTCAGCCCCGAGCGAGCGCAATCTGGACATTCGCGCCGACTTCGTAAGTATTTCGAGAAATATTGTGGAATTGTATAGACAATTTTGCACAACATGGTCTCATCAGCACAAATGAGCATTGCCTCTTGCGCTGGAGAGGGACATGATGAGTAACCACACCGTCACATAGGCACAACACGATTGAAACGATGAACCTAGAGAATGGGTGAACGGGGATAGTTCCCGTTCGCGTGTCATTTTCCCGGTTCATCGCCGCAGGCAATGACGCCGAATAACGCAGGAGGCACAATGACAACGGTTCGCGCAGCAATCACTCAGACCACTTGGACAGGCGACAAGGAGTCGATGATTCAGAAGCACGAGCAGTTCGCTCGGGATGCGAAGGCGCAAGGCGCCCAGATCATCTGCTTCCAAGAGCTTTTCTACGGTCCCTATTTCGGGATCACTCAGGACAAGAAGTATTACCGCTACGCCGAGCCTGTTGATGGCCCGATCGTGACGCGCTTCCAAGCCCTGGCTAAAGAGCTCGATATGGTCATGATTCTGCCGATCTACGAAGAAGCGATGACGGGCCTGTATTACAACACCGCCGTCGTTGTTGACTCCGATGGCACCAACCTTGGTTCGTACCGCAAGCACCACATTCCCCACCTCGACAAGTTCTGGGAGAAGTTCTACTTCACGCCCGGCAACTTGGGTTTCCCGATGTTCAACACCGCCGTCGGCAAGGTGGGCGTTCACATTTGTTACGACCGCCACTTCCCCGAGGGATGGCGCGAACTCGGGCTCAACGGCGCCGAGATCGTCTTCAACCCGAATGCCACGAAGCCCGGACTCTCCAACCGCCTCTGGGAGGTTGAAGGTCCAGCAGCAGCAGTGGCCAACGGCTACTTTGTGCTTCAGCCCAACCGTGTTGGTCTCGAAGACAACGAGTACGGCGACGAAGCTGTCGACTTCTACGGCACCAGCCAGGTCATCGACCCCCGCGGAAACTTCGTGGGCGAACGTGGCTCAGGAACCGATGAAGAGATCATGATTCGCGATCTCGACATGGATCTCGTGCAGGAAATGCGCGACGACTGGCAGTTCTACCGTGACCGTCGCCCCGACGCCTACCTGTCGATCCCTAAGTAAGCCATAACTTCAACCCCAGGTTGTTTTGGCGCCTGGGGAACAGTAGGCACACGACATCGCAGAGGAGCGAATCATGGCCACCACTCTCATTTCCGGCGGTACGGTCGTCAGCTCAACGGGGCGCGCCCCAGCAGACGTCCTGATCGACGGCGAAGTAATCAAAGCTGTGTTGTCTCCCGGCAGCACGCTTTTTGGAACCGACATTGCGGCATCCGTCGACAAGGTCATTGATGCCACGGGAAAGTACGTCATTCCCGGTGGCATCGACGCCCACACGCACATGGAGCTGCCCTTCGGCGGCACCGCGGCAATCGACACGTTCGAGACGGGCACTCGCGCTGCGGCGTGGGGCGGCACGACCTCGATCATCGACTTTGCGGTGCAGACCTTTGGAGAGCGCATCCAGGATTCGCTCGCTGCGTGGCACGGCAAAGCGGCGGGCAACTGCGCCATCGACTACGGCTTTCACCAGATCGTTGGCGACGTCACTCCCGAGTCGCTCAAGGCGATGGAGAAGCTGCCCGACGAGGGCATCACGAGCTTCAAGATGTTCATGGCGTACCCCGGAGTTTTCTACTCGGATGACGCACAAATCCTCAAGGCAATGCAGGTGTCTCGCGACACCGGCTTGATGACGATGATGCACGCCGAGAATGGGCCGGTCATCGACGTTCTCGCCGAGCAGCTCGTGGAGCAGGGCAAGACTGACCCGTATTATCACGGTGTCGCTCGTGCCTGGGAGATGGAAGAGGAAGCGACGCATCGAGCGATCATGCTCGCGAAGCTCACCGGCGCCCCGCTCTACATCGTTCACGTCAGTGCGAAGCAGGCGGTCGAACAGATCGCCACCGCTCGTGACCGCGGCCAGAACGTCTTTGCTGAGACCTGCCCGCAGTACCTCTACTTGAGCCTCGAAGAACAACTCGGTGCGCAGAGTGAGCAGTACGGCCACTTCGAGGGTGCCAAGTGGGTGTGCTCGACTCCGCTTCGTTCACGCGAAGAGGGTCATCAGGATGCCATGTGGCAGTCGCTGCGCACGAACGATGTGCAGATGGTCTCCACCGACCACTGCCCGTTCTGCATGAAGGACCAAAAAGAGTTGGGCCTTGCGGACTTCCGCAAGATCCCCAACGGCATGGGAACCGTCGAACACCGCATGGACCTCATGTATCAAGGTGTTGTCACCGGCGAGCTCACGCTCGAGCGTTGGGTCGAACTGACGAGCACCACCCCCGCTCGTATGTTCGGAATCTACGGACGAAAGGGTGTCATCCAGCCCGGCGCCGACGCCGACATTGTGGTCTACGACCCCAACGGTCACACCTCGATCGGTATGCCGGTCGACGAAAACGGCAACCCCACCGGCAAGAAGCACCACATGAACATGGACCACGCAGCCTGGGAGGGCTTCGAGATCGATGGTCACGTTGACACCGTTATCTCGCGCGGCAAGGTCATCGTCGATGACGACCAGTACCTCGGCACCAAGGGTGACGGTCGCTTCATGAAGCGCGGCCTCACTCAGTACCTGACCTAAACGGTTTCGCTGCAGCATCCGCTGGCTACCACCAGCGGATGCTGCACTTTAAACGACCTTCCACCACGAATGAGGAGCCCCATGGACTTCGGAGCAGTACTTCAGACCAACCCGCCGTCAGCACGAACCGTTCAACTCGCGAAGCTTGCAGAGGCGCACGGCTTCACCTACGTCTGGACTTTTGACTCGCACATTCTGTGGCAAGAGCCCTATGTGATCTATAGCCAGATTTTGGCCGAGACCCGCAAGGTGATCGTCGGACCGATGGTGACCAACCCGGCCACGCGCGACTGGACCGTCACGGCGTCAACCTACGCCACGCTCAACGAGATGTACGGCAACCGCACCGTCTGTGGCATCGGCCGCGGCGACTCGGCTGTGCGCGTGACCAACGGCAAGCCCACGACCCTAAAGGATCTGCGGGAGTCGATTCACGTCATCCGCGAACTCGCGAACTCGCGTTCGGTTGAATACGGCGGAGCGCAGTTGCAGCTGCCGTGGAGCAAGGGTTCTGAGCTCGAGATGTGGGTTGCGGCCTATGGCCCGCTCGCGCTCAAGCTCACCGGTGAAGTCGGAGACGGCTTCATCTTGCAGCTCGCTGACCTCGACATTGCCGCCTGGATGATCAAGAAGGTGCGCGACGCTGCTGAAGCTGCGGGACGCGACCCGATGTCGATCAAGTTCTGTGTTGCAGCGCCGATGTACATCGGTGATGACTGGGAGCACATGCGCGACCAGTGCCGCTGGTTCGGAGGCATGGTGGGAAACCACGTGGCCGACATCGTGAAGAAGTACGGCTCTGACGGAGACGTGCCGAAGGCTCTCACCGACTACATCGAGAAGCGTGAAGGCTACGACTACAACCAGCACGGTCAAGCGGGCAATACGCACGCGGCGTTTGTGCCCGACGAGATCGTCGATCGGTTCTGCGTCATGGGAACCGCTGAGGAGCACATCGAGAAGCTCGAGAAGCTGCGCGAGCTCGGTGTCGATCAGTTCGCCGGCTACCTGCAGCACGACAACAAAGAAGAGACCATGCGGGTCTACGGCGAGACGGTAATCCCGGCCCTCACCGAAACAGTGACGGCGAAGGTCTAACCCGATGACGGCAACCCGAAACGATAAGCGTGGGGAGGTTGCCGTCCGCCCTGCGAGTTCGCCGGGTGCGGTGGCTAACCCCGCGCGCACTCGGCTGCTCGGCGGCTTCCTCTGGGGCATCGCTGGCGTAGCGCTCATCGCACTCATCTGGGAGGGCTACAAGTTCTTCGGTCCAGACAACGGCGTGCTCATCGGCGAACTTCGCGTGCTTCCGCGCACGACCGACCTCGCTATGCCTCACCTGTGGGACATGATGACGCGGCTCGCGGAGCCCGTCACGCGAGCAGATGGTGCGCTTCCGCTCTGGGCAGTCGTGGCGCTTGCCTCGCTCATGACGCTCGGAATCGCTGCTGCTGGCTGGGCTGTCGGAGTGATTGTGGGAGTCGTTTTTGCGCTCCTCATGCAACGCTGGCGTCTCGCCGAATTCGGCCTCCTGCCCTGGATCGTCATCAGCCAAACCGTGCCGCTCATCGCCTTTGCGCCGATCGTCAAGAGCTGGGGCTCGCGCGTGGAGATCGGCTCCTTCGAGTGGCAAGACTGGATGTCGGTCGCACT
Source organism: Salinibacterium sp. NYA9b (assembly GCF_976973725.1). NCBI lineage: Bacteria > Bacillati > Actinomycetota > Actinomycetes > Micrococcales > Microbacteriaceae > Salinibacterium > Salinibacterium sp. NYA9b. The sequence continues at coordinate 2,852,255 of NZ_OZ333476.1, read as the reverse complement.
CATTGCGAGCTATCTGGCGTTCTTCCCGATCACCGTTGGTGCGCTCAAGGGGCTGCAGTCTCCCGACCGCATCCACGTTGAGCTCTTCGACACGTATGCCGCTGGCTACTGGCCGACGCTCGTGCGACTGCGCTTGCCCGCAGCCGTTCCATACCTTCTGCCTGCGCTGCGACTCGGAGCAGCGAACGCTGTCATCGGCGCGGTTGTCGCGGAAGTATCGACCGGACTTCAAGGCGGCATCGGACGCCTACTCATTCAATTTGCCGGTCAAGCATCGGGCGACCCCTCGAAGGCGTGGGGCCCCATCTTCGGCGCAATCGTGCTCGGGCTTGTGGCGGCCGGTTCCGTTGCACTGCTCGGCATCATTCTCAAGGACTACCGACGAACCGAGGAGGCCGCATGAGCGACCAGATCCCGACCACCACTCCCGCCGCAGAAACGGTGACGACCGATGTTTCGGATGCTGCTGTTGCCGTTCGCGGTCTCAACAAACAGTTCCAGACTGCCTCGGGCATCGTTCACGCGCTTGAAGGAATCGACCTCACCGTTGAGGCCGGCGAGTTCGTCTCCCTCATCGGCCCGTCGGGCTGTGGCAAGTCAACGCTCATGAGACTCATTGCCGACCTCGATGTTCCGACTTCGGGGGAGCTGACGGTGTTCGGCAAGACGGCGACGCAGGCTCGACTCGACCAGGACTACGGCATCGCTTTTCAGCAGGCCGGGCTTTTGCCGTGGCGCACGGTGGCAGCGAACGTTGCGCTTCCGCTGGAACTGCACGGGGTGGCATCCGCTGCTCGGCGCACTCGCGTTGCTGACCTGCTCGAGATGGTTGGCCTCACCGAGTTTGCTGATCGTTTTCCTGACCAGCTCTCGGGCGGAATGCAGCAGCGTGTGGCGATTGCCCGCTCGCTGGCGGAACAGCCGCGACTGTTGCTGATGGATGAACCGTTCGGCGCCCTCGACGAGATGACGCGCGAGAAGATGCAGACCGACCTTGTGCGCATCGCCGCCGACACCGGAGCTGCTGTCGTATTCGTGACTCACTCGATTCCTGAAGCCGTGTTCCTCTCCGACCGCGTTGTGGTCATGTCGCCGCGGCCCGGTCGCATCAGCGACATCATCCCGATGCGATTGGATGCTGCTGACGGCCGCGAAGAACGTGACGACGACCTGCGCGAAGCATCCTCGTTCTTCGAGATGGTGACCGAAGTGCGTGAAGCACTGCACGGCGGAGCCTCGGATGCGGAAAACCCCGCACCGCGCGCCGCCAGGGGAGTGGACACCCGATGACGACAAACACGACCGCCAACGCGATCATCGGTGCCGGAACCGGTGCCACGCGCACCAAGGGCTGGAGCCCGCGAACGGAGTCGATCCTTCGCGTGGTCGCGCCCGTCACGCTCGGAATCATCGTGCTCGCCATCTGGCAGTTTCTCGTCACCGTTGGTGGCGTCTCCGACTACCTGCTGCCGAGCCCGACATCGATCATGGCGGAACTGGTCGCATACTGGCCAGCCGTCGTCTCGGCAACGGTGCTCACCGGCACGAACAGCCTCCTGGGTTTGCTCGTCGGTTCGCTGCTCGGGATCGTTCTCGCGGCGGTCGCCGCACGGTGGCGCATCGCCGACCAGATGAGTGCACCGATCATTGCCGCGCTCGCGGTTGTTCCGATCGTGGCTCTCGCCCCTGTGCTCAACTCCATGTTTGGGGCCGACAGCCAGTTCGGTCGCCAAGCGATTGCCGCTATCGCGTCGTTCGTTCCCATCTTCATCAACACCCTGCGCGGGTTCCGCCAAACGCGGCCAGTGCACCGTGACCTGATGAAGGCTTACGCGGCAAGCTCCGGACAGATGTTGCGCTCGCTCACCCTGCCGACAGCCCGCCCCTTTATCCTCACTGGCATCCGCATCGCTTCGTCGCTCGCCGTCATCTCTGCCCTCGTGGCGGAATACTTCGGTGGACCACGCGGCGGACTCGGCAGCCTGATTGCGACCTCGGCAGCCTCAAGCGCGTATTCCCGCGCGTGGGCCTATGTCGGGGCATCCATCGCTCTCGGTCTGCTCTTCTACCTCGCGACGCTCGCACTCGAACGACTAGTGCTGCGCCGTGTACCGACCGGGGGCTCCCGATGACAGCACCCCGCGCAGAAAAGGGAAGGAGATAACCGCTCCACCAGCTCTACCAGCAGTATCCACTTGCACCGTGAATCTGGAAGGTCTGACATGAAGTTCACCAAACGCCGCGCACTCGCGGCTGGAGCGTTCGCCGTAACGGCAGCGGTCCTCCTCGCAGCATGCTCCACCGCCGAAGAGCCCACCAGCGAATCTGGTGAAGCCCTCACCGAAGTGAAGCTCCAACTCCAGTGGCTCCCTCAGGGACAGTTCGCTGGCTACTTCGCCGCAGCCGATCAGGGCTATTTTGAAGAAGAAGGCCTCAGCGTCGAAATCATCCCGTCGGGTGGCGACATCGTTCCGCAAGACGCTCTCGCCAACGGCGACGTTGACTACGCCGTAGCTTGGGTTCCCAAGGTTCTCGGCTCCATCGAGCAGGGCGCCAACCTCACCGACATTGCTCAGATTTTCCAGAAGTCGGGCACCCTTCAGGTGTCGTGGGCTGACTCGGGCATTGACTCCGTCGCTGACTTCGAGGGCAAGAAGATTGGCTCGTGGGGCTTCGGAAACGAGTGGGAGATCTTCGCAGCAATGGCTGCTGAAGGACTCGACTCCTCGACCGTGCAGATCATCACGCAGGACTTCAACATGAACGCGTTCCTGCAGGGCGACATCGATGCCGCACAGGCCATGACGTACAACGAGTACGCTCAGCTGCTTGAGTCGACCGACCCCGACACCGGAGAGCTGTACCAGCCTGAAGACTTCAACGTCATCAGCTACGAAGACACCGTAGGCGCCATGCTCCAGGATGCAATCTGGGCTGACACCGACCGTCTCGACAGCGACGAGGACTACCAGGAGACCACGGTCAAGTTCCTCAAGGCCGTTGTTAAGGGCTGGATCTACTCGGCTGAGAACCCTGAAGATGCTGCCGAAGGCACCGTCGCTGCTGGTTCCGGTTGGGGCCCCAGCCACGAACTGTGGATGGTCAACGAGACCAACAAGCTGATCTGGCCGGCCGAGAACGGCATCGGCGTCATCGATGAAGCCGCTTGGGACCGCACCGTTGAAGGCGCCATCAGTGCCGTCAACGAGACGGGCGCGAGCCCCATCACCACGGCACCGCCGGCAACAGCATGGTCGAACGACTGGATCATGCAGGCACTTGAAGAGCTCGAAGCCGAGGGTGTAGACACCACCGGTTCCAGCTTCGCACCGATCGACGTCACCCTCCTCGAGGGCGGCAACTAGTCACACTGAATAACCGCTAGTCGGATGCCGCCCTTACTCTGGTGAGGGCGGCATTCGTTGCGTTCACGGCGTCACACCAGCGCCCCGCGCCACCATCTCACCATCTCCTTGCCACCCCGGATCGAAAGGCCTCGCGCCATGACCGAGCAGAACACCCCCGACCTCGATGCCTACGCGCTCGAGCTCGATCAGGCGCACATCTTCCATTCGTGGTCGGCGCAGACTCCCGCCCATGCTGCGGCCGTGAGCATCAAGAGTGGGCTCGGCACCCGCGTGTGGGATCACGCCGGAAACGAATATCTCGACTTTTCTAGCCAGCACGTCAATGTGAATCTGGGGCACCAGCATCCGGCCCTGCTCGAAGCTATCCGGGTGCAGTCTCAGCTGCTCGCGACGATCTCACCGCCGACGGCCAACATCACTCGTGGCGAGGCGGCAAAGCGATTGGCTGCCATTGCGCCCGAGGGATTCAATCGCGTTTTCTTCACCAACGGCGGCTCTGACGCCAACGAGAATGCAATGCGGATGGCGCGGCTCTACACCGGGCGCGACAAGATTCTCTCGGCGTACCGCTCGTATCACGGCAACACCGGCAGCAGCATTGTGGCCACGGGCGACCCGCGTCGCATCCCCAACGAGTTCGCGCGCGGCCACGTGCACTTCTTCGGCCCTTACCTGTATCGCTCCGAGTTCTGGGCGACGACGCCCGAGCAAGAAAGCGAACGTGCGCTGCAGCATTTGCGACGCGTGATCGAGGCCGAGGGCGCAGAGACGATCGCCGCAGTGCTGCTCGAACCCGTGCCGGGGACTCCGGGCATCATGCTTCCGCCGCCCGGCTACCTTGCCGGCGTGCGCGAACTGTGTGATCAGCACGGCATCCTGCTGATCTTCGACGAAGTGATGTGCGGCTTCGGGCGCACCGGCGAGTGGTTCGCGTTCGACGCCTTCGATGCGCGCCCCGACCTCATCACCTTCGCCAAGGGAGTGAACTCGGGCTACGTTCCCATCGGCGGTGTGATCATCGACGACCCGATTGCGGCGCACTTCAACGACCGGGTGTTCCCCGGCGGGTTGACGTATTCGGGGCATCCGCTGGCTGCCGCCACCGTCGTAGCCTCACTCGACACGATCGCCTCCGAAGGCATTCTTGAGCACGTGCGCGATATCTCGGAGAACCACCTCGGGCCGGCGCTGCACGCGCTCGCCGAACGGCATCCGTCGATCGGTGAAGTGCGCGGTCGCGGAGTGTTCTGGGCTCTCGAGCTCGTCACCGACCGGGCGACCCGTGAACCCGTGCCGGCCGCAACGATGGGGCGCATTCGTGCTGGCCTTGTGGAGCGCGGGCTGCTGCCCTTTGTGGCAGAGAACCGCATCCACGTCCTGCCGCCGTGTGTCGTCACGCCCGCCGAAATCGCTGAGGCGATGGAGATCTACGATGCGGTGCTGACGCTCGAATTGGGGTAACCCGGGAGCTGTGACGCACGGTTCAATCGCGCACCCGATTCGTATACTTGGGTGAAACTCAATTTGTGGGTTCGGTGAGGGGATGACCATGGTCGAAATGAGCGGCACGCCTGGAGGGTCGGAAGATCCGCACGAATTGACCAAGGACTATGCGGAGCTCGAAGAGTCAGAATTCATGCTCGCCCCGCGCCGGTACGACCCCGACAACCTTGCCGCCGGAAAGAAGCTCAACGTAGCGAAACTGCACAAAGCTCTCCTCGCAATGGACGAATCCCTCGGTGGTGGTGGCACGATCACCGACCCTGCCGAGTGGGTCACTCAAGAGACCACGGATCTGGCGCTCAGTGATTTCGCCGGCGTGACGATTTTTGCCGAGGATGGCGCGGTGCGGGCCGTCGCGATCGAATTGGGCTCGCCGACTAAGCAGCAGTGGAGCACTCTTTACCCGCAATTGCGCCGTCTTGCGAGAACCCTCTGGGTGCACTTCGCGCATGATCAGTCTGAAACCTGGGCAGCGAACCGGGAGTAGCCGTTCTCGAGTCACAAGATCACGGGAATTGCACAGGGTGATGAATCAGAATCTGTGCGGAGCAATCGAAGATTCACGCGTGTAGAAAATAGTGAGAGCAATGACCCCCATCGCCGCAGAACGAGCATCGTGGCGGTTCGTCGCGATGGCCTGCCTCGCGCTGGCACTCATCACGGGCATTGTGGCGATGCACTCACTTGTGTTGTCCACCTCTCATTCTGAGTCGGCGATGGCGGCCACCATGTCGATGGGGAGCCCCACCGTCGAGGAAGCAACTTTGATTACCCCAGCGCTCAGCGCAGTTGACTGCTCGGGATGTGGTGGCGACGCATCCATGGCTCTTATGTGGTGCGTGCTCGCCCTCCTCACCGTTTCGCTCCTCCTTGCCTCGCCCAGACTGGTGCGAGGATGGGGTCAATACCTTGAGCAGCGGTTGATCGCTCCGGCGCAGTCTCCGCGATGGGCGCGTGTGGTGCCGTCGCTGCATCCTGATCTCATAGCTCTCTGCATTAGTCGCACCTAGGAGGCGCACTGTCGATTTAGTTTCGACACGCCTTATGCGGGACCGTTCTGGTCGCGCGCCTTTAGCGATTAATTTGGAGAACTTGAGAGATGAAAAATCGAACCGCAGCTACGGCTGCAATCGCCCTAACCGCGCTGGTTGCGCTCTCGGGGTGCGCAAACGCTATGACCCAATCTGGCCACAACCCCGACTCGTTGCCCACAGAATCGGTAGTGGTCGCCGACGCGAACAGCGCGGATGTCATGTTCACGGCCATGATGATTCCGCACCACGAACAGGCGGTTGAGATGGCTGACATGGTGTTGGAGAAAGACGGCATCGACGAGCGCGTGGTGACGCTCGCCCAAGAGATCAAGGCAGCTCAGGGCCCCGAGATCGAGCTCATGACCTCGTGGCTAGAGGGCTGGGGTGTCGGGATGACAGACGGTATGGACGGCATGGGTAACGGTGACGGGATGATGAGTGATTCCGACATGGCCGACCTCGAAGCAGCGAACGGAGACGATGCTTCTCGCTTGTTCCTCGAGCAGATGATTGTGCATCACGAGGGCGCTATCGACATGGCTGAGCTGGAGATTGATTCGGGACAGAATGAGGATGTCCTTGCTCTTGCCCAAGAGGTAATGGATGCGCAGACCACGGAAATTTCGCTCATGCGGAGCATCATTAGTTCGCTGTAGCGACGCAGGGTCCGCCGTTTTCGGGCGGCGGGCCATTGCTGTCGTGCAATGCTCAATTGGCTTCGCAACAGATAGGTACTCGCATGGCTACACGTACAGACAAAATTTCGCTCATGGGCTCAGTGTCGTTAGGCACGGGGGTGATGATCGGCGCGGGAATTTTCGCTCTCGTCGGCCAGGTCGCGGAGTTCGCTGGAGACTTCTTCCCGCTCGCCTTCTTACTTGGCGCAATCGTTGCCGCCATCAGCTCATACTCCTACGTTCGCTACTCCAGCGTGAATCCCTCATCGGGCGGGATCGCGATGTTGCTGAAGGATGCTTACGGGCCGGGAGTCGCCGCCGGCTCGTTCTCGCTATTCATGTACGTGTCGATGGTGGTGGCGGAGAGTCTGCTGGCGCGCACCTTCGGCACCTACCTGCTGCGGCCGTTTGGGCTTCAAGATTCTGTGATTCTGGTTCCCATCTTGGGCGTTGCCGCAATCGTCACTGCCGCGATTGTGAACTTCATCGGCAACACCATGGTCGAACGCTCGGCGACAATCACCGCAGTCGCCAAGATCATCGGGATCGCCGTTCTCGCTATTGCGGGTCTGATTGGCGTCGCGGCGGTAGGTGACGGATTTTCGGCGAAGTCTTCTGGTGACCCCATCAATATCGTCGGGGTCTTGGCCGGAACAACGCTGTGCGTTCTGGCCTATAAGGGCTTCACGACGATCACCAATCAGGGTGACGACATCCGAGATCCGAAGCGAAACATTGCTCGCTCCATCCTCATTTCGCTGGCAATCTGCACCTTCCTGTACTTGCTGATCACGGTTTCCGTGAGTTCGAGCATCGGTGCGAGTGGAGCGGTGGATGCTCGCAACTACGCTTTGGCACAAGCAGCGGAGCCCTTCTTCGGCGCGTGGGGTGTCGGCATTACCGTTGCGATCGCCGTCGTGGCGACGCTCTCAGGGTTGCTCGCGAGTCTCTACTCAGTGTCGCGGCTCTACGGGATGCTGCAGGAGATGAAGCAGGCTCCGTCGTTGCCGAAGTCGGTTCCGCATCAGCCCATGGTCATCACGGCGGGCCTCGCCATTCTCGTCACCGTTTTTCTCGATCTCAGCCAGATCGCGTCGATGGGTGTCTTTCTCTATCTGACGATGGATATGGCGGTGCAGTGGGGTGTTATCCGCCGATTGCGGGCCAAGATTGAGGCGCGAATCTGGCTTCCGGTGCTGACCATCGTGCTGGATCTCGCCATCCTGATCCCGTTCGCGGTTCTCAAGGTTCAGAGCGATCTCTTTACAGTGATCGTGGCCGCCATTGTCGCGGCTCAGGTCGTGACGGTTCGCACGCGTTCGAGTCGGTAGGGGTAGAGGTGTGCTGGCGTAGTATCTAAGCATGCATGCGGATACGAAGATAGAGAAAATTCAACCGGATAACGACTATGTGGAGATCGCGGTTGAGGTATTTCGGCTATTGGCAGATGCCACAAGAATTCGCATCGTGTTGGCGCTGCACGATGACGAGCTGTCGGTGAACCATCTCGCCGACATCGTGGACCGCAGTCCGGCCTCGGTGTCTCAACATTTAGCAAAGTTGCGGTGGGGCAAACTCGTGCAGGTGCGCAAGCACGGCAATCGTGTGTTTTATCGGTTGACCGACGAGCACGCGAAACGGTTAGTAATCGAGGCCATCCTTCAAGCCGAGCACACAGTGGATGAATCGCCCGCGCACCACGCATGATCGAGGTTCTGCGCAACAGGACCTACCGAGCACTGTTCAGCGCGCAAGTGATTGCCCTTCTCGGGACAGGGTTACTCACGGTCGCCTTGGGGCTACTGGCGTTCGATCTTGCCGGGGATGCCGCTGGCCGAGTGCTGGGAACGGCTCTCACTATCAAGATGGTCGCCTATGTGGGTGTTGCACCTGTGGTCGCGGCGCTGGTCGACCGGATTCCGAAAAAGGCTGTCCTAGTCGGGGCCGACATCGTGCGCATCGCAATCGCGCTGATGCTGCCCTTCGTCACGGAAGCGTGGCACATCTATGTGTTGGTTTTCATACTGCAGTCCGCGTCGGCAACCTTTACTCCAGCGTTCCAGTCGCTAATCCCTGCCGTGGTGCCCGAGGCACGTGACTATACGCGGGCCTTATCGCTATCGAGGATGGCTTACGACCTTGAGGCCTTGCTGAGCCCAACGATCGCCGCAGTGTTGCTGACCGTTGTCAGCTACAACAACTTGTTTGTTGGCACTGCGATTGGTTTCGCTGGGTCTGCGATGCTGGTCGTGGCGACTGCACTTCCGCGGCATCCGTTGGATCAGGAATCCGGCACCTTCTGGCAGCGGCTTCCGGCTGGCGCATTGGTGTTCTTTCGGACCCCGAGCTTGCGGTTTCTGATGCTGACAAATGTTGTTGTCGCAGCGGGAACTGCGCTGGTTCTCGTGAACTCCGTTGTCTATGCCAAGGGAATCTTCGAGCTAAACGATGCTGCGTTGGCAATTGCTCTCGGTGCCTATGGCGTCGGCTCGCTTATTGTCGCGGTGAACGTACCGAGGCTTGCCGATCGCATCGGCGTGACGCGCACGATGCTCGCCGGAGTCGTCGTCGTCGTTGGTGGGCTGATTGCTGCCATCGCCGTCACCATTCTCGCTGTCACCACCTCGACCGGATGGTGGGCACTGCTCGCGACCTGGCTGGTCCTCGGCATGGGGAGCTCCCTCATCAGCACGCCATCGTCGAGGTTGCTTGCCGACGCGTCCACGCATGCTAACCGCAATCTTGTTTATACCGCGCAGTTCGCGCTCTCGCACTCGTGCTTCCTAGTGACCTATCCGGTGGCGGGATGGCTGGGAGCCGTTAGCCTTCCGATCGCCACGGCCAGCCTCGCCCTCGTTGCGCTGGCGGGTGCTGTCGGCGCGTTTCGTATTCGCCGGCGCGCGATAGTTCTCTCACAGTATTGGGGAAACACGGAATCACGTACTGGTCGCTAAGGACTCGGTGCCGGATGCGAGCCGGCCATCCGCTATTCGCGCCTCGCTATTCGCGCTCGTCGGCTCCGCGGGCGAGGCGTTGCGAGACCCAGACGGGAATGAACGAGGCGAGAATCACGACGGTTGCCACGACGTTGACGAGGGATGCCTCGTTGGGTCGTGCCATCTGGTTCATGATCCAGAGCGGCAGGGTGTCGACTCCGGGCGGGGCCGTGAAGATCGTGACCACAACTTCGTCGAAGCTCAGCGCGAAAGCGAGAATCGCGCCGGCAACGAAGGCGCTGCGGAACTGCGGGAACGTCACGAGCCGGAACGTCTGCAGCGGGGTCGCTCCGAGGTCGCGGGAGGCTTCTTCGATGCTGGGGTTGATGCGGCGCAAGCGGGCGAGCACGTTGTTGAAGACCATGACAATGCAGAAGGTGCCGTGGGCGATGATCATGCCGAAGTATCCGACCTCAATGCCGATCGGTTCGAGCACCTGGTTATAGGTGTTGTTGAGGGCGACACCGGTCACGATGCCGGGTAGGGCGATTGGTAGCACGACGAGCAGGTTCACGGTCTGCTTGCCGAAGAAGGTGTAGCGCTGCAGGGCGAAGGCCACGAGCGTGCCGAGGATGAGGGCGATTGTCGTTGCGCCGAGGCCCACGATTACCGAGTTGAGCAGGGCGGCCCGGATGGGTTCGCTCACGAACGCCTTCTCCCACCAGATGGTGGAGAACTCGGCGATCGGCCAGCTCGATAGGCGCGCGGCGCTGAAGGAGTTGATCACGACGAGGAACAGCGGGATGTACATGAACGCGAGGGCAATCGCGACGATAGTGCCGAGGGTGAACTTGGCGCCGAGGGAGAGTGTCAACATGGCGGCATCACATCCGTTCCAGTGCGCCAGTGCGTTGAACACTGAGCAGATAAATGACCACGAAGGCGATCGGCACGAGCGAGAACGCGGCGGCGATCGGAGGGTTCAGGTTGATGTTCGAGGCGATGATGCTGCCGATCATCTGCGTTGACCCACCGACGAACTTGGCGGCGATGTAGTCACCGAGGCTCAGTGAGAACGTGAAGATGGAGCCGGCAATGATCGCGGGCTTAATAAGAGGGAGAACCACGGTGCGGATCGTGAACCCCGCCCCAGCGCCCAGGTCAGACGACGCGTCGAACAGGTTCGGTGGCAGCTGGCGGATCGCGGTGTACACCGGCACCGCCATGTACGGCAGCCACAGGTAGGTGAGCGTCAGCACGACCGTGACAATGCTGAAGCCGGGGCCGCTGATGCCGAGCGGGCCGAGCATTGAGTTGAAGAAGCCTTCTTCGGTGAAGGTGATGCGCATGGCCAGAATCTTCACGAGGTAACCGGCCCAGAGCGGCAGAGTGATCGCGACGGCCAGAATGGCGCGCAGCTTGGGCGAGGCGACCTTCGCCATGAAGATGCCGAGCGGAACCGAGATCAGGATGCTCAACACCGTGACCGCGAGGGCGATGCCGAGAGTGCGCAGCGAGGTGGTGGCATACGCGGGGTTCGCGATGATCTGCTCAAAGTTGCGGAGAGTGAAACCCGGCTTCACCTTGGAAGTAAAGGGGTCGGTCACCCAGAACGCCGTCACGAGAAGCATGACGAGCGAGAAAATGTAGATGCCGATGAGCCACAGCATGGGCAGCGCCAGCAGTGCCGAGAGTTGCGCGCGGCGATTCATGGGAGTCCGATCGGTTGGTGCGTGTGGGGAGCTGCTGGTCGAAGCTTGCTGGTCGAGCGAGGGATGAGGGGTGGGGTGGTGAGGCCCACCCCTCGGGCTAGCTAGCTCTTGACGGAGAGCCAGGCATCCGTCCACTGCTGGAAGTTCGTGCAGGTGACGTCAGTGCGGCCATCGATGCACTGCTCGATGGGGGTGGTCCAGAACCACACGTTGCTGAAGTACTCTTCGTCGGTGGCGTTGAAGTACTCGCAGTGTGCTGCGGCCTCGTCGCTCGTGTCGCAGAAAGCAGCGTTGGCGGGAGCCATACCGAAGTTGGTAGCGATAGCACCGTTCACTTCGGCGGAGCTCGTGTAGTCAACCCAGGCGTAAGCACAGTTGGGTGATTCTGATTCGGCGGCGATCATCCAGGCATCCGACCAACCGGTCGAACCCTCTTCAGGAAGAACGCTCTTGAACTTGTCGTCGTCGGTGAGCTTGCGCAGGATCTCCCACGAGGTGCCGAGCGCAGTGGTGCCACCGGCGAACGAGGTGATCTGAGCGGCAGGGTCGGCCCAGTACTCGGAGACGATCGAGTTCTGCTGCTTGAGCAGATCGATCGCAGCGTCGAGCTGCTCCTGGTCGAGGGCGTACGGGTTGGTGATGCCGAGGTCAGGCTCGTGAGCCATCAGGTACACGGCAGCGTCAGCGATGTAAATCGGTGCGTCATACGCGATGATCTGGCCGGCGTAGGGGCTGTCGAGCTCCCACGCAACATCCCAGCTCGTGGGCTCTTCGGTCACAACATCGCTGTTGTACTGCAGGATGTTGGCGCCGCGGCCAATGGGAACACCATACGACTGGCCGTTGATGGTGTCATAAATCTGACCCTTCATGCCCTCAACGATGTCGTCACCGAAGTTGGGAACCAGGTCGAGGTTGATCGGCTGAACGTCGCCACCGGCGATGAGGCGCAGGCTCGCGTCACCCGAAGCGGAGACGAGGTCGTAGTCGCCCGTGCGCATGAGTTGAACCATCTCGTCACTGGTACCGGCGACGCGACGGTTGACCGTGCATCCGGTTTCTTCAGTGAATTCGTCGGACCATGCCGGCTCAACGAAGCCGCTCCACGCGACGATGTTGACTTCGCTTTCCATCTCGCCCAACTCTTCGAGCATCGGGATGTCAGGAACGTCGATAGAAAGCCCACCGGTTGCGGTGCTGTCGGTTGCAGCCGAACAGCCCGTGAGGGCGAGAGCGGCAACAGCGATGAACGCTGCGCCGGTCATGATTTTGGATCTCATGATTACTCCTTGATGTGATGAATGGGTGCTGTGCTGTGCTGTGCTGTGCTGCTGGTGTGGATGTGGCTGGCCCGGTTGTGCCGGAATCGCCGGTATTGCAGGGGTGATCTGTTAGCCGATGCGCGAAGCGTGATCGGTGGTCCATTCGACGCGCACCCGGTCGCCGCGTGCGAAGGCGGACTCGGCGGAGGGGTGATGGTCGTTGGCTCGTTCGGCTATCACGCGCACACCTGATTCGGTGTCGACGAGAAAGCGCGTGGTTGGGCCGGTGTAGACGGTTTCTGACACCGTGCCGAGCAGGGAGACGGCTCCGGCGCTCGCCGCGGTGTCGGCGGTGAGCAGGCGCACACGTTCGGGGCGCACGCTCGATTGCACGCCATCCGCAGAGAGTTCGGCGGGGATGAGGTTGGAGAGCCCCAGGAAGCGGGCGACGAACTCGGTCGCGGGAAATTCGTAGACTTCGCGGGCGGTGCCGACCTGTTCGACGCGGCCGTTGTTGAAGACGGCGACGCGGTCGCTCAGGGTGAGGGCTTCTTCTTGGTCGTGGGTGACGAAGATGAACGTGATGCCGACTTCGCGCTGAATTTGCTTGAGCTCGATCTGCATTTCTTCGCGCAACTGCTTGTCGAGCGCACCGAGCGGTTCGTCGAGCAACAACACTTGGGGGCGCAGGATGAGCGCGCGAGCCAGCGCGATGCGTTGGCGTTGGCCGCCCGAAAGCTGGTGGGGCAGGCGATCGGCCACGGCCGAGAGGCGAACCTGCTCGAGCGCGACGCCTACCTGGGTTGCCCGTTCGGCCCGGCTGACGCCGGCAACCCGGAGGCCGTAACCGACGTTCTCGGCGATCGTGAAATGCGGGAACAGCGCGTAGTCCTGAAACACCGTGTTGACCTGGCGGGCGTGCGGCGGAACGGCGGTCACGTCAGTTCCGCTGAGGTGGATGCTGCCGCTCGTGACGTTCTCGAAGCCGGCGATCATCCGCAGCACGGTGGTCTTGCCCGAGCCGGAGGGGCCAAGCATCGAGAGGAACTCGCCGGGCTTCACGTCGAGGTCGAGTGCTTCGACGGCGGTGAAGTCACCGAATGTCTTGGAGACACCGGCGAGACTGACGGCGCCGGGCGCAGGAGTGGGATCCGTGGCGGACGGGGCTTGCTGGGCGGACGCATGCACGAGTGACTCCTTGGAACGACGGTGATCTCTGAGTGAGAGTAAACCTATAGAACCAGAGTTCATATTTCAAGCGTGTGTCCAAATCGTCACAAAAGGGCAACGGCTCAGGTGATCGGTGCGAGAATTGGCCAATGCACTCGACCGACTCGGCAGACGCGCCGCGAAAAAGTGCGGTGGTCGCCGATGACACCGCACGCTCTCGCGATGCCTCGAGGCCCGGCCGCTTGCAGGGCGCGCTCTTCCAGTCGATCGGTGATGCCGGTCGCGCCGAGCTCGTTGAACGCCGTCTCGCCAGCGCAATTACGGGCGGCCATCTGCGGGCAGGGGAGCGTCTTCCCTCCGAAAACGACCTCGCGCGAAGCTTCGGCGTAGCGCCGACTACCGTGCGCGAATCGCTGCTGGCTCTGCGCAGCCAGGGCCTCGTGGTGACTCGTCGCGGTCGCAATGGCGGCAGCTTCGTGGCGGACTCAGCCGATCCGGTTGCCCACGCGCGCACCGCCTTGGCGGCAACATCCCGCGTCGCACTTCGTGATTTGGGCGCCCACTATGCCGCCATCACTGCTGCGTGCGTTCGCTTAGCTGCGCGCCGAGCGGTGCCCTCGGAGGTTCAGCAAGTGCGCTCCCGCTTGGCCCGCCTCGACGAGTCAGATCTCGAACAGTGGCGCAGCACCCTCGACGATGCGCAGATCGAACTCGTCGCGCTGAGCCAGTCGGCTCGACTCACTCGTGAACAGATGCGATTGCAGGCCGAAATGTCACCGATGCTTCGCCTGATTGACGTGGATGAGACATCCCGTCAGGCCCAACCTGCGCTGTTGGCGAGTGTCGTGGATGCGGTGGAAGCCGGCGACGACCACGAAGCCGTTGCGGCCACCGAACGCATGGTGGATGCCGTGATCAACGCCCTCATCGATTTGCAGTCGCAATCACGCTGAACTAGCGGTGCAGGGCATCTGGTGCATAAGATGCCACGAACAGGATCAGTCAGAGTAGGCGGCACCCGATGATTACCAGCCATAACGCGGCGCAGCGATGACGACAGCAACGAGCACGAGCACAGCAGCTCGCGCGGCGGCCATCGTCTCGCAGTATTTCAGCGCCCCGATCGCCAGTCTCGAAGCCACCGCACTTCTGCTCGGCACCGAGCTAGCGGCATCCGGAAACCTCGGCCCGCTTTCGTCTCAGCAGATTGACGCGCTAGTGGAACCGCACGCTCTCGCGACGGTTGCGCTGCCCGATGTTCACATCTACGGTGCCGGGTTCATCGCCGCCGTTGGACTGCTGACGGATGAGCGAAACCACCTCTCGTGGTGGCAGGGCGATGACCCCAAACGCCTGCTTTTGGCCGCGCAATCGGTGAACAAAGAGCACATCGATTACAGCGAACTCGAGTGGTTCCGCGTGCCGATGGAGACCGGCCGTGGCCACGTTGCCGGGCCCTATGTTGACTACCTGTGCAGTGACGAATACACGATCACGATCGCCGCGCCCGTGCACATCGATGGCACCTTTGTCGGCGTCGCCGGCCTCGATTTACTGATCGATTCGGTCGAGCGACAACTGCTGCCGAAGCTCGCCGAACTCGGCGACAACGTAACCCTCGTCAACACTGTCGGCCGCGTCGTTATCTCGACGGATCCGCGTCACGCGACCGGCGATGCCGTGCGCGGTGGCGCACTTGCCGAACTCGCGCGCACCGCCTGCGCGGGCGTCGCGCTGGAGATTATCGCGGAGTAGTCGGGTCGCCAGTTTTCTCGGCGGGGCTCACGGCGATCGCGAGCAGAACAATCGCGGAGATGGCGAAGAGCCCGATGCCGAAGATGGTAGTGGTGCTTACCCAGGGCGAAGCCCAGACCGGGTCGAGGCCCTGTTGTTCGCGAAGGCGGTAGTTCATGCCCTCGATTACGGTGAGGGTGATGGCGGTGATCAGGCCGAGGCCGCCGACGACAGAGAACCACACAACGATGCGCTTCATGAGACGTTTTCCAATCCTGCGCTGCGAGAGGAGTTCGCGAGCGTCTTCGTAAGAACTTCGAACTGCAAGTCATCGCGCCTCGGAGTGCCGACGCGCTGATCCCCGTAGGGAAACGGTTTAGTGATGCCGGTGCGCACGTAGCCGCGGCGTTCGTAAAACGCGATGAGTTCTTCCCGCACATCGATCACGGTCATCTGCATCACAGTGATTCCCCACTCCCGAGCCGCGTAGTTCTCAGCCTCGGCGAGCACGATGGATCCGAGTCCGCTGCCCTGCTGAGTGGGATCGACCGCGAACATCCCGAAGTAGCCCTCGCCGTTGACATCCGCCACATGCGCGCACGCCACGAGTTGGTCGCCACGTTCGGCGAGCAAGATTATTGAACGCGTGCGAGTGAGATCCGCTTCGAGCGCCGCGGCGTCGATGCGCTCGCCATCGATCAAGTCGGCTTCGCTCGTCCATCCAGTGCGGCTGGCTTCGCCGCGGTACGCCGACGTGACCAGCGCAACCAGGGCGGGGATGTCGTCGGTCGTTGCTGCGCGGAAGGTCAGGGTCGTCATGGCAGCAGCTTAGGCGCGAGTCTGCTGCGGAACTTCACGCTTCTCATTTCTGCTGATCGCGAGTGGCGAACTCAAGCGTGATGAACGGGAGATGCTCGCGGGCAACTACGGCGGTGAGTGTGCCGCCGCTCGCGAGTTTCGCCCCCACCGCGTACACAAAAGGATCCGTGTCCATCTCGACGCCACGCACCATGTCTCCGTCGATCGCGACGTCAATGGGCCGCGTAGCTCTGCGCTCTGGCAAGAGTGTCGGCGCCTCCCCATCGTGCGCGCTGAGTCCGAGTTCTTCGCGGAATTGATTCATGAGGATGTAATTGGTGTGCTGGTTGAGGAGGAGGCCGAGCTCGTTGAGCTCTGATTCCTCGCGGTGCCAATGCGTCTGGACCACCTCCCACAGCGACGGGTATCGCATCATTTCGACCCGCTCAATCAACCACTCTGGTCGAGGCCATGGTGGCACCTCTTCAATCGCGCGGCGAGTGCTGTCATCCATCTCAGCAAGGTTCGCGGGGTCAGCCTTGTTGTCAGGATTTCGCCACAGGATGGCTGAGATGCTGGCGGTCATGGAGGAATAACCGTCGCTGTCGGTGGCGAAGCTGACGCCGACATCCGTCTCGTCGATCGCGCTCTGCCCGGCGAACCCCATCACCGGGATGGGCATGTGGTGCAGCAATTCAGCGTGGTGCATCCGTGGGTCAGGCGCGTCTTCGGGGAGAACTCCGGTGAAATCCATGTTCTCATCGTGCGCTGGCACGAAAGAAATGACAAGTACTCGATACGAGGACCTTGGTCAAAAGTCAGTCGGTCTGTGGCCTATCGGGGTCAGTGCACTGGCCGCTGCCAAGACCTTTGAGCGGTTCGCCGCCATTGCCGCAGAGGGTGCCACCTGTCGGCGCCTCGTCGACCACAGTTGTGGTGATAGCTGTCCACCCAACAATTTCTCCGGCAAACACCGGGACAAGCTTGCTGTCGACTAGCTGGACGGTGCGCTCACCGATGAGGAGCCCAGTATCCGGGTCGATGATGATTTCATGGAGAAATCCATCGCTTTCTTCTCGGCCGAAGGCGACTCCGGTTCGGCCGTTCAAGGTCGCAGCCTCATCGGTAATCTCGACGCCAGGTATTCCGGCTGCAGCCAGGTAGAGCGCCGCACGAAGCTCGGCGGGAACCACACCTGTTCGCAGCGTTGTGGAGATAAAATCGAACGCCTGCCCGTCGGCGCTCACGCCGTGACCTGCAGTCACTCGATAGACATAGTTGAGCAGCCGCTGGGGGTCGCGCGGCAACTCATCCAATCTCCAGTCTCGAGGTTTCGAATTGTCGAATCCGCCGTACGGCGCCCGGCTGATTTCCTCCTTATCGAAGGTTGCCCGAGCGGCCTCCTGCGCTTCCTCTTCGAAGCCTTCGCCAAAGACCTTGATCGCTGCTCGCGGTTCGGTTACGAGAACCCACTCGTCTGAGTGGTCGGCAGGAATATACAGTTGTGAGTTTTGGGTTCCGAGATAGGCAAAGTTCTCCCAATCCGCGGTCTGCCCGCCTCCTTCGAAGACCGCCTCGGTGTCGACTTTCAAATACTGGCCGGGGCCCACAACTGGATCGGAATTCTCAATGGCGGCGGCCGCAGCGTCGCTGAGTGCGGATGCGGCAGCAGCATCCGCCCCACCTTGCCAGCCGGCCAAGCCGAGCACGTCGGTGAATACAAGAGTCGCCACGAGTGCGCCAGCGGCGAGGGCGGTGGTGCCGCCGAAGAACGCAAAGCGCTTCTTCGAGTTGGGCTTAGCGATTGCTGGCTGTAGCCCGATGTGTTCCACGAGACCTCTGCGGCCTCGGCTGAGAGCGTCTGCTGACGGATCGGCAACATTCTTACCGAATGCTCGGAGCTGTTGAAGTTCGTCCACGATCCACCTCCTGTGCTGGCGCGATGCCAGCGGATAGGCGCAGCACTCGCCGCGCGCGATTGAGACGTGACCGAACAGTCCCAACGGGAATGTTCAAGGCGAGTGCAACGCCCTCATAGTCGAGGTCGCCCCACGCATACAGCAGCAGTGCATCCCGGTCGCGAGCAGGCAGCTTGCGAATCGCTCCCGCCAAAGCGCGAACGGAGAGGTCTGCGTCGAGGCGATCATCGTGATTCTCAACGACCGTCGCTGGTGGCCCAGAAGCCACAACCGCCCGCAAGAACCGCGCTTCAGAACCCCGATGTTTGCGGATCAGCACTGTCGCGATTCCGAGCAACCACGGCAGAGCACTCTCGAAGGCGCTATCGAAGCGGTTTCGCCGCTCGAACGCCACCAGAAAAGTTTCGGCCATGATGTCATCCGCTGTGTCAACGCCCGCTCGCCGTGCCGCATACCGATAGACGGATGTCGCATGGCGGTCGTACATCTCCGCAAAGACCGCAGGGTTATCCCACGACCTCCGGATGATCTCGTTATCGCTAGTCACACTAGGTATTGCTCCCTAGCTTGAATTAAGTTCACGATTGGCTCCTCGGGCGAGCGTACCGCAGCCATCTTTCCTGCGGAGCGTGCTCCACTAATGCCAGAGAGGTATCAGTTGTGCGCTCTAACTGATGCTTCTCTGGCATTACTGCGACGTCTCGTGACGCACAGCGTGAGACGAAGTGCGTGATGCGTTGGTAACGCTGACTTGGTGCGCTCAGGCGTTGTCATTCACATGAATGACTATTCTGCCGTCGGCGAGATCGGGCAGTGCGTTGTCGTCGTCGCTGTCAGGGGCGGGAGCAGGGATCGATTGTTCGGCCTCCCACAGGAGATGTGCGGAGTATGCCGTGGGATGAAAAACTTCGTCGAACGGGGCGATGAATCCACCCGACATCCGCTTTCGGGGACTCGTTTCGCGTTCTCGAGATATCTCCCATTTTCGCCACAGCGGCCAGAGAAAGGGCAGGACGACAACTGCTACACCGATGATTGCTAGCGTGATCCCCATGACGTCACGATAGTGCGGTAGTCCGCAGTTTGCGCTGATGGTGAGAAAAAATCTGGGATTGGGTTGAAGCCGTCGGGTGTGGGCGGGTCGAGGTTTCGCAGTCGCCGCTGGCAACCTAAATCCGTCCCCGTCCCCGTCCCCGCCGCCGTGCTGAGCACGGGATACTCGTTTGCGCCGCGACCATAATGGGTCAATGCCGATCCTCAATAAAGACATGACCCTGTGCATCTCGTTGGCCGCACGCCCCTCTAACCTCGGCACGCGATTTCACAACTATCTGTACGACGAACTCGGCCTGAACTTCATCTACAAGGCGTTCACGACCAGCAACATTGAGGATGCCATCGCCGGAGTCCGCGGCTTGGGCATCCGGGGCTGTTCCGTTTCGATGCCGTTCAAAGAGGCAGTGCTTGAGCTTGTGGATGTTGTCGAGCACTCCGCCGCGGCGATCGAGTCGGTGAACACGATCGTAAACAATGACGGCGTGCTCACGGCATCCAACACTGACTATGAGGCTGTCGCGGATCTGATCGCCCGCCACCAGCTCGACCCGAGCTTGTCGGTGCTGGTTCGCGGATCGGGTGGCATGGCCAAAGCGGTTGTCGCCGCCTTCCACGGTGCCGGTTTCGCTGACCTGACGGTGCTCGCGCGCAACGTCGCGGCCGGCGAAGCGCTCGCCACGAAGTATGGCTACCGCGCCGTGAGCGTCGACCCGCAGCCCGGCCACGCGGTGATCGTCAACGTCACCCCGCTCGGGATGGCAGGCGACTCCGCCGATGAATTAGCGTTCACGCCCGACCACATTCGCGCCGCGCAAACGGTGTTCGATGTGGTGGCATTCCCGGCCGAGACACCGCTCATTCGGGCCGCTCGGGATGCCGGAAAGCTCGTCATCACGGGCGCCGAAGTCATCGCACTCCAGGCTGCGGCGCAGTTCGTTCGCTACACCGGGGTCACGCCGACGCCGAAGCAGATTGAGCGCGCATCGGCGTTCTCGCGGGAGTAGTTCTCTCCTTCGATAGCGCCGTGTAGCTTCAAGTAATGCCAAGCTACGAAGGTTCCGACGGGGCGACGCTCCATTACGATGTCGTGGGCGGCGACAGTGACCCGATTATTTTGCTTGCCGGGGGAGCCGCGCGCCATCCCAGTTATCTAGGCGATCTCGCCGGGCTCAGCGAAAGTCACCAACTTATCGTTCCCCACCTCAGAGGTGTGGGTCGCTCGCCGATGCAAGTTGTCGAAGAGCGTGGCTCGTACTGGAGTCAAGCTGACGACATCGAACGCCTACGTATCGACCTAGGTCTTGATCGCGTGGTTGTTGTGGCGCATTCCGCCGGCACCAGGCTGGCCATTGCGTACGCCGCCCAGTTCACGAAATCTCTTGCCCGGATGGTGCTGATCACCCCTCCGGCGATATATCTCGTCGGCGAAGCATCCGATGTCGACGTTCTCAGCCAGAAACGACGGGGAGATCTGGTTTTTGAATCAGCTTTCGCCGCACTAGCTGCAGGTCCGCCAGTAACGGACGATGCCGGTTACGCCGCGTGGCAGCAGCAAACAGCGCCCGCAGGCTACGCACAGTGGGGCGCGAAGGAGCAATCCCACGCCCAGATCGGCAACTGGAGTCTGGCCGCGACGAAGGCATATTTCAGCGTCAGCCCGCCAACTAACCTTGCCGTGCGGTTGGAAGATATCTCAGCGCCCGTGCTTGTACTCGCCGGCGCCGAGGACTGCCTCACTGGCCTCGCCCCAGTGGTCGCGCTCGCAGGCCTTTTTCCGTCTGGGGTCGCCGAAGTGATTGAGCGCAGCGGGCACTATCCGTGGGTCGAGCAACCCCTAGCGTTTAGGCGAGCGATCGATGCTTTTCTGGAAGCTTAGAGGGCCCGGACTGACGGGCCCGCACCATTGTTCCAATCGAAGAGCGTGAGATGCCACAGTCCCGGCCGCTTTCGTGAAGGGTCGATGAGTCCGTGAGCGCCGAGCTCAATGAGCTTGTTCCGGATGCCCAGCGACGCTGGCCCTCGTCCGTTCGCTCTCGACGCTTAGTCGCCTTGAGGTCCGGTTGGTTTCCCTGCCCGATACAGAACGGGCACGAAGACAGCGAATACTCCCGCTCCGACCCAGCCGCTAATCGGCGCGATCGCGGGGATGAAGAACAGGGCGATAGTTCCGACGAGAACGAGCGCGCCCGCAAGTGCCGCGAACGACTTCATCCCGTAAAGCGAGATGAAGGTGAGGTAGTGGGCACCGACGATGATCAGCGAGGCTGGGAAGAACAACTCGGGGGCGTAGGCGCCTAGGGCAATCGCGACAAGAAGCCCCAATGGGATGGTGAAAGCTGACTGCATTGCAAGGCCAATCGAGGGATGCCCTTTAGGAAGCGCGCTCTCGCCTGACATGAGTTTGAGGACTACGGCGGAGAGCGGAAATATCAGCATGCCGCCGAAAAATAGGGTGACCATCGCAGCCCCCGGTGACACAAGGAAGTAGACCGCGTTTGCGACGCCCCAGAGGATCGCGGACACGAGTGGACCGCTATACCCGCCTCGGTAGATTCGGCGAACATCCGCTTGTGCCTGAGTTATCGTCATGCTCTATTGAAGCAGGAAATCTCGTCGCTTCCCCGGCGAATGACCACTATCGAGCCGCAACTCACGAAGGGATGACGCCCGTCAACTGCAAGGCGGGAAAGATGACGGCGGGGGAGCTCGTCATTAGATTCACCACGAAGTGTGAGATCGCGATGGGCATGAGTCGTTTCTGTTTCTGAGCGATCAGCGATGAGCCGACGCCCCAGACCGTGAAGGCCACGACGTAGACGATCATGGCGTCAACGGTGGGTGCGAAGAACGCGTGCTGCAATCCGAACGCAACGGAGCAGGCGGTGATCGCGAGCGCTCTTGGCCAGGCTCCGCTGAGTCGAGAGAGCGCGTAGCCGCGATACACAGCCTCCTCGGCAGGAGCGTTCAGCGGTGCGAAAGTGATGACCGCGACGATCCCCAGCACGAGCGCCCAGCCCGGGGAAACGACGGATGCGGCATCCGGGTTGACGAATACGGTTTCGAAGGCGGTGAACGTGTTCGCCCCGTGCAGAAGCCACATTGTGCCAATGATGGAGGCGACGAAGGGAATGTAGAGCACGGCGATCCAGAGAAAGCCCCACCCGATGTCTGCGACAAGTCCCACTCCGCGTCGTGGAGCGAACAGGTCGCGAAGAGATTGGCCGTCGGCGCGCAGCAGGCGGATCACGAGCCACAACGAGAGCAGGTTGACCGGCAGTAACGAGAGCGAGAGCAGCATCGGTGAAGGCGGGAACTCTGCACCCTGGTCGAAGCCGAAAGCGAAAAGCCACACGAGCACGGTGGCGAGGCCGACGAGGGCCAGTCTCGCGCCGAGGAGCCCGAGGGCGCGTGTGGCGGAAGCTGAGACAGTGTCGGATTTCACGGGTCGAGCCTAGCAATCGCTCCGGTTTCGAGACCGATACGGGTGAGAGTGACGTCAGCGGGATTGTGCTTGTGATAGTTGAGCGGTGTACGGCTTGCCTTTAGTGTTGTATTCAACACCCCGGATCCGTCCCTGTAGTCCTCGTTTGAGGACCGGTCACACGGCCGGGGTTTTGCTTTTAACGATCCTGCCACTCCAGCGCTCTTTGCCTCCGGAGTATCCACATCGCTTCTTCCCGGTAAGGCGACACTGCGATTGAGCAGCTACTCGCGCACCGACACCGTCACCGTGAACTTGCTGTTGCGTCCCGCCTGGCGGGTGGGGCCGACGGTGCGGTTCAGGTAGTCGCGGTATCCGAGGTGGGTGTTGAAAACGACCCACAGTTCTCCGCCGGGTTTCAGCACGCGGCGGGCGTCAGCCAGCATCCGCAAAGCGACGCCGGCATGCACTGTTGCGCCGGTGTGGAAGGGCGGATTGCACACAATCAGATCAGCACTGGCCGTCGGCCGTTCGGTGAGAGCATCTTCGCGCGCGGCCTCAACTCGCGCTCCGACACCGTTTGCGTCGGCCGTTTCTCGGGTCGATGCCACGGCGGCACTGGACTGGTCAACGGCGACCACCTGCAGGTCGGGGCGGGCGAGAGCGAGCGACACGGCGAGCACGCCGGTGCCGCTGCCGAGGTCAACGGCGGTGGTGGCATCCGGTTTCATGTCGGGCAAGAACGTCAACAAGAATCGCGTGCCCATGTCGAGGGCTGCGCCGGCGAAAGCTCCACCGTGGGCGCTGACCGTTAACTCGTCAACAGGAAGTTCTGGTTCGCGCAACACCGACGTGATCGGGTAGCGAGCTTCTACGGCGTCGCGCTTTGCGCCCAACGAGGTAAGCGTGCGCGACTTCTGACGTCCACGGCCCGCATTCACATCATCGAACGAGCGACCGAGCACTTCATTCATCGCCAAGGTCATGTGCTTAATGCGCCCACCCGAAATCACCGTCACGTCAGGCGACGCGTAGCGGGCAATGGCTTGGGCCCATTCATCCAACTCGGCCAGGCTGCGCGGCAACTGCATCAACACCAGCCGTGCGCCCTCGAGCAACTCGGCACCCAAAGCGTGCGAGCTGTAGTGCGGGGCAAGGTCGCCGGCGTTCTCGGCCAGAGCAAGCTCCGACACCAGAGAATCTTGAAACACGCGGATGCCGCGGCAGTCGTGCAAGGTGGCAGCCCCGAGCGTGAGCGCCCCATAGTTGTCGCCCATCACCACCAATTCACCCGGCTGGGTGTCGGCCAACTGCGGAGCAGCCTCATCGAGAATGAGGCGATCGCTGGCATCCACCGCAAAAAGGTTAGGGGCTTCCACGTCGGGCCAACGTCGCAGAGTGGCGAACAGGTGCTCAGACATGGGGACTCTTTCGGTGGCGCGGCACCGCACACAGCGCGTGCGGCGGAGTCTCAAGCGTAACCGAGCGCCCTGAACCAGCCCGGCGTACAGAACTGAGCGACCCCGGCGCACCGCAGGCCGAACGCGTCAACCCAGCCGGTTAACCCAGAAAGCGAGCAGCCCCGGCACTAGTGGGGCCACTCGCTCACGGGAATCTAGTTGTAGCCGCGCGTGATGTGGGGCTCGTCAATGCACAGAGGGCATTCCTCTAGATGCGCCGACGGGATGCAATCGCACATTAGCTACTGGGAACGAGCGTGTACTTAGTAGAGAGGTACTCGTGGATGCCTTCCGAGCCGCCTTCGCGACCGATGCCGGACTGCTTGACTCCGCCGAAGGGGGCGGCCGCGTTGGAGAGTACGCCAACGTTGAGGCCCATCATGCCGGTGTCGAGGGCGTCGATCATCCGGTTTCCGCGCGCCAGGCTTTCGGTGAACACATACGAGACGAGACCGTATTCGGTGTCGTTCGCGAGGCGTACGCCTTCGGCTTCGTCGGTGAACTCAACGATCGAGACGACCGGTCCGAAGATTTCTTCCCGCAGGATGTCGCTGTCGGCGGGAACGCTCGACACGATCGTGGGCTCATAGAAGCTTCCTTCGCCGTCAACGCGCTTGCCGCCGGCGACGAGGGTCGCGCCGCGCTTCACGGCGTCCTGAACCAGTTCGTCGGCCTTGTCGACAGCCTTGTCATTGATGAGCGGGCCGATGTTGACGCCGTCTTCGGTGCCGCGACCGATCTTCATGTCGGCGACGCGAGCAGCGATCTTCTCGGCGAACTCGGCAGCAACTGAGCTGTGCACGATGAAGCGGTTGGCGGCGGTGCAGGCCTGGCCGATGTTGCGGAACTTCGCGGCGATCGCGCCGTCCACGGCCTTGTCGAGGTCAGCGTCGTCGAAGACAACGAACGGGGCGTTGCCGCCGAGTTCCATCGAGGTGCGCAGAACGTTTTCGGAGGCCTGCTTGATGAGCGCCTTGCCGACTGGAGTGGAGCCGGTGAACGAGAGCTTGCGCAGGCGCGAGTCCGCGATGATCGGCTCCGACACTTCGGAGGAGCTCGAGGTCGTGACGATGTTGAGCACGCCAGCGGGCAGGCCGGCCTCTTCGAAGAGCTTCGCCAAGAACAGGGTGCTGAGTGGAGTGAGCGCGGCGGGCTTCACGACGACCGTGCAACCGGCGGCGAGCGCGGGTGCAATCTTGCGGGTCGCCATTGCGAGCGGGAAGTTCCACGGCGTAATAAGGAAGCACGGACCAACTGGCCGCTGCGAGACGATCATGCGACCGGTGCCCTCAGGGGTGTTGCCGAAACGGCCCGAGATGCGCACGGCCTCTTCGCTGAACCAGCGCAAGAACTCGCCACCGTAGGTGACTTCACCGTTGGCCTCGGCGAGTGGCTTGCCCATCTCGAGCGTCATGAGCAGGGCGATCTCGTCGCGGTGCTCCTGCACGAGGTCGAAGGTGCGACGCAGAATTTCGCCACGCTCGCGAGCTGGCGTCGCGGCCCAGGAATCCTGAGCGGCCACTGCTGCGTCGAGTGCGCGCATGCCGTCCTCTGCCGAGGCATCCGAAATGGTGCGGATGACCTTGCCGGTAGCCGGGTCAGTCACGTCGAGTGTCTTGCTGCCTGTTGCGGCAACCCACTCACCGCCGATGAACAACTGGTTCGGCACTGCTTCAAGAAGCTGGGTTTCGGTGGAGTTCGTCATTCGGTGTGCACCTTTCGTGGTGGGGAAATCTGCAAGTCAGTCAAACAGCGCTAGCTGAACTTCGGCTTGGCGCCGCGTGGGCGGGCACTGAGCGCGCGCCCAGTGCCCGCTGGCCGCGAGCTAGGCCTTGGCGAGAGCGTCGCGAACGACGTCGAGGCCGTCAGCGATGAGCTCGTCAGAGATGGAGAGCGGCGGGAGGAAGCGGATGACGTTGCCATAGGTTCCACAGGTCAGCACGACAACACCGGCGGCGTGCGCTGCAGCCGCAACCTTCGACGTGAGGGCCGCGTCGGGCTCTTTCGTGGTGGGGTCAACGAGTTCCATCGCGATCATGGCGCCACGGCCACGAACATCTCCGATGCGGGGGTCGCCGGCGCGGAGTCCGTTGAGGCGGCCACGGAAGGTGGTTCCGATTTCACGAGCACGCTCAATGGCGCCCGATTCTTCGAAGGTGCGGATCGTGGCGAGCGCTGCGGCACAGGCGATGGGGTTTCCACCGTACGTTCCGCCGAGTCCGCCGACGTGGGCGGCATCCATCACATCGGCACGGCCGGTGACAGCCGAAAGCGGGAGGCCGCCGGCGATGCCCTTGGCGGTCACCATGATGTCGGGAACGAGGTTCTCGTGGTTCGAGGCGAACAGGTCACCGGTGCGAGCGAAGCCGGTCTGCACTTCGTCAGCGATGAAGATCACGTTGTTGGCGGTGGCCCACTCGCTGAGGGCTGGCAGGAATCCGGGGGCTGGCTCAATGAAGCCACCCTCGCCCTGGATGGGCTCGATGATGATCGCGGCGAGGTTGCTGGCGCCGATCTGCTTCTCGATCTGCAGGATGGCGCGGGCGGCGGCATCCTCACCACTGATTCCGCCATCGCGGAACGGGTACGACATCGGAGCGCGGTAAATCTCGGGCGCGAAGGGACCGAAGCCGCTCTTGTAGGGCATCGACTTGGCGGTGAGACCCATCGTGAGGTTGGTGCGACCGTGGTACGCGTGGTCGAAGGCCACCACGGCCTGCTTGCCGGTGAAGTAGCGGGCGATCTTGATCGCGTTCTCGACAGCTTCGGAGCCCGAGTTGAAAAGAGCGGTGCGCTTCTCGTGGGTTCCGGGGGTGATTTCGTTGAGCTTCTCGGCGACCTCGACGTAGCTTTCGTAGCCGTTGATCATGAAGCACGTGTGGGTGAACTGGGCGACCTGCGCGGTGACAGCTTCGACAACGGCGGGTGCCGCGTTGCCCACACCGGTCACGGCGATGCCGGAACCAAAGTCGATGAGTGTGTTGCCATCAACGTCGAGAAGCACGCCACCACCGGCAGCTTCCACGAAGACGGGGAGAGTGATGCCGATAGCGGAAGGAACCGCCTGCTTCTTGCGCTCGAGCAGTGCCTGCGAGCGGGGCCCGGGAATCGCGGTGACGAGGTTGCGCTTCTGCGGAAGCGAGGGGCCGCCGACCGGGGCCGGGGCCGCGGGAGCCGTGGAGGTGGAAGAAGAAGTAGACATGGCCACCGGTATCCAATCTGTGTAGACGATGTTCGTTCGTGCAGGCGAGCTGCGGCGTGCAAACGTTTGGTTCAATTTAGTTCGCGGATGCCCGGCACAACAGGCACAGAGTGGCACTCTTTGCGGCAATAACTGACAGAATGGCAGCAGGAGGATTGCCATGCCCACACCCCTCGCCGACGTGATCGCGACTGAGCGCCTCGCGCTGCGTCCGCTCACCGCCGCTGACACCTTCGAGCGCTCCGTCACGTGGGTGCACAACTCCGACCTCGACGATCCAACGCCCTTCGTCACCGAGGGCCAATTGCTGCTCACGACCGGGCGCCAATTCGTCGACAACGCCGCCCCGGATGCCGTGCCCGACTTCGATTCTTACGTCGCCAGGCTCACGAGCGCTGGCGTCGCGGCGATCGGTTTCGGCACCGAAGTGATCACCCACGGAGTGCCAGCCGGCCTCGTCGCCGCGTGCTCTGCCGCCGGGCTCCCGCTCTTCGAAGTGCCGTACCGCATCCCGTTTATCGCCATCAGCCGCCTCGTCGCCGACAACGAAGCCGAGCAAGCGCGCGCCGGCTTCGACCGCGCCCTCGCCGCCCAAAACGACATCGCCAGCGCCGCCGTCGGCAAAGGCCGCCTGCCTGCTGCGGCTGCCCGCGCCGCCGAGCACCTCGACTGTGGCGTCTGGATTTTTGATGCCGACGGCGAGCTCGTCAGCGACAGCTCCGAACCTCAGCGCGGCGGCCCAAGCGGGCGCGGAGTCGCCGGCCGTGCATCCGCCAGCCGTCCCGCGGATGCCGCCCCCGCCATCCGAAGTTCGGTCACGACCTTGCTGGGTCGGGCTCGTCGCGCGCGCGTCGTTGAGCAGTTGCCGGGTGAGCACCGCGTGGTGCAAACGCTGGGCCCGAGCGGACGCTTGTGCGGGGCCATCGCGTGGTCGCGCGACACCGAATTTGGGGCACTCGACAATTCGGTGATGACGGTGTTGGCGGCGCTCGCCGAGGTGTCGCTCGAGCAGACCGAGAATTTGCGGGTGGGCCATCGGGCGATTTTGGAGCAGCTCTTTCAGTTGTTGAAGGATGGCCGGGTCGACAGTGTGCGGCGTGCGGTGCGGGTGGCGGGCATCGAGTTGCCGGCGGAACGTTTTGCGGTCGCGGCGCTGGAGTTGAGCCAGACCACGGCGAGCGTTCGCGATGTGCTCGAGCGTCGGGCCGCTCGTGCCGAGAGCACGTTTTTTGCGGTGGCCGATGGCCGGCACTTGCTGGTGCTAATCGATGACAGCCAGTTGCGTGCCGAGAAACGATTCTTTGCCGCCAACGAACTCACCGTTGGGCTCTCGGCGGTGCTCGGGTGGAGCGAGCTGAACGTCGCGATCACTCAGGCGGTTCGCTCGCTTGAGGCGGCGCCGACCGGAACAATCACTGAATTCGACAGCCTCGTGGGCGAGAGCTTTTTCGGCCTGCTGGCTTCCAGCTCGGTGGCCGATATTGCCCACGCCCGCCTCGCCAGCGTCATCGAATCGGCCGACGGCCTCTCGCTCCTGCGAGCCGCGCAAGTGTGGCTGCGGCACAACGGTCAGTGGGATCCCGCGGCACGCGAGTTGGGCATCCATCGGCACGGGTTGAAGTCGCGGATGCAGCGGCTCGCCGAACTCACCAATTTGAGTCTCGACACCTTCCAGGGCCGTGCCGAGTTGTGGGCGATGTTGGCGGCGATCGACCTCGGCGAAAAACCCTAACTTCCAATTTTCAGGATTTCGCCTGTAGCCTACGAACAAATCTCGGCGGCGTCGCCGGTCATTTTCGAGCAGCGAGGAGCCTCTCATGAAGACCTTTCAAGTGATCAATCCCTACACCGGCGAAGAGGGCACGGCCCACCCCGCTGTCAGCGACGAAGTGATCGAGCAGATCGTCGCCGCAGCCCACTCTGAATACAACGGCGGAATGAACCGTGATCAGGTAAAAGAGCGTGCAGCGATCGTCACGCGTATCGCCGACCTTCTCACCGAACGTTCGGCCGAATTCGGCGAAATTATCGTGCGCGAAATGGGCAAGCCTTTGGCCCAAGCGGTGGGTGAAGTTGAGTTCTCCGCCGACATTTTCCGCTACTTCGCCGACAACGCTGAAGCGTTCCTCGCCGACGAACAAATTCCCGCCGGATCGGGCACTGCGTGGATTCGCAAGAGCCCCATCGGCCCAGTTCTGGGCATCATGCCGTGGAACTTTCCGATCTACCAGATCGCTCGTTTCGCCGGCCCGAGCATCGTTCTCGGCAACCCTGTTTTGGTCAAGCCAGCCCAGCAGTGTCCCGAATCATCGGCGGCGCTTGAAGCCCTCATTCACGAGGCCGGTTTGCCGATCGGCGGCTACCAAAATGTGCTCGCCGACAACGACCAAATCGCCGCGATGATCGACGACCCCCGCATCCAGGGAGTCTCGCTCACGGGCTCCGAGCGTGCCGGTGCGATCGTCGGCGCTGCGGCCGGAACCAACCTCAAGAAGAGCGTGCTCGAACTGGGTGGCTCCGACCCGTTCATTCTCATGTCGACTGACGACATGGATGCCACGGTCGAGGCCGCAGTGGCGGCTCGTGTCGATAACAACGGCCAGGCCTGCAATGGCGCCAAGCGCTTCGTCATCATCGACTCGCTCTACGAAGAGTTCGCCGAGAAGTTCAGCGCGGCGATGGGTGCCATCACGGTCGGTGACCCCATGGATGAGAGCACCGAGCTCGGACCACTGTGTTCTGTAGCGGCCGCCGAAAACCTCGAAGAGCAGGTCGCAGAAGCAGTGGCTGCCGGCGCCACCTTGCGCGTCGGAACCGGCAAGCGCGACGGCACCAAGTTTGCGCCAGCCGTGCTCGAAAACATCAGCCCCGAGAACCCCGCCTACACGGTCGAGTTCTTCGGACCGGTTGCTCAACTGCACCGCGTAGCCAGCGAAGAAGAGGCCATCGTGCTCGCCAACGCGACGCCGTTCGGTCTCGGTTCGTACGTCTTCACAACGGATGCCGAGCAGGCCGACCGCATCGCTGACGGCATCGACGCTGGCATGGTTTACATCAACGAGGTCGGCGCGGATGCTCCCGAGCTGCCTTTCGGTGGAGTCAAGAACTCCGGCACCGGTCGCGAACTTGGTTCGCACGGCATCGACGAGTTCATGAACCGCAAGCTGGTCAAGCGCCCGTAAGTGCCGGGGCGCCTCGGCGCCCTACGCGCCTTCAGCGAGAGCTCGGGCGGCCGCTGCTTCAGCGGTTCGTCCGAGCTTGTCGAGGCTTTCGGCCAGGTCGAATGCGGTGATCTGACGCAGGCGCTCGTGGTCGGCAGCTTGCTCCATCACTGACTGCAGCACCGCCACAGCTTCGTCGTGACGGCCCTCTCCGGCCAAGACGTTGGCAACGAAGCGTTCGCAGTTCGCACCGGCAACGGGATCGCCCGCCGCGCGGTATTCATCCGCTGCCGTGAGTGCGAGTGCCACCGACTCCTTCGGCTTGCCGAGGCTCGCGAGAGAGCGTGCCTTCGAGTCGGTCACGTCGGCGTGCAACCAATCGGCGTTGTGTTCGGCAGCCAACGCCAGCACCTCATCCAGTGCCTCAAGGCCGGCGGCGTTGCCCGCTTCGGCGTGAGCGCGCCCCGACTGGTGCAGCACGCGCACGAGCAGGTTGAGGTCGTCGGGCGTAGCGCGAGCATGCGTCACAGCATTCTCAAGCAACGTTGCGGCCGTCTCGTGGTCGCCGTGTTGCGCGTGCACACTCGCGCTGTCAGCAAGAGTCCGTGCTGCGCTCTGAGTGTCTCCGGACTCAAGGTACAGCTCCGTTGCGGTCTCCCAAGTGCCAACAGCAGAACCCGGTTCGCCAGAGTCAGCGAAACCGTGCCCGAGCCAAAACAGAGTTTCGCCGCGGCTGCCGGGCGCGGCCTGCGCAGCAGTTTCTTCTTCGAACAGCGAGAGCAAAAGCTCGATGGCTTCTGCCGACTCTCCGCCGCGCACGAGCGCTCGGCCGAGGGCGTAGCGCGCCCCTACGGTCTCGATCTCGAGGCGTTCGGCATAGCGGATTCCGAGACGGAAGCGACCAGCGGCATCCGTGAACTGTTCGGCTTCGTCATAGAGGCGTCCGGCCAGAATGGTGGTGTCGTGCAGCGGGCCAGCAGCATCGATTGCATTGGCGCATTCGGCCGCCGCATCCGCGCTAGCGGCACCGGCAGCGAACTGGCCGCCACTGCCCAAAATGCGGGCACGAAGCGCGTGAGCGTGGGCCAAAACACCGCGGTTGGATGTCGCCCCCAGCAGATCATCAAGGTGCGCGAGTGCGCGATCAGTGTCGCCAGCGGTGGCCGCCAGGTCGGAAAGATACCGCAGCGCGTGGGCGCGCAGCAGGGGCATCTCGCCAGCCTCGGCGTGCACGAGCGCACTCGCCGCGAGCTTCGTCACAGCCTCGAGGTCGGGCTCCTCGCCGCGCAGCAGCACGCTCAGCAGTGACAGTTCAATGTCGGCGATTTGGGCGGGAGCCAACTCCTCCGAGACGCCAACAGCGACGCTCAGTTTGTCGAAATCGTCTTGCTCGCCGCGACCAAACAGAGAAAGGCCGAGCAACTCTTCGAGCGACGCTTGCGCCTCGTTGCCGTGCTCACGGAGAGCCGGGATGCGTTCGGCGAGAGCAGCCTCGGCTGCAGCGAGATCGCCGGTAGCCACAAGTCCGGCAACCAACGTGCTGAGGGCAGCCGTGCGCTCCGTGCCCGTTGCCAATTCCGCAGCCTTACGCGCGGCGGGCAATGCGGTGGGAAGCCAACCGATAGCGGTCAGCTCTTCTGCTCGCAGCAGCCAGCCGGCGGCATCCGTTGGTTCGGCGTCGGCGGGAGTGGGGGCGGCAAGAGTTTCACTCGTGAGGCTCAGGGGATAGTTCTCGTTAGCGAGATTCTTGGCCTTCTGGATGCGCGTGGCGCGGTAGTTGTTGCCGGCGCGTTCGTCGAATTGGTCGCCGATCCGGCGCGCGGCGGCCCACGTGGCGGTGGCAAGTTCTTCGGCGGTCCAGGTGCCGTCGTGCTCTCCGAAGAGTGCCGTGAGTTCGTTGCTCTCGGCGCCGCGAACAACTTGCTCGCCGAAGCCCGCGGCGGTCACGGCGTCGAGCAGCACACCAGCGGCGACGAGACCGGAGAACTGGCCGTCGGCGTTGAGCTGGTCGTGCACAAACCACGAGAGGTGGCGTTCGAGCATGGCGAGGCCACGGGCTTCATTGCCGGTGACGGCGCAGAAGATGAAGTGATTCGCGATGATGCTGAGGTTGTCGGCGTTGTCGCGGGCGAGGTTGTAGCTGCGAAAGTGGGCGGCGCGAGCATCATCGAGGCGGCCGGCGCGCAGGTAGGGGAGCAGGGCGCGCGAGAGGGCGGCTTCGGGCTCATCGCCACAGCTGTAGCCACCTTCGATGAGTTCGTCGAAGAGCACGATGGCTTCGGCGTCGCGCCCTGTTTCTGTGAGGAAGCCGCTGGCATCGCTGCGCACGCAGGCGTCACAGTGGCTGTAGTCGTCGCGGGGCGTCACGGCGAGCTGGGCGCGCAATTCTTCGGCGCGGTCGAGCTGGCCAAGACGCCAGGCCGTGGCGAACTGGGAGGTCAGCACGCCGCTCTGGCCGATTCCGGCGTCGCGGTAGTGGCTCTCCATGTCGGCGAGAGCGCCGGAGATGTCGTCGGTGCCGAAGATGGGTGAGCTCGCGAGGGTCGTGGCGATCCACTTGAACTGCCACATGAGCCCGGCACCGCCTTCGACCACGTCGTCGGGAAAGCGCACAGGGTCAGCGTCGTGCTTGGCGAGGCACCACGCGAATGAGGAGAGCAGAGCTTCGGTGTCGCCAAGCTGATTCGCGGATGCCGTCAGCCGAATGCGCGCACGGTACTCCAACTCTTCGTCCCCCAGTTCGACCGCGAGCGCAATCGCCTCATCGACGCGAGCTCGTTCCTCGGGGCCGAAGGCCATCGTGTCGATCTCGCTGAACAGTTCGGTGATGCGGGCGACGCTCATAGGGAAGAACTTTCTGGGAGGGAATCACCGAGTGCGACACTCATGGCGATCAGGTCTGACATGGAGTTGGTCATCATGGCGCGGTCGCGCACGCTGAGGGGGCGTTGGCTGGTGAGCAGGGCTTGAACGTAGAGCAGTTCGATGGTGCGGGAGAAGACGGCGTCATCACTCAGGGTGGAGAGGGTGACGACGACGGGGTTGTTCCAGTTGAGGCACAGGCGGGCGAGGGATTTGCTGGTGCCGTCGCTCGCGAGGCGTTCCTCGGCGAACGCATCCATTTTGCCGAGCACGTCTTTCCACAACCCGGGGCGACTGATTTCGCGGGCCGCCCGACGGTCGATGGAACGCAAGACTTCGGGGTCGGCGAGGTAGAGGCCCGTGACGTCGGTGGCGGGAACGCCGCGCACAATCACAGCGCAGCCGGCATCCGCGAGCACAGCGCTGGCACGGTCTTCGAGCTTTGCGACGACACTGCGCGCGTCAAGCGGTGGCACCTCGAGAAAGTCGAGTTCGTCGAGCACGCTCACGCGGTCGACGGTGAGTCCGTTGACAAGAGTGGGGAGCAGGCGGGCGATCTCGGTGTCGTAAATATAGCCACCGTTGATCACTGGACGGTCGGGGCTCGCGATGCTCGCGATCTGCCGAAATTCGTCCACCGTTTCGGCATAACGCAACTGCGTGTGATCCCGGGTGAGGCTCTCGATCGTCATGCGCCCGAGCGTGGTTTCGACGCTCAGCCACGGAGTGATGAACTTCGCTAGTTCTTCGTCGTGGATCACGAGCGACTTGAGGGCGAGTGAATGAATCTGCACAAAGTCGTTGAGTTGGGCCGGATGCCGGGCCGCCATCTCCAGCACCCACTGCCGCAGCACCGTGCCGATTGCCGCCCGCGTGTGCTCGAGGATGTCGTCGTCCACGAGCGATTCACGGCTTGCCGTCGGGGTGAGCGAGGTGCTGTTCAGCACGACGCGCACGAAGAACGCCCAGTCGGGCAGCAGCGCATCCACGTTCTCGCTCAGCAGCATCCGGCCCAGATAAACGCGGTTCGCTTGACGAGCTCCTGGCGGTGGCGAGTGGGGCAACACATAGGCGACACCCGTGGTGCTGGTGCCGGGCACACTCAACGGAATAGCGGCGAAGGGCTCAACGCCGAGCAACTCGCGACCGTAGATCAGCAGCTCGGATGCCGTAGCCGTGTGCGCATCAAGGAACGGAGCATCGTGCGTGACGGTTTCAACGCCGCCGCCGGGCAGGTCAACGCGAACCCCCACCGGCAAAAACTCGGCGAAGGTCTTAGCCAGGGCGAGCACCGTCGAAGTGCCGAGCAAGTCGTGCTGATCGAAGCGAGGCTTGAGCGAGACGGTGGTGCCGATGGGGAGGTCACCCTCCAACTCGCGCACGCTGAACGTGCCGTCGCTATTGCCAATCCACTCCACTGGGGCTGAGCCGCGAGCGGAGCGTGACTGAATCACAATCTGGTCGGCCACCATGAAGCAGCTCAATAATCCGATGCCGAACTGCCCGAGGTAGTCGCTGCGGGGCAGATCGAAGATGTCGCGTTTCGAGGAGCGCCCGACGGTCGACAGCAGCTCAGTCATTTCGTCGGCGGTGAGCCCGATGCCGTCATCCTGAAATCGGAATGTGTCGTTGTGCTCGCTGAGGGGAGTGATGCGGATGCCGCGGCTCGCGTCAGCGCCGTCGAGCTCAACCCGAGCTGCCAGCGCATCGCGCCCGTTCTGCAGCAGTTCGCGCAAATACACTCGCGGGCTCGAGTAGATGTGCTTGCTCAGGAGGTCAACGACTCCCGTGAGGTTCACTTGAAAGGAGTGGAGATCGTCTCGGGAATCGGCGTTCACCCCAAAAGTCTCTCATCTGTTGACCGATCTCTCGAAGTACACAGCGTTCACCTAGCCACGAGTGACCGCGCGGGTATAAAGTTGAGTCATCTCAACTCAAGTTTGTGGAGGGTTTGTAAATGGCGAACATGCAGGGTGCCCCAAGTACCGATGAAGAGCAAAAAAGTGCTCTCGAAAAGTACGGGGTAAATCTCACCGAGATTGCACGCAGTGGCAAACTCGACCCCGTGATCGGGCGTGACGCCGAAATTCGTCGTGTCAGTCAAGTGTTGACGCGACGCACGAAGAACAACCCTGTACTCATTGGTGAGCCCGGCGTCGGAAAGACGGCTGTTGTTGAAGGCCTCGCTCAGCGCATCATCGCCGGAGACGTTGCCGACTCCCTCAAAGACAAGCAGCTCATCTCCCTCGACCTCGCTGCTCTCGTCGCCGGTGCCAAGTACCGCGGCGAGTTCGAAGAGCGCCTCAAGGCTGTGCTCAAGGAGATCAAAGACTCCGACGGCCAAGTCATCACGTTCATTGACGAACTTCACACCCTGATGGGCGCCGGCGGTGGCGACGGCTCGGTCGCGGCATCCAACATGCTCAAGCCCATGTTGGCCCGTGGTGAACTGCGACTGATCGGTGCCACAACGCTCGACGAGTATCGCCAATACATCGAGAAGGATGCCGCACTTGAGCGCCGCTTCCAGCAAGTATTCGTCGGCGAACCTTCCGTCGAAGACACCGTCGCGATTTTGCGTGGCCTCAAGGAGCGTTACGAAGCTCACCACAAGGTGACCATCGCGGACTCCGCGCTGGTGGCCGCCGCAGCACTCAGCAATCGCTACATCTCGGGCCGCAAACTGCCCGATAAGGCGATCGACCTCATCGACGAGGCTGCAAGCCACCTCAAGATGGAGATCGATTCCTCTCCCGTTGAAATCGACAAGCTCAAGCGTGCTGTTGACCGCCTGCGCATCGAAGAGCACGCTCTCAAGAAGGAAAAAGACGAGGCCTCGAAGGCGCGACTCGCGAAACTCCGCGAAGATCTCGCCAGCCAGAGCAAGTTGCTGAACGAGTTGGAAGGGCGCTGGAAGCTCGAAAAGGCGAGCCTGACCGACGTCGGTGAGCTGAAGACTCGCCTCAACGATGCTCGTATTGCCTCCGAGCGCGCGATGCGTGACGGCGACTACCAAAAGGTGTCGAAGCTCGAGTACGAGACGATTCCATCAATCCAACGCGCCCTCGTCACCGCCGAAAGCAACGAGCCAACCGGCCCCCGCATGGTCAATGACCAGGTGACCGAAGAAGACATTGCTGCCGTTGTGGCCGCGTGGACGGGCATCCCTGTCGATCGCCTCACCGAGGGCGAGACTGAGAAGCTCTTGCACCTCGAAGCGGAACTCGGCAAGCGTCTCATCGGTCAAAAGGAAGCCGTGCAAGCGGTCTCCGAAGCGGTTCGCCGCACGCGGGCCGGAATCTCCGACCCCGACCGCCCCACCGGCTCGTTCCTCTTCCTCGGCCCCACCGGCGTCGGAAAGACCGAACTCGCGAAGGCGCTCGCGCAATACCTCTTCAACGACGAGAAAGCTCTCGTGCGCATCGACATGAGCGAGTACGGAGAGAAGTTCTCTGTCTCGCGCCTCGTCGGTGCCCCTCCCGGTTACATCGGATTCGAACAGGGCGGTCAGCTGACCGAGGCTGTGCGCCGTCGCCCGTACTCGGTGATCCTGCTCGACGAGGTCGAAAAGGCGCACCCTGAGGTCTTCGACATTCTCCTGCAGGTGCTCGATGATGGCCGTCTCACCGATGGTCAGGGCCGCACTGTCGACTTCCGCAACGTCATCCTGATTCTCACCAGCAACTTGGGCAGCCAGTTCATCACTGACCAAGAGCTGCCGTGGGATGCCCGCAAGGCCGCCGTTGACGACCTTGTGCGCAAGTCGTTCAAGCCGGAGTTCATCAACCGTCTCGACGACATCGTGGTGTTCCAGCCGCTCTCGACCGATGACCTCAGCCAGATCGTTGAGCTCGACATCGACCGTTTGGGCAAGCGCCTCACCGATCGTCGCCTGCAGCTTGCTGTGACCCCGGATGCTCGCACCTGGCTTTCGGAGCGTGGCTACGACCCCATCTACGGCGCACGACCGCTCCGCCGACTCATGCAGCGCGAGATCGACGACAAGCTCGCCAAGGCGTTGCTCGCTGGCGAGATTCGCGATGGTGACACCGTGCTCGTGGGGCTCGCCGAGAACGGCGAAGGCCTCGAGGTGTCTCGGTCGGAGCCTGACGCCGGCTAACCCGCGCGCTTAGGCAACCGCTAAGGCGACCGCTAAGGCGACCGCTGAGACGAACTGCTTAGAGGAACATGGGCCGATCGTCGTCGTTCTCGGTGTCGATCGCGAGTTCGACGACGACGGGAACGTGGTCGCTTGGGCCATCACCCTTGCGCTCTTCGCGGTCAATCGATGCGCCCGTCACGAGTTCGTCGAATGCGGGCGAACCGAGCACGAAGTCGATGCGCATTCCCTCATTGCGAGGGAACCGCAGGCGCTGGTAGTCCCAGTAGGTATAGCCCTCGATGTTGCGGCTGCGGAGAGTATCGATCATCCCGGCCTCTTCAAAGGCCCGGAAGGCTGCGCGTTCGGCGTCGCTCACGTGAGTCTTGCCCTCGAAGGCTGCGATGTCCCAGACGTCGTGATCGAAGGGGGCAATGTTGAAATCACCCATCAGGGCGAGGGGCTGTTCCGGATTGTCGCGCATCCATTGAGCAGCTTGCGTCTTGAGGTTCGCGAGCCACTCGAGCTTGTACGGGTAGTGCGGGTTGTCGAGCTCGCGACCATTGGGCACGTAGAGGCTCCACAGCCGGGCGCCCTCAACGGTGACACCAAGAGCGCGCGCTTCGATCGGCACTGTGCCGTCATCGAGCGCTTTGC
This sequence comes from Salinibacterium sp. NYA9b, assembly GCF_976973725.1. Classification (NCBI taxonomy): domain Bacteria; kingdom Bacillati; phylum Actinomycetota; class Actinomycetes; order Micrococcales; family Microbacteriaceae; genus Salinibacterium; species Salinibacterium sp. NYA9b. The sequence continues at coordinate 2,814,224 of NZ_OZ333476.1, read as the reverse complement.
CGAACCCTGGCTGGGTCTCGAAGCCGACCGAGACATCCTCCATGGGGAGGCGGCTCGCGAAGGCCACGCCATTCCACTGGTTGAGGCCGTGGAGTTCGACCTCGTAGCCCGCTTCGGTGAACGCTTCGAGAGGAAATTGCTCGGGCTTGCACTTGATTTCTTGCATCGCCAGTACGTCAATATCTTCGCGGAGCAGCCAGTCAACGACGCGGCTGACTCGGGTTCTGATGGAGTTCACGTTCCAGGTGGCAATGAGCATGCTTCAACGGTAATAGGTCTACCCCCGCATTGGGCGACGACAGGTGCGGCCTCGCCCCGTAAAGTCATCGTATGCAGCAAGATATCCTTCTCGACGAAGCTGCGGCAAAGGCTGACCGTCTCGACCGCCGCAACGCGACAATCCTCGCCATCTTGGGCTTCGTGGGCGTCACCATCTCGGGTGCTTTGCTGGTTTTCGGCGAGACCATCCTCTAGGAGGTCCGCGACAATGGGTATTCTGTACTCGTGACCGACGCCAAGCAACAGCTCATTGAGCACATTTCCGCCGATGCCGTGTTCCACGGTGATTTCACTCTGACGAGCGGAAAGAAGGCCACTTACTACGTCGACATGCGTCGCGTAAGCCTCGACCACCGCGTCGCTCCGCTCATCGGTCAGGTCATGATTGACCTCATCGCCGATGTGCCAGACATCGTTGCTGTCGGAGGGATGACGATGGGGGCCGACCCGATCGCCGCCGCGATTCTTCACCAGGGTGCGGCCCGCGGCCTCACCTACGACGCTTTCGTCGTGCGCAAGGAGCCCAAGGATCACGGCCGTGGTCGTCAGGTCGAAGGGCCTGAGCTCGAGGGCAAGCGCGTCATTGTTCTCGAAGACACCTCAACGACCGGCGGTTCACCGCTTGCCGCTATCGAGGCGCTCGAGAAGGTCGGCGCGATCATTGCCGGTGTTGCCGTTGTCGTTGATCGTGACACTGGCGCCAAGGAGCGCATCGAGGCCGCCGGCTACCCCTACTTTTCAGCGATCGGGCTTGGTGATTTGGGGCTTACTCCGTGACCTCTGGCGACAACGGCTCGGGCGCTGGTGACAACCAGGAACCTCGCGAGTCCTCCTTCAACTGGGGACTCACTCCGACCGAGCCCGAATCGCCACCCAAGCCCACACGGGCAACTCCTGTAGACCCGGAACAACCCGACGATTCTGACGTTCCGGCGAGCTCACCGGCACCCGAACACCCCCAGGCTCCTGCGGCTCCCCAGGCGCCCACACCTCCGCAGGTTCCCGAGCATCCCGAAACATTCGTTGCCCCCGCTGTTCCGCAGCCAACCGCGCTTGAAGTTCCTTTGCCGCCCATGACGCCATCGCCAGGCACGCCGCCGCCGGCAACGCCCGAGGTTCCTGGGCTTCTCAAGCTCCCGCCGATGCCGGGCGAACAGCCTCCCGTGCAGCCGCCAGCATCCCCTGCCGCGTCACCAGCGGCCGCCCACTCTGCCGATCCTGCGCAGCCCGCCGATCCCGTTGTTCCTCCGCGCGAGCCTCTCATCGAGCCGCCGCCGACCGAAGCAATCAACGTCGCTGACCTGCCAACCGGCGCCATGGATATCTCTGATCTCCCCACTGGGGCGATGGACATTTCCGATCTCCCGACCGGCGCGATGGATATCGCCGACCTGCCGACCGCCGCGATCAGTTCGGCTGATCTGCCGACAGCTGCAATGGATGCCGCCACTCGGCGACAGGCTCAGCTGCCGGCTTCGGTTGACCAATCGCTGGAAGGCGCGACCGAAGTCATGGGAGCGCAGTCGCTCGAAGGCATCTCGGCAGAGTCGGAATCCGTCGAGCACGACGCCGTGAGCGACCTCTTCGGCGAAGACAAATTCGTGGAGTACGAAGATCAGGCGCTCGTCGCGCAGGTGCCAGCGGTCATTTCACGACCGCGGGTTCCCCAGCCTCCTCGGCCGCCGATTCCGCGCGGTCAATTGATCGGGCTGGCTATCGCCGGAGGTCTGGTCGCGGCGCTCGCCTTGGTCGCACTGTTCTTGGCGGGTACTCGCCTCGGCCCCTCCGTAATGCCTGCTGCGGTTGCCTCGCCGACCCCGTCGGCGACAGCTACTGCCGTTGTTCCCGTTGTGGGCCCTCTAGCGCCGGGAACCTATCAGTGGAATGAACTCGCCGGCGGCGAGTGCCTTGACCCCTTCGCTTCTGCCTGGGAGCAGGAGTACACCGTGATCGATTGCACGCAGCCTCACGCCGCGCAGCTGCTCACGGTCGGCCTGTTCGAGGATGCAGCGTCGGATCCTTATCCAGAAGCAGAAGAGCTCGCATCACGCACAGCAACAGCCTGCTCTACGGACGCTGTGATCGACTTCGCGGCGGCGCAATCATTCTCTAACCTCGAAATCGTGGCGAGCTTCGCTGCAAACGCGAGCGACTGGGATGCCGGAAACCGCGACTACTACTGCTTCGCGACGCGCTCCGGTGATGCCGCTCTCACGACATCCGTCGCTCAACCGCAAACGCCCTCCGAATAGCGGGCTGGCCGGGACTGGCCGGGGCTGCCGGTTCAGAGTGATCGGTGCGTGGCCAACTAGTTCAGCAGGTCCGCGACGCTGTCGAGAACTTCGTTGGGGCGGAACGGGTAGCGGTCGATTTCTTTCTGATCGCTGATTCCGGTGAGCACGAGAACAGTGTGGAGACCTGCCTCGATGCCGGCGACGATGTCGGTGTCCATGCGGTCACCAATCATGCCGGTGGTTTCGCTGTGGGCGCCGATCTTGTTGAGCGCCGAGCGGAACATCATCGGGTTCGGCTTGCCGACGATGTAGGGCTCCCGACCAGTGGCCTTGGTGATGAGAGCGGCGACCGCGCCCGTTGCGGGCAGGGGGCCGTCAGCACTCGGGCCGGTGGCATCCGGGTTGGTCACAATAAAGCGGCTGCCGTTGCCGATGAGGCGGATGGCCTTGGTGATGGCTTCGAACGAGTAGTTGCGGGTTTCGCCAATCACGACATAGTCGGGGTTGGTTTCCGTCATGATGAAACCGGCTTCGTGAAGGGCGGTCGTGATGCCAGACTCGCCGATGACGAACGCGCTGCCGCCCGGAATCTGCTCTTTCAGGAAGTCAGCCGTCGCGAGCGCAGAAGTCCAAATTGCCGACTCGGGAACATCGAGACCCGATGCCTTGAGCCGGGCGCTCAGATCGCGCGGGGTGAAGATCGAGTTGTTGGTGAGCACCAAGTAGGGCTTCTTCTCATCGCGCCACTGCTTCAGCAGTTCTGAGGCGCCGGGAACGGGATGGTTCTCATGAACGAGAACACCATCCATGTCGGTGAGCCAGCATTCGATTTCGTCACGATTCCTCATGCGCTCATGTTAGCGAACACCGTCTCCTCTGACAGCCGTTTGGTGATGATGGCGATCGCGTCGGGATTCTGTTCGACGAGCACCACGCGACGCTTGAGGGCTTGGGCGACGGCACCGGTTGTGCCGCTTCCAGCGAAGAAATCGAGCACCCAATCGCCGGGCTGGCTGGATGCCTGAACGATGCGTCGCAGAATGCCTTCCGGCTTCTGCGTGGCGTAGCCCGTTTTCTCTTTACCGGTCGGGGACACGATGGTGTGCCACCAGACATCCGTCGGCAGTTTGCCGCGGGCTGCCTTTTCTGGCGTCACAAGACCGGGCGCCATGTAGGGCTCGCGGTCGACTTCTTCGTTATTGAAGTAGTAGTTCTTCGGGTTCTTTACATAGACAAGGATCGTGTCGTGCTTCGAGGGCCACTTCTTGGTGGCACGGGCGCCATAGTCGTAGGCCCAGATGATCTCGTTGAGGAAGCTCTCGCGCCCAAAGAGAGCGTCGAGAGCGACTTTGGCGTAGTGCACTTCGCGGTAGTCGAGGTGGAGGTAAAGGGTGCCGCGGTCGTCGAGCAGGCGCCAGGCCTCCTGCAAGCGTGGCTCTAAGAATTCCCAATAATCGGCGAACGTGTCGTCGTAGGAATACAACACTCCCTTAATCGTGTCGTAACTGTTGCCTCCGAAGCCCACGCGCGTACCTTCGGTCGAACGTTGCGTGGTTAAGGCTTGACGGCGCTGCGTCCGCCCAGTGTTGAACGGGGGATCGATGTAGATCAGCCGGAAGCTTTCGTCAGGCAAAGTGCTGATCACGGGCAGGTTATCGCCGTGCACAACAAGGTCGGGTCCATCGGAGGTCCAAGGCGGCTGCATCCCTTGAGATTAACAGCCGGTGGCGCGCTCGGGTCACACCGGCACGAAGCACCCTATGAGGTCGCTAAGAATCAGAGTTCTAGCCCCAGTGCGGGGCGGCTTCGGCTGGTTAGGCTGTCCAAAACTTCGACCAACGGTTTATGGTTGGAGGAGATGCGCTCACCCGAAGGGCTATTCGTTGACGATGCGATGACCCGCAAAGTCAGGGATTTTGACTCGGGGGAGAGAAATAGTGCGGCACAACAGCATCAACGTGGAGCGCACGCAGCGTAGTGCTCGAAGCACGTTCATGCGTGGCGTCGCATCCGTCGTCGCCTTCGGTCTTCTCGTGGCCGGACTGACTGTCATGCCGTCATCGCCCGCCGAAGCTGCCGTCGTGCAGTGGGGAACCAACGCCGGTACGTCGCCGAGCTACCAAACCACCGTCAACGGTGACTTCCTCATGGCCGGTAACGGCGTTCTCGCCTGTAACCGACCGCTCTACTCGGCGGCGCAAATTGGTACCTGTATCGACCTGCACTCGGCATCGGGTGGAAACGGCAATACGGCCAACGACAACTTCTACCTCGAAAACTCGAACACGGTAGCCGGCTTCACCACCAACTCGAGCTCGGCAAATATCACCATCCCCGCGGGCGCCGGCGTCAAGAAAGCTTTCCTGAGCTGGAGCGCCAACACCGGTGCCTACACGGGGATCACGGAAAATGCGTGTGCGAGCCCGAACGCGACGCGCGGCACCGCTCTTATGCCTGCCGGTTCGGCAACCGGTTACCGCACTGCGCCCGCCAAGCTCAAGGTGGGCACTGGCGCCGTCACTACCGTGGCGCCGACGACACTGCTCGAAGACCCGGTCGGCACGCCCTCGTCGATTTATTACAGCGCAAGCGCTGACGTCACCACAGCTTTCGCTGGAGCGGTCACGGGAACCCCGCTCACGGTATCCGCTGGTGACCTGTGGGCACCGCAGGGTGCTGGTTGCTACGCCGGCTGGACTCTGACGGTCGTTTACGACTACGGCATTTACATTCCGAGCCAACCGCTGTCGCAGCCGCACCGCATCATCTTCTACGAAGGTCACGTTCGCATGACCGCCGCAGAGGCGCCGCTGACGGTTGCCTTCAACGGTTTCAGCGCGATTGCCACCGGAACTCGCGCTGGATTCTCGCTCTACGAGGGTGACCGCATCATCCAGGGCGACATCGCTGAGTATTCGCGCGGCAACGGCGGCTACACCCAGATAGCGAACAGCGCGGGCAACAACAACAACATCGGAATCGGTCGAGGAGAGGGCTCTGTTCGCTACACGGCACCCACCGATATCGGCCCCTTCACTAACCAGAGTGTGGATGTCGCGACCGTCAACCTAGCCAACGTGCAGTCGGGCGACACCTCCGTCAACCTCCGCATGAGCACGAGCGGGGACTCGTACCTGCTGCAAAACGCGATCCTGTCCGTGCCCAGCGCCGGAATCAATATCTCCAAGAGCTATGACGGAACGCTCGACCAGCAATCGCGCACGGCAACAGAACCGGCAACCTTCACGATCACCGTAACCAACTCGGGCGTCGGGGTTCTGCAGAACATTGTCGTCGCAGACGACCAAACCAACTGTGCCCGCACGTTGACCGGCGTGACGCTTGCCCCGCTTGAGTCGTATACCTACACGTGTGTCGCGAATGGTCCAACGACCGCCAGCTATGACTCGACTGCCTCAGTGACGGCGAGCACTGTGGTGGGAAACAGTCCGGCGACAGGGAGCGACTCCACTCGCGTGCTGCTTTCCTCTCTCTCGCTCGCCAAGACGAGCGCGCTCGCCGGTGGAGCAACCGGTCGCGCCGGCGACACCCTCAACTACACCTTCACCATTAAGAACAACGGCGACTCGCCCCTTACCGGAGTGGCGGTCACTGACCCGCTGCCCGGACTTTCCGCCATCACCTACTCCTGGCCGACAGGAACCGCTGGCGCCCTCGCCGCTGGTGCCTCCGCGACGGGAACGGCAACGTACACGCTGACGCAGGCAGATGTCGATGCCGGTTCGATCGCGAACACGGCGAGCGCCACCGGCACGGATGCCGACGGCGGTATCAAGCCCGTCGCGACGGCCAACCGCACCACGCCGATCCCGGTGAATGCTGTTCTCGAGACTAAGAAGACTGCAGCGTATGCCGGTGCTGGCGTCGGCAATGTTGGCGATACCGTCAACTACTCGTTCTCTGTGAAGAACACCGGTAACGTCACGCTCACTTCGGTGACGCTGACTGACCCGCTCACCGGCCTCTCGGCGATCGCCGTCACATGGCCGGGCACCGCGGGTCGCCTCGCACCGGGCCAGACCGCCACGGGAACCGCGACCTATACGGTCAAGCAGGCGGATGTGAACGCCGGCAAGATCGTGAACCAGGCGAGCTCCACCGCACGAACTCCCAAAAATGTTGCCGTCACGGGCGTCAGTAATGAAGTGACGCTGGCCACGGCGCCTGCCTCTCCCGCGCTCACCACGACAAAGTCGGGAACAGTAGCCAACCCCAAGGGTGTCGGCAGTGTCGTTACCTACAACTTCAGCGCGAAGAACACCGGAAACGTCACCCTCACCGGCGTCGCGATCACTGACCCGCTCGCCGGGCTTTCTGCTCTGACCTACTCCTGGCCGGGCACCGCCGGCACCTTGGCTCCTGGCGAGACCGTCACCGCCACGGCGACTTACACCGTCAAACAGTCGGATGTCGATGCTGGCCTCGTGCGCAACACAGCCTCCAGCTCGGGAACATCACCCGGCGGCACGACCGTCACTGCGGCATCCCCTCGAGTGGATGTTGCGCTTCAGACTCGCACCCCCGCCGTTTCGCTGACAAAGTCGGGCGCGCTCGCGGGCGGTTCAACTGCTGGCAGCACCGTGAACTACTCCTTCGTTCTGACGAACTCGGGCAACGTGACGCTGACCAATGCGGGCATCACTGACCCGCTCTCGGGCCTCTCTTCGATCACGTACGGCACGTGGCCGGGCACCGCAGGCACTCTCGCGCCCGGTCAGTCCGTCACAGCAACCGCGACCTACACCGTGAAGCAATCGGATGTCGATGCCGGTGCGGTCGTGAACAGTGCGACGGCGAAGGCCACACCTCCGACCGGTGCTGACGTGACGCGGACGACTCCCGCGACGGTTCCGATCACGGCTGACGCCAAGATGGTTGTCACCAAGTCGGGCGCGTACACGACAGGATCCGGCGCTGTCGGCTCGGTTGTGACCTACACCTTCAGCGTGAAGAACGACGGAAACGTCACCCTCAGCCAGGTGGCTTTGGCCGACCCGCTCTCGGGACTCAGCCCCATCGCGGTGACCTGGCCCGGAGCATCCGGAGTATTGGCTCCCGGTCAGACGGCTACGGGAACCGCGACGTACACGGTGAAGCAATCCGACGTGGATGCGGGTTCGGTTAAGAACACGGCAACGGCTACGGCGAAGACTCCCACCGGCGGCACGGTGACACAGGCCTCCACGCAGTCCGTAGTGCCCACGGTCGCACCGACTCGACTCATCACGACGACGAAGTCGGCAACGATTGCCGGCGGCGCAACGGGCAAGGTCGGCGACGTCATCAGCTACGCGTTCAGCGCGAAGAACGACGGTAACGTCACACTCTCCGGTGTCACGATCGCTGACCCGCACGCTGGCCTCTCGGCGCTGACCTACACGTGGCCCGGCGCCACTGGCGTGCTCGCACCCGGCCAGACCGTCACCGCGGTCGCGACTTACACCATCAAGCAATCCGATGTGGACGCCGGCTCGGTCAAGAACATTGCCACCGGTAGTGGAACTCACGCCGGCACTACCGTGAGCAACCCCTCGTCTGAAATCACCGTTCCGACCGTCACGGCGAACCCCGTTGTCACGACGCTCAAGTCGGGTGCGCTCGCCGCCGGTTCGACCGGCCGCGCTGGCGACACCGTGAACTTCTCGATCAAGCTCACCAACTCGGGCAACGTCACCCTGACCTCGGTCTCGGCCACCGACACGCTCCCCGGTCTCTCGGCGCTCACTTACGGCACGTGGCCCTCGGGCACCGCCGGAACGCTCGCGCCCGGACAGTCGGTTACGGCCACCGCTACCTACACGCTCAAGCAGTCAGACGTGGATGCCGGATCGGTATCGAACACCGCCACCGGTTCCGGCACCCCGCCCACCGGCGCCGCCGTCACCAGCGTCAGCCCCGCTACGGTTCCGATCACTGCCGGCCCCGCGCTCAGCGTCTCGAAGTCGGGCGCGATCACGACCGGAAACGGTTCCGTGGGCGATACCGTCACCTTCTCCTTCGTTGTGCGCAACACCGGTAACGTCACCGCCACTGGCGTTGGCATCTCCGACAGCCTCGTCGACCTCTCCGCCGTGACCTTCGGCACCTGGCCGAGCGGCACAGCAGGCACGCTTGCTCCCAACACTCAGGTGACCGCTACGGCCACCTATCTGATCAAGCAGGCTGACGTTAACGCTGGCTCTGTGAAGAACACGGCCACGGCATCCGGAAGCACGCCGTCGGGCGGAACCGTGACGGCAACGTCCCCGCAGGCTGTCGTGCCAACCGTCGCATCATCACCGGCAATCGACACTCAAAAGTCGGCAAGTATTGCCGGCACGGGTGCTGTCGGCGATGTCATCACGTACACGTTCACCGCGAAGAACATCGGTAACGTCACGCTCACGGGCGTCTCGATCGCGGACCCACTGACCGGGCTTTCGGCTCTGACCTATGGCACCTGGCCCGGCGGAGTTTCCGGAACGCTTGCGCCCAACGCGCAGGTCACGGCCACGGCGACCTACACAATCGCTCAGTCGGATGTCGACGCGGGTTCTGTCAAGAACACGGCGACCTCGCAGGGCTCGTTCGGGGCGACGACGGTCACTGACCCGTCACCTCAGATCACGACGCCCACGATCGCCTCGGTTCGCACCATATCGCTGACCAAGAACGCGGTCCTCGCGGCGGGCGCAACCGGCGTCGCTGGCGATGCCGTCAACTACAGCTTCGTCGTGCGCAACACCGGTAACGTCACGCTCACGGGCGTCGGCATCACCGATCCGTTGCCCGACCTTTCGGCCGTCACGTTCGGCACTTGGCCGAGCGGAACAGCCGGTCGTCTCCTGCCGCAAACACAGGTCACGGCTACTGCCACCTACATTTTGAAACAGTCGGATATTGACGCCGGCTCAGTCGCGAACACTGCGACGACCCGCGGCACCCCTCCCACCGGTGCCGTCGTGTCGGCGACCGCTCCCGCTACCGTTGTCGTCGCCTCGAATGGTGCCCTTGCGGTAACGAAGACGGGTGCGGTCACCTCAGGCACCGGCGGTGTCGGCAGCACGATGACCTTCTCGTTCTCGATCACGAACCCCGGAAACGTCACGATGACGGGTGTCGCGATTGTGGATTCCCTCGTGGGCCTTTCCGCGCCGGTATACACCTGGCCGACCGCGACGGCCGGACGACTTGCTCCGGGCCAGACGGCGACCGCGACCGCGACGTATACGGTGAAGCAGGCCGATGTAAACGCGGGCTCGGTAGCGAACACGGCAACAGTGTCGGGCAAGACTCCGACGAATGCAACGGTCACTTCTGCACCGTCGACCGCGAACGTGCCCACGATCACGGGTGCCCCTGAGCTCACCACCACAAAGTCGGCGAACGTCACTTCGGGAGCCAAAGTCGGCGACTCGATCACCTACTCCATCGCGATCTCGAACACGGGTAACCAGACCATCACCGGCGTCGCTCTGACGGACTCGCTCGTCGGTCTCTCCACTCCTGTTGTCACGTGGCCGGGTGTGGCGGGAACCCTGGCTCCAGGCCAGACGGCTACAGCCCTCGCAAGCTACACCGTGAAGCAGTCGGATGTTGATGCTGGCTCGATCGCCAACACGGCGTCAGCAGCGGGAACGGCTCCGGGCGCGACTCCCGTCAGCGATGACTCCAACCCCGTGGTGACGACCACCGTTACTCCGGCACCGACTCTCTCGCTCGTGAAGTCCGGCACGCTGCCGGCTGGTTCCACATCCGTTGCGGGCGAAGTAGTGACCTACAGCTTCGTCATCCGCAACACCGGCAACGTCACGATCACGGGTGCCGCGGTCAGCGACCCACTCTCTGGTCTTTCGTCGATCACGTATGGCACCTGGCCGTCGGGCACCACCGGAACGTTAGCGCCGAACACTCAAGTGACGGCCACCGCTACCTACACGGTGAAGCAGACGGATGTTGACGCGGGTTCGATCGCGAACACCGCGACCGCAACGGGAACGGGCGTCATCGGCGGTGCTGCTGCTCCGAAGACCAGCAGCGCTACGGTTCCGCTCGCCTCGACTGCCAAGCTCACCGTCTCTAAGACGGGTGCGGTTGCTGCTGGTGCGAACAAGCTCGGCGACACCGTCACTTTCTCGTTCGTCGTCAAGAACACCGGAAACGTCACGCTCTCGAGCGTCGGCATCACCGACACTCTTGCGGACCTCTCGGCTGTCACCTTCGGCACCTGGCCGGGCGGCACGACCGGAGTTCTCGCTCCCAACGCGCAGGTCACCGCTACCGCGACATACACAATCAAGCAGTCTGACGTGAACGCTGGCTCCGTCAAGAACACGGCTACGGCATCCGGAACGCCGCCATCGGGCCCCGTTGCTACGGCATCCTCGACCCAGGCTGTCGTGCCGACTGTTGCCGCTTCGCCTGCGCTCGTCACGACCAAGAGCGCTGTTGTCGGCGGCACGGGAACCGGCGCGATCGGCGACACCGTCACCTACACCTTCACAGCGCGCAACTCCGGTAACGTCACGCTCACCGGCGTCACGCTGACCGACCCGTTGAGCGGGCTCTCCACCCCCACCTACGCGTGGTCGGGTGGCGTTAGCGGCCAGCTCAACCCGAACGGAACCGTCACCGGAACCGCCACCTACACAATCACGCAGGCGGATGTTGACGCCGGCTCGGTCAAGAACATTGCGACCGCAACGGGCACGCCTCCCACGGGCGCTGCCGTGACTGCTCCGTCGCCGCAGCTCGTCACACCGACGATCGCCTCTGCACCGAAGATCGGTGTGACCAAGTCGGGCGCTCTCGCGCCGGGCGCGCAGGGCGTTGCTGGTGACGTTGTCACGTGGAGCCTCTCGCTCACAAACTCGGGCAATGTGACGCTCACCTCGGTAGCGGTCACTGACTCGCTTCCCGGCGTCTCCGCCGTGACCTATGGCACGTGGCCCTCGACGGCAGGAACCTTGGCTCCGGGCCAGAGCGTGTCAGCCACGGCAACGTACGTTCTCACGCAGGCCGACATCGACGCCGGCGCTGTCTCGAACACCGCTAATGGTTCGGGTACTCCGCCGCGCGGTTCACCCGCGACGGCCACTGCTCCCTCAACCCTTCCGCTCGCATCGAACTCCAGCATCACGCTCGATAAGACCGCAGCCATTGTGTCTCCCGGCACGGGCGTGGTGGGTGACACCATCCGCTACACGTTCACCGCCGAGAACACGGGTAACGTCACCCTGACCAACGTGATCATCGCCGACCCGCGTCCCGGACTCAGCGCACTCACCTACGGCACCTGGACCAGTGGCACTGTTGGCCGCCTCGCTCCGGGTCAGACGATTACGGCAACGGCTGACTATGTCATCCGTCAGGCCGACCAGAACGCCGGCGTTGTGAACAACACGGCGTCCGTTTCGGGCAAGCCTCCCGCAGGCGCGAACGCCACGGCGTCGTCTGCTGCGGTAGCTACTCCGACCGCAACGCGCGTTCCCGGTATCCTCACCACCAAGACCTCGAGCGTGGCCGGAACCGGCGCCGTTGGCGATGTCATTACGTACACGATCACCGTGCGCAATACGGGAAACACGACCCTCACGTCGGTATCGGCGAGCGACCCACTCTCGGGACTCAGCACGCTCACCTACGGTGCGTGGCCCGGGGGAGTAACCGGAACGCTCCAGCCCAACACCCAGGTTGTTGCCACCGCGAAGTACACGATCAAGCAGTCCGATGTAAATGCGGGCTCGGTCACCAATACCGCAACAGGTCAAGGCACGTCGCCCTCCGCCGGAGTCATCACCGACCCCTCGGATGAAGTCGTTACGCCGACGGTTGCGGCGAACCCCGTGGCGACCTTCGCGAAGTCTGGCGCGCTCGCCCCCGGTTCCGTTGGTGTTGCCGGCGACGTCATCACCTACACCTTCACCACGAAGAACACCGGAAACGTCACACTCACGGGTGTCTCCGTCGCCGACCCGCTGGCTGATCTCGGCGCCATTTCGTACACGTGGCCAGGTGCCACAGGTGTGCTCACCCCGGGTCAAACCGTCACCGCTACCGCCAACTACACGGTGAAGCAGTCCGATGTGGATGCTGGCTCTGTCAGTAACGCCGCGACGGCCACCGTCACTCCGCCTTCCGGCACGCCCTTCAGCGAGACGGACTCAGAGACGGTCTCGATCACGCCTGCTCCCGGAATCTCGGTCAGCAAGGTTGCCTCCGTCGGTGGAACCGGTGCAGAAAACGACGTCATCACCTACACGATGACGATTCGCAACACGGGTAACCAGACACTCACCGTCGTGACGCTCATCGACAACCTGCCTGGTTTGAGCGCTCCGACCTTCGTCTGGCCGGGAGCGGACAATGAGCTTGCGCCAGGCCAGACAGCCACGGCGACCGCAACGTACACGATCGATCAAGACGACCTCAACGCCGGCGAGGTAACCAACACCGCCAACGTGACCGCGCAAACTCCGGGCGGCGGCCCCGAGGTGGCGGCAAGCTCTGGCGCCGTCGTTGTCGCGACCGGTGCCCAGCGTCCCGAGCTCACGACAACGAAGACCGCCAGTGTCGTGCCGAGCCCGGCCGCTGAAGGCACCACGATCACGTACTCGTTCCTGGTGGAGAACACGGGAAACGTGACCATCGAGAACCTCGTTCTCAACGACCCGCTCCTGGGTGCAGCAACACCGACGTTGTCCGCGACATCACTCGACCCGGGTGAATCCGCCACAGCAACGGCGAACTACACGATCACTCAGGCCGATGTCGACGCCGGTTCGGTGACGAACACGGCGAAGGCTGCCGGTGCCACCACAGCAGATCCCGCCGTGCCGGTTGAAAGTCCGGTCTCTTCGGTGACGACTCCGACCGCGCCCGCTGCCCCCGGCATCTCGGTCGCTAAGTCGGGAACCGCCGCTCAAGACGCCGGCGACCTGATCGACTGGAGCTTCACTGTTACCAACACCGGAAACGTCACCCTCAGTGGCGTGACCCTCAACGATGCTCTCGCCGGCGTGACGCCCGTCTTCGGAACCTTCCCCAGCGGCATCTCTGGTCAGCTGAACCCCGGCGATAGCGTCTTGGCCACCGCTGACGACTACGTCGTGACGCAGGCGGATGTCGACGCGGGCTCCGTCGTGAACACCGTGACCGCATCCGGTACTCCGTCGCGTGGTGCCGTCGCCAATTCGACCACCGCCGCGACCGTGCCGCTGGCGCCGGACGCTGGCATCACGATCGTCAAGTCAGAAGACGCCACTCCGGCCGCCCGTGGTCTCGGTAATCCGGTGAACTTCACGTTCACCGTGACCAACACGGGTAACGTCACGCTGAGTTCGATCAGCATCATCGACGAACTCGACGGTGTCTCGGCGATCTCGTATGACTGGACAGGCAACCCCTCCCAGACTCTCGCTCCCAATGCTGTGCTTACCGCGACCGCGACGTACGCCCTCACGCAGGAAGACATCGACCGCGGCTTCGTCGATAACGACTCAAGCGTTCTCGCTTCGACTCCTGCTGGAGCGATCCTCGATGAGGATTCCACCACCGTTACGGTCACTACTGAAGCGTCCGCCCCGGTTCTCGTGACGACCAAGAATGCCGTGCTCAACGGCACGGGTGTCGTTGGCGACACGATCAGCTACACGATCACGATGCTGAACGACGGAAACGTCACCGTGACGGATGCCGCAATCACCGACTCTCTCGCAGGGCTGAGCGCTCTCGTCTACGGCGAGTGGCTTTCTGGTGTGGACGGCGAGTTGGCTCCCGGCGAGTCCGTCTCGGCCACGGCGAACTACACCATCACTCAGGCGGATGTCGACGCTGGCTCGGTCAGCAACGTCGCGACCGGCGATGCCGAGTCCGCCCGCGATGGCGCCGCGGTTACTGATGATTCCCCTGCTGCGGTCACGTCTCTCGTTGCTCAGGCCCCCGCCATTTCGGCGACAAAGAGTGGCGCACTTGAGTCGGGTGCTGAGGGCGAAGCTAACGACACTGTCGAGTTCTCGTTCACCATCACGAACGACGGAAACGTCACGCTGACCGGCGTGACGTTGGCTGACCCGCTCGCTGATCTTTCGACCATCACGTACACGTGGCCTACGGCGACCGATGGTGTGCTGGCTCCTGGCGCCACGGCAACCGCTGTCGCGACCTACGAACTCAAGCAGAGCGATGTGGACTCCGGTTCAGTAGTCAACCTCGCGACGCCGTCAGGTATCGACCCCGGTGCCGTCACGGTTGATGGCTCCGAAGTAGCGGCAACCGTTGTCGTCGAGCCCGATGCGAGCCTCAGCGCGAGCAAGTCGGGCGAGCTCCGCGCTGGCGGAATCGGTCAAGTCGGCGACATCGTCGACTACGTACTGATCGCGACGAACACGGGAAACGTGACACTCCACGACGGAGAACTGCTCGACCCGCTGCCCGGAATCACGCCTCCGGTCATCACGTGGCCGAACCCGGCAGAACCTGGCGTGCTCAAGGTTGGCGAGTCCGTCACGGGAACCGCGTCGTACGCGCTCACTCAAGACGACGTTGACCGCGGATTCCGGGACAACACGGCGCGCGTTCAAGCCCTCACGCCGAATAACGTCCTTGTTCCCGCGATCACGAACACCGTCATCATTCCGACCGTTCGCCCCGCTCCTCTCCTTACCGTTGACAAGTCAGCGGTCGTTGCTGACGCTGGCGAACTCGGCGATGAGATCGCCTACTCCTTCACGATCACCAACGACGGAAACATCACCGTGGCTGGCATCACCTTGGCCGATCCTCTGCCAGGCCTCACCGATCTCACCGTCAACTGGCCTGCCGCCAACACCACGCAGTCACTCGCACCCGGTGAAAGCGTCGGAGCAACCGCAACCTACGAAATCACTCAGGGCGACGTCAACAACGGTGACGTCACCAACACGGCAACCGCGAGTGGAACCGACGCGCAGGGCACAGCGGTCACCGGTGACTCTCCTGAGGTCGTTACCGAGATCGTCGCCGCCGCTCCCTCGCTCAGCGCGACCAAGAGCGCGGCCCTTGCTGCGGGAGCAACGGGAGTCGCGGGCGACACTGTTGAATACAGCTTCACCGTCACCAACAACGGAAACGTCTCCCTGACATCCGTCAACCTCATCGATCAGCTGCCGGGACTCACTGGTGTGACGTTCGGCACGTGGCCGACGGCGACTGACGGCCTGCTCAATCCAGGCGACGATGTCTCCGCAACCGCAACGTACACACTGCTGCAGAGCGATATCGATGCTGGTTCTCTCGCGAACAGCGTCAACGCGATGGGCGTTCCGCCGACCGGATCTGCTGTGACACAGCCAGCCTCCGCAACGCTTCCGCTCACCCCAGCCCCCGACTTCACGATCGTGAAGACCGGAGACCTCGGCGCGCAGCTTGGCGAAGTCGGCGACGTTGTTGACTACTCCTTCAGTATTACCAACTCGGGCAACGTGACGCTCTCGGGTGTTGTGCTCATCGACTCCATGCCTGGTGTCAGCGCTCCGGTCATCGTGTGGCCAGGGGCTGAACGAGTTCTTGCTCCCGGTGAAACAGCCACAGCCACTGCCGAATATACGATCACTCAAGACGATGTCGACGCGGGTTCTGTAACCAACATCGCTGAAGCCTTGGGCGCGACCCCCGACGGTAGCGAGTACTTCGAATTCTCCGATCCTGCGGTGAACCCCACCATTGAGCGCACGGCATCCGTCACGATCGACAAGGTCGGTACAACTCCGGATGGCGCGGCTCTTGGCGACCTCGTTCACTACAGCTTCACCGTGGAGAACACCGGAAACACGACCCTCACCGATGTTGCGATTGACGACCCGCTCGTCGGACTGTCGACCATCGTCTATTCCTGGCCCGGTGCCGACGGCGAGCTCGCCCCTTCTGAGACAGCCACGGCGACCGCAACGTATGCGATCACGCAGGCTGACATCGACCGCGGCTACGTGCGCAACTCGGCGGATGTCGACGCAACGTCACCGCTGGGTGCCGTTGATGATTCAGTCGGCCCCATCGATGTGCCGACCGTCATTGCTGCTGCAGCGATTGAGACCACCAAGAACGGTGCGCTCGAGGCTGGTTCAACCGGCTTCGCTGGCGACATCATCGACTACTCGTTTACCGTGCGAAACAGTGGAAACGTCACGCTCACGGGCGTCACGCTGACTGACCCACTCACGGGTCTCAGCGCGCTGACCTACACGTGGCCGACCGCGACGGATGGCACACTCGCGCCCGGCCAGAGTGCAACCGCGGTTGCCACTTACGAGCTCACGCAGGCTGATGTTGATGCGGGCAAGGTTGACAACACGGTGACGGCCGAGGGAACAACTCCTGCGGCAGGCACCGTCGACGACACTGCCGATGAGACAGTGGCGATCACGCCAGCACCCGTGCTCACGCCCTTCAAGTCGGGAACGATTCTGAATGGTGGCGTTGGTGCTGTGGGTGACACCGTGCAGTACACGCTCACCGTGACCAACGACGGAAACGTCACCCTCTATGAGGGCCAGTTGCTCGACCCGTTGCCCGGACTCTCGGTTCCGGTTATCACGTGGCCAGATAGCGAAAAGCCTGGTGAGATTCCGGTTGGCGAATCTGTCATCGGTATTGCGACGTATGTAATCACGCAGGCAGACGTCGACCTCGGCTATATCCCCAACACGGCAGACATGTCGGCGAAGACCCCGCAGGGTGTCGTCATTGTCGAAGCCTCGAACGAAGTTATTGTGCCGATGGTGTTGCCGGCTCCGAACATCACGGTCACGAAGTCTGGTGCGCCTCAGGGCTCGGCTGACCTCGGCGACACAATCGACTACTCGTTCGAGATTCTCAACTCGGGTAACGTCACCCTCGATTCCGTCACACTGACGGACCCACTGCCGAGCCTCTCGGCGATCACGATCACGTGGCCAACTCCGACAAGCCCTGGCGTGCTCGCTCCCGGTGAGATCGCTACCGCCACGGCGGACTTCGAGATCACTCAGGATGACGTGGATGCTGGCGCTGTTCTGAACATCGCGACCGCTGATGGCGTTGACCCCAACGGCACCGACGTCACCGATGACTCTGAAGCGAACACTGTTCCGACAGAGACGATTCGCGCCGAGGTGGAACTCACCAAGAGCGGCGTTCTCGCTGACCCGGCTCGCGCCGACGAGGGCGACACCGTTAACTGGTCGTTCGAGCTCAGCAACACCGGCAACGTCACGCTCACCGGTGTGGAGATCGTCGATTCCCTTGCGGGGATCTCGGCTCTGACCTACACGTGGCCCGGCGCCGACGGCACGCTCAAGGTGGGCGAATCGGTCACCGCAACGGCGACATCCGCGCTCACCCAGGAGCAGATCAACGCCGGAACTGTGGCCAACGACGCTGTCGGTTCGGGCACGCCTCCACGCGGCGATGCCGTGAGCGACCCCGCGACGGCAGCGGTTGTGCTCGCCTCGCAGGCTGGCATGGACGTAACGAAGGTCGGAACCGTGGATGGCGTCGGCAATGCTGGCGACACGATCGATTACGACTTCGGCATCACAAACTCCGGAAACGTCACCCTCACGCTCGTCGACCTTGTTGACGCTCTTGCTGGTGTCAGTAACCCGGTCTTCACTTGGCCAGGAACCACCGGCGAGTTGCAACCAGGTGAGACGGTTACGGCCATTGCTGATTACACGATCACTCAGGATGACGTCGACCGCGGCTCTGTCTCCAACGTGGCGACCGCCAGCGGAAAGCCGCCCATCGGTGACACGATCACGGTGAGCACGACGGTCACCGAAACGACCGTCGCTCCGGCCGCTGCTTCGCTGCTGCTGAGCAAGTCATCGAGCACGGGTGCCAGCGCCGGTGTCAACGACATCATCACCTACACGTTCGAGGTGGAGAACACCGGAAACGTCACGGTCGACGCGATTGTTATCACCGACCCGCTTCCCGGCCTCAGCACCCCCGTGGTGAACTGGCCGGGCGACAACGGCGTTCTTGCGCCGGGGGAGATCGCCACAGCGACCGCAACCTATGCGATCACCCAAGCTGATGTGGATGCCGGCTCAGTAGATAACACTGCTGTCGCCAACGGCACCTCACCGACCGATGCTGCGGTGCCGAGCAACACGGCTCTCGAGTCGACGCCGACGGATGCTGCTGCCCCCGACATCCTCGTCACCAAGAGCGGTGCCCTCGCTCCCGGTTCGACCGGCTTCGAGGGTGACCTCGTGGAGTACGAGTTCTCGCTGACAAACAACGGAAACCAGACCCTCACGGCGGTCTCGCTGGCTGACCCGCTGCCAAACATTTCGGCTCTGGACTACTCGTGGCCGACCGCGACGGCAGGAACACTCGCGCCGGGCGCTGTCGTCACCGCGACGGCAACGTACGAGCTGACTCAGGCTGATATCGACTCGGGCTCCGTCGCGAACGTGGTGACCGGTAGCGCGACACCGCCGTCTGGCGTCGCCTTCACCGAGGATGCTCCGGCTGCAGTAACGATCGCGGCCAATGGCGAGCTTGACGCTAAGAAGTGGGGTGAATTGCGTGCTGGTGGAATCGGACAGGTCGGCGACTGGGTTGACTACCGTCTCGAAGCGATAAACATCGGCAACGTAACGCTCCACGATGGCGAACTGCGCGACCCTCTTCCGGGTCTTAGCGTTCCGACCATTACGTGGCCGAACCCGGCTCAGCCCGGTGTTATCTTGCCCGGTGAAAGCGTGATCGGTGAGGCTTCAGTTCAGCTCACGCAGGCTGACATCGACCGTGGTTACATCTCCAACATCGCGGATGTGGGAGCTACTGACCCGAACGACATCGATGTTCCGGCAACCACCAACGAGGTCATCATCACTACGGTTCAGCCGCAGCCGAGTATGACGGTTGTGAAGTCGGGCGAGATCGCTGTGACGGGCGAGAACGGCGTGGGCGACACCGTTGACTTCGAGTTCGAGGTTCGCAACACCGGTAATGTCACGATCGGTTCGATCGTGGTCACTGATCCGCTTCCCGGAATGACCACGCCCACCGTGCAGTGGCCGACCGCGTTAGAAACTCTTGCCCCGAACGCGACGGTGACCGCAACGGCCAGCTACGACATCCGTCAGTCGGATGTTGACCGCGGCTACGTCGAAAACACGGCGAGTGCTACGGCCGTTCCGGCGCGCGGCGACCCCATCGCTGCGGTATCGAACACGACCCAGGTGCCTACCGTGGCTCCGAGCGTGGTGGTTTCGGTGACCAACGTTGGTGCTTTAACCGATCCAGGCCCGGCTGAGGCTGGCGACACTGTCACGTGGAACTACAGCTTCACGAGCACGAGCAACGTGACGCTCTCGGGCGTTGAGCTGAGCGACTTTATTGGCTCGCTGCCCGCCGGCGATTACACTTGGCCCGGCGTCGTGGGCGTTCTCGCTCCCGGCGACACGGTCACGGCAGTTCGCGTGCAAACGCTGACTCAGGCCGATATCGACTCGGGTGCTGTGTCGAGCGTTGTCACCGGTGAGGGAACTCCTCCGGTGGGCGCTGCGGCAAGCGCCACTGCTCCGGCGACCGTCACTCTCGCGGCTGATGGCCTGCTGCAGGTGACGAAGTCGAGCGAGCTGGCTGTTGCGGGCGAGAACGGTCCTGGCGACACGATCGATTACACGATTGTGGTTACCAACATCGGAAACGTCACGCTGCGCACGGTGACCATCACCGACAGCATCGACAACGTTTCGATCAACTCGATCGTCTGGCCCGCCAACAGCGGCGTGCTGGCTCCGGGTGAGTCGGCGACGGCGAGCGCCACGTACGTTCTCGAACAGGATGACGTTGACCGTGGCTACGTCGACAACACGGCATCCGTCCGTGGCGTCACGCCGGGCGGCGACCCTGTCACGGCGACCTCGAACGTTGACCGGGAACTGACTGCAGTTTCTGACCCCAGCATCACAGCCGAGAAGTCGGGCGTAATGACCTCGGGTTCGGGTGAAGTCGGTTCTGAAATCACGTACAGCTTCATCGTGAAGAACACCGGAAACGTGACCCTGCGCCTCGTAGGAGTTCTCGACCCACTGATCGATGTTGTTCCCTCCGACCTCACCTTCCCGTCGGCCACCGGTATTCTCGGCCCGAACGAGCAGGCTGTTGGCTCCGTCGTGTACACCGTCACGCAGGCAGATGTCGACAGCGGCACCGTGGAGAACACGGCGACCGCGATCGGCACCGCGCCTGACGGCAGCGAAGTTCAGGGCGTCTCGAACACTGTATTCAACCCGACCGAGGATGCTGAACCTTCCATCGTCACTTCCCACACCGCGGCTCTCGCTGCGGGAGCAACGGGTGTGCTCGGCGACGGCATGGACTACACGTTCACCATCACGAATGACGGAAACGTCACGCTCGATGGCGTGACGCTCTCGAACACGATCCCGGGCCTCACCGGCTTCGTCTACACCTGGCCAGACCCGGCCGCTCCTGGCGTTCTCGCACCGGGCGAAAGTGTCACCGTCACGGCGACCCGTCTTGTTGATCAGGCGGATGTCGACGCTGGTGAAGTACGCAACGTCGCGACCGGCGAGGGTAACTCTCCTGCCGCAACCGCCGTTGATGCTGATTCTGCGGTCACCGTGGTGCCGCTCATCGAGGCGCTGTCGAGCATCGACATTGCCAAGGCTGGCGAACCGCGCGACACGGTGAACCCCGTCGTCGTTGGTTCGTGGATCGACTACACCTTCACCGTCGAGAACACGGGCGAAACCACACTGAGTGGTGTCACTGTTGCTGACCCGAAGGTCGGAACGACTGCGGTCGTGTACGGCACGTGGCCGGCAGCAGCCGGCGTATTGGCTCCGGGGGAGTCGGTTACGGCAACCGCGAGCTACCAGGTCACGCAGGCTGAGTTCGATGCCGGTTCGGCATCCAACACCGCCAACGTGACATCGACGAACCCGGCGGGCGACACCGTGATCGACACCTCCAACACTGTTGTGGTGCCGACCGCTGCTGGCGACCCCGACATCCAAATCACGAAGACTCAGGTGCTGGCCGCTGGCGCGACCGGCAACGCGGGAGACGTCGTGGAGTACAGCTTCGAGGTCACCAACACCGGTGATGTCACGCTGAACGGTGTCACGATCGCCGACGACCAGATCGATCTCAGCACGCTGACGATCACCTGGCCGGGTACTCCGGGCGTTCTCGCTCCGGGCCAGTCGGCCACGGCAACCGCAACGTACGTGCTCACTCAGGATGACGTGGACGCTGGCTCGATCAGCTCCGACGCCTCCACGGCGGGAACGCCGGTCGTGGGTGCTGTGGTGACGGATACGGCCACCGGCTCAACGCCGATTGTCGAAGACCCGTCGATGACCATCACGAAGACAAGCTCGTTCGCGACCTTCGCTCAACAGGGTGCAACCGTGAACTACGTCATCCAGGTCGTCAACACCGGTAACGTCACGCTGACCGCAGTGGTGATCAGTGATCCCAAGCCGGGCGTCTCCGCGCTCACCTACAACTGGCCGGGTACTCCGGGCGAGTTGGCTCCGGGGGAGTCGGTTACTGCAACGGCAACCTATGTGATCACTCAGGATGACGTGGATGTCGAACAGACCACGAACGTGGCCACGGTCGACGCGAACGCGCCCTCGGGTGCCATCGCGCCGGAAGAAGCAACCGACGTTCTCGCGATCCCGAACGTGCCGAACATCGCACTGACGATTTCGGGTGTGCTCGGTGCAGGCCAGCAGGGCTACCCCGGCGATGTTGTGACGTTCACCTACGTGGCGACGAACACGGGAACGCTGCCGCTGACGAATGTCACGATCGCCGACCCGCGGTCGGGACTGTCAGCCATGCGCTATGGCACCTGGCCGGGAGCGATTGGTTCGCTCGCACCGGGCGAATCGATCACCGCAACGGCAACCTACGTCATCCGTGAAAGCGATGCCGGAACGACGCTGTACGAAACGGCAACGGTCACGAGCACCGAGATCAACTCGGGAGACCCCGTGGTCGCAACCGCACAGACAAGTTTGCAGCTACCTACCAAGGCACTCTCTTACACTGGGTCAGACCCCCGAGGAACCCTCGCAACCGGGTTGGGCACACTGCTCGCCGGCCTCGCTCTGATCCTGCTCGCCCGCAGAAGACAACGACAGGAAAATTCATGAAACTCCGCACACGACTGACCGCTACCGCTGTTCCTTTTGCGATTCTCGCGCTCACGCTGGCGGGATGCACCAACGGCACTGAGGAACAGCCTGACGCCACCGAAAGCTCGGCAGCGGCAGAGCAGACCCCCGGGGTAACTGACATTACGGATGCTCCTGGCACCGGCGAGAACCTTGAAGGTGCTCTTGCTGATTCCACCGTTGAACAGTGCGAGCGCGATGGCGACGACTGGGTCGTGAACGGGTCTGTCACGAACTCCACCGATGCCAGCGCCACGTACCGCATCTACGTCTCGCTCCTCAATGGAGCCAATGACACCCGCGCTCTCACTCAGGTGGATGTCGAGGCAACCGAGCCCGGTGCGACCACCGACTGGGAGACTGTCATTCCTGTCGCCGAAGACGAGCTCACCTGCGTGCTGCGCGTCGAGCGCTACGAAGGCTAGTCGCGAACGGTCGCCCCGCACAGGGATGCCGTCACGAGGCGGTACTCAGGCTAGGCCGCTGACGACTATCGTGGAATGGTGACTGAACCGAACCCCAGCGTCGAGCTGTCGACCAACGGCGTGGGGCCCTGGCAGGGCGAATGGCCCACTGACGCCCACTACGATCCTGCGCTGCTCGAACGCGGGGATAGCCGCAACGTCATTGACCGGTATCGCTACTGGAACATGGAAGCGATCGTTGCCGATCTCGACGTGACGCGTCATCCATTCCACGTTGCCATCGAGAACTGGCAGCACGACATGAACATCGGTTCCATCGTGCGCAGCGCCAACGCGTTCGGCGCCGACACTGTGCACATCATTGGGCGGCGGCGCTGGAACAAACGCGGCGCCATGGTCACTGACCGCTACCAGCACGTGCTGCATCATCCGGATGTCGCGGCCTTCGTCGAGTGGACTGAAGCCAACGACCTGCCGATCATCGCGATCGATAACGTGCCCGGCAGCGTCATCATCGAAACTTTTGACATCCCGAAGCGCTGCGTGCTGCTGTTCGGCCAAGAGGGCCCCGGGCTCTCTCCCGAAGCAATCGACGCTGCCACGGATGTCGTGGAGATCAGCCAGTTCGGTTCAACCCGATCCATCAATGCGTCAGCCGCGGCTGCCGTAGCGATGCATAACTGGATTACCCAGCACGTCAGCTTCACGAAGTAGGGAACTATGACACAGCCCGCGAAAGTCACCATTATTGGCGCCGGAATCGTAGGGCTGTCAACGGCCTGGTTCTTGCAGGAGCGTGGCGTGGAGGTCACCGTGCTCGACCGCACGGGTGTCGCCGCTGGTGCTTCGCTCGGTAACGCCGGCTGGGTTGCTCCCGCACTGACGCTTCCGCTGCCGGAGCCGTCGATCTTCAAGGTCGGCATCAAGGCAGTTATCGACCCCACCTCGCCCGTGTACGTTCCGGTCGCCGCCAACTCGACGCTGCTGCGCTTCCTCGCTGGCTTTGCGCGTCACTCGACGCCCAAGATGTGGCGCCGCAATATGGTCACGTTCGCCGAAATCAACAAGTGGAGTCTCGAATCCTTCGACCGAATGGAAGACGGCGGAGTCTCTGCAGCCCTCAAGCACGCCGACCCCTTCCTTGCTGCTTTCACTAATGAATCCGACCGCCAGGTCATCACCCACGAATTCGATGAGGTCGCGGCCGGCGGCGGTCACGTGAGCTTTGAGAAGATCACCGGCGACGAGCTGCGCGAGTTCGAGCCGAGCGTCTCCAAGCTCGTGACTCATGGACTGCGCGTGGATGGCCAGCGCTTCATCAACCCTCCCTCGTTCATGGAGGTGCTCGCGGCATCAGTGCGCGCTCGCGGAGCCACGATCGTGGAAGGCGCGAAAGCGACCGGCATCCGCGACCTCGGTGCTGCCGGTGTCGCCGTTGATGTCGAAGGTCAGAACGCGGTGCTCAGCAACGAAGTCGTTATTGCTACCGGAACGTGGCTCGGCGACCTCGCCCGCCAGTTCGGCGTGCGCCAAGTCGTGCAGTCGGGCCGCGGGTACAGCTTCAGCGTGAAGCCGCCCGTGATTCCCACGCACCCGATCTACCTGCCCGCCCAACGCGTTGCCTGCACACCCCTCGGGGATCGGCTGCGCGTGGGAGGCATGATGGAGTTCCGGTCAGTCGATGCGCCGGCCGATTCTCGCCGCATCCAAACCATCGTCAACGCGGCCAGCCCGATGTTCGACGGCGTCGACTGGGATGCCCGCGAAGAAGAGTGGGTCGGCTCGCGCCCTTGCACTCCCGACGGCCTACCGCTCGTCGGCGGCACGCGCTCGCCGCGCGTTCACGTCGCTGGCGGTCACGGCATGTGGGGCGTCACCCTCGGTCCCTTGACGGGGCGGATTCTCGCCGAGTCCATCACCGGTGGCGACAAGCACCCGCTGCTCACCGCCTTCGACCCGCTGCGCTAAGACATTTCGACGATGGATGAAGGAGGGGAGGCGCTCCGTGAGGGAGTTCGTGCCACCCCCAGTTCGCGCCTGAAACGCTGACGCATTATCGTTTTTCCCGCGCGCGGGATAGCGTCGCAGTGCGACCATAAATCGGAAGAGTGGTTGCTCGCAGTCTCTGGGGGGAGATTATGTCTGTGCTGCCCGGGAGCAAATCTCGAAAGACTTCAACGATCATCCGACTGGTGCTGGCCAGCGTGGCTCTGGTCGGTATTGGTGCTGCCGCCACGAGCGCCGCGTGGACTGCCCAGACGACCCTTTCTGCCAGCGCGAAAGCGGCATCCATCGAGCTCTACGGAGCCCTGGCTGTCAACGGCACCTGCCCGACCGCTCAAGGATCGCCCTACGTCGAAGCAGACACCAGCGCGGGTGCCGTTGCCATCACTCTCGCGTCGGGAGAGTTTTCTGCCCTCGTGCCTAATCAACAGCGCACAGTCGCTATCTGTGTGCGCAACGGCGGGGACCTGCCCCTTAACGTTTCGCTGAACCCCCTTGCCGTCAGCAGCAACAGCATCTTCGGTGGGTCTGCGCCGGCCACGATCGAGGTTCGCACGAGTGCCGCCGCATTCACCTCAACAGTTCTCGCTGCTAACGCGACCCTTCCGCTGAACGTTGTCGTCACGACGCCGACGAGCTGGCCCACTTCATATCAGGGCCTCTCCTCCGGCGCGGTCGAGATTGTCTTCAGCGGCTCTACGGATGTGCCCTAGTGCGCGCGATGAAGGTAATCCGGGCTGCCGGTGATGGGCTGCTGTGGGTCATGGCCGTCATTGGCGCGCTCACCGGAGTGCTCTGGATCGCTCACGCGTTCGGCCTGATTCAGCCGCTCGTGGTGGTGTCGGAGTCGATGCAGCCGGCGATTCGAACCGGTGACCTGCTCGTCGCGTTCCCCGTTCCCGTCGAAGATCTTGCCGTGGGAGATATCGCTAGCCTGCCTTCCACGATCACTGGCAATCTCATCACGCACCGCATTATTGATGTCGCGACCGATGGTGACGCTGTGTACCTGGAAATGCAGGGTGACGACAATGATGCTCCGGATGCTGAAACCTACGAGTATGCGCTCGGTGACACTGTGCTGCATCCGATGCTCACTATCCCCCGAGCAGGCTCCGTGCTGACTGCGCTTGGCTCGCCGATGATTGGCATCCCGCTCTTCGTCGCGATTGTTGCGTCGATTCTCTTGACGGTGCTCCCGTCGAACCCTCGCAAGCTCGACGAGAGCGGCGAAGCTGACGAGCAGTTGGCGCTCTCCGGCGCTGCCGCTGTGACGGAGGAATGAACAGGCTGATGAAACGCATTCTTGTGACAATCGTTGCGCTAGCAGCGACCGTGGCACTCTTTGCTGGCGCGACCACTGCCACGCCGAACACGACGGTGGCGGCCTGGACTGACCCCGCTGTGTTTGTCGCTGAAGCGTCGACCGGCACATGGGGCAGCTCCACCCCCACCCCGAGCTCTATCGTGATCGTTGCGGGAAACACCTCAACCTCGCTCGACTCGACCGCCTGGGATATCCCAGCCTCCGCGACAAGTTCCAGCTTCTGCGTCGACGTGACCGTGCGCGGAACGGATGCCACTGCGCGCGCGTGGGAACTGCATGCCGACATGACCTTGCCACCGTTCAACGGCCGCACGGGATCCGGCGGAATCTACTCGCGGGGTTCGACGCAGGCGTCATTCTCGACCAGCTCTGCTAGTCCAACCACTCTTGTGATTACGGGTGCCGGCTCAGGCGGTTCGAACTGGAATGAGTCCTATAACAACCGACTCCTCACCGATACTCAGCAGCTGATCATCACGATCTGTGTGAGCAGTGTGCCCATTGCTGCTCCGGGCGCCAGCAGCTACTACTCGGTGACGCAGACGCACGCTACCTGGACAGACACGCAGGCCTGTGTCGCCGTCACCGCTACGGGCAAGGTGACCGACCTGCAAGCCAACCCCTTCTACTTTGGGTGGGAGGCAACAGTGAACCTCGCCGCAGCGAAGAACCGCATCCTGAGTGCAGGCAAGACGGTGAATTACGTGGGTTGGTCGCCGTCACCCTCTTCTGGTTATCAATACACGACGGTGCCGACGACCTACTACCCACCCGCGGATTCCTACGCGATCACTTCCGGCCGCGCCACCGCCATCAAAGGCACCCAGTCGAGCACTATTACGGCGTGTGTATACGGCTACTAGTTGGTGCGCTGCGGAGACCTAGTCGCATTCGATTTCGGGCTCGGGCTCGGGCTTGGGTTGAGGCGAAGGTGCGGGCTGCGGCTCGGGTGCAGGGCGTGAGGGCTGTGAAGCCTCGCGCACGCGATCAACGAGTTCACGCCACGGGCCAACGAGCTGCTGCTCGGGGATGACCGCTTCGTGCGGTTCACAGTGAATTTCGTAGATGTAGCGGTCGGGCATCGTGTTTTCGACCGGATGCTCGTGCCACGGCAATTCTGCAATCAGCACGTACCACCGCTCGGGGTCGGGCTGCTCATCGACGACGACATCCCATTCGATGCGGCGACCGAGAAGCCCACCGCTGCGCCACACCTGTACCTTCACACGTGCATGCTATCCCGTCGCCGTGCGGGCGAACAGGGTGCAGGCGAACAGGGTACGACGAACAGGGTACGACGAACAAGGTGCGAATCAACGCAGCGTCTGCGAGCGAGGTTCTAGGTCACGGCGTCACGCTTCGGCGGGAATCACTCCGACTAAGGCCCAGCCGGCTTCGACCGCGCGCTGTTCGTCCGAGCCGTCACCGAAGCGCGTGGCGGCAGCGGCGATGGTGGCGGCAGCGAATTCGGAGAACTCGCTGCGGGGTGTGAGCGAACCGTTGGTGAGGGTGTCGTACCAAATCTGCCCGGCGCGCTCCCACGCGAAGCCGCCAAGAGTGTCGGCGGTGCTCCAGAAGGCGCGGTTGGGGATTCCCGAGTTGAGGTGCACACCGCCGTTGTCGTCTCGCGTGACGATGAAGTCATCCCAGTGGGCGGGTTGAGGGTCTTTGCCGAGCACATCGTCGTCGTAGGCGGTGCCGGGCGCTTTGAGAGACCGCAGAGCATTGCCCTCGACCTCATCGGTGAAGATGCCTTCGCCGACTAACCACGATGCTTCGGCCGCGGTCTGGCGCCAGGCGTGCTGCTCGACGAGTGCCCCAAACACGTCGGAGACGTGCTCGTTGAGGGCGCCGCTCTGGCCGCGGTAAACAAGGCCCGCGGTGAATTCGGTGACTCCGTGCGCAAGCTCGTGGCCGATGACGCTGAGCGAGCGAGTGAAGCCGGTGAAAATTTCACCGTCACCATCGCCGAAGACCATGCGGCTGCCATCCCAAAAGGCATTGTCGTAGAGCGAGCCGAAGTGCACGGTCGCTTCGAGCGGCGACGAACGATCGTCGATCGAGTCACGCTCAAACACTTCCCAGAACAACGCGAACGTGTAGCCAAGGCCGTCATAGGCCTCCGTCACCGAAGCGTCATCTGTCTCGGGGTCTCCTTCTGAGCGCACGAGGATGCCGGGCAGAGTCTCCCCGGTCTGGGCGTCCGAAATGGCGCGGCTCACAATGCCGCGCTCTGCTGGCTCGTCGGGGCGAAGTGACCGCGGCGGAAGTGTGTGTTCGTGGCGCCCATGATCGAGGTGGTCATGCCCGATGTCGATGAGGGATCGCTGCGCGGCATGAGCTGCTCGCTCAAAGCGGGGGTCGTCGAGCGTCGCGATTCGCGACAACAAAAACGGGGGAACGATCGCGCACAGGGCGCGGGGCGATTCGGCGGGGGAAACGTGTTGCAGTGGCATCCGGAACATGATTCATGCTGACACGAACCACTGACGCTGGCGACGATGGCTCACGATTCTCACGGAGTCCCCAGCAACGCCGCCACGCAAGAAATCGCTACGACAAGCAAAAGACTGCTCTCGGGTAGACTGAGGTGTAATCCCCCCACTTCTTCGAAGGGATCCACCATGCCAGCAATCGTCATTATCGGCGCCCAATGGGGCGACGAGGGCAAGGGTAAAGCAACCGACCTCCTCGGTAGCCGCATCGACTATGTCGTCAAATTCAACGGCGGAAACAACGCCGGACACACGGTCGTTATCGGCGACGAAAAGTACGCGCTCCACCTTCTGCCATCTGGCATCCTCACCGAAGGTGTCACCCCGATCATCTCCAACGGTGTCGTCATCGACCCCGAGGTGCTTTTCGAAGAGCTCGACGCTCTCATCGCCCGCGGAGTCGACGTCTCCAAGCTGCTGGTGAGTGCCAACGCGCACATCATCACCAACTACCACCGCACCCTCGACAAGGTGACGGAACGCTTCCTCGGCAAGCGTCAGATCGGCACAACCGGTCGCGGAATTGGTCCGGCGTATGCCGACAAGATCAACCGCGTCGGCATCCGAGTTCAAGACCTTTTTGACGAGAACATTCTTCGCCAAAAGGTTGAGGGCGCTCTCGACCAGAAGAACCACCTGCTCGTGAAGGTCTACAACCGTCGCGCGATCGAGGTTGAAGAGATCGTCACCGAGCTGCTCAGCTATGCCGACCGTCTGCGCCCCATGGTCGCCGACACCGGTCTGCTGCTGAACAAGGCACTCGACGATGGCGAGATTGTGCTCTTCGAGGGCGGCCAGGCCACGATGCTGGATGTTGACCACGGCACGTACCCGTTCGTCACGTCCTCCAACTCCACCTCGGGTGGCGCGGCTACCGGTTCGGGTGTTGCCCCCAACCGCCTCGAGCGCATCATCGGAATCGTCAAGGCCTATACAACTCGCGTTGGTGCCGGCCCGTTCCCGACCGAACTGCACGACG
The DNA here is from genome assembly GCF_976973725.1 of Salinibacterium sp. NYA9b. Taxonomy (NCBI): domain Bacteria; kingdom Bacillati; phylum Actinomycetota; class Actinomycetes; order Micrococcales; family Microbacteriaceae; genus Salinibacterium; species Salinibacterium sp. NYA9b. The sequence continues at coordinate 2,784,295 of NZ_OZ333476.1, read as the reverse complement.
AGTCGGGCGAGTTCTTGCGCGCCAACGGTTTCGAGTTCGGAACCACCACCGGGCGCCCGCGTCGCTGTGGTTGGTACGACGCCCCCATCGCCCGCTACACAGCGCGCGTCAACGGCGTCACCGACTTCGTGCTCACCAAGCTCGACGTGCTCACCGGCCTCAAGACGATCCCCGTCTGTGTCGCGTATGACGTTGACGGTGTGCGCTTCGACGAGATGCCTGTCTCACAGTCCGACTTCCACCACTCGGTGCCGATCTACGAAGAGTTCCCCGGCTGGGACGAAGACATCACCGGCGCACGCACCTTCGAAGACCTGCCCAAGAACGCGCAAGACTACGTGCTCGCCATTGAAGCAATGAGCGGCGCCCGCATGTCAGCCATCGGCGTTGGCCCCGGCCGCGACGAAATCATCGTTCGTCACGACCTCGTCGACTAAGCACTTCTGCAGTTAGCTCGCAGCCAAGCGGCACGCACCGGAGAGATCTGGGGCGTGCCGCTTCTGCGTGGGCGGGCGGAGCGTATGACGTGCCGATGGGGAGCCAATCGGGGATTGCTGGACTGAACGGCCGTAATCGGTGGGTGAAAGTCCGAAAAGCGCGGGTGTGGGGACTCCGCAGGGTGGGAGTATTTGTGAGTGACCGTAACGCGCCCGCAGCCCCGCATCCTTCGGGGAACCTTCGTCTCCGTTGAACCCCTGACCGAAGCGCACCTCGCTGACCTCTGGCCCGCCCTCGGTGTGCCCGCGGTCTTCGCGGGTGGCTACGGTGGCGGCCCTGCCGGGTTGCCTGCCGACGAAGCATCCTTCATCGAATGGATGCGCGCCGGCTACTTCGGGTACGCCGACCGGATGCCGTTCGCGGTGCGCTTGAATTCTGCGGCTGGTGTCGAAGGCGGCCCCGACGCCGGCCGTCTTGTCGGCGTGAGCACCCTCGGAGACCTCGACGAGAAGAATTCCAACGCTCACCTTGGCTGGACCGCCTACGCACCGAGCGTCTGGGGCACCGCGGTGAACCCTGAAACGAAACTTCTGCTGCTTGGCTTCGCCTTCGACAGCGGCTACAACCGCGTGCGGCTCCAAGCTGACTCGATCAATGCCCGTTCGCGCGCCGCCATTCTCAAGCTCGACGCCACCTTCGAAGGCATCCAGCGCCAACACCTGCTGCGGGCCGACGGCTCGTGGCGCGACACTGCCGTGTACTCCGTAATCGACACCGACTGGCCTCGCGTGAAGGCCGGGCTACTCGCGCGCCTCGAGCAGGAGCCGCGCGCGTGAGCGCCCCCGTTGCTTCCGCTGGCCGGGTCGAAAAGCATGACACGGCATCCCCGCTCGGAACCTGGTTGCGGTTTGCCGCAGCCGGACTGGTCTGGGGCTCCAGCTTTCTCTTCATGAAAGTGGCGCTGGATGGCGTCAGCTTTGGGCAGGTCGCCTGGAGCCGCGCGGTACTCGGTGCGCTCGCGCTCGTGGTCGTGTTTGCGGTCAGCCGCCGTAGACTCCCGCGCCAGCCCATCGTCTGGGCGCACTTCACAGTGCTCGCATTCCTCTTCGCCGTGTTCCCGTACTTGCTGTTCGTGTGGGCTGAGCAGTACGTGAGCTCGGGCCTCGCCAGCATCTACAACGCCACAACGCCCATCATGACCGCGATCTTTGCGACCCTCGTGTTCCGGGTAGAGAAGCTCACGCGCTCGCAGATTGCGGGCGTTACCCTGGGCATCTTTGGCGTGCTCGTGATCATCGCGCCGTGGCAAGCCGGCGACATCAGCGGCAGCCTGCTGGGCCAGCTCGCGTGCCTCGGCGCAGCACTCTGCTACGGCGCCGCGATGAGTTACCAGCGCAAATTTGTGGCGCCCTACAAGGTGCCCGGCGTCACCTCCGCAACCATGAACATCGGCATTGCCGCCGTCATCTACCTTCTGCTGACTCCGCTCGTCGCGACCGGCCCGGTGAACCTCACCCTCCCCGTGGTGGCCAGCCTGCTCGCCCTCGGGGTGCTCGGCACCGGCATGGCCTACGTCTGGAACTACCGGGTGCTCGCCGAATGGGGACCAACCCGCACCTCGACCGTCACCTACATCACGCCCGTGATCGGCGTCATCCTCGGCTTCGTCATCCTCAACGAAACGATGTCGTGGCATGAGCCCGTCGGCGCCGTGATCGTGCTGGTCGGAGTGCTGTTGGCGCAGGGGCGGATCGCGCTGCCCGGGGCGCGAGCTCGCGCGGTATAGAGCGCGGGGAAGGCGGGCGGCCGCGCATAAAGTTTTCCTATGAATCCGGTAGGCAAGGGCTGTTTCAGCGCGGTCTGGCAGTGGGGGTCTGGGAAACTTGAGCCGTGTCTTCCCCCTATCTCGTGCGCCGTATCGGCGTCGGTGCAGCAGCCCTCGGCGTTGTAGCGGCCATCACCGCGTTCGTCATCATGGCCTCCCCGGTAGCCGAAACAGCTTCGTCGGCCGCTGAGGATGTCGCTGCCGCCGTCGCAGAAACCCCCGAGGTCCACGCGGTCAGTGCCACTACCGGCACTCTTGTTGGTGGGGAATCGATCACCATCACGGGGGCAGCCCTCGACGATGTCACCGACGTTACCTTTGGCGGAGTCGCCGCCACCGACGTCGTCATTTCGGACAGCGGAACTCTCACCGCGACAGTGCCCTCGGCTGTCGACTTTCAGCCCACGACAGTCGCCATCGAAGTAATGGCGGATACCGTGCCGGTTGCCGCTGCAGCCGCCCTCGACTACACCTACGAAGCATCCACCCCGGTCGACAACCAGATGCAGTACTTGATGGAGCACTGGGAAGACTACAACGTCGACGAATACGGCGACCTCAACTCGGTCGGTGGTGACTGCGCCAACTTCGCGAGCCAATCCTTGCTGATGCGCGGGTGGACCATGACCGCCGACTGGTTCAACTACGACGCCGCTGCCGACTGGAGCGGAGCCTGGGGTTATGTGCCCACCATGGAGAACTGGTTGATCTCCAACCCCGAGCTCGGGGCAACCCAGTTGAGCTTCGACGAGCGCGACCAAGTGAAGGTCGGAGATCTCGTTGTCTTCGACTGGAACGACAACGACTTCCTCGACCACATTCAGGTCGTCTCCTCAGTGGAGACCGTCGACGGCAAAAACGTCATCAAGATGGTCGGCCACAACCTCGACACCAACTACCGCGACCTCGACGAAACCATCACCGTCGACCACCCCGGCGCTACCGGACACTTCTGGAGCATCCCGTAACGAGCGGCGGTCTAGCGTTCCTGCTCGCTACCCGTTCAGGGCAGCGTCGACGATCGCTTTGGCTTCGGCCTGCACGAGTCGCAAGTGCTCGGCGCCCTTGAACGATTCGCCATAGATCTTGTAGACGTCTTCGGTGCCACTCGGGCGGGCGGCGAACCACGCAAACTCCGTGGTCACCTTCACCCCGCCGATCGCAGCGCCATTACCCGGAGCCTCCGAGAGCTTCGCCGTGATCGGGTCACCGGCGAGTGCGGTGGCCGCGATCGCAGCCCCACTCAGCTTGCCCAGCTTGGCCTTCTGCTCTTTGGTAGCCACGGCATCCACACGTTCGTAGGCCGGGTCGCCAAATTCTTCCACGAGCTCGGCGTAGAGAACGGATGGCGTCTTGCCCGTGACTGCCAGAATCTCGGCGGCCAGCAGGGCGAGCAAAATCCCGTCTTTGTCGGTCGTCCAGACGGAGCCGTCTTTGCGCAGGAAGCTCGCGCCAGCGCTCTCTTCGCCACCGAACGCGACAGATCCATCGACGAGTCCCGGGACAAACCACTTGAAGCCGACGGGCACCTCGATGAGGTCGCGGCCCATGGCGGCAGCAACCCGGTCGATCATGGAACTCGAGACGAGGGTCTTGCCGACCGCGGCATCCGGGTTCCAGCCCTCGCGGTGCGTGTAGAGATACTGGATGGCAACGGCCAAGTAGTGGTTGGGGTTCATGAGGCCGCCGTCGGGCGTCACGATGCCGTGGCGGTCTGCATCGGCGTCGTTGCCGGTGAGGATGTCGAACTCGTCACGGCGAGCAACGACCGAGGCCATGGCCGACTTCGACGACGGATCCATGCGAATCTTGCCGTCCCAGTCGAGCGTCATGAAGGCCCACGTGGGGTCAACGTCGGGGTTCACGACCGTGAGATTGAGGTCGTACTTTTCCGCGATGAGCTTCCAATAGTTGACGCTCGCACCACCCAGCGGGTCTGCCCCGATGCGGATGCCGGCTGTGCGAATCGCATCGATGTCGATGATGTTCTCGAGATCGTCAACGTAGCGCCCGCGGAAGTCGTAGCTGCCCGCTGCCGTGTTCTCAGCCCCGGCGTCGCCCACATGTTTCACGGCCGTGTTGCCGTCGGCGATGATTGCGTTCGCGCGGTCCGCGATCCAGCCGGTCGCGTCGCTGTCGGCGGGGCCACCGTGGGGCGGGTTGTACTTGAAGCCGCCATCGCGCGGCGGGTTGTGGCTCGGGGTGATGATGATGCCGTCGGCAACATCGCCGTTGTCGGCAGCGTTGTACGCGATGATTGCGTGGCTCAGCGCAGGCGTGGGCACGAAGTCGTCGAACTCGTCTTTTAGTGCGAGCACACCGTTAGCGGCGAGCACATCGAGCGCCGTGGTCTCGGCGGGCTGCGAGAGCGCATGGGTATCGCGTCCGATGAACAGCGGCCCCGTGATGCCCTGGCTGGCACGGTATTCCACGATCGCCTGCGTGATGGCAGCGATGTGCACTTCGTTGAAGGCGGTGTCGAGCGCGGAGCCACGATGGCCGCTCGTGCCGAACACGACGCGCTGCTCGACGATCGAGACATCCGGAACCAGCGCGTAATACGCCGCCACCAACTCGGTCACATCAATGAGGTCGGATGCCTGGGCTGTCGTGCCTGCGCGATCGTTCATGCGTTCCAGTCTTTCACCTTCGCTCGGCGGTGCGCGCGTCATGTGGCAAACACGCAGCCTTCAGAACCCCTAAAGTCGTTGTATGGCAGCAGGAGATCAGGCCCACAACGACAACGTCGACCCCGAAGTGCGCGAGCAACTTTTGGGCGCTCGCCGCAGCATTGACAACATTGATGCGGCCCTCATCCATTTGCTGGCCGAGCGCTTCAAATACACGCAACAGGTCGGTCGTCTCAAGGCCACCAAGGGCCTGCCCGCGTCAGACCCGAACCGCGAGCGCGACCAGATCGCCCGCCTCAAGTCGCTCGCCGAAGAGTCGCACCTCGACCCGGCGTTCGCCGAGAAGTGGTTCAACTTCGTCGTTGCCGAGGTCATTCATCACCACGAGCAGCTCGCGTCGGGCAGCGAGCCCGACTCGAGCAAGTAGCGCGCCTAAGGCGAGCAGCCCCGCTACTCGCTGAGGTTGTCGCTCAGCACATCAAGCACGAGCGCTCGCGTCTGATCGGCCGTCTCGCCCAGCTCTGAGGCGACAAGCCCGACGAGCGACTCCAGCAGAATCGTGTGCGACACCCGCGAGGTGTGCTCCAGCTCATGACGGAACGACCCGGTCGCCGGCGCAATCACGATCGCGTTGTCGGCAAGTTCCACGAGCGGCGACTGCGCAAACGACGTCACCGCAATCAGGTGTGCTCCCGAGGCGCGAACGGCGCGAGCGGAACGCAGCGTTGCCTCATTTGCGCCACTACCGCTGATCACCACACAAGCATCCTCGGTGGCAAGGCCGCGGGCAGCAATCTGCTGGCCAATCGCATCCGCCACATACTCCGACGGTCGACCGACCGCCGTCAGCCGCATGGCCAGATCGCTGGCTTGGGCCGACGAGAGTCCATTAGCGATCACGAGCAGGCGTCGAGCGGTGGCGATGCGTGTGATCGCCGCATCGAGGCCGTCACTATCCAACGCGGCTGTGATGTGCGGCAGGGCAGCGGCGAGAGCATCCACTTCGGCTCGGATGCGGCCAAGCGCACCCTTCTCGTAGGTGACATCGCGCGCCTCGGTTTGGGCAAGCTCGCGCGTGAGGGCAACCCGCAACTGCGGGTACCCGCGGTAGCCGAGACGTTGGCAGGCACGGATGACGGTGGACCGAGCAACGCCGGCCCGGTCGGCGATCTCTTGAGCCGTGTTTTCGACCGCGGCTGCCGGATCATCGAGCAACAGTTGAATGAACTTGTCTTCACTCGGAACGAGCGCGTTACGCACCGTCGCGATGCGCGCGGTGGGCGATGCGTCAGAGTTTCCTGTCCAATTCATGCCAGGCGTGCTCCTTCGGTGATGCGGCGGCGGATGCGACCCGAAATGGCGTCGATGGTCATCGTGACGACCACGACAACAATCAACAGCATCCCGACAGTCGACCATTCTCGGTACTGAGTGTAGGAGGTAAGCATGTCACCGATGCCGCCGACACCAATCAAACCGAGCACGGCTGACGAGCGAACATTGATCTCGAAGCGGTAGAGCCAGAACGACATGAACTCGGGGCTGGCCGATGGCCACACTCCCCAGCGCACCACCTGTGCCCACGAACCACCCGCAGCGCGAGTTGATTCGATCGGGCCGCGGGGCACTCCTTCGATGGATTCGTAGCCCCACTTGCCCAGGGTGCCAATGCCATTGATGCCGAGCGCGATTGCCCCGGTGAGGGGAGTGAGCCCCGTGACCGAGAGGATCACAATCGCGATGATGATCTCGGGCACCGCACGAATGAGGGAGAACCCGACGCGCAGCACGGCGCGCACGGGCGCTGGCCCGAAGTCGCGGGCGGCCACGAAGCTCAGTGGGGTGGCGAGCAGGATGCCGATGACCGTGCCGACCCACGCCATTGCGACCGAGCGCCAGGTCTGAAACAGTGCTTCGGGCAGCTTCGTCCAGTCGGGGCTTGCGAACATCAGCCACGTGTAGCGGGCGATCTCGGCGGGCAGATCGAGCAGGCGATCCCATTGGATGTCGACCGACCAGAAGGCGGCAACCACAATTGCGGTCGTCACTAGCCAGAGCGCGTTGCGCAGGGTGCGGCGTGGCCGCGGGGGAGCCGTGAGAGTCACACGAGCCTCTTTCGAATCGATGACGACACCACGTCGATGACGACGACCACCACCAAGATTTCCAGGATGATGAGCGACAGTTGGTCGTAGCGGTAGAAGGTGCGCACGGCGTCAATCAGCAGGCCGAGACCACCGGCACCAACAAGGCCGAGAACCGTGGATGCTCGCACATTGAGTTCGAGCACATACAGGCTCTGGTTGGCGAAGGCCGGCCACACGTCGGGCAGCGCTGCGGCCCGGTTCACTTGCGCTCCTGTGCCACCGGCAGCGCGCGCGGCTTCGAGCGGGCCAGCATCGTTGCTTTCGATCGCTTCAGACACCAGCTTGACGATGATGCCGACGTTGAAGAGCACGAGCGCGATGATGCCGGGCAGGGCGCCGACGCCGACCATCGCGACAAGAATGGCGGCATAGAGCAGTTCGGGCACCGCTCGGATGACGTTCAAGATTGTGCGCACAATCCCGCGCAACACCGGGTGCGGGTTCGTGAGCCGCGCCGCCCACAGGCTCAGCGGGAGCGAGATCAAGGCTCCCACTGCGGTCGCGATCACCGCCACCTGCAGGGTTTCGAGCAGCGGCGCGAGAGTGCGCGGAAAGAACGACCAGTCAGGAACGAGCAACTGGGCAATCTTGCCTGCACCGTTCTGCCAATTGCGAGCAATCGCATCAAAGGAGAAGGCGACTCCCCACTGCGGGCTGAAGGTAATGATCGTGATCACGAGCACGACAGCCACGGCAACCCAGGGCTTCCAGCGTCCTCGCGGGCGCGGCGGCACGGTCAACGCGGCGTGCGCTGAGCCTGCTGCGGGAACGGATGCCGGGGTGGGACCGGGCGTCGGCGTTGCGGTCGTCATTCGCCCAGCACATCCTCCGGCGCGATGCTGCGCCCGTAGATGGCCTCAAAGTCGGCGTCGGTGGCGCTCGCCGCAGGGCCGTCGTAGACGACCTCGCCAGCCCGAAGGCCGATCATCCGCGTCGTATAGGTGCGGGCAAGATCCATGAGGTGCACGTTCGTGATGACGGTGATGCCGAGAGTGCGGTTGATGCGCCGCAGGTCGTTCATCACCGCGTGGGCCGTTGGTGGGTCAAGGCTGGCGACCGGTTCATCGGCCAACATGAGGTGCGGTTGTTGGGTGAGGGCGCGCGCAATGGCAACCCGCTGCTGCTGACCGCCCGAGAGGCTGGATGCCCGGTCCCAACACTTGCCCAGAATGCCGACGCTCTCGAGCGCTTCGAACGCGAGCTGCTTGTCGGAGGCGTGATGCAAGCCGAGCAGGGTGCGCCAGGTCGGAGTGTGAGCGAGCCGCCCGACAAGCACGTTGTCGAGAACACTCGCGCGACCGGCCAAGTTGAAGCTCTGGAAGATCATGCCGATTCCGCCGCGCAGGGTGCGCAAGTCGCGACCTCGAGTCGTCGCGAGGTCACGGTCGCCGACCGTGAGGCTGCCCGATGTGACGGGTACCAGGCCGTTGATGGTGCGGATCAGGCTCGACTTGCCCGAACCCGACAGGCCAACGACAGAGACCATTTCGCCGGCGGCAATATCGAGGGAGACATTCTTGAGCGCGGTCACACCGTTGCCGTAGCGCACGGTGAGATCGCGCATGCTGATTGCCCACGACGCAGCGGCCGGAGTGGTGGCTCCGGCCGCTGCGCTGGGTGCGGGAATGCTCAATTACTGAAGACCAAGCTTCTCGGCGGCACGAGCCACAACATCAAGCGAGGCCGGGTCAGCCGGAGCAAGCTTGGTGATCGAGTAGATCGACTGCAGAACCTCCGAACCGTCTTCGGTGTTCGAGTAGTCCGCAAGCGCATCCGTGATCTTCTGCTGAAGCTCAGGAGAGAGGCTGCTCGTGAGAGCGACACCATCGTTGGGGATCTCCTCGCTCAGGGCGAAGACAACGACCTCTTGGCCAACATCCGGAACGTCACTCGTGACGATGTCGCGGGCATCCCAGAAGCTGAAGCCCACTTCGGCATCACCGTTGTAGACGGCGAGAACGCTCGCGTCGTTGGCAGTGACGGGAACCTGCTCGATGTCGGTGTCAGTGTTGATGCCGGCCTCTTGCAGAGCAAGAATGGGGTAGATGTAGCCAGCGGGCGAGCCGGGTCCGAGAAGGGCAACGGTGGTTCCCACGTCAATCTTGGTGATGCTGTCGAGACCGGCAGGGCCTACGAGAGCGTCGGCGCCGTTGCAGAACAACTTGCCATCGCGCTCAACGGGCTCGTCGTCGCAGTACTTGTCTGGATTGTTCGTCATGAACTGAGCCGGGTAGCTGATGTTGCCATTACGTTCGGTCTGCAACACAACGCTCGCGTCATACATGTCGTTGGCCTGCCAGAGCTGCAGCGACGGCAAGAAACCGATCTGCGCCTGATCGGCACCCATTGCTTCGACGGCGGCCTGGTAGTCCTTCGAGACAACACCGGTGACCTCCATGCCGAGGGCTTCGGTCAAGTAGTCGGTGAGGGGTTCGGCGGTGGTGACAAGTTCGCCCTGGTCTTGCGAGGGAACGAGAGCGAGCACGAGCGACGTCGGGTCGTTGGCTTCAGTGCCTTCGGCACTGTCGGCACTCGTGCTGCACGCGGACAGTGTGAGAGCAGTTGCGGTGAGAGCAACGCCGGCAACCAGTGCGCGAGATTTTTTGCTGAGGGTAATCACGGGTGTTTCCTTTCGAATAGCTAGTTGAGAACTGCGGGTGGTGCGGTGGTGGAGGGTTATGCAGTGGTGGGTGGTGCGGCCTGCGTTTCACGGTGGGTTCCGTGAATCCAGGAGTTGAGGGCCTCGTACAGTTCGCCGAGGGTCGCAGCCGTGAAGTCGGCGAGCGGGTGTGGAGCGTCAGAGAGGAAGGCGGTAGTGGCTCCGCGGCGGTAGGCGGGCTCAAGGTCGTTGGCCCAGATGTCGCCGATGCTGAGAAGCGGGCCGGCGGGCATCCATTCGTCGAGCACTGCGTCGAGGCCAGCTGGTTTGCCGACGCTCGTGTAGATGTGGTCGAAGTAGTCGGTGAGGCCGAGCGCGTCGAGCGTCTCAGCGATGCGGATGTCGGGGGCGTTCGTGGCGAGCACGATGGTGGCGTGCTCGCGAGCGGTGCGGAGAAACTCAGCGAGACCGGCGGGAGCGGTGACGGGCGCGGCGTCAGTGGCGAGCAGTTCGCGGCTCGCGAGGTAGGCCGCGTTGTGGGCGTCGGGGGCGACGGGCAGCGACTCTGAGGCGAGGCGAACGAGTTCGTAACCGTCAGATGCTTCGGCGAGAGGATGCCCGGGCTCGCGCAGAAGAGCGGTGCTGACGGCGCTCAGAAACTCATCGGCCGCAGCGGGAGTGAGGCTCGAGGCGATAGCGCGGGCGTAGGCGATGATCGGGCCATCGCCGAGGGCGATGGTGCCATCGAAGTCGAAAACGATGGTGTGTGTGCGGGGGTGAGTGGCTGCGGTGGACATTGCGTCCAAGATATAAGACAGTCAGTGACGATTGGGCCATTTCAGGTGAACGGGAGGTAAATCATTCCCGGGACATGCCCCGACGAGCCTACGATCAAGGAGTGGACGAACAGCACCTCACCCTCGCCGAACTCGATGCGAGCGCTCGCCGCATCGCCGCCGTGACCGGCGAGCGGGCGGCATCTCGAGCGCGCATTCACGCGATCATTACCGGGGCACTACCGTGGCTTGCTGACCAGATCTGGGCCGACCGTGCCGAGGGGCGATTCGCCGAATGGGCGCTGTCGACGGCGATCGACGAAAACACCGGCGAGGCCGTCGTCTCCCGCGAACTGTTCGAGGTGCTGCACGATCTCGCCGGGCTTGAGGCACAGTGGCCGATCGGCAACGCCGGCCTGCTGCACTGCTACGGCTACCTGCTTTCGACGGCAGCCACCCCTTATGGGCTCAAGCGCGACCGCTGGGTCACGAGCGAGTTGGCCACCGCGTTCGGTCTCGTACCCGACGCATTCAGTCCGTGGACGGGCAGCGAATCGTTGCTGAGCCGGGTCGCGCACGTGATTGTTCCCGTGCTCACTAACCCGCCTGCCGAAGCGCTTGCCGTGCATACTGCGATCACCCAACCGGATGCCGCAGGCGTCTCCCACGCGACACGAACGGTGGTCGTGCAGCGGCACGGTGTCGCAGCTCTGGCCTATGGATTCGTGGTGCAGCACGCAGGGGTTCGCGTGCTTCGGCCTGTGACGGTGTTCCCGGTTTCGGCATCCTCCGACTGGCTCGCGGAGCTCGCCGCCGACGTCTCTCAGTTGCGCTTCAACGCCGTGGGGGCGGGCTAGCGCGCGGCAAGCAGTAAGCAGTGCGCGGCAGGCTAGACCGCGCGGATGCCGTGCTGGTCGAGCACGTCGAGGAACGTTGTCGGTTCTGGCCGCACCCGGTGGTTGTCGGTGTGTTCAGCCCACAGCACTGTTCCGGTGGCGTCGGTGATGATGACGGTTGGTACGACGGTGTCGCCGTTGGCTGGGGCTCCCGCGCTGAACATGACGGGGGTTCCGCCGGACTGCACGATGTCGAGCACGGCGGCGGCCGAGGCATCCGCATCGATGTAATAAGTAACCGGGATGTCGAAGCGTTCGGAAAGTTCGACGGTGTCTTCGGGCTTTTGCGGGCTGATGATCGCGACAGCGACGCCGCGGCGGTCGAGCTCGCGATACTGGTCGGCGATTTGGGCGACCTGGGCCATGCAGAACGGGCACCAGTTGCCGCGAATGAACATGATCACGTGCGGTTGGTGGGTAAGTACGCTGCTGTCGATGACAGTGCCATCCACGGTGGTGAGCGGGAACGACGGCAGTGGTTGCCCGACCGTGACGGGGCCTGCGGAGGTGTGCTGCCCCGAGTACCAGTAGTTGTAGCCGAGAATCACGGCGAGCCCGAGAACGGCCACGAGTACGGCGAGCGGCCCGGCGAGGATGGCGGCAAATATTGCCACCGCGGAGACAGCAAGCTGAACCCACGGATGCCGGCGCTGCACGACAACGACGCGCGTCATCAACAGTGCCAAATAGAGCGCGTACGCAACCCACGGCAGGGCGGCGGCGAGCCACCACGGTTGTGCCTCCGTGATGGCGCGCAGGATGACGAGCGTGATCACCCCGAGGGCGAGCGCGGCGGTGACTTCTCCGTAAACCCTCTTGATGGTCTGCACGCTAGGCGCCGAAAGCCTTCGCAAGCGTTCCTTGGTGAGCGGTGAGCAGTTCTTCGAGGGTCAGGGTGAACTGGTCCTGGATTTCGAGGGCGGGGGAGGCGGCATCCGTGACTCCGATGCGCACGGCAGGGTAGCCGCGGCCTTCGCAGAGTCCGCGGAATTTCACGTCGTCTTCGCGCGGGATCGAGACGACCATGCGGCCGGTTGATTCGCTGAAGAGTGCGGTGGCGGCGTCGATTTCGTCACGCTCGAGCAGTTCGCCCAACCAGACGCGAGCGCCAACGCCGAAGCGCATGACAGATTCGGCGAGAGTTTGAGCGAGCCCGCCGTCGGCGAGGTCGTGGGCGCTGGCGATGATGTTTTGCTCGTTGCCGGCCTTGATGAGGTCGGCGAGGCGACGCTCGGCAGCGAGGTCAACCTTGGGCGGCAGACCACCGAGGTGGTCGTGAATGGTGCCAGCCCAGGCTGAACCGTCGAGCTCGAGCGAGGTCGTGCCGAGCAGGTAGATGTTGTTGCCTTCGTCTTGCCAGCCGCTCGGGATGCGCTCAGCAACGTCGCGGATCAGGCCGAGTACTGCGACCACAGGGGTCGGGTGGATGGGCACATCGCCGGTCTGGTTGTAGAAGGAGACGTTTCCGCCGGTGACGGGGATTTCCATCTCGAGGCAACCGTCGGCGAGACCTTCAACGGCGCGGCTGAACTGCCACATCACTTCGGGGTTCTCGGGGCTACCAAAGTTGAGGCAGTCGCTGACGGCGACCGGGTTGGCGCCGGTGGCGGCAACGTTGCGGAAGGCTTCAGCGAGAGCGATTTGGGCTCCGGCGTAAGGGTCGAGCTGGCAGAAGCGACCATTGGCATCGGTCGCGACGGAGAAACCAAGGCCACTCTCTTCGTCGATGCGCACCATGCCGGCGTCATCCGGGAAGCTCAAGGCGGTGTTGCCGAGCACGTAGCGGTCGTACTGGTCGGTGATCCAGCTCTTGTCGGCCAAGTTCGGGCTCGCAAGCAGCTGCAGCATTTGGTCGCGCAGTTCGATGCCGTCCTTGGGGCGGGCGAGGCCGGATGCGGTGTCGGCCTGAAGCTTGTCAATCCACTTGGGGTAGACGACGGGGCGGTCGTAGACGGGGCCATCGATGGCGACGGTGCGCGGCTCGACGTTCACGATTTCTTCGTCGTGCCAGTTGATGATGAGGCGGCCGGTGTCGGTGACTTCACCGAGCACGCTGGTTTCGACATCCCACTTTTCAACAACCTTGAGGAAGCCTTCGAGCTTCTCGGGCTTCACGATGGCCATCATGCGTTCTTGGCTCTCGGACATCAGAATTTCTTCTGCCGTGAGGGTGGGGTCGCGCAGCAAGACCTTTTCGAGTTCGATGAACATGCCACCGTCACCGTTGGAGGCGAGCTCGCTGGTTGCACAGCTGATGCCGGCGGCACCGAGGTCTTGGATGCCCTCAACGAGGTCGCCCTGGAAGAGTTCGAGGCAGCACTCGATGAGTACCTTTTCGGCGAAGGGGTCGCCGACCTGAACGGCTGGACGCTTGGTCGGGCCGCCCTCTGAGAAGGAATCGGAGGCGAGGATGGATGCTCCGCCGATGCCATCGCCACCGGTGCGGGCACCGAACAGCACAACCTTGTTGCCCACGCCGCGAGCGTTAGCCAGGTGCAGGTCTTCGTGGCGCAGCACTCCAACGGCCAGCGCGTTGACGAGCGGGTTGGCTTGATAGACGGAGTCGAAGTAAGTTTCGCCACCGATGTTGGGAAGGCCGAGGCAGTTGCCGTAGAAGCTGATGCCCGAAACGACACCCTTGGCGACGCGAGCGGTGTCTGGATTGTCGATGGCGCCGAAGCGGAGAGCATCCATAACGGCAACGGGGCGGGCACCCATGGAGATGATGTCGCGGACGATTCCGCCAACGCCAGTTGCTGCGCCCTGGAAGGGTTCGATGTAGCTGGGGTGGTTGTGGCTTTCGATCTTGAAGGTCACGGCCCAACCTTCACCAACATCGATGACGCCAGCGTTTTCGCCCATGCCGACCATGAGGTTCTTGGTCATGTTCTCGCTGACCTTCTTGCCAAACTGGCGAAGGTAGTTCTTCGAGGACTTGTAGGAGCAGTGCTCACTCCACATCACGGAGTACATGGCAAGCTCGCCGCTCGTGGGGCGGCGGCCCAGAATTTCGCGGATCTTCGCGTACTCGTCTGGCTTGAGGCCGAGGGCGCCATACGGCTGCTCTTTCTCGGGCGTAGCCATCGCGTTCGATACCGTGTCGGCAACATGCTGGCGGGAATTGGTTGAGACGTCAGTCACGAGGGGCTTCTCCCAGAAGATTGTGGATGCCGGGGTGCTCACGCCGACAAGCTCCAGTCTACCTAGGTTCGCTGATCTCGTCCCCGGGGCGGGGCGCGGTCAGCGGTTGCCCCAGGGGTTGACCAGTTGCACGCCTGTGTCGGTGAAATCTGCGGTATTTCGGGTTGCCAACACGGCGTCGTGCTGGCGGCACACAGCGGCGATTTGTGCATCGAAGGTGCTGATCGGTCTGCCCGCACGGCTCCGGTTAGACACGATGTCTGCATACTGGCCCGAGGAGTCGAGATCGAAGGCAAGGACGAAGCCGGCGAACGTCTCAGTGAGTAGTGACTCCATCCGCTCTCCAACATCCTGTTTTCTGCGGCCACTGGGTAGTAGTGCAACGCCAGCTCGCACCTCGGCTGCGGTAAGCGCTGTGATGACGAGGTCAGTTGAGTCTTGGGCATCAATCCACGCGATGACCGCCGGGCTCGGTGTTGGTCGTACAAGTTCGGAGATGACGTTTGTGTCGAGAACGATCACGCGCTGAAGTCCACCGCGCGTGCGGGTTCATCCCGAGTTGGGCTCTCCAGATCGACTCCACCAATCTCGGCGAATTGATCACGGATGAAGGAGCCGAGACCGCGCGGAGGTCGCCGTGCGCTTACCCCAGCCGCCAAAAGTGCTCGAGCTTCGGCTTCCATAGAGCGGCCGTGCTCGGCGGCCTGAATGCGCAGGCGTGCTTTCACATCGTCGTCTAGGTCGCGAATCATCAACGTAGCCATCAGATGCTCCTTCGTTCGGATCATTGCAATGCTAGCACTGATAGCATTCAAGCCACTCGTGCATATACTCAGAACGCCATCAGAATGAATCCCGCAACGATGCTCAGGAGGCCGACTCCGGTAAGGATCGAGCCGATAAGGAGGGCGCTGTTCGTGTGACGGGGTCGCGCAAGACTCCACCGAGAGGGATGGCACTGGTCGTAGTGCAGAGTGACTTGGGCGCCGACATCCATGAGGGGAACTTCTGACGGCTCGTGAAGGGCGGAGTGCTGTTTGCCATCGCTATCGGACCAGCGGAAGCCCTGAAAGCCGCCGGCTTCAAAAACCTCGGCACTGGTCGCAACCCATTTGCACGCCCGCAGAGCGAGAATCCACCCCAAAAGAAGTATTGGGATGCCGGGGACGAGTCCGACCCACGACATCGTTTCGAGCACCGTTCCCCACGCGCCATCAGGTCCGGTCATTCTGCAATATTATCGGCTGTTCGCTGCGGAGATCACGGCGATCGTAGCCATCGCGGAGATCGCAGGCGTGACGCTACGCGAGGGTGAGGGTGCGGCTACTCGTGCCGATCGTGAGTTTCTGACCCCAGCCGACGGAGAGATGGTCTGCTTCGATGCCATCCCCGAAGAGAACGAGAGTGTCGGACTGAACAACGACCTCGAGGCGCTCGGTGCTGGTGAGAGTTCCGTCAGTGAGCGAGCGCCCAGTGGAGGGCGATGGCCAGGCCTCGCGGATGTACCAGCGCAGATGGTCGGAGCCTGCCGGCGGAAGCTCCGCGGTCAAGAAGCGATCCGAGGCGATGGAGGTTGACCATCCGGTGCTTCCCGTTCCGGTGGCGATGATGATGCCGGAGGAGGATTGCTCCTCGCGCGCACCGTTGGGGAGGGTGATCGCATACCGCGCCGACTGATGGCCGCGGTTGCCGAAGTACAACTCGTTGAGCGCGACGAGCCGCTGCCCGTCGTCGAGTATGCCCTCGACCATGGTGCGCTGGCTGAACTGCAGGCGGCGATGGATGGTCGCTTGTACGAGCTCCACGGCATCGGAGGGGGCGAACCTCACGAGCGCGCCCGAGTTGCGTGCGGGTTCGGGATCGATGCCGATCACTGGTTGCCCGGTGAGGTATTTGGCGACGTTCGCGACGAGCCCGTCTTGCCCAATGATCACCACGATGTCTTCGGGCGAAAATGGGTAGCGGTCGAGATCAGCGCGCTCCACCCGTGCTTGCCGCAGCTCGGCAGGAAGCGCTGTCGAGACCGAAGTAAGTGCGGAAGCGAGCACTTCGTGCCGCTCCCGAACCTCCTCAATGCTGCGACCGCGCGACTTGAGAAAGAACTCGGCCTGCCCCGCAGTGGAGTGCCGCTGGAGTAGTTCGGTGTATTCCGTGCGTCGATGAACAAGAACGACACGGGGCGCGAGCGCCATCGTTAGTCCTTCTGCGTGCCTGCGATGCGGCTCAACGCTTGGCTCAAAACGTCAGGCGACAGGTTTACGGTGCCAATCTGCGGCAGGTGCTCTGCAAGAGATTTCGCGGCGAGAGCAAGCAGAACGCCGGATTCGATACCCTCATATGCTGCAAGTCGCGCCTTCTCTGCCTCGGCTGCCGCGGCGCCCCTAACTCGAACGCTGTCTGCCGCGCTCTCAGATTTCACCTTCTCGGATGCTGCGGATTCGGTTGCTCGTTTGAGGGCGTTTGCGCCCTCTTGACCGACCAGGAGTTCCTCACGCTTGGCGAGTTCGATCTTGCTTTGCAGTTCGTTTTCGGCGATCGCACGCTCGCGCTCGACGGCAACAGCGCGACGCTCGAAGGTCGCCTTGTCGGCATCCTGCTGCACCTGCTCCCGCACGGGAGTCTCGAGAGCAGAAGCGAGTTCGGCCTGGGGCCGGATGCTCACGACGCGAACGCCGATCACGAGGATGGATGTCTCGGCGAGACGCTTGTCTGCGGCAAGCCCGTCAGTCATCGCTTGGCGCACCGTCGGCAGGCCAGCCGCCAATAGGTCGAGGAGCTTCATGGTCGCGATGCTTTCCAACGCGTACTGCTGGGCGAGCTCAGTGATGCGGGAAGCTACCTGTGCGAGTGGATCGGAGATCCATTGGCCGGTCTGGGTGTCGATGGCGAAGTCGATGCGGCGAGCAGCAAGGCTGGGGTCTGCATACCGATAGGTGATGGTGGCTCCGACAGCAACATCCTGAAAGTCGATGGTGCGCGCATGGAAGACCAGCGGCAGCTCGTTCTCGGCGGTGGGAACCTCGCTGATCGCGGCGGTCAGCGCGCGAAAGTTGAAGGCGACGCCGACGCCTTCGTGCGCGACCTTGCCCTTTCTGAGGTGAACGATGTGTGCCGTGGGAGTGCTGCGTAGGTGTCGAAACAAGCCGTGCTGGCGGATATAGGCCATGTGAGTTCCCCTGCAATATATTGAGTAATCGTCCGTCTCATACCTTAGGGGAATCGGGGCGCTCGGGCTCACGCATTGTGATCCGCCACCTATACACGCTGTGACTGATCGCGAGTGTGAGTCGAAAGTAGAGGCGGTTGTGACCGGGCAGGAAAAGTCGGAAGTGTGACTGCGTCGGCAAAAGCCGTGCCACCCGGCACCATGTGTGCGAACACCGTAGGGTTCGGCTGTGGGCGCCGGGTGGCGCGCTTAGTGACTAGTTGTAGAGCATTCCGCCGTCGACGAGCAGCACCTGGCCGGTGACGTAGTCGGAGTCGGCTCCGGCAAAGAACGAGACGACCTTCGCGACATCCTCGGGGGTCTCGATGCGGCCGAGCGCGATGCCCTCGACGTTTTCCTTGAGGTTCTGGCCGCGCGGCTTGCCGTTGATGGCGCTGAGCTTTTCGTCGATCAGGTCCCACATGCCGGTTCCGACGATGCCAGGGGCGTAGGCATTGACGGTGATGCCGCGGGGTGCGAGTTCTTGGGCGGCAGCCTGGGTGATGCCACGGACGGCGAACTTCGATGCCGAGTAAGCGCCGAGGATAGGGAAGCCCTGGATGGCGGCGATGGAAGCGGCGCTGACAATTTTGCCGGCGTGACCCAGTTCGTCAAATTTTGCGACCGCGGCTTGGATTCCCCAGACGACGCTGTTCACGTTGATGCTGAAAATCTTCTCCAGCTCTTCTTCGGTGATCTCGAGCATCGGAGTGACCTGTGCGATTCCCGCGTTGTTGACGATCACGTCGAACCCGCCAAGCTTTTCGGCCGCGGTGTCGACGGCAGCGAAAACGTCGTCGCGCTTGGAGACGTCTGCGGCGACGAAGATTGCTTTGCGTCCGAGGGCTTCGATTTCTGCGACAACACCGGCTCCCTTTTCTGCCTGAAAGTCGAGGTCGGCAATCGCGATGTCGAAGCCGTCGTGGGCGAGCCGGAGTGCGATACCCCGTCCGATTCCTTGTCCAGCTCCGGTTACGAGCGCGACTTTGTGTGAAACGGTCATGGTATTTCTCATTCCTGATTCGGGCATGGTGATCGCCAAGTTGACGTCGTTGGCCCGGAGCCCGGACGGTGCCGGTCAGGCAACCATCAGGACTCTTTCAGGCTACGCCCGGCTCCTGAGTGCCTCATGGGGCCGCCGTAACAGAGCGCGGCCCAGCCTCGAACCAACCGACCAGATTGTCGAGCGGTCGCAGCATCGCACAGAGCCGAAGCCGAGTGGGTGCGTGTATCTCGTCGTGGAAGGGAGGTTTGGTTGGCGCGTCGGCTCCCGTCCTTCGTGCTCATGAATAGTTCGCTACTGCGCGCTGCGCACCTCGCGGGCGTAGGTGCGGTCGTAGCCCACGACACAGACCGTCGTGAGAAGCCCGCCGAACAGCGCAAGGGGCACAATCCAAGCAACCATGCCCAGCACCCAGAGGGCAAAGGAAAGCACCGAGAGGCCGCCGATCAGTACTCCGAGCAGTATAAGAAGCGCGATGCCCCGAGGTCCGGCAGGGAGACTAATGGAGAGACCGCTACGCTTGCGAAAAATCAACTCGACGCCGACCATGATCCCAATACTCGCCGCCACGGCGAAGAACACACCAGGCAAGCCGACTACAGGCGCGCCGAGGAATAGTGCCGCGGCCAATCCCTGCGCCGGAGCAGCCCACGGGGTCTCGGCGGTCATCCGCACGCCCAGCCGCCGCCGATCCGTCTCCACGGCCAAGAGCGCATCGCGGGCGCCAAAGTTGCTCTCCATGCTGTTGAGTCAATCACTTGCCAAGGAGGTGAACAACGTCTCGGGGTTGTTGATCGATTCGAAGCTGCAAGCGGTGTCTGTCTCGGACGGCAAGTGTGCTGGAATAGCGGCATGCCTCATCACGTCGCAGTGGGCGCTCTTGTTAGCTCGCAAGGTGTTCTTCTCGCCCACCGTCGAGCTGATCTTGCTTACTATCCCAACTGCTGGGACTTCCCGGGCGGTCACATCGAGAATGGCGAGACTGCAGCCGAGGCCCTCTCTCGCGAACTTCACGAAGAACTCGGAGTGACGGCGACCATCAACGGCGAACCGCGACTACGGGTCACCGAGGAGCCTGAAACCCCAGAAGGGTTGCTTTTAGACCTGTGGCTCGTCACGGAATGGACGGGAACAGTTGGGAACTTGGCACCCGACGAGCACGACGAGTTGCGCTGGGTCTCCAGAGAACAACTTGGTGACCTTCAGCTTGCGCACGAGGCGTACCGGGAAGTCATTACTGAGCTAGCCGTACCGCGGGATCAGCGCGGCCGCCGGTAGAGGGTGATCTCCGTACGTATTTGTTCTGCGAATCAGAAGTAACGGAATGCCGCCGTTCAGTGGCAGTAGACACAGGTTCTGCAACGCCTGACTAGAGTCTGAGAATGGCAGTTGAGCTGGCGTACGAACTTCACACGAACCCTGAAAAGCCAATAATCGTGTTCCTGCACGGTGGCGGATGGACAGGGTGGGCATGGGATCGTCAGGTCTCCGCACTTTCGGGTTACCAGTGCGTCACGGTCGATTTGCCGGGCTCGGGGGAGAGTGCCCATATTCCGTGGCGGTCCCTCAATGAGACGGCAGACAGTGTGGCTCAGCTGATATCCGAGGTGGCTGGCACGGAGCGCGTCCATGTTGTCGGACTATCTGTGGGCGGTGACGTCGCCCTTCGACTCCTAGACCGGCATCCATCGAAGATTAGGTCTGCGTTCATCTCCGGCGTTGTTACATCGAAAGTAACCGGGGTTCCGCGAGCGATACAGCAGGTCGCGTCACTCATCGCGGGCACGCGCGTATTTCACCGGCTTGCCGCCAAATCGATGGGATTGGTCGACAGCCGACGCGAAGAATTTCTCTCCACAGTCCCTAGATTTTCGCGATCGAGCTACACACGCATGGTTCGCGACGTCTTCGCTGGAGTTCCTCTCGACGGGCTGGCGGCCTGCGCCGTGCCCACACTCGTCATCGCTAGCGAGAAGGAACCTCTACTTGCGGCGGAGTCAGCGCGCGATGTGTCGTGCATGATGCCGAATGCGGTGTCGGCGATCGCCAATGGTGTCGGCCATGCCTGGAATATCCAGTCGCCTGAACTCTTCAATTCCTCAGTCGATGCGTGGTTTTCTCAGCACGCAGTGGTTTCTGGCCTTTCGGTCATTTGAGCAACCGTTTCCTGCAGTGAGACCTCGCCCCGTGCGTCGCAGGTGCAACCCCATTTACCGGTTCGGTTTACCCCGTTACCTTTGAGACATGGAAGCTGATTGGATCGAACACCGACGCTCGGGCGATCAGGAGCGAGTGGGCTGGATGAAGCCCGTCGGCGAGGGATTCGTCGCCATCGATCTGTTGGGGCGTCCGCGAACAGACGTCGTGGACTGGATGCTCGCAGAAGAAACTTTGGACGAACTGGGGCTGGGTTACCTTGCCGACCCGCATGAGCTGCGATTGGATGACGGAACCTGGCTGCGAGTGCGGATCGCCGAGCTGTCATCCGGCGAGATCCGCGTAAAGAAAGACGACTGGGGCAATATGGAGGCAACCCAGCTCTACTACTCGCTGACATTCCCGGTCACAGAGGATCAACTTCGGGCGCTGTCTCGCTGAAGAATTCCTTAGCGCCGCGGTTCGCTGATCTCATCTCCAGCGATCAGGCGGCTGAGGTTCCGTTCCATGCCGTCGAGGAGGCCGGGCGAAATACCGGCGGGTGGCCGAGTGCTGTTGAGTGCTGAGCTGAACGCCGCGAAGGTTTCTGTGACCGTTTTTTCGATTGATCTCGGCGTCATGACTCCCCAACTTGTGGCTTCGTTGATGAGCCTTTCGGCGCTAATGCGGCGGTGGTCGAATTGCCCATCGATCGCTAAGGCCATGGTCCAGTCGATACGGCCTGCTTGGTGGAGGTTGGGCACCGAGTCGTAGAGCTGGGTGAGGGTGTCTTCGCCGGGGAGGTGAAGGATTCCGGTGTTCTTTGCGTGGCCATCGTTGTCGCCAACGAGCACCCGGTACGTGAGCTGGCGCAACCACTCCGAGAGCGGGTTCTCTCCGTTTAAGCTTGCCGCAGCTTCAGCGATCCTCGCTGCGCTGGGGTGTTGCGGGTTCGCGGGCCAGTTCTTGTCTTGAAACTTTGAGCTCGCGTTTACCCAGTCGAGGCCGAGGGCCTGCGCGCAGTCTTCTTGGTGAACGAGGGTGACAGTTTCTCCGACGACGGTGCGGTCAAAGCGTTCGATCGCCAGATAGGAGGTTTGGCCGACTGTGTGGAGTTCGCTTTCGAAATGGGAGAGCCCCATGGCGCGAGTGAGTTGGTGGCTGAAATATTCGTCCGCGATCACGTGAGGGCGCGATGACACTTGGGGCTTGATGATGTGGGTGGAATGGGCGCTGCCGTGCGGCTGAAGCCAGCCGTCTCCGAAGTTCGCCAACAGAAGTTTGGGCTGAAAGCCGGGGATCATTGAGCGGCTGTCATCTCGCTGCCCAAGGTCGTGATCCTCAACTGCCCTCTTCAGCATCCGGTTCAGTTCGGCGTCGCTCAGCGGTTCGTAGGATGGCGAGCTCGAGGGATTGTCTCCGGCCGGGAGAAAGGTCAGGGCGCCGGCGATCGAACCACCGAATTCGAGAAGGATGCCGAAAAGATCGTTCGGTTGTATCCCGCGCTCCGAAGCCATCGCTTCGCGCTGGTTGCCCTCGGGCCCGTAACCTCCGAGGAACCGTGACACCAGGTTCACGTCGGTTCGAGCGCCGGGGATGGTGGTGAAGCTTTCGGTTAAGCGCACTGCACCGGGCTGATAGTCCGCAGCCCATGTGAGTCGGACTTGCTCGGCAGAACCCCGTGCGGCCCGAGTTAGCGTTCCGATGCGCTGTTCATGAAGAAATACTGCGAGTTCACTCGCCATCGCGTGCTCCGGCCTCGCTCTGGGCCTCGTCGGCTTCGGAGCTCTGACGCGTCAGTTCGTACGTGACGGTGACGCGGATGCCGAGCTTATTGAGGGTGCGGAACAGCCTCGACGCGAAGAGGTTCGGTTTGCCGGATTCGATTTCGCGCAGGTAGTTGCGCGAGAATCCCAGCGTTTCTGCGACGTCCTCTTGGCGGATGCCCTGTGCTTGCCGTGCAACCTTCACGACGGCGCCGAGGTCCTTGAAGTTGGTGATCCCAATGGTGGGCATCGGATGCTCCTTCCCTTTGTCCCTGCCAGACCCGAAACTACGATGCACGGATAACAGTGCATTGTGCGATGCACGTTTATCCTAGCATTATCAGATGCATCAATAAACGTGCATTGCGTGTGCTCTACCCTTCGCGGCGGGTTGACCCGCGGCTACGATGCGACGCTGATAACCAGTACATCGGATGCGGTAGACAAAACGAGAATGTAACCTCGCGTGTACGTACCCAAGGTGGTACATTCAACGTATGGACACGATGCTGCACGCGATCTCGGACGAAAGCCGTCGAACTTTGCTCGCCCGCCTTCGATTGGGGCCGACTAATGTCACCGAGCTCGCAGCGCTTCTTCCGATTGCGCGCCCCGGTGTTTCTCGCCATCTCCGGGTCTTGCGTGAAGTTGGGTTAGTGGATGTTCACAACGAAGCGCAGCATCGCATCTACTCGCTGCGCCCCGAGCCGCTCCAAGAGCTTGACGAGTGGCTGGAAGAATATCGCGCGCTGTGGGAACACCGCCTCGACGCGCTCCACACTGAGGTCGCACGCGGCAAAAAAGCGAAGTCGCTCGCGGTAAACGAGAGAAAAAGGAATAGCGATGCCTGAAGGATCCGGAGTTACGAAAATTCTGGGCAGTTTGCGTGAGGTGAACGGCGCAGGCGTCGTTCACGTTGAGGACGTCTATGCGACGAACATCGACGACCTGTGGTCCGCAGTTACCGAGCCAAGCCGACTCGCGCGTTGGATCGTGACTGTGGATGGCGATCTCACCATTGGTGGAGAGTTCAGCGCCACGTTTACCAGCGGCTGGGAAGGATCCGGCCGCGTTGACATTTGCGAGTCACCCCGACACTTGCGAATAACGACCTGGTCGGATGACGATGCACCCGGCGTGATTGACGTCACGCTGGTTGAGGAACCGGCCGGCACGAGGCTAATCGTCGAGGAGTCTGGCCTGCCGCTCGATGTTTATCATCACCACGGTGCAGGCTGGCAAACCCACATCGAGGATCTCGCCGCCTATCTTGAAGGTCGAGAAACATCGGACTGGGGCGCTCGCGCGACAGAGCTCTCCACTACCTATCGGGATATGACGGTCGGTCGGTCGTCTAGCTAGGAGACCGTCGGCCAACTCTCCTGCCGAAGGGGCCCATGGCAGACTATGCGGCATGAATCTAGACGATGAGCTTGACCGGATCTTCGCTGCCAGAGACCGGGAAAACATGCAGCCAACAATAGATTCATTGCTTCCCCTCTACGCCTCGCATTCCCAGAACGCACGAGTGCTGTACGAGGTGGGCGGGGCGTATGACACGGCTGGCCAGGAAGAAGCAGCCCGGGGTTTTTACGAGCGCGCTCTCGCCGCCGGGCTGGAGGGCGATCTGCTCCGCCGTTGCTACGTTCAGTACGGCTCGACGCTCAGAAACCTGGGCGAATACGACAAATCTCGTGCGGTATTTGCAACGGCTCGCACAGCATTTCCGGAGTCCTCTGCGTTGGGTGCTTTCGAGGCGATTACGCTGCACGCCGCCGGGCGGCATGATGCGGCCGTCGCAGCGCTCCTCGATCTAGTGGTGGAGTTCGTTCCTTCTCCCGACATCGACCGGTACAAGGCAGCGATCAGCGGGAACGCGGCGTATATCCGTTCTTTAGAAGGGACTGGGGGCGAGCTCTAGGCTTCGCGGTAGGCATCGATCGCTGGCCCTCAGTGCTCTAAAAATTGACGCCGCCGAGACCGCTTGAAGGGCCAACGGTTCGCGCAATCAGCTCAGTTCAGTTCAGCCAGCGCCGAGATCGCGGCGAGATGCCCGTCGAACGCCGCCTTGCCGGCGGGTGTCAGCTGCACCGTTGTCGTGAGTCGACTGTCGTCGCGCTGCGGCGAGGTTTGCTTGGATGTCGTTGCATAGCCGAGCTCCACCAGGTTGCGGATTGTCTTAGAGAGGCTTGCTTCGCTCATCCCCAAAATGTCGGTAAGGGTGCGGAACTCGGCGGAGTCCACGGGGCGAAGAACCGCGCACAAGCGAAGTCTCGTAGACGCGTGAATTGACTCATCGAACCGGGGTTCAGCGGGCATGAAGGAGTTCTTTCGCCATGGTGCGGCTGAGCATCCGGAGTCCGACGATCATGACGACCGCGGCTAGCGCCGAGTTCAAGGCGATCGATCCGGAGAGCTCTGAAAACATGATTCCGAGGGATGCGCCGAATAGCGCGACTTCAACCGTCACGAGCACAATTACGACCGCGAGGCTCTTGCGCCCCACGGGTCTCATGATCGAAATGCCCATCCTCTTGTCGCACTCCTTGTCGAGCGCGGTGGAGGCGCTGATGAGGAGGACGCTAATGAGGGTCACGATCCACATGCTGCCGGTCAATGGCGCGGCAACGATAACTGCGGCGAGCGCGGCGGAGGCGAGGGTGTGCCACCACGGATGCTGTGCCACGCGTTGGGCGAGCGACTGTCGATCGGCAGCGATGAGATCCAGCTGCACATTCGCGTTATCGCTGTCTTCGCTTCCGGAGTCACTTTCCATGGGGTTGAGTGTATCGCTTTCCATCTCGGAAAGTAAGAAGTGATCAACATTCGTCACGGTGCTCGGTCCTGCGGCCGGCAGGGTGTGTCGGGAGTGGCCGTTGGGATCACGCTGAAGCTAGACCGCGGCGAGATCGAGGGAGCGCTTGCGGCCTGGGAGCGCGAACCAGCGGCCGTCGTGTTGCCCGACGCGGATCGGATGCGCGAAGGCGGTCGTCACGTTCTCGGTGGTCAGCACCTGTTCGGCTGGCCCGGCCTGAGAGATCCGACCATTCGCAATTAGCGCGGCATGGGATGTCGTGGAGGGCAGTTCTTCGAGGTGATGCGTCACGAGAATTGAGGCCAGTCGCGGAAAGCTGTGGGTGAGCGCGTCGACCGTTTCGAGGAGTTGCTCGCGTGCCGCGACATCCAGCCCGGTGCTGGGTTCGTCGAGAAGGAGTAGGTCTGGTTCGGCGATCAGTGCGCGGGCGATGAGTGCTCTGCCGCGTTCTCCTTGCGACAGCGTCGGCCAGCGGTGGGCATCCTTGCCTGCCAGCCCCATCTGTTCGATGAGTTCTGACGCGCGTTGGGTCTGCTGCGCGCTGGGGTCCCATCGTGGGGGAGTCTCGAGGGATCCGGTGAGGCCGGTGAGTACGACATCCCGAATCGTGAGGGGTGCGTGAAGCGGATGACGCGGGTTGACGTGCCCGATCGAGCGACGCAGTGCCTGCAGTTCGACCCGGCCGAGGCGTTGCCCCAGGATGTCCACTGTTCCGGAGGTCGGGTGCGCTGAGGCGCCAACGAAACCGAGGATGGTGCTCTTGCCGGCGCCGTTGGGCCCGAGGAGCGCCCAGTGTTCGCCCGCGCGCACGGTGAGGTCGACCTCGTTCAGGATGGTGCGCTCGCCGCGGCGAAAGGTGACGCCGCGCAGCTCGACGACGGTGGGGTTGCTGTTCACGGAGGTGCTTTCGTTCATGAAGGTGCTGTCGTTCGTGGTGGTGCCGTCGCTCACGAGAGGGCTCGGTGCACGCCGGTGAGGTGCGCCCGGCTGCACTCTGCAGCGGCGGCTGGGTTTCGTTCGGCGATCGCTTCGACGAGAGCGGCGTGGGCGGCTTGGTCTGCCTCGTAGTCGTGGATCGGGCGCAGCTTCAGCATTTCGATCATCGCTACCCGCACTCGCGGCACGAACCCGTTGAACAGTTCGAGCAGCACTTCATTGTGGGATGCCGCGACGACTTCCTGATGAAGCGCCATGTCGACGTCAGCGAACTCTTCGGCAGAGTGGTGCGAGCCCGAGCGGCGGGCGAGTGCTCGACGCATCGCCCGCAGGTCTGATGGGGTGCGCCGATGCGCTGCGAGTGCGGCAGCTTCGGCCTCGATTGCGACCCGAGCCTCGATGACGGATGCGACGGAGACTCGGCGCAGCACGACATCCCAGTCCTCGGCGATGTTGGTCGAGATCACGAAGACGCCCGAGCCTTGACGGCTTTCGAGCACGCCTTGACCGGCGAGTTCACGGATGGCCTCCCGCAGTGTAGAGCGCCCGACCCCGATCTCGGCGGCCAGTGTCGTCTCGCCCGGCAGCTTGTGCCCCAGGGGCCACTCGCCGGCACGGATGCGCTCAAGCAGGACTTCGGCCGCTTGCGCTGCGAGCCGACCTTGTTGCACTGCTGGCGTCATGCAGGTGCTCCGATCACTGTGTTTGTCTGCCTCGCAACTCTACACCTCAGACAAGTTGCACGAGCGTACTCGGTGGCGTGATGGGGTAGCGGCACAAAACAGGTTGGGAGGATTCGCTCCTCACTCGGTCGCTGGGGGAGGCATAGCTGAGAAGCCCGGAGCTATTGCCGATATGGGTGGGTCGGGCTAGCATTGTTGGTGCCTCCCGTTACGACGGGTAAGGAAGAAGACCTTAGAACCCCAGCCGGACGACTGGATCTAGGGTCTTTCGTTTTTGTCGGTCGAGGGTTCATCGGGAACGGGGGATTCTGAGGTGTACCGGTGAACTACGAAAGTCTGCGACAGGGCCTCAAGGTGACTCTTCTCGCCTAGATAATCGGAGTTGATCGCGCCGAGTACAGCGTCAGCGATCCACAACAGCGGCTCGTCGCCGCCACGAAGATGAGTGATGCGTACGCCCTTGGATTGGCCAGAATTCTGCACACCAACAATGTGGGCGCGATCTAGCTTGTCCTGCTTGGGGCTGCGGCTTTCCAGCGTGACGTCCTGGACATTCATCGCGGTCATCTCCGAATAGAAATCACCAAGGCACTTTCGGCGGAAGCGTTCAGTTTTCGTTTGCCGTGTGGAACGATGCGCAATCACTACGTTCATGGTCCCCAGCCCACTAAGCAACGTGATGATCCGACGTCGTCTGGACTCGCTTTCATCGGTCCAGTGGAGTTTTATCTGACCGGGCAACAGCAGGGGACGAAGCTTCGCTCGCACGTCTTCGCACTCGTCGGCTGGCACGAGAGCCGCGCCGATCAGGTACTCCTGCTGGCGCTCTCCGCGGTTTGCGGACGACTCGTCGGCGAAGGCGCGAAACTGAATCGGGGATGGCACCCCTGCTACGGTACAGCGCTTGATCTCGCCCGACGCAGAGGCGTCAAGAACTGTGGAGTCGGGATCACGAGAGGACAAAATTCACCACAAGTTGTCTTGAGTTACTCAAAACAACTGATACGGTCGTAGCCATGGAAACAGTGACGGATGCGGCGCTCGCCGACACTCTGCGAGAGGCCGGTCTGAAAGTGACCGAGCCCCGCGTCGCTGTGCTCAGCGCCCTCACTGACATCCCGCACTCGGATGCCGACACAGTGTTCGGGGCTGTGCTGCCGAGTTTGCCCGGCACCTCCCTCCAAGCCGTGTACGGAGTGCTGGCGGCGCTGACGACGGCGGGCTTGCTGCGCAAGATCGAACCGGCAGGGTCATCCGCTCTCTATGAACGCCGCATTGGCGACAACCACCACCACATCGTGTGCACCGAATGCAGCGCCGTGCGCGACGTCGACTGTGTTGTTGGCCACGCGCCGTGCCTCACGCCATCCGAAGCCGGCGGCTTCACCGTGCACACCGCCGAAGTGAACTTTTGGGGAGTATGCCCCGATTGCCAGAGCGCTCTCAACCAAAAGAGCGCAGACTAAAGAACACAGACAGAGCTGTCTACGCTGTCGACCGACTTTCCATTTCGCCCCTAACAATCCCCACACAAAGGAGACATCGTGACAGAACCCACGAGAACCCAGGCCGGCGCACCAATTGGGAGCGACGAACATTCGCTCACGACAGGTCCTGATGGCGTAATCGCGCTGCACGATCGTTTTCTGGTCGAGAAGCTTGCCGCGTTCAACCGCGAGCGGGTGCCGGAGCGCAACCCCCACGCCAAGGGTGCTGGAGCATTTGGTGAGTTCGTCGTCACAGAAGACGTCTCTCGTTTCACCAAGGCTGCCGTCTTCCAGAAGGGTGCAACGAGCGAAACCATTCTGCGTTTCTCGTCCGTAGCCGGAGAACAAGGTTCGCCCGATACTTGGCGCGACGTGCGCGGCTTCGCACTGCGTTTCTACACCACCGAGGGAAACCTCGACATCGTCGGAAATAACACTCCCGTCTTCTTCATTCGTGACGGCATGAAGTTCCCCGACTTCATTCACTCGCAGAAGCGCCTCGGTGACTCCGGTCTTCGCGACGGCGACATGCAGTGGGACTTCTGGACCCTCTCGCCCGAAAGCGCCCACCAGGTCACGTACCTCATGGGCGACCGCGGCCTCTCCAAGTCATGGCGCCACCTCAACGGCTACAGCTCGCACACCTACCAGTGGATCAACGCCGAAGGCGAACGCTTCTGGGTGCAGTACCACTTCAAGTCCCGCCAGGGTGTTGAACTGATGGAAGCTGCCGAAGCCGAGCGCATCGCCGGAGAAGACGCTGACTACTACCGTCGCGACCTCTTCAACGCCATCGCCGACGGCGACTACCCCACCTGGGATGTCTCCGTTCAGGTCATGCCGTACGAAGAAGCCAAAACCTACCGTTTCAACCCCTTCGACCTCACCAAGACGTGGTCGCACAAGGACTACCCGCTGATTCCGGTTGGCCACTTCACGCTCAACCGCAACCCGGAGAACTTCTTCGCGCAGATCGAGCAGTCAGCGTTCTCGCCGTCGAACATGGTTCCCGGCACCGACATCAGCCCAGACAAGATGCTGATGGCCCGTGTGTTCTCCTACCCGGATGCCCAGCGCAACCGCATCGGAACCAACTACAACCAACTGCCGGTGAACCAGCCGCACGCCTCCGAAGCGCGCAACTACCAGCACGAAGGTTCCATGAACTACAAGATCGGTGACGCTGCAGCACGCACGTACACACCGAACTCGTATGGCGGACCCGCAGCTCAGCCCGAGCTTGCCGGCGAAGGTGGCTGGGCGACCGACGGCGAACTCCTTCGCGCAGCAGCAACCCTGCACTCCGAAGACGACGACTTCGGCCAGGCCGGAACGCTCTACCGCGACGTCTTCTCCGCAGAGTCGAAGGCACGCTTCATTGAAACCCTCACCGGACAGGGCCGCGGCATCACCGTTCCCGAGATCCTCGAGCGCTTCTACTGGTACTGGACAAGTGTGGATGCCGGCCTCGGCGCCACCCTGCGCCAGACCGTTCCCGGCAACGGCGACACCCCCAACGAGGAAGCTGACCCCGTAGGAGTCGGCCCCGCCGAATAACACTGAGGTGAAACGGCAGCGCTAACGCGAAGTCGAACACCGGATGCCCGGTCCCCGAAAGTTGGGGGCCGGGCATCCGTTGGTTAAGGCTGCAGGTGTCGCCTGTGCTGGAGGTGTCGCAGGTGCCGCGCAACAGAGCGAGCGCCGCCGAGAGCGAGTCCGGTGCTGGCTAGGCCGCGAGCCCCAGGCCCCCATCGATGACAGCGACCGTGCCGCCGACGTACGCGATAATGATGACCGCGATTCGCGCAGCGCGGTGGCTGACGTGCCGATTGAGCACCTCTCCAAATACGAGCCCGACCAACAGTGAGCTGATGATGATGACCCAGCTGAGAGCATCCAACTCAGGAAGCATGCCGCCAGAAAAGAGAGCCTTCGTAACGAGTGAAGTGACGCCGACAATCACAAAGTAGGGCTGAAGTGTGGCCGCAAAGTTCACTTGTGGCCAGCGCATGATCACCGCATAAATACTGATCGCCGGACCGCCGACGCCCGCCGCTGTATTCATAAAACCGGATGCCGCCCCGGCAAGGATCGCGGCCGGTCGCGCCGGCACCACGCGCTCCGAGCGCCTAATGAGCAGCGTCGCGGTGAGGGCAACGAGCACCAGGATGCCAATGCTGAGCTGAGTGATCGGACCAGGTAGTCGTGTCACAAGAAACGACGCGGGCACGATCGTGACAACAGCCGGAATCGCCAACCATGCGAGCGTGCGCCATTCGATGTGTCGCCACACCCGCGGGATGATGAGCGCTGCCGATATGACACCGCAGAGGTTCACCACCAGCACACCGTCGAAGGGGCCGAGCAAGATCACGATCAGCGGCGATGCGACGAGTGCGAAGCCCATCCCGGTGATCCGTTGCGAGAGTGCTCCGATGAGAACAGAGAGCGCGACGAGAGCAAGCACTGACCAAGACTAGAGCGCTGCCGCGCGCATGCTTGCCATCCGGCGAGAAACAGGTGCCGAGCTGGGGTTCTGCGTTAGAGCGTTTTGGAGTAACAGACGCTCAGAGGCTCGCCCACGTAGGCGCCGAAGTTCTCGATGCGCGTGTAGCCCTCGCGCTCGTAGAAACGCATCGCATCGGGCTGGGCCGTTCCCGTTTCGAGAACGAGTTCGGTGGCCGACTGAGCGCGAGCCCACTCTTCGAGCCCCTTGAGCACCGCGATGGCGATGCCGGTGCCGCGCTGAGCAGGCGTGACATACATGCGCTTCACTTCGAAGTTGCCATTGTCGAGCTCGCGGAGCCCACCACAACCGGCAGGAACGCCATCGACATAGGCGATCAAGAAGACGACAACCGAGTCAGCATTGGGCTTAACGCCGGGTTCGCTGTCTTCGGTTCCGTACCGCGCAGTGAGCTCGGCACGCTGCGCTGAACGCAGCATTACCGAGTCGGCGTGCTCAAAGGGAACGCTACGGAGTTCGAGTTCGTAAGTGTCTTCCACGTCAGAATCCTAGTCTGCGTGTCGCCGAGAACCTGCCGAGAGCGTTCCAGAACGCTAGAGCGGGCTGGGGAAGATGCCCTGATGGCAGATCATCCAGGTCATGTCGTTGGGCGTGATATCGCTCATGTCGGGGAGCCCAAAAGTCTCGTAACCATCGCCGCCGTAGGTGGTGCCGATGAGTGAGAAGAGCGCTGGGTTGGAGGAAGTATTGAGAAGGCGGCCATCAGCGACCAGACCATTGCCGGCGTATGCCGATGCCGTCAGGGACAGAGTGCCGAGAGTGCACGAATTACCGGGACTGTCTCGTGCTGCGCCCGTACGGGTGCCAAACTCTGCGGCAAGGAGCGAGTTGCCGGCGGGTCCGGTTGCTCCCGTTGCGCCGGTAAGGCCCTGGACGCCTTGTGCTCCGACTGCGCCGGTATCGCCCACCGGACCTCGCGGTCCCATGGGGCCGACTGCACCATCAGCGCCCGGTGCGCCTAGGGGGCCGGTGTCGCCCCGGTCGCCGGCGTCGCCCTTAGGGCCCTGCGCTCCGTTGGCTCCGGTGAGGCCCGCAGCGCCGTCCGCGCCGGTCGCCCCGGCGGCACCGTCAAGTCCGTCGGCACCCTTAAGTCCATTAGTGCCGTCGGCACCGTTGAGCCCGTTGGCACCAGCCGCGCCGTCACTTCCGTCGGTGCCGTTCGTACCATCGACGCCATCGGCGCCGGCGATCCCGGTTGACGCAGCCTCCGTCGTGAACACTGCCTCAACGAATCCGGCACCGCACGAGTCGGCGGCATCAATGAGCTTGATTGCCGAGGCGGTCGTGTCGACGCAGGCCTTCTGCAGCGCATCCGCAGAACTGGCTTGGGTGGTGCAGCCGGCGAGCATCACGGCGGCAATGGCTGCCCCGGCAAACAATCGAAGCGAACGTGACGGTGTGCGGGGCGCTAAAGACAAAGAGGGGATCCAGACGTGGAAGAGGTGCGACGATCAGCCAAGGGTTGATACAAACATAACGAAGTTCTCTCAGTTAACTCAAGTGGTCTCGGCCCCCAGTGTGGGGGTGCGACGGACGGTCTACCTGCCTGCCATGGTGGGTGGGCACAGCTACAGGGTGCAGAATTCGAATCATGGAGAATGCGACCGGCGACCTGCAGAGCGTGGGCAGAGTGCCGATGAGGGATGCAGCCGTGCCAGTGGCATTGGCAGCCTCGGTTCACGCCTTCGATGACGCGGTTCGCGCTGTTCGCGCCGGCACAGTCAATGCCGACACAGCCTCCGCTCAGCTCGTCAGCCTGCTGACCGATAAAGAACTGCTCGGTCTGCTCGACGGTGACTCTCCGCGGCGACTCTTGCCGTTCATCCCGGCCCTTCTCGGGCGGCGACCATTCGTGGCCGGTGCGGTATCTCGGCTCGGCATCCCCGGCATCCGGTTCAGTGACGGTGCTCGCGGCGTCGTCATCGGCGCGGCTACAGCGTTCCCGGTCACAATGGCGCGGGCAGCAACGTGGGATCCTGCTCTCGAGGAGCGAGTCGGGGTGGCAATCGGCGCCGAGACCCGCGCGCGGGGCGCCAACTACTCTGCCTCGGTGTGTGTGAATTTGCTGCGGCATCCAGCTTGGGGGCGTGCGCAGGAGTGTTACGGAGAAGATCCCGTGCTCGTCGGGCAGATGGGCTCGGCGCTCACCCGGGGCGTTCGTGTGCACACTATGGCGTGCGTGAAGCATTTCGCGCTCAACTCAATGGAGAACGAACGCTTCGAGGTCGACGTCTCTGTCGACGACCACGCGCTGCATGAGGTGTATTTGCCCCACTTCAAAGCGGTGGTGGATGCCGGAGCCGACTCAGTCATGAGCGCCTATAACCGGGTGCGCGGCGAGTACATGGATGTCAATCGCGCCCTTCTTACCGATGTGCTGCGAGACGAGTGGGGCTTCACCGGTTTCGTCACGAGCGACTGGGTGTTCGGCACTCACGATGCTGTCGTCAGCTTGCAAGCGGGAATGGATGTCGAGATGCCCCTGCGGATGCTGCGGGCGCGCGCTCTGCCTGCCGCCCTGCGCAGCGGGGAGCTTGACCGCGCGACCGTGCTCGAGTCTGCTCACCGCATTCTGCGCACCAGCATTCTGCATGCGGCAACGCGCGAGCAGCCGGAGCCGAATGTGAGCGTCATCGCCTCTGCCGCGCACCGGGCCCTTGCCCTTCAGGCCGCAGCAGAGTCGATCGTGTTGCTCAAGAACGATGCCGTCGGTGAGGCACCGCTACTGCCATTGGCGCCCAGTACGCGGCGGCTCGCCGTTATTGGGCGACTCGCTGACCAAGCGAACCTGGGCGATCATGGCTCCTCGCGCGTTAGACCGCCATCCTCCGTTTCTCCGCTTCAGGGCTTGCGTGAAGCGTTCCCCGCGGCACTGATCACGACCGCCACAGGCAAAGACGAGAGCGCTGCGGCGGCGCTCGCGGCTCAGGCAGAGGTCGCCGTCGTTGTCGTGGGGCTCGACCAACACGACGAGGGAGAGTCGGTCGTTACGGGGGGCGTCGACGTGGGGATCCTCGGCCGCGCTTTCAACTCTGGTCTCTCTCGCCGTATCTTCATCGGGCTTGCGCACCTCGCAGCACGCTTCGTGCGCGGCGGCGACCGGAGCTCGCTTGAGCTTCGACCCGCCGATGTGAGTCTCATCCGTGCCGTTACCGCAGCCAATCCGCGCACCGTTGTGGTGCTTATCGGCGGTAGCGCGATCCTGACCGACGAGTGGCGGGATCGCGTTCCTGCGCTTGTCCTCGCCTGGTACGGCGGCATGGAGGGTGGGCATGCCCTCGCGAGTGTACTCACGGGAGAGGCCGAACCCGGAGGTCGGTTACCGTTTGTCATACCGAGCGACGCGGCGCATCTGCCCCCGTTTGATAGCGCAGCAAAGGCAGTCGTGTACGACGACCGATGGGGCCAGCGCCACCTTGACGGCCAAGGCATTGCTCCCGCGTTCCCCCTCGGATTCGGGCTGGGCTACACGACCATGACGCACAAGCTGCTCGACCACACTTTCGCTGACGAGGGCGGCACCGCTCGCGTTCTCGTGACCAATACCGGCGACCGCGACGGATCCACCGTCGTTCAGCTGTACGCCGGTGATCTGGCGGACGAGCATCCGATCGCTCAGCTTCTCGGATTTCAGAAGGTCACCCTGGCGAGCGGCGCAGAGACAACCGTGCAGGTTGCGTTGGATGCGGGGCCGACGTTGCAGCGTGATCCGAGCACCCGGCAGTGGCACCCGCGAGCGGGCGAGTGGGCGCTGATCGCCGCTCACCACAGCCCCTCACGCTGGGCTGGAGCAGTGCCGTTGCGGCCCGCCGCGAACTAGCGGCCTACCGCCTGCGCCTGCGCCTGCGCCTACGCCTGCGACCGCGACTGCGCGTGCGGAAGTGCGTCGATGCGAACACGCAGCGCCTCGTCGTTGCGAAGCACTGCCCGAATCAGTCGGCGGCCCTCCCAGCGCACCGAGGCGAGCCTCTGGTCGGGCCTCAGCACGAGCTCTCCCTCGCCCGACGCGTACCGCTTCTGCAGGTCTTCCAGCTCATCTGCTTTCAGAAGCGCCACCGTGCTGTTGTCTGTGGGATCAGTCAATCGAACGAGGGCGGAGTCTCCTCTGAGATCGCTCGCCACCATTTGTCGTTCGCTGGCGGCAAGAATAGCTTTTTGAGCAGCTCGAGTCACGACGATCGGCCGGGCCGGGCCATCGAGCAGGCCGGTAAGAACGTCTGCCGCGGCATCCGGTCGGCCAGTGCTCTTCGCTGCCGCTTGCATCCGTTCGAGGCGACCAGGTTCGCGCACGATCTGGTCGATCTTCCAGCCGAGGGTGGTGACGTCGTTGCAGCGAACAGCGGCACCCTGTTCCATCAGGTAGTCGCCGTTGCGAACCTCTTGCCCCGGGATGGGGTTCACCAGCACCATGGGCAACCCTGCCGCCATGCATTCGGAGGCCGATAACCCACCCGGTTTGCCCACGAACAGGTCGGCGCTTCTGAGCAATGCGGGCATCTCTGTCGTAAACCCCAGCACGTTAAAGCGATCGTCAGCCCCGACGAGTTTCTCAATGCCCGTGCGAGTCTCCTCATTGTGCCCGCACACGACGGTCGCTCTAAAAGCCGAGCGCATATGCAGTGTCTGCCGCACCACCGCGATGGCGTAGTCCCCGCCCGCTGCACCAGCAGAAATCAAGATATGGGGGATGTCGTGGGCGACGCGGTCGGGTTCGGCATCCGAATACGAACTGATCGGGATGCCGGTTGCTGCCACACGGTCGGCCGGCAGGCCGAGCGCCATCAGCTCGATTTTGCCTTCCTCGCGCGCCACATTAAACGAGTGGAATGCGCTGGTCAGCCAGAGGCCTTGAGGGTCGTAGTCGGTCGTGACAACCGCCGTTTTGGCGTCGATGACTCCGCGCATGAGGAGCGTGGCCATGAGTTGGGCGGGAAGGAAGTGTGTGCTGACGATGGCGGTCGGCTGAAAGCGTTTGATCGCCCGAATCACAGGAAGAGAGTTGGCCTGGGTCCAGGGGTCGATCGGTCCGCGGCGCCAAAACGGGGCGTCGCTGACGTCGTAAGCCCACTCGAGCAGCCAGGGCAAGCCTTTCGCCAGCACGAAATAACCCTTGCCCAACACATCGCGGTAGAGGGCACTGCTGACCTGCAAGACGTCGAGCACCTGCACTTCAGCGACATCGGTGCGCGCATCGCAGGCTTGGCGCACTGCTGCTGCGGCACTGTTGTGGCCCGATCCGACGCCGGCAGAGAGAATCAGTACCCGTTCCCCGGAGTCAGCGTCGGGGCGGGCAGTCGGGGTGCGGGGCATGGAGAAATGATAGTCGAGCAGGGGGTGGCTCAGCAGGCTGTGTCTCAGCCGGCTCCGTGCGACTCAGAGCCAGCGGTGATCGACGGTCGCAGCACGCGCCGCCTCAGCAAAGCGGGCGAACCGTTCGCGCTCCACAGCGTCATACGTTTCGGCGGCAACGGATGCTTCGAGCCGGTCAATTTGCACAGCCACCGCCGCGGACTGCTCGGTGCGTTGCGCGCGGTAGCCCACCTCCTGCAGCAGTTGGAACAAACGCTCAACCACCCCGGGGTCGCTCGCGCCATAGCGTCGCGGCTGGGTCATCGCGATATCGAGCAGGCTCACGAAGTCGTGGGGTTTGATGATGACGCGCACGATATTGTCATCGTCGGTGAGCCCGCGAGACTGAATCTCAAGGTCGGCAATCGAGCAGAGCGTCGCCGAAATGTGCCCCAGCGTGTGCACGGCCGTCGTGGGGTCGTTGACTCCGGGGGAGAGTGCGCGGGCGGTGATGTCGACGAGTTGCCGGATGCCGAAACCAATATCTTGGCTGGCCGTGCGCTCGTAGGCGAGGCTGACGGCGCCGACCAACGCACTGTTGATGGTGGCGCGTTCTTCGTCATCCATGTGGCGCATGGGGTCACGCGGCCACCAGCGCAGCACCGGGGTGCCGCTGACCACGTGATGGCCGACGGTGTGTTCTTCGCGCGCCACGATGTCGTGTTTGATCGCGATCGTCAGCAGGCGTGAGCGATCACTGGAACGAATGAACCCGGAGCGCTTGGCGAGGCTCAGCTCGATGCGCTCGGCGGGCGGCCACTCGGGCAGTTCCGTTTCGCCGGTCGCCATTGTGGATGCCACGAGCTCAATAGTCTTGCTGGTTTCGAGGTAAACCTGCCGCATCGTCGTCTCAATGCGCAGCTGCCGCGCGAGGTGCGCCAAGAACAGCGTGAGCATGACAACACTCGCCAAGGTCAGGAGCGACGCCAACGTCACCGCAAGGCGCGGCACGATCGGGTCGATGGTGTCATCGCCATCCTGAACCGTGCGCAACACCGTGAGGGCATAGGCGAAGGTTCCGACGAACACCGAGAGCGTCCAGTGCACGGTCTGGTCTTTGAGGAAGGTGCGCAGCACGCGCGGGGATGCTTGGCTGCTCGCCAGCTGCAGGGCAACGACAGTGAGGGAGAAGGTGAGGGAGGTCGCCGTGATCAGCGAACCCGAGATGGCGGAGAGCACGGCACGTGCACTTTCGGGGCCGCCGGCAAACAGGAATCGCTCAACGCCGACCGGCAACGATGAGTCGACGGCGCGGTCGATGAGGGGGAGCACGATGCCCAAGATCACGGCAATGATGATCGACATAGTAGGCAACGGCCACAGCTCAGCGGCGATGCCTTCGCGCACGGTAGCGATCCACCGGCGCAGGGAATTGCGGCGTGCACTCTGTGTTGCTAGCTCGCTCATGACTTCCCTCTCGAATCGCCCTAGTTAATCACGTCAGCCTTTGTTGTGGTGCCTGCCCCTAGGCTGGAGCAACGCCAATGAAAGGAAATCACTCGATTGTTTGAATGGGTATCGTGGCTGGGTCTTGCCGTTGCTGTCGTCATTGCGCTTGTCGCCGTCGTCATTGCCGTCGGGGTGATCTCTCTCATTGTGCGCGGCATCGCGCGGCTTCGGCCGGGGGTTTACGCAACCTTGGCTCCGACTCGCCGCCGCCTTCGCGTGCTCATGGCCTTGCTTGCCGTGTGGGCTGCTATCTCGATCACTCTTCCGGTGGAGAGCATGCGCGACGTTATCGATGGTGTTCTGCTCGTGCTGGTGATTGCCACTAGCGGGTGGGTGCTGATCGCCGTCATCAACCTTTTGCTCAATCGCACCCTCACTCGATACCCCACTGACGTTCCCGACAACCGGGCCGCTCGCCGCATCCGCACCCAGATTCAACTGATTCGCCGCATCCTCGGAGCGGTCATCATCATCGTCACGATCGGCGCCATCCTGTTGACGCTCCCCGGTGCCGAAGCACTCGGCGCCAGTGTGCTCGCCTCTGCTGGTCTCGTCAGCGTTGTGGCCGGTATCGCCGCGCAGTCCGCTCTCGCCAATGTCTTTGCCGGAATGCAGCTCGCCTTCAGCGACGCCATCCGAGTGGATGACGTTGTTATTGCCGACGGCGAATGGGGTCGCATCGAAGAGATCACCCTCACCTACATCGTCGTGAGCATCTGGGATCAGCGCCGCCTCGTGCTGCCCTCCACGTACTTCACGACAACGCCATTCCAGAACTGGACGCGTAACGCCACCGAACTTCTCGGCGAGATCAACTTCGATCTCGACTGGCGCGTCAACATCGACCAGATGCGCGTGCACCTCAAGAAGATCGTCGCCGAATCCGACCTGTGGGACGGCCGCACCGCTAACATCCAAGTCGTGGATGCCACGGGTGGCTTCGTGCGCGTTCGTGTGCTGATTAGCGCCGCTGACTCTGGCGCCCAATGGGACCTCCGCACCCACGTGCGCGAAGAGATGGTCGGATGGCTGCAGCAGAAAGACTCCGCCGCCTTGCCGCGCACTCGCGTGCTCATGGTCGACAACGAAGCCCGCGGTCGCACCAAGGGCTCGGTTGAACCCCAAGAGCGCGGCCTCTTCAGCGGTAGCGCTGAGGCCGACGCTCGTCGTCAAGAGTTCACGGGAGCGATTCCGGTTCAAGACAACGTGCCCGAGAACCTGGTTGGCCCAGAAGAGACCGATGCCGATGAGGCTCAGACTTCCACCGCCAAGCGCGTTACCAACGACTAGGAGTCATTCAGGATGCCCGGCCTCGACAACGCTGTCAGTTCCCCGCCACTCAGTTCACGCAGCTGGGGGTTGGTGCCGGCAGCGCTGCTGAGTGGATCGGCGGTGCTGATGTTCTCGCTTCGGCTTCCGCTGCTGGGCTATGTCGTGGTGGCATTGGCGCTCGCCGCCGCGTGGTTCACCGACAGCCGCAAGCTCACTGAGGGTCTCGCGAAAGACCTGCTGCTGATCGCGGTCGGTATGATCATCGTCTCCACGGTGTCGGTCGAAGCCGACATCAGCTGGGGCAACTTCTTTCTGCTGGGGTTTGTGCTGGCTGCGGCCGTTGCCGTGCCCTACGCACTGTCACGGTTTGTGTTCAAAGACCGCCTCATCCGCTTTCCGTGGCGGGGCGGATGGCCGTGGAACCGTGTTCAGTGGGGTTACCTGTTTCTCGTGCTCTTTCTCGGCTGGCTCATCTTGCCGTTCTACTTCATCACGAGTGGGGTCTACCTCAACTGGCCCATCGTCACGACGCCCGACGAGATCGGTCGGCTCTTTGTCGGAGTGAACGCGGTGGGCACGTGGGATGAGCTGTTCTTCATCCTCACCGTCTTCGTGCTCTTCCGCCGGCACTTCCCGGTGTGGCAGGCGAACCTGCTGCAGATGGTGATTTTCGTAGCGTTCCTGTGGGAACTTGGCTACCAGTCATGGGGCCCACTGCTGACGATCCCGTTCGCCCTGCTGCAGGGCTGGATCTACTCGACCACCAAGTCGCTCGTCTACGTGCTGAGCGTGCACCTACTATTTGACGCGGTGGTCTTCCTCGTCATTGTGCACGCCAGAAACCCGGGAGTGATCGGGTTCTTCCTGCTGTAGCGAGAAGTTACTCGTTGCCGCCGGGAGGGCCCGCGATGAGCAGAACGACGTAGAGCAGAATGACGGCGCCCGCGATTAGGGCCACCAAGATGTACGGGTGGTTCAAGAACCACCGCATCGTGCGGTCGATCCAGCCAGCATCACGCGGATGATCGGATGCTTCCTTGCGCCAGTCGCCCTTCAAGCGACCCGTGCGTGCAAGCCACAGCTCCACCGGAATGGTCGCGTACGGAATCACGGCGCTACCGATGGTGAGAACGGCGGTGCCGACGCTCCAACGCTGGTTCACCGTCAACAACACGGCCGTGGCACCGTAGGCGAGGAAGACGAAACCGTGGATGGCCCCACCGATCGACACCGCGACATCCAGCCCCGCCGTAGCGCGCAAGATGAGGCCGGTGATGAGCAGAGTCCAGGTGACCGCCTCAGCGAACGCAAGGACGCGGAACAGTGACTTGGGGGTCGCAAACATGGAGCCGAGCTTTCAGTATTAGGCGTTGGCCATCAACGAGCTGATCGCGCTCGTGAAGAACGTGAGGCCGTCGGTGCCCGAACGCATCGCCGCGCGAGTGTCTGGGCCAAAGCCAGGCTCGGTCGCGTGCTCGGGATGAGGCATCAGGCCAACAACGTTGCCACGGGCATTCGAGATGCCGGCAATGTCATTCGCCGACCCGTTGGGGTTGACCTCAAGGTAGCGGAACACAACCTGGCCTTCACCCTCAAGGCGGTCAAGAGTGTTCTGGTCGGCAATGTAGCCGCCCTCACCGTTCTTGAGCGGGATGATGATCTCTTCGTCTTCTTTGAAGCCGTTGCTCCAGGCAGTGTCGATGTTCTCGACGCGCAGCTTCTGGTCGCGGCAGACAAAGTCACCGTGGTCGTTGCGCACAAGACCACCGGGCAGAAGGTGCGATTCCACCAAAATCTGGAAACCGTTGCAGATGCCCAGTACAGGCATTCCGGCGTTAGCGGCCGTGATGACTTCGCTCATGATGGGCGAGTGGGCTGCGATTGCGCCGGCACGCAGGTAGTCGCCGTAGCTGAACCCACCGGGCAGAACGATGGCATCCACGTTCTTGAGGTCGTGGTCGCCGTGCCACAGAGCTACCGGCTCACCGCCACCCAGCTTGACCGCGCGCTGAGCGTCACGGTCGTCGAGCGAACCCGGGAAGGTGATGACTCCGACGCGCACTATGCGCCCTGAGCGTCGTCGGCACCGCGAGCCTCGCCGACATAAATCACGTCTTCGATCACCGTGTTGGCAAGAAGATCGTTGGCGATCTCGCGGGCCTCAGCCAGCAGTTCGTCAGTGATCGGGCCCTCAACGGTGAGCTCAAAACGCTTACCGATGCGCACCGCGCTGAACTCGCTCTTGTCGAGACGGACGAGGGCGCCGGCTACGGCCTTACCCTGAGGATCGAGGATTTCAGCCTTAGGCATTACCTCGACGACAATAATTGGCACCGAATCACTCCATGATTTCGCGCGGGCGGATTGCACCAAGTCTAGCGGAGGCTGGTGGTGCGCCAGACTGTACCCATGGACATTGACCGCGCAGTGCAATCTCGCATCGTTCGTACGCTGGTCGCGGGGCAAGTGCTCGCCGGGCTGGGTCTCGGAGCAACCGTTGCCGTCGGTGCGATTCTGGCTGCCGATCTGGGTGGCGAGACGCTCTCGGGCGCGGCAGCGACTTCCAGCACCTTGGGTGCAGCACTCGTGTCGATTCCGCTGGCACGACTTGCTCAGCGTTGGGGGCGGCGGCCTGCGCTGGCTCTGGGCGCGGGCGTTGCGGCCGGCGGTTCGCTCATCACCGTGATCGCGGTGGGCGTCGCGTTCTTCCCGCTCCTCATTCTTGGATTTGCGATGCTCGGTGTCGGAACGGCGGTCGGCCTGCAGGCGCGCTTTGCGGCGACGGATGTCGCGGCTCCGGCACATCGTGGTCGTGACCTCTCGCTCGTTGTCTGGTCGACCACGATCGGTGCCGTCGCCGGCCCCAACCTGATTGGTCCCGGCGAAGCGATTGCGCAGTGGCTGTCGTTGCCCACCAACACCGGATCGTTTGTCTTCGCGATCGCCGCGCAGCTCGCAGCGATGGCGCTCTATCTCGTGGCGCTGCGACCCGATCCGCTCACTCTCGCTCGCAACCGCCCCGTCGATGCTGCGGTTGCTGCGGATGCCGGAATCGTGCGCGGTCGTGGCCCGTTGGTTTTCGCTATCGCTGCTATCGCGATCAGCCATGCGGTGATGGTCTCGATCAT
The DNA here is from genome assembly GCF_976973725.1 of Salinibacterium sp. NYA9b. Taxonomy (NCBI): domain Bacteria; kingdom Bacillati; phylum Actinomycetota; class Actinomycetes; order Micrococcales; family Microbacteriaceae; genus Salinibacterium; species Salinibacterium sp. NYA9b. The sequence continues at coordinate 2,742,087 of NZ_OZ333476.1, read as the reverse complement.
GGCAATGACGCCCGTGCACTTGAGCCACCACGGAGCGAGCCTCACGATCATCGGCTTCACCATCAGCCTGCACATCGCCGGTATGTACGCACTCTCGCCCGTATTCGGTTGGGCGAGTGACCGTTTCGGGCGCATCCCGACAATACTTATTGGGCAAGGGTTCTTCGCGGCATCCGTCGTGGTCGTTGCTCTGGGAGAACTCAGCAACACGGCTGTCACCGTCGGGCTTGTGTTGCTCGGGCTCGGCTGGAGCGCATCAACCGTTGCGGGCTCGGCACTCGTCGCCGACCTTGCGACCGGAAAAACGAAGCTCCGCATTCAGGGTCGCAGTGACACCATCATGAGTCTCGCCGGTGCCTTCGGCGGAGGGTTTGCGGGGCCCATCCTCACTCAGGTTGGCTACGCCGGTCTCGCCTGGGGTGCCGGAATTCTGGTGCTGGTCGTTACGGTGGCCGCGCTTGTCGTCTGGCGAAGCGCTGCTGTTGCCGCAGCCGAAGAAGTATTGCTCGACGACAAAGTCACCTCATAACAAAGGCCTCTCCGCGCAGTGCGCAGAGAGGCCTCGTCAGGAAATCGCGAGAGCGCGACTACTGCTGGAGTGCAGCCTGAAGGTCGAAGGTGAGGGTCACGTCTTCGCCGAGAAGAACGCCGCCGGTTTCGAGAGCTGCGTTGTAGTTCACGCCGAAGTCGGTGCGGTTGATCACAGTGCTGGCGCTTGCCGCCGCAATGGTCTGGCCGTAGGGGTTCTGGGCGATGCCGCCGAACTCGCCCTTCAGGGTGACAGGCTTCGTGACGCCACGGAGGGTGAGGTCACCCTCGATGGTGAGGTCATCACCGTTGATTGCGACCGAGGTCGACGTGAAGGTGGCGGTGGGGAACTGCTCAACGTTGAAGAAGTCGTTGGTGCGCAGGTGACCGTCGCGGTCTGCCTGGTTGGTGTTGATCGTCGCCATGTCGATCTCTGCCGTCACCGAATTCTCGGCGGGCGTTTCGGAGGTGACGATCGTGCCCGAGAAACCATCGAAGCTTCCGCGAACCTTGCTGATCATGAGGTGCTTAACGGTGAAAGAAACCGTCGAGTGAGCGGCATCAATCTGCCAGGTGCCGGTGGTGAAACTGGGGTGTTCAACGAGAGAAGTAGTCATGTAAATCGGCAACTCTCGGTAGGGTCGATTCATTCCGCGAACGCGGGTCTGTTCGCTGGGAGCGTTACTCGGTAATCATCGAGGCCACCCACAGCATCCGCTGCCCAATTGACGAGCGACAGTAGGTAGGCTCGCACTATGGACACCACGGGACTCGACGAATTTCTTGAGCACAACGACTTCTCTGGCACGGTCCTCATCAAGCGAGGCAACGCCACTATTTACGAGGCTGTCGCCGGCAAGGCCAGCCAGCGCTGGGATGTGCTGAATACGCCAGATACTCGCTTCGACTCGAGCTCGATCACGAAACTCTTCACGAGCGTGGCGGCGCTGCAGCAGGTCTCGAAGAATGACCTCGATCTCGAGACATCCATCCACCACTATGTTGACTTGGCCGACACCGAGATCGACCCGGCCGTGACGCTGTTGCATGTGCTCACCCACACGAGCGGCATTGCGGATGACGTAGATGAAGAGGAGGGCGAAAGCTACGCCGACCTCTGGGCAGAGTTCCCGACCTACACAATTCTTGAGCCCGCCGACCAACTTCCCACCTTTGTGAACAAGGAGTCGCTGGCCGAGCCCGGTGTCGAGTGCGTCTACACCAACGCGGGTTACGTTCTGGCGGGCCTTGCGCTCGAGAAGGTTACGAAGACCGACTACCGCCAGTACATTTTCGACGAGGTTTTCACGCCGGCCGGCATGGTCGACTCGGGGTTCTATGACCGTCGGGATGCCGCACCGCGCGTTGCCGAAGGCTGGGACTACATCGATGGCCGCTGGGTTTCCAATATCTACAGCGCCCCGCCCATTGGTCTGCCCGATGGCGGAGCTCACGTCACCGCCGCCGACCTCATTCGCTTCATTCAGGCTGTGCGCAACGGCGACCTTCTCGACACCGAATTCACGGAAGAGTTTCTCACCCCACAGGTGCAGTACGACGAAGAGACCTGGTACGGCTTCGGTCTTGAATTCGACATGAATGAAGACGGCACCGTGCGCAGCTACTTCGCCGACGGTGTGAGCCCCGGCGCCTCCGGAATCGTTCGCCACTACCTCGAGAACGGTCTCGACGTTGTCGTGCTCTCGAACTCCGAAGAGGGCGCCTGGCCGGTCATCCGCGAGATCGACGAACGCCTCGGCGGGTAACCTGTCGGTTCGCTAGCTCGCGCTACTGCGCGGTGCTGACGTGAATCGTGTTGGCCCACGGGTCATCGAAGCTGAGGGTCTGACCATCGTGACGCAGCGGGATGCCGTGGTGGGTCATCCGTTCACCTAATGCTCCGAGGTCGTCGGCGCTCGGCACCGCAATGTCGACTTGGGCGAGTCCGAGTGCGGGCAGCCGCGGACCGGCGCCGCTCGAGTTCCACGTGTTCATGGCCATGTGGTGGTGGTAGCCGCCGGCGCTCACGAACACGGCGCTGCCGGGGATTTCGGTGGTCGCTTCGAAGCCGAGCTGATTGACGTAAAACTCGCGGGCAGTTTTCACGTCACCGACCTGCAGGTGCACGTGGCCGACGCGGGCGCCACCGATCACGGGCTGCTCGATGGCAGCCTCAGTGAGGTTCTCCTGAAGGAAGCCGTTCGGGTCGAGAAAGAGGGTCGCCATTTCGACGGCGCCGTGGGTCCAGCTCCATTGGGTGCGGTCGCGATCCCAGTACAGTTCGACGCCATTGCCTTCGGGATCGGTGAAGTAGAACGCCTTGCTCACGAGGTGGTCGGCGCTGCCGGTGAACGTCTTCGGGTAGCGAGTGGCGACCGAGTACACGGATGCCGCCAGTGCTTCTTCGGTGTCGAACAGGATGGCCGTGTGGAACAGCCCGGCATCGCGCGGGCTCGCGTGCGTGAGCGCGGGCGAATGCGTGAGGATCACGACAGGCGTGGTGCCGCGACCGAGAACGACCGTGTCAGAAGACTCGCTGAGCACGGTTAGCGCCACGGCATCCCGGTAGTACGCGGTGAGCGCGTCGAGGTTCGCGACGCTGAGCGTGACCGCGCCCATGGCGGTGTCGGCGGCGAGGAGATCGGTCATGACCGGTACAACCTTGCCGCCAACAGCGGTATTCCGAAAGCTCTGGGGGAGCGGGCGGGCAGAGCTAGGCGGCGGCGCTCACACCTTTAAATTCTGCAAGCTCGCGCAGGCCAGCAGCCAAGCGCGAGACGCCTTCCCGGAAGATTTCGTCGCGGCCGTTCGAGCCGTACATGACGCGAATGTAGCCTTCGCCGACGTTGCCGAACCAGTTGCCGGGCGAGACGCCGAGCTGCTGGGTCTCGACGAGGTGCTTGACGACTTCGAGCGAGGTGCCGAGTTCGGAGATGTTGACCCAGTGGTAGAAACCACCGGCCGGCATCGTGACGCCCACGCCGGGGATGCCCTGGAGTGCATCGAAGATGGCGTGGCGACGCTGGTCGTAGATCGTGAACCACTCATCCGTGTAGGCGGGGTTCTCGTAGGCGGCGGCAACACCGTATTGAGCGAAGGTGTTGGTGGGGCCGACGTAGTTGAACGTCGCGATCTTGAGCAGCGGCATGATCTCGGCCGGGGCTACAAGGTAACCAACACGGAAGCCGGTGAGCCCGAGGTCTTTCGAGGTGCCGAAGACGGTGAGGGTGCGTTCGCGCATTCCGGGCAGAGTCGCGAAGTTCACATACTCAGCTCCGTCGTAAACCTGGCGTTCGAAGTCCTGGTCAACGATCACTCCCAGGTCGAACTCTTCAGCCAACGCGGCGAGTTCCATCAGGTTCTCGCGGGTGTAGACGGTGCCGGTCGGGTTGTTGGGGTTGGTGATGACGATGGCGCGAGTGCGTTCCGTGATGCGCGAGCGGAACTCATCCATCCGCAGGGCGAAGCCATCCTCTTCGTAGGTCGGAACTTGCACACACACCGCACCCATCTGGTGGATGTCGTTGATGTTCTCTGCGAAGCCGGGGCTTGTGACGAGAACCTCATCGCCCTGACCGGGGCGGATGCAGATGCGAATCGAGAGGAAGAGGGTGAATGCCGAGCTGGGGCCAACCATCAACTCCGTTTCGGGGTCGATCTCCATCCCGTTGAAGTCCCACAGCTTGTTGACGAGCGCCGTCTTCAGGCGAGGCTCGGCGTACCCGTTGTCGAGCGAGTAGTGCGTTTTGCCGTCATCGAGGGCCTGCTTGGTGGCATCGATCACGTGGTCGGGCAGGCACTTATCTGGCGCGAACGGATCCGCGCCCATCATCATGATCCGACGCTCGGGATCGAGCCCTGCATAGAGGGAAAAATCGGGAGCGGCGAGGTCTCGCCACGAATCATCAATGCGCACGGAGCTACTTTCTGTTGGAGCGGTTATTCGTCAATGCCAAGAATGTGAGTGAGCGGTGACGTGTCGTTGACCCGGCCGAGACTGATCATCGCTTCGACGCGCTGAAGGCCAGCGACGGCTCCCAGTTTTTCGAGTAGAAGGGTCTGCAGCTCGGCATGATCTTTCAGGCGGAAGCGCGCCATCATGTCGTAGGTACCGCTCAGGATAAGAATCTCAGTGAGGGAAGGAATTGCCTGCAGGGCCTCGATGACGGTCAGCATTTTGGCATCCGACGTGATCTTGATGGGGATCACGACGAGCATCGGGCGGCCCATCGCTGACCAGTCCATCTCGATGCTGCGGCGGCGAATGACACCCGTGCGTTCGAGGCGGGCAACGCGCTCGCCGACGCTCGGCGCCGACATCCCGACCAGCGCGCCGAGGCTGCGTAGCGAAACGCTGGCGTCTTCGTGCAGATGGCGGATCAGCTGAAGGTCAACCGTGTCGAGCTCGACCTTGGGTGTGCTCTCTTCGAGCAGGTCAATGATCGTGGAGGCTTCGGCTGCTGCGACGGGATCAGTCATTGTTCGCGAACCCGTTGGCCTCAAGGTTATTGAGCAGGTCGAGCGTGAACTGGATGTGGGTGAGGTAGTCCTCGAGGTAGCCGTGTTCGTTGTAGCCGTGCATGTTGCCCTCCGGTCGCAAAGTTCCGGTGGGTGAGATCAGGGGAGCCCCGAGATGTTCAAGGAAGAATGCTCCCGGTCCGGAACCAGTCATCACATCGTAGATGACGGGTTCTGCTTCGAAAGCTTTTGTTGCAGCTTCGAGAACCGAGACCGCGAACGGAGTGTCGACCGGAGAGAATGCAGGCTGCATGGTGCGGATGAGGTTGACCTGAATATCGGGAGCGGTGTCGCCGAGGAAGGTCTTCACGGCATCGAAGCACGCGTGCGGGTCCATTCCCGGAACGAGCCCGAAGCGAACCTTCGCTGTGCCCTTCGCCGGAACGCTGTGGCTGACGCTGGGGTCGATATCGAAGCCCGAGAGGCTCATCGACGGGGTGAAGATGAAACGTTCCTTCAGCTCTGCCTCGGGCAGATCCTTCAGCGGGCTGATGCCGGGGAGGCTGATGGCATCGCCGGGAAGCGAAAGCTCCTGCGTGCGAGCCTTGGCTGCGGCATCCGGACGCAACGCAGAATCCGTGAAACCGGGAACGGCGATGAGGCCGTCCTCGGTGACGAGAGACGTGATCGCCCGCATCAACTCGAGCGGTGCGGAACGCAGAATCTGCGAGTACGAGGGGTGCTGATTGGAGGCCAGGATGTTCAGGCTCAGGCCGATCTCCATGCCGCCACGGCATCCGAAGCCGACGGCGGGGCGACCATCGTCTTCACGAAGGTAGCTCTCCCACAGCACTGCGTCGGAGGTGAGGCGTTCGGCATTCTCGGCCAAGACGGTTTCGAGTCCGGGGCTACCGATCTCTTCACAGGGGTCGGCGAGGTAGATCATGCTGTACGGCAAGCCGCCCGGGTGATCTTCGATGAACAGTTCGAGCGCGCGCAAGCGGCTCGTGACATCGGCCTTGTCGTCGCACGCACCGCGGGCCCACATGGCGCCGTCGCGGATTTCTGAGTCGAAGGGGCCAGAGACCCACTGCTCGAGGTCGCCGACGGGCTGCACGTCGTAGTGGTTGTAGAGCATGAGCGTTTTGTCGCTCGCTCCGGGGAAGTAGGCGACAACGACCGGCCCGTAAGCGGGAATCTCGATGCGTTCGACGCGCTCGCTGAGCCGGCGAAGCTTCTGCTCCAACCAGTCAGCGGCAGCCTCAATTGCAACACGATCACTCGCCACAGAGGGAAAGCGACAAAATTCCTGCCATTCGCGGATGCTCTGCTCGCGCTCGGCATCAATGCGGGGGTCGCGCACGATTAGACTCCTCGGGAAATCGCGACGGGGGTGAGCTCGTACGGGTAGTCCGTAATGCGCTCGGCGCCGTCTTCGGTCACGAGAACGATGTCTTCGAGGCGCACGCCGCCGAAGCCCTGGCGGTAGCAGCCGGGCTCGATCGCGATGACGTCACCGGCAACAAGCACGGCGTCGTTCTGGCCGAGGCCGGGAGCTTCGTGAACTTCGAGGCCGATTCCGTGGCCGAGGCTGTGGAAGTAGCCCTCGTTGAGAACCTCACCCGGCTTCTTGGTGAGCTGCGTGGGGTAACCAGCGTTGCTGATTGGCTCGCACGAAATGCGGTGCAGTTCGGCAACGGGGAGACCGGGGCGGATGGCCGCGAGTGTGTTGTCGAAGGATTCCTTCACGATGCGCCAGTACGTTGCGAGCTCTTCGTTGATCTCGCCCTTGACGAAGGTGCGGGTCATGTCGGAGTTTCCACCGGACTCGGTGTCGCGGGGGCAGATGTCGACCGTGACGGGCTCTTTCTCAAAGATTTGGCCCGAGCCAGCGTGGTGGCCGATGCAGGTTTGCTCGCCGTGAGCCACGATGAGGCCGGCGTCTTCGCAGCCGTTGCGCAAGAAGGCGGCGCGGATGCCCGTCTTCAAGTCTTCACACGTGAGGGGCTTGCCGTCGACGAGTAGTCCGCCATCGGTGTCGATCGTTGCGGCTTCCATCTGGGTGGCGACGTGGGCGACGCCTGCTTCGGCAGCGATCTGAGCGCGGCGCATGCCGGCGAGTTCGGCCGGCGACTTCACGCGGCGGCGCATCTCGAAGAGGTGGTTGTCGACGTTCAGCTCGATGCCAGCAGCACGCAAGTGATCGGCGACACCGAGCGGGAAAGTGGAAGGAACGCTGGCGCTCGTCACGCCGGTGCGGGTGCAAGCCTCAACCAGGCAGTTGAGTTCGGCGAGGTCGGGGCCCTGTCCAGCGGCGCGGAAGTCATCGAAGCCGAGCTCTTCGAGCGGGAAGACGGTCATGTTGTCGACGTCGCGCATCCGGGCCGCTTCAAGCGACTTGATGGCGGTGTAACGCTTGCCATCAACCTCGATGTAGAGGAAGGGGTCGTGCACCTCGTGGGTGATTACGTGCCGCATGTCTGCGGACATCGTGCTCGAAAACATGAGGATAGGAGCGCTCGTCATCGTCTCTACTTCTTTCTTTGCTCGGTGCGGCTGAACGCCGTCATGGCGAAACCTTACGGTATCCGCATGAAGGCAATGATAGGCCATGTGACGGTTTTGTAAATTGTTTGTAAGGCAACTAGTCAATACAACCTAACAACGAGATAACATTATGACACTTTACGTTAGGTCGCTGTTTCATAGCCCTAAAGTAAATCCAACGCCCGGAGCCACTCACTGTTGGCACCGTAGGCGCTCACTGCACAGGAGGAAGCATGAAGACATCACGTTTCGGGTTGGGCGCTGTCGCGCTCGCCTCGGCGGTCTCGCTCACTCTCGCCGGCTGCGCTAGCAGCGATGGCGGAGATTCAGGCGACGTCAACCAGATCATCACCACCAATGGAAGCGAGCCGCTGGGCCCGCTCATCACCACGGGAACCACCGAAGTGGGTGGCGGCAAGATTCTGACCAACATCTACGCGGGTCTCGTTTCCTACAACGCCGATGGCAGCATCAGCAACGACGTCGCCGAGTCGATCGAATCGGAAGACGGCCAAAACTGGACCGTCACGCTCAACGACGGCTGGACCTTCACTAACGGTGAAGCAGTCACCTCACAGTCATTCATCGATGCATGGAACTACGGCGCGACCTTCAGCAACGCGCAGGCGTCCTCCTACTTCTTCGACAACATCGAAGGCTTCAACTACGAAGAAGACGCGGAGCTCACCGGCCTCACCGCCGTTGACGACCTCACGTTCGAGGTTGCGCTCAACTCTCCTGAAGCTGACTGGCCGCTGCGCCTCGGCTACACCGCCTTCATGCCGCTGCCGACCGTAGCGTTCGAAGACATGGATGCGTACGGCGAAAGTCCCGTCGGTAACGGTCCGTACATGTTGGACGGTGACGACGCGTGGGAGCACGACGTTCAGATCGCTCTCGTCACTAACCCTGACTACGACGGTGTGCGCACCCCCGCCAATGGCGGAGTTACGTTCAAGTTCTACACCTCGCAAGAATCCGCTTACGCGGACGTTCTTGGTGGCAACCTCGACATCCTCGACGCTGTACCCGACTCGGCATTCGGAATCTTCGAAGACGAGTTCGGCGACCGCGCCATCAACCAGCCTGCAGCCATCTTCCAGGGCTTCAACATTCCCTTCTACCTCGAGCACTTCAGTGGGGAAGAGGGAGAACTGCGTCGTGCCGCTATCTCGATGTCGATCAACCGTGACGAGATCACCGATGTGATCTTCCAAGGAACCCGCACTCCCGCAACCGACTTCACGTCGCCTGTTGTCGATGGCTACTCGGACTCGCTCGCCGGTGCTGAGGTGCTCGAATTCAACCCCGAAGAAGCTCAGAAGCTGTGGGCCGAAGCCGACGCGATCTCGCCCTATGGCGACACCGTGTTCGACATCGCCTACAACGCTGATGGTGGACACCAAGGTTGGGTGGATGCTGTAGCTAACAGCATCAAGAACACGCTCGACATTGAGGCTGTTGGAAAGTCGTACCCCGACTTCAAGTCGTCGCTCGAAGACCGTGTAGCGGGCACGCTCACCGGTGGAACTCGCGCCGGATGGCAGGCTGACTACCCGTCGCTGTACAACTTCCTTGCTCCCCTGTACCAGACCGGTGCCGGCTCGAACTTCGAGGGCTACAGCAGCGCCGAGTTCGATGCACTCATGAAGGAGGGTGCAGCAGCGGACTCGGTCGATGACGCAACTGCTCTCTACCAGCAGGCTCAGGAAGTTCTGCTCACGGATCTGCCCAGCATTCCGCTGTGGTACTCCAACGCCACTGGCGTCTCGGCTGACACCGTCGAGAACGTTGAGTTCGGTTGGGATTCAGTTCCGCTGTACTACGAAGTCACCAAGGGCTAATAGCTCTCACGTGAACTAGCACCAGGGATCAAGCCCGGGTCGACTTCGGTCGGCCCGGGCTTTCTTGTTGCCCGGGGCCGTTTCCCGGGCGCGCGCGGGGCGCGGGAGCTGTTTTCTGGGAGTGTGCTGGTGCGCTTGACCTAGAGTGCGCTCCAACTCTTAGAGTCACAAGCATGATCTCCCTCGAAGAAATGACCGCCCGCCAACAACCTCTCGAATCGATGTTTGGCTACCGCAGCACAGCATCCGAAGTAATTGCCGGATTCGACCTCGCCGGCAAAACCGCCGTCGTCACCGGTGGCTACTCGGGGCTCGGCTTCGAAACAGTGAAGGCGCTCGCCGAAGCGGGCATGACCGTGATTGTTCCCGCTCGTCGTCCAGACAAGGCAGCCGAAGTGCTCGCCGGTGTCACTGGTGTGCAGATTGAGGCGATGGACCTCGGCGACCTCGACTCCGTTGCCGCTTTCACCGCCGGGATGCGCGACGCTGGCACTCCCGTTGACCTCATGATCAATGCCGCCGGGGTCATGGCAACACCCGAGCTGCGCACGCCGCAGGGCTGGGACCTGCAGTTCGGCACCAACGCGCTCGGCCACTTTGCGCTCGTCGCCGGCCTCGAATCCCTGCTTCAGGATGGCGCGCGAATCGTGTCGTACTCGTCGGTTGGCCACTGGCGTTCGCCGGTGAACTTCGACGACATCAACTTCGACTCCACCGAGTACGAGCCCTGGGTCGCCTATGGTCAGTCGAAGTCAGCGGATGCCCTGCTCGCTGTTGCCCTGGATGCTCGCTTGGCTGGCCGCGGCATCCACGCGTACTCGGTGCACCCCGGTGGCATCATGACCGATCTGCAGCGCAACATGCCCCGCGAAGAACTGCTTGCTCGCCAGTGGATCGACGAAGACGGCAACCCGAATCCGCTCTTCAAGACGCCTGCTGAAGGTGCATCGACCGGACTCTGGGCGGCTACCGCTCCCGAACTGGCCGAGCGCGGCGGCGCGTATTGCGAAGACTGCTCCATCAAGGGCATCGTTGCGGATGACCACGCCGACATGACGACCGGCGGCGCCAAGCAGTGGGCGGTTGACCCTGCTGCGGCCGAGAAGCTCTGGGCGCTGTCGGTTAAGGCGACCGGCTTGGATCCCTTCAGCAGCTAGGGCTGCAGAGTCTTTCGCATCTGCTGGGTGGTGACGGTGTAGCCCGACGACCCATAGAGCTCGACGGCGGGGGTGTTATGTCCGAAGACGTTCAGTTCTAAGGCGGGCACGCCGGCCTCCAACACAGCGGCTTCGACTGCGGCCAGAAGTGCGCGACCGAGACCGGTGCCTCGGCGACCTTCCACCACTTGGATGTCGAACAAAAATGCCAAGTCGGGTGACCCCTGCGGGTGGTCGAGGCTGACCCACGCGTGCCCGATGGTCACGCCAGCGGCATCCGTTCCCTGAAGGAACAGCATGCGCGGGGTGTCGAATCCCTCGGGCAGTAGCCGGGCATTGTCTTCGATCGCGCGGCCAACGGAGCCCTCGAGAGCCCAGCGCCCAATCGCCACTTGCTCAGCGGCAAACTCTGCCGTCGTTGCACGTTGCCAGGCCGCGAATTCGCTTGCGGTCATGGCGCGAACATTCACTGTCGTCATGTCTTCATGATCGCAGGATGTCGGTGTGCAGCACAGCGGCGCTCGGTGTTTCGTCGTGGTTGTGGCCGAGCACCGCTGTGGCGACGCGCTAGCTCGGCTCGAAGGTCGGGTAGTCCGTGTAACCCTCGGGGCCGGAGCCGTAGAAGGTGGCGGCGTCGGGGGTGTTCAGTGGCAGGTTTTCTTGCCAGCGGTAGACCAGGTCGGGGTTTGCGAGGGCCGGGCGGCCCACGACGACACCCTCGGCGTGACCGTCGCGCACGAGGCTGAGGGCCTCATCGCGAGTTGTCATCTGCTGGAAGCCACTGTTGAGCAATACCGGTCCGCCAAAGCGCGTGCGTAGTTCTTGCACGAAGGCGCCGGTGGGTTCGGCGTTCAGCACGCTGAGGTACGCAAGCCCTAGTGGGGCAAGGCCGTCGGCTAGCGCGCCGTAGGTCGCGAGGGCGTCTGCGTTGTCTGTCTCGAGGGCGTCTTGGATGTTGTGTTGCGGCGAGATGCGCAGGCCAACGCGGCCAGCGCCGATCGCCTCCGCTACCGCGGTCGCGACCTCGATCACGAAGCGAGCGCGGTTCTCGGGGGAGCCGCCGTACTGGCCCTCTCGCTGATTGGAGGCGGGGGAGAGAAACTCGTGCAGCAGGTAGCCGTTGGCGGAGTGAAGCTCCACGCCGTCGAATCTCGCCGCGATGGCGTTGCGGGATGCTGTCACGAACTCGTCAATCACGCCGGTGAGTTCGCCGTCGGTGAGCGCATGCGGCACCGGGTAGGGCTGCTTGCCGTCGTAAGTATGGGTCTGGCCGTTGATCGCGATCGCGCTCGGGGCTACGACGGTGTGTCCGCCGTTGGTAGCTTCGTGGGTCACTCGCCCGGCGTGCATCACTTGCGCGACGATCTGGCCGCCCGCCGCGTGCACCGCGTCGGTAACGTGCTTCCAGCCCTCGAGCTGCTCGGGCTCGACCAGACCGGGCTGGCCGGGGAAGCCCTGCCCGGCATGGCTCGGGTAGGTGCCCTCAGAAACGATCAGACCTAGCGAAGCGCGCTGGGCATAGTGTTCGGCAACCATCGGGCCGGGAACGCCGGCTTGGCCCGATCGGGTACGCGTGAGCGGTGCCATCACCAAGCGGTTGGTCAGGCTTAGCTCGCCGAGGGTCGTGGGGGAAAACAAGTTCACAGCAGATCTCTTTCTGTCGGTCGTATCAACTTCAACATCGACCGGCACGCACTATTCCTCCCTGAGAATGTGCTCGGTTTGCTGGCGGAACCTGCCCGCGCGTGGCTACAGCAACGGGGCTGCAGTTCGTTCACCGGCTAGGGCAGTCGACTCCAATCGGTCGGGATTCGGCGGCTACCTCCCTGGGGCAGTTCGCGGATGGTGCCCACAATGGCGAGGGCTGAGACGGTGGCGATAATGATTGCGGTTAACATGGCACCAACGCTACGATCGTATAAATAGTGCCAACAGTGGCAGCCATGCCGTCTATCTAATGAATACTGCCAACTTCGCATGCGGCGTATTCAGCGAAGAGTTGAGGTTCTCATGGAACGAGTAGCGGTCATCGTGCACGACGGGTTCACTCCGTTTGAGTTCGGACTCGCCTGCGAAGCGTTCGGTCTCGATCGCACCGATGAGGGCATCCAGTCGTTCGATTTTCGGGTGCTCACCGCAGACCCGGGCGCGATCCGCAGCAGCATCGGCTACACAATGAACGTCGACAACGACCTGTCGTTTGCCGACGACGCCGACGTGATCGTGCTCACACCGGTTCCTCGTTCCACCTGGGGAACCGTGGATGCGCGGGTCTCCGCAGCGCTCGAACGGGCGGTCGCGCGCGGAGCCTGGGTGCTGGCCATCTGTAGCGGCTCGTTTACTTTGGCGGCATCCGGACTATTGGATGGACGCCGCGCAACCACGCACTGGATGTACTCGCAAACCCTTGCCGAGATGTATCCCAAGATCGACGTCGACCCCGACGTTCTTTATGTGCAGGATGACCGCATCATCACGAGTGCCGGCACGGCCGCCGGCATCGACGCGTGCCTGCACCTCTTGCGGCAAGAGCTGGGGGCCGAGGTCACGAATCGCATCGCGCGACGCATGGTGATTGCGCCGCAACGCGATGGTGGTCAGGCGCAGTTCATCAGCAAGCCGCTGCCGGTCGTTCGGTCAGAGTCGTTCGCGGCAGTGACCGAGTGGATGCTAGAGAACCTGCGCGATGAACTTCCGGTAGACGAGCTTGCGCGTCGAGCCCAAATGTCGCCGCGCACCTTCGCCCGCCGCTTCAAAACGGATCTCGGCACCACCCCCGCAGCCTGGCTCGCCCGCCAACGACTGCTGCACGCGCAACGGCTTCTCGAAGAGACCGAGCTTGATCTTGAGCAAGTGGCGGGCGAGAGTGGGTTCGGCTCTGCCGCTGTGCTGCGCCAAAACTTTGCGCGCACGCTCGGAGTCACGCCGAGTGCGTATCGCAGCCACTTCAGTTGCGGAACGCACGAGCCTGTTTCGGCCTAGCGCAGCTGCTCTCCCCGATTCACCGCCAAATCTTACGGTTTTGACTCATCTCGAACCCTGCCGCCGTCTACACAGCAGCCGCGTCTAGGGTTGGTTGTGACTCCTGTTCCGGCGGTTCTGGAAGAGGATGTTCAAAGTCCAGCCCGGCGTCTAGACCCACGGTCTCTCGTCTTACTTAGGAAGAAGCGATTCGCCTGTGACCTCCACGACGAAGACTGCCCCGCCCGCCGAACTGAGCGTGAAGCGCATCCGCACCTGGTCGGCACTTCTTGGCGTGCTCAGTGCCGCCGTTGTGCTCGCTGTCGCCGAGTTCTTCGCCGTGTTCATCTCGCCCGCCAGCAGCCCTGTGCTTGCTGTCGGCTCCCTCGTCATCGACCTCGCACCGTCATGGTTGAAAGACCTCACCATTGCGCTGTTCGGAACCAACGACAAGATCGTGCTGCTGCTGTGTGTCGGGCTCTTGGTGCTGGTTCTCGCTGTGGCGATCGGGCTTGTTGAATACGCGCGGCCCAGCTGGGGAGTCATCCTTCTTGTCTTCGTCGGAGTGGTCGCGACGATCGCTGTCACGACGCGCGCCCAAGCTTCCGCAAGCTGGCCGATGCCGACAGTTCTCGGCGTGGTCGCCGGTGTGCTGGTGTTGCGCCTCACCATGATTCGCTTGCGACGCTGGGTGAGTTCTGCCCCGGTCACGCCTGCTAAGACGCCCGCCGGTACCGCAGCGGCCGCGCGTGCCGCTAGCGCTCAACGTTCATCCGCCACTCCCAACCGTGTGCCGGCCGCGTCGCGCCGCGACTTTCTTCGCATCGTGGGCGTGGCATCCGTTGGGGCTGTTCTCGTCGGCGTCGGCGCGCGCGTCGTCAACGCCAGTGCCAGTGTCGTGGATGCCGTGCGCACGGCTCTCACGCTGCCGGCCGCGGCGTTCCCCGCTCCGGCAATCCCCGCTGGCGCCAGTCTCGACGTCGCCGGCATCTCGCCGATCATCACCCCCAACGCTGACTTCTATCGCATCGACACAGCGCTCGTTGTGCCCAACATTGATGCGGATGAGTGGAGCCTCAAGATCACCGGAATGGTCGAGAACGAGATCGAAATCACGTTCGCCGAACTGCTCGCACTGCCCTTGGTGGAGACTGCCGCAACGCTGTCGTGCGTGTCGAATGTGGTGGGCGGCGACCTCGTCGACAACGCCATGTGGCTTGGCTACCCCATCCGTGAACTGCTCGCCCAGGCGAAGCCGCTCGCCGGAGCTGACATGGTGCTGTCGCGCAGCATCGACGGCTTTACCGCCAGCACCCCGATCGAGGCGTTGCAAGAAGAGTCTCGCGAGAGCATCCTTGCCGTCGGGATGAACGGCGAGCCGCTTCCGCGCGAACACGGGTTCCCGGTGCGCATGGTGGTGCCCGGACTCTACGGCTACGTCTCGGCAACCAAATGGGTTGTTGAGATGGAAGTCACCCGCTTCGCCGACGCCACGGCCTACTGGACCGATCGCGGATGGTCGGCAATCGGTCCCGTCAAAGTGCAATCGCGCATTGATGTTCCGTCCTCAGACGCATCGGTTGAGGCGGGCACTGTCGCCGTTGCTGGCGTCGCGTGGGCGCCCAACACGGGAATTGCCGGTGTCGAAGTGCGCGTCGACAGCGGCGACTGGGAAGCCGCCGAGCTCGCCACCGCGATTTCCGCTGACACCTGGGTTCAGTGGGTCTACCAATGGGAAGCCACGAGTGGCAACCACATCATCGAGGTGCGCGCAACGGATACCGAAGGCACAACGCAATCCGGTGACCCCGTGCCGGTCGTGCCCGACGGCGCCGAGGGCTGGCATCGAATCGGCGTTCAAGTCGCGTAGCAAAGCCCGAGCGAGTAGCTGTAGCGGGGAACTCAGCTGCAGTTGTCTGTGTCTATCGGCTTGGCGCCGTACGACTCAAGAAACCAATGCAGCGCATGCAGTAGCCGCGAGGGCACGGCGGGACGCAGGTCAGTCGGTGCGGCCTCGAGGATTACGGCGAGCTCATCGTGCAATCCAACGAGATCCCAGCGGGAAGCTAGCACCCGAAATTCTTCATACGGGCCATGGCTCGTAGGTTCGTCAACCACGAGTTACACCTGTTCCGCTGCGAAATTGAAACTCAACGGCAGAAGATCGGTGGCAACCACACTCACGATCCCCTCCGGGGAAGGGAGAAGCACGCGAATATTCGGGTAGTAATCGGCGAGCACTTGCCGGTCTCGACCGCACGGACTCTTCACTCCGCGCCCGTGATTTCCGACCGCCACAATCTCCGTCAGTTCCGTCGCTCCGGCTGCGCGGGCTGAGCCGAGCGCGACAAGTTCAGCACAGGGCCCGCCGGTGAAGTGATACAGATTTACTCCCGTAAACGTTCGGCCGTCGGATGCTCGTACCGCAGCGCCCATCGTGTGCACACCGTCTTCGTCTGGGCCGGCATCCGTTGTTGCGTCAATAGTGTTTCGTGCGAGTTCGATGAGCGCCAGCTCGCTCTCGTTCACGGCGCGGGCCGATGGCGGCAGCCCTGCAGTCATCGTCGAGCAACCCTGCGGTTGTGCACCGGGATCATGATGAGGCCCGGAAGAAACAGGAGGACCACGAGGGCGGCGACCCAGTAGCCGCCCGGCGAAGCCGCGGTGATGACCCCAAAGACGATCAACCCGACGCCCAAGCTGCGCGTGATGATCGAACCTCGAGGGATCACTTCTGGGCGAGTCCAGTACGGAATTCGCGTGCTGCTATTTGCGCGGACTGTTGCAGCGATTGACCAGAGGAGCATCGCGCCGCCCGCAATTGCTAAGGCCCAACCAACGAGAATCATGCTGTCGATCCCACCACGCCCAAATCTGGAAAGCAAGTGTCGCTCAGGTTCAGGGCGTCGGCGATTTCGTCGCGGGCGAGAGTTGGCGCTCGGCATTGTCGCTGTGCAGTGTGCTTGCGAACTACGCGCGATCGTGGAGGGTGATTTGGTAGCCATCGAGGTCGGCGAACGTGAAGGTGCGGCCGAAGGGACCATCGACGGGAGCTGAGACGATGGTGATGCCATCGGCAGCGAGGGTGTCTTGGATAGCTTGGGCGTCGGGAGCGTGCATCCAAATGCCGACCCCGAGTCCGAGTTGCGAGACCGAGTCGAGGTCAACGCCGGGGGCAGCGGAGCGCACCGCGAATGCTGCCGGGGTGGTGCCAAAGACAATGGCGTGAGGTGGGCCTGGCTGACGGGTCAAGCCAAGGTACTTTTCGTAGAAGGCGCCTGCGGCGTCGAGGTCGCGAACCTGCAGTGAGATGAAGCCGGGGCCGGATGCGGTGGTCATGATGTCTCCTAGGTTCTGATGTCAATTAGTTGACATCGAACACTCTATGTCAGAATGTTGACATGCAGCAACAGTCATCCGGAATCGATTTGGAAACCTCGGTGGGATACCTCCTGAAGGAAGCCTCCAGCGCACTCCGGTCGTCGATGGAAGCCGTGCTGCGTCCGCTCGGGATGAACATCACGCACTACTCGTGCCTCGAACTGTTGGCCCAACGACCCGGCCTCTCGAACTCTGAGCTTGCCCGCGGAGCCTTCGTTACTCGCCAAGCGATGAACGTCTTGCTGCAATCCCTCGAGCGTGATGGTCTCATTACGCGGCCCGAGCAGCCCGTCGCTGGCCGCGTGCTCCCCGCCGAACTCACTGCGAGCGGGCGGCGCCAGTTGGCCTCCGCCAGCGCTGCGGTCAAAGACGTCGAGGACCGGATGAAGTCCACCCTGAGCATGGACGAACAAGCGATGCTCGGCGATCTGCTGTCGCGGTGCGTGACGTCGCTGCGCGGTGCAGGCGCCGAGTCGAGCTCGCCGGCGGACGAGCATCCGGCATCCACTCGTCAGCCCACCAAATCGCAGGCCCAATCGTGAGTGAATCGGTCTACCGGCGCGTGCTCGGTGCCGAACTCGACGAGCTAGCGCCTGAGCTTCGTCCCTACTTCGATGGCGGTTCGCGCGTCGGCGTAGGCAGCGGGGTGTTCGACGTTGCCGGGTCGCCGCTGCGCATCCTGAAACCGGTGCTGGCGTTTATGGCGTGGCAGCGCATCCTCTTTCCGGAGTACGCGCGCAACGTGCCCTTCGGCGTCATCAATACCCCCACCGCGGATGGCGACCTCGGCGCTGTGCGCACCTTCCACTTCCCCGGTCGCGACCGCGCCTTGCAGGATGAGATGCGCGTCGTCGACGGCCGCCTGCACGACTTCTTGGGCAGGCGCGGCGGCTTCGAGGTGCGCCTGGAGCTCACGGTCACGGATGGCCGCATGCGGTTGCGCTCCGACCGCCAATGGCTGCATCTGGCTGGCCTCCGCCTCCGCATCCCCGCGCTCGCCACGGTCACCGTCGACGAGTCGTGGGCCGACGGGCGACAGCACGTGGACGTTCGGCTCCACACTCCGCTACTCGGCGACTGGTTCCGCTACGTCGGGTACTTCGCTTACGGCTACAACTAGCTCCGCCGCAGGGTTCCCCTGACGACCCGTTTACAACGGCGCGCTTGAGGCGCAATATGGGACGCATGAACGCACAACGCGAGTTGCTCCGTATCGAAGTCGAAGACGTCGAAATCTCAAAACTGGCGAGATTGCTTACCTCGTACACAACAGGAGTGTTCAACCGAACGCTGCGCTTTGTCGGCAAGGTAGATGGCGACACTCGCTACGAAAGCGGAACCTTCTCGTCAAATCACATGTTCGATCCGGCGAATCCTGATGAAGCGTATGCGCCGCGCATGGCCGAGCACCTTGCGAAGATCCGCCACGACATCGAAGCGGATGGCTGGGTTGAGACCGAACAGGGAGCCCAATCGTGGGCGCTCACTTTCGCTCGGCCCGAAAGCAGCTAGAGCCGAGCGTCGCGAGCAGCTCGCTCTAGACTCTCGCCATGCTGCTACTTCTCGACCTTGACAACACTCTCGTCGACCGAGAGCTGGCGTTCCGCGAGTGGGCGGCGGATTTCGTGGCTGAGATCGGCGGGAACAACAACGACGAAGAGTGGCTAATCGTGGCCGACGCCAATGGGTACACGCCACGCGAGACGTTAGCGAGGGACATTCACAGCCGTTTCGAACTCGCCGCCCCGGTCGTCGCGCTCGTTGATCGACTGCTGTTCGATCATGTGGCTGCCGTTGCGTGCTACCCCGGAGTCGTCGACAAACTCGAGGAGCTTCGATGCGCTGGCGATCGACTCGTCATCGTGACGAACGGCACTACCGCTCAGCAGACGATGAAACTCCGTCGCGCTGGGTTGAGCGACCTAGTCGACGACGTAATAATTTCGGAGTCCGTCGGGATGCGAAAGCCTGAGCCGGCAATCTTCCGGCACGCAATGCGTGATCACACCCACAACACGGCAGTGTGGATGGTCGGCGACAACGCCGATGCCGACATTCGAGGAGCTCAAAAAGTCGGGCTGCTAACTGGCTGGGTGAGTCACAACCTTCGCTGGGACGGGGTGGAGTCGCCCACGGTTTCCCAACCCACCACGGCTCTGGTGCTCGAGCAGATCCTCCACGGTCGATGAGTTGAACTCAGGCATCTGCGGGAGGTAATCGTGGTCGTGGCCTGCATCAACCGCCGGGTCGATCAGTCTACCGAGCGCGCTCGCTTCCCCAGCGAGAAAGTCGACCAGCTCTCCGATGCGCCAAGCGCTACAACCTGACGGGGCAAAGGAAAGACCGGCCCTGGACCCCAATGGGGCGGAACCGGTCGTGTCGGAGAAAATTTAGCAGGTTCCACTGATATCAACGAAGTTATTAACATCCAGCCGCCGCAAAACCGTCAATTGACCTTTCGGCGTCATCTGCGGCACAAGCCGAAACCTCCTAAATCCACCCCTGCTGCCACGCCTTGTCGGCAGCGTCGTGCCGCGAGCGAGCGTCGAGCTTTGTCATCGCGGAGGACAAGTAGTTGCGCACGGTTCCGGGCGCGAGGTGTAGAGCATCAGCGATTTCTTGCACGCTCATCGTGGAGCGGCTGAACCGCAGCGCGTCGAGCTCGCGATCAGTGAGAGGGCAGCGGTCAGCAGTGAGGGCTGTAGCCGCAATTTCGGGATCAATGTAGCGTTTGCCTGCCACGACATCCCGAATCACAGCAGCCAAGTCTTCGGCGGGCGTCGACTTGGGCACGAAGCCCGAAACGCGGGCGGCAAGGGCCCGGCGCAGCACGCCCGGTCGAGCGTGGCGGGTCACAATAACGACCTTGGTGGCGACGGTCGAGAGGATGCGCGTGGCCGCCTCGATACCGTCGGCCTGCGGCATTTCGAGGTCGAGCAGACACACATCCGGCTGCAGCTCGAGCGCTTGCTCCGCCGCCGCAACACCGTTGTCGACGCTCGCGATGACCTCGATATCGGCTTCCAGATTGAGCAATGCGCTGAGAGCACCCCGGATGAGGTGCTCGTCGTCAGCAATGAGCAGGCGGATGACGCGCGGCATCGCAGCGGTGTCGGTCACGGCAGTATCGCTCACGCTTTCACGCTCGTTCGGGCGGGGATCCGCACCCGTAACTCGAAGCGGTCACCACTCGCATCGACGTCGGTAGCGAGTTCACCGCCGAGGGCGGCGACGCGAACCTGCAGGCCGGCGAGGCCGCTGCTGGGCGCATCTCCCGACGAGGCTGAGGCTCGCAGTACGTTATTGCTCATCGCCAACGTGCTCTCGCTGTCGTTGCTGTCGAGCTGGATCGACACTTGGGTTGCTTCACTGTGTCGCAGGATATTCGTCGTGGCCTCGCGCACGGCGAGCCCCAATGCGCGCCGCACCTCAGCGTCGGCGGGCATCGTGCCGACGGCCAGAACACACTGAGCACCAGCAGCCGCGAGAACTTCGCGCGCGTTCTCGAGTTCGTTGTCCAGCTCAACTTCGCGATAGCCAGCCACGAGGGAGCGGGTCTCTTCGAGGGCTTGTTTGGCGATCATCCGGGTTTCGTGAATATGTTCGCGGGCTGCTTCGGGGTCGATGGCCAGCATCCGCTCGGCCAGCTCAGATTTGAGGGCGATCACTTGCAGATGGTGCCCCTGAATATCGTGCAGGTCAGAAGCGAAGCGCAGTCGTTCTTCGGTGACAGCGAGTTCCGCCGCGCTCGAACGCAGGCGGTCGAGGGTGACGACAATGTCCCACCACCACAGGGCAGAAAGCACCATTAGCGGCAGCAGAATTCCATAAAACAGCACCAGCCAGGCGTCGGCAATCGCCGCAGGGCTGATGGGGTTGCCGAAGATCATGGTCGCGAGCACAGGGTGGGCGATGGACGCCGCGAGCCCGACGGCCAGCAGTGTCCAGAGTTGGCGACGCGGAAAGAGGGGAGCAACCACGCACACGGCCATCCACAGCGGAACAGCGGAAAGAAAGCCCACCTCGGGCCTGAAAAGTCCGATCACCCAGACCGCAATAGCGGGGGCGAGAAGCGCGATGAGCCACGCAATGTTCGGGATGCCCTGCCCTCGCTCCGTGCGAAGGAACCAGCATCCGCGCACTTGGGCTGCCACCGCAACCACCGTCAGCGCGATGAGAAGGCCATCGAGAGGCGAGCCTGATGCCGCGAAGATGGCGAGCATATTCAGAATCACAACCGCGTTCAACACGATGTAGAAGAACACGATGGAGCCGAGGGTGTAGTTCCAGGTGGCGCGCACTCCGCGAACGCCGCGAGCCTGTTCGCCGTCGCGGGGCGTCGCGGGCGTAGTGGATTCGAGCATGGCCTCCAGCGTAGAGCAGTGACATTTGTCACGGTCGCGGGTGCGAAAGTTCACCGGATGCCGTGACGCGGCGGCACTGCCCAGCGCGATTATCCGCGGCGAAGATTGATTCATCGCCGGAACCTCAGCCAGTGACAAGCCGGACGATTCACGTCATCCTCATCAGAAAGGCACACCATGTACGACGCTTTCACCTCCTTCACTTCCGGGTTGCCCGAACTGCTGCAGTGGGTTGGTGTGATCCTGATCGCGGCGATTCCCTACGTGGAGTCGTACGGCGGCTCGGTGATCGGGGTTATCGCCGGTGTCAATCCGGTGGTCGCGATCATCGCTGCGATTGTGGGTAACGTCATCTCGATGCTGATCTTCGTGTTCGTAGCCCACCGGGTTCGCGCCAAGGTTGCCGCGGGCCGCGCGCCCAAGCCGGAAACACCCCGTCGCCAGAAGCTCCGCGAACGGTTCGATCGCTACGGAGTCGCCGGCGTCAGCCTCCTCGGACAAACCCTCCTGCCCAGCCAGATCACTTCGGCCGCGATGGTGTCGTTCGGCGCTTCGCGCAACGCCGTGATCGTGTGGCAGATCATCTCGATCATCATCTGGGGTGTTCTGTTCGGTGTACTCGCCACGTTCGGAACCACCGCCCTGCGTTGATGCGGATGCCCGGGTGGCCGGGCATCTCCCCGCCGGAGCTGCGCACTACGTCTGTACGCAGCTTCGGTAGCGGCGGCAGGTCACTGGCCGCACAGACTGTCAGCGCACCATCCGCGCGTCAACGAGTTGGGGAGTTGCAGGGTCGATGTCTTCGGTGCCGTCGAACTCGAAGCCATTGCGGCGGTAGAAGGCCACAGCCCGGGGATTGTCCTTGGCGACCCACAGCGCAGCAGGCGAGTCGCCTAGGGTCGCGTCGAGCAATGCCTGACCGATGCCGGTGCCATGGTGCGCCGCCACAACATAAATCGCTTCGAGTTGGGCTTGCGCAGCCACGGCAGTTTCTTTGACGGCGGCTTCCCGCCCAACCGAAGCAAATCCAACGATTGTGCCGTCAAGGTCAGCCACTTGGATGCGCCGCTCCGCTCGCGGATGGTTAAGAATGTGATTCCACATCTTCTGGCGTCCGGCCAGATACTCGGCCGTGAAGAAGCCATCGGGGAGGAGGTGGGAATAGGTCTCCCGCCAGCTCGCGACATGCAATTGAGCGAGAGCGTCGGCGTCGGCAGGCACTGGGTCGCGAAGAATGGTGGTCATCTGATTATCGTGCCAGTAGCTTCGGCGGAGGGGAAGATGTGATCGTTTCTCTTGTTTAACTCTTGCGACACAAGGTATGTTCGACCGCATGGTTGAAAGCGCAGCAAGCACCCAGCTCCGGCGAGGGGTCGTTGGGCCGTGCATCCTCGCGTTGCTCTCGACCGGCCCGCGCTTCGGGCTACAAATCGTTCGCGAACTGAATGACGTCGGTCAGTTGCTGACGAGCCAGGGCACCGTGTACCCGCTGCTGAGCCGCCTACAAGAAGCGGGTCAAGTCAGCAGCCACTGGGAAGTGAGTGACACCGAGCGACCGCGCCGCTATTACAGCCTCACGGATGTCGGTCGTTGCGACCTTGAACTCTTCCGCGAAGACTGGCGCCAGTTCTCCGACTCCGTCGGCTCGCTCCTCGAGACCGTCCCCTCCGCATCCGTTCCCAGTGCCTCCATCGAAAGTGAGCTGCCATGAACCACACCGCCGAGCACCCACTTGTCACCTCGTACCTCTCTGATTTCGATGACCTGGCAGCACCACTGTCTTCGGCCCGCCGTCTGGAATTACGCGAAGAAATCGCCAGTCACTTGCGCGAGTCCATCCCGGTCGCAGTCTCGAACGCCGACGCTGCCGCCGTCATCGCTGCGTTCGGGTCGCCCGCTGAAATTCTCGGGGACGAAGGCATCCCGGGGCAGGGTCGCCCGGCCTCGCGCTCATCTCTGAAGCGCCGCCAGCGAGTTCTCATCGCAGCGGCGATCGTGATCGCCGGCCTCGTCCTGGCCATATACCTCTGGTTTCCCGGACCTCAGCCTGCGATCTCACCACAAGCGCCTCAGTCATCAGAGGGTCCAGCATCCGTGGTGAATGAAGACCCGACAGGACCAGCCAGGGTGACCGAGGGCACGGCCTACTTTGAATACCTCGCCGCGATCGAAGCGATGCCCGAGACGCTGCCCAGCGGCGCGGCCTATCCCGCCGGCGTGCCAGAAGGGTTGGACTCTGGCCAAACGGATGGCGGAGTTGTTCAGTCTGGACTGGGCGCGACTGTCGCGCACTTCACCTGGCTGTGTGCCTGGGAGGCCGAGTACCTGACCGCGGCTGACGACGAGGATGCCGAACGCCTAGTCGCTGCTGAGGCGATGCTCACGCAATGGCCTAGCTACGACTTTGTCTCCGACCCTGATGGTGGGTGGGCTGCGAATGTTCTCGAGCCGCTGAGCTTCGGCGACACGGCCGGTCTGCAGAGAGACTTTCCGCAGACTTGCGCTCAGGCGGGCATCCTCAACGTCACGGCCCCGTGAGCGCCCGGCGACTGAGAATCGCACCGCCCACGAGCACTCCGCCACCGATCCACGTGAGCGCGATGCCGAAGATCGCGGGGACCGTCCCTTGGTCGAGAAAGACGTTAACGGGCTCTTCGGAGGCGCTAGAGGGTGAGTACTCGCAGTTGAAGCCGAGGGGGAATAACGAGAACGATGCAATGATCCGGTATTCGCCAGCGCCGATCAGCGCTTCAGGTCGAGAGGTGTTGTCGGTGCAGTTTCTCCATTTACCCTCGTAATTATTCGATCCGAGGTTCAGCAGTACGCCGCCCAAAATCATTATGCCCAGCGCAATGAGCACAAAGCCTTCGACCCACGTAGCCCGCTTCATGATCCCCCGATCTCTGAGCGGCAAGCGGCCGACTCATAGCTAAAGATTACTTCAGAAACTATGGATAGCTCACGAGTTGGGAACTCAACCAGCCTTAGGATTGGCGCATGGCGACTCGCTTGCTCACCGAATCTGATCGACCCCTTCTCCGGCAGGCAACGTTGGCCAACATGAATTGGTGCGGGCCACGTTTCACCTTCGACGATCTCGATCAGTCCAAGGACCTCGCGCACTACTATTCCGACTTCCCTCGAGAAGACGACTTCGGGATGCTGGACGAGACTGACGGTGTCGCCCGCGCAGTCGCTTGGCTAGTCTTCTTCCCCGCAGAGCATCCCGGCTACGGTTTCGTCGATGAGGCCACCCCCGAGCTGAGCATCACGACGTTCGAGGGATTTCGCGGGCAAGGAATCGGCTCGGCGCTTCTTGAGCAACTCATCGCGGAAGCCGCAGCGAGAGGCGTGCCCGGCATCAGCCTGAGCGTGGAAGACGGCAACCACGCCCTCGCTCTGTACTCGCGGCTCGGGTTTCAGGCGGTCGGCCGCTCCGGTGAATCGGACACCATGGTGCTGCGGTTGCCTACTCTCTAAGACTCGCGCGGGGTAGCCGAGCGGGCTAACATCGAGACACAACCACCCGGATGCTTCGGCTACCGGGCGCGGCCCCTGAGGGATCAGGGGCCTGCTTCATTTCACGGCTAGATCAGCGCCTTCCGCATAATCCGCTGTTCCTCCTTGCGATGATCGTGGCGAACTCCGATCACGCCAACGGGCCTCGTTGAAGCTCAACGTCGTGGGCGCGAGCGCCTAGGAGGTAAGCCCAGGAAGCCCATCAATACTCAGAGTGTTTTTCTCAGCGCGATAATCAGCCAGTCCTGCCGGCCCCTTTTTCTCTGCTTGCAGTCGAAGAAGATCGCGTTCGCCGGTCATCTGCATGAGGGGCACTCCCCATCCACAGGAGTCGCTAATTCTCGTGACGTCGACAGTGATTACGGCACGGGTGCTGGGATGTTCTGGATGACGGGCCACGACATCGTCAAAGGTCGCATCGCCGGGTAGATGGACGGAGCCCGTGCCATGAAACCGCACGATGCGGGGCCGCTCCTCGAATGACAGGAACATGAGGCAGACGCGGCCGTTTTCCCGCAGGTGCGCAATAGTCTCGACTCCACTGCCCGTGTAGTCGACCCACCCCACCGAATTGGGGCCCAGCACCGAGAACGAATCGTGGCCGCGCGGTGACATGTTCACGTGGCCGTCCGTTGAGAGCGGGGCGGTAGAAACGAACCACAATGGTTGCGCTTCGACCCACGTTTTCAGGCTGTCGTCAATGCTGTCGAAGAGTTTGCCCATGGCCCGACTTTATCGTCAGTATCGCTCAACTACGCGGTAAGCCGCTCAATCAGTTCGCGATAGCGCGCCGCAGTCTGCTCCACGATGTCAGCGGGAAGCTCGGGCGGTACGCCCTGCTTGTCCCAGTGGGCGGTGAGCCAGTTGCGCACGATCTGCTTGTCGAAGCTCGCTAGACGACCGGGGCCGCCGGCGGCATAGAGTTCGGCATCCCAGTAACGGCTCGAGTCACTTGTCAGAACCTCGTCGGCCAGCACGAGAGCACCGGTCTCCGGGTCGGCTCCGAACTCGAACTTGGTGTCAGCGAGAATCACGCCACGAGTTTCGGCGATGGCGGAGGCCCGGGCAAAGATGTCGAGCGAAGCATCCCGAAGCGCCGTCGCAACCTCAGTACCCACGAGTTCGACGGTGCGCTCAAAGCTGATGTTCTCGTCGTGCTCACCCATCGGCGCTTTCCACGCCGGGGTGTAGATCGGTTCGGGCAGGCGGTCGCCATCGCTCAAACCAGCCGGCAGCGCAATGCCGCACACGCTCTGCGACTCCTGATATTCGAGCCAGCCACTGCCCGACAGGTAGCCGCGAACAACACACTCCACCGGATACATCTCCAGGCGCTTCACGATCATCGAGCGGTCAGCAAGCTCAGCAGGCGCATCAACGTCAGCGGCATCCGCCAAATGGTTCGGCATGTCAGCGAGCTGCTCGAACCACCACTTGCTCAGTTGCGTCAGCAGCGCCCCTTTGCTCGGGATGCCCGGCTCCAGCACATGGTCAAACGCACTCACGCGATCACTGGCAACCATGAGCACAAGCTGTGGCTCGTCGGCGCGCACATACAGGTCACGGACCTTGCCGGAATACGTCAGCGTCCACGCCCCAGCAGCAGAGTCAGCACCGGCAGCAGCATCCGCCCCAGCAGCGTCGTTCACAACGTCGCTCATTTCGCGACGCGCAAAGCGATGTCGCTGCGGAAGTGTGAGCCCTCAAGGTGAATGTGCCCGAGCGCTTCATAGGCACGTTCGCGGGCGACGGCGAAGGTCTCGCCGGTCGCGACAACGCTGAGCACGCGTCCGCCGGTGGCGACAAACTCGTCACCCTTTTTGGCGGTGGCCGCGTGGGCGATGGTGATTCCGGGAACGGCGAGGGCGGCATCCAGTCCGGTAATCGGGCGACCGATCTTGGGGTTCTCGGGGTAGCCCTCGCTCGCGAGAACAACCGTCACGGCAACGTCGTCGCTGAAGATGGGCGCTGCGTGGTCGGCAAGGCCGCCAGTTGCTGCGGCGTAGAGCAGCGAGCTGAGCGGGGTGACCAAGCGGGGGAGCACAACTTGCGTCTCGGGGTCACCGAAGCGAGCGTTGAATTCGATGACGCGGATGCCGTCCCGAGTGACAATGAGCCCACAGTAGAGGAGTCCGATAAATGGCGTCTGTTCTTCGGCGAGCTGGCGGACCGTGGGCAGCGCGATGGTGTCAATGACCTCCTCAACGAAGCCGTCGGGGAGCCAGGTGAGCGGCGAATAGGCGCCCATGCCGCCCGTGTTGGGTCCGTCGTCACCGTCGTAGGCGCGCTTGTAGTCCTGCGCGGGTGAGAGCGGAACAACGTTGTGGCCATCACTCAGCAGGAAGAGGGAGACCTCTTCGCCGGCGAGGTATTCCTCGACGAGAACGCTGCCGTAGGTGAGCCAGTGCTTGGCGTGATCAACGGCGGCGTTGCGGTCGCCCGTGACGAGAACGCCCTTGCCGGCAGCGAGGCCGTCGGCCTTCACGACGTACGGAGCGCCGAACTCGTCGAGAGCCTCAGTAGCTTCGTCGAGCGAGCCGGCGCGGTGGGCGCGACCGGTGGGCACGTTGGCGGCATCCATGATGCGCTTGGCAAAAGTCTTGCTGCCTTCAAGAGCGGCGGCAGCCTTGCCCGGGCCGAACACGGCGATACCGCGGCGGCGAAGAGCATCAGCGACGCCCTCAACCAGGGGAGCCTCGGGCCCGATGATGACCAGTTCGATGTCATTGTCGAGGGCGTATTCGGTAACAACGCTTCCCCGAGTGGGGTCAAGCGCGACCGTCTCCACGACCGATGCGATACCGGCATTGCCGGGCGCAGCCGTGATTTCGTGCGTCTCCTCCTCACTGAGAAGTGACGTCACAATGGCGTGCTCGCGGGCACCGGATCCAAGAACAAGAATTCGCACAAGCACAGCCTAACCAAGCCCACAGCCACAGTTGTTAGCGTTAAGGCATGGCACAGCTGAAAATAGCCCCCATTGCTGGTGAAGCGAGCATCCGGATGGTGCGCGACGGTAGAGCAGACCGCGACGCCACCGCAACCGCAGTGCGCTACCTCTTGCAGGTGCTCGCGAAGAATGCCGAAGGCAACTCGGTTGAAGTGCGAGTGCCGCCGTTCGGTGCCGTTCAAGCCATCGAAGGCCCCAACCACACGCGCGGCACCCCGCCCAATGTTGTTGAGATGGATGCCGCGACCTGGATTGCCCTTGCCACGGGAACACGAGAGTGGGCCGAAGCCCTCGACTCCGGCGACATCAGCGCCTCAGGGTCGCGTGCCGACCTCAGCGAATACCTCCCAGTTGTGTGGGAGAGAATAGTGCCGTGAGTATTACGCCAGAACACGAGCCCGCGGCATCCGCCCCGCAGCAGCCTGCGATGAAGACCACGGTCGAATCAACGGGCGTGAGCATTCGCCGTGCGCCTAAGTACGGCGCGTTCATGATTGTCGGTGGTGGGCTCGGTGCCGCCGCCACGTTCATTCTCACGATGTCGTTCCCCGCTGACCCTTCGGTCGGATTCGGGGCTCTCTTTGGCTACTTCAGCCTCTTTGGTATTCCTGCCGGTGTTGCCGTCGGAGCTCTCGTGGCGCTCATCGTCGACCGTTCCTCGCGCCGTCGGGCCAAGACCGGCACGGCCGAGCACGAGATCTCGGAGCCAGAAGTGTACGAGGGCACGCTCGAGTAACAACGAGCTGCACCCCGCGGAAGTTCACCCCGAGAAACGCGCTGCGCTAGCTCAGTTGCGTGAGCTCAAGCCAGTCGAGGTATTCGGGCGTGATGTTGCCCGAAACGTATTCGCCCGTGAAGCAGCTCATTTCGAGAGCTGAGACGTCGGATCCTTCAGTGATTGCGGCCTGCATGTCGGCGACCTCTTGGTAGATGAGAGCGTCAGCGCCCATCTCCAGAGCGATCTCGGGAATCTTGCGCCCGTGGGCAACGAGTTCAGCGCGCGTCGGCATGTTGATGCCGTACACGTGTGGGTAGCGCACGGGAGGTGCAGCGGAGGTGAAGGTGACCTTGTTGGCGCCGGCTTCACGAGCCATCTGCACGATCTCTTTCGAGGTGGTGCCACGCACGATGGAGTCATCCACGATCAGGATGTTCTTGCCCTTGAACTCGGTGCCCATGGCGTTCAGCTTCTGCTTGACGCTCTTCTTGCGCTCGGCCTGGCCGGGCATGATGAAGGTGCGGCCAACGTAGCGGTTCTTGTAGAAACCTTCGCGGTATTCGACGCCAAGCTTCTGGGCGACCTGCATTGCGGCGGGGCGCGAGGAGTCGGGGATGGGCATCACAACGTCGATGTCGCCCATGGGGGTGAACTTCGAGATGGTGTCGGCCAGTTTGTCGCCCAAGCGCAGGCGAGCTTCATAAACGGAGATGCCGTTCATGATCGAGTCCGGTCGGGCCAGGTATACGTATTCGAACGAGCACGGAATCAGCACTGGTGCTTTGGCGCACTGCTTGGAGAACATTTCGCCGTCGGGCGTAATGAAGATCGCTTCGCCGGGGGCAACATCCCGCACCAGTTCGTATCCGGCGCTTTCCAGCACGAGAGATTCGGATGCCACGATCCACTCGTAGCCGACGAGACCAGTTTGACGGCGGCCCAAAACTAAGGGGCGGATGCCGTAGGGGTCGCGGAACGCGAGCAAGCCGTGACCAGCGATCAGCGCGATCGCGGCGTAGGAGCCCTCAACGCGGTCGTGCACGCGCTCGATGGCGGTGAAAACTTGCTCGGGGTCGAGGTCGAGCCCCGACACCTGCTCTTGAAGTTCGTTGGCCAACACGTTGACGAGCAGTTCAGTGTCGCTCGTGGTGTTGAGGTGGCGACGGTCGATGCGGAACAGCTCATCGGTGAGCTGCTGCGTGTTCGTCAAGTTGCCGTTGTGAACAAGGATGATGCCGTAGGGCGCGTTCACATAGAACGGCTGGGCTTCATTTTCATTGAAAGCGTTGCCTTTGGTGGCGTAGCGCACGTGGCCGAGGCCGGACGTGCCGACAAGGTTGCGCATGTCGCGAGTGCGGTATGCCTCGCGCACTTGCCCGTTGGCTTTCTGCAAGTGCAGAGTGCTGCCGTCGGCGGTGGCGATTCCTGTGGAGTCTTGACCGCGGTGCTGCAGGAGCAGCAGGGCGTCATAGACCTGCTGGTTGACGGGCTGAGAAGAGACGATACCGACAATGCCGCACATGCTTTCGCGTGGCTCCCTGAGGTCGTAGAGCGCGTACCCGGTGTGAGTACGGTCTAGCTTCTCACATCTGGCAGTGCTGTTGCTGCGGGGAAGCGGGGGTGCTGCTGCGTGTAAAACCCGCAGACCGGTACGCTTGAGCCGTGACCGAGAACTCTTCTTCCAGCTATGCCGCAGCCGGTGTCGATACCGCTGCTGGTGACCGCGCCGTCGAACTCATGAAGGCGGCCGTCAGTGCCACTCATGGGCCCAACGTGGTCGGAGGTTTTGGCGGTTTCGCTGGCCTCTATGACGCCTCGTTCTTCAAGGACTACAAGCACCCGCTGATGGCGACATCGACGGATGGCGTGGGCACGAAGGTTGCGATCGCTCAGGCTCTCGACAAGCACGACACCATCGGCCAAGACCTCGTCGGCATGGTTGTTGACGACATCATCGTCGTGGGCGCCAAGCCCCTCTTCATGACCGACTACATCGCGTGCGGCAAGGTCGTTCCCTCGCGTATCGCCGACATCGTTGCCGGTATTGCTCGTGGATGCTCGGCTACCGGTACTGCGCTCGTCGGCGGCGAAACGGCAGAACACCCCGGTCTTCTCGGCCCAGACGACTACGACGTTGCCGGTGCGGCAACCGGCGTGGTTGAAGCCGGATCGCAGCTTGGCCCACACCTTGTTGCCGATGGCGATGTTGTGATCGCGATGGAGTCCTCGGGCATCCACTCCAACGGTTTCTCGCTTGTTCGCCACATTCTGGCCAACAACAAGGTCGGTTACAGCGACCACCTCAACGAACTCGGCGGAGTCGTCGGCGAAGTGCTCCTCGAGCCGACCCGCCTCTACACAATGCCGCTGCTCAACCTGCTCGACGCCCAGCCCGGCGCCGTGCACTCGCTCAGCCACGTCACCGGTGGTGGCATCGCCGCCAACCTCGCGCGCGTGCTGCCTGTCGGCTCGTGGGTTGAGGTCGAACGCTCGACCTGGTCGCCGCCCACCGTATTCCGCGTGCTGTCTGACCTGGCTGGTTCCAGCCTCGAAAGTGCCGAAGGAACCTGGAACCTCGGCATCGGCATGATCGCGATTGTGGCGGCGGATGCTGCCGACGCGACAATCGCCGCACTCACCGCCGACGGCATCCCCTCGTGGGAAGTCGGTCGTGTTTCGATGGCCGCCCATGATCTTTCTGGCTTCGAACAGGGAGCCAAGGGCGTCAACGGTGGCGCTGTGCGCCTGAGTGGTTCGTACGCGAACTAACTGCTCGCGATGTCGTCGACAGGAGACGAAGCGCAACCTCATTTTGTGAGTGACCGGGTGCCACGAAGGCGAATGGTCGTGCCGTGCGCTTGAATGGGCGCTATGGCAACTAAGCAGCCCGATAACTCGGTTGACGTCGACAACGACGTGCAATCAGCAGAACCCGAAGAAGTACCCACCCCCGTGGACGAGCAGCACGACGGCGACGACGTCGTGACCGTGAACGAAGCTGACTCGGATGACGGCCACGACGACGCAGATCAGGTAGACGGCACACAACGCCCCGAACCGCTGCTGACCCGCGATGGTTCCCCGGCCGCCGCACTGTGGAGTCTGAACTCCCGCTGGCGCCACATCAACCACGGCTCCTTCGGTGCGGTCCCCGTCTTTGCCCAACTGCGTCGCCTCGCCTACCTCCAAGAAACCGAGAGCGCACCGCAGCGTTGGTTCATGGCCGCACCCGAGCGCCTTGCTCAGGCCCGCGAAGGTCTTGCCGATTTCCTTGGGGTAGATGCCGACCGTTTCGGTTTCGTCCCTAACGCCAGCGCCGGAATGACGGCCGCCATCCGCGCCCTCATGCTCAACGCCGGTGACGAGCTGCTCATCACCGACCACGCCTACGGAGCGGTCGCGTTCTCGGCTCGTCGCGAGGCCCGCCAGCGCGGAGCCAAACTGCGCACCGTGCCCATCGAACTCGATGCCACGCCCGAGCAGATCCTTACGGTTCTCGGCAAAGCACTCGCCAAGAAGCCTGCTGGCCTCATCATCGACGCGTCAACCTCCGCCACCGCGCGCGAGTTCCCGGTCGCGGCGCTCGCCGAGTTGGCCACGAAGCACGGGGTTCCTCTGCTCGTGGATGCAGCCCACGCCCCGGGAATTCAGCACCGCCCGGCCGAGGGCATTGCGGCATCCGCCTGGGTTGGCAATTTGCACAAATTTGCCTGCGGTTTTCGGGGCAGCGCAGTGCTCGTGGCCGAAAAGAAGTTCGCCAAAAACCTGTACCCGGTAATCGATTCCTGGGGAATGGATGAGCCCTTCCCCGGTCGATTCGACCACCAGGGCACATTCGACTACACGCCGTACCTCGCTAGCGTCGACGCCATCACGGGGCTCGAAGCCCGCATCGGCTGGGATTCCATTCGTGGCTACATCGAGTCACTGCTCGACTACTCGACCGACGTTGTCGCCGATGCGCTTGATGCTGCGTCTGGTGAAGAGTCGCGAGTGGATGTCGCAGCCCCCGCTCCGGGAATGCGCCTCTTGCGGCTCCCCGGCGCTCTCGGCGCAAGCCATGACGATGCGCAAGCTGTTCGCCAACGCATCACGGACGAACTCGGATTCGAAACCCAAGTCACGAGCTTCCGTGACACCGGCTATCTGCGGCTTTCGGCGCACGCCTACAACACTGCCGACGACTATGAGCGCTTTGCCGAAGACGCTGTGCCGACTCTCGTGGAGTGGTCGCGCGAGCGCTAGCCCGGCACCGCGTTAACGCACGAAGCGAGCATCCGACCCCGGAGGGTCTGGTGCTCGCCTTGTGTGCAGAAGGTGCGTTATTAGGCGCTACGAGTTTCCTCGTCGTCCTCGTCATCTTCTTCAACGTCGTATTCGTCGCTGTATGAACTACCAGCGGAGTACTCCGGCCACTTTTCGCTGTCTTCCGACACCGGAGCAGCGCTTTCTGACCCGCTCAACTCGCGAGCGAGTGCACCATAGTTGGTGTCTGGGCTGAAGTACTTCAAATCCCGAGCAACCTTGGTGTGCTTTGCCTTTTGACGGCCGCGTCCCATTCGAGACCCCCTCATGCTTCTGTCCCGGTGCACTGACGGTGGCCAGCGAACGAGCGAACAGGGATGGATGAAAACTAACCTGAAGTTTAGCACGATGGACAGAAAGGTCTTCGTGGGCGGTGCACAGGTGGGGTGTTCACGGGTAACGTTAGCCCGTGACATCCACCACTGAAACCGACACCTCTGTTGTCGTTATTGGTGCTGGCCAAGCGGGCCTCTCTGTTGCCTACTATTTGCGGCGACTTGGCCTCGACCCCGGCAACGACTTTGTGCTCCTCGACCGCGGCCCCAATACGGGGGGCGCGTGGCAATTCCGTTGGGAAGCGTTGCGCATTGGTTCCGCCCACCGCATCAATGATCTTCCCGGCCTCGACGAGCTGGGGCTCAGCTTTGAGACCGCCGACAAACACATGCCGGCCAAGAAAGTTGTCGCCGACTACTACCGCGCCTACGAAGAGCACTACGGCCTTCAGGTCGTGCGCAATGCGGATGTCATCGCCGTCGATAACCTCGGCGAACATTTGAACGTCACTTTCACCCTCGATGGCGAAGAAACCAAAACTGTCAGCACCATGCTCGTCATCAACGCCACGGGCACCTGGGGTGCACCGTTTATTCCGTGGTACCCGGGGCTCAAGTCGTTTGAGGGCCGCCACCTTCACACGAGCGAATACCGCAGCGCCCGCGAATTCACCGACCAGAGTGTTGTCGTGGTCGGCGGAGGAACGTCAGCGATCGGGTTCCTGCTCGAACTCGAAAACATCGCCAGCAATCTCACCTGGGTGAGCCGCCGCCCCATCGACTTCCTCGAAGACGGTGGCCTCAACCTTGAAGCGCGCAAAGAAGCTGTGCTGGTGCAGGATGAGGCGGCGCGGGCAGGCCGAGCCCTCCCCAGCATCGTCAGTGGCACGGGCGTTCCGCGCACCCGCCGCATCCAAGCCGGAATTGAGCGGGGCGTTTTGACGCCGCGGCCCATGTTCTCCAGCATCGAACCCGGTGGGGTGCGCTGGAAAGACGGTGCCTTCCAACAGGCGGATGCCATCATCTGGTCCACCGGATTCCGCCCAGAACTGCGCCACCTTGCTCCGCTGAAACTGCGCGAGAAAGAGGGCGGCGTGGCCGTCGGGCAGGGCGTCGCCTGGAAAGACCCCCGTGTCTTCTTCGCCGGGTACGGGCCGCAGGCATCCACGATTGGTGCCAACCGTGCGGGGCGGATGATCGCCCGCCAAGCCATCGCCACGCTCAGCAAGATTCAAGCCATGAAGAACGGGCGCTAGCGCTTTCGCAACCGCGAGCTGTCGGGAACGCTGGCATCGCTAGCCGGCGGATGCCACATCGCGAATCAGTGCGCGAAGTGCGGCAAGCTGGGGCCGGCTGTCGCTCGTGCGCCATTGCATTTCGAGGGGCAGAGTTGCCGGCCGGGCCAGCGGAATGGCAACGAGATCCTCGGGCAGGTGGCCGATGAGGGCGGCGGAGACGAGCGAGAATGCGCGCGACTCCGAGAGTAGATAGAGCCGCGAACCCACGATTCGGGGCGGGCTCACCAGAAGCAG
This sequence comes from Salinibacterium sp. NYA9b, assembly GCF_976973725.1. Lineage (NCBI taxonomy): Bacteria > Bacillati > Actinomycetota > Actinomycetes > Micrococcales > Microbacteriaceae > Salinibacterium > Salinibacterium sp. NYA9b. The sequence goes on along the minus strand of NZ_OZ333476.1, from coordinate 2,707,548 downwards.
CGGGCTCAGCCCACGCGAGGTGCAAATCTCGAGCAAGTAGTCGAAGTAGGCGGGATTCTGTTCGCGCGGCCACAGCAACAGGGGAAGATCGCCGAGCTCCGGGAGTTCGAGGTGGGCGGCATCCGCCAGGGGGTGTTTGCGGCTGATCGCGACAAAGACTTGTTCTTCGGCGAGCACCTCAACGCTGTAGCCGTCGAGGTCGTCAAGGAAGCGGCCAAGCCCGACATCGGCCTGTTCGGCGACGAGGTGGGCCGACACTCCTCCGGTGTCTACAGGAATGTCTTCGATGCGAGTCGAGGCCAGGGACTGCTCCGCTTTGCTGATCACGGCGGGGAGCAGCCGGTTCACGACGCTCGGCGAGGCAACGACGCGCACGGTGCGCAGGCGGCTCGGCTCGTGCAGCTTCACATCGAGCACGACCTGAGTTGCGTGAGCGAGCAAACTTTTACCCTCAAGGGCCATCGCCTCGCCTGCCGCGGTGAGCGTGGCCGATCGCCCAGACCGATCGAGCAGTGCGATGTCGAGAGCGCGTTCCAGCCGACTGACTTCTTGGCTCACCGTCGGTTGAGAGATGTGGAGCGCTTCGGCTGCGCGACCGAAATGCCCGAACTCGGCAACGGCGACAAAGATCTCCACTTGCCGCAGTGTGATTTGCATAGGTTAAACCTATCGAAACTCTCGTGACTCTTTCTGGATTCTTGGTAATCGACTGGTTACGGTGGGGAGAGAGGTACGCCTCCGGCCGAGCATCAGTGAAGAAGCACAGCGAAGAAAGAGATTGACTATGTCTGAACCCGTCATCCACGTTTCCCAAGAAGTGCAAGACGCTGTGCGTGAAAACCGCCCCGTTGTCGCTCTCGAATCCACAATCTTCACCCACGGGCTTCCTCGCCCGCGCAACCTCGATGTTGCTCTTGAAGCCGAAGCCGGTCTTCGCGCGCAGGGCGTCACGCCCGCCACGATCGGTGTCTTCAACGGTGTGCCGACTGTCGGCCTCAGCACCGAACAGATCACTGAACTTTCCAACACTGACAATATTGCCAAGGCCAGCCTTCGCGACCTTCCTGTCGTGCGCGCCCTCGGCATCCACGGTGGCACCACCGTCGCAGCAACCGCGTTCCTCGCGCACCACGCAGGCGTCCAGGTCTTCTCCACCGGCGGTCTCGGTGGCGTTCACCACGGTGCCTCCGAAACCTTCGACGAGTCCGCTGACATGACCACGCTCGCGCAAATCCCGATCCTGGTCATCAGCGCCGGAGTGAAGTCGATTCTCGACATCCCCGCAACGCTCGAACGCTTCGAGACCCTCAACATCCCCGTCATCGGCTACGGCACCACCAAGTACCCGGGCTTCTATGTCACCGATTCAGGCTTCAGCATTGGGTACTCGGTCGACACTCCCGAAGAGGTCGCCGCCGTTGTCACCGCCCGCGATGAACTCGGACTCCCGCAGTCGGTATTGCTGGCCAACCCCGTCGCCGCCGACAAGCAGCTTCCTCCGGAGCAGCTCGACGACATCCTTGCTCGGGCCTGGGCCGAAGCCGACAAGCAGGGCATCAGCGGAAATGCCTCAACCCCGTTCCTGCTCGACTTCATCCAGAAGGACACCAAGGGCGTCAGCCTCGACGTCAACGTCGAGGTCTACCGCGGCAACGTCTCGCTCGGTGGACTCGTCGCCACGGCGCTCACGCGCTAGCGGCAGTCGACACGTGCTCGGAATCATCGGCGACCTCGTTGAAGACGTGGTCGTCTGGCTGGCTGAACCGCTGAGGCATGGCACCGATACGGCGGCGGAGATCTTCCACACCCGCGGCGGTAGCGGAGCGAACGTTGCCAGCTTCGCCGGCCGCCTCGGCCCCACGCGCTTCATCGGCTGTGTCGGCAACGACCACCTCGGCACCCTGCTTGTTGAGGGTCTCGAGGCGGAAGGTGTTGACGTACGCGTGCAGCGCAAACACGTCACCGGCACCGTCATCATCCTGATCGACCAAGACGGCGAACGCAGCATGGTGCCGAACCGGGCGGCAGCAACAATGCTCGATGAGGTTCCGGATGAGTGGCTCGACGGCCTCGAGCTGCTGCACGTCTCGGCCTATTCCTTCAACGGAGCGCCCGTTGGCGAAACCGTGATTGATGTGATTCGTCGTGCCAAGCAGCGCGGGATTCTCGTGTCGATCGACGTCTCCTCCACCGGGATGCTCGCCCAGTACGGCATCGACCGTTTCCTTGATCTCATGGCTGACCTCAGCCCCGACTTCTTGATCGGCAACGCCAGCGAAATGGAGTGTCTCGGAGTCGTCATCGACGGGCAGCCGGGTGCTGTCGCTGCTCGACTCGCGAAGACCATCATCGTGACGAAAGCGGGCGCGGATCCCACCCTCGTTCACGAGCCTGGTCGGGAGCCGCTGACGGTTGCGGTGCCACCGGTTCCCGAGGTCCGAGACCTCACCGGCGCCGGTGATGCCTTCGCTGCGGGATTCCTGACGTCGTACTTGGCTAGCCGCGACCTGCAGAAAGCGTGCGTGGGCGGTCACGCCTCCGCGGCCCTCGTGCTGGCATCGCCGGGAGCATCCTCCGGAGCAGCGTCGAAGTGACTCGCCTCTTCGTCAAAATCTGCGGCATCAGCACTGCGGATGCCGCAGCGGCGGTCGCCGACAGCGGCGCTGACGCGATCGGGTTCGTCTTCGCTCCCGGCAGTCCTCGTGAGGTCAGCGCCGAGCACGCGCGTTCCCTCATCGCGGGCCTTCCGTCCGCGTTGGAAACGGTGGGCGTTTTTCGCAACCAGTCGATCGATACGGTGCTCCGCACCGCGCGCGCTGCCGGTGTCGCAACAGTGCAGTTGCACGGTGATGAAACTGAGGCAGAATTTGACCGGCTGCGGGCAGAAGGCTTCGGCACCATCCGCGCGCTGTCGATTGATGATTACCGCCGGCTCAGTCGTGACGGAGCATTGCGCGCCGACGACCGGTTGTTGATCGACGCGGTTACGCCGGGTGGGGGAGCAGCGTTCGACCCCAGCCTGCTGTCGGATGCTGCGCCTGACGACTTCTGGATTCTGGCCGGCGGCCTCACCCCGCAGAATGTGGCGGAGCTTGTCGGCATCATGCAGCCGGGTGGTGTTGACGTCTCAAGCGGCGTCGAGGTGAGTCGCGGAGTGAAAGATCCGGCCCTCATCCGAGCTTTCGTGGAAGCCGTTCGCGCCGTCTCAGCGGCGAGGTAAACCCCACTGGCGACGCAGCCAAACGACGAGGCTAAGTCGCGAGCGCGATGAGGCCGAAGTAGGTCGCGGCGGCGACGCCGATGCCGAGCACGAGGTTGGCGGCAACGCTAGCGACGGCGGTCTGGAGTCGCTTCATAGTGGCGATCTGCATTGTTTCAACGCTGAGAGTACTGAAGGTGGTGAGTCCACCGCAGAGTCCGGTGAGCAGCACGAGCTCGAGGTTAGGGTCGATCGTGCCAATGTGCGCCATGCCAGCCAAGGTGCCGCCGAGGGCAGAGCCGATGACGTTGACGACGAGCACGGCCCACGGGAACCGCTTGTTCGGAACAAACGCGCGTGCGGTGAGGTAGCGCAAGACGGCCCCGGCGGCTCCGGCGCCCAGGATCGCAAACACCACGCCCGCGGTCATTCGTTCACCAGGTCAGGGCGGCGTGCGCGAGCGAAACCGAGGCGCAGGCCCAGTGCGGCTGCGGCGAGTCCGAGCACCAAGGTGGCCGCGAGGTAAATGAGGGCGGGGATGAGCTGGTCGGCACCAATGAGTTGCACGACGGCGACGGCCAAAGCGGAGAACGTCGTGAAGGAACCGAGAAGACCGGCGCCTAAGCCGGCGCGGGCCCAGACCGGAGCGGGTGTCCATAGCTCGGCGACGACGAGCGCCAGCACGAAACTGCCGACGATATTGGCGATCAGAGTTGAGAGGGGAAACAGCCCATCGTCGGTGGCAAAGGCAAGATCGAGAGCGAACCGCATTCCGGTGCCGATAGCACCGCCAACGGCAACGGCAGCGAGTTCACGGATCATGCGCTGCCTTTCAGATGCCAGTTCTGGGGGCTGTACTGCCTACCAGTCACCTTATGGCAACCGGGCGCGGACCTGTGCCACGCGCGCAGTCCTAGACTGAAGCCATGACCCGAACTGCTGCGATCCGCCGCCGTTGGCCGTGGATCGTGCTCGCCGTAGTTGTGGTGTTGCTCGTGCCCATCGCCATCATCGTCGTGCCGATTCTCACGCACGAGAGCGCGGGCCAGTCGAGCCAGCAGCTCGTCGATGGAGAATGGCCGCTCTCGGTCACCGCCGAGGGGGATGACGGTCGCACCCGCACGCTCAGCCTCGCCGGTGAAAACGGCGAACCCATCGACACCGAAGCACTCGTTCGTGACGAACGGGTGGTCGTGACGGGAACCGGCTACGACGGCACGCAGGGTGTGTACGTTGCCGTGTGCGTCATCCCAGAAACACCCGCAGACAAGCCAGGGCCCTGCATCGGCGGAGTGCCGTCGCAGCAGCAAGAAAACGTGGCCGAAGGCACCGTGCAGTGGGCCCCGAGCAACTGGATCAACGCCGATTGGGCGTGGCGGCTCTTCGGCGCTCGCAGTTATGACGACACCGCCACCGGCACCTTTACGGCCTACCTCGAGCTCGGTGACCCGCTCGGCGAGGACGCTGATTGCATCACCAACGAGTGCGGCATTTTCACCCGCAACGACCACACGGCGCTCAACGACCGGGTACAGGATGTCTACGTACCGGTGAAATTCACCGAATAGCCCGGTTGTTCGGATAGTGCGGTTCGCCGGAAAAGGCGCGTGCTTGACATTGACGTAGCGTCAACCTCTACCGTCGAGGTATGGCCCACGACACCCCACCACTCGCCGACCGCTCGATCAACGATGTCGCCCGCATCACCGGAACGACATCGCGCACGCTGCGGCACTACGACGACACCGGGCTGCTGAAACCGAGCCGAGTGGGCACCAACGGCTACCGCTATTACGACGCGGATGCTCTCGCTCGCCTTCAGCGCATTCTGCTGTTGCGCGAACTCGGGCTCGGCCTTCCGGCCATTGCCGAGGTTCTTGCCGGGCAGCGGGATGGCACCGCCGCGCTCAGAGACCATGTGCGCCTGCTCGAAAGTGAGAAGCAGCGCATCGATCGGCTCATTGCTTCGGTGACCAGCACCATCCATAAACTCGCAGAAGGAGAGCCACTCATGGCTGAAGAAATGTTCGACGGATTCGACCACACCGCTCACAAAGACGAAGTGGAGCAGCGCTGGGGTTCCGACTCTTACGCCGCGAGCAACACCTGGTGGAAGGCAATGAGCGCCGCCGAACGCGCCGAGTTCACCGCGCGCCAGAAACAGTTGGCGGCCGACTGGGCCGCTGCTGCCGAGCGCGGCGACGACCCCGAGAGCGACGCCGCTCAGGTGCTCGCACAGCGTCAGTTCGAGGGCCTTGTCGGCATCCCCGGCACTCCGAGCGAAGCAAAAGCGGGGCCGCCCCGGGAGTATTACCTCGGGCTTGCCGACCTGTATGTCGCTGATCCCCGCTTCGCTCGTAACTACGGAGGGCAGGCGGGTGCCGAGTTCGTACGCGCGGCCATGGTTGCGTTTGCGGCCACACGCTGGAGCTAGTTCGCGCCGCTGATCTGTCGCACGCGGGCGGGTTGCGGCCTGTTGCGGCGGTTGCTCGTGCTGCGCGGGTGCGGCGCCGCTACGGAACGGTGACGTCGGGGCTCGGTTCCGGCGTCTCCACGCTCTCGCCAGAGACGGCGGCCGGCACCATGAGGCGCGGAATCGTGAAGTGCACAATCGGGCCGATCAAGAGCGCGAACGCGAGCGTGCCCCAGCCGAGGTTGCCGCCGAGGATCGCACCGATCGTCAGCACGACGAGCTCGATACTGCTGCGCACGATCCAAATCTTGCCGCCATAGCGGTGGTGGATGCCGGTCATCAGGCCATCGCGCGGGCCGGGCCCAAAGCGTGCTCCGAGGTAGAGGCCGGTCGCGATTCCGAGCAGCAGCAGGCCAGCGACGAAGACGAGGATGCGCAGGGCAAGTCCCTCAATCTCGGGCAGCATCCACAATCCAAGTTGGGCACTGGGGCCGACGAGCGCCACGTTGAAGACGGTTCCGATGCCGGGCTTCTGGCGGATCGGGATCCACAGCAGCAACACGATGAGGCCAATGATGTTGGTGACAAAGCCAAAGGGGATGCCAGTGCTGAGCGAGACGCCCTGTCCGAGGACGTCCCACGGGGCGACCCCGACCTCCGCACGAATCATCAGCGCGATGGCGAAGCCGTAGAGGAAGAGGCCGGTGCCGAGCTGAACGATTCGTCGTGTCATGGTGAGGCGGGGAGTCATGTAAGTATCCAATTACGGAATTGGACTCGGAACAAGAGTCCAATCACGGTATTCTGGCCTCATGAATAGCCTTTCTGCCCGCGCATTGGTCGTGATGATGGGCGAGTGGCGTGCGAGTGGATCGAACGCTGCCTATCTGGCCGTCTCTGACCGCATCCGACTTCTCATCATGGATGGCCGCATTCTGACCTCGACGCGCCTGCCAGCCGAGCGCGAGTTGGCGCTCGCTCTCGGGGTGAGCCGCACCACGGTGACGGCGGCCTATTCGGCGCTGCGTGAGGGCGGTTACGTCGAGAGCACGCGGGGGTCGGGCAGTGTTGCCCAGTTGCCGCATCGCGCAAGCCTGATCCCTGATTCCGCGGCCCCGCAGATGCTCGATTTCAGCAAGTCGACCATTTCGGCCGCTCCCGAGGTGATTGAGGCATCCCGTCGTGCTGCCGAACAACTGCCGGCCTACCTGGGGGAGTCGGGCTTCGACCCGGTAGGGATCCCGGTGCTACGTGAGGCAATCGCCCAGCGCTATGCCGACCGCGGTCTGCCGACGAGCCCCGACCAAATCATGGTGACGCTCGGCGCCCAGCACGCCATAGCGCTGATTTCTCGCACCCTCATGTCACGCGGTGACCGTGCCCTCATGGAAAACCCGAGCTACCCGCACGCCCTCGACGCGCTCCGGGCTGCTGGTGCTCGACTCGTGCCTGTGGGGGTTTCGACCGAAACCGGCTGGGATGCCATCGCTGTCGAGCAGGCTATCCAGCGCACGAGCCCCTCGCTCGCGTACCTCATGCCTGACTTCCACAACCCGACCGGTCAGTCGATGCCCGAAGAGTTGCGCGAAAAAATACTGACCCTCGCGGAACGCCACGGCACCGCAGTCATCGCCGACGAGACAATGGCCGAACTCGACTTGGATGGCAACGGCATCCGACTGCCCTTCGCCGCTCACGGCAACGCGATCTCCGTGGGTTCGGTCGGCAAGACAGTGTGGGGCGGTTTGCGCACAGGCTGGATCCGCGCCGACCACGCCACCATCCGCCAACTCGTTCGTGCTCGCTCCGCCGGTGACCTCGGCACGCCCCTGCTCGAACAACTCGTCGTTACCAACATCCTCGAAACTTTCCCGTCGATTCTGGATGCTCGACGCACCTCCCTGCGCGCTGGCCGCGAGCACCTCTCCGCTCTGCTCGCCGAGCAACTGCCGTCCTGGCAGGTGCCGCATACCCCCGGCGGAATGACCGCGTGGATCGGCCTCGGCCAACCCGTGAGCTCGCAGCTCGTGCTCGCCGCCCGCAACGAAGGTCTTGTGATTGCCGCCGGGCCACGCTTCGGAATGGATGGCGCGTTCGAACGCTTCCTGCGCATCCCCTTCAGCGGGGGCGCCGCCGACCTGGAACAGGGCGTCTCGGCGCTCGCCGCAGCGTGGTCGACGGTGATGCGGCATCCGTTCTCGCCAGCGAGCAGTGAATTCGCGAACGTCGTCTAAGCCGCACTGCGGAGAACGCGCCGACCGCGGTTGCAGCGCTGCGGGTTTAACGCAGATGTAATCTCGCGAGAGTACGCGGAATACTCAGCGTGCTGAGAGAATTGACCTAACCAAGAAGTGGTTTTTGCGACCGCGCCCGCGTTTAACAGCAACGAAAGTTCCCTCGTGCATCTGCTTTCTGTCTTCTCCCTGCGTAACCGAGCGCTCATCGCCCTCGTGACAATTGTCATCGGAATCTTCGGTGGCGTTGCGCTGACATCGCTCAAGCAAGAACTCATTCCGTCGCTGTCGCTGCCGCAGATCTTCATCGTCTCTACCTACCCGGGCGCATCGCCGGCGGTTGTCGATAAGGACTTGGCTGGCCCGCTTGAGGCAGCCATCCAGGGCGTCGAGGGGCTTGAGTCGACGACCGCAACCTCGAACTCGAACTTCGCCAACATTTCGGCTTCCTTCGCATACGGCACCAACATCGCCACTGCTGAGCAGAAGATTCAGCTCGCCATCAACCGCATCTCTGGCCAGCTTCCCGACTCCGCCGACACTCAAGTGTTCACCTTCAACTTCACCGATCTTCCGGTCGTGCAGATCGCGGTCTCGAGCGACCTCGACCCTCTCGAGCTCTCCAGCAAGCTCGAAGCATCCACTCTCGTTGAACTCAATAAGTTGGATGGCGTCAGTGACGCAAGCCTGCTGGGCACGTCTACTCAGCGCCTGGTTATCACTCCCGACCAAGACGAACTGTTCCTCAACGGTCTGAACAACCAGGACATCATTTCTGCGCTCGACGACAACGGCGTGCTGTTGCCGGCCGGTGAGATCACCGAAGATGGCCAGACCCTCACGGTGCAGGCCGGTCAGCGCATCACGACGGCAGACGGCATTGCCGAACTGCCGTTGCTCGGCGGTTCGAACACCGACGTCGTCACCATCTCAGACGTAGCGACAGTCGACGTCATCGACGATCCCGCCACCGGAATCTCGCGCGTTGACGGTGAGCCTTCGCTCACGATCGCGATCACGAAGAGCCCCGCGGGCAACACCGTCGCTGTGTCCCAAGCCGTTCTCGAAGCGATCCCTGACCTCGAGAGTGCCCTCGGCAACAACACCAAGTTCACGGTTGTCTTCGACCAGGCCCCCTTCATCCAAGAATCAATCGACAGCCTCACCACCGAGGGACTGCTCGGTCTCGTCTTCGCCGTGATCGTGATTCTGGTGTTCTTGCTGTCGATTCGATCGACGCTGGTGACCGCGATCTCGATTCCGGCATCCGTTCTCATCACCTTTATCGGTATGCAGGTCTCGGGCTACACCCTCAACATCATCACCCTCGGAGCCCTCACGATCTCGATTGGTCGAGTGGTGGATGACTCGATTGTGGTTATCGAGAACATCAAGAGACACGTCTCGATGGGGGAGCCGAAGCTTCAGGCCATCCAGACCGCGGTGAAGGAAGTTGCGGGAGCCATCACGGCTTCGACCGTGACGACCATTGCCGTGTTCTTGCCTCTGGCCCTTGTCGGCGACATCACGGGAGAGTTGTTCCGCCCGTTCGCGTTGACGACCGCCATCGCGCTCGCCGCATCACTCTTCGTGTCGCTCACGATCGTGCCGGTGCTCGCCTACTGGTTCCTCGGCAACAAGGCTGTGCCGCGCCACACCGAAGACGCTGTCGAGCACGCGCACGCAGCGGGTATGCCTCAGGAAGAGAAGACCAACGCCCTGCAGCGTGGCTACCTGCCCGTAATCAAGTGGACGCTCAAGCGCCCCGTTGCCACGCTCATGACTGCTGTTCTCCTGCTCGGTGGAACCGTGGCACTCGTGCCGTTCATGAAGACCAACTTCATTGGCGACAGCGGACAGAACACTCTGACCGTCAACCAGTCGCTGCCACTCGGTGCAAGCCTCGAAGCTCGTGACGAAGCCGCCAAGAAGGTTGAAGCGGTTCTCATGGACCTCGACGGCATCGAGACCGTGCAGCTCTCCATCGGTTCCAGCGGCGGCTCGCTGCGGGCCGCGTTCACCGGCAGCGGAGCGAACGCATTCTCGCTCACCACCGACCCCGACCTTGATCAGACCGAGCTGCAAGAAGACGTGCGCGAGGCTGTTGCCGACATCGAGGATGCGGGCGAGATCACGCTTGCCGCGGCATCGAGCGGCTTCGCTTCGAGCGACATCGAGATCAACCTCACCGCCACCAGCGATTCTGAACTGCGCGAAGCATCGGATGCCCTGCTCGAGCAGGTGCGCGACCTCGACGTCGTCGCCGAAGCCACGAGCAACCTGTCTGAACAGCAGCCGTTCATCTCGATCGTTGTTGACCGTGACAAGGCCGCGAAGGTCGGACTGAGCGAAATTGCAGTTGGCGGAATCGTCACCGGTGCAATGAACCCGAATGCGGTCGGTAGCGCCGTCATCGACGAATCGACGCTCTCGATTTACATTCTCAATGACCTTGCGCCGACCACGATTGAAGAGTTGGAAGACTTCGAGATCCCGGGTGCCACCGGACTCATCCCGCTGACGGATGTCGCCACAGTGTCCGTCGATGACGGCCCCGCGAGCATCACCTCGGTTAAGGGCGTACGCAGTGCGACCCTGAGCGTGACGCCGAGCAGTGACGACGTGGGAACGGCATCCGCCCTGGTTGCTGCCGCTGTTGATGAAGCAGAATTGCCCGCGGGCGCTTCGGCTGAACTGGGCGGTGTCGCTACGGAGCAGACGGATGCGTTCCAGCAGCTCGGCCTCGCGCTCCTGGTCGCAATTCTCATCGTGTACGTCGTAATGGTGGCAACCTTCAAGAGCCTGCGCCAGCCGTTGCTGCTGCTGGTGTCGGTGCCCTTCGCGGCAACCGGTGCCATTGCGCTTCAGGTGATCTCGGGCATCCCGCTCGGTGTCGCTTCGCTCATCGGTGTGCTCATGCTCATCGGTATCGTCGTGACGAACGCGATCGTGCTCGTCGACCTCATCAACCAGTACCGCGTGAAGGGCATGCGCGCTCGCGAAGCCATCATCGAGGGTGCATCGCGTCGACTTCGCCCCATCCTGATGACCGCTGCGGCCACGATCTTCGCGCTCCTTCCGCTGGGCATTGGTGTCACCGGCCAGGGCGGATTCATCTCCCAGCCGCTCGCCATCATCGTGATCGGTGGACTCGTCTCCTCGACAGTTCTCACCCTCGTGGTGCTTCCTGTTCTCTACTACCTCGTTGAGGGCGCCAAGGAACGTCGCGAAGACAAGAAGGCAGCCGGCACCGATCGCAAGAGTCGTCGTGCGGCCAAGAAGGCCGGTCGCGAGACTCCGGTGGTTGCCACCGCAGAGTAATGCCTGAATGGTCTAGTTTCCCCACGCCGGTTCAGCTGCCGTGGGGAAACAGAATTTCTTTCACTATTGTGGAAGACATTCTGCAGACCGAATCGGAGAACTCATGTACGGCAATATGGGGTACTTCCCTTTCGCAATCGCACTGATGCTCTTGGCGATAGTCGTGGGTGCCATGCTTGTCTATTGGCTGATCCGTCTGGCGGTTGGTCGGGCGATGCGCGATCACCACAAGTGGCTTGAGCTTCGTGCTGAAAAGACAGTTCCGCCCGAGCCGCGCCCCAACGGCGATCTTCCCTACGACCACAACGTTTAGTCACCGACGTGGGCGAGGGCGGGCTGGGATCTGCCTGCGTGCCTCGCGCGACCGCATCGCTGCATTCGCTTAGCGTTTCACGCCGTCCGGTAGACCACTTGGCCTGATCTGCTCGTTCAATTGAACAAATGTCAGTGCCGTCCGACAGGGTGAGTAAGTAACCACGCGGGGGCGTCTAGGCGATACCGGCCAGATGAGATCACTCATCACTCGGCCAGTTGTCGTGTGCCTCGGCGTGCGCGCACAACAACGTGCGCGGCGTGAATCACAGTGCGCGCGTTTCTCTTCATTACCCGAACGAAAGAGGCTCAATGTCAGACGCCACACCTACACCCGAATCGAACGCGCAAGACATTCCGGATAGTGCACCTCCTGCAGCTCCGACTGCGCCCCCAGTACCTCCGATCGCTGGCAAGTCGTTTGTCATCACGTGGCTTTTCGCTCTCCTGCTTGGTTTCTTCGCCGTCGACCGTTTCTACCTCGGCAAAGTCGGTACCGGAATTCTGAAGCTCATCACTTTCGGTGGTGCAGGAATCTGGGTCCTAGTTGACATCATCCTCACGCTCAGCGGGGCTCAGCGCGACAAGGCAGGCAATGCGCTTGTCGGGTACAACGAGAACAAGAAGGTTGCTTGGATCGTTACCGGCGCACTCATCGTTCTCTCGATCGTCACGTCGAGCCTCAACGGAGGCAACGCCGAGACAACTGATTCGAGTGACACGAGCGCTATTTCGGAGAGCGCTGACGTAGAAGAGTCGGACGCTGCTGAGGAAGAGGCTGCTGAACCAGAAGTACCGGCAGTGCAGGGCTGGGCGGATGACGCCTTCGGCACATTCGAAGCCATCACCGAGACTGGCACGGGCGACAGCATTGTCGACCTGCCTATCGGCGCGACAGCAGGAATCGTTACCGCTACACATGCCGGAGCGTCGAACTTCGCAGTCTCAGTACTCAACGAAGATAACGAGAGCACTGGCGAACTGTTGGTGAATACGATCGGAGACTACGCGGGCACAACGTCGTATGGATTCAATGCGCTCTCAGACGGCGTTACGCTTCAGATCAAGGCGGATGGTGCGTGGTCGTTGCTTATTGCTCCTGTTTCGGCAGCCCCCCTGCTGGCCGAATCCGGCACCGGCGACGCAGTGTTCCTGTACAACGGCGATGCAGCTAAGCTCACGGCTACCCACTCGGGCGACAGCAACTTCTCCATTATTGAAGAAACCGACAAGGCGTTCGCGTTTGGCCTCCTCGTTAACGAAATCGGCTCCTACAGTGGCACCGTTGCACTGAGCACGGGTCCGTCGGCGATCACGGTAGGCGCTGACGGCGCCTGGACGCTCGCAGTCGAGTAATTGATCGCTGGGGTCGAGCGGCTGTGTCGCTTGACCCCGGCATCCGCTCGGCCCTCGCTATTAGGGGCTCGATCGAGTAACGTAGTCAAGTCGGCTCAAGACAGCGCGAAATCTCGCGTATGGGTTTGTAAGTCTTGCGGGCCGGTTTGCCAGTCCATCCAACTGGTGACAATCACACGAATGTATGTGACGGCCTCGGTCAAAGACTGCCCGGGTTCAGTAGTGCAGCGTACGAATACTCAAGCTAATTAGAAGACAGCCAATCGGTTTCTAACCAATCGGCGTCTCGCTAACTAAATGGTGAGTGTTGGCGTGCGCGCGTGCTCCACGCACTAGATGTGTTCCATCTAAGAACAACCCGGAAAGAACAATGCCTAATTTCAATAAGCCTGCCACTGGTCGTGGCAACAAAAACTTCAACTCTGGAGCGCCCAAACGTGGCGGTTCACGCAGCGAAGGTCACCGCGGATTCCGTGCCGATGAGGGCGATGCCCCCAAGCGTCGCTGGAGCGCGGATGACCGTGCCGCTCGCACCGGGGACCGCAAGCCCGGAGCCGCTCGTGGCGGACGCGACGAGCGTCGCCCCGACTGGACTCCTCGCGAGAAGCCTGCCCGTGGTGGACGCCCCGAGGCAGGCGGCCGCGGAGATCGCCCCTCGTATGGTGACCGCCCGCAGCGCAACGAACGTGGCGCCTACGGCGACCGTCCCCAGCGCAGCAACGATCGTCCCTCGTCGGGTGACCGCCCCGAGCGCGGTGGACGCCCCACGTATGGCGACCGCAACGAGCGCCCGCAGCGTAGCAACGATCGCCCGTCTTACGGCGACCGTCCTGACCGTGGTGGACGTCCGTCGTACAACGACCGCAACGACCGCAACGAGCGCCCGCAGCGCAGCAATGACCGTCCTTCGTATGGTGACCGCCCCGACCGTGGCGGCAACGCCGGTCGCAGCGAGCGCCCGTCGTACAACGACCGCAACTCGAGCGGCCGTAACGAGCGCCCCTCGTACAACGACCGCAATGCTGGTGGCCGTTCAGAGCGTCCCTCCTACGGTGACCGCCCCGACCGCGGTGGCCGTCCCTCCTACAACGACCGCACCGAGCGTCCGTCGTACAACGACCGCAACGCTGGCCGCACTGAGCGTCCCTCGTACGGTGACCGTGGCGCATCCGCTGGTCGCACCGAGCGTCCGTCGTACAACGACCGTGCTCAGCGCACCGAGCGCCCCGCGTACGGTGACCGTCCCGACCGTGGTTCGCGCCCCGAGCGTTCCGAGCGTCCCGCCTACAACGAGCGCCCGCAGCGTTCAGAGCGTCCCGCGTATGGCGACCGTCCCGACCGTGGTTCGCGCCCGTCGTACAACGACCGCAACGATCGTCCGCAGCGTTCGGAGCCGCGCGAAAGCGCCTACTACCCGGCCCGCGATGGCAAGTCGTCGCACTCGCAGCAAGAAGACGTTGTACTTGAGCGTCTCGTAGCCAAGACCGTTACCGCCAGCGATGTTGAAGGCAAGTCCTTCATCGACCTAGGCATCGGTTCGAACATTTCGCGTCAGCTCGCATCCATGGGTGCAGAGTCGCCGTTCCCCATCCAGGCAGCAACCATCCCCGACGTTCTCGCCGGCAAGGATGTTCTTGGCCGCGGAAAGACCGGATCGGGCAAGACCATTGCTTTCGGTGCGCCTCTCGTTGAGCGCCTCATGGAAAACAACGGTGGCAAGGACCGTCAGATGGGCCGCAAGCCGCGCGCCCTCATCCTGGCCCCGACCCGCGAGCTTGCTCAGCAGATCGACCGCACCATCCAGCCCATCGCTCGCAGCGTTGGTCTGTTCACCACGACCATCGTGGGTGGTGTTCCTCAGTACAAGCAGGTTGCAGCTCTCACCCGTGGCGTCGATGTCATCATCGCGACCCCCGGCCGTGTTGAAGACCTCATCGAGCAGGGTCGTCTCGACCTCAGCCAGGTGAAGGTTACTGTTCTCGACGAAGCAGACCACATGTGCGACCTCGGGTTCCTTGAGCCTGTTCAGCGCATCCTGCGTGAGACCAGCGAGGGCGGCCAGAAGCTGCTGTTCTCGGCAACCCTCGACAAGGGTGTTGCCACTCTCGTCAAGGAATTCTTGGTTGACCCGGCCGTGCACGAGGTTGCTGGTGAAGACCAGGCTTCTTCCACGATCGACCACAAGGTTCTGCTCATCGAACAGCGCGACAAGCGTGCGATCATCAAGCAGCTTTCCGCCGGCACGGGCAAGACTCTCGTCTTCACCCGCACGCGTGCGTTTGCTGAAGAGATGGCTGAATTCTTGAGCATGGGTGGAACCCCAGCCACGAGCCTTCACGGTGACCTTAACCAGTCGCGTCGTACCCGCAACCTTCAGATGCTCACGAGCGGCAAGGTCAACGTGCTTGTCGCGACAGACGTTGCAGCCCGCGGCATCCACGTAGATGACATCAGCCTCGTTATTCAGGCTGACGCTCCTGAGGAGTACAAGACGTACCTGCACCGTGCTGGCCGTACCGGTCGTGCCGGCAAGGTCGGAACCGTTGTCACGCTCATCCCGCGCAACCGTCGTCGCAAGATGGAAGAACTCCTCGGCCGCGCTGAGATCGACGCAGAGTCGGTCGACGTAGCGCCCGGTGACCGTTTCATCGACAATCTCGCAGCGCTCTAGCAAGCACCCCGCTCACTCGAGCATAAGAAAGCCCCGGATGCCCCACTCATGTGGTCGGCAGCCGGGGCTTTCTTCTTCCAGCGCATATGGGCTGTCGAACGAGCGCTGCATCAGCGCTATCGTCTTCCTGCGAGTTGTCTTTCGCGCAGGCTGTCCGATTGCCGCTGAACTCTGGATAAGCCCAACTTTCGGATGAACCCGGTGCCGTTGCAAACTCACTGCGGTGTTCGCTGTATGAATGGCAGCTTCGAGGTGGATTCACTCTGGAACAAGGCCCAGACAGCGTTGGCCACCGCCTTGGCCGGGTCTATTAGTGTTCCACCGCTGCCGCGAGCGATCAACGGCAGCTCAGTGCAGGCCAAAATCGCACATTTTGTGCCCTTCAGCTCGAGATACCGCTCAATCTCATTCCACATCCCCTGCAGGAGTTGGACATCTGTACAAGCTTTTATGCCGTAAATAAGATGTGTTATTAGCTCTTGAAACTCGGGTTCGATTTCTAGAACATACCTTCCGTGACTGCGCAGGGCACGCACATATAGAGCAGATCTCGCCAACCCTGCTGTGCCGAGCACCGCGACCATTTCGCCGATTTCGGTCTTGGCAATGCATTCTTCGACCGCGTAAGTGGTCATGTTGATGATGGGCAACCCGCCCAGCTTCTCTTCACCTTCCAGAAACGCGTGGGCGGTGTTGCAGGCGAGGACCAAATGTGTGGCGCCCATGCCCGATAGTGCGTCTGCTCCGCGTCTAAGCTCTAAAATAGGCGATGGCCCCAAATTCAGGAGAGCTGCGGATCTATCGGGGATGTTTGGATTTGCGTAGACGATCACGGTCATGCCCTCCTGATCTGAGGGCGGAGCTTGAGCCGCGATTATTTTTGAGTACACATCTGCTGTAGCTGCGGGGCCCATCCCACCTAGAATCCCCAGAACCATCGGTTGAGTTTCAGCCATCGCTTCGATTGCGCCAGTCGTATAAGTCTCCATTTATGTGGGTGATCACGAGGCCAATTGACGGCGCGACTGCAACGTAGGCCGACATCCCTGGCCAGGGTGATATTTCGTAGAGTTCTCGCTGAAATTCCTGTCCGTGAATGTTGATGGTGGCGTGTAGATGGGGCTTCAGTTCCAAGGCATCTAGCCATCTAATGCCGACCGCGCACGATTTCAGGGCGGCTTCTGAGCGAGCCCAAATATCCCGTTCCTGCCGGTCGTTTAGGCGGTCCTCGATGTCTAACCCAATTTCGTTCACGCTTGCCACTGCTACAGCGACATGGCTCCTGGCGTAGCTGGCTGAACAAGCCACTCCAGGAACGCTAGGTTTTGGTGCTCCATGTTCGTAACTTCCACATCCTCGACACCACCGGGTAACTCCGCCTGAGTATGAACCTAGAAAGTTGCGCAAGCTCGTGTTTAGCGCCAGCTCGCCCATCGAACGCAATTCTTGATCATCAGTTTTTTTCGGCACAGTGCCGGAATATCTACTCAATTCCTTGGCCTTATTGATGCCCCGTAGTTTGTTATAGCTGTACCAATAGATATGGGCCACGGCTCCGCGCGCTTCAGAGTGAATCAAGATCGAGTGCCCCCTAAGAGCGGGTTGATTATTTATTATTTATGACTTCATTAGCTTTCGTACCACATGAAAGTGAGAAACTATCTGTAAATTTTTTCTAAATCAAACTTATGCTCGTTTAGTGTTTCGGGTCTAACGTCGTCGGGAGAAAATTGAGTGAGTCATTGCGTTTTTGGTGTTCGGCTTTGGAGGGTCTTGAGCCCGTGGAGTTGCCCACTGATCGGTCTCGACCGTTGGTGCGTTCGGGGTTGGGCGGGTCTGTTTCGTTTGTGGTTCCTTCGAGCGTCGTGGAGAGCTTGAAACGGTTGGCTCAGCAGCGTAATGCTTCGTTGTTTATGGTGGGTCTTGCTGCTTTCGAGGTCTTGCTGGCTCGGTGGAGTGGTCAGGTCGATATCGCGGTCGGGACTCCGATTGCGGGGCGCACACAGGCTGAACTCGAAGATGTTGTCGGGTTTTTTGTCAATACGCTTGTGGTGCGGGGTGATTTGGAGTCGAATCCCTCTTTCGAGGACTTTGTTGATCAGATCAGAGATGCTGCTCTCGGGGCTTATGACCATCAGGATCTTCCGTTTGATCGTGTCGTGGAGGAGTTGTCACCTGAGCGTGATTTGAGTCGGACTCCTGTGTTCCAGCACATGTTTGCGCTAAACGTCGGCAGTGAAGGCGATGACCTTGAGCTGGAACACGCGACTGTTGGATTGATGTCTGCTGAAGCCAAGAGCTCTAAGTTTGATCTGACTTTAACCTTGACCCAAGTGGCTGATGTTCTTGAAGGGAAGGTTGTCTTCGCTTCGGACTTGTTCGATACGCAGACGATGGAGCGTCTGGCGGGCCACTTTGTGAATCTCTTGACCGAAGCAGGGTCAAACCCTAAGCAGAGAGTGGGGGATATCGACTTTCTTACGGAGCGGGAGCGCCTCCAGCTAACCGTTGGGTTCAACGATACTGCGTCAAAGTTTGACGACCAGGCCTTGGTGCATGAGTTCGTGGAACGTCACGCTCGCAAAACTCCCGATGCTGTGGCGTTGTGGTTTGAAGACGAATCGATGACCTACGGGCAATTGAACTCACGGGCAAACCAGTTAGCGGTATTCCTGCGTCGTTCGGGGGTTGAATCGGAATCGTTGGTCGCTGTATGTCTTGAGCGTGGTTTTGACATGGTCGTGTCATTGCTGGCGATTTGGAAGGCTGGCGGTGCTTATGTTCCCATCGATCCTGCCTATCCTGCAGAACGCGTCGCGTTCATGATCGAGGATACCGCGGCGCAAGTTGTCTTGACTCAGTCGTCGTTGGTAGGTCTGTTTAGTGGAGCGCGTACGAACTCGATAGTTGCGCTCGATGTTGTTGCCTTGGATCTTGAAGAATTGCCGACGCGTGACCTCGACCGTCGAGGGTCGCCGACTGACTTGGCGTATGTGATCTATACCTCTGGCTCAACAGGGACGCCGAAGGGCGTCATGATCGAACACCAAGGAATCTGTTCGCTAGTCGCGTCCGATAGTTCCGTGGCGGGTATTCAAAGTAGCGACGTCATTCTTGCGGGGGCCAACTTTGCCTTCGATGCCATCGTATTTGAGCTCTGGGCGCCTCTGGTAAGTGGTGCTCAGTCTGTAATTGTGGACTCTACGGTCATGCTTAATCACGGTGAACTTGAATCTCTTATCTTGAGGAGGGGTGTTTCTGTCGCGTTCATCACAACAGCACTTTTGGCTCAGCTGGTTCAGATGCGTTCGACGGCTTTTTCGACTTTACGATGCCTTCTCTACGGTGGTGAGCGTTCAGACGGATCGCTAGTTCTCGGGCTGAGAGAAATAGACGATGGACCAAAGGAGCTTAGACATGTCTACGGTCCAACCGAAACGACAGTGTTTGCCACTCAATACTTGGTACCGGTGCAGCATGGTGCTGTAGTGCCGATTGGGCGGCCGGTGGCGAATGCTCGGGCGGTTGTGGTGGATCGGTGGGGTGGGTTGGCTCCGGTGGGGGTCGCGGGCGAGTTGCTGATTGGTGGGGCTGGTGTTGGTCGAGGCTATTTGAATAGGCCTGATCTCACTGCGGAACGGTTCGTGGATGATCCTGTGGTCAGGGGTGCGGGTCGGGTTTATCGGACGGGGGATCTTGTCCGGTGGCTGCCGGGCGGATCGTTGGAGTTCCTTGGGCGTCAGGACAATCAGGTCAAGATCCGTGGTCTGCGGATCGAGTTAGGTGAGATTGAGTCGCAGCTGATGAAGTCTCCGACGGTGTCGGCTGGCGCAGTAGTTGTTAAAGACGATGGCGCAGGTGGAAAGCGTTTAGTCGCGTACTGCGTGTCGTCGTCGGAGTCTGTCTCAGAGCTCAGGGATTGGTGTGCGCAGAAGCTCCCAGCTTTCATGGTTCCCAATGTGTTTGTTTTCCTTGATGCGCTTCCGATGACTCCCAGCGGGAAGCTTGATCGACGCGCATTGCCCGAGCCGGTAGCTTCACGAGACAGTCTCGAGGGAGAGTATGTTGCTCCGCGGAACGAGGTTGAGAGGGCTTTGGCTGAGATTTGGGCTGAGGTTTTGGGGGTGGATCGGGTTGGAGTTCACGATAACTTCTTCGCTATTGGAGGACACAGCCTCCTTGCGACCAAAGCCGTTAGTCGTGCAAACCAGTTGCTTGATATGTCTGCTTCGGTGAAGAACCTCTTCGTGACGCCGACTATTGCGGGTTATGCTCATGGCACTTTGTCTGGAGGGGTGGGGGGTGTTCCGATTGCTCGTTCAGAGCGAGTGGAGGGGGCGTTATCTTTCGCCCAGAAGCGGTTGTGGTTTCTTGATCAGTTGACGCCAGAGAGTGCGGAGTATGTGGTTCCGTTTGGCTACCAGATCTCGGGCCCTGTGAATCTTTCGGCGCTAACGAAAGCTTTTAGGAAGGTCGTTGAACGGCACCCGGTTCTGCGCACGGCGTGTGAAATTGATGCGCAGGGAGAGCCCGTTCAGCGGGTATTGGAGCCGTGGTCGGTGACCATTGATGAATTTGATCTCACCCAGGTGGCCGTGACTGACCGCGATGATCGAGTCCGGGAGGTGGTGGAAGATGCTTTCGGAATGCCCTTTGATTTGACGGCCGGGCAGCTTTTGAGGGTGCAATGGATTCATGTTGGCGTAGAGGAGGGGTATCTCTTATTCCAGATTCATCACATCGCTGTCGATGGTTGGTCAGCTGGGATCATTCTCGCGGATATTGAAGCGCTATATCGCGGTGAGATAACGGGCAACGATGTGGCGTTGTCGTCGGCACCGGTGGATTATCTTGATTTCGCGGCATGGCAACAAGACTTGTTGTCGGGCGAGTTGCTGGAGCGTCAGTTGCGTTTTTGGTGTTCGGCTTTGGAGGGGCTTGAGCCCGTGGAGTTGCCCACTGATCGGTCTCGACCGTTGGTGCGTTCGGGGTTGGGCGGGTCTGTTTCGTTTGTGGTTCCTTCGAGCGTCGTGGAGAGCTTGAAACGGTTGGCTCAGCAGCGTAATGCTTCGTTGTTTATGGTGGGTCTTGCTGCTTTCGAGGTCTTGCTGGCTCGGTGGAGTGGTCAGGTCGATATCGCGGTCGGGACTCCGATTGCGGGGCGCACACAGGCTGAACTCGAAGATGTTGTCGGGTTTTTTGTCAATACGCTTGTGGTGCGGGGTGATTTGGAGTCGAATCCCTCTTTCGAGGACTTTGTTGATCAGATCAGAGATGCTGCTCTCGGGGCTTATGACCATCAGGATCTTCCGTTTGATCGTGTCGTGGAGGAGTTGTCACCTGAGCGTGATTTGAGTCGGACTCCTGTGTTCCAGCACATGTTTGCGCTAAACGTCGGCAGTGAAGGCGATGACCTTGAGCTGGAACACGCGACTGTTGGATTGATGTCTGCTGAAGCCAAGAGCTCTAAGTTTGATCTGACTTTAACCTTGACCCAAGTGGCTGATGTTCTTGAAGGGAAGGTTGTCTTCGCTTCGGACTTGTTCGATACGCAGACGATGGAGCGTCTGGCGGGCCACTTTGTGAATCTCTTGACCGAAGCAGGGTCAAACCCTAAGCAGAGAGTGGGGGATATCGACTTTCTTACGGAGCGGGAGCGCCTCCAGCTAACCGTTGGGTTCAACGATACTGCGTCAAAGTTTGACGACCAGGCCTTGGTGCATGAGTTCGTGGAACGTCACGCTCGCAAAACTCCCGATGCTGTGGCGTTGTGGTTTGAAGACGAATCGATGACCTACGGGCAATTGAACTCACGGGCAAACCAGTTAGCGGTATTCCTGCGTCGTTCGGGGGTTGAATCGGAATCGTTGGTCGCTGTATGTCTTGAGCGTGGTTTTGACATGGTCGTGTCATTGCTGGCGATTTGGAAGGCTGGCGGTGCTTATGTTCCCATCGATCCTGCCTATCCTGCAGAACGCGTCGCGTTCATGATCGAGGATACCGCGGCGCAAGTTGTCTTGACTCAGTCGTCGTTGGTAGGTCTGTTTAGTGGAGCGCGTACGAACTCGATAGTTGCGCTCGATGTTGTTGCCTTGGATCTTGAAGAATTGCCGACGCGTGACCTCGACCGTCGAGGGTCGCCGACTGACTTGGCGTATGTGATCTATACCTCTGGCTCAACAGGGACGCCGAAGGGCGTCATGATCGAACACCACAGCCTCACACACTATATCGCTTATTTGAGTCGGACTCATGATTTGGATCGAGGTTCGTGGACCTCGCTCGTTACCGCATCGCTTGCTTACGATGCATATTTGAGGGAGCTTCTGGCGGTCCTCGTAAACGGAAGCTGCGGGATACTTACTCCGACTACGCTCGGTTTCAGCCCTAGCGAACTACTGCGTCTGGTGGAACTGCATGGGGTCTCTAAGGTTCTCAGCATCACGCCGTCAGTCTTGCGAGAGATTTTGTCTCTTGATATCCACAATAGATGGCCGATGACATTGACCTTTATGACGGGTGAATCAGGTTCGATTTTGGGAAGTCTTGGCGGCCTCGAGGGGCCAGTATTCTCATCGATTGTTCACAACTATGGTCCCACCGAGTGCACGATGACCTCGGTCGCCAACCCGATTTGGGACGCGAGTTCGGCAGACAATATTGGGCGGCCGGTGGCGAATGCTCGGGCGGTTGTGGTGGATCGGTGGGGTGGGTTGGCTCCGGTGGGGGTCGCGGGCGAGTTGCTGATTGGTGGGGCTGGTGTTGGTCGAGGCTATTTGAATAGGCCTGATCTCACTGCGGAACGGTTCGTGGATGATCCTGTGGTCAGGGGTGCGGGTCGGGTTTATCGGACGGGGGATCTTGTCCGGTGGCTGCCGGGCGGATCGTTGGAGTTCCTTGGGCGTCAGGACAATCAGGTCAAGATCCGTGGTCTGCGGATCGAGTTAGGTGAGATTGAGTCGCAGCTGATGAAGTCTCCGACGGTGTCGGCTGGCGCAGTA
The DNA here is from genome assembly GCF_976973725.1 of Salinibacterium sp. NYA9b. Classification (NCBI taxonomy): domain Bacteria; kingdom Bacillati; phylum Actinomycetota; class Actinomycetes; order Micrococcales; family Microbacteriaceae; genus Salinibacterium; species Salinibacterium sp. NYA9b. Next base: position 2,685,041 of record NZ_OZ333476.1, on the reverse strand, counting down.
GTTGTTAAAGACGATGGCGCAGGTGGAAAGCGTTTAGTCGCGTACTGCGTGTCGTCGTCGGAGTCTGTCTCAGAGCTCAGGGATTGGTGTGCGCAGAAGCTCCCAGCTTTCATGGTTCCCAATGTGTTTGTTTTCCTTGATGCGCTTCCGATGACTCCCAGCGGGAAGCTTGATCGACGCGCATTGCCCGAGCCGGTAGCTTCACGAGACAGTCTCGAGGGAGAGTATGTTGCTCCGCGGAACGAGGTTGAGAGGGCTTTGGCTGAGATTTGGGCTGAGGTTTTGGGGGTGGATCGGGTTGGAGTTCACGATAACTTCTTCGCTATTGGAGGACACAGCCTCCTTGCGACCAAAGCCGTTAGTCGTGCAAACCAGTTGCTTGATATGTCTGCTTCGGTGAAGAACCTCTTCGTGACGCCGACTATTGCGGGTTATGCTCATGGCACTTTGTCTGGAGGGGTGGGGGGTGTTCCGATTGCTCGTTCAGAGCGAGTGGAGGGGGCGTTATCTTTCGCCCAGAAGCGGTTGTGGTTTCTTGATCAGTTGACGCCAGAGAGTGCGGAGTATGTGGTTCCGTTTGGCTACCAGATCTCGGGCCCTGTGAATCTTTCGGCGCTAACGAAAGCTTTTAGGAAGGTCGTTGAACGGCACCCGGTTCTGCGCACGGCGTGTGAAATTGATGCGCAGGGAGAGCCCGTTCAGCGGGTATTGGAGCCGTGGTCGGTGACCATTGATGAATTTGATCTCACCCAGGTGGCCGTGACTGACCGCGATGATCGAGTCCGGGAGGTGGTGGAAGATGCTTTCGGAATGCCCTTTGATTTGACGGCCGGGCAGCTTTTGAGGGTGCAATGGATTCATGTTGGCGTAGAGGAGGGGTATCTCTTATTCCAGATTCATCACATCGCTGTCGATGGTTGGTCAGCTGGGATCATTCTCGCGGATATTGAAGCGCTATATCGCGGTGAGATAACGGGCAACGATGTGGCGTTGTCGTCGGCACCGGTGGATTATCTTGATTTCGCGGCATGGCAACAAGACTTGTTGTCGGGCGAGTTGCTGGAGCGTCAGTTGCGTTTTTGGTGTTCGGCTTTGGAGGGGCTTGAGCCCGTGGAGTTGCCCACTGATCGGTCTCGACCGTTGGTGCGTTCGGGGTTGGGCGGGTCTGTTTCGTTTGTGGTTCCTTCGAGCGTCGTGGAGAGCTTGAAACGGTTGGCTCAGCAGCGTAATGCTTCGTTGTTTATGGTGGGTCTTGCTGCTTTCGAGGTCTTGCTGGCTCGGTGGAGTGGTCAGGTCGATATCGCGGTCGGGACTCCGATTGCGGGGCGCACACAGGCTGAACTCGAAGATGTTGTCGGGTTTTTTGTCAATACGCTTGTGGTGCGGGGTGATTTGGAGTCGAATCCCTCTTTCGAGGACTTTGTTGATCAGATCAGAGATGCTGCTCTCGGGGCTTATGACCATCAGGATCTTCCGTTTGATCGTGTCGTGGAGGAGTTGTCACCTGAGCGTGATTTGAGTCGGACTCCTGTGTTCCAGCACATGTTTGAGTTGAGGGAAGAATTCTCTACTCCCACGACACTTTTACTTTTCAATGCCGTTGCTTCGTCCGCGGATTACCTCGCGCATGCTCCCTCGAAGCTTGACATCAGTTGCACTATCGAGGCGGTGGCTGGTGTTCTTGAAGGGAAGGTTGTCTTCGCTTCGGACTTGTTCGATACGCAGACGATGGAGCGTCTGGCGGGCCACTTTGTGAATCTCTTGACCGAAGCAGGGTCAAACCCTAAGCAGAGAGTGGGGGATATCGACTTTCTTACGGAGCGGGAGCGCCTCCAGCTAACCGTTGGGTTCAACGATACTGCGTCAAAGTTTGACGACCAGGCCTTGGTGCATGAGTTCGTGGAACGTCACGCTCGCAAAACTCCCGATGCTGTGGCGTTGTGGTTTGAAGACGAATCGATGACCTACGGGCAATTGAACTCACGGGCAAACCAGTTAGCGGTATTCCTGCGTCGTTCGGGGGTTGAATCGGAATCGTTGGTCGCTGTATGTCTTGAGCGTGGTTTTGACATGGTCGTGTCATTGCTGGCGATTTGGAAGGCTGGCGGTGCTTATGTTCCCATCGATCCTGCCTATCCTGCAGAACGCGTCGCGTTCATGATCGAGGATACCGCGGCGCAAGTTGTCTTGACTCAGTCGTCGTTGGTGGGTCTGTTTAGTGGAGCGCGTACGAACTCGATAGTTGCGCTCGATGTTGTTGCCTTGGATCTTGAAGAATTGCCGACGCGTGACCTCGACCGTCGAGGGTCGCCGACTGACTTGGCGTATGTGATCTATACCTCTGGCTCAACAGGGACGCCGAAGGGCGTCATGATCGAACACCACAGCCTCACAGCTTCCATAACTGACATGAGAGCGCGCTATCGTGTTCAACCGCAAGATGTAGTCGCTCAGTTCGCGAGCTCGGTATTTGATGCATCTCTTGAGCAGCTTTTTACGGCCTTAGCGTCTCAAGCTCAATCTGTCTTGGTGGGTCTCAATGAGCGTGACCCGCACCTCCTAGTGCAACTTTTGATTCGTCGACAAGTGACAGTTCTCGAGTTGACACCAGCCGTTTGGGATATCGGTTTCGCGGATGGAGCCTTTATTCAGAGTGCGGAATTGCGGCTTCGCCTCTTGATAACAGGGGGTGACGTGCTCTCATCAGCCACTCTTGCCAAAATGCTCGAATACAACGGGGCGAGGGTGGCAAATACTTATGGACCTACTGAGACAACGATCTCAGCCACACACTGCGAGCTGTGGTCAGTACCAAGCTCTGTGCCGATTGGGCGGCCGGTGGCGAATGCTCGGGCGGTTGTGGTGGATCGGTGGGGTGGGTTGGCTCCGGTGGGGGTCGCGGGCGAGTTGCTGATTGGTGGGGCTGGTGTTGGTCGAGGCTATTTGAATAGGCCTGATCTCACTGCGGAACGGTTCGTGGATGATCCTGTGGTCAGGGGTGCGGGTCGGGTTTATCGGACGGGGGATCTTGTCCGGTGGCTGCCGGGCGGATCGTTGGAGTTCCTTGGGCGTCAGGACAATCAGGTCAAGATCCGTGGTCTGCGGATCGAGTTAGGTGAGATTGAGTCGCAGCTGATGAAGTCTCCGACGGTGTCGGCTGGCGCAGTAGTTGTTAAAGACGATGGCGCAGGTGGAAAGCGTTTAGTCGCGTACTGCGTGTCGTCGTCGGAGTCTGTCTCAGAGCTCAGGGATTGGTGTGCGCAGAAGCTCCCAGCTTTCATGGTTCCCAATGTGTTTGTTTTCCTTGATGCGCTTCCGATGACTCCCAGCGGGAAGCTTGATCGACGCGCATTGCCCGAGCCGGTAGCTTCACGAGACAGTCTCGAGGGAGAGTATGTTGCTCCGCGGAACGAGGTTGAGAGGGCTTTGGCTGAGATTTGGGCTGAGGTTTTGGGGGTGGATCGGGTTGGAGTTCACGATAACTTCTTCGCTATTGGAGGACACAGCCTCCTTGTGACCAAAATAACGAGCAAAGTGCGAGAAGCATTGAATATATCGATGGTGGTGTCCGATGCGTTTCTAGCGCCGACAGTCTCGCGCTATAGCGCGGTAGTTATCGAGCGATATACGGAAAATACCAATAAGGGGAAAAATTAATGACCAGCGTCATTGACCAGATTGCAGCAAAACTGTCTGGAGGGGTGGGGGGTGTTCCGATTGCTCGTTCAGAGCGAGTGGAGGGGGCGTTATCTTTCGCCCAGAAGCGGTTGTGGTTTCTTGATCAGTTGACGCCAGAGAGTGCGGAGTATGTGGTTCCGTTTGGCTACCAGATCTCGGGCCCTGTGAATCTTTCGGCGCTAACGAAAGCTTTTAGGAAGGTCGTTGAACGGCACCCGGTTCTGCGCACGGCGTGTGAAATTGATGCGCAGGGAGAGCCCGTTCAGCGGGTATTGGAGCCGTGGTCGGTGACCATTGATGAATTTGATCTCACCCAGGTGGCCGTGACTGACCGCGATGATCGAGTCCGGGAGGTGGTGGAAGATGCTTTCGGAATGCCCTTTGATTTGACGGCCGGGCAGCTTTTGAGGGTGCAATGGATTCATGTTGGCGTAGAGGAGGGGTATCTCTTATTCCAGATTCATCACATCGCTGTCGATGGTTGGTCAGCTGGGATCATTCTCGCGGATATTGAAGCGCTATATCGCGGTGAGATAACGGGCAACGATGTGGCGTTGTCGTCGGCACCGGTGGATTATCTTGATTTCGCGGCATGGCAACAAGACTTGTTGTCGGGCGAGTTGCTGGAGCGTCAGTTGCGTTTTTGGTGTTCGGCTTTGGAGGGGCTTGAGCCCGTGGAGTTGCCCACTGATCGGTCTCGACCGTTGGTGCGTTCGGGGTTGGGCGGGTCTGTTTCGTTTGTGGTTCCTTCGAGCGTCGTGGAGAGCTTGAAACGGTTGGCTCAGCAGCGTAATGCTTCGTTGTTTATGGTGGGTCTTGCTGCTTTCGAGGTCTTGCTGGCTCGGTGGAGTGGTCAGGTCGATATCGCGGTCGGGACTCCGATTGCGGGGCGCACACAGGCTGAACTCGAAGATGTTGTCGGGTTTTTTGTCAATACGCTTGTGGTGCGGGGTGATTTGGAGTCGAATCCCTCTTTCGAGGACTTTGTTGATCAGATCAGAGATGCTGCTCTCGGGGCTTATGACCATCAGGATCTTCCGTTTGATCGTGTCGTGGAGGAGTTGTCACCTGAGCGTGATTTGAGTCGGACTCCTGTGTTCCAGCACATGTTTGCGCTAAACGTCGGCAGTGAAGGCGATGACCTTGAGCTGGAACACGCGACTGTTGGATTGATGTCTGCTGAAGCCAAGAGCTCTAAGTTTGATCTGACTTTAACCTTGACCCAAGTGGCTGATGTTCTTGAAGGGAAGGTTGTCTTCGCTTCGGACTTGTTCGATACGCAGACGATGGAGCGTCTGGCGGGCCACTTTGTGAATCTCTTGACCGAAGCAGGGTCAAACCCTAAGCAGAGAGTGGGGGATATCGACTTTCTTACGGAGCGGGAGCGCCTCCAGCTAACCGTTGGGTTCAACGATACTGCGTCAAAGTTTGACGACCAGGCCTTGGTGCATGAGTTCGTGGAACGTCACGCTCGCAAAACTCCCGATGCTGTGGCGTTGTGGTTTGAAGACGAATCGATGACCTACGGGCAATTGAACTCACGGGCAAACCAGTTAGCGGTATTCCTGCGTCGTTCGGGGGTTGAATCGGAATCGTTGGTCGCTGTATGTCTTGAGCGTGGTTTTGACATGGTCGTGTCATTGCTGGCGATTTGGAAGGCTGGCGGTGCTTATGTTCCCATCGATCCTGCCTATCCTGCAGAACGCGTCGCGTTCATGATCGAGGATACCGCGGCGCAAGTTGTCTTGACTCAGTCGTCGTTGGTAGGTCTGTTTAGTGGAGCGCGTACGAACTCGATAGTTGCGCTCGATGTTGTTGCCTTGGATCTTGAAGAATTGCCGACGCGTGACCTCGACCGTCGAGGGTCGCCGACTGACTTGGCGTATGTGATCTATACCTCTGGCTCAACAGGGACGCCGAAGGGCGTCATGATCGAACACCAAGGAATCTGTTCGCTAGTCGCGTCCGATAGTTCCGTGGCGGGTATTCAAAGTAGCGACGTCATTCTTGCGGGGGCCAACTTCGTTTTCGATGCCGCTGTGTACGAGTTCTGGGGTGCGTTGACCCAAGGTGCCTCTATGGTCATTGGTTCGGAGCGAATGTTGCTTGATGGCGATGCTGTACGCGATCTCGTTAAGGTCCGCCGAGTGACTCAAATGTTCGTGACTCCGATCTTGTTGGCGCCTCTTTACCGGGCGGGAGCGTTCGATGCTCTTCGTGCAGTTGTTTTTGGAGGCGAAGCTGCCGATCCTGCTTTAGTTCGCGATATGAGCCTTGCACTTCCGGGCTGCGCATTCGTCAACGCGTATGGGCCTTCTGAATTTTCCGTAATGGCTACTGTGTTTGAGATCGGGAGCGGTTGGAGTGGTGGTGCTGTAGTGCCGATTGGGCGGCCGGTGGCGAATGCTCGGGCGGTTGTGGTGGATCGGTGGGGTGGGTTGGCTCCGGTGGGGGTCGCGGGCGAGTTGCTGATTGGTGGGGCTGGTGTTGGTCGAGGCTATTTGAATAGGCCTGATCTCACTGCGGAACGGTTCGTGGATGATCCTGTGGTCAGGGGTGCGGGTCGGGTTTATCGGACGGGGGATCTTGTCCGGTGGCTGCCGGGCGGATCGTTGGAGTTCCTTGGGCGTCAGGACAATCAGGTCAAGATCCGTGGTCTGCGGATCGAGTTAGGTGAGATTGAGTCGCAGCTGATGAAGTCTCCGACGGTGTCGGCTGGCGCAGTAGTTGTTAAAGACGATGGCGCAGGTGGAAAGCGTTTAGTCGCGTACTGCGTGTCGTCGTCGGAGTCTGTCTCAGAGCTCAGGGATTGGTGTGCGCAGAAGCTCCCAGCTTTCATGGTTCCCAATGTGTTTGTTTTCCTTGATGCGCTTCCGATGACTCCCAGCGGGAAGCTTGATCGACGCGCATTGCCCGAGCCGGTAGCTTCACGAGACAGTCTCGAGGGAGAGTATGTTGCTCCGCGGAACGAGGTTGAGAGGGCTTTGGCTGAGATTTGGGCTGAGGTTTTGGGGGTGGATCGGGTTGGAGTTCACGATAACTTCTTCGCTATTGGAGGACACAGCCTCCTTGCGACCAAAGCCGTTAGTCGTGCAAACCAGTTGCTTGATATGTCTGCTTCGGTGAAGAACCTCTTCGTGACGCCGACTATTGCGGGTTATGCTCATGGCACTTTGTCTGGAGGGGTGGGGGGTGTTCCGATTGCTCGTTCAGAGCGAGTGGAGGGGGCGTTATCTTTCGCCCAGAAGCGGTTGTGGTTTCTTGATCAGTTGACGCCAGAGAGTGCGGAGTATGTGGTTCCGTTTGGCTACCAGATCTCGGGCCCTGTGAATCTTTCGGCGCTAACGAAAGCTTTTAGGAAGGTCGTTGAACGGCACCCGGTTCTGCGCACGGCGTGTGAAATTGATGCGCAGGGAGAGCCCGTTCAGCGGGTATTGGAGCCGTGGTCGGTGACCATTGATGAATTTGATCTCACCCAGGTGGCCGTGACTGACCGCGATGATCGAGTCCGGGAGGTGGTGGAAGATGCTTTCGGAATGCCCTTTGATTTGACGGCCGGGCAGCTTTTGAGGGTGCAATGGATTCATGTTGGCGTAGAGGAGGGGTATCTCTTATTCCAGATTCATCACATCGCTGTCGATGGTTGGTCAGCTGGGATCATTCTCGCGGATATTGAAGCGCTATATCGCGGTGAGATAACGGGCAACGATGTGGCGTTGTCGTCGGCACCGGTGGATTATCTTGATTTCGCGGCATGGCAACAAGACTTGTTGTCGGGCGAGTTGCTGGAGCGTCAGTTGCGTTTTTGGTGTTCGGCTTTGGAGGGGCTTGAGCCCGTGGAGTTGCCCACTGATCGGTCTCGACCGTTGGTGCGTTCGGGGTTGGGCGGGTCTGTTTCGTTTGTGGTTCCTTCGAGCGTCGTGGAGAGCTTGAAACGGTTGGCTCAGCAGCGTAATGCTTCGTTGTTTATGGTGGGTCTTGCTGCTTTCGAGGTCTTGCTGGCTCGGTGGAGTGGTCAGGTCGATATCGCGGTCGGGACTCCGATTGCGGGGCGCACACAGGCTGAACTCGAAGATGTTGTCGGGTTTTTTGTCAATACGCTTGTGGTGCGGGGTGATTTGGAGTCGAATCCCTCTTTCGAGGACTTTGTTGATCAGATCAGAGATGCTGCTCTCGGGGCTTATGACCATCAGGATCTTCCGTTTGATCGTGTCGTGGAGGAGTTGTCACCTGAGCGTGATTTGAGTCGGACTCCTGTGTTCCAGCACATGTTTGCGCTAAACGTCGGCAGTGAAGGCGATGACCTTGAGCTGGAACACGCGACTGTTGGATTGATGTCTGCTGAAGCCAAGAGCTCTAAGTTTGATCTGACTTTAACCTTGACCCAAGTGGCTGATGTTCTTGAAGGGAAGGTTGTCTTCGCTTCGGACTTGTTCGATACGCAGACGATGGAGCGTCTGGCGGGCCACTTTGTGAATCTCTTGACCGAAGCAGGGTCAAACCCTAAGCAGAGAGTGGGGGATATCGACTTTCTTACGGAGCGGGAGCGCCTCCAGCTAACCGTTGGGTTCAACGATACTGCGTCAAAGTTTGACGACCAGGCCTTGGTGCATGAGTTCGTGGAACGTCACGCTCGCAAAACTCCCGATGCTGTGGCGTTGTGGTTTGAAGACGAATCGATGACCTACGGGCAATTGAACTCACGGGCAAACCAGTTAGCGGTATTCCTGCGTCGTTCGGGGGTTGAATCGGAATCGTTGGTCGCTGTATGTCTTGAGCGTGGTTTTGACATGGTCGTGTCATTGCTGGCGATTTGGAAGGCTGGCGGTGCTTATGTTCCCATCGATCCTGCCTATCCTGCAGAACGCGTCGCGTTCATGATCGAGGATACCGCGGCGCAAGTTGTCTTGACTCAGTCGTCGTTGGTAGGTCTGTTTAGTGGAGCGCGTACGAACTCGATAGTTGCGCTCGATGTTGTTGCCTTGGATCTTGAAGAATTGCCGACGCGTGACCTCGACCGTCGAGGGTCGCCGACTGACTTGGCGTATGTGATCTATACCTCTGGCTCAACAGGGACGCCGAAGGGCGTCATGATCGAACACCAAGGAATCTGTTCGCTAGTCGCGTCCGATAGTTCCGTGGCGGGTATTCAAAGTAGCGACGTCATTCTTGCGGGGGCCAACTTTGCCTTCGATGCCATCGTATTTGAGCTCTGGGCGCCTCTGGTAAGTGGTGCTCAGTCTGTAATTGTGGACTCTACGGTCATGCTTAATCACGGTGAACTTGAATCTCTTATCTTGAGGAGGGGTGTTTCTGTCGCGTTCATCACAACAGCACTTTTGGCTCAGCTGGTTCAGATGCGTTCGACGGCTTTTTCGACTTTACGATGCCTTCTCTACGGTGGTGAGCGTTCAGACGGATCGCTAGTTCTCGGGCTGAGAGAAATAGACGATGGACCAAAGGAGCTTAGACATGTCTACGGTCCAACCGAAACGACAGTGTTTGCCACTCAATACTTGGTACCGGTGCAGCATGGTGCTGTAGTGCCGATTGGGCGGCCGGTGGCGAATGCTCGGGCGGTTGTGGTGGATCGGTGGGGTGGGTTGGCTCCGGTGGGGGTCGCGGGCGAGTTGCTGATTGGTGGGGCTGGTGTTGGTCGAGGCTATTTGAATAGGCCTGATCTCACTGCGGAACGGTTCGTGGATGATCCTGTGGTCAGGGGTGCGGGTCGGGTTTATCGGACGGGGGATCTTGTCCGGTGGCTGCCGGGCGGATCGTTGGAGTTCCTTGGGCGTCAGGACAATCAGGTCAAGATCCGTGGTCTGCGGATCGAGTTAGGTGAGATTGAGTCGCAGCTGATGAAGTCTCCGACGGTGTCGGCTGGCGCAGTAGTTGTTAAAGACGATGGCGCAGGTGGAAAGCGTTTAGTCGCGTACTGCGTGTCGTCGTCGGAGTCTGTCTCAGAGCTCAGGGATTGGTGTGCGCAGAAGCTCCCAGCTTTCATGGTTCCCAATGTGTTTGTTTTCCTTGATGCGCTTCCGATGACTCCCAGCGGGAAGCTTGATCGACGCGCATTGCCCGAGCCGGTAGCTTCACGAGACAGTCTCGAGGGAGAGTATGTTGCTCCGCGGAACGAGGTTGAGAGGGCTTTGGCTGAGATTTGGGCTGAGGTTTTGGGGGTGGATCGGGTTGGAGTTCACGATAACTTCTTCGCTATTGGAGGACACAGCCTCCTTGCGACCAAAGCCGTTAGTCGTGCAAAGCAACGGGGCGTTGATGTGTCTCTAGGGGCCCTTATGGTTCGAAGCACAATAAGTGGTGTTCTCGCAGTCGAAGCAAATTCCAGCCGGATTATCGATCTGCTTACGCGCACAAACCCCTCTCTGGGGCGGCCAGCGCTTGTATGCATCCACCCGAGCGGTGGCTCATCCCACTGGTTCAAGGACATCGCGACTCAACTCGAAGGTACTCTCGACGTCTACGGTGTCCGCGCAAGGGGCATGCTAGAGGGGGAGCCTTATCGTGACAGCATTGCTGGCTTAGCGGCGGACTACATACACGAAATCGAGTGCCTACTGAACGGGCGGAAGGTCATATTGCTTGGGTGGTCGCTCGGGGCGACTATTGCACACCACATGGCATTCATTAACGCCGGTCTATTCCGAGACATAATTCTCCTAGAACCCGCGTCCGTAAGCTCGCATGAGAATAGTCGCTTTGAACACTACGCATCTGCCTATGAGGAAGCTGCACAAATTGTGGCCCAGCGGGGCTTGTCGCTTTCAAGTGCGAAGCGCCTACGGGAACTGTCCGCGGATCTAGAAGTTCCAAGTGAAATGGTAGGTACCGGTGAATGGCTTCCGTTTGGCGCACTGGGTGGTCTCGTGAAGGCAGTCGCCAGTCATGTGCCGTCAATTGTGCAGTCAAAAGGGAACTTAATCACGAGCGAAGATCTGGGTTTAGGGACATCAACAGTCACGGATTTTGAACTTTACGATTACGTTGACTGGTGGGGACAACGTTTCGCTGAAACCGTAATTCATCAACAAGTCGCCGCCAGCCACCTTGACATGGTGACCGACCCGCGTGCCATCGAGGTCATAATTTCGGTAATACTAGCCATAACGGAAGAGGCATGAAGCTGTGATTGCAAAGGGAGGGTTGAACTCATCTCGTTTTTTGCTCTTCGGCTCGAGTCTAGGGTTCAGCCTTGCTGCCGACGGGCTGTGGTTCATATTGCTGTCTTGGCTAGCGAACCGCAACGGAACTGCTTTCCAAGCGTCACTGGTAATCGCTGCTGGGTCTCTGCCCCGCGCGGCGCTTATGCTTTTTGGCGGGACGCTCGTGGACCGAATTGGTGCCTTGCTGACGGCGAAAATCACGAATTTTGTTAGGCTCTTGATCCTGTCAGCCGTAACAATTCATGCCGTGGTGGGCGAGATCAGTATCCCTTTTCTTATGTTTTACGCCCTGGCGTTTGGCATCCTCGATGCAATTTATTTGCCTGCAGTTAATTCAATGCCTGCTGTGCTTGTGCCAAGTGTGGCCTTGCCTGCGGCTCAGGGGTTGGTGCAGACCATCGAGCGACTTTCGATGATCCTAGCTTCAGCATCGGCGGGGCTTCTACTGGCCGGAGCAGGAGTAGGAGGTACGGCAGGAGTAGGGGCGGCCGCGCTGTTAGTTTCGGTGATGCTCCTTCTCATGATCAGTAGTGAACCTGGGAATCACGAGTTTCGAGTTTTGCGCGAAGAGTCGATGAGGAAAGCGCTCTTGGCAGGCCTTCGACGTGTGGCAAAAGACCGAGTTGTTGGCCCTCTGCTAATTACTATTGGTACCTTGAACCTCGCGCTATCGGCGCCGATCAATATCGGAAGCCCACGCTTGGCACTTGACAATGGGTGGGGCGAGTCAGGGTTCGGATTCCTGCTAGCTGCCTTTGGCGTCGGGGCGGCAGCGGGGGCGCTCGTGATGATTTTCTGGCGCCCGGATCGAGCCGGCCTCTGGGGCGCTTCGTTCGCTGGGATAGGCGCGATTTTGGTTGGCGTTATCCCTTGGGCCTCCTCGCTAGCTCTTGCAGCGGGTCTGTTTGCGATGATTGGGTTGTGCGCGGGTCCGGCAGCGGCACTCCTTATCGGGCTTGTTCAAGTGCTAACTCCATCACAGTTTATGGGGCGAACGATGGCACTTCTCACCTTCGCGGCGCTAGGGTTAATACCTATTGGCTACACGGGCTTTGGGGCTTTGACTACGGCATTTGGCACTCAGGTTGCGTATTTGACTTTCGGCTCTCTCGAGCTCGCTGGGGCGCTCTTCGCATTGAGCGTACCGGAACTTCGGCGGGCATCGATCAAGTCCAAATAGCGGTCTCTGCGAGAGCTTGAGTGCGTGGTGTTAGAAGGTCTCGAGGCCGCCGAGATGAGAGAGATCTTCAGGCCTCTTCCACGATCGACCACAAGGTTCTGCTCATCGAACAGCGCGACAAGCGTGCGATCATCAAGCAGCTTTCCGCCGGCACGGGCAAGACTCTCGTCTTCACCCGCACGCGTGCCTTTGCTGAAGAGATGGCCGAATTCTTGAGCATGGGTGGAACCCCAGCCACGAGCCTTCACGGTGACCTCAACCAGTCGCGTCGTACCCGCAACCTGCAGATGCTCACGAGCGGCAAGGTCAACGTGCTTGTCGCGACAGACGTTGCAGCCCGCGGCATCCACGTAGATGACATCAGCCTCGTTATTCAGGCCGATGCCCCCGAGGAGTACAAGACGTACCTGCACCGCGCTGGCCGTACCGGTCGCGCAGGCAAGGCCGGAACTGTTGTCACGCTCATCCCGCGCAACCGTCGTCGCAAGATGGACGAACTCCTCGGCCGCGCCGAGATCGATGCAGAGTCGGTCGACGTAGCGCCTGGCGATTCGTTCGTCGACAAGCTGGCTGCGCTCTAACAAGCACCCCGCTCACTCGAGCACAAGAAAGCCCCGGATGCCCCACTCATGTGGTCGGCAGCCGGGGCTTTCTGCATGTGTCCGCTGTGGTTGACGGGCATGGCATCCCGTGGTTCTATGGAGCGCACGCGTTGTTGCGATTAAACCTCAAATAACAAGATTGTTGGGTAACCACAGATGAGTATTCGATCGCAACACACCTCTCGGATCGCGACTCCGGCGGGCGTTCTGCTCATCGCCGCCAGTTTTCTGCTGTCGTCATGCTCGACCGGCACTGTCGGGTTGGAATCTTCAGGCGTCGACATCGAGCCCTACGCCCACGTGACCGCCACCCTCGACTTCGAGGCGGGCACCGTTGTTCTGCCGGTGGATGCCATTAATCGGAATGCGCCGCAGGTCGATGAACTCCGGCGTGAAGCGTGGCAGGTGTTGACTGACGCGTGTCTTGCTGAGAGCGGGCTGCCTGGTTACAGCCGGTCAGAGACGGTGTCGAGCGAAGAGGATCGGCTCTTTGGGCTGTGGAGTGTTCCGCTCGCTCAGAAGTACGGTTTCGAGATTGCCGCCCTCATTGACCAGGTGCCCCCGACTCCGAGCGATGAGGAGCTGCGCTGCCTCGATGAATCTAAAGAAGAAATGAGAACACGCTTCAATCTGGATGACGGCTACTCCTTTGATGCGCAGGTCGCGGACGCTGCCTACGATGCCGCCTTCGCTTCGGAGCCAGGCCAAGCAGCGCTCGCTGCTGCCAAGGAGTGCATGGTTGAGCAGGGGCTCGAATTCGATGCCGAGTCACCTATGCCTCAGTTCGACTACGAGTCAGATGGCGACAGCGCCGAGAACCGACGAATCGCCGTGATCGAGGCCACCTGCAATGTTGAGACCGGCGCTATCCAGACGCTGTACGACCTCACTGCTCGCTACCAGTCGGCACTCATGGATGCGAACGAGGCCGAGGCCCAGGAAGCTGCTGAGGTTGTCGCGACGCGCATCGCCGGTTTCGAGGGCGTGATCTCAGCTAGCGAGTAGAGAACCCACTCGTAGAATCAGCCTATGAACCAGAAACGAACAGTCGCCGCGCGTGCAGGTGTGGCGGTAGGGCACGCGGCAAGTTCCGCCGCTCATGGAACGCGCGAGGCGATCCGCAAGAACCCCAAGGCAGACCGCGTCTATCGCACGACCGTTGGTGTTGTTGGCGGCACGACCGTCGCTCTTGGTGTGGTGCTCATCCCATTGCCCGGGCCGGGTTCCCTCGTAGCGATCGGTGGGCTCGCGCTTCTGGGCACCGAGTTTGAGATGGCGAAGAAAGCCAGTGGCAAAGCGAATGCCCTCGCCCGTAAGGCGCTTGCCACAGCCAACGAGAAGCGTAAACGGCGGGCAGCTGTGCGGGCTGCCGCCGATGCCGATGCCGATGCCGATGCCGATGCTGTTGCTGGCGTCGGCGACCACGACGCTTCCGGAGACTGAGCGCTCTCGTTCAGTGATCTCCGTGGCGTGTTCGAAGCGCTGCGGACACCGCAGTCACGGCTCTAATCGGCGCTTGGCTAGTTGGCGGCATCCGCCAAGACGGCTTTCAGTACAGCCCCAATTCTCGCGGGGAAGCTGTCGGGAGCATTCTCGGGGAGGGCGTTCGTGGCGAACCAGCGCACGTCTTCGCTTTCGTCGCTGGCTGCGAAGTCGACATCAGCGGCGGCAATGGCAACGAATCCCACATCCCAGTGTGCGGCGCAGGCGAAACCGCCGTGCAGCTCGTGCCGGTCAAGATCAACGATCGAGTCCGAGTGGAGGGCGAGGGCGGCAATGCCCGACTCCTCGCGAGCTTCGCGTAGTGCGGCATCCGCGACGGAAGCATCCTGCGGCTCAATGTGGCCACCGAACTGCACCCAAAACTGTCCTTTGCGGTGAAAGCACAACAGCACGCGCTCGAAGTCAGGCGAGAAGACGAAACAGGATGCCGTCACATGCTCGGGCCCACCATCGCGCTTGAGCGCATCCGACCCACCCGCCGTGACAAAGGAGAGGTAGGACTCGCGGGCGGGTGAAGCCGGGAGTGCGGCAAGGCTGGTCAGGAAGTCGTCGACGTTCACTTGGCCATTATCCGATACGAGGGTCTCGGCGTCGGAGTGGCGACCGCGGGAGACTTCATATGCACTCCTGCAGAGTAGTTGTGCAGAAACACGCGAACATAAGTGTGGCGGCCGTCGCAAAAGTGCAATAGGGTATCGGCATGTCTGATAACCACAGCGAACGTGCCCTGGAAGACGAGATTGTCACCGACTTTAGTAAGCGGATGTCGTACGGCTCGTATCTGGAACTCGACACGCTGCTGAGCGCGCAGACTCCGCAAAGCACCCCTGAGCATCACGACGAGATGTTGTTCATCATCCAGCATCAGACCACCGAGCTGTGGCTCAAGCTCGTGATCCACGAACTCACCTCGGCCCGCGATCTCATTGCGAGCGACAACCTCTCTATTGCGCTCAAGCGCATTGCACGCGTCAAGCACATCCAGCGCACCCTCACCGAGCAGTGGTCAGTGCTCGCAACGCTGACGCCGAGCGAGTATTCGCAGTTTCGCGACTACTTGGGCAGCTCATCCGGATTCCAGTCGTACCAGTACCGCGCTGTCGAGTTTTTGCTCGGCAACAAGAACGCCGGCATGCTGAAAGTGTTCGAATCGCAGCCTGAAGCCCACGCCCTGCTCAGCAAGCTGCTCGCCGAGCCCAGCGTCTACGACGAGTTCTTGCGTTACCTCAGCCGCCACGGCTACGAGATTCCCGATGCCGTACTCAATCGCGATGTCACGCGCGGCTATGAGCAAAATGACGAGCTCATCGACACTTTCCGCCACATCTACGACAACGAAAGCGAACACTGGCTCGCCTATGAAGCCTGCGAAGAGTTCGTCGACCTCGAAGACAACTTCCAACTGTGGCGTTTCCGCCACATGAAAACAGTCATGCGCATCATCGGCACGAAACGCGGCACCGGCGGCTCGAGCGGCGTCGGCTTTCTGCAGAAGGCACTCGACCTCACCTTCTTCCCTGAACTCTTTGCCGTGCGCACTGAGATCGGCCGCTCGTGACCGAACAACCGAACCCAGCTCCGCAGCTCCCTGCGGCGACCGGACCAACCACCGAGTCAGCGCTCACCGTCGACTACGCCGTCGACGGCTACTGGCTGCGTGAATGGCACGGCCCGGCCACAGTGCGGGTCAGCCCCCACGGCATTCGAGCGATAGCGGATGCCGCAATCCCGACCGCGGTGCGTCTTCCGGGAGTGCTGCTGCCGGGCTTTCGCGACGCGCACGTGCATCTCGGATTGACGGAGCCGCGCGCTCTCGTGGCTGGCGGCCTCGCGGCGGTCGACGATTTGGGTGGGCATCCTGAGCGTCTGCGCGAGTGGGCGATCGACGATGCGGTTCCCGCGCTGAACCACGCGGGCGCTTTCATTACCGCGCCTCATGCTTACCCGGCGAATCGTGCGTGGGCGGCGACGCTTGCGGTTGCTGAAGTGGAGACGGGTGAGCAGGCGATGGCGGCGGTCGCGCAGCAGCTCGCCGCTGGTGCGACCTTTGTGAAGGTTGCGCTGAATGCCGAGGATGGCCCGGTCATTGATGATGAAACCTTGTGCGCACTGGTGGAGTACGCGCACAGTCGCGGCGCCGAAGTTGTCGTTCATGTGCAGGGGCCAGGGCAAGCGCAGCGGGCGTTTTCTGCGGGGGCCGATCGCCTGGCGCACACACCGTGGACCGAGAAACTCAGTGACGCCCTGATTGCTGAAATGGCGCAGCCGAACTCCCGCTTTCTTGCCGGACGTCACTCGTGGATCAGCACCCTCGACATCCACGGCTATGGCCAGCGTGGTCGCGACTTCGAGACTGCGAGCGACAACCTGCGACGCTTTCACGCCGCGGGCGGCACCGTTCGTTACGGCACCGACATGGGCAATGGCGATCTTCCTCCCGGCCTCAACCAGCGCGAACTGACCGCACTGCAGGATGCCGGGGTGCGCTACGACGCCCTGTTGCGGGCGTTGTGCTTACCCGGTTTCGGCAGCACCGTGAGCTACTTGCCGACGGTGCCGACCGCGGATGCTGACCTCGCGTCGTGGCTCATGACCGCCACCGTGGTCACGGCCCGTGAGCTGCTTCACCCTGACTTTGCCGTGAGCGCGACCCGCGCGCACGCGGCTTGGCGCAGCGACAGCGCTGTTCCCACCGCAACAACCCCCATCCCGACCACATGGAGGATCGACCTATGACCGACACCCACGCGCCGACTGCTGCGCACGATGACGCGACGGCTGCGCCCACCGGAGCCAGCGCGCCACTCGACACGAGTGCCGAGGCCGCAGCAGCACTCGACGCCGCCGACCCGCTGAAGCAATACCCGGCCAAATTCGTGCGATCCGCTGAAGTGCGTGCCTACCTCGACGGCAACTCGCTCGGGCGACCCACCATCGCGAGTGCGGCCCGCCTCGCCGAGTTCGTTGACGAGCAGTGGGGCGGTCGTCTCATCCGTGGCTGGGATGAAGCGTGGTACGAACTGCCTCTCACCCTCGGCGATCGTCTCGGCGCTGCAACGCTCGGTGCTGCACCGGGCCAAACGTTCATCGGCGACTCGACCACGGTCGTGCTCTACAAACTGATTCGCGCCGGTCTGAGCGCTCGCCCCGAACGCAGCGAGATCGTGATCGACTCCGGCAACTTTCCGACCGATCGCTATCTGGTCGAGGGCATCGCGGCTGAGCTCGGCAAGACGCTGCGCTGGATCGATCCCGCCAGCGATGGGGGAGTCACCGCCGCCGAAGTAGAGGACGCGCTCAACGAGAACACGGCCCTTGTCGTGATCAGCCACGTCGCCTACCGCTCCGGCCACCTCGCCGATATGCCCGGCATCACCGCCCTCGCGCACGAGGCCGGAGCGCTCGTGCTCTGGGATCTCTGTCACTCCGCCGGCGTCGTTGAAACCGAACTCGATGCCTGGGGCGTCGACCTGGCTGCTGGATGCACGTATAAATACCTCAACGGAGGCCCGGGTTCCCCCGCCTTCGGCTACGTGCGCGCCGAGCACATCGAGGCCATGACGCAGCCGATCCAAGGGTGGATGGGCAGCAACAACCCCTTCGAAATGGGGCCAGGCTACGCACCGCACGAAGGCATCCGTCGCTTCATCAGTGGCACACCATCGGTCGTCGGCTCGCTCGCGATGCAAGACATGCTCGGCCTTATCGAAGAGGCGGGGATCCCCGCGATCCGCGCCAAGTCGGTCGCCCTCACCGAGTACGCGCTCGCGCTCGTTGACGAACTGCTCGTGCCGCTCGGCGTCACCGTCAGCTCGCCGCGGGATGCCGCCGAACGGGGCAGCCACGTCACGATCGACCACGAGAGCTTCGCCGCCGTGAATGCCGAACTCTGGAAACAGGGGATCATTCCTGACTTCCGCCGGCCTCACGGCATCCGCCTCGGGTTGTCGCCGCTCAGCACAACCTTCGCCGAAGTGCAGCTCGGCATCGAGGCCATTCACGCACAGCTCACCAAGTAACCGCCATGATTCTGGATGACTTCGACTCCCGCCCCGGGAGTGCAACAGCCCTGCTCCGCACCTTTGTGGGCTCGCAGCTGCGTCAGCTGGGTGGCTGGATCTCGTCGGCGCATCTCGTGCGCATCATGGAAGCGCTGGGAGTCTCTGCCAATGGCGCCCGCAGCGCGATCGCACGCGTTAAATCAAAGGGCCTACTGGTGCCTGAAATGGTCGACGGCCAACAGGGCTACCGAGTGAACGCGGATGCTGTGCCAATGCTCGAGAGTGGCGATCGCCGGGTCTTCAGCTTTCGCCAGCAGCGCGAAGATGACCCGTGGTGTCTGATCTCGTTTTCGATCCCCGAATCACGCCGCGATGAACGCCACCAGCTTCGTCGCAGGCTCGGCTGGATCGGGTGCGGCACCGTCGCCACCGGGCTCTGGATTTGCCCGGCGCACCTCAAACCAGAAGTGTTGCGCATTCTGGAACACCTCGAACTGAGGGAGTGCGCAACGCTGTTTATTGCGGGCCGGCCCGAGACGACTCAGTCGTTCGCGGATGCCGTAGCCCAGTGGTGGGATCTCGACCGCTTGCGTGAATTGCACGACAGTTTTCTCGCCCAGCACTCCGCCCTAGTGGGCCCGGCGTCGACCGATGCCGAAGCGTTCGCGTGCTATATCCATGCTCTCGATCAGTGGCGTGTGATCCCGTACGTCGATCCGGGGTTGCCGGATTCTGCGTTGCCCGAGGATTGGCCGGGGCGGGCAAGCGTCGATCTTTTCGGTCGCCTTTCGCGTTCGTTGGCGGCGCGGGCGCACGCTTTTGTGCGCAATTCGGCCCAGTAACGGCGTCGCAGACCGACGCACGGAGCGGGTAGCTGGCCGAGTCGCGAGGCCGCACGCTTCGCACAATAACAACGGGTTACGCGCACATGAGCAATTCGTTTAAAACCTTGGAATGAGCTGTGGGCAGGGCTATCGTCTGACATACCCCCATTGGGGGTAGACCGTTGATTTCACAATTCATAAGGGGACTGCCCGCTATGTATCCACGAAGCAGCAGGCCAACGCGGCTCACGATCGGGGCTCTTGCCACGTCGTGCGCCATCGCGTTGACCGCGATCACCGCTCCGGCCGCCCTAGCGGCCGAAGCAACAGCAACTATTGCCGACGTTCAAGGCACTTCAGCCTCGAGCACCATGGTCGGCACCACCGTCACCGTCGAGGGTGTTGTCACCGCTGACTACCGTGGGGCCTCCGGCTACCGTGGCATTGTCATCCAGACTCCCGGATCGGGTGGGGCGAGCGATGCTACGCCCGGCGCCTCCGACGGAATCTTCATCTTCCTGGGCAGTGCGAACCCCGCAGTGTCAATCGGAGACAAGGTCACCGCAACCGGCCCCGTCGCTGAATACTTCGGACTGACCCAGCTCGGTTCGGGCACGGCCGTCGAACTCGTGACGTCGGCCGCCGACCTTGACCCGGCTGACCGTGTTGAGGCATCCGCCCTCGATGCGGGCGTTGTTGGTGCCGACCGGGAGCCTCTCGAGTCGATGCTCGTTGCTCCCACGGGCGACTACCTCGTGAGCTCCAGCCACCAGCTCTACAACTTCGGCACCCTCTGGCTCAGCCCAGAAGAGCTCGCCGTCAAGAGCACCGAGACCACGGATGCCGGAGCCGACGCCGCCGCGATCGCCGCTGCTAACCGTGCCAGCCGCATCTTCCTCGATGATGGCTACAGCATCCAAATCTCTAACGGTTCTCACCCCGGTGAGCAGCCGTATTTCTCAGCAGACACTGTTGTGCGCAACGGTGACACTGTGGAGTTCCCGGCGAACCCTTACGTTCTGAGCTACGGCTTCGATGACTGGCGTTTGCAGCCGACCATCGCGATCAACGATGCGAGCCCGGCGGAGTACCTGCCCACGTTCGAGTCGACGAATCCGCGGGAAGATTCAGCCCCCGTTGTCGGCGGAGACTTTAAGGTCTCAGCCTTCAACGTCTACAACTACTTCACGACACTGACGAGTGAAGACTCGGATGCTCGTGGTGCAGACACCGCTGAAGAGTTCGCTATCCAGCAGTCGAAGATCGTTGCCGCTATCAACTCGCTCGATGCGGATGTTGTGGGTCTCATGGAGATCGAAAACTCCATCAAGTTGGGTGGCGACCTTGACGAAGCACTCATGGATCTCGTCGGTGCTCTCAATGCCGCCGCCGGCGCCGGAACGTGGGACTACGTTCGCACGCCAGCAGACCTGAACGATGCAGCCATCACTGACTTCATCACGAACGCGATCATCTTCAAGCCAGCAGCAGCCACTCCGGTTGGCGACAGCTTCACTGCTGTTGACGAGTCGGTCTGGGACATCGCGCGTGAACCGATCGCTCAAACCTTTGAGTCGAACGGTGAGCTCATCACGGTTATCGCTAACCACTTCAAGTCAAAGGGCGGTTCGGGAACCGAGCCGACTGACGGCCAGGGTTTCTTCAACACTGAGCGTGTGGAGCAGGCCAACGCTGTCAAGACCCTCGTTGACTCGATCTCGGCCGATGAAGCAAAGAGCGACAAGGTCGTTCTCGTCGGTGACTTCAACGCCTACTCCGAAGAAGACCCGATTCAGGTCTTCACCGAAGCTGGATTTGTCGACACCCTCGCCGCTGAAGGCGACAACGAGTACACCTACACCTTCGATGGTGAACTGGGATCGCTCGACCACATCATCGTCTCGCCCTCGCTCGCCGAGCACGTGACCGATGCTGCCGTCTGGAACATCAACTCGCCCGAGTGGGGCGATCGCGGCTACGCCTTCGGAGCAACCGAAGCGGGAAGCGTGTTCCGGTCGAGCGACCACGACCCGATCAGCATTGGCCTCAGCACTGAGGCTGCGCCGGTCGAGATCGAGATCCTCACCACGAACGACTTCCACGGTCGTATCGAGGCAGACCGTGGCATCCCCGGTGCAGCTCAGCTCGGCGGAATGGTGAACTACTGGGAAGCCATGAACCCCAACACCACGTTCGTTGGTGCCGGTGACTTCGTCGGAGCCACCACGTTCACCTCGTTCATCCAGAACGACCAGCCCACGATCGACGTGCTCAACGAAATCGGACTCGACACGAGTTCCTTCGGTAACCACGAATTCGATCAGGGTCGTGCCGATGTTGACGACCGCATCCTAGATGCTGCCGATTGGCCCTACCTCGCCGCGAACCTCTACGACCGGGACACCAACGCTCCGGCCTACGACGAGTACTTCTTGCAGGAGTTCGACGGCGTGACCGTCGGATTCATCGGTGCTGTTACTGAAGATCTGAACGAGTTGGTCAGCCCCGCTGGCATCGAGTCGCTCGAGATCCGCAGCATCGTGACCGAGGTTGACCGTGTTGCGGACTACCTCACCGATGGAAGTGACGCCAACGGCGAAGCAGACGTTCTCGTTCTGCTCGTTCACGAAGGTGCGGCATCCACCGACATCGCAGCATCGACCGACGACTCGGCCTTTGGCCAGATCGTCATGGGCCTGAGCCCGAAGGTCGAAGCGATCGTGTCGGGTCACACTCACCTCGCGTACGACCACGAGGTCACCGTTCCTGGCATGGACCGCCCGCGTTTGGTGGTTTCGGCCGGACAGTACGGTGCCAACTACGGCCACTTCGACCTCAATGTCGACCCGGCAACGAAGGAGATCATCGACTTCGAGGCTGAGGTTCTGCCGATTGAGGGCTTCGAGCCAGATGCCGCTGTTCAGGCGATTGTCGACGAGGCTACCGCAGCGGCCGCCGAGCTCGGCAACGCTAAGGTCGGAGAAATTTCCGACAGCATGTACCGCGCGGTGCAGACTCCGGTTGATGGAACTCCGTTCCCCGAGAACCGTGGTGGCGAGTCGACCATCGGCAACTTCGTAGCCGACGTTCAACTGTGGGCAGCTTCCGATTCAGGTGCCGAGATTGCGTTCATGAACCCGGGTGGTTTGCGCACGGACCTCGTCTACGAAGCATCAGGTGCTGGCGACGGTGACGGTGAAGTGACGTACCGCGAGGCTGCGAACGTGCAGCCCTTCGGCAACACGCTCACGACGATGTCGCTGACCGGTGCTCAGATCAAGTCAGTTCTCGAAGAGCAGTGGCAGCCCGAGGGTGCGCAGCGTCCGTTCCTCAAGCTCGGAGTTTCGGAAGGGTTGACGTACTCGTACGACCCCACCGCGGCTCAGGGTGAGCGAGTAACCGCGATGTACCTCAACGGTGTTCCGGTGGATGTTGCAGCCAGCTACACGGTGGTTGCTAACTCCTTCCTCGCGGCCGGTGGCGACAACTTCGCTACTCTCGCCGAGGGAACCGATCGCGCCGACAGCGGCCGCGTCGACCTGCAGTCCATGGTCGAGTGGTTCGAAGAGAACACGATCGCTGACCCGCCGCTCGAACAGCGCGCCATTGGTGCTGTTGTTTCAGCTCCGGATGCCGACGGCTACAACCCCGGAGATGACGTCACGCTCGACCTCTCGTCGCTCACCTTCAGCCGCGGCGGCTCAGACGCCACCACGGTCGAGGTTTCGGTTGATGGAGACGTGCTCGGTTCGGCAACGATCGACCGCACCATCGTCGACACCACGGATGAGCAGGGCCGCGCTAGCGTGACCGTTACGATCCCCGCCGGCGCACCTTCGGGCACGCTCGCGCTGACCGTCATGGTTGCGGGAACCGACACTGCGGTCGTAGTGCCCATCGAGGTCGCGACAACTGCTGAAGCCATCGAGAACACGAAGGCACCGAGCATCCGCGGCAAGGTCGAGGTTGGCAAGACAGTCAAGGCCGTGCACGGTAACTGGAGTGTGGCTTCGGCCGACTACAGCTACCAGTGGCTGCGCGACGGTGCACCGATCGCTGATGCGACCGACAGCCGGTACCGCATCACGACCGACGACATCGGAACCGAGCTGAGCGTGCAGGTCACGGCCAGCAAGGATGGTTACTCGGATGGTGTTGCAGAATCGGACGCACAATCGGTGGAGAAGATCTCCTCGAGTGTTCGCTCGAGTCTCTCCTCCTGGTTCGTGTGGGGCAACCGCTCCGTCACGGCGGATGCCAGCGTCTCGGTCGGCAAGGATGGCACGACCGCAGGCGAGGTGACCTTCTACGACGGTCGCACCGCCGTCGGCACGAGCACGGTAGACAAGCGCGGCAATGCCTCGCTGAAGCTGCCGAAGCTCAGCCGCGGCATCCACTGGATCTCGGTCGAATACTCCGGTAACGACCTCGTGGAGTCCAGCACTAGCTGGCCGCGACTGGTCTTCGTCTTCTAGGCGAAAGCTGGCAGCTAGCTGCATAACGCGAAGAGGGTCCCGCACAACGCGGGGCCCTCTTTTCGTACTTTTACCCAGATTGATGAAATAAATTTGGCCTGCTGATTGCTACTAACTATGGTGAGCAAGCTCCCATCGATCTCCAACCTGCAAAGGAACCCCTGAATCATGGCTAGTCGTATCTATAAGAACATCACCGAACTTGTCGGTAACACCCCGTTGGTTCAGCTCAACTCCGTCACAGACGGTGCTGGCGCTACGGTGCTGGCGAAGCTCGAATTCCAGAACCCCTCGGCCAGTGTGAAGGACCGCATCGGTGTTGCGATCATCGACGCCGCTGAGAAGGCCGGGGCCCTGAAGCCCGGCGGAACCATCGTTGAGGGCACCAGTGGCAACACCGGCATCGCCCTCGCCATGGTCGGTGCAGCCCGCGGCTACCGCGTTGTGCTCACCATGCCGGAGAGCATGAGCAAGGAACGCCGCATGTTGCTTCGCGCGTTCGGTGCAGAACTCGTCTTGACCCCTGCCGGCGAAGGAATGCGTGGCGCCGTTGAGAAGGCTGCCGAAATCGTTGCTGCCACTGAAGGCGCCGTTGCCGCACAGCAGTTCGCTAACGCTGCAAACCCCGCTATTCACCGTGCAACCACGGGCCCAGAAATCTGGAATGACACCGACGGTGCCGTCGACATCTTCGTTGCGGGAATCGGAACCGGTGGAACGATCACGGGTGCTGGCGGTTACCTCAAGGAACAGAACCCTGAGATCAAGGTTGTCGCTGTTGAGCCCGAAGAGTCCGCGATCCTCAATGGTGGAGCTCCTGGCCCCCACAAGATTCAGGGAATCGGCGCCAACTTTGTGCCTGAGATTCTCGACCGCGATGTCTACGACGAGGTTCTCGACGTCAACATCACTCAGTCGGTCACGATGGCTCGTCGCCTCGCTGCTGAAGAGGGAATCCTCGCTGGCATCTCCTCGGGAGCAACCGTTCACGCGGCTCTCGAATTGGCCAAGCGCCCCGAGAACGCGGGAAAGACCATCGTTGTCATCATTGCGAGCTTCGGCGAGCGTTACCTGTCGACGCTTCTCTACGAAGACCTCGTCGACTAGGGGCTTGTCGACTAAGACCGAGTCACCTCAACTCAACGCCGCTAACCACCACTAACGACGGATCCCTCTATTGTTTGCTCGAACTCGTGAAGACATCGCTGCCGTGCGCGAACGCGACCCCGCAGCCCGTGGTGCCTTCGAGATTTGGCTGACCTATTCGGGGATGCACGCCGTGTGGGGTTACCGCTTTAGTCACTGGCTGTGGACTGCGCGGGCATTTTTTCTTGCCCGCGTGGTCTCCCAGTTCGTTCGCTTCTTGACCGGCGTTGAGATTCACCCTGGCGCGCAACTTGGTCGCCGCGTCATCATCGATCACGGCTCCGGAGTCGTCATTGGCGAGACCGCCATCGTGGGCGACGACGTCTTGATTTACCATGGCGTCACACTGGGCGGCACAAGCTCACAGGGCGGCAAACGTCACCCCACGCTCGGCAACGACATTGTCGTGGGCGCTGGGGCTGCCGTTCTTGGCGACATCACGATCGGCTCTGGCTCGGTCGTCGGTGCTGGTGCCGTAGTGGTGGCGGATGCTCCCGCCGATTCTCTTCTCGTCGGGGCTCCCGCCGTGGCGCGCCCCAAGGGCCGCACTAAGGCCCCCAAAGACGGCTTCAACTACATCGATCCGGCCATCTACATCTAGTCACTCGCGCTCGGCAGAGAGCCACTCGCGTTCAGGCGGCCTCACGTAGTGCCCCCTGAGCGCACCGTTCTCCCTGCACCCCCAGGGTCGGTTTCGTCAGTTATGCTCAGCATTATGACGTCAGTTGAGGCAGCGCCCATCGAGCCCGAACGAAGCGAACTAGCGCCCGGCGGGATCGTCGTCGAAAATGTCGCACGATCGTTTGGCGAAGTCCATGCGGTGCGCGACGCCAGTTTCGTCGCGACTCCCGGAACCGTCACCGGCCTCATCGGGCCCAATGGTTCCGGCAAGACCACGCTCATGCTCATGCTGGCATCCCTGCTTCAACCGGATGCCGGCAGCATCCGCATTGCCGGTCACGATCCCGTCACCGAGACGGCAGCGGTCCGCTCGCAGCTCGGATGGATGCCTGATGTGCTCGGTTCGTGGCCCACGCTCAGCGTGCGCGATACTCTCAGCTACACCGCGCGCATGTACGCGATGGATAAGGCGGCCGCGGCCGCACGCGCAAGCGAACTCATTGCGCTCGTCGACCTCACCGAGCTTGCCGACAGCCCCACTCGCGTTCTTTCGCGCGGGCAGAAGCAGCGCCTGAGCCTTGCTCGCGCGCTCGTGCACGACCCCAGCGTGCTGCTGCTCGATGAACCCGCCTCGGGCCTCGATCCGGTTGCCCGCGGTCATTTGCGCACGCTTGTTCGCCGACTTGCTTCCGAAGGAAAAACGCTCCTCGTCTCCAGCCACGTGCTCTCTGAGCTCGACGAAATGGCCGATGGCGCGGTGTACCTGTCGAAGGGCGTCACGGCGTCCGCGGAGGCCTTGGCGCGCAGCCGCGCCACTGCTCGTCCCTGGCGCATCCGCTCGAGCGACGTCGTGGCCCTGCGCGCGGCACTCGTCGCGGAGGGCATCGAGGAGGCTGCGATAGCGACCGATCGCACGGAACTCCTTGTTGCGCTTGAGGGGGAGGCTGCGGCATCCACGCTGCTTGCTCGACTGGTGGGCGCTGGCATTGCGATCAGCACTTTTGCCCCGGCGGTGGGCGACCTCGAACATGCCTTTATCGACCTGAGCTCGGAGGAAAGCAAATGAGCGCGTTCTTCGCCGGTGTCGGAGTAATTCTTTCGCTCGAACTGCGCCAGCGCGTGCGCACTACGAGCTGGTACATCTTGCTCGGTGTCTTCGTAGCGCTGATCCTCATGGTGACGGTGCTGTTGTCATTCGCGCTGAATGGTTTTGGCACTGACGACAATGGTGCTGCCGGGGTCTACTCCACCGTCATCTACTTCGTGCTGCTGCTCGGTACACTGGTGGCGCCCGCCCTGAGCGGCAACGCCATCAATGGCGACCGGGATGCCGGAACCCTGGCAACCACGCAAGTGACGCTCATCACAACCGGCCAACTGATCGTTGGCAAGTTTCTCTCGGCGTGGATCACGGCGCTCGCGTTTTTGGTGGCCGCTATTCCGTTCCTCGTTTATGCGGCTATCGCCGGCCAGCTTCCGGTGAGCACTATCGTCGTGTCGATCGTGGTGCTCGCGCTTGAACTGGGCGTCGTTGCTGCGGTCGGGGTGGGGCTTTCGGGCCTCATGTCGCGCCCGCTGTTCTCCATCGTGGTGACCTACTTGGTGGTCGCTGCTCTCAGCGTCGGCACCATCATCGCGTTCACTCTTGGGGGGCTGGCGCTGCAGACGACGGCAACTCAGACCTCAAGCTACGCGCTTGAATACGACAGCGCCGGAGCGCCGACGGCGTGCTCGGCGCCCGAAGAGTATGAGTACCAGACGCCACGCTTCGATCTGTTCTGGGGCGCATTGGCGGCAAACCCGTACGTGATTCTGGCGGATGCCGTGCCGACAGCGTACGACTCGAACGATCAACCGACCGACCTCTTCGGCTACTTCAAACTGTCGACTCGTATGGCCCAACTTCCGCAGGACGCGGGGTACAGCTACGGCGAGTGCGTCGTTGGTGAGAGTGAGCAATACCCGGACGTCCCGAGTGCTCGCAGCGTGATCGAATCCACGACTCCGAGCTGGGCTGTGGGGTTAGCGATTCACCTCGTCCTTGCGGGGGCGTTGCTTGCTGGGGCCTGGGCTCGCACCAAGACCCCAGCGGCAAAGCTAAGTCGCGGCAGCCGCATCGCTTAGGGAGACGGCTTTCGCGGCGTTAGCCCATCGTGTTGACGATGAGCCCAATGTGAGTGAAGAAGTTGAGTGCGCCGAAGAGGAGGAACGCGGTGCCGCCGAGAGCGAGAGCGACCCCGGTAACCCACTGAACCTTGGTCGGCGTGCTGCGAACCGCAAAGCTGCGGGTGGCGAACGGGAAGAGCAGCGCTCCGAGGCCTACGAGCGCGAAGAGGCCTGACATGAAGATCGCTTCGACCCAGGGCCATTCGGCGAAGGCGCCAGAGATGGGCTCCTCGGGAGGGGCGGCGAAGAGCTGGAAGATGACTCCGGCGAAAGCAATCGCGATGAGAGCGAGGCCGAGACCGAAGATGAGCACGCCAAGGGGTTCAGCAGTACGGGCGACGGCGCGGGCGGCATCCTTGGATTCTTCGAGCACGGATGCGCGGCGCCAGAGCACGAAGCTCGCGGCGAGCAGCAGCACGCCGAAGGCCAGGCTCGGCTCGCCGAAGATGATGTTGTCGAAGGGGAAGTAGGCCGCGAAGGGCCAGGTCAGCGTCATGTGTGCGCCCGTGACGGTGAGGATCAGGCCCAGCACTCCGAAGTTCACGGCGTGACCGCGGAACTCCACGTCAGCTCCCGCCATGAGCTTGCGAGCAAACAACACGAGACTGAGCAGTCCCGCACCCGCGGCCACCGCCATGATCGTGTTGTAGGTGGGCATTTGTGTCCAGTCGATGACTAATCCTTGATCCATCTCGTCAGTCAACACCCCGCGGCAGCGATACTCAAATTTGCCTAAATCGCGTATAGCTGCGCCGAGATGGCGCACGGTCATGTCTCATTCGTGTTGCGGTAGACAACTCAGTTGCGCAAGCGCTTGCACAAACCGTTGATCGTCACCTAGCGTGAGTCATGAACACGCTCTCTTGAGCTGCAATGAGTGAGCGAGTTCAGAGCTGCAGTTGTTCCCCCGCATACTGCTCGGTCTGCGGGCAAACCTCGACGAGGAGGATTTGTATGATTTCCCACAACTTTCGACGGGCCATGCTGCCCATCGCCACTCTTGGCGTCGCAAGCATGGTTCTTACGGGCTGCGCCTCCGGTTCCGGTGGCACGGGTGGCCCCGGCGATTCTGGTGAAGCGGATGGCGTAGTCACCATCTACGGCACCATCGCTGACACTGAGGCTGAACTTCTCGAAGAATCCTGGGCGGACTGGGAAGAAGCGAATGACATCGACATTCAGTACGAATCGAGCAAAGAGTTCGAAGCGCAGATCAGCATCCGCGCTCAGGGCGGCAACGCACCTGACATCGCAATCTTCCCGCAGCCAGGTCTTCTCGCCGACCTCGCTTCGCGCGAGTACATTCAGCCGGCGCCCGAGAGCGTTCAGGCCAATGTCGACGAGTACTGGTCTGCAGACTGGGCCGCGTATGCGACCACCGGTGACACCCTCTACGGTGCGCCGCTTATGGCCAGCGTCAAGGGCTTCGTCTGGTACTCGCCTTCGCAATTCGAGGAGTGGGGCGTCGAAGTTCCCGAGACCTGGGACGAACTGCTCACGCTCACCCAGACGATCGCCGACGAAACCGGAACCGCACCCTGGTGTGCCGGGTTCGGTTCGGATGCCGCAACCGGTTGGCCAGGAACGGACTGGGTAGAAGACCTCGTGCTTCGCGAAGCGGGACCAGACGTCTACGACCAGTGGGTCTCTCACGAGATTCCGTTCAGCGATCCTGCGATCGTCTCGGCGTTCGACTCCGTCGGGGACATTCTCCTCAACCCTGAGTTCGTGAATGCTGGATTCGGCGACGTGAAGTCAATCAACTCCACGCCGTTCGGTGACCCGGCTCGCGCGCTCGGCGACGGCACGTGTGCCCTCCACCACCAGGCATCCTTCTTCGACGGGTTCATTCAGGACCCCAAGAACGGAAACGCTACGGTCGGACCGGATGCTGACATCTGGGCCTTCGTGACGCCGTCTGCTGAAGCGGGTGGCAACGCAGTCACCGGTGGTGGCGAGATTGTCGGAGCCTTCTCCAACGATGAAGACACGATCGCTGTGCAGGAATACCTGTCGAGCGCGGAGTGGGCGAACTCTCGCGTGAAGCTGGGCGGTGTCATTAGCGCTAACAATGGCCTTGACCCGGCAAGCGCGAGCAGCCCCATCCTGCAGGAAGCCATCACGATTCTGCAGGACCCCGACACCACGTTCCGCTTCGATGCTTCCGACCTCATGCCGGGTGTTGTTGGCGCTGGATCGTTCTGGACCGGAATGGTCGACTGGGTCAACGGCAAGTCAACAGAAGACGTGCTCTCGACCATCGACGCATCATGGCCGTCTGAGTAACATCGTTCAACGGTGAGCGTGGGCTGGACCCTTGTGCTTCCAGCCCACGCTTACTTTTCTCCCACTCGGGCCGACTCCTCGGTAGAGTCGAAACAGCAGCAATGCCAGTGAAGTGAAGAGTCCAGTGATGCACTCGAAAGGTCGCTAATGTCAGCTTTTCTCGCGTGGATTTCCACGCTTCCCGCTCTCGCTCAAATACCGCTTGTGCTCCTGGCATTCTTCGCGGTGATCGCCCTGCTGATCTTCTTCATTGAGATCGCTCCACGCAGTGGCCGCAAGTACACGATCATCCGCGCCGTGGCGTGTGTGCTCATCCCCACCCTCATCTTCTTAGCGCTGGGTTCGGTGTACTGGGCAGCCGGCGCAGCAGCCGTCTTCGGGGGGCTCTTCTTTCTCCTCGACTACCGCTCTAAGCAGGGTGCTGGCTACCTCTTCCAGCTCGTCGGCTTCATGAGCCCGGCGATTTTCTTGCTCGCTATCGGTCTCATCTACCCGACGATTCAGACCACGATCCAGGCCTTCATGAACAGCCGCGGAACACGTTTCGTTGGCCTCGAAAACTTCATCTGGATCTTCACTCAAGACACCGGCATCCGCACCGTTCTCAACACCGTCGTGTGGGTGCTGATTGTTCCCACGGTTTCTACGATTTTCGGCCTCGCCTATGCGGTCTTCATTGACAAGTCGCGCGGCGAGAAAGTGTTCAAAGTGCTCGTCTTCATGCCGATGGCTATCTCGTTCGTGGGCGCGAGCATCATCTGGCGCTTCGTGTACGCGGTGCGCCCGGCCGACCAAGAGCAGATCGGTTTGCTCAACCAGATTGTGGTCTGGATGGGCGGGCAACCGGTCGACTGGATCTCGAACTCTCCGTGGAACACCTTCTTTCTCATCGTCGTGCTGATCTGGATCCAGACCGGTTTCGCGATGGTGATTCTCTCGGCCGCGATCAAGGGTGTTCCCGCCGAGCAGCTTGAGGCTGCGGAACTCGACGGAACGAACGCGTGGCAGAGCTTTATCAATGTGACCGTGCCGGGCATCCGCAGCTCACTGGTTGTTGTGCTCACCACGATCTCGATTGCCTCGCTGAAAGTCTTCGACATTGTGCGCACGATGACTGCCGGCGCGAACGAAACGAGTGTGATCGCGAACGAAATGTACTCGCAGTGGCAAGGCTTTGAGGTCGGCAGGTCTGCCGCCTTCGCGGTCGTGCTGTTCGTGATGGTGCTGCCGATTGTTGTGTACAACGCGAGACAGATTGCTAAGCAGAGGGAGATCCGATGACCGCGACAGTGCCCGCGAAGCTTCCACTCGGCAAGAAAACCAAGAAGCAACTGGCCCGGGGCGAAAAGCAGTCAGCCGCCAAGCGCACCAAGAAACGCCTCACGAGCCGTGGCGCGACGATCGCCGCGCTGGTAATCGCGGTGTTGTGGACGACGCCAACCTTCGGGCTCTTCGTCTCATCGCTGCGGCCGCCCGAGGAAATTCTGCGCAACGGTTGGTGGACGATCTTCCAGAACCCTGGCTTCACGCTCAACAACTACACCGAGGTATTGGCGGCGGGAAACAGCACGCTCAACCTCGCTGGCGCCTTCATCAACTCGATCGCCATTACCTTGCCGGCCACGATTTTCCCGCTCGTCATTGCGAGCCTGGCGGCCTACGCCTTCGCCTGGATCAAGTTCCCCGGCCGCAACTGGATGTTCATCGGCGTTTTCGCGCTGCAGATCGTTCCCCTGCAGATGGCGCTTGTTCCGCTGCTGAGCCTGTTCTCCCGGGGACTTTCGATCGGTGACATCGAAATCTTCTCGAGTCTCAACGCCTCCAACTCGTATTCGCAGGTCTGGATTGCGCACACGATCTTCGCGCTGCCTCTGGCCATCTTCTTGCTGCACAACTTCGTCTCCGAGATTCCTTCCGAGCTCATCGAAGCGGCGAGAGTGGATGGCGCGGGGCACGGCCAAGTCTTCTTCCGCATCGTGCTTCCGCTCACGATGCCGGCCATTGCGTCGTTCGCGATCTTCCAATTCTTGTGGGTCTGGAACGACCTCCTCGTGGCGCTGGTGTTTGCCGACGGACGAGTAGCGCCCATGACGAAACTCTTGGCAGAGATCACCGGTAGCCGGGGTCAAGACTGGAACCTGCTCACCGCCGGTGCCTTCATCTCGATCCTCGTGCCGCTCATCGTGTTCTTCGCGCTGCAGCGCTACTTCGTGCGCGGACTGCTCGCCGGTTCGACGAAGGGATAGCGCCAGTCGCACGGACGAGCGCGCCAACGTCTCGGTGAGGCACTAGCCGCCGACCACGAGCAGGACGCTCGCGGTGATGCCCAACGCAATGCCCAGGTATTGCACGGGCGCAATTCGCTCACGCAAAACGATGGCCGCGAGCAGCACCGTGCCCGCCGGGTAAAGGGCGGTAAGCACGGCAATGACCGAGAGGTCGCCGATGCGCACTCCCGTGATGATCGCCATGTTGGCGATCACGTCGAGGGTGCCGCCGATCATGGCGAAATAGAGTCCGCGACGCCAGAGGGACGAGCGGGCGGGGGCTGATGCTCCGGCTCGTTTGCGCTTGGCCAACGCCGCCATCACAAAGAACAGCGAGAACATGAGGAGCGCGTTGACGACGCGGTTTCCCACGACCGGGATGATGCCAGAGTCGTCGGGGGCGGCATCCAAGATCACAAAGAACAGCCCGATCGCACTGCCCGCACCAACCGCCATGAGCAGTGCCTTGGCACTCGGTCGCACAGCACCCTTTTCGGGAACGAACCCGACGAGCACGACGGCAATGAGCGCGATCGGGATCGCGACGAACCCAAACGCCCCGAGAGATTCTCCACGCAGCAAGCCGACCGTCACGGGGACGATTGCCGACATGACCGCGGTCACGGGCGAGAGGATGCTCATCGGCCCGATCGCGAGGCAGGCGTAGAGCAGGCCGATTGCCACCGCGCTATTGACGCCAGCGATCGCGCCGTAGAGCACGGCCTCGGTTGACCACACGTTCGAGACGAACGGGAAGATCAGCAGCAGCACAGCGAGGCCGGCAACGGCACCGACCGCGGTGGCCAAAATGGGGCTAATTCGCTTGGCTGCGATACCGCCGAAAAAGTCTGCGGCGCCGAATGTGAGCGCGCTAGAAAGCCCAAGAAATACGGTGAACATGGCGCCTGTCGCTATGGGGACTAATCATGCCAATGGTAGTGGCTGCGCCTAGACTTCTCGGCATGGTGTCTGCCCAGTCTGTTCTTGAGTCCACGTTCGGTTACGACTCGTTCCGGGGGCAGCAAGGCGAAATCATCGACACCATCGTCGGCGGTGGTGATGCGCTTGTTCTCATGCCTACCGGTGGCGGCAAGTCGCTGTGTTATCAAATCCCCGCACTTGTTCGTGAGGGCACCGGCGTTGTTATTTCCCCGCTGATCGCTTTGATGCAAGATCAAGTGGATGCCCTGGCCGCCGTTGGCGCCCGTGCAGAGTTTCTCAACTCCACCCAGTCCGCCGACGAGCGCACTCGCGTCGAAAACGCGTACCGGGCTGGTGAGCTGGATCTTCTCTACCTCGC
Source organism: Salinibacterium sp. NYA9b (assembly GCF_976973725.1). NCBI lineage: Bacteria > Bacillati > Actinomycetota > Actinomycetes > Micrococcales > Microbacteriaceae > Salinibacterium > Salinibacterium sp. NYA9b. The sequence continues at coordinate 2,651,811 of NZ_OZ333476.1, read as the reverse complement.
GCCCGAGCGCCTCCGCGTCTCGTCCACCGTGTCACTTCTCAAGCAGGGCCAGATCGGGCTCTTCGCCATCGACGAGGCGCACTGTGTGTCGCAGTGGGGCCACGACTTTCGCCCCGACTACCTGCAGCTCGATGTGTTGCATGACCTGTGGCCGAGCGTCCCGCGCATTGCGCTGACCGCGACCGCGACTGAGGCCACGCGCAAAGAGATCGCCCAGCGACTGAAGCTCGCTGACGCTACGCAGTATGTTTCTAGTTTTGACCGGCCCAACATCCAGTACCGCATTGAATCCAAGGCGCAGCCGCTGCAGCAATTGCTCACGCTGCTGAACACCGAGCACTCGGGCGACGCCGGCATCGTGTACTGCTTGTCTCGCGCCTCGGTCGAGAAGACGGCGCAGTTCTTGGTGGAGAACGGTATCCCCGCGTTGCCGTACCACGCGGGTCTCGACTCGCGAGTGCGCGCCAGCAACCAGAGCCGCTTCTTGCGCGAAGAGGGCATGGTGATGGTTGCGACGATCGCGTTCGGCATGGGCATCGACAAGCCTGATGTGCGTTTTGTCGCTCATCTCGACCTACCCAAGAGCGTCGAGGGTTACTACCAAGAGACCGGTCGTGCCGGTCGTGACGGTCTGCCCGCGACGGCATGGCTCGCCTACGGACTGCAGGATGTCATGCAGCAGCGCCGCATGATCGATCAGTCGGGTGGCGACCTGGCCCACCGTCGCAACCTGAGCGCGCACCTCGATGCGATGCTCGCGCTCTGCGAAACCGTGGAATGTCGCCGCGTGCAGCTGCTCGGTTACTTCGGTCAAGAGTCGACCGCGTGCGGCAATTGCGACACCTGCCTGTCTCCGCCCGAGTCATGGGATGGCACTGTCGCGGCCCAAAAGCTGATGTCCACCATTGTGCGGTTGGAGCGCGAGCGCAACCAGAAGTTTGGCGCCGGCCATCTGGTCGACATCCTCATCGGCAAGACCACGCCACGCGTGACGCAGCAACGTCACGACGATCTGGCCACGTTCGGAATCGGTTCGGATGTCTCGGAGCAAGACTGGCGCTCGGTCGTGCGGCAGTTGCTCGCGCAGTCATTGCTCACGGTGCAGGGGGAGTACGGCACGCTCGCGATCACGCCCGAGAGCGCCTCGGTGCTGAGCGGCGGGCGCACGGTGAAACTGCGCAAGGAAGCGCCTCGCAAGGCTCGTGGTTCCGGTGCAGCGGGCGGTGCGGCGAAGCGCAAGGTTATGACCGACCTGCCCGCCTCGGCAACCGATCTGTTTGAGAATTTGCGCACCTGGCGTTCGGGAGTCGCGCGCGACAACGGTGTGCCCGCGTACGTCGTGTTCGCGGATGCCACCCTGCGCGGCATTGCCGTCACCAAACCAGAGTCGTTGGCTGAGCTGTCGGAAATCAGCGGTGTGGGCGAGAAGAAACTCGAGACGTATGGCGCTGCGGTGCTTGCGGTCGTTGCGGGGGAGTCGCCGGAAGCCGCTGTTGCGCCACCGGTGGCGGCTGCCGCTTCGCCCGCCTTTGCCGCGGCGCCTGCTGTCAGCGCGTCGACTTCCGCGCCGTCACGCCAATCTCGCCCCGCGGCATCTCGCCCAGCGGCATCCAAGTTGGCTCCTTCACGACCGGCTCAGCGCCAAGCGCCCGCCCCGGCAGCATCCGTTCCCGGCGACGAAAACGACATCCCGTTCTACTCGGATGATGACGCCCCCTATGACGGGCCGCCTGAGTTTTAGGCAGTTGCGAGGGGGAGCCGGATGATGATCCGGGTTCCCTCTCCGACAGCAGACTCGACTTCGGCGCTGCCTCCGTGCTGGTCGACAACCTCGCGCACGACCGCGAGACCGATACCGGAACCGGAGATGTCGCGGGCTGCGGTGCCCCGCCAGAGCCGATCGAAAACGTAGGGCAGATCGTCCACGGGGATGCCGGGGCCGGTATCAGAAATCGTGAGTACCGCATCGTCGCCCTGCACGGCCAGCGCAACCGTCAGTGAGTCGTCGTCGCGGCAATAGCGCACAGCATTGGCGATAACGTTGCCGACCGCCTGATGAAGCCGGTCGGCATCGCCCTGCACAAACACTGGCTCGGGAAGATTGGTGATGACGTGAAGCCCGGCCGCTCGAAGTTGGGCGTCATGCAGCGCTACCTCTTCCTGGGAAATCTGAGCCAGATCCACACGGCTCTCGTGGGGCAGAGCCCCGGCGGTTTCGGCGGCAGCTAGTTCGGCCAGGTCGGCGACGATGCGACCGAGCCGCAACGACTGATCGTGCAGTGCAGCAAGTCGTTCAGCATCGGGAACGACCAAGCCATCGCGAAGCTCTTCGAGACCTGCTTGAAGCGCAGCAAGCGGGGTGCGCAATTCGTGAGCGACATCGGCGGTGAGATTGCGACGGTCGCGTTCAGAGCGCGCAACCTCGTCGGCCATCCCGTTGAACGCGACGGCGAGTTCTCCGAGCTCGCCGGGCGCGCGGCCATCTACTCGTGACGTGCGATCTCCCGCAGTGAATGCGCGGGCAGCATCCGTCACCCGGTGCAACGGGCCAACAAGAAAACGGGTGACAACCCAGCTTGCCGTGAACGCGATAGCAAGCGCGGCGAAGGCGGCGATCACAATCCACGCCCACGCTATGTCGAGCACGCGGGACGAGCTGGCCGTCGATAAAGCCACTCGCACGGTACCGACGACCGCATCGTCGACTGTCACGTCTGCGACGCTGGCCGAGGAACTCAGTGCGCCTCCACCACCGGGCGAGTTTTCATTAGGAATGCCGCTTGAGACAACCGTTGTGCCCGCCAAATCGAGGATCACGAGTCGAGCGGATGCTGCTTCGCCGATGCGCACGGCGCGCGACAGATCAGCCGCATCCCAGCTTCCCGCACGCTGAAAAGATTCAGCGGCGGTGGCGGCGATGGCGTCGGCAACCTCCTGTCGATCGGCTTGTTCCCCCGCTTGCACCCCGCGGTCGACACCGATGAGGGCGGCTCCGGCCAGCACCAACACTGTGGAGATTGCGACCGCGAGAAACGCGAGGAGGATGCGTGTGCCCAAGGCTCCAAAGCCCCACAGGTTAAGCCCGGAGGTGCGCGTCATCGTCCTGCCTCATCCTTAGCGAACCCGAGGCGGTACCCCACACCGAGCACTGTTTCGACGACGTGCGTTCCCTCTGTTCCGAGCTTGCGGCGCAGGTTCTTGATGTGGGAATCGATTGTGCGCTCGTAGCCCTCATATTCGTAGCCGCGCACCCGATTCACTAACTCATAGCGTGAATAGACCCGGCCGGCGGCAGCGGCGATTGCAGACAGAAGCCCCCACTCGGTGGGGGTGAGGTCGAGCTCCACGTCATCCAACCACGCGCGATGGGAATCGTCATCGATTCGAAGGCGGCCGCTGCCGTAGGTAGTGACCTCATTCTCGGTCGTGCTGCCACCGTGGCGATTCAGTACGGCTTGGACACGCAGTACAACCTCGTGGGGGCTGAAGGGCTTCGTGACATAGTCATCGGCGCCGAGTTCGAGGCCGCGAATGCGTTCCTCGGTTGTGCTCCGAGCGGTCAAGACGATGACCGGGAGGCTGCCCAGAGTTTTGATCTCGCGAAGAAGGTCGGTTCCCTCGATATCGGGCAAGCCAAGATCGAGCAGAACGAGATCTGCCGAAGCGAACAGTTTGAATGCCTCGGCACCCGAACCGGTCGTGAGCACCGAAAATCCGGCGCGTTCAAGGTAGCGACGGAGCACCTCGCGGATGTCCCGCTCATCTTCGACGACCAGCACGGTTGGCATACCTCACCTTATTCCACGGCGCGAAAATGCAGTCTCCACACGATCTCCACACGGCTGCATCTCCCTCTGCACATCGGGAGCGCACTGTGTGCCTATACACAAGGAACAGGAGCATCACATGCGCAAGGCAACCATCATCACCACCTCAATCGTCGGCGGCGTACTCGCTGTCACTCTCGTCGCGGGAGCCAGTTTCGCTGTCGGTACCGGCCTCGGCCGTATCTCAGCCGGTGCTGGGTCAAGCCAGAGCGGCTTCTCGCACGGAAACTCGGGCCACTCAGCAGGAGAGGGGCAGGATTCATCGAACATGGAACGCGAGGGCCGGAATGGTCATGACTCGAATGACAGCTCGATGGGCGAAAATCTCACTCTCGAAAGTGGCACGCTTACGGGCGCTGAAGAAGCGACGCTCTCCCTCATGGCTGAAGAGGAAAAAGTAGCTCACGACCTGTATGTCGCATTCGGCGACCTCTATGGCGACAAGGTGTTTGACCGTGTTTCGAACTCGGAAAGTAGCCATCTTTCCGCGGTGCAAACCCTGCTCGAGCGCTACGGTCTGGCCGACCCCACCGTCGGACAACCCGTCGGCGAATTCGAGTCCGAGAGCATGCAGGAGCTCTACGACTCATTGCTCGCCCAGGGATCGGTTAGCCGCGATGACGCCTACGAGGCGGCTCGCACCGTCGAAAAGACCGACATCCGTGACCTGGCGGCAGCCGCGGATGAGTTCACGGCACCTGACGTTATCGCTGTGTTCGAACGGTTGCTCGCCGCATCCGAAAAGCACCTGGCTGCGTTCGGCGGTTGATGTCGGGAGGCTGGCGGGCTACCGGCGGCGAGGTGGCGTGCCTTTGGCGCGTTACTGGCGTAGCCCGCATCCACCGCATCGTGGAGTATTGGTCACATGAACGAGACACGCATAGTTGATCTGCGCCGTGAGCGCGGCTGGACCCAAGAGAAGCTCGCCACTGAGTGTGGTGTCGGCATCCGCACCATCCAACGGTTAGAAGCGGGGAGTGACGCCAGCCTCGAAACGCTGTCGCTGGTCGCGGATGCACTCGGGGTGCCGGTTCGGGATCTCTTCGCCAGCATCGAGAGCGATGAGTTGAGCGGCCGGGTCGATTCATTCGAGTCGCGCGCTCAGGATCAGCAGTCGTCACGCAAACGGGTGGCAGGTGCTTGGGTGTGGCTATTCGTCGGTGTGGGCGTGGTGATCAGCATGTTCAGCTTTGCGATCAATACGCAGTTGTCGAGCATGGGTTTCGTCGCCTATTGGCTCGGTGGCAGTCTCATTTTCATTGCTCTGAAGCGACTTGTTCTCGAGCCATATCTCCAACGCACATTCCCGCTGTCGCGCAGCAAAGGTGACCGCCGACTGCAGAAGAGCCGCGAGATCTGACCCTTTTCGCTTCAGGTTAGGTATGCCATACTTAGGCAATGCTTACCTTGGAGCGCGAGATCGCGAAGGACGCCCGCCCGGGCTATCGACCATTCGCTGCCCGCGTGGAAAGCATCCGCGAACTTTCGCCTCACTTTAAGCGGGTTACCTTCGCGGGCGCTGAGTTTGAGACCTTCGGCACTGATGGTTTCGACCAGCGCATCAAGATCGTTTTTCCGCTGCCGGGCATCGGCCTGAGCGACATCGGCGCGAACGATCCGCAGACCATCGCCGATGGCACCTGGTACGCCCGCTGGCGTGCGCTGCCCGACGAGGCGCGCAACCCGTTCCGCACGTACACGATCCGTGCCGTGCGTCCCGAGCTCCGCGAGATCGACGTCGACGTGGTCTTCCACGGTGCTAACGGCCCCGCCGGGCAGTGGCTTTCGAACGCAGCAGCCGGTGACGAAGTCATCATTGTCGGGCCCGACGCCGCGAGCATCCACTCGGGCATAGGCATCGACTGGCACCCCGGCCCCGCCCGCACCGCTCTTCTCGCCGGTGACGAAACCTCAGCGCCCGCTATCTGCAGCATCCTCGAACGCCTCGACTCCAGCGTTCAGGCTCACGCTTTCATCGAGATTCCGGATGCCGCAGACCAGCCGCCGCTGAACCTTCCGAGCAACTGCCACGTCACGTGGCTACCGCGGGGCACGCAGCCCGCAGGTTCCGTGCTCGACCCCGCCGTCCGGGCGTGGACGCAAGCCAACGCCTCACTCGTGTTGCCTGCGCTCTCGCCGGCCGCGCAACCACTCGGTGATATCGATGTCGATACCGAGCTCCTCTGGGATTCGCCGGGCGAAGCATCCGGAACGCACTTCTACGCGTGGCTTGCCGCGGAGGCCTGCGTCATCAAAATGCTGCGCCGTTTTCTCGTGAGCGAGACGGGCGTTGACCGCAAGCAGGTTGCGTTCATGGGGTACTGGCGTCTCGGCAAGTCCGAAGCGCAGTAGCTCGCACCACCGCCCCCGACCATGACCCAGACTGCCTCGGCTTCGCGCGCACGACTGAGCCTCCGCACCCAGCGCTGGCTCACTCTCGGCTCAGCTCTTGGTTTGCTCGCGATTGTGCTCGTGCTGAGTCTCGCGCTCGGCGCTCGCGGCGTCGAGTTTTCACAAATTGGGCAAGCACTCTTCGACCCGGAGGCAGGCAACAACGACCAGCTCGTGATTCGTGAACTGCGCTTGCCGCGCACGATCGTCGGCTTGCTCGCCGGGCTCTCTCTCGGAGTCGCAGGAGCCGTCATGCAGGGCGTCACCCGCAACCCGCTCGCCGACCCCGGGCTGCTCGGCGTCAACGCCGGTGCCTCGCTCGCGGTCGTCTTCGCGATCAGTGTTCTCTCGATCACGAATCCCACCGGCTACATCTGGTTCGCCTTCGCCGGAGCCGCGGGCGCTGCCGCCATCGTCTACGCGATCGGCTCTCTGGGCCGCGAAGGTGCCACCCCGGTCAAGCTCGTGCTCGCCGGAACCGCCGTCACCGCCGGCATCACCTCCGTGATTTCCCTGGTTTTGATCTCCGACACCGACACCCTCAACACCTTCCGCTTCTGGTCCGTCGGGTCGCTCGCCAGCCGCGACCTCGAAGCCGTGCGCCTCACGATCGGTTTCGTTGTCGCCGGTGCACTCCTCGCGATCATTTCGGGGCGGATGCTCAACCTTGTCGCCCTCGGAGATGACCTCGCTCGCGGCCTCGGCCAGCGGGTCTATGTTGCGCGTGCCGTTGCTGCCGGAGCCATCGTTCTCCTGTGCGGCTCCGCCACCGCGCTTGCCGGCCCCATCGTCTTCGTCGGTCTCGTTGTGCCCCACATCGTGCGCCCCTTCACTGGCCCCGACTACCGCTGGATCATCGCTGTCTCCGCCGTCGTCGGCCCCAGCCTGCTTCTGATCGCCGACATCGTGGGCCGTCTCGTGGTCGCGCCTTCCGAGCTCGAGGCGGGGCTCGTCGTCGCCGTCATCGGTGCGCCGGTCATGATCGCCCTCGTGCGCCGAGTGAAGTTGGCCGGGCTGTGACCGCCATGCGGGGCGCAACCGTGAGCGCCAGCCGAGCCTCTCGAGTCCCGTTGACGGCCCGTACTCTCCGCATCACCATCGGGCTCATCGTTGCCGCAGTGGCGCTTGCTCTCGTCAGTATTGCCGTTGGGGCATATACGCTCACGCTGCCCGATCTGCTCGCAACTCTCTTCGGCGGCGGCACCTCATCCGACCAGTTCATTGTCTTCAAGTTGCGGCTACCGCGCGTGCTGCTTGCCATCTTGGTGGCGATCGCGTTCGGCCTCGCGGGGGCTCTCTTCCAAAGCCTCCTGCGCAATGCGTTGGCGAGTCCCGACATCATCGGCATCAGCGGTGGAGCCAGCGTCGCCGCCGTGCTGAGCTTGCTTGTGTTCGGCGCGACAGGCCTCATCGTCTCGCTCTCCGCGCTCGTTGGTGCGCTTCTCGTCGCGTTCACGATCTACTTGCTCTCGTGGCGCTCGGGCATGAACGGCATGCGCTTCGTGCTCATCGGCGTCGGTATCGCGTTCATGGCGCAATCCGTGCTCGGGTACCTCATCACGCGCGGTGATGTGCGCGATGCGCAACAAGCTCTCGTCTGGATGGTGGGCGGGCTTGGCGGTGCCAGCTGGGACGACATCCTCATCATGGTCGTCAGTCTGGCCATCTTGTTGCCCGCCGTTTTATTGCTTGCCTCCAAACTCCGGATGCTGCAGCTCGGCGATGATCTTGCTGCGGGTCTTGGGGTCTCCGTGCAACGGTCGCGGCTTGCCCTCATCGTCGTTGCCGTCGCTCTCGTCGCCATCGCGACAGCACTCGTGGGCCCCCTCGCCTTTGTCGCCTTCGTCTCCGCCCCGATCGCTCGACGCCTGGTGCGCGGGGGAGGCCTCGCGCTGGTGCCGAGCGCCTTGGTCGCGATTGTGCTCGTGCTCGGTGCCGATTTCGTCGCTCAACACTTGCTCACTGCCGGAACCCAGGTGCCGACCGGAATTGTCACCGGCATCGTGGGCGCCCCGTATCTGCTGTGGCTCATCTCCACCACCAACCGCGAAGGACGTGCCTCGTGACCCAGGCTGACGCACCCCAGAACCACGCGCCCCAACGCCCCGCGCACTCGTTGCGCGCCGACAACGTCACCCTCAACTATGGCGGCCGCGACATTGTGTCGAACTTGAGCGTGGAGATCCCCGACGGCAAGGTCACCGTGATTGTGGGCGCCAACGCCTGCGGCAAGTCGACGCTGCTGCGCGGGCTGTCACGGTTGCTGCGACCGGCTTCGGGTCACGTGATGCTCGATGGGCGCGACATCCATTCGGTGCCGTCGAAAGAGATCGCTCAAGTGGTGGGCATTTTGCCTCAGTCGCCAATCGCGCCGGAGGGCATCACCGTTCGCGACCTCGTGGCTCGCGGACGCTACCCGCATCAGGGCTGGTTTCAGCAGTGGTCGGCGGCGGATGAAGCGGCTGTCGAGCACGCGCTCGAAGCGACCGACACGGCCCAGTTGGCGTCGCGGCGCATCGAGGAGCTCTCGGGTGGGCAGCGCCAGCGGGTGTGGATCGCGATGGCTCTGAGCCAGGATCCCGACATTCTGCTGCTCGACGAGCCCACCACGTTCCTCGACGTGCGCCACCAGCTTGATGCGCTCGACGTTCTCGCTGATCTCAATCGTGAACGTGGCACCACGATCGTGATGGTGCTGCACGAACTCACTCTTGCCGCCCGCTACGCCGACCATATGATCCTCATGTGCGAGGGGCAGATCATCGCCGAGGGAACACCTTCCGAGGTTGTTACAGCAGAGCGGATGCGGGAGGCGTTTGGGCTCGAGGCTCAGATCATGGCCGATCCGGTTTCTGGCTCACCGATGGTCATCCCGCTGGGGCGTCGCTCGGGGCGCTAGTGGCACTGTCGTCGGACGCCGGCGCCGCCTGTGCCCCAGCGCCCTGCCGGCATGTTCGCCCGCACGCTGCTTGCGCAACTCACTAAGGTAAGCCTATCCTTACTGTGCACCTATCGTCCGATCGAGGAGATCAATGTCACGCCGTTCCCGCCTTGCAGCCTTCGCTGCGGCCACCGCCGCTCTCATCGCGTTGAGCGGTTGCGCCGCCTCAACGTCCGAAGGTGAAACGGATGCGCCCGCGGCATCCGACGCATTCCCTGTCACGATCGAGCACGCCTTCGGTGAAACAGTCATTGAGAGCGAACCGCAGCGCGTCCTCACCCTGGGGTGGGGCAGCGGCGACGCGGTTCTCGCTCTCGGCGTCGTGCCGGTGGGCATGGAAGCCCAGAACTACGGTGGCGACGAGAACGGCGTTCTGCCGTGGGCGGCGGATGCTCTCGCCGAGATGGGCGCAGAGACCCCGCTCATCTTCCCCGCGACCACGGATGCTCCCGCTTATGAGCAAATCGCCGAAGCCGCTCCTGACTTGATCCTCGCAACCTACTCCGGAATCACCGAGGAGCAGTACGACCTCCTCAGCGAGATCGCACCCGTCGTTGCGTACCCCGAGCTGCCGTGGTCGACTCCGTGGCGCGACGTCATCAGCATCACGGGCAGCGCCCTCGGCAAGACTGCTGCCGCGGATGACGTGCTCGCCAACATCGACGCTCTCGTCGCCGAGAAGGCGGCCGAGCATCCCGAGTTCGAAGGCAAGACCGTTGCGGCCACCTTCGACGTGGGCGGAACTTTCTACGTCTACAAGCCCGCCGACCCCCGCGTGGAGTTCTTGCTCGACCTCGGTCTCGAGAACGCGCCCGCCGTCGACGCTCTCTCGAATGGCGACTCCACGTTCTTCTATACGCTCAGCTACGAGAAGCTCGATGAGCTCGACAGCGATCTGTTGATCGCCTATGCCGAGACCGAAGAAGTCGGCGACATCTTCGCCTCGCAGCCTTACGCGCAGAGCATCCCGGCTGTCGCCAACGGTGGCCTCGTTGCCGTCAATGGCGCATCGCTCGTCGCTTCGGTATCGCCTCCCACGGCGCTCTCGCTGCCCTGGGGAATCGACAGCTTCGTGGATGCAATCGCTGGCGCGCTGAAATAACGAATCACCACGCGAATCACCACGCGAATCACCTCTCGAAAGCGGCCACAGACGTCAACGTCAGTGGCCGCTTTTGTGTCGCCCGGGGTGCCCGACCATCTGCGCTTTCGGGTGCGGTGGGCCCGGACACCCTTGTGTGCGACCTCGCTATCGCCATGAGCTGATAGCTAGATAGGCAATTCGACCACCCCTGGATAACGATCAGGCCAAACTTTGGGACCAGAAGGGCAGGTAGGCGCCTCGCTCGTTACCGTGAAGTGAGAAATTGCTCACTTTTTGTTAGGGGATGCAGATGTCTACAGCGTTGAGAAGAACCGTGTCCATCGCGGCGGTAGGAGTAACGGCGCTCCTGCTGCTCGGCGCCTGCAGCCCGCCCGCAGAGCCCGAACCTACGGCCGCACCTGCGGGTGGACCCGCTCCCACGGAGACGGCCACGCCCGCGTTCCCCACTACGGTCGTACACTCTGGGGGCGAAACCACGCTCGAAGTTGCCCCAGAACGCATCTTCACTTTCGGCGCTCAGCAGACGCATTCGCTTCTAGCGCTGGGTATCGCGCCGGTCGCCTCCGGCGGCGGCTCGCTTGGTCCTTGGCGGGAGGAAGCGATCGGCTCGCTCGGCGCCGGCGGGGTGCCGACCATCGATCCTCTCGACGGTGACACTCTTGCCGATGTGGAAGCAGTCTCGCCAGACGTCATCGTCACGGGGCTGCCTTCTCATCCGTTCGACATGGATCCGACGTCATGGCTTGCCTTTTATGATGCTCTCCCTGACGTAGCGCCCACTATCCGCCCAGCACTGTCAGCCCTCGACTCTCCCGAATTCAGCTCCTCGAACTCGTGGCGCGAAACCCTCCTCCAGATGGGGCAGATTGTTGGTCACGTGCCTGAGGCTGAGGCTCACCTAGCGTCTATCGACGATTCGTTGGCGGCGCACGCTGCGGCGCATCCTGAGTTCGCAGGAAAGACCATCGCGGTCATCTCGCCGCAAGGAGGCTCTGTTGCCTACAGTAAATCGAACACTGCGGTCGCGGCTCTCCTCGAGCAACTTGGTTTCACTTACTCCGATGACTCAACTGTCGCCTACAACTCAGAATCGGACAACGGCAAGGTGTACTACTTGTGGGCCGACGATGTTGAACAGCTTGACACCGATGTGCTGATTTATATCGGGGACCCGGTCGGTGCGCCCTATTGGGTGACGTTCGTTGAAGCCAGTGCTACGGGGGCTGACGGGGTCATTCACTATCCGGGATTCCTCGATGAGCCGACTCTGGGCATGATCGCGCCCACTGCGCTCACCGTGCCGTGGGCAGTTGATGCCTTCGTGGCAGATCTGGCTGCGTCGATTGGTGCTCCGTAGGCGGCCTTAGTTCACGCGCAGAAAAGGCCCCGCCGACATCGCGTCGGCGGGGCCTTTGTGGTCTGCGGTGGTGCTTCTGGTTAGTGAGAGTGCTCAGCCGGCGCTTCGCCAGCTTCAGCAGCAGCCTGCTGTTCAGCAACCTGCTTGTGAACCTCGACCATGTCGAGGTTCTTGGCGCCCTCAATGACCTGCTCGAGCGCAGGAGCGGGGAGTGCTCCGGGCTGCGAGAAGACGAGTACGCCTTCACGGAAAACCATGAGCGTCGGAATCGAGGTGATTCCTGCTGCGCCAGCGAGTTCCTGCTGGTCTTCGGTGTCTACCTTGCCGAACGTGATGTCCGGGTGGGCTTCGCTTGCAGCTTCATAAATGGGCCCGAACTGCTTACAGGGGCCACACCATTCGGCCCAGAAATCCACGAGGAGGATTCCGTCTTTAGTGACCGCCTGGCCAAAGTCTTCTGAGGTGAGAGTGATTGTCGACATAGTTACATCCTTTCACGGAGGCCAACAACAGCACCTGAACAAAGATTCCCGAGGTATCAGGAGCGAGATTCGCACTAGTTCCCACAACGCTACGGCGGCTGTTTTGCGGTTTTGCACAAAGGGATGCGGTGGGTCCGGCATCCACTTGGTTGACCGTGAACGAGACACTTTGCACCCGCTCGCACCAGTCGTACGTTGTGATTACCGAACTTTGACGAATCGAGATAGCCATGACCCAGGTTCACGACCACACGGCGACCGAGTCGGCGCCGGAGTCATCCACCCCCGCCAACAACGCCGCACCTTCCCCTGCTGCAGCGACGACAGATAGTGCCGCCGCTGCCCCCACCATCGATGTCGAATGGTTGGGCGAATACCTTCTGGGCAAGTGGGCGAAGGAGCGCAAAGAGTCCCGCACGCTGATGTCGAACCCTGAGTTCCACCGCGTCGACGGGCTCTCGATGCAAGACCACCGCGAGCGTGTTCTGCACCAGTTGTCGCTCCTCGTCGAGAACAAAGCTGTTCACCGGGCGTTCCCGGTTGACCTTGGCGGCAACGACGACCACGGCGGAAACATCGCCGCGTTCGAAGAGACCGTGTTGGCTGATCCGTCGCTGCAGATCAAGTCGGGCGTGCAGTGGGGACTCTTCGGTTCCGCCGTCGTCCACCTCGGCACGAAAGAGCACCACGACAAGTGGCTGCCCGACATCATGAGCCTCAAGACTCCCGGCGCGTTCGCGATGACCGAGATCGGTCACGGATCGGATGTCGCGAGCATCGCCACCACGGCGACCTACGACCCCGACACCGATGAGTTCGTCATCAACACCCCGTTCCGCGCGGCGTGGAAGGAATACCTCGGCAACGCGGCCCTGCACGGCAAGGCAGCAACTGTCTTCGCTCAGCTCATCACTAAGGACGTCAACCACGGCGTGCACGCGTTCTACGTTCCGCTGCGCGACGACAACGGCCCGCTCCCCGGAATCTCCACCGAAGACGATGGTCTCAAGGGCGGCCTGAACGGTATCGACAACGGTCGCCTTCACTTTGACCACGTTCGCGTTCCCCGCACCAACCTCCTCAACCGCTACGGCAACGTTGACGAGAACGGCGACTACGCCTCCGACATCGACAGCCCCGGTCGTCGCTTCTTCACGATGCTCGGCACGCTCGTGCAGGGTCGCGTTTCGCTCGATGGTGCCGCAGTGCTCGCGAGCAAAATGGCCCTCACGATTGCGATCAAGTACGGCGCAGAGCGTCGACAGTTCACGGCATCCAGCAACACCAACGAAGAAGTAATTCTGGACTACCAGCGTCACCAACGTCGCCTGCTGCCGCGCTTGGCTCAGACCTACGCGATGTCGTTTGCCCACGAGGAGTTCCTCGACAAGTTCGATGGCGTTTTCTCGGGTCGCACCGACACCGATGCTGACCGTCAAGACCTCGAAACTATTGCGGCCGCACTGAAGCCGCTCAGCACGTGGGCTGCGCTCGACATCCTGCAAGAGTCTCGCGAGGCTTGTGGTGGTTCTGGTTTTATGGCCGAAAACCGCCTCACGCAAATGCGCGCCGATATGGACGTCTATGTCACCTTCGAGGGCGACAACAACGTGCTGCTGCAGTTGGTTGCTAAGCGCCTGCTCACCGACTACTCGCGCAAATTTGCGGGGGCGGATGCTGGTGCCCTGGCTCACTACGTTGCCGACCAGGTCAACGAGGCTGCCGTCAACCGCACGGGTCTTCGCCGCTTCGCCCAGAACGTGGTGGACTTCGGTTCAACCGCTCGTTCGATCGGCTACGTTCGCGACACCGACTCCCAGCGCCAGCTGCTCACTGACCGTGTTGAGACGATGGTGGCGGATGTCGCGGGCAAGTTGCGTCCAGCAAGCAAGCTTCCGCAGGCTGAGGCTGCCGCTCTCTTCAACAGCCACCAGAACCAGCTCATCATGACTGCGTACGCGCATGCCGAGCTGCTCCAGTGGGAGGCGTTCACTCGCGCCATCGAGAAGATCGAAGATAAGGACACCGCTCAGGTCATGACCTGGTTGCGTGACCTCTTCGGTTTCTCGCTCATCGAGAAGAATCTCGCGTGGTACCTCATGCACGGTCGCATCTCCACGAACCGCGCGCAAGCGATCACCGACTACATCGACGACCGTCTGCTGCCGCGTCTGCGTCCGCAAGCTCTGGATCTCGTGGCCGCGTTCGGCCTGACCGACGAGTTGGTGCGCGCACCGATCGCCTCCGGCATCGAAGCTCAGCGCCAGAACGAGGCCCGCGATTACTACGCAGCGCGTCGCGCAAGCGGCGAAGAGCCCGTGCACGAAAAGGATCTCAAGCAGAAGAAGCCCCGCTAACAGCACTGATCTACAGAGAAGGCTGCCGCCCCACATAGCGTGGGGCGGCAGCCTTTGTGTATCTCTACCCGGCGGTTATTCTCGCGCGGACTCGTCAGTTGACTCTGCAGCGTAGCGTGCACCAGCGCCGTCATCGCCGGCACCCTCGGCGTCATCGTCGCCGCGGCGTCCAGCGTCGAGACGGAGGCTGGCGAGGAATCCAAACGCAAGGAAACCGGCAGCCGCGAGCGCGGAATACCGTGTCGAATCGGTGAACGCTTGGCGGGCGTCGGCTGCGGCATCCGGCGATGTTTCATCGAGGGTGCTGATGGCGGTGCCGGCAGTGTCGACGACGAGGTCCACGATCTCGCTGCGGGTTTCGGCGGGGATCTCGGCACGATCAGCGAGCTTGGCGTCGAGGCCGGTGCCGAGGCTCGCGAAGAGCACGGTGCCGAGAATGGCGATTCCGAGCGCGGAACCGACCTGGCGGGCCGTGCTCTGTGTTCCGGACCCCTGACCCGACTGGCTGAGAGGCACGTCCTTGAGCACAACGCTCGTGAGTTGGGCGGTGGCGAGACCGACTCCGAAGCCGTAGATGAAGAGGCCGGGCGCGATGTGCCACCAGGCGGCATCTGGGCTCAGGACGAACGCGACGATCAGCACCCCCACGATCTCGGCGCCGATTCCGACGCGCACGATCGTGACAGGAGTCACCTTGTTGCCGAACGCACCGGCGAAGCCGCTCGCGACGAACGAACCAATAGCGAGGGCGAGGATGACGAAACCAGTCTGCAGGGCGTCATAGCCGAGCACGTTCTGCAGCCACAGCGGTAGCGACAGGATGATGCCGAACTCTCCGAGAGAGACGATCATCGCAGCAATATTTCCGTTGCGGAACGACGGAATTTTCAGCAGTCCGAACGCGAGCATCGTCGATTTGCCAGCGCGCTCGCGAGCGAAACCCCAGCGCACAAACACGATGCCGCTCACGAGGGCGAGGGCAAAGGCGAAGGGGATGGGGGAGACGCCCCACGTCCAGAAGGTGGGAGGGGTGTCGCTGAAGAACCAGCCATAGCTGCGGCCCTCAATGAGAGCGAAGACCAGTGACGCAAACAGCACGACAGAGAGAACCGCGCCCACGACATCCACTCGTCGTTGGGCCGAGGGCTCCTTCGATTCGATCGTGAAGATCAGGATGCCGATAACGATGATGACGCCGAGCGGCACGTTGATGCCGAAGGCCCAGCGCCAGGAGTAATACGTCGTGAGCCAGCCACCGAGGAGCGGGCCGACAGCCGCCATGCCGCCGATGGTGGAGCCCCAGACGGCGAAGGCGATAGCGCGCTCGCGGCCGCGGAAGGTTGCGTTGATCGTCGAGAGTGACGACGGAAGGATCATTGCCCCGCCGACGCCCTGCACCAGGCGGGAGGCGATCAGCAGTTCGCCCGTCGCGGCAGTGGCGGCAAGGATCGAGGAGAGAGCGAAGATCGCCACACCGATGAGCAGAACCTTGCGACGACCGTAGCGGTCAGCGAGGGTGCCAAACACGAGCAGTAGTGCAGCGAAAACAAGGGTGTAGCTTTCCTGCACCCACTGCACTTGAGTGGAATTAAGGTCGAGGTCTTCGACGACGGAGGGGATGGCAACGTTAACGATCGTCGAGTCGACGATGATGAGCGCAACGGCAATGCTGATGAAGAGGAGGCCTAACCAGCGTTTGCGTGAGGCGCGTCGATCGTTCATTGAGCGGTCTGTTCAGCCCTCAGGCGTGCGGCGGTGAACACCGCGGCACTTGCGAGTACGGCGACGAGAGCAACGATCGCAGCGACCGCGGTGGGCTGCGAGATGAGGTCGCCGGTGAGGCGTCCAACGGCAACCCATGCGAGCCCCCAGCTCAGCGAAAGCGATGGCGCAAAGTGCGCGCGGCCACGGGCAGCGAGGGCGATACCGACGGCGCCAGCAACGAAGACAACAGCGACGCCCCACACATCTTGCGAGATGCCGAAGCCCGTAAAGCCGATGGCAGTGAGCCACGCGGCGATATTGGCTGCGGTGGCGACGCAGACCCAACCGAGGTAGAGACCGATGGTGCCGTCGGTGATGATGGTGTCGATTGCACCGGCAGCGGGCAGCTTGACGGTGATGAGGTAGGCCCGGATGAGCACGATGAGCAAGAGGATGATCACCGGAACACTCAGAGCGAGCATGTCGAACTGAATCGAGAGAATCCAGGCCGCATTCAACACGAGAGAGGCAGCAACCCAGTACCCCACGCGACGGTGCAGCTCGGTGCGGGTCTGTTTCGGCAGCATCTGCCACACGGCGTAGGCCACAAGGCCGAAGTAGATGATGCTCCAGATGGTGAATGCTGCACCGGCCGGGGCGATGACGGTAGCATCGGCGCTCAGCGCACCGCCTGCAACTTCCTCTACGGGGGTGCCGCCATAGGCGCCAGATCCCACGAAGGCCCCGATGAGGGCAAAGGTCGCGCTCGCAGCGACGGTGATCTGGCGGACTACATCTTTGGACTCGCGCATCACGTTCTCCTTCGGTAGGCCTTTAGCCTAGAACTCCCGTGTCGGAGTTGTCCGAAGAATCGCTGAAATGTGGGTGTCGCTCAGCTAACGCGTCCGTCGAGGTGACGCATTTAGTGCGTGAAGCCGGCGAGCAAGCTCGGAACGGCCAGGTTCACGAGCAAGATGATGCCCGTGAGCGCAACAATCGCACCCATAACGACGAGCACTGCCTTGCCGAGAACGGTGATTACGGAGATGAAATTCATTCCTCAAGGATATCTGAGTAGATCGGGATGTGGTCCCGGTGCATAGTAAATTCCCTCTATGACGTTCAACGACAATGCCCGCATCAATCCAGACAAAGTCTCCCGGCGCGGGCGCAACACCGGAATCGCGGTCGGCGGCGGCAGCACACTGCTGGTCATTGGGCTTTTAATCGCGTCTCAAGTTCTCGGCGTCGATTTGACCGGGCTTGTGGGCGGCGGTGCACCCAGCGGAGAGCAAGAACAGGGCCAAGCGCTCACGGAATGCACTACGGCAGAGGAAGCCAATAGCGGCATCGATTGCCGTATCGCCGGAGCAGCAGATTCGCTCGATACCTTTTGGGAGGGGCAGGTCGACGGCTACCGCACCACCAACGTTGTTCTTTTCACTGATCAGGTCAACACCGGATGCGGTGGCGCGACGAGCGCGACGGGGCCGTTCTATTGCCCTGCCGACGAGAAGATCTACGTCGACACCGCTTTCTACGATGACCTGCGCAGCCGGTTCGGTTCCTCCGGCGGGCCTCTGGCCGAGATGTATGTCATTGCGCATGAGTGGGGCCACCACATTCAGAATTCCACAGGAATTATGGAGGGCCTCGATCGTCAAACAACGGGCCCGTCATCCGACTCGGTGCGACTCGAGTTGCAGGCAGACTGTTTCGCGGGAGCGTGGGTGGGGGCGGCATCCACCATCACTAACGATGACGGGGTGGTCTTTCTTGACCCCGTCACGGATGCCCAAATTGCGGATGCTCTGAGCGCAGCTTCGGCTGTAGGCGACGACCGCATCCAAGAGTCGACCCAGGGTCAGGTAACTCCCGAGTCGTGGACGCACGGCTCGAGCGATAAGCGTCAGCAGTGGTTTACGACCGGGCTCAACGGCGGTCCGAGCGCGTGCAACACCTTTGAGGTGGCAACGCCCTAGCGCTCGCTCGCGAGTCGACGGGCTAGCTACAGTGCGACAGTGCGGAACCCGGCGTTACCCATCGAGGAATCGGGAGTGTTCTGCGAGCGGGCCGAGTTTCGATAGCGGTTGCAGTACGAGATGTGGCATAGGTAACTGCCGCCGCGCAGCACCCGAACGGTTTCCCCGCTGGGGCCGGCCGGGTTGTCGGTGGGCGCATCGGCGGCGAGTGTCGAATAGTAGTTCGCGTCGTACCAGTCAGAGCACCACTCCCACACGTTGCCGACGGTTTGGAAGAGTCCGTAGCCGTTGGGCTCGAAGCTGCGCACGGGCGCGGTGGTCAGGTAACCATCATCGAGAGTGTTGGTGCGGGGAAAGTCACCTTGGAAGATGTTGGCGCGCCAGCCGCCGGCATCCATTTCGTCGTCGCCCCACGGGTACTTGGTTTGGTCGAGACCGCCGCGCGAGGCGTATTCCCACTCGGCCTCGGTGGGAAGTCGTCGGCCCGCCCAGGCGCAGTATGCTTCGGCGTCGTTGAAGCTGATGTGCACGACCGGATGATCGCCCAAACCTTCGAGGGAAGAATTGCGCCCGCCGGGGTGCTGCCAGTCGGCACCAGTCACGCCGAACCACCACGGAGCTCCTGCGGCCCGCCCCATAATGTCTTCCTCGGGGGCGTCGACAGCGAGATGGAAGACTGCCGAATTTCCGAACGTTTCTGCCTCAGTGAGGTAGCCCGTGGCATCCACGAATCGTGCGAAGTCGTCGTTCGTCACACTCGTGACGTCGATGGAGAAAGCGCTCAGAGAGACTGGATGTTGCGGCAGTTCGCCATCGGCTGCGTTGCGGTCGCCTGAGGAGTCGCCCATCACGAAGGTGCCGGCGGGAATCGCAGCCTGCTCGACAGGGTGGTCGCCAGCTTCGGGAGTCAGTGGTGCGGATGCGGCGGGGGGGTCGGCGGTTACTGCTGAGGATGACGCGGGCGGTGCTGCCAGTGGCATGCCGAGAGGTGCCGCGGAACTGCGTTGGGGCGTGCAGGAGCAGCTGTCTCCGCAGCCTGAGTTTGAAGCGTCATCCATCGTTCCAGCCTACGCCGGTGGAGTTGCTTCGCCCGCGAGCTATTCGGGAGCGGGAGCGGGAGCCGCCGGGCGAGCCGTGGGGGCGAGTTGCGCAAGTTTGAGCACCGCGTAGACCGCGATGCCGCTCAGGCACATATTCACCCAGTTGATCTCGTATTCCGCTTGTGGAAAGTACTGCGCTGCGAAGGCGACAAGCCCTCGAAGCACGAGTGCCCACATGTTGATCGCGAGAAAACCTTTGCGGGCCCATTCGCTCCCGCGGCCCACTTGGATAAGCAGTAAAAGCCCGATCGCACCAGAGGTGATCAATCCGACTTCGGGATCGTCGAGGGGAAAGAAGCCCCACACAATCGCGACAACTTGGGTGGCGATCGCGACTCGCAGCCACGGAAACGTGGTCTCGTCATCCGCTGCTAGCTCCGAAGCTGATTCGGGAGTCGTGTCAGTCACGTTCGAATCTTTCCATGTGCTGACCCTGTCGACTATCTCTAGCGTCGCCCCAAGTCGAGGGGCACCGCGAGTGAGATCACACGTCGAAAACCACTAATTGGTGGCGCACGGCTGGCTCAGGCTCCCATAGTCGCCATCAGCCGTCGTCCAATCAACGGCGATGTCGATCTCGCCCGCTTCAGACTGGCTGGAGAACTCGAGCATCGCAGTTTGATCTGCGCGCCAGCTGCTGACGGAGGCATAGCTCGAGTCAACGTTGACTCCGTTCTCGTCGAGAAGCGAGAGGGTGAGGCTGAGGTTATCTATGTCGGTACCGGTCGTGTTTTTCGCAGCTGATTCGTAGTCGAACCAGCCGTAGCTCTCTCCAGCCATCTCCCACTCAAGATCGCAAACGACAGACGAGATCGATGACTCAAAAGAGGCACGCTCTTCGGCCAGGTTGGCGTTGGTGCGCATCTCATCGGTGATGTCTTGGTATTCAGCAGGGAGCTCGAGTGAGTATGTGTCGATGAGGTCGAGAATTGCCACCGTGCGGCGGTCATAAATGTCGCGCCAAAGTCCATCAAACTTTAGATAGTCGACATTCAGGTATTGAAGTGCGTCTTTGCTTTCCCCGAGCAAATCAACGTAGTCGACGGCGCGTGTACGGAGCGAATCGTCCTCGAACGGCATTGAGGTGTATCCGCCGACCTTGTCGATTTCGATTGCAATGGCAGCCTGCATCTGTTGCTCGAATTTTTCGTCGTAGCCTGAATCGTTTGGATCGAGGTCTTGTTCGGGGGTGTCTAGAAAGTCCCAACGATCGACCCAACCAGAGGTCACGTCCTCCAAGAAAGCTTGATCGGCCGATGCGGGCTCGGGCGACGGGTTGGTTCCAGAGCACGCCGTAAGCGCGATCAAGCAGAGCGCGGTGATGGCAGGCGCGAAAATGCGCATATTGAATGCTCCTCAATTTAGCTTTGTATCAACTTTACCTGCAAGCCGTTCGAAGCGACAATCGAAGAGAGGCGGGGCTGAACCCCTCAGCGAGTCCATCGCTGAGTTGATCGGAACTGCCGGCAACACGCGAGACCACGCAATCGTCAGGGCGAGACCTGAGGGGATTCTTGAGCCTTGGTCAAAATTGGGGGACCGAGTGGCGATAAGACTGGGCTGGGCGCAAAAAAATGACCCTCGCCCGGTAGAAGCCCGGGAAAGGGTCAAGTGGCTCCGACGGGCGTCGATCCCGTGACCTCACAATTTTCAGTCGTGCGCTCTACCAACTGAGCTACAGAGCCGTAAGAGTTTCCTCCTACTCGTAAAGGTTTCCCCCTACTACAGAAAAAGCCCCTCCTTGCGAAGAGGCTTTCTGTTTGCGACCCTGACCGGACTTGAACCGGCGACCTCCGCCGTGACAGGGCGGCGCGCTAACCAACTGCGCTACAGGGCCAAGCTATTAAATTCTGTGTGTGTCTGGTGACCCCAACGGGATTCGAACCCGTGCTGCCGCCGTGAAAGGGCGGTGTCCTAGGCCACTAAACGATGGGGCCTCGAAGTCACAGAACTTCTTAGCTACCGAGGGAAAAGCATACGGTGCGTTTCGTGATTTACCAAACTGAGAAGCAAACTGACTGATATTTCATGAAGCGCTTTTTCCAACAGGCTCAAATGTACCCGACTTTTGCGGCGCCGGATACTACGTTCAGTGAGAGGTTGAGACTTTTGCGCCAAGTGTCGTTGGCGCGGGTGATCTTTCCCGCGTGGCTACGTGCTCTAAGCCAACGCCCGATAACGCTGAGGGGAATAATGAAGGTCATGCATGCGAGTCGGGGAACCACGGCAACGCGAGCGCTCCGCTCTCTCGCTTTCCGCGTCATTGGCTTCACCGCCGCGCTTAGCCTCATTGTGGGCGTGAGCGTCGTTGCCGGTACCAGCCAGGCAGCATTCGCCGATGATTACCCCACGTGGAGTGACGTCACCGAAGCCCGCAATGACGAAGCAGCAACCAAAAAAGTTGTCGAGCGCATTGAGGCGGCACTCGTTCAGCTCGAGGCTGATGCCGCAGCCGCCCAGAAAGAGGCCGAAGAAAAGGGCAACATCTGGCAAGAGGCTGACACGAAGTACCAAGCGAAGGCCACCCAGACCGCAACTTTGCAAGAGCAAGCGGATGCCGCAAGCGCCGAAGCTGACGAAGCTGAGACACGCATCGGTGAGCTTGCCGCGCGGCTCGTGCGTGCCGGTGGTGGCGACGTCACCACTAGCCTCCTCGCCAACTCGCAGGACGCAGACGCGCTGCTCTACAACCTGGGCATGTCGTCAAAGATTTCGCAGCAGACATCCTCCCTGTTTGATCGCGCTGTTCAAGCTCGCAATACGGCGCAGTCGCTGAGCGATGCTGCGGAAGTTGCTCGCGCCGAACTTGAAGTTCTCAAGATCGCGGCTGAAAAGGCTTTCGCTGAGGCTCAGGCCGCCGCTCAGGCCGCCGAAGAAGCTCTCGCCGAGCAGCAGGAGCGCAAGATTGAGTTCGACGCTCAGCTCGCCGCACTGACTTCTGCTCGCAAGGCAACTGAAGACAGCTATCTAGAGGGCGTGCGTGAGCGCGAAGCCGCTCGCGCTGCTGCAGAAGCTGCCGCACAGGTTCCGAATTTGGACGCTGGCGAAATCAGCCTGAGTGGTTGGGCCCGCCCCGCCGGGGGATACATCACTTCGGTGTATGGCTACAGCTCGAATTACGGCTCCAGCTTCCATAAGGGCACCGATATCGGTGCTGCTTGTGGTGCTGGCATTTATGCGGCGTCGAGCGGAACCGTTGTCTATGCCGGTTATGGCTGGAATGGCGGCTACGGAAACTACATCATCATTGAGCACAGCGGTGGATTGCGCACCGCGTATGGCCACATCGTTGACGGCGGTATTCGGGTTTCTTCTGGACAGAGTGTGGCCGTCGGAACGAAGATCGCCAGCGTCGGCTCGACCGGAAACTCCACCGGATGCCACCTTCACTTTGAGGTGCGCCCCAACGGCTGGGACACGACAAACCCGGTGCCGTTCATGGCGGGCCAAGGCATTCAACTCGGCTAAAGCCTCAGAACGTGCTCCTGCTGAAGGGAAATGCTCGCGAATCAGCACCGCAGTCTTTCCATGGCATCCTGATGGGCCGGGATCGGCCGGGGAGATGCGTTGCGGCGTGCACTAATGCACGCGAAACCCGCATTCAACAAAAGGTTGAGACTTTTGGGTCGCATGTTGTTAGTGTGGTCAATGTTATTCGTGTGACTAATGGCCATTAGTCGGCGCTGAACAATGTTTAGGGGAACAATTGAAGGTCATGCATGCGAGTCGGGGGACCGCAGCAAAGCACAAGCTTCGCTCACACTCTTTTCGGGCAATCAGTTTCGTCGCGGCGCTCAGCCTCGTCGTCGGGGTCAGCGTTGTTGCGGGAAGTAGCCAGGCTGCTTTCGCCGATGACTACCCCACGTGGAGCGAAGTCACTGAGGCCCGCAACAACGAAGCGGCGACTCAGAAGGTAGTCGACCGCATCAAGGCCGCACTGGTAGAACTCGAAGCTCAAGCCGTCGCCACTCAAAAGGATGCCGAAGAAAAAGGCAACATTTGGCAAGAGGCCGACACTAAGTACCAAGCGAAGTCTGCACAGACCGAAACTTTGCAAGAGCAAGCGGATGTCGCAAGCGCCGAAGCCGATGAAGCTGAGAAGCGCATCGGTGAGCTTGCTGCGCGGCTCGTGCGTGCTGGCGGCGGAGACGTCACCACGAACCTCCTCGCCAATTCTCAAGACGCCGACGCCTTGCTTTACAACTTGGGCATGTCATCGAAGATTTCCCAGCAGACATCCGCTCTGTTCGATCGTGCCGTTCAGGCTCGCAACACCGCGCAGTCGCTGAGCGATGCTGCTGAAGTGGCTCGCGCCGAACTTGAAGTTCTGAAGATCGCCGCCGAGAAAGCGTTTGAGGAAGCTCAAGCAGCAGCGGCTGCAGCGGAAATCGCAGTAGCGGAGCAGCAGGAACGCAAGGTTGAGTTCGACGCTCAGCTTGCTGCTCTCACTGCCGAGCGCGTCGTCACCGAAGCTGACTACCAGGCTGGGGTCAAGCAGCGCGAAGCGGAGCGCATTGCACGCGAGAAGCGGGCTGCTGCGGCAGCCGCGGCTGCCGCTGCTGCTGCCGCCGCTCAAAACGGTGGCTCCAGTGGCGGTTCAGGCTCCTCGAGCGCCAACGGCTGGACTAAGCCTGCCTATGGCTACATCACGTCGGTGTACGGCTACAGCTCGAACTACGGCTCAAGCTTCCACAAGGGAACTGACATTGGCGCTGGCTGTGGAGCCCCGATCTACGCCGCATCAAGCGGAACTGTTGTGTACGCCGGTTATGGCTGGAATGGCGGCTACGGCAACTACATCATCATCGAACACGCTGGTGGAGTGCGCACCGCTTACGGTCACATTATTGCCGGCGGCATCAACGTCTCCTACGGTCAGAGCGTGGGTGTCGGAACCAGAATTGCCAGCGTCGGCACGACCGGAAACTCCACCGGCTGCCACTTGCACTTCGAGGTTCGCCCCAACGGGTGGGACACCACCAACCCCGTGTCATTCATGTCAGGTAAGGGCGTTGGCCTCGGCTAAAGTCTGAGCACAGGCTTGAGGCAACGACGTCTCTGGCAGAGGGAGCACGCCATGCACTCAGTTGCCGGACTCGTTGTTGTGATTACGGGCGCTGCCCGCGGAATGGGCGAGATTTATGCTCAGCGCGCTGTCGCTGAGGGTGCCGCGAAAGTAGTGCTGCTTGACGTCGATGCCACGGCTCTGGATGTCGCAGCAGCCGCTCTGAGTGCTGCGGGCGGTTCCGTCACCAGTTACGTTGTCGATCTCTCGTCACGCACCGCGATCGAGTCTGTCGCCGAACGCATCCGCACCGAAGTGGGAACCCCCCACGTGCTCATCAACAACGCGGGCATTGTGCGCAGTGGCTACTTCTGGGAGCACGACGCGGTTCGCGATATCGAAGCGACCATGCAGATCAACACTCTCGCGGCCATGTACCTGTCCCGCGAACTGCTGCCCGCGATGATCGAGGGCGGAGCGCCCAGCCGCATCCTGAATATCGCGTCGGCGGCCGGAACTCTCTCGAATCCGAATATGAGTGTCTACGCGGCATCCAAGTGGGCCATGATCGGCTGGAGCGATTCGCTGCGGCTCGAACTGAACAAAGCAGGCCACGCCCATATCGCGGTGACCACTTTTGCACCCAGCTACATCAGCACCGGGATGTTCGCCGGCGTGCGGGGGCCGCTGTTGACCCCCATCATGACTCCCGAGATCGCGACCTCGGCAGCGTGGTCGGCGATGCTCCGCGGCAAGCCGCTACTCATGAAGCCGTGGACGGTCGGGCTGGCTCGCGGGCTCAAAGGCGTGCTGCCGACGCGCGCTTGGGACTTTGTGGCCGGGCGAGTTTTCAAGGTCTACAACTCGATGGATGAGTTCACGGGGCGCTGAGTTCAGCGGGCGCTGAGCCCACCAGCCGATAAGTTCGGCGGGCGCTGAGCCGCGCTAAACCGTTAAACGCCGATGGCGGATGCCTGAGCATCCGCCATCGGGGTGACGCGCACGGTACCTGAGCACCGCGCGCGAGAAGTGCGCCGTGAACTGCTTAGTGGCCTTCGGCCTTGAGCTTCTCGAAACCAGCCTGAACGATCGCGTCAGCTTCTGCTGCGTCGCCCCAACCGTCGATCTTGACCCACTTGCCGGGCTCGAGGTCTTTGTAGTGCTCGAAGAAGTGCTCGATCTCCTTGCGGGTGAACTCAGGAACATCGTTGATGTCCTGAATGTGCGACCAGCGCGGGTCTTTCGCCTGAACGCAAATGACCTTGGAGTCGATGCCGCCATCGTCGCTCATGTTGAGCACAGCAACCGGACGAACCGAAATACCCACACCGGGGAAGGTCGGAGCATCGAGCAGAATCAGAGCGTCTACGGGGTCACCGTCGAGGCCGAGAGTGTTCTCGAAGAAGCCGTAGTCGGTGGGGTAGGCGAAGGTGGTGAAGAGAAAACGGTCGAGAAATACGCGACCGGTTTCGTGGTCAACTTCGTACTTGTTCCGGCTTCCGCGCGGAATCTCAACGACAACGTCGTATGCGGCCATGTAGCTGCTCCTAAGAAAAATGTGGGGTTGCTGCAATAACGTTACTGGATGCACTCCGAACGGCGCCCCCGTCTTACTCCCGCAATCGCTGATGTGAGGCGTGCTGTGCGCACTGCGTTGAGCTCATTACCGGTGCCCGCGGGTTCCGCGGGGGTGCCTGCAGGCTCAGAACCGCTCGTTCTTGTCGCCCTCAGCGGTGGCCCCGATTCGCTTGCGCTGGCGGCCGCAACGGCCTTCGAAGCGTCCAAGGCCGGCATGCGAGCCGGTGCCGTGATCGTGAATCACAACCTTCAAGACGGGTCAGCGGATGTCGCCGCCGCCGCCGCACAGCAGGCTCGCGACCTCGGGCTTGACCCCGTCGACATCCGCTCGGTACTCGTCGGAGACGCCGGAGGCCCCGAATCTGCCGCCCGGGACGCGCGCTACGCGGCGCTAGCCGAAGCCGCCGCCGAGCATGGCGCCATTCGGGTGCTGCTCGGCCACACCCTCGACGATCAGGCCGAAACCGTGCTGCTTGGCCTTGCCCGCGGCAGCGGGGCTGGCAGCCTCAAAGGGATGGCAGCCGACACTGGCCAATACCTGCGGCCGCTGCTGGCAGTGCCGCGAACCACGACCGTTCAGTGCTGCGAAGACTCCGGAATGGCGGCGTGGAATGACCCGCACAACCTCGATACCTCGTACACGCGAGTGCGGGTGCGGCAGACCGTATTGCCGCTGCTCGAAAGCGAACTGGGGCCCGGCATCCGCGACGCTTTAGTGCGAACGGCAGACCAAGCGCGCGAAGATGCCGAAGCGCTCGACCATTTTGCGGAAGAAATCGCGGAAGATTTGGCCGAGATTTCGGAGGCGGGAATCTCGTTGCCGGTGCGCGCGCTTGCGGCGAATCCGGCCGCTCTACGCCAGCGTTTGATTAGGTTGGCGGTGGCAAGCGAGTTCCATGTCTCGCTCAGTCGCACCCACACTCTGGAGATCGCACGCCTCGTCACCGACTGGAGGGGGCAGGGACCGATCGACGTTCCCGGCGTTAGGGTTGAACGACGAGAGAACCTTCTCCACTTTTCGGCCCACAGTGAGGAACGCGATGCAGTTTAGCGATGTCGAAGGAGACCTCAGCGAGGTCCTTCTGACCCAGGAAGAGATCCACGAGAAGATCGCCGTGATGGCGCGTCAGATCGAGGCCGACTATGCCGGCGAGAAGCTGCTGCTGGTCGGTGTGCTGCGCGGTGCTGTCATGGTGATGGCTGACCTCGCACGTGAACTCAGCCTGCCGATCGAGATGGACTGGATGGCCGTCTCCTCGTATGGCGCCGGCACGCAGTCCTCGGGTGTCGTTCGCATCCTCAAAGACCTCGACAGCGACCTTGAGGGTCGCAAGGTACTCATCGTTGAAGACATCATCGACTCGGGCCTCACGCTCTCCTGGTTGCTTGGCAACCTGCGCAGCCGCGGTGCTGCCTCCGTGGAGATCTGCACCCTGCTGCGTAAGCCGGATGCCGCCAAGGTCGAAGTAGATGTCAAGTACGTCGGCTTCGACATCCCCAACGCGTTCGTGATCGGCTACGGCCTCGACTACGCGGAGAAGTACCGCAACTTGCGCGGCGTCGCAGTGCTCGCACCTCACGTTTACGCCTAGGGCTCGCTGAATGCGGGCGAAGGCAGCAATCGATCAGGCGACCGACGAGATTGTTGGTCTGTTTGAGAATCGGGTAGCCGAGCAGAAGGCCCCAGCATCGTTCTTCGCGGTGTTTGGCCCAGACGGCATCGTGCTGGAGGGCGGCTACGGCGAGAAGGTTCTTGGCGAAGGCAACGCTCCCGACCGCGACACGGTGTTCCGCATCGCGTCGTGCACGAAGAGCTTCACGTGCACGCTGCTGCTGATGCTGCGCGATCGTGGCCAGCTCAGCCTCGATGCGCCGATCACTGACTTTGTTCCTGCGTTCACCGCTCTCGAGCCCGCGGCTGCTCCCGTGACTCCGAGTGTGCGTCAGCTCATGACGATGTCGGCGGGGTTCCCCACCGATAACCCGTGGGGTGACCGCGTGGAGGAGATGACGCGGGCCGAACTCGACGAGTTCATGGCGGCGGGCATCCGCTATTCGAGCACGCCAGGCACTCGCTTTGAGTACTCGAATCTCGGCTACGCCCTGCTGGGTGAAGTCATCGCCGAAATTACGGGCCGCCCCTACATCGAGGCGATTGCCGCCGAAATTCTCGAACCCCTTGGCCTCACCTCGACACGCTTCGAGGAAGACCCGGATGCCGATGTCGCCCTCGGCTACCGGCTCGCCAATGGGCAGTGGCAGGTTCAGCCGTTCACCGGGCCCGGAGTCTTTTCTTCCATGGGTGGTTTGTTTTCTAGCGCGACCGACCTGGTGCGTTGGTCGCTGTGGCTCGCTGGCGCTCTCGATCCAGACGGCACTTCAGACGGACCCCTGTCTGCCGCCAGCCGCCGCGAACTTCAGCAGATTCAGCGCGCCGTGCCCGAGGGCATGTCGAAGGCTGCCGAGTTTTCCGAGCCGACAGCGCACGGTTATGGCTACGGCCTGTTCATCGATGAGGGCACGACGAAGATCGTGTCGCACTCGGGCGGTTACCCCGGAGTGAGTGCCCACATGCGCTGGCACGCCCCAACCGGCCTCGGCATTGTGGCGTTCGAGAATGGCACGTTTGCGGCATCCTCGATCCCGGCAACTCAGGCTTTGCAGGCTGCGTTGAATGCGTACGGCGAGCTGACGACGCCAGCTCCGGCCTGGCCCGAAACTCTGTCCGCTCGCGACGTGTTCGATGGCCTCGTTCGCGAGTGGGATACCCCCACCGCGGATGCGCTCGCCGCCGTGAACTTGGCGCTCGATGTTCCGTGGGAAGAGCGCATCGCTGGCATTGCGAAAGCGATTGCTGAGGTGGGGCCGCTCACCGGTGCGCCGCTGACCGAAGTACCGCGCACCCTCAGCGACACTCCTGCCGTGACCAACTGGACGATCGACGGCGAACGCGGTCGCATCAAGTGCCACATCCTGATGAGCCCCGAACTGCCACCCCGCGTGCAAACCTTCGCGGTGACAACCGAAAGTCACTAGCCGCAGCGAGCCCGCTCGGAACGCATTACGCCGAGGGCAAACATGCAGTGGTCTTGCAGCGCGATAACGGTAACCTTGCAGCACGTTTCTTCAGAGAGAGGCACTGGGTCACCCGACCCGGAACATCATGAATTTTAAGCGCATTTTCCGCGGCCCCGTTCCGTACATCATCATCGGTATCGCCGCCGTCTCGATCGCCGCGAGCCTTCTCCTCGGCGAGGGCTACAAAGAGATCACCACTCAAGAGGGCCTCGACCTTCTTCAGGGATCGACGGTGTCATCAGCCACCATCATTGACGGTGAGCAGCGCGTTGACCTCGAGCTCTCCAAAGCCGACGGCGACAACGGAACGAAGGTGCAGTTCTACTACGTAGCACCGCGTGGCACCGAGATCGTTTCTGCTGTCAACGGCGCCGACGTCAAGGAGTTCAACGACCAGGTTCCGCAGGAAAACTTCTTCGTCTCCTTCCTCTCGATCATGCTGCCGTTCCTCATCATCGGCATCATCTTCTTCTTCATCTTCAGCCGCATGCAGGGTGGCGGCGGCAAGGTTATGCAGTTCGGCAAGTCGAAGGCCAAGCTCGTGGGTAAAGACACCCCGCAGGCCACTTTTGCGGATGTCGCTGGTGCTGACGAGGCCATCGAAGAGCTCGAAGAAATCAAAGACTTCCTGAAAGAACCGGCCAAGTTCTTGGCTGTTGGCGCCCGCATCCCGAAGGGCGTACTGCTGTACGGCCCTCCCGGAACCGGTAAGACCCTGCTGGCCAAGGCCACCGCGGGTGAAGCTGGCGTGCCGTTCTACACAATCTCTGGTTCTGACTTCGTCGAAATGTTCGTGGGTGTCGGTGCAAGCCGTGTTCGCGACCTCTTCGAGCAGGCCAAGCAGAATGCTCCCGCAATCATCTTCATCGACGAGATCGATGCTGTTGGTCGTCACCGTGGTGCCGGAATCGGTGGCGGTAACGATGAGCGCGAGCAGACTCTCAACCAGTTGCTGGTCGAGATGGATGGCTTCGACGTGAACGCCAACGTGATCCTCATCGCCGCAACGAACCGCCCTGATGTTCTCGACCCCGCGCTTCTGCGCCCTGGTCGTTTTGACCGTCAGATTGGTGTGGATGCTCCCGACAAGATCGGTCGCAAGCAGATTCTCGAAGTGCACGCCAAGGGCAAGCCCATGGCCGAGGGCGTTGACCTCGAAGTGCTCGCTCGCAAGACGCCCGGCTTCACCGGTGCCGACCTGGCGAACGTGCTCAACGAAGCAGCCTTGCTGACCGCGCGCTCCAACGCGCAGCTCATCGACAACCGTGCTCTCGACGAGGCCGTTGACCGTGTCATGGCCGGCCCGCAGCGTCGTTCGCGCCTCATGAACGACAAAGAGAAGCTCGTCACGGCGTACCACGAGGGTGGTCACGCGGTGGCTGCTGCCTCGATGCGCAACACCGACCCCGTCACGAAGATCACCATTCTTCCTCGCGGTCGTGCGCTCGGCTACACGATGGTGATGCCGCTCGAAGACAAGTACTCCGTTTCGCGTAACGAGCTGCTCGATCAGCTCGCCTACGCGATGGGTGGTCGTGTTGCGGAAGAAATCGTGTTCCACGACCCGACGACCGGGGCATCCAACGACATCGAAAAGGCCACCTCGATTGCTCGCCGCATGGTCACCGAATACGGCATGAGTGCCCGAATCGGTTCCGTGAAGCTGGGCAGTGCCTCAAGCGAACCCTTCATGGGTCGCGACATGAGCTCGAGCCGCGAATACTCCGAAGAGCTCGCCAAGATCATTGACGAAGAAGTTCGGCTGTTGATCGAGAAAGCTCACGACGAGGCATGGCAGATGCTCAACGAGAACCGCAAGGTGCTCGACAAGATCGCCCTCGAGTTGATGGAGAAAGAGACCCTCGACCACGTCGAGCTCGACAAGATCTTCAAGGGAATCGCCAAGCTTCCCGAGCGTCCCCAGTGGCTCTCGAGCGACGCACGCCCCGTGTCGCAGTTGCCTCCCATCAAGGTTCCCAAGAAGAAGGTGCCGAAGGCTGACGCAAGCGACAGCGACGAAAGCACCCCTTCGAAGCCGGCACGCACCCCACGGCCACGCAAGTCGCCCGGGGTAGCAACGGCCTAGGACACTATGTCGATCGACCTCGCACGCATTGAAGCTGCGGTAGCCGAGATTCTGGATGCCGTCGGCGAAGACCCGAAGCGGGCAGGCCTCACCGCCACCCCGCGTCGGGTCGCCGAGGCGTACTCCGAGTTCTTCGCAGGCAACACGATCGACCCTCTCGTGCACCTCTCCGACAGCATCGAGTTCACCGCTAAGGCGGATCAGACGGGCGAGCTGGTGCTCGTGCGTGACATCGAGTTTCGGTCCATGTGTGAGCATCACCTGTTGCCGTTCTTGGGCGTCGCGCATGTCGCCTATGTCCCGGATGAGCGCATCATCGGCCTGGGCAATATTGCGCGGGTCGTGGAGACGATTGCCGCGCGCGCGCAACTGCAGGAGCGACTGACCGAGGAGATCACCGAGGCGATCAACACGGGGCTGTCGCCGCGTGGAGTGCTCGTTGTTATTGATGCTGTTCACGGCTGTGTTTCGGCTCGCGGACCCCGCCAGACCGCCAGCTCCACTGTGACTTTGGCGTCTCGTGGAGTTCTCAGCGATCCAGTGGAACGCGCTGAAGTGATGGCGCTCATCGGCCGAGGTGGCGATGCGTAGAAACCCTCGCGTGGCGGTTCCCCAAATCATGGGCATCCTCAATGTCACGCCTGATTCTTTTAGCGACGGCGGCCAGTTCGAACATGTGGACGCCGCCATTGCGCGAGGCATCGAACTGCGCAACCAAGGCGCGGATGTCGTCGATGTCGGTGGCGAATCGACTCGCCCCGGTGCCGAACGGGTCTCAGCCGCGGCGGAGCAGCAGCGGGTAATCCCGGTGATCAAGGCGCTCACGGCTGAAGGCGTGACCGTGAGCATCGACACCATGAATGCCGAGACAGCACTGGCCGCGGCGAATGCGGGAGCATCCATCATCAATGATGTCTCTGGTGGGCTTGCTGACCCCGAGATGTACCGCACCGTTGCCGAAACAGATCTGCTTTATATTGCGATGCACTGGCGTGGGCACAGCACCACGATGGGGCAACTCGCGCACTATGACGACGTGGTTGACGACGTGCGCAGCGAGCTGAAGGCGCGTCTGGCAGAAATGATGGTGTGGGGAGTGAAGCCCAATCGGGTGGTGCTCGATCCCGGCCTGGGCTTTGCCAAAGACGCCCGCCACAACTGGGCGCTGCTCGCGCGTATCGATGAGATTGCGTCGCTGGGGCATCCGGTGCTGATCGGGGCGTCACGCAAACGCTTTCTCGCAAAAATGCTTCCGGCCGATGCGCCGCCAGCCGAACGCGACCTGGCTACCGCAGTGATCAGCAATGTCGCCGCCGAGGCGGGCATGTGGGCCGTTCGGGTGCACGATGTTCCGTCAACGCACATTGCACTTTCCGTGTATCGAGCTATGCAGAAGGGCAAGAAACGATGAATCCCGCACTGGACGAAATCACCCTCACCGGCTTGCGCGCCACTGCCTTTCATGGCGTCTTCGACCACGAGCGTCGCGATGGTCAAGTCTTCGTGATCGACGCGACCGTGTATCTCGACTTTGCAGCCGCTGCCCGCACCGACGACCTTGACCGCACCATTCACTACGGCGTCTTGGCCGAAGAGATCGTCGCCGCCGTCGAGAGCAACCCGGTCGATCTCATCGAGACGGTTGCCGAACGCATCGCCGCTGTAGTGCTCGCACACGAGGCCGCCGTGAGCACCAAGATCACGCTCCACAAACCAGAAGCACCCATCACGGTGCCGTTCACCGATGTCTCGGTCACCATCACTCGTCAGCGTGCAGCCCGCGCCCAGACCGCCGGCTTCAGCGCAGAACCGCAGCCGCTGCCGTGATGCGACAGCAACGACTGCACGTCGAGTTGCCGGTGATGCTTGCCATCGGCAGCAATCTTGGCGACCGCGAAACCACCCTGCGCGATGCCGTGCACGCCATCAACCGCATCGACGGTGTGACCGTGGATGCCGCCTCCAGCATTGTGCAGACTCCGGCCCTGAAACTCTCCGGCATCGACCACTCTGCGCCCGCGTATCTCAACGCGGTCGTGTTAGCGCGCAGTTCGCTGGAGCCCCACGCTCTCCTCGCTGAGCTGCAGCGCGTCGAGGCTGAGCATGGTCGCGTGCGCGACGAACGCTGGGGCGATCGCACGCTCGACATCGACATCATTTCTTTCGCGCACCTGCAAGTGGATGACGAACTTCTGACGATTCCGCATCCGCGGGCCGCCGAACGATCGTTCGTGCTCGTGCCGCTGCTGCAGCTCGACCCCCACGCGCACCTCGCCGGAATCGGAAGCGCGGCGGACGCCCTTGCCGGCATCGAGAACGACGCCACCGAGTTTGAGGCGGAACCCCTGTGGTAGCCCGCACGTCAGCCGTGCACTTGGTCACCATTGCCGCGGCGGGAGCAGCCGTCGGCTGGTTGCTCGAAGTGTTGTTGACGGCATCCGGAAACCCGATTGTGACCCCCTCGGTCGCCTTGGCGGTCTCGCTCTTCTTGATCGCCGTGATCGTGGTCGTGCTGGCAGTGCCCATCTACCGCTCATCACGCGGGCTGCGCAAAGAACGCGTGAATCCCTTCTTCGCGCTGCGCGTTGTCGTGCTCGCGAAAGCATCGAGCTTCGCCGGGGCTCTCCTTGGCGGAACCGCCCTCGGCATCGCGGTCTACCTGCTGAGCCGCACCGTTTCTCCCGAAACCGGCGCCATCGGCACGAGCTTCGTCGTTTCGGCTGGCGCGATAGTGTTGCTGATCGCAGGATTGGTCGCTGAATATTTGTGCACCATCCCGCCTGATGATGACGACCCGTCGTCGCAGAACCCGATGGACCCCCAAGGAGCAGCGTGACCGAGCGACTTGATCTCCCCGACGCCGAGTGGCGCGGCGTCTCCCGCAAGTACACCATCGTAGAAGCGGTCGGGCTGCTCATTACGGGCATTATCCTCACGGTGGGAACGTCGATCCCGACCTTCATCACCGGAATCCAGTGGCTTGCCGTAATTCCGATTTCGCTCGGCATCATCTTCGTCATCAACATCGCACTCACCCCGCGGCGAGTGCGGGCGATCGGCTACATGCTGCGCGAGGATGACCTGGTCTTTCGTCGCGGACTGATGTTCCGCCGCGTGGTTGCTGTGCCCTATGGCCGCATGCAGCTCGTCGACATCAACCGCGGACCCCTCGATCGCGCCGTTGGCCTCAGCGAACTCAAGTTTGTGACGGCCGCGGCATCCACCGGTGTGGTGATTCCTGGCCTTCCTGAGCAGGATGCTGAGGAGTTGAGAGACACGCTCGTCGCCCTGGCCGAGAGCCGCAGGGCCGGACTGTGAGCGACCCGCGCGAGCCCGCCGAGCCGCTGGAGCCTCGAGAACCGCTGGAGTCCGTGAACGCAACTGAGCCTGCGAACCTGAACGCTGCCGAGCCTGCTGCTCCCGCCGTGGCGCTCACGGTGCCCGAGAGCGCTCGTCGCCTTGCAGACGGCGAGTGGCATCGACTGCACCCGGCAACGCCGTTCTTGCGCGGCGGCATCGCGTTCGTGGCAATCATCGGTGTCATCATCGTCAACGCCCGCGACGTCTTTCTCGACACCATTTTTGGCGGCGGCAGCCGAGAACTGCGTTTCTTGGAGCGTTTTGCCGAGTCAAGCCTGATCATTTTGGCGATTCTCGCCGTGCTCGTCATCCTGATTCTGAGCGTCGGTGGTTTTTATCTGTCGTGGCGGATGCACACCTTCCGCATCACGGACGAGCTTGTTGAGGTGCGCAGCGGCATCCTGTTCCGCACCAACCGTCGTGGACGACTAGATCGCATTCAGGGCATCAATATCTCGCGGCCATTCTTGGCACGCCTGTTTGGGGCCGCCAAGCTCGAAGTGAATGTGGCAGGTCAAGACGCCAACGTTGAGCTGGCCTATCTCGGCTCCGCTGGCGCCGACGATTTACGAGTCGCGATCTTGCAGCTCGCCTCGGGCACCCGCGCGGCTGAAGCAGCGGCCGATGCAGCCGCACAAGCCCCGACCGGTGTCACGGGTGTGGTGGAGTCGCGCGTCAACGAATTCTTGGCCCCAGAGCTCGACCCCCATGCCGCGCCGCCAGAGTCGATCGTGCGCATCAGCATCCCGCGGCTCATCGGTTCTCTCGTGCTCAGCGAAGCGACCATCATCGCGATTCTGGTGGGCATCGGCATCATCACGACGATCATCGTTACTGGCGACTACGGCTGGATCTTTGCGCTCCTCCCGGGCTTTCTCGGTCTCGGCGGTTATTTGGCTTCCAGACTGACGCGCTCGCTTCGGTACTCCATCGCGGCAACGGACGACGGCATCCGGGTCGGTTATGGCCTGTTGTCGACGACCAATGAGACGCTCCCGCCCGGCCGCATTCACGCGGTTGAGGTATCGCAGCCGCTGTTATGGCGCGCTGCCGGCTGGTGGGAAATCAAGATCAACACCGCCTCGCAAGCAACAAGCTCAAGCGGTGCGACCGCGAAGACAACGCTGCTCCCGGTCGGAGATATGGCCGATGTGCACCGCGTGCTGCAACTCATTCTGCCGAGCCTCGCTGACGCCAAGTCGCGGGAACTGCTCGAGTGCGGTCTTGCCGCTGGAGCCCACGATGACGACTACGTCACCTCGCCCAAGCGGGCGGCCTGGCTGCGCTGGTTCTCCTGGCGCCGCAATGGTTTCGTGCTGATTTCGGATGCCGTAGCGCTCCGCAAGGGAGCCATCTGGCGTTCCCTCGTGCTTGTGCCTCAAGCCCGCATGCAGAGCGTCAGCATGAACGAGGGTCCGCTGCTGCGTCGCATGGGTCTTGCTGAGCTGCGAATTCACACTGTTGCGGGGCCGATTTCGGCCACCATCGGTGCGCTCGACCGCAACGATGTTGTGCGCTTCTTCGATGAGGTTGAGCACGCGGCTGTGCATGCCGCAGGCGTCGACACGAGTCACCGCTGGCGCAGTGCTGGCGTGGACGCCGAGTCCCCGGCACCAACACCACGTGAGGACAACGCGTAATGGCGCAGGCAGCTGGCCGACTCGGAATCGGCATCATTGGCGCGGGAAAGGTCGGCCCGATTCTTGGCGCAGCCCTCGCCGGCGCGGGCCATGCAATCGTCGGAATCGCGGCGACGTCAGAGCGCAACCTTGAGCGTGCAAGCGCGATCCTTCCCGACGTTCCCGTGCTCGACATCCCGACTCTGGTTGAACGCAGCGAGCTTGTGATTCTGGCGATTCCCGAGGGCGAGATTGAGTCCTTCGCGAAGGGTCTCGCCGATGCTGGAGTGTGGCAACCGGGGCAACTCGTGCTGCACACTGCGCCGGGGCTCGGCTATCAGGCGTTGGCGCCTGCGCTTGCTGCCGGCGCGATTCCGCTCGCCGTACATCCGGCCATGGTGTTCACGGGAACAAGCCTTGACCTCACGCGCCTGCACGAAACCTATTGCGCCGTCAGTGCCCCCACTCCGGTATTGCCGATTGCGCAAGCTCTCGTCGTGGAGATGGGTGCCGAGCCGATCGTGATCTCCGAAGACGAGCGTGCTGCGTGGGCCGAAGCGGTCAGTACCGCCACTAGCTTTTCGGCCGCGATTGTCCGTCAATCTTTAGATTTGCTCGGCAGCGTCGGGGTGGATGCCCCCGCGCGTGTTTTAGGTCCGCTGTTGCGGTCCTCGGTCGAGAGTGCGCTTGCGCGTGCAACTGCGACTAGCATCGATGTTTCCTTGCTCGACCCCGAGCCGAGGCCCCATTCACAGGAGGACCCCTCGTGAGTTCACACCCCCGCCCGCAAGTTATTGAGACCGTCGCGGGTATGCGCGATGTGGTTGCGCACGAGCGCGCCGCTGGCCGCACTATTGCTTTGACGCCCACGCTGGGTGCGCTTCACCAGGGTCACCTCGCTCATGTTGAGCGCGCCGCCGAGCTCGCCGATGTGCGCATCGTTTCGATCTTTGTGAATCCCACCCAGTTCGGTGCCACCGAAGATCTCGACAAGTATCCGCGCACGATGGATGACGATCTCGACATGCTTGGCGAGCTGGGGGTTCCCTACGTCTTCGCCCCCAGCGTGGAGGAAATGTACCCGAAGGGGCCAACCTCCACCACGATCTCGGCCGGCCAGATCGGCACCATGTTCGAGGGCAAAACGCGCCCCGGCCACTTCGACGGTGTGCTCACCGTTGTCGCCAAACTGCTCGCCATCACAAGCCCGCAGTTCGTCACCTTTGGCCAGAAAGATGGCCAGCAACTCTTTCTCGTTCGCCGCATGATCACCGACCTCAACATCCCGGTGCAGCTCGAGATCATCGAAACCGTGCGCGAAGAAGACGGCCTCGCCCTCTCCAGCCGCAACCAGTTCTTGGATGCTCACCAGCGCGAAGCAGCATCCATCCTGTCGACAGCATTGAACGCTGCAACCTCGGCCGCCGACAGCGGCCTTGACGCCGTGATCGCCGCCGCGCAGGGTGCACTCATGGGGGCATCGGGTGTGGAGCTCGACTACTTCACTGTCGTTGACACCGACACCTTCATGCCGGTGCCCGATGGGTACCGTGGGCCCGCTGCTGCCCTCGTCGCTGCCCGTGTGGGGGAGACCCGTCTGATCGACAACGCGACCCTCTACGTCGGCTAGTTTTCGGGCGCATTCTTGGGCGCGGCAGTGTTGCCTTATCCCGGCTACGATTGAGGGCGTGAATGACGCCGCTAACGCCCCCGAGCCCACCGAAGCTGAAGTTTCTGAGCAAAAAGCCGTTCGGTTAGAGAAGCGTCAGCGACTCATCGATTCGGGCGCTGAGGCCTACCCGGTCGGCGTCGCGATCACCACGAGCATTCCGGCCGTGCGCGAGAAGTACCCGTCGCTTGAAGCGGATGACACCACCGGCGATGTCGTTGGTCTCGCGGGTCGCATCGTGCATCTCCGCAACACGGGCAAGCTGTGCTTTGCCTCGCTGCAGTCCGGTGACGGCCAGCGTATCCAGGTCATGGTTTCTCTCGGCGAAGTGGGCGACGATTCGCTCGCGCTGTGGAAAGAACTCGTTGACCTCGGTGACCACCTCTTCGTGAGTGGAGAAGTCATTTCGAGCCGCCGCGGCGAGCTTTCGGTCATGGTCAAGGAATGGAAGATTGCGGCCAAGGCCGTTCTTCCCCTGCCCAACCTGCACTCCGAGTTGAGCGACGAACAGCGCGTTCGTAGCCGCTACCTCGACCTCATCGTTCGCGACCAGGCCCGCTTCACGGTGCGCGCTCGCGCCAAGGTGAACGCCAGCCTGCGCGCCACGTTCGCCGCGCACGACTACCTCGAAGTCGAAACGCCGATGCTGCAGACGATGCACGGTGGAGCATCCGCTCGCCCCTTCGTCACGCACTCGAACGCGTTCGACACTGAGCTGTACTTGCGCATTGCTCCCGAGCTGTTCTTGAAGCGTGCCGTTGTCGGTGGCATTGAGCGCGCGTTCGAGATCAACCGCAACTTCCGTAACGAGGGCGCTGACTCCACGCACTCGCCCGAGTTCGCGATGGTCGAGGCGTACCAGGCCTACGGCGATTACAACCAGATGGCAGACCTCACGCAGGAGCTCGTGCAGAACTCCGCGCTCGCCGTGACGGGCTCCACGCTCGTCACTCTCTCCGACGGCACCGAGTATGACCTCGGCGGCGAGTGGGCGCGTATCTCGATGTACGACTCCCTCAACGAAGCAGCTGGCCTGAGCGTCACGCCGCAGACTCCCGCCGACGAACTGAAGGTGTTGGCGGATGCCGTTGGCATCGAGGTCACTCAGCCCACCCACGGCAAGTACGTGGAAGAGCTGTGGGAGCACTACGTCAAGCCGGGCCTCGACCACCCGACCTTCGTCATGGACTTCCCCGTCGACACGAGCCCGCTCGTGCGCGACCACCGCAGCATCGAAGGTGTTGTTGAAAAGTGGGACCTCTACGTTCGTGGCTTCGAATTGGCCACCGGCTACTCCGAGCTCGTTGACCCCGTTATTCAGCGCGAACGTTTCGTCGAGCAGGCACTCCTCGCGAGCCAAGGCGACGTTGAAGCCATGCGCCTAGACGAAGACTTCATCCGCGCTCTCGAGCACGGTATGCCCCCGACCGGTGGAATCGGTGTCGGTGTCGACCGTTTGCTGATGGCCATCACGGGCCTTGGCATCCGCGAAACCATCCTCTTCCCGCTGGTTAAGTAAGCACGACAATGACTGACCCAGTGCCCAACGAGACTCCGGATGCGGCTGAGACGCCGGATGCGGCTGAGTCTCCGAAGAAGTCGACGATCACCCCCATGCGCATTGCGCTCTGGGTACTCGTGGCGGGCGCTGGCCTCTTCATGGTCATCTCGGGACTCGTCGGCGTTATGGTGAAGGCTCAGTAGTGGATCGCAAATCTTCACGGCTCATCATGACTGTGACTCTCGTGGGACTTGTCGTTCTCATCGCCATTGTCACCTTCGTCAACGGTTAGGCTAGAAACGTGCCTCAAGAATTCTGGTCGAACGCCATCTTCTCCGTCATCCCGACGATTGCTATTGGCGCCATTTTCTGGATCGTCATGTCGGCCATTATTCGTTCTGACCGCACCGAACGTGACAGCTACGCCAAGATCGAAGCTGAAGAGCGCGCCAAGGTTGCCGCTCAGGCCGAGTCAACACCTACCGCGTAGGTACCGCCGACCGCCTGGTCACTACCGACCGCCTAGGCACCAGTTGGTCGCTGCAGTAGTTTCCTGCTGAGCACCAGAGGTGGGGTTTTAGGCCGAGCCACGCAGTTTGATTTCGGTGGGCAGAATGCGACCGGGAGTTTCCGGTGTGATGCCGTTGACGAGTTCTAACACCATGGATGCCGCTTCTCGGCCCAAGAGATCGGCTGGCTGACGCACTGTCGTGAGTTGGGGTTGGCACCGCATCGCCCAGTCGCTGTCATCGAAACCAACGATGCCGATGTCTCCGGGCACTGAGCGCCCGCGTTCGCGCAGCACATCCATGGCGCCGGCAGCGAGAGCATCGGATGCCGCAAAGACTCCGTCGATGTCTCCGGCGCGGTCGAGGAGGGCTTTCATTCCCTCAACGCCGCTGTTGCGCGAGTAAAGCGGAAAGTCGACAACCAGGTTCTCGTCGAACTGGTCGCCCAGGGCATCCCGAAAACCGGCTAGTCGTTCGCTACCGGAGTCGCGGTCGAGGGCGGCGGCAATCATGCCGACTTTCTTGCGCCCGGTGGAGAGGAGCTCGCGGGTGATATCGCGGGCTGCGCCGCGGTTGTCGATGCCGACGTAGGGCATGTCGGGCGCGCTCATGGGGTGACCGACGAAGACGGCGGGGAGTCCAATGTGGGCGATGGCGTCGGCAATGGGGTCGTGTTCGCGGGCCGAGACGATGACGGCGCCGTCGACGAATCCACCGCGGAGGTAGTCGGCAATGCGAGCACTGTCGCGGTCGGAACCGATGATGAGGCAGACGAGTTGGTAGTCCGCTTCGGAGAGGCGTTCGTTGGTGCCGAGAAGAATCGCGCCGATGTTGGGGTCTTCGAGAAAGACCGAGTGGGGCTCGTGCACGATGAGCGCGATTGCCTTGGAACGCTGGGTTGCGAGGTTGCGAGCCGCCATATTGCGCACGTAGCCGACTTTGGCGATGGCCTTCTCGATGGCCTCCCGAGCCGAGTCAGAAACGTACGGTTCGCCGTTGAGCATGCGGGAGACGGTGCCACGGGAGACGTTGGCCTCGGCCGCTACGTCGAAAATTGTCGCGCGGCGTGGTCGTGCCCCAGGTGTTGCCATAACCCCATGCTAGCGCTCTCACGGGTGCGGCACTGGCCCCGTTTCGCGGGACTGTTCACGCTCACAGACACGCCGAATGCTTGACAGAGCGAATAAGGCTCGCTTAGTCTGTGAACGCTCCCAGAGATTGTCGCCAATTTTTGTGGGTCAGGTTCTGTGCACGTTCACAGAATCCGAACAATTGTGAGCAGAACTGCTGACTCAGCAGCTGCGCCCATCGCCAAAGGAGGCACGCGTGACCACACCCCGCGCAGATCGCGTCGCGAGCTGGTCACCCGATTCCCTCGTGCTCGGTTGTGACTACAACCCCGAGCAGTGGTCAGAAGAAGTGTGGCAGCAGGATGTGGCCCTCATGCGTGAGGCCGGGGTCACCCTCGTCGCGATCAACATCTTCGGCTGGGCTGAGATTGAGCCGCGAGCGGGGGAGTACAACTTCACTCGCCTCGACGCGATCATGGATCTGCTGCACTCTGCCGGCATCCGCGTAAACCTCGGCACCGGCACCTCATCGCCGCCCGCGTGGCTTACGACGGCGCACCCCGATATCTTGCCCACCGCGGCCGACGGCACCCGCCGTTGGCAGGGTGGCCGCCAAGGCTGGTGCCCGAGTTCTCCCGAGTTCCGCACGGCAGCTCTCGGCCTTGTCGAGAAAGTAGCCGAGCGCTACAGCAGCCACCCAGCGCTCGCGATGTGGCACGTCTCCAACGAACTCGGATGCCACAACGCGCACTGCTACTGCGACACCTCCGCAGCCGCGTTCCGCGTCTGGTTGCAGTCGCGCTACGAGACCATCGATGGCCTCAACGCCGCCTGGGGCACGACCTTCTGGAGCCAGCGCTACAGCGACTGGAATGAAGTTCTCCCGCCCCGGATCACGCTCTCGTCGGCAAACCCTGCGCAACGACTCGACTTCAACCGCTTCAGCTCCGACGAACTTCTCGGCTACTACAAGGCCGAAGCGTCGCTGTTGCGCTCTAAGAGCAGCATCCCGGTGACCACGAACTTCATGGTGACCGCGCACATCCGCAGCCAGAACTACTGGCAGTGGGCGAGCGAAATGGATGTCATCGCCAACGATCACTACCTCGATCACCGGCTGCCGCATCCGAATAATGAACTCTCGTTCGCGGCTGACCTGACTCGTGGGCTTGCCCAGGGTTCGCCGTGGATGCTCATGGAGCAGGCCAGCAGCGCAGTGAGCTGGCAGCCATACAACTTGGCCAAGCAGCCGGGTGAAATGCTTCGCAACACGTTGACGCACGTTGCTCGGGGAGCAGACACCGTCTGCTTCTTCCAGTGGCGAGCGTCGCGACAAGGCGCCGAGAAATTTCATTCGGCCCTGCTCCCTCACGCTGGTACTGACACTGCTGTGTGGCGCGAGACCCTCGACCTGGGTGAGAAACTCCACTCCCTCGAGACTCTCGCGGGCACTCGGGTCGAGGCGTCCGTTGCACTCGTCTTCAGCTGGGAATCCTGGTGGGCGGCCGAGGGCGACTCGCAGCCATCGTCTGCCGTGCGCTACCTCGAGCAGGTTCATGCGGCCTACAACGCTGC
The DNA here is from genome assembly GCF_976973725.1 of Salinibacterium sp. NYA9b. Taxonomy (NCBI): domain Bacteria; kingdom Bacillati; phylum Actinomycetota; class Actinomycetes; order Micrococcales; family Microbacteriaceae; genus Salinibacterium; species Salinibacterium sp. NYA9b. The sequence continues at coordinate 2,609,515 of NZ_OZ333476.1, read as the reverse complement.
AAGCGCGAATGGCGTCACGGTCGATATCGTCGCACCCGGTGCTGCGCTCGACGCCTACACGCTCGTCATCGTTCCTAGCCTCTACCTCGTCGACGACGCGAGTGCGGCCGTCATCAGCGACTACGTTGCGGGCGGTGGCAACGCGGTTGTCACGTTCTTCTCCGGCATCGTGGACGAAACCGACGGCATCCGCCTGGATGTCACCGGCGAGACCCCTCCCGGTGCGTTCAGCGACATGCTTGGCGTCTGGACCGAACAGTTCATGCCCGTGAAGCCCGAAACACGTCTGCTGCTGAACGATGGCGGTCAGGCGAGCATCTGGGCTGAGCACGTCCGCCCCACCACAGCGGATGTCGTTGCCGAGTTCGCGTCCGGCCCCATTCCTGGTGGGCCGGCCGTCACTCGCAATCGCTTCGGTTCGGGAGCTGCGTGGTACGTGGCAACCGCACTCGACGCTCCGAGCTTTGCGGACCTCATGGGCCGCGCACTCAACGAGGCTGGCGTCGAGGCGCTCGATCTGCCCGCCGGTGTTGAAGTCGTGACGCGTTCAAACGACACCGACCGCTTCCGCTTTGTGATTAACCACAGCGCGCATGAAATTTCTTTCCCCGCCGACGGCGCAGAATTGTTGACGGAAACTACGGTCACAGGTTCGGTGGCTGTTCCCGCTGGTGGCGTTCGCGTCATCCGCCTGACTGTCGAAGAAGGAGCAACGCGATGACTACAGACATTGCTACGCCCGCCACACCTAAGAAGGCGGTGACGAAGAAGGTTCGCCGCGCTACCAAAGCCACGAAGAACCGTGGAGCGGTGCTGTTCTTTATCGCCCCGTTCTCGGTGCTGTTTGCCCTGTTCTACATCTTGCCGATCCTGGTCGCGATCTATCAGTCGCTGCTGACGGTTGAACGAGAAGGAACGTTCGGTAAGCCCACCGAGGTGTTTGGTGGCTTCGTGCAGTACGCACGAGTGTTCCAGGACGACGCTTTCTGGTCATCCATTCTTCGGGTGCTCACCTTCGGTGTCGTGCAGGTGCCGATCATGCTCGGCCTCGCGTTGTTGCTTGCGCTGCTGCTGGACTCCCCGCTCGTCAGAGGCAAGCGCTTCTTCCGCCTCGCGTTCTTCGCACCGTATGCCGTTCCCGGTGTTATCGCGGCGGTCATGTGGGGCTTCCTCTACTCGCCCAAGCTGTCGCCGTTCACCGCGATCACGAGCGAGATCAACTTCCTCGGTGCCGACCTCGTGCTGTGGGCCATCGCGAACGTTGTGACGTGGGTGTTCGTGGGCTACAACATGATCATCATCTACTCGGCGCTGCTCGCGATCCCCAGCGAGATCTACGAAGCCGCTCGCCTCGATGGTGCGTCGCAGGCTCGCATCGCCTGGTCGATCAAGATTCCGTTGATCACCCCCGCGATTACGCTCACCGCCATTTTCTCGATCATCGGAACGCTGCAGCTGCTCGCTGAACCTCAGGTCTTCAAGAGCTTCACCTCGGCCGTGACCAGCACGTTCACGCCCAACTTGCTCATTTACTCGACAGCCTCGGTGCCGAACGTGAACCTCGCCGCCGCTTTCTCGGTCGTGCTCGCGCTCTTCACCTTCGCGCTCTCGTTCACCGTGCTCAAGTTCACCCAGCGAAAGGCTGACTGATGAGTGCCACGACAACTCCCGTGAAGAAGCACAACGGTCCTCGCGAAAGCCTGTTCTCTCGGGCCGGCGCCATGCTCGTCATGGCTATCTGCACCTTCTACTTCTTGGTGCCGATCTGGTGGCTCTTCGTGGCCGCGACGAAAGACCGCGCCGATTTCACGACAAGCGCACCGCTCTGGTTCGCTGACTTCAACCTCATCGAGAACATCGGCAACTTGGCGGCCTACCGCGACGGCGTCTTCTTCCGCTGGATGCTCAACAGCGTGCTCTACGCCGGTGCGGGTGCTGCCATCGCAACACTCTTCGCGACGATGATGGGCTACGCGCTGGCGAAGTACAGCTTCCGCGGCCGCGAAACCCTCTTCAACGTGGTGCTCGGTGGCGTGCTGGTTCCGGCAACGGCTCTCGCGCTTCCGCTGTTCTTGGTCTTCAGCCAGGTGGGCGCCACCAACACGTTCTGGTCGGTGTTCTTGCCGAGCATCGTGAGCCCGTTCGGTGTGTACCTTGCCCGCATTTATGCGACCTCGAGCGTGCCAGACGAACTTGTTGAAGCTGCCCGTATCGACGGCTCGGGCGAGGTGCGTACCTTCTTTACGGTTGCCACTCGACTGATGACGCCGGCAATGGTCACGATTTTCCTCTTCCAATTCGTCACGATCTGGAACAACTTCTTCCTGCCGCTCATCATGCTGCGCGACGAGAAGCTATTCCCCGTCACGCTTGGCCTCTATATCTGGAACAGCCAAGTCAGCCAGATTCCCGAAATTCGGGCGTACGTGATCATCGGTGCCCTGCTGTCGATCATCCCGCTCATCATTGCTTTCCTCAGCCTGCAGCGCTTCTGGCGCAGTGGGCTGGGAACGGGCGCAATCAAGTAGTCGCCCTCTCGACCACTCGGCTTACCCCGAGGGAAACCCCGCACCACACCACAATCACAATCGCAAGGAAGGTAATCGCATGGCTAATCGCATAGCTCGCGCTGGAGGAGCATTGGTGCTCGTCTCCGCGCTCGCACTCACAGCATGCTCAACCGGAGCCAGCACAGACGGTGGCACTGACGCCGCCGCGTGCGCCCCGTCGGATGGACCCGTAACGCTCAACTTCACCACTTGGTTGCCCGGCATGGAAGACGCCGTCGCTATCTGGAACGAAGCCAACCCCGACATCCAGGTTGAAGTTCAGACTGGACCGAACGGTAACGGCGGAACGTACAACAACTTCTTCAACCAGATCGAAGCAGGCAACGCGCCTGACCTCGGTCAGATCGAATACGACGCACTGCCCAACTTCCGTGTACAAGACGGCGTCGTCAACATCGCCGACTGTGCCGGAGTTCTGGATGCTCAGGACCAGTTCATTGACTGGACCTGGAGCCAGGTCACATTCGGTGAAGAAAACGCTGTGTACGCAGTGCCGCAGGACACCGGCCCCGAGGGTCTCTTCTACCGTGCCGACCTGTTCGAGGAAGCCGGAATTGACATTCCGACCACCTGGGCAGAATTCGAAGAAGCAGCCAAGGCCGTTCGCGCAGAGGGTGGCTACATCACCAACTTCTCACAGAGCGACATCAACGCCTTCGCCGGTCTCGTTTGGCAGGCAGATGGCCAGTGGTTCGAGAACGACGGTGAAGCGTGGGACGTAACCCTCGACTCGCCCGAATCGATCATGGTCGCTGAGTACTGGCAGAACCTGATTGACCAGGACCTCGTTGCTGTTCTCCCGCCGTGGACCGACGAGTGGAACAACGGCTACAACTCGGGTGACGTCTGGAGCTGGGTTTCCGCAGTCTGGGGAGCAAACACCATCACGAGTGGTGCTCCTGACACCGCAGGCAACTGGGCTGTAGCTCAGATGCCGCAGTGGAACGAAGGCGAATCCGCTGCCGGCAACTGGGGCGGATCGAGCACCGCAGTTCTCAAGGGAAGCGAACACCCCTACGAGGCTGCACAGTTCGCACTCTGGTTGAACACTGACCCTGAGGCACTGTCGAGCATGAACAAGACGGCAAACATCTACCCGGCAACGAAGACTGGTGGCGACCTGCCCGCATTCTCCGAAGGCCTGGACTTCTACGGCGGACAGAACATCTACGACGTGTTCGCTGCTGCCGGCGCCGAGGTTAACCCCAACTTCACGTGGGGCCCGACCATGACGCAGACCTACACGGATGTTGCTGACGGATTCTCCGCCGCAATCTCCGGTTCGGGCACCCTCTCGGAGGCCCTGACCAACGGTCAGCAGAAGACAATCGACGCCATGAAGGCTGCCGCGATTGCTGTCAACGAATAACACGAACGATCTCGTTCACCTCCGTGCCGCGGGCACCAGCTTCGTGCTGGATGCTCGCGGCACGGGCGTGCCGTCGATCACGCACTGGGGCGCAGACCTCGGAGAACTTGACCGCGACGAGCTCGCGGCGCTCGCAGATTCGCGCGAGCGTGCCATCGGGCCGAGTTCCATCGACGAACCTTTCCGGCTGAGCATCGTTCCCTTGCTCGCCGAGGGCTGGACCGGGTTGCCCGGTCTTGAGGGCCGCCACGATCGGGCCGCCGGAGCAAGCGGTGGGCGTGTGCGCCGGCCGTCTCTGCAGACCGCGAGCATCGAGCATCCGACCCCCGATCGTATCTCGGTCACGCTGGTCGACGACGATGCCCTCAGCCTCACTATCGACTTTGAACTGTCTGCCGCCGGAGTGCTGCGCAGCCGTTCACGATTGACCAACACGGCCACCGAGGCTTTCGAGCTGTCGTCGTTGGCCACTGTTCTTCCGCTCCCGCCTGTTGCGCGCGAGCGACTCGACTTCAGCGGAATCTGGGCGGCAGAACGCCAACCCCAGCGCTCCGCCATCGACTACGGAACCTGGCTGCGCGAGTCGCGCCACGGTCGCCGCGGTCACAACGATTCCTTCCTCACGGTGTCGGGAACACCCGGCTTTGGTTTCCGCCACGGTGAGGTGTGGGCGGTACATGCCGGCACCAGCGGCGATACCCGCGTCTGGATTGATCGCCTCGCGCTCGGCTATACGACGGTGGGCGTCGCCGAACTGCTCTCTCCCGGCGAGGTGCGTCTCGCGACCGGTGACACGCACGAAACTCCGTGGGCCTACGCCGCCTGGTCGAATGCCGGCCTCGACGGGCTGAGCGACCGTTTCCACGAGTGGTTCCGTGGTCTGTCCGCGCACCCTTCGACACCTCGTCCGCTCACCCTCAACACGTGGGAGGCCGTCTACTTCGACCACAACTTTGACCAGCTCGCAGCACTTGCGGATGCCGCAGCCGACGTCGGCGTTGAGCGTTTTGTTCTCGACGATGGCTGGATGACCGGCCGCACCGATGATAAGCGCGCGCTCGGCGACTGGACGGTGGACGCCACGTCATGGCCCGAGGGGCTCGCTCCACTCGTTGATCGAGTGACAGCCAGCGGGATGCAGTTTGGCTTGTGGGTAGAGCCCGAGATGGTGTCTCTCGACTCAGATCTTGCGCGCGAGCATCCGGAGTGGATTCTGCGCGACGACGACCGGCCGCTGCCGAAGTCGTGGCGCAACCAGCACGTGCTCGATCTTGATAACCCTGCCGCGCGTGAGCATGTGCGCGATGCGATTGCGGCGCTGCTCGACGAGTACGCGATCAGCTACCTCAAGTGGGACATGAACCGCGACCTGCTCGGTGGTTCGGTGCATCGTCATGTCGCGGCAACGTACCTCATCATGGATGAGCTGCGCGAGCGCTACCCGCACGTCGAGATTGAGTCGTGCGCCTCTGGCGGTGCGCGGGTGGATGCCGGAGTGCTCGAGCGCGTGCAGCGAGTGTGGCCATCCGACACCAACGATGCGCATGACCGTTTCTCGATCATGCGCTGGACCAACCTGCTCGTGCCGTTCGAATACTTGGGCTCGCACGTGGGGTCTTCGCCCGCGCACACGTCGGGGCGTTCGCTCTCTCTCGGCTTCCGTCTCGCGACCGCGCTCATGGGGCACTCGGGCATCGAATGGGATCTCACGACGACAACCGCTGAGGAGCAGGAGGCGTTGCGCACCTGGGCGAGCGCCTACCGCTCGCTTCGCGGTCTCATCCATTCGGGGCGGGTGGTGCGCAGCGAACTCAGCGCCGACCCCATCATCACCGGCGTTGTGGCGGAGGACATCAACGGCGTTGTGGCTGACGCCCTGTACTGGGTGACGAGCCTCACCACCCCCACCGATTCTGTACCCACCGCCCGGCGTTTGCCCGGGCTTGACCCGCACCGTCTGTACCGCATCACCCCCGTCGATGTGGGTGCGGAAGCGGTAACCTACCCGGGCACTGTGCCAGCGTGGTGGCACGACGGCGAGCTCACGCTGTCGGGCGCAGCGCTCGGGTCGGTTGGACTCACTCTGCCGATTCTGCATCCGGATGAGGCACTTGTGTTGCGGGTGACGGCTGTGGGCGGCGAAGACTCGAGCGGCGCGCTCTAACGCGGTCACCGGAGCACAGCTATTCGCGCGGCTTGAGTCGCACTGTGGGAAGCTCTGGCGCGGGCAATGGCGCTTCGTCGCACCCTGCGACGGTGCCGAAACGACCGTCGGGGTTTCCGCCGTTGATCACATCGGCCTGCCACTGCGCGCGGAACTCTACAATCTCGTCGTGGCTGCGCCCAATGAAGTTCCACCACATGACGATGGATTCGCCGAGTGGCTCACCTCCGAGTAACAGGAGTCGGGCATCCGTCGACGCGCTAATGACGAGCTCGGTCACGCCGGGAGCGAGATAGGCCAGGTGATCGGGTGGGGTCGTGACATCCGCGATAGTCACGGCACCGGCATCCACGAGCACGCCGTGTTCGAAGTTGGCATTGATGGGCAGCGTCACGGTTGTGCCGGCGGGGATGTCGAGTTGGGCGCCGAGAAGCGGAGAGAAGACGCGCGCTGGCGACGATACGCCCGCAAGCTCACCGATGAAGATGCTGACGGTTGCGCCCTGAAGATCGAAAGGGATCGGCGCGAAGTTCTCGAAGCTCGGAGCGGTGTGCCGGTGGGCATCCGGCAACGCGACCCACAGTTGCGCACCGTGCAACAGCGTGGGCTCGGCGGGCGAGATCTCCGAGTGAGAAATGCCGCTGCCGGCCGTCATCAGATTCAGTTCGCCGGGGCGTACCGCAGCGAGACTGCCGACACTATCGCGGTGCTCGATGTCGCCAGCGAAGAGCCAACTGACGGTCTGCAATCCAGTGTGCGGATGCGGGGGCACGAGCATCCGCGTCGTGTCAGGTCCGTAGTGGTCGACGAAGCACCACCCGCCGATGAGGGATCGTGACCGCTGCGGAAGAGTGCGCCGCACGTTCATCGCGCGTGGGCCACCGAGCGGGACTTCGCGAGGCTCAAGTAGTTGCACGCCTGCCGCTGGCTGCGTTTCGCACAGCACTTCGGCCGGGTTCTTCTCCGGGTTGCTCACGGCGGCTCCTCACCCATCGTCACCTCAGTGAGTGCTAGCGTGCCACAAAAATTACTCCGCGATAAGTGGGGTCGCCGAACGCGACCATCTGGTCGAGCACCGCGATCGAGACGGGCAGATCGTGGGAGTCAACCCAGGTCTCGCCCTGCTCGGCGGTTATCCACGGATCGTTCAGCAGAACCGTGTCGCCCTTCACCGAGTGCGCCACGACCCAGTGCGGGGTCGAGGCATCGTGCATGGGTTCTTCTTCGATCAACAGAATCGCGAGCTCGCCGCCGGCAACGCGCTCGGTGATCTGCTCAATCGACAGCGGGGCGGTGTGCTGCTGGATGCCGCGGCTCGCCGCTTCGGCCCGCGACTGCTCCTGCAGCTGCTCGCGGAACGTGCGCTCTTCGCCCTCGTAGGTTTCGAGCAGTGTCGGCTCGGTCGTGTCGAGGTGCAGTTCGAGACTGATGTCGGAGGCCGACTGCGCGATCACGTCGTGAACCGCCACCGCGAGACCGAGAGGTTCGCACGCGGGGAAGTTCGTGGCCGAACGCCAGAAGGCGAGTTCGCGCTCGCGGGCATCCTCGTCTTCGGTGTCGGCGAAGGGTTCGAGGCCGAGGTGACTGAGGGCTGTCATTGCGGCTACAGCGCCACACGTGAAGAGCGTGGTCTGGCCGTAATAGCGCAGTTGCTCGTGCGGCCAGGCGTCGTGCCACAGCACGAAGCCGCGAACGCCCTGAGTGCCATCAGCCGAGGAGATAGGGGTTCGCAGTTCGGTGAAGCCGAGGTCGGCGGCGAAGGCGGGGAGCTCGGTGTCGAGCGGGAGCTGCCACTTGAGGGCGGCGTCGCCACGTTCCGCGGAAGCCGCGATCAGTTCGCTGAGAAGACTCTGGGCGGCAGCATCGCTGTCGGCCCAGAGATCAACGAGCTTCGTGTAGCGCGTATTGGGGCGACCCGAGGTGAGGGCCGCCGCACTGCCGGTGGGGGAGTCGAGCATCCACACCCGCGGGTTATAGGGCTCGCGATCGCGTTGCCATTCGGCGGCACGGTCGGTGCCGAGAGCCTCGATGAGGGGCGTGGGAACCTCGGTGGGCGAGAGCTGGACGAGGGCAGCGCCGATGGTCGCGCCAACGACAGCAACGACAGCGTCGGTCGTGTTTGTCGCGGCAGGGTCAGCAGGAGTGGAGGTGTCCACGGGGTCCTTTCGGGTCGAGGTCGGGCGCTTGTGGCGCCGAGCTCAGTGAGTGGGTGCTTCGTGAATGGACGCTGCGACGAGCGCCTGAGTGTAAGGATGAGTCGGGGCGTTGAGCACGTCGTGGCACTGACCAGATTCGACGACTTCGCCGTGTCGCAGCACGTACACGCGGTCGGCAAGCTGGCGCACCACGGCGAGGTCGTGCGAGATGAAAAGGATCGAGAGGCCGAGTTCAACGCGCAGTTTGGCGAGCAGATCGAGAATCTGCTTCTGCACCGAGACGTCGAGAGCGGAGACCGATTCGTCGCAGATGAGCAACTGCGGTTGAACAGCCAAAGCGCGGGCAATGGCGACACGCTGGCGTTGGCCTCCCGACAGTTCTGCCGGTCGCTTGCTCGCGAAGTCGGTGGGCAGTTCGACCAACTGCAGCAGGCCATTGAGGTCGGATGCCGGACGCCCCGCCACCCGCAACGCCAACTTCAGCGACCGTCCAACACTGATCATCGGGTTGAGCGAGGAGTACGGATCTTGGAACACGATCTGCATTTGCTTGGGCGTGCGTGAAGCGCGGCCCACGGCGAGGGCGACACCGTCAAACTCGATCACCCCGCTGGTCTCGTGCTCGAGCCCCGCGACGCAGCGGGCGATTGTGGTCTTGCCCGAGCCGCTCTCGCCGACGATGCCCACGGTCTCGCCGCGGCCCACCGTGACGCTCACTCCGTGCAGCACGGTCTTATCGCCGAAGCTCTTGGCGATGTCGGTGGCGGTGACCAAGTCACCAGCGCTCGTAGTGGCATCGCCGCCAGCATCCGCCCCGGATGCCGTACGCACGACCCCGGCGGAGCGATCGGTGAGCGAGGGGTCGGCTTCGATCAGCGCCCGAGTGTAGGGGTGGCTTGGCGCATTGAGCACGGAGCTCGTGACACCGCGCTCAACAATCTCGCCGTGGCGCATGACGAGCACGTGCTCGGCACGCCCGCGCACCATGCCAAGGTCGTGCGAGATGAGCAGGGCAGCCATGCCGCGCTTCTCTTGCAGGCCCCGAAGGAGATCGAGGATCTCGCCCTGGTTGCTCGCGTCGAGAGCGGTGGTTGGCTCGTCGGCAATGAGCAGTTCGGGGTCGGTGGCGAGGGCCGCCGCGATGGCCACCCGTTGGCGCATTCCACCGGAGAGTTCGTGCGGGTAGGCGCGCGCAACATCCGCGGGCAGGTTCACTTCGGCCAGGCTTCGCGTGATGCGAGCGGTGCGTTCCTCGCGGCTGAGGCGGGTCGCGCTCGCGGCATCGATCGTCATCCCGATCTGGGTGCCGCAGCGGTGCACGGGGCTCAGGCTCGTGAACGGATCTTGCAGCAGCAGTGAAATGCGGCGACCTCGGGTCGCACGCCATACGGCATCCGTTGAGGGCAGTTCGATGGTGGCACTCGACAGCGCGATGGTGCCGCGGGCGCTGAAGCCAGCGGGCAGGAGCCCGGCGATTGCTTTGGCGGAGAGCGTCTTGCCCGAGCCCGATTCGCCGATGAGCGCAAGGGTTTCGCCTGGCGCGATGGAGAAGTCGAAGGGGGCGACAACAACGCCAGCCGGCCCGTCGATCGTGAGCCCGGTAACGGCCACCTGAGCGGTCGAGCCGATGCCCGATCCGGAGCCCGACACGGGCACGTTTGTCATGCTGGTCTCGGTCATGAGCGTCCCGTTCTGGTCAAGTTTTGGCCGAGCCAGTCGCCTACAAGGTTTGCGGCCGAAGCGACGCCGATGATGAGCAGTGCCGGCACGAGAACGGCTGCCGGGTTGTCGATCATGATGGCGCGACCATCGGTGAGCTGGCGGCCCCAATCGGCCGTGCCGGGGGCAACGCCGACGCCCAAGAACGACAGCGACGAGAACGCCACGAGCGCGAAGGCCACGTTGAGCATCGCGTTGGTGATGATCAGCGACCACACGTTCGGCAGCACCTGCGTGAACATGATGCGGGTCTTGGAGAGCGACAGCATTTGGGCTGCCTCTACGAAGGGGCGCGCGGCCTGTTCCATCACCCCGGCGCGCACAATGCGGATGTCGGAGGGCGAGAACAGCAAGATCAGCAGCAGCACGGTCATCCAGTAGCCAGCGCCAAACACGCCTGCGACCACGATCGCGGCCAGCAGCAGCGGAAGCGAGAACAGCAGGTCGGTCCAGCGGCCAATGATGAAGTCGATCGGGCCGCGCAAATAGCCCGCAACCGTGCCGAGCAGAATGCCGAGAATCATCGACCCGAGTGCAACACACACCGGACCGACGAGGGCGGATGCCGCTCCCGCGATCGTCAGCGCAAGCACGTCGCGACCGAGTTCGTCGGTGCCGAGAAGGTGACCAGGGCTGCCCGGGGGCAGCAAGGAATCGAGGATCGACTGGGCTGTGGCATCCGGGGCAATAAGGTTGCCGAAGAGCACCAAGAAGGCGACGACTCCGAGCAGGGCGAGTGACAACCACACGGCAACCGGGTGCCGACGGCGCGACCGCGGAAGTTTCGCTAAGACGATAGCTTCGGTGCTGCTCACTGAGCACTCTCCTTGGCGCGGATGCGGGGGTCGAGGAAGATGTACGCCAGGTCGGCGAGCAGCGCGATGGTTGCAATCGTCACGGCCACCAGCAGGGTGAGCGCTTGCACGACGGCGATGTCTTTGAACAGCACGGAGCCTTGCAACAGGGTGCCGAGTCCGGGCAGTGCGAAGGTCGTTTCGGCGAGTACGGTGCCGCCGACCAGGAAGGTCAGTACGAGGCTGGCGCCGGTCACGATCGGGATGGCGGCGTTGCGCAGGGCGATCATATGCACTTGGCGGTCGGGCAGGCCCCGCGCGCGACCAAAGGTTACGTAGTCGCTTTCGAGTTCGCGCAGCATGGCGGTGCGCGTGAGCTTGAGGATGATGGCGCCGAGCCCCAGAGCCAGCGTGATGGCGGGCAGTACGAGGTGCCAGAGAGTGTCGAGGCCACCGTCGCCCGATCCATAGACCGGGAAGATCGGTAGGTAGAACGCGAACACATAGAGAAGGAGGAGGCCGACGGCGAAGGTGGGGGCGCTGAGGCCGACGATTCCGAAGCCGGTTGCGAAGCGGTCGATCCAACTTCCCGAACGAACGGCGCTCTGCACGCCGAGCGGAACGGCGACGATCACGGCGAGCAGGAAAGCGAGTCCGCTGAGGGCGGCGGTGATGCCGAGGCGCGAGCCAATGACATTCGACACCGAATCTTGCAGGCGGATGGACTGCCCAAAGTCACCGGTGAGGGTGTTGCCCAACCAGATCAGGTACTGCATATACAGCGGCTGATCGAGGTTGTATTGCGCGCGGATGGCGGCGATGGCTTCTGGCGATGATGCCCGGTTGCCGAGCAGGTTCTTAACGATGTCGCCGGGGGCGAGATGCAGCATCGAGAACACGATGATGGACAGCACCAGCAGGATGCCGATGGTGCCGAGCACGCGCACCACAAGCATGCGGCCCAAGGACCGTGCTTGTGATGCGCGTGCAATCGGGGTGGTTGTCACAGATTATCCAGCGGGGGTGAGCAGGGTCGGCCACGCGGAGATGAACGCGAATGAGCTGTAGCTGCTCATGTCGATGTCCTTGGAGAACGCGGTTGCGGATTGTCCCCACCAGAGTGGAACGCTGATGATGTCTTCTGCCTGCAGCGTTTCGGCCTCGATGAGGAGGTCGATGCGGGCAGAGGGGTCGGTCTCAGCGCCGACACGTTCGAAGAGCGAGAGAACTTCGGGGTTCTCGTAATTCGAGATGTTGTAGTCGCCGAGCATGTACGTCGACACTTCAGCAGGGTCGCCCAGCGTGGAGAAGTACCACATGAGGCCAACGCCGTAGCTGCTGTCTTGTTCGAGGCTCGCGAGCCATTCCTCGATGGGAACCTCGCGCACGTTCAGCGTGATGCCGATCTTGGAGAGGTTCTCGGCGAGCGACTGAGCGGCGGTGCCGAGCTGCGGTCCCGTGGAGGGGAACAGAATGTCGGTCTCGAAGCCATCCGGGTGGTCCGAGGCGGCCAGTGCTGCAGCAGCCGCATCGAGGTCGAAGTCGTACTGCGGGATGGTCGCGAGCAGGTCGCGCGCATCGTCGGCGCTGTAGACGCTTCCGAGGGATTCGGGGGTCGCGATGGCAGTCGCTACTTCGCCGTGGCCGCGCAGCAGCTTGTCGACGATCGTGGTGCGGTCGACGCTGTGGGCGAATGCTTCGCGCACCTTCGGGTCGTTGAACGGCTCGAGGGCGGTGTTGAAGTACATGCCGACATAGGAAAGGTCATTGACGTAATCGACACGCATGTTGTTGAGGTCTTCCCACTGGGTCGACTGCGCGAGTGGCACGTTGAACGCCACATCGATGTCGCCAGACTGGGCGGCAAGAAGACGAGTTCCCTCATCCGGGATGAACTTCACGTTGATGTTCTTCACCTCGGGAAGGTCGCCCCACCAGCTGTCAACGCGTTCGAAGTTAACGTGCGAGTCGGGCACGAACTCGGTGACCTTGTAGGGGCCCGAGCCCAGAAGCAGGGCGCTGCTGGTGCCGACTTCGCCGTTGTTCTCTTCCCAGAACTTTTGCGAAGTGATGAAGGCCGCGCCACCCGTGCTCATGTTGGCGGCGAATGCTGCATCAGGGGCCGAGAGGGTCACGGTGACTTCGAGGTCGCCGGTCTTCTCGACGCTCTCCACGCCACCCAGGTAGTACGAAAGGCCGGGCGAGCTGGTTTCGTCGCGCGCCTGCTCGAGGCTGAACACAACGTCGTCGGCGGTCACCGGGGTGCCGTCTTGGAACATCGCATCGTCGCGCAGCTCGTAAACGTAGGTCACGTCGTCCGGCTGGTCCCACGATTCGGCGAGGCCGGGCTGCAGGGCCCCGTCGGCGTCGATCGAGACAAGACCTTCTTGAGTGATGGAGGCAATGTAGTAGTTGAGGATGCCGCTCTCGGCACCCACATAGAGGCTCGAGAGGGAGCCGGGTAGAGCAACCGTGATGGTGTCAATGTTGCCGTCGCCAGTGGGCGTGCTCGACGTGGCACAGCCCGCGAGCAGCAGGGCCGAGGCAGCGACGGCGACTGTGGACGCCCGAGCCCCCTTAGCCAGGGTGGAGTTAGTCGATCTCATGCGAAGTTCGTGCCTTTCGGTGAGCGTTACAGGAGGTGAAAAAGGAGAGGATGCAAATTTCGCGCGTTGGAGGTGCGAGTGCTGTGACAGTGCCGCGCGGTCACTGTTGGTTTTCCGGGCCACCTCGCGCATGGCCAGCAGCCGAAGGGCCACTGCGATGCTTGGAGTGTCGGCGGAGTCGTCGAGCGTTGTCGCATAGATGCGTCGACGAAGCTTGGGTTGCAATTCGAGGGCCACGACGCCGTCGGGCAAGGCGGTAGTGGCTAAGGCGAGTTCTGAGAGGAACGTCACACCGATGCCGGATGCCACGAGCGCGAGTGCTGCGCCGGTGGTTGTCACATCGTGCCGCAGGGTGGGGTTTTCGCCGAGGGCGGTCGCGACGGCAACAAGCTGCTCGGTGCAGGTAGCCGGGCCGCCGATCCACGTAAACGGAAGAAGCCCCGCAACGCTGGCTGACGCCCCGAGCTGATCGGCGGTGGCCCGAGGCACAATCGCGAGCACGTTTTCGGAGAGCAGGAAGCGCGATCGCAGTCCCTCCGGGCTCGTGTGCGAGCTCGATGCGATGGTGTGGTCGCTCGCGTAGCGGTAGTCGAGGGCGATGTCGGCGCGACCTTCGGCGACGGCGCTGAGGGCGGCATCCGGTACTGCTTCGCTGAATTCGACGTGGATGCCCGGAAACTCGCGATCGAGCCGCGAGAGTAGTGGCGCGATGATGCTGGCGACGGCGGCGGGGAACGCGGCGAGACGCACAGCGCCCCGGTCGAGTCCGAGGTGAGCGGTGAGGTCGCTGGCTGCGGCCGTGATGGCGGCATCGATGCGCGGAGCGTGGCTGGCGAGCAGGGCGCCGGCTTCGGTGAGTTCCATGCCACGCGGAGTGCGCGCGACGAGGGCGATGTTCAGGCGAGCTTCGCTGCGCTTGAGATGTTGGGTGATGGCGGGCTGGCTGAAGCCGAGGCGCCGTGCGGCGGCCGAAACGCTGCCGGTCTCTTGGATGGCGACGAGGATGCGCAGCATGTGAAGGTCGAGCGCGCGCGTCAGTTCGTCAAGGGTGGCGGATTCGTGCGGTGCGTCCTGCATAACGACACCTTATGGGTAAACACCACCCGCATAACGTTACAGAATGATTAACTTTGGTTATGAAGCGCGCCGCAACCCTTTCGGGGGCAGGCCGAATCGCGACCGGAAAAGTACTCTTAAATCATGACAAGTTCTCGACGCCTGCCCGCACTCATCTCGGGCGCCGTTGCTCTTTCTTTCGTCCTTGGCGGTTGCTCGCTGATCGAGCAAGCTTCTGACGTGGTCGCTTCAGCAGGGGGTGATGTGCTCGCTCACGCCGTACTTGCGGCGACGGTCGCCGAACTCGAGAGTCTTGATGGGGTGGAAGCGGCGTCGTATGAACTCCAAGCCGACACTTATCTCGGGAACATCGGCAGAGTCAGTGTGGTCGCTACGCCGACTATCGACGGCGCCCAATTGGGGCAGCTCTCGGAACAGTTTCGTGACGGCTATGCCGCAATCGAACAGGTGGCGGTTGAACCCCACTTCAGTCTGACTCTCGCGGACGATGCCACAGGAAAGTTCGACCTCTGGGAGGTTCCGGAATCGAATGAGAGCTTTGTCGAGAACTTCGAATTCTGGCGGGCCGCGTCAGCAGCGGTCGACACCGAGCTATGGCTTGAAATTCTTCCGGGCGATGGCTGGACGCTAGGGGTTCGGTCGATCGCGATTCCGGATCAGGCAGATTTCGAGGAGGCAACTGATCGCGCGATTGCGAACTACGGCGCTCTCCAAGAGGTGGAGCTTGTCGAGGATGATCGCCAGAATTACTGGCAGCTTGCGGGCATCCAATCGGTGGGGGAGCTTGCGCCACTGAGGTTCGTCGAGCTCGTGAGCGATCTGCGCACGATCATGCCGCTTTTCTATTACCCGGTGGAGTCGGATGCCGTCAGTGGCGATGCGGACTTTCCGCAAGGGTTCCAAGTTGGTTGGGGGCCACCTGGCGCGGACTACGGCCTAACATCGGTCATCGTTTCCAGCAACGAATACACCGATGAATCGCGCAGCAACGCCATTCGGGCTGCGACTCGCACGAGCGAAATCGAGGGAGTCAACTTTCAATTCGCCACGCGCGATCGGGTTTTCTGGATGCACACGTCTGCCTGCAACGATTCGGTAGTGGTCACCGCCGACGATGACCTCTTCTTCGAAGATGTCGCAGCCTCCGGCGCGAAGCTGTTTGAGGGTGCGGGCCCTGGCGCGTGCTTCCCGAATTAGCCGCTGCGTTGCTTAGCGTCCAGCAGTCACGAGAAGCTCGCCAACTTCACATTCGAGAGCTTCGCACACCGCAAACAGCGTCGAGAATCGGATGGCGCGGGCTCGGTCGTTCTTCAGAATTGACAGGTTCACGACGCTCACGCCCACAATTTCGCTCAGCCGTGTGAGCGTCATCGCTCGTTGCTCGAGCAGTTCATCGAGCCGACAGTGGATGCCGGTGGCGTCGTTCACGTCCGCAGGCGCCATCAGACGAGTCCGTCGGTGTCGCGCTGCAGGCGTTGACCGAATTCGAACACCCCAGCGACTACACCGAGAGCGAGGCCCCAGGCGAGTGGGGCGAGATCGAGAATTATCTCGAATATCACGAGGCCCTCACCGGTGCCGTTCGTTGCGAGCACTCCGTCTCCAAGGAACTTCACGACTTCGGCGTTCAGGATGGCCTGAATTAGCGGGGTGAAGGTGCCGACGGCCATGACAAGTATTGCGGCCGCGAGCGCTGCCCAGGTTGCCGAGCGAGCGAAGGGTCGCTGTTTGAGTAGTCGCTTGCCGAGGAAGTACACGATCACGCTGAGGCCGATGGCGAGTAGGGCGCTGAGTGCTGTCTCGGAGACCATGATCCAGCGCACAACGGTGGGCGGAGCGTCGATGGCGAGGGTGACGGAGTCGTAGGTTGCACTGCTGATCGGGCTGACTCCGTCGGCGAAGTCCGGAGAACTCGAGTTCTCGATCGGCAGCCCCGCCACGGTGAGAGTGTGCGCGGTCAGGATGAAGAACGTCCGAACAGCAAAGAAGACGAGGCTCACGACGCCCACGACAAGAGCTCCGATGGTGATGGTCCGAAGCCCTCGACGGTCGAGAATTTCGAGACGGTTGATCGTGCGCGGTGATATTTTCATGGCGATTGTCCCAACGTTTATCAATACTAACGACAATCGTTAACATAATGCTTATCGATATGGCACGCAAGGGCCACTTGTGCGCCTCATGACGGGCTCTCTCGATCTGCGCTCATTGCGGGCAGACGAAACGTAAGGTTGAGTCATGAATTTTCAGCGGCGGGTCATGGGCGCCATTGTGGCGGCCGCTTTGCTTGCGCCGGCGCTGGGAGGCTGCACGCCTTTCGGTGATGGAGAGAGCGGACTCCCCATCGACGAACTCACTCCTTCGCAACAACAGCTTCTCGTGGAGAGCATCGCGAGCGTGCGGCAGATTGCGGGCATTGGTGAAGTGTCTGCCACCGCGATATCGAGCGAGCTGTGGGAGAGCGCCGTCATGGTCCAGGTCGATGTGAGCGAAGGCTTTGCATCGGAACAGACGCGAGCCATTGCCGCAACGATGAATGGTGCATCCGGCAATATGCGAGAACCCGCGCTGCCTTCGGCCTTCACGATTCGAGTAGCGGGGGATGCCGCTGGCAGTTTTCGGGTTGCAAACCTCGGGCTTGATCCGGACGTGGTGGCTGACAACTTCACCTACTGGCAAGCGCTCGAGGAGGCGGCCGGAACTGAGCTCAATATGATCCTCTTCCCCAGCGGTTACGATGACGGTTTCTATTCGCGAATAGTCTCAGCGCCCGGAGGAACGCCTCCGCGAGAAACGATCACCCAGTTCATTGACAACTACGACGCGGTCGCTGCGATTGTTCCGATTCAGGCGAGCGACGGCAACTTGTTCTCCGCTGTCAGCAACAGCGGCTACGAAGCGTGGTCGCTGCCTGGGCTAAGTGTCAACGGTCGACTTCCGCCGAAGGAGGTGATTGAGCTCGTCGAGGAGATCCGCCAGGTTTTTCCGCTGCAGCAGAACTCGTGGTACGACCTCGGTGAAGACCTCCCGGAGTATTCGCCGGAGGGTGCGACGGTGCACTGGACGGATGACGACACCGTAGTGCAGGGCCGGGATGTGTCCATCTTCTCTGGGGAATATCGTGAGGAAGACTGGCCTGCGATCGTGGCTGCTGCAGCCGGCGCCACCACTCTGACCGGGGTTGGTTTTCGGTACTTCTCTTTCGAGCGCGAATTTCATTTTCATGTCTCTCCCTGCGACGGAACAATCGAGCAGACCGCAGACGACCAACTACTCTTCGATGCCCTGTCCGCGAGCGGCATTGCTTCGATGGAAGACATCGCTCCCGGGTTCTGCACCCCCGACTACTACTAGCCGCTAGCCCACGCCTCCGCGTTGAACATCGCAAGCTGGTCTGCGCGTTTCTTAGCGCTAGCCGTGCACAGTCACGCCTAGGGCGAACAGGGGCCTATTTCGCGATTTCTCTGGTTAGTCTCTTTACATCGGTACCGAATCTGTAGCGGTATCTAAGGAGTGAAGAGATGTTTGAGAGATTTACCGACCGCGCCCGTCGTGTAGTCGTTTTGGCCCAAGAAGAGGCCAAGATGCTCAACCACAACTACATCGGCACAGAGCACATTTTGCTTGGCCTCATCCACGAGGGTGAAGGCGTTGCCGCAAAGGCGCTTGAGTCTTTGGGTATTTCGCTCGACTCCGTGCGCGAGCAAGTGCAAGACATTATTGGCCAGGGTCAGCAGCAGCCGACCGGCCACATCCCCTTTACGCCGCGTGCCAAGAAGGTACTTGAGCTGAGCCTGCGCGAAGCGCTTCAGCTTGGTCACAACTACATCGGCACCGAGCACATCCTGTTGGGTCTCATCCGCGAGGGTGAAGGCGTTGCCGCTCAGGTGCTCGTAAAGCTCGGCGCTGACCTCAACAAGGTTCGCCAGCAGGTCATCCAGCTCCTCGGCAGCTTTCAGGGCAAAGAGGCGGTTGCCGTTGGTGGCAACGAGTCTGCGCCCGACAAGGGATCGCAGGTTCTTGACCAGTTCGGCCGCAACCTCACTCAGGCCGCTCGCGATGGCAAGCTCGACCCCGTTATTGGTCGCGAGAAGGAGATGGAACGCGTTATGCAGATCCTCTCCCGCCGCACCAAGAACAACCCCGTGCTCATCGGTGAACCCGGTGTCGGTAAGACGGCTGTTGTTGAAGGTCTCGCCAACGCGATCGTTGCTGGCGACGTTCCCGAGACGCTGAAGGACAAGCAGCTTTACTCGCTCGACCTCGGAAGTCTCATTGCTGGTAGCCGTTACCGCGGTGACTTCGAAGAGCGCCTCAAGAAGGTCACCAAGGAGATCCGCACCCGCGGCGACATCATCGTCTTTATTGACGAGATCCACAGCCTCGTGGGTGCCGGCGCTGCTGAAGGTGCCATCGACGCAGCCTCTATCCTCAAGCCGCTTTTGGCTCGTGGTGAGCTCCAGACCATTGGTGCGACGACCCTCGACGAATACCGCAAGCACTTTGAGAAGGATGCCGCGCTTGAGCGCCGCTTCCAGTCCGTGCAGGTGCACGAACCTAACCTGCCGCACACCATCAACATCCTTAAGGGACTGCGCGACAAGTACGAGTCGTTCCACAAGGTATCCATCACTGACGGTGCCATTGTTGCCGCAGCGAACCTCGCCGACCGTTACGTCGCCGACCGTTTCCTGCCAGACAAGGCCATCGACCTGCTCGACGAGGCCGGCGCACGTCTGCGTCTGTCGATCCTGTCGGCACCTCCTGAGCTGCGCGAATTCGACGACAAGATCGCCGACGTTCGCTCGCGTAAGGAAGGCGCCATCGAAGACCAAGACTTCGAGAAGGCTGCAAGCCTGCGCGACGAAGAGAAGAAGCTCCTCGGCGAGCGTCTTCGCCTCGAGAAGCAGTGGAAGTCGGGCGACGTCGGCGCGAGCGGAATCGTGGATGAAGGTCTGATTGCCGAAGTTCTGGCAGCAGCAACCGGCATCCCCGTCTTCAAGCTCACCGAAGAAGAGTCCAGCCGCCTTATCTTCATGGAGAAGGCACTCCACATGCGCGTCATTGGTCAAGAGGAAGCCATCTCGGTTCTCTCCAAGACCATCCGCCGCACGCGTGCAGGCCTCAAGGACCCCAACCGTCCGAGTGGTTCGTTCATCTTCGCCGGTCCGACCGGTGTGGGTAAGACCGAGCTCGCGAAGGCTCTTGCCGAGTTCCTGTTCGACGATGAGTCAGCCATGATCTCGCTCGACATGAGTGAATACGGCGAGAAGCACACCGTTTCGCGACTGTTTGGTGCCCCTCCCGGATTCGTTGGATTCGAAGAGGGTGGCCAGCTCACTGAGAAGGTGCGCCGCAAGCCATTCAGCGTTGTGCTGTTCGACGAGATCGAGAAGGCTCACCCCGACATCTTCAACTCGCTCCTGCAGATCCTCGAAGAGGGTCGCTTGACCGACGGTCAGGGTCGCGTGATCGACTTCAAGAACACCGTCATCATCATGACCACCAACCTCGGCACGAAGGACATCACCGCTGGCCCCATGGGCTTCCAGGTGGAAGGTGACTCGGCAACAAGCTACGACCGCATGCGCGGCAAGGTTGTTGAAGAACTCAAGAAGCACTTCAAGCCTGAGTTCCTCAACCGTGTTGACGAGACCATCGTCTTCCCGCAGCTGAGCAAGCCAGAACTGTTGCAGATCGTTGACCTCTTCATCAAGCGTCTCTCCGAGCGCATGATGGATCGCGACCTCACCGTCGAGATCACTGTTCCCGCCAAGGAGCGTCTCATCGAAGTTGGGTTCGACCCCACCCTCGGTGCACGACCGCTTCGCCGCGCAGTGCAGCACGAAGTGGAAGACGCGCTCAGCGAGAAGATCCTTCACGGCGAGCTCAACGCCGGCGACCACGTACACGTTGACTTCGTTGACAACAAGTTCGTGTTCGTCACGAGCCGCCAGCCGGGTCTCCCCGAAAAGGAGCCGGCCGAGGTCGAGGCCTAAACCTCCGACCTTGCCACCGCGGCACTAGCCACACGACGAAGCGGCTGCACGACACCTTCTGGTGCCGGGCAGCCGCTTCGTCGTTAACGGAACCAGCCACCTGGCAATCGCCCCGCTGCCGGCGGGAGCTGGTGTTCAGTGAAACTCGTCGCGCGGTGTGGGGCTGTGCGCCCCTGAGCGGTACCGTTACTGCGTGACCACCTTCAGCATCCGCCCGGCACGAACGCATGATGTGCGGGCCATCCAGAGCCTCATCGAGCCCTTGGTGAACGAGCGCATCCTGCTCGGTAAAGACCTTGTCGTCTTTTATGAGGCAGTCCAAGAGTTTCGGGTGGCTGTCGCGCCCGACGGCTCCGTTGTCGGATGCGGTGCCCTCCACGTGATGTGGCACGACCTAGCCGAAGTGCGCACCCTCGCTGTCGCCTCCGAATGGCTGGGAAAGGGCGTCGGCCATGCGCTCATGGATCAGATTGAAGCGGATGCTCGCGCGCTGGGTCTTGACCGGTTGTTCTGCCTGACCTTCGAAACCGGTTTCTTTCAGCGCCATGGCTTTGACCCGGTTGAGGAAGAAATCGTCGATCCGACCGTATTTGCGCAGTTAGCGCTCTCACCTGACGAGGGCGTGGCCGAATTTCTGGATCTTTCCCGTGTAAAACCCAACACCCTCGGCAACACGCGCATGCTGAAACACCTTTAGTGGCCTCAGACGTTTAGCCTTGCGGTATGTCGACGTTTAGGAACCCTGTCGGCCCGCAGTCAAGCAGCGTCTACTGGCGCCGGCGCTTGATCGTCGGGCTAGGACTCCTTGCCGTCATCGCCATCATCTTGCTGATTGTCTTCGGCCCTAAGGCCTCATCGGACCCCGCATCCACGTCTACAACGACGTCGACGACGGATCCCTCGGCCGCCGAATCCAGCACGCCAGCCGCCACTGATGCCTCTGGCTCGCTTGTCTGCGATCCCGCGAAGCTCACCCTTGAGGCGATCACCGACGAATCAAGCTACGCCGAGGGCCAGAACCCGCAGCTGTCGTTCTCTATCAAGAGCACCATGACAGAGCCGTGCGCTATCGAGGCCGGCAGCGACATCCAAGAGTTTGTCGTCACCAGTGGTAGCGATGAAATTTGGAACTCAAAGCACTGCCAGACCGAAGGCGAGCCGGGCACGGTCGTGTTGCAGCCTGGTGTGCCGGTGCAGTCGAGTTCGATCGAGTGGGATCGCACCCGGTCCGCCACCGACACCTGCGAGTCAGACCGCCCCGTTGTTACCGCGGGTGGCGCCAGCTACCACCTTGAGGTCTCGCTTGGTGATATCGCCTCTGACAGCACCAAACAGTTCTTGCTGAACTAACCCGGATAGGCCATGGCTTCCTCAACCTCCGCGGCGCAGAGCGCCGAATTCAGTTCCCCCTTGCTCGCTCAAGCTCTCGAAGCTGGCGACCCCGTAGCGGTTGCTCTGGCGCTGCGCAACGACCGAGTCATGGTGCCGTTGCTGACGGATGCGACGGATGCGACGGATGCGACGGATGCGACGGATGACGCCGCAGCGTCGAGCGAGAACGAAGCGCAAGTGCGAGTGTTCCGGCGCGGTGAAGCAGACAAATACATGCTCTTGCTGTTCTCGTCGGTTGAGGCCTATGTGGCCATGCTGCCGGAGGAGACTGACCATCAGGTCGTCGCCTATCGTGCAGATGATTTGCGCGCGTTCCTTGAGACCAATCGAGGCGTTCTGGAGTCTGTCTGGTTCGACGTAGCGGGCCCCCACACGATGCAAGCATCGCCCGATGACATCTTGGATGCCCTCACTCTTTCCTAGACCGACTGCTTGTTGACGGCCTTGGGGCAAATATTTGCCTTCCGGGAGGAATCAGGCTTCTGACCCAGTTCAGGGGACAAACACCCCAAAATAGACCATTTAAGGCCCATTTCGGCACTCTTTAGGGTTACATCCAGACTCACAGCGGCATCAATGTTATAAACAGGCCTTTCTATCCCTTGTCTGTGACGGTTACTCTGTTCAACGTGGAAGACAACAGTTTCGGTGTGCCAGCGGGATGGTACCCAGACCCTCTGGGCTTGCCCCAGTTGCGCTGGTGGGATGCCCAAGCCTGGACTGAGCACACCTCAGATGCACGTGCCCCTATCGTTGTGCAGCCAGCTACCAAGCTGGCGTTCGCCGACGATGACTATGACGACGACGTAGACGAGCTTCCGTCGCGGCGCGAACAGCGCGATCGTGAACGTCATGACACCGGTGACTACCTCAGGACCGAGACTCGTAGCGAGCCGGAGCCCGAGACTGCAGCAGTTCACGACGAACTGAGTGCTCAGCCGCTTCTCGCAATGACATTGCGTGAGCTCGAGGCACCCATTGACGACGCGCAACAGGCCGATGAGCCAATGCTGCTGCCGAAGTCGGCTAACGCCCACGCGAACTCGATGCCTGGTGCATCCACCCTCAGCGCTTACGCCGAGGAAGAAGAGGCACCCGAGCGCGAGATCCGCCAACACCGCACGTACAACGCGGCTGTCTGGCTCATCGCGATCCTTCCACTTGTTCAGCTTCTGACCAGCATGTTCCTGATTGCAGGCGCCGGCCTCGGTAGCAACTTGCCGCTGCTGCTCGTCGTCTGGATTGCTCCGTACATCGTCGTTCTGGGCCTCGCCGCCTACGACAACCTGCTGCTGCAGGTGTGGGGTCACGAAAAACCAGCAAACGCTGCGTGGGCATTCCTGACCGCACCGGTTTACCTAGTGGTTCGTGGTCTGCGCACCATGAAGGAGACGGGCAAGGGCATCGCGCCGATCGCCACGTGGGCCGGCACGATCGTGTCGCTGGTTATCGGAATGTTGATCCTTCCCGGACTCCTCATCTCCTTGATTCCGCAGACGTTCAGCAACCAGATCGAGAGTTCGATTCAGGCTCAGGCTGCGACGCTCGGCGCAAACATCGAGCTTTCTTGCCCCGCAACTCCGCCGGTTCTCATGGGCGACACGTTCACATGTCGTGCAGTGAAGCCCGCCAATGGCCAGAGCGACTCGATCCTGGTCAGCTTGCAGCGTGAGAACGGCTGGATCAGCTGGCGCGTAGAGGACTGGGGTCTCTGGACCCTGTTCGGCTAGCCAACAGTTCACCACCTAGCGTCGCAACGGCGGCTCATCTTCGGATGGGCCGCCGTTGCTGCGTTCTGGGGGAGGAGCGTGACTCGTCGGCTCAGAACTCGGGGATGTGCACGCGTTCTTCGGTCGCCCCGGCGAAGGCCAAGCGGAGGGCTTCGCGAACGTGGGCAGCGTCGGCATCAATGACTGTGTCGAAGCCCAGCCGTGCCGCTTCTGCCAGTCGCTGTTTCGCTGACGATGCTGGCCGAATTTCGCCGGCCAAACTGATTTCGCCGACGACGGCCATCGTGGCGGAGAACGCTTTGTCTTTGTAGGCACTGGCGATTGCCAGTGCAATCGCGAGATCCGCTCCGGGCTCGGTGACGCGGATGCCGCCCACCGTCGACACATAGACATCGAATGTCGATAGGGGAATACCCGCTCGCCGCTCAAGCACCGCGAGCAACATGGCCACTCGTGAGGCATCGACGCCGTTGACGACGCGACGCGGTTGGGGAGCTTGAGACTTCACGATGAGCGCCTGCACCTCAACAGGCAGGGCGCGCCTGCCCTCGAGGGCGATCGTGACACACGTGCCACTCACGGGTTGGCGGGCGTGGGAGAGGAAGAGCCCGCTGGGATCGGAGACTTCGGCGATTCCTTCGCCGGTCATCTCGAAGCAGCCGACTTCTTCGGTGGAGCCAAAACGGTTCTTGTGGGCGCGGACAAAGCGCAGCGCCGTCTGGCGGTCGCCTTCGAACTGGAGCACGACATCCACGAGGTGTTCGAGCAGTCGTGGGCCCGCAATGGTGCCGTCTTTGGTGACATGGCCAACGAGCAGAATGGGCAGGTTCTGGTCTTTGCTAACCCTGATGAGTGTGGAGGCGACTTCGCGCACTTGCGATGGCCCGCCGGCGATACCTTCGGTCGCGGCGGAGGCAACAGTTTGCACGGAGTCGACGATCACGAGTTGTGGCTTGACGTGATCGATCTGACCGAGGATCGTGCCGAGATCGGTTTCGGCGGCCAAGAACAGCGAAGGGTGCAGGGCGTTGGTGCGTTCGGCGCGCAAGCGAACTTGGCTGACCGACTCTTCGGCCGTGACGTAGAGAACACGCTGACCGGATGCCGCAGCCCGCGATGCCACTTCGAGCAGCAGTGTTGACTTGCCGACGCCGGGTTCACCACTCAACAGAATGGCAGCGCCGGGCACGACACCGCCGCCGAGCACGCGGTCGAACTCCGCGATGCCGCTCGGCCAGTGCGCAACGGACTCGGCACCGATCTCGGTGATGGAGCGTGCGCCGCTCGTGTCAGAGACGGCAACGGTGGCCACACGCTTGGTGATGCCTGTTGCTGCGCCCGCATCGGTCACGGTGCCCCACTGCTGGCATTCGCCGCAGCGGCCCACCCATTTGATGCTCGTCCAGCCGCACTCAGTGCAGCGAAAATTACTTACAGCTCGGGCCATGTTTCAACCCTAGGCGGCACGACCGACACTGCTAGGCGAGAGTGAGGAACAGCTTCTCGATATCTGCCGGGGACATTCCATCGTGGCTGCCCTCGCCATCCGCATCATCCGTCGAGCATGATTGCAGGGCGTTCGCGATGATCATGAAGCCAGCGCGATCGAGTGCCTTGCTGACGGCAGCGAGTTGCGTCACGACGTCTTTGCAGTTCGACTCGGCTCCCATCGACTGGATGAGGGCGTGCAGTTGACCTTCGGCGCGCTTGAGGCGGTTCATCACCTTGCGCATCGCTTCGGGGTCGTGCCCGGTAGCGGCATCCGTGGAGGCAGCGATTTCAGAGGTGGTCATGACTAATTGCCTTTCGTAACGGGTAGACCAGCGGTACGCCAGGCGGAGGTTCCGCCCTCGATGTTGACGGCGTCGAAGCCCTGGGCGTTGAGCCATTCGACGGCCTGAGCACTGCGGCCGCCGCTTTCGCAGATGACGTAGACGGTCTCGTCGCGGTCGAGTTCTTCGACGCGAGCAACGAGTTCGCCGAGCGGAATACTTGCGGCCTTTGGCGCATGCCCCGAAACGTATTCGACGGGTTCGCGCACGTCAATAACGACAGGGTTGGTGAGTTCGGAGAGGGTCTGGGGTGTGACGGTGTTCATGGGGGATTCCTTGGGAGTGACGTCGATCAGGTGGGTACGGGGAGGGGTAAGTTACGCGTTCGCGGCGAGCCAGGTGCGGTAGCCGCCATCGAGGTTGACAGCGTCAATGCCGTGCTGCGTCAGGATGCGCACGGCGGTGTGGCCGCGCTGTCCGACCTGGCAGTGCACGATCACGCGGCGGTCATCGAGCTCACCAAAGCGGGCACGCAGATCGTCGAGCGGGATATTGACGGCGTGCGGGATGGCGCCGCGCTCGAATTCGGCGGGGGTGCGAACATCCACCAGCACAGTGCCGGCCTCAAGCTCGGCAGCGATTTCGTGCCACTGGATCGAGGCACTCAGGTCATCACGGAGGTTCTTGGCGACATAGCCGAGGTGGTTGATCGGGTCTTTCGCTGAGCCATACTGCGGCGCATAGGCGAGTTCGAGATCAGCGAGAGCACTCGCGGTGAGGCCGACGCTCGTGGCGGTGGCAATCACATCCATTCGCTTATCGACACCCTCGCGACCGACAACTTGGGCTCCCAAGATGAGATCGGTGTTGGCGTCGACGATGAGCTTGAGCGACAACGATTGAGCGCCCGGGTAGTAGCCAGCGTGAGAAACCGGGTGGGTGTGAATCACGCGAATGTCGCGACCGGCAGCACGAAGCGCGCGTTCGGTCGAACCGAGGCTGGCGGCAGTGAGATCGAAAACGCCGACGATGGCGGTGCCCAGTGCTGGCTTCGAGTGCACGTCATCCCCGGCGAGAGTGTCGGCAAGGTAGCGGCCGTCACGGTTGGCCGGCCCGGCGAGCGCAACGAGTTCGTGCTCGCCAGTGATGGCCCCGACCTTCTCGGCAACATCGCCGATCGCATAGATATGGGGTGCGCTGGTCTGATAGCCAGCACTGACTCGGATGCCGCCCGTTGGCCCCGTAGCGAGGCCAGCGTGCACGGCGAGCCCGTTGTCGGGTCGCACCCCTACGGCCGCAACGACGAGGTCTGCGGCAACGCTGGAGCCGTCGCTGAGCTGGACGGAGGTGTCATCCATCGCGATCGCTTCCGTGCCGAGGTGGAGGGCAACACCGTTCTCGCGCAGGTGCGCTTCAATCGGGGTCACCATTTCGGAATCGAAGGTTGCCAGAACGTGGGCGGGGCGCTGCACGAGTGTGACGCTAAGCCCGCGCTTAGCGAGGTTCTCGGCCATCTCGATGCCGATGTAGCCGGCACCCAAGACGACGACGTTCGCAGTCGCCGGGTCGAGGGCGTCGAGGGAGGACTGGAGCAGGTCGACGTCTTCGATATTGCGCAGCACGAGCATCCGCTCACTGCCGGGGATGGCGGGGATGACCGCGCTCGCGCCCGTTGCAATGACGAGCTCGTCGTAGCTTTCGGTGCTGATGGTGTCGTCGACGTGGTTGTGCACGGTGATGCTGCGTTGGGTGGGGTCGATGGCGGTGACGTTGTGGTTCACGCGCACGTCGAGGCCAAAACGGCTGCCGAGGCTGGCGGGGGTCTGCAGGAGAAGTTCGTCGCGGTCGGTGATGACGCCGCCGAGGTAGTAGGCAAGGCCGCAGTTGGCGAACGACACGTGACCGCTGCGCTCAAAGATGACGATCTCGGCGTGTTCATCGCGACGGCGCATGCGGGTGGCGAAGGACATGCCGGCGGCAACTCCGCCAATGACGAGGATGCGGCGGGTGCGGTGCGTGGGGGAAGTGCTCATCAACCAAGCATACCTAGGGGGGTATGCGGGCCCCAATCTATCGGGGTAACTAGAGATCCGCTGAGCGCGAAATGCGTGCGGGAGAGGGCGCGCCGCACTCCTCGATCGTTTTTGAGGAATGCGCGACTTATGGATGCTTCCCGCTTACGATGAGGGAGCGAACAAGGGAGCACCGTGGCGAAAGACAAAAACATTGACCCCCGATTCGACCCCGTTTTTCAGCGAGGTTACGCAGCAGGGGAGGGCGGCCAGCGCGAAGAAAACACCCGCGCCGCCCGCAACGTCGACAGCTACCGTCAACCTGATCCCGCCGCCGTGGTGTCGCCGGTTCCGCGAGTCCCTACCGACGATCGCGCCACAGCAGCGGCAGCGACCGCCACCCTCTCCGCCCGGGAACCTGACCCTTCGCGGGCCAGTGGCGACACTCATCCCTCGGCGGCGCCGCAGTCACAGTATCTGGATGACGCGGCCGCATCCGCTGACCCCGTCGCGACCCCCACGCCGAAAAGTCTCGCCCGCAACCCCTGGATCTACGTTCTCTGGGCGGTGGGCGGTGGTCTCATGGCGAGCGGCGTCGGAGGGCTGTGGTGGGCGTTCAAGGGGCTCTATGGTCGTGGCACTATCAACGAAAACAGCTGGGAGCTGTTCAACCTCGCTCAGGTCGCAGCACCGATCTGCATCACCGCTGGCGCATTCTGCGTAGCAAGTGCCCTGCTCGTGCACTGCCTCAACTGGATGCGCCGCAACCCGTGAACGCACGTCACCGATATCTGTACTAAACTCTCTCCCGGTACCGTGTCCGAGCGGCCGAAGGTGCAACTCTCGAAAAGTTGTGTGCGTGAAAGCGCACCGTGGGTTCAAATCCCACCGGTACCGCCAAAGAAAAGCCCCCTACTTCCTGGTGTTTACAAGGAAGTTAGGGGGCTTTTGCTTTCCGCATGTCGCCATTTGGCAACAAACTGGCAGCACATCGCAGGTGTCCTAGCGTGATCCGGTGCCGCAGGTCGTGAGCCGCGACCCGCTCGAAAGCTTTGTCAGCGTGGTCAGTAGTCGCGCTTGCGGATATCCGCCAGAGCAATCAGGAACATCTATCGGCTCCGCAGACGCCAGAGAAGTCAAGAGCGATATCGGTCGGCTCGTCGATGTGACCGCGAGCCTCGACACCGTCAACGTCACCCACGACGGGGTGAACGTCACCTCTCACGAACGGGAATGGGCCCGCGCCCTGACGGTGACCGGCCCCGAGCTGATGCGGCATTGTAGAAAATACGAATAGTGGTCCTGTTTTCAAACGGCACTAGTGGCCCTATTTTGGGTCGGCGTGACCATGGTGCTCATGAGGAGGCCCTTTCGGCTGCAAATGACGTGGTGATGCCAGCTGTGATGGGTGTTGGTGAGATGCCGAAGACGGTTTCAAAGGCCGTGGAATCAAAGAGATACGGTGCGGTGTATTGGTAGCTCATCTCGAGGGTTTCGCGCGCTGCAGTGTTGAAGAGAGCTCCGATTCGCAGGGTCGTTGCAGACGTCACGTTGATGCGTGAGTCGGGTGCTCCGGCGAGGTGCAGGTATTCGCGGCCGGTGAGCGCCGGCGCCGTCGGGATGTGCCAGGTGTTCCCGCTGTCCGCAGGGCGGGTGCCGAGGATTGCGAGGGACTCGCCGATATCGGGTGTGTAGGTGAGCGAGTGCGGTTGGTCTGCATCGAAAAGCCAGCTTGCGGGTTTGCCGGCCGCGATCTTGGCGAGGGCAAAAGTGTTGAAGGCGCTGGTTGTCGCCTCGGGGCCGTAAAAGTCGGCGCTGCGCGCGACAGTGAAGGAAAGCCCGCGTTCTTCTTTCGCCGTGTGGAGGGCCGTGAGCGCGTCTGCTCGAATGCGACCTTTCTTGCTGACGGGGCGGAGTGCGCTCAGTTCCGTCATGGGGCCGTCGACGAGCCCATACGCGTAAACATTGTCGAAGTAGATGAGATGGGTGTTGTTGGTGATCGCGGCGTCGATGCTGTTGCGAAGAATGATCGGCCACTGCTGCGCCCAAATGGTGGACGAGTAGGCCAGGCCCGCAGTGAGATACGCGACCTGCGCGCCGGTGAGGGCATGCGCCACGTCCGCGGCGGTCAGGAGGTTCGCAGTGATGGATGACACGCCGTCGATGGTGGACGGCCGGCGGCCAACTGAGGCTATCTTTTCGCCGCGTCGGAGAAGGGCTCGGATGGTCTCACGCCCGATAACCCCGTTCCCGCCGAGGACGACGTGTAGCTGCTGGGTAGTGGTCATGACTTGTCTCGATTCTGGTTGGTATGGAAAAACTTGTGGGTAGCATCTTCCTGGGCGATGCGACGCGGTCCGGCAAAAAGTGGATCTCCGAGAGCGGTTCCGACGACCATAAATTCCGCTATCTGGTCCGGGTCCGGGTCCGGGTCCGACAGCATGGTCAGGGCGTGACGGTCCGCAGCTGCCGCGGTCGCTGCAGCTGATGCATACGCGCCCAAATACTCGCTCGGAGCGTCTAAGTCGATCGCGTCTAATCCGTCTAGGGCTCGCACCGAGCGGTCAATCCCGGGACTATCGTCGGTGAACTTCCAACCCTGTGAGCGGGCAAGGCGCATCACGTGCCCCGCGAGGTGTCACGGGGAAGAGACCCTACAACCCGCGGTGTGCCCATCGCGTACGATGCGACGCTGAATATCTCGGCAAACGGCGCACCCTTAGTATTCGGCGCCCGAATGATGTCCTTCGTCGCGGCGATCGAAAGGCCAGCCGTTTCCAGCAACGCACGGGTAAGTCGAACACGTTCGGCATGCAGCTCCTCGTATTCGACCTGATTGGGGGCAGATCGAACTCCTTCAGGAAATAACCCCTCGCGTTGGTAATACTTCACCGCAGAAAGAGGAGCGACGGCTTGCCAGGAAGGTTTGGATATTTGCACTATCGGATAGTATCACTATCTATTGACGGGTCAAAACTCTGTCCAACTACGACCGTCCATGAGGCACATCCGGCACCCAAGGTGGAGATGTGGCTTTCTGAATTTTGTGGCGGGGTTCCTCCTACTTCTAATGGCGGGATTAGTTCACACCGACTACGAGGTCGTCGGAAGTTGGTGCTGCAACGAGGGCGACCGCAGCGATTTCCTGACCGTCGGCAGAGTCCTCGAAACTGTCCGCTAATTACCTCTATGGAACTGGACGCCTGCTCATCGGGCCGCGGGAGCGACACAGGCAAGAGCGAGAGCGACGGCTCCATGCTCAGCCCCCGGGTGGGCGCCTCAACCATTCTCCGAGTGTCATAACTGATGCAAGCAAGCATCAAGTGAATTGCTGCGCACACGATACGAGCGGGGCGTCCGTCGCGGCATACGCCGGCTGCGGCGAACCCATCACCACTCGCACACACCAAGCATTGCTCGTGTTACACAGGAACCCTAACGATCCCACTCGCGGTCGAGCACGAGGCATGCAGAACTGCCGAAAGCGCCAAAATCGTGCTTCGTTGATCCCGCCATGTTGGTGCGCTGCACGGACAGGGTTCTATGACGATGCCGGTTTGGCGATGGGAGATGAGTTCTCGGAATGCGTGGAAAACCATTACTGCGCGGTAGAGCTGCATCACATGGCTTCGCTCGCCGCTTCCGCGCCCAAACACGTCTACGCAGCGCGTGATGAAAAGTGGCAACACTTGGTACAAAACCGCAATGTCTCAAGTGCGACGACATGATCGAAATGCCGGAAATGCGGAGAATTTGAGGACGATAACCCTGTGCACAGGGAGGGAATGAGGGTTCACATCCCACCGGTACCGCCAGCAAAAGCCCCGCATTCCTTGTGAATGCGGGGCTTTTTCGTGCGGGGGCGCTGGCGCCGTGGTGCAGCTCTAGAACTGAGGCTTGTTGCTCGGACGGTTGGGGTCGTCATCGCGGAAGGGCAGCGCGGCAACTACCAATGCCGGAATAAGGAACCCCATGGCGAACGATAGCCAGAAAAACGATCCGAAGCTGCGATCTTTGCGCTTAGCTGAGCCGGCGACCAAGAACGAGATGAAGAGGTTCAGCAGAAAAAAGCCGCCAAGAAATAGGGAGTAAACGAGGTCATAGGTTGCCGGAAGTAATGGGTTCACGTGGCCACACTATCGACCTCGGCGAGTTCGTCTTCGGTCGCCATCCGGAATCCGCCGCCCGCGGGGGTCTCGATCGCGTGGCGGGGCTGGCCGCGCGTCGCCCACAGGCTCGCGCCGATCGACGTGGCCAGGATGACGAAAATCACACCGAGCGACAGAGTCGTCGAGATGTAATACACGTCGAGCAAGAGCATCTTGATTCCGACCCAGACGAGCAAGAGAGCCAGGCCGATCTTCAGATAGATGAAACGGTGCATGAGGTCAGCGAGCAGAAAGTACATTGCTCGTAGGCCGAGGATCGCGAAGGCATTGGCGGTGAACACAAGGAACGCTTCGTCGGTGACGGCGAAGATGGCCGGGATCGAGTCAACGGCGAACACGATGTCGGTGATCTCGACAAGAACCAGCACGGCCAGCAGCGGGGTAGCAAGCAGCACGCCCGCCTTGCGCACGACGAACTTCTGACCGTAGAACGCATCCGTCATGGGGACGCGGCGACGGAAGATCTTGAGCACGACGGACTTTTCGGGGTCGTAGTGCTCGTTTCGTTTGCGCAGCATCTGGACGCCCGTGAAGACCAAGAAGGCACCGAATACGTACAGCACCCACGCGAAGCTACTGAGCAGGGCTGCACCGGCGGCGATGAAGATGCCACGAAACACGAGAGCACCGATGACCCCGAGGAACAGCACGCGGTGCTGAAACTGTGGGGGTACGGCGAAGGCGGAGAAGATGATTGCCCAGACGAAGACGTTGTCAACGGCAAGCGACTTCTCGATAACGAAGCCGGCAAAGTACTGCTGGCCGAATTCCGCACCAAACAGCCACCAGATAATGCCACCAAAGGTCACGCCGGACGCGACCCAGATCACGGACCACGCTGCGGCTTCGCGCACGCTGATGACATGAGCGGTGCGATGGGCGATCAGGTCGATGGCGAGCATCACGAGGATGACGCCGATAACGGCGAGCCAAGCCCACAGAGGGACGTTCATGAAACAACTCCAGAATGTTAGAAATTCTGGAGGTCTCGTCGAGCCCTTTCGGGCCCTAGCTGCACCGGGTCATGATGACACGACCGTAATGACGATGAGCTTCGCGGGGACTACTCCCCTCCGTGCTGATAACTCAAACACACTTCGGGATTCCGCTCAATGAATCGAACTCGGAACTCGGGTTTTTCGCAGCTTGGACCGGTTCGTACAATTAGCCCAACGGGATGTCGAGCATGTCCTCGAGGGTCTCGCGCACGAGTGACTCTCGGGTTTCGCGGGTGCGGAAGTTCACAAGTTGGTACGCCGAGGTGGCATCAACGAGGGCGAAGAGCACGAGGGCGGCGCGCTCCGGGTTGACTGGGGCGAACTGCCCGGCATCCTGACCGGCGCGGATGATCCTGATGGCGAGCGCATGCCAGGAATCCATTGACTGGCGAGCGGCTTCGGCGAGCGACTCGTTGCGGCGGCCGAGGCTCCACGCATCGGTCCAGACTTCGCCGACGTTATCGCGCGCCGGGTCTGCGATGGCCTCAATGAGCGCTCGAATCTGATCGAGGGGTTCGGCTGGCGCGAGAGCGTAGCGCTCGACTTCGGCGATCTCATTTTCTGCGATCGACGCGAAGGTCGAAGCCACTAGTGCTTCCATGTTGGGTTCGTAGTGCGTGATGAGCGGGGCGGTTACTCCGCAGTGGGCGGCGAGGTTGCGCAAGGAGATCGCGGCAAGTCCCCGGGCGAGGGCGATGGCCTGAGCCGCGTCACGAATTTCGGATGCTCGCTCGGTGGCGTTTCGTCGTCGAGTTGTGCCTGCTGCCATCCTCGCAGTGTAGCCGTTCTTGACTCTTATTGAACAGGTGGTAAATAATGGAGGGTATGAACACCTTTAACCACGACGTTGTCATCGTCGGAGCCGGCGCCACAGGCCTTACCGCAGCACGGGCTCTCGTTCGCGCGGGCAAGAGCGTGATCGTTCTTGAAGCGCGTGACCGCATTGGTGGTCGTCTCTGGACGAACGACATCGACGGGCAGATGTATGAGATCGGCGGCCAGTGGGTTTCTCCTGACCAAACCGCACTCATCGACATGCTCGCCGAACTCGGCCTCGAAACCTACTCCCGCTACCGCGAAGGCGAGAGTGTCTACGTGTCGCGCGATGGTGTTGCGCGTCGCTTCACCGGAGACATCTTCCCCGCCGGCGAAGCAACCGAAGCCGAGATCACCCGACTGATTAAGGTGCTTGACGCCCTCGTGGCTGAGCTCGACCTTCAGGCTCCGTGGGAGCATCCGCTGGCCGCAGAATTCGACCGCATCTCGTACCGCGCGTGGCTAGAAAGCCAGAGTGCGGATGCCGAAGCTGTCGACAACATTGCGCTCTACGTTGCCGAGGCGATGCTCACGAAGCCTGCCCACTCGTTCTCGCTGCTGCAGGCGTTGCTCATGGCCGCCAGTGCTGGCAGCTTCAGCAACCTCGTTGACGCCGACTTCATTCTCGATAAGCGCGTGGTCGGTGGGCTTCAGCAGGTTCCGCTGCTCATGGCCGACGCCCTGGGTGGCGACGTTGTTCGCCTTTCGCAGCCCGTTCGCCGAATCGAATGGGATGCCACGGGCGCGACCGTCACGAGCGACGAGCTAGCGGTGCGTGCCGAGCACGTGATTGTTGCCGTGCCACCGAACCTCTATGACCGCATTGACTACGTTCCTGCGTTGCCACGGATGCGCCAGCAAATGCAGCAGCACTCTTCCCTCGGTCTCGTCATCAAAGTGCACGCGACCTATGTGACTCCGTTCTGGCGCGCGGCCGGGCTTTCCGGCACAGCCTTTAGCCCGTACCAAATCGTGCACGAGGCGTACGACAACACCAACCACGGCGAAGAGCGTGGCACCCTCGTGGGCTTTGTGTCGGGGGAGAAGGCCGACGAACTGTTCGCGCTTGACCCGGTCGAACGCAAGCAGCGCATCCTCGAATCGCTCGCGACCTACTACGGCGACGAAGCACTCACTCCGGCCGTGTATTACGAAAGCGACTGGGCCTCCGAAGAGTGGACCCGCGGTGCGTATGCCGCGAGCTTCGACCTCGGCGGGCTCACGCGGTACGGCGCTCTGCAGCTTGAGCCGGTGGGGCCAATTCAATTCGGCTCCAGCGACCTCGCGGCGGAAGGGTACCAACACGTTGACGGTGCTATTCGCGTGGGACAGCGGCTCGCGGCATCCATTATCGAAGCGTCGAAAGGCTAGTCATGAGCTGGAGAATGCCATCCGAAACCGCTGAACATGAGCGCACGTGGATGGCGTTCCCGCGCGTCGGGGAAACCCTCGGTGAGACCGATGCCGATCGCGAACTCGGCTATGCCGCGTGGGCCGATGTGGCTAACGTCGTCGCCCAGTTTGAGCCTGTGTCAATGGTGGTTGACCCCACTGAAATGCTTCGTGCTCGACGGATGCTCGCCAGCAGCATTGAGCTTGTCGAAGCACCGCTCGACGAGTTTTGGATGCGCGACATCGGGCCCACGTTCGTGCTCGACGATGAGCGGCCGGGCGTGCTCGGCGCTGTCGACTGGATCTTCAACGGGTGGGGTGCGCCCGCGTGGGCGGAGTGGGCGAAGTCGGCTGAGATCGGTCGTTTCGTCGCGGAAGCTGCGGGTGCCGAACTCGTTAGCTCGCTTCTCGTTGCCGAGGGCGGCGGACTACACGTGGATGGCGAAGGCACCGTCTTGCTGACCGACACGGTGCAGCTCGACCCGCGCCGTAATCCGCTCGCTGACCGAGCACGCGTTGAGCAGGAAATGCTGCGCACGATTGGCGCGACCCATGCGGTCTGGCTGCCACGCGGCCTCACCCGCGACTATGACGACTTCGGCACCAACGGGCACGTCGATATCGTGGCGACAATCGCATCGCCGGGGCGCGTGCTGCTGCACGCCCAGCCCAGCCCCGAGCATCCGGACCATCAGGTGATGGCCGAGATCCGGGCCAGCCTCGAGAGCCAGCGGGATGCTGCCGGTCGAGCCTTCGAGATCGTCGAGTTGCCGGCGCCCGCGACCCTTCGCGACGACCATGGCTTCGTCGACTACAGCTACGTCAACCACCTCGTCGTCAACGGGGGAGTCATCGGGTGCGGGTTTGCCGACGAAGTCGCGGATGCCCGAGCCGCCGAAATCTTGGCCGACGCGTATCCCGGCAGAACCGTGCACATGGTCGACTCCCGAGAAATCTTCGCGCGCGGCGGAGGCATCCATTGCATCACCCAACAGCAGCCGAAAGTGCCCGGAGTTAGTGTGAGGGCAGACGGCGCTGCTGCCGTGCAAGAACCGGGAGCAATCGTATGAGTCCCTTCGATGTCGTTGAAGCCTCGATAGCCGAACTGCAAGCGGCGCTCGCGGCTGGCGCCCTCTCGAGCGAAGAACTCGTCACCGCCTACCTCGCGCGCATCGACCGCTATGACCGCAGCGGTCCGATGCTCAACGCCGTCGTGGTGCCGAACCCCGAGGCGCTCGCCGAAGCGCGCGAATCTGATGCGCGCCGGTCCGCCGGTCAGTTGCGGGGAGCGCTCGATGGCATCCCGTACACGGCCAAAGACAGCTACCTGCACCGAGGGCTCACCGCAGCGGCCGGCAGCCCCGCCTTCGCCGACCTGCGCGCGATGCGGGATGCTGCCACAATTGGTGCCCTGCGCGGTGCCGGAGCCATCTGCCTCGGCCTCACCAACATGCCCCCGATGGCCAACGGCGGAATGCAGCCCGGCGTGTATGGCCGTGCCGGGAGCCCCTACAACTCCGAGTACCTCACCGCCGCCTATGGCTCGGGATCGTCGAACGGCTCTGGCACCGCAACGGCCGCAAGTTTTGCGGCCTTCGGCCTGGCTGAAGAGACCTGGTCGAGCGGCCGGGCTCCCGCCTCCAACAACGCGCTGTGCGCCTACACGCCGTCGCGCGGCGTGATCTCGGTGCGCGGCAACTGGCCCCTCGTGCCCACGATGGATGTCGTCGTGCCGCACACCCGCACCATGGCCGACCTGCTCGCCGTGCTCGACGTCATCGTGTTCGACGATGAAGATGCCCGTGGTGACTTCTGGCGCTCGCAGCCGTGGGTAGAGATTCCGGCGGCTTCTAGCCTGCGGCCGGAAACGTATCTGTCGCTCGCGCCTGAAGCTGCGGCGGATGCGGATGCTGCGGCCGGGGCAGCGAACGCTGCTGCGGCGCTGCCGCTGGCGGGTAAGCGCTTCGGCGTTCCCCGGATGTACATCAACCGCGATACCGAGGCGGGCTCGGGCACGCGCGGTGTCGGCGGTCCGACAGGAACCGCGATTGACACCCGCCCGAGCATCCTGACCCTGTTTGACCAAGCGCGTCGCGACCTCGAAGCAGCCGGCGCGACCGTGGTGGAGGTCGACTTTCCGGTCGTCTCGAACTACGAAGCCGACCGGGCTGGTGCCCCCACGATCGCGACCCGCGGTCTGGTGAGCCCCGAGTTCCTGAAGCGCGAAATCGTCGATCTCTCGGCGTGGGCGTGGGAAGACTTCCTCCAGGCCAACGGCGACCCGAACTTCGACACCATCGTGGGTGTCGACGGCAGCACGATCTTCCCGACGACACCGGGCGCCCCGCATGATCGCTACGACGGCTTCGAAGACGACATCGCCGTCTATCCGACTCAGGTGCGCGACCACCCCTACGACACCTTCACCGACATCCCCGAGCTCGAAGCGGGCGTGCGCGGCCTCGAAGAAACCCGCCGCATCGACCTTGAAGAATGGATGCGGGCCAACGAGCTCGACGCCGTAGCTTTCCCCGCGGTCGCCGACGTGGGCGCCGCCGATATGGGAACGAACCCCGCCACGGCGGCAGCAGGCTGGCGAAACGGTGTCTGGGTCGCGAACGGCAACCTCGCGATTCGGCACCTGGGCATCCCGACCGTCACGGTTCCTATGGGGCTGATGGATGACATCCGGATGCCCGTGGGAATCACTTTCGCCGGTGCCGCGTATTCCGACCTCGACCTGCTGCGTATTGGTGTCGTGTACGAAGCGGTGTCGCAGCGTCGGGTCGCGCCGCCGCGAACACCCCCGCTGGTCGGCTAAGCGGGTCGTGCCCTACAGCTGCTTGATCATCTCGAGTTCGCGTCGGGATTTATCGAGAATGTAGGGAACCGTGTGCCGTGTCAGGGTGAAGCCGCGATTTTCGTAGGCGGCGCGCGCCCGAGCGTTGTCTTCGTGCACGCCGAGGGTGAGGGTGCTGCCGTACTGGAAAGCCCACTGCTCGATGGTCGTGAGCAGGGCATCCGTCACGCCAGCCTTCCGGCCACGAAAATCGGGAGTGACGTAGACGCCCACAAGGAGCGGGCCCGTTTTTGCGTCAGGGATATAGCACCCCATCGTGCCGATCCACCTGCCTTCGGTGGTGATGGCGGCGACAGCAATGGCCAACGAGTTCTGCCCGCGCACAGCGCGCCGCTGCCACTCAGCTTCGGTGGCGCGCTGCGCATCCTCAAGGTGCTCGGCAAAACCAATCGGGGTATCAGCCAGCATCTCCAAGCGCAGATCGCGAACTTCACGCCAGTCTGCTGGCTCCGTTCGTCGGATGGAAAACTGTGGCTCGCGCATGATCTGAATCTTAGTTGTGGGCCTGGCACGCAGCCTGCCGTACCGTTGCAGACATGGTTCACACTCACAGCGGCAAGGGCAGCGACGTTGAGGCAGTGCCCGCTGCGGTCATCACGGTTTCTGACCGCAGCTTCCGGGGGGAGCGGGCGGATACCTCGGGGCCGCGCGCGGTCGAG
The DNA here is from genome assembly GCF_976973725.1 of Salinibacterium sp. NYA9b. Classification (NCBI taxonomy): domain Bacteria; kingdom Bacillati; phylum Actinomycetota; class Actinomycetes; order Micrococcales; family Microbacteriaceae; genus Salinibacterium; species Salinibacterium sp. NYA9b. The sequence continues at coordinate 2,571,261 of NZ_OZ333476.1, read as the reverse complement.
CTGCTCACGGCGCAGGGCTATGCGGCGTCGTTGACGGTGATTCCGGATGGCGCGGAATCAGTCACTACTGCGATACGCGCCGCGCTCGCCGCTGGTGCCCGCATCGTGATCACGAGCGGCGGAACGGGAGTGGCTCCCCGGGATCTCACGCCCGAAGGAACCCGGCCCGTGCTCACACGCGAGATTCCGGGCATTGCCGAAGAGCTGCGCCGCGAGGGGGCTCGCCACACAAAGATGGCGGTGCTGAGCCGCGGTCTGGTTGGGGTTGCGGGCACTGCTCTCGTGGTGAACCTGCCCGGGTCAACGAAAGCGGTCGAAGAGGGGCTTGCGGTGGTCGCGCCGTTGATCGGCCACATTCTGGAGCAACTTGATGGCGGAGACCACTAGCGAGATTGCAGGCTGAGGAGCCCGAGCCCGACGGTAAAAGCCAGACGGCTCGCCGCTCACCGCACGTTATTCGGGGCGACGCCAGTCACCCGAACGGCCACCGGACTTCGCGAGCAGTCGCACGTTCTCAATTTGCACGGTCTTGTCCATGCCCTTGACCATGTCGACGATCGCGAGAGCCGCCACCGACACCGCGGTCATGGCTTCCATCTCAACGCCGGTGCGATCGGCGGTGCGTACGGTCGCGGTGACGGCGACACCGTCATCCGTCACCTCGAGGTCGACGGTCGCGCCGTGCACGCCGATGATGTGGGCGAGCGGCAAGAGTTCGGCGGTGCGCTTTGCCGCTTGGATGCCGGCGATGCGCGCGACCGCCAGAACGTCACCCTTGGGAGCGTTGCCCGAGCGCAGCGCATCAATGATCACGGGGGAGCAGCGAACGAAACCCTCCGCCGTCGCCTCGCGAACGGTCGGGGTCTTGGCGGTGACATCCACCATCCGGGCTTGGCCAGCGGAATTGAGGTGGGTGAAAGGCTGATCGCTCATGACACCAGTGTGACAGTCAGGGTGTCACCGTTGAGCACATCGGTCGTGTCTTCGGGTACGAAAGCCAGGGCGTTGGCGCTGGCCAGACTCGCGACGAGATACGAACCGGCACCACCAGCGCTCGCGGGACGAACGGATGCCGCACCCTGCCCATCCTCTTCGACAACAGCGGGCATGTATTGCGCGCGCCCCGCGGGGCTGCGCCAGCCCGTTGTGACGGTGGCGGTGAGCGTCGGCCGCACGATCGGCGATCGGCCCGCCAGCGTGAGAAGCGCGGGGCGAACGAAGGTTTCGAACGAGACGAAGACGCTCACGGGGTTGCCGGGGAGGGCGAAGAGGAGGGGGCCGCTGTCGGGAGCGGTTGCGGTGGCGGTCGTGGCGGTGCTGTTGTCGCTGCTGCCGTCGGTGGCGGCGCTGGCGTTGACGACCGGGAACCGGCCGAACCCTTGGGGCTTGCCCGGCTGCATCCGCACCGGTCCGAACCAGATGCCGAGCGGGGCGAGCACGGCTTTCACGACGTCGTAGGCGCCGACGCTCACGCCGCCCGAGGTGATGATGGCATCCACGTCGGGGGCGTGTGTGTCGAGGATCGCACGCAGAGCATCGTCGTCGTCGGGCACAGAACCCAGCTGCACGGGGATGCCGCCGCACTCGGTAATCAGCGCTTCGAGCAATAGCGAGTTCGAGTCATGGATCTGGCCCCGGGCGAGAGGCTCGCCGGGCTGGCGCAGTTCGCTGCCGGTCGAGAGCACGCCAACGCGCGGTGCCGGAATCACCGAAAGAGTTCCGACCCCAGCAGCGGCAGCGGCGGCAAGATCGCGCGGGCCGAGAACGCGCCCGGCGGGCAGCACCGCAGCATCGGTGCGCACGTCGGTGCCCTGGGGGCGAATGAACGCGGCCTCGCTCGGGGCCCGAAAAATGAGCACCGTCGCGGTGCCCTCATCAGTGTCTTCGATGGGAACGATGCAATCGGCGTCGTCGGGAACGGGAGCGCCGGTCATGATGCGCGCGGCCTCGCCGGGTTGAAGTCGGGGGTTCTCTGCGGACCCGGCGGGGAGGTCGGCAACCACAGTGAGGGCAATCGGGGTTCCGGCGGTGGCCGTTGCGGCATCCGCTCGACGAAGCGCGTAGCCGTCCATCGCCGAGTTATCGAAGCCGGGCACATCCGCGGCGGCCCGAACGTCGGCGGCGAGCGTGCGGTGCAGGGCCTGAGCGATCGGAACAGTGATCGCGGGCAGCGTGGCAGTGGTCGTCAGAATACTCGCGAGGTGCTGCTCAATACTGATCGATGCCGGTAGCGGCGTTGCGTCGAGGGCCATAGGCTCACTCTAGCGAAAACGGTTCACACTCGACTGGGTGCGGGCGTAGCGAAAATCGCCCTTTATCTCCGCAGGTGCGGTGCTAAACTCCGATTTATGACGCACTATCGGATTAGCGAAGCCGCAGGGCTCCTCGGAGTCAGCGACGACACCGTGCGACGGTGGATCGCCTCCGACGGACTGCCTGTCTCTCTCGATGACGCCGGGCGCCAAGTCATCGACGGCGCGGACCTGGCCCAGCGGGCTCAAGAGCGTGCGCAGCAAGCCCTGCAGTCGGCAGCGGCATCCGGCTCACCGAGCAGCGCTCGTAACCGGATGGTTGGGCTCGTCACGGGCATCCTGAGCGACACCGTCATGTCGCAGGTCGAGCTGCAGTGCGGCCCGCATCGCATCGTGTCGCTCATGTCGACCGAAGCGGTGCGCGACTTGAAACTCGAAATTGGGTCGCTCGCGGTCGCCGTTGTGAAGGCAACGATGGTGGTTGTTGAGGCTCCGAAAGACAACTCCTAGTGATGCTTCCGGTGCGGAAGCAGGGGCAGCCGCGGCAGCAGGGCGGGCACAGGCGACGACGGGTTCGCGTGCTGACGACGGTCGCCGCCATCGCGATGGCAGGTCTGGTGGGGCTCGCCGGATGCTCGGCAGCAGACCCGGCACCGGCATCCACGTCTGCTGACGGTGCGCTGCAGGGTGAGCTCGCGATCTTCGCCGCAGCCTCATTGACGGCCTCGTTCACCGAATTGGCTGACGCCTTCAGCGCCGAGAACCCCGGCGTCACAATTGCTCCGATCTCCTTCGACGGCTCCTCTACTCTCGCCACGCAAATCAGCGAAGGCGCCCCGGCCGACGTCTTCGCCTCCGCGGATGACGCCACAATGCAGCAGGTCAGCGCCGAGCTGGCGACTGCTCCCGTTTCGTTCGCGAGCAACGAATTGCAGATTGCGGTGCAGCCCGGCAACCCGCTGGACATCACGGCACTGAGTGATCTGGCGGCGCCCGACGTGCAGGTTGCCCTGTGCGCTCCCGCGGTTCCGTGTGGGGCCGCTTCGCGCATCCTGCTCGACGCTGCAGACGTCGAACTGACTCCGGTGACCGAAGAACAGAACGTGACGGCCGTGTTGACCAAGGTCGAGCTGGGCGAAGTGGATGCCGGGCTCGTCTATGTCACGGACGTTCTGAATGCCGCGGGTGCGGTCGACGGCATAGCGATTGCCGACGCTGCAACCGCACGCAACACGTACCCGATCGCCGTGCTGAACGAGGCTGCGCAACCGGCCATCGCGGCGGCCTTCGTCGAATTCGTGCTGTCGCCTGCGGGGCAGAGCATTCTTGCGAGCTACGGATTCGTGAAGCCATGAGTGGCTCCTCGCGCAGCGCGCTGACCACCGGCACCGCAGCCAGCCGAAGCGCAGCCAGCCGAAGCGCAGCCTCCCGCACCACGGCAGCAGCCGGCTCTGGCATCCCGCGCCTGCTCTACCTGCCCGCCGCCCTTGGATTCGCGCTGCTGATCTTGCCCCTCGTCGGGCTGTTTCTCCGGGCCGATTGGCCCAGCGTGCCGGCCGCGATCGTCTCGGAGGAGGCACAGTCGGCACTCTGGCTGTCGCTGCAGACCGCCCTCGCCGCGACGGTGCTGTGCCTCATCGTTGGCATTCCGCTCGCGCTCGTGATCGCTCGCTCGGGCAATCGGCTGGCCGGTCTGCTGCGTGCGCTCACGACGCTCCCGCTCGTGATGCCGCCCTTGGTCGGAGGCATCGCCCTGCTCTACCTTCTCGGACGCAACGGGCTCGTCGGCAGTGTGCTCGAACTGTGGTTCGGCATCCGCATTCCGTTCACGACGGGCGCTGTCGTAATCGCCCAATCGTTCGTGGCTCTGCCCTTCCTGGTGATCTCGGTCGAGGGTGCACTGCGCACCGCGGGCACTCGGTACGAGGCGGTCGCCGCGACGCTTGGCGCCGGCCGCTGGACGGTCTTTCGTCGAGTCACCCTGCCGCTCATCATGCCCGGCGTCATCGCCGGAACCGTGCTCTGCTTCGCCCGCGCGCTCGGCGAATTCGGCGCCACCGCCCTCTTCGCCGGCAACGCCGCCGGCACCACCCGCACCATGCCCCTCGCGATCTACACCGCGTTTAACGGCGCCGGCGTGAGCCAAGATTCGGCCATCGCTCTGTCGCTGCTGCTCGTGGTCGTCGGCATCGTCATCCTGCTTCTGCTGCGCAGCTGGCGCCCGACTTCGGAGCGCTGACCCATGACACTGGATGCCACTATTCAGGTGAGTCGAGGCTCGTTCAGTCTCGACGCGAGCGTCACAGTCGCGCCCGGAGAAACGCTCGCGCTGCTGGGCCCGAACGGCTCCGGTAAGTCGACGCTGCTCGCGGTGATCGCGGGGCTGCTCGCTCCCGACCAGGGCTCCGTCTCGGTCGACGGTCGGGTGCTCACCGAGGTTCCGCAGTCGGGTGGCGGGCGGATGACCGTGGTGCCCGCTCATCGCCGTCGCATCGGTCTGCTCGGGCAAGAGCCCCTGCTGTTCCCGCATTTGAGCGCCCTCGAAAACGTCGCTTTCGGGCTGCGGTCGCGCGGGCTGCTGCGCTCGAACGGAATGAATGCCACGGATGCCCGCGAACGTGCTTCCGAATGGCTGGCGGCCGTCGGCATGAGCGAGTTCGCCGCTCGCAAACCCGCCGAGCTCTCGGGAGGCCAGCAGCAGCGCGTAGCGATTGCCCGCGTGCTGGCCACCGAACCCGACGTGCTGCTCTTCGACGAACCGATGGCTGCCCTCGACGTGCAAAACGCTTCCCTCGTGCGCACCCTGCTGCGCGAGTGTCTGGCTTCCCGGATCTCCGCCACTCACACCGGAATCGATGGCCGCCCGCCGACCGCGCCCGCCACCATCGTCGTCACTCACGATGTGGTGGATGCCATGGTGCTGGCCGACCGCGTCGCCATCATGGATGCGGGCCGCATCATCGACAGCGGCGACGTTGCCCGAGTGCTCGGCGAGCCCGTCAACCAGTTCGCCGCCACGCTCGTCGGCCTCAATGTGCTGCACGGAATCGTCGAAACCCGTGAACTCGTGCGACTTGCGGATGGGCGTGGATTCGCCGTCGACGACGTCGTACCGGAGGTCGGTGCGGAGGTTTCGGTCGCGTTCCCGCCGTCTGCGGTGACGCTGCGCCGGGAATCGTCGGGTTCCGACGCTGCTGCTGCCGCCGCTGCTGCGACCGCAACCGCGGGGCCCACGGCATCCGAATCAACCGCATCCGCCCCCTCGCACCCCAACGAATGGCACGCCACCGTCGATCTTCTCGAGCCCGGCCTCAGAGGAATCCGCGTCACGCTGCTGGGCGACACCGTCGTGGCCGAGACAGCGGCGGCCGATCTGCTCGCGCACGACATCACGCCGGGGGACCGCATCGTGGCATCCGTCGCTGCATCCCAGGTCACGGTGTACCCACGCCGCTAAAACGCACCGTCACAACGCGCCGCTAAAACGCACCGCCAATTCGCATCGCGAATCCTCGGGACACTCCCGTCGTTCTTGGGGCGCACGTTGCTAGGATTCGCCCATGCGCGTGACACGACTCAGAGTGTATCCAGTGAAGTCTTTTGCCGGCGAAGACGTCGATTCGGCGGCCGTCAATCCATGGGGCCTTGACCAGGATCGCCGCTGGGCGCTTGTCGATAGCGACGGCAAAGCCCTGACCGCGCGTCAGCACAACCACCTTCTCGGCCTCACCGCTCACGCGCTGAGCGAGACGGCCGTGCGGCTTTCTGACCGAGACGGCTCCAGCGTGACCGTCGACATGGCCGACGGCGGCGACACGATCGAGGTGAGCCTCGATGGGCAAGGCACCGCCCTTGCAGCCCGCGGCGACGTGAACGCCTGGCTCAGCGAACGCGCCGGCCTCGACGCTCGCCTCGTCTGGCAGTCCGACCCCACTGTGCGCGCGATCGACCCCGAAGACGGCGGCCAGCCGGGCGAAGTCGTGTCTCTCGCTGATGGTGGCCCGCTGCTGCTCGCAAGTGAAGCGTCGCTGCGTCAGCTCGACGAGTGGACCGACGCTGATGACGCGCCCCTCGACATGATCCGGTTCCGTCCCAACGTGATCATCGACGACCTCGAACCGTTCGTCGAAGAAAGCTGGACCAGCGTGACGATCGGTGACGTGCGCTTCCGCGTCACCATGATCTGCGACCGCTGCGTCATGACCACGATCGAACCCTCCACCCTCGAGCGCGGCAAGGAACCGATTCGCACCCTGGCGCAGCATCGCCAGCGGGACCACAAGACGTGGTTCGGCATCCGGCTCACTCCGCTTGATGGCGGCAGCATTCACGTGGGCGATGCGATCGACGCGACGGCCTCGGAGGTTTCGCAGCCTTCCGCGGGTTAGTCTGACGCTATGAGTTCCTCCGCGATCGGCACCCCCGTCGTGGACACCCTGGGTCGGCCGCTGCACGACATTCGCTTCTCGGTCACCGACCGCTGCAATTTTCGCTGCGTCTACTGCATGCCCAAGGAAGTCTTTGGCGCTGACTATGCGTTCATGCCGCGCGACGAACTTCTGAGCTTCGAAGAGATCACTCGCTTGGCGCGCATCGCCGCACGTCACGGTGTCGAGAAGATCCGCCTCACGGGCGGCGAACCGCTGCTGCGCAAAGGACTCCCTGAACTGGTCGGGATGCTGTCGAAGCTGACGACTCCGGCGGGCGCGCCCCTCGACCTCGCCATCACCACCAACGGCTCAGCGCTCGGCCACCTTGCCCCCGCGCTCAAGGAGGCCGGACTCAAGCGCGTCACGGTGTCGCTCGATTCGCTCGACGATGCGACCTTCCAGTCGATGAATGACGTCAAGTTTCCTGTGAAAAAGATCTTGGACGGCCTCGACGCAGCGCACGCCGCCGGGCTCGGCCCCATCAAGATCAACATGGTCGTGAAGAAGGGGCACAACGACAAAGACATCGTCGCGATGGCCCGCCACTTCAAAGACACTCCGTTCATCCTGCGCTTCATTGAATACATGGATGTCGGCACCACCAACGGCTGGCAGCTCGGCGAAGTCGTGCCCTCGGCCGAGGTGATCGACCGTATCAACGCCGAACTTCCCCTCGAAGAAATCGCCCCCAACTACAGCGGTGAGACCTCGCAACGCTGGCGCTATCGCGATGGCGGCGGAGAGATCGGCGTGATTTCCAGCGTCACTCAGTCCTTCTGCCACACCTGCTCGCGTGCTCGAATCTCGGTCGACGGCAAGCTCTACACCTGCCTCTTTGCGAGCTCTGGCCACGACCTGCGTGCCCTTATGCGCGACGGCTGCACCGACGACCAACTATCGGATGCCATGGCCCACCTCTGGCGCGACCGCACCGACCGCTACTCAGAGTTGCGCTCGCTCAACACCGCCCGGCCGGCGACCACGCCAGCGCCGGGAGCTAAGAAGATTGAGATGTCGTACATTGGCGGCTGACATGATCACTCACATTCGCTATTTCGCTGCCGCCGCCGAGGCGGCCGGGCGCGATGAAGAGCACCTTGAGATCGAGTCGGGGGCGACGCTGGCAACGCTCAAGGATCTGCTCGTCGAACGCTACGGTTCGCTCATGCAGAAGGTTGTCGAGTCGGGGTCGTTCCTGATCGATGGCGTTGTTCGGCGTGACCCCGCGCACGCGGTTGGCGCTCGCGTCGACGTGCTACCGCCGTTCGCTGGCGGCTAGAGCCCAGCTCCGCTTACGGCTGCGACGTGGTCTGTGCGCCTGACTGTCGCTCGCCGATCGTGTGCGCCGAAAGTCGCCGCTACAGCCCCACCCATTCGGTCGCTCCACCGGCGAGCTGCTGACGTTTCCAAATCGGCACCGTCGCCTTGATGCGTTCAACGAGCAGTTCGCACGCCTCGAAAGCTTCGCGACGGTGTGCTGCAGAGACGGCTGCAGACAGCGCAACATCCCCAATCTGCAGCAGGCCAACCCGGTGCGCTGCCGCAATCGCGAGGCCCGTTTCGGCCGCCACCTCGGCGCAGCACTGAGCAAGCAGCGCTTCGGCTTCGGGATGCGCCTGATACTCCAGCGACCACACTTCGTTGCCGGCGTCGTGATTACGCACCACTCCCGAAAACACGACGACCGCGCCAGAAGCGGGGGACTCGACAGCGTGACGAATTGCGGCCTCGTCAATCGCGGCATCCGTGATGGTGGCGAAGCTTGCCGGGTTCTGATCGTTCACGTTTAGTACCTCGCGAGCGCAGGATCAATGACCTGCGCGTAGTCGTCGATGCCGCCCACTAGGTGGCGGATGTTGGTGAAGCCGGCGCTCTGCAGCATCCGCAGAGCACGTTCGCTGCGAATGCCGTGGTGGCAATACACGACCACGGGAACGTCGGTGCGGATGTCGGCAAGCCGGCCCTCAAGGCCACCCAGCGGAATCAGTTCGGCAGTCTCAATCGCGGCAATCGCAAACTCAAAGGGTTCACGAATATCGACCAGCTGCAGTGGCGCAGAACCGCGGAGCATGGCCGCAAGTTCCCGCGACTCGATCTCCTCGCCGGCGCTGCGTGCGCCGCCTGCGTCGCCGGTCCCGCTGGCGTCATTCGAGCCGTGGGTGCCACTCGACGCGGGCGCCGCCGTCACGCCACAGAACAGGTCATAGTCAATAAGCTCGGTAATGGCATCCGCATCGTCGCTTGCAGCGTATTCGAGTTCACGAAAGCGGCCGGTGAGCGCGTCGTAGGTGCTCACTCGGCCGAGGAGAGGTTCGCCAATTCCCGTGATGATTTTCACGGTTTCGGAGCACATGATGGCGCCGATCATGGCACAGACGGTCGGCAGCACGCCGCCCTCAGCGCACGAGGGAACAGTGCCGGGCGCCGGCGGAACGGGAAACAGGTCACGGTAGGTCGGCCCATGACCTGACCACGAAATTCCGGCTTGGCCGCCGTAGCGCAGGATCGCACCCCACACGACGGGGATGCCGGTCAGCGCGGCCGCGTCATTGACGAGATAGCGCGTGGCGAAGTTGTCGCTGCCGTCGAGCACGAGGTCATACCCCGCGAAGAGTTCGAGCGCGTTGCGGGAATCGAGCCACACATCGTGGGCGATGAACGAGACTTCGGCGTCGATGCGGCTGACGGTTTCGGCCATGGAATCGAGCTTGCTGCGCCCGATATCGGCAACCCCGTGAGCGAGCTGGCGGTGCAGATTCGAGAGTTCAACGACATCCGTATCGATGACGCCGATGGTGCCGACGCCCATCGCGGCCAAGGCGGGAATGGTGGCACTGCCGAGGCCACCGGCGCCGACGACAAGAACTCGGGCGTTCGCAAGGCGACGCTGGGCGAGTTCGCCAAAGCCGGGGTTAGCGAGTTGGCGCGAATAGCGGATGAGGCGGTCGGAGCTGAGCGGCGCACCCGCCTCGACGAGCGGCTGGCGGTCATGCTGAGCGGGCGACGTCACAGGTTCGATCCTTACCGCGCCGGGAGCGGCACAGTCACGATTCTAGCCTCCGCGTTATGGGCACTCTGGGGGTCTGCTGCGGCTTTCGGGCGTGGGGCTTTTGCCGATTCGATCCGTGACGTAGAGTTGCTGAAATTCATGAGCGGTAATCAAGTAAGTCATTCTTCGGAACTATCGGAAGATGGCGCAATGATCACCGTTCGTCGCTGTTGTCCCCTTCAAAGGAGATCCTCTGGTGTCTGTTCGTCGAAGTCGACCGGCATTCGCTGTCGTCGCGGCCGCTCTGCTTGTTCTTTCCCTTGCCGCGTGTACCGCCGAAGCTGGAGAGCCGGTCGATCCGCTAGTCGAAACGCAAGCAGTCTGCGATCAGGTATCCGACGCGGTAACCCTCACCTTCAATCTGAGCACTTCAGTCGATCAGGGGCGGGCGATCGAAGCTGAATACGAAGGAGCGAAACGCGTCGCCGCGAGGATGATTCAGCGGATCTCTCCCTCGGAAGAAACCGAATTGGCCCCGCTGATCGCTGAACTGCAAGCGGTGACCCCGGCGACCGCGATTGCTGCGGAGGGGGAGCCTTATGATCCCGACTCTGTCGAATGGACGGCTGCCTATAGAGCTGTGCTCGATCAGTGCGAGGCAGAACTTGGCATGTTCGGAATCGAAGGCTGGGTCGGCGGCTAGGTGCAGCCCTCGTCCCTCGACTCTCGAGCGTCGGTGACTGCCGATAGGGTGTGGGCGGGCCGGAGATCTCGGCTCGCAACCCGATCTGAGGAGTACCCGATGGAAGCCGCCGTAATCGCCGCCTGGACGTTTGTTTCTGAAGCCCCCATTCCCGAAGATGTGATGCCGATGCTGCTGCCCGGCGAACAGCCCATCGCGGCCTACAAGACGTTCCGCGACAGCGCAGTTTTCACCAACAAGCGCCTCATCGTACGCGACGCTCAAGGCATCACCGGCAAGAAGGTGGAGCTCTACTCGCTGCCCTATTCGAACGTACTCATGTGGTCATCCGAGAACGCCGGAACCCTCGACATCAATGCCGAGCTTGAACTGTGGACCCGCGCCGGCCACATCAAAATCAAGGTCGGCAAGGCCATCGACGTGCGCAAGCTCGATATGCTCATCGCCAACGTGGTGATCGGCGCCAGCTAATAACACGAACCAATGCACGGCGGGGTGGGGCAATGAAAACTGACTTCAAGAAGACGCTCGACGCATATAAAGCGCGCCACAACGAGTTCAGGATTCTGGATGTCCTGCCCCAGCAATACCTCATGGTCGACGGCCATGGCGCACCCGGTGCCGACAGCGACTACACGGCTGCGATTGCGGCGCTGTATCCCGTGGCGTACACGCTGAAGTTTGCGAGCAAAGCGCTCGACCGTGACTATGTGGTGCCGCCGCTGGAAGCGCTCTGGTGGGCCGAAGATATGGCTGCCTTCACGAGCGGTCGCGACAAGTCACAGTGGGACTGGACCGCGATGATCCTCGCGCCTGAGTGGATCACCGCGACCATGTTCGAGGATGCCGTTGCTTCGGTGGTCGCCAAGAGCAAGACACCCGAGAACCTGCCCGCCAGTCTCGATAAGGTCCGCCTCGAAACCCTCGACGAGGGGGTGTGCGTGCAGACACTCCACCTCGGCCCTTATGACGATGAGGCCGAGATTCTGGCGCAGATGCACACCGAATTCATTCCCGAGCAGGGGCTGCGGATGACCGGCAAGCACCACGAGATCTACTTCAACGACTTTCGTAAAGTCGAGGCATCCAAACTGCGCACGCTGCTGCGGCAACCCGTGGAACGCGCCTAGTCCGGAGCGGGTTTAGCTAAAGCTTGGCGATCTCGATCTTCTTGAGCTGCATCATGTGCTCGAAGGCATTCGGCCGTGTCATGAGTTCGTCGATATTGGCGGGAGTGATCTGCCAACTCACGCCGAATTTGTCTTTGCACCAGCCGCAGGCTTCCGCTTCGGGAACCGCCGAGAGCGACGCCCAGTAGCGGTCAATCTCCGCCTGATCCGCACACGGAATCACAAACGACACCGACTCCGTGAACGTCACGTGTTGGCGAGTGGCGGCATCCATTGCTACAAACCACAGGTCTCGGAGCCTGACATCGCCAAACATGACGGAACCCGGATGCGCGGGGCCCGTGCGTTTGGTGTAGCGAACGTCAGCCCCCAACTGTGCATTGTCGAACACGGAGGCGTAGAACTCGATGGCTTCTCGAGCACGGTTCTGCACGCCGTCGCCGAACAGCAGCGCGGGCATGATCGTGGGCCGCGGTTCACCAGCGGGATCGGTGAGGATCAGCTGCCAGTTCACGCCAAAACGGTCCCGCAACCATCCATAGCGCGGGCTGAAATCGTAGTTAGCGATCGGCATGAGCGCACTGCCGCCGTCGATAAGCGCATTCCACAACGCATCAAGATTGCGGCGAGCATCCGGATCAATAGAAGGATCGAAATTGACCATGAACGACGTGGACTCGTTGAACGCAAATCGCTCGCCCGCGTTAATCGCCAAAAACTCTTGCCCGGCAAGACGGAAAGTAACCGTCAGCACCGCACCGGCGAGGTCGCGTTGAAAGTCAGCCAACCCCTCCGAAGGGTAGTGAGTGGTGTTGATTATCGAACTGTCGGAAAACGCCGCGGTATAGAACTGCACAGCGTCTTCGGCATTGCCGTTGAACCACAGGCACGGCGTAATCGTGGTCATGGTGTTCCTCCTCGAACCCATGTCGTCGCAACGCGCGGCGGCTAATGATCTGAGCCTAAACCCATCTCGGGGCATCCTCTAGAGTGCATGATCTGAAAGGAGCACCGCGGGGGTCGTGCGCCAGTTCCGTATCCTTCCGCTTAAACTGACCGGATGGGATCTTCCGATGCGACCAGCAAGCTCCGCAGTGCGCGCGGTGAGTGGTGGTATGCGTTCCGTCGTGCCTATCACGGCTTCATGCTGCACCGCGGAATCGACTCCGCAGCGACGCTCGCCTTCTTCTCGGCGCTCGCCACTCTGCCGGCCGCGCTGAGCGTCGTCTCTGTATTGGCGATCGCTGAGGGCAAAGATCAAGCCGCCGACACCGTGATTGATCTCGCCACCGAAGTGCTCAAACCGAGCACCGTCGAAGTCTTGAAAGAACCTCTCACGCAGCTGTTCTCCATTGGCAGCCCGGGAGTCGCGCTCACCGTCGGGCTCCTCTTGAGCGTCTGGTCACTGTCGAGCTATGCGACCGCCTTCGGCCGCGCCGCGAACAGCGTGTACGAGATTCAAGAGGGGCGCCGCTTCGTGAAGTTCCGCGGGCTCATGCTCGTGCTGTCGACCTTCTTGCTCGCCGCCTTCGCCGCCGTCGTTGTCCTCCTGCTGACCACCAGAAACGTAGCATCCGCCGTGGGCGAGGCGCTCGGCATCGGCGAGCCCTGGATTACCGTCTGGTCGGTGGGGCGCTGGCCGGTGCTCGCCGTCATCCTCACCATGATCATCGCGGTGCTCTACTACTACACGCCCAACGTGCGACACGAACGGATGCGGTGGGTGAGCACCGGAGCAATCTTTGCGATCGTGACATGGGGGATTGCGACCGCGGGCTTCGGTTTCTACGCCTCCAACTTCGCGAGCTATGACCGTGTGTACGGCTGGCTCGGGGGAGCGCTCGCGCTGCTCATCTGGCTCTACATCAGCAACCTCGCGTTTGTCGCCGGCCTCGAAGTGGATGCCGAATTCACGCGGTTGCGTCAGTTGCTCGCCGGGGTGCCCGCCGAGAACACGGTTCAGTTGCCGCTGCGCGACACCTTCCGCAATCACGTGCTCGCCCGGCGCCAAGCGGAGGATGAGGCGCGCGCGATCGTTATTCGCGAGCGCGATCAGGACCCCAGCAGCGACTAACGCGACGGCCGCAGCGGGCACGGGTGGCGCATCCGGAGCTAGCGGCGCATCACGGGCTAGCGTTCCGCGCGCACGCTCGACTTGAATCCACGCAACCGCAGACTGTTCGTGACGACGAAGACCGACGAGAAGGCCATTGCCGCGCCCGCGATGAGCGGATTGAGCAGGCCAAGCATCGCGATGGGCAGGGCCGCCACGTTGTAGGCGAAAGCCCAGAACAGGTTGCCGCGGATGATCCCGAGGGTGCGCTTAGCGAGGCGAACCGCGTCGGCGACAACCATGAGGTCACCACTGACGACCGTGATGTCGCTGGCGGCGATCGCGGCATCCGTGCCGCCACCCATGGCAATGCCGAGGTCCGCGGCGGCCAGAGCGGCAGAGTCGTTCACTCCATCGCCGACCATCGCAACAACACGGCCTTCGGCCTGCAGCTGGCGGATGACGTCGAGCTTGCCCTGCGGAGTGATGCCGGCGTGCACGTCGGTGATTCCGACCGTTGCGGCGACGGATGCTGCAGCGCCGGCGTTGTCGCCGGTGAGCAACACGGGGCGCAAGCCGAGGCGGATGAACTCGGCTACGGCGTCCGCACTGCTTGCCTTGATGGTGTCGCCGACAACCAGCACGCCTCGCGCTTGACCGGCCCACGCGATGACCATCGCGGTCGACCCGGCAGCCTCGGCCTTCTCGACCAGGCTGAGGGCGGCATCCGACACTGTTTGTTGGTGGTCGGTGGTGAGCCACGAGGGCTTGCCAACGAACACTACGATGCCATCGATGGTGGCTTGAACGCCGGTGCCCGCATGGGCGGCGAAGTCGGTGACAGCGGGGAGCGTGAGGCCTCGGTCGTCGGCTGCGGCAACAACGGCACGGCCGACCGGATGCTCGGAGCCAGCCTCGGCGGCGGCGGCGCGAGCCAGCACGAGCTCCTCGTTTTCGCCCTCGAGCACCTCGATCGGGCTGAGGCGCATTTCGCCGGTCGTGACGGTGCCGGTCTTGTCGAGCACGATGGTGTCGACCGAGCGGGTCTGTTCCAGAACTTGGGGGCCGCTGATCAGGATGCCGAGCTGCGATCCGCGACCGGTGCCCACGAGTAGGGCGGTGGGCGTTGCGAGGCCGAGGGCGCACGGGCACGCAATGACGAGGGTCGTGACGGCGGCAGTGAACGCGAGTTCGATGGGGCCGCCGGCGATCATCCAGCCGACGAAAGCCACGACAGCGAGGCCGAGCACGACCGGAACGAAGATCGCCGAAACACGATCGGCAAGACGCTGGATGTCGGCTTTGCCGGTTTGAGCTTCTTCGACCATGCGACCGAGTCGGGCCAGTTCGGTGTCGCGGCCGACGCGAGTGATTTCGATGACGAGTCGTCCGCCGACGTTGAGGGTGGCGCCGGTGACGCGATCGTCGGGGCCGACTTCGACGGGCACTGATTCGCCCGTGAGCATGCTCGCGTCGACGGCGGAGTTGCCTTCGATGACGAGTCCGTCGCTGGCGATCTTTTCGCCCGGGCGCACGACGACGTGGTCGCCGACGACGAGCGAGGACACGGCAACGCGCTGTTCGACACCACCGCGCAGAACGGCGGCATCCTTCGCGCCGAGCTCGAGCAGGGCACGAAGAGCAGCACCGGACTCACGGCTAGCGCGGGCCTCGATGTACTTGCCGAGCAGAATGAAGACGGTGACGGCGGCGGCAACTTCGAGGTAGATCTCGCTTGAGCCACCGTGGGGTGTTCCGAAGAATGTCATCGTCATGTGCATGCCGGCCTCGCCAGCACCGCCGAAGAAGAGGGCGTAGAGCGACCAGCCGAACGCCGCGATCACGCCGAGGCTGATGAGGGTGTCCATGGTGGCGGCACCGTGGCGGAGGTTCACGGCCGCAGCGCGGTGGAACGGCCACGCACCCCACACGACAACCGGCGCGGTCAGCGTGAGGGCCAGCCACTGCCAGTAGGTGAACTGCAGCGCTGGGATCATCGACATCAAGACGACGGGCACGGCCAGTGCGGTCGAGACGAGCAGGCGGTGCAGCAATTGCGAAGCCCAGTCGTTGTCGCTGCTCGTGGAGTTAGCGTTGTCGTTCTCGTCACGCTCGTGAATGGGCGCCGGGATGATGGCGCTATACCCCGCAGCCTTCACGGTTTCTAGAAACTGCTCGGGATCCATGCCCTCAGGCGCGCGAACGCGAGCCTTCTCGGTGGCGTAGTTCACGGTCGCCTCGACGCCGGGGAGCTTGTTGAGCTTGCGCTCGATGCGGCCCGCGCAGGAGGCGCAGGTCATTCCGGTGATGTCGAGTTCGACATCCAGCAGGTTGACGGTGCTGGGTGCTGCGGTGGTGGCGGTGCCGTCGGTAGTTGTTGCGTTGTCGGATGCCGCGACCATTAGAGACTCTTCACGAACGTGTAGCCGGCCTCCTCGATTGCGGCGCTGACAGTGGCGTCGTCGAGAGGAGACTCAGACGTGACAGAAACGGTGGAGGGAAGGCCCGAGGCGAGGTCAACCGAGACCTCGGTGACGCCATCCACTTCAGAAAGCTCTTCGGTGACGCTGGAGACGCAGTGGCTGCAGGTCATTCCTTCGACCAGGTAATCGGCGGTGTGAGACATGGTTCTCCTTCGATTGCCGCAGGCGCGAGGCGCGGGCGGAAGGTGTTGTTAGGAACGAGTTCTAGGAACGAACGAGGCGCGCGATGGCGGCGCTCGCTTCGCGAAGTTTTTCGTCGGCGACAGGGCCGCCTTCACGGCTGGCTTCGGCGACACAGTGAGTGAGGTGGTCATCAAGCAGCGCGAGCGCTACAGACTCGAGGGCCTTCGTGGCGGCAGACACTTGCGTGAGCACGTCGATGCAGTAGGTGTCTTCTTCAATCATTCGGTGGATGCCGCGAACTTGACCTTCTGCGCGACGAAGGCGCTTGAGCAGCACTTCTTTGTCTTCGACATAACCGACCATGATATTCCCTCCAACTGGATACCCCCAAGGGGTATTCCCATTAGACGCCTCTCGTGCTGAGAAGTCAACCCGAAACCACGTGCGGCGCGAGCTGGCCCGCTGGCTGCGGTGGCGGCGGCGCGGCCGGGGCGCGAGCTGGCCCGGTGGCTAGGCTGCGAGCGCAGGCTGAGTGAGTGCCGACTCGAACGCGTCTACTGAGCCGGCCACGGCATCCAGCTCGCTGTTGTGAAGAACGGTGCTGATGCTGCCATCGGCGTGATGCGCGAGCACGACAGGCAATCCTGTGGTGGCGACGTGTGCGATCTCGGCGGGAGTGATTTCGTTGCGGTGTCGCACGGTGAAGGGCACACCGAGGCGCGCCACCATGGCGTCCCACTGGGGTTTGCGGCGAATCGGTGAGTGCGTGATGTCGCACAGCGAGCACGCGGCGGTGCCGAGCATGTGACCGATCACGTACCGAGTTTCGCCCCAGACGCCGCCATCAGCGTTGTAGATGCCGGTGTAACGGATGATCGCCATGATGCCTCCTCGCCCGGCACGGTGCCGGAACTCCTGTGTGAGGAGTTATTCGGAGACCTGGGCTGGTGCGTTTGGCAAGGCGGGTGTGTGCAGGCCGTGGGTGTCAGTCGGGAACGCTGAACGACCGCGCCCATCGCGCTTTTCTCAACAGGATCACCACGGAGACTACTGTCACGATCGTGATGGAGACGATGATCAGCACCACATTGGCATCGACCCAGGTCGCGAAGAATCGTGCAAAACCAGAGCTGAGGATGCCGCCGGTGCCGCCGTCGTAGAGGTAGGTGAGAAACAGGCTGTACGGGTAGCTGATCGCGGCCGCAATGATCATCGTCACAATGCCGATGCCCGCGGCGACGCCGAAGCCGTGCTCTTGAACGGGAAAGCGGTCGGAGGCGCGAGCGAAGAGCGAGAAGGCAATCAGAATCGCAAAGGGGGCGGTAGCGGCTCCCGCAGTTGGCGAGGCGAGGCCGAATAGTGCGGCGAGTGCGGCAGCAAGGGGGATGGTGAGTAACGTGACGAGCACTCCGCGGCGAAAGCGGTACGGCCCGTCAGGCTCGAGGATTATGTTGCCGCGGCCGTGCTCAGCGGCAGCGATTTGGGCTTCGACTTCGAATACGCGCCCTTGAGCGTGGGCATAGTTGCCGGGGCCAGGGTTCTGATACATCTCTGACACTGTGACCACCTCGTGTGGCGCGGCGGGAGTTTCTCGCCTGGCACCTTTCGCTAGCTCTGAGGATAGCTAAGTATTCCTCCGTTGTGCGCTTTGGAGGCGAGGATCTTGATGCCGCGTCGGTTGCGCGGCTGCTTCGCGTGGCTGTTTCCCGTGGAGGGCTATCTTTCCGTTCGAAGACCTGACCATGCCCTAATCGCCTTGTGGGCGAGGTCGCTCAGCCTCGACGAGAACCCCTGAGTGATTTCTTGTTCATCGAGTGGCTTTCCGTTGAGGATGATGCCGGGGGATGACGCATTGATGGTCATGACGTGATTGGCGAACCGATTGGCTGCGTTCGCCGAGTTGGTGGCGGATGACGACAACGCTTGTCGCGACGTCTCGAAGCGGGTAGTCGCTGATGTTGCTGCAGCATTGGCTTTCGCGATGATGCTTTCGCGGTGCGCAGCGAGGGCTTTGGCGACGTTCATGACAATCACGAGGATGGCGACAACCGCGGTGACGGTAAGCGGAATGGCGACTTGTTCGGCCCTGGTCGGGAAAGGAAAATCGGCGCGCCCCGTGAGGATATCCTCAATGATTCCGGTCGTGCCGCCGTTAGAAACGAAGCTGGTGTAGACGTCAGAGAGCAGGCCGGAGAGGGCTCCGAGAACGGTAGCGATGGTGCCAACGACGAGGGCGAACATGAAGTCACGACCGCGTGTGACGGTCTGGCGAGAACCTAGGGCAAAGAGTTGAAAGGCCGTGAGCATTCCGAGGGCGCCGAAGATGGCTCCGATTCCGAATCCCAGCAGGCCAATAAGGATTGCGGCGGCGATTGCGAGGGGGATCGCGAACAGCGAGAGAAATGCTCCGAGGGCGAAGTTGTAGGGCGTGGTGTCGGTGGAAAGAGTGCGACCGTTGGTGTTTGCGGCGGAGATCATGGCGTCTGAGTGGCGTTCGAGCGAGCGCGCGTATTTGGCGGGGCTCTGCTGTGAGAAGAGACCTGACATCGTGGCGACCTCCGATCGCACCGCAACGGCTTCGTTGCTCGAGTTAACAGAATAGCTTTCTTGCCGGTGAAGCGGCAGGGAGCGTGCGAAGTGCCCGTGGGGCGCGGATGCCCTGTGGTGGGTTCACTGCACACGGTTAACGGTTGCGAGGCCCCGAGGGGTTCGCCGCCTGCGGTTACCCGCGCAGGGTTACCCGCGCAGCGCGAGCGCGAACGGGAGCACGGCATCCGCCCCGGCTTCGCGGAGTGCTTTTGCGGCGATCGTGAGCGTCCAGCGCGAGTCGACCAGATCATCCACGAGCAGGACTGGGCCTTGAGGTAGTTCGTCACCGGCCCACGCGAACTGTCCCCACACGCTCGCGAGCCGGTAGGCACTGTTGCCGCCGGGTTCGCCGTGCGGCCCATCGCCGGTGAGCGAGAGTGCACCGAGGTAGGGCAGCTTGCCGGCACTGGCGAGGGCTTCGGCGACGGATGCCACGAGTTGTGGTCGGCTGCGTGACGGCATCGAGACGACGGCGACGGGTCGCTCATCCCAGCCCCAATCGGCGAGCACCCGGACGCAGGCCGCGACGAGCGCGGGGCTCGCGGGCGCGTCGGGGGTGCCGGGGGCGAAGAGGGTGCGCAGGGTGCCGCCCCAGCCGAGGTCGGTGAGGCGGGCGAGGGCGCGGCCTTCGGTGGCGCGCAGTTCGGGGTTGATGCGTCCGCGCACGGGGACGCCGAGCTTGTCGGCTCCGGTGGGCCATTGGGCGCGGGGCTCGATGGGGACGCCGACTTTGTCGAGGGTGGCGGTGGCGCGGGTGGTGGCATCCGTGCTGATGTCGGTGGGGTACCAGACGCCGGCGCAGTTGTCGCAGCGGCCGCAGGGGGTGGCGGTGTCGTCGTCGAGAGCGCGTTGCAGGAATTCCATGCGGCAGCCTTCGGTGCCGGCGGGCAGTCGTTCGTAGTCGAGCATGTGTTGTTGTTCGGCGCGGCGGGCGGCGGTGACTCCGGCGTAGCGTTCGGCGTCGTAGCTCCAGGGTTGGCCGGTGGCAGTCCAGCCGCCTTGGACCCGGGCGACAGCACCATCCACGTCGAGCACTTTCAGTAGCAGTTCGAGGGGTGTGCGGCGCAGGTTCACGCGGGCTTCGAGCGCGGGCGTGGAGACGGGCCCGGCGCCGGAGTTCGCGGCCTCAGTCAGTTCGGCGATCACGAGTTCGGCGTTGGCTTGGTCGGGCATGGATGCGGTGGCGAAGTATTCCCAAATGTCTTCGTCTTCGCGGCCCGGCATCAGCAGCACGTCGGCATTGTCGGTGGCGCGACCGGCGCGGCCGACCTGTTGGTAGTAGGCCACGGGGGAGGAGGGGGCTCCGAGGTGCACGACGAAGCCGAGGTCGGGTTTGTCGAAACCCATGCCGAGCGCGCTCGTGGCGACGAGCGCTTTCACGGTGTTGTTCTTGAGTGCCTGTTCGGATTCTTCGCGTTCTTGCGGGTCGGTTTTGCCGGTGTAGGCGCGCACATCCATGCCACTGTCGCGCAGCAGCCTCGCGGTGTCTTCGGCGGCCGAAACGGTGAGCGTGTAGATGATGCCGCTGCCGGGCAGTTCGGCGAGGTGGCTTAGCAGCCAGCCGAGGCGAGCTCGGGCATCCGCAAGTTTAAGGACACCCAGGCGGAGGGATGCTCGCGCCAGAGGCCCGCGGATGGTGACGACTTCGGTGCCGCCCGTGGCTGTGTTTTCGGTGCTGTCGCTGCTCCCGGTTTCGAGTTGCGCGGCGATGTCGGCGACGACGCGGGAGTTGGCGGTGGCGGTGGTGGCGAGCACGGGGACACCGTCGGGCATGGTGGCGATGAGTTCGCGCAGGCGGCGGTAGTCGGGGCGAAAGTCGTGGCCCCAGTCGCTGATGCAGTGCGCTTCGTCGACGACGAGCATCCCGATGCGGTTGATCAGTGCGGGCAGTTGGTTGTCGCGAAAGCTGGGGTTGTTGAGGCGTTCGGGGGAGACGAGCAGCACGTCGACTTCATCGTTGGCGAGTTGCTGCTGAACTTCGGCCCACTCGTGGGGGTTGGTGGAGTTGATGGCGACGGCCCGAACTCCGGCGCGGGATGCCGCAGTAATCTGATCCCGCATGAGCGCAAGCAGTGGCGACACGAGCACGGTAGGGCCCGCACCTCGCCGGCGCATGAGCAGCGTGGAAACGAAGTAGACGGCGGACTTTCCCCACCCGGTGCGCTGCACGACAAGCGCGCGGCGGCGCCCATCGACGAGCGTCTCGATCGCCTCAAACTGTCCCTCATGAAAATCGGCAGTCTCGTTGCCCACAAGCGTGCGGAGAACGGCCAGGGCATCGGTGCGGGTATCTGTCACGTGGCTAGTGTGGCAGGGGGTGCTGACTTTTCGGTGCGGGCGTCTTCTTCGTGGGCACATCGCCTTGCTGTCGGGTCACTCTCACCGACCTCCGGCGGAATCAGCTGCCAAGTCGCCAATGCTGGCTGCCCACGTCTCATCAACCTTTTGCATTGGTGCTATACATTCGGGGAAATCCTTGTGTGGCGCGAGATCCGATGTCAACTTGAATCGGAAGATCCACTCGCCCGTTGCCGAATACAAACAAGCAGCCACTACATCGAAAGCGTTGGTGCGATAGAACCTGCTCGATGGGTCGCCTTTGGAAGCTCTAGTCTTTTGGACTTCGACTTTGAAACTTCTGTCCGCATATCTGTTTGGGCTCGCGTTTTTGCATTCGACGCGAAGTGTCTCACCTGACTTCATTGACACGTCGAAATCATGCATGGCGTCGATGTCGAGGCTAGAAACGCGCTCGACCTCCGCGGCTGACTGGAAGAAAGATTGAAGATGGTGCTCCGCCACTCCTCCACGTACCGCAACCGATAATCTCGTTCGACTAGCGATGATCTCCATTATTTGTGAACTGGAGAGCTGAAACTGTTCTTCTAACTCATGCGTCCCGACTAGGTTGACCGAAAAATCAGGCTCCTTGTATTTCTCGGCAGCGCTATGTCTTAGTGCAGTGTCGAGCATCAAGTCTGTGGCTGAACGCTCAAATCGGACGTAGTCAAGCAACCTAGATTTTTCGAACGCAACAACTGTTTCTAGCCCGCTCTCAGACCGGGCAGACCGCTTCTTGCCTGTTCTGTTGTCCTTCTCCCAGACCGACCAACCTGAGTCGCCCATCGAATCTAAGTTTGATTGCTTCGCGTAGAAGGAGATTCCCATAGGGAGCGGGTCCCAGAGGTTAGGGTCAAGCGCGATGAAAAGGCCCGCATCAGGCTGGATGCCAAGCAAGAGAGTGATGTCAACACCTGCGATGTCGTGAGCAACCGGGTGATCCTGGTTCCAGGATTCTTCTGATCCGAATCGTAGCTGGCCACGCACTTCGTCGTCCGGGCGATTTTTCGTCTTTCCATTTACTATTCGGAACGCGTAAATGAGGATACCGAAGCGTTCGCCTCTAAGCGTCTGGATTCCGAAATAGAACGGCGCTCGGGTCGGCGAGCTGGAATATAAGACTTTGCCGCCGGATTCCGAGATTGCTTCGAGGATCGCAGTGTGTAGATCACTCCGTCCGCTGACTTTGTAAACACGGGGATACGAGCGCCCAGCAATGATCGATTCAGGACTCAAGAGCTTCTCCTTCAACGTGGCAGGGCAGCTGGTCTATACACGCGTCATTGTCGGTCGCTGTTGCGAGGATGTATATGGGAGATACTTTATTCGACCATATTGCCACTTGGTGTTGCCGGGCGCTTCTCCACGAAATGTTTATTGAGGTGTACGAAATTGAGTGATGGCATTCCGGTACTGAGCCTTTTTTCTGGGGCAGGCGGCCTAGACCTGGCAGTCGAGCGCGCTGACGCCGAACCTCTGGTTCCTAGCGACCCTGGCACTGGGCTTGCCCATGTCGCTGTTGCCACCGATTACAACTCGCCAGCTCTTGAGACGCTTGCAAAGAACTTCCCGAACACGCACTCAATCAACGGGGACATCCGAACCCTCGACTCTGCTGATTTGCTCGGCGCGGCGGATCTCAAAAGCGGTCAGCCCGTTCTCGTCGTAGGTGGTCCTCCGTGTACGCCGTTTAGTAAGTCAGGATTCTGGCTTGAACAAAAACGAGAGAGTCGTGACCCGAACGCGTCTTTGCTGGACGAATACGTTCGAGTTGTCAAGGACACAAGGCCAGAAGGCTTCATCCTTGAGAATGTGCAGGGTCTCACCTATAAGACCCATAAGGCTCAGTTTGATCGACTGCTGAAGAGCATGACGGAACTAGGCTACAACCCTCAGTGGAAGGTGCTTCTGGCTGCGGACTATGGGGTGCCCCAGCTCCGACGCCGCGTATTTGTCGTGGGCCGGAGGGATGGACTTGCGTTCGAATTCCCTCGCCCGACACACTCAGGCTGGAGCGAACACACTCGTGTGTTCGATACCTCTCTCATTCCTCACGTCACGGCAGCGCAGGCGTTCGAGGGTCTCGAAAGTCGGACTACGAATGATGACTACGTCGCGGGCCGGTACGGTGAGTTGGCTTCGGAAGTCCCTCCGGGAGGAAACTACCTCTGGCACACCGCTCGGAATGCGGGCCGCAATGAATTCGAATGGCGCAGCCGTTATTGGACGTTCCTTCTCCGCCTTGATCCGAATCGCCCGTCTTCTACATTGCAGGCACAGCCTGGGCCGTACGTCGGGCCGTTTCATTGGGAGAACATGCGAACGCCTGAAGGCGATCAGCGCGCTCGCCGCCTTAGGGTTAACGAGCTTCTCCGGCTTATGTCTTTTCCCGACGATTTCAAAGTGCCAGATCGAAAAATTGACACTCAGCGACAACTTGGAAATGCTGTGCCGCTTGAGTTGGGTAAAGCCGTATCTCGCGCGCTGCTCACGCAGCTGGGCTATATACGTCCGATAGCGGACAAATCATCCAAAATCCTCGACAGTTAGTAGAGCTTCAACGAGCAAACACAGAGGAAGCGATCTGATGTCGACCACCAAGCGCAGCTGGATTCTGATCCTCGGAGCGGGCGGCCTCGGGGTTCTCTCAGTTCTTGGCGGTGTCGCGTCAGGAGGACTCTTCGGAGCCGGATACGCAGCTGGCGGCCTTGCCATTTTGTTGACGATATCCGTGCCTACGACTGTGTATGTTTTCATCTCACTGATGTCGTTGGGCATGGCCGCGCCCTATAAGCCTCTCGTGCCACGCGACTCTCTGCTTTGGTCGTGGCTCAACTTTGTGGGCAAAGGATCTGCAGGTGTGTTGCTTTTGGTCTCTGGTTCGCTGATCGGTGGCTTATTGGGCAGCCAAATTGCTTCCCCTAATGGTGATTGGGCCGCTTTGATCGGATTTGCTGCGGTTCTAGTTTTCCTGTGGATGATGGTCGTTGTAGCGCTGTGGACGGTCAGAGCTGTAGTGGATGTAATGCGCCTCGGCGATCAGCGCTGCGAGCTGCTTCGCGTGTGGCTCGACTCTTGGGGCTCACGTAACTCGACGCGCAGAGCTAAAATTTTATCGTTGGGCACAGAATTCACCGCGGTGGTGCTCGCCGGCTTCGTGATGCTTTGTTTGTTGGCTGTCGGGTACTTGGCGCTCGGCAGGGTCGTAGGCTTTTTCCCGCCCACGTAGTCGACATCGCCTCGCGATTCAGTCTTTCACGCAGCTGAAGCCGGCTGTCCGCGGCGCTAAAGACAAACAAGGGGTTCATCTCAGCGTCATCAGATTCAGCTCTGACATGTCTTCCGATTATCACCACGCCAGTTGGGTATCAGTAGCGGCCATGCACGCGGACTCGATGTCATTCGGCTGAGAGGTTTATTGCTGCTGTGACCGAATGCTCGCCGCTTTCTTAATCAGCTCGACGGCTGGGATGTCGGCAGGCGCCCATTCCAGCTGGCTCAGCTCGGCACGCGCGAGCCAGCGAACTTCTGCGTGCTCAGTCAGCGCTGGTGTGCCGGAGAGCAGCTCGCAGTAGAACGTGGTCAGCACGACAATCCCGAAGTCGTATTCATGAGTCGTGGTGGTGATCAGCTCGCCCACGGCCACCTCGCACTCAAGCTCTTCGGTGATTTCGCGTGCGAGTGCATCGCGAGGAGCTTCGCCGGTCTCGATCTTGCCGCCGGGGAACTCCCACATGCCGGGCAAAGCCCCGCCTGATCCGCGCTGAGCACACAAGATCAGGCCGTCGCGAACGATGACCGCACCGACGACATTGATCTGCTTCTTCATGACTGGTCCTTCTGGGGTGCTGATCGATTCCAGAGGCTCTTCTTTTCTGGCTGGATCGCCAGCGGCTCACCATTCAGCAGGGTACCTGGGCTGCTGTGTGGAGCGGCGGATGCTGGAGCGGTTCCGCGGTCAGCGGCGTGAGCATCCGAAGCGTCAGCAGCGTGAACGTCGGTAGCTGCACGACGGGCGGCGACGGCACTTCTGGCCGCGCTCACGATCAGGATTACAGAAAACGCAATCGCGAGGAGCGCCGGGATCAGAACCTCGAGAAGGCTATTGCTGAGCTGGAGTTCGACACGGCGCGCGAAGACGCTGCCGAACAGGCCGCCCTTATCGCCGACCGAAATGAAGGAGCGGTAGACGTCTGCCAGATACCCGCTGATGAATCCCAGGATCACTGCGATAGTGCCGATCACAGCACTCAGAGCGAAGCCGGCGCCACTGATGGCTTTGCGGCGGGAACCGAAGGTGAAGAGCGCGAAGACGGCCAGCATCCCGACCGCGGCGAAAGCGGAAGCGAATCCCAAGCCGAGCGACGCCAGCACCGTTGTCACCATGACCGCCAGCGGGATCGCGAGCAGTGCGAACGCAATGCCGCGCCCGAAACTGTAGGGGCGCGGGGCGGGGTCAAGAACCTCAGTCACAGCAGGGCCTCCATCGGTATTCACTCGAGCCAGTGTGCGGCAGCGGCTGTCGGGCAGCCCCGCAGCCAGTGCACGGGCAGGGTGCGTTCCCTGCGATCATCACCGAGACTACTGGCCGGATGCAGCCGCAGGCTATTTCTGGCAGCTCGGGCACCACCACATGTAGCGGGTGTCGGTGGGGCCGGTGCCGAGCTGATCTGACTCGATGCGGGTGCCGCAGCGCAGACACGCTTCGCCGCGCCGCCCGTGCACCCAGTAGCGGGGTTTGCCGCGCGGCAGACCCGTGAGATTGCGGATGGGGCGGTCCTTGTTCACCATGATCGCCTTGAACGCGAGCGCGACGAGGCGCTTCGGGTCGGCGATCTCGCCGATGGGGGTGTGCGGGCGAACACCGCGCAGAAAGCTTAACTCGTTCGCGAAAACGTTGCCGAGGCCGGCGAGGTTCCGCTGATCGAGTAGCGCGAGCGCAACCGGACGCGCTGGGTCCGACAGTAGGTTCGCCAACGCGAGTTCGGCATCCCAATCGGGGCCGAGCAGGTCAGGGCCCAGGTGCCCCACAATGCTGTCTTCGGATGCCGTGGGCACCACTTCAAGCAGCCCCAGTTCGAAACCTACCGCCGTCTTCGTTGCCGTGCTCAGCACTCCGCGAGCCAAGTAGGACGGCTTACGCCACCGCTCGCCGGCGCCGTAAATCTGCCAGACGCCCTCCATCTTGAGGTGGCTGTGGATGGTGAGGCCCGAGCCCGGGTCACCCGTGGCTGTGGCGGCACCCGCGCTTGCCGAAGCCACGCCGTCAGCATCGTCAGCAACCCGAATCAGCAGGTGCTTGCCGCGCGGGATCACACTCGTGACGGTCTGGCCGCTGAGGTCGAGCGTCGCAAACGCGGGCACCCGAAAGTCGGTGCGGGTGAGCACTTGCTGGTCGAGCGCCGCCCGCAGTTTCGCTGCCGCCTTGTAGACGGAATCACCCTCAGGCACGAAGCCTCAACCCCTGCGGTGTTGCGACAAATCCGGCCTCCACGAGCGCTTTGCCCACCGGGGTGCCGACGGCGAAATCACCGTTGACCTTCTCGATGCGGAGTTTTGGCAGCGTTCCGCGCAGGGTGCTCGTGAGTGAGCGAGTTGCGGCATCCACGACGGCGGGTTCCAGATCGAACGCGAGCAACGACTTGCCGCCGCGCTCTAGGTAAAGGGCAAGGTGCCCATCGACCATCACGACGATCGCACCCGCCTTGCGGCCGGGGCGATGCTTCTTGGGGGAGTCAGCGACGGGCTTTGCGGATGCGGCAGCAGATGCGGATGCCGAAGTTGCAGCCCACGCGTCCGAGCTGTCGTCGCCAGCAGCCCCAGCGCCAGCAGCAGCGGCCGCACCAGCACCACCAGCAGCACCGACTCCAGCGTCACCACTCTCAGCCCCAGCATCCTCGCCACCCAGCCCCGGCCACCCGAGAGCAGCCCCGTAGGGGTTGGCGGGGTCGGTCGCGGCGAGAGTGATCGCCAGAAGCTGGGGCGCAGCATCCGGATCCCGAGTGAAACCACGAAGGCGGTCGACGGTGGCTCCGGTCGCGAACTGCGCTGCACCGAGCCCTTCGATGAAGTAGCCGCGGCGGGCGCGACCGGTCTCTTCGAAGCCGCTCAGCACGCGGTACGTCAGGGCGAATCCACCACGGATGCCCTCGCTCACGACCGCGCCGCGCGTCACGACAGCATGCCGTTCGAGCATCAACTCGGCGGTCGACTTGGCGCGCACCGTCGTCTCGCCCTCGGCCGTCTCGAGCAGTGCCCACCGGCCGGACGCACTCGGCGGCCCCGCCTGCGCGACCGTCGAAACGCGTCCGCGATAGGCGCGAGCCCGCGCCGGACGCGGCGCCCGAGTGGCGCGCACCGTGCCTCCGAGATGCGCGCGCAGGGGCGCAAAACTGTCGTTCGTGATGAGCGACCGCCACACCAAATCCCACAGTTCCTTCAGCAGCACCTTGTCATCTGTGCTGCCCACCTGATTCGAGAGTTGCCTGAAGAAGAACGCACCGCCACCGGCCAGCGCCTCCAGAATGCTCTGCTGCAGCTCGCTCAGCCCATCCCGATCAGGCTCCGGCAACGTCAGCGCTGCGGTCGCGGCGGGGTGCAAACTGATCCAGCCATCGCTACCGGCCAGCGCACCCTGCCCGGCCCACACCACTTCGCCCGAGGTCGTCAGCTCATCGAGCCACGCGGGCGAATAGTCGCGCACGCGCGAACCCAGAATGAAGTTCTCCCACGCGGATGCCGGGGCTGAGTACCCAGCCAGTTGGTCGATCACTTGTGCCAGGCCGTCAATCCCGCGCAGCGAGTCACCGGCGGCGGATACGTGTTGCCACGCGGGCAGGAACCGACCAAGCGTCGCGTGGGACACCGGCTCGACCTCTTGCCGCAGTGCGGCAAGCGAGCGACTGCGCAGGCGACGCAGCACATCAACCGAGCACCATTCGGTGCCGCTCGCGCCGGGGCGGAACTCGCCATCGACGACACGACGGTCGGCCGCGAGGCGACGCAGGGTGTCCTGCACGACGGCGGTTCCGAGACCGAAGCGTGCTGCGGCATCCGCCAGTGTGAAGGGTCCGTGGGTGCGGGCGTAGCGACTGACAAGGTCGCCGACGGGATCATCAACGGGCTCGATGAACGCGGCGGGCACACCAATGGGCAGCGGAACTCCGAGGGCATCCCGCAGTCGCGCGGAGTCTTCGATGCCGGCCCAGCGGCGTTCGCCCGCGATGGTCACTTCGAGGACGCGGTTCGCTTTCGCGAGGCCGGCCAAGTCGGTGGCGAGGGCGGCACCGGTCACGAGCGAGCGCGCCTCGATCTCGGCGACGGTCTGCGGGCCAAGTACGCGCAGCAGATCGACGATGCCCTCGGCATCCCGAGCGTGCCGCTCGGTCACCAGTCGCTGCAGCTCGTTCTCGGTCTGGGCGATCACATCGGGGTCGAGCAGTTCGCGCAGTTCGGCGCGACCGAGAAGCTCAGCGAGCAGCGCTGGGTCGAGCGAGAGGGCAGCCGCGCGACGCTCGGCCAGCGGCGAATCGCCCTCGTATACGAAAGCGGCCATATAGCCGAACAGCAGGCTGCGCGCGAACGGCGACGGCACATCCGTCTCAGTCTCCATGACGCGGATGCCGCGGCTGGCGATGCGCTTTGTCAGCGCCGTGAGTGCCGGTAGGTCGTACACGTCCTGCAGTACTTCGCGCACGGTCTCGAGCACGATGGGGAAGCTCGGGTATTTGCGCGCGACATCCAGCAGTTGCGAGGCCCGCTGGCGTTGTTGCCACAGGGGTGAACGCTTGCCGGGGTCGCGGCGCGGTAACAGCAGAGCGCGAGCGGCGCACTCCCTAAAGCGTGCGGCGAACAGCGCGGAACCGTCCACTTCTTCCGTGACAATCTGTTCGAGCTCGTCAGCGTCGAACACAAAGAGGTCGGCACCGGGCGGCGCGGCATCGGTGTCGGGAATGCGCACGACGATGCCATCGTCACCGGCCATGGCCGCGCCATCCACTCCCAGTTGTTCGCGGATGCGCGCCGTAATCGCCAAGGCCCAGGGTGCGTGCACGGGCATGCCGTACGGGGAATGCAAGATCACGCGCCAGTCGCCCAGCTCATCGCGGAAGCGTTCGACGACGAGCGTGGTATCGCTCGGCACGTGACCGGTGGATGCCTTCTGCTCGGTCACGAGGGCGATCAGGTTGGTGACGGCGTGCTCATCGAGCCCAATCGACTCTGCCCGCGCGCGTGCATCATCGACGGATGCCGTAGCAATTTCTTTAGTGAACGCCCCGATGGCTTCGCCCAGTTCTGCCGGGCGGCCGAGCCCATCGCCCTTCCAGAACGGAACGCGGCCGGGTTGGCCGAAGGCGGGGGAGACGAGCACTTGGTCGTGGGTGATGTCTTCGATGCGCCAGCTTGTGGTGCCGAGCGCGAAGATGTCGCCGACGCGCGATTCGTAGACCATCTCTTCGTCGAGTTCACCGACGCGACGGCCGGGAGCTCCCGCTTCGCCGCCGATCATGAAGACGCCGAAGAGGCCGCGGTCGGGGATGGTGCCGCCCGAGGTGACGGCGAGGCGTTGCGCACCGGGGCGACCGCTGAGGGTGCCGGCGATGCGATCCCACACCACACGCGGTCGCAGTTCGGAGAACTCGTCGCTCGGGTAGAGGCCGCTCAGCAGGTCGAGGGTCGCGTCGAAGGCGCTGCGCGGCAGGGTCGAGAACGGCGCGCTGCGACGTACGGTGTCGAACCACTCTTCGATGTCGATCTCGTCGAGAGCCACGGCGGCGACAGTCTGCTGCGCGAGCACGTCAAGCGGGTTTGTCGGCACGGCCAGCGCTTCGATCTGGCCGCTGCGCATCCGCTCCACCGCGACGGACGTATGGATGAGGTCGGTGCGGTGCTTCGGAAACAGCAACCCTTTAGAGATCTCCCCGACCTGATGTCCGGCTCGCCCAATGCGCTGAAGCCCACTCGCGACTGACGGCGGCGACTCCACCTGAATGACAAGATCGACGGCACCCATGTCGATGCCGAGCTCGAGCGAGCTCGTTGCGACAACGCAGCGCAGCACTCCTGTTTTGAGGTCGTCTTCGATGATCGCGCGCTGATCTTTGCTGACCGACCCGTGGTGCGCGCGGGCGAGCAGCGGGGCAGCGCCCATCGTGGATCCGCCCTGCGCCATCATTTGGGCTGGCGGCTTCCACGGTTGCTGCGGGGCGGCGTAGGCGGCGGCATCCGCACTGGCCTGCGACTGCGCGAGAACGGTCGCGGGGTCACCCGCAGCACCGTCGACACTGCCCTCGCTCATCCGCTCGTCATAGATCTCGTTGAGACGGGCGGTGAGGCGTTCGGCGAGACGCCGCGAGTTAGCAAACACGATCGTGGAGCGGTGCTCGAGAATCGCATCGACAATGCGTTCTTCGACGTGCGGCCACAGGGATGCCGCTGATTCCGGAGTCGCCTCGTCGTCGATGCCGTCGCCGCCGCTGGCCTTGCCGCGCGCGGATGCCACGGTGCCGGGGATGGTCATGTCGGGCACGGGAACAACGACGCTCAACTCGAAGGTCTTCGCCGAGGGTGGGTGCACGATTGTGACCGGGGCGCGTCCGCCCAAGAACCGAGCTACTTCTTCGATCGGTCGCACGGTGGCGGAGAGGCCGATGCGCTGCACGGGTTTCGCGAGCAGGGCATCCAGTCGTTCGAGGGACAGCGCAAGGTGGGCGCCGCGCTTGGTGGCGGCAACCGCGTGAACCTCATCGATGATGACGGTGTCGACGTTCTTGAGGGTCTCGCGGGCCGCCGAGGTGAGCATCAAATACAGCGACTCAGGAGTGGTGATGAGGATGTCGGGAGGGAGCCTTGCGAGCAGGCGGCGGTCTTGCGCGGTGGTGTCTCCGGAGCGCACGCCCACGGTGATGTCGGGCTCGCCGAGCCCAAGCCGGCGAGCGGTTTGGGTGACGCCGACGAGCGGGGCGCGAAGGTTGCGCTCAACGTCAACGCCAAGAGCTTTCAGCGGCGAAATGTAGAGCACGCGAGTGCGCTGTTTGGGATTGGCCGGGGGAGGGCTCGACGCAAGTTGGTCGATCGCCCACAGGAAAGAAGCGAGCGTCTTGCCCGAACCGGTAGGGGCAACGACGAGGGCATTGGCTCCGGACGAGACAGCATCCCACGCACCGAGTTGGGCCGGGGTGGCAGCATCGAACGCGCCCTGGAACCACTCTCGGGTGGCGGGCGAAAATTTGCCGAGCACATCGCTCATTGTTCTATCTTCGTCGCAACCCCTGACAGTGCCCTACGGATTTCGCCGAAGGCGTTCAGTGGGTGCGCCGGCCCGCTACGCGTGTGTGTGCAGAAAGCGCGCACCACAGGCGCGGTCTTGGTGCCAACCCGTTACGCGTGCGTGTGCAGAAAGCTCACAAAGTCGTTGAGTTCGTCGGTCGAGATCGCGTGCGCGAGTCCCTCATAAATGCGGGTTTCGGCGCGCGTGTGGTCAACGAGCCACTCTTCGGTGCGCTCGATCGCCGCCGTCGGAATAACCGGGTCGTCGGTGCCTCGGCCCCAAAACACGGGCGGGCGGATGCTCGAGAGCTTTGCATCTGCGGGATGCTCGGCACTGGCCACGAACCCGGAGAGTGCGACGGCACAGCTGAAGCGTTCCGGGGCGAGCCGCAAGAGTTGGAGCGACATGGCGGCCCCTTGCGAGAAACCGATGAGGCTCACACTCGTGTAGTGCTGGGCATCGAGCCATTCGAGCACGGCGTTGGCCGCGTCATCCACGCCAGAAACCTGGGGGAGGCCGCCACCGCTGAGGTCGATGGGGAACCAGGAGAACCCGCCGCTCTCGGGGAGCGGCGCTCGCAGCGATGCGATCACGGGGCCGAGCGGTAGCGCGGGTGCCAGCGCAAACAGATCGCCCTCGTGAGACCCATACCCGTGCAACAGCACGATGAGCGGACGACCGGCCCGTTCGCGTTCGGGGGCCGACCAGAGCACTGCGGAGGAATCGATCTGCATGACCCAAAGCCTACGCGCCGCGGCTAGGGGCCGACGGGGCTAAGCATCAATCCGTGAAAGCTCCGCACAGCAGGCTTAGGGGTAAACGATCACGGCGAAAATTGTCCGGAGTTGACCGTAGGGCTCAGCTGCTGCAGCGTGCACTGCGGGATCACACGTCATCGTTGCGACGAGCGAGGTGCCGGAGTCGGGCATCGACCGGGCAATGACTTCTGCAACCTGATGTTCGCCAGTTGGTAAGGTGAGTGCCACAGTTCCTGTGGCAAATTCGATTGCAGTTTCCCCTCGCGATGTGGAATAGACAATGTCGATGGTTCCCACGTCAAGAACCGAGGCCTCGGGGCCTTTTTCGGCGAAAGCCTCAATGACGCCATCGACCATTTCTTCTGAGGGAACGCTGTCAGTGGGACTCTCCGCCATCTGGCTAGCAACAGTTTGCGACGTGATGAGCGAACACCCGGTTTCGTCGTGCTGCCACACATTGACGCCGTCGTCGTCGAAGGTGATGTGCTTCCAGTCGGGAGTCATTTGCCAAGCCCACACCGGTTGCCCGTCAAACACCGCTAATGTCGTCAGCGGGATGCGCTCCACGCCGCCAGCCAGCGGCGTTGGCGATTGCGTTGACTTTCCCTTCGTGATCGCTGTGCCTTCAGAATTGCAGCGCGTACCGTCGCAATCTGCGGCTGGTGAAGCGCCAAAGACGAGACTCGCGGACACGACGAACGCTGCGGCGATACCGATGAACACGATTCCTCCGGCGACGATGAGTGCCCACGCCCAGCGCGGCAACCCGCGCCGTGGGGTCGGGCCTCCAACGCTCGCCGGGCGGTGCGCCACGTTACCAGTCGGAACGGGAAGCTGAGGTGGACTATTTTGCGGCGTCTGATCGGTCATGGTTCCCTTTCGCGTAACAGGCGAGTGCCTGAGATAGGAACGCTAATTCGAGGGCTGTTGCCTCCGGCTTGGGGCGGCGCTAGCTGTGCACTGCGCGAATGAAAGTGGGATTGTGGATGACTAGTCAGAGGCCTGGGCAGCCCGCCGCGGCATCCGCCCCGCCTTGGAGTGCACGCCAAACCCGCACGATGGGTGACAATGGAGCATGAGCTCCGTCGGCACACCAGATCCCAACTCGTCTTGGCTTTCAGATGAGGAGCTTGCGGAGACCCGCAGGCGACTGCCGCTGATCTATGTTGAGGCTGTGCCGGTGCGTGTGGATGGGCTGGGTCGCGTCACGGAGGTCGGCACTTTGGTGCGCGGCAACGATGGTGAGATCACCCGCACCCTCGTGTCTGGCCGTGTCATGTTTGGCGAGACGTTGCGCGACGCCCTGTTCCGTCATCTGGAAAAGGATCTTGGCCCGATGGCCTTCCCGCTCCTGCCGGCGAGCCCGACCCCGTTCATGGTCGCTGAATACTTCCCGTGGCCCGGCGAAAGCCAGTTCACGGATCCCCGCCAGCACGCTGTCTCGATGGCCTACGTCGTTCCCGTCACGGGCACCTGCGAGCCGCGTCAGGATGCGCTCGAGCTCACTTGGCTGAGCCCGTCCGCCGCGGTCTCCGACGACGTCACCGCCGACATGGAAGGCGGCCGCGGAGCACTCTTGCGCGCAGCCCTCGCTTCCGTCGGCGTTCTGCCGTAACTCGCGAACCCCACCACCCGTTAAACGCCGAAGGGCGACGAACCCCAACCCAGCATTGCTGGGTGAGATTCGCCGCCCTCAGACGGTAAAACTGTGTTGCGCTGGGCCTCAGCCTTAGCGCCCGCTGCTCGAAGCACGACGGTTGGGTCGCACTACCTGGCCAACGCGAACGGGGCCGCTTCCGGCCTGAGCGCGGCCCTTGCCGCCACGCGGACGCGTGGGAGCTTCAGCCTGCTGCTGGCGCGGCTGCTGAGTCGAACGCTGTTCGCTTGAGCCTGAACCGGCAACGACGGCGCCACGGCCGGAGCCTTGACGATCGTTACGCTGCTGGCCGCCACGAGCGCCATCGCGAGCGCCATCACGGGCCTGGCCATCGCGAGCGGCACCGTTACGGCCACCACGAGAGTTGCCCCCGTTGCCGCCACGACCACCGGCTCCGCCACGGCCACCCTCACGGGCACCGTCGCGTTCGCCTTCGTAGAAGCCGGCTTCGCCGTCACGACGTGAACGCTTGCGCTGGGCGTTTGCGCCCTGCGAACGTCCACCCTGCGACTGGCCACGGGCGGGAGCTGCTGCGCGAGGCGCAGGCTTGACGTATTCGGCTACTTCGCCGGTCAGGGCCACTACGGCTTCTGACTTGGCGTTCACGTGCTGCGGGGTCACCGTGATGGCGGCCTTACGCAACAGCGCTGCGGTGTCTTTGCGCTGGGTAGGAAGAACGATCGTCACAACGTCGCCCTCTTCACCAGCACGAGCGGTACGGCCACTGCGGTGCAGGTATGCCTTGTGCTCGGCGGGCGGGTCAACGTGGATGACCAGCTCAATGTTGTCGACGTGCACGCCGCGGGCTGCAACGTCAGTAGCAACAAGCACCTTCACGTCGCCAGCGGAGAACGCGGCGAGGTTACGGTCACGGGCAACCTGCGAGAGGTTTCCGTGCAGGTCAACGGCGGGGATTCCGGCATCCGTCAACTGGCGTGCCAGCTTCTTGGCGTGGTGCTTGGTGCGCATGAAGAGGATGCGGCGGCCGGTGCCCGAAGCGAGCTTCTCGATGAGAACGCGCTTGGATTCGACGCTCTCAGTCTCGAAGACGTGGTGGGTCATGGCGGAGACGTGTGAGTTTGCTTCGTCAACCGAGTGCAGTACCTCGTTGTGAAGGAAGCGGCGAACCAGCTTGTCTACACCGTTGTCGAGGGTGGCGCTGAACAGCATCCGCTGTCCATCGCTGGGGGTCTTGTCGAGGATGCGGGTCACGACGGGCAAGAAGCCAAGGTCGGCCATGTGGTCGGCCTCGTCAAGCACAGTGATCTCGACGGCGTCGAGGTTCACGAAGCCCTGCTTCATGAGGTCTTCGAGGCGACCGGGGCAAGCAACGACGATGTCGACGCCGGCCTTGAGGGCAGCGACCTGACGGTTCTGGCTAACGCCACCGAAGATCGTGGTGGTGTTCAGGCCATACGCGGCAGCAAGAGGTTCGATCACAGCAGAGATCTGCGTGGCGAGCTCACGGGTCGGTGCGAGCACGAGACCCAGCGGGCGACCCGGGCGACGTTTGCCACCGGAAAGCTTGCCGCCGAGGCGAGCAACCATTGGAAGGGAGAAGGCGAGGGTCTTGCCCGAGCCCGTCTTTCCGCGGCCGAGAACGTCGCGACCGTTGAGGGTGTCAGGCAGGGTGTCGAGCTGGATGGGGAACGGCGTGGTCTTGCCGTCAGCTGCAAGGGCTGCAACCAGCGGGGCGGGTACGCCGAGCGAGCTAAAAGTTTGTTCAGTCAAAGTAATGGTGCCTTTCAGGCATAAGTAACAGATGGGCGTTACACCGGAGGCACACGGGCACAGTTCGAATTGAACGTGGCAGTGCTGATCTACACCGACCCAATCAGGCGTTTCGCACGGGTGCGGCACACAGGTCAGATCTCGAACTTTCGTTCGGCGCGGATTACTCCAGTTCGCCGGAGAAAGTTTTCTACGAGCCGCACGTTTCTGATTGACGTGGGCGAGAAGAGGGAAGCGTTCTACGACGCAGGGAAACACAATTGTTTCGCAAGTAACCCCAGCGTAGCAGTTATGCCCCTAGTAGCGCTCGCCTACCGGCACTTGCCCAGCCAGAATGTTGCCGGCCTGCGCGAGCGGGCACGCCCACGCCGGGTCATAGGCGCACGACGGGTTGTACGCAAAGTTGAAGTCGAGCACGAGCGACTCGGGCGTGCTCCCCGGTCCGAGATCGGCGCCCTTGACTGTGTCGAGAAGGTAGCGGCCACCACCGTAGGTGCCGCCCTTCACGCGAGAGAGAGCATCCTTCACCGGGATGAAGATTCCGCCGCCATAGGACGCCAAGCGCCACACATCGAGCGAGCCAACCGAATCAATCTCGACCGTGCCCAGCAGGTCGAACGGCACCACGCCATCCGTTCCCGTTTCCACGTTCATGTGGCGACCGTCACCCGGAACAATGGATGCCTCGAAACGCCAGTCGGGATTGTACGACTCAAACGGCAGCCCCTTAAAGCCGCGCAGGTCCTCCGGCAATAGCGGCGAAGCTGGATGCGTGGCAAACATCTCATCTCGTCCCGCACGCCAGTCGGCGTGGGCGCTCGCGGCATCCGGGTTCTCACGGATAGCGGCGTAGAGAGCAAAGTTGCGGCGGCGCCAGTCGGCTACTTCAAGAGCGGTCATAGATTCAGGCTAACCCTCGCAGCCGACAGCGAGCTTGATGTCGGCCGCTACTTAGTGCGCGTCAGCAGTGCCCGCACTTCACTCTCCGCGGATGCCAACCGCTGCGGATCGATTGTCTCGCCAGCCGAGAACAGATCAACAATGCGCGGGTCAACGTAACTCTTCTTCGCGATGGCGGGGGTATTGCCGAGCACGTCGGCAGCGGCTTCCATCGCCTCACGGATTGCGCGCGATCGCGCCCGCTGGCTCAGTTTCGGCACCGCGACCTCAGCGGCAGCCGTGCTCACTGCCAAACTCGATGCCGCCGCAATCGTGCCGCGCAGTGTACGAAAGTCCTTGGCCGTGAAGTCACCACCGGTGCGCTCGCGAACGTAGTCATTGATGTCTGCGGCGGTCAGAGACCGGCGCTCGCGGCCTTCCCGCCAGGAGAGAACCGACGCATCGGGAGCGCTGCGAAGCCGACGCCGAATGAATTCGGCGAGGTCGGCATCCACAATTTCGCTTTCCCACTGCTGACCGCTCTTGGCGGGAAAGCAGAGCTGCACGCGGTCGCCGACGACGGTGACGTGGTCGCACAGCAGAGTGGAGAGGCCGTGGCTGCCGTGCTCTTCGGCGTAGCGTTCGCTGCCAACCCGCAATGAGCCGGTGTCGAGCATCCGAAAGGCGGCAGCAAGAGTGCGTTGACGGGGATCGTCGCTCGAGCGCAGAGTGCGAGTGACGACACCGCGGGCGCCGGGCAAGACCGCCGCCAGTTCGAGGGCGCGATCGAACTTCACGCGATCTTGACGCTCACGCCAGGCGGGGTGATAGATGTACTGGCGGCGGCCCGCTTCGTCGAAGCCGGTGGCGAGAACGTGGCCGTTCTCGTACGGGCAAATCCACACGTCGGTCCAGGCTGGCGGGATGCCGAGGGAGGCGAAACGTTCCTTGAGATCGGCCTCGGTTACCGTTGCGCCATCAGGGTCGCGGTAGCTAAACCCTCGCCCTGATCGCACACGCGAATAGCCGCGCCCTGTTGTATTGCTCCGCCGCAGTCGAGGCACCGCGTGTTCCTTTCGCGCCCACGATTCGGCTCACGCCGACGGCTGAAGCCACAACGGTCAACCTAAAGGTTGAGATTACTTCTTCTTGTTGTGCCCCAACTCCACGTTGGTGCCAAGCGCTGAAGCGCTGCACCCCGCCACTGCCAGAAGGCCCAATAGAGCGGCCACAGAAGGGGAGTGACAATGCCGGCGCTGAAGATCAGTTGATCGCGGTACAGAGTTTTTCCGCCGGGAGCGGGGCTGACGGCCATCGTGTGTTCCCACTCGGTGACGAGAGCGAGAGGGCCGCTGAGCCCACGACCACTATCGCGCACGAGGCGAACCCCATCGGGTGTCTCGATGAACGATATGTCGATCACTTGCTGGCCAACAGTGAAGAGCCCTAAGGCCGACATGTTGACCGGATGCTCGCCCGCCTCCCACAATTCAGGAAATCCCCCGACCTCTAACGAGTTGAAGGTCGTCAGCGGAGCCGAAACTTCCTGAAAAACGTGCGGGCTGCGGATGGCACGCCACGCGTCGTCGGGGTCACAATCGAGTACGAGCTTCAGTAGAACGCGCATAGTCATAGTGTCCTCCTGTGTGAATCAGGAATCCAGAGTGGAACGTAAAAGAGCACGCAGGCGAGCGTGAGCAGTAAGCTGTGCGCACCGATTCGGCAGGAGCCTTGATGTCTATTCCTCCGCACGCGAGCTCGAACTCGAGCACCGCAGTGCCTATTCCCGAGACAATGACGGCGGTGACTGCTCGGCGCTATGGCGATACAGATGTGCTCGCGATCGAGACCATTCCGACTCCCAGTGTCGCGCCGGGAAAGCTGCTTGTGCGGGTCTTGGGCTCCTCCGCCAACGCACTCGATTGGCGCCTGCTGAGTGGCACCCCGCTCTTTGTGAGGCTCGTGATGGGGTTGCGCAAACCGAAGCGTCTCAGTCCGGGAGCGGATGTCGCTGGCCGCGTCGTTGCGGTCGGTGACGACGTCACCGGCTTCGCGATCGGAGACGCTGTCTTTGGCGAGGCAGCCGGCGGAGCCTTCGCCGAGTACGCCGCCGTGAGCGCTAAAAACTGTGTGACTCTGCCCGAGGGCGTCGACTTCGTGGCGGCCGGGGCAACGCCGGTCGCTGGCCTCACTGCGCTGCAAGGATTGCGACGCGAAGGCGCAGTGCAGCCCGGCGATCGCGTGCTCATCAATGGTGCCGCGGGTGGGGTGGGCACCTTTGCCGTTCAGCTCGCCCGCATTCTCGGCGCAACGGAGATCACGGCGGTCTGCAGCGGCCGCAACGCCGAGCAATCGCTAGCTCTCGGTGCGACTCGAATCGTCGACTACGAAACCGAGGACTACATCGCGGTCGGCGGCCAGTACGACGTCGTGTTCGACCTCATGGGCAATCGAACCGCAGTCGAGATGCGCACCATCCTCGCTCCCGGTGCCCGTTTCGTGGGCGTCAGCGGCCCCATGACTAACCGGTGGGTTGGCCCCGTCTTCCACCTCATGCGCATGGGCCGGGCCTTCAAGGGGTCGGATGTCTCGTTCCGCCAGTTCACTGCTGCACCCACGCCCGACGACCTCACCTACCTCGCCGAGTTGCTCGCTTCTGGCGAGCTCGTTCCCGCAATCGAACGCGTGGTCGGGCTCGACGGAGTCGTTGACGCGATCGAGCAGATCGCCTCCAGTCATGGCAGAGGCAAGGTCGCGGTCGTGCCGGGCGGGGCTCCGAACGCTGGTGAATAGCTGCGTGATCTCGCCGTTGTGCGAGCCAGCAGCCAGCAGTCAGCATCCGCTCGTCGGCGTCTGATGTCACATTCTGTAACCCAATGTGACCGAGACGACCGCCGCGTTTAGCCTCAAGAAGTGAACGATCCCCGCACCCAACCCCAGTACCAGGTTCGCTTTGGCTTCGGTCGCGCCCAAGCGCATGAGCTGAGCGCCGGTGCCGACGTTGTTGTGTGGGCGGATGCTCTCGCCGACGGTTCCACGCCCGCCCCCGAGTTGCCCGGAACATTCTCGATTCTCAGCGCCGGCACCGGGGCAGCCACGGCCGTCGCCGAATGGGTCATCGCGCAACAGGAACTTAAAGGTGACCGCTTCACCGTCGCCGTTATCGCTGCCGGAAACGCGGACGGCGGGTTCACCGTCGACGACCTCCTGGCGGCGGGTGCGATCGTAGATGCTCTCGCCGATGCCGGCATTGACTACATTTCTCCGGAAGCGGCATCCGCTGTCGCAGCATTTACCGGGCTCAAGTCTGCTCACAACCACCTTTTATCGGCGAGCACGGCAGGCCAGCAACTGATTCTGGATGCCGGACGCGGCGCCCTCGATGAGGCCATTGTCAGCAACGGTGCAGCCAGGTTTGCCATCGTTCGGGAATGACGCTTGCTCCTCGAGCGTTGTTCTGACCAACACCGACTTAATGGAGGACAGTATGAAGGCAGTAATCGGCGACACCGTCATCGCAGAAGCACCCAAGGAAGATCTCCTCAAGATTGAGGGCAACTGGTACTTCCCGCCGGCCAGCGTGAACCACGAACTGCTCGAAAAGAGCCCCACCCCGTACCACTGCCCGTGGAAGGGTGACTGCCAGTACTTCGTTGTCAGCGCCAACGGCCAGCAGTACCAGGACCGTGCGTTCAGCTACCCGAACATCCTCCCGGGTGCAGCAGAGCGCGTCGGCAAGGACTTCTCCAACTACGTCACCTTCTGGAAAGAGGTTCAGTTCGTCGACTAATCGACGACTTTCTCTAGTGCGCAGTTAGCGTGCCGCAGTGCGGGCACGGTGACTGCGCACTTTTGCGCGGTTACCGCAGCGCTGCATCGAGCACCACCGGCGGTTATTGGAGCGTGACTCGTCGTAGAAGACGAGAGCGCAGTCATCGGCAGCGCACTCCCGAATCCGCTCGTGCTGCTCGTCGCCAAACAAGAAGACGGCTTCACGTGCCATCGTCGCAAGGGCCTGGCCGGTGCGAACGCGCGTGCGGCCTGCCTGCAGGTTTCCTCCCGCTAGCCGCGGGGGAACATCCGGTGTCGCCGCGAACAGGTTGATGATGTCGATCTGCTTCGAGTCAGGCGCACCGTTCACGCTCAGCGTGGTGGCGATCGACGCAATCGCTTCGCGTAGGCCCTTCGCATCGGTGAGGTCACGATCGGTGACGGTGCCATCGCAGGCTTCGAAGCGGCCCTCAAGCCACGTCGCGAGGTCGGCTGGGGTGTGCAGGCGCTCCCACGCGGGATTGTTGCCCATCGCGCCGGTGTAGGCGAAGTCGAGCGCGCGGGCGCCAGAATCGAACCACCACTGACGTGACGTGCGCGACGTAAACCATTGCCCGGTCGCGCCGCCAGCGTTCTCGCTCGTAGGCGTAGGCGTAGGCGTGGGCGTGGGGCTGGCTGCGGGCATGCCAATAGGGGACGCGGTTTCGGGATGATGCACCTAACCATTATCGCCGGTTACGAGACACCCCGTGACCGGGTGCGCTCGCGGCTACCCTCGCGGTCGTGACACAACCCGGTGCACCCACTCGATGCGGTTGGCTGTGCTGAAACGACGCGAACACAGTCCACACGCTAGAGGCCTGGTCGGTTTCCGATAGCGAAAGTGTTGGTGGCCGGCGGGGCACGTGCCTACCCACGGGGCAAACTCATCGGCGATCGCGCCGCCATGGAGGCGCTTGCCCTCATAGCCGAGCTCTTTGGCGACGGCTTTCCACTGCGCTCCATGGCCGGCACCGGGGCCAGCCATCGCGTGCGCTATCTCATGCAGCAGGATTTGGTGGATCTCGTCATCCTCGTACCGCGCAGCCAGATACCGGGACACGGAGATGCGTTTGTGCGTGAAGTTGCAGAGCCCCGCGCGCGTCTTGGCGTTGTCGAAGGTGAACTGCCAGCTGTCATCCAAGTGCAATCGGATGAGCGCATCAGCCCACACGCGCACTCGGGAAAGTTCAGCCACCTGTTGAGGCTAATCGAAAAGTTCTAGCCCAACCGCACGCGGTTATCGACCGGCTCGACCGCATCCGCGTCAGTTGCTGCTTCGATGGATGCCGCCCGATCAGCTTCGCGCTGAGCTCGCGCCCGGCGACGCTTGCGCTTGCGGGCGCTCGAGATGATGCCGCTGGTGATCATGAAGCCGGCATAGACGAAGAGTGCAATAGCGATGACGGGAACAAGCCAGGTCTTGGCGTTGCCGTTCACGAAATTGCTGACGTAACCAATCCACGGGACGCTATACCAAAGCTTGCCCTGCACCTGAACGGGCAGTACTTGCAGTTCGTCGGCGACGTCGTTGTTATCGCCCTGCAACGTGAAGGTGCGGCTGCCATCGCTCGAGTTGGTGATTGCGGTGACGCGGTGCGTGATCACACCGGCTTTGCCCGACTCGATTTGGTAGGTGATCACGTCCCCGACAATGATCTCGTTGGTGTCGATGGGCTTGACGACTATGAGCGTTCCCGGGGGAAGGCTCGGTTCCATCGAGCTTGTCAGCACGGTGAGGGGCTGCGCGCCTGCGAGGTTGGGGATGATGATGACGAGGGCGCCGACGAGCAACACCAAGGCGAATAGTCCTCCGCTAATACCCATGCCGAGGTAGTAGAGAACTCCGTGCGATTTTTCATCGTCTGTGACGTTGTTGCGAGCGTCTGCACGCGTCGAAATCTTAGACATCGTCAGTCTCCTTCCGTGAGCGACGACCGACGAGCCACGAAATGCCGGCGCCGATCAGCGCGGCCAAGAACAGGATCAGTACAAGGTACTCCTGGTAGAGCCGCCACGAGTTGGGGTCAAGGTTAAATGAGGTGGGAAAAGTGGGGGTGAGGCCTGACGCCGTGCCGTCCGCGGTGTCGGCTATCGCAGGGCTGGGGCTCGGAGTGGGGATAGGCAGCGTTGATGAGCTTCCGGCTCCCGTCGCTGTTGTACCGGTTCCGTTCGTTGGCCCGGGCACGGCGGGAACCACCGGAACTGTCGAGCCTGAGTTTTCGCACTGCGTTGCTGGCAGGGTTCCCGGCGTCGTATCCGAGAGGGTGAACCGCAGCGATACGGATGCCGTCGCTCCTTGACCTTGCGAGCCAGTCAAGTTGCCGAGGGCGAGAGTTGCGGTCACGGGCACGGTCTGTCCGGCGGCAATGGTCACGCCCTCGTTCGTCACGAGGCAGGGCGAGGCTCCGCTGATGGCGTGGGCTGAGCCCGCATTGCTGGGAGTACTTGTTGTCACGCTGAGCGCGTTCGCAAAGGTGGCATCCGAGTAGGACACATCCTGCATCGTGACGCGGAGGAATCCCGCGGCGGTGCCGGTGTTTCGCACGTACACGATGTCACTTTGGCTGTCACCGGGGCTCAAGAGTGCGATGCTGTCGAAGATCACACCAGGGTAGGTGCGGGCGAACGAGACGCCATCATCGCTGACTTCAACCACTCCAACGCCGGTCGCGGCGCTCGCGGGGGTTGCCCCGAGAACGACACTCAGCGCCACTATTGCTGCGAGGCCGGATGCCCGGCGAAGTCCTAGCCGCATGCGAGACCCCACGGGCCGAAACGTGGCTCAACGGGGATGTTGGCGGAGTCCGCAGATTCGGTGCCGTCCGAGGCAACGGCGCGCACTGTCAGATTCCCGTTGGCACCGTTTCCGCTTAGGCCTATCGAGGTGCTGCTCGTGTTCGCGACGAAGGTGCCGTTGTAGTAAACGTTGTAGCCGCCATTCGGGGTGCTGAAACCGCTCGGGGCGGTCCACGAAATCCGAATTTCGTCGTAAGCACTTTGGTTTGCGCACTGAGTCGCCGTCGGTGCGTTCGGTACGGTGCTCTGGAAGATGTCCTGAGTGAACGACCGGTTCGCCGCGCTCATCGCGTCAGTGGTGTTCCAGTTGGTGCCGGCGCTGGAGTTGATCGCGAACGTGGCGGTTGTGGTCTTGCCTGCCTGCGACGTCATGTTGCCGGTGAAGGTCGTGGAAGCGCACAGCATCGCACTGCCCGTAGACGCGAGGGTGATGTTGAGCGTGCTCAGCGAGACGGTGCCACCGGCAAGTGTCGACGAGACCACGGGGGTCGTAGCGGCGCAAGCGGAGCTTGTGCCCACCCAGAATTTCACGGCGACTTGGTTGCCCGCAAGAGTGCCGTTACGAGAAATCGTGACGCTGGAAACTGAGGCATCAACGGTGCCGGTGTTGCGCACGGTGATGGGCTTCGTCACGGTCTGGTTGGTGGCCGTGTAGGTGTACGGGCCGAGCGCGCTGATTGTGGAGGCGCCACTGGTGGTCGCCGTCGTCAATGCAACCGCGCCGGTGGCGGCGGTGGCGGTCTTGGTGGATGACGCAGTCCAGGCGGCGAAGCTCACCCCAGAAACGAGTGTGAGGAATACGGCAACGCCGGCGATCATCGAGACGCGAGTGGACCGTTTCATGCCGCGGTAGCCCTGAGCGGTCGTGCGCTCTACGGTGCGGATCACGGCTGAACCCCCGAAATCGTTGCGGTGATGGCAACGTTAGTCGACTGGGCGCTTGCGGGAGCGTTAGCGGGAAGGGTGACGACGAGGCAGGCACTCGTGGAGGCGCCGGCGGCGAGCGTGCTGCTCAGCGTTCCCGTAGGAGTTCCTGAGGTGGGGCACGCGCTGTTGGCGACAGAGATCGTGAACGGGTTCGTCGTTGAGGAACCCGTTGCTGTGGAAGCAATAGCGGCGGAAAGTACGAGGGGCACGTCACCCGTGTTGGTGATGGTGAAGGTGCCGGTTACTGACTTGCCGGGCGCGAGCGCCGACCAGTTCAGCGTTTGGTTGCCGACGGTGAGCGCTGCTGTTCCGGCGCTGATGGTCGAACCGGGCGTCGCGGTGACTGACGAGTTGAGGTAGGCGTAGGTTCCGCCGGTGCCGACCAGGCCTAGTGACACGGCGATGGCGAGCACGGCGATTGCTTTCACAACGCCAAGCGTTCCTCCGCCGAAGATGGCGAGGGGCGATGCAGCACGGCGCTGGTGGCGACCGTTAACCATGTCAAGGCGGTGCGAGCCGCGAACTGTTGAAGAGTTCATGGTGCACCGCCTTTCGATGAGAGAAACTTGCTATGAAATGTGAAGAGGATTG
The DNA here is from genome assembly GCF_976973725.1 of Salinibacterium sp. NYA9b. Classification (NCBI taxonomy): domain Bacteria; kingdom Bacillati; phylum Actinomycetota; class Actinomycetes; order Micrococcales; family Microbacteriaceae; genus Salinibacterium; species Salinibacterium sp. NYA9b. The sequence continues at coordinate 2,526,747 of NZ_OZ333476.1, read as the reverse complement.
CCGGGTGTGCGTCCCCCCAGGCCGCACACCCCGCAGGGTAAAACTAGTTTTGCGTGAGCGTGATGGTGAAGCCGCTGAGCGATACCGCGCCGAGCTTCGAGGGGTTCTCGGTTCCGGCAGTGGCGCTCTTCGGGTACGTGATGGTGACGGTGACCACGACGGGCTGCGTGCCAGTGGCTGCAACGACGCTTGAGGTGGATGCTCCGTTGACCGTGAAGACGGCGGACTTGGTGAGTGCTGCTGCAAGCGCGGTGTCTGCAGCAGATGAGCTTGCAGCGGTGATCGCGGTCGAACCCAGCGCGGCGGTAGCGGCGAGGTTGTCGCCGGTCGCGGTCACGTTGAAGGTCTTGGTGTAGGTGACAGTGTCACCGGGAACGATCTTGAAGCTGGCGGGCGACGCTACGGTCGATGCGGTGCCGAGCTTCCAGCCGTCGGTCGAGCCGCTACCGGCTGCGATGTCGAGCGTGCCGGCGGCGATGCTGCCGGGCGAAGCGACGGTTACTGACGAGTTCCACGTAGCGAGGGTTCCTGCACCGCCGAGGAGAAGAGCGATTCCTGCTGCACCTGCGATTGAGCCTTTGACGAGCTTGTTCATGATTTCCTTTCGCGGCGCAGCAAAGCAGGCCGGGACGAGTGTGGTTCGGGTAGTTCGGGTTATCAGAAGCTGTGTGCTGGTTTCGGGTTCCTGCATCTCGGACTGAGCAAACGCGAGTTTTTTGGGCTCACGCTCAACTTCCTAAGACGAACCTACATGTCCGCACTATGGAGGACAGGCCCCAGTAATGGGGGGCAACCCTTGTCCGCACCATGGGGGACTAGACGATCCTGTTTGGGGGACGAAATACCCCGATTTTGCACGGATGTTCGTCAAAACCCGCGGAAAGGGTACAAGCGTTGTACCCCGAAAGTATCGAAACAATCGGGGTACAAGGGGACAGATCTGTCTATCCTCTACCCGGTTTGACCTGAAAAATACTTTTCGCGGGAGGGGGAGATTTCACCGCAGTGGCGTCTGTGACCACCGGGGAGCTGCCAATAAAGTCCAAAAGTTCGACCCCGGCGATCACTTTCGAGGGGTGCGGGCCGCTCGCAAGCAGGCGCGGCATCCAATGCAGGGGGAGTGCGGATGGCGACCCCACGAGCACAATATTGCCGAAGCGGCGTCCTTTGAGGATTTGGGTCTCGGCCAGCGCCGCGACGTGACCGACCGTGTGCTTGAGCGTGGCGGCCTGGCTGCGAGCAAAAGCGAGCCCTGGGCCATCGGCAACATTGACGACGACGATGCCGTCGGGCGCGAGCAGCGTCATTGCTTCGGTATAGAACTCGATGCTCGTGACGTGCGCTGGCGTGCGGGCTCCGCTGAAGACGTCGACGACAAGAAGATCAACAGCGCCGCGCATCCCGGCCGGAAACTTCCCGAGCACTTCACGCGCATCGCCGTGACGAACGCGGATGGATGCCCGCTTCGACCACGGGAGTTCCTTGCGAACAAAGTCCACGAGATCCGATTCCAGCTCCACGACCTGTTGGCGTGAGCCTGGGCGCGTGGCCTCGACATAGCGGGGAAGGGTGAGGGCTCCGCCGCCGAGGTGGACGGCGGTGATCGGGGCACCCGGTTCGGAGAGCTGATCGATGACGTGTCCCATGCGCTGCACATATTCGAAGAACAGTTCGCTCGGGTCATCCATGTTGACGTGGGATTGCGGGGTGCCATCAACGGTGAGGGTGTACGCGCCGTCTATCCACTTGTCTGGTGCAATTTCTGCATAGTGGCCGCTTAGTTTCAGGGTGGTGCTGGGGTGCTCGGCCATGGCATTGACTTTGCCACACTCCGGTTCGACATGCAGCCACGATCGAGAGCGCTGAGGGTGGTGCGCGGTACGGTGAACCATGGCTGATGTGAACCGCGAACTTCCTCCCCACCTGCAAGCGCAATTGAACGCGCAGTCTTATGTGGGGCCGGCCACCTTTGGCATGCGGCCCATGTTGAGTGAGCCAGAGCAGTTGGATTCGTGGCAGCCCGATGTCGCTGTGGTTGGCGCACCCTGGGATGACAGCACCACGAACCGCCCCGGTGCCCGCTTCGGGCCTCGTGCTCTGCGCGCCAGCGCCTACGACCCCGGCACCTATCACCTCGATCTTGGCGTCGAGATCTTCGACCACCTCAACGTTGTTGACTACGGGGATGCCATCACGAGTCACGGAATGTGGGAGCTATCGAGGGCGGCCATTTTCGATCGCGTCTCTGAAGTTGCCAGTCGTGGCATCATCCCGTTCATCATTGGCGGAGATCACTCCATCACGTGGCCGGCAGCCACGGCGGTTGCCGAGCATCATGGTTTTGGCAATGTGGTCATGATTCATTTCGATGCGCACGCCGATACAGCGAACATCCTCGAGGGCAACCTCGCCAGCCACGGAACCCCGATGCGTCGTCTCATTGAATCGGGCGCCATCCCCGGTCCCAACTTCTTGCAGGTCGGGCTGCGCGGCTACTGGCCAGGTGAAGAAGATCAGAAGTGGATGCGCGACAACGGCCTCAAGCACTTCATGATGCAAGAGTTTTGGGAGCGCGGCGTCAAGGAGATGATTCCTGAGATTATTGCGGCGGCGAAGGCTCGAGCATCCAAGGTCTATATCTCGATTGACATCGATGTGCTCGATCCCGGCTTCGCGCCGGCAACAGGAACGCCCGAGCCCGGTGGCTTCGCGCCCATTGATTTGCTGCGCATCATCCGCCAGATTGTGCTCGAAACGGATGTCGTTGGTTTCGATGTCATGGAGGTCGCGCCGGCCTATGACCACGCGGACATCACCGTCAATAACGCTCATCGGCTCATCTGGGAAGCCTTCGGGGCGATGGCCGCGAAGAAGCGTGCGGCGGGACTCACAGCAAACCCCTAGTCGAATTTGCGATTTAGGTCAAGAATCGAGTGGACACGGCGCGGCATCGAGGCTTATAGTAGATCCTTGCGCTCCCAGACAAATTAAGCGGTCATATTGCGGACAGCTGGGTGCCCCGAGTATAGCGGCGGGGTGTTTCTGGTGAGCATTTCATTACCGACCGTCAATTATCTTGACAGACGAACCCGACGGGGTTCACGGAGGTTGTTCCTTGGCTGCTGCGCGCGATGCGTCCACCAATAAGTCCCCGAAAAACGGCCGCTCAGCTTCGCGGCTTTCTTTCGCAAAAATCACTGACACGCTCACGGTTCCCGATCTGCTCGCCTTGCAGACCGAGAGCTTTGATTGGCTCGTCGGAAACGACATCTGGAAGAACCGTGTAACTGACGGTGTTGCCGCCGGTCGTACCGATCTGCCGACTCGTAGTGGTCTCGATGAGATCTTTGAAGAGATTTCACCGATTGAAGACCTCGGCGAGACGATGCAACTGTCGTTCACTGATCCTGAGCTTGAAGAACCCAAGTACTCGATTGACGAGTGCAAGGAGCGCGGCAAGACTTTCGCTGCGCCTCTCTACGTAAACGCTGAGTTCATGAATCACCTCACCGGTGAAATCAAGACTCAGACCGTTTTCATGGGCGACTTCCCCCTCATGACCGCTCGCGGTACCTTCATCATCAACGGAACCGAGCGCGTAGTTGTTTCGCAGCTCGTCCGTTCGCCTGGTGTGTACTTCGACCGCCAGCCAGAGAAGCTGTCCGATAAGGACATCTACTCGGCTCGCATCATCCCGAGCCGTGGTGCTTGGCTTGAGTTCGAGATCGACAAGCGCGACCAGGTCGGCGTTCGCATCGACCGCAAGCGCAAGCAGTCGGTCACGGTCTTCCTGAAGGCCCTCGGCCTGTCCAGCGAAGAGATCCTCGAGGAGTTCAAGGGCTTCCCGTCGATCGAAGCCACCTTGGAGAAGGACAACATCCTTACCAAGGAAGAGGCCCTCAAGGACATCTACCGCAAGCTTCGCCCCGGCGAGCAGGTTGCTGCTGAAGCCGCACGTGCGCTTCTTGACAACTTCTACTTCAACTCCAAGCGCTATGACCTCGCGAAGGTTGGTCGTTACAAGATCAATCGCAAGCTCGGTCTCGACACTGACATTAAAGAGTCGGTGCTCACCGTTGAAGACATCATCGCGACCATCAAGTACATGGTTTCGCTTCACGACACTTCGGCACCCAACGTTTCGGTAAGCGACAGCGGTGTAGCCAGTGTTAAGGGCGTCCGCGATGGCAAGAAGGTTGCCGTTCGTCTCGACATTGACGACATCGACCACTTCGGCAACCGTCGTATCCGTGCTGTTGGTGAGCTCATCCAGAACCAGGTTCGTACCGGCCTCAGCCGTATGGAGCGTGTAGTTCGTGAGCGCATGACCACACAGGACATCGAAGCGATCACCCCGCAGACCCTGATCAACGTGCGCCCCGTCGTCGCCGCGATCAAGGAGTTCTTCGGAACGTCGCAGCTCTCGCAGTTCATGGACCAGAACAACCCGCTCGCGGGACTGACCCACAAGCGTCGCCTTTCGGCGCTGGGCCCAGGTGGTTTGAGCCGTGAGCGCGCTGGTGTTGAAGTTCGAGACGTTCACCCCTCTCACTACGGCCGTATGTGCCCGATTGAGACTCCTGAAGGCCCCAACATTGGTCTGATTGGTTCGCTCGCATCGTTCGCACGTATTAACGCCTTCGGTTTCATCGAGACCCCGTACCGTCGCCTCATTGACGGCGTTGTTTCGACGACCATCGACTACCTGACTGCAAGCGACGAAGACGACTACATCGTCGCGCAGGCAAACGCACCGCTCACGAAGGACATGAAGTTCGCTGAGCCTCGCGTGCTTGCACGTAAGAAGGGTGGCGAGGTTGACCTCGTTCCCGTTGAAGACATTGCCTACATGGATGTCTCGCCGCGCCAGATGGTGTCGGTAGCGACCTCGATCATCCCCTTCCTCGAGCACGACGATGCAAACCGCGCACTCATGGGTGCCAACATGCAGCGTCAGGCTGTCCCGCTGCTGCGCAGCGAGAGCCCGCTTGTCGGAACCGGTATGGAAGCCTTCGCCGCAATTGACTCTGGTGACGTTGTCACCACGCTCAAGGCTGGTGTTGTCTCTGAGGTTTCAGCAGACGTCGTTGTTGTTCAGCTCGATGAGGGCGGAACGCAGGAGTACTTCCTGCGCAAGTTCGACCGCTCTAACCAGGGCACGAGCTACAACCACCGTGTCATCGTTAGCGCTGGAGAGCGCGTCGAAGTTGGTCAGGTCATCGCTGATGGTCCTGCAACCGAGAACGGCGAGCTCGCCCTCGGAAAGAACCTCCTCGTGGCATTCATGCCGTGGGAGGGTCACAACTTCGAGGACGCGATCATCCTGAGCCAGAACCTGGTCAAGGATGACGTACTGTCGTCGATCCACATCGAAGAATACGAAGTGGATGCTCGCGACACCAAGCTCGGTAAGGAAGAGATCACGCGCGATCTGCCGAACGTCAGCCCAGAACTTTTGGCTGACCTCGACGAGCGTGGAATCATCCGTATCGGTGCTGAGGTTCGTCCAGGCGACATCCTCGTCGGCAAGGTCACGCCTAAGGGTGAGACTGAGCTTTCGGCTGAAGAGCGCTTGCTCCGTGCCATCTTCAACGAGAAGAGCCGCGAAGTTCGCGACACCTCGCTGAAGGTTCCCCACGGTGAGCAGGGCACAATCATTGCTGTCAAGGAATTCTCCGCAGACAACGATGACGAGCTCGGCTCGGGTGTCAACCAGCGTGTTGTTGTGTACATCGCCCAGAAGCGCAAGATCACCGAAGGTGACAAGCTCGCTGGTCGTCACGGCAACAAGGGTGTTATCTCCAAGATTCTGCCTGTCGAAGACATGCCGTTCTTGGCCGATGGAACCCCGGTCGACATCATCCTGAACCCGCTCGGTATCCCCGGTCGAATGAACTTCGGTCAGGTACTCGAAACTCACCTCGGTTGGGTTGCGAAGCAGGGTTGGGAAGTTGAAGGCAAGCCGGAGTGGGCGAAGAACCTTCCTGAGGAAGCGTTCAGCGCTGCACCAGGAACCAAGGTTGCTACCCCTGTATTCGACGGTGCGTACGAAGAGGAAATCGCGGGTCTTCTTGACTCCACGACTCCTACTCGTGACGGCGTTCGTCTCATCGACCACACGGGTAAGACCCCGCTGTTCGATGGTCGTTCGGGTGAGCCGTTCCCGGCTCCCGTTTCAGTCGGTTACATGTACATCCTCAAGCTGCACCACCTCGTTGACGACAAGATCCACGCTCGTTCAACCGGTCCGTACTCCATGATTACTCAGCAGCCACTCGGTGGTAAGGCTCAGTTCGGTGGACAGCGCTTCGGTGAGATGGAAGTGTGGGCACTCGAGGCCTATGGTGCCGCATACGCTCTGCAGGAGCTTCTGACGATCAAGTCGGATGACATCCTCGGTCGCGTCAAGGTATACGAAGCCATCGTTAAGGGCGAGAACATTCAGGAGCCCGGTATCCCCGAGAGCTTCAAGGTTCTTATCAAGGAAATGCAGTCGCTGTGCCTCAACGTCGAAGTTCTTTCGGCCGACGGTTCAACGGTCAACCTGCGCGACACGGACGATGAAGCGTTCCGTGCCGCTGAAGAGTTGGGCATCAACATTTCCGCGCGGTTCGAGTCCTCGTCTGTTGACGAGATTTAACTCGACCGACCACGACTGCAGAACTTTCGAAGAGAGAAGATAAATTGCTCGACGTTCACGCGTTTGATGAAATCAAAATCGGTCTCGCTACCGCCGACGACATTCGTCGCTGGTCGCACGGTGAAGTAAAAAAGCCAGAGACCATTAACTACCGCACACTCAAGCCGGAGAAAGATGGTCTGTTCGGCGAACAGATCTTCGGACCTTCGCGCGACTGGGAGTGCTCCTGTGGCAAGTACAAGCGTGTCCGCTTTAAGGGCATCGTTTGTGAGCGCTGTGGTGTTGAAGTAACCAAGTCGGCTGTGCGCCGTGAGCGCATGGGCCACATCGAGCTTGCTGCTCCGGTTACCCACATCTGGTACTTCAAGGGTGTTCCGAGCCGTCTCGGTTACCTGCTTGACATGGCACCGAAGGACCTCGAAAAGGTCATCTACTTCGCTGCATACATGATCATTTCGGTTGACGAAGAAGGCCGTCACGCTGACCTGCCTGCGCTTGAGAACGAGATCCGTCTCGAAATCAAGACGCTTGAGGGACAGCGCGATTCCCGCATCGCTGACCGCTTGACCAAGTTCGAGGAAGACCTCGCCGCTCTTGAAGAAGAGGGTGCGAAGGCCGACCAGAAGCGTCGTGTCAAGGATGCTGCTGAGAAAGAAATGTCTCAGCTGCGCAAGTCGATCGATGAGCAGATTGCTCAGCTTGAGCGCGTGTGGGAAGACTTCCGCACCCTCAAGATCGGTGACCTGAAGCCTGAAGACTCTGTCTTCCAGGAACTGCAGGACCGTTTCGGTAGCTACTTCGAAGCATTCATGGGTGCCGAGGCAATCAAGAAGCGCCTTCAGGCCTTCGACCTTGCTCTCGAGAGCGTTGAACTGCACGACCAGATCGCGAACGGTAAGGGTCAGAAGAAGATCCGCGCCATCAAGCGCCTGCGTGTAGTCAACTCGTTCCTTCAGACCGGCAACTCGCCGGCCGCGATGGTGCTCGACGTTGTTCCGGTTATTCCTCCGGAGCTGCGCCCGATGGTTCAGTTGGATGGTGGCCGCTTTGCGACCTCCGACCTCAACGACCTCTACCGTCGTGTGATCAACCGCAACAACCGTCTGCGTCGACTCCTTGACCTCGGTGCTCCCGAGATCATCGTCAACAACGAGAAGCGCATGCTTCAGGAAGCCGTTGACGCACTGTTCGACAACGGTCGTCGTGGTCGCCCCGTCACCGGTACTGGCAACCGTGCCCTCAAGTCCCTGAGCGACATGCTCAAGGGTAAGCAGGGTCGTTTCCGCCAGAACCTGCTCGGAAAGCGCGTTGACTACTCCGGTCGTTCGGTGATCATCGTTGGACCGCAGCTCAAACTGCACCAGTGTGGTCTCCCGAAGCAGATGGCTCTCGAGCTGTTCAAGCCGTTCGTTATCAAGCGCCTGATCGACCTGAGCCACGCTCAGAACATCAAGAGCGCCAAGCGCATGGTTGAGCGTGCACGTCCGCAGGTTTGGGACGTACTCGAAGAGATCATTCGTGAGCGCCCCGTGCTGCTGAACCGTGCACCAACACTGCACCGTTTGGGCATCCAGGCATTCGAACCTCAGCTCGTTGAGGGTAAGGCTATTCAGCTTCACCCCCTCGTCTGTGCTGCGTTCAACGCTGACTTCGACGGTGACCAGATGGCTGTTCACCTTCCGTTGTCGGTTGAAGCACAAGCTGAAGCTCGCATCCTGATGCTCGCAAGCAACAACATCCTCAAGCCGTCTGACGGTCGCCCAGTGACTCTGCCCACCCAGGACATGATCATTGGTCTGCACCACCTGACCACGCTCAAGGAAGACGTTGCTGGCGAAGGCCGTGCGTTCTCGTCGGTTGCTGAAGCGATCTTCGCGTTCGATCAGCACTCGCTTGACCTCAACGCCAAGGTGCGTCTGCGTCTCGACAACGTGTACCTCTCTGAAGAAGATGCCCCTGAGGGCTTCGTTCAGGGTCAGTCCAAGCTCATGGAGACGACCCTCGGTCGTGCCCTCTTCAACGAGGCGCTTCCGAAGGACTACCCGTACATTGAGGCACTCGCTGACAAGGGCCAGATTTCGGCTATCGTCAACGACCTCGCTGAGCGGTACGTGAAGGTGGATGTTGCATCAGCTCTTGACGCGATCAAGGATGCTGGATTCCACTGGGCTACTCGCTCCGGTGTAACCGTTGCGCTGTCTGACATCGTGACCCCGCCGAACAAGCCGGAGATCATTGGCCGCTACGAGAAGATCGCAGCCAAGGTTCAGGGCCAGTACGAGAAGGGACTCACGACCGACGCCGAGCGTCGTCAGGAGCTCATCGAGATCTGGAACAAGGCAACCGCAGAAGTAGCGACTGCCATGCAGTCCAACTTCCGCACCGACAACAACATCAACCGCATGGTGTCGTCTGGTGCTCGTGGTAACTGGATGCAGGTTCGTCAGATCGCCGGTATGCGTGGTCTGGTATCGAACCCGAAGGGTGAGATCATCCCTCGCCCGATCGTCCACTCCTACAAGGAGGGCCTGACTGTAGCCGAGTACTTCATCTCGACTCACGGTGCTCGTAAGGGACTGGCTGACACCGCACTGCGTACTGCAGACTCGGGATACCTCACGCGTCGACTCGTCGACGTGTCGCAGGATGTCATCATTCGTGAAAACGACTGTGGCACCCGCAAGGGACTCGACATGCCTATCGCAGCGCAGAACGCTGATGGCAAGTGGATCCTCGACGACAACGTTGAGAACTCGGTCTACGCTCGCAGCCTTGCTGCGGAGGCCACCAACGACAAGGGCGATGTAGTCGCTGCTGCTGGTGCAGACGTCGGAGACGTTCTGCTCGAGAAGCTCGTTGCTGCTGGTGTTCACAGCATCAAGGTTCGTTCGGTGCTCACGTGTGAGTCCGCTGTTGGTGTGTGTGCAGTCTGCTACGGCCGCTCGCTCGCAACGGGACTCCTCGTTGACATCGGTGAGGCTGTCGGAATTATCGCCGCACAGTCGATCGGTGAGCCCGGTACTCAGCTGACCATGCGTACCTTCCACACCGGTGGTGTTGCTTCGGCAGATGACATTACGCAGGGTCTTCCCCGCGTTACGGAACTCTTCGAAGCTCGTACCCCTAAGGGTGCAAGCCCCATCGCAGAAGCCGCTGGTCGCGTCACGATCGAAGACACCGACCGCAGTCGCAAGCTGATCCTCACGCCAGACAATGGTGACGAGCCCATCGCTTACCCGATCCTGCGTCGCGCAACCCTCCTCATCGAGGATGGCGAGCACGTAGAACTCGGCAAGCAGCTGCACGTCGGAAACGTTGACCCGAAGGAAGTTCTTCGTGTTCGCGGTGTCCGTGCCGTTCAGCAGCACCTCGTCGATGGTGTCCAGGGCGTTTACCGCTCGCAGGGTGTACCGATTCACGATAAGCACATTGAGGTCATCGTTCGTCAGATGCTCCGCAAGGTGACTGTTGTTGACCACGGTGACACTGGACTCCTCCCGGGTGAGCTGGTCGATCGTTCGAAGTACAACGAGCTCAACCGCGGTGTTCTCACCGAGGGCAAGGCAACGGCATCCGCGCGTCAGGAGATCTTGGGTATCACCAAGGCTTCGCTGGCAACCGAGTCGTGGCTGTCGGCTGCGTCGTTCCAGGAGACCACCCGCGTTCTTACGCAGGCGGCTATGGAAGGCAAGTCCGACCCGCTCATGGGACTCAAGGAGAACGTCATCATCGGTAAGCTCATCCCGGCTGGTACGGGATTGCCGCGCTACCGCGATGTATCGGTCGAGGCAACGGAAGAGGCGAAAGCTGAACGTTACCCCAACCGCATCTTCGCTGATGATGCAAGCCTCACCGAGAGCGACTTGAGCTTCGTCGACTTCGACAGCTTCAGCTCGAATGATTCCACGCCGGGAACCTACAACTAAGTAGTCTCGGCATCACCTCCGGGTGATACCACGAAGGGCCCTCGTCATTGCGACGGGGGCCCTTTGTCGTGCGACTGAAGTTCGCCGCTAGAGCGACGGAATCTCGATGCGGGAGTACTCGTCGTCATCCGCCACGAGCGTGGCCAGCAGCGGCCGGCCAGCGGGAAGCAAACGAATCGTCACCGCTCCGGTGCTGGCGGAGTCCAGGATTCGCACCGCCGCCTCCGTGATGAGGGGCAGTGTTCCAGGGGGGAGAGGATGCGGGTAGCGGTCATCGAGCAAGACCACTGAAATTCCGCGCCGACGAGTGCGTTGCACTGCGGCCACAATCTCGGGCAGGTCGAGTTGACGTGCGCGCAGGCTATCTCGCAAGCGAGCCTCAGCGATGAGGAGTTCGTCGCGTTCCGCCGTTGTCAACTCAACTCCATCCGCTATGCGTTGCAGCTGGGGCCCCACGGCAGAGTCGAGGGCAACAAGCCGGCGGGAACGTTCTGCTGTGCGAGCGAGTGCCGCAGCTTCCGCGGCGGCGCGGGCCGTCTCAGCCCCATGGATGCCGTCCAAGCGTTGGCTGGTGCGGCGCATGCCGAGCGAGAACAGAGAGCCGACCAGCACAAAGGGTGCTTGGCGGGCAACGAGCACAATTGCTTCGAGGAGCCGGTCGTCGGTCGTGAAGCCCCACAGGATGACGGTAGCGCCGATCGCGGCGAATCCGATCCAGGCGAGAAGGTCACGACGGCGCAAACTGAGGTAGAACATCGCGATGGCTCCGGCGCCGACGTACCACTGCGAGAAGCCGCCCGTGATGGCGTTGTCGGAGGAGATGGCAGAGGCGGCAACGCTGGCGACGATGACGTACACGCTCACGCCGACCCCTACCCGCGGTTGAGTGTCTCGGGTGAGAACGAGCCAGATGGTGGCGAAGAGCGCGATGGTTATATAGACGGGCACAGGGGAGCGCACGTCGTCCAGTGAGAGCAACGCGAGTGCTGACATCGTGACGAAGTAAATCCAGATCAAGGCGTGGGCGCCGCGGCCCGTAATCTGCGGCAGCTCAAGACGTCGGGATTGAGTAGCGTCTTGCCTCATTCGATCCACCCCACCGTTACGCAGGTACCTTCGCCTGGTTCGGACTGCACGGTCGCGTACGCACCGGGCAGCGCCTTCACGCGGCCGAGGATGCTCACCACGATGCCGAGGCGGTTGGCGGGAACCCTGTGCGGCTCAAAGCCGCGGCCATCGTCGGTTACCGTGATTTCGACGCGGTCAGAGTCGAGGCGCAAGAGCACGCCCCGATTGACGGGCTCGACGGCCGCTGCCGCATGAACCACGCTATTGCGCAAGGCTTCGACGGTGGCTTCGATGAGCGCACTCGCGATCGACGACGGGAGCGGCGCTCGACGGGTGCCCTCGACGACGAGAGCGGCGGCATCCGTGATCTCGCTGATCGACGATGTCAGCCCTTGAATCAGGTAGTCGACATGGATGAGTTCGGGAACGCTCGCCGTGGCGTGCTTGAGCTCACTCAGTCGAGCGATGGTGCGGGCAGCCTGATCCCGGGTGGAGGTGGAATCACTGCGGCCGGCACCCGCCGCCGCAAAGATGGTGGCGATTACTTCGTCGTGAACGAGGGCATCAAGGTGCGCCTGTTCTTCGCCGCGGGCGGTGAGGGCTGCTGCTCGCATGGTTGAGGTGCGGGCGGCGGCTGTGGCGACATCCACTTCCCGTCCTGCCGTCATAGCGACGGTGGCTACCGCGGTGAAAGCGGCGCACACCGTGATGGTGAAGAACGCATATTGGATAGCGAGAGAGACGTCAGCGCCGCCGTCAGCAAGAATGCGGATGGGGGTTATCGCAAATGAGTTGCCGAGCAAAAACGCCCACGCTGCGGCAGGGCGCCAGGCAATAGCGGCGGGGACGGTGCCGAGGGCGGTGAGGCCGACGGTCCACGGGGCCATCTCGGCGGGCATGGGAGCGTTGATGAAAGCGGGAACCCAGCTGAGCACTGCCACGGTGAAGATCACGGCATATGCTCCGTGGAGAATGCGAAGCTGGTGCAGCGAGCTCCACGGGGCCACTGCCACCATCACCATCGGCGTTCCGAAGACTGCGATGCCGGCCACGAGTTGCCAATACGGGTAGGCATACTCCGCTTGATCGAAGAATGAACTGATGGTGAGCGCCAAGAAGAAGAGGGTTGCCGCCGCCAGCACGGTGGTCATGCTGCGCACGACCCCGAGTTCTGCACCGTCTGCCGTGGGCGACAGGCGGGTGAAAGTACTCACGCTGCGGCGGACTCTCATGAGCTCGGTGGAGGCAGGATGCCGTCTTCGACCGCGCGCTTATAGAGGTCTACTTTGGTGTGGGCGGGGCGCCCAGCCATCGCGTACTTATGACGGATGCGGCGCACGTACTCTGCCACGGTGCTGGTGGAAAGCCCGGCACGGTGCGCGACCGCTACCGACTTATCTCCCGACGCATAGTGGGCGAGCACTTCTTGCTCTTTCGGGCTCAGGCCGGCAGCCGGCAGTTCCGGATCGGAGTCGAGTGCGGCGGCCCAGTCGGTCGTCACGACGGGGTTGCCGAGCGCGGCTTCACGCACAGCATCCACAATGATGTCTCGCGATTCAGACTTGCGCACAATGCCAAGCACGCCAGCCCGGGATGCCGCCCGCACTTCAGAGGCGTTGTCTGCTGCTGTGAAGACCAGGACGTTGAGACCACGCTCGCGCAGCCACGCCACGTTCTGTTCGACGGAGCTGCCGTCAGAGAGGCGCACGTCGAGCACGACAAGGTCGAGGAGATCAATAACCGACTCGAGCTCGACCACGCTCGACGCGGAGGCAAGGAGCGTGATGTCGGGGCAGTGACCGAGAAGAGACGCGAAGCCGAGTTGTACTGTTTCGTGGTCGTCCACGTGTGCCACTCGGTAGGTGCGTGGCGGTTGATCCTGCGTTGTCAAAGGTGCCCCGTTCGGATCAGGGTAAGAAAGTGGTTGGCAAGGAATTGCAGTTACCCCACACAAATCTACCGGAACTTTCAGTCTGTCCCCCAAACGGGTGTCATTGATAATGACGACTGTCAGAAGTGGGCACCCAGTGACACGATCAGTCTGTAGGACTACCAAGGGGGCAGAAGGCTCGTGAATCGTCACGCCGTAAACGATCTGATCGACTGCTCGCTTCACCGTTGGTACCGCATGGTGTCGGAGTGGCGCAGCCCGGCTCCCGGAAGCGAAGCAGGATGCGTGGCTTGCCGCGAATCTGAATTTGCCACGGTGGACCGTCGCGGCCACTGGCCGCACGACCTCATCCACTCGTTCGTGGAAACTCTCGAACTTGTGACCTTTCAGCTGGCAGTCTCGATCCACGAAGAGCGTCACTGCCCCGGTACGGATGCGCGTTCGACGAAGCCGTGCTCGACCTGCCTGGCTGCGGCCCGGTCTACGGTGCAGGCCTGCGCTCACCGCCATGCGCAAGACATCTCTGACGTAATGACGGAATGTGCGCTGCCGCGATTGGCTGTTTACGTCGAAAAAAACATCAATTTGGCACTTAATGCTGCGACTCGCGGTGAATGGGCTTCCTGAAACGTCCTGACTACCCCTCACAAGTGGGGCTAGTGGTGCAGATGTGAGTCGATTAGCGTTGGACTCCGCTAGGACCTTGGGGGGAGGCACGCGTGACAACACTTGCTGAAGTATTGATTCTTCGCGGAATGATGCCGATTGAGAGCATTGATTCTGTAGGAACTTCGCACTCTGATGAGGAAGCCCTCGTCAGAAATCTACTCGACAGCGGAACAATTTCGCCGGCACAACTCGCGTCCGCGCGTGCTGCGCAGGCTGGAGTGCCGTTCGTTGAGCTCGTTGACTTTGCGGTCGATCACCAGGCTGTTGCGCTTGCACCGGCCTCGATTTGCCGCCGCCACGAGGTTTTGCCCATCGCGTTCAGCGAGGGATACCTCGTGCTCGCCATGGTCGATCCCGGCAACATCTTTGCCCTCGATGACATTCGTGCAGCTACCGGTCGCCAAGTGCGCACCGTCGTTGCTGAGCGCAGCGACCTCCAAGCAGCCCTCGACCGGTTCCACCGCGCTGATGGCGAACTCTCTAGCCTCTCCAGTGAACTTGAGCAAGAAGCGACCTCCACGGATGTCGCGCTCGCCTCGAACAACAATGAGCCGACTGAAGACGACGCCCCTATTGTTCGCTTCGTGAACCTGCTGATTAGCCAGGGCATCCAAGACAAGGCGTCGGATATTCACATCGAGCCCGGTGAGCATGACCTCGGCGTCCGCTACCGTATTGACGGCGTTCTGCACGAAATGCAGCGAGCTCCGCGTCAGATTCAGAACGGTGTTATCTCGCGCCTCAAGATCATGGCTGAGATGGACATCGCCGAGCGTCGCAAGCCTCAGGATGGTCGTATCTCGGTCATCCATGGTCAGAAGAAGATCGACCTTCGTGTCGCGACCCTGCCGACCGTGTACGGCGAAAAAGTCGTTATGCGTATTCTCGACAACTCGAACACGACGCTCGACCTCAGCCAGTTGTACCTGCTCGAGCACAACGCCAAGATTTACAAAGAGGCGTACACGAAGCCGTACGGCATGATCCTCGTTACCGGTCCTACGGGTTCCGGTAAGTCGACGACGCTGTACACCACCCTTAATGCCGTTGCTCGCCCGGAGATCAACGTCATCACGGTTGAAGACCCGGTGGAGTACCGCATGGCGGGCATCAACCAGGTGCAGGTCAACCCGAAGGCGGGGCTCACGTTCGCGAGTGCGCTGCGCTCGATTCTGCGTTCTGACCCGGATGTTGTTCTCATCGGTGAGATCCGAGACCAAGAGACGGCGCAGATTGCGATCGAAGCCGCTCTCACCGGCCACCTCGTGTTGAGCACCCTGCACACCAACGGCGCACCTGCCGCTATCACCCGATTGATCGAGATGGACATTGAGCCATTCTTGGTCGGTTCGGCCATCGACTGTGTCGTCGCTCAGCGACTTGCGCGACGCCTCTGCGATCGATGCAAGCAGCCTGCGGCTCACAACCCGCAGGATCTCGTGAACTTGAAGGTCGGCTTCAACCCAGAAGGTCCGATGCCGACCCTGTATGCACCTGTCGGGTGCACCGTGTGTTCCAAGACGGGATACCGCGGTCGAATTGCACTGCACGAAGTGATGGCAGTGTCCGAAGAGATCGAACGTCTTGCTGTTGCTCGTTCGTCGAGCGCGGAAATTAGCCGCGTCGCGATCGAGCAGGGGATGCGCACTCTGCGCATGGACGGTTGGGCGAAGGCTCAGCTGGGCTTGACGTCCATCGAAGAGATTTTGCGCGTCGTCGCATAAGACGAAGTACCTGGGGGAATTATGGCTAAGCGGATTTACGACATCCCGTCGCAATCGGTAGACGAAAGTTTGTTCACACCGAAGGGGCAGAGCGCACCGTCGGCTCAGAGTGTCCCTGCGGATGCTCCACCGCCCACACCAGGAACCAGTGTTCCCGGTGTTGGCAGCCCGCAGGCTTCAGCGGCATCGGCGTTCCCCGAGTGGGCGCAAACGGGTGCTGCACCGTCGGCTTCGGCCGCAACGGTGCCAGCATCGCCGCTCCCGACGATTCCACCGCCGTCTGGCTCGATCAAGAGCACCGACACATCTGCCGCTTCGGCGCCTCCCGCACCTCCTGCCCCGCCTGCACCTGCAGCGCAGGCTCCGGCTGAGCCCGCCGCTACGCCGTCAGCGGATGCCGCTGCCGAGGGTGGGCGTCGCGCACGCCGCATGGCTACCGAACCGGTCACTTCGATCGACTCGCTCGACGAACTGTTCCGCCAGGCTGCCGCCGGCGCGATGTCTCAGACCTCGGCGGCGACCTCAGCCGCTGGTGCTTCGATGCCGGTGCCGGAGGCTGCACCTGTTGCCGAGGCTCCGCCCGCAGCACCCGTTCCGTCGCCGACAGCTGCCGAGGTTCCGTACTTCACGGAGGACTCCTCCGGCGCCGGCGATAGCCCGACCGAAGTTCTGAACGAGGTCCCGTTGGATCCACCCACGATGGCATTCCCGCCACCGTCGGCTGCTGCCCAGGGAGGCCTTCTGGATCTCCCGGATGCCGCGCCTGAGGTTGATGAGGCGCTGAACTTCCCGCCGCCCGGAGTGGACGAGGGGCTCTTGAGCTTCACGAGTGGTTTCGGCGCTGCCGAGCCAACGCCTTCGCGTGAGTCACAGCTTCTCTCGGTTCCTGAGATCGTTGAAGAGGCTCGCGAAGCGCGCCCCG
Source organism: Salinibacterium sp. NYA9b (assembly GCF_976973725.1). Classification (NCBI taxonomy): domain Bacteria; kingdom Bacillati; phylum Actinomycetota; class Actinomycetes; order Micrococcales; family Microbacteriaceae; genus Salinibacterium; species Salinibacterium sp. NYA9b. The sequence goes on along the minus strand of NZ_OZ333476.1, from coordinate 2,509,907 downwards.
ACATGGAACTCACGGCACGTGAGGGGTCGAGCCCTGAGCTGCTCGACGCGCTCAAAGAAGTTGTGTACACCGGCGCTTCTGACCTTCACATTTCCTCGGGTGCTGTTCCCATGATCCGTGTGGATGGTGGGCTTCAGCCGCTGAAGGGAATCGGCGAGTGGGATAAGGATCGCACTCGCGAGGCCCTGTTCAGCATCCTGGACGCAAAGCAAGAAGAACAGTTCCTCGAAGTGCTTGAGCTCGACTTTGCTTTCGAACTGTCTGAAGCTGCTCGTTTCCGCGTGAACTTCTACATGGATCGTGGAAACCTTGGCGCTGCTTTCCGAATCATTCCTACCGAGATCAAGCAGCTCAAGGATCTCGGTATCCAAGAATCCGTTGGCCAGTTCGCTGGCCTGCCGCGTGGACTCGTTCTCGTAACGGGCCCGACCGGTTCGGGAAAGTCGACGACGCTCGCCGCGTTGATCGACCTCGTCAACCGCACGCGTGCTGACCACATCGTTACGGTCGAAGACCCGATCGAGTTCTTGCACGGAAACCAGAAGTCACTCGTCAACCAGCGTGAAGTTGGCCGCGATACTCATTCCTTTACGGCAGCGCTCAAGCACGTTCTTCGTCAAGACCCCGACGTCATCTTGATTGGTGAGCTTCGAGACCTTGAGACGATCTCGATTGCGCTCACCGCAGCAGAGACCGGTCACCTTGTGTTCGCAACGCTGCACACGCAGGACGCTGCTCAAACCGTTGACCGCATCATTGACGTCTTCCCGCCGCACCAGCAGGGCCAGGTTCGTACGCAGCTTGCGGCCGTGCTCCAAGGCATCGTCTGTCAGACTCTCGTGCGGAAAGCCAGCGGCAAGGGCCGAGTTGCGGCCACTGAGGTGCTCACGATGACTCCGGCTATCGGAAACCTCATTCGTGAGGGCAAGATCTATCAGATCCCGTCGGCGATGCAGGCGGGTCGTAGTGGCGGAATGCACACGATGGACCAGCACCTTGCCGGTCTGGCTAAGTCGGGCGCTATCACCGAAGAAGCCGCACTTGCAAAGTCGCATGACCCTGAGGGCATGCATCGATTGATGAGCGATAGCTCGACGAGAGTACCCAACTAATGGCTGCACCTTCTTCCACCACCAAGTCGTATGAATACAAGGCCCGTGACCACTCGGGCAAGGTCGTCAAAGGCCGGATCGACGCCTCGAGCGAGAACGCCGTGCTCACCCGCTTACGCTCGATGGAGATCAGCCCGATCTCGGTCACAGAAGCAGGCGCCGGCACTGGACTGAACAAGGAGATCAATATCTCCTTCTTCCAGAAGGGTGTTGGTCTTGATGATCTCGCGGTGATGAGCCGACAGATGTCGACGATGATCTCCTCGGGTCTCTCTCTGATCCGCGCGCTCGTCATTTTGTCGGAGCAAACCGAGAACCCGACCCTGGCTAAAGCCTTGGCTGAGATTCGCCAGGATGTCGAAACCGGTGGCACACTCTCGGACGCGTTCGCGAAGCACGGCACTGTCTTCCCGCCGATCATGATCCACCTCGTTCGCGCCGGTGAAACCGGCGGGTTCCTCGACAACGCACTTGAGTCGATCGCTAACAACTTCGAGGGCGAGGTTAAACTTCGCGGAACTATTAAGTCGGCGCTGACCTACCCCGTCGTGGTGCTCATCATGGCGATTGCCGCTGTCGTCGGCATGCTGCTCTTCATCGTTCCGGTCTTCGAGCAGATGTTTGCGGACCTCGGCGGTGAACTCCCGCTGCTCACCCAGATGCTGGTGTGGATGTCGGATGCTATGACGATCGTCGCTCCGATCTTGCTCGTCGGAGGGATAGCCTTCAGCGTCTGGTGGGGGAAGAACAAACACACCGAACGAGTGCGTAAATTCCTTGATCCTTGGAAGTTGCGGATGCCGGTCTTCGGCCCACTGTTCCGCAAGGTTTCCATCTCACGTTTTACCCGCAACTTCGGCACCATGCTCGGCGCCGGCGTGCCTATTCTGCAGGCACTTTCGATCGTGGGAGAGACCTCGGGCAACTATGTGATCGAGGAAGCTCTGCGCCGGGTCGCGGATGCTGTTCGCTCGGGTCAGTCGGTTTCGGCCCCTCTCGCAAAGGAGTCGGTGTTCCCGTCAATGGTGACCCAGATGGTCGCCGTGGGTGAGGACTCCGGTTCGATGGAGGTCATGCTGTCGAAGATCGCTGACTTCTATGACGATGAGGTTCAGAAGACTACGGAACAGCTCACAGCGCTCATTGAGCCCCTCATGATTGGCGTGATCGGTGCGATCGTCGGCGTCATGGTTATCGCCCTGTACATGCCTATCTTCGCGATTTTCGATCAGATCAAGTAGTACCTAGTCAATAGGCACCTAGCAGCCCCAGGCGGGGGTATCGCGACCCGAGTCGCGGTGCCCCCGTTTGGCCTTTAACAAGTGGGGAAATCGAGCTGCGTGAGATGAACTATCCGCCTCGGTTTACGTAACTGAGCTGCCGGCTCAACCGTGCTCGTGAGGGTCTCTGTACTCCTGAAAAAGGCACAAAATGCGCTGCGACGCGCTTATGACCCCTCAGACTGGGGGCGTGATTCGGGCAGTTCACCCCCGTTTGTGGGATTCTCAGGTAGCCCACATGTTGAGAGTATTTTTTGTGGGGGGCTGAGAAGCTAATTTTTTCTGGGGGCCCCTGTCCAAGATCCGAACCACAGACAGGAAATCCAAAATGATTGCACGTTTGAATGACGCACTGCGCAGCAAGCGCTCCGACCTCGAGAACGACCAGAAGGGCTTCACCCTTGTTGAGCTCCTCGTTGTTGTTCTGATCATCGGTATCCTTGCCGCGATCGCTATCCCCTTCTTCCTCAACCAGCGCCAGGGCGCTTGGGAATCACAGGTCAAGTCGGATATCGCCAACTCCGTTATCGCAGCAGAAACCTTCGCCGTGAGCAACAACGGTTCGTTCACCGGTCTCGACGAGACCGAGCTCGAGGCGAACGGCTACCAGCAGACTCCGAGCGTTGTAATCGACTCGGTCACGCCGACCGCTACCTCCTACGTTCTTGTCTTCTCGCACCTCGATTACGTCGACGAGACCTGGACCTACAACAGCGAGAACGGCACCACCGTATTCTCCGGTGACCCGACTCCGTAACCCTTAGTTAGAGCGTGAACGGGGCGTCGCCAAGCGGCGGCGCCCCGTTTTCACACCCGGAGAGTGATCGCTCTCCCGAGAGAATTTGTCTCTCGTGCACTGCCCACAAACCCTTAACACCCGCACGAAAGGGCTCATCATGTACAAGGTTCTACAGCGTCTTCGTAGCTCTGACGCAGGAATGAGCCTTCTTGAGGTTGTCGTGGCGATGATGATCTTCGCGATTGTCTCGCTCGGAGTTCTTCAAGCACTGTCTACGGTGCTCGCCATTACCCGCGACAATCGAGCTCGCGTAGTCGCCGCGAACCTCGCTGCACAAGAGGTCGACCTGGCCAGAGATGCCGGCGACGTCTTCACGCTCTCCAACGATACTTACACCAAGACGCTCAATGGCGACGTCTTCACAGTGACTCGTTCCACTGCTTGGGTTCCATCAAGCAACGTCGACGCGACCTGCGGTTCGGGCGGCGGCACCCTCCAGTACAAGCGCGTTAACGTTGAGGTCTCATGGCCCAACATGCGTGCAGGCACTGAGGCTGTTCAGTTTGACACGCTGCTCGCTCCGAATGACCGCATCAACGACCCCGACCTCGGAACTATTCTGGTGTCGGTTATCGGCGGATCTGGAGAAGGCTCGTCTGGCGTAAGCGTAAGCGCAAGCCCGGCATCGCCTTCTGAAGGCGCACAGAGCCTGACAACGTCTCCTGCCCCGACAGACGATGAAGGATGCACGTTCATCCTGAAAGTGGCGCCAGGCAACTACGACGTGAGCGTCTCCCGTTCCGGCTATATTTCGGACGATGGCCAGTCGAGCTCGCCGAGTCAACTCACTCAGGTCGTAGCAGGTACAGCAAGTTCGGTGTCGTTCAACTATGACGAGGAAGCGACTTTCGATGTGGACTACATCGCGGCGACTGCTCCCGCAGACGTCGAGATTTCGCGCGATATGGATACCTCCTTCGTGAGCACGTACGGAGTCCATTCTGAGTCAAGTAGCTCGTCGAGCCTCTCGCGCAGCGTAGATCTTTTCCCTTGGCGCTCAGGTTATGTCGGGCTTGCCGGCACATACATCGCCAAGCCTGAAGACCCTGACAGCACCGCAGATTATTGCGCTTCGCCTAATCCTGCTTTGTGGCCAGAAGAAGTGGTTGCCGGCGTCACTTATCGCTCTCCCGCTCCCGCGCCCGTCGCGGCAAATCCAGGCGACAGTGTCGACATGGTTGTGCCGATGGGCCTCGTTGATGTGAGGTCGATCGCTGGCTCCCGCATCCGGGCCACGTCGACAGCTCCAGTCGTTGGAAGCAGCGATCCTGGTTGCACAGAGTCGGTCAGGCTGAATTTTGACAGGCTGAACTCGAGCACGCAATACGTCGCCCTGCCTTACGGAACTTGGGAGATCGAGCGTCGGGTCTCTGGATCCTGGGTTTCTCTTGGACTCGGCGATATCCTCAGCCCGATTGTGGGCGCCACGGATACCGTCGCCAGTGTCGTCACAGTAGACCCGCGGGTGGCATCCTAATGGGGCAACTGCGGGCAGTACTTTTCCGCAGAGTGTCGCGACTGCAGCGAGAAGAGGCGGGCGTTACTCTCGCCGAATTGATTGTGACAATCGCGCTCATGGGCATGCTCATGGCGATGGTGATGACGATTTTCATCACGTTTACACGAACGTTCGCAGTAGAGCGTTCCGCAACCGCTAACACTTCTGCGGCGACGATCGCGATGAATGAACTGACACGAGTTATCCGCTCCGGTACGGAAAACCCCGTGGCGTCTGTGACGTTGAACGAGCCTGTGTTCAGTGCCGCGAGCCCCGAGAACGTCGTGTTGCAGGCGTATCTCGACACCGACGCGCTCAATCCTGAGCCGGTCAAGGTCCAGTTTCAGATCACCGCTGACCGCACGTTGGTAGAAACTCGCTGGGACGCGCGCGTTCTGTCATCGGGATATTTTTCGTTCTACAACACCCCCGCTTCTGAGCGCACCGTCGTACGTCAAATCGCGCCCGGCAGCACGCCGGTTTTTCAGTTCTACACGAAAGAGAACGTTGAGCTGACGATACCGGCGAGTGGAACGCTTTCTGAATCGGACCGTCGACTGATTGCCGCAGTAAAGGTAACAATGACTGTTCAAACCGACCCCTCGGGCGAAGCAAAAACTGCGACTCTCGAAAACACCGTAGGTATCCCGAACCTAGGGTTCTCCAGGATTGGAATCGATCGATGATCCGTTTTCTTCGCGCCCGTATTGGCGGCGAACAGGGTGTAGCGCTCCCGATGGTGATCGGCATCACCGTCGTACTTGGCTTGCTTGTAACGACCGCCGTTGCTTATGCGACGGGTGGCTTTCGCCAAGCTGCTGCCACCCAGGAGTGGTCAGCGTCACTCGCGGCAGCCTATGCCGGTGTCGAGGATTACCAGAGCCGGTTGTCCGAAGATACGTCGTATGTGCAGTACGGAAATCCCGCCGCAGCGTTCTCTGCGGTCAGTGACGTTCGACTTCCCACAGGAACGAATGCAAACGCGGCGTTCAATGTCGCTGCGGGCGACCCGTGGGTGAGTATTCAGGGAAGTAACGACAACTCTTCCTTCCGGTATGAAGTCGACAACTCCGCGTACCAGAGCAGCGGAACAATTCGGGTTCGCTCCACCGGCAAGGTGGGCAGCGAAACCCGCACCATCGTGGCAGACCTACGCCAATCTGGATTTATCGACTTCTTGTACTTCACCGACTACGAAATCATGGACCCTACTTTTAGCAGCGCTAGTAATAGCTGCGTCAAGTACTGGTGGGATGGTCGAGACGGCATCTCTGGAAACTGTGGTGAAATCGCGTTCTCGGGAGGCGACACCATCGACGGTCCGGTGCACTCCAACGACACGATTCGAATTTGCAGCGCAAGCTTCCTCGGTGCCGTAACAACGAGCTACCGCCCCTCGAGTGGCAACAAGTACAACTCCCGCGACTCCAACGGCAACTACTGCAGCGGACAGTACTTCGAGGTTCCTGGTTCTCCGAGCTTCAGCCCGGTGATCGGCATGCCCGCGACTAACTCACAGCACTTGCGTGAAACCCGGTCCGATTTGACAACAGATGGCGTAGCTCGCCCAGGATGTCTCTACACGGGGCCAACTCAGATCACCCTGAACTCGAACGGCACCATCAACGTTCGCTCACCGTGGACTAAGAAAACTCAGATAACCGGATCGCCGGCAACTGGCGGTAGCACGCCTGCCGCCTGTGGCAGCATCACCGCCCTAAACAGCACCTCAGGAGCAACTTTCACGCTGCCGCCAAGCAACGTCATTTACATTCAGAATGTGCCAAGCGTGTCTAGCGATCCCAACTACTGGTCGAGCTCCAGCCGTCCGAGCGGTTTGAGTTGCGTTGGTGCCAACAACCGCACCGACTCGAACGGCAACGGCAATGGCATCGGCTACCCGATCAGCTCGGAAACAGCTCCGAGCGGAAGCTACGGATGCCGCAACGGCGACCTCTTCGTCAAGGGCACCCTCAGCGGCCAGACCACGCTGTCGGCGGAACATTACATCTATATCACCGGCGATATTAAGTACAACAATGCAGACGAAGACGTCTTGGGCCTTGTCGGAAACGACGCGGTCTGGGTCTGGAACCCGACTACCGGCGACAACCGCTACTACCACAGCACCTTGCTGAGCGGCACGAACCGTCGTATCGATGCGGCTATTCTCTCCGTCGGCCACACCTTCGCAGTGCAGAACCCGAGTATCGGAAGTGGCCGCGGAACACTCACGGTCAACGGTGCTATCGCGCAGAAGTTCCGTGGAATTGTGCGCAGCGGTAGTGGTGGATACGTCAAGAACTATGTTTACGATGGCCGCCTCAAGTACACGGCGCCGCCGAAGTTCCTTTCGCCCGTGACCACCACCTATGGTGTGAACGTGTGGATTGAGGTGGAGCCGGCCTACGAGGCATCGGGTGCCGCTCGATGACAGCAACTGCTCTACTCGTCATCTTCGCTGTGATTCTTGGACTTGCCGTTGGCTCCTTCTTGAATGTCGTGGTGTGGCGGCTGCCGCGTGGGGAAAACCTCACGTCACCGCCGAGCGCGTGCCCGAAGTGTGAACACCGCATCCGCTGGTACGACAACGTCCCGGTGCTCGGCTGGCTGATGCTCCGTGGTCGTTGCCGCGATTGCTCCGAACCCATCGCGGTTCGTTACCCCCTGGTCGAAGCAGCGACGGCAATCTCCTTTGGTCTTGTCGCGGCGGTAATCGGCGCCGAAACCAGTCTTATTTGGGCATTGCCGGCGTTCCTTTACTTGGCAGCCATTTCAATCGCGCTGACTCTCATCGACCTTGACACGCAGACGTTGCCCAATCGCATTGTGTTGCCGTCAATCATCGTCGGTATTGTGCTTCTAGCTGTCGCGAGTGCTGGCACCGGAGACTGGGGAGCGCTCATCGGAGCTCTTCTCGGCGGCGCTGCACTCTTCACTTTTTACTTCATCGTCGCCATCATCCAGCCTCGCGGGATGGGCATGGGGGACGTCAAACTAGCTGCCGTGCTTGGCCTCTACCTGGGGTGGCTCGGATGGGGGGTCGTAGCAGTGGGTGCCTTTGCGGCATTCTTGCTCGGGGGCATATTTGCAATCGCACTGCTCATTATTCGACGAGCAGGCCGACGCACAGCCATCCCATTTGGACCGTGGATGATCGCGGGCGCGTGGGTAGGCATTGCTTTCGGTTCACAACTGTGGAATGGATATATGGTGGCCGCCGGTCTCGTTTGACCGTGGCCCGGGGGGAACTATGGGAAAGAAATTAGTGGGGCTGGATATCGGCTCAACAGCAATCCGTGCTGTTGAAGTCGAAAACCCGCACCTTCAGAAGCCAACGGTGCTTCGCTTCGGCGAAGTGTCATTACCAGAGGGCGCCGTTCGCGCCGGTGAAGTTATCGACTCCGCCACCGTAACGGCATCCATCAAAAAGTTGTGGTCGGCGAACGGCTTCCGCACTCGCGACGTAGTGATCGGCTTTGGTAATTCCAAAGTTGTCGCGCGCGATGTCACGGTGCCACGTCTGCCGCTGAACCAAGTGCGCGAGTCGCTGCCCTTCCAGGTGCAGGATCTCTTGCCGGTTCCCGCATCGGATGCCCTCCTAGACTTTTATCCCGCTGCTGAGGCAGTGGGCGAGAACGGCCCGATGTTGCAGGGCATGCTGGTCGCCGCGATCAAGGCTCCCGTTCTTGTGAACGTGAATGCCGCATCCGCTGCGTCGGTCACTCCCGTCAATGTGGATCTCGCACCCTTCGCTCTTACGCGTTTGTTTTCCACACCGGAGCTTTCGACGATGACCACACTGTTGGTCGACATCGGAGCGTCGACGACCACGCTGGTCGCGTTGGAGGGGCACGTTCCTCACTTCATCCGTTTCTTGCCTAACGGTGGTGCGGACATCACTAAGGGCATCTCGCAGCGCCTGGACATCTCAACGCGAGACGCAGAAGCAATCAAACGCTCCGTGGGTGTAGTGGCCGCGCGGGCTACGGCTGAGCAGCGCCCCGCGCTTGAAGTCTCGTTCGAACTGGTCAATGAAACGCTCATGGCCATTCGTGCCACGATCGCTTACTTTCAGAACGCGCGTAACAACCGTGCAATCGATCGGATCGTCATGACCGGTGGTGGCTCACAGCTCCTCGGCCTCGTCGAAACGGTTTCTGAGTTCACGAAGACGCCAGCATCGTTGCCTGATCCGTTCACCATGACCGCGGTATCTCGTGGGCTCAAGGGAACCGGATCGCCGTTCGACATGGCAGTGGCACTGGGACTGGTTACGGGGGTCTCGGCATGAGCGACGACAAGAAGAAGGCGCCCAAAGCTCGCAAGGAACTGAAAGTTCCCACTGCGTACCCGCCTTACGTTAGCCTGCTGCCGCCAGAAGTCGGCCAGAAAAAAGCTGCAGCTCGTGCACGTGGTCGGGCGATTTTTGTTGCGATCATCGCTATTGGTGTCGTAATTCTTGCGTCTGTAGGCATGAACTTGTATGCGTTGCAGCGCTACCTTGCGCTCGAGAATGCGCGTGCGCTGACATCGAGTTTGATCGAACAACAGGGTCAATACAATGATGTTCGAGTTGCTGGACAGTTGGTGCAGTCAACGACGAGTGCTCGTATTTTTGCGCTGTCAACCGAAGTGTCAGTACAAGACACCATTGCGGCCTTAGGGAAGAAGCTGCCTACTGGCGCGGCGGTGCTGTCCTATAGCTTCGAGACGTCGACGCCGTTTCAGCCGTATGGTGAAGACACATCAGTCCTGGACCCCGACCGCCTGGCCCAGTTCGGCATGGAAATTAGCTTCGCCAATCTAGCCGACGCTGATAAGTGGGTCCGCTCCACTTCGAGTATCGCTGGCGTTCTTGACGCAACCTTGGTGAATGCCGAATCCGAGCTAGATGGTTCGTTCACTGCGGATGTGGTGGTTTTCCTCGACCTAGAATCACTCGTTCATCGCTTCGATGGTGTTGAAGATGAGGCCGAGACGGAAGAGCCGGAACCAGAAAGCACGCCGGCTCCGTCTGAATCGGCAGAGCCCACGTCGACTCCCGCGCCGACTGAAGAAGCAACCGATGAAGGGAGCGGATCATGAGCATGACACGCTTGTGGACACTAATTGGCGCCTTGGCTGTGATCGTTATCCTGTTTGCGGGATATGCGGTTGGGGTTGGGCCCGCGTACAACGCGGCTGCAGACTCGGATGCACAGCTTGCCGAGGTCGAAATTCAGAACCAAGTCAAGGCTGCGGAACTGGCGCGATTGAAGACACTGTCAGAGAATTCTGATGAGCTGTTCGCTGAGCTAGAGGACCTCCAGCGCGCAATCCCGTCAGGGCACGACACGTCGGTTTTTGCCGCCCAATTGGAAGCCTTGGCTGCGAAGGCGGGGGTCAAACTCGCGAAAATCAGCTACATCAATGCAGAAGAAGCGGTGGCGCCACCTTCGGATACAGCCACGGCCGAGCCAGCAGAGGGTGACGACGCCGCAGCAGAGGACTCCACCACAGTCGACACAGAATCGCCAGCGATTGCGCAAGAGGTTTCCTCAGTGCCTGGTCTTGTCTCGGTTGCGGTGACCATTGAGGTTGTAGGCGACTACGAATCTGTTCACCGGTTCTTGGGAAGTGCTCAAGAGGGTATTCGGGTCTTCACACTAGAGACAGTAACTATCGATGGATCGACGAGTGCGGCAGAATATGAGCTCAAGGTGAGCGGATACGTTTATGTGCTGCCGGGCACGTTTGTTTCAACTGTTGACGCCGACACTGGCGCTGACGGCACCACAGTTGGCTAGTCTTTCCGCACGATGAAGAAGAACGCCACGACCTTTGGGTCGTGGCGTTCTTCTCGTTTCTGAGGGTTGCTTCGGTAGACTGAGCGGATCAGTCGCTGGCACGAGGAGGCATCAGTCATGACCGATCCATCTGTAGAGCGTGGTTCTTCACCGGAGAACGACGACAACATTGAGGATGCTGTGGTTGTCGACGAGACCCCCGCGGCTTCCGAACCCGTCGCACCTCTTGTCGACCCCGTTGAGGTGCCCACGGCATCCGCGGAGTCCGCTGCGTACGACGACGCCACCCTCGAAGCTGAGGCGGAGCCCGTTGTTGAGCCCGCGCTCGTTGTTGAGCCCGAAATTATCGCCGAGCCCGAGCCGGCCGTTGCCGAGACGACAGGAGCCGCAGCATCCAGTGAGCCCCGCGTCGTTTATGTGACTGCGCCGACGCCGCCCAAGGTGGCTGGCAACCGTGGATTCGGTATTTTCATTGCGCTGGCATCGACCGTCGCATTCGCGATCGTTTTCGCCATCGCTGTCGTCATCATCGGTGCAGCAGCATCCGGCCGAGTCGCGGTCGCTTTTGTGCAGGCGCCGTCGTTCTACGTTCCCGTCGCCTTCTTTGCACTTGGCGCAATCGTGATTGCGCTCATTGTGAACCGCGCAGGCTGGGCGGCGCACGTCTTTTCGAGCATCATCGTCGGGCTTGTCGTGTACTTCGGCACCGTCGGGGCGCTCCTGCTGATCAACGGAGTCATTCAGAACACTCCGGAACAAGCACATGCAATGTTCCTCGCAGCGCTGGCGGATCCACTAGTCATCGCAGCAGGTTTGCTTGGCCGTGAGGTCTCACTGTGGACGGGTGCGCTGGTCGCGAGACGAGGCCGCAAGGTCACGCAACGCAACGTGGATGCGCGTGCCAAGTGGGAAGCCGAGCTCGCGGAGAAAACTGCTGCTCAGCGCTAAAGTCTCTACCGTGCTCGCGTGCCCCGTTCTGGAGCCTGCGTGTGGGCTGTGACCATTTGACCCCGGCCTGTCCCGGGGGCTATTCTTTCTGAGGTGTGCGCTTTGTCGTGCGCTTAAGCCATGCCTCTCGAGGATTACCGCTCACGCGGGGTTTAGGTGCGAGTCACTCCACACCACAGGGTTCGACCTTCCGGTTGGCCCCCACGGCATACCCGCAAACCAACCGATCAGTTCGGTAGGGGCGTGGGTCCAGATGAACTCGGTGTTCTGAAAAGAACGTCGAATGCTAACCATCATGACGCTGTCACCGTGCAGCAAAATCAAGGAGTAATTTAGTGCCCACCATTCAGCAGTTGGTGCGTAAGGGACGCACGCCAAAGGTCGTCAAGACCAAGGCTCCCGCCCTTAAGTCCAACCCGCAGCAGCGCGGCGTTTGCACGCGCGTCTACACAACAACTCCGAAGAAGCCGAACTCGGCTCTTCGCAAGGTTGCTCGTGTCAAGCTTTCTAACGGCACCGAGGTCACGGCCTACATTCCCGGAGAAGGTCACAACCTTCAAGAGCACTCGATGGTGCTCATCCGCGGTGGTCGTGTAAAGGACCTCCCCGGTGTTCGCTACAAGATCGTTCGCGGAGCGCTCGACACCCAGGCCGTTAAGAACCGTAAGCAGGCTCGTAGCCTCTACGGCGCGAAGAAGGATAAGAAGTAATGCCTCGTAAAGGACCAGCACCAAAGCGTCCCGTAGTCGCAGATCCGGTTTACGGCGCACCCATTGTCAGCCAGCTTGTCAACAAGATTCTTCTTGATGGCAAGAAGGGCCTTGCTGAGCGCATCGTTTACGGCGCACTCGAAGGCGTAACCGAGAAGACCGGCCAAGACGCCGTTGTCACGCTCAAGAAGGCTCTCGACAACGTTCGCCCGACCCTCGAGGTCAAGTCGCGTCGTGTCGGTGGATCGACCTACCAGGTTCCTGTTGAGGTCAAGTCGCACCGTGCTAACACGCTCGCATTGCGTTGGCTCACGAGCTACGCAAAGGGTCGTCGTGAAAAGACGATGACTGAGCGTCTCACCAACGAGATCTTGGACGCATCGAATGGCCTTGGCGCCGCTGTAAAGCGCCGCGAAGACACCCACAAGATGGCCGAGTCGAACAAGGCATTCGCTCACTACCGCTGGTAGTCAGCACCTCGCAGTGAGGCGGGTCAGACGCTGTCTGGCTCGCTTCACTCTTGAGATTCTCGCTTCACCAACATACTTCGGAGGAACCTGTGGCACAGGACGTGCTCACCGACCTGACTAAGGTCCGCAACATTGGCATCATGGCTCACATCGATGCCGGCAAGACCACTACGACTGAGCGCATCCTGTTCTACACGGGTGTAAACCACAAAATTGGTGAAACTCACGATGGTGCGTCGACTACTGACTGGATGGAGCAGGAGCAAGAGCGTGGCATCACGATCACGTCCGCTGCTGTCACCTGTTACTGGAACAAAAACCAGATCAACATCATCGACACCCCCGGCCACGTTGACTTCACGGTTGAGGTGGAGCGTTCGCTCCGCGTTCTCGACGGTGCAGTCGCTGTGTTCGACGGTAAAGAGGGTGTGGAGCCGCAGTCGGAGACTGTCTGGCGCCAGGCCGACAAGTACGACGTTCCTCGCATCTGCTTCGTCAACAAGATGGACAAGATGGGCGCGGACTTCTACTACACGGTAGACACCATCGTGAAGCGCCTCGGTGCTCGTCCCCTCGTTATTCAGCTCCCCATCGGACTCGAGTCTGAGTTCGAGGGTGTTGTTGACCTCGTTGAGATGCGTGCACTCACGTGGCGCGGAGACTCCAAGGGTGACGTTCAGATGGGCGCTAAGTACGCCATCGAAGAGATCCCCGAAGACCTCAAGGAGAAGGCTGCGGAATACCGCACCGCTCTGCTCGAGGTTGTCGCTGAGACCGACGACGCCATCATGGAGCGTTACTTCGCCGGCGAAGAGATCAGCGTTGCTGAGATCAAGGCTGCGATCCGTAAGCTCACCGTCAACAGCGAGATCTACCCGGTTCTCTGTGGTTCTGCTTTCAAGAACCGTGGCGTTCAGCCGATGCTCGACGCTGTTATCGACTACCTTCCTTCGCCGGTTGATGTGCCTCCCATGGAAGCACGCGACCCCCGCGATGAAGACAAGATCATCATCCGCAAGCCTGACGCTTCGGAGCCGTTCTCGGCTCTGGCCTTCAAGGTTGCTGTGCACCCCTTCTTCGGTCGCCTCACGTACATTCGCGTGTACTCGGGACACCTTGACTCTGGTGGAGCTGTTGCTAACTCCACCAAGGGCAAGAAGGAGCGCATCGGAAAGATCTTCCAGATGGCTGCTAACAAGGAAATCCCTGTCGACAGCGTTACCGCTGGACACATCTACGCCGTCATTGGCCTCAAGGACACCACGACTGGTGACACGCTGTGTGACCCGAACGACCAGGTCGTTCTCGAGTCGATGACGTTCCCTGAGCCCGTGATCGAGGTAGCGATCGAGCCGAAGACGAAGGCTGACCAAGAGAAGCTTGGTATTGCTATTCAGAAGCTCGCTGAAGAAGACCCCACGTTCCGTACCGAACAGAACCAGGAAACTGGCCAGACGGTAATCAAGGGAATGGGTGAACTTCACCTCGACATCCTCGTAGACCGCATGAAGCGCGAATTCAACGTTGAAGCCAACGTTGGTAAGCCGCAGGTTGCGTACCGCGAGACCATCCGCCGCATTGTGGACAAGCACGACTACACCCACAAGAAGCAGACGGGTGGATCGGGACAGTTCGCTAAGGTCCAGATCTCGCTCGAGCCGATGGAGGTTGAAGGCGACAAGATTTACGAATTCGTAAATAAGGTCACCGGTGGCCGTATTCCTCGCGAATACATTGGCTCAATCGACCAGGGTTTCCAGGCATCGATGAACGTCGGAATCCTCGCAGGATTCCCGATGGTCGGCGTCAAGGGAATCATCCTCGATGGTGCTGCTCACGATGTTGACTCGTCAGAAATGGCGTTCAAGATCGCGGGAACCATGGCATTCAAAGAGGCAGCGCGCAAGGCTGACCCAGTTCTCCTCGAGCCGCTCATGGCGGTCGAGGTTCGTACTCCCGAGGAGTACATGGGAGATGTCATCGGTGACCTTAACAGTCGCCGCGGACAGATCCAGTCCATGGAGGACGCGACCGGCGTAAAGGTCGTTCGCGCCCACGTACCACTGTCGGAAATGTTCGGCTACGTCGGTGACTTGAGGTCCAAGACTTCAGGTCGTGCGGTGTACTCGATGACGTTCGACAGTTACTCTGAGGTTCCCCGCGCGGTAGCTGACGAGATTGTTGCAAAGAACAAGGGCGAGTAATCGCCGCACTACCAGCGCGCAACTAACATAGATACACACCAACTTGCGAAACATTCGGCAGTGAAAAGTCGTCGGGTGCAGAGCAACCGAGTCCTGAGGAGGACCCACAGTGGCTAAGGCCAAGTTCGAGCGGACCAAGCCGCACGTAAACATCGGAACCATCGGTCACGTTGACCACGGAAAGACCACGCTCACGGCAGCGATCTCGAAGGTACTTGCTGACAAGTACCCTTCGGCGACGAACGTGCAGCGCGACTTCTCGTCGATTGACTCGGCTCCGGAAGAACGTCAACGCGGCATCACAATCAACATCTCGCACGTTGAGTACGAGACCCCCAAGCGCCACTACGCACACGTAGACGCTCCGGGCCACGCTGACTACATCAAGAACATGATCACCGGTGCAGCTCAGATGGACGGTGCAATCCTCGTGGTTGCAGCGACCGACGGACCGATGGCTCAGACTCGCGAGCACGTTCTGCTCGCGAAGCAGGTTGGTGTTCCTTACCTGCTCGTTGCACTCAACAAGTCCGACATGGTAGATGACGAAGAGATCCTTGAGCTCGTTGAGCTCGAGGTTCGCGAACTCCTCTCCAGCCAGGGCTTCGACGGTGACAACGTTCCTGTTGTCCAGGTTTCAGGTCTCAAGGCTCTTGAGGGCGACGAGAAGTGGACCCAGTCCATCCTCGACCTCATGGATGCTGTTGACGAGAACGTTCCTGACCCCATCCGCGACAAGGACAAGCCGTTCTTGATGCCGGTTGAAGACGTCTTCACGATCACTGGTCGTGGAACCGTTGTTACGGGCCGCGCCGAGCGTGGAACGCTTTCGATCAACTCTGACGTTGAGATTGTTGGAATCCGTCCGACCCAGAAGACCACGGTCACTGGTATCGAGATGTTCCACAAGCAGCTCGACGAAGCATGGGCTGGCGAGAACTGTGGTCTGCTTCTCCGCGGAACCAAGCGTGAAGATGTTGAGCGTGGACAGGTTGTTGTTAAGCCTGGTTCCGTTACTCCTCACACGAACTTCGAGGGAACCGCATACATCCTGTCAAAGGATGAGGGTGGGCGTCACAACCCGTTCTACGCGAACTACCGTCCGCAGTTCTACTTCCGTACCACCGACGTCACCGGCGTCATCACGTTGCCTGAGGGCACCGAGATGGTTATGCCTGGCGACACCACTGACATGACCGTTGAGCTTATTCAGCCCATCGCCATGGAAGAGGGCCTCGGCTTCGCCATCCGTGAGGGTGGACGTACCGTAGGTGCCGGTAAGGTAACCAAGGTTCTGGCGTAAGCTCAGTAACTAATTACGACGAGGGTCGAGCCGAAAGGCTCGGCCCTTCGTCGTTTAACCAGCGCGGCCGGTGAGCCGCGAGGTGAGCGCGCGAGCGGCGGCCACGGTGGCCTGACCGAGCTCGTCCCACTGGTCATCGACGGCATCCGTTCTGAAGGTCAGCCCGATCGCTGCCGAAGGATAGCCGTTGCGGTCGAACGCGGCAGCGCCCACCGAGGCGTACTCCGCAGTGATGTCGCCCACTTCGCTGGCCCAGCCGCGCTCACGAGTCGCAGCCAGCAACTGGTCGAGTTCTGCCAGTGTGTTCGGCCCGGCAGTCTGGCGTCGAGTGAGGCTACTGCGTGAGGGATACAGCGCCCGCACTTGCGGAGCTGTCAGTTGCGCGAGCATGGCTCGACCGGTAGCGGTCAAATGCGCGGGAAGTTTCACGCCGACAGCCGAAACAGTAGTGGGCGCTCGGGTTCCTTGCACTCGAGCGGCGTAACTGACATCGGCACCGCTGAGCACGGCAAGGTGCGCGACGACAGGGATCGGGGCTTCAGCCGCGAGGCTCCGCATGAGCGGGCTAGCGAGTGCGGAGAGCCGTTCGCTACGCAGCGCAGATGTGCCGATCTCGGAGACGAGCGAGCTCAACCCATAGGTGCGGTCTTCCGGGTAATGCACCACGAAGCCTTCGTCGATCATGACGGTAAGCAGCTGGTAGACGGATGACCGGGGGAGCGCTAGCTCGCGCGCCAAAGCAGAGGCGGGCACGGGCCCTTTGCGGGTCGCGAGGTGACGCAGCACGGCCATGGTGTTGCGCGCGGCAGGAATGTTGGACACTCGACTCCTGTCTGGTATTTCAGACACCATATCGCGATATCCGCTCGTGGTGGAGGGTCGATGCGCGTTCACTGGGATCATGACCTCAGCCCCCAGCCAGACAGTGACCATCGGCGTCGGCGCCGTGAGCATCTCCGATGTTGTGGCGGTCGCGCGCTACGGTGCGCCGATTGCGATCTCGGTCGAGGCGACGAGCGCAATGGCTGCGTCGCGCGCGGTGATTGAAGCGTTGGCCGACGACGTTCGCCCGCACTACGGTGTCTCCACCGGTTTTGGCGCGCTGGCGACGAAACACATCGCCCCGGAGCAGCGGCTGCAGTTGCAGCGGTCACTCGTGCGCAGTCACGCCGCAAGTTCCGGTGCAGAAATTGCCGACGAAGTGGTGCGTGCGACGATGTTGCTGCGCCTCTCCACAATGGCCACCGGGCGCACGGGTGTGCGGCCCCTCGTTGCCGAAACCTATGCGGCAGTGCTCAATGCGGGCATCACCCCAATCGTGGGTGAGTACGGCAGCCTCGGCTGTTCCGGTGACCTCGCTCCGCTCGCGCACTGCGCGTTAGCGGTGATGGGCGAAGGCGACGTACGGGTTGCCGGCGAGCAGCTGCCGGCATCCGCAGCTCTCAGAGCTGCCGGCATTACCCCCGTTATCTTGCATGAAAAAGAGGGCTTGGCGCTGATCAACGGCACCGATGGGATGCTCGGCATGCTGTCGTTGGCGATTACTGATCTTGAGGCGTTGCTCACCACCGCCGACCTGTCCGCTGCCATGAGCGTGGAGGGCTTGGCCGGAACCGACCGAGTCTTCGCGGAGGATCTGCACGCCCTTCGTCCGCATCCGGGCCAGGCGCAGTCGGCGGCCAACATGCGCGCGGTGTTGCGCGACTCGGACACGATCGCGGCCCACGCCACGGGCGGCTTCACGCGAGTGCAGGATGCCTACTCGTTGCGGTGCGCGCCGCAAGTGCACGGAGCGGCGCGCGACACGGTTGATCACACGCGTCGGGTGGCCGAGCGCGAGCTTATGAGCGCGATCGATAACCCGGTGGTGACGGTGGATGGCCGGCTGGAATCCAACGGTAATTTCCATGGGGCGCCGGTGGGCTACGCTCTCGATTTCCTCGCGATTGTTGCCGCCGATGTTGCGAGCATGAGCGAGCGTCGCACTGACCGCTTCCTTGACAGCAATCGCAGCGGCGGGCTCAACGCGTTCCTGGCCGATGATCCCGGGGTGGACTCGGGGCACATGATCGCGCAGTACACCCAGGCGGGAATCGTCAGTGAGATGAAGAGGTTGGCGGCTCCGGCATCCGTTGATTCAATTCCGACGAGCGCGATGCAGGAAGACCACGTCTCCATGGGGTGGAGCGCTGGTTTGAAACTTCGCCGCAGTATCGATGGGCTATCACGAGTGATCGCCATTGAGTTGCTGACGTCGGCACGCGGGATCGAGATGCGTGGCGAGCGACCGTCACCGGTATCAGCGGCGGTGATCGCGAACCTGCGCCAGCACGTTCCCGCTGCAGGGCCCGACCGTTACTTGGCGCCCGACATTGCAGCGAGCGTTGCGCTTGTGCAGTCGGGTGCGCTCTTGTCCGCCGCACGCACTATTACTGAACTCAGTTAGGAGACGTCATGATTCAGGCACACCGCGGTTCCACACTCAACACTCTTGGCTGGCAGCAGGAGGGTGCTTTGCGCATGCTCCAGAACAACCTCGACCCTGAGGTCGCCGAGCACCCGGAAGATCTCGTCGTCTATGGCGGCACGGGCAAGGCTGCGCGTAATTGGTCCAGCTATCACGCGATTGTTCGTTCGCTCACGACCCTCAAAGGTGACGAGACGCTGCTGGTTCAATCAGGCAAGCCCGTCGGTGTGATGCAGACCCACGAGTGGGCTCCACGGGTGTTGTTGGCAAACTCCAACTTGGTTGGCGACTGGGCCAACTGGGATGAGTTCCGTCGGCTCGAGCAGCTTGGCCTCACCATGTACGGCCAAATGACAGCAGGATCATGGATCTACATTGGCACGCAGGGCATTCTGCAAGGCACCTACGAGACCTTCTCTGCAGTCGCGGCTAAGCGATTTGGCGGCACTCTCGCTGGCACCATTACCCTCACGGCTGGCCTCGGAGGCATGGGTGGGGCTCAACCGCTTGCCGTAACCATGAACGACGGTGTTGCGATTTGTGTTGATGTTGACCAGAGCCGCATCACGCGTCGCATCGATCACGGCTACCTCGACGTTGAGGCGAAGTCGCTCGCGCACGCGGTCGAACTCGCTGTTGCCGCGCGCGATGCGAAGAAGCCGCTCTCGATTGGGGTGCTCGCCAATGCGGCTGCTGCCGTCCCTGAGCTGTTGGCCATGGGTGCGCCGGTCGATATCGTCACTGACCAGACGAGCGCCCACGATCCTCTCGCGTACCTTCCTCTCGGCGTGGAATTCCACGACTGGCAGAGTGCCCGCAGCCATCCTGACTTCGCCCAGCGCGCCCGCGAGTCGATGGCGATCCACGTCGAAGCGATGGTGGGCTTCCAACGTCAGGGTGCCGAGGTCTTCGACTATGGCAATAACTTGCGTACCGAGGCGCTTGCGGCCGGGTATGCCGATGCGTTTGCTTTCCCCGGGTTCGTGCCGGCCTACATCCGTCCATTGTTTGCTGAAGGCAAGGGCCCGTTCCGGTGGGCCGCTCTCAGTGGCGAAGCCAGCGACATCCACAAGACAGACAAGGCGATTCTCGAGTTGTTCCCTGAGAACGAATCGCTCGCGCGCTGGATCAAGCTTGCGGGAGAGCGCGTGCACTTCCAGGGCCTTCCTGCCCGCATCTGTTGGCTCGGCTATGGCGAGCGCGACAAGGCTGGGCTGAAGTTCAATGAGATGGTGGCGTCGGGAGAGCTGGCCGCACCGCTGGCGATCGGGCGCGATCATCTCGATAGCGGCTCTGTCGCGTCGCCGTATCGGGAGACCGAGGCCATGAAGGATGGTTCGGACGCCATCGCCGACTGGCCGCTGCTCAACGCGCTCGTGAACACGTCATCGGGCGCAACGTGGGTCTCCATTCATCACGGTGGCGGTGTGGGCATCGGCCGGTCGATCCACGCCGGTCAGGTGACGGTCGCTGACGGCACCGAGCTCTCTGCCCAGAAGCTTGAGCGCGTACTCACGAACGATCCCGGTATGGGCGTGATCCGTCACGTCGATGCTGGCTACGATGAAGCTATTGCGGTCGCTGATGATCTCGGCGTTCGCATCCCCATGAACGAGGCTCCGCTCACGAAGGGTCACAATGCTCAACGCTGATCCGCTGTGGCCGCGTGCGGGGGATTGGCCTTCGCCGGTTGACGACGAGTGGGCGGATGTCGCACTCATCGGTATGCCGACGTCGCGCACGTCACTCTCGCCGACGCAGGCTCACACGACTCCCGCTGCGGTTCGTGAGGCACTTCGTCGTTATGCCGCGCTGTCTGATCTTCGGATCGTAGACGCCGGCACCGTGCGCGAGCCTGATCTGAATGAGCAGGGTGCGATTGATGCGGTGGCGCAGTTGCGGGCTGAGCTCGTTATCGCCCTGGGTGGAGACAATGCGGCGACGGTTCCGACGGCGTTGGGACGGTGGGGTTCAGAGATCGAGTCGGCTGGATTGATCACGCTCGATGCTCACTACGACCTACGAGACGGCACCAGTAATGGTTCACCCGTGCGTCGCCTTCTTGAGGCCGGCCTCGATGGAAGCCGTGTGGTGCAGATCGGTATTGAGCCGCTCGCGAACTCGCTGGCGTACGCCGAGCGGGCGCGCGAGGCAGGAATCACGGTCATTACTCGCGACGAGTTGCGTTCGCGCTCGATGGACGAGGTGATGGCGCAGGCGCTGGAGATTGCTGGCGCAGCGGGCGGGTCTATCCACGTCGATCTTGATGTCGATGTGTGTGATCGCTCGGTCACTCCCGGTTGCCCCGCGTCGGTGCCGGGTGGCATCTCGGCGATTGAGTTGCGCACGGCTGCACGGCTCGCTGCCGCGCATCCGGCAGTCTCCTCGATCGATTTGGTCGAGGTGGATGCCGCCGCTGACGCTCCTGACGAACGAACGGTGCGTCTGGTGGCGCTCTGCGTCCTCGAAGCAATCGCGGGAGTTTCGCTGCGATGACAAGCACGGTGATCGAGAACATTGGGCTTTTGCTCACGCATGATGAAGAGCGTCCCGAGATCTCCGCTGCCGCTCTGGTATTCGACGAGGGCCGGGTGGCGTGGTGGGGTGCTTCGGCCGATGCTCCTGCTGCCGACAGGCGAGTGGATGCCGCAGGCCGCTGTGTCCTTCCTGGTTTTGTCGACAGCCACAGCCACATCCTCTTCGCAGGGGACCGCTCGGATGAGTTTGAGGATCGCATGGCTGGCCGTCGCTACGAGGCGGGCGGAATCCGTCGCACGGTCGCACTTTCGCGCGCAGCGACTGACGCTGAGTTGCTCGCGAACGCGACCGCTCTGGTTGCGGAGATGCGCCGCCAGGGCACGACGACGGTCGAAATCAAGAGCGGCTACGGTCTGAGCGTTGCAGATGAGGCGCGGATGTTGCGGCTCGCGGCCACGCTCACTGACGAGACCACGTTTCTGGGTGCGCATGTCGTGCCGACCGAGTACGCGGACGATCGCGCCGCCTACGTGCACCTGGTCATGGGCGACATGCTCGAGGCGTGCGCTCCCCATTCGCGCTGGATCGACGTGTTCTGCGACAGCGGTGCCTTCACCGAGGCGGAGACGCGCGCCATCATCACGGCCGGGCAGGCGCGTGGCTTGGGCGCTCGTCTGCACGGTGCTCAACTGGCGGAGTCAGGTGCTGTGCAACTCGCGGTCGAGCTTGGCGCAGCGAGTGTCGACCACTGCACCTATCTCAGCGATGACGATGTGCAGGCGCTCGCCGGCAGCAGCACGGTCGCCGGACTTCTTCCCGGTGTCGAGTTCTCCACCAAGCATCCGTTCGTGGATGCCCGGCGACTCCTCGACGCGGGAGTGACCGTTGCGCTCGCCAGCGATTGCAATCCCGGCTCAAGTTTCACCTCATCCCTCCCGTTCTGCATTGCCCTCGCGGTGCGCGAGATGGGGATGACGTCGCTCGAGGCGGTGACAGCGGCGACGCTCGGGGGAGCCGAGTCGCTCCGCCGCGATGACGTGGGTCGTTTAGCGGTCGGTGCACGAGCGAATGCCCAGATTCTGGATGCCCCGCACTACCGTCATCTGGCGTACCGGCCGGGGGTCCCCCTGGTCTCCAGCGTCTTTGTGGATGGCGTTCACGAGTTGGTGCGGCCGTTGGCCTGAGGCTCCCCAAAAGTCCCGCTATCAGGCGGTAGCGGATGCTCACATCGAGGCATCACGCCGTCAGCAGGACGACACCGATCGGTGCCGTAAAAATCCGACACGCCCGGGTTGCAGTAAATGCGTGGATGTGACAAACTCTTCTAGTTCAACATTTCGCCGCCACGTGCGTGCGGATCACTTCCAGGCAGTGCATAGTTCCACATCGTATGACCCACGCAGAGCGTGAGTTATGCACCGTGTTGTAGCTAGGCCGCGGGGAGCAGAACCAAGCTTAACCAACTCCCCAATTCGATTCGAAAGAATTCGTGCTGCGGGAGACGCTTGTGCCAGTTCGCTGGCATGTGCTCCTCGCGGCTTCGCGGGTTGGTATCACAAGCAGTGACAGCAAGAACTTGACAGATAAATAGTGGTGCGAAAGCAAAAGTGCTGAGCGTCTTCGGGTGGCAACATCCGGTGTCGAACAGCCCAGGTGCACGCAGTGCAGCCAAAGTACTAAGGGAAGAGAGCCAGTCATGGCGGGACAAAAGATCCGCATTCGACTTAAGTCGTACGACCACGAGGTCATCGACTCGTCGGCACGCAAAATTGTTGACACGGTTACCCGCGCGGGTGCCACGGTAGTAGGCCCGGTGCCGCTGCCCACCGAGAAGAACGTGATTGCAGTTATCCGTTCTCCCCACAAGTACAAGGACAGCCGCGAGCACTTCGAGAAGCGCACCCACAAGCGGCTCATCGACATCATCGACCCGACGCCCAAGGCTGTGGATTCGCTTATGCGTCTCGACCTGCCGGCCGACGTCAACATCGAGATCAAGCTTTAGCTCGCGCAGTTATTGAGCGACAGAGCCGATAAGGAAAATAATGTCTACAACTAAGACGACTAAGGGTCTGCTGGGCACAAAGCTCGGCATGACGCAGGTTTGGGACGAGAACAACAAGCTCGTTCCCGTGACCGTTGTCGAAATCTCCCCGAATGTGGTTACGCAGCTGCGTAGCCCCGAGGTTGATGGATACAGCGCAGTCCAGATCGCGTACGGCCAGATCGACCCTCGTAAGGTCAACAAGCCGCTTACCGGTCACTTCGACAAGGCAGGTGTTACGCCTCGCCGTCACCTCACCGAGATTCGCACCCCTGACGCCGCGGAATACACCGTTGGCCAGGAGCTCGCAGTCGACATCTTCACCCCAGGCTCGAAGGTCGACGTTGTCGGCACGAGCAAGGGTAAGGGTTTCGCGGGTGTTATGAAGCGTCACAACTTCAAGGGTGTATCTGCAAGCCACGGTTCGCACCGTAACCACCGCAAGCCTGGTTCCATTGGCGCCTCGTCGACCCCCAGCCGTGTCTTCAAGGGCATGCGCATGGCCGGTCGTATGGGTGGTGACCGTGTAACGGTCATGAACCTCGCCGTCCACTCGATCGACCTTGAGAAGGGACTCGTGCTCATCAAGGGCGCTGTTCCCGGTGCTCGTGGCCGTATCGTCTTCGTCCGCAACGCAGTGAAGGGGGCGTAGTACACATGGCTACCTCCATCGACGTCATCGACGCCAAGGGCAAGAAGGTCGACTCTGTTGAACTTCCCGCCGAGATCTTCGACGTGCAGACCAACGTTCCGCTCATCCACCAGGTTGTTGTTGCACAGCGTGCAGCAGCACGTCAGGGTACGCACAACACCCTGCGCCGCGGTGAAGTTTCGGGTGCTGGTCGCAAGCCGTTCAAGCAGAAGGGAACCGGTCGCGCTCGTCAGGGCTCGATCCGTGCTCCTCAGATGAAGGGTGGTGGCATCGTTCACGGGCCGCACCCGCGTGACTACTCACAGCGCACCCCCAAGAAGATGATTGCTGCAGCACTTCGCGGCACGTTGTCCGACCGGGCTCGCGGTGAGCGCATTCACGTCATCGACGCTCTCGCTGTAGACGGCAAGCCTTCGACGAAGTCGGTCTTGGCTCTGCTGAACAACATCGCGCCGAGCAAGAACGTTCTCGTTGTTCTCCAGCGCGAAGATGCAACCAGCCTCAAGAGCATTCGCAACCTCGACACGGTTCACGTCTTGGCTTACGACCAGCTCAACGCCTACGACGTCGTCGTCAGCGACGACATCGTGTTCAGCAAGGGCGCCTTCGACGCGTTCGTTGCGTTCAACACCAAGTCTTCGAACAAGGAAGAGGTCAGCGCATGACCGTCACGTACAAGGACCCGCGCGACATCATCATCGCTCCCGTGGTCTCTGAGAAGAGCTACAACCTGATCGACATGGGCAAGTACACCTTCGAGGTAGACCCCCGTGCGAACAAGACCGAGATCAAGCTCGCTATTGAGAAGATCTTCAGCGTCAAGGTCGACTCGGTCAACACGTTGAACCGCACGGGCAAGACCCGTCGTACCCGTTTCGGTATGGGCAAGCGCAAGGACACCAAGCGCGCCATCGTCACGCTTAAGTCCGGTTCTATCGACATCTTCACGGCTGTCGGCTAGGGACCAAGGAGAAACTAATGGCTATTCGCAAGTACAAGCCCACGACGCCTGGTCGTCGTGGATCCTCGGTTGCAGACTTTGCTGAGATCACCCGTTCAACGCCGGAGAAGTCGCTTCTGCGCCCTCTGCCGAAGACTGGTGGACGCAACAACGCAGGTCGCATCACGACTCGTCACATCGGTGGTGGACACAAGCGCCAGTACCGCGTAATCGACTTCAAGCGCAACGACAAAGACGGCGTAAACGCCCGCGTTGCCGAGATCGAGTACGACCCCAACCGCACCGCACGTATCGCACTGCTCCACTTTGTTGATGGCACCAAGCGCTACATCGTTGCTCCGAACAAGCTCAATCAGGGCGACATTGTTGAGTCGGGTCCCGGCGCAGACATCAAGCCTGGTAACAACCTCCCGATGAAGAACATCCCCGTCGGTACGGTTATCCACATGATTGAACTTCGCCCCGGTGGCGGCGCCAAGATGGCCCGTTCCGCTGGTGCATCAGTTCGACTCGTTGCAAAAGAAGGCCCCTACGCGCAGCTGCGTTTGCCTTCCGGTGAAATCCGCAACGTTGACGTTCGTTGCCGCGCAACGATCGGCGAGGTCGGCAATGCCGAGCAGTCGAACATCAACTGGGGAAAGGCCGGCCGCATGCGCTGGAAGGGCGTTCGCCCGACCGTCCGTGGTGTTGCCATGAACCCTGTTGACCACCCCCACGGTGGTGGTGAGGGTAAGACGTCCGGTGGACGTCACCCCGTTTCCCCTTGGGGCCAGGCAGAAGGGCGCACACGTAAGCGCAAACTGCCCAGTGACCAGCTCATCGTTCGCCGCCGCAATGTCGGCAAGAAGCGCAAGTAGTAGGAGAGTCAGAAGATGCCACGCAGTCTGAAGAAGGGCCCCTTCGTCGACGACCACCTCCTACAAAAGGTTGTCAAGGCGAACGAAGCCAAGAGCAAGAACGTAATCAAGACCTGGTCGCGCCGCTCGATGATCGTTCCAGCAATGCTGGGTCACACGATCGCGGTGCACGATGGTCGCAAGCACATTCCGGTGTTCATCACCGAAACCATGGTTGGGCACAAGCTCGGCGAGTTTTCGCCCACCCGTACCTTCCGTGGACACGTGAAGGACGACAAGAAGGGTCGCCGCCGCTAACGCGGTGGTGGAGGAGGTAGAGAAATGGTGGAGTCGATCGCACGCGTGCGTCACATCCGCGTGACCCCCATGAAGGCTCGTCGCGTTGTCAACATGATTCGCGGCAAGCAAGCACAGGAAGCACTGGCAATTTTGAAGTTCGCACCTCAGGGCGCGAGCGAGCCGGTCTACAAGTTGGTTGCATCTGCAATCGCGAATGCGCGAGTCAAGGCAGACGCTTCGAACACGTTCCTGGACGAACAGGATCTGATCATCTCGAAGGCTTATGTCGACGACGGTGCAACGCTCAAGCGTTTCCAGCCGCGTGCCCAGGGCCGCGCGTTCCAGATCCTGAAGCGCACAAGCCACATCACGGTCGTGCTGGCCACGCCAGACCACGTCGTTGAAGCCGAGGCCGACAAGGCAGGGAAGAAGTAATGGGACAGAAGGTAAACCCCTACGGTTTCCGTCTGGGAATCACCACCGACCACGTGTCGCGTTGGTTCTCCGACAGCACCAAGCCGGGTCAGCGTTACAGCGACTACGTTGCGGAAGATGTAAAGATCCGCAACCTGCTCAAGTCGAACCTCGACCGCGCAGGTGTTGCTCGCATTGAAATCGAGCGCACCCGTGACCGCGTTCGCGTAGACATTCACACTGCCCGTCCGGGCATCGTGATCGGTCGCCGCGGCGCCGAAGCAGAGCGTATTCGTGGCGAGCTCGAGAAGCTCTCCGGTAAGCAGATCCAGCTCAACATCCTCGAGGTCAAGAACCCCGAGGCTGAAGCTCAGCTCGTTGCACAGGGAATTGCGGAGCAGCTTGCTGCTCGTGTCGCTTTCCGTCGTGCAATGCGCAAGGGTCTTCAGGGCGCCCAGCGCGTTGGTTCGGTCAAGGGTGTTCGCATCCAGGTATCGGGTCGTTTGGGTGGCGCAGAAATGAGCCGCTCAGAGTACTACCGCGAAGGTCGCGTTCCGCTGCACACGCTGCGCGCAAACATCGACTACGGCTTCTACGAGGCTAAGACCACGTTCGGTCGTATCGGTGTCAAGGTGTGGGTCTACAAGGGCGACATCACCAACAAGGAGCTCGCTCGCGAGCAGGCTAACCAGAAGTCGTCGCGTCCAGAGCGTCGCGATGGTGGCGACCGTGGCGGTCGTCGCACCGGTGGCCCTTCGTCCGCACCGAAAGCTGAAGCACCCAAGGCAGAAGCCCCCAAGGCCGACGCACCGGTTGCAGCAGGAGTTGAGGCATAACAATGTTGATTCCGCGTAAGGTCAAGTACCGCAAGCAGCACCACCCCTCCCGTAGCGGCCACGCTACTGGTGGAACCACGGTGTCGTTTGGCGAGTACGGTATTCAGGCTCTGACGCCCGCATACGTTACGAACCGCCAGATTGAGGCAGCTCGTATCGCAATGACGCGTCACATCAAGCGTGGTGGAAAGGTGTGGATCAACATCTACCCCGACCGCCCGCTCACCAAAAAGCCCGCTGAAACCCGCATGGGTTCCGGTAAGGGCTCGCCCGAGTGGTGGGTCGCCAACGTCAAGCCAGGTCGCGTGCTCTTCGAGCTCAGCGGCGTGGACGAGACGACTGCGCGCGAAGCACTCACTCGTGCAATTCACAAGCTGCCCCTCAAGGCACGCATCATCAAGCGCGAGGAGGGCGACGCATAATGGCGATCGGATCCAAGGAGCTAGCCCCTGTCGAGCTAGACACTTTTGAAGACGAACGACTCGTTGACGAGCTGAAGAAGTCGAAGGAAGAACTTTTCAACCTTCGTTTCCAGGCCGCAACTGGTCAACTGGAAAGCCACGGACGTATTCGCGCTGTAAAGCGCGACATCTCCCGCATCTACACGGTTATCCGTGAGCGCGAGCTGGGCATCCGTGCAACCCCCGCTGCCGTCGAGGCTCCCGCCAAGGAGACCAAGAAGCGCAGCACCAAGAAGGCAGACGCCGCGGTTGAGACTGCAGCAGACGCCGCTGACGAGACGAAGGAGGCGTAGTCATGGCCAAGGTTGAAGACAAGAAGACCGCGGAGACGACCGCCGAGGTCGCTCGTGGGTACCGTAAGACCCGTCGCGGACTGGTTACGAGCGACAAGATGGATAAGACCATCGTTGTCATCGTTGAAGACCGCGTAAAGCACCCGTTGTACGGCAAGGTTGTTCGCCGTAACTCCAAGGTGAAGGTTCACGACGAGGCCAACACGGCCGGCGTCGGTGACTCCGTACTTATCAGCGAGACCCGTCCGCTCAGCGCTACGAAGCGCTGGCGTCTGGTCGAGATCCTCGAAAAGGCTAAGTAATGCTTCAGCAGGAATCCCGAGTAAAGGTTGCCGATAACACCGGCGCCAAGGAGCTCCTCACGATTCGCGTTCTCGGTGGCTCAGGCCGTCGTTACGCAGGTCTCGGCGATGTCATCGTGGCAACCGTCAAAGACGCGATTCCTGGCGGAAACGTCAAGAAGGGTGAGGTCGTCAAGGCCGTCATCGTTCGCGTTATCAAGCAGACTCGTCGTCCAGACGGCTCATACATCAAGTTCGATGAGAACGCGGCTGTAATCCTCAAGTCCGATGGCGGAGACCCCCGTGGTACCCGCATCTTCGGGCCGGTTGGCCGCGAACTTCGTGACAAGAAGTTCATGAAGATCATCTCGCTCGCACCGGAGGTGCTGTAGATATGGCAAAGATTCGCAAGGGTGACCTCGTACAGGTCATCAGCGGCCCGACCGAAGAGCGTGGCGGAAGCCGCGGCAAGCAGGGTCGCGTAATCAGTGTTATCGCTGGAAAAGACCGCATTGTCGTGGAGGGTGTCAACTTCGTCACCAAGCACGTCAAGGTTGGCCAGACTCAGCGTGGAACCAAGACCGGTGGCATCGAGACGATGGAGGCATCAATTCACGTGTCGAACGTCGCCCTCGTTGACCCCGAGACCAAGCTCCCGGCTCGTGTTGGCTTTACCGTCGGCACCGATGACCGTGGCAAGACCACGCGCGAGCGCTTCTTCAAGAAGTCGCGCCGCGTAGAGACCAAGAAGTCAAAGGCAGCTAAGGCTGAGCCCAAGGCTTCGAAGAAGGATGCCGAGAAGGCAACCGAGAAGGACGCAGACTAATGACGACGACTGCACCTGCTGCTGGCAAAATCCAGCCGCGCCTCAAGCAGAAGTACCGCGATGAACTTGCGGCTCAGCTCAAGAAGGATCTTGGACTCACCAATGTCCACCAGGTTCCGGGGATCGTTAAGGTCGTCGTCAACACTGGTGTTGGTGAAGCTGCTCGCGACGGAAAGATCATCGATGGGGCCGTCAAGGACCTCACCGCGATCACCGGTCAGAAGCCGTACGTAACTAGCGCTCGCAAGTCGATCGCTCAGTTCAAGCTTCGTGAAGGACAGCCTATTGGCGCACACGTTACCCTCCGTGGTGACCGCGCTTGGGAGTTCCTCGACCGCCTGATCACGCTGGCGCTTCCGCGTATCCGCGACTTCCGCGGTCTGTCGGACAAGCAGTTCGATGGCAACGGTAACTACACCTTCGGCCTCACGGAACAGTCCATGTTCCACGAGATCGACCAGGACAAGATTGACCGCGTTCGTGGTTTCGATATCACTATCGTCACCACCGGTAAGAACAACGAAGAAGGTCGCGCATTGCTTAAGGCTCTGGGCTTCCCCTTCCGCACCGCTGAGAACGCATCTAACTAACCAAGTAACACCGATCGACCAGGTCGGCCTTCGTGTAACGGATGCCGAAACCAGTTGAGACAGGAAACACATAATGACAATGACAGATCCGGTCGCTGACATGCTGACCAGACTGCGCAACGCCAATTCGGCGCACCACGACAGCGTTTCAATGCCTAACAGCAAGCTGAAGTCGCGCCTGGCTGAAATGCTCAAGGCTGAGGGATACATCCTCAGCTGGAGCACCGAGGACGCTCGCGTGGGCCAGACCCTCACGATCGAACTCAAGTACAGCCCCACTCGCGAGCGTTCCATCAAGGGAATCAAGCGCGTCTCGAAGCCTGGTCTTCGTGTCTACGCTCGCTCGACCGAAATCCCCAAGGTTCTTGGCGGACTCGGTGTGGCTATTTTGTCCACCTCCTCCGGTCTTCTGACCGACAAAGAGGCGACTCAGAAGGGCGTAGGTGGGGAAGTCCTCGCCTACGTGTGGTAACCCAAAATGTCACGTATCGGAAGACTTCCTATTGATGTCCCCGCTGGTGTCACACTCACCATCAACGGCCAGGACGTCACTGTAAAGGGCCCGAAGGGTGAGCTTGCGCTCACCGTCAAGGCACCTATCGCTGTAGCACTCGAAGAGGGTCAGGTTCTCGTAACCCGTCCCGACGACGAGCGCGAATCGCGTTCACTGCACGGCTTGACTCGTACACTCATCGCTAACCAGATCATCGGTGTTACCGATGGTTACACCAAGGGCCTTGAGGTCGTTGGTACTGGTTACCGTGTCACCGCAAAGGGCAGCTCAATTGAGTTTGCTCTCGGGTACTCGCACTCGATCACCGTTGACCCGCCCGCAGGCATCAGCTTCGCGGTCGAGGGCAATAACAAACTAGTTGTCAGCGGCATCGACAAGCAGGCGGTTGGCGAAGTAGCAGCCAACATTCGTAAATTGCGCAAGCCAGAGCCCTACAAGGGCAAGGGTGTGCGCTACGCCGGCGAAGTTGTTCGTCGCAAGGCCGGAAAGAGTGGTAAGTAGACATGGCTCTCGGAACCAGAGGTAAGAGCAAGTCGGCCGCTAAGGGCCGCCGTCACGCACGTCTCCGCAAGAAGGTTGTGGGCACCGAGGTGCGCCCGCGTCTCGTGGTTACGCGCTCAGCGCGTCACGTATTCGTCCAGGTTGTTGATGACTCGAAGGGCGTTACCGTCGCTTCTGCATCGACCATGGAGTCGGACATGCGTACGTTCGATGGAGACAAGACCGCCAAGGCACGCAAGATCGGCGAAATGGTCGCCGAGCGCGCGAAGCAGGCCGGTGTTGAGGCCGTCGTATTTGATCGTGGTGGAAGCCGTTACGCAGGTCGCGTTGCAGCTATCGCCGACGGAGCGCGAGAGGGTGGATTGAACCTGTGAGCGACAACGTGGACAACAAGACAACAAACAAGGAGCAGGCCGTGGCCGCTGAGGCGACTAGCGCCATCTCCGTACCCGAGGTCGTCGTAGACGCCCCCGCGACCGACGTAACGAGCGAGCCCCGCGAGGCTCGTCGTGGCGGCCGTGAGCGTGGACCCGACCGTGGTGGCCGTGGTGGTAACAACAGCCGCGACAACGACAAGAACCAGTTCCTGGAGCGCGTCGTCACCATCAACCGTGTATCGAAGGTCGTCAAGGGTGGTCGTCGCTTTAGCTTCACCGCTCTCGTCGTCGTCGGTGACGGTAACGGAATGGTTGGAGTCGGATACGGCAAGGCTCGTGAGGTTCCTCTCGCGATCTCCAAGGGTGTCGAAGAGGCGAAGAAGAACTTCTTCCGCGTTCCTCGCGTCGGCGCTACTATCCCTCACTCGGTCCAGGGCGAGGCAGCTGCAGGTGTAGTCCTGCTGCGTCCCGCATCCGCTGGTACCGGTGTTATCGCTGGTGGACCCGTTCGCGCCGTACTCGAGTGCGCCGGTATCCACGATGTACTGAGCAAGTCGCTCGGTTCCTCGAACACGATCAACATCGTTCACGCAACGGTTGAGGCACTCAAGCAGCTCGAAGAGCCGCGTTCGGTTGCCGCTCGTCGTGGGCTCGATGCAGAACACGTTATCCCGGCTCGCTTGCTGCGCGCCGAGGCTGAAGCTAAGGCAGGTGTCTGATGGCTGGTCGCCTGAAGGTAACCCAGATCAAGTCCAAAATTAGTGAGAAGCAGAACCAACGCGACACGCTGCGCAGCCTTGGGCTCAAGCGCATCGGTTCCGTGGTTGTGCGCGAGGACAACTCGCAGAACCGTGGTTACGTCAACACGGTCGCTCACCTTGTCAAGGTCGAGGAGATTGACT
Source organism: Salinibacterium sp. NYA9b (assembly GCF_976973725.1). NCBI lineage: Bacteria > Bacillati > Actinomycetota > Actinomycetes > Micrococcales > Microbacteriaceae > Salinibacterium > Salinibacterium sp. NYA9b. Next base: position 2,478,061 of record NZ_OZ333476.1, on the reverse strand, counting down.
AATGGCTGACGAGAAAGAAACCCCAAAGAAGGCCGCAGCTGCGAAAGCACCTGCTGCCAAGAAGGCTGCTCCTGCAAAGGCCGCAGCTGACAAGGCTCCTGCTGCGAAGGCATCCGCCACGAAGGCTCCTGCGAAGTCGACCGCTGCTAAGGCGTCGACCACCACGAAGTCCTCGAGCGATGATGTTGCAAGCCGCCCGCAGGTTCTGAAAATGCACCACCTCCGTCCCGCTGCCGGTGCTAAGAAAGACCGTATGCGTGTTGGCCGTGGTGAAGGCTCCAAGGGTAAGACCGCGGGCCGTGGAACCAAGGGAACCAAGGCGCGTTACAACATGCGCGTTGGTTTCGAAGGTGGAAACATCAACTTCGTAATGCGTGCGCCTAAGCTGCGCGGATTCAAGAACCCGTTCCGCGTCGAGTACCAGGTTGTTAACCTCGAAAAGCTCGCGGAACTTTACCCCAAGGGAGGCGACGTAACCGTTGCTGACCTCGTGTCCAAGGGCGCGGTTCGTAAGAACGAAAAGGTCAAGGTTCTTGGTCAGGGTGATATTACGGTTAAGCTGAACGTTGTAGTTGACAAGGTCTCCGGCTCTGCCGAGCAGAAGATCGTTGCAGCCGGCGGTTCGGTTCAGTAACTGTCACTACGACAAACGTTAGTGTCGCGTTGGTCACACCGGTGACAAACGCAGGCAGGTTGAGTGGGGAATCCCGCATTGGGATTCCCCACTCGCCCGTAGTACATAGATAAATCGGAGGCCTTGTGTTTAAAGCTGTCGCGCGGATAATCCGCACGCCTGACCTTCGCAGGAAGATCGGGTTCACGCTAGGCATCATTGCGCTGTTTAGACTTGGCTCCTTCATCCCCGCGCCGTTCGTTGACTTTGGTAACGTCCAGGCCTGTCTCGCAGCTAATGCTTCGAGTGGCGGATTGTATGACCTCATCAACCTCTTCAGTGGTGGGGCGCTCCTTCAACTTTCCGTATTTGCACTCGGAATCATGCCGTACATCACGGCGTCGATCATCGTGCAACTACTTCGTGTGGTCATCCCACACTTCGAAACTCTTCACAAAGAGGGCCAGTCTGGCCAGGCAACGCTGACTCAGTACACGCGTTACCTCACGATCGCTCTCGCGATCCTCCAGTCCACGACGCTGATCACGGTTGCGCGAAGCGGCGCACTGTTCCAGTCGGCTGGTACTCCAGAATGTAGCCAGCTCATCACTAACGATGCGTGGTACGCGATCTTGCTCATGGTGATCACCATGACCGCCGGAACCGGCCTCATCATGTGGATGGGTGAACTGGTCACCGAGCGCGGTATCGGTAACGGTATGTCGCTGTTGATCTTCACTTCGATCGCTGCAACCTTCCCGAGCGCGCTCTGGGGCATCTACGTAGCCAGCGGAATCGAGACGTTCGTTCTTGTGCTGCTCATGGGCATCCTCATTATGGCTGCCGTTGTATTCGTTGAGCAGTCGCAACGACGCATCCCCGTGCAGTACGCAAAACGCATGGTTGGTCGTCGCACCTACGGCGGCAACAACACCTACATCCCGATCAAGGTCAACATGGCCGGCGTGATCCCCGTGATCTTCGCTTCGTCGCTGTTGTACCTCCCCGCCTTGATCGCGCAGTTCAACCAGCCACAAGCTGGCGAAACTTCTTCAGCGTGGGTTGTCTGGGTCCAGAACAACTTGGTCTCCGGCGATAGCCCGATCTACATGATCGGTTACTTCCTGCTCATCGTGGGCTTCACCTACTTCTATGTAGCGATTACCTTCAACCCTGAAGAAGTCGCTGACAACATGAAGAAGTATGGCGGCTTCATTCCTGGTATCCGTGCCGGTCGACCGACCGCAGAGTACCTCGACTACGTCCTGACTCGCGTCACTTTGCCTGGTTCTTTGTACCTTGGCCTTGTGGCAATGATCCCGCTGATTGCGTTCGTAGTCATCGGGGCCAACCAGAATTTCCCATTCGGCGGAGCTAGCATCCTGATTATCGTTGGTGTCGGTCTTGAGACCGTCAAGCAGATCGATTCACAGTTGCAGCAGCGCCATTACGAAGGTTTGTTGCGTTGACACGACTTCTCTTGATTGGTCCCCCTGGTGCTGGAAAAGGCACTCAGGCTGCTCGTCTTGCCGAGATCTACGGCGTTCCTGCAATTTCGACCGGTGACATTTTTCGCAGCAATGTGAAGAATGGCACCGAACTCGGGAACAAAGCCAAAGCATTCATGGATGCCGGCGACAATGTTCCCGACTCGCTCACGAACGCACTGATTCGCGATCGTCTCGAGGAGCAGGATGCCAAGCAGGGCTTCTTGCTCGACGGTTACCCTCGCACGACTGATCAGGTCCGTGAGCTTGACGAATTCTTGGCGACCCACGGTGCCGCGCTCGATGTCGTCGTTGAGCTCGAGGCAGACCCTGACGTTGTTGTGGGGCGTCTTCGCAAGCGTGCTCTCGAACAGGGCCGCAGCGACGATACCGAAGAGGTAGTTCGTCATCGCCTCGAGGTGTACAGCGAGCAGACAGCTCCGCTCGTGAAGGTCTATGCAGACCGCGGCGTGCTCGTAACGATCGATGCTCTCGGTGAAATCGACGCGGTTACCGCGCGAATCACTGAGGGTCTGTTCGATCGCGGCATCTCTGCCACTGATGCGGGTTCTCGCTAGAACTCTGATCGGTGGCTAGCGCCACTAGCAGCTCTCGCTGCGCTGTGCGTTGTTACCCACCCCAACAACAAGGGGCTTGTGGATGTCGAACGATGTGTCGAACTCTCAGCAGGATCCTGAGCCTCTAAGTTCGCATGCCGTAGAGCCTGCGCCTGATGCCGCTACGGTCACTGATGCCGCTACAGTCGCGGATGTCCCTGGACAGCCGTCTCGGCGTCGCGGGCTCATCATCACCGTCGTTGTTCTTGCCCTCGCGTTCGTGGCCGCAGCCGTACTGTTCGTGCTTACCTTTGTTCGCCTTGAACAGGCTAGAGAAGCGATCGAGCAGAAGGATCGTGAGATCGAAGAGCAAATCGAACTCATCGATGAAAAGCAAACCTTCGGTCTCGCAATGGACGGCCTCATGGCGGTCGTCGCCGAGTTCGAAGGCGTGCGTGTGGGGGGAGTGGTGAACCTCGACCGCTATGAGGGTTGGGCGCAGCAGACTTGGAAAGACAGGTGGGATGCGCAGGAAGTGCGCGAGGATTCCCTCCGTGTCGAAGAGGCAACCGTGGCACTCCAAGAGACGCTTGCTGCCGCCGCCACAAACCTCGCCACTAATTCAACCGGCACGACTATGGAATCGGTTACTGATTCCTTGGGTCGCGGTTTCGCTCTCTCTGCTGTCGATGACGCGGACGCGTTGTGTGGGCAGGACGTTGCGGGGTGCGTGACCTCTGATGACCCCTATACGGCGCACTACGACGCGCAGTCCGACCAGCAGCCGTATATGAACACGTGGCAGCGCACAGGGCTCGCCTATCACGAGTACGCCCACGTGTTGCAGTTCACAAACTTCGACGAGACAGAGAAGGCTGTGGAAGCCTTCGTTGCGAATGCAACCGTGGATGCGCCGAAGTACGAGATCATGGCCGACTGCTTTGCTCTCACTTATCTCGACGGCTGGGCGGTCGAGCAAACCGTATGGGTGAGCGAGTATGAGTATTGGGAGCTCGGCGGCTACGGGTATACCTGCAACGCCTCACAAAAGCAGACTATTCGTGACTGGTACGCGGCGATCGCTTTCGCGCCCCGCACTATCTCGCAGTAGCCCGCTTGCCGCGTGCTAGCTTTCGATGCCGCGAACGAGTTCGTCAATAAAGGTGGGAAAGTCGACTGCTTTCTTGACGAGTTGCTGCACGTAATCGCGATCCGAAAATACGGTGACGAACTGATCGAACACCGTCTGGAACGTCGTGCGGCCGGCAGCGCTGAAGGCGATCAAAGCGATGACGTTAACTTTGTTCTCGCCCCACGGCATCGGCGTTTCATTAATGACGATGCTGATCGCGGTGCGATGGGCATTCATGGTCATCGCGTGGGGAACAGCCAGCGTGTCAGTGAACGCTGTCGATGACATACGTTCCCGTTCGATGGCGCCCGTGATGTAGCCGTGGTCGATCACGCCAGCTTCGATCATCCGATGACCGAGGGCAGCGATCATTGCCTCCTCGCTGGGAGCCGTGAAATTGCGCAAGAAAAGCGCAGGGTCGAAGAATCGCAAGAGCTCATCAGTAAGCTCTCGACGGCGACGTAGACGACGGATGCGACTGATCGTGCGGCGAATCGCATCGACATCGGTTTCGGTCAAGAACGGCTGGATGAGCACGACATTGTCGGCGAACGACCGCAGATCGATTGTCGTGAGCACGAGATCGGTTGAAAGTTCGGCGAGGTCGACATCGGTGCGCGTGATCACGATCCGAAGTTGCAACTCGTCGCCGAGCACTGCTTCAATGCGCTCCCTCAGGATGACGTGGAGATCGTGATAGTTGGGGCACACGAGCGCAGCGGTGAGCCGCACTTCGCGTTTCGCTTGACGTTCGAGGTGCGACCCAACGTGGAGGGCGATGTAGGAGATCTCATCGTCGTGGATCGTGATGCCCTCATCACGTTGCACTTCTGCGGCGATAAAGACGGCGAGCTCGTAAATCATCGGGTAAGTGGTCTTGATCGACCGAGTCATGGGGTTGCGAGAGTAAGAGAGATCTTGGGCGCGCAAGATGAGATTGCGCACGTGCAGGGACAACCTCATGATGAAGTCGTCATCGTCAAGATCGATGAGATATTCCTCGCCGACGTGTTTCACAGTGCGGCGCACGCGTGTCGTGAGTTCTTCTAGATCGACATCGGCGGGGGAGTCGGGGCTGGCAGCGCGGGTGATCACGCGCGTAGTGAGCAGCAGCTCGATCTCATTGAGGTCATCTTCGCGCAGGTTCGCACCGAAATGGGAGGTAATGAGCTCCGCAAGGTCGTCCGAGAACGCCGCGGCGTCTGTTGAGTGCACGGGCGCTGTACTCAACGCAGCCGCCGGTTCTGCCTCCGTTGTCTCGGAATCGCGAGGAAGCGTGCGGTCCGCCGCTATCGCGACGTGGAGCAAAACATGGTTGATCCCGTATTCGTTGACGAAGTATCCATGTGAGTCAAGAAGTTCGAGCAGCGAGGTCTTGAACGAGCGGAGGTCTGACGACTCGAACTCGCGCTGAATACTTTCGAGTTCAAGGAACCCCTGGGACTCTTCGTGGCGGAACATTTTGCTCAACAGGCGGCGCAGGTTCGGCTCGGTGCCCGACAAGATAACGAGCGGTCCTCGGCGGGCGAGGGTCAACCCCGACTCTTCGACTGCAGCCTTGATCTTTCGCAAGTCTGCCTCAATGGTGGACTCGCTCACGAAGAAGCTGTCGGCAAGAGCATGGATGTCGGTGCCTTCAGGGGCATCGCCAAGGCGACGAACAAGATGGTACTGCCGATCGCGGGGGCGCTCTGCCTCGCGATTCGAAGCGCCCTTCAGGAACTCCGCGTAGTTGTCGCGATTGAGGCGATAGCCCGAAGTCGACGACTCGATGACTTCCAGGGGGAGCGCTGAAGACTTGACCGCAGTGACATAACTGCGCACGCTGCGCGTAGTGACGCCGAGCTTGTCGGCGAGCTCGGCAGCGGTAACCCACGCCTCGGCCTGAGCGAGGTAGTCGATGAGTCGTGCGTGGTTCGCGAGCATAAGAACTCCATTCTCGCCTATGAACCTTTCCGCGGGGGCGGAATCTTCTCTATTGGAACTCAGGGGACCTTCCCAGCGAATATAGATAACGAAGGAATTGAGCAGGTTTATCGCGAGGAGGCGATCAGGTGACAACGGTGCTGGTCTTGTGCGGAGCAGGTGCCTCGAGCACCTTTTTGGCACACGCACTTCGTCGACAGGCGACTGTTCGCGGACTTCCCCATACCTTCGCCCCCGCGAGCGTTGCAGCGCTGAGCATGCCGCTCACCTCTGTGGATGTCGTGTTGGTGAGCTCCCACGTTGCCGACTTCTTCGATCAGGCAGCAATCGCGGCCCACGCGATTGGTGCGACGGCGATCCAGCTTCCCGCTCTGAACTTTGATGCGGCCGGCGCAAATATTGCCCTCGACCTTCTTGATTCCCTCCCTCAAGTAACGACAGAAAGCAGCAACAATGGCTGAACAGACTATTCGGGTGGCTTCGGCGCACGGGCTTCATGCTCGTCCCGCGTCACTCTTCACGCAGGCGGCAGCTGCCTCGGGCCTCGACATCACAATCGCCAAAGGCGACAAGTCGGTGAATGCGTCGAGCATCCTGAGCGTCATCTCGCTCGGTGTCTCCCACGGCGACGAGGTCACTATCGCCGCTGAAGGCGATGGCGCCGACGCTGTTATCGCCACCCTGACCGAAATTCTCAGTACCGATCACGACGAGAGCTAGTCGTGTTCGGTCGCTTCCCTCGCAGTATCCTCACATCACAGATATCGGAGTAAAACAATGACAACGTCGTCTACGACCGCCAAGAGTGGCGGTGCGCGCGTAGGGGTCCAGAAATTTGGAACCTTCGTTAGCGGAATGGTGATGCCGAACATCGCGGCATTCATCGCTTGGGGCTTTATCACTGCACTGTTCATCCAAACCGGTTGGTTGCCACTACTCGGCATCGACCCGGTCTGGGTTCAGCAGCTCGGTGGCTGGAGCCTTGACCCTGAGGTAACGAACACGGGCCTCGTCGGCCCGATGATCATTTACCTACTCCCCTTGCTCATTGCTAACACCGGTGGCCGCATGGTCTACGGAACCCGCGGTGGAGTTATCGGAACCATCGCGACGATGGGTGTCATCATCGGCGCCGGTATCCCGATGTTCCTGGGTGCCATGATCGTTGGTCCTGGTGCTGCATGGGTCATGAAGAAGATCGACTCGATCTGGGTTGGAAAGATTCGTCCCGGCTTCGAAATGCTCGTTGACAACTTCTCCGGCGGAATCGTCGGAATGCTGCTCGCGATTGCTTCGTTCTTCCTCATTGCCCCGATCGTTACGGCGATCAGCAACGGTCTCGAATCCGTCATCGCGTTCCTCGTTGACAACGGCCTGCTCCCGCTCGCCAGCGTTTTCGTTGAGCCTGGCAAGATCCTCTTCCTCAACAACGCCATCAACCACGGTGTCTTCACACCGCTCGGTACGGCAGAGTCGCTCGAAAAGGGCCAGTCGATCCTCTTCCTCATCGAAGCAAACCCTGGCCCCGGCCTCGGTATCCTGCTCGCCTTCCTGGTGTTCGGTGTTGGCCTGCTGCGCGCAAGCGCTCCCGGCGCCATCCTGATTCACTTCGTCGGTGGTATTCACGAGATCTACTTCCCCTACGTATTGGCTAAGCCGCTTCTCGTTGTTGCAGCAATTGCTGGTGGAGCAACTGGTGTTCTCACGAACGTCATCTTCCAGTCCGGTCTGCGTGCTCCGGCATCGCCTGGATCGATCATTGCGGTCATCGCGCAGACTCCTCCTGGAAGCATCGTCGGCGTACTGCTGTCGGTAGTGTTCTCGGCTGCCGTTTCGTTCGCTGTCGCTGCGGTCATCATCCGCGCCGGCCGTAAGCGTGACCTTGAGGCAATGGCTAACGGCGACGACGCACTTGCTGCTGCTGTTGCTAAGAACGCTTCCAACAAGGGCAAGGACAGCTCGGTAGGCGACCTGCTCGGAACCGGTGCTGCCGCTGCTGGCGCAACCGCTGGTGCCGCAACTGCTACGAAGATCCAGAACGTTGTGTTTGCGTGTGACGCAGGCATGGGATCGAGTGCCATGGGAGCAACCGTTCTCCGCAACAAGTTTGCGAAGGCCGGGATCGAGGGCGTCAACGTGACGAACAAGGCAATTGCGAACCTCGATGGTTCGGAAGACCTCATCATCACTCAGAATCAGCTGACTGACCGTGCGACGGAGAAAGTTCCCGGCGCAATCCATGTTTCAGTTGATAACTTCATGAACAGTCCGAAATACGATGAAGTCGTAAACATGGTTAGCGAATAACAGGAGAAATCATGAGCAAGGTACTCGAGCTAGACCAGATCAAAGCGGCTGGCACCGCTCGCACCAAAGAAGAAGCCATCGCTGAGGCGGCGGAGATTCTGATTGCTGCTGGCGCGGTAACGCCCGAGTACCTTGGCTTCATGAAGGCCCGCGAAGAGTTGACATCAACTTTCATGGGTAACTTCCTAGCCATTCCGCACGGCACGAACGAGGGCAAGGACACGATCTTGTCGTCTGCGCTCTCGTTCGTGCGGTACGCGGATCCCATCGATTGGGATGGCAACGAGGTTCGCTTCGTTGTCGGCATCGCAGGCAAAGACGGTGGCCACATGGACACCCTCGCCGCTGTTGCCACGATCTTTAGCGACAATGACGAAGTTCAGAAGCTCATTGACGCGTCAAGCGAAGACGAACTTCTCGCTCTTCTCGCTGAATTGAACAACGCATGAAGGCCGTACACTTCGGAGCCGGCAACATCGGTCGTGGCTTCGTTGGTCTGATCCTGCACAAGGCTGGCTATGAGATTGTGTTTGCGGATGTCGCCGCAGAGCTCATCGACAGCCTCGCCGCCGCAGACAGCTACCAGGTGCACGAAGTGGGCGCCGAGCCCCGCACCGAGACCGTCGACAACTTCCGCGCACTCAACAGCGCGAGCGACGAAGCAGGCGTGATCGAAGAGATCGCCACCGCCGACATGGTGACTACCGCTGTCGGCCCCAACATCCTCAAGTTCGTCGCTCCCTTGATTGCTCAGGCGATCAAGGCTCGCGCTGATGATCTGCCACCGCTGCAGGTGCTTGCGTGTGAGAACGCGCTCTACGCCACGAACAATCTGCGCGCCGAAGTTGCGGTCGCTGTCGACGCTGAAACGCTCGCCGCGAAAGCGATTTTTGCGAACACTGCTGTCGACCGCATCGTGCCGGCCCAGGATCCTGCTGCCGGACTCGACGTCACGGTGGAAGACTTTTTCGAGTGGGCTATCGAGAGCGCCCCGTTTGGTGACAACGTTCCCGACATTGCCGACGTGCATTTCGTCGACAACCTCGAACCCTACATCGAGCGCAAGCTCTTCACTGTCAACACCGGCCACGCCACTGTCGCCTACCACGGCTACCTCCGTGGGGCAGAAACTCTCTCTGCGGCGATGGCGATACCCGAAGTCTCCGCCGACGTCGATGCCGTCTTAGCTGAGACCAGCGCGATGCTCATCGCTAAGCACGGCTTCGACGCTGCTGAGCACGCTGCCTATGTCGCGACGTGCACTCGTCGATTTAGTAACCCGCACTTGCCAGATACTCCTGAGCGCGTTGGCCGTAGTCCGCTGCGCAAGTTGTCGCGCAACGAACGCTTCATCAGTCCTGCCAGCGAACTGGCAGCATCCGGAACGACTCCTCACGCGATCCTGCGTGCGGTCGGCGCCGCGATGCAGTTCAACGTGCCAGAAGACCCCGAAAGTGTGCGGATGCTGGAGCTGCGGTCATCCCTGACGGCCCCCGATTTCGTGACTGAAGTGATGGGACTTCGCGAGGGCGATGCTCTCTACGCCGCTGCCGTCGAAACGGTTAGCGCGCAATCTTAGCCCCAACTTGGTGAAACGCCCGGGATTAGCGTAGGCTTTCTCTTTGGTGTTTCAGGCCGATTTTTTCGCGCCTTGGCTTTCTCGAAAGTCACTCACCACAATCTACGCAGACCAGCGAACCCCACTTATAGCGACGAAGAGGCTATGGCCAAAAAAGACGGTGTCATTGAGATCGAAGGAGCAGTAGTCGAGGCTCTGCCCAACGCGATGTTTCGTGTTGAGTTGACGAACGGCCACGTTGTGCTCGCGCACATCTCGGGCAAAATGCGACAGAACTACATTCGAATCCTTCCGGAGGACCGTGTAGTTGTAGAGCTGAGCCCGTATGACCTGACTCGCGGCCGCATCACCTACCGCTACAAGTAGACCGCGCTGGAAAGTAACGTCCACGGTGCCCTTGCGGGCTAGTGGAACGACGACAGCGATTCACAAGGAAAAATAATGAAGGTTAACCCCAGCGTTAAGCCCATCTGCGACAACTGCCGCGTAATTCGCCGCAACGGTCGCGTCATGGTTATCTGCAAGTCGAACCCGCGTCACAAGCAACGCCAGGGCTAAGGTTCCGCGAGCAGATCGCACAGTTGCACGGGGTGGGGCGAGCAATCGCCACACACCGCAGCGCACATAACTAAATACAAGAACTAGCAACACCAGATCCGAGGCTTGTGAAAATGAGCAACGGGGACACCACCGGTTGGAGGCCGGTGCACAGGTGCTGTTACAGACCTCCACTCATCAAACAGGAGAAGCCACTATGGCACGTCTAGCAGGCGTCGACATCCCACGCGACAAGCGTGTAGAGGTCGCACTGACTTACATTTACGGTGTTGGCCGCACGAGGGCACTCAAAACCCTCGCCGACACCCAGATCAGCGGAGAGATCCGCGTTCAGGATCTCACCGATGACCAGCTCATCGCGCTGCGCGACTACATCGAAGGAAACTTCCAGGTAGAAGGTGACCTCCGCCGTGAGGTTGCAGCAGACATCCGCCGCAAGGTTGAAATCGGAAGCTACCAGGGTATCCGTCACCGCAAGGGACTGCCCGTTCACGGTCAGCGCACGAAGACCAACGCTCGTACCCGCAAGGGCCCGAAGCGCACCGTAGCCGGCAAGAAGAAGGCCCGATAGACCCTGGGTTCAACCCCAGTGTCGTCGCCATCAACGTTTTAGGAGAAAACAATGGCAGCACCAAAATCGGCCGCTCGTAAGCCGCGTCGTAAAGAAAAGAAGAACATTGCTGTGGGCCAGGCTCACATCAAGTCCACGTTCAACAACACCATCGTGACCATCACTGACCCCACCGGCGCAGTTCTTGCTTGGTCGTCGTCAGGTGTCGTTGGCTTCAAGGGTTCGCGCAAGTCGACCCCTTATGCAGCGCAGATGTCTGCTGAGTCGGCCGCGCGCCAGGCTCAGGAGCACGGTGTCAAGAAGGTTGACGTTTTCGTCAAGGGACCGGGTTCGGGTCGCGAAACTGCGATTCGCTCGCTGCAGGCCGCTGGCCTCGAAGTGGGTTCGATCAACGACGTAACACCGCAGACGCACAATGGTTGCCGTCCGCCCAAGCGTCGTCGCGTTTAGTTTCACGCCGTACTAGCGGGGCAACTCGTTAGTGCTGGCGTCGTGGCGAGGGCCCTTGTGGCCCTCGCTCACAGTTCCAGCGCACAACTCAATACAACGTCGGGCCAGCCACCCGTCGCCCACAAGTGTCATATAGCGGACACTTCGCCGAAAGGAATTACCAGTGCTGATTGCACAGCGTCCCACCCTTGCTGAGGAGAACATTTCCGAATTCCGTTCACGGTTCGTTATCGAGCCGCTCGAACCTGGTTTCGGTTATACCCTCGGAAACTCCCTCCGTCGCACCCTTCTTTCGTCGATCCCCGGAGCAGCTGTCACCAGCATCCGTATCGATGGAGTTCTTCACGAATTCAGCACCGTCGCCGGTGTCAAAGAAGACGTCACTGAGGTCATCCTTAACATCAAGAACCTCGTAGTCTCCAGTGAGCACGACGAGCCGATCACCGCTTACCTGCGCAAGCAGGGTGCTGGTGAAGTTACCGCAGCGGACATCTCAGCACCTGCCGGTGTCGAGATCCATAACCCGGAACTCGTCATCGCAACGCTCAACGACAAGGCCAAGTTTGAACTTGAGCTGACGATCGAGCGTGGCCGTGGCTATGTCACCGCAACCCAGAACCGCAGCGAGTTCAGCGAAGCCGGCCAAATTCCGGTCGACTCGATCTACTCGCCCGTACTCAAGGTCACCTACCGCGTCGAGGCAACTCGTGCCGGTGAGCGCACTGACTTTGACCGTCTGGTTGTAGATGTTGAAACCAAGTCGGCAATCACTCCTCGCGATGCAGTGGCTTCGGCCGGTCGCACGCTGACCGAACTGTTCGGACTCGCTCGCGAGCTCAACACGGCCGCAGAGGGTATCGAGATTGGTCCTGCACCGGTTGACGCCGTGCTTTCGACCGAACTCAGCATGCCGATCGAAGATCTTGATCTTTCGGTGCGTAGCTACAACTGCCTCAAGCGCGAAGGCATCAACACCGTAAGTGAACTGGTTGCTCTGTCGGAGACTCAGCTCATGAACATCCGTAACTTCGGTCAGAAGTCGGTTGATGAAGTGCGCGACAAGCTCGTCGAGATGGGACTGTCGTTGAAAGACAGCGTTCCCGGATTCGATGGAGCACACTTCTACGGCGGATACGCCGACGACGAGACCAACGCTTGAGCCACTGGCTCGAAACTTTGACACTGGAGAATTAGAAAATGCCTACACCTACTAAGGGCCCGCGTCTCGGCGGTGGACCGGCGCACGAGCGCCACATGCTTGCCAACTTGGCCGCAGCCCTGTTTACTCACAAGAGCATCAAGACAACGGAAATGCGTGCCAAGCGCCTGCGTCCCGTTGCTGAGCGCCTGATCACGTTCGCGAAGAAGGGTGACTTGCACAACCGTCGCCGCGCGCTCGGAATCATCGGCGACAAGACCGTCATCCACGAACTCTTCACGGTCATCGCACCGCAGGTTGAGAACCGCGATGGTGGTTACACCCGCATCACGAAGCTTGGATTCCGCAAGGGTGACAACGCTTCGATGGTTCAGATGGAACTCGTTCTTGAGCCCGTAACGCCCAAGAAGAAGGCTCCGAAGGCTGCCGCTAAGGCTGAGCCCAAGGCCGCTGCAGAAGAGCCCGCCGTAGAGGAAGCTCCCGTCGAAGAAGTAGCAACCGAAGACGTCGCCGTCGAGGATGCTGCTGCAGAGACTGCAGAAGAGAAGTAACTTTCTTCGTTCGAGAAAACCCCGGCTCCGCTTCGTGCGGGCCGGGGTTTTCTTCGTGAAATAGGGTTGGACTATGACTGAAACGGCACCCGCCATCCCGGCGCTAGAGTCGGATGCCGCGCCCTTTGCTCGTCTGCGACTAGATATCGCCTACGACGGTACGAATTTCTTTGGGTGGGGCAAGCAACCTGTGCTGCGCACCGTGCAAGGCACCATTGAAGACGCCCTGGCCGTCATCTTTCGGCGGTTTGGGGTTACACCGCAACTGGTCGTTGCCGGACGCACGGATGCCGGCGTACACGCGACAGGCCAAGTGGCTCACCTTGACCTCACTGAGACTCAGCTGCGCAGCCTCGACCGCCCGCGGCGCGGCAACATGGGCGGCCGGCGGTATGACGGACCAGCCTCTCTGGCGCGACGGATCAATGGCATCACGGGCCTTGAGTCCGACATCTTTGTTACCCAGTCAGTGATCGCAGCGGACGGGTTCGATGCCCGATTCTCGCCCCTCTGGCGACGCTACGAGTACCGTATTGCCGACAATGAGTCACCGCGCGACCCACGTCAACGCAATCACACACTCTGGTACCCGGCCACGCTCGACGTGGACGCGATGAATGTGGCGGCGAAAGAGCTTCTCGGGCTCCACGATTGGGCTGCCTATTGCAAGCCCCGCGAAGGTGCCACGACGGTGCGCAGCCTTGAGCGATTCAGCTTTACCCGCACCGATGAGGGCATCATCCTCGCTGAAGTGCGCGCCGATGCGTTTTGCCACAGCATGGTGCGGTCGCTGGTGGGAGCCGGAGTCTTTGTGGGACAGGGCAAGATTGATGCTTCGCGCCCCGCCGACATCCGCGATGAACGTTCGAAGGGCAGCGAATACAAGGTCATGCCTGCTAAAGGACTCACGCTTGTCGAGGTCGGTTATCCGCCAGATGAAGAACTGCACGCGCGTGCAGAACTCACGCGATCACGTCGTGAGTTGATCGACTAGTCACCGCTGTTGCCTCGTGCCTCGTCAGTGCTGCGCGGGCGCCCGAAGGTCGGTGGAGCGTCGCACGACGAGCTCGGGCGGGAGTACCTCTTGGCGGTGGGTGTGGGAATCTTCTCGCGCTGAGTGCTCAATGAGCAATCGTGCAGCGCGCGTGCCGAGTTTATCGATGGGTTGGCGCACTGACGTGAGCGGCACAACCCAGTCGCGGGCGAAGTCAATGTCGTCGTAGCCGACGAGGGCAACATCCTCTGGCACGCTGAGCCCCGCGTCAATAAGTCCGCGGTAGACGCCGAAGGCGAGCATGTCGTTACCGCAAAATACGGCGTCGGGGGTGTCTCCCTCGAGAAGAAGTTCTGCTGCTCGGCGGCCGTCTTGGATGCCGATCCCTGACGTGCTGACTTCAATCAACGACACTTCCGGATCCATGCCAGCCGCAATGATCGCTTCGCGTGCGCCTTGGGCGCGATCGGCGAACTGACGGAGCCCGGTTGGTCCTCCAACGACAGCGATGCGGGTGTGGCCTAGCTGCAGCAGGTGTTCGATTGCGAGGCGCCCGCCTGCGACGTTGTCGACGGAAATGGAGCAGTGTTCTGGACCGCCGTTGTAGTCGAGCAACACGACGGGCAGATCACCCGGGAGGTCTTTGTAGGGGTCGGAGTCTTCGTCGAGGCTCGCAGGTGCCAGTAGTACGCCCCGGACGCGCTGGGCGGCCAACATCGCGAGAAGTCCGGACTCGCGGGTGGTGTCACCTTCGGAGTTGCAGAGCATCACCACGTGGCCCGATTCGCGAACGGTGCGCTCGATGACGTGCGCGGCTTCCATGTAGAAGGGGCTTTCGATATCCAGAACAACAAGCCCGATGACGTTGCTGGAGGCTCCTGTGAGCACGCGGGCTTGCTGGTTGGGCACGAAGCCCAGTTCGGCAATCGCTTTCTCTACGGCGGCGCGGGTGCGAGGGTGGACGGTGTCGGGGCGGTTGATCGTATTCGACACGGTGCCGGTCGAAACCTGGGCCAGCGCGGCGACATCGCGGATCCCGGCGGGCGACTTCGATGTCGCAGTGTCGGGGGTACTCATGGATAGCTCACTTCTTGTGCATGGTTCGGGTGCTGCAGGTTTCTCACTCTAAGGGCATTGCTCGGGTGCGCCGCGTAAGGGTGCAGTCGAGGTTCTCGTAATCGCATCGTTGTGATCATCTCTGCCTAGCGGTTGCATATCGGTATTTGTCCAGTGTACGTTTGAACCGCTTTAAAAAATGAACCGGTTCAAAATTCTCGACCGGGCGCAATGACGCGAAAGTGCTGAGGCTCTAGGCGCTGCGTCCGCGCAACACTGCACTCACACCAAAAGGAGAAACACATGAAGCAACGTCGCTTTGCAGGCCTCGCGATCGGTCTCGTGGCCGTCGTAGGACTCGGCCTCGCCGGATGTTCCGCTGACGCCGACACTTCCACCGCATCCGGGGAAGACGCCTACACAATTGTTATCGTCCCCAAGGACTCGACTAACCCGTGGTTCGTTCGCATGGAAGAGGGCGTCAACAAGTTCGCCGCTGACTCCGGCAACGATGTTTACCAAAAGGGCCCCGCTGAGACGGATGCCACACTGCAGGTTCAGGTCATCCAAGACCTCATCGCTCAGGGTGTAGACGCTATCGGCGTCGTACCGGTTGACCCGGGAGCACTTGAGACCGTCTTGAAGCAGGCCATGGACGCCGGCATCGTTGTTGTCACCCACGAAGGTGCCAGCCAAGAAAACACGATGTACGACATCGAAGCCTTCAACAACACCCAGTACGGCGCATTCATCATGGACAACCTCGCTGAGGCAATGGGCGAAGAGGGCACCTACGCCACGATGGTTGGCCACGTAACGAACGCTTCGCACAACGAGTGGGCCGACGGTGCAGTTGCTCGTCAGGCTGAGGCGTACCCCAACATGACGCTGCTTGCTGCTGAGCCGCGCGTTGAGTCGCAAGACGATGGAGAGGTCGCCTACCAGGCTGCCAAAGAGCTCCTCAAGAAGTACCCCGAAGTAACCGGCATCGTCGGAACCTCGTCGTTCGACGCTCCTGGTGTCGCTCGTGCGATCGAAGAACTTGGCCTCACCGGCAAGGTCTTCGTCAGTGGAACCGGTATGCCGGCCGCTAACAAGTCGATCCTCGAAAAGGGCCTCGTCAAGACGCTGACCCTCTGGGACCCGGCCGACGCTGGTTACGCTCTGGCATCGCTCGCCGAGCAGATCCTCGATGGTGAAGACATCGCCGACGGTGTAAACCTCGGAGTCACCGGTTACGAGAACATGACGTTCGCTGAAGGTAGCGACAAGGTTCTCGAAGGTAACGGCTGGGTAGTTATCGACAAGGACAACGTAGATAGCTTCGGCTTCTAAGCAGTCCCGTTTTCGCGATCAGGGCAGAGCGAACATCCGTTCTGCCCTGGTCGCACCCCCACGATTTATTCACGCGCGGAAAGGACCGGACGATGGTAGATAACGTCATCGCGGTACGCGATATTGGTAAGGCTTTCGCTGGCGTTCAAGCGCTTGATGGCATCACCCTAGAGATCGCTCCCGGAGAGATCCACTGTCTCGCCGGAGAGAACGGCAGTGGCAAGTCCACGCTGATCAAGGTCATGTCTGGTGTGCACGCCCCCGATACCGGAACCATCGAACTGAACGGCAAAACGTTCTCGAAGCTGTCGCCCATCGAGGCGATCTCGAACGGTGTTCAGGTCATTTATCAAGACTTCTCCGTTTTTCCGAACCTTACGGTGATGGAAAACCTGGCGCTCAACGCCGAGCTCGCCGCCCACCGCACTTTCGTGAGTTGGAAGCGAATGCGGGCCGTCGCCGAAGAGGCGATCGCCAAAATCAACTTCACGATCGACCTTGACGAAAAGGTCGGCCAGCTTTCTGTCGCGCAGAAGCAACTCGTTGCTATCTCCCGCGCTCTCATGAGCGACGCAAAACTCATCATCATGGATGAACCAACGACGGCTCTGACGAAGCGAGAGGTTGACGCGCTCTTCGCCATCATCCTCGATCTCAAGGCCCGGGGAATTGCGACGCTGTTCGTGAGCCACAAGCTCGATGAAGTCTTCGAAATCAGCGAACGCTTCACGATCATCCGCAACGGTAAGTCAGTTATCACGTGCTTGCCAGAGGAACTCGATCACGCGACGTTCTCGCACCACATGACAGGTCGTGAATTCGACGACAACCATTTCGTTCCCGAGCACGTCTCAGACGAGCCCATCCTCGAAACCCGCGGCCTCGGCGTCAACGGCGCCTTCGCGGATGTCGACCTCACTCTGCGCAAGGGCGAGATCCTAGGAAT
Organism: Salinibacterium sp. NYA9b; assembly: GCF_976973725.1. Classification (NCBI taxonomy): domain Bacteria; kingdom Bacillati; phylum Actinomycetota; class Actinomycetes; order Micrococcales; family Microbacteriaceae; genus Salinibacterium; species Salinibacterium sp. NYA9b. Next base: position 2,460,840 of record NZ_OZ333476.1, on the reverse strand, counting down.
CACCGGGCTGCTTGGTTCTGGGCGAACTGAACTCGCGCTCTCGCTCTTCGGTGCGAAGCCCGCTGACTCTGGTGAGATCCTGATCAATGGCGAAGTCGTCGATGTGAACAGCGTTCGCTCCGCCATCGCCCACGGGATTGGTTATGTTCCCGAAGACCGCCTCACAGAAGGTCTCTTCCTCGAGCGTTCCATTAGTTCCAACATTGTGATCTCCGAGCTCGATTCGTTCGTCTCGAAGTTGGGGGCGCTCGATCAGCGCAAGGCGGATGCCGAAGGCCAGCGCTGGGTAGACGAACTCAAGATCGCGACGCCCAACCCCGCTAACGCGGTGAACACTCTTTCGGGAGGAAACCAGCAACGCATCGTGCTGGCGAAGTGGCTCGCTACCCACCCGAAGATTCTGATTCTCAACGGCCCAACGGTCGGAGTAGATATCGGGTCGAAGCACGACATCCATCGCATCTTGCGCACGCTTGCGAGCGAAGGTCTCGGCGTCATCATCATCTCCGATGACATCCCTGAGGTCATCCAGAACTGCAACCGGGTCATGGCGATGAACGCAGGACGAATCGTGGCGGAAATCGACCCGCGCACGACGACCGAATCCGAGCTCGCCGAGCTCATGTCGAAAGACCCGAGCACTATTGACGGGAAGGGCTGAGATGGCCAAGTTAGTGCGAAAGCTCACTAAATCAAACGAGTTCTACCTCTTGCTCGTGATCATTGCCGTGAGCATTGTCATCCAGTTGCGGAGCGGTCAGTTCTTCTCCGCTAATAACCTGGTCGACCTTGCGAACGCGATGGTTGTTCCCGGCATCTTTGCGGTTGGTGCCTTCATGGTGCTGGTGGCCGGCGGAATCGATGTTTCGTTTCCGGCGCTGGCTTCGCTCTCGGTCTACGCGACCACCCGCGTGCTCGTGGATGCGGGCTATTCCGGGGGAGTCTGGCTCCCGTTCCTGCTAGTCATTGTGGTTGGCGCGATCCTCGGAGCGTTCAACGGACTCTTCACCTCGAGGTTCGTGGTGCCCGTGCTCATCATCACTCTCGGTACCGCGAGCGTCTTCTCCGGAGTCATGCAGGGCGTTTTCAAGTCGGTGCAGATTCCGAACCTGCCGCAGGGGATGAGTGACTTCGGCCGGTCAACACTGTTCGTGGCGACAAACCCCGAATCTGGGCTTACGTCCAACATGCCGATGGCCTTCCTCATCTTGGTTGCCGTTGTTGCCGTTGCCTTCGTCGTGATGAGATACACCACCTTCGGCCGTGGTCTCTACGCGATTGGTGGTGACGAAAGTGCTGCCGCTCGTGCCGGCTTTAAGGTGCGCAAGATCAAGTTCTGGCTCTTCGTCATCGTGGGAATCATCGCGAGCCTCGCCGGACTGGTGCGTACGAGCATGATGGACCAGATGCATCCGACGAACCTGCTCGGTATGGAGCTCATGGTCATCGCGGCGGTCGTGCTCGGCGGCGCCTCCATTACAGGAGGAACCGGAACACTGACCGGCACGATGCTGGGAACGCTTCTGATCGTGATTGTGCAAAACAGCATGATCTTGGTCGGCATCCCCACCTTCTGGCAAGGCTTCGCGCTCGGCACCCTGATCCTCGTCGGAACAGGTATCTCGGCCGTGCAACTCACCCGATCACGCAAACGCGCACCTGCGCTGGTTCAAGGATAGGGACGGCAATGTCAGCTCTTACGACTCTTACGCCTCTTCGGGATCGCCTCACTCGCGATCCGCACGTCACGCGCCTCGCCGTGATTCTCGTTCTGCTCTTGACGTTCTTCATGCTCGTCAAGACCAAGAACTTCTTTGGAATCGCGACGTGGCAGTCGATGGCTGTTCAGTTCCCCGAGTTCGGCCTCATGGCTCTCGGGGTGATGCTCACCATGATCATTGGAGGAATCGACCTCTCCGTGGTCGGTGTCGCCAACATGACGGCCATTGGCAGCGCGACCCTCATGATGTCAATCGCGCCCACCGGCGCCGACAGCCCCCAGGGCTACTTGGCTGTTGTCGCGGCGATCGCGTTCTCGCTCATTGTGGGAGCGATAGCCGGCGCCTTCAACGGGTTCTTGATAGCCAAAGTGAAGATCCCCGCCATTCTGGTGACGCTCGGAACGTTCGAGCTCTTCACCGGTATCGCAGTCATCATCACGGGAGGAAAGCCCGCAAGTGGCCTTCCCGCGCAGTACGGCGAGATCATGGCGCAGCGCGTCTTCGGGATCATCCCGATGCCGCTCATCATCTTCATCCTTGCCACTGTCGTGATCGCTCTGATCATGTACAAGACAGCATTCGGCACCAAGCTCTACATGCTGGGATCGAATGAGACGGCGGCACGGTTCAGCGGGCTCAAGACCGACAACCTCATCATCCGTACGTACATGACCTCGGGCATTTTTGCCGCCGCTGCCGGTCTCGTGATGCTCGCCAACTACAACTCGGCGAAGGCTGACTATGGCTCCACGTACACCCTGCTCGCCGTGTTGATCGTGGTGTTGGGTGGCGTGAACCCGAACGGTGGATCAGGTCGACTGTCTGGTGTGATTCTCGCGGTCGTCGTGCTGCAGGTTCTCTCCTCGCTGCTCAACACTTTCCCGAACATCAGCAACTTCTACCGCCCGCTGATCTGGGGTGGAGTGCTGCTTCTCGTCATCGTGGTGAATCAATGGACTAAAAAGAACAGGCTCTCTCGTCTGTTCGGTGTGAAAGGAAACAAATCATGAAGCTAACCAAGGACCGCCATGTAGTTGTGGGCGCTGACTTTGCCGGATTCCCGCTCAAAGAGGCCGTCAAGCGCCACTTGGAAGCACGGGACTGGACCGTCACTGACCTGACGCCAACGCTCGACGACATCCCGATGTACCACCGTGCCGGTTTCATGCTCGGAGCCAAAATCGCCGAGGGCGAGTTCGAGAAAGCTCTCGCGTTCTGTGGCACCGGAATGGGCATCCACGTTGCTGCCAGCAAGGTGCCTCACGTGCACGCCGCCGTCTGCGAAAGCGCTCCGGCAGCGCTTCGTGCAGCCACAGCCAATAACTGCAACCTCATGGCCATGGGCGCCTTCTACATTGGCCCGCGCCTCGGAATGGCGATGGCGGATGCGTTCCTTGAGAACAACTTCGGTGACGGTTACGAAGACTGGGAAGGCTTCGCTGACTACCACATGGTCGGTTACGAGGAATGCGAAAACTTCGACTACCAGGCGTACAAGGACAACGGCTTCGAGGTCGTAGGGGAGCGCAACGTTTCCATGGGGCCTGAGCCTCGCGGCCTCGCTTACTAACCGAACGAATAGCCACAGGGAGAGACATGGCGAAGGTATTACTCGCAGGAGAGTCATGGTCGACGACGTCGATCCACACGAAGGGCTTTGACTCTTTTGTCACTTCCGCGTACGCCGAGGGGGCAGATGACTTCATCGCTGCGCTGAAGTCGGCGGGTAACAGTGTTGAGTTCCAACCCAACCACGTTGCGGCCGAACGATTCCCGACTACCGCTGAGGAACTCAGCCAGTACGACGTTGTCGTGCTCAGCGATATCGGCGCGAACACGCTCTTGCTGCCCAACGGCGTCTTTGCCAAGGGCGAGCGGATTCCTCATCGCCTCGAAGTATTGGCCAAGTGGGTGCGCGACGGTGGATCGCTCTTGATGGTTGGCGGCTACCTCAGCTTCCAAGGCATCGAAGCGAAAGCGAACTACCGCAACACAGCTCTCGCGAGCATTCTTCCCGTCGAAATGGAAATCGGTGACGATAGGGAAGAGACTCCGCAGGGCGTCGAAGCGACCTCACTCGGTAATCACCCCGCGACCGCAGGGCTGCCGACCTCCTGGCCAGCAGTACTCGGTCATCACCGTTTGGCGGCACGGGGCAGCGCGCAGACCCTTGCGACCGTCGGCGACTTTCCCCTTCTCGTCGTGGACGGAGAAGGGTTAGGTCGTGTCGCGGCCTTCGCCAGCGACATGGGCCCGCACTGGTTGCCGACCGAGTTCTTGGAATGGGACGGCTTTGCCCCCATGTGGAACCAGCTCATCTCGTGGCTCGCTCGCGAGTCAGACTAAGCACGGGGCGAGTGAGATTTGATGGTGGGCCATGTTGTTGCTCTCGATTGTGGCGCGACTAGCGGCCGAGTAATTCTGGGCGAAGTCGGCCCCAACCAGCTGCGCACGGCAACGCACGCGCGCTTCGCTAACCGTCCGGTGAGCGTGCGCGGCCGCCTGCACTGGGATGTGCTCTCGCTATGGCAGGGCGCGCTCGACGGACTCACCTCCGCGATCCGTGAAGTGCCGACGATTTCGTCGATAGCGACCGATACGTGGGGCGTCGACTACGGGCTGCTGCGCGACGGGCAACTGCTCGGCAATCCACGGCACTACCGCGATGAACGAACCGGCGCCGCGATCGAGCACGTGGAGTCGATGAGCTCGCAGGCTGAGCAGTACGCGGCAACGGGCATCCAGTTCATGCCGATCAATACGATCTACCAACTTGCAGCCGACGCGGCAGAAAATCGGCTCGGGCTAGCTGACACCGTTCTTCTCATGCCTGACCTCTTTACCTACTGGCTGAGTGGGACCAGCATCGCCGAGACCACAATGGCCTCAACGACCGGACTGCTCGATGTGCACACTCGGCAGTGGAGTGACAGTCTGCTTGACGTCGCCGGAGTGCGGCGCGAACTGTTGCCCGAGCTCGTGATCCCGGGTACTCGCGTTGGCGAGCTGGACACGGATGTCGCTACCCAGGTGCGCGCAGAGTCACCCATCGAGGTGGTTGCGGTTGGTTCGCACGATACGGCCTCGGCGGTGACGGCGATTCCGATGCAACCGGAGACGGCAGCATTTATTTCGTGCGGAACGTGGGGACTGGCCGGTGTCGAGTTGGAGAGCCCCGTTGTTACCGAGGCGGCCCGTACCGGTGGGTTCACCAACGAGGTCGGCGTCGATGGACGCATTCTTCTCATGCGCAACGTCATGGGGTTGTGGATTCTGAGCGAAGCAGTGCGCCAGTGGGAACGCGACGGCGAAGCGATCAGTTTGCCCGAGCTTATTGAGGCAGCCTCCGCTGTCTCCGACGCGATGCCCGTAGTCGACGTCGACGATCCTCGATTCTTGGCGCCAGGCAATATGCCTCGACGAATTACTGAGTGGTGCACGGAACGCGGCATCCGCCCACCGGGCAATCGCGCCGAAATGGCCCGCTGCATTATCGAATCGCTCGCCCAAGCTTTCGCGGATGCCGTGCTCAGCGCTGGCTCGCTCGGTGACGTCCCCGTAAAGACGATCCACATCGTTGGCGGGGGATCCCTCAACCGGTTGCTGTGTCAGCGCACCGCTGACCGCGCGGGAATCCCCGTTCTCGCGGGCCCGGTCGAGGCGACAGCACTCGGCAGTGTCCTCGTTCAAGCGCGCGCGATGGGGCACATCTCGGGCAGTCTCGACTCGCTCCGCGATCTCGTGCGACGCACGCATCATCCCGTCAGCTATACGCCTCGCTGACACCCCAACTTTCTCTGAATTCGCCTCACCCCTGAATTCGCCCAACAAAGGACTGAAAAGATGACCGCACGAATTGCTCCCGACCTCGTTAGTGCCGACCTGCTGGGACTCACCACCCGCCTCGGCCTGCCCGAGCGCGACCTCGTGATTCTCGCTGAAGGCAACACGAGTGAACTGATCGCTGATGGCACGATTATCGTCAAGACGTCGGGTTCATCGATGCAGAACGCAACGGCAGCAAACTTTGTCAGTGTCGAAATCGAGCCTCTCCTCGAGGTGCTGCGTGATCCGAATGCCAGCCAGGACCGATTGACAGCCGAACTGGATGCCGGTGAGGTCGACGGTCAGCGGGTGCGGGCATCCATTGAGACCCTCATTCACGTTGCGGTGCGTGCGTATGCCCCGGCGCGGTACGTGGCTCATACCCACCCGACCGCTGTTGTCTCGCTACTCGCGAGCGTTCACGCGGAGACTTCATTTGCGGATGCGGTCTACTCTGACGAACTCATGGTCTTGGGTCGCAGCCTCTACATTCCTTATGCTCAGCCCGGTATCGAGCTCGGCCAGTTGTTCCTCACGCGACTCGGTGAGCACGTTGAGCAGCATGGTGAGGTGCCGTCGCTGATCCTGCTCGGCAACCACGGCATTGTTGCCATCGCTGACACGGCGGAGGGTGCTGAAGCGATTTCCCTCATGGCTGTGAAGAGTGCACGGGTGCGCCTCGGTGCGTTGCAAGCCGGCGGAATCGCTAGTCTGAGTGCGGAAGTGACCGCCCACTACTTCGATCGCCCCGATTTCCGTGAGCGCCGCGCTGCTCTCACCGGCACCACTAAATAGTCGCATTGGCGTTTGCCGCCGGGCCACAGTTCCGCTAGAGTTGACCCTTGGTGTCTGCACTATAGGGTGCGGCATCCGATCATGAGCCCTCCAACCGGCATTGTTTCTTCTGAAACAACCATCGGAGCGGGATTCACGAACACCTCACTCGATCAATGAAAGCAGCACTATTGTGACGCGTACATATTCGCCCAAGCCCGAAGACGTCAAGCGGGAATGGGTCATCATCGACGCCGCCGACATCGTTCTCGGTCGTCTCGCCAGCCACGCAGCCATCTTGCTCCGTGGAAAGCACAAGGCCACCTTTGCTCCTCACATGGACATGGGTGACTTCGTCATCATCATCAACGCTGAGAAGGTTGCCCTCACCGGTTCCAAGCTCGCGCAGAAGAAGGCTTACCGCCACTCCGGTTACCCGGGTGGGCTCACGGCCACCACGTACTCCGAGCTGTTGGAGAAGCACCCCACGCGCGCCGTTGAAAAGGCCGTCCGCGGAATGCTCCCCAAGAATTCACTCGGTCGCGCTCAGCTGTCCAAGCTGAAGGTTTACGCGGGTACTGAGCACCCTCACGCTGCTCAGCAGCCGACTCCGTACACCCTCACCCAGGTCGCTCAGTAGCGCCCGCGCTTTACTAAGCAAAGATAAAAGGACTTATTACAGTGGCTAAGATCGAAGATTCAATCACCGAGGGTGCACCCGAGTCGTACACGACCGAGTCGGCAGCAGTTGAGGCGCCCAGCGCACCTCGCCCCGTTCTCACCGTTCCCGGCGCAGCCGTCGGACGTCGCAAGCAGGCAATCGCCCGCGTGCGTCTCGTTCCCGGTTCGGGCACCATCACGGTCAACGGCCGTGAGCTCGCCGAGTACTTCCCCAACAAGCTTCACCAGCAGCTCATCAACGACCCGTTCAAGGTCCTTGACCTGCTCGGCGGTTACGACGTAATCGCACGCATCACCGGTGGCGGCCCCTCGGGTCAGGCCGGCGCACTGCGTCTCGGTATCTCTCGTTCGCTCAACCAGATTGACGAAGAGAACAACCGTGCGATCCTCAAGAAGGCTGGCTTCCTTACCCGTGACGCTCGCGTCAAGGAGCGTAAGAAGGCTGGACTCAAGAAGGCCCGTAAGGCTCCGCAGTTCTCGAAGCGCTAACCCGCTTTCCCTGCTAGCGGCAACGCATGGCACGTCTTTTTGGTACAGATGGTGTTCGCGGATTAGCGAACAGTGATCTTACTGTCGAGCTTGCACTCGGCCTGGCTCAGTCGGCAGCAGTCGTACTGGGTCAGGGTCGAGTTGCTGATGGTCGGCGCGCTTCAGGCCGCCGTCCCGTCGCAGTTGTTGCACGCGACCCCCGCGTATCCGGCGAATTCATTTCCGCCGCAGTATCCGCGGGGCTCGCGAGCTCGGGCGTCGATGTCTTCGACGCCGGAGTAATTCCCACCCCGGCAGCAGCGTTCCTCGTTGCCGATTTCAAAGCCGACCTCGGAGTCATGATCTCCGCGTCGCACAATCCCGCCCCCGACAACGGAATTAAGTTCTTTGGTCAGGGCGGCACGAAACTTCCCGATGAGGTCGAAGACCGCATCGAAGCAGCCCTCGCCGCACCGAGCCTGGCTCCCACCGGCATCGAGGTTGGTCGCATCCGCCGGTTCGCCGATGCTGAAGATCGTTACGTCGTCCACCTGTTGTCGACGCTGCCCAATCAGCTAGCGGGCATCCACGTCGTTCTCGACTGCGCTCATGGCGCCGCGGCCGGCGTCTCACCGCAGGTATTCACGGATGCCGGTGCCAAGGTCACCGTGATCGGTGCAGACCCCGACGGCATCAACATCAATGAGGGCGTCGGCTCGACGCATCTCGACAACCTTGCCTCTGCAGTCCTCGCTCACGGTGCCGATGTCGGCATCGCCCACGACGGTGACGCTGACCGTTGCCTCGCCGTGGACAAAGAGGGCAACATCGTCGATGGCGACCAGATCATGGCAATTCTTGCCGTCTCGATGGCAGAGCGCGGTGTGTTGCAGGACCGCACACTCGTCGCGACCGTCATGAGCAACTTGGGGCTCCGCCGCGCAATGGCTGAGCACAACATCAAGATGCTCGAGACGAAGGTCGGCGACCGCTACGTGCTCGAAGCTCTGGGAGAGCATGGGCTGTCCCTTGGTGGAGAACAATCTGGCCATGTCATCATGACCAAGTTTGCTACCACCGGCGACGGCATCCTCACTGGTCTTCATCTGGTGGCCGAAATGGCGCGCACCGGCAAAACGCTGGCTCAACTAGCCGCTGTGATGACGGTTTACCCGCAGGTTCTTGTGAACGTTCGCGGGGTTGACCACCACTCGCTCGGTTCCAACGCCGCTATCGCTGACGCGGTAGCTGCTGTGGAAGTCGAACTGGGTGACACGGGGCGCGTACTTTTGCGGGCATCTGGCACCGAACCCATGGTCCGCGTCATGGTTGAAGCCGAGCACCACGAGGTCGCTCAGCAGATGGCGGATCGTCTTGCCGCCGTTGTGCTCGCTCAACTCGGCTACTAACGAGCGTTCTCACGGCACGTCGTCGTTACCTGCGTGTGCACCCGGCGTGACCGCGATTCTCTAGGTCTTGCGCAGCAAAACCTTTGAGACTGCATGGTCGGCATCTTTGCGAAGAATGAGCGATGCCCGTGGTCGTGTGGGGCGAACGTTCTGGATGAGGTTGGGCTCGTTGGTGCGTTTCCACACTTCTTGAGCGCGTGCGCGGGCTGCACTCTCGCTGAGGTCGGCAAAGCGGTGAAAGTAGGATCGCGGGTTGCTGAACGCACCGCGCTGGAGTCTCAGGAAGCGCTCCTCATACCAGTGCGCAATGTCGCTCGTGCGGGCATCCACATAGATGGTGAAGTCGAAGAGGTCACTGACGGCGAGGCTATTTCCGGCGCTTGGTGGTTGCAGCACGTTGAGGCCTTCGACGATGAGTACGTCGGGTTTGCGCACAGTCACGGCCGCATCCGGAATGATGTCGTAGGCCAGATGAGAGTAGAAAGGGGCGCGCACCACAGGCTCGCCGGCTTTGATCTTGCTCACGAAGCGGAGCAGCGCTCGGCGGTCGTAGCTTTCGGGAAACCCTTTGCGTTCGAGGATGCCGCGGCGTTCGAGTTCTGCGTTGGGGTGCAGGAAGCCATCGGTGGTGAGGAGTTCGACGCGTGGTGTGCCTTCCCAGCGGGAGAGCAACTCGCGGAGCAGCCGGGCGATCGTGGACTTTCCGACGGCGACCGACCCTGCGACACCAATGACAAATGGGGTGCGCCCGGTGGATGCTCCCAAGAACTGGGTGGTCGCGGAGTGCAGCTGTTGGGCGTTCTCTGCATACAGATTCAAGAGGCGACTGAGGGGGAGATACACCTCAGCAACTTCGGTGAGGTCGAGTTCGTCGCCGAGTCCGCGCAACTCAATGAGCTCCGCCTGGGTCAGGGGAACTTTCATTTTCGGGGCAAGTTCAGCCCAATCGCTCCGATCGATTTCTAGAAAGGGAGAGATGTGACCGTGTCCGGAGCCATGTTCATGCATCCCGAACATCCTATCTGCGCACGGATACCCAGCTTGGGGAACTAAACTCGTCTCCATGTGTGGAATCGTCGGTTACGTTGGTAACGAAAAAAGCCTTGAGGTTCTCCTCGGCGGTCTAAAGCGTCTCGAATACCGGGGTTACGACTCCGCCGGTGTTGCAATCATTGATGAGGCTGGAGTGCTCGGAACGCGCAAGCGTGCCGGCAAGCTGCAGATGCTCTTGGATGACCTCGAAGCCGAGCCTCTGAGCAACGGCGCCACCGGTATCGGCCACACTCGCTGGGCGACCCACGGTGGCCCCACCGATGTGAACGCGCACCCGCACTTGAGCCGTGATTCAAAGCTCGCGCTCATTCACAACGGCATCATCGAGAACTTCTCTGAGCTGAAGAACGAGCTGCTGCTTGAGGGCGAAACTTTCATCAGCGAGACCGACACTGAGGTGGCGGCGCTCTTGGTTGGGCGCGAGTACGACAAGACGGGAGACCTCACTGCAGCGATGCAGAGCGTTGTTGCGCGTCTCGAGGGTGCCTTCACTCTTCTTGCCGTGCACCAAGACCAGCCTCGGGTTGTTGTCGGCGCTCGCCGCAACTCGCCCCTCGTTATCGGTTTGGGCGACGGCGAAAACTTCTTGGGCTCTGACGTTGCGGCTTTCGTGGAGTTCACCCGCCGCGCGGTTGCGATCGGCCAAGACCAGATCGTGACGATCCGTCCTGACTCCGTTGATGTCATCGACTTCGATGGCAACCCTGTTGAGGTCGAAGAATTCGATATCGCGTGGGACGCATCAGCATCCGAAAAGGGTGGCTGGTCGAGCTTCATGGCTAAGGAAATCAGCGAAGAGCCGGATGCCGTAGCCAACACCATTCTTGGTCGTGTTCAGGATGGGCTGGTCAAGCTCACCGAATTCGAGCCCCTCGGAGACGATGTCATTGCGAACATCGATCGCATCGTCATCATTGCGTGTGGAACCGCGGCCTACGCGGGAATGCTCGGCAAGTACGCCATTGAGGCGTGGGCGCGCGTTCCTGTTGATGTTGAGCTCGCTCACGAGTTCCGCTACCGCAACCCGATTTTGACGGACCGCACTCTCGTGATCTCGATCAGCCAGTCGGGCGAGACCATGGACACGCTGATGGCGGTCAAGTTCGCTATGGAGTCCGGCGCGAAGGTTGTCTCGGTGTGCAACACGCACGGCGCAACGATTCCGCGTGAATCGCACGCTGTTGTCTATACGCACGCTGGTCCTGAAGTTGCTGTGGCATCCACGAAGGCTTTCGTTGCCCAAGCGACCGCGCTGTACTTGATTGGTCTGCACATCGCGGGCGTGCGCGGCACGCTCAGCGAAGAAGAGATTCGCGACAATGTGACCGAGTTGCAGGCTATTCCCGACAAGATCTCTGAGGTCTTGGTGACCTCGCAGTCGATCAAGCAGCTTGCGCACTGGATGACGGATACCCAGTCGGTGCTCTTCCTCGGTCGCCACGTTGGCTACCCGATCGCGCTTGAGGGTGCACTCAAGCTCAAGGAACTCGCGTACATCCACGCTGAGGGGTTCGCCGCAGGCGAGCTCAAGCACGGTCCGATCGCGCTCATTGAGCCCGGTCAGGTTGTCTTCGTGATCGTTCCGAGCCCGCGCGACCCCAACTCCTTGCACAAGAAGGTTGTCTCCAACATTCAGGAGATTCGTGCTCGGGGCGCTCGCGTTATCGCGATTGCCGAAAAGGGCGACGCTGCAGTGCTGCCGTTCGCCGATGAGGTTATTCCGATTCCGCTGGCTGGTTCGTTCTTTGAACCGCTGCTTGCTGTCATTCCGTTGCACATCTTCGGCATGGAGCTTTCTGCTGCGAAGGGACTCGACGTCGATCAGCCTCGCAACCTCGCGAAGTCTGTCACCGTCGAATAGGTTTCACCGTGATTGTGGGGATCGGTGTGGATGTCGTCGATATCGCCCGCTTCGAGCGAGCGTTGCAGCGCACACCGACCCTCACATCGCGCCTGTTCTCTGAGAGCGAACAGCTCAAGGATGGCAAACCTCGCCCCCTGCGCTCCCTAGCGGGGCGTTTTGCGGCGAAAGAAGCACTCATCAAGGCGCTCGGCGACTCTTCCGGAGTCACCTGGCACGACATGCGGGTGGTTTCCGATCAGCTCGGTAATCCTTCGCTTGAGCTCCACAATTCGACCAAAGCCATTGCCGAACGTCGCGGAATCACCTCGGTGCACCTGTCGATGAGTCACGACGCCGGAATCGCGATCGCCTATGTCATCGCGGAGGCACACCATGGCTGATCTTCGACTCGCCACCATCAACACGGCGGCCATCACCCACAACGTTGCGACCCTGCGTGCGCTCGTTGCGCCGGTGCAGGTGATGGCTGTTGTCAAAGCCAATGGGTACGGCCACGGTGCTATCGAGAGTGCCCGTGCGGCTCTCGCGGGAGGCGCCGACTGGCTCGGCGTTGCTGACCTGACCGAGGCCTTTGCCGTGCGCGGCGCCGGCATCGACGCTCCGCTGCTGGCGTGGTTGCACCAGCCGGGGGCTGCGTTTGGCGAAGCGGTTCGCGCGAACATCGACCTCGGCGTGAGCAGCACTGAGCAGCTGCATGAGGTTGCCGCGACATCCGATACTGCGTTCGTGCATTTGAAAGTCGATACAGGCTTGCATCGCAATGGCGCCTTCCTTGAAGAGTGGCACCAGTTCTTCGAAGCGGCGGTTGTTCACGAGCTCGCGGGTCGCATTCGCGTGCGGGGTCTGTGGAGTCACCTCGCCAATGCGGGCGCCGAGCACGACGCTGACCAGATTGAGCAGTTCTCGGCCGCGGTCGCCATGGCAGAGTCGGTAGGGCTCCGCCCCGAGCTGCGCCACCTGGCCGCGTCAGAGGGCGCGATCAAACATCCTTCTGCCCGGTTTGACCTCGTTCGTGTCGGCATCAGCAGCTATGGCCTGTCGCCCGCCGACGACGTGGATGCCGCGGCTCTCGGCCTTATGCCGGCAATGACTCTCAGCGCTCCTGTCGTGTCGGTGAAGCGTGTTACGACCGGTTCTGGGGTTTCCTATGGTTATGCCTATCGCTGCGAGCAGGACACGACGCTCGCGCTTGTGCCGCTTGGCTACGGCGATGGTGTTCCTCGTCACGCCTCCAATCGCGGGCCAGTTTCCATCAACGGTGTCGTTGGTCGGGTCGCGGGGCGAGTTGCGATGGATCAGATTGTTGTCGATATGGGCGATGCGAACGTTGCGGTCGGCGACCGGGCAATTCTTTTCGGTGACCCAGCACAGTCAGTTCCGACAGCGGATGACTGGGCTGCGGCCGCGGACACCATCAATTACGAAATCGTGACCCGCATCGGTTCTCGTGTTACCCGCAGGTATGAGTCGTGACCACTCTGACAATCGCTTCTCCCGACAGCATGGCCGAGCTCGGGGCCATTATTGCCGCGCAACTCGTGGCCGGTGATCTGGTGATGCTCAATGGTGAACTTGGCGCGGGAAAGACAACGCTGACGCGGGCGATCGGGGAGACTCTCGGCATCCGGGGCACGGTCACGAGCCCCACTTTTGTTCTGGCGCGCACGCATCCGCGACTCGACGGCTCGGGAGCAGAAGTCTCGCACACCGAGGCGCCTCCGCTCGTGCACGTGGACGCGTACCGCCTCGGTAGCGCCGTTGAACTCGACGACCTCGACATCGACTTTGAGGCATCCATCGTCGTTGTCGAATGGGGTGCAGGCCTGCTCGATGGAGTGAGTGAGAGCTGGCTCACTGTCGATATTGTGCGCCCGGTGGGTGCTGGGGCGGCAGATGAAGATCCCGCTTCAGGCGGCGACAGTGCCGCCATCGATCACACCGATGACTTTGCCGAAGAAGCGATCGAACCACGCACCGTTACCGTGACCGGAAACGGCCCGAGGTGGGCAGACATGGAGTGGCTTAATGCTGTTAGCGATTGATACCTCGGCGGGCACGAGTGTCGCGATCGTTGACGCTCAGGGTGTGATGCATGCGGAACGTAATTCATCAGATACTCGCAAGCACGCCGAAGTGGTTGGCGACTTCATCCACGGCTGCATTGCCGACGCTGGGTGCGCCGTAACCGACCTGACCGGTGTCGTGGCGGGAATGGGCCCAGGGCCCTTTACCGGCCTGCGGGTGGGCATCGTGGCGGCTCGAGCGTTTGCGTTCGGCGCTGGCGTGCCTGTGCTGCCCGTTGTGACCCACGACGCGATTGCCCTTGGCGAAACGGAACCGATCGTTGTGGCGACCGACGCCCGTCGCAAAGAACTTTACTGGTCGACATATGAAGGGTCGGATGCCGCGGGCTTGCCCGTGCGCGTTGCTGGACCCGCGCTCGCCCCTGCCGCCGCGCTCGCCGCGAGCGTTCCGAATTTCGACCACTTTCAGCTGAGGGACTCGGAGCCTGTGCTGGCCTCGAACCTGGCTCGCCTTGCGTTTCTGCTGCGCGAACACAATCGCCCCTTCGCTGGCGAAGAAGCGCTCTACTTGCGTTCGCCAGACATCACGCTCTCTGCAGGGCCGAAACGAGTGACCGCATGAGCTGGCAATTGCGCCGCGCTACTGAGAGCGACCTCGATGGAATCATGGCCATCGAGCACAGCGAGTTCGCAAACGACGCGTGGTCGAGCGACATGATGCGTGCCGAGATTCGTGACAACCACGGGTACTACGTGATCGCGCATCCGGTGGGGGAGCCCACGGTGGTGACGGCCTATGCAGGTTTACGGTCACCCTTTCGGTCGCCGCAAGCGGACATCCAGACGATTGCTGTTTCTTCGGATGCCCGCCGCCAGGGCATCGGCCGGGCGCTCATGCATGCGCTCATGGTGGAAGCTCGTGATCGTGGAGCGAGCGAACTCTTTCTCGAGGTGCGCGACGACAATCCTTCTGCGCAGCGCTTGTACGATTCGCTCGGGTTCGAGCGTATTGCGGTGCGACCGAACTACTACCAACCGGATGGGGTTGATGCCATCGTGATGCGACTCACTATTCCTGAACCCAAGCTTTCACCGGCGGTGGGCGCATGATGACGAATTCAGTGCCAGCGGTAGCACGCTCTCCCCTTTCGGGGCAGCTTCCCGCCAACACCACGAATCCCCTTGTGTTGGGTATCGAGACGAGCTGCGACGAGACCGGCATCGGTATCGTGCGTGGCAACCATTTGTTAGCCAACGTGATCTCATCCTCGATGGATGAACATGCCCGTTACGGGGGAGTGGTGCCGGAGGTTGCGGCCCGCGCGCACCTCGAGGCGATGCAACCGGCGTTGGAGCAGGCGCTCGCCGAAGCCGGCGTTGAGTTGTCAGAGCTAGATGCGATCGCGGTCACGAGTGGTCCGGGGCTTGCAGGCGCGCTCATGGTCGGAGTCGCGGCGGCGAAGGCGCTCGCGGTGGCCACGGGTAAACCGCTGTATGCGGTCAATCATTTGGTGGGCCACGTCGGCGCGGATGTTTTGCGTGACGATGGAACTGAGATTGAACTTCCCACGATCGCGCTGTTGGTGTCCGGCGGCCATACGTCGCTGCTCGAAGTGCGTGACCTGGTTTCTGATGTTGAGCTCCTCGGCGAGACGATCGACGATGCTGCGGGCGAGGCTTTCGATAAGGTCGCGCGTTTGCTCGGCTTGCCGTATCCGGGCGGGCCGCACATCGACCGTGTGGCGGTGGGAGGCAACCCGAAGGCGATCCGTTTTCCACGGGGACTCACCCATGCCAAAGACGTTGACCGTCACCGCTACGATTTTTCGTTCTCGGGCCTCAAAACGTCGGTTGCTCGGTGGGTTGAGCGCGAGCAAGACGCGGGTACTGATTTTTCGATTGCGGATGTCGCGGCAAGCTTCCGCGAGGCCGTCGTTGATGTTCTCCTCACCAAGGCCGTCTCAGCGTGTGTCGATCGCGGAGTTCCTCGCCTTTTGCTCGGTGGCGGAGTCGTGGCGAATGCGCGAGTTCGCGAGCTCGCTCGGGAGCGTTGCGCGGAGGCAGGGATCGAATTGCGCATTCCGCCGTTGTCGCTCTGTACCGACAACGGGGCGATGATCGCAGCGCTGGGAGCCCAGCTGATTATGGCAAGCAAAGAACCCTCAACGTTGGGCTTTAGTGCTGATTCGACGCTCCCGGTCACCCAAATTCAGGCGTAACACTGGCGAGAAATCTGGGTGTGCTGCGTTGACAGGCTTCTTTCAGGCTGAGAATATAGGTGCGCCGGTTTCGGCATCATCACCAAAGGAGACCTTCGTCATGTCAGAACCCACGCCTTACGCCGCATCGCCCGCAGGCGCGCCGGTTGCCAAATGGAACGTCCTCTCGATCATCTCCCTCGTGACGTCGGTTCTCGGCCTCAGCCTCGTCGGCATCATCCTCGGGCACATCAGCCTGAGCCAGATCAAGAAGACGGGTGAGCAGGGCAACGTGCTCGCCATCATCGGCCTCATCCTCGGATACCTCGGTTTCGTTGTCTTCCTCTTCCTCGCCATTGGCTTCGTCGTCACTCTCGGCGCTGTAGGAACCTCGTACTAAGTAGCAACTCACGAAAAGGGCCCGCACGCGAGTGCGGGCCCTTTTCTGTGGGGAGAGTCTTGCTAAAGTGTGCGCATGGCTACCAACAACTCAGACGACTCAATTCCGTCGATCTCAACGCCCGGCGCGTCCTCAACTTCCGGCGAGCCCCTGGCGAAGGCCACTCCCTCAGCTAAGAAGCCCGCAGCGAAGAAGTCGACTACCTCCAAGTCGACCACTGCATCCGAATCGACTTCTGCGGCCAAGGTAACCGCCGGGCCCAAGGTCAGTGCAGCAAAGAACACTCCAGCTAAGTCCGCAACCGCTAAGGCCTCAACAACGAAGGCTACGGCGACGAAGGCCGCCACTGCGAAGTCGACGACGGCCAAGGCTGCCACGACGAAAGCCGCGGCAACTAAGGCTGCAGCGGCCAAGACGACCGCTGCCACGACTGCAGCGGCTAAGACTGCCAAGGCAAATGAAACGGCTGCGCCCGCGTCTGCTGCGCCGACCGCAAGCAGCACGGGATCAAGTGTCCCGCCGGTATCGTCAGCGCCCAAGGCCGCCCCGGCTGCCCCCGCAGCGAGCGACGCCGTGAGCGCTGTTTCGCCCGCGGTAACACCACCCGCTGCAGCCGCTAATGATCCCTACTCTGCCCCGACCGGAACCCCAATTCCCGGCTATGCAGCCAGCGCCACCCCCGGTCAGGCGCCATATACGCCAGTCCCTGCCGGTCCGCCGCAGGGCCTGTCGATCGCCTCGATGGTTACCGGAATCGTGGGTGTCTTGTTGACCTTCGTCGGTATGGGACTCCTGCCTGCCGCAGCAGCCGTAGTTCTCGGACATCTAGCGCAGAAGAAGCAGAAGTATGCCCGGCCGTTCTGGTTGACCGGTCTCATCACTGGTTATGTCGGAGTCGGGCTGAGCATCATCATTGGGCTCGTCGTCGCAGCGGTATTCTTCCTGCCGTTCATGCTCATGGGTGGAAACGACTACCGCTTCTAATCGCCACTCTCCGCTGAGCTTCTCGCTCACCCGTTGCGGCGAGCTGCCTAGTCTCAGGCCGGCGTTGGCGTGACGCGCTGCGCAAGCAGTGCGCGCCGCTTGCCAGCAACGCGCGTCAGAATCAAGGTCGCGCTGTTCTCGCCCTTGAGCGAGAGTGACGTTCTAAAAGTCGCGGGGTCGATATCGACCCCGCGCTTTTTGATTTCCAGGGTGCCGATCTTGCGCGCCGCCAGTTCCTTTTTGAGTGAGCGCTTGTCGAGAGTGAAGTCCTCGACGATCTCGAAGCAGGTGGCGAACGGGCTCGCGACAGCGGCATCCGCACTGAAGTAGGCGATTGAAGTGTCGAGCATGCGCCCGTTCAGTTGTCGTGCGAGATCCCCGATGAGGCGCGCGCGGATGACAGCGCCGTCGGGTTCGTAGAGAAACTGCCCGAGCTCTCCCGCGGGTTCGTCTTCGCTGTCAGCGGCTGCCGTGAGTTCAGCGGTGCCGTGGTCTCCGATCACGAGGGCTGCTCGCCGGATGCCGGGGCGGGCGACAGCCCCAAACCAGAGTCCGAGCTCAACGACTTCGCGCCCAACTGAGATCCACTGGGCTTCGGCGGTGTCGGGGATGAGGTCGCGGTCGATTCCGGGGCCGAGTTTGATGCCGGTGGGGTAGCGCTCGGCAAGACCGAACGCAAAATCGAGGGAGGGCGTCCAGTCGGCGGGGTTGGTGAGGCGAACCCGGGCATCGCGGCGAGCAGGATCGAGATACACGCCGTCGATGCCAGCGAGGTCGGCGGTTTCGGCATCGCCATGAACGACCTGAGCGTTGCTCCACGGCGCGAGGTTGAAGCTGGCAATAGCGGCGGTGGTTTCGTCACGCTCAACGGCGGTGACGTTGATCTCGAGCGCCGCGATGGCGAGCGCATCCGCTCCAATGCCGCAGCCGAGGTCGGCCACCCATTTCACGCCGGCCTTCGAGAACCGACCGGCGTGCTGGGCGGCAACGGAAAGGCGAGTTGCTTGTTCGAGGCCAGCCTCGGTGAAGAGCATCCGGTCGGCAAACGGGCCAAACTTGCTGGCCGCTTTCGCGCGAAGTTTGGATTGGCTCAGCACGGCGGCAACTAGGCCGGGGCTGTGGCCGGCCTTGCGAAGCTCGGCGACGGTGCGCACGATTTCGTCACTCGAGTGCCAGGTCGGCAGCGAGTCCAAGAGGCGAAGGCCCTCGGCTGAAAGTAGCTCGCGCAATTCGCTCTGATTCATTCTCTAACCGTATCCGCATCCGTATTGGCACTCACGTTGATCGAGTGCCAACCAAGCCGTATAGTTGATCTGGCACTCCCGTACGGAGTGTGCCAGCCCAAGCACTTTAGAAAGAGGTCAAACGTGTCGGTGTCCATTAAGCCGCTCGAAGATCGCATTGTTATCAAGCAGGTCGATGCAGAACAGACCACCGCGTCTGGGCTCGTCATTCCTGACACTGCGAAAGAGAAGCCCCAAGAGGGTGAAGTAGTCGCTGTAGGTCCCGGTCGTATCGACGACAACGGAAACCGCGTGCCGCTCGACATCGCAGTTGGTGACAAGGTCATCTACTCCAAGTACGGCGGAACCGAGGTGAAGTACGACGGAGAAGACCTTCTCGTACTTTCGGCTCGCGACGTTCTCGCTGTCATCGTTCGCTAAGTAGTCTCTCGCTCACGCGAAACTAACTTTCTCGTCTCCCGTTCGCGGTGAGGCGTTTCGAAAGCCCAGGGCCTCGGCTCTGGGCTTTCGTCGTTCCTGGTGGCTTTCATGGGCAGCATCCGACCCTAGGATTTAGTAGTGACCTCCACTTCTTCGGCGACTGATCGCGTCTCGCCTAGCGGCCTCGGCTTTGCTATTTCTGCCTACGTCCTGTGGGGCGCGATGCCGATCGTGTTTTTCTCGCTCAAAGAGTCGGGAGCGATCGAGATTGTCGCGTGGAGAATCGTGCTGTCGCTGGTGTTTTGCGCGGCACTTTTGGTGGTCACGCGGGGATACGCACGGGTCATGGCGATCGTCCGCGATCGTCGTACCTTCTGGATGTTGGGCTTGGGTGGCGCCTTTGTCGTCGTCAACTGGCTCATTTACGTGTACGCGAGCCTGAACGGCCACATTGTGGAGGCTGCTCTCGGCTATTTCACGAACCCGATTGTCACGGTGCTGCTCGGGGTGCTCGTGTTGCGCGAGCGACTTCGCCCGCTGCAGTGGGTTGCCCTGGCGATCAGCGCGCTCGCTGTTCTCGTCTTGGCCATTGGCTACGGCAGCTTTCCGTGGATCGCGTTGGGCCTCGCTTTCAGCTTCGGTCTCTATGGGCTCGTGAAGAAAAACGTGGGTCCGAAGGCGGATGCCGTGGGCGGCCTCGCCGTCGAGACAGCGTTTTTGACGCCTGTTGCGATTGTTGTTCTGCTCGTGCTTGCGGCCAACGGGCAGCTCGCGGCGGGCACTGCGGGCCCGGGACACCTCACTTTGACGCTCTTTTTGGGTGCCATCACCGCGATCCCATTGATTCTGTTTGCTGCTGCAGCGCGGCGGTTGCCGCTCACCTATATGGGCTTGGCCCAGTACTTGGCGCCGATCCTTCAACTCATTGTCGGCGTCTTTGTTTTCCATGAGGCGATGCCGCCAGAGCGCTGGTTGGGCTTCGCGATCGTCTGGGTGGCGCTCGCCATTCTTACGTATGACCTGTTTCGGCACTCTTCTCGCACGCGGCTCGGTTCAGCCGCTGAAGCTCCGGGCGCACCGTAGTATTCCTCTGAAGGTGCGTGATCGCCCGAGATTGGGCACCGAGAGAGGTAAATCAATGACGAGGTTTCGCACGACTCGACGTGTGATTGTGGCGGCAACTATCGTTGTGGTTCTCGCAGCGTGCAGTTCACCGACGCCCACGGCAACGCCGGTTGCGGCATCAACGCCAACGGCAACTCCCGCTCCGGTCGTGACGCCGACGGGCGATGGCGTTCTTCGCATTGGAACGATCTTTCCTACCAGTGGCACGTTCTCCTTCTTGGCTGCAGCGCAAAAAGCGGGTGTTGCGGCAGCGGTGAAAGAAATAAATGCTGCCGGGGGAGTGAACGGTGAGCCTGTCGAGATTGTGGCGGTCGATTCGGGCGAGGCCAAGAACGCGAAGCTGGAATCGGGTTTCAAGACCCTGGTGTCAAAGGATGTCGACGTGGTGATCGGCCCGTCATCGTCGGTGCTGGCGCAGCGAGCGATCCCGTTGGCGATAGAGGCGAAGATCCCGCTCATTTCTCCTGCCGCGACGCTGTCGAGTCTCGACGACGTTTTTGACGACGGGTACTTTTTCCGCACCATTCCTGCCTACGACCAACAGGGGTACGCACTAGCGGAGGCATTGGCTGGTGGCGACACAACGCAGAGAATCGCTTTTGTCTATATCCACGATGAGGAGGGCGTAGCGCTGCACGACACGTTCGTCGAAGCACTCGCCGAGTACGACACCGAACTCGTCGCGGATGAGGTCTTCACGAGTGCAACGACGAAGTTCGACACGATCACCGCCAGCGTGAAGAAGGCAGAACCCGACATCGTGGTGATCGGGTCGACCTATGAAGCTGAGAAGGCAACGAAGGCCGCCATCGAGAAGATCATCGCGGCCGGATATAAGGGTTCGGAGCTCTGGCTCACCTCGCTGAACACGGGCGACTATTCGCAAGCGTTCAAGAACGGCACGCTCAAGGGCGTTCGCGGGGTGATTGAGGGAGTTCAGCCGTCGAAGACCTTCACCGCCACGCTCAAGGCCACCAACTCAAAGTTGACAACCTACCGCTACGGGGCCGAAGCGTATGACGCCACGATGGTGGCGGCGCTCGCTGCAATCGTGGCGGGGGACGATGCGGGTGAGGCCATCGCCGGTTCGCTTTACGATGTCTCGAAAAGCGGTGTGAAATGTCTGAGTTTTGAGGAATGCCTCGAAGTGCTCAAGACCACGAACGACATCGACTACGACGGTGTTTCTGGCCCCGTGAACTTCACTCCTGGTGGCAACGTAGAGCCCGCATTCTGGGGTTACTACACTTATGACGGCGAAAATAAGTTCGTCTATAAGACTGGCTCAATCGTCGGCTAGGTCGAGTGCCGCCCGGATTGGGGGCGAGATTGTGCCCATAAATGGCCCGCTCTGAGTTCTTCTTTTCAGCATTGGCCAGTACCGTAACAATGCCGCTCTCTGTTGGGGGTGGTAGATAGGAGCGACTGTGATGACATCCATGCCCTATGGATCACGCGTGTCGTTGCGAACCCGACGCGGGTTCACGGCAGTTGCAGGCGTTATCGCTGCGGCCCTTGTGTTGAGCGGATGCTCGGCCGAGGCGCCGGTTGAAGAGACCCCTGCGCCCAAAGATTTGACTCTCACCGTCGGAGCCCTGGTGCCCGAGTCGGGAGCGCTCGACAAATTCGGTCCGGCAGTGTCTGCTGCGATCGCATTGGCTGCTCAAGATGTGAATGACGCCAATGCCAAGCTCACGGTGAACGTGGAGTCGGCTGATTCCGGCGACTCCACGGGAACGACCGCTGAGGATGCCGTCACGGAGTTGCTCGCTGCTCGCGCGACGGTGATTATCGGCGGACTCTCCAACGGTATTTCCAAGAAAGTGATCGACACGATCACGGAAGCGGGCGTTGTCGAGATCTCGCCGGCGAACGATTCTCCTGACTTCTCCAACTACGGTGACAACAACCTGTACTGGCGCACCTCGCCGTCCTGCGCGCTCGAAGGCACCGCATTAGGCAATGAGATGGCAGAGCGTATTGGTGAGGGCTCGATTGCGATCCTCTCCGAGGACACCCTGTGTGAACCGCTTCTCCCGCGTGCCTTGAGTGAGGCATTCTTGCGTGGTGGTGGCGAATTGCTTTCGCAAGAGATGATCGATGAGAGCGCAATCGATCTCGATGAGCAGATCGATCGAGCGATCGCAGCCAAACCGGATGCCGTAGCAATCGTGGGTTCAAAGCGATCCGAGAAGATTGCCAAGGCTTTCATCGCTGCCGGTTACTCGGGCGACCAGCTCTTCTTTACCGGGCTATCGCTCGGCGAGCGTGGCTCGGGATTCGCGGCGGGCAGCCTGACCGGTTCCATCGTGACGCATCCGGGGCTTGATGTTTCGACGATCTCGGACTTCACCGATCGACTGCTGGAAATCAACCCCAGCCTCAAGGACTTCAGCTACGCCGCTGAGAGCTATGACGCGGTCATCCTCGCGAGCTTGGCGGCCTTGGCCTCGCAGAAAATTTCGGGAGAAGCAATCTCGAGCAAGCTGCAAGAGGTCTCTGGTGGCAGTGGTGACGGCGAAGTGGCGACAACATTTGCGGATGCCGCGAAGATTGTGCTCGATGGGCGCACCGTTGATTACGACGGTGTTTCAGGCCCGATAACCCTCAATGACAATGGTGATCCACAGGGCGCCATCATTGGGATTTACCAGTACGGTAGCGACAACGTGTACACCCGGATTAACTGAGAAACGCCCTTGTTTCTCAAAGTCTACGAATGGTAACGATTCCCAAGAGCGTTACAAGGCTGTAGTACAGACGTATTGTGCGGATGTGCCGGGTGGGCATAGCTTGACAGTGTGGTGACACGGTAGTGCCACATTTGATTCCTGAACACATTCGAAACGCAAGGAGCAACATGAGCGTATTCGCGAAGGCTACGGCCTCCCCATCACGGTCCAAGCGGACCCTGTTGAGCGGTCTCGCAATCGTCGGTGCAAGCGCACTGGTATTGGCTGGCTGTGCTACTGACGGTGGAGAAACCTCCACTGGATCCGAGGGTGGCGAACTGTCCCTCAAGCTTGGAACGGCACTGCCCGTAACCGGTAACCTCGCATTCCTCGGCCCGCCCGAGATCGCAGGAACCGAGTACGCAGCGTCGCAGATCAACGAAGCCGACGCTGGCATCCAGATCGACCTCATTCAGGGCGACTCCGGTGACACCGACAACAAGGCATACGAGACTGAAATCCCTCGCCTGCTCGGTGAAGACGTTTCCGCAATTCTTGGTGCAGCATCCTCGGGTGTTTCGCTTCAGTTCATTGACCAGGTTGTTGGCGCTGGAGTAATCCAGTTCTCGCCGGCAAACACCTCGGCCGCATTCACGACGTACGACGACAAGGGCCTGTACTTCCGTACCGCTCCTTCCGACGTGCTTCAGGGTGAGGTTCTCGGTAACCTGATCGCTGGCGATGGTCACGAGACCCTCGGCATGATCGTTCTCAATGACTCCTACGGAACCGGTCTTGCCGGCTACACGCAGGAAGCATTCGAAGCCGCCGGTGGTGAAGTTGTTTCACAGCCCACCTACAACACCGGTGACACCACGTTCGATGCTCAGATCTCTGAAGTTCTTGCTTCTGACCCTGACGCCATCGCGCTGATCACGTTCGAAGAAGTTTCGACCATGCTCCCGAGCATCGTCAGCAGCTTCCCGGCCGAGAACCTCTACTTCGTAGACGGTAACCTCGCCAACTTCGGTGACGAGTTTGCTACTGGAACCCTCGAGGGCGCCAAGGGAACTCTTCCCGGCCTGAGCGTCGACACGATTGCTGACTTCACGTCGGCCGTCAACGACTTCTGGGTCGAATCCGGACAGCCTGAGCTCGAAGAGTTCAGCTATGCAGCAGAGTCCTACGACTCGGTAATCCTTCTTGCTCTCGCATCGCTCGCAGCCGGTTCCACCGACTCCGCAGCAATCGCTGAGAAGCTTCAGGAAGTATCGGGTGGTTCGGGCAACGGCGAGAAGTGCACCACTTTCGCTGACTGTGCAGAAATCATCAACGGTGGCGACGTAGCTGACTACGACGGCATCTCTGGTCCGATCACCTTCGATGAGCTCGGTGACCCCACCGAAGCTCAGGTTGGTATCTACCAGTACGGTGAAGACAACACCTACAGCGCTTACTAAATCTCTCCGAGAGTCACTCTCTCAGAGAACGTAAGTTAGCTCAGAGAAAGGCCCCAACCCTCACCGGGTTGGGGCCTTTTTCGTGCGCCCCGCGTTCGGATGTTGTGCTGAATTTCTTTCACGGAAGTCACTAGCGGTGAACCAAACCTGAAACAGCGTCAGGAGCCGTCGTGTGGACGCGAAAGGGCTGTGCGTGAATATCAACCCGCCGAGGGGTGCAAACGCGGCTTAGCGGGCAGCGTGGCGCTCTCTAGCCCTATGGCGAGCCGTGAAGCTGAGCTGCGGAGCGGATGAGAGGGTCGCCCTTAACGCAGTGATGCCCCGTCCGGACGAATCCGGGCGGGGCATCAGGTGTTGCGAAGTGCTGGTGGCTAGGTGCCGAGGGTTCCGAGGTAGAGGCCAATAACCTTGGGGTCATTGAGCAACTCGCGCCCGGTGCCTTCGTAGGCATCGTGGCCCTGGTCGAGAACGTAGCCGCGGTCACAGATTTGCAGGCAACGACGTGCGTTCTGCTCAACCATGATCGTGGTCACGCCGGCCTTGTTGATCTCCGATACGCGGATGAATGCCTCATCCTGCTTCACTGGCGAGAGTCCAGCAGACGGCTCGTCGAGAAGGAGAACGTGCGGATCCATCATGAGTGCGCGAGACATGGCGACCATTTGGCGTTCTCCACCCGAGAGTGAACCCGCGCGCTGCTTGAGGCGCGACTTCAACTCGGCGAAGATGCCAGTCACAAATTCGAGACGCTCATCGTAGATCTTGGGGTTTTGGTACAGCCCCATCTGAAGGTTCTCTTCGATCGTCAGGCTCGGGAACACGTTGTTGTTTTGCGGAACAAAGCCAACACCGCGCGCTACAAGCTTGTTTGCTTTGAGCCCGGTGATGTTGTCACCGTTGAGGGTGATTGATCCGCCGCGCACCTGTACCTGGCCGAAGATTGCCTTCAACAGGGTCGACTTGCCGGCACCGTTCGGACCAATAATTCCGATCAGTTCACCCGGGTTAGCGACCAAATTGCAGTCGTTGAGGATGTCGACGCCGGGCAGATACCCTGCGGTCAGGTCCTTGACGTGGACAACCGCATTCTCGGTAGGGATTGCGTTCACTTGCCGGTCTCCTTGCGGTTAGCGATGTTTTCGTCGAGGTGTTTGACCTCCGCGGCGAGTTCGATCGCTTCAGTGTTGAGTTCGCCTTCGATGCGGCCCGTGACGATTCCCAAGTCGACATCCTGATGCGAACCGAGGTACGCATCGATGACGGCTTGGTTCTTCATGACCTCATCCGGGGGACCTTCAGCAACGACCTGACCTTCAGCCATCACGATTACCCAGTCGGCGATGTGACGCACCATGTGCATGTCGTGCTCGACGAACAGCACCGTCATGCCCTCTTCCTTCAGGTCGAGGATGTGGTCGAGCAGCGACTGAGTCAACGCGGGGTTAACCCCGGCCATGGGCTCATCCAGCATCACCAGCGTCGGCTGGCTCATGAGGGCGCGAGCCATCTCGAGCAGCTTGCGCTGACCACCGGAAAGGCTGGCGGCGAAGTCAGACGATTTGGCGTCGAGCTTGAACTTCTTGAGTAGAACGATTGCGCGTTCTTCGATTTCGGCTTCTTGCTTGCGCCAGAGGCTGGGGATCATGGCGCGGAAAATGTTCTCCCCGATCTGATCCTTTGCGCCGAGTTTCATGTTCTCAAGAACCGTCAAGAGCCCGAGGGCCTTCGTCAGCTGGAACGTGCGCACCTGGCCGAGGCCGGCCACTTTGTGCGCGCCCATTCCGGCAAGCGAGTGGCCATCGAAAGTCCACTTGCCTTCGTCGGGCTTGTCGAAGCCGGTCAGAAGGTTGAACAGCGTCGTCTTACCGGCACCGTTCGGACCAATCAACGCGGTAATCGCATTGCGGGGGATCTCGACGTGGTCGACGTTCACCGCGGTGAGGCCACCGAAGGTTCGACGAATTCCGTCAGCGATGATGATCGGGTCGACCTTGGCGACACCAGGAACGATGTCACCCTTGTGGAGTCCGGTTGTCTTTGCTCGCTGCACCGGCGCAGCCGATGCGTCATTACTTGACAAAGGTCAGCTCCTTCTTGTTGCCGAGGATGCCCTGCGGTCGATAGATCACGAGCAACATCAGTGCCACACCCACAAGGATGAAACGCACCGTCTGCGACTGCGTCGTGGTCATGAACGGCAAGAGGCCGACGTTGACCATGGCGGGAAGCAGGTTGCTCAGGAGGGTTTGCACACCCCAGAAGATCACCGAACCGATAATCGGTCCGAAGATCGTTGCAGCTCCACCGAGCAGCAACGCGGTATAGACGAAGAACGTGAGCGACGTGACATACACGCCGGGGTTCACCGAGGCCGGGAGGGCGTAAATGATTCCACCCATGGCACCGAAGACACCACCGAGCATGAGCGACTGCAACTTGTACGAGAACACGTTCTTACCGAGGGCGCGCACGGCATCCTCGTCTTCACGGATTCCCTTGATCACTCGACCCCACGGGCTGCGCATGACAGCCCAGAGGATGAAGGCAGCAAGCGCCAGAATTGCGATTCCGAAGATGCGAACCCACCAGCCGTTGGCGTTGTACTCCCACGGGCCGAAGCCGTAGGTGCCGTCAGGAATCGGGTTGAACGCACGGAAGCTCTCGTGGTAGCCACTCAGTCCATCGGCAGAGCCGGTGTACTTGTCGAACGTCGTGGTCAGGAACAACAGACGCACAACCTCGGCGGCCGCAATGGTCACGATCGCCAGGTAGTCACCGCGCAGTCGCAGGGTAGGAATACCGAGGATCAGGGCGAAGACAAGCGAGCCACCGACACCGACGAGCATGCCGCCCCACCACGGGAAACCGAAGGTGAGGATCGAGATCGCGTAGCCATAGGCGCCGATCGCCATGAAGGCGGCCATACCCATATTGAGCAAACCGGTGAACCCGAAGTGCATGGCAAGTCCGAGCGCCGCAAGGGCGTATCCGATCGTTGCCGGTGCAATCAGTGATGACCCGGTGTTGGAGAGAATTTGCAGAATATCCATGAGCGGCCCTAACCTATTCTCTCTTTGCGACCCAAGATGCCTTGTGGTCTGAACAACAAGACGATGATGAGCACGCCGAGCGCACCCACATACTTCAGGTCGGATGGGATGAAGAGGCTAGACGTCTCAACAAGAACGCCGACGATGATCGAGCCGACAAGCGCACCAAATGCTGTGCCCAGTCCACCGAGGGTTACCGCTGCGAAGACGAGCAGCAGAATCTGCGCCCCCATATCCCAGCGGATGCCTGGACGGAAGTAGGCCCACAGCACACCGGCGAGGCCGGCCATGGCTGCAGCGAGGATCCAGACCACACGGACGACCTGGTCGACGTCGATTCCGGATGCCGCTGCCAGCGACGGGTTGTCAGAGACGGCGCGAGTTGCCTTACCGATCTTGGTCTTAACGAGCCACCACGCGAAGATCACGATCACGACGATGCTGATGACCATGCTGATCATGTTGGTTTGGCTGAGCGATACCGATCCGAAGAGCGGAATATCGGGGGAGTCGGAGCCGGGCAGTTGCTCGGTTCCTCCTCCACGGAAGTACTGGAAGGTATAGCGCAGTGCCAGCGACAGACCGATTGACACGATCATGAGCTGAACGATACCGACGCCCTTCTTGCGCAGCGGTTTCCAGAGCGCGGCATCGAGTGACCACCCGAAGCCGGCGCTGAGGAGCACGGCAAGGGGTATCGCTATCCAGACGGGCCAACCGAGGTCGACCGACACAATTAGTGCCATCACCGCACCGAAGGTCACCATTTCTGCGTGCGCAAAGTTGGAGAGCCCGGTGGTTCCGTAAACGAGCGAGATGCCAATGGCCGCGAGGCCGAGCATCAGTCCGAAGTTCACGCCGTTGACGATACGTTCGACGAACTGATCGAAGAAGCTCGTGACGTTACGTTCACCGCGGCCGATAAAGAAGTTCATGACGGTCGAGCCACTGGGGCCGATCATCGCCTCTTTGACGTTGGGAGTGTCGTCGTCGCCCACCTCGTCGATTACCGCAATGCCCTCGGGCAGCGTGTCTTCGTTGAGCGTGACAGTGAATTCGTCACCGTCGGGAACGCCGACTTTCCAACGACCATCAGCATCCGTGGCTACTTCAACCTCGTAGCCGCCGCCAGAGATGGTGAGAAGTACACCCTCTAGCGCCACGCTCTCGAGCTTGACGTTACCGATGATGCTGTTGTCGTATTCGTCGACGTTAACCTCGTCGGCCATTGCAGGCATGGCCATCAGAGAGAAGGCGGCAGAAAGAGCAACAATGAGTGCTACAAGCACTCCTCGTCTATTTTTCCGTCGCGTGCGGCGATATTCCGCTGTGTTCACAGGACCTCCAGGAAGGGACCCAGCCGGAATCAAGAATCCCAGCGGGTTCTGACGTGTCGACGGCAATGACGACACCGGCCGATTGCGGTCCGACATACAAATGCTTGTCGGGTACAAAGCGGTGAAGCCATTATGCGGGGGAATGTTCTGGCATGAAACCCGTTAATATTGATTGGCCGGAGATTTAACACAAGATCACCGGTTTCGCGCTCCCGCCGTAAGGAAGATTTAACATGGAACAGCCAGACCCCTTCGGCTTCGTCGGCCTCACCTATGACGACGTAATGCTTTTGCCCGGGCACACCGACGTAATTCCAAGCGATGCTGACACCAGTTCACGTCTCACCCGCAGAATCCGGGTGTCTTCGCCGCTTATTTCATCGGCAATGGACACGGTTACCGAGGCTCGAATGGCCATTGCGATGGCCCGCAACGGTGGTCTTGGGGTGCTTCACCGCAACCTCTCGATCGACGATCAGGCGGCCTACGTCGACAAGGTCAAACGCAGCGAATCGGGCATGATTACCAATCCGGTAACAACTACGCAACAAGCGACTGTTGCCGAAGTGGACGCCCTCTGTGGCCAGTTCCGTGTCTCTGGTCTTCCTGTCGTGGAAGAAGACGGAACACTCGTCGGAATCATCACGAACCGTGACATGCGGTTCATCGAGCCAGAAGATATGGATTCGGTGCTCGTGCGCGACGTCATGACGACGACGCCGCTCGTGACCGCTCCAGTCGGTATCGACCGCGAGGGCGCCATCGCCCTCCTGAACAAGCACAAGATCGAGAAGCTGCCTCTCGTCGACGACGCAGGCAAGCTCAGTGGTCTCATCACCGTCAAGGACTTTGAGAAGACCGACCAATACCCCAACGCCACTAAAGACGAAGAAGGACGACTGCGCGTAGGAGCGGCAATTGGTTTCTTCGGCGACGCGTGGGAGCGCGCCGAACGCTTGCGCGATGCTGGTGTTGACCTCATCGTGGTCGACACCGCCAATGGCGAGTCCGCTGGCGTGATCGATATCGTTCGTCGCCTCAAGGCTGACTCGTCGTTTGACGCGATCGACATCATCGGCGGCAACGTTGCTACTCGCGCGGGTGCTCAAGCGCTCATCGATGCAGGGGTGGATGCCGTCAAGGTCGGCGTTGGCCCCGGATCGATCTGCACGACCCGTGTCGTGGCCGGTGTCGGAGTGCCGCAGGTGACCGCCGTGTACGAAGCGTCACTCGCAGCGCGGGAGGCCGGCATCCCGGTCATCGCTGATGGTGGCCTCCAGTATTCCGGTGACATCGCCAAGGCACTCGTTGCCGGTGCTGAGACCGTCATGCTCGGTTCGTTGCTCGCCGGAACCGATGAGAGCCCCGGCGACCTCATCTTCCTCAACGGCAAGCAGTTCAAGAGCTACCGCGGAATGGGTTCGCTCGGTGCCATGCAGACGCGAGGCAAAAAGACGTCCTACTCGCGCGACCGCTACTTCCAGGCTGATGTGCCGTCGGATGACCAGCTCATCCCTGAGGGCATCGAGGGTCAGGTTCCTTACCGTGGCCCGGTTTCCACCGTCATGTACCAGTTGCTCGGTGGTCTTCGTCAGTCGATGTTCTACACGGGAGCTCGCACCATTGAGGAGCTCCAGCAGAAGGGCAAGTTTGTGCGGATTACCGCCGCAGGCTTGAAAGAATCGCACCCCCACGACATCCAGATGGTTGTTGAGGCGCCGAACTACCGTCGCTAACACGCGCACTCGTCTTGGCCATTGCGCCCGGAAATGAGTGAGCGAGAGACGCTGAAGGCCTGCTGGAGCAATTGCTTCCAGCAGGCCTTCTGTCGTGAAGGGAGGTGTGTGCGTGCGCCCTTAAGCGGAGACGTCGCGGCGGTTGAAGACGACTCCGCCGAGCGCGAGCACAACGGCCGAGATGCCGAAGATGAGGCCGAGGGAACCCCCGTCGACTCCCTCGCTCAGCGGTGAATTGCCGAACGCCCAGTGGTACGGGGAGAGGTTGTGGAGCCATTCGACATCGGCACTTTGGTTGCCGAGCGAGTTGAGAATGTAGCCCAGCAGGGAGATTCCGGCCGCAGCGGCGGAGGCGAAGGCGCGGCGACCGGTGATGGCGCCGACGGCGAGGCCGAAACTGGCTGCGAGCACTCCCAGACCGAGTAGCGCCGCGCATCCAGCGACCACGTGGGCAGGCTCGAGGCCGATTCCCGAGGAATCGTTGAGCGCGAGAATCAGCAGCGCTGAGACGATGCTGAGCCATAGCAGTCGGAGCATGACGCCGAGACTGCGCTCGACCATGATCTGCACTCGGGAGACGCCGTGGGCGAGAGTGAGTTCGAGCGAACCCGATTCTTCGTCGCCTGCGATTGCGGCCGAGCTCCACAGCGTGGCGGCAATGGTGAACAGAACGAATCCGATCAGGCCGAGGAACGTGGCCTGGACATAGCCGGCGCCGCTCGTGAGGTCCTCGAAACCGAGAGTGCTCGAAAGCCCCTCGGGAATCGATTTGATGACCTCATCGAAGCCCGCGTTCTCGCCCGAGAACGACGAATACAACGGAACGTAGAGGAAAATCGCGCCGGCAACTCCGGCAGTCCAGCCGAGCAGGCCACGCCAAGAATCAGCGAGATTGCGGCGAGTGAGCGGGAGAAAGCTGGCGCTCGTAGGCTGACTCATTTGGTTGCCTCATTCGAGTAGAGATCGATGACTGACGATTCGAGATCTTGCTCTTCAACCCGGAGGTCGACCACGTGGAACGGGGCGATCGCCTTGACAAGCGCGTCGATGTGTCCCTCGACCGTGCCGGTGACTTGCACCACATCGCCAGCGGTGACGGCGAGATTGTCTAGTTGAGGCAGCGCAATCAATGCCGTGCGGATGTCGTCGGCTGCGGCATCCGTGAAGTCAATGACAACGCGGCGAATGGCGCTCGCTCGCAGGCTGGCAACGTCACCGACTTTTACTACGGTGCCGTTGCGCAGTACCGCGACCTGATCGGCAGCGTTCTGGATTTCGCTCAAGACGTGAGAGCTGAGGAACACCGTTTGGCCATTGTGTTGGGCT
This sequence comes from Salinibacterium sp. NYA9b, assembly GCF_976973725.1. Lineage (NCBI taxonomy): Bacteria > Bacillati > Actinomycetota > Actinomycetes > Micrococcales > Microbacteriaceae > Salinibacterium > Salinibacterium sp. NYA9b. The sequence continues at coordinate 2,429,069 of NZ_OZ333476.1, read as the reverse complement.
TCGCGCACCATCGAGAGGAACTCTTGTTGCACCAGAGGGTCGAGGCCGCTCGTAGGTTCGTCGAGCACGAGAAGTTTCGGCTCGTGCATGAAGGCCTGCACGAGCCCCAGCTTCTGCTTGTTGCCTTTGGAGAGAGTGCGTACGTGGCGGGTGAGGTCGAGCCCTAAACGCTCAGAGAGCGCGTCGATGCGGCCGGGCGCGACGGGGCCGCTGATCGCGGCGTAGTGCTTGAGTAGTGAGCGGCCAGTGATGCGGCCCTCGAGGAGCAGTTCCCCCGGCAGGAATCCGATGTCGCGGCGCAGCGCAGCACCGCCAGCGATGGGGGACTTGCCGAGCACCGTGGCGCTGCCGGACGTGGGGCGAATGATGTCAAGCAGTAGCCGCATGGCGGTTGTCTTGCCGGCGCCGTTGGGACCAATCATGCCGAACACGCTGCCGGTTTCGACGGCGAGGTCGAGGCCGTCGAGGGCACTATTGCTGCCGTAGCGCTTGGTGAGCGCGTGGGTTTCTATGGCGTAAGTCATGGGTGGGGCCGGAGCCCGGTCCTTCCTAGGAGGGAGTGGTTGAGGGGGTGTAAATGCCGTGGGTGTAGAGCTCGAGGGCGGCGTTGCCCATGCGGCTGAGGCTGTCGAGGCCGAAGTGACTGCTGCCGAGGCTGCGAGCGATGTGGCTTTGCAGGGTGAGTGTCGACAGGCTGTGGGTGACGAGGAGTACAGCGCGGGCGTGCTCGTCGGCGGTTGGCGTGATGGCGCCGCTGGCTACTCCCTCGCGCAGCATCGTGTGGGACATCTCGACAAAGCGGTCGAAGAGGTCGGCGCCCGCGACAGAGTCATCGGTGAAGAGGCGACCCAGGTAGATAAGCCAGGGCTCGAAGGTGGCGAGGTCGGCGTACCACTCGCTTACTGCCGCGCTCACGTCTCCTTCGCCCAGTCCCGCTTTGCGGTGGGTGACCTCCGTGATGATGAAGTCATCGCACGCGGCTTTGAGTTCGCGCATGCTTCCAAAGTGGTGGATGACGAGGCCAGCGCTCACGCCGGCCTCCGTTGCTACGGCGCGGGCGCTCGTTGCGGCGAACCCGTTACGCCCGATGAGACGAATTGCGGCGTCACGGATGCGGGCTTTGGTGGTGGAGTCATCCGATCTTGAACGCATGTTTAACAAACTAAACAGTTGTTTAATGGTTGTCAATGGTGGACAGGTTCCACCCAATCCTCGGCGCGGTAGGCTGGAGTAGTGAATGATTTCGAGATTGGCCGCGCCAAGCGCGCTCGCCGCGTCTACTCCTTTGATGACATCGCTATTGTGCCGTCGCGCCGTACGCGTGACCCCCGTGATGTGTCGGTGAGCTGGACGATTGACGCCTACACGTTCGACATCCCCGTGATCGCTGCTCCGATGGACTCCGTGGTCTCGCCAGCAACAGCAATTGCGATGGGAAAGCTCGGCGGGCTGGGAGTGCTCGACCTCGAAGGGCTCTGGACCCGGTACGAGAACCCCGAACCCGTTCTCGAAGAAATCCGTTCGTTGCCCGCCGACCAGGCGACCGCACGGATGCAGCAGCTGTATGCCGAGCCGATCAAGCCCGAGCTTGTCACTCAGCGTCTCGCCGAGATCCGCGAAGCCGGAGTGCCCGTCGCTGGCGCACTAAGCCCGCAACGCACACAAGAGCTGTACCAAACAGTGGTGGATGCCGGAGTCGACCTGTTCGTCATCCGCGGCACGACTGTGAGTGCCGAACACGTCTCCAAGACGACTGAGCCGCTCAACCTCAAGGAATTCATCTACGAACTCGACGTGCCCGTGATCGTGGGCGGTGCCGCAACCTACACCGCAGCACTGCACCTCATGCGCACCGGAGCCGCCGGAGTGCTCGTCGGATTTGGTGGCGGAGCCTCCAGCACCACGCGCACTGCCCTCGGCATCCACGCTCCCATGGCAACAGCGGTTGCCGATGTTGCTGGCGCCCGCCGCGACTACATGGACGAGTCGGGTGGACGCTACGTTCACGTCATCGCCGATGGTGGCCTCGGTACCAGTGGCGACATCGTGAAAGCGATCTCCGTCGGCGCCGACGCCGTCATGCTCGGCAGCACCCTTGCCCGCGCGACCGAAGCTCCTGGTGGCGGTTACCACTGGGGCCAAGAGGCGCACCACTCCGAACTTCCCCGCGGAAACCGTGTCGAAGTTGGGCAGCTTGCTCCTCTCGCAGAAATCCTTAACGGGCCATCGTCACACCCGAACGGTCAGTCGAACCTCATCGGTGCGCTGCGTCGCTCGATGGCCACCACCGGCTACTCCGACCTCAAGGAATTCCAACGGGTCGATGTTGTTGTTGCTCCGTACAATCCGCTGTAGCTAAACCCACGTTTACGTCAACTGGCGCTGGAGGAAAACAATGGTCACACTTCGATCGATTGCCCCGACAGCGCCACTGAGCGCTGAGCAACGAACAGCAGCCATTGCGGCGCTGCGCGACACTGAACTCGACATCCTCGTGATCGGTGGCGGCATCGTTGGCACGGGTAGTGCCTTGGATGCCGTGACGCGCGGCCTCAACGTCGGCATGGTTGAGGCGCGTGACTGGGCCTCGGGCACGTCGAGCCGGTCATCGAAGCTCGTGCACGGCGGCATCCGCTATCTGGAACAGCTCGACTTTCGGCTGGTGCGCGAAGCGCTCAAGGAGCGTGGCTTGCTCTTGCAGCGTCTTGCTCCTCATCTCGTGCGGCCGGTGCGATTTCTTTATCCGGTGACGAAGCCGATCTTTGAGCGGCTATATATCGGTGCCGGAATGTTGCTCTACGATCTTCTGAGTTACACGGGTGGGCGACCTCCCGGAGTGCCTCATCACCGTCACCTGACGCGCGGCCAGATGCTGCGGGCGGCGCCGAGCTTGCGCGCTGATGCCTTCCGCGGCGGACTTACGTACTACGACGCTCAAGTCGATGACGCCCGCTATGTATCGACGCTCGCGCGCACCGCGAGCTTCTACGGCGCTCACGTTGCGAACCGTGTTCGGGTCGAAGATTTTGTCAAGGTCGGCGAGCGGGTTGTCGGTGTGCTGGCGCACGATCTTGAGACGGGCGAGAAGTTTGAGGTTCGCGCCAAGCAGGTTGTCAACGCCACCGGAGTGTGGACCGATGACACTCAGGCGATGGTCGGTACGCGTGGCCAGTTCAAGGTGCGAGCGTCCAAAGGGGTGCACCTTGTGGTGCCGCGCGATCGTTTCCAATCGAAGCTGGGGCTGCTGCTGCGCACCGAGAAGAGCGTGCTCTTTGTGATTCCGTGGGGCCGTCATTGGCTCATCGGCACCACCGACACCGACTGGGATCTCGACAAAGCGCATCCCGCTGCCACGGCGGCCGATATCGACTATTTGCTGGCGCATGTCAATAAAGTACTGGCCGTTCCGCTGACCCGTGATGATGTCGAAGGTGTCTATGCTGGCCTCCGCCCGCTGCTCGCGGGGGAGTCAGACCTCACGTCAAAGCTCAGCCGCGAACACATTGTCGCCCACAGCGTTCCCGGTCTCGTTGTTGTCGCCGGCGGCAAGTGGACGACCTACCGCATCATGGCCAAGGACGCTGTGGATGCCGCGGTCGACGCTCTCGACGGCAAGATTTCGCCGAGCATCACCGAAGAGGTCGCACTGCTCGGGGCGGAGGGCTACCGGGCTGCATGGAACAAGCGCGCCGCCCTCGCGCGCAGTTACGACGTGCACAAGTCGCGCGTCGAACATCTTCTCAACCGCTACGGCGTGCTCGCCACCGAGGTGCTTGAGCTTGTGCGCGCGACGCCAAGTCTGGCCGAAGCGCTCCCCGGTGCAGACGACTACATCGCAGCCGAAATCGTGTATGCCACGAGTGCCGAAGGCGCGCTTCACCTCGACGACGTGCTCGCTCGCCGCACACGTATATCGATTGAGGCATGGGATCGCGGAGTCTCCGCTGCGCCCGTCGCGGCAGAACTCATGGCTGGTGTGCTGGGGTGGGATAAAGCCCGTACTCAGACGGAAGTTGAGCGCTACCTACAGCGGGTCGATGCAGAATTGGCGAGCCAAAAGCAGCCCGACGACGAGTCGGCTGACAGGGTTCGCCTCGCAGCACCAGATATTGTTAGCGAGTGAGTACGAGCAATTCCCCCCTGAGCACGCCAGCCCCCAGCACTGAGCCAGCGACGATGTGGGAAATCGCGCGTCGACCGCGCTGGATCGGCGCCCTCGTCTTGGCTCTCGCTATTGCCGCCAGTTTCGCAGCCCTCGGCCAGTGGCAGCTCAGCCGCAGCCTCGAGGGTGGCGAGATCACCGCGCAACAGAGCGAGAGCGTCGTTGAACTCGATTCGGTCGCTACAGCCCAAGAACCGCTGTCGTACCTCACGACAGGTCAAACGGTCACGCTCACGGCTGAGCTCATTGCGGGCGACTACGTCATCCTCTCCGACCGCAACAACGACAACCAAGGAATGGGCTACTGGGTCGTCGCTCATGGAGTCGAACCGAGCGGTGCGAGTATCGCCATCGCGTTGGGCTGGGCCGAGTCGGCGGATGCCGCGGCATCCGCTATCGCTGATTTAGACACGATGGCGACCACGCTGACGATCACCGGAAGGCTGCTGCCAACCGAGTCGCCCCAACAGTCTGACTTTGAAGAGGGGGAGCGCAGCGCACTCGCTGTCTCTGAACTCGTGAACCTGTGGTCAGAGGTTCCGGCGGGAACCTACGGCGGATATGTCATCAGCTTCGATGCTCCCGCAGGTCTCGAGACGATTGATTCGCCCCCGCCATCGACCGAGGTTTCGCTCAACCTGCTCAACGTGTTCTACGCCGTTGAATGGGTAGTGTTCGCGGGATTCGCCGTCTTCCTTTGGTTCCGCCTTGTGCGGGATGTGTGGGAAGAGGAGCGCGAAGCTCGCAGCTCTGACGCGGCCGTAGACTAGAGCCATGGCTCTCGGTCCCCGGCTTTCAGATATTCCCAGCATTCGACGCACTCTTTCGTTCTACAAGGTGTCGTCGATCGTCACCGGTACCTTCCTGCTTGTGCTGTGCCTCATGATGATCTTTCGCTACGGACTGGGCGGCGACATCGAGCTCAACGGCCCTTCCGCTTTCTTGACGCTCACGCCAAAAGAGCTCGTGCAGGGCATCAACGTATCGACCATCATTCTGATCGTTCACGGCTGGCTTTACGTCTTCTACGTCGCCGCAGACTTCATCCTGTGGCGCCTCACGCGTTACTCGTTCCTGCGCTTCCTCTACATCGCCCTCGGTGGTGTCATCCCTTTTCTGTCGTTCTTCCTCGAACGTCAGGTACCGCGACTCGTTGAGACGAAGATCGCGACCCTCGAATCCGCTGCAGCTGCGAAAGCGGCCGGCGCTGACTCCGCAAAGGCAACTGCATGACCGACTCCACGGCCACATCCGCAGACACGAATGCTCGCCCCGTGCTCGTCGTCGACTTTGGCGCCCAGTACGCGCAATTGATCGCACGTCGCGTTCGCGAAGCCAACGTGTACAGCGAGATTGTTCCTCACACCATCACCGCTGAAGAGATCGCGGCTAAGAACCCAGCCGGCATCGTGCTGAGCGGTGGCCCCTCAAGCGTGTACGAGCCTGGCTCGCCCGACCTTGACCCTGGCATCCTCAAGCTGGGTGTTCCTGTCTTTGGTATTTGCTACGGCTTCCAGGTGATGGCCCGTCAGCTCGGCGGCACCGTCGCGAAGACGGGGCTGCGCGAATACGGCGCTACCGACATGACTGTTCAGGGCGGTGGTGGAAACCTCTTGGGCGACCAGCCGTCAGAGCAAACCGTCTGGATGAGTCACGGCGATGCCGTCACTGAAGCTCCGGAAGGGTTCGCCGTGTTGGCGAGCAGCGAAGCGACTCCGGTTGCCGCGTTCTCCAGCGTTGAGCGCGGGTTGTATGGCGTTCAGTGGCACCCCGAGGTCAAGCACTCGACGCACGGTCAAGACCTGCTCGAAAACTTCTTGCACGACGCTGCGGGCATCCCCGCCGACTGGAACAGCGGCAACGTAATCGCTGAGCAGGTCGACCGTATTCGTGAACAGGTCGGTTCGGCCAAGGTCATTTGTGGTCTTTCTGGCGGAGTCGATTCCGCTGTCGCTGCCGCGATCGTGCACAAGGCTGTTGGCGACCAACTCGTCTGCATTTTTGTTGACCACGGCCTGCTGCGTCAGGATGAGCGTCGCCAGGTTGAAGAGGACTACGTCGCCTCGACCGGTGTGCGACTCGTCACCGTTGATGCCGTTGACCAGTTCATGGATGCTCTCGCCGGAGTCACTGACCCCGAGACAAAGCGCAAGATCATCGGCCGCGAGTTCATCCGCAGCTTTGAGAACGCCGCAGAAGCCCTCGTGCTTGAGACGAAGGGCAGCGAAGACACCGTCAAGTTCCTCGTTCAAGGAACGCTCTACCCGGATGTTGTAGAAAGTGGCGGAGGAACCGGCACCGCCAACATCAAGAGCCACCACAACGTCGGCGGGCTCCCCGAAGACTTGCAGTTCGAGCTCGTCGAACCGCTGCGCACCCTGTTCAAGGACGAGGTGCGTGCGATCGGTCGCGAGCTGGGATTGCCGGAGGTCATTGTTGGCCGCCAGCCGTTCCCTGGCCCCGGCCTCGGCATCCGCATCATCGGTGAAGTCACACACGACCGTCTTGAGCTGCTGCGCAAGGCCGACGCGATTGCTCGCGCCGAGCTCACCGCTGCTGGTCTTGATGACACGATTTGGCAGTGCCCCGTAGTTCTTCTCGCCGACGTTCGTTCAGTGGGTGTGCAGGGCGACGGTCGTACTTACGGTCACCCGATCGTGCTTCGCCCGGTGTCGTCGGAAGACGCGATGACCGCCGACTGGACTCGACTTCCGTACGACGTACTCGCCAAGATTTCTAACCGCATCACCAACGAGGTGGATGGGGTTAACCGCGTGGTTCTCGACGTCACGTCGAAGCCGCCAGGAACCATCGAGTGGGAATAGCGCTTTAACGACAAAGCCCCCGTCACTCGGCTACTGCCGAAGTGACGGGGGCTTTGTCGTTGCGAGACGGTGGCGCTAGTCGCGAAGGATCGCGAAGAAGCGCAGCAGCTCGAGGTACAGCCACACGACGGTGATCATGATGCCGAAGGTGCCCTTCCAACCGAAGGCGCGGGGTGCGCCGTTGGCGGCACCCTTCTGGATGAAGTCGAAGTCGAGCACGAGCGAGTACGCCGCCATGATGACGACGAGCACACCGAGAACGGCACCGAACGGAATACCGAGGATGGGGATTTCCGCGCTGCGGAGGCCGAAGGCGTCGTCGGTCGCTCCGGTGAGCATCATGACCATGTTCACGAGCGCGAAGACCATGTAACCGACCATCGCGATGAGGAAGACCTTGGTGGCCTTCTTGGATGCACGAATCTTGCCGCTCGCGAAGAGTGCGAGCGTGACGCCGACAACGACGATCGTCGCAATGACGGCCTGGGTGACGACTCCGCTATAGGCGTTCTCGTAGAAACGCGAGATGCCACCAACGAAAACACCTTCGACCGCCGAGTAGGCAAGGACGAGGGCGCCGGAGGGCTGCTTCTTGAAGATGTTGACGAGGGCGAGTACGAAGCCCACGAGACCAGCGCCCATCCACAACAGTGGCATGTCGGCAATCCAGCCGATGGCGGCGCCGACGAGCAGAAGCGCGAAGGCTCCTACGGTCTTAGCGATGGTGTCTTCGACGGTCATGACATCGCCGGAGTCGGGAGCCGACTCACGGTTGTACATGTCGTTAAGTTTTTGGTTGGATACCTGGTTCGCGACGGCGATTCCGCCGCGCGAGCTAAATGCAGCATCGCGGGAGAAAGCGGGGTTATTGAGTGCCATGATTCCTCTGGTTGGTGTGGTGTCACACGTTTGTGACGCACCCTTAAAACTACCGGAGTTCGCTGAGAAATGCCGCGTTTTAGCGCCGGGAGGCTGCGCTGACAGCGATCAGCCGAGCAAGCCAGGCTGCCGCCACGAGAACGACGAACGAAATGGCGAGTGCCTGAGGCATCTGCGAGTACTCCTGATAGAACCGCGGCAGGATGATGCCGTTGGCAATCGGGAGGGCAAGCGCGAGATACGAGATGAGCGGCCGGTGTCGCACGATGAGCCAGCACAGCAGCGGAATCACGAGGGTCCACATCGACATGGGGCCCGTGAGCATGAGCCAGATTTGGGTGACGGCGGGCAGGGCCACGATCATCCGTCGCCAGCCTTTGGCGGGCATGATCGAGTACCCGACGACCGTCGATGTGGTGCCGATGAGCAAAATGATGAGCGTGTAGTTGTTGGCGCCCTGCAGATGCATTGCGCCCGCGATGATGAGCACTAACCCCGCGTAATAACGGTCAGCGTAGTGACCCCACTTCAGCGGAAGGCGCCGGGTTGGTTCCCGGAACCGTCTCGGTGTCGGTGGCTTAGCGGCCATTGGTGAGCAGCGAGTACAACAGAATCGCCCACACGACTAGCCACACGTAGCCAAGAGCGGTGGCAATGATCGCCATGGCTTTGCCGCGTTCGCCCGTCTCTTTGATCTGGCGAAGGGCTAAGTGGCCGAAGATCAGTGCGGGAGGCCCGCCAATCGCGGCCAAGATGAGCGCGAGAATCGCCAGAGGGCTTGTTCGTTTCGCCGCCAGAGGGGCCGGGCGCGCAGCATCAGCGGACGTGGGTTCTCCGCAATAAATGCAGAACTTCCACTCCGGTTGCACTGTTGCAGCGCATGACGAACACTCGGGCATATCTAAATATTAGTGGTTGGTCGCGAAACGCATATTCTTGAGCCAATGAGCACCACCATTCGCCCGCTTGTGATCGGGCACCGCGGGGCAAGCGGATACCGCCCAGAACACACTCGAGCCGCCTACGAGCTCGCATTCACCCTCGGGGCGGATGCCGTCGAACCCGACATTGTGGCGACGAGGGATGGCGTGCTGGTGTTGCGCCACGAGAACGAGATTTCGGGCACAACAAACGTGGCGGAGCATCCGGAGTTCGCGGACCGCCGCACGTCTAAGACCATCGACGGCACAGCGATGACGGGCTGGTTTACCGAAGACTTCACGTGGGAGGAACTGAGCACCCTGCGGGCTCGCGAGCGGCTGCCCGAGGTGCGACAGGCGAGTACCGCCCACAACGATGCCTCGCCCATTCTGCGATTGGCTGACCTGCTCGAAGTTGTGGATCAGCATCCGGAGGCTGAGCGTCGCCCGCTGAAGATCGTGGCCGAGATTAAGCACGCGAGTTACTTTGCGTCAATCGGGTTGCCGCTCGACGAACTCTTCGCTCGCGACGTGAGCGGGTGGGCGACAGCCGACAATCTGATCATTGAGTCTTTTGAGCAGAGTGTGCTGCACAGCATCCGGGATCGTGGGGTTCTTGGCCAGCTCGTGTTCTTGCTCGAGTCGAGTGGGGCGCCGTCAGATTTGATTGCCCGCTTCGGCTCGAAAGCGCGGAGTTATGCCGATCACCTCAGCGACGACGGGCTTGCACAGTTGGCCCGCGAAGTCGACGGAATCAGTGTCGATAAGAAGATGCTGATGGTGAAAGACCTCGCCGGTAACCTCACCGGCACCAACGATCTCGTCGAGCGCGCCCATGCGGCCGGACTCCTCGTCTTTTGTTGGACGCTGCGGGCCGAGAATCGTTTCTTGCCCAAGAATTTGCGCTCGAGCAAGCAGCCAGAACAACACGGTGACTGGCGAGCGGAGTTTCGGATGCTCCTCGATTCCGGTCTCGACGGTGTCTTCGCTGACCAACCCGACCTCGCCGTCACCGCGCGCGGGTAGAGTCGAGGGGCCATGACGACTGCTCTTGACCCTCACGACCCTGGCCGTTCTGACGACGGGGATTCCATTAGCGACCCTCTGCTCGACGGGCTGAATCCGCGTCAACGGGAGGCGGTTGAATACCGCGGGCCTTCGCTGCTGATCGTGGCGGGTGCTGGCTCGGGTAAGACGAGCGTTCTGACGCGGCGCATTGCCGGGCTGTTGCGTTCGGGAGAAGCCTGGCCGAGCCAGATTCTCGCCATCACCTTCACTAACAAGGCTGCCGCCGAAATGCGGGAGCGCGTAGGTGCCATCGTCGGCAACACCGCCGAGGGCATGTGGATCTCCACGTTCCACTCCGCCTGCGTGCGCATTCTGCGGCGCGAAGCTGAAGCCTTCGGATTCTCCAAAAACTTCACGATCTACGACTCGGCCGACAGCAAAGCTCTGCTCAAGCGGATTCTCAAAGAACTCGACGCCGACATGTTCGGCCTCACGGTCAGCAAGGCCGCGAACCGCATTTCGCAGCTCAAGAATGAGCTAACCGACGTCGACGGTTTCGCACGGGATGCCAACATGAGCGACCCGACAGAGAAGAAATTCCTCGAGGTCTTCCGTCGCTACACTCGCGGCCTCAGCGACGCCAACGCCTTCGACTTTGATGACCTCATCGGGCAGACCGTGTACCTGTTTCGGGCCTTCCCGCAGATCGCGGCTACCTACCAACGTCGCTTCAAGCACATCCTTGTTGACGAATACCAGGACACCAACCACGCGCAGTATTCGCTCATCCGCGAGCTGACGCGGCCGCCGGCTCCCGAGCAATTCGAGACCTCGCCCGGCGTGCTCATCGCCGGCTCCAGTAGCGAGGCGGATGCCGCATCGCTGACGGTGGTCGGCGACAGCGACCAGTCGATTTATGCGTTCCGTGGGGCCGACATCCGCAACATCGTGGAGTTCGAGCGCGACTTTCCGAACTCGACCGTGATCTTGCTTGAGCAGAACTACCGCTCGACTCAGACGATTTTGGATGCCGCCAACGCGGTCATCTCCCACAACTTCGATCGTAAAGACAAGAAGCTCTTCACGACCGTGGGTGCCGGCGACAAGATCGTGGGCTTCACCGGCTACTCGGGCCACGACGAAGCCCAGTTTGTGGCTGACGAGATTCAGAAGCTGCACGATCAGGGCGTCGCGTATAAAGACGTCGCCGTCTTCTATCGCACCAACTCGCAGACGCGTGCGCTGGAAGAGATTTTCATTCGCGCGGCCCTGCCGTACCGAGTGCTCGGTGGCACCAAGTTCTATGAGCGCGCGGAAATCAAGGATTCCTTCGGCTATCTGATTGCGGTCGCCAACCCGGCCGATCCGCTGGCTTTGCGTCGCATCATGAACACCCCGAAGCGAGGCATTGGCCCGGCGACTGAAGCGGCGCTGCAGGCGTGGGCGGATGACCGGGGTATGACCTTGCGCGATGCGATGCGCAACGCCTCCGAGCTCGGCCTCGGCCCTAAGGTCACGAAAGCGATCGTCGGTTTGGCTGAGGTGCTCGACGAAGTGATGGCGAAGGTGGAGACATCCAAGCCCGCTGATATTTTGACCGAGTTGCTTGAGCGCTCGGGTTACCTGACGGCACTGCGTGCTTCGCAAGACCCGCAAGATGAAGCGCGCGCCGAGAACGTTGACGAGCTCGTGGCGGTGACGAAGGAGTTTGGCAAGAACAACCCCGACGGCACCCTGCTCGACTTCCTCACCGAGGTATCTCTCGTGGCGGCGGCCGATGATCTGGATGACTCCAGCGGAACCGTGTCGCTCATGACGCTGCACACCGCGAAGGGCCTCGAGTACGACTCGGTGTTCCTCACCGGCGTCGAAGAAGATCTGCTGCCGCACCGCATGTCGGCCAACGAGCCGGGCGGTCCCGCCGAAGAGCGTCGACTGTTCTATGTCGGCATTACGCGAGCCCGCAAGCGACTCTTTCTCTCGCTCGCCATGACCCGCGCCCAGTTTGGCGAAGTCAACGTGGCGATGCCGAGCCGCTACCTTCAAGAGATTCCCACCGAACTTATCGAGTGGAAGCAATCACCCGGAATGGCGAACTCGCGCGGCGGAACCCAGTCCCGTGCGCTCAACGCTCGCCGCGACGGCAGCGGTGGCGGAGGTTCGTGGTCCGGTTCGCTCCGGGCAGCGGCATCCGGCGGTCTCCCTCCGGCACCGCCGCGCGCCAAGACCGAGTGGGCCAGCCCCATCACGGCAACCGTGCGCGACAACGGTGACCTCACACTGGCGGCGGGCGACCGCATCCGCCACACTGATTTTGGTGACGGAACCGTGAATCAAGTCACGGGCGCTGGCCCTAAGAGCATCGCTGACGTTCAGTTCGACACCGCAGGGCGAAAGCGCCTGCTGATCAAGATTGCTCCCATTGAGAAACTTTGATTCTGAAGCAACGGCGAACTCTGGCAGCCCACGGCACGGGGAGCCACGGCTCGTGGTGCCGCGACTGCGACCCCTCGACACCGACGACGAGTTGACTCAGGCGCTCGCGGCAGTGCGGGTCGAGCTAAAGCTTCCCACCGAGTTCAGCGCCGAGGTTGAAGAGGCCGCCGACGCCGCGGTGGCAGCATTCGAGCCGCCCGAGCTAGACCTCACAGGCATCCCGTTCGTGACGATTGACCCCGAGGGCGCGACCGATCTCGATCAGGCGCTCTACCTCGAACGCACCGGCGAAACGCTGCGCGTGATGTACGCGATTGCCGAAGTGCCCGCCTTCGTGCTGCCCGGTTCCCTCGTTGATGCCGAAGCTCGCAAGCGCGGTCAAACCTTGTACGGTCCCGACGACCGAGTGCCGTTGCATCCGACGATCATCAGTGAAGACGCCGCTTCGCTTCTCGCTGGTGCGACGCGTCCCGCTTTTGTGTGGACCTTCGACTTGGATGCCGCGGGCGAGGTCATCGCGACAACTCTCGTTCGCGCGCAAGTGCGTAACCGTCGCCAGTTCAACTATGTCGAAGTGCAAGAGTTGCTCGACAACGACCGCGCGGACGAATCTCTCTCGTTGCTGCCCGAGTTTGGGCGCCTGCGCACCGAGCTGGAACGTCAGCGCGGGGGAGCAAGCCTCAACCGGCCCGACGAGGAAGTGGCTGTCGTTGATGGCCAGTATGTGATCGAGCGTCGAGCGTCGCTACCCGTCGAGGACTACAACGCGCACGTCTCGCTCATGACCGGCATGGAAGCCGCTCGCATCATGCTCGAAGGCAAAGTCGGCATTCTGCGCACGATGCCCGCGCCCGACGACGAGACTCTGGAACAGTTCCGGCGTCAGGTGGCGAGCCTCGGATGCCCGTGGCCCGAGAACCAGAACTATGGCGAGTACCTGCGCACCCTCGACCACTCCGACCCCCGCGCCCTCGCGGCAACCCACGCCGCCACCTCGCTGTTCCGTGGAGCGGGCTACACGCCCTTCGACGGCGAACTGCCCGAAGACACCATCCAGGCCGCTGTAGCCGCGCCCTACGCCCACGCCACAGCGCCGCTGCGTCGACTCGTCGACCGCTTCGTGCTTGTCGCGTGTGAAGCGATTGTGGCGGGGCGCGAAGTGCCGAAATGGGTGCGCGAAGCTCTTCCGCAACTGCCCAAGATCATGGGCCGCACGAGTCAGCTGGCATCGCAGTTCGACCGCGCCTCGGTCGACGTGATCGAAGCGGCACTGTTGCGGCCGCGAGTGGGCGAGGAGTTCGAAGCCACGGTCGTCTCGCAGCGCGGCGACGGTGGCGTCATCCAGATCGCAGAGCCCGTGATTACGGCTCGCATCTCCGGCACGGTTTCAGCTGGCGACACGGTGCGCGTTCGACTGGTGTCTGCCGAGATTGCGACGGGAACGATCGAGTTCGAACTCGCGTAACTCGCTCGTTCGTCCGCTTGGAGTCGCAGGCGAGGCTGCGCCTAGCTAGGTGGCGTCGGCGAGCGATCGCCGGAACGACGCCAGATACCGGCGCTGCGCCGCGAAGCGCACCCAGCGGGGAAGGTGCGGGTACACCGCGCGGGTGACCCGCATGATCCGGTCGAAGCGTTTCTGGTGGTGGGGTAGCGCATAGGCCTCGCGCAACTCACGGCTCAGCAGCCCGGCGGTCAGCACGCGAACGAGTGGCATTGACGCCCGCAGCCACCACGGTCCGCCGGTCGGATGTAGCAGCTGTTGGGCAACTCGTTGGCTCGCGTCCGTGACGCGCAACGAAGCCACGCTCTCGTTCCAGTAGGCAGCGAATGCCGCACGGTCGGCCGGCCACAGCGCGCGCGGAACGCCCAGCGCGGTCGCAATGACCGCGTAGTCGGCCAGCAGGGTTTCGGCATCCACTTCGCGCAACGGCCCGAACACCAGCTCGCGCACGCGCGTGGCGGTGTCGTACAGTGTGGCGGCGACCCACAACTGCAGCTGCGGGTCACGGGCGTCGTAGCTGTCTGCCCGCACCGGTCGGTGAGCCGCGCCCACTCGCCGCGCGACCTCGGCAGCCTCGGCCGGGGTGCCATAGACGGTGACATAGAGATACGTGAGGGTGCCGTTGAGACGATCCAAGGGGCGCCGCGCAAAGTCACTGTGCTCGGCCACCGCCTGACCCACAGCGGGGTGCGCGATTTGCAACAGGATGGCCGCCCCACCGCCGGCTAACAGAGCGACGTCGGCAGAGACATCCGCAATTCTGAGGGGGTCGGATGCGGGCACACGGCCAGTTTACGAGGCCCGAACCACAAGATTCGCTGATCTTTCGCCACATTCAGCCCGCTATCGGAAAACCCACAACGTTAGGCACGGTAAGGTTTTCTATTGGCGTGCGACTCATGGAGCCGACCAATTTGGCACCGATTCGCCGCCTTCCCCACTCACCATTACGCGCGGATTGGAATGAGCAGCGTGGATCTATATGAGTACCAAGCCAGGGACGTATTTGAGTCCTATGGCGTACCAGTACTTGCCGGCCTAATTGCCGACACCCCAGAAGAAGCCAAAGCAGCAGCCGAGAAAATCGGTGGAACTGTCGTTGTCAAGGCTCAGGTCAAGACCGGCGGTCGCGGCAAGGCGGGTGGTGTCAAGGTCGTTCACAACGCCGACGACGCTTTCACCGCAGCCGAGCAGATCCTTGGTCTCGACATCAACGGCCACACGGTCAAGCGAGTAATGATTGCTGCCGGTGCTCGCATCGCGCAGGAGTTCTACTTCTCCGTGCTGCTCGACCGAGCAAACCGCTCCTACCTTTCGCTGTGCAGCGTTGAGGGTGGAGTGGAAATCGAGGTGCTTGCTGTTGAGCGCCCCGAAGCTCTCGCCAAGATCGAGGTCAACCCGCTGACGGGTATCGACCTCGCGAAGGCCACCGAAATTGCGATCGCTGCTAAGTTCCCGGCAGAGCTCGTCGACAAGGTTGCTCCTGTCTTCGTGAAGCTCTACGACGTGTACAAGGGCGAAGACGCAACTCTCGTTGAGGTCAACCCTCTCGTGATCACCGAAGACGGCGACATTGTTGCCCTCGATGGCAAGGTATCGCTTGACGAGAACGCTGAGTTCCGTCACCCCAAGCATGCAGAACTCGAAGATGCTGCTGCCGCTGATCCCCTCGAGGCGAAGGCTAAGGCCAACAACCTCAACTACGTCAAGCTCGACGGTGAAGTCGGTGTCATCGGTAACGGTGCAGGCCTCGTCATGTCGACGCTGGATGTTGTTGCCTACGCTGGCGAAAACCACGGCAACGTGAAGCCAGCCAACTTCCTCGACATCGGTGGCGGAGCCTCCGCTGAGGTCATGGCCGCCGGACTCGACGTTATTCTCAATGACCCTCAGGTCAAGAGCGTATTCGTCAACGTCTTCGGTGGAATCACCGCGTGTGACGCTGTTGCCCACGGAATCGTGGGTGCGCTCGCCGCGCTCGGCGATGCCGCCAACAAGCCTCTCGTTGTCCGTCTCGACGGCAACAAGGTTGAGGAGGGTCGCGCGATTCTCGCAGAAGCGAACCACCCCCTCGTGACGCTAGCCGCCTCAATGGACGAGGGCGCCGACAAGGCCGCCGAACTCGCCAACGCTGCGAAGTAAGGAACCGAGCATGTCAATTTTCCTCAACAAGGATTCCAAGGTCATCGTTCAGGGCATCACCGGCGGTGAGGGCACCAAGCACACTGCTCTCATGCTCGCTGCTGGCACCCAGGTCGTTGGCGGCGTCAACGCACGCAAGGCTGGCACCACCGTGACGCACGGTGACGTTGAGCTGCCCGTGTTCGGCACTGTTGCTGAAGCAATGGAGAAGACGGGAGCGGATGTTTCGATCGCTTTTGTTCCTCCGGCCTTCACCAAGGATGCCGTTATCGAAGCTATCGACGCTGAGATGCCACTGCTCGTCATCATCACTGAGGGTGTTCCCGTCGGTGACTCGGCTGAGTTCTGGGCGTACGCGCAGGAGAAGGGCAACAAGACCCGCATCATTGGTCCGAACTGCCCCGGCATCATCACGCCCGGTGAAGCACTCGTCGGCATCACGCCGGCGAACATCACCGGCAAGGGCCCGATCGGTCTCGTCTCCAAGTCGGGAACGCTCACGTACCAGATGATGTACGAACTCCGTGACCTCGGATTCTCGACCGCAATCGGTATCGGTGGAGACCCCATCATCGGCACGACGCACATCGACGCTCTTGAAGCGTTTGAGGCCGACCCCGAGACCAAGGCAATCGTGATGATTGGTGAGATTGGTGGAGACGCTGAAGAGCGTGCCGCTGACTACATCAAGGCTCACGTGACGAAGCCTGTTGTGGGCTACGTTGCTGGCTTCACGGCACCCGAGGGTAAGACCATGGGTCACGCCGGTGCGATCGTTTCTGGCTCCGCCGGAACCGCTCAGGCCAAGAAGGAAGCTCTTGAAGCTGCCGGTGTAAAGGTCGGCAAGACGCCGTCTGAAGCAGCCAAGCTCATGCGCGAAATTCTCGAAACTCTGTAGCAAGCACTCTCGCTACACAGAAGCGCCGCCGTCCACTGGACGGCGGCGCTTCTGTCGTTTAACGGCGTCCCCCAAAGAGCGGACAATATGTCACGTTAACGTAACGATGAGTTAAAGGGGGGCCCCCATTAAGGGGTAGACCGCGCATATAGTGGCTCGTGGTGAGTGCCCGACCACCAGCTTTGCAAACACGCCATGATCAGCGTGTGTACGTCACATAAGCAAGTCCCATTCACAGAAGAATAGGAACATTCGTGAGCATTCGAAGAGTCATATCGGTGGTGGCAACGACAACTCTTGTCGCCACTTCCCTGGTTACGGGCGCCGCACTCGGCGCTACAGCTGCACCAGCATCCATTGGTGGCGGCGGCCAAACTGAATTCACCCCGGGGCGTTACATCGTCACGATGGTGGATCAGGCTGCTGCAACCTACGACGGTGGTGTGCGCGGTTTTGACGCAACAACCCCACCCGATGGCGAGCAACTCGACACTCGCCGCCAAGTAGTGCAGGACTACACCGAATATTTGGAAGAGAAGCAAGACGATGTCGCGGCATCCGTCGGTGCTGATATCGACTATTCGTACACGCTCGCGACCAATGGTTTCGCGGCAGATCTGACCGCGGCTCAAGCAGTCGAGCTCTCGGCAAATAAGCTTGTTGCCTCGATCGTTCCGGACGAGCTGAAGCACATCACGGCAGCGCAACGGTCGACAGAGTTCCTTGGCCTCGAAGGCGAAGACGGACTCTGGGCATCCATTGGCGGTGCTGAAGCTGCGGGTGAAGGAATCGTTGTCGGCGTGCTCGACACTGGCTTCGCTCCCGAGAACCCCGCCTTTGCGGGAGACGCCCTCGGCAGCACGCCGGGAGCAGCTCCGTATCTCGACGGTGGTTCCGTCGTCTACGAGAAAGCCGACGGCCAAACCTTCACCGGTGTCTGCACCGAAGGCGACCAGTTCACCGCTGACGACTGCACGACCAAGGTCATCAGCGCTCGCTACTTTGTTGATGGTTTCGGTGCCGGCAACCTCGGTGACACCAGCGTTGGCGAGTACGTCTCGCCGCGTGACGGTGACGGCCACGGATCGCACACTGCGAGCACCGCAGCGGGAAATTACGAAATCGACGCCAACGTTGGCGGAAACGCCCTCGGCTACTTCTCCGGTGTCGCCCCCGCGGCAAAGATCGCTGCCTACAAGGTGTGCTGGAGCGGACCAGACCCGGTCGCCACGACCGACGACGGTTGTGCATCCACCGACCTCTTGGCTGCAATCGACCAGGCTGTCGCTGACGGTGTTGACGTGATCAACTACTCGATCGGTGGAGGCGCTGCCACAAGCACCGTTTCGCCGACCGACCAGGCCTTCCTCGGTGCGGCTGCTGCCGGCGTTTTCGTCGCAGCCTCCGCCGGAAACGACGGCCCCGGAGCGACAACCCTCGACAACGCGGCACCGTGGATCACCACCGTTGCCGCCAGCACCATCCCGAACTACGAAGCCACCGTCACCCTCGGTGACGGCCAAGAGTTCGCCGGTGCCTCGATCACGGTTGACCTCGACCCTGCCGCAGAACCGCTGACGGGCGAGCTCGTCTACGCTGCGGATGTCGCGCTCGACGGTGCTGTTGACCCCGCGCTGTGCCTGGCCGACACTCTCGACCCGGCGCTTGTCACCGGCAAGATTGTGGTCTGTGACCGCGGTGTCATCGCTCGTGTCGACAAGTCGGCCGAGGTTGCTCGCGCTGGCGGTATCGGTGCGGTTCTTGTGAACGTGACGCCGAGCTCGACCGACCTCGACACTCACGTGATTCCGACCATCCACCTGGATGCTCAGTACCGCGATGCTGTCCTTGCGTATGCAGCGACCGAAGGTGCGACCGCGACCTTCACTCCGGGTAACGAAACCGCGTACCAACCGCCGACCCCTCAGGTCGCTGGCTTCTCGTCGCGTGGTCCCGTTGAAGCTGACGGCAGCGACATCATCAAGCCCGACATCTCGGCACCTGGTGTCGGAATCCTCGCCGCTAGCGCCAACGCTGAAGGAGCCGAGCCGACGTTCGCGCTTCTCTCGGGAACCTCGATGTCGTCACCGCACGTTGCCGGTCTTGCCGCGCTCTACCTCGGCGAACGCCCCAACGCGACTCCCGCCGAGATCAAGTCGGCATTCATGACAACTGCCTACGACACCGTGGATGCCGACGGAAACCCCGTCACTGACCCCTTCACGCAGGGTGCCGGCCACATCGATCCGACCAAGTTCTTTGAGCCTGGCTTGCTCTACCTGAACGGCATCGGCGACTGGCTGTCCTACATTGAGGGCGCTGGCTACGACGTGCTCGACCCCGCGGTCGAAGCAATCGATCCCAGCAATCTCAACCTGGCATCCATCGGTATCGGCTCGCTGACGGCAGCCGAGACGATCACTCGCACCGTGACCTCCACTCAGGCGGGCACGTTCGAGGCATCCATCTCGGTCCCCGGAATCGAAGCAACGGTCTCACCTTCAACGCTGACCTTTGGTGCTGCAGGCGAGACACAGAGCTACGAAGTGACGATCAGTCGAACGGATGCTCCGCTCGACCAATTCACCACCGGAGCCCTCACGTGGACCAGTGGCGACACCGTCGTGCACAGCCCCATCGCCGTGCGCCCCGTCACCATCCTCGCGCCGGACACAGCCAGCGGAACCGGAACCTACGGCGCCGTTGACGTAACGGTCACGCCCGGCGGCAACGGCGACATCCCGCTGACATCGACCGGTCTCACCGCTGGAGTCTTCTATGAAGACCCCACTGGCACCGAAACCGATCACTCGGGTTCTGGTGTGAGCGGAGACGAGTTTGAGTACGCAGCAACCGTGCCTGAGGGCACAACGTATGCGCGCTTCGATCTCGACTCGATCGATGACACCGCTGACCTCGATCTGATCGTGTACCTGCTCGATGGCAGTGGCACTCCGATCGCCGGGTGGCAGTCCGCCACGGGAGCCGCCGATGAGCGCGTCAACCTCGCTGATCCGACACCGGGTGACTACCTCGTGATCGCATCGGTGTATGCCGCGAACCCGTCTACCGCGTTCGACGTGCGCACCTTCGCCGTCGTTCCTGGTGCGGGAGAGCCCCTCGGGTTGGACCCCGAAGTTCTCCCGGGTGTGCAGGGTGAAGCAGTGAGCTACACCGCATCGTGGGAGGGCCTCGCCCCCTTCACGAACTACCTCGGTCTCGTCAGCTATGGCGACACGGGAGCAACAACCGCGATTGAGGTTGTGACGCAGGAAGATGTTCTGCCGGGAACGCCCGTGAACACCGTTCTGCCGACCATCTCGGGCAAGCCGCTCGTGGGCAGCAAGCTCACCGCCAACGCTGGCGAGTGGGATGTTGACGGGCTGAAGTTCAGCTACCAGTGGCAGGCGAACGGCGAGAACATCGCCGGCGCCGACAAGCGCAAGTACACGGTCACGAAGGCTGACGAGGGCAAGGCGATCACCGTCGTTGTCACCGCCAATAAGAAGGACCTGCCGAGCGCAAGCGCCACCTCTGAGGCCGTGATGATCAACTACAGCTCGAGCGTGAGCCTGTCAGTGAGCAAGCACGTTGCCTTCTCGTGGAACACCGTGAGTGCCACCATCCGAGTCGCTACCGGTGAGGATGCCGCAGCGACCGGAACCGTGAAGGTGACGGTCGACGGCAAGAAGGTCGACACCATCACGCTGGACGAAGCCGACAACGGAAAGGTGACGGTGAAGCTGCCGAAGCTCGACCGTGGCCTGCACCAGGTGAAGGCAGAGTTCACTCCGGCCGGTGAGAACGTGACCGGCTCAAGCAGCCGCAACGACTGGGTCTGGATCGTCTTCTAGACGACACCTGCTCAGGAGCAACACTCAACAACGGCTGGTCGCCTCCCCACGGGCGGCCAGCCGTTGTTGCGTGTTGGCGCGCTCGCAGGGTGAGGCGTGTTGGCGCGCTGGATGTTAGTCGTCGGTGGGGCGCCGCACGACGGGCGGCGGCCAGGCGGTGTAGCCGAGTTCGCGCGAGATATTGCGGGCGGTTTCGCGCAACACATTCAATACGTTGTCTTCGGGCGGCCACTCGCTGGAGTGCAACACGACGGCCACGGCGGCGATGACGTTGCCGTTGCGGTCGGCAATGGGCGCGGCAATCGAGGATTCGCCGAGCACCGCTTCATCTTGCTCCGTGGCGATGCCGCGCTCGGCAATCTGCGCAAACTGCAGAATGAGTTTCGAGGGGTCGGTGATGGTGTCACCGGTGAGGCTGCGGAGCGGTTTCTCAAAAAGTTGGTCGGCGGCATCCGCGTTGTAGGTCAGCAGGATTTTGCCCATGGCGGAGGCGTGCACGGGAATGGAGAGGCCTGTCTCTGGCATTTGTTCGGTGCCGTCTGGCCGGTTGTTGTGGTGGATGACGATGACTTCGTCGAAAAGTTCGGAGCCGAGGCGAACAGCGAGCCCGGTGCGTCGCGACAGTTCTTGGGTCCAGCGCATTGCGCGGGCACGCACGTCGAGGGTGTCGAGGTAGACGTTGGAGAGTTTCAGCAAGGCCGGGCCGAGCATGTAGCGGTTGCCGTTGGGTTCTTTGGCGACGAGTCCGTGTACCTGGAGGGACTTAACGATGCCGTGCACCGTGGACGGCGGCAGCGAGAGAAGGCCGGCGAGTTCCGTGATGCCGAGATGCCGGGCGCCCTGGAGCGACGACAGCACTTGTGCTGCTCGATCAATGGATTGGATCAACGCTGTTCCCCGTCATTTAGCCGGTATTCATTATCTCTGCACCACCGGTCTACTTTCGAACCGGTTGGGCTTGACAAGATGTAACTGAACGTAGCATATTCGACATTATCGAATAACGTTCCGATATTGACGAACGTTCGCGACACCCGGTCGCACGCGCAATACAAGTTCAAAGGAGAACTCATGGATGAGAACAAGCAGTGGCAGAAGCTGGCTGCGGAGTTTCTAGGAACCGCCTTCCTCGTTTTCGTCGGCGTTGGCTCAGTGCCCGCGACGTTCATCTTGAATGGCGATGAGCCGTTCACCATGGCGAGTCTCGGAATCATCTCCTTCGCGTTCGGTCTGATCGTTGTCGTGACGGTCTACGTCTTCGGCTACATCTCCGGCAACCACATCAACCCCGCCGTCACGATCGGCCTCGCTGTCGCTGGCAAGTTCGCGTGGCGTGAAGTTCCCGGCTACCTCATCGCTCAGCTCCTCGGTGCAACCGCCGGTGCCTTTGCGATCGTCGGCGTTCTTGGCCAGGCCGCGGTTGACGCCGGTCTTGGCGTCGCCGCCTACAACCCCGACACGATTCCCGTCAGCCAGGCATTCTTTGCCGAGTTCGTCGGAACATTCCTCCTCGTCTTCACCGTCTTTGGAGTCATCCACCGCAAGGCAGCCCCCGGCTTTGCCGGACTCGCCATTGGTTTCGTCGTCTTCGCCGCCATCATTCCCGTTGGCCCGATCACTGGCGCATCCATCAACCCCGCTCGTACCACTGGTCCGATGCTCGTTCAGCAGATCATGGGCGGCGAAGTGGCGTGGGAGCAGCTGTGGGTCTACCTCGTAGCTGAACTGCTCGCTGGTGTGCTTGCCGCACTCGCCTTTGGTTTTATTTCCAAGACCAACGCCGACAACGAGACCCTCACTGAAGCACTCACGGAAGAGAAGGCCAAGTAATGAAGAAACTGATCAATACCCCCGAATCGGTACTCGCCGACGCGCTCGCCGGAATCGACGCCGCGCATCCAGAGCTCAAGGTCGACCACGTCAACCGCGTGATCTACCGTGCAGAACCCACTCGCGCTGGCAAGGTTGCGCTGATCTCTGGTGGCGGCTCGGGCCACGAACCGCTTCACGGCGGCTTCGTTGGCTTGGGGATGCTCGACGCAGCGTGTGCCGGCGAAGTCTTCACCTCGCCAACCCCCGACCAGATGCAGGAAGCCACCAAGGTTGCTGACTCTGGTGCTGGCGTGCTGCACATCGTCAAGAACTACACCGGCGACGTCATGAACTTCGAGATGGCTGCCGAAATGGCCGAAGCGGAAACCGGAGTGAAGGTTGCCTCGGTCGTCGTCAACGACGACGTGGCTGTTCAGGACTCGCTCTTCACGGCCGGACGCCGCGGCGTTGGCCTCACTGTATTGCTCGAAAAGATCGTCGGCGCAGCAGCGGAAGAGGGACAAGACCTCGCCGCGGTCACCGCACTGGCACACCGCGTCAACGACTCCGGCCGCTCCATGGGCATGGCACTCACCAGCTGTACCGTTCCTGCCGCAGGCAAGCCGACCTTCGACCTGCCCGACGACATGATGGAAATCGGCGTCGGCATCCACGGAGAACCCGGTCGTCACCGCGAAAAGCTCGCGGATGCGGCATCCATTGCTAAGCAACTGGTCGACCCGATCTTGGCCGACATGGACTTCACAGGATCACCAGCCATTGTGATGATGAACGGTATGGGCGGAACCCCGCAGATCGAGCTGTACATCATGTACAACGAGGTCGCGAAGCTGCTCAAGGCTGCCGGAGTTGAGGTTGTGCGCAACCTCGTCGGTGACTACATCACGAGCCTTGATATGGCCGGATGCTCGGTCACGATCCTTAAGGCTGACGAAGAAATGTTGAAACTATGGGATGCCCCGGTGAACACCGCCGGGCTCCGCTGGGGAGTCTAAGAACTATGTCTACAAGCACCATCTCTCTCGACCAACTGATCGCCTGGCTTTCGCGGTTCCGCGATCTCGTGACCGAGAAACAGAGCTACCTGACCGAACTTGATTCGGCCATCGGCGACGCTGACCACGGCTCCAACATGGTTCGCGGTATGAACGCAGTGGTCGAGAAGATTGGTGCAGAACCCGCGACCGCCGCCGACGCACTGCTGAAGTCTGTAGGTATGACTTTGGTGACTTCCGTCGGCGGCGCGAGCGGCCCTCTTTATGGCACGCTCTTCTTGCGCATGGGCGTGAACGCTGGCCCCGTGGCTGAACTCGACGCTGCTGCCCTCGGCGCAGCACTGCGAGCCGGTCTTGAGGGCGTTGTGGCACGCGGCAAGGCTGAAGCGGGCGACAAAACAATGTTCGACGCGATCGCACCCGCGCTTGACGCGTGGGATGCTGCTGTCGCTGACGGCGCCGATGTCGCTGCGGCGGCATCCGTGGCTCTCGCTGCTGCCGAGAAGGGGCGCGACGCGACCGAACCTCTCGTTGCCCGCAAGGGTCGCGCAAGCTACCTCGGCGAGCGTAGCGCCGGACACATCGACCCGGGTGCCACCTCGAGCACACTGCTGTTCCAGGCTCTCGTCGACACCGTTTCGAGCTGATCGTGATTGGCATTGTGGTCGTAAGCCACAGCCCCGCGCTCGCGCAGGCCGCTGTGGATCTCGCGCTTGAAATGGTGGGGGAGACCCCGCCGCCGATCGCGATTGCCGCGGGTGCCGGCGACGGCATCATCGGTACGGATGCCGTGAAAGTTGCTGCGGCAATCGACGAGGTAGCCAACGGCGAGGGCGTTCTCGTCTTCATGGATCTCGGCTCAGCGGTGCTCAGCAGCACCATGGCCACCGAGTTCATGACAACAACTGACGAGGTGCGGCTCACCGATGCGCCCTTCGTAGAAGGACTCATTGCCGCGATTGTTCTTGCGAATGCAGGGGCCTCGCTCGACGAGGTCGACCGCGAAGCGCGGGCAGCAATGGGCGCAAAGCAGAGTCAGCTTGCTGACCAGGGCGGTGCCCCTGACGGGGTTGATGCTCCTGCCGCTGAGACATCCGCTGCGGACGCTCCTGCTGCGGATGCTGTGTCAGCCGACCCTACAGAGGTCACCGCCGAAGCCCCCCTCGTGAACCCTGACGGACTGCACGCGCGCCCCGCATCGCTCATCGTTCAGGCGCTCGCGGGAGTGGATGCCAAGCTCACGATCACCGACGTGACTGCGGGCAAGGGTCCAGTTTCGGGTAACAGCCTGATTGGAATCATGTCGCTTGGCGCCGCCAAAGACCACGTCTTGAAATTCACGGCCACCGGCGGCTCGGCACAACAGGCCGTCGACACTCTGGTCGCCATGACCGGCGAAGGCTTCGGGGAACTCGCGAGCTAGCGAATCCGCGGCGATGCCCGCGCGAGTTGTGCCCGCCTGAGCGTCGCCGGTCCGCCCGGCGGCGGCATCCGTCACGCTGACAGATCGATCTATTTTCGGTCCGCCGTCGCGGCTGTTGACGCGCGGGCGGGTACGCTCACCGAGACATGAATCGCCAGCTCACTCTTCTCTTCGCCGCCTTCGAGGCGCTCCTCGTTGTCGCTATCGGCATCGCGATTCCGCTGGTCCCGCTGACGCTGCTGTGGGGCATCCACTACGGCTTGGCCATCGACTGGACAGTGTTCTGGCGTGCCGCCGTTGATATTTGGCTTGTCGGCCACGGCGTCGACATCACCGTTGTGCTTGATCCGACCGTCGCGAGCGCCGTTGGGTTGCCCGCAGCGAGCACGCCGGTCACGATCACCATGGCGCTGCTCGGGTTCGCCCTTCTGACTCTTCTGCTCGGCGTTCGGGCTGGTCGTCGGGTCGCCGAGACTCCCCACATGCTGCTGGGCACTCTCGCCTCGCTCGCCACCTTCGGCGCAACGTCGCTCGTGCTCACCTTGTCGGCTTTGCACCCGGTGGCGCGCCCCTCGCTGTGGCAGGGCACCCTGTTACCGACGGTGGTCTTCGCGGTCGGCCTGCTGATCGGCAGCCAGATCGTTTCGGCGGCGAACCCTGTGTCGGGAGGCATCCGCCGCTGGATTGCCGGATGGCCAGCCCACGTACGCACGATCGTGGCCACCGCGCTGCGGGGCGGGGCGATCGCGGCTGCCGGTTTGCTCACGGTCGCGTCTCTCGTGACGACGCTCGCGATTGTCACGTCCTTCGCTGAGATCATCACACTGTATGAAGGACTCCACACCGAGGTGCTGGGTGGCGTCGCCGTGACGATCGGCCAACTCGCGCTGTTGCCAAACATCGTGTTGTGGGCGGCAGCCTGGCTCGTGGGGCCCGGCTTTGCGATCGGAACAGGTTCCGCGGTCTCGCCGCTGGCCACCACCCTCGGGCCCATTCCTGCCATCCCCGTCTTTGGCGCCCTGCCGAGCGGAGATTTCGCATTCGGATTCGCCGGACTCCTTGCTCCCGTTGTTGTCGGCTTCCTGGTGGCAGCCGTGCTCGGGCCGCGTATCGCCGGAGAACTTCGTCGCCGCGAACTGGCCATCGTCGCGGTCGGGATCGGATTCACGGCCGCCACCATCATGGGGTTGTTGACCTGGGCATCCGCGGGATCTGCCGGTCCGGGACGACTCGTCGATGTTGGCCCCCAGCCGTGGATTGTTGCCCTGTGGGCGTTCGTGGAGTTTTCGGTCGCAGCGGGGCTCGGTCTTCTGGCGTCCGCACGCCCGGAGCGCACTGACGACGGCTTCACTGAGCGCTAGGCTGGGTGCGTGCTCACACTCGTTGTCTTGATTTCCGGGGGCGGGTCTAACCTCGCCGCCCTGCTCGAAGCGGCCGAGAGTGCCGACTTTCCCGCCCGTGTCGTCGCCGTTGGCGCCGACCGCGTTGCTGACGGGCTCGACCATGCCGAGCATTACGGCATCCCCACCTTCTCGGTCGCGATGTCGAACTTCAAGAACCGCGACGAGTGGGGCGATGAACTGCTCGAGCAGATCCAATTCTGGAATGCCGACCTCGTCGTGCTGAGTGGCTTCATGAAGCTGCTGCCGCCGCGCGTCGTCGAGGCTCTTTCGCCCAACATCATCAACACTCATCCGGCCTACCTGCCGGAGTTCCCGGGAGCCCACGCGGTTCGAGATGCGCTTACTGCTGGGGCAACCCAGACGGGCGCCAGTGTTATCAAGGTCGACAACGGTGTCGATAGTGGTCCGATCATCGTGCAAGAGCGCGTTGCAATCGAGCCCGGAGACACCGAAGAACACCTGCACGCCCGCATTAAGCCGATTGAACGGCGCTTGCTCGTGCAGACGATCGAAGACATTGCCACCAATCGCATCAACCTAAAGGAACTCTGAATCCCATGAGCGGCCCCAGCCATAACCCAGCCGATTTCCGCGAACGCGATGTCGTTCCTATCCGCCGCGCCCTCATCTCGGTGAGCGACAAGTCGCGCCTCCTCGACCTCGCGGGTGCGCTTGCCGATGCGGGCGTAGAACTCGTCTCGACCGGTTCCACGGCGAAGACGATCGCCGAAGCCGGTTATGACGTCACCGAGGTATCGACCGTCACGGGTTTCCCGGAATCGCTCGATGGTCGCGTCAAGACGCTGCACCCCTCCGTGCACGCCGGCATTCTCGCTGACCTGCGCCTTGAGTCGCACGAAGCTCAGCTCGCCGAGCTCGGCATCAAAGCCTTCGACCTCGTTGTCGTGAACCTCTACCCCTTCGTGGAGACGGTTGCCTCTGGCGCTGCTCCCGCCGACATCGTCGAGCAGATCGACATCGGGGGCCCCGCCATGGTGCGCGCCTCCGCCAAGAACCACGCCAACGTTGCCATCGTCACGAGCCCAGACAGCTACGACGAGATCATCGCCGCGGCAGCGGGGGAGGGCACAACCTTCGCGCAGCGTTACGCGCTCGCCTCCAAGGCTTTCGCTCAGACCGCCGCCTATGACACCGCTGTGTCGCAGTGGTTCCTGACCGGTGCGCTTCTCGGTGAGACGGATGCCGCGGCATCCGCCCCCACACTGCCGGTGCACCTCGAGGTTGCCGCCGACCAGCTCGCCGTACTTCGCTATGGCGAGAACGCCCACCAGCAGGCAGCCCTCTACGGTGTGGCCGCGCAGCCCGGAATCGCGCAGGCCACGCAGCTCGGTGGCAAAGAGATGTCGTACAACAACTACGTGGATGCCGACGCCGCTCTGCGCGCCGCCTTCGACCACGACACTCCTGCTGTCGCGGTCATCAAGCACGCTAACCCGTGCGGAATCGCCACTGCAGCCAGCATCTCGGAGGCTCACGTTTTGGCGCACGCCTGCGACCCGATCTCGGCCTACGGCGGAGTGATCGCGGCCAACGGAATCATCACGAAGGCTGCTGCGGAGTCGATCGCCCCGATCTTCACCGAGGTTGTTGTTGCTCCCGGCTTTGAGCCTGAAGCACTCGAAATCTTGAAGGCCAAGAAGAACCTGCGCTTGCTGCAGCTGCCTGAGGGCTACGCGCGTGACAGCCGTGAGCTGCGCCAGATCTCGGGCGGCATGCTCGTGCAAGAACTGGATAAGCACTTCTCGCCGGCCTCCGCGTGGACGCTCGCTGCGGGTGACGCCGCCGATGCTGAGACTCTCGCCGACCTTGAGTTCGCGTGGCGAGCAGTGCGCGCCGTCAAGTCGAACGCTATTTTGCTGGCTAACGGCGGAGCATCCGTCGGTGTCGGCATGGGGCAGGTCAACCGAGTTGACTCGTGCCAGTTGGCGATCTCGCGGGCTGGTGACCGTGCCGCAGGTTCCGTTGCGGCCAGTGACGCGTTCTTCCCCTTCGCCGATGGCCTGCAGCTGCTGCTCGATGCGGGTGTGCGTGCGGTGGTTCAGCCTGGCGGTTCGATCCGTGATGAAGAAGTAATTGCGGCAGCGGTTGACGCCGGCGTGACCATGTACTTCACGGGTGAGCGCCACTTCTTCCACTAACAAATGTCGCCCGGTGTACGCCGGCTCTCCACGGGGAGCCGGCGTAGGGCAAACGCATAGAATCTTCCCGGTAGGTTGGGGCGCATGATCAGTGCACAACGGCGTATGGCCGCAGCTTTTATTTCCGGAATTGCCGTTGCCGGCACCGTCTATCTCGCAACCGGGCTGGCGTTCTTTACGTCGAACGGTGCCGCGGCAGAGAACCTGCCGACGATCGCCGAGTACTTCTTGCCGATGGCGCTTGTGCTCTTCTTGCTCTACTCGCTCGCGGCGGCGCTCGAGATTCACCGCTACTGGTACACGACCGCCGTGTCGGCTCTCGTGATCGGCATCGCTGCGGCCTTCTTCGGCACCGCCCTCGGCATCATTGCCTCGGGAGCCGAGTGGAATCCCGAAGCGATGGCATTCATCTTGGCGAGCCTGCTCGGCACGAACCTCATCTTTGTCGTAGCCACGATCGTGACCGCACTCACTGTTGGTCGCCGCGTGTGGTTTGCCATGGTCGCCCGTGCCCCGCAGCCGACCCCCACGCTCACCGCTCTCGTTCGCGCCCCTTCCTCGCGCATGGCTGAGGGAGAACTCACTCACCTCGACCGTGTTCCCGTGGATGCCGACCTTGCCGATGTGCAGTGGGAGGCCTACGTTGCCGCCCTCAAAGACAACGGCTTCGAAGTAATCGAAGTGCCCGCCGACGACGATCTCGCCGATTCTGTTTTCATCGAAGACACCATCGTGATGTTCGGCGAGGTTGCGGTGCTCACGAGCCCCGGTGCTGAGAGCCGTCAGGCCGAGATCGTTGCCGTGCGCACGAGCATCGACGACCTTGGTCTCGAACTCCACGAAATCACCGAACCCGGCACTCTCGATGGCGGAGACGTGCTCAAGGTTGGTTCCACGGTCTACGTCGGTCGCGGCGGCCGCACCAACGCAGAGGGCATCCGCCAGCTGCGGGCGATCGTCACCCCGCTCGGCTACACCGTGATTGCGGTGCCCGTGGAGAAGGTGCTGCACCTCAAGAGCGGCGTCACAGCCCTGCCTGACGGCACGATCATTGGGTACCCCGACCTCGTCGACAACGTCGACCTGTACGACCGCTTCTTGGCCGTTCCTGAGGCCGAGGGTGCTGCCGTTGTTGTGCTGTCGGATGACGCGGTTCTCATGTCGTCGTCGGCGCCCCAGACTGCTGCCCTCATCGAGAACTTGGGCTACCGCGTGGTTACCGTCGACGTGTCTGAGTTTGAGAAGATGGAGGGCTGCGTCACGTGCCTCTCCGTCCGCATCCGCTGAATTGAGACTCTGTCAAAAAATTTGTGGATAGTGATTGTGAAAGCGCCGGGGCGGGCATATTCTAAAAGGCTGTCTGCCCCGCGCCATTCACGACGAGGAGCAGCGGTTCACGGTCGCACACGACGCGACCCGCAGTAATCGCGATCCCTGAACGCAGGGATCCCTCTCGTCAAGGATCCATGGTGTCACCACAGTCTGACCAGCCAGAACGCGTCAAAGCGGTCGGCACTTTTACGGCTATCCGCCGGCTTTACCCCTACGCACAATCGGCCATGCCGTTCATCTACCTCGGCATGGCAGCAGCTCTCGCCGCCGGTATCGTTGCGCTGCTCATCCCGCAAGTGTTGCGCTCGCTCGTGGATGGGCCGCTTCAGTCGGGCGATTCAAGCCAGATTTGGCCCGCCTTCTTCATCGTTCTCGGGCTCGGCATTGTCGAGGCGATCATGATCGCGCTTCGTCGCTACTTCGTGCTCACGCCGGGAACCCATGTTGAAGCGCGCATGCGCAACACCCTCTACATGACCTTGCAGCACCTACCCGTGAGCTTCCACGACCGCTGGCCGAGTGGCCAGCTGCTGTCGCGCGCCGTCAGCGACCTCAACCTCATCCGCCGATGGTTGTCGTTTGGTCTCGTCTTGCTCGTGGTCAACGTGCTCACGATCATCGTGGGGCTGCTGTTCCTCGTGAACATCTCGTGGGTGCTCGGTGTGATCTTTATCGTCACGTCGATCCCGTTGTGGATCTACGGGTACGTCTTCGAAAAGAAGTACTCGATCGTGGCCCGCCGCAGCCAAGACCAAACCGGTGACCTCGCGACTGCTGTCGAAGAGTCAGTGCACGGCATCCGTGTTCTGAAAGCATTCGGGCGAGGAAAGCACGCGCTCGTCGGCTTCTCGGCTCAGGCCGAAAGCTTGCGTGGCACCGAGATTGAGAAAGCCCGCGCAATTGCCGGCATCTGGCTCTGGCTGCTGCTCGTGCCCGACGTCATGTTCGCGCTCGGACTTCTCGGCGGTGTGTGGCTCGTTGTCGAGGGCAATATCTCAGCGGGTGACCTGGTCGCGTTCTTCGCCACGGCCACCGTCTTGCGCTTCCCCGTGGAATCGATCGGCTTCTTGCTGTCGATGACGTTCGACGCGCGCACCGCCGCCGACCGTTTCTTCGAAGTGATGGACTCAGCAAACCCCATCACCGATCCAGAACACCCCGAAACGATCACGGATAGCCAGGGTCGCCTTCAGTTCACGAACGTGCACTACCGCTACCCCGATTCACCCGCGAACGTTCCCGATCTCGTGAACGGTATCGACTTGAGCATTGAGCCGGGGGAGACCATGGCCCTCGTGGGGCTGACTGGCTCAGGCAAATCGACGATCACAGCCCTGACGACACGTCTCTACGACGTGACGGAAGGATCGATCAGCATCGACGGCGTCGACATCCGCAACCTCACTCTGATTGAGCTACGGCGTCATCTTGCGATGGCGTTCGAGGATGCCACGCTGTTCTCGTCGAGTGTGCGCGAGAACGTGCTCATGGGGCGCCCCGATTCGACCGAAGAAGAACTGCGCGAAGCGTTGAGCATCGCGCAAGCCGACTTCGTGTACGACCTGCCCAAGGGCCTCGACACCCTCGTCGGCGAAGAGGGCCTGAGCTTGTCAGGTGGGCAACGACAGCGCCTCGCGCTCGCCCGCGCCGTTGCCGCGAAACCCGCGGTGCTCGTGCTCGATGACCCGCTCTCGGCGCTCGACGTCGATACTGAAGCGCTCGTCGAGGCCGCGCTGCGCAAGGTGCTGAGCTCCACGACGGCGCTCATCGTTGCTCACCGCCCATCGACCGTGATGCTCGCTGACCGCGTTGCTCTTCTCGAAGATGGCAAGGTCACCGCGGTCGGAAAGCACTCCGACCTGCTGGCCACCAGCAGTCATTACCGTTACGTCATATCCAGTCTTGAAGAGGAAGAGCAGGAGGTCAGTTCATGAGCGTGATGGGAACCTCCGGCGAAGAACGCAACGACTACACCAAGGACGAGAGCCGTCAGATTCGGCAGCGCTCGCTGCGCCTGCTCGGATCGCTGATCGCGCCCGTGCGCCTTCGTGTGGTTCTCACGATGGCCGTGGTTGTCGTGAGCACTGCCGCGCAAGTGGCTGGCCCCGCGCTGATCGCCTACGGCATCGACAACGCGTTGCCCGCCCTCATCGACGGCGAAACGTTGCCGCTCGTGCTCGTCGTCAGCGCCTACCTGTTCACGGGCATCGTTGGTGCATCGATGATTGCCTGGTACACCGTGCTGAGCGCGCGCGTGAGCCAAGCAATCCTGTTCGACCTGCGCAAACGCGTCTTCTTGCACACGCAACGCTTGAGCCTTGAATTCCACGAGAGCTACACCTCGGGGCGCATCATCGCGCGCCAAACGAGTGACCTCGATGCGATTCGCGAACTACTCGACTCGGGCATCAACCAGCTCGTGCAGGGTGCGCTCTACATGGGATTCATTGCTATCGCGATGTTCTCGCTCGACTGGGTGAGCGGCGTCATTCTGTTCTGCGCGCTCGTTCCGTTGGGCTTCCTCACGCGCTGGTTCCAGGTGCGCTCGCAATTGCACTTCCGTGAGACTCGCACGACTTCGGCCAAGCTCATCGTGCACTTCGTGGAAACCATGACCGGCATCCGTGCGGTGAAGGCCTTCCGCAAAGAAGAGCGCAACCGCGAACAGTTCGGCGGGCTGGTCGAGAACTATCGGGATGCCAACGCCCGCGTCATCCAATTGTTCGGAATCTTTGACCCGGGTCTGGTTCTCATCGGAAACGTTGCTCTCGCGATGATCCTGCTCGTGGGCGGCTTGCGCGTCTCGACTGGCGACCTTGCGATCGGTGCCCTGCTTGGTGCGCTGCTGTATGCCCGCCAGTTCTTTGCGCCCGCACAAGAGATGGCGATGTTCTACAACTCGTACCAGTCCGCTGCCGCGGCTTTGGAGAAGATTTCGGGAGTGCTTGAAGAGCGCCCGACCGTTGCTGACCCCACGACTCCCATTGACCTGCGCAAGGCCAAGGGAACCGTGACGTTCGACGGTGTGGAATTTGCCTACAACGCCGACAAAGTGATCCTGCCGAAGTTCGATCTTGAGCTGCCCGCCGGTCAGACGGTAGCAATGGTGGGAACGACGGGCGCCGGAAAGTCGACGCTCGCCAAGCTCATTTCGCGCTTCTATGACCCCAGCCAGGGCACCGTCTCGCTCGACGGGGTGGACCTGCGCAAGTTGCATCCGAAGGATCTGCGCCGTGCGATCGTCATGGTCACACAAGAGGCGTATCTGTTCTCGGGCAACGTTGCCGACAACATTGCTCTCGGCAAACCTGATGCCACCCGCGAGGAGATCATCGGTGCAGCGAAAGCAGTGGGCGCGCACGAGTTCATCGAGGCGCTGCCCAATGGGTACGACACCGACGTGAACAAGCGTGGTGGTCGAGTGAGTGCCGGGCAGCGACAACTGTTGTCGTTCGCGCGCGCGTTCATCGCCGACCCTGTTGTGCTGATTCTGGATGAGGCAACCGCGTCGCTCGATATCCCGAGCGAACGCCTTGTTCAGGCTGGCCTTCAGACGCTGCTCTCCGACCGCACCGCCATCATCATTGCGCACCGTCTATCGACGGTCGCAATCGCTGACCGCGTGCTAGTGATGGAACACGGTCGCGTTATCGAAGACGGCACCCCGCAAGAACTCATTTCGGGCTCCGGCAAGTTCGCGCAACTGCACGCGGCCTGGCGAGACTCGCTCGTTTAGGGGCGGTGTCGCGCTGACCGCAGGTCGACGCGATAGCTGCCGTCGGGCATCCATTTCAGCGGCGTTGATTCGGCCTCGTAGTGCACGAGTGCCCGGTCTTCGTGAGCGAGAGGTGGATGCCCGCCAGAACGGATGACGCGCCACCACGCCACGTCTGAGCCGTAGCGGGCCATCACGGTGCCGACTGCCCGCGCGGCTCGCGAGCCGATCGTGGCAGCCACCTCGCCGTAGGTCATCACGTGCCCCGGCGGGATCGACTCCACAACCTCGAGCACGCGGCTCACGAAGTCGTCGCTAGGAGCGGGCACGCTTAGAGCGTGTATTCGCCGAGCTTCTCGCCGTACTGAGTTTCGCCGACGACCTTAAAACCGACCTTGAGGAAGAACTGCTCCGGGCCGTCGTCGCCCTCTTCCCAAATGGCGGTGATGCGGTCGAAGCCACGGCTGCGTGCTTCTTCGCTGAGAGCCTTAACGGCGAAACGGCCGATGCCCTGGCCCTGCTCGTCTCCGGCGACGCTGACCCGCCAAATGCAGCTGCGGAACTCTTCTTGCGACGCATTGTTGTCGAAATTGCCCCGGACGAATCCGACAACTTTGTCGCCGTCGAGGACAACGCGCGGCCACGACGTCAGCGGGTCGATGAAGGCGTCCGCGATCGCGTAGGAGGGCGGCGTAACGAACTGCTCCTGCCCGCGACGCAGCGACAGGTTGTTGGCAGCCACGATGGTGCTTGCCGATAATTCTTCAAGTCTTAGCTCACCCATGAATACAGGCTAACCCGCGGTAGACAGATGCGCCAAGGTATCTCGATGTCGAGATACATAGGAAAAAGAGTAAGCTGGAGGTGGCCACTAACTAAGGAGCAAAGCTTGTCCAAGATCAAGGTAGAAGGCACCGTCGTCGAACTCGACGGCGACGAAATGACGCGCATTATTTGGCACCGGATCAAGGAAACCCTGATCCACCCCTACGTTGACGTCAACCTCGAGTACTACGACCTCGGCATTGAAAGCCGCGACGCAACCGACGACCAGATCACCATTGATGCGGCTCACGCCATCCAAAAGCACGGTGTTGGCGTCAAGTGCGCAACCATTACCCCCGACGAAGCCCGTGTTGAAGAATTCGGTCTCAAGAAGATGTGGCGCAGCCCTAACGGCACCATCCGCAACATCCTTGGTGGCGTTATCTTCCGCGAGCCCATCATCATCTCGAACATCCCGCGTCTCGTACCGGGCTGGAACAAGCCGATCATCATCGGCCGTCACGCCTTCGGCGACCAGTACCGTGCCACTGACTTCCGCTTCAAGGGCAAGGGAAAGCTGACCGTCGAGTTCGCTCCCGAAGATGGTTCAGAGCCCATGAAGTTTGAGGTCTACGACTCCCCGGGCGATGGAATCGCTCAGGTTCAGTACAACCTCGATGACTCGATCGTTGACTTCGCTCGTGCCAGCCTCAACTACGGCCTCACGCGCAACTACCCCGTGTACCTCTCGACGAAGAACACGATCCTCAAGGCCTACGACGGTCGCTTCAAGGACATCTTCGAGGAGATCTTCCAGACCGAGTTCAAGGACAAGTTCGAAGCTGCCGGCCTCACCTACGAGCACCGCCTCATCGACGACATGGTCGCTTCGGCCATGAAGTGGGAGGGCGGCTACGTCTGGGCCTGCAAGAACTACGACGGCGACGTACAGTCCGACACCGTAGCTCAGGGCTTCGGCTCGCTCGGCCTCATGACCTCCGTTCTGGCCACGCCAGACGGAAAGGTTGTTGAAGCAGAGGCAGCTCACGGCACCGTGACGCGTCACTACCGCCAGCACCAGCAGGGCAAGCCCACCTCCACGAACCCGATCGCTTCGATCTACGCGTGGACCCGTGGTCTAGCTCACCGCGGTGTGCTCGACAACAACCAGGAGCTCATCGAGTTCGCTTCGACCCTGGAAGACGTTGTCATCAAGTCGGTAGAGGGCGGTCACATGACCAAGGACCTCGCACTGCTCGTCGGACCGGACCAGAAGTGGGAAACCACCGAAGAGTTCCTCGACACGCTCGACAAGAACCTCGCCGCACGCCTCGCATAGTCTGCGTCTCGCGCGGTAACTGACTGGTTCACACCACGAGGTTTCAGGAAGGGCCCGAAAGCTTCGGCTTTCGGGCCCTTCCGCGTCTGCGCACCCGCCGGAAAACACCCAGCTGTCTCTCGTTATTCTTGAGCGGCGGGTGCTGTGAGGTGCCCACTCATGCAGAACGCGACAGCGTGCCAAGCGGTGCGCCGTGAGGAGGCAGCAGTGACCGTCGTCATAGCCGGATGTGGTGACCTAGGTATCGAGGCTGGGCTCCGCTTTGCGGCGCTGGGGCATCCTGTACTGGGCCTGCGGCGTTCAGTCGAGAAGCTGCCGCCCGAGATCGCTGGGCAATCCGTGGACTTGTCTGCGCACGTGCCCACGCTTCCTGCCGATACCAGCGTCGTAGTGATTGCCGTCAGCCCCGATGAGCGCACGCGCGACGGCTATCTCGCTACCTATGTCGAAAGCGTACGGAACATCGCCGCCGCTATTGAGCGAGACTGCGCTGCTGCGCCGAGGGTGATTTATGTCTCGTCCACCGCGGTCTATGGCGTCAGCGATGGCTCATGGGTCGATGAATCTACGCCGGCCACACCCGCCTCGCCGACCGCAACTGTCTTGCGAGAAGCCGAAGTGCTGCTGCTCGAGAGCGTCGCTAACTCGACAATTCTGCGCTTGGCGGGAATCTATGGGCCAGGCCGCACCCGTCAGATCGACCGCATCCGTGAGGGGAACGAAACCTTAGCGCTCACCCCTTACTTCACCAATCTGATCCATCGTGATGACGCTGCAGCGGCTATCGTGCACCTCGCGACAATGGCCACATCGCCCGCCAGTATCTACCTCGGGGTAGACGACGAGCCGGCCGATCAACGCGAGGTCATCGGCTTTCTCGCCCGCAGTATCGACCGACCGGTGCCGCCGCCGAAGGCAGACGACGGCGCCAACGATGGCAGGGGCCGCGGCAAGCGTTGTCGCAATGACCGGCTGAAAGGCGCAGGCTTCTCGTTCGTGTACCCGAGCTACCGCGAGGGGTATGCGGCAGTGCTCAGGGGAGTGGGAACCCTTCATCGCTAACGTCTCCTGCTCATTCGATGAGGACCGGGAAAGCGACCTCAGTTCCCGCAGAACTCATCTAAACTCTCCTCACCAGATCTAAGGGGGTTCGGGTGGCAACAGCCAATCGCTCACGGTCATCCTCTCGCTCGGATGATGAGCTCATTGACACAGTAATCGGCGGCCGGTATCGCATCACAGATCTGATCGGCCGCGGCGGCATGGCTTCCGTCTACCGGGCCCGTGATGAGTCGCTTCCCCGGGAAGTCGCGCTCAAACTGATGCTGCCTGGCCTGGCAAATCCGGATGAGATCCGGAGACAGCGCAACGAGGTGGAGACTCTCGCGGCGCTCAACCATCACGCATTGGTCACTCTCTTCGATGCGGTCACCGAGACGGCTGAGACTGCGGATCGCGTCTTTCTCGTCATGGAGTTCGTGGACGGTCCCAATCTGCGTGAAGCGATGACGGCTCCGTTGCCGTCGCCATTGGTGGCCCACCTCGGAGCCGATATTGCCGAGGCGCTTCATTACATGCACGGTCGTGGCGTCGTGCATCGGGACATCAAGCCAGCCAATATCTTGCTAGCGCCTTCGGAACTTCCGGACCGACAATTTCATTCGAAGCTTGCAGATTTCGGGATTGCACGTCTTGTCGATGGCGCGAAGATGACCTCGACGGGAACAGTCATCGGCAGTGCAAGTTACCTCAGCCCCGAGCAAGCACGCGGCAGTGACGCATTGGGACCTTCCGATGTCTATTCGCTCGGTCTCGTTTTGCTTGAAGCGCTCACGGGGCAGCGCGCGTTTCCCGGGAGCGCCGTCGAGACGATCGGTGCGCGCCTCAACACCCCACCCCGGGTGCCGGACGGTCTCAGCGCGGCGTGGCGACAGATGCTGGTCACTATGACGGCACTCGATGCTGAACAGCGGCCGCTTCCGATGGATATCGCTGTCGCTTTGCGGGCGCTCGCCTATTCCTCTGAGGATGTGAACGACGCCGAAGGTGAACCCACCCGTTCGCTCGTTCCCTCGGCGAACGGGACAAATGAGACAACGCGTCTCGAACCCACGAAGGCGTACGCCCGCGTGGAGACACAAGCAACCGAAGCGTGGCCTGCGCCGGAGGCCTCAGAATCTGCAACGGTATCAGCGGCAGCGGCATCATCCGCAGTGCCAGCGCCAGCGCCGAAGCGAAACCCCAGACTAAGTCGGCACAGCGTCAAGCGCCTCGGGATTGTGCTGGCTACCGCTCTCGTGCTCACCCTGGGTGTGGTCGCGTGGACAACTACTCAGAACCAACAGGCGACTCCGTCTGAACCGACGTCGCCCAGCTACCCGGTGGTTCCTGGCGAGCTTGGCACGCACCTCGAGCAGCTCCAAGAGAGCGTGGAGCCATGAATCTCAGAAATCTAACCCTCCCGCGCCGCATCGTCGCCGTCGGCGCTGCCCTCATGCTCGCCCTATCGTTGAGCGCCTGTGCGCCAACCTCACCGGACTTCGATCCCGACGCGGCGGCGCTGCTGCAGTCATCGGTTGCTGATGTAACTGATGCTGCCGCGGCGGGTGACCCCGTGGCAGCCCTGGCAGCCCTCGATGTTCTCCAAGAACAGCTCAACGAGAACACCGCGACCGGTGCCATCGGAGCTGAGCAAAGTGCCCGAATCCAAGCGTCTCTCGACCTTGTACGCGCCGACCTTACGGCGGCGTTGCCTGACCCCTCGCCCGTTACCGATCCGGTGGACGAAGAATCAGACGAAACATCGAACGGCAACGGCAACAGCAACGGCAACGGCAACGGCAAGGACGACGATAAAGAGAAAGACGACAAGGGCAACAAGAAGGATTAGGCGCAGTCTGTCGTGCGCGATTTTTGGTGCGCCGGCATCGGCTCCTTGCTCTCATCCAACGCTCGGCTAGTACTCGGCCAGCATTGAGGATTGCTCCCTAGCGTCGAAGGGCCAGTACAACTGCGCAACCTTCGACGAATTGGAGACACCATGTCATCTCATGCCCACGCAACAGCAGATCAGCTCGGCACCATCCGCTCCATCATGAAGAGCACGCGCATCGCGATGCTCACGAGCGTGTCCGCGGATGGCGCGCTTCACAGCCACCCCATGACCGTGCAGGAGGCAGAGTTCGATGGCGACTGCTGGTTCTTGGCTTCCGCCGAGTCGGACACCGTTCAGCAGCTGCTCGCGAATCCTCACGTCAACCTCGCGTACGCGGGTTCGTCTGAGTGGCTGTCGCTGGCCGGCTCCGCCGAAATTGTCCGGGATGGCGTCAAGAAAGAAGCGCTCTGGGACACCTTCACCGACGTGTGGTTCGACGGCGGTGCGGAAGATCCTTCGGTGGTGCTGATTCACGTGAAGGCCGACTCGGCACAGTATTGGGAGAGCCCCGGCAAAGTGGCGACTCTCGTTAGCGTTGTCGCTGCGAAGGTAACCGGGGATGAGCCTCACACCGGGTCATCCGAATCGGTCACGATCTAGTTCTCCAACAACACACGCTGAGAGGGACGAGGCTCTGATGAAACGACTGCCAGTATTGCGAAACGTTGACCGTCTAGAGGAAGCGGCCGCGCTCGATCCCGCTGTAGAGAAGACGCGGGGCGTCGTGGATGCAGTTCTTCGCCCGCGGTGGTTGCGAGACCTGCTGCATGGCGTTCCGCTGGGTCACCCCGTGCATCCGCTCGGTGTGCACGTTCCTCTGGGCGCGTGGATCTCGGCGGGCGTGCTGGATGCCCTGCCCGGAACCGAGAAGGCGTCGCGAGCACTCGTCGGAGTTGGTGTGCTGGGAGCGAGCGGAACGGCGGTCGCCGGATTTGCGGACTGGTCGAAGCTCGACGAGAAGCAGCAGCGTGTCGGCATCGTGCATGCCGCGGTCAACATTGTGGCGACAGGATTCTTCGCGGCATCCTTCGTGCAGCGCACCCGCGGAAAGCACACGAGTGGCAAGGTGCTGAGCTACGCGGGGCTGGCCATCGCGTCGGGCGGCGGCTACCTCGGTGGCCACCTGACCTACCGCCAAGCAGCGGGCGTCAGTCATGCTCCCGACGTCGAGGCGACCTTCCCCAGCGGGTGGCAGCAGCTAGCGCCGCTCACTGAGCTTGCGGATGGCTCACTCGAGAAGCGCGTTGTCGCCGATACCGAGGTGGTGGTCTTCCGTCGCGGAGGCCGCGTCTCCGTACTCTCGAACACGTGCAGCCACCTCGGAGCCGAACTCCACGACGGGTACGTCGTCGGCGATGACTCCACCCCGGGCGGGGCGTGTGTGGAATGCCCCTGGCATCAGAGTGCGTTCTCGCTCGACACGGGTGAAGTCATCCACGGGCCAGCGACA
Source organism: Salinibacterium sp. NYA9b (assembly GCF_976973725.1). Taxonomy (NCBI): domain Bacteria; kingdom Bacillati; phylum Actinomycetota; class Actinomycetes; order Micrococcales; family Microbacteriaceae; genus Salinibacterium; species Salinibacterium sp. NYA9b. The sequence goes on along the minus strand of NZ_OZ333476.1, from coordinate 2,389,095 downwards.
AGTCCGCAGCCACGCTTCGAGAGCCGAGTCGTGGATGGCACGGTGGAGATTCGGTTGCCGCTCTAGTCGAAGCGCAATCCCTCGGGGCGCGATCCGCGCAGGGCGAGCACGAGCACGATAAGGGCGCCGAGCGGGACGAGTGCGAGAAACGCCCACCCTCCCGAGAGGTTCGAGTCGTGGAGGCGCCGCACGGCAATGGCGATGCCGGGAACTGCTGTGAGCAACACCCAGCCTCCCGCGATGAAGGAGAGAAACACGAGTGCGGGAGAAGTAGCCGTGGTGGCACCGCTCCAGCTTGCGATGCTGAGAGTCGGATAAACCAGCGAGCCGAACGGGCCCACGGTGAGTTCAGTCACCATGGGGCGGCCGGCAATCAGAAGCGGCGCGACGACCTCCAACGCGGTGACCACAGCGATGTTCACGAGCATCCACCACCAGTATTCGCTGCGACTGGCGCGCCCGCGCATCCGGAACGAATGATCGAAGAACCGACGCATCGCGACTCGCATCGACGCCCCGAGGAGTGGTGCGCTCGCCGGCTCCATCGTGGGTGCTGCCGTGGCAGTGAAGGTCATGCCCACAGCTTAGGTGAGCGAATTTCGTTTCATAAGTCTAGGACGACGGTTTTTTCTCGGAGGAGCCGGGCAAGGTGGGGGCTGGGTTTCCCGAGGTTGCTGCCATTTGCGTCGCATGCTCGAGGAGCACGTGCTTAAGCTCAGCCACCTGCTTCGTGAGATCCGTGACTTCGCGACGGGTAGCGACATGCGAGAGCTCGTCTTGAGCCGCCACTCGTTCCACGATCCAGGAGGCGAGGGTTGCGGTCACGACACCGAGCAGGGCGATTCCGGCCACCATCACGCCAGCGGCAATCACCCGACCGAGCGTCGTCGCGGGATAGATGTCGCCGTAGCCGACGGTCGTGATCGTGACGAAGGCCCACCAGATGCCGTCGCCCAGATTGCTGATTTGGGTGCCGGTCACGCTGCGCTCGGTATCCAAAATGGCGAGCCCGGCGACAAACACGAGCAGGAGAGATGATCCGACCGCATAGGTGAGCACGCCACCGCGCACGGCGGTTCCCGCCCGACGTTGCAGCACGTTCAGAAGCGTGACCAAGCGTAGGAGGCGCAGCGGGCGCAACATCGGCAGCACGACAACAAACAGGTCGAAGAGGTGCTTTCTGAACCAGAACCAGCGTCGGTCAGCCAGTACCAGATTCACGAGGTAGTCGGCCACGAATACCACCCAGGTGACGGCGATGATGATTTCGGCGACGAGCATGGCGGTGCCGTCGAGGTTGGCGATCACTTCCCACGCATACGCGATAAGGAAAATTACGGCGGCAACGGTGAGCGGAATGTCCATGATCTGTTGCCAGCGCCGTTGAGTCATGGTGTCGAGCCTAGCGAGGCACAAGCGTCGTGCGGTGCAGAAAGCCGCTAAGGGGAGCCTGTGCTGGCTGGCCGGATGCCGCGAACGAGAGTACAACGAAGGTATGGCTACATTCCTTTCCGTAACGCTGCGCTCGGCCGTGCGTCGCTATCCGCTGGTTGCTCTCACGGTCGTGGTCGGCGTCGTGGGGCTCGCGCTGAACTGGACTCCGGCATCCGCCGTCGTTCCGTGGTTGTTGTCGCTCTATGCGCTGGCGGTTGCCGTGCGCGAGGGCGTGTCGATGGTGCGCAAGCTGCTGCAGCATCAGTTCGGGCTTGATGTGCTGGCGGTCACCGCGATCGTCGCGACGGTGGTCGTCGGCGAGTACTGGGCGAGCATCGTGATTGTGCTGATGCTCACCGGTGGTGAAGCACTCGAAGATTTTGCGGCTGGTCGCGCCAAGCGTGAGCTGAACGCGTTGCTCAGCCGTGTGCCTCAAACGGCCCATCGGCTGACGGCCGCCGGTGACCTGGTCGACGTGCCGGCCACTGAAGTGGCAGTCGGGGATCGTCTTGTGGTGCGTCCGTCTGAGATTGTGCCGGTGGATGCAGTGCTTGTCTCCGCAGCGACCGCCATCGACGAGTCATCCCTCACCGGTGAAAGCATGCCGGTTGAGAAAGTCACCGGAGACCTGTTGTTGAGCGGTTCAGTGAACGGGCCAGAGGCAGTCACAGTGCAGGCGAGCGCTCGCGCCGCTGACAGCCAATACCAAAGGATTGTCGAGCTCGTCACGGAAGCGGCCGAGAGCAAAGCACCGATCGTGCGCCTCGCCGATCGGTACGCGGTGCCGTTTACGCTCATCTCTATCGGCTTGGCTGCAATCGCGTGGTGGATTTCGGGTGACCCCGTGCGGTTCGCCGAAGTGCTCGTGGTGGCGACGCCATGTCCGCTGCTGATTGCGGCCCCGGTGGCGTTTATGGCCGGGATGTCGAGTGCCTCCACCTATGGCGTCGTCGTGAAGAACGCCGGCACTCTTGAGGTGCTCGCTCGGGCGAAAACTGTCGTGTTCGACAAAACAGGCACGCTCACGAGCGGTCGTCCCGTTGTGGTCGACGTTCGTCCGCAGGGCGCGCTAAGCCGCGACGAGCTGCTGGCCCTGGTGGCTGCCGCAGAACAGTATTCGTCTCACGTGCTCGCGGCATCCCTCGTTGATGCAGCGAAGCACGAGTCTCTCGACCTTCCTGAGGTGTCGGATGCCCGCGAAGTGGCGACCCACGGAGTGCAGGCTCGAATCGACGGCAGGCTCGTGACCGTCGGCAAGCCCGCGTTCGTCGCCGAACAGGCTTCCGCACTCACTGGCATCGATCTTGCGAGCGGTGAAGCTGCCGTCTACGTCGGCATCGATGATCAGTACGCCGGCGCGATCGTGCTGCGCGATGCTGTGCGGCCCGAAGCGGCCCGCACCCTGACAGGACTGCGCGAGCTGGGCATCCAGAAAACGTTGATGCTCACGGGGGATGTGGAGCAGACGGCGCGCAAGGTCGCCGACGAACTTCACATCAGCGAAGTTCATGCGGAATGCCTGCCTGAAGATAAGGTGCGTCTCGTGCACGCGACTAGCCCGCACCCGGTCGTGATGGTGGGGGACGGCGTAAACGATGCCCCCGTACTGGGAGCCGCTGATGTTGGCATCGCGATGGGCGCCAAGGGTTCGACGGCGGCGAGCGAGTCGGCTGACGTGGTGATTCTCGTCGACGATCTCTACCGCGTGGTCTCGGCGGTGCAGGTCAGTCAGCGCACGGTGCAGATTGCGTTGCAAAGCATTTGGATCGGTATCGCCATCAGCATCGGGCTCATGCTTTTTGCGATGACGGGAGCGCTGCCCGCTGTGGTCGGTGCGGCGCTGCAAGAAGTCGTTGACCTCGTCACAATCCTCAATGCGCTGCGGGCTCTGAGCCTCAAACGTCGCTTGCGCTAATACCCCGAGAAGTAGTCGGTGTGGATGCGGCGGGCTCCGTTAGCGCGCAGCGTCGCCTTGAGGTCGTTGACCAGGGCGGGCGGGCCCGAGAGATAGGCGCGGCGGTCAGCCAAATCGGGCACGAGCGCGGAGAGGGCGTCGCCGTTCATCCGTCCCTCGCTGCCGAGCACCCAGCCCTCAGGAAGCGACTCGACCGGCTGCGGCCCGAACACAATGACGCGCACGCCGGCTTCGACAAAGAGTCCGCTGAAGGGCAGTGTCTCAGTGCTTGAGGTGGCGTAGATCAGCACGATGTCGCGTTCGTCATCGTGCAGGTGAGAGTGCGCGATATGGCTGGCGAAAGGCGTGACACCGATGCCGCCGGCGACGAGCAAGAGCGGCTCGGTGGTCTTTCGCGGAAGTACGAAGTCGCCCCAGATGCCGGTGGCGTTCACATCAGCGCCGCGGGGCAGTGCCAGAAGCGCGGCTTTGAAGCTGCTCGATTTCTCAGGCGCCGTAAACGTAATCGACAGGGTTGCCCCCGCCGAGGGTGCTGACGAGATCGTGAAGTATCGACGCGCTCCCCGCAGGTCGGGCGAGGGATGCGGCAACGTGAGCTCAATGTATTGACCCGCCCGGAACGAGAGGGTGCGATGCGGGGCAAAGGTGAGTTCCCACGTGCCGGGAGCTATCTCTTCTGTTTCGGTGAGTGTCATACGGATGGTGCGGCGCTGGGTGAAGGCGAAAGCGACCAGGTTGCCGATGAGGAGTGCCAGCAGCGGGTCGCTGTAGAGGCTACCGATGGAGAACGGGATAGCGACGAGCAGCGCGACGAGGGCGGCGATGCTGAGGCGTTGCCACCGTCGTGGCGGCAACGTGAGGGGTTCGCTGAGCATGAAGCCGACGAAGAAGATCAACTGCGACGACGTGAAGGTCACGGCAATCGCTTCGGCAATGTCACCGCCATTGGCGAGCGTGAGAGCGATGCGGATGCTGGCCGCGAGCACCACAAAGGTGATCCCCAGATCGAGACGCTGGGTGCGATACAGGATGAGGAAGGCGGCGATCACGATCAGCGGCTGTAACCACGGTGTGCCAATCCACCAGGTGGGGAAGCCGATCGGAATCCAGTAGAAGACGTAGGCGCCGAGCGCAGCAGGGTTGAAAATATGGCGCCCGCGGAATGCGATCAGAAACTTGGATGCCGCCGCCGCTGTTGAGGCAAGCGCGATCGCCAGCAGCCCATCGAGTTGCAGGCTCGGTGCCATGATGAAGAACACGAGCAGCCCGGTGATGAGCGACGATTCGAGGTGAGCACGCTGCCGCACGATGCGGGCGCCGAGCCAGCTGGTGGCGACGCTGAACACGACTGCGATGGGCAGGCTGGCAAGCAGAGCGAAAGGGTCGGGGGAGATGAGGCCGACGAAGGCGAGCACGATCGAGGCCACACCGATGACGGCGAGGGAGCCAAGCACGAGGGTGTACATCGGCACGGCACCGAGGGTGCGATCTAGCCAGCGCTTCATAAAAACAATTCTCCGGTGAATCCCGGCGAGTGCTCTACTCGACCGGTGGACAGCATCCGCACCCACTGAAAATCGAACTCTTCGGCGAGCTTCGCGGGGTCGGCAAAAAACAGTGCGGTGGCGAGGCCGTCGGCTTCGAGCGCGGTGGGGGCAATTGCCCACGTGGCGATGATGCGGTCGGTGGGGAGGCCCGTGCGGGCATCCAGAATGTGGTGCAGCCCAGCCCACGCGCGTCGGTTGGGGGCTGAGGCGCAGATTGCCTCATTGCTCACGGTCACGACTCCGATGGCTTTGCTGGTGTCGAGCGGATGCTCCAGCGCGACCCGCAGTTCACCCGCGCCCCGGTGCAGCATGTCTCCGCTAGCATCCACCGTTGCCGCGGTGACGCCGTGCTCGGCGAGAACCGCGGCGACGAGATCGACGAGGTAGCCCTTGCCTGCGGCGCCGACGTCGAGCATGGCGGGCGTGAGGGTGGTGAGGGTACTGCCGTTCCAGCTGATGGCTTCGTGCCAGTCGGGCACGCGCGTGCGGGTCGCGGTGGGCTGCAACGAGTAGGTGCGGTCGTAGCCGAGCTCTTCCAGGGCGCGGCCCACGAGCGGACTCATGGCGCCGGCGGTGGCATCGTAGAGGCGGCGGTAAAGCTCGAACAGTGGGGGAGCATCCGCCGGGAAAAGGTAACTGCCGGGGGTTCGTGCAATGCGACTGACGAGGGAGTCGTCACGAAATCGCGAGTACGTGCGATCGAATTGCTCGATGCGGCGCTCGACTGCCGCGAACACCTCAGGGACGAGGGGTTCGGTGGTATCAATCTGCCAGGGCGCACCAATGGCATCGAACTGTTTACTGGGCGAGGGCATCCGCCTTGATGGCGTCGACTGCGTTGTTGAAACCGCCGCTCGTGAGGGAGGAGCCCGCTACTTTGTCGACGGAAAGTTCGTCGATCTTCTTGCCCACAACTTCGGCGGCGATTCCGTCAATGAACTCGCCTTGAAACTGCTTCGAGTTGGGGTTGTCTCCGTTGCCGACAACGGTGACGTCGGTAATGACGTTACTTTCGAGAGTGAGCGTCACGTCGACGTTTTCTTGGCCGTCGGGGGAGGTGTATTCGCCCGACTCTGTGTAGGTGCCGTCGGTGTACTCGGCACCGGTCGCGGTGGCATCGGGAACAGTCGTTTCAGCCGAACCGACATCCGCAGTGGTTGCCGTGCTTGAGCAGGCGGAGAGTGCACCCACGAGGGTGACACCGGCAAAGAGGGCAACGGCGGTCTTGTTGTCGGTGAGGCTGCGCATGGGGCTCCCAGAGGTAGGCGAGTGTTCAGTATGCCCGAGCAACCCTGACGGGAAGCTGGAACTTCGGCATCGCTCACGACGGTTGGTTGCCGTCAGCCGTCGAGTTGTGTTCCCTCGTCGCTACCGAGCGGATTGTGAGCATTCGGCACGCTTGTAGGCGGCGCACTGCTCTCTCCATCGTCGTCGCTCGGCGTTGCGTCATCCGAATCGTCGAATTCTGGAGCGGCATCGATGGCCTGCTCGAGTTCATCGACGAGGAGCGATTGGGGCGCGATGATTCCTCCCCGGTACCCGGCGCGAGCAATCATGTGCGCCGACACCGGAGCGGTGATCATTTGGAAGATGAGCAAGAAGATCAGCAGGAGAATCGTGGAGAGTTGACGTTCTTGCAGGGCGATGGCCAGGAGCACGAACGCTAAGCCCAGAATTTGGGGCTTGGTCGTCGCGTGCAGGCGTGCAATGGCATCCGGAAAACGGAGAAGGCCAACGCCGGCAGCGACGGAAAGGAAGCCGCCGAGCAAGAGAAATAGGCCGGTAAGGATGTCGAGGATTGAGTCGAGAATCATGAGTTGGTTCTCCTCGACACATAGCGCGCCACCACAACGGAACCGAGGAATGCGGTGCTCGCGAGCACGAGCATTGCGGGCAGGCTTCGCGTGTGGCCGTTGTAGACCATCTCCGCTCCTAGCGCGCAAATGATCGTCGTGAGCAGCATGTCTGAGGCGATCATGCGGTCAAGGATGGAGGGGCCGCGGATGATGCGGTAGAGCGCCAGCAGGCCGGCCACGAGCAGCATCACACCGACGGCAATAAATACCCATTCGCTCATCGGGTGGCCTCCGCTTCGTGAATCCGAGCAAGATCATCTTTCGATCCGATGGCGCGGACGATGCGCGCTTCGACAACGAGAACTTTGGTGCGCATCGCCTCGACGTCGGCGGCCGTTGTCGTATCGAAGGAGTGGAAATACAGGATGGCGCGTTCCCGATCGGCTTCAACGACGATGGATCCCGGAACTAGCGACATCGCAATCGCGTCGAGCGTCATGACGAAGTCGGAACGGGTGCACAGCTGAACCGCAATGACCGAGGACGTGGGAATCGGCCGCGGGTTCAGAGCCTGGAACGCCACCGTAAACGACGCTACGGTGACGTCGGCGATGAAGTGGGCGATAAAGACGAGCGAGTACCAGAGGTTCAGCCGCCCCGAAATATCGGCGGGGGGCAAATACAGCACTCGGGTCACGGCGATCGCCACGAGGAATCCGGTCAGGATGTTGAGCCACGAGAATTGGCCCCAGAGCACGCCCCAGAGCACCACGAGCCCGAGCAGCAGTGGCAACTGCTGCCAGACCCGGCCGCGAACTTCGGTGCGCGAGACCTTGCGTGCACTCGCTGATTCGGAGGCGGTCGGAGTCATTGACGCCGTTACAGAGGAGGGCTGGTTGTCATGAGGACTCATTCAAGGCCTCCCGGAAACACAGTGTTGACGTAGTAGGCCGGGCCATTGATGTTCTCACCGGCGTTAGCGCTCAGATCGAAGAGCGGGGTCGCGAAGACGGTGAGCGCGATGCTCACCGCCACCATCGCGACGGTGGCGCCGACCATGATTCGAGGTGTTGTGCGCACTGATTCGACGGTGGGGGAGCTTCCGGTTTCTGCCCGCATCGCCAACGGATTTTCGTAGTCGGCAACCTCTTCAGCATCGCGCCAGAAGATCATGCTCCACGCGCGAGCGAGGGCATAGAGAGTGAGCAGCGACACGGCCGCGCCGCAGCCGATCAGTACCCACGCGAGCACGGAACCGTTGTTGGCCCCGGCCTCGAACAGCGCCAGCTTGCCGAGGAATCCGGAGAAGGGAGGGATACCGCCCAAGTTCAACAGGGGGATGAAGAACAGCACCGCAATCATGGGACTGGTCTTGAGCATCCCGCCCAGTTTGTTGATGCCGGTCGTGCCACCTTGACGTTCCACCAACCCGGTGGCCAAGAAGAGGGTGGTCTGAACGGTGATGTGGTGAACGATGTAGAACGTGGCCGCGGCGAGGCCGGCCGCCGTGTCGATGCCGATACCGAACAGCATGTAGCCGATGTGGCTGATGAGCGTAAAGGACAACAGTCGCTTGATGTCGGACTGCGCAACGGCTCCCAGAATTCCGATCACCATCGTGAGCGCCGCCACAACGAGCAGCACCGTATTGAGTTGGCCATCCGGGAAGATGATCATTTCGGTGCGGATGATCGCGTAGACGCCGACTTTGGTGAGCAGGCCGGCGAAGACAGCCGTTACCGGCGCGGGCGCCATCGGGTAGGAGTCGGGCAGCCAGAACGACAGCGGGAAGACTGCAGCCTTGATGCCGAACCCAATCAGCAACATGACATGGAGGATCAACTGGATGTCGTCGGGCAACTCCGCGAGTCGCACGGTGAGCTGCGCGATGTTGACAGTGCCGGTCGCACCGTAAATCATGGCGATGGCCGCGAGGAAGATGGCGGAGGAGACCAGGCTCACGACGATGTACACGGTGCCGGCACGGATGCGCGGCTTGGTGCCCCCCACGGTGATCAGCACGTAGCTCGCGACGAGAAGGATCTCGAAACTGACATACAGGTTGAAGAGGTCACCCGCGACGAAGGCGTTGAAGACTCCGGTCGCCAAGATGAGGTAGGTCGGATAGTAGATCGAGACGGGAGTTTCGCGGTCGCCATCGGCGAGGCCTTGGCCCACCGAGAACACGAGAACGGCAAGAAGCACAGCGGCGGAGACGACGATCATGAGGGCCGAGAGCCGGTCGACCACGAGCACGATGCCGTAGGGGGCAGGCCACCCTCCGACTTCAACGGCAATTGCGCCATTGGTGTTGACGGCCACTAGCAAGGCGGCACCGATCAGGAGAACGGCGCTGAGCACGCTCACGGCAATGAGCGTTTGAACGCGGGGACGGTTGGCTTGGGTGAGAGCTGCTGCCGCGCCGAGCAATGGCAGGAGAACGACAAGAGTGGTTAGTGCGCTCATGCGTCTTCCTCCTTCTCGTCAATTTCTCGCTGTCTGCGTTCGGCCGCCAGGCTCTCTTGCTCCTCGCGTTCCTCTTGCTTCTTGAGGTCGAGGGCGGTGGAGATGGCCGCTGCGGCGCGAGTGCCGAACTCGGTGTCATCACCGTCAACGGCACGATCGGTGGTCACCGAGGTTTTCCTGCTGCCCATCGCGAGGTCTTCTGAATCGTCGTAGACCACATCAGCGTTGGCTAGTCGCCACGACCGGTAGATAAGGGCGAGCAGGAATGCTGAGACGCCGAAGGTAATCACGATGGCGGTCAGGATGAACGCCTGCGGCAGCGGATCGGCGGTGGCATCCTCTTCGCCAAAGAACGCTGCAGCTCCGGAGGGCCCCGAGACGATGAGGATCAGCAGGTTGGTGGCATTGCCCACGAGCAAGAACCCCAACAAAACGCGCGTCATGCTGCGCTCGAGAAGCAGGTATACCCCTACCGAGTAGAGCACGACCATGATGACGACGAGGGTGAGAGAGGCGTTCATATGGTGCTTCCGCTCTCGAGAGATTCAGAGGATTCTTCGCGCTGACGGTCGATCTCAGCTCCGAGGCTGCGGAGAACATCCAGCACCATTCCAATGACGACGAGGTAGACCCCGATATCGAAGAGGGTGGAGGTAGAGAACTCCACATGGCCGAGCACGGGAATCGTCGTTTCGAAGAAGGTGGAGGTAAGAGCATCCGCCCCCAAGAGCAGTGGCACGGTTGCGGTTCCCGCCGCGAGCACGAGCCCGACCCCAAGGATGCGCCCGGCGTCAAAGGGTGCCGCTGCGCCGAGTTCGTAGCGTCCACCGGCGAGGTAGCGGCCTGCCAGTGCGAGTCCCGCCACGAGACCGGCGGCGAACCCGCCTCCCGGCAAATTGTGGCCAGCAAACAAGAGGTAGATCGACAGCACGATCAGGGGGTGGAAGAGCAGGCGAATAACAACTTCGAGGAGAATCGACCGGTTCTCGGGAGCCAACTTGCGGCCCGCGAGTAGCCACGCGTTGCGCGTCGACGGGTCTTGAACGCCGGGCAGATACTCGGAGGAAACGACCTCACGCGACGGCTTGAGACGAGCGCGGATCGTTCCACGGGCGCGGGTTTCGGAGACGCGGGGCAGGTTGTCGGTGCGGCTGCGCAAGAACACCAGACTGGCGACGCCGGTGGCCGCAGCCACGATCACCGAGAGTTCTCCGAGGGTGTCCCAACCGCGGATGTCGACGAGCACCACGTTGACGACGTTGCGGCCGTGACCGATCTCGTACGCGAGTTCAGGCAGCGACGCGGAGATGGGATCTGCACTTCGGGCGCCGAGCGCGACGATGGCGACGATGCCCATGAGGAGGCCGACGGAGAGGCCAACGGCAGCACGCAAAACGCGTCGCGAACTGCCGTGCGCTTTGCCCAAGCGAGCAGGAAGTCGCCGGAGCACTAATACGAAGGCAATCAGAGTGACGGTCTCGACCAGCACCTGAGTGAGAGCGATATCGGGAGCACCGTGGAATGCGAACAACGCGGCCATGCCGTATCCCACGACTCCCACGAGCACAGCAGCTTGGAACCGCTTCTGGGCGCCGAGCAGGGCGAGGGCGGCAACGATCATGACCGTACCGATAGCGAGTTGCCCCGGGCTGTCAAAGAGTCGGATGGAGTCGGGCCACGTGCGATTCAGCGCCAGCGTGCTGCCTACCGAACCGACCATCACGAGCAGGATGACGGTGAGGTAGAACGGCAGCGAACCTCGTTGAGTGGTTGCTGTCACTCGCAGGGCAATGCGGTCGAGCGTGCGCAGGCCGGAGCGGTACAGCTTGTTCGAGTCGACCAGCGAGGGCACTCGGGACTGAAGCCTGAAGACCTGGGCGCGTGCCCAGAAGAGTGCGAGACCGCCGAGGAGGGTGGCGGCAGAGATAAAGAAGGCCGCATCGAAGCCGTGCCAGAGTTTGAGGGAATACTCGTAGCCCTCCGAGGGGAACAGCTGCGAATAGCCTTCGAGCACGGTTCCGATGGTGCCGAAGAGCGGTGCGAGCACGAGTCCAGTGAGCGCAAGAATCGCCGGCGACGACAGGAACCAGACATTCTCATGCAGCGGCCGCACTGTCTCGACGCCCTCTTTGCGGGCGAAGGCGCCCCAGAGGAAACGTGCGCTGTAGGCCACAGTGAGGGTGGACCCCACGGCGACTCCGACGACCGCGATCCAGCCGAGTGCCGATCCCGTGCTGGCGCTTTCGAGGAAGCTGGCGAGAACTGCTTCTTTGGCGACGAACCCGGCGGTGAAGGGGATACCGGCCATCGATGCTGCGGCGATGATCGCGACCGTGGCGAGGAAGGGCGCTTCGCGGCCGAGCCCGCTCAACTTGGTGAGGTCGCGCGTTCCGACGCGGTGGTCAATGAGCCCGACGACCATGAACAGCGCCGCCTTGAAGAGAGCGTGAGCAAGGAGCAGCGCAACTCCAGCGAGAGCCGCGGTGCGAGTGCCAAAACTCACGATCGTCAGCAAGAACCCGAGCTGACTGACGGTGCCATAGGCAAGCAAAAGTTTGAGGTCGACCTGGGTGAGCGCGCGCCATCCGCCCACCAACATCGTGAAGACTCCCAACCCAAGGAGCAGCGGCTGCCAGCCGGGGGTTTCAGCGAACCCGGGTGCCAGTCGAGCGATGAGGTAGATACCAGCCTGCACCATCGCGGCAGCATGCAGATAGGCGCTGACCGGGGTCGGGGCGGCCATCGCCGAGGGCAGCCAAAACTGGAACGGAACGATGGCCGACTTGCTGAGCGCGCCCACGAGAATCAGCATGATCGCGATGGTGACAGTGGTGCCCTCGGGGGCGAGGTCGATGAGCCGCGCCAAGCTGGCAGTGCCGGTGCGTTCGGCCAGCATGACGAGCCCAACCAACATCACGAGCCCACCGGCGGTCGTGACGATGAGGGCCTGCATTGCAGCAATGCGGCTCGCGAGTCGACCGGTGTTGTGGCCGATAAGGAGGAACGAGAATACCGTCGTGGCTTCCCACAGGATGAAGAGCAAGTAGACGTTGTCGGCGATCACGAGGCCGTACATCGTGCCCGTGAACGCGAGGAAGACCGCAGCGAAGCGACCAAGACCTTCTTCGGTGGCAGCGAAGTACTTGATGCAATAGAGCATCACGAGTGTGCCGACGCCGGTAACGACGAGGGCAAGCAGCCACGAGAGGGTGTCTACCCGAAAACTCAGATCGAGGTTCAGCTGGGAGATCCACGGAATGGTTTGCGTCGGCGGCGTATCGGCGAGAACGGCGGGAGTCTGCAGCAGGGTGTAGATAAATGCCGCTGCGGGAATGATGGCCGTGACGAAGAAAACACGAACGCCAATGCGGCGGGTGAGCGCAGGGATCACGAGGGAAACGAGCGCGAACGCACCGAGCAGCGCTATCACAGGGCTCTCCGCTGTGAGCTGGGGCTGGAACCTTGCGGATTCAGTGCAGTTCTCCCTTAGGGTGCTCGATCTGGTAGTCGAGTGCTGCAGCGCAACCAGGGCGAGTGGTGTTGCGGCAGAGTGGCGAGATGGTCGGTGTCTTCGTCACGAACATTCTACCGGACGAATATCTGGACGGGTGGTGAAGTCGTCGATGGGGGTGCTGCAGGGATTCGCAGAGACCACTTCGGCAATCCTCCCTCGATCACACTGGGTAGCTCTAAAGTCGATGGCATGGCAGAAATAGTGATTGTCGACTCGAAGGAGGCGGCGGGCGAAGTCGCTGCCGACCTTATCGAAGCGCTCGTGCGTCAGGCTCCGGATGCCGTCCTAGGCCTAGCAACCGGGTCGACGCCCTTAACAACGTGGGCTGCGCTCGCGGCTCGAGCCCTCGACCTTTCTGCTGTGCGGGGTTTCGCCCTCGATGAATATGTCGGATTGCCTGCGGGGCATCCCGAAAGCTACCGCTCGGTCATCACGCGCGAAGTTGTTGAACCGCTCGGGTTGACGCCCGAGCTCGTGCAGGTGCCGGCCGAGAGCGGGCCCATCGAAACGGCGGGTGATGACTATGAGCGCGCGATTGTGGCGGCCGGTGGTGTTGACCTGCAGATTCTGGGAATCGGTTCGACGGGGCACATTGGGTTCAACGAGCCTGGATCGTCGTTCGCCTCCCTCACGCGAGTGAAGACGCTGACCCAGCAGACCCGACTCGACAACGCGCGCTTTTTCGATTCGCCCGATGATGTGCCCAAGCACTGCATCACGCAGGGGCTCGGCACTATTCAACGCGCGGGCCACCTTGTCTTGTTGGCGTTTGGTGAGGCGAAGGCGGCGGCGCTCGCGGGAGCGGTCGAGGGGCCGGTGACGGCGAGCCTTCCGGGATCGGCAATTCAGTTGCATTCAACCGTCACGGTAATTGTGGATGAGGCTGCGGCATCCGAGCTGAAGTATGCCGACTACTACCGGTATTCGTGGGATAACCGACTCGACTGGGAACGGTTGCGCTAAGTCATGACGAACTATGTGGCGCTGCTTCGCGGCATCAATGTGGGCGGCTCAAACGTGATCAGCATGGCGGCGTTGAAAGAGTGCTTCGCCGATGCTGGCTTCGGTGACGTGCGCACCTACATCCAGAGCGGCAACGTCGTGTTCGCCTCTGATGCAAACGGCAGTGCCGAGCTCGAAGTCACAATTGAGCGGATGCTGCGCGAGCGGTTGGGCGCAGACATCCTCACCGTCGTGCGTTCCCGCGACGAGTTCGCGGCGACCGTGGCGGCCGCCCCGAGTAACCACGGTGCTGCGGAACTGCTGAGCGACGTGCTCTTTCTCAAGCGGCCTCTGACGGCCGCCGAAGCACTGACGCAACTGCCCGAACTCCATCCGCAGGTCGACTCTGTTTCAGCCGGCCCAGACGCGCTCTACTTCTCGCGCACCGTTGTCGATTCAGCGAAATCGCGCGTCGACCGACTGCGCGCAAACCGGCTCTCTAAGCGGATGACGGTGCGCAACTGGCGCACAACCTTGAAACTGCGCGACCTGCTCGAGGTCGATTAGCGGAAAATAATCGTGCGTGCCCCATCGAGCAGCACGCGGTCTTCGGCGAACCATTTCACGGCCTGCGTGAGGGTGCGGCTCTCTTCGTCTTGACCGATCGACCTGAGTTCGCTTGAGGTGCTCGCGTGATCCACGCGCACGACGTTTTGCTCAATGATCGGGCCCTCGTCGAGGTCGCTCGTCACGAAGTGCGCGGTCGCACCGATGAGCTTCACGCCGCGAGCGTGGGCCTGCTTGTAGGGGTTCGCGCCCTTGAAGCCGGGCAAGAAGGAGTGGTGGATGTTGATGATCTTGCCACTCAACTGCGCGCACAGTTCAGGCGACAGAATCTGCATGTAACGGGCGAGCACCACGAGCTCAATGTCGTGCTCTTCGACAACTTCGATGATGCGCTCTTCGAACGCCAACTTCTGGCCAGGTGTGGTGACCGCGTGCGACTCGAACGGCACCTCATAGAACGCGGCGAGCGAGCCAAGGTCGGGGTGGTTGCTCATGATCAGCGGCATATCGATGGGCAACTGGCCAGCGCGCTGGCGGTAGAGAAGGTCGTTGACGCAGTGTCCAGCCTTGGATGCCAACACGAGAGTACGCAGCGGGCGCCCCACAACGTCGAGTTGCCATTCCATCGCGTACCGCTCGGTCACGGGGGCGAGAGCGTGCTCGAATACTTCGCGCGGAGCATCCGATTCCACTTGGAGGCGCATGAAGAAACGGCCGGTGTCTCCGCTGGAGAACTGCTGCGATTCGGTGATGTTGCCGCCGGCCTCAACGATGGCGCCACTGATGGCGTGAACGATGCCGGGCTTGTCATCACAAGTGAGAGTTACGATCCAGTGCATTGAGGTAGTCACTGATTTAGCGTACCGGTGCTCACGGTAGAGTTAGTCAAACATGAGCACGCCACACACTTCCTCGCCATCGTCTTCTCAAGCATTTCCGTGGGCGGGCCTCTTCACTCTCTCGGCACTGATCTTCACCTCGGTAACCAGCGAATGGTTGCCCACCGGTTTGTTGCCGGAGATCGCCGCCGAGTTGTCGGTGTCAGAGTCGCAGGTCGGTCTGCTCATCACGATCTTCGCCGCGACTGTCGTTGTCTCTACGGCTCCGCTCGCCGCGCTCACGCGTAACCAGCCCCGCAAGAAGCTCGTGATCATCGTGCTGATTGTCTTCGTGATCGGCAACCTGCTTGCTGCCGTGGCGCCCAACTATGCGGTGCTCGTGATCGCCCGCATCATCGGTGGGCTTTCGCACGGACTGTTCTGGGCGGTAGTCGGTGCTTACTCGGCTCACCTCGTTCCGCCGCACCAGGTTGGCCGCGCCGTTGCTGTCACGAGCGCGGGCGCGACTGCCGCCTTCGTGCTCGGAGTGCCCGTCGGAACCGCTCTCGGTCACGCCCTCGGCTGGCGCCTCGCCTTTGTCGTCATCGCGATCATCATCGCGGCCCTCACCATCATGGTCGTGCGCATCTTGCCGCCTGTCGATCACCAGCAGCCCCTCGCCACCGGCGAGATCTCGATCCCGCTGCGCAAAGACCGGTCAGTTCCCGGCGTGATCTACGTGTGTATCTTGGTCGCTCTCGTGATGCTCGGCCACAACCTCTTCTACACCTACATCGTTCCGTACCTCATCGGCCCGGCCGGAATCGACACCGGTGCCGTCGCCGGCGTGCTCCTCATCTTCGGTGCCGCTGGTGCGCTCGGGCTCGCGCTCGCCGGTCTCCTGATCGACCGCTTCCCGCGCAGCATCATCCCCGTCACCGTTGCGCTCGTCGCTATCTGCGCCGTGCTGCTCGCCATGTTCCCCGCCGAGCCCGCCATCATGTTCACCGTCATCGTCGTCTGGGGAACCGCCTTCGGTGGCGTTCCCGCGATGATGCAAACGCGACTCCTACAGTTGGCCTCTCCGCGGATGCGCGACGTCGGCTCGGCCTACCTCACGACCTCGTTCAACATCGGTATCGGTGGCGGCGCGCTCGTGGGCGGCATCCTGCTCGACAACTACGGGGTCATCTCGTTGCCCTACGTCGACGCCGCCATTCTGGGCGTTGCTGTGATCTTCGCGATCATCGGCGGCGAACTGCTTAGGCGACGAGGCGCGAAGGCCGCGGCAATTCGCGACCAGCAGCCCACACCGCCCGTACCTTAAGGTCGGCATCGAGCAGCACGGCGTCAGCGGCAAATCCGGGTGCAAGCGAACCTAGGTCGCCGGAGCGCCCAATGGCCCGGGCAGGAACAGCGGTAGCCGCGGCAACAGCCTGGGGAACGCTCAATCCCACTTCGGTGACAGCGCGGCGCACCGCGGCATCCATTGTCAAGGTCGATCCGGCAATTGCGTCGCTGTCGCTCAAGCGGGCAACGCCGTCGGTCACCGTGACATCGAGAGAGCCGAGAAGGTAGTGGCCATCACCAGCGCAGGTCGCAGCCATCGCGTCGGTAACCAGCGCGACGCGGCCCGGGGCTGAAGCGAACAACATTTTTACGACATCCGGATGCACATGCACGCCGTCATTGATGACCTCAAGCGTGACACC
This sequence comes from Salinibacterium sp. NYA9b, assembly GCF_976973725.1. Taxonomy (NCBI): domain Bacteria; kingdom Bacillati; phylum Actinomycetota; class Actinomycetes; order Micrococcales; family Microbacteriaceae; genus Salinibacterium; species Salinibacterium sp. NYA9b. The sequence continues at coordinate 2,372,384 of NZ_OZ333476.1, read as the reverse complement.
GGGGGAGTGGAAAGCGGCAGCCACCGGGCCGGGAGCGCGGTGATGGATTTCGCGCATGCCGTTGAACGCGTGCGTCAAAATGCTGGCGCCAGCCTCGAACGCGGCGCGAGTCTCGGCGTAGGTGGCGGCCGTGTGGCCAACCGCTACGCGCACATCGGCGGCGACGAACTGGGCAACAGCGTCGGCGCCGCCCGAAAGCTCAGGGGCCAGTGTGACCTGGCGCAGCGTGCCATTGGCCGCAGCCAATAGCTGCTCGATCTCGGTGGGCGTGGGGGCGCGAAGTGTGGCCGGGTTGTGTGCTCCGCGAAACTCGTTGTCGATAAACGGACCCTCGAGGTGGCTGCCCAACACGAGCGGATCGCGGTGCGCGAGTGCGGCGACCTCGGTCAACCGTTCAACCAGGTATTCGTGGCAATCACTAATCAACGAGAGAACAGACCGAGTGGTGCCATGACTGCGGTGGGCGGCAAGCGCCGTTGTGATGGCATCCAGCCCATCGTCGAAGGAGACTCCGTTGGCTCCATGAGAGTGGATGTCGATGAAGCCGGGAGTAAGAAAGTCGCCTTCGGCGTCGGTAACGATGGTTGCCGCATCCGCTCCCTCGCGCCAGGAGTCCCCAGTGCCGGTGGCCGCAATGCTGTCGTTCGTGAACGCTACCCACGCGTTGTCGCGCTGCACACCGTCGCTCACGAGCGTCGCGGAGTGGATGATGCGGGTAAACATGGGTTCCGTTCAGGGGAGGAAGGGTGCTCTCAGGCGTGGCGTTTAGCGCGACGATGTAGTCCAAAGTCTGACAGAAATAGGGTGTATCTCAAGGGTGCGTTAGACCACTTTGGGCTCAGACTTCTTTCCGGCCGTGCGGAAATGAGACAAACACTAACTGCTTGCGTTGAGCGTTCACCCGGTATCTTGGAAGTATCCACCCCGTCGCAAGGAGATCATCTGTGTCAACGTTCCTTTCGCCTCTCTCTGAGGTAGACCCTGAGATCGCTGCGGTGCTCGCTCAAGAGCTCGACCGTCAGCGCAATACTCTCGAGATGATCGCGAGTGAGAACTTCGTTCCGCGCGCTGTTCTTGAGGCGCAGGGGTCGGTTCTCACCAACAAGTACGCCGAGGGTTACCCCGGGCGCCGCTACTACGGTGGTTGCGAATTTGTGGATATTGCCGAGAAGCTTGCCATCGACCGCGCCAAGAGCCTCTTCGGTTCCGCGTTCGCTAACGTTCAGCCCCACTCGGGTGCGTCGGCCAACGCCGCCGTACTGTCGGCTATCGCCAAGCCCGGCGACCGCATCCTCGGTCTCTCGCTCGACCACGGCGGGCACCTCACGCACGGCATGCGCCTCAACTTCTCGGGCAAGCTGTACGAGGCTCACGCCTACGGTGTGAACGAAGAGACCGGCGTTCTTGACATGGCGGATGTTCGTGCCAAGGCCATTGAGGTTCAGCCGCAGGTCATCATCGCTGGGTGGTCGGCTTACTCGCGTCAGCTCGACTTCGCTGAGTTCCGTTCGATCGCCGATGAGGTCGGAGCTGTGCTCTGGGTCGACATGGCGCACTTCGCCGGACTCGTTGCCGCAGGCCTGCACCCGAACCCCGTTCCTTTCGCGGATGTCGTGTCGTCGACCGTTCACAAGACCATTGGTGGTCCCCGCTCGGGCTTCATCCTCACCAACAACGTTGACATCGCCAAGAAGATCAACTCCAACGTGTTCCCCGGTCAACAGGGTGGACCACTCATGCACGTGATCGCCGCCAAGGCCACCGCTTTCATGCTCGCGGCATCCGATGACTTCAAGGACCGCCAGGAGCGCACGCTTCGCGGCGCCAAGCTTCTTGCTGAGCGTCTCGTTCAAGACGACATGACGTCGATCGGCATTGACGTGCTCACGGGAGGCACCGACGTGCACCTCGTGCTCGTCGACCTGCGCAAGTCAGAACTCAACGGCCAAGAAGCCGAAGACCTGCTGCACTCCGTCGACATCACGGTCAACCGCAACGCTGTTCCGGCTGACCCGCGCCCGCCGATGGTGACCTCTGGTCTCCGCATCGGAACGCCGGCGTTGGCCACCCGCGGATTCGGAGACGCCGAATTCACCGAGGTTGCCGACATCATCGCCGAAACCCTCAAGCCCGGTGCCGACATTGCCGCGTTGCAGCGTCGAGCCCGCGCGCTCGCCGATGCCTTCCCGCTCTATGAAGGACTCGAGAGCCCCGGTAGCTGGGCCTAACCAGCACCAGCAACAGAACCAGCAGAATCTCGGCCGTTCGCGGTCGCTAATCAAGAGCCCGTCGTCGTGTGAACACAGCGGCGGGCTCTTTAGCGTTTAATAGACAAGGCAGTTGATAGACATGGCAGTTGTAGGTGGCCGATCAGCGCATGGGCCCGAGGGGAACGGAAAACGATGACCGCAGTAAAGCTTGATGGTGTTGCCACAGCAACCGCAGTGAAGAATGAACTGCGCATTCGCGTCGACGCGCTCAAGGCTCGCGGCATCACTCCGGGCCTCGGCACCCTTCTGGTCGGTGACGACCCCGGAAGTCGTTCCTACGTTGCCGGCAAGCACCGCGACTGTGCCGAAGTGGGCATCGAGTCGTTCCGGGTCGATCTGCCGGCCACGGCATCCGCTGACGAAGTTCGGGATGCCATTGTGGCGTTGAACGAAAACCCTGCCGTTACCGGTTACATCATTCAGCTGCCGCTGCCCGCCGGTCTCGACGAGAACGCAATGCTCGAACTCATGGACCCCGCCAAGGACGCGGACGGACTGCACCCCACCAACCTCGGTCGCCTCGTGCTGGGCGTCGGTACGAAGCTCGATTCGCCGCTGCCCTGCACCCCGGCCGGAATTGTCGAAATGCTCGAACGCTACGACGTTCCTATCGCGGGCAAGCACGTTGTCGTTGTCGGTCGCGGTTTGACGGTCGGCCGCCCCATTGGACTGCTCCTCACCCGCAAAGGGCTGGATGCCACGGTCACCCTCACTCATTCCCGTACGACCCAGCTGGAGACTCACGTTCGCCAGGCGGACATCGTGGTTGCCGCCGTCGGCTCTGCTGGCCTTATTCGCCCTGAGTGGATCAAGCCCGGAGCAGCCGTTCTCGACGTCGGAATCACCCGCGTGATCGACGAAGCAACCGGCAAGGGCCGCCTCGTCGGAGACGTTGATCCTGGCGTTGCTGACGTCGCCGGCTACCTCTCGCCCATGCCGGGCGGCGTTGGCCCGATGACCCGCGCGATGCTCGTGAAGAACGTCGTTGACGCGGCCGAACGGCTGTAACGGTGAGCTCGAAGCGTCCGGCGCCGCAGCAGGGTAGCGCCACTCAACGCACCCCGCGCAAGCGTCGGTTTCCGTGGGCCCAAATGTGGGTGTGGACAGGCACGATCGTGGCGATTGCCTTCGCTGTCGCCCTCGTGCTCAAGATCGTGAGCGAATAGCGAATACGCCTTAGCGGTCGCGCAACGCCCCGAGCGACGGCAGTACTTCGGTCACCGTCGGCTGGCCCATAGCGTGCTCGGCGAAGGCGCCATCGAGAGCAACGCGCACTCGCGATGCGGTGTCGGTGTCGACGAGAGCGACGGCTACTCCGCTAAAGGGACGGCCGAGCATCCGCGCGCCAAGTGCTCCAGATGCCAGAGCAGTTTCCACGGCAAGGTCGACCTCGGTGGTGGAGATTCCGTAGTCGTCGCGCAGACTCGCGTGCGACGCATCGAGCAGGGCGCCCAGCAGGCGAGGCGTCTCGTCACGGATAGCGAGAGCCGCGTCGCGGACCCGCTGGTTTTCAGTGATGGTGTGGAGGGTGCGACGCACTTCGTCATCCGCGACCGCTGTTTCGAGTTCGTCGGCGGTGGGCGCATCGGTGTCGATGACCAGCAATTCAAGGCCTGCGGTTTTCCAATCGAGGGGGAGGGGCTCGGGGCGGGATTCGCCTTCGAGCCGCACGAGGGCGTGGTCATCGAGCGCAAAGACGCTCGCGGCAACGTCGGGGTGCTCGGAAAGCTGAGCGGTGTGCTCGTCCAAGTTCCACAGATTCGTGAGGGCGAGAGCCAGTGCCGCCTCCAACGCCGACGATGACCCCATGCCGGCCCCGACAGGAATGGTGGTGTCGATGAACACGTCAATGCCGCTCAACGCGTCGGAATCAGCGGATGACGCCGTCACCTCCTGCACGATGGCGAGCGCACTGCGGCTCCAGCCTTCTACCGCGGTCGTCGCTAGCTCGTCGAGTTCCACCGTGACCATCTCGTCGACGAGGGCACTCGCGATGCGCACGGTGCGGTCAGGGCTGGGGCCGGCGGCGAGCACGGTGCGACGGTTGATCGCGATGGCGAGTTCGGCATCCGTGTCAGGGCTATCGGGGGTGCCGAGCAGGGTGAGGCGACCCGGCGCCGACCAGACGCCAGCGGCGGGGCGACCGAACACGGCCTCGAAGTCGTTGAGAACGTCATCGCGAATATCTGACATGAGTGCTTCCTTCGTTGTTGCGTCTGCGCCGGTAGGCTGTTGCGGTGAGCACGCCTACAGGAACCCAGTACATCATCACTCGCGCCACTGAGCAGGGCGAAGCGCGAGCGACCATCACTGAACTTGCCGCATCGTTGCGTGAGTTCAGCATCGGTGGTGTCGATCTTGTGGAGTCCTACGCCGAATCGGCGATGCCGCCCTTCGCTGATGGCATCGTTTTGGTGCCGTGGCCCAATCGCATCGAAGACGGCACGTGGATGCTCGACGGTGAGCCACAGCATCTCGACATTACCGAACGCGACCGTAACAACTCCATCCACGGCCTGCTGCGCAACACGGGGTATTCACTCATTGAGCGCACAGAAGGCTCGGTCACTCTCGGCGCCACGATCTTCCCGCAGCACGGTTATCCCTTCCACGTGCACACCACGGTGCGCTACGAACTCGTCGAGGGCGGACTGCGCGTGAGCCACACTGCCACCAACCTGTCGGATGCCGCAGCCCCCTACGCGCTCGGAACCCACCCGTTCTTCAAAATCGGTGACACTCCCATCGCGGAGCTGACGCTCACGATGACCGCCGCCACTCGCTTCGAGTCGAACGAGCGCCTCATCCCGACGGCAGAGGTAGCCGTGCCCGGAACGGACTTTGACCTGAGCGCTGGCCGCCCCATCGGTGAACTTGATCTCGACATGGCATTCGCTGGCGTCGAAGTCGTCGAAGGAGTCGCGGCTCGCCTCACTGCTCCCGATGGCCGCGAAGTACGCGTGACGGTCGACGAGAAGTTCGACTTCGTTCAGCTCTTCACGCCCCGCAACTTCCCGACCCTCGCCGGCATTAGCCAGGTCGTCGCAATCGAGCCCATGACAGCGGCGCCCAACGCGTTCAACACCGGCCGCGGACTGCTGTGGTTAGAGCCCGGTGCCCCGTTCTCGGCGACGTGGGGAGTCGAGTTCTCCGCATGACCCAGCCCGACGTGAGTTCAGCACCCCGAGCCCGCGATGTGCGCCGGTGGCGACGGTATCTCGCCGCCGAACGAGCCGAAGCAGCCGTGTATCGGGATCTCGCATCCCGCCGCACGGGAGAAGAACGCGAAATCCTGTTGGCGCTCGCCGCCGCCGAAAAACGCCACGAGGACCACTGGCTGGTCTTGCTGGGGGAGCACGCCGGTCGACCGCTCCCCACCGATCCGCGCACCCGGATGCTCGGCTTCCTGGCCCGACGCTTTGGCTCGGTCTTCGTGCTCGCGCTCGCCCAGCGCGCCGAGTCACGGTCGCCGTATCTGGATGACGACGACGCGACCGACACGATGGCCGCCGACGAAGCCGTGCATGAGGAAGTGGTTCGCGCTCTCGCTACCCGTGGGCGCCAACGGCTCTCGGGAACGTTCCGCGCCGCCGTGTTCGGAGCAAACGACGGGCTCGTCTCCAACCTCGCCCTCGTGCTCGGTATGAGTGCTGCCGGCCTTCCCAACGCTGTCGTGCTGCTCTCCGGAGTCGCCGGCCTCCTCGCAGGCGCACTCTCGATGGCCGCCGGCGAATACGTCTCGGTGCGATCGCAACTCGAACTCGAACAAGCCGCAGCGCACGGACCCGTCGCCACCGACTCCGTCACCCACCTCGACGTCGACGAAAACGAACTCGCCCTCGTCTACCGGGCGCGCGGAATGTCCGCTCAGGAGGCCGAGCTGCACGCCGCCGAAGTGCTCGCCGGCCGCCAAACGGATGCCACGACAGCGACGGCAGAACACAACCCGATCGGCTCAGCGCTCGGGGCTGCGGCATCCAGCTTCGGCTTCTTTGCGTCGGGCGCCGTCATTCCCGTGCTGCCGTATCTCTTTGGCGCCGAAGGACTCACCGCTGTGGTGATTGCGTCGGTCTTGGTGGGAATCGCCCTGCTCGTTACCGGCTCGATTGTGGGACTGCTTTCTGGGGCCTCACCGCTCAAGCGTGCCCTGCGTCAACTCGGTATCGGTTTCGGTGCTGCTGCGGCAACGTACCTCCTCGGACTACTATTCGGGGTAAGCGTCGGCTAAACCCCGGAGGTTGTCATGGCTTCAGCACTCATCGTTGTAGATGTGCAGCAAGGTTTCGATGATGCTGCCTACTGGGGGCCACGCAACAACCCCGACTGCGAGTCGAATATTGGTGTTCTGATCGGGCACTGGCGCCGCGAAGGCTGGCCCATTGTGTATGTGCGGCACGATTCCAACGACGACACGTCGCCGCTGCATCCAAGCTCGCCAGGCAATGCCTTCAAGGAGTTGCTCTCGGGCACCCCCGATCTGCTCGTCACCAAGAGCGTGAATTCGAGTTTTCATGGCAGCCCCAACCTCGACGAGTGGCTGAAAGCATCCGTTATTGATTCGATTGTGGTGTGCGGCATCACCACCAATCACTGCTGCGAAACGACCGCGCGGGTGGGCGGCAACCTCGGCTACGACGTCACATTTGTGGTGGATGCAACCCACACGTTCGACCGCGAGGGCCCGTTTGGCGAAGAAGTAACCGCCGCCGAGCTGTCGCGCATCACGGGAGTGAACCTGCACGACGAGTTCGCTCAGGTAGTGCTGACCCGTGACCTCGTGGGCGGAAATGCGGGATTCAGCGGCGTCGTGCTCTAGAGCAGCGCGCTATTGCGACCAATCGCAAACCAGATCAGTGGTCCGAGGAATGGTGCGACCAGAATCACGATGAGCCACAGGAGTTTGGTATTCGTGGGCATAGTGGAGCGGTAAATCTGCAGCAACGCCACGGCGATTAGGGCCACGTAGGCGACGATCGCGAGAATACCGATCACGTTCCACAAGACAACTTCAGACATGAAAGCCTCCCGATAGGCTGTTCGACCGCGTGGAGCGGGTACGTCAACTGTAGCGAGCATCGCTCATTAATCAAGCGAGGGATGAGCGTAGGGTTCAGAGCAAGCCAGCCCCAGTGCGGGCGTGCGCGCGACACCGACGTTGCTCGCCAGGCGGAGAGTGCGACCCGTGGCCAAGTTTCTTTTTCTCTACAAAGGTTTCGAGCAGCCCACCCCCGAAATCGGTGCTGCCTGGATGAGCTGGTTCGGCGACGTAGGCGACGCCATGATTGACCCGGGCAGTCCGCTCAGCCCCGGCGTCGAAGTGACACGTGATGCTGTGACCCCGCTCGAATTCGGCCTCGAGGCCTTCACCGGGTATTCGATAATCGAAGCGGCCGATAAGGATGCCGCTGTCGCGCTCGCGAAAACCAACCCGATGATCACGAGCGTGATGGTCTACGAACTCGGCAGCATGTAGTTCGGCGTCGCCGGGCGCAATCCGACCGATTCTCAGCGGGTCAGGCTACTCTCAGAGAAGCTAAAGGCACGCCGATTTTCGGTCGCTTGGCAGCTCACTCACGCTATAACGACGGGGCCCCCATGATTGACCATGTTTCTTCTCCTGCGGTAATGAACCGCGACGATGTTGTACTGCACGATGGACTCCTCGCGCTCAGCAATGACACTCTGACGCCGCGCGAAGCAGTGCGGGACGATCTGCTGTTTATTCGCGGCATTCTTGATGACGCTGAGATCCCGTTTCTGCTCGTGCGCGGCGACGGTGAGACCCCAGTTGTTGCCGTCGATTGGAAGGATCGCAAGGCGCTGAAGAACGCTTTGGTCACGGCCTGCCAGAACGAGCCCTTCTATGTGAAGCCGGCGCGCATCAAGGAGAACGGCAAGCCTGTTGCTTCGGATGAGCGCGATAGCCCCGTGTTGGTCGCCGATGGTGTGCTGGTCTCGTCGATCAAGGCAAAAGCGATGATGCTGTTTCGGCCTCGAGTTGAGCCCGCGGGTCGCCTGCGTTTCGATGCGCCATTCGGTGTGCGTCTCGAACTGTGGGAGCACGTGCGCAACGAGGTTGTCGCGCCGAACCCTAACGCCCTCATGCGCCGCTGGGTGCCGCGCAGTGAAGCCATCGACGACACCGTTGAGTTCTATGGGCAGTCGTGGCCGACGCTGAAGGGCATGTTCGAGCCACTGGCCAGCGACATCCAGTTCGACATCGACATTGTGTTCTCGTGGGTTGATGGTGCCGCGGTCGAGTGGCAAAAGGCGAGAGCTGCCCGCATGGCGAACTTCATTGTGGGCGAGGGCGACGACTCTGAGGCGCGCTACCGGCAGTTGGATGAGCTCAAGTACGCGCTTCGTTCCGTGCACTTGTTCGCGCCGTGGATTCGCAATATCTACATTGCTACTGATTCTCCGCGACCGGCTTGGTTGGCCGAGCATCCGCGGGTCACGTTGATGCGCAGCGAAGACTTCTTCGCGAACCACGACGACCTGCCAACGCACAACTCGCATGCGGTCGAGAGCCAGCTGCACAACATCCCGGGCCTCAGCGAACATTTCTTGTATTCCAACGACGACATGTTCTTCGGTCGCTCGGTAAGCCCGTCGGCGTTCTTCACCCCTGGCGGCATCTCGAAGTTCATCGAGGCACGCACCCGCATCGGTTTGGGCGAGAGCAGCATTGAGCGCTCCGGCTTCGAGAACGCGGCGCGGGTGAACCGTCGACTACTTCAAGAGAAGTTCGGCGCGACGATCACTCGTCACCTGGAGCACGCGGCAACACCGCTGCGCGTTTCGGTGATGAAAGAGCTCGAGCAGACCTTTCCGGAAGACTTCAAGCGCACGAGTGCGAGCGCCTTCCGTCAGGCCACCGATGTGTCTGTCACGAACTCGCTGTACCACTACTACGCCCTGCTGAGCGGCAAGGCAATGATTCAGGCGGATGCCAAAGTCAAGTACGTCGACACGACGTCGCTTGAGGGGTTGCGCAAGATGCGCTCGCTGCTGCGCAAGCGCACGAGCGACTTCTTCTGCCTCAATGACGGCAGCTTCCCGGAGATCTCGGTCGAGGATCGGGCAGCCGCAGTCGGCTCATTCCTTGATGAGTACTACCCGGTTGCAGCGCCGTGGGAGTTGCCCGAGCCTGAGTAGCGGCTAGCGGCTAGCGGCTAGCGGTCGCAGCGTAGTGCTCTACGCTGCGATGGTGATTGCTGAGACCGTGTGTGTGGCGACGTTATCCTGAGCGTCATCGGTGACGTTGCTGGGCGCTGCGTCAGTGGTGCTGTCGGCGGGGCTGCTGGCCGTCACGTGCGGGTTCACTGCGGGGGCGATCGTGATGCCCTCCTTGACCAGAATCGCAGCGGTTTCTTCTGGCGTCACATAGGCGAGACTGCCGTAGTCGCCGAGCGGAACGACCGAGTGTAAGACGGTGTCGTCATACACGTGCACCAGGTTGAACGACTGGGCGCCATCGCGGCCACGGCTGCCGCCAACGGCCACGTTGAGGTCTTGCGTGTAGCAGGTCGCCGAGGCGACAGACACGGGGATGCCGGCGAAGGTTGCCGCCGTGGAGTAGTGCAGGTGGCCTGCGATGATGCTGCGGATGTCGCTGCCACGAATGACGGCCGCGAGTTCTTTCTGGCCACGTAATTCGACGGTCACCGCAAGGTCAAGCACGGCGGGTACCGGCGGGTGGTGCATGGCGAGAATGGTGCCGTGGGGTGCCGGGGTGGCAAGCACATTCTGCAACCACAGCAGCTGGGCATCCGTCACATGGCCGTAGTGGTGGTCGAGAACGGTGGAATCAAGCGAGATGATGCGAAGCCCATTGATGTCGATGACTCGGTCGATGGGGTCTTCGGAGGCAGCCTCGTCGAGCAGGTGGGAGTTGAACGCAGAACGGTTGTCGTGGTTGCCCATGACCCACACCACACGAGCGCCGAGGCGTTCTGCTGCAGGTTCGACGATTTCGCGAATAGCACGGTAAGCCACAGGGTCGCCCTTGTCGGCGATGTCGCCGGTGAAGACAATTGCTTCCGGACGGGAATTGGATGCCTCGAGTTCGGCAAACAATTGCCGGAGTTTGACCTCGCTGTCGAGGGAGTCGTAGAGCTTCCCCCCGTTTGCCAAGAAGTGAGTGTCACTCAGATGCAAAACGAAATGGTCGGGCCGTGGATACTGCGACGCGTAGCCGGTCATAGAGGTAGTCCAACACTTCAACATGGATGCGAGGTGAACATACTGCGGCAAGTTGCAGCGCGGTACAAGGGTTTAGGCGGGTCGCGCCGCGGTTTGTGGCCCGGTTTGGGGGTCTCAGTGGGCGTCGGGGTACGCCGTTTCGGTGCCGCAAAAGCGGATGCTGCTTCTCTCGTAGCCCGTTGGGGGAAGCATAGATCGTGGCAAGCGAGATACTCTCGACTAGTGCGCTCGGGGGAGTGCGCTTGGGGGAAAGAATGACTGAAGACGTTCACACTGTGCCGGTAGTCTCGCCGCGAGAAGCGGTGGGTGACTTGATTGATCGCCCGGCCGCGTACTCAGTTATTGAAGAACTGTTCCGCGTTCAGGCGACGATGGAGCCGCGCAGCGCGCTTCGGCGGGTTTTCGGCGCCCGACCTATTCACGCGGATGCGCAGAGCTGGTTCGCCGGGGCGATCGGTGAGCTTAAAGTCGGCGAGCTTCTTTCGCGACTGGGGCCGGAGTGGACGGTGTTGCATGCGGTTCCGGTGGGTACGGGTGCGAGCGATATTGATCACGTGGTCATTGGCCCAGCCGGTGTATTCACTATCAACACCAAGCGCCACCGAGGTAAGAAGATATGGGTCGGCGACAGAATGCTCATGGTCTCCGGACAGAAGACGGATCACCTTCGCAATTCCCGTCATGAGGCCAAACGGGCAGCCAAGCTACTAACGAAGGCCACCGGTATCTCCGTTGAGGTGCACCCGGTACTGGCAATCGTGGAACCCGCATCGTTCACATTTCGGCAGCGGCCTGCAGACGTCAGCATCATGGATGCTCGCCGACTGCCCCGCTGGCTGAAGCGCCGCCGGGCTGTCCTGGCCCCTGACGAACTCGCACGAATTATCGATGCCGCGGCAGAGGTGCGCACGTGGCACCCGACCGCAGACCTCTCGATAGATCCCTCCTACCGTGAACGTTTTTCCGAACTTGAGCGCAAGGATCATCAGGCCTACCTAGTTCGATTGGCGTGGTCGCTTGCTATGGCCATTGCGGCGGGTGCCGTCGCAGTCTCATTCCTCACTTCGTTCACGGCAGGTTTTTGATCGTTCCGCAGGCTCCATCGAAAGCGCTGAAGTGGTCTAAGTTCCCGCCCCGAAGAGTTCGACGTTGTTACGCTGCTGTGAAACCGAAGTCTGCTTTCAGTGCGGTGACGACAGCGAGTGGTTTCCCGCTTTCTGCTGTTGTTGGTGCTGTTTTACCCGAGATGTGCACCGTGATCCCCACCGCTTTATTCCGTTCGTCGTTCTCTGCTCTGCGAACCGGCTTTGCTGCTGTTGTCGCGTTGGCGCTGTTCGTGCCCGCTCTCGGGGTGGCGCTGCCCGCCAGTGCTGCTCCAGTAACGGTGACGACTGAAGCCGAATTGCAGTCGGCGATTGCAGCCGCGGATACTCAAGTGGGCGCAGACGTTATCAACATCGGCGCTGACATCCTCGACGTTGACGTTCTGCTCGATGTGGACGACGAACTCACGATCAACCTCAACGGGTACTCCGTGGGGAGCGTCCGTGTTCGGGCTGCGGCTGATCTCACCCTCGAGGGCCCAGGATCGTGGACAGCAGGCATTGACTATGGCGGCAACTCGGCCGACGAGCGCGACGGTGACCTTAATGCGGCACCCGGATTAGGTGTGCGCGAGGGCAGTACGCTCACGATTAGCGGCCTCACTGTTCATGCGTATGGAACCTTCTGCGACGCCGCCATTGGCGGCTGGAACACCTCAGCGGTGCTCGTGTGTGCATCGACCACCATTGTGGAACCGGGAAGCATTGTGATCGTTGGCAGCGACGTTTACGCCAGAGGAGGATCCTCTGCGTCGGGAATTGGAGGCGGGGCGTTCTCGCAAAGCTCCACCGTGTCGATCACCGGAAGTGTGGTTGAGGTTTCTGAAGGAATTGGAAGTCAGGATCGATTCGGCGAGACTGGCCCGAACGTGCTCACCGTACAGAACTCAACCCTCATCGATGCGGTCATCGAGCAGACAGCGGTATTTGACAGCGGCACCGTACGCTTTCAGGGGCGGTCAGAAATTCGACAGCCACTGCGCAATGAGGGGACTATCGAAGTTGATCCCGCGGGAACGCTGAGGGTCACCGCCGCCGTGACCAATAATGCGATCATTCGGCCATCGACTCTCGTCACGAACGTCGGCGACATGATCTCTGGCAATTCTTACCGGATCATTGCTGATGTGAACGCTGTGGCCCCCGCGGCACCTGCAACCACAGTTCTCACCGCGTATGCGCCGACACTGGCCGCTGCCGGGGAAGAGTTTCCTGCTGTGAGCAACGGGCAACTCGTGGTCTCGGGATGGAACACTGCTCCTGATGGATCGGGGGTGACCGTCACGACCTCAACCGCCCTCTCAACGCTCGCTGACGCATCCGGAGATCTCGTTGTGTACGCACAGTGGGTTGACCCTGTTCTCACAATGGCCCCACTGCTCGCCGCGGTGACCGCAGGAGATTCGCGCAGTTTCACTCTGGATGCTTCAGGAACCGAGCAGACGGCAGCGGCGACGTTCGTTTCCTCCAACACGAGCGACGTGATCAGCGGGAACGTGATCACCGCTACCGAGGTGGGAACGCGCACGATCACGGCCCGATATGGCACCTTCGCCGTCTCAACTGAGCTGAGCGTTGAAGCGGCGGAGTTCGGCGCGCTCACCGTTACCCCTTCAGTAGCCGACGTTGATCAAGACGGTTCCGTCACCCTCACGATCGCTGGCTTCGACGCGTACGGAAACCCCGTTATGGTCGACGCTTCTTCAGCAGTCGTGACGAGCAGTGTTGCGACTGATGTTATCGATGGCCTCACCGTGACCTTCCCCCATGCCAGCCCTCACACGCTGACGGTGACGCTCGGGGCGATCTCCGGGTCGACGACGATTAATGTGATCCCTGCCGCGACCACGGCGGCTGCGGGGCTTGCTTACACGGGATCAGATTCGGGCGCAGCCGGACAGCTGATGTGGCTTGCGCTTGCGCTCGTGCTCGCCGGGCTCGCTCTGGTCGCAGCCCGAGTCGTGGCGGGTCGGGCCTAGCCCCGCCAGCTGTGCTGCGGCGCGAACGAAAAGCATGAGTTGGCCGCGAACAACGCTAGTTCTCGAGGCCCCGTCTCACTTACACGGCCCCGAAGAACTCGTAGTCGGCCACGAGTTCCGCGAGTAACGCGGGTGGCAGCTCCGAGAATTGTGCTGCGCCACCGCTGCCGCGCGGAGTGATCCGGCGAATGGTGAGCGCCCCGAGTTCGATAGGGATGTTAGTTTCCGGCAAGCTGCTTCCCGAAAACGACAGCACGCCTTCCAACCCGACGGTATCGAACCGCTTCACGTATTCGAAGAAGCTCACGTCGTCGCCCGTCTCCCCGCGGTTCCATTCCCTCGCTTTCGCTCGCGATCGAAGTCGGAACGACTCACTCTCCGTCCCGTCGAGGTTGTCGCGCCGTGACTCCGTTCCTGTGATGGCAATCGGGGTTGCGCCGAATTGGTCAAAGCCGAGCCCGAAGGGGGCTGCACTCGCGCGCCAGGCCTCAATCCCGGAGGTGTCGAGCGTTGTCGGGTGCGCAACGCTCACGCGGGCATCCGGGGTCACTTCGACAGGCGAGCCATCAACGGTTCGTAGGGTGCCATCGAGATCAGGGCGAACTGTGATGCGGTCGACGTGCCAGACCAACGCCGCAACGAGAACGCCCATGATCGGATGCTCGAGCAGCCGCTCGCCCCACTCAGCGCCAGTCCACTCCCGTCGTACGCACATCGCGTCGTAAAGCCGTCGGCGTTGGGTTGTGACGACCGCGGTGAGTTCCTTCTTGTTGGTGGCCCAGTGGGTTTTCGCTGCCGCAGCAGATTCGTCAGCCTTGCGCGGGGCGGGGAGTGCCTTGATCAGTTCGCCCTCAGCGGTTTCGAGACTGAGTTTGAGAGAGGTGCCGAAGCGCGCCATAAACGAGCGCGGCCCATAGTCGAGCGCGAACGAACGTGAGCTGTCGAGACCGGCAGTCGGGATCATCCGATCGGCAAGCTCGTCTGTCGACCACCCTCGCGCCTCGGCAATCGCATCGACAAGCTCGCCAGCCCGCTTTTGGATGCCGGCGGTGCGATACCGCCGTGCCGTCGCGACGAGGAGCTGGGTCGGTTCTGGATCGCCCGAGAGCGACAAGACCACGAGGAGTGCGTCGATCTGCGCCCGCTTCAAATGCTTTCGTCTCATGTACTGCCGCACGATTTCGGCAAGCTCGGCGCCTGGAACGTGGCTGCAGAGGGAGAGGATGCCGCGGTGTGCTGTCGCGGTTGGCACCTTGCCATATTCCCGCAAACGTTCCCGCTCGAAATAGTCCAACTCTCTTGAGTTCGCGAGAGAAAACTCCGGTGGCAAATCTGCATCCACGATGTCAAAGAACAGCAGAGTTTCGCGCGTAATTTCCGGATCATCTAGAGCGAGTGCCTTCACGATGCCTGAATAGCGGATAGCAGCTGTGAACGCTTTCTCCATGGAGACGGCGTCGTCTTTCGTCGCGTCGCGTGCGATCCACGTCGTCAGCACGAAGCGGCCGAGTGCACTGGCGCTCGCCGCAGTGAGCGTACGCAGGTATAGCGGCAGCAGGCCAGCACCTGCAGGGTCTTTCAGCGTGAAGCCGAGAACGATCCACCAGCGCAGAACGTCGGAGGGCACCTCAACGCCGTCCGCGTAGGCGGCCGTCGGCAGGTCGGCGAAGGGAAACCACTCCATCTCCTTGGGCAGGCCCTTAGCGAGTCCCTTGGCTGCCTCGGACGCAAGAGCAGATGGCTGCAGATAAACACCGATGTTTCGCCCTAGTCGCTCAAGCGCGGCGATGATCGTTGCGCGAACTGTCGGGACCGTTTCTTGTTCGAGTTGCTGAGCGAGTGCATCAACCGCCCAGTCGCCGCCGAGCGATCCCACCCAGACCACTGCTGCGGTGCGAATTTCGGTGTTGCCGACGCGGAGAGACTCCTCGGCGATGCGCTCCGCCAGGCCGTGCTTCTCCAGCACCCGCTGAGCCGCTGCGCGATTCGACTTTGCAGTGCCGATTGCGAGGTCAGCGACAAGGGGTAAGTAGCGCGCAGCGAGACGGGGAGATGCTTCCAGAATCGGAAGCACATCGGCGCGCAAATCATTGCCGGACCAGTGGTCTTCGATCTCACCGAACTCAAGACCCAGAACCACATCAAATTTATGAGGGTTCTCAGCCATGAAGCCCACGAGTTGGGAGGGCAACAGCGATGGTCCGCTGAAATAGTCGGTGAGCGCTGAACCGAAGATATGGATGTTGGCGTTGCCGACCGTCGACCCCGATTGGATGAGCACGTGTGCGATCGAACGAGCGTCGATCTCCCGATCGCTATCGCTGGCTCCACGTCCCCAGTAGGAGGTTCCCGATTGCCGTACCCAGTTGACGGGGGCGAAGCCCACGAGGCGATGGCTCACGTGATTCAGCGGGTACAACAGAGTGCGCTCGAGTGCCTCGCCTCCGTAGGAGAGGTAGTTGACGACCTGGCGTAGTGCCTCAAGTGTCGCGTCTGCCTCAGCGACCTGTCCCTGATAGGACTCAACTAAATTGCCTGTGGCGTTGCCCGGGTATTTCTTGAGAAAATCCTCTCGTTCTTTCTTTGCCGATTCGACCAGGCGGCTCTGTCGTGCGCGGTAGTCAGCGACAGCCGTGCGTATCGATTCGACAGCGTCGTCGTCGAGCACATTCTCGGCGAGTGGCACCATCGCGGGTACCTCAATGTGCTCCGGGGCTCCATACAGCTCGTAAATGGCGAGGCGTTGAATCGCCCGATCGATCTCTACGGTGCCCTTCGTGCCTCGTGCAAGCGCGCGCTCAAGTACACCGATGGCAGCCGGGATATCTGGCACGTTCTCCAGTGCGTAGATGACCCTTTCGCGATGGGCTGCAGACCCCGTTTCGAGAAGAGTTTCGAGAACGGCGAGTTGGCGGGCAGGGGCGATTCCGCGGAGAACGGCCAGTGCAGGCATCCGCAATTTCTTATCGCCGTGAATGGCGAGGGCCGCGATGAGCTCCCCATGCATCTCTGCGAGCGGGGGATGGCTCGCGGCGATTCTCACTAACTCGAAGAGCGCTCCGTACGTGAATTTGGGGAGCAAGTCTTCAAGCGCGTCGGCGTTCGTGACGAGAAACTCAGCCATGCCGGGAATCGCTCGAAGTCCGGTAGCTCGATAGCGAGCGTAACTGTCTGCAGTGCCGATTAGTTCGGCGATCAACATTCGGGGGAGATCACTCTCGTTCACCTGCTCAAGTCGCATGAGAGCAGCGATTCTTTCAATCGTTATCGACGTGAACGGAATGTCGGCAAACCTCCGCCGTCCGTTGCGGCTGAAAGCAGACAAGGCATCCATGAGGAGCGCCCACGCAGAGTTGGGCATCGTGCCGGGAGTGCTGAGGGGCTCGACTCGAGCCGCCGAGAGAAAACGACCCCACCGCACGAGAGTCTCATCGTCGGCTCGCTCAATGGACTCCAGCTGAAGGTAGAAGTCCGTGCGGGTAAGGGTGTCGATGCTGCAAAACGCGGCACGGTCGTTCTTGCTGAGCCGCGACGGATAATCCTGATTGCTGCCGTCGAAGACGTAGTCGAGAATGTCGTGACGCAGCACAACATCCAATTCCGCCAAAGAATCTGCGAGCAGAGTGCGGGGGTCGCTGGATGTCATGTGGTTCCTCACCGGGACGCGAACACGGGGTGAGTGAACCTCACAATGAAATGCTACGGGGCTGGATGCTACCGCGCTGTCCCCACATAGGGGTGCGTTGAGCGCGACGTAGACAGCGTCGCGGCAGCACTCGCGGTGAGGGTCCTAGCCGCGCAGGGGGAACTCGGCGAGTTCCGTCTCCCACGCCGCGACCGCCTGCTTGAGGTCACTCGGCGCGATCGTGAGGTCCATGAAGAATTCCATCTCGCTCGTCACGCTCGGCGGTTGTGACTCAAGCCAGAGGAACACGCGGAGCACGACGGCAGAGGGATCCCAACTCACGAGACCAAATCCGAGGTTCGGTTCGACGTGAGAAATGGTGGGCTGCAGCGCGCCCGCCCCGCTCAGCTCTATTGGCTCAACAAGTCCGCGGGCGGCACGCGTCAGCCACGTGCCCAAGTTGAGCGCTTCCTCGACGAGCAAGCAGGGGTCGAGAAAGTTCCACTCTTCGGTGCCGCAGCGCGCACGCCCGTCAATCAACAGCCAGTTGGCATCGTAGGGATCGACCCGTACATCCTCAAACTGATAAGCCATCGGCTCGATGCTGAGGTAGTTCGTTCCGCCAGCGTCCCATAACTCCATGGTCAGGAGCCTAATCGCGGCACGCTCCTGAATGCGGAAAACAACCGCAAGCCGGAAAGGAGCCGAAATCAGCTATCCCTCAGGCGGAGAAAAATGTGGGCCCGCCGGGACTCGAACCCGGGACCCGCGGATTAAAAGTCCGATGCTCTACCAACTGAGCTACAAGCCCTACACGTTAAGCGTACCGTGAACTTATGGCAGATAACTTCCATAAGCCCACTCAATACTCTGGAGATAAGTTTGACACATTCGAAGGCGGTCAGGATCCAGCCCAAATAATGCGCGCGGCCCATGACACGGCCCATGCACTCATCGATGGTGCCCGCAATTCGGATGACCCTGCCGTAGTCGACCGCATCGTTGCGTACACCGACAAGCACGGCATCGATGCGCTCGCCGAACTCTGGTCGCGATCGAGCGCCAGCAGCCTTCCGGGCGCACTTTGGCGCATCTATCTGCTGCGTGCTGTCATCCAGCAGGATGCGGTGGGCACGAGCCTTCTCTTCCAGCGGGGCATCGACACTCTTCCCACTATCGATGCCGCCGTGACCGGTGCCGTGAATCCGACCGGGCCTCACGAGATCAAGGAGCTTGCTGACCAGATTTTGCGCGGGCTCTTCCACGGCGACTTTGGGGTCGCCCTCGATCGTGCGGCGTCCTTCAGTCGTATCTTGGCATCAGGGGCGACGAGCGTTGCGGATGATCAGGAGCTCCTCAATCCCGAGCGTGCGAGTGAGCTCACCACTCGAGCCGCTCGCTACTCGCTCACCGCCCAAGAGTTCACGGCCTGCGCGAAACTATTCCGCGCAGGTTCGCTCGACTAGTTCACTCCGGCCTGGTGCAGCTTCTCGAGTCGTTTCGCTCGGGCCGCGCCCGATACCTGCACGGTGACGACGATGATCAGCGCAAAGATGAACACTGCCGAAGCGAGAACGTTCGCTTCAGCAGGGATTCCTCGCGCCGCCGATACCCAGATGTACTTGGGGAAGGTCGACACAGCGCCCGAGTTGAAGTTGGTGATGATGAAGTCGTCGAATGACAGCGCGAACGACAGCAGGGCGGCGGCGAGAATACCGGGGAGCAACAGCGGGAACGTGATGCGCAGAAACACCTGAAGCGCTGAGCCGTAGAGGTCGCGGCCGGCTTCTTCGAGCGCCGGGTCCAAGCTGGCAACGCGGGCCTTTACCGCGACGACCACAAAGCTGATGCAGAACATCGTGTGGGCCAAAATGATGGTCAGCATGTCCTTCGGAACACCGATCGACAGAAACTGGGCAGCGAGTCCAGCCCCCAGCACAACTTCCGGGGTGGCCATGGGGAGGAACAGGAACAGGCTCAGCTGCGAGCGGAACTTGAACCGATAGCGCACCATCGCTATGGCGATCATGGTGCCCAGGGTGGTCGCCAGCACTGTTGCTACGACACCGATGAAGATGCTGTTACCGAAGGCCTCGCAGACTGCGCCGTTTTGCACGTTGCAGACGTTGAGCCACTTGTCGAAAGTGAATCCGCGCCACGTGATGTTCGACTTGAGCGAATCGTTGAAGCTGTAGACGAAGGTGTAGCCGATCGGAATCATGAGGATCAGCAGCGCGAGGGCGCTGTACGCGGGCAAAACCCATTTGCTGATGGAGTGTTTCACAGCAGGTCCTCCGTTCCAGACTTTTTCACGTAGATGCTTACCATCACGAGAATTGCTGACATCAGAATGATGGAGAGAGCTGCTCCCGCCGGAAAGTTTTGCAGCACAAGAAAGTTCGCCTCGATCACATTGCCCATCATTTGGGTTCCGGTGCCACCGAGAAACTCTCGGCTCGCATTGATGTAGTCACCCGCCGCAGGAATGAACGTGAGCAGGGTTCCTGCCACGATGCCCGGCATGGAAAGCGGGATGGTTACCTTGCGGAAAACGTGGAAGGGGCTGGCATAAAGGTCGCTACCGGCTTCGAGGTAGCGCACGTCGAGCCGTTCCAGAGTCGTGTACAACGGCAGCGTCATGAACGGGATGAAGTTGTAGGTGAGGCCGAAGATCACCGAGAAGGCGGTTCCCGTGACGTGGGCATCCGGGGCAAGCAGCGACATCGCTTTGAGCGAGGTCACCAGGAACGACTCATCCGAGAAGATCTGCTTCCACGCCAGCGTGCGCAGCAGAAAGCTGATGAAGAACGGCGCGACGACCATTACCAGGGCGAGGCTCTGCAGCAGCGGCCAACGACGAGCTTTGACCCCGATGAAATACGCCAAGGGGTAACTAATGATCAGAGCAAAGAACGTGGCCGTGATCGCGTAGCCGAATGAGCGAAGAATGTGGGGCCAGTACGCGCTGATGACGTCTGTGTAGTTTTCCCAACGGAACGCGTAGCTGAACTCTCCAATGTCTCCGAACTCTGCCGGCACCTTGAACGACGTCAGCAGCAGCGACACCAGGGGCGCGAGAAAGAAGAGAACAAGGTACAGGATGCCGGGCAGGAGCAACAGGAGCGCTACCGGGCTCTTCTTCTTGATGCTGTCAGAAGAAGTCGGAGCAGCTGTCGTAGAGAAAGCCGCGAAAGCCATCGCTACGCACCCTCGAGGTGGCGCTGCGCGGCAATCGAGCGAGTGTCGAAGTCAGCCTCGAACCGCGGAGCATCCGCAGGATCGTCGTCAAGGCCAAAACCGTGGCCAACGCCCCAGCTGACCCACACTTCATCTCCGAACTTGACGTCAGAGCCGAAGGTCATGTTTTGCGCGAACACAATGAGCGTGCCTGCGCCGGGGACCTCAACCAAATACTGCGTGCTCACGCCGCTGAACGAGACATCCGTGACGCGGCCGGGGCCCATCACGTTGACATCAGCGTCATGTGGGGGCTTTGCGGAGTGCAAGGTCAACTTCTCGGGGCGCACGCCGATCGTGATTTCACCGGTTGTACGGTGCGCTCGGGTGGTGGGCACGACAACTTTGTGACCCGCGACATCCACTGCCACACCCGCGCTTGTCGTGCTCACAACGGGGCCGGTGAACAGATTGGACTGCCCCAGGAAGTTCGCCACAAACGATGTCCTGGGCAATTCGTAGAGCTCCTGGGGGGCGCCCATCTGCTCGATGCGGCCCTTGTTCATCACGGCGATCGTGTCGGCCATAGTCATGGCCTCTTCTTGATCGTGAGTCACGTGCAGGAAGGTGAGACCGACATCCTCTTGGATGGTTTTGAGCTCAAGCTGCATTTGGCGACGCAACTTGAGGTCGAGTGCTCCCAGCGGTTCATCGAGCAAAAGCAGTGCTGGCCGATTGACGATGGCGCGCGCCAGCGCAACGCGCTGCTGCTGCCCTCCGGAGAGTTGCTGAGGTCGCCGGCTAGCGAGGTGGTCAAGTTCCACCAGTCGCAGCACTTCGTGCGCTTTGCCCAGCGGGTCGGCCATCTTGCGGCGACGCAACCCAAAAGCGACATTCTCCAGTACGGTCATGTGCGGGAAAAGGGCGTAGCTCTGAAACACCGTGTTGACGGGGCGCTGGAACGACTTCTGGTTGGTCACATCGGTGCCGCCGACCAGGATCCGTCCGGCGGTGGGAGCCTCAAGGCCAGCGACGAGTCGCAGCGTCGTTGTCTTGCCGCAGCCAGACGGTCCGAGCAGTGCAAAGAATGACCCTGCGGGGATCGTGAGATTGAGCTCCTCAATCGCAGTGAAGCCGGGGAAGCGTTTGTGAATCCCCACCAACTCCAGGTCGGCGCCACTCTCCGCGAACGTGTCTGTCGTCATTAAGCTGCCCCGAGCACGACGCTCTGGAAAGCGGTGTTGTACTTCTGCTCCTCAGAGCTGTCGAGCTCACGGAACACGAACGCTTTCGACAGCATCTCGTCGTCGGGAAAAATCAGTTTGTTGTTGGCGAGCTCAGGATCGATGGCGGCGGCGGCCTCTTGGGCGCCGCTGACCGGAGTGATGTAGTTCACGTAGGCGGCGACCTCAGCAGCGACCTCGGGGTCGTAGTAGTAGTTGATCATTTCTTCCACGTTTGACTTCGCGCCACTGCCGATCGGCACCATGAAGTTGTCGTTCCACAGAGTTCCGCCATCGTCGGGAACGATGAACTCCCACTTGTTACCGTTTTCGGCATTCAGCTGCACGATGTCGCCCGACCACACAATTGCAGCCACGGTGTCGCCGTTGACGAGGTCCTCTTTGTACGAGTTGCCCTTGATGTTTCGAATCTGGCCATCGGCCACTTGCTTCGAGAACTCGTCGATCGCTGCGTTGAACTCGTCGTCGCCCCAGTCTCCGGCGATATCGACGCCCTGAGCGAGCATGATCAGGCCCATGGTGTCGCGCATCTCCGAGAGCACTCCGACGCGTCCCTTGAGCTCGGCTTTCCAGAGATCCTCAACGGATTCGATTCCGCCGGGCAGCAGTTCCTTATTCCAGCAAATGCCTGCGAAGCCGCCCTGCCAAGGGATGCTCAACTCGCGACCCGGGTCAAAGTCGACGTTCTGCAGCGACGGCAACAGGTTGTCGACGTTCGGCATCTTGCTGCGATCAAGCTTCTGCGCGTAGCCAAAGCGGATGAGGCGAGTGGCCATCCAGTCCGTGAGGCAAACGACGTCGGCACCAATATCTTTGCCGAGCGAGAGCTGGTCTTTGACCTTGGCGTAGTAGGTGTTGTTGTCGTCAACAGCTTCGGTGTATTCGACCGTGATGCCGGTCTGAGCTTCGAAGGCGTCGATGGTGGGGTAGTTGCCCGCATCATCGACGTCGACATACAGCGCCCAGTTGTCCCAACGGACGAGCTTGTCGGTGGCGCTGGTGTCTGGGGCTGCGGTCAATTCAGCAGGGCCGGTCGAGCAGGCAGAGAGTGCAAGCCCGGTCGCGCCTGCAGCGGCACCAGTCAGCAACGCACGTCGATTCATGGTGGCGCTCTGGGCCTTGCGGACCAGCTCGCGGATGATCGGATCAGCAGGTAAAGGCTTGGACTTCATGACAAGTTCTCCTAGCATTCGTGACGTGCACCGGACGCCCCGCTGCGCTGTAGGGCTGACTGATATTTGCACATATGCGCAGGAAAATCATTAAAAAGTGTCGAAAACATCGGCATTGCAATATATTTGTCACGAAATCCGCACAAACCGGAAACAAAGGGCGTCTGCTCACAGGAGCGCATTCGGAGCGTGCGCACAGGAAGCCCTTTGCTACACTTTTCTTCGCCGGGCCACAGTAACCCCGGGCTCCAAAATTAGCCGCTTAGAGCGGCCCTGCGTCGTGAGGCGTTCTCTGTGGCTCGGCTTTTCTTCTGTCCGGGCACAATGCTGCACGACAGTACTGCGCCGCGAGACAACACCACGGTTTCTGAATGCCGACCAATCCCTTTGCGCAAGGGCACCGAATCACCCACCAGTGAAAGCAACCGACACAAGCCATTGTCGGCCCGCATCCACTGACTGAAGATTCGCTGCTGAACCCGAAAACTGCGATGAAGGAGCACAGGAACCTGTCATGCTTGTCCTTATGCCTCGTGAAGCTGATGTCGGCGTAACGCCCGAAGAACCCGGCGTGCCCGCCACAAGCCCGCAAGACCTACTCGAGCGTGTCTCCACCGGTGATCAAGCCGCTTTTAGCGAGCTCTACGACCAGATGGCTCCCCGAGTCTTTGGACTCGTCAAGAGGCTCCTGCGTGACCATTCGCAGTCCGAAGAAGTGACGCAAGAAATCTTCTTAGAGATCTGGCAAACCGCAACCCGTTTCGATTCGAACCGGGGCGCCGCGGTCAGCTGGATTCTCACCATGGCTCACCGCCGAACTGTTGACCGTGTGCGTGCATCACAGTCGTCTCGCGACCGTGACGTACGCATCGGCATCCGTGATCACAACCCGGACTACGATCACGTTTCAGAAACCATAGAAGTCCGACTCGAACACGAAAGGGTAGAGAAGGCCATGTCCCGACTGACTGAACTCCAGCGCCAAGCTGTTTCCCTTGCGTATTACGGCGGCTACAGCCACAGTGAGGTGGCGACCATGCTCAAGGTTCCTGTCGGCACTGTCAAAACCCGACTACGTGATGGAATGATCCGCTTACGCGACGAAATGGGGGTGGCATCATGAACGACCGCAACGACGACTTCGCCGCCCAATCTGGCGCCTACGCCCTCAACGCGTTAAGCCCAGAAGAACGCGAAGCATTCGAGAAGCACCTGGCCTCGTCCAGCGAAACTCGCACCGAAACCACTGAACTCTCTGACACAGCAGTAGCGCTCGGCCTGGCCGTTGACCCGGTCACGCCGCCGCCGGCGCTCAAGAACAACCTCATGGCGCTGATTGCGCAGACTCCGCAGTTGCCGCGCGAAGCCGACGTTGCTGCAGAAAGCGACGCCAACAGTGTGGATGCCGCATCCGCGCCACTCGCACACGTCACGCCGTTGGCGGCTTCGGCTGCGCTCGCGGCTGACGACTCGGCTGAGCAGTCAAGCACCGCGCCTGCTGCTCCGGCAACTCCCGCGGAGACCAAGGCTCAGGCCCGCTGGTTCACGCGTCCGGCTACGGCGCTCGCCGCAGTGGCTGCCGCCGTGGCGCTCATTGTTGCGGGTGGGGTGGTGGCTGATTCCATCGGTCGCTCAAGCATTGAGCAGTCCACTTTTGCGTCGCAGCAGGCTGACCAGCTTGCGGCAATTAATGCGGCGAGTGATTCGCAGCGGCTGGTTTCGACTGTTACGGGCGGCGCGACGGCTACCTTCGTGTGGTCGAGTGAACTCGCATCATCCGCAGTGATTGTGGATGGTCTTGAAGCGCTGCCCGCTGATCAGGTTTACGAACTCTGGTACATCGATGACTCTGGCGCTCGGCCGGCGGGTCTCATGGATGCCGCTGACGATGGTCCCACCTGGCGCGTGCTCGATGGCGAGATGGGTGCCGGCGATATCATCGGTGTCACGATCGAACCTCAGGGCGGCTCGGATGCACCAACCACCGATCCCATTGTTGTCTTCGAGAGCGCGTAAACTGTTGCTGAGTCGCTAACGCAGGCTGGCTCGCCCACGCAGCTGGCTCGCGTCACTCGCGAACTGTCGCACTCAGAGGAGCAATCATGATCGGCAGGGGAACCCAAGTTCTCCGGGCGCTGATCGTCGCTGCCTTCTCGGTCTTTGTTGCCGCAGCTGCTCACGTTTTTGGTGGCGGCAGCATGCCCAGCTGGGTTGCTCTCGTTCTCGCTCTTACTTTCGCGGCGCTCATCAGCATTCCGCTCATCGGAAAGCGGATGTCGCTTCCGCGCGTCGCCGTGGCGGTCACGATTGCTCAAACGCTCTTCCACACCGTCTTCGCGGTTATCGGCAATCCGGGCAACGTCGTGGCTCAGTCCAGCGGACACCACGACCTCGCGTTCACGGTCCTCGCTGGGTCGATTAACCATGGCTCGCACGGTGCGGGGGCGATGACCGCAGGGCACATTGTTGCCGGCATCATCACGATTGTGGCGCTGCGTCAGGGCGTGACCGCTCTCAGTTCGATTGCCGCGAGTGCTGGCCGCCACCTTCGTCACTTGTTCTCGACACAGGTTGTTCCGGTTGTTATCCGTCGCACGGTTGTTGCTAACGCCGTCTGCCGCGACGAGTTTGTGGCAACGCTTCAGTTATTACGTTCCGTTGTGAGCCGCAGAGGGCCACCGACCGTCAGCGCGGTCTTCTCCTAACCTTCTCTGCAGTGTGGCGGCTTCGTGCCGCCCCTGTGCGGTTGCGCGCACGCCCCTGATGGGCTGTGTGTGCCTCCGCGATGACAACGGAAAGCTGACAACTCAGATGACGTTTGTGCGTACTTATGCGCGCGTAGTCGGGGGAGTGGCTCTTGCTGCTCTGCTCGTATTCGCGATGCCTCAGACGGCTTTTGCCCACGATCAAATCATTGGGCAAGGTCCGAATGAGAACGAAGTGCTTGAGGTTGCCCCGAGCGAGATCGCTCTCGAATTTACGGGCGAGCTCATGGACATCACGCAACTTGCCATGGTGGTGGATGCCGACGGCACCGACTGGGGCAGTGGACCCATGCAGGTGACAGATCGCACCGCCATCCAGCCTCTGCTGCCTGACACGCCCGAGGGCAGCTATCAGGTGCGGTGGCGTGTGGTGTCGAGCGATGGCCACCCGATTTCGGGCAGTTTTGAATTCGCGGTTGGTCAGGAGACGCCGGGGGCAACTTTCGGCCTCGAAGAAGAAGCCTCGGAGCAAGAAGACACCGCAGCCTCAGCAACAGACAACTCGACAACGGGCATGAGTCCGCTCGTTGTTACCAGCCTCATCGGTGCCGGCAGCGGCATCGTCCTTTTTGCCGGAGTCATCGCAGCGCGATGGTTCTGGATTCGACGAAAGAAGTAATACAGAAATGATCCGCACCAAAAACACCTTTAGCCTCATCGCCGTTCTCGCGGCAGGGGCACTTGCTCTCGCCGGATGCTCGACCACAGCATCCACCGATGGCGACGACAGCATGGAGTCGACCGCCACTACTCTCACGACGTCCGACACGTGGGTCAAGGCAATCGACAGCGGCATGACGGCCGCGTTCGGCATGGTTGAAAACCCCACCGATCACGACATCACGATCGTGTCGGCGACCACGAGTGCCTCAGATATGACGGAACTCCACGAGACGCTGGAGAACGAATCGGGCGACATGGTCATGCAGCCGATCGAGGGTGGCTTCACCATTCCGGCGGGCGGAATGCTCATGCTTGAGCCCGGCGGAAACCACATCATGATCATGGGCGTTACTGACCCGATTCTTGCGGGAGATGACGTCACTGTCACCCTCACGCTCGATGATGGCAGCACGCTTGAGTTCACGGCTCCGGCCAAGGACTACTCCGGCGCCAACGAGAACTACGAGGGCGACGACGAGATGGACATGGACAACGGCGACACGGACCACGATGACATGGAGATGGACGAATAATTGTCTGAACCAGTAGAGCCTGACACTTCGCGTCGGCTCTCGCGGCGGCACCTCCTCTGGGGCGGTGCCGCTGCGGCGGGCGTCGGCGCGGCAACAGCAGCCGGAGTGAGCATCGTTGGTGGCACTTCGGGTTCGGTCGCACCGACGAGCTCTGGCGATGCCACGACTGCGGGTTTCACCCCGCAGGAGGCCTTTGAAAGTGCTGTGCCGTTTTATGGGGTGCACCAGGCTGGCATCGAAACGCCAGCCCAGTCAAACGCCGTCTTTATCGCGCTCGATCTACGCGACGATATCGACGCTGCTGGGTTGCGTCGCCTCATGAGCGTCGTGACGGATGACGCGGCTCGCCTCACGGCGGGGCAGCCTGCGTTGGCGGACTCCGAGCCTGAGCTCGCCGTCATCCCGGCGCAGCTCACGGTCACGTTCGGATTCGGTCCTCGCGTTGTCGAGCTGGCAGGCAAAGCTGCTCCCGAGTGGCTGCGCCCGCTTCCCGCCTTCGGTATTGACCAGCTCGATCCGGCGTACTGTGATGGCGATCTCCTCATCCAGATCGCTGCCAATGACCCTCTGACGGTCACTCACGCTGCGCGAATGCTGCTCAAGGATGCTCGGAGCTTTGCTCTGCCGCGGTGGTCGCAGAGCGGCTTCCGTCGCGCGGCGGGAGCCGAGAATCCCGCCGCCACGATGCGCAATCTGTTTGGTCAGCTCGATGGCACCGGAAATCCTTCGCCTGGCACCACCGAGTTCAGTGACGCTGTGTGGAGCACCGACGTTCCTTCGTGGCTGGAGGGTGGCACGAGTTTCGTGTTGCGCCGTATCGTCATGGATCTCGATGGCTGGGACAAGATCGACCGCCTCGGCCGCGAGGAGACGATCGGTCGCACCCTCGACACCGGTGCGCCCCTCACTGGCACCGTTGAGGGCGACGAACCCGACTTGGAGGCCAAAGACAGACTGGGCTTCCCTGTCATTCCCGCTTTCGCCCATGTTCGTCGGGCGAAAGAGAACGAGGCAGCAAACAAGATGTTCCGTCGTGGCTACAACTACGACGACACGGTGCTGACGGGCGCCGAGAGCGTCTCGAACTCGGGGCTGCTGTTCGCCGCATTCCAAGCGGATGTCGATAAGCAGTTCGTTCCCGTGCAGAAGGCTCTCGACACGCTTGACTTGCTCAACACGTGGACAACGCCCGTCGGGTCTGCGGTCTTTGCTATTCCGCCCGGCTGTCAGCAGGGTGGCTACATCGGAGACACCCTCTTTTAGAGCGTGCGAGCAGACAACGAGAACAGCCCCCGGCCAGCTGGCGCGGGGGCTGTTCTGTTGTGCTCAGGCGGCTCGTTAGCCGAACTTGCCCGAGACGTAGTCTTCGGTTGCTTGGATGCTGGGGTTCGAGAAGATCGTGGTGGTGTCGTCGTATTCGATGAGCTTGCCTGGCTGGCCGGTGCCCGCGATGTTGAAGAATGCGGTGCGGTCAGAGACTCGGGCGGCCTGCTGCATGTTGTGGGTCACGATCACGATCGTGTAGTCCTGCTTGAGTTCCTCGATGAGGTCTTCAATGGCCAGGGTCGAGATGGGGTCGAGGGCCGAACACGGCTCATCCATCAGTACGACGTCGGGCTTGACGGCGATGGCGCGCGCGATGCAGAGTCGTTGCTGCTGTCCACCAGAAAGTCCTGATCCTGGCTTGTCGAGGCGTTCTTTAACTTCTTGCCACAGGTTCGCCCCGATGAGGGACTGCTCGACGAGGTCGTCGGCGTCACTCTTGCTCATGCGGGAGTTGTTGAGCTTCACACCAGCAATCACGTTGTCGCGAATCGACATCGTGGGGAACGGGTTGGGGCGCTGGAAGACCATGCCCACTTGGCGGCGAACGCTTACGGGGTCAACACCGGGCGCGTAGAGGTTGTTGCCGTCAATGAGCACTTCACCCTCAACGTACGCACCGGGGATCACCTCGTGCATACGGTTCAGGGTGCGCAGGAACGTTGATTTGCCGCAACCAGACGGGCCGATGAAGGCGGTGACGGTGCGGGGCTCAATGGTGAGTGACACACCTTCTACAGCGCGAAACTTGCTGTAGTAGACGTTGAGGTCATTGACTTCGATGCGCTTAGACACGAGTGGGGGTTCCTTCGGTTATCGACCGGTCTTGGGGGCGAAGATCTTGGCGATGATGCGTGCCAGGAGGTTCAGTGCCATCACGATCAGGATGAGGGTGAGTGCTCCAGCCCACGCCCGATCGATGTAGGCCTGGGCGTCGGTGCCCTGAGAAATGTAGGAGCTGTACACGAATACAGGCAAGCTCTGCATCCGGTCGCTGAACAGCGAGTAGTTGAAGTTGTTGGTAAAGCCAGCGGCAACCAGCAGCGGGGCGGTTTCACCGATGACGCGGGCGATGGAGAGCATCACACCGGTCGTGATTCCGGCGATGGATGTCGGCAGCACAACCTTCAGAATGGTCAGCCACTTGGGCACGCCGAGTGCAAACGCAGCCTCACGCAGTTCGTTGGGCACGAGTCGCAGCATTTCTTCGCTCGAGCGCACGACCACGGGGATCATGAGCACCGACAGGGCGACTGCTCCGGCGATTCCGACGCGAACGCCGGGGCCGAAGAAGATCACGATGAGGGAGTAGGCGAAGAGACCGGCGACGATCGAGGGGATGCCGGTCATGACATCCACGAAGAAGGTGATCGCTTGGGCAAGACGACCGCGCCCGTATTCGACGAGGTAGATCGAGGTCATGAGCCCGATGGGCACCGAGATGATGCTTGCCGCGAGTGTCATTTGCAGGGTGCCGATGATGGCGTGGGCCGCACCGCCACCTTCGCCGACGACGTTACGCAGCGAGAGGGTGAAGAAGTCGAGGTCGAAGCGGGCAGCGCCGTTGATCGCCACGGTGTACAGCAGCGAGATGAGCGGCAGGAGCGCGATAACGAACGCGAGCGTAACCAGAGTCGTCACAAGGCGGTCTGTGGCGCGACGGTGGCCTTCAACGAGCCGTGAGACGGTCACGAGAACGACGCCGTAGAGCACGACGCCCAAAAGCACGGCGCCGACGACGTTGAATTCGGCTGCATCCTGGCCTGCTTGAACGAACAGGAAGATGATGACGAAAGTGGCAAGGCTGCTGATCAGGATGAGCAGGGGAGCCCAGCGGGGCAGTTGCCCGGCGGCGTAGGCGTTTTCGATGGGGCGCGCGGGTGTGGTGGTAGTCATCAGTTCGCTCCCGAGAATTCCTTGCGGCGGTTGACGATGTAGCGCGCGATCGTGTTGACGATCAGCGTGATGGCGAACAGGATCAGGCCTGTTGCGATCAGTACGTTCACATTGAGTCCGTAGGCCTCGGGGAAGCTCAGTGCGATGTTGGCGGCGATTGTCGACGGGTTAGTCGAGCTGATCACGTTGAAGGTGATGACGTTGGAGGCCGACAGCACCATCGCAACAGCCATGGTTTCGCCGAGGGCCCGACCGAGGCCGAGCATTGCTCCCGAGACGATGCCGGCGCGACCGAAGGGAAGCACCGCGATTTTGATCATTTCCCAGCGCGTGGCGCCGAGGGCGAGTGCAGCTTCTTCGTGCAGCACCGGGGTCTGGAGAAAGACTTCGCGGCAGATGGCGGTGATGATCGGCAGGATCATGACGGCGAGCACGATGGAAGCGGTGAGGATGGTGCGGCCGGTGCCAGAGGCAGGGCCGGCAAAGAAGGGGATCCAGCTGAGGTTATCGGCAAGCCACGCGTAGGCGGGCTGCACGCCGACGGCGAGAACGTTGCCACCCCAGAGGCCGAAGACTACGGAGGGCACTGCGGCAAGCAAGTCGATGATGTAACCGAGGGTTGCTGCCAGCGGGCGCGGCGCGTAGTGCGAGATGAAGAGCGCGATGCCGATGGCGATCGGTACGGCCATGATGAGGGCGAGGCCAGCTGACCAGAGCGTTCCGAAGACGAGCGGGCCGACATACGCCCAGAAGTTCGTTCCTTCAAGGAGCGTCGTCTTCTCGGGATCCGCGGTTATTCCGGGAACTCCCTGGATGACGAGGAAGGCAGCGACGGCGGCGAGAATCGCGAGGATGAGCGCGCCAGCGGTGAGGGCCGTACCTGAGAAGAGGCGGTCTCCGGGGCGCTGTTTCGCGCGAATACGGGCGGCCGCAGTCGAGGTCATGTGTCGAGTATCCCTTATCCCTGGCTTGGCTTAGTGCGTGATCTGTACTGCGTGGTGCTCACGGGGACTGCGCGGTGCGCCGGGCCCAGTGCAAAGTCTGCCCGACCCCGCTGCCAGTAGCAACGGGGTCGAAGCAGACTCGAGGTGTTACTTGATGGCGTCTACTGCAGCCTGAGCCTTCTCGAACAGCGTCGAGGAGATCGGAGCTGAACCAGCGGACTCTGCGGCAGTTGCCTGGCCTTCGTCGCTAATGATGTAGGACATGTAGGCCTTCACCAGGTCAACGTTGTCGCTTGATGCGTACTCGTTGCAACCGATGAGGTAGCTGATCAGGACGACCGGGTAGACACCCGATGCGTCGGAGGCGCGGTCGATCTCTACAGCGAAGTCGGTCTCGCCGCGGTCTGCTGCGAAGGGCGAGGCGTCAACGATTGCTGCTGCAGCTTCAGGCGAGTACGGCACGTACTCGTCGCCGACCTTGACAGCAACGATTCCGAGGTCACCGGCGCGCGATGCGTCGGCGTAGCCGATGGTTCCGGTTCCGTTGGTTACTGCGTCAACGAGACCAGAGGTCTGAGGAGCACCCTCGCCACCGAACTCGGTTGGCCAGGCTTCGATCGATCCGACGGTCCAGACCGACGAAGCTGCAGCCGACAGGTAGTCGGTGAAGTTCGCGGTCGTTCCCGAGTCATCAGCGCGGTGAACTGCGGTGATGCCGAGGTCGGGGAGGTCTACGCCATCGTTCTGGGAGACGATTGCATCGTCGCTCCAGTTGGTGATTTCACCCGTGAAGATGCCGGCGATCGTGTCAGCGTCGAGGTTGAGCGAGTCAATGCCGTCGATGTTGAAGATGATCGCGATGGGGGAGATGTAGGCCGGGATCTCGAGGATGCCGGTGCCGGGTACGCAAGATGCGAAGTTGTCTTCAGCGATTTCTTCGGCGCTGAATGCGCGGTCGGATCCAGCGAACTGGCTTCCGCCACCGATGAACGTGTCGCGTCCTCCACCAGAACCGATGGGGTCGTACTCGACCGTGACGTTCTCGTTGGCCGTCTGGAATCCAGCAACCCAGGCCTCCTGGGCTGACTGCTGCGACGAAGCTCCGGCGCCAACGAGGGTGCCAGTGAGGTCGGACATGTTCTCATCGCTGCTGCCGTCTTCGGCTGCTGTTGCGCAGGAGGAGAGGAGGATCGTGCCTGCGATAGCAATGGCACCGATGGTGCCAAGACGCTTGAAGTTCACAGTTTTCCCTTCGGAATGTTGATTACAGGTTTCAGGTCGGTGCGACCCAAATAGAAAACTTAGGCACGGCAGGTAGCCACCTTCGCCCGGTTAGGTAAACGGGAGGTAAACGCCGAATCAACATGAGAAGGGTGAGCCCCGGTTTCGCGGGGATGACGACGGGGAGGAGCTGTAAATTACTTCATCGCGGCTACGGCGGCCAACGCTTTCTCGTAGAGCGAGTCCGAGATGGGGGCCGAACCGGCAGACGCGGCAGCAGCCTGCTGACCTTCGGGACTGATCACGTAGTTCAAGTAGCCCTTAATGACATCCAGCCGGTCGGTGGCAGCATATTCGTTGCAGGCGATGAGGTAGCTGATGAGCACAACCGGGTACACGCCGCTGGCGGTGGATGCTCGGTCAATGTCGACCGCAAAGTCTGTGTCGCCACGGCCTTCCCCAAACGGCGAGACATCGACAATCGCTGCGGCGGCTTCTGCCGAGTAGGAGACGTACTCGTCACCGACCTTCACGGCGACGGTGCCGAGGTCACCGGCGCGCGAGGCATCGGCGTAGCCAATCGTTCCCGTTCCGTTGGTGACAGCATCCACGACACCGGATGTTTGCGGTGCCGCTTCACCGCCGTACTCGAGCGGCCATTTCTCGATTGAGCCAACCGTCCAGGCGTCGGGTGCTGCGCCAGAGAGGTAGTCGGTGAAGTTGGCGGTGGTGCCCGAGTCATCGGCGCGGTGTACGGCGGTGATGTTCAGGCTGGGCAGCTCAACGGTGGGATTTTGCTCGGCGATGGCCGCGTCATCCCACTGATCGATCTCGCCCGTAAAGATGCCAGCGATGGTCTCGGCGTCGAGGTTGAGCGAGTCGATCCCCTCGAGGTTGAAGATGATGGCGATCGGTGAAATATAGGCAGGGATTTCAAGGATGCCGGTGCCGGGCACGCACGAAACGAAGTCGGCTTCGGCGATTTCTTCGACCTTGAATGCGCGGTCGGATGCCGCGAACACTGCGCCACCACCGATGAAGGTGTCGCGTCCTCCTCCGGAGCCGATGGGGTCGTATTCGACCGTTGCCGCCACGTTGGCGAGCTGGAAACCTCGAACCCATGCCTCTTGCGCTGCCTGCTGTGACGAGGCGCCGGCGCCGATGATGGTGCCGGAGGGGCCAGACGCGTCGCTAAGGTCGGTGGGTACACACCCGGTGAGCGCGAGTGCGCTGGTCATCGCGATGATGCTGACGGTGCCGAGGCGGGTGAACTTCACTGGGGTCCCTTCGAGAAAATGACGTGCACGTCATTGTCTCGCGAATTCCCTAGTAATTCACCGCCCGGCAACCTTGATGGCCTGCAGGGTGGGCAGGCTTGACTTAGGACTCGTGGGTCTCTACCGCTACGAGGCGCGGTTTTTTGGCATCGCGGGCGAAGTGCAGCACCGAAAAATCACCGGTATTGAGCAGGGCCGCTGCGCGCAACTGGGAGTCGGGCTTTGCCTGGGCGGCTTCGGCGAGCGCCCCCACTATCTGTGGCAATACGGGCCCGTGACTACACATCACGGCGGTCTGCTGCTTCTTGAGTCGCTTGGCGACGAGGGCGGTCACCGCTTTGCCGTTGCTCGCGTAGGCGTCTTGGCTCAGATCATCGGTCGCTTTGATTTCGAGTTCGGTGCGTTGCGCGAGCGGGGTGATTGTGGCGAGGCAGCGCGCTGCGGTGCTGCTCAGGATGCGGTCGGGGGCGAAAGCAGCAATGCTCCCGGCGATGGTGGCAGCCTGGTCTGTTCCGCGGTGCATGAGCGGGCGGGTGGCATCCGGTCCGTCCCAGGTTTCCCCGGGAACGGCTTTGCCGTGGCGAACGGCGATCATCGCAAAGGTGCGCGCGTTACCGGCGTCGTAGACGGCCGCGAAGCGATCGAGAATGTCAATGTCGTGCGTGTAGCTGACCTTTTTGCGTGCTTTTGCCAGCGATAACCATTCGAGCGAGGAGATTTCGCCGTTGGGGGTGAACTTGGCGCGCTCAAGAATGTGGTCGTTCACTTCGGCAGCCCAGTAGTGCACATACTTGTCGCGGCCGTTAGCGAGTGTGTAGTGCACGTCGCCGAGTGGCACCCCGAGATCGACGGTTAACCCGGTCTCTTCGAAGATCTCGCGCACAGCGGTCTCCGGCAGCATCTCACCAGGGTCGAGCTTGCCCTTGGGCAGCGAGACGTCCTTGTGAACGGTGCGATGCACGAGCAACACTCGCGGTTTGCCGTCGACAACGCGCCAGCAGACTATGCCTGCGGCGAGGACCGGAGTGTTCGCGGCGCTCACCGGCGAGACCCTCCTCGTTTGCGCTGCGTTATTCGCTTCATAAGAACATTCTGCATGTCATTGAGGGGTTCACCGGTCTCTGAACGGCCGTGGCGCACCCAATCGCCTGCCGCATCGAGCCACCACGAGGAGGTCTCTTCGTCGACGGCGAGGTCGAACATGTACTCGAGTTCAGCGATGTCGTCGGGTTCGACGATGCGCACAAGGGCTTCAACGCGACGGTCGAGGTTGCGGTGCATCATGTCAGAACTGCCGATGTACACCTGAGGGTCTCCGCTGTTGTGGAACGCAAATACTCGCGAGTGCTCCAAGTAGCGACCGAGGACCGAGCGCACCCGAATGTTTTCGCTAAGGCCGGGAACTCCCGCCCGCAGGGAACAAATCCCGCGCACCACGATGTCGATCGGAACGCCAGCATTGCTCGCCCGGTAGAGCGCGTCAATGATCGCCTCATCCACCATCGAGTTCAATTTGATGCGGATGCCTGATGGCAGGCCTTCGCGAGCGTTGGCGGCTTCGTTCTCAATCTGCTTGATGAGGCCCTTGCGCAGATGGCGCGGAGCCACCAGAAGCCGCTTGAACTTCTTTTCGATCGCGTACCCCGAGAGCTCGTTGAAGAGTCTCGTGAGGTCTTTTCCGACTTGATCGTCGGCCGTGAGCAGCCCCAGGTCTTCATAGAGGCGGCTGGTCTTCGGGTTGTAGTTTCCCGTGCCGATGTGGGCGTAGTGACGAAGCTTGCCCTCTTCTTGGCGCACCACGAGCGCTAGCTTGCAGTGGGTTTTGAGGCCGACGAGTCCGTACACGACGTGCACTCCGGCTTTCTCGAGCTTGCGAGCCCACGAGATGTTCGCGGTCTCGTCGAAGCGGGCCTTGATCTCGACAAGTGCCAGAACCGCTTTCCCGGCCTCAGCAGCGTCAATGAGTGCCTCGACGATGGGGCTGTCACCACTCGTGCGATACAGCGTCTGCTTGATGGCCAGCACGTTGGGGTCAGCGGCGGCCTGCTCGAGGAACGCCTGAACACTCGTGGAGAACGACTCATAGGGGTGGTGCAGCAGGATGTCTTTGCGTGCGATCGCTCGGAAGATATCCGCCCGCTCATTGCCCTCGGTCGGCATGAGGCTGCGACTCGTGATCGGCACGTGGCGCGGATACTTCAGCTTGGGTCGGTCGATGCCGGCGAGCTGAAAGAGTCCGCTGAGATTCAGCGGTGCCGGAAGGCGATAGACCTCTTGCTCGGTGATCTTGAGCTCGCGAACGAGCAAGCCGAGCGTGACGTCATCCATGTCGTCGGTGATTTCGAGCCGGATGGGCGGCCCAAAGCGACGGTTGAGAATCTGCTTCTCGAGCGACTTGATGAGGTTCTCCGACTCATCTTCGTCAACGTTGACATCTTCGTTGCGGGTAACGCGAAACTCGTGGTGCGCCAGAATCTCCATACCGGGGAACAGGGCGCCCAGGTGATTGGAGATCAGATCTTCGAGCGGGATGTAGCGCAGCTGGTCGCTGCCATCATCCGGCAATTGGATGAAGCGCGGCAGAACGCTCGGCACTTTCAGGCGCGCGAACTCTTCTTTTTGGGTCTTCGGGTTACGCACTCGAATCGACAGGTTGAGCGAGAGCCCCGAAATGTAGGGGAACGGATGCGCGGGGTCGACCGCCAGCGGCATCAGCACGGGAAAAATCTGATTGGAGAAGATGTCGTGAACGCGCTCGCGGTCTTCCGGCCCGAGATCGGCCCACGTTTCGATATGGATGCCCTCGGAATCCAGTGCAGGCTTCACACTGTTGCGAAACTCGGCAGCGTGGCGCTCTTGCAGGGCGTGGGCGGCCGCACTCAGTTCTTCGAGAACCTCTGCCGGCGCCCGGCCGGTGTTGCTTGGCACGGCAAGCCCGGTGTCGATACGGCGCTTGAGGCCAGCAACGCGCACCATGAAAAACTCATCGAGGTTGCTCGCAAAGATGGCCAAGAAGTTGGCGCGTTCGAGCAGTGGCAGAGACTCGTCTTCGGCTAGTTCGAGCACGCGCTGGTTGAAGGCTAGCCAGCTCAATTCCCGATCAAGGTAGCGATCGTAAATCAGTGTTCCATCATCAACACTCGACGACTCGTCATTGTCGTACTCGTCAAGCGAGTCCGTTGCAGAGCTCGGGTCGACGATCGCGGTCTCGTTGTCCATCCCCTCATCCTGCCACTGAGTGATGAACAACTGATTAACTCCGCCCACACTGGGAGGCAGTTGATAGGGCTTTGCTAGACAGCGATACTTTGCTGATCGAGGTCGGCGGTGGAACTAGTAACTACATCTACGGCGGGGGCTTTTTCTGTCTCTTCCGCGATATTGAAGCAGTAACCAACGTTGCGTACGGTGCCGATGAGCGATTCGAGATCCCCGAGCTTGGCGCGCAAGCGACGCACGTGCACGTCTACCGTGCGGGTTCCACCGAAGTAGTCGTAACCCCAGACTTCGCTCAAGAGCTGCTCACGCGTGAAAACATGCGAGGGGTGTGAGGCCAAGAAGCGCAGCAATTCGAACTCTTTGAAGGTGAGGTCGAGAGAGCGGTCGCGCGCCTTCGCCGAGTAGCTGGCTTCGTCGATGACGATTCCGGATGCTCGAATCTTCGAGGCAGAACTCTCACCTTCGCGGCGGGCCAGTGCCAACCGGATGCGAGCATCCACTTCGGCTGGTCCGGCACCTGCAACGAGGAAATCGTCGATGTGCCATTGGTGATTGACTGCCGCCAGGCCGCCGTCGGTGACAATGGCGAACAACGGAACCGCAATTCCGCTGGAATTGAGCACGTTGCACAGCCCTTTGGCTGCCGCAAGATTTGTGGTCGCGTCGACCATGATGAGGTCTGTCGTTGGGGCGGCAACAAGAGTTGCAGGCGCAGCAACGACTACCTCCACCGTATGGCTGAGCAATCCCAGGGCTGGGAGCGGTTCAACGTCGGGCGCAGAGCTAAGCATCAAGATGTGTGCCATATGGCCTCCCCACTGCGTGAAAGAAATTCTAGCGCGTGCTCGCGCTCTCCCTTGACGGGGCCCGGCTTCGCCCATTCGTCGATACGATGGGGAGCATGACTTGGCAAAAGTGGAGCGTCGTGCCCGTATGGGCATTAAGTCTTATCGGTGCCGTCATTATTGGTGTCTTCGAGGCACCGGAGCTGCGGGTGACGTGGCTGGCGATCGTGCTGGCGGCCTGCGTCATTCTTACTTTCGTTATCCAGTTGATAATTCACCGCAAAGAGGGATTCGTGGCGCGAGCCACCGCCAGCATGGTTGGCGCGCTTGTCATCGTCGCGGCCGCTACCGCGATTTTCGCTCTGATTTAGTGCGGTTCGGCTGCACAGGGATAGGATTAGTACATGCTTCTCGCACTTGAGCTCTTCTTCGTCGGCCTTCTCGGTCTCGCGACGCTGTCAATCGGCTACGTGTCGGTTGTCGTTGTCTACAACCTCTTTCGCGGCCAGCGCTAACCGCGCCGCATCGTGATTGAGCTAGACACCTCCGGCCCCGCTGAACTCGCGCCACTTTCGTGGCTCGTTGGACTGTGGGAAGGCACTGGCATCGTCGACTATAAGTTCGGCGAAGAGTCACGCAGCGTCGAATTTGGGCAGCGCATCAGCTTCACTCACGACGGTCTTCCGCACCTCAACTACAACTCGTACACGTGGTTGCTTGACGACAAGCAAACTCCGCACGTCACCGAAACCGGGTACTGGCGACTTCGCCGTCCCGCCACCGAGGGAGACCCCGGTCCCGGCCTGTTGCCCGCGATCGGCGAACGCCCCTACGGCACGGCTGACGACGTCGAAACGCTGCGCACAGCCGACGGCGGCTTCGAAATCGAAGTATCGATCGTGCATCCAAGTGGCATCAACGAGTTTTATATCGGCGAAGTGAAAGGGCCACGCATCGATCTGGCTACCGACGCCGTGATGCGCACCGAAAGCGCCAAAGAGTACACGGCAGCTACTCGCATGTTCGGCCTCGTGGAAGGCCACTTGCTCTGGGCGTGGGATATTGCCGCGCTCGGCCAAGATCTCCGCACGCACGCTTCAGGAAGACTCGCTCGTGTCGAATAATTCCTTTGCGGCTCGGCCCGGCGCGGTCGGAACCCCTCCCGAGCATTACGGAAACCCGTTTGGCGAGCAACGCGCTCTTGTCGAGGGGCGTTCCATTGTCGAGCTTGCCGACCGCGCAGTCATCACGATCACCGGTCCCGACCGGCTCACGTGGCTCGACTCTCTGACGACACAGTCGCTCAAGGGGCTTCAGCCCGGAGAGAGCGCCGAAACGCTGTTGTTGAACCCCAACGGTCGCGTTGAGCACGCCATGCGCCTTGTCGACGACGGCGAGACCGTCTGGTTGCTTGTCGATGGTTCGCAACGCGAGGCCCTCGCCGCCTGGTTCGATCGCATGCGCTTCATGCTGCGCGTCGAAATTGCCGACCGCAGCGACGACTTCATGACGATTGGCAGTTTCGGCACCTCGCTTGAGCTTCCCGTTGCCGTATCGCGCGACACCGCACTTGACTGGCACGATCCGTGGGCAACCGTGACTCGTGGCGGGCACCAGTACTCCACAACTGATGCGCACCCGGCTGCCACCTGGAACTACCGTGAATCACTCGTCGCAGCCGACGCCGACCTCAGCGGTTTCGCCGCCGCAGGATCGCTCGCCGTCGACGCACTCCGCATTGCTGCCTGGCGCCCGGGCTACAGCTCCGAAGTCGACGACCGTACTATCCCGCACGAACTCGACTGGATGCGCTCCGCCGTGCACCTCAACAAGGGTTGCTACCGCGGGCAAGAGACAGTGGCCAAGGTGCACAACCTTGGGCACCCGCCTCGTCGCCTTGTGATGCTGCACCTCGACGGCTCTGAGGGCGCGCTACCCGAAGCGGGTGCCGAAGTGAAACTGGGCGAAAAGACTGTCGGCAGCGTCACCGCTTCCGCACGACACTTTGAGCTGGGACCCATCGCTCTCGCCGTGATCAAACGGGGAGTGAATGCCGCGGAGACTCTGGCTGTTGCCTCCGACATCGGTGAGATCGCCGCAGCGCAAGAAGTGATCGTTCCGCCTGACGCGGGTGCCGAAGCCAACGTGCCGCGCCTGCCTCGGCTCGGAGCCGTCACTCGCGGCTAGCACCATCCATTCGCTGTCCACAGTCCAAGCGACTCTGAACGTTCATTGCGAGTGACCTGTCATGGATGCACGTAACGTCGCTGTTCTCGGTACTCTTGAGGTATGACTCACACCCTGATTTTGTTGCGCCACGGCAACTCCGAATGGAACCAAAAGAACCTCTTCACCGGATGGGTGGATGTCGGGCTCACCGATCAAGGCCGCACCGAAGCGAACCGCGCAGGCGAGCTCATCGCCGCGTTCGACAAGCAGCCTGACGTTCAGTACACCTCGCTGTTGAAGCGTGCGATCCACACCGCAAACATCGCGTTGCAGGTCGCTGACCTCGACTGGCTGCCCGTGAAGCGCTCATGGCGACTCAATGAACGCCACTACGGCGCTCTGCAGGGTAAAGACAAGGCGCAGACTCTCGAAGAGTTTGGCGAAGAGAAGTTCATGACCTGGCGTCGTAGCTTTGACGTGCCGCCGCCCCCGCTCGACGACGATGCTGAGTACAGCCAGGTTCACGACCGCCGCTACGTCGGCATCGACGGTGAGATCCCTCGCACCGAGAGCCTCAAGCTCGTGATCGACCGCATGTTGCCCTACTGGGAGTCGGACATCACCAAGGACCTCGCCGCAGGCAAGACCGTGCTCGTCACCGCCCACGGCAACTCGCTGCGCGCGCTCGTGAAGCACCTCGATGGCATCTCGGATGACGACATCGCGAGCCTCAACATCCCGACCGGTATCCCGTTGGTGTACGAACTCGACGACAACTTCATGCCGATCAAGCCGGCCTACTACCTCGACCCCGAAGCAGCAGCAGCCGGTGCTGCCGCTGTTGCGTCGCAGGGCAAAAAGTAGCCTTCAGCCCCACGCACGCTTAACGCACAAAGCCCCGACGAGAACGAATCTCGTCGGGGCTTTGTCGCGGAGTGACGGGGTTAGTCGTCTGTCGGAACCCAGTCGCCGGTAGCAAGGTACTGAACCTTCTTGGCGATGGAGACCGCGTGGTCTGCGAAGCGCTCGTGGTAGCGAGACGCCAGAGTGGCATCGACGGTATCAACCGCTGCGCCCTTCCACGTCTCACCGAGCACCTTGTCGAAGACGCTCAAGTGCAGCGCGTCGATCTTGTCGTCGTCGTTGCGAATCTCTTCAGCAACGCGCACGTCTTCATGCTTGAGCAGCTCGACCAGCTTGTTGGCGACCGCGACATCGAGTGCACCGAGTTCTGCGAAGGTTCCTCGCAGCGACTTCGGCACAACCTTGTCGGGGAAGCGGTAACGCGCAAGCTGAGCAATGTGCTCAGCCATGTCACCCATGCGCTCGAGTGAAGCGCTGATGCGCAGGGCGCTCACTACAATCCTCAAGTCGCGGGCGACTGGTTGTTGACGAGCGAGGATATTGATCGCAAGCTCATCGAGTTCGGCTGCCGCCGCATCAATCTGGTCGTCGTCTGCGATCACTGTTTCTGCCAGTGATACATCCGACTCATTAAATGCTTTTGTGGCGTTGTCGATCGACACCGCCACCAGGCTGGCAATTTCCACGAGGCGATCTTGCACCTCGCGTAGTTCTTGTTGAAATACTTCGCGCACGCTATCTACGTCCCTTCGATACGGGCATGACGAAGCCCGCACGGCTTAGGCCACCCTGCCCGCGTCAGGTTAACAGCAGGTGTTGGCGGCCTGAACTTTATCTGAAGTGAGCCCCCGTCGCGAACTTGCGGCAAGTGAACGCCTCAGATGTAACTAACCTAGTGGCTATGGACTCTGCGTGGCTCGTGCCGGCCGCCCTCGCTTTCGGGGTATTTCTTGGCAGCGGTATGTCCTTCATCATTTATGCGGCCGCTAAACGCGGTCAGCGGGCTGCCCACGTGGTGTCTTCTGCGGTGCCGGATGGCGTCGATCAGGTCATTGATGCGCTTGAATCCGCGGGTATCGTGCTCGATCCGTCGAACAACATCATGAAGGCGTCTAATGCGGCGCTGACCTACGGTCTCGTCTGGAATCACGCGCTCGTTCATCCCGAGCTTGTGGAGTTCGTCGACCAGGTTCGCCGCACTGGGGTGCCCATTGCGCAAGAAGTTCACGTTTCTCGTGGCCCCTTCGGCGACGCGAACATTTATCTTTTCGTTCGTGTTGCTCGCTTGGGCACGCGATACGTTTTACTGTTGGCCGAAGATCGCACCGAGTCGTACCGACTGGACGAGGTACGGCGCGACTTCGTCGCCAACATCAGCCACGAGCTGAAGACCCCGATCGGCGCTGTTGGATTGCTGGCAGAAGCGCTCGTGAGCGCTTCTGATGAACCGGATCAAGTGAAGCGATTCGCAAAACGGCTCACCAAGGAGTCGCATCGTCTCGCTCGCATCACGCAAGAGATCATCGAACTTTCACGACTGCAGTCTGCTGACGGGCTTGCCAAAGCGGCTCCTGTCGACATCGACACCGTCGTGTCAATCGCGATCGATCAGAACCGTGCGGTGGCGGAGTTCAACAAGGTCACGCTCGTGAGTGGCGGGCTGACCGGGTTCGAGACGTTCGGCGATGAAACCCTTCTTGTGCTCGCCCTCGACAACCTCATCTCTAACGCCGTGCAGTACTCGCCCGAGAACACTCGAGTCGGCATTGGGGTAAGGCACCGTGACGGTGCCGTCGAAATTTCCGTCACTGACCAGGGCGTCGGAATTCCGGAAGAGGAACTCGACCGTGTCTTCGAACGCTTCTATCGCAGTGACCCCGCCCGCAGCAGGCACACGGGCGGTAGTGGGCTTGGCCTCAGCATCGCTAAACACGTTGTGCAAAACCACGGTGGCGACATCCGTGTGTGGTCGCAGCTTGGCCACGGTTCAACTTTCACGATTCGACTACCCGAGATCGATCCCGACGTAATTAACGCAACAGGAGAAAAACAATGACTCGCATTTTGATCGTCGAGGACGAACCGTCGTTGAGCGAGCCCCTTGCGTTTCTTCTCGAGCGCGAAGGCTACGAAACAACCATCGCCGAAGATGGACTTGCCGGCCTCGCGGAATTCGACCGCAATGGTGCCGATCTGATCCTGCTCGACCTCATGTTGCCTGGCCTTGCCGGCACTGAGGTTTGTCGCGAGATTCGCACGCGTTCCAGCGTTCCGATCATCATGCTCACGGCCAAAGACAGCGAAGTGGATATCGTGGTCGGTCTCGAGCTGGGAGCGGACGACTACGTAACGAAGCCGTATTCGAGCCGCGAGCTCTTGGCCCGCATCCGTGCCGTTTCTCGCCGTCGTGCGGAAGACATCGACGACACCGATTCGGTTCTTGAAGCCGGGGGAGT
The DNA here is from genome assembly GCF_976973725.1 of Salinibacterium sp. NYA9b. NCBI lineage: Bacteria > Bacillati > Actinomycetota > Actinomycetes > Micrococcales > Microbacteriaceae > Salinibacterium > Salinibacterium sp. NYA9b. Next base: position 2,329,494 of record NZ_OZ333476.1, on the reverse strand, counting down.
GCGCATGGATGTCGAGCGCCACACGGTGTCGGTGGATGGCAAGGATGTCACCATGCCCCTGAAGGAATTTGAACTGCTCGAGCTCTTGTTGCGCAACGGCGGTCGCGTACTGACGCGCGGCCAGTTGATCGATCGAGTGTGGGGTGCTGATTACTTCGGCGATACGAAGACGCTTGATGTGCACATTAAGCGCATCCGCTCGAAGATCGAGAAGACGCCGTCTCAGCCGACGATGCTCGTGACGGTTCGCGGTCTCGGGTACCGCTTCGAAGACTAGAGATCAGCGGGGGTGCATGCCGGACTCGCTGAGCCGGTGTGCACCGCTAGGCGCCCCTCTGTGTCGCTGGGGTGAACGAACGCTAGTGCGGGCTATTCGCCGAGCGCGCTTGCCGGAGCGAGGTCGCTGTAGATCGGGTTGTCGCCGGAGATGACCGGAACGAGAAGTTCTTGGCCGCCCTCGTCGCCGAACTGCATGTAGATCGGGAAAAGCGCGCCAGCCTTGACGCCGGCATCGGTGATGACGATCGTGTCGCCGTCTACCTCGGTGCCGTAGGTCTTGACTGCGTTGGAGGTGATCGGCTTCGAGATGTCGATGCGCTCACCGTCGGCCGATTCGTACTGAAGGCGCAGGCTGCCGCTCGTGGTGGTCGTGTTGACGACCGTGATCATGAGGCTTACAGCGCTGTTGTCGTCGTTGCTGATGGCAAGAACGTTGCGCACCTTGACGTCGCCAACCTCGGCTCCGATGCCGTCGCTGGGGTCATAGTGGTTCAATGTCGCCGTAGGCGTGATGAACGAACAACCGGCGGTGCCCACTAGGAGAGCGCCGGCAATAAGGGCGGAGGCTGCAGCGCGTGCTGCGCGAGTGCGTACTGTCACAGATCCATACTATAGATAGCCGAGCCGAGGGGTTTACTTAGGCAAGCCTTACCATGTGTTTACTGTGATAAACTGGGTTTTCTTCGAGAGGACCACTATTCATGTTGTTTGAGGTCGGCGAGACAGTCGTTTATCCCCACCACGGTGCTGCAACCATCACCGAGGTTAAGAAGCGCACCATCAAGGGTGAAGAGAAAGTTTATCTAAAGCTCAATGTAACCCAGGGTGATCTCACCATCGAAGTGCCTGCAGAGAATGTTGATCTCGTGGGTGTTCGCGACGTTATCGGTCGCGAGGGACTCGACGCAGTATTCGAGGTGCTCCGCGCGCCGTTTACTGAAGAGCCCACTAACTGGTCGCGCCGCTATAAGGCCAACCTGGAGAAGCTTGCTTCTGGCGATGTCATCAAGGTTTCCGAAGTTGTTCGCGACCTGTGGCGCCGTGACCAAGACCGCGGGCTTTCAGCCGGCGAGAAGCGCATGCTTGCCAAGGCACGTCAGATTCTTATCTCCGAGCTCGCTCTTGCTGAGAAGACTGACGAAGACAAGGCATCGCTGGTTCTCGACGAGGTTCTGGCTTCCTAAGCCTCGAATAGCTGGCCGTATTCACAGGTGAGCATGGGTAGGCTGATTCGCTACGTCTTTCTGGCGGAGGAGTATTTCCTCGCCCATCGATTTGGAGATACCCGCCCCCTATGACTCAACAGAATGCTCCGCGCATTGCAGTAATCCTGCTCGGCGCCGGAAACGGTACCCGCCTCGGCCGTAACGAGCCAAAAGCTTTCGTTCATCTCGCTGGCCGTCCGACCCTGAGCCGTGCTCTTGAATCCGTGTTCGCCATGGTCGATCCGATTCAAGTCATCATCACGGTACCTAAGTCGTACGCTCCCATCGCCAAGCAGCTTGCGCGCTCGGTTCCGGGCGGTCGCGACCACGAGCCAACGATTATTGTCGGTGGCGCTACTCGCCAAGAGTCCGTGGCAGCCGCGCTCGACTTCCTCGAGCCCAGCGTCGATGTTGTTCTCGTGCACGATGCCGCGCGCCCGCTAACCCCGAGCGTTGTCTTCGACTCTGTTGCTGCTGAAGTTCGCAGCTCCGGCGCTGGCGTTGTTCCCGGCCTGCCGGTTGCCGACACCATCAAGCGCACGGATGACAGCGGCCTGATTGTTGAGACCGTTGATCGCTCGGTGCTCATGGCCGTCCAGACCCCACAGGGCTTTCCCCGCGACCAGCTCGTCGCGTCGCACGCCGCTGCTCAAGAAGAGCACACCGATGATTCAGCGCTGGTAGCCGCCGCCGGGTATCCCGTCTCGATCATTGCTGGCGACCCTCTCGCGTTCAAGATCACCACGGCGTGGGAGCTTCGTCGCGCCGAACAGCTGTTCACCGAATCCGCGGCCACCGGCATCCGGGTCGGCACGGGCACCGATGTGCACGCCTACGACGAGACCAAGCCGCTCTGGCTTGCGGGTCTTCACTGGCCAGACGAGGTCGGCCTTCGCGGTCACAGCGATGGTGACGTGGTTGCACACGCAATCTGCGACGCAATGTTGTCCGCAGCAAAGCTCGGTGACCTCGGCAGCGTCTTCGGCACGAGCGATCCCAAATTCGAAGACGCTCACGGTGATGTGTTCCTGCGTGAAACTCTCTTCCTCCTTCGGGATGCGGGTTTCGAGGTCGGCAACGTTTCCGTTCAGCTCATTGGCAATCACCCGATGGTGTCGCGCCGCCGTGTTGAGGCAGAGGAGTTCCTCAGTGGAATCCTTGGTGCTTCGGTGAGTATCGCTGGCACGACATCCGATGCTCTCGGCTTTACGGGCCGCGGCGAAGGAATGGCGGCGATCGCTACAGCGCTCGTGCACGTGCGCACCGTCGCCGAAGCGGCACACAGCAAGGGCTAGCTTCCCGCGTCACCCCTGGCGCTGGACTCTTTCTGGGTCCCGTCGCTTTGTCGTCGTTTTTCGAGCCTCGTTGCGCAAGTTCTAGCGGTATGGGGCGCGCTGTCGCGCCCTCGGACAGAATCTGAGCGGTATTTTTTTTCGGTTCTGCCTTGGTTCATTGCTTGTCGGACTGCTATACCTGTTATTACACGACTGTGAGCCCAATGCTCACATATGTGCAAATGCAGTACCAGGGTCGATGGGGACACGCACCTCACGTCTACGCCGCCGGCCCTGACAGGCGCCGACAACGAAGTTGCGGCTGGAGAAAGGTGTGAGATGCAATCTGTTCTGGACACGATAATCTGGGCGGCGGATTCGCCGCCAGTGCCGGCCAGCGACAACCCGTTCATTCAGGCCCTTACGTGGGGTGCAACGCACTTCATCGGCCTCTTCAACGCTTCGGGCGAAGCCCTTGTCGGTTTGGCTACCGGCATCCTGCCGACACTGATCGTGCTCCTCACGTTCATGTACGCAATCACCACCTGGGTGGGCGAAGCGCGCATGACTCGTGCGGTGCAGTGGTCAGCTCGTTGGGCCATCACTCGCTACACGCTCATGCCCATCATCGCGGTCATTGTGTTGACCAACCCGATGGCGTACTCCTTCGGCATCTATCTACCCGAACGACAGAAGCCGGCGTTCTACGACTCAGCAGTATCGTTCGTGCACCCCGTTACGGCTTTCTTCCCGCACGCTAACGCCGGCGAGATCTTCGTCTGGGCTGGTGTCTCGGCTGGAGTGCTCTCCATCGCTCCTGAAAAGTACCCGCTGCTCGCGCTGCTGTACTTCGGAACCGGCATCGTCGTTATCTTCATTCGTGGCATCGTCACCGAATGGATCACGAACCTGCTCATCCGTCGCCAGGGTCTGACCGCCGTCTTTGACGAGTACGACCGCGAATTTGCTTTGGCCAGTGAACGCTTCATCGAGGCAAAGTCGACCAAGAAAACCGGATCCTCGGTTGCCACTGAAGGGACGGTGTGATCATGACTGAGAACACCTACAACAAAGTATTCGTCAAGCCCGGCAACGGCGGCTGGGGCAAGGGCCTCCTGCTCGAGCCCAGTGAGACCAAGAACGTCGTTCTCTCGGTAACCGGTGGCGGAATCCACCCGGTCGCCGCGCGTATCGCTGAACTGACCGGCGCAGAAGCTGTCGACGGCTTCACCAACAGCATCCCCGAAGAGCGCGTTGTCGCTGTCGTGATCAACTGTGGTGGAACCGCTCGCATCGGCGTTTACCCCAAGAAGCGCATGATGACAGTGGATGTCTTCCCGGGGGAGCCATCGGGCCCCCTCGCGAAGTACATCACCGACGATGTCTTCGTCTCCGCAGTAGGAACCGAAGATGTTGAACTGGCCGGAGGCTCAGCAGCGTTCGCAACTCACGCTGCTGAAGCGGCTGCAGCATCCGAAGCCGCAATTGGCAGCCCCGCACCGTCGGGAGCGTTCGGTACAAGCAACGTGACGCACTTCACGGCCGAGACCACAACCGGTGGTGGTTTCATCGGTTTCTTCTCGAACATCGCTACACGCTTTGGTTCGGTCATCGGAAACATCATCAACACGCTCCTGTCGTCTGGTCGCCAGACTGTTCAGCTCGTGCTGCAGACGATCCTCCCGTTCATGGCGTACGTGAGCCTCTTGATCGGTTTCGTCACCTACTCCGGACTGTCGGACCTGATTGCGCAAGCCGTCACGCCGCTGGCCTCGAACCCGATCGGTCTCATCCTCCTTGGGGTGATCACGGGGCTACCGTTCCTGTCGCCCATCCTGGGACCGGGTGCGGCTATCGCTCAGGTCGTCGGTGTACTCATGGGTACACAGATCGCCGCTGGCGCTCTGCCCGTGCAGTACGCACTGCCGACGCTGTTCGCCATCAACGGTCAGGTTGGTTGTGACTTCGTTCCCGTGGGTCTTGCCCTCGGAGAAGCCAAGCCAGAGACGGTCGCAGTGGGTGTTCCCGCTGTACTCTTCTCTCGCCTGATCACATCGCCGCTGGCAGTCCTGATCGCGTGGGGCGCAAGCTTCGCACTGATCTAACCAGCACAACCACCACACGTAACAGCAGAGAAAAGCGAGACAGCAATGACTACCTACTACCGCAGCGAGGTCACGTCCATCGGAACGGACGCCACCGAAATGTTCGAAGGAGGAGTGGTGATCTTCTTCGGAGAACCCTGCCCCACCGAACTGGCTGAGGTAAGCGTGGTCCACACTGTCGCGCACCACCACCCGCAGCGCGACCCCCAGCCGGGAGACGTGCTGCGGGTGGGGGACTCTGAAGTCACCATTACGGAGGTCGGCGAAATTGCCGGACACAACCTCCGCACGCTTGGCCACTTCGTGGTCTACAGCGACCCAGAAGACAGCCAGAAAGTTCTCCCCGGCGCCATTCACGCGAAGGGCACACTCTCGTTGCCCAACGCGGGCGTCACCATTGAGCTCATCGAAGGTAGTTGACATGGACACCGGCTTCGCATTGCTGCTGATGGCAGCGCTCGTTCTGAGCGTTGTATTCAGCCTTCTTCAACAGCGCACGTACTCACGTGCAACCAAGCGCCTGGGAACCAGCTTCCTCGGCGTCAAAGACCACTTCCTCGTCTCCGGACGAGGCAAGAACTTCCTCCGGGGAGCGATCGTGCTTCTCGTCGTCGACGCATCAACGTCGCGCATCGTGGCCGCTGAGGCCATGGTGGGCAGCACCGTGATGGCGCACTTCAAGCCGCGGCCCGAGCTGATCGGTGATCTTGATACCGCCGTGCTTCGCACGAAGGAAAAGATGATGACCGCAGCCGTGGACTATGCGACCAAGCAGTACTGGGTCACGTACAAGCGCAACGTCGCAGCGGCAGCCCGCAAGTAGCGACCGTGCATGTTCGGGTGCTTAGGCATCCGGCATTGCATCGTCGTTCCTATCGGGGCATACTAAATACACATACTTGATTAACTAACGCACATAAGTGCATATAACGTGGTTTCAAAGGGGTAGTCATGGGTTACACAAACAAACTGCTTGCGCGTCAGCGTGAGGTCGGTCGTCCCGTCCGCATCGGACTCGTGGGAGCAGGCCAGATGGGCTCCGGCTTCATCGCCCAGATCGCACGTCAAAAGGGCGTCGACATCACCGCCGTCGCCGACATCGCGATCGACCGTGCCGTAAGCGCTCTCGCCAACGCCGGCATCACCGACGTCGACCAGTCGGCCGACCTTGACGCTCTCGCCGCCACGATCGAAGCGGGCGGCCACGTTGTCGTCAACGACGCTCTGACGCTCCCCAAGCTCCCCATCGACATGGTTATCGAGTGCTCGGGCGTTCCCGAGATCGCCGCCAAGGTCGCGCTGGCATCGCTGCTCGGCGGCAAGGACGTCGCCCTCATGACGGTGGAAGCAGACGTCACCGTCGGTCTCCTCCTGGCTCGCATCGCAGCGCAGACCGGCAACATCTACACGGTCTGCCGTGGCGACGAGCCCGTTGAGTGCCTCAAGCTCGTCGAGTACGTCGAAGACATCGGTCTCGACGTTGTTCTCGCCGGTAAGGGCAAGAACAACCCCCTCAACGAAACCGCTACCCCCAGCAGCCTCGAAGCAGAAGCAAAAGCCAAGGGCATGAACCCGCGGATGCTGTGCAGCTTCGTCGACGGAACCAAGACGATGATCGAGATGGCTGCCCTCGCTAACGCGGCAAACCTCGAGCTCACGAAGCGTTCGATGCACGGACCGGCCGCAACGGTGCCGACCTTGCAGGACATCTTCAAGCCCATCGAAGACGGCGGAATTCTCGACCGCAGCGGTGTTGTTGACTACGCCACTGGCCCGGTTGCTCCTGGAGTGTTCGTTGTGGCCAAGGCAACCGACCCCGTTGTTCATGAGGAGCTCAGCTACCTCAAGCTCGGCGAGGGCCCCTACTTCGCGTTCTACCGCCCGTACCACCTCGCGAGCGTCGAGGCAGTGCTCTCGATTGGTGAGGTCATGATCGACCGCCAGCCGTCGCTTGCTCCGATCGCCTGGAACGCCGATGTTTCGGCCATGGCCAAGCGTGACCTCAAGGTCGGCGAGAAGATCGACGGTATCGGTGGCGAGCACGTCTACGGCGATGCTGTTCCGGCAGCCGAGGCTAAGGCCGGGCGCGAACTGCCTATCGGTCTCGCATCGGCGGGCACGCTCATCCGTGACGTTGCCCAGGGCACCGCGGTGACCTACGACGACGTACAGCTCGACGAAACAAAAACCATTGTCATCTTGCGCAAGCTGCAGGATGCCCTTCTCGCCGATGGCCAGTTGCAGGTTCCTGCACTCGCATCGTTGCTCTCCGCCTAAGAAAGGTGACCTCTATGAACACGCAGATCGTTGCGGACCGCGAACTCGCGGCAGCCAGCCTCGCCACCATGTGGAAGATCCGCCGCTTTGAAGAAGCAGTGGAAGACCTCTACGGTCGAGGCCTCATGCACGGCACCATGCACCTCTCGATCGGTCAAGAAGCCGTGCCGACCGGTGCGTGCCTCGCCCTCAACAAGGACGACTACATCACCTCGACGCACCGTGGCCACGGTCACTGCATCGCCAAGGGCGCCGACATGGAGCGCATGATGGCCGAACTCCTCGCCAAGGAAACCGGCTACTGCCGCGGACGTGGCGGCTCGATGCACATTGCGGATACCGAAACCGGAAACCTCGGCGCTAACGGCATCGTTGCCGGTGGAATCCCGATCGCGACCGGCGCAGCGCTGTCGGCCAAGATGCGCGGCACCAAGCAGGTTGCTGTGAGCTTCCACGGTGACGGTGCGATGGGTGAAGGTGCCTGGCACGAGGGTGTTGTGCTCGCGGCCATGTGGCAGCTTCCCGTGGTGTTCCTGTGCGAAAACAACCTCTACGGAATGTCGATGTCGTCGGAGAAGGCCTTCAATCTCGACCAGCTTTCTGACCGCGCAAAGGGCTACGGCATCCCCGGAGTCACCGTCGACGGTAACGATGTTCAGGCTGTCTACGATGCCACGAAGGAAGCGGTTGACCGCGCTCGTGCCGGCGGCGGACCGACCTTCATCGAAGCGAAGACGTACCGCTGGCGCGGACACTCGAAGTCAGATAAGAACCTGTACCGCACGCGCGACGAGATCGATGAGTGGCGCGGCAAGGACCCGATCCCGCACTTCGAAGCTCTGGCTCTCGCCGCCGGTGGCCTGACGCAGGCTGACATCGACGCTGTGCGCGACAACGTGCGCACCGAGCTGCGCAGTGCCGTTCAGCGCGCCAACGCTGCGCCGGACGCCACTGCTGACGATCTTCTTTCCGCCGTCTACGCAAGGTAACAACGATGACTATTGAGACGACCGCGGCCCAGCCCGCAGCGGCCCCCGCAACGGCCGAGACAGTGACAATGACCTACTCTGAGGCCATTCGCGACGCTATGCGCATCGCCATGGCTAAGGACCCCGCCGTCTTCATCATGGGTGAAGACGTCGGAACCTACGGTGGCGCCTTCGGAGTGACCGGCGAGCTGATCAACGAGATCGGCCCCGACCGCATCCGCGACACCACCATCAGCGAGCTCGGCATCATGGGTGCCGGTGTCGGTGCAGCGATGACGGGCATGCGCCCGATCGTGGAGATCCAGTTCTCTGACTTCACGGCTCAGGCCATGGACCAGATCGCGAACCAGGCAGCGAAGATCCACTTCATGCTCGGCGGCGCGGTGAGCGTGCCGATGGTTATTCGCGCTCCCGGCGGTTCGGGAACGGGTGCTGCCGCGCAGCACTCGCAGAGCCTCGAAGCGTGGTTCGTGCACATTCCTGGACTCAAAGTTGTCATGCCAGCCACGGCGGATGACGCCAAGGGCCTGCTGCTGTCGGCCATCGACGACCCCAACCCGGTCATGGTTATCGAGCACAAGCTGCTCTACAAGACCTCGGGAGAGGTGCGCACGGGAGACATCCGCACTCCGCTCGGTGTCGCTGCTGTTCCTCGCGAGGGCAAGGATCTCACGATCATCGCCACCGGTGTCGAGGTGAGCCGCGCGCTCGAGGCTGCCGAGATTCTCGCCGCCGACGGTATCGAAGCAACCGTGGTCGACCCGCGCACACTCAAGCCGCTCGACAGCGACACCATCCTGCGCACCGTCAAGGCCACCGGTCGTGTCCTGCTCGTTCAAGAGGCTGTGCGTACACTCGGCTTCATGTCCGAAGTATCTGCGATCATCTCCGAGTCGGATGCCTTCGGCTACCTTCGTGCGCCGATCAAGCGTCTTGCTGGCCTCGACATTCCCATCCCGTACGCACCCAAGCTCGAACGTGCTTCGGTTCCTCAGGTTGAAGATATCGTCGCGGCAGCCACTGATCTCGTTCGGAAGTGGTGACATGTCTGAGCTGCCACTGACAATGCCCAAAATGTCCATGACCATGGAAGAGGGCACGATGGTCGCGTGGCTCAAGCAGGAAGGTGACTCGGTTCGATCCGGGGAACCGATCTGTGAGGTCGCGACCGACAAGGTCGACATGGAAGTGGAGTCGCCATTTGATGGTGTGCTCGCTCGCATCATTGCGCAGCCCGATGACGTCTACGCGGTAGGCGACACGATCGCGTTCATCACAACCGAAGCTGATGACCTGCTCGGCGGACTCTTCGATGAGCCCTTTGTTGAGGCTCCGGCTGCGGTCGCGGCTGACGCGGCTCTGCCCGTTGCTGCGCCTGCGCCGATCGCCACCGGTTGGATTCCTGCCGTTCCGGCCGCACGCAGTGCAGCAGAAGCCGCAGGCATCGACCTTGCGACCGTGACACCGACCGGCCCAGACAACACCGTGCGGGTCGCGGATGTCGAAGCGGCTACCGCAGCACCCGCTGCGCCAGTTGCGGCACCGGTCGCGCCAGCCGCTCCCGTTGCCCCTGCGGTCGTTCCGACCGCTGCAGCACCCGTCGCTGCTGCCGTCCCGGCAGCAGCGACCCCAGCGGCGCCCGCTGTCGCTCCCGCTGCTGCCGCAGCCCCCGCTCCCGCGGTGGACCCGGTAGAAGCTCGCCGTCTGCGCACCCGCAAGCAAGTTGCCAAGGTGATGTCGGCATCCGCTCTCGTTCCGCAGTTCACTGCCTACGTTGATCTCGATTTGTCAGCTTTGGCTGCCGTGCGCAAAACCACGCTCGGCGGCGCAAGCTGGACCGCACTCTTTGTGCGGGCTCAAGCAATCGCTCTGGCCGAGAACGCTGCGCTCAATGGCACCTGGACTGATGGGGGAGTTGCTGCCAACGAGCACATCGGAATCGCGCTCGCGATTGACTCACCATCGGGGCTCATCGCGCCAGTGCTGACGAACTCGCACGAGGGAACGCTCGCTGAGCTGGTAGCCGAAATCGCCACCGTCGTAGACGAGACGCGTAACGGCACACTGCCGCCAGCGCGCCTCGGCGGCGGAACAAGCGTATTCTCGAACCTGGGTGGATTCGGCGTGGAATCGTTCAACGCACTACTGACACCACCGCAGTCGACGGCTCTGTCGTCGGGGGCCGTCAAGCCACGCATGCGCGTGTTCGCTGATGGAACCTTCGGTGTTCGTTTGAGCTGCACGATCGGCCTCACCGTCGATCACCGTGTAGCTGACGGTGCGGATGCCGCACGCATGCTCGCGACCATCACCAACCTCGTCGCGACCCCGGAGCGCTTGCTCTAGAGCCGCAACCCGCTCGCGGGTTCCACCCCAGCGCTCCGTACGGGCGCTGTCCACCACGTTTCGAAATAGGTACACCATGTCAGAACGCACAGCCACAATCGTTTCGCCGTCCGGACTTCATGCCCGCCCCGCTGCACTGTTCACGCAGGCCGTCAGCAAGAGCGGTTTCAAGATCACTGTCGCTAAGGGTGAGAAGGCTGTCAACGCAGCCAGCATCCTCGCGGTGATCTCGCTCGGCGTTGCTCAGGGAGAAACCGTCACAATCGCTTCGGACGATGAGGGCGCTGACAGCGTTCTCGACCAGCTCGCAGAGCTACTCGCCACCGTCGAATAACTCGTTACCCAGAAGGCCCGCACCGGCATGGTGCGGGCCTTCTGTGCGTTAAGCGCCGTTCACCGGTGGGCGATTCTCCTTCAGTGCCGTCTAGTGCGCGCACAAAAGCCCCGCTCCTTCCTGGGGGAGCGGGGCTTTCGGCGGCGAAGCCAGGCCGGTTAGGCCTTGGCTGCTTCTTCGTCGGATGCTGCAACAGCATCCGCTTCGACCTGAGCACGAACGATGTCGCGCTTCTTTTCGAGGCGGCTCACCCAGTAGGCGAATCCGAGGGAGAGAACGGCGAGGACCGCAATGGTCCAGCCGCCGAGGTTTGCTACTCCGAAGAACAGACCGGTCAGAGGGTTAGCTCCGTCGACGAGCGACGAGATGAGCTGTGATCCCTGGTTGTCGCTGAAGCCGGACGCTTCGGCGATGGCCGTGAACTGCGGTGCCGTTGCGGTGGCGATGAACAGGCCGATCGCAATAACGATGGCGCCACCGATGACGGAGCGCACGATGTTGCCGCGGAAGATCGGAACCATCATGGCCACGATGAACGGCAGGGTCGCAAGGTCAACGAGCGGCAGCACCTGGTTGCCCAGGGGAGCAAGCGCAATAGCGATCAACACGGTAACCGGCACGAGCACGAGCGACGTGGCGAGCACAGCGGGCTGTCCTACTGCGATCGCGGTGTCGAGTCCGATGTAGAACTTGCGGCCGGGGAAACGCTTCTGCACGAACTCGCGAGCGGAGTCGGAGACGGGGATGAGGCCTTCCATGAGGATCGACACCATGCGCGGCAGTAGCAGCAGAACGGCAGCGAGGCTGATCGCGAGAACGAGAATTGCGATCGAGTCTTCACGCGGGTCGTCGAAGCCGAAGCCAGCAAGCCCGATGATGATTCCGAGCACGAGACCCAGGATCATCGATTCGCCGAAGACACCGAAACGCTTCTCGATGGACTGCGGGTCGGCCTTCAGGTTGCGGAAGCCGGGGATGCGGTCGAAGATCCAGTTGAAGGGGATCGCGAACAGAATGTACGGCGCGCTGGTGCCGTGCGGGAACGAGATGTCGGGGAAGTTGAAGTACTTCTGAATCAGCGGCGCAGAGAGGTCGGCGAGGGCCAGAACGATCACCATGTGCACGGCGGCGGCGGCGATACCGATCCAGAAGTTGTCGGTGACGGCACCGACGAGAGCGCCGACGAGGGCGAAGTGCCAGAAGTTCCAGAGGTCAATGTTGAACGTGCGGGTAAGGCCTGACCACAGCAGCAGCATGTTGACGAGGATGCCGACAGGGATAATCACCGCCCCGATGGTTGATCCGAAGGCGATGGCGGCGCTCGCGGGCCAGCCAACGTCGAGAACGGTGAGGTTCACGCCGAGGTTCACGGCGAGAGCCTGCGCGGCGGGACCAACGGTGCCGGCCATGAGACCGATGACGAGGTTGATTCCGATGAAGCCGATACCGATGAGGACACCGGCGCGGAGGGCTTGGCTAAACTTTTGGCCAAGAATCATGCCGAAGATGGTGATGAGGATCGGCAGGGTGACCGCGGCACCGAGTGCCGTGAGATAGCTGGTGATATTCGTCAGAATATCTTCAATGATGTTCAACGTTGAACGTCCATTTCTCTGTCTGAAGTGAGTGGTGTGGGTGCGCTAGAGCGCGCTGTAATGCACCGCAATGGTTAACTGCGGTGCACGACGTAGGGGTGAATTAGGCGAACTGCTTCTCGATTTCGGCATACACCTTGTCGAGGCCCATTCCGGTAAGGAACGGGAGTCCGGCGATAACGGGGATTCCGACCGAGTCGGGCACTTGGGTAGTGGCGACGATGAAGTCTGCAGCGAGGTCGCCGCGCAGAGTGTCGGTTACTTTGCCTTGCGAGATTGTGGCGTCGAGGCCCTTGGAGGCGCAGAAATCCTTAATCTTGGTTGCAACCACGGTGGATGTTGCTACTCCGGTGCCGCAGATCACGAGGATGCGTTTTGAGGCCAATTTCGATACTCCAATGTATTCGCGAAGGACTGTTGTGACACAATTATGCACGTTTGATGTACAAATGTGTACAAGTGGTTCTTGTTTTGACTATGACAGTCACCAAGAGCCCGACAGGCACGAGACTTAACCACCGCCAATGAAGGATGAGGGTTCATGAGCGACACGACCAACGCAGCTGCGGCAGACACCAACCACGACGGCGCGACCGCGACCGTAGTGCCCCGCGCCGACCTCAGTTTTGTGGGGCTGCGGGCGAATTCGAGTGCGGAAGTTCTCACGGCTTTCGCGACCCAGGCACTCGCCGTCGGAGCCGTGCATCCCACCTATGAGGTGGCACTTCTCGAACGCGAAAGCGCGTACCCCACCGGGCTGCCGACCGTCATCCCTGTCGCTATCCCGCACGCGGATGTCGAGCATGCCATCGAATCAGGCCTCGGGATTGCGATGCTGGCAGAGCCAGTTCACTTCGGCGAGATGGGCGGAGCCGACTCCACTGTCGCAGCCAGAGTCGCGGTGCTCATTTTGGTCACCGAGCCGCACGCGCAAACGGAGATGCTCACGCAACTCATCGCCGTGTTCCAACTCGATGGCTGGCACGAGGCTCTGAGCGCCGCCACGACTCCCGAGGAACTCGCCTCAGCGTTCGCGGGCCTGCTGGCCTCAACCGCCGCTCAATAACGACGAAGGGCCGCACCATCATGGTGCGGCCCGACTGTCGTGCCGGTTCCTACTTCATTCCGCTGAGGGCGACGCCTTTCACGAGGAAACGCTGAAGAGTGACAAACAGAATGATCGTCGGGATCATGCTGATCATCGTTGCGGCATTGATGAGGTTCCACTGGTTGAATTCTGATCCCGCGAAGTTCACGAGCCCTACTGTCACCGTGTACATCGCTTCGTCTTGAGCGACGAGCAGTGGCCAGAGGAACGTGTTCCAGGTGAACATGAACTTGATGATCACGAAAACTACGATCGCGGGGGCAACCATGGGGGTGATGACCCGGGTCAAGATTCGCAGTTCGCTCGCGCCATCCACGCGGGCAGCTTCAACGTAGCTGTAGGGGATGCCCTCCATGAACTGTCGGAGCAAGTAGACCCCGAGAACCGTAAACAGGTCGGGCAGGGCCATGCCGATGTAGGTGTTAGTGAGGCCAGCCTCGGAGACCATGAGGAACATCGGAATGACGAGTGCCTCTTGGGGAACCATAAACAGGGCGAGCACTAAGAGAAAAATCGGTTCTTTGAAGGGGAACTGGTAGTAGGCAAAGGCATACGCCGCGAGAAGTGCGATGACCAAACTGGTCACAATGCCAATGCCCGTCACGATGAACGAGTTGGCGATGTACTGCCCGAAGTTGTATTGCGCAAAGAGCTCGACGTAGTTGTCGAAATTGAAAAAGTTATCCGGCAACCAACGAACGGGCACTTCGAGAATCTCCGACGGCTTCTTGAGCGACGAAAGAGCAACCCATACCAGCGGCAGCATCATCACGAGGCCGCCGAGGGTGAGGGCCGTGAAAATGCCGGCTTGCTTCAGATTATTGGCCGTGCGCCACGAGCGTGAGCGTTTTCTGGTCGCGGCTGGCGCAGGCGGTGCGGTGGTGCTGGCTACTGGGTGGTCTTTTACCGATGAAGTACTCATTCTGAGATGTCCTTCGTGAAGATTTTACGAATTACGGCCGTGATCGCTACCAAGAACACAAAGAAGATCACCACGTAGACGGCGGCTTCCCCCCACCGGTCGAGGCGGAATGCCAACTCGTAGATTTCCATAACCATGGAGCGGCTTGAGCCGACCGGGCCGCCCTTCGTCGCCACGAAGGGAAGCTCAAACAGTTTGAACGCATTCATCACTTCGACGCTGATGACCAGCACTAGCTGCTTGTTCAGCAAGGGCAGAGTGATCGACCACAGCATCCGAAGCGGCCCGGCGCCATCGAGCCGGGCCGCTTCGTAATAGGAACGATCGATGCCATTGAGGCCAGCAACCAAGATGATCACGTTGAACCCGAGTCTGGCCCAGATGTACATGATCGCCAGCGACGGGATGACTTGCTCATCGCTTGTCAGCCAGTCTTGACCGGCGATTCCAAAGAATCCAAGGATGCTGTTGGCGAGCCCATAGGCGGGGTTGAAGATCCACAGCCACACAAATGCCACCGCGGTGAGCGAGGCAACGACGGGTGCAAAGTAGAGCGCCCGAATCAGCCCGGAGCCACGTTTCCACATCAAGGCGTTGAAGCCGAGAGCCACGATGAGCGCGAGTACGACGCCGGCAGGCACCCCGAGCAGTGTGAAGTACAGGGTGTTTCCTGCGGCGTTGATGAACCGCTCGCTCGTAACTACGGATACATAATTCTCGATGCCGATGAACTCACGCCGTCCGATGACGGACCAGTCAAAGAAACTGATCACAATGTTGTACCCCAGAGGAATGAGGAACAACAGAACGACGAAGAACAGGGCGGGAGCGAGAAAGAGGAACGCTCGAATCGTGGTGCGTCGAGAGTAACTTTTCTGTCTCCCAAGAGTGGGGACTGTCATGGTGTGAAGCCTTTCGAACTGGGTGGAGTACCTAGTTGCCTCGCTCGAGAAGTTCGTTGACCTCTGTGACGGCGGCGTCGAGCGATTCGCGAACATCGTCGCCTTGAAGGGCGCGTTCTATAGCGGCACCGACTGCCGTAGCTATTTGGTTGGTGTACGGCGCGTTGTAGACCGGTCCGGCACCCTCAGCGAGCTGCTTTTGAACGGCGACGTAGTCGGTGCGATCGACCACGTAGGGATCGTCAAAGTTCTGCGACCACACGGGCATATAGCCTTCGAGCTGTGCCAGTTCGAGGTCGAGTTCGGGGTCGGAGATCGCCCGCATCCAGTCCCAGGCCAGATCCTTGTTCTGGCTGCTGTCGTTGACCATCCAACCCCAGTTGAAGAGCAGGCTTACCTTCGGGTAGCCGGCGTCACCGGTGGGGTAGGGCACGACCCCGAATTTCACCTCGGGAGCATTCTGCTTGAGCCAGCCCTCATACCAACCCTCGCGGAAGGTCATCGACGAGAGGCCCTGCGCGAAAGTGTCATCGGGGGTACCAAGCTGCAAGCTTGAAACGCCGTCGGTCACCATGTCTTGCATGTATTGAATCCCCGCGACCGTTTCGTCGCTGTTGAGGTAGCCGTCGGCGGTTGAGTTGTCTTCCGCGTACAGGCGTCCGCCGAACGCGTGAATGTAGGGGAGTGCCTTATCGACGATGCCGGTCGGATTTCCCGAATAGCGAAGGGCCATTCCGTTGCGGGTGACTGTGCCGGAGGAGTCTTGAGTCGCGAGCAGATCAGCGTATTCACGCAGTTCCTCGAAGGTCTCGGGAGGGTTGTCGGGGTCGAGTCCGACTTCAACGAACTGGTCGATGTTGTAGAAGAGTTCCATGCCGAGGTCGGAGCTGACGGGATAGCCGCTCCACTCGCCGTCTACCTTGAAGTTGCCGGCGGTGAGCGGAGTCAGGTTCTCTTCCCACAGCTCTTGCAGATCATCCGGAGCTTGGCCGGCTACGCCGAGCGCGCCGCCGTAGTACGACACTTGACCCATGAAGATGTCGGGGGCATCGCTCTTGCTCGCAAACCCGGCGGTGTAACGGGCTTCGTATTGGCCGTAGGGAATGTCGACGTACTTGATAGTGACGTTTGGGTGCTGCTCTTCGAAGTCAGCAATCTTGTCTTTATAGAAATCTGTTGTTTGGCGCCAGTTGTCCTGGGGGTTCCAAATCGTCAGTGTTGCTTCGCGTTCGGGATCGGTCGATGCCGCTGAACATGACGACAAACTGACCGCGGCGACTACTGCCAGTGCCAGCGTTCGTTTAATGCTGTGTTTCATTCGGTCCTCCTTGACTGATGAGCATTTCCGCGCTGTATGCCTGTGCAACATACGCACGCATTGTGCATCTTATGGGCGCCCCGAGAGGGCTGTCAAGCAAAAAACAACTTCTCTGATATACCAATATCTGTGCGTATAATGCACAGTGTGTGCGCTGAATGTGATGTTCGTCCCAGGGCGAGGCACTGCTGCGCAGCACTATGACGAGAAGGAAGAGGGCACGAAATGGGAAACACTTTGCAGGGTAAATCCGCGCTGGTCACAGGTGGCGGCGTCGGAATTGGGCGCGCAATTGCGGCTGGATTGGTAGCAGAGGGGGCACGCGTTGCTCTGACCTATCGATCGCACGCGCCGGAAGAGAGTTTCTTGAACGAGCTTGAGCGCGCGTCAGGGCATCGCCCGCTAACTATTCAACTCGATGCCACCAGCGAGGCTGAGGTCGAGTCCGCGATTGCGCAGGTTGCCGCTGAGTTCGGGGCGATCAACATTCTTGTCAATAACGTTGGTGGGCTAGTCGAGCGGTCATCGATTGCAGAAATGAGCGCCAACCTCTGGGATCAAGTCGTCGCTGTGAATCTCGACAGTCTGTTTCTGACCACCAGGCATGCACTGCCTATCTTGGCGGCGGAGGGCGGGCGGATAATCAACATCGCGTCTCTGGCTGGACGCAACGGTGGACATGCGGGCGCAACTGCCTACGCCACGACCAAGGCTGGCATCTTCGGATTCACTCGCGGGCTGGCCAAAGAACTCGGTCCGGCCGGAACGACCGTAAACGCGATAGCCCCAGGTTTCATCGAGGCAACGCCGTTCCACGACCGTTTCACCTCAGCCGCTTCGAAAGCGGCGACGATCGAGACTATTCCTGTTGGGCGTGCCGGAACGCCAGAAGATGTCGCCTCGGCGGCTACGTGGTTGGCCAGTCCGTCAGCAAGCTTCGTCAGTGGCATCGTGCTCGATGTCAACGGCGCACAGTACTTCGGATAGCGCGTGATTAGCGCACCGATCATCCACCCACCTATTCTGGGAGCGCTCGCTGCTGCGGGGCATAAGTCCACGATCATGATTGCGGATGCGCACTTTGCGGCGGCGTCGATCTCGGGTCGCCGGGCGACAGTGGCCTATCTGAACTTCACGGCGGGAGCTCCGCTCACCACTGATGTCCTTGCCACCCTGACGCGCATGGTTCCGTTTGAGCGCTATACGAGCATGCTGACGCTCGACGCAATAGAGAGCCCCGTCTGCGGCGAGGTCAAGCAAATCTTGGGTGTCGATGTGCCTCATGACGTGTTGGAGCGAGATGCTTTCTACGATCTCATTCGCAGTGACAATCTCATCTTGTGCATCGTCACCGGCGATACGCGGCGATTCGCCAACATTCTCGTCACCGTTGGAGTGAATACTCAAACAGCGGTATCGTGACAGAACCAGTCGAATGCGTGCACAGGGTGTGCGGATGATGCAACGGAGTGAACCATGTCACAAACTGTGAGCAGGGCGATCGACATCCTCGAATACTGCAGCGAGCACCCTCGTGAACTTCGGGAGATCGCCGCAGAGCTTGGAGTGCATCGAACGACAGCTCTCAGGATTTTGCAAACAATGTCGGCGGCGGGGTTTGTTCGCAAAGATGACTTTGGCCGATACGGTGTGGGGTTTCGCCTCGCCGGGCTTGCGCAGTCCGCCATTAATCAGTTCGATCTGCGCACCGTGGTTCACCCTTACATCGTTCGACTCTCTGAATCGACCAATCAAACGATCCAGTTCGCCGTTCCCCAAGAGGGGCATATCGTTTACGTCGATAAGATCGAGCCGGTTCAAAGCATCAGTCTTAACACTACGATCGGGGGATTCGTCGTGCTGCACACCGCGGGCGTCAGCAAAGCGATTCTTGCGAACCTCGATATCCCGTCCCGCGATCGGATCCTGGCGAATGCAACTTTCACGAGCTACACGCCGAACACCATCACGACCAAGGGCGAGTTTCTCGACCGACTAGCCACCGTCAAAGAGCGCGGCTGGGCGACCGATGAGGGCGAATTCGATATCGTTTCGAATTGTATTGCGGCCCCGGTCTGGGATCATAACGAGCGCGTCACCGGCGCTATCTCGATCACATCATTCCGGGAGAAGGCCGATATCGCAGAGCTCGTCAAGAACATTGACGACCTTTTAGATACGACCACCGCGATCTCGAGGGAGCTCGGCTGGCGTCCACGAAACGAAGAAGCCAGCGCTGAGGTCTCAGGCGCGCCTAACGTTGGTTGAGGAGCGCGAGCGCGAGGTCGGAGTCGACAACCAGCACGTCAAAGAGCCCACCCTTCAGCGCAGCATGGGTGCCCTCTAGTTTCTGGGCTCCGGCGGCGACGCCTACGACGGTGGGAATGTTGCCGAGCTCGTCAAGGTCGATCGCGATAACGCGGTCGTTGACGACAGACTCGACCAGTTTTCCGTCGCGGTCGAAGAAGCGCGTGCAGCAGTCACCGACGGCTCCGGATGCCGCGAACTCGCTGCGTTCTGTCTTGCTCAGGTTCATCGACTCGATGATGGCCCCGGAAGCTCCGACGCCGACGTTACCGACACCGACAATGGCGATCTTGGCGCGCCGTGATGCGTTCAGAACGCCCGTGATGGAGGGCTCGCGCAGGAATGCTTCGCGGGATTCGCGGGATTCGACGACGGCGGGCGCGTAAAGGCGGCGGTGCTGCGCTCCCAGTTTGGTGGCGAGCAAGCGCACGAGAACGTTGCCGTCGCGAGCGGAATCGACGATGGAAAGCCCACCGACGAGAGGCAAGACTTCGATGTTCTCGTGGGAGGCGTCATCCGGAATCTCGTCGACGACGGCCTGAACGCTCGAACCCCAGGAGAGTGCCACGCCGCCATCGCGGGGCAGATTGTCGATGAGCCACTGGGCGCCGAGTGCGCCAACGCGGGAAAGTTGATTGTCGGCACCGGTGCTGGGGGCGACGCGGCACTCGCGCAGTCCGTAGCGGGCGACGAGCTGGGCTTCGAGGTCTTGAGCGCGACCGAAAGGATCGTTGATGCGGATCTCGACGATGCCGTTCTTGCGGGCGTCAGCGAGAACGCGCGAGACGTTCGATCGCGAGACGCCAATCTCTTGGGCGACTTCGGCTTGTGATTTGCCCTCGAGGTAATAGAGAGTGGCTGCCTTCACAAGCATGGCCTGATTGCGTGGACTGGGTATCGGTCCATTCCTCTCTCATGCTTCGTTGCTGATTTGCACTGATTCTACTTCGGTCTTCACACCCGTGCGCGTGATTTGCAGGGTTCTGCTAGCTAGGAGTGTGGAAGGCTTGCCGGCCAACGCGCTAGTTTCCACAGGAAACATCCGAATTTTGTGCGGGCCAAATCCGGCTGGCTCACTTCTGGGGCACAGCCAAGGTTCAGACGATCGGGAGTAAATTGGGAGGATCGGATCAGGTTACAAACCGAAGAGAAGAGAACACAATGACAAACATTCAGCGTGTAACGGTTCTGGGCACTGGAGTGCTCGGATCGCAGATCGCCTACCAAACCGCGTTCAGTGGATTTGAGGTCGTGGCATACGACATCAACGACGAGGTGCTCGAGAAGGCGCGCACTCGTTTCGACGGACTCGCGAAAACGTACGTTGACGACAGCGTCGCTGGCGCGGCAGACGGCAAGGCACAAGAAGCTCTCGGACGCGTACGATTCTCGTCCGACCTCGCCGACGCCGTCAAGGATGCTGACCTCGTCATCGAGGCCATCCCCGAGATTTTAGACCTCAAGAAGACCACGTACGCCGAGCTGGGAAAGCTCGCTCCCGAACACACGATTTTCGCCACGAACTCGTCGACTCTGTTGCCGAGCGACATGAAGGACTCCACCGGTCGTCCTGACAAGTTCCTGGCGCTGCACTTTGCCAACCAGATCTGGAAGTTCAACACTGCCGAGATCATGGGCACGAGCGACACCGATCCCGCAGTCTTCACTGCAGTGGTCGAATTCGCTTCGTCCATCGGAATGGTTCCCATTCCGATCCACAAGGAGAAGGCCGGCTACGTTCTCAACTCCTTGCTCGTTCCGTTCCTTAACGCTGCGGCAGAGCTCGCGGCCGATGGTTACGCAGAGCCCGCTGACGTTGACAACACGTGGCGGATTGCCACCGGCGCCCCCATGGGACCGTTCCAGATCCTTGACGTTATTGGGCTCACGACTCCGTACAACATCATGTCCCACGGCGACGAGAACACGAAGCGGTTCGCCGAGTGGATGAAGGCCGAATACATCGACAAGGGCTACCTCGGTATTTCCACCGGTCGAGGCTTTTACACCTACACGAAGTAGTGCTGAGAGGCACGGGGGTGCTCACCTTCCCCCGTGCTCTCTACCCGACCGTGTAACGTCCAGCGTTGGTCGCTAAACTTGCTTAGTGACTATTCGCCTTTATGACACTCGCAGTGCCAGCCTTCTCGACCTCGATCCCCGTGAGCCGGGCAAGGTAGGCATCTACGTGTGCGGCCCCACCGTGCAGTCATCCCCGCATATCGGCCACCTGCGTTCAGCGCTCGTGTACGACATTTGGCGTCGTTGGCTCACCTATCGGGGGCTCGATGTCACGATCGTGCGCAACGTCACCGACATCGACGACAAGATTTTGACCCGAGCAGCGGATGCCGCAGCCGAAGGCTCGACCGAACAGTGGTGGGCCTTGGCTTACCGTGTCGAACTCGAGTTCACCGCGGGCTACAACGAGCTCGGCATTCTGCCGCCGACCTACGAACCCCGCGCCACCGGCAACATCGGTGAGATGCGCGAGTTGATCGCCACCCTTATCGAGCGTGGCCATGCTTATGCCGCAAGCGACGAATCCGGCGACGTCTACTTCGACACCCAGTCGTGGCCCTCCTACGGTGAACTCACTCGCCAAAAGCTCGACGACATGGTCGCCGCAGCCGATGCCGACCCTCGTTCCAAGCGTGACCCCCGCGACTTTGCCCTCTGGAAGGGCAGCAAGCCGACCGAGCCTGAGTCGGCGTCATGGTCATCGCCTTGGGGTAATGGGCGTCCAGGGTGGCACATTGAGTGCTCTGCCATGTCTCGCCGCTATCTGGGTGGGGCCTTCGACATCCACGGTGGCGGCCTCGATCTGCGGTTCCCTCACCACGAGAACGAACTCGCTCAATCGACTGCGGCTGGCGACGAGTTCGCTCGCCACTGGGTGCACAACGGTATGGTCAACGTCAACGGGCAGAAGATGTCGAAATCACTCGGCAACTCGGTGTTCGCTCGCGACCTTTTGGACGCCGCTCGGCCCATCGTGGTGCGCTATTTATTGGGAGCGGCCCATTACCGCTCCACAATCGACTACACTGACACGTCACTTGCTGAAGCGGAAGCAGCCTTTGAACGCCTTGAGGTGTTCATTGAGCGTGCCTCGCGTCGACTGCGAGACACTCGCTTCGACGTCGCGAACACCACAGAGGTGCCCGAGGCATTCGGCGAGGCTATGGATGACGACCTCGCAGTGCCTCAGGCGCTCGCGGTCGTGCACGAGACGATTCGTTCGGGCAACGCTGCCCTCGACGACGGAGATCTTGCGGCGGTTGCCACCGCGCGGTCACACGTGATCGCTATGGCACAGGTTTTGGGTATCAACCCACTTGATCCACGATGGGGTTCTGAGCGTTCAGAGCCAGCCGTTGCTGCTTTGTCAGTACTGGTTGAACAGCTCATTGAGGATCGCAATACGGCCCGCGCAGCAAAGGATTTTGCTGTCGCAGACCGAATCCGTGATGAACTATCAGCGGCGGGCATCGCACTAGAAGATGACTCGACCGGATCGCATTGGAGCTTGCCGTGACTGATCGGCGCTTCCGACAGGAGCAACACTCGTGAAAAACCCAGGTAACACACCCCGCGCAGGAGCGGTACGCAAGGGCCGCAAGGGCCCCCAGGTCGGCTCGGGAGGCCAGGGACGTCAGGCTCTCGAAGGTCGCAAGCCCACCCCTAAGGCAGAAGACCGCCCGTACCACCCCGCGGGCAAGCGCAAGGCTGCTGCCGAGCGCTATGAAGCAGCCGGTGGAACTCGCCGCAACGGTGGCAAGCCCTCTGAGGGTGGCCAGCGTCCGAGCCAGCCCAGCCGGTCGCGGGTAGCGAAGTCTGCCGACGAGTCCGAGATGGTCACGGGCCGCAACTCGGTGCTCGAGGCTCTTCGCGCCAAGATCCCCGCCCACACTCTCTACATGGCTGCACGCATCGAATACGATGACCGCGTCAAGGAGATCCTCAAGCTCGCGACCTCGCGCGGCATTGCCGTGCTCGAAGTGATGCGTCCAGAACTTGACCGCCTTGCTGGTTTCGACTCCGTGCACCAGGGCTTCGCCCTCAAGGTGCCGCCGTACGAGTACGCGCATCCCATGGAACTGCTCGACAAGGTAGAAGCACGCGGCCAGGTTCCGCTGCTCGTTGCCCTCGACGGCATCACCGACCCGCGCAACCTTGGCGCCATCGTGCGCTCGGTTGCCGCGTTTGGTGGCCAGGGTGTCATCGTTCCGCAGCGTCGCTCAGTCGGCATGACGGCATCCGCGTGGAAGACCTCCGCCGGTGCTGCTGCTCGCACGCCCGTTGCCATGGCTAACAACCTCACGCAGATGATCAAGGAATACAAGAAGCGCGGTGTCTTCGTGCTCGGACTTGATGGGGATGGCGACGTGTCGCTTCCCTCCTTGCCGCTGGCGAAAGAGCCCGTCCTGATCGTTGTCGGCAGCGAAGGCAAGGGTCTCTCTCGACTCGTTACCGAAAACTGTGACGCCATCGTCTCGATCCCGATCAGTGCATCGACCGAGTCGCTCAACGCCGGTATCGCCGCGAGTGTCACGCTCTATGAGATCTCGAAGCTGCGTTCAGCAGCTCGCAAAAAGAAGTAGCGTGCCGCAGGAGTGATCCTGCGCCGCAACGCAGAGAGCCGCTGCCCCCGAGGGGACAGCGGCTCTCTGCGTTTAAGGCTGCTGTTAGCTGGCGCTGACCGCGTCAAGCGCAGCCGTGATGTCGTTCATGAGGTCATCGACGTGCTCGAGCCCGACCGAGACGCGCACAATTCCCGCTCCGGGCTTCGCTTCCGACGCAACCGGGCGGTGCGTGAGTGATGCCGGATGCTGCACGAGGGTGTCGATTCCGCCGAGCGATACCGCGTGCGTGATGAGCTTTACCGACTCCGTGAACTTCGCTGCAGCGTCGTAGCCACCGGCGAGGTCAAGAGCGATGAGCGAGCCGGCACCGTCGGATTGCGTGCCAATGAGGCCTGACGGGTCCTGGCCGGGAAGGCCAGGGTAGAGCACGCGAGCGAGTGCGGGGTGGCCGTCGAGGCGACGAGCAAGCTCCCCAGCGGTCTCCTGCTGGGCGCGTACGCGCAGGGGAAGTGTGCGAAGTCCGCGGTGCAGCAGGTAGGCCGCAAACGGGTGCAGAACGCCACCGGTAAGGGCGCGAACGTTGCGCAGGGCCTTGGCGTGCTCCTCGCTTGTCGCGATAACGCCGCCCATGACATCCCCGTGGCCGCCGAGGTACTTGGTGGCGCTGTGCAGCACCATGGCTGCACCGAGTTCGATGGGGCGCTGCAGAACGGGGGTCGCGAAGGTATTGTCCACGAGAACGGGCACGGTGCCGGCGGCTTCGACGACCTTCTTGATGTCGACGAGCTCGAGAGTGGGGTTCGCGGGCGACTCAATGATGACGAGGCCCGTGTTGGGCTGAATAGCGTTGACGATCGAGTCGGCATCCGCCCAGGTCACAGTCGTGCCGAGCAGTCCGTTGTCGAGCACGTGGTCGGTTCCGCCGTAGAGCGGGCGAACGCCCACAACGTGCGGGCGGCCGGCGGAAGCGATAGCGATGAGCACCGCGGAGAGTGCTGCCATGCCGCTGGCGTAAGCGACGGCTGCTTCAGCGCCTTCGAGGGCCGCGAGGCTGTCTTCGAAGCGAGCAACTCCGGGCTGCCACAAACGCTGGTACACCGCAGAGTGTCCATCGATGAGGGGATTTCCCGTGGCGAGGTTCTCGTAGGAGTCGCCACCCACTTCGACGCTGGGCAGCGGGTTGGTCGTGGAGAGGTCAATAGAGGGAACGTGTTGACCAGATTCCTGCACGCCCTCCATTCCCGCGTGAACAGCAAGGGTTTCGAGATGGATGTCGTGAGGCAGCATTACTTGATAACAGCAGAAACTTCGACGCTAATCAACTCTCCTGCAGAATCTTCACGAATTGTGTCGTTTTTCGCATAAGCTGCGACGCAGGAGGCGACCGTGAGAGAGAACACCAGTGTGCCGATCGACTCAATCGATCAAAAAATCTTAGCGAGCTTGGCCGGCAATGCTCGGATGTCCGGATCGGCGCTCTCTGCAGCAGCAGGAGTTTCCGAGTCAACAGTCTCCCAACGTCTTCGCCGGCTGCATGATGAAGGCTATTTGCGAGGCTTTCACGCTGATATCGATGTGGCCAAGCTCGGCGTGAGCGTGCAAGCTCTCATCTCGATCAAGCTCGTCAAGCACGTGCGCGAGGACGTGGATGCCTTCCGAACCGCCGCTCCCCACTGGCCTGGGGTGCTGGCCTTCTTCCACACCGGCGGCGGAGACGACTATCTTCTCCACGTTGCGGCTCACAACGCGGCAGAGCTCAGAGACTTCGTGCTCACCTATTTAGCGGGTCATCCGGCCGTGGCGCACTCCGAGACCAATCTGGTCTTTGAGCATGTGACCGGGCGCGGACTCGAGCAGCTCTTGTCGTAGCGCGTGAGGCGGCGCTAGACCTTGAGGCGCCAGTCCTCTTCGTCATCGCCACCGTCATCCGCCGCGGCTAGCTCACCCTGTATCGAGATGGGCATCGTGAACGAGCCCGTTGGCGGGTTGATCATCGTTGCCTCGTCGCGCCGGAACTGCAGAACGTTTTCTACATAGCTGCCAACCGCTTCAGCCAGCGGGATGTCGTGACCGGAATCCTGCGCGAGCTGACGACGGTGATCCAGCAGCTGGTGGAATGCCTCAGCAGGTTCAAGCTTGCCGCGCATCTCTTTCGGGATCGCGCGAATGACAGGTTCGAAGACGCGTGCTGCCCACTCATGGGCAAGCATCTCTTCGTCCATGTCTTGCTTGTCGAACGCGGCGCGGTAGGAGTCCATGTCATTGAGCAAGCGGCGAGCTTGGTTTTCTTGAGCATCGAGACCGGTCAACCGCAGCAGACGACGTGAGTGGTGTCCGGCATCCACAACCTTCGGCTGAATGCGCACGCGGGTGCCCGAGTCTTCCGTCTTGATGGCGAGTTCTTCGATGTCAAAGCCGAGAGCGTTGAGACGCTCAACGCGCTGGTTGATGCGCCAGCGTTCTGACTGGTCGAAGCGTTCGGAACCCGTGAGTTCCTGCCACAGCGTGCGGTACTGGGCGACGATGCCATTGCTGATCTCGACGGGGTCAATGTCTTGTTCGAGTCGTCCGCCGGCCTGCAGGTCGAGCAGTTCGCCCGCAATGTTGACGCGACCGATTTCGAGGTCGTTCTCGCGTTGACCATTCGACAGCCGGTCATACAGCTGCCCGGTCTCGGCATCCACGAGGTAGGCCGCGAACGCGCCAGCGTCACGGCGGAAAAGAGTGTTGGAGAGCGAAACATCGCCCCAGAAAAAGCCGACAATGTGCAGGCGAACCAGCAGCACCGCCAGAGCATCGACGAGTCGCCGAGCGGTCTCGGGGCGCAAGCTTTGGGAATACACAGCGCGGTAGGGGAGTGAGAAGCGCAAGTGTCGGGTAACAAGAACCGACTTCAGTTCTTCGCCATCGGCCGCCGTGCGGTTCGTGATGATCGCGAGCGGGTCAACACAGGGAACGTCGAGTTTCTGCAGCGTGCGCAGCATCTCGTACTCGCGCTTGGCGAGCTCGCTCGAGGTCTCTTTGATCGCCACGACGTAGCCGCTGAGATTGGCAAAGCGCACGAGGTGTCGCGAAATACCCTTCGGCAGGATCGCGATGGAATCATCGGGCCACAGCTCAAGCGGCAACTCCCACGGCAGATCCAGCAGGGCCGGATCGACGGTGGCGGCGGTGATGTTGACAGAACCAGTCATTCACGTGTCCTTGAAAATAGAACGAGCCCGCCAAACATCCGAACTGGGTTCGACGTCGACGGGCTCGATCGTAAAGCGGAAGTTAGCTTGCGACTACAGGCTTCTTGGTGAGGCGCAGGCCCGACTCGGTGTCGAACACGTGCACGTGGTGAGGCTCAGGGGTCAAGAAGACCTTGTCGCCAGCGTTCGGGTGCGAGCGGCCATCAACGCGAGCAACGATGTCAACACGCTCACCCTTGATTTCTGCGTGGCCGTAGAGGTAACCGTCAGCACCGAGTTCTTCAACCAGGTCAACATCAACGGGAAGACCGTTGCCCGTCGTCGAAACAATGACGTCTTCAGGACGGATGCCGATGGTGACGGTCTTAGCGTCGGTTTCGCCGAGGGTCTCAGCGTCAACCGCAACAACAGCGTCGCCGAACTGCAAGCCACCGTCGACAATGTCAACGCTGAAGAGGTTCATGGCTGGGCTGCCGATGAAGCCAGCAACGAAGATGTTCTGCGGTGCTTCGTACAGGTCGCGAGGAGTACCAACCTGCTGGAGGATGCCATCCTTGAGCACAGCGATGCGGTCACCCATGGTGAGCGCTTCGGTCTGGTCGTGAGTCACGTAAACCGTGGTGACTCCGAGGCGACGCTGCAGGCTAGCGATCTGCGTACGAGTCTGAACGCGAAGCTTGGCGTCCAAGTTCGACAGCGGCTCATCCATGAGGAAGACCTGAGGTTGGCGAACGATGGCGCGACCCATGGCAACGCGCTGACGCTGACCACCCGAGAGTGCCTTGGGCTTGCGGCTCAAGTAGGGCTCGAGGTCAAGAAGCTTCGCTGCTTCGAGTACGCGAGCGGCGCGCTCTTCCTTGTTGATGCCAGCGATCTTGAGCGCGAAGCCCATGTTCTCGGCAACCGTCATGTGTGGGTAAAGAGCGTAGTTCTGGAAGACCATGGCGATGTCGCGGTCTTTCGGCGGAACGTCGGTGACGTCGCGGTCGCCGATGAGGATGCTGCCATCGTTGACCTCTTCAAGGCCGGCGAGCATGCGAAGGCTGGTGGACTTGCCGCAACCCGATGGGCCGACAAGTACGAGGAATTCGCCGTCTTCTACGTGAAGATTCAGCTTGTCTACAGCGGGGACCGTTGATCCCGGGTAGAGACGTGTTGCATTGTCAAAAGTTACAGACGCCATTGTTCTAGTTTTCTCCTTCACCGGCAGGTACGTGCCGGACGATCCGTTGTGATGGACAGCGATCGAAATCGCGTTTCGTCATTATTGCACTCTTTTGGGGGGTGGATGACAGAGTGGTCCACCCCAGAACAGTGCGCATCTTAGGATTCGGTTGGGCAATTCCCAGAGATTTCTCCTAGGATTCGAGAGGTGCGCCGTCATTTCTGGGCGCCCCACACAGCGATATACACGGCAGATGAGGTTCGATTGAGCAACGGCAACCCCGGCGACAGCCGACTCAGCAAGAATGAGCGGCGCGAGGCAGCGCGCGAAAAGGCTCGCATTCAGCGTGACGAACAGAAGAAGAAGGATCGCCGCACGAAGTGGATTCTTCAGGGCAGCGTTGGCCTCGCGCTCGTCGCCATCGTCGCAGTAATCGCGCTCGTACTCGTGAACTCGAACCAGCCAGCAGGCCCAGGCCCGCAGAACTTTGCTAGCGACGGAATCCAGCTCAATCAGGGCTTCATCGCGACGACATCCGACGCTCAAGCAGCAGACGCTGAGCCCATCGCGAACGATCGCGACGAGGAATCCGGTGTTCTCGACATCCAGATGTATGTCGACTACCTGTGCCCGATTTGTGGTTCTTTCGAGCAGACCAACGGTGCCTACATTGAGAGCCTCGTTGCCAACGGTGCGGCAACTCTCGAAGTGCACCCGATCACGATTCTTGACCGTCTTTCGCAGGGTCAGCGTTACTCGTCACGTGCGGTCAACGCCGTTGCGTGTGTTGCAGACACTTCGCCGAACGACTTCTACGCGTACCACTCGCTGCTTCTCACCGAAGAGGTGCAGCCTGAAGAGAACACGAGCGGTCTCAGCAACGAAGAGCTCATCGAACTCTTGGATGTCGCCGGCGTCGAAAGCACCGACGCGATCGCCGAGTGCATCACCGATGAGAGCTTCAAGTCGTGGGTGAGCAACTCAACTGCTCGCGCTCTTTCGGACCCCATCCCCAACTCTGACGTCGGAGCGGTCACCGGAACCCCGACCGTTCTCGTCAACGGAATCAAGTACGAGGGTGCAGTAAACGACCTCGTCAGCTTCCAGGCATTCGTTACTCAAGCTGCCGGTGATGACTTCATCGAAAGCTCAACGCCTACGCCTACGCCGACACCTACTCCGTAGCTCGCGCTAGCGCACGAAACGGGCCCCCGATCCGGTTGGATCGGGGGCCCGTTTCGTTGTGCAGAGGAGCGCTGATTATCCGAAGGTGTACGAATACGCTTCGACGGGAAGCTGTAGATGTTGGTGCCCGATGAACACTTCTCGTGGCCGCCATAGTTCACGAACGAGCTTCTCGGTGGTCTGGTAGCTATCTTCACCGAACGTGATGTGACGGCCAACGACCTCAGCGCCAGCCTTGACGCTGGCCGGAACCTTCTCAAGGCGTACTCGGGGGAGTGGGCGTCGATGACGTTTAGGCCGAGGTCCTTGTTCTGCTCGTTGACGAGACCGCCCAAGTTGAGCTGTTCTGCAATCTGTGCTGAATTGCTGAATTGGTCTTTCAGTGCGCTCGTGTATTCGGGAACGAGGCCGAGAGCGAGAGCGTTCACACCGCAAACGCAACCGTTTACCTCATCGATGGTGTCCTCACCCCCGGTGCGTATTTTGTAGCAAAACTTACGGGGATCCGCGCCTGGCGCGGGTCCCCGTTTGTGCGTTAGGGCCCGTAGTTGCAGGGTTTCTGGTGCATCGCCACGGGGTAGACGCGGGGCTCTAGGGTCGTGAGGGCGATGCGCTTTCGTTACCTCGAGGCTTGACTTTCTTCCCTTGGCAGAGTTATTTTCTCTAAGTGAGCAATGAAGCCGTAAGCCGATTCGATGAGGCGACCTCTGTACGTGCGCAGGTCTTGACCATGCTGCGCGACAGCGGACCGTTGCCCCGAATTGAACTCGCCCGCCGCGCTCACCTCAGCCCCACCACCATCACCCGTGCCGTCAGCCAGCTCGTTGACGAAGGCGTGATCGTCGAGGGCAACTCGATCTCACCGACCAAGCTCGGTCGGCCCGCCACCGAGATTTCGATCGTCCGCGACGCGTTCGTCGTCGTCGGCGTTCAAGTGGGCGTCGGCTTCGTTCAGCTCGGTCTTATCGACCTGCTGGGCGGCACTGTGGCATCCAGCTCGCTCAGCTACGACATCGAGACCCCCGCCACCGAGGTCATGGTGGAGGCCGCGACCGCGATCAACGAACTTATAGCGGCATCGGAATATGACCAGTCGATGGTCATCGGCGTTGGAGTGGCCGTTCCTGGTCCCGTGGATGTCGCGGGCCGAAGCATCCTGCTCCCCATCAACCTGGACTGGCGCGATGTTCCCGTCGCCGACATCCTCGAACCGCTCACCGGACTTCCTGTCACCGTCGAGCACAACGTTCGCTCAATGGCGCTCGCCGAAGCCCGCTTCGGTGTCGCCAAAGACCTCGGCAGCGTTGCGTTCATCTACTTGCGCACCGGCCTCGGCGCTGGCCTCGTCGTTGAGGGGCAGCCCTTCGCTGGCGGCGTGCGTGGGGCCATTGAACTCGGTCACTTGCACGTTATCGACAACGGCATCGACTGCGTCTGCGGCGGAAACGGATGCCTCGAAACCATCGTGAGCGAAGGTGCCCTGCAGCGCCAGCTCGCCGAAGCCGGGCTCTCGAGCAACGGCGGGGGAGCACTCACCGCGCTGTACGCCGCGGCGGACACGAACGAGACCGCGCGAGCATCCATCGACTCGATCATCACCCAGTTGGCTACCGCAACATCGGCCATCGTCAACCTGCTCAACCCCGACGTGATTCTGCTGGGGGGCGCGCTCGCCGAGGTGCCCGAGGCTTTCTTCGAGCGCCTGACCGAACAGACCCGCCAACAAGTGTTTCCGCTCATCCGCCCTCTCGTTCGTATCGAGCCATCGTCGCTCGGCATGTACGCGGGAGTGCTCGGAGGCGGAACCGCTGCGCTTGAACGCTATTTCTACATCTAAACCACAACTTCTCCATCGAACCAAGAGGACCGGACAATGACGTCGAACAGGAACGTGACATGACAGATCGAAAGGCCGAACCAGAGGCCCTGACCATGGCAACACCGACAGCTATCGCTGAGGACACCGAAAAGGGCGAGCGTTCTCTCAAAGGGCTGTACGTCATCACGTTCTTCCTGGGCATTGGAATCTGGACGCTGAGCGCCGTACTCTCGCGCAACGCGCTCATCCCGACGCCCATCGATGTCGTTGCCAGCTTTGCGGAGCTCATCGCCAATGGAACCCTCTGGGGCCACACCGTGACGAGCCTCAGCCGAGTCACGACCGGATTCCTCCTCGGTGTCGCGCTGGCCATTCCCGCCGGCTTCCTCATGGGCTGGTACTGGCTGGCGCGGGGGTTGCTTGAGCCGTGGATTCAGTTCTTCCGCACCATCCCGCCGCTCGCGCTCATCCCGCTGGTCATCGTGATCCTCGGAATCGGTGAGACCGCGAAGATCTTCGTGATCTTCCTCGCCGCGTTCCTCTCCTGCGTGCTCGCGACCTTCCAGGGAGTGCGCAACGTGGACATCACCCTCATCAATGCCGCGCGAGTGCTCGGCGCCAAGGACTTCACGATCTTCACCCGCGTTGTCATTCCGGCATCCACCCCGTTCATCTTCGTCGGAATGCGCGTCGCGCTCGGTGCCTCGTGGGCGACCCTCGTGGCCTCGGAGCTGATCGCCGCCCCGACGGGTCTTGGACGGATGATGCAGCAAGCCGCCCAGTTCTTGCAAACCGACCGCATCGTCGTCGGCATCATCATGATCGGTGCGCTCGGCTTCATCATGGACCGTTTGCTTCTTCTCGCCGAACGGCGACTTACTCGCTGGCAGGAGACTCGCTAATGCCTCTCATCTCGATCAAAGACGTCACCAAGATCTACAACACGGAGCGCGGCCGCACGGTCAGCCTCGACCACGTCAGCCTCGACGTGGAGCAGGGCGAGTTCATCACTCTCGTCGGGCCAAGTGGCTGCGGCAAGTCCACGATGCTCAACCTCGTCGGCGGCTTGCTCATGCCGACCTCTGGTCAAGTGCTCGTGAACGACGAACCCGTCAAGGGCCCCGGCCCCGACCGCGGTGTGATCTTTCAGCAGTACGCACTGTTCCCGTGGCTTACCGCTCAAGAAAACGTTGAGTTCGGGCTTCGCCTGCAGAAGGTACCCAAGAAGGAGCGGGCCGAACGTGCCATGCACTACTTGAGCCTCGTCGGTCTTCAAGACTTCGCCAACGCGCTGCCCAAGGAACTTTCGGGCGGTATGAAGCAGCGTGCGGCAATTGCGCGGGCCTACGCCGTGCATCCATCAGTACTGCTCATGGATGAGCCATTTGGTGCCCTCGATGCCCTCACCCGGGTTCAGATGCAGGATGACCTGCTCGAGACCTGGGAAAAAGAAAAGCGCACCGTGGTGTTCATCACCCACGACGTTGACGAGGCCGTGTACCTCGCCAGCCGGGTGGTGGTCATGAGCCCACGCCCCGGTCGCATCAGCGAAATTATCGACGTTCCCCTCGCGTATCCACGCGGGGAGGAGATTCGGCTCTCTCCCGAGTTTGCCGAGATCCGCGCCAGAGTGTGGCGCGGAGTGCACCACCACGAATGACCCAACCACTCATTACCAATCAATCATCTCCAATCACAGGCAAGGACGCCCCATGAAGAAGAAAATGCTCGGCGCGGCAGCAGTCGCCGCAACATTTGCTCTCGCATTGACCGGTTGCACGACGGATGCCGGTAGCAACGAGAGCGGCGAAGAACTCGTCGCCATCAACGTCGGCTACATCGACACCAGCATCAACGGTGTCGGCATTATTGCCGTCGCTAATGAACAAGATCTCTGGACCAAGGCTGGCCTCGACGTCAACCTCGTTCCCTTCACCAACGGCCCGACGCAGATCCAGGCTATGGCCAGTGGCTCGCTCGACGTTGGTTACATCGGTGGTGGCGCCATGTGGATGCCCGCCTCAGGCCAGGGCACCGTCATCACCCCCAACGAGAGCACCTTTGGTGACTTCCTCATTGCTTCGCCCGAGTCGGGGGCAACCGAAATGGCCGACCTCAAGGGACTCAAGATTGGTGTTCCGGATGGCGGATCGGGCGAAATGATTCTCGCACTCGCCCTCGAAGAAGCCGGCCTCACCGAAGCTGACATCGAGCGCATCCCGCTGGACCCGCCGAGCGTCGTTTCGGCATTCGTTGCTGGCCAGATCGATGTCGCAGCAATCTTCTCGCCCTTGAGCGACCAGATCTTCGAGTCGGTTCCTGACGCTCAGGTCATTGCTAACAACGTCGACTTCCCCGAAACCGAGTTCCTCGGAGCCTGGGTTGCCTCGAACGACGCGATTGCCGACAAGAGCGAAGCGCTTACCCGCTTCCTCGAGGTCTTCATCGAAGCGAACGACTACCGCATCTCCGACACCGAAGACACTGTTGCTCTCTCAGCTGCGCTCTCGGGTGCTCCCGCAGAACAGCTTCAGAGCCAGGCCGATGGACTCGAATGGTGGACATCTGACCAGATCTTGGCTGACAACGCCGACGGATCAACCTACGAGCGTTTCGGTTCCTTCACGCAGCTGTTCCTTGACGTCGGTCGCCTGACGGCAGACGAAGCTGCAGCACCGGAGGACTTCATCAACGTGGACCTCTTCGCCGCAGCCAAAGACAACCTCAAGTGACCGGTCGGCTAGGGACCGGTGATCCGGTCCGAATAGGGATCGTGGGCGCCGGGTTCGTAGCCGACTTCTACCTTCGAGCACTCGGCAGCATCCGCGGGCATGACGTAACAGTTGTTGCGGCACGCTCGGCGGAGTCGGGGACAGCATTCGCGGAACGCTTTGGCATTCCGGTAGTTGTCTCCACTGTCGCTGAACTCGTGGAGCGCGACGATGTCGACATCGTCATCGTCGCGCTCCCGCAAGACCAACACGTGGCAGTTGTTGCCGCTGCGGCGGCCGCGGGCAAGGGCATCATTTGCACCAAGCCGCTCGGCCGTAACTCCGCCGAAGCTGCCGAGTGTCTGCGACTCGTTCGCGACGCAGGCGTCTGGCACGCCTACGCCGAAACCGAAGTGTTTGCTCCGGGCCTCGTGAAAGCGAAAGAACTCGTGGATGCCGGCGCCGTTGGCCGAGTGACCTCGGTTCGAGCGCGGGAATCTCACGGGCATCCGCACAAGCACGCTCGCGATGTTTCGCGCTCTGGCGGCGGACCACTGCGTGCTCTCGGCTGCCACTGTGTAGCGATCGGCCGCTGGTTCATCGGCTACGACACCGCCCCCAAGGAAGTCTTTGCGT
Organism: Salinibacterium sp. NYA9b; assembly: GCF_976973725.1. Lineage (NCBI taxonomy): Bacteria > Bacillati > Actinomycetota > Actinomycetes > Micrococcales > Microbacteriaceae > Salinibacterium > Salinibacterium sp. NYA9b. Next base: position 2,295,237 of record NZ_OZ333476.1, on the reverse strand, counting down.
GGGGTGCACGACTCTCGCGCGATGACGTCGAAACGGAAGACACCGCTGTGGCGCTCATCCGTTTCGAGGATGACCGTATGGCTCAGGTCGAAGTGAGCTGGGGCCACATTGCCGGGTTGGATGTGCGCAACGAGATTCACGGAACCGCGGGCTGGATCGGCACCGACGAAACCGGCGAGACGGGCATCCGTGCCTTCGCAGGAAACCCCGCTGACTATGTCGTCGAAAAAGCCGGAGCCGCAACCGGCTGGATCACCCCGGTGCCCGACGAGCCCTGGGTGTATGGCTACCACGGGGAACTCACCCACTTCGTGGAGTGCTACCGCGCGGGCGTCGAGCCCCGCCAAACCTTTGTTGATGGCTACATCGACAACGCAATCATTGATGCCGCGTATCGCTCCATGGAGGTCGGAACCTGGGTTCCGATCGACATGTCCGCGGTCTAACGCAGCACGCTGAACGACGAAAGAACACTAATGACTGAGAAAGCCACGCGCCGCCCCAACATCGTGATGATCCTCACCGATGATCACGCCTCGCACGCCATCGGTGCGTATGGGTCGGTAGTGAACCAGACTCCGCGCATCGACGAGATCGCGCAGCGGGGATGGAAGCTCGACAACTGCTTCGCGACCAACTCACTGTGTTCGCCGAGTCGGGCATCCATTCTCACCGGGACATATAGTCACATCAACGGTGTCAGCACGCTTGTGACGCCGATCGATGCGAGCCAGCCGACCTTCGTGTCGCAGCTGAAAGAGGCCGGCTACCGCACCGCCATCGTCGGCAAGTGGCACATGGGCGATGGCGGAGAAGCTGACCCCCAGAACTTTGACTACTGGGATGTGCTCATTGAGCAGGGCGAGTACCACGATCCAAAATTCTTGAACCCGGATGGCCTGCGCACCGTTCCGGGTTATGCGACTGACATCATCACCGACCTGTCGCTCAAGTGGGTCGATGAGCTCGAGGGTGACGACCCGTGGTGCGTTCTGATTTACCACAAGGCACCGCACCGCCCGTGGGAGCCCGACGAAAAGCACGCCGGAATGTACTCCGACCCCATCCCAGTGCCCGCGACGTTCACCGATGACTACGAAACGCGCACGTCGTCGGCTCGCCGGGCCGCGATGCGCATCGCCGAAAATCTCAACGAAGACGACCTCAAGCAGACACCACCCGAGGGGCTCACGTATGACGAGCTCGCTCTGTGGAAGTACCAGCGCTTCATGGAGGACTACCTCGCGTGCGTCGCCTCCGTCGATGACAACGTTGGCCGCGTCACCGACTGGCTCACAGAGCGCGGCGACTTCGACAACACCCTTCTCATGTACAGCTCAGACCAAGGCTTCTTCTTGGGCGACCACGGTTGGTTCGACAAGCGCTTCATGTACGAAGAATCGTTGCGGATGCCGTTCGTGCTCAGCTATCCAGCTCAGCTGGCGGCCGGCAAGTCGTACGAGGGCATCGTGACCAATGTTGACCTCGCGCAAACGATTCTCGACGCCGCCGGGGTCGAACACCACCCGCGGATGCAGGGCCGCAGCCTCTGGCCCGACCTCATCGAAACTCCGGATGTCGAACCCGCCGAGGGCATGTACTACCGCTACTGGGAGAACGACGATGTCTTCCATCGCGCGCCCGCCCACTACGGCTACCGCACCGACCGCTACAAGCTGATCTTCTTCTACAACGACGGATTGGGTGTGCCAGGAACTGGGCCGTTCTCGTACCCCTCCGAGTGGGAAATGTACGACCTCGAAACCGATCCCGACGAACTCAACAACGTCTACGGAACGGCCGAATACGCCGAAGTCGAAGCAGGTATGAAAGTCAAAATGTGGAAGGCGCAGGCGTCATTCAAGGATGAGCCGCACCCCAGCCAGCCGAAACCGGTTGGCATCTAAAGAACTTTTCGAAAGTTTTTTCAGGGCACGTGTCGATTCGGCACGTGCCCTGCGTCATGTCAGTGAGGGCAGGGAAATCCCCGGCCCCGAAAGGACATGATGACGCTGAACTTTCTGGCAATCGCGGTAGCCACGGTGGCAGGGATGCTCGTCGGGTGGGCCTGGTTTTCACCAGCGCTTCTCGGCAAGCCGTGGGCGGCGCGTGCCGGGATAGATCTGGCTGCGAAAACTCCCGGGTGGGCGTATCTATTGGCGCTTGTGGCCACGGCCATAACGGCAACGGCGCTGGCGCTTGCAGCAGCGATCACCCACGACCAGTTTGGTGGTTCGTTTCTGACCGTGACGTTGGCTGTGGCATCCATTGGCTGGCTCGGTTTTACCGCGTCGCGGAACGCTGTCGAGTATCTTTTTGAGAAGAAGTCCCCGACGCTGTTTGCGATCGATATGGGTCATCAACTTGCAGTTCTCATCGTCATGTCCGTTGTTATTGGCCTTTTTGGCCACACTTCACAAATCGGTTAGGGAGAAAAACATGCAGTACATGATCCTGATTCATTCTGAACCCATGGACGGCCCGAACCCGGGAGAGCCCGGATTCGACGAGATGATGGCGCCCTGGATGGCCTACAACCAGAAGCTCATTGATGGCGGCCACTATGTTGCGGCCGACCAGCTGCAGGGCGTCGAGACCGCGACCACGATTCGCCGGGCCTACGGTGCCGGCGACACGATCGTCGATGGCCCGTTCGCTGAGACCAAGGAGCACTTCGGCGGCTTCTACATTGTGGAAGCTAAAGACTTGGATGAGGCGCTTGCGCTCGCTGCCGAGGTTCCGATTCCGGCCGGCTCGCTCGAGGTTCGCCCGGTGGTGCCCTCGTAGCGTGCCTGACAACTCAGAGGCGGTCACCCGCCTGGCGCGTGAGGAGAGTGGGCATGTGCTCGCTCTTCTCACGCACCGCTTTGGGCTCGACGTTGCCGATGACGCGGTGCAGGATGCGCTCGTTGAAGCGCTGAACTGGGGCAGCGTTCCTGACAACCCCGCCGCGTGGCTCTATACGGTCGCGCGTAATCGGGCGGTAGACCGTGTGCGACGAGAGGCTGCGGCTGCTCGACGACTAGCGCGAGCAGCGCCCGATCTTGTGCAGGCCGCAGAGCGCAACGGCGCCAGCGGCGGGCACGGCGGACTCGGCGGCAACCAGGAGGAGGTGCCCGAAATGATCGATGATGCTCACTATTCGGGCGACGAACACCTGCGGCTGCTGCTGCTCTGTTGTCACCCGGCGCTGAGTCGAGACACCCAAGTGGCACTGACCCTCCGGCTCGTCGGCGGCCTCACGACGGCGGAGATTGCCGCGGCATTCTTGCTGCCCGAGCAGACCCTCGCGCAACGAATCGTGCGGGCGAAGCGCAAGATCCGCGACGCGGGCATCCCGCTCAGCATCCCCGAAGACCTCACGTCGAGAGTCGATGCCCTGCTCACCGTGGTGTATCTCATTTTCAACGAGGGCTATCTCTCGCGGGGGAGTGCGGCAGGCGCCCGCATCGACCTCGTGGAAGAAGCGATTCGACTCACGATCACCGCGCGCGAGCTGCTCCCCGGCAATACCGAAGTCGAAGGCCTATTAGCGCTGGAGCTGTACGCTCGCGCCCGCCACGACACTCGCTTTCGCGGCGACGAACTGATTCTCCTTGAGCATCAGGATCGCACCCGCTGGGATGGCGAACTCATCGAGCAAGCGAACGGGCTTCTGGGTGGCGCGTTGAGTCGCCTGCAGCCGGGGCCATTCCAAACCCAAGCGGTGATTGCGCGTCACCATGCCACCGCGCGCACTGCTGCCGACACCGACTGGTCGGCTATCGCATCCGCCTATGCCGTGCTGCTGGCTATGACGGGTGGATCGCCCGTGGTGGCGCTCAATCGCGCCGTCGCGGTGTCAATGGCCGATGGCCCCGATGCGGGCTTGCGGTTACTCAACGACGTCACCGGTCTTGACAGCTATCACCTGTACTGGGCGACTCAAGCGGAGCTGCTGCTGCGTGCCGGTGACGCGGATGCCGCGGCCATCGCCTTCGCCCGAGCGCGCGAACTGGCTATGAATGCCGCCGAGCAGCAGCATCTCGATCGCCGTATCGCGCAACTGCCCGAGTAGCTCCAGCGGAGTCCCGCTCGCCCCGCAGTTAGGGCCGCTTCGGAGCGGGCGTCGGCTGCGCATAGTGGTGCTCGCCATTCGCGCCCTTTTCCACGACGTCCCGGATGCGGGCTGCGCGCACCGCTGGCGTCTTGATGCCGGTAAGGCGCGCATAGATCTGAAAGCGTTCGCTCCGGGTGAGGCTGGCGTGGAACTCCGCCGAGGCGGGGTTTGCGTCGAGGGCGGCCTGAAGGTCGGGGGGAGTCGTCATGTTCTTCTGGCTGTAGGCGGCATCCCAGCGGCCATCCGCTTGGGCGCGTTCGACTTCGGCGAGACCGCCGGGGCGCATCGTTCCCTCCTCGATGAGGCGAGCAACATGGTCGCGATTTACTTGTGACCACGGGCTGTTCTTGCGGCGCGGAGTGAACGCTTGCAGCGTGTAGTCGTCGTCGAGGCGTGCCATTTGACCATCGATCCATCCGAAGCACAGGGCAACGTCGAGCGCTTCGCTCCAGGTGATCCCAGTGGCCTTCGATAGTTTCTTGCGCAGTTTGAGGCGCACGCCCTCGAGCGAGGGCTCGCTTTCAAGGTAAGCCGTCCACTCGGCGATGGTGACGTCGAGGATGGGTTTGTCGGCGAAGCTGGCCACGGTGAAGTCCTCCTAGAGTGCGTCGCCCTCAAGCATCGCACCATCCACTGACGGCTACTCCTGCTCGCTGAACAAACACTGATTCGTTGCTGGGCGCGAATCGGGCGTTGAATAGACTCATGCGAGCTACTTACATTTACGGCGCCGGCGATGTCCGCGTCATCACTGCCCCTGACCCCAAGCTCATCGAGAGCACCGACGCAGTCGTTCGCATTACGCGGGCGTGCGTGTGCGGCAGCGATCTGCACCCCTTCCATTCGATGCCAGCGGATGCGGATGCTCGCCCCATCGGCCACGAATTCATCGGCGTTGTCGAAGAGCTCGGCAAAGACGTTTCTACGCTCAAGGTCGGCGACTTCGTCATCGCGCCCTTCGCGTACTCCGACGGAACCTGCGAGTTCTGCCTCGAAGGGCTCCAGACCTCGTGCATCCACGGTGGCTACTGGGGCAACGGTGGCATCACGGGCGGCCAGGCCGAAGCCGTGCGCGTGCCCTTCGCTGACGGCACCCTCGTGAAGGTTCCCGGCACCGTTGACGAGTCACAGTACGCCGGCCTCTTGTCTCTCTCTGACGTCTATGCCACCGGCTGGCACGCCGCCTACAAGGCTCGCGTCGCTCCCGGCCAGACCGTTACCGTGATCGGTGACGGCGCTGTCGGCCTCCTCGCTGTGCTCTCTGCCAAGCAGATGGGTGCTGAGCGCATCATCCTCATGGGGCGCCACAAGGCACGCACCGACCTTGGCATCCACTTCGGAGCCACGGATGTCGTAGCCGAGCGGGGCGAAGAAGGCATCGCCATGGTGCGCGAACTCACCGGCGGCTCCGGAAGCCACGCGGTTCTCGAAGCTGTCGGCTTCATGCCCGCCTACGAGCAGGCCCTCGGGGTCGTTCGTGCCGGCGGAGTGATCAGCCGTGTCGGCGTTCCGCAGTACGAGAATGCCCCGGTCGGCCGCGGCAGTCTCTTCGGCAAGAACGTCGGCCTTGTCGGCGGTGTGGCCCCCGCTCGCGCCTACATCGAGCAACTGCTGCCTGGTGTGCTCGACGGAACCGTAAACCCCGGCCTCGTCTTCGACCAGACCGTGAAACTCGAGCAGACCCCCGACGGCTACGCCGCGATGGATGAGCGCACCGCTCTCAAGGTGATGGTCGACCCGACGTAGCAGTCGCGCGGCATCCCGACGACTAGCGGGAGGGCTCAATGCAGCCTGCGGACGACGTGGATGCTCTGCCAGAAATCGAAAATCACGCCGTGTAGGGTTGTTTCGTCATCTGGTCGCGCGTTCACGGATCCACGTGGAGAACGACTTCAGCCGCAGGCTTATAGTGCGAGGAAACCCTATGAAGGCAACATTTCTTTACGGCGCGGGCGACGTCCGAGTGGAGACAGTAGCGGACCCGGTGATCCAGCTTCCGACAGACGCTATCGTCCGGGTGGTTCGTGCGTGTGTCTGTGGCTCAGACTTGCACCCGTATCACACGCGTAAGCCAGGCCTGGTTGGTGCTCCGATGGGCCACGAGATGGTCGGAGTAGTCGAAGAAATCGGCTCTGAGGTTTCTACCGTGAAGCGAGGGGACCTCGTCGTCGCCACGTTTACGTACCAAGACAACACCTGCGTTTTCTGCCAAGAGGGATTCCACACATCGTGCCTCCACGGCGGCTTCTACAACAAGCCCGAAGTCGGCGGCTTCCAAGCGGAATACGCGCGGGTGCCGCAGGCTGACGGCAGCCTGGTGACGGTGCCGGGCATCGACGAGAACAGTGAACTTATTCCGTCGCTTCTCGCCCTGTCCGATGTTTACCTCACTGGCTATCACGCCGCGCACATGGGGCGGGTCGGTGCGGGACAGACGGTGACGGTGATCGGCGACGGCGCGGTCGGGTTGTCGGCCGTACTGGCGTCAAAGAAGCTCGGGGCCGAGCGGGTCATCCTCATGGGGCGGCATCAGTCGCGCACTGATCTCGGTGTCGAGTTCGGGGCAGACGAGATCGTGGCCGAGCGCGGAGAAGAAGGAGTCGCCCGGGTGCGCGAACTCACCCGCGGCGAGGGTAGCCACGTCGTTATCGAGGCGGTTGGCCACTTCCCGGCATACCAGCAAGCTTTGGGATCCGTCCGTGTGGGCGGCACCATCTCGCGCGTAGGCGTTCCCCAGTATTCCGAGGCTCCGATCGGATGGGGTTCACTCTTCAGCCGCAACATTACGCTCACGGGTGGCCCCGCCCCCGTGCGCGCCTACATCGAATCCGCGCTCCAGGACGTGCTCGACGGCTCGATCGCCCCGGGTCGCGTCTTCGACCGCGTCGTGGGTATCGACGAGGTTGCACTGGGATACGCCGCCATGGACTCGCGCGAGAGCCTCAAGGTGATGGTCGCCTTCTAAGCCCTGAGCTGGTTTCTCGTCAGCGGGACCACGAGCTGTGGTCTCGTCAGCGGGACCATGACTGGAGCGCGGTGATAGCCCGGTCGAGGTATTCATCGCGAACCGTCACGGCAAAGCGCACGAATTGCGTGCCGCTCGGACCGTAGAACTCGCCGGGCGAGACAAGCACGCCGATGTCGGCGAGCGCCATCGCGGTATCAATTCCGCTTTCGCCCCGCGTGGCCCAGAGGTACAGGCCGCTTTCCGAGCCGTGAATCTGGAGTCCGGCTGCCTCGACGGCAACTCGGAGACGCTCGAGGCGGGAGGTGTAGAGGGCGCGCTGCTCGGCCACGTGCTCATCATCGGACAGGACTGCGCTGAGCACCTGCTGCACGGGCGCGGGGACCATGAGACCTAGGCTGCGGCGCTTCGACGCGATCTTTCCGATCAGTTGCTCGTCTCCGGCGATCATGCCGCCTCGGTACCCAGCCATGTTGGACTGCTTGCTGACCGAATAGCAGGCGAGAACCTGGCTCATGTCGTCGCCAACTACTCTGGGGTCGAGGATAGAGGGGATCCGCTGCCCGTCGACCTCATTCAACACGGCGTAGCACTCGTCGCCGACGATCACCGCACCGAGCTCACGAGCTCGGGCGACAGCACGACGCAACTCCTCAACGGTCAAGGTCTGACCGTCGGGGTTGCGAGGGGAGTTCAGCCAAATGAGTTTGGTCCCTTCAGGCCACTTGGCCGGATCGTCCTCAGCAACGACGCTGGCACCCACGGCGAGCGCCCCCGCTTCATAGGCGGGATAAGCCAGTGCGGGGCGTACCACGACGTCATCCGCGCCGAGCCCGAGCAAGAATGGCAGTAGACCCAATAGCTCTTTGGACCCGATCGTGGGTAGAACACCCTCTCGATTGAGAGGGACGCCACGTACGCGGTCGAACCAGTTCACCATCGCGTCACGCAACTCGACGACCCCAATGGTCAGGGGATAGCCAGGTGCGCCGCCCGCTGAAGCCAGCGCATCAATAAAGACTTGCGGCGTCGGGTCGACAGGGGACGCGGTCGCGAGGTCGGCAAACCCGCCCGGGTGGGCGACTGCGCGACGGCGGAGCTCGGCCGACACCTCCATCGCTGAAGGGCTCACAGGAGCCGAAGACCCCACGGGGGCGCTCACGCGGCTACTCCGGAGCAGCGAATCGAGCGAATCGATACCGCCAGGGGAAGGGGCGATCGGGCTCCGGTGTGGTTAAAGAAAGCATCCATGTCATCCATAAAATCAGCGCTTCCTATGAATCTCATGGACGTGAACAGCCCATTGGTGTTGTGGGCACCGCTTTTAGGGTGATGAATGACCCGACGTAATAGACGTGTGGCACTCCGCCGACGGCCACTGGTTAAACAGCGATGTCGAGGACAGCTAGGGTTAAAACAACCCCGACTGCCCTCGACATCTTTGCTGGGCCTCCTGTCGGATTCGAACCGACGACCCCCGCTTTACAAGAGCGGTGCTCTAGCCAGCTGAGCTAAGGAGGCTTGGGCCAACGCCCTATTTTAGACATGACTTCACCTATGCTCCCAACCAACCCGCGCAGTCGCCGTCGCGCGCTCGCCGGAATCATCGCTGCAATCGTCGCTGGAGCCCTTGTTGCAGGCCAAAGTCGCATCAATGGAGAGCTCGCAGTAGAACTTCACGATTCGACTCTCGCGGCCCTCATTTCGTTCGGATCAGGGCTCGTCATCCTCACTCTGATCGTTCCGTTTGTGCCGAGTGCACGCGCCGGCTTCCGCACCCTGGGCGTCGAAGTGAGAAGCAAACGTCTTCCCTGGTGGTATCTCACCGGTGGAACCTTTGGCGCATTTTTCGTGCTCACTCAAGGTCTCGCTGCAACAGCCCTCGGAGTAGCGCTGTTCACCGTTGCGGTAGTGGCGAGTCAAACCATTAGCTCTGCGGTCATCGACCGAGTCGGAATCGGCAGCCTGCAGAAGCGGCCCGTTACTCCGCTCCGAGTGGCGGCATCCGCCCTCGCCGTGGGCGCAGTCATTTTTTCGGGGCTGTCAGACCTGCGCCTCGACGGACCCTTCCTGCTGGTGTTCTTGCCGCTTGCCGCTGGCTTCGGGATCGGATGGCAGCAAGCCATCAATGGTCACGTGCGGCATGTGACGCGTTCGCCGCTCACCGCGACCTACGTCAACTTCATTGCGGGCACCTCGGTGCTGGCAATCGCAGCGATCGTTTTTGGTTTTGTTGGCGGCTGGCAGCACGAGTTCCCCACCGACCTGACGCTGTATCTCGGGGGAGCGATCGGCGTGATCTTCATCATCGTTGCCGCAGTGCTCGTGCCCATCACCGGAGTGCTGTTCTTTGCGCTTGGCTCGATCGCCGGGCAATTGCTCGGAGCGCTCGCTCTCGAACTTCTTTTGCCCACAGACAGCGATGGGGTGGCACCAACCACCATAATCGGCGTGGTACTCACCCTCATCGCAGTGGCGATCGCTTCGCTCTCAGGCAAGCGACCGCCCAAAACGCTGCTGTCGAACTAGTCCTGCTCGTCGAACTCCAGCGAGCTCGAGTTCAAGCAGAAACGGTCACCGGTCGGTGTCTGGCTGGCGTCGTCAAAAAGATGTCCGAGGTGCGAGCCGCAGGTTGCACAGACAACCTCGGTGCGCACCATCCCGAGTGAGCGGTCTTCACGCAGCTCAACAGCATCCGGGTTGATTGCTTCGTAGAAGCTTGGCCATCCCGAACCGGAGTCGAACTTGGTGTCGCTCTTGAACAGTTCTGCGCTGCACGCACCGCAACGGTAGGTTCCCGCACGCTTTTCGTCGAGAAGGGCGCCAGACCACGGACGGTCGGTGCCGGCTTCACGCAGCACTGAAAACTTGATTCCGAGCTCTTCGCGCCATTGCTCGTCTGTCTTAGTCACCTTGTACGTCATGTGGTCTCCTCTATTCGTGAGCTTTCTCTGCTCAGTACATTAAACTCGGGGATGTGCCTATTGATTCCGTGATCGCCAAGTCTTGGGGCGAATTAACAACATCCGAGCTCTACTCGATCATGAAACTACGCACTGACGTATTTTTTGTTGAGCAAAAAGTCGACGAGACCGAACTTGATGACCGTGATCAAGAGGATGCCACCCGCCACTATTGGCTCGCCGACGGTGCTGACGTCGTCGCCTACATCCGCGTCCTGTTCAACGAGACAGCCGAACACCTCGACGGTCACCGTGTCATCGGTCGCGTTGTCGTGCGCGACGACCACCGCGGTGAAGGCCTCGCCCAGATCATCATGAAGCGCATCGTTGACGACTTCGGTGGCGAAGGGATGCTGCTGCACGCCCAGGAATACATCGTGCCGCTCTACACAAAGTTCGGTTTCGAAGCCTTCGGTGAGCTCTACGACGAAGCCACCATCATGCACCAGTCGATGTACCGCGCAGGTCGCTAATGCGTGGCCTCAACGTCTGCGTGCTCGGCCCCGCCGCGCTCATCGTCACCGCGGTTCTTATTGCGCTGACGCCGATGACCAGCAATGCTGCAGTTCTGGATGCCGCGGGCACCCCTTCTGCGCCGGCAGACGTCACCCTCGCGGCCGACTCTGACAGCTGTGACGTGACGGATGCCGCCATCACCTGGGGGCTCAAAGAGTCGCTGCGGTCATACATCAGCGGCACCATCGCCAACGGCGAATGGGCGGTGAGCGACGGTGCCACCTACGAAACTCCCCACTTCGGTTGGACGGCAGGCTCCGGCCAACTCGACGCGGGCAGCGGCACTCTGGCTTTTGACGGCAGCCTTCGCCTCACGGGCCACGACGGCATCCTCGACACCACCCTCACGGGCCTTGAGATCGTCTTCGACGGCAGCACGACCGCCAACCTCGTTTTCGATGTCTTTGGAACGACCCAAGAAGGGCTCCCCGTAAACGAGAGTGCTGTCGAGTTCGCAACGATTGATGTCTCAGGCATCACCGTCGCCGATGGCGTAGCAACGCTCGCGGGCGCACCCGTCGTGCTCACTGAAGCAGGATCGGAAGCCTTCGGCACCTATCCGGCTGGGGAAGAATTCGACCCCATCACCGTCACTTTCAGCGCCAACCCCGAGTGCATGCCGCAACCTCAGGATGGCAACCAAGCCCTGCTAAGCGCTCTCATCATCGTCGGCGCCATCATCGCAATCCTCGTAGCGATCGCCATCGTTCTGATTCTGGGACGCCGGCGCCGCCGCAAGCGCGCTGCGGCAATGTAGCTGACGCTCTACGAACCGGACGTTGGCGCGTAAATCGCCCGAGCGAGAGCATCAAGCACCGTGACCGTGCGCGGGCCGAAGCTCAAAATTTCGCCGTCATCCATCTGGACGAAGCGCTGGTTCTTGCCCGCTTCGGTGAGCGCGACCGCGGGGCGGGCTTCGAGCAATCCACTCACGCCGCCAACACTGTCGAGACCGCCCGTCATCACCAGAATGAGATCAGGGTTCGCCGCGACCATCGCCTCGTCCGTCATGGGGCGCATGCCTTCGAGACCGATCTCGGCTGCGACATCCACACCGCCGAGCGCATCGATCAGCACATCTGAGCCCGACTCTTGACCGAACAAGTAGTAGATCCCTGACGTGCCCCGCAAGTAGAGGAACATCATCCGCAGCCGGTCACCCGAGGGAACGATCTGAGCGATCTCAGCGACCTTTGCCTCGATCGTGGCGCTGAGTTCCGCAGCCAAGGCGTCGCCGGCGGCGGAAACCCCCAGTGCTGCTGCGGTTTGACGTGCCAACTCGGCGATGCCCTCAAGAGAAGGATCCGTGTCGACGAACACCACCGGAATGCCCGCGTCGCGCAGTTGCAGCACCACATCGATCGGGCCAATCGAGCCATCCGTCAATACAAGATCAGGGCGCAGCGCCAAAATGGCCTCGCTATTGACGGTGTGAGCGTTCGACGTAATCACCGGAAGAGTGGATGCCTCATCAAACGTCGTTGAAATATCCCGCGCCACCAGCGAATCCAGCATTCCCAGACCGGCAATCGTCGCCGCGATGGAGCCCGAAATGTCCATAGAAATCACACGGTCAGTCGATGACACCGTGACGGGCACATCGCCAGCCAAATCGTGTGAAACCACCGTCACCGGCAACGACTGGGCAGGAGCGCTCAGGGGAGCGAGGATTCCGGATGACGGAAGCGCCGCCTGAACCAGCCCGCTGTAATCCTTCGCATCATCCAGCACCGTCAACGCGGTGAGGGGAGAAGCGAGATCAGCCGTGACCGTCACCGTCGGAGTCTCCGCAATAGTGGCAGCCGAACATCCACTGGCGGCAAGCACAACACCAGACAACACCGCCGCAGCAGTGAACAGTCGAGTGCGCATGACAACCAATCAGAAATATCGGGTACTAAGGCAATCCTAACCTCGACTCGCTCCAATTGGTCCACGAAGCCGAGTCGTTCGGCGGGCGCGCAGCCCCAACGCCCTAGGCTTGCCAACACAGTGGAGGTATTGCCGTGTCCGAAAACGAAGCCGCGTCGCATCCCACTACACGCCTGTCCGAACGCGACAGCCTCATCCTCGACTTTGAGCGCGAATGGACCCGACACGTCGGCGCCAAAGAAGAGGCCATTAGCTCCCAGTTTCAGGTGTCAAGCGCACGCTATTATCAAATGCTCAATGCGGTAATCGACTCACCGGCAGCCGTGCGCTACGACCCCATGTTGGTCTCGCGACTGCGCCGCACTCGAGACAACCGGATGCGCAACCGATCAGTGCGCACCCCCGACCACAACGAAGAATTGACAGACTAAGCAATGGCGAGTTACCCGAAAGACCGATTCGACGAACTACCCGACGACGTCGACCGCATAGGAGCCCACCGCGGCCCTCGACGACGCGGACGCGGCTGGATCGGCTTCGCCTGGGCCCTGCTCGCCACCGGCGTGCTTGTCTTCGGCGGTCTCTTCGCCCTTAGCCAGTACCTCGATGACGACCTCGGCATCCCCTTCTTCGCCACACCAGAAGAGGCTGTCGTCACCCCAGAACCCACCGAAACCGTCCCGCCCGTCACCGACCCCGCCGCAATAGACCCCGAACGCGCGCTCACCATCGACGTGCTCAACGGAACACCGGAAAGCGGACTCCAAACCACCGTCTTTGACGAACTCACCGCAGCAGGATGGCCGACAGGCAGCGCAGCCCCAGCCTCCGCGCGAGACATCGAAGACACCTACGTTTATTACAGCAATCCCGACGATGAAGATGTCGCTGCCGGCCTTGTTGCCGCCATCGGCCGCGGCGAAATTCGCCTCGTGGAAGAAGACATCTTCCCCGGCGCAGAACTCACCGTCGTTCTTGGCACCGACTACCTCACCCCCTCAGCAGAAGCCACAGAAGAGCCCACAGAATAAAGGGAAGCCCGCACTGCGGGCTGACGCACGCTCGCCCTGATGGGGTGCGCTGCGTCGACTTCTGATTGCCCGCTCCGAGTGCGCTGCGCTGTCTTGCACTCACCCCCGTCGAGTGCTAATTTTGACCTTGGCACTCGCACAGTTCGAGTGCCAACTTATTCGCTTGTACGACGTCCGGGAGGGACGAGAAACACACATGGCAAAGATCATTGCTTTCAACGAAGAGGCCCGTCGCGGCCTTGAGCGCGGCCTGAACATTCTCGCTGACGCCGTAAAGGTCACGCTCGGCCCACGTGGCCGCAACGTAGTTCTTGAGAAGAAGTGGGGCGCTCCCACCATCACGAACGACGGTGTATCCATCGCCAAAGAAATCGAGCTCGACGATCCTTTCGAAAAGATCGGTGCTGAACTCGTCAAAGAGGTAGCAAAGAAGACGGATGACGTTGCCGGAGACGGTACGACCACTTCTGTTGTTCTTGCTCAGGCTCTCGTTCGCGAAGGCCTCCGTAACGTTGCTGCGGGTGCAGACCCCATCAGCCTCAAGCGCGGTATCGAAAAGGCAACCAACTCGGTCATCGAGGCACTCATTGCGAGCGCCAAGGAGATCGAGACCAAGGAAGAGATCGCGGCTACCGCATCCATTTCTGCTGGTGACCCCGAGATCGGTGCACTTATCGCTGAGGCGATCGACAAGGTCGGCAAGGAAGGTGTTGTCACCGTTGAGGAGTCGAACACGTTCGGCACCGAGCTTGAGCTCACCGAAGGTATGCGCTTCGACAAGGGATTCCTGTCGGCATACTTCGTCACCGACCAGGAGCGCCAGGAAGCGGTCTTCGAAGACCCCTACGTTCTTATCGTCAACGGCAAGATCTCGAACATCAAGGATCTGCTCCCCATCGTCGACAAGGTAATCCAGAGCGGCAAGCAGCTGCTCATCATTGCTGAAGACGTTGACGGAGAAGCACTCGCAACTCTCGTTGTGAACAAGATCCGTGGCATCTTCAAGTCGGTTGCCGTCAAGGCTCCTGGCTTCGGAGACCGTCGCAAGGCTCAGCTCGCTGACATCGCCATCCTCACCGGTGGCCAGGTCATCTCTGAAGAAGTTGGACTCAAGCTCGAGAACGCAACTCTCGAACTCCTCGGTCGCGCCCGCAAGGTCGTTATCACCAAGGACGAGACCACGATCATCGAAGGTGCTGGTGAAGAAGAGGCGATCGCAGGTCGCGTCAAGCAGATCCGTGCCGAGATCGACAACACTGACAGCGACTACGACCGTGAGAAGCTCCAAGAGCGTCTCGCCAAGCTCGCCGGTGGTGTTGCAGTTATCAAGGCTGGTGCCGCAACTGAGGTTGAACTCAAGGAGCGCAAGCACCGCATTGAGGACGCAGTCCGCAACGCCAAGGCTGCTGTTGAAGAGGGAATCGTCGCCGGTGGTGGCGTGGCCCTGATTCAGGCTGGCAAGATCGCATTCGACAGCCAGGCAATGGCTGACTTGGTCGGCGACGAAGCAACCGGAGCGAACATCGTCCGCGTTGCTATCGACGCACCGCTCAAGCAGATCGCACTCAACGCAGGCATGGAGCCCGGTGTTGTTGCTGACAAGGTCCGCAACCTCCCCATCGGTCACGGCCTCAACGCAGCAACCGGCGAATACGTCGACATGCTCGCTGCAGGCATCAATGACCCGGTAAAGGTAACGCGTTCGGCTCTGCTCAACGCATCGTCGATCGCCGGTCTGTTCTTGACGACCGAAGCCGTCGTTGCTGACAAGCCTGAGAAGAACCCGGCACCCATGGGTGACCCGTCGGGCGGAATGGACTTCTAAGTCCCACCGCTCTACACAGCTTCACTGCACTACACAGAATGGGCGTCTCCTTCGGGAGGCGCCCATTCTGTCGTTAACGAGAGTTTCTGTGGGTGGGGGAGTCTCTAGCACCCGCAGCGCGCTGGGCGTGCTGGGGGTGCTGGGGGTGAGCTTGGGCGCGTTGTGAGCGTGCCTGGGCGTACCGCTAGCGGGAGAAGAGGCGCGCGTTTGCGGCTTCGATCTCCGCGTACTGCTGCCCGGCCTGGCTGAGGGCGGTATTGATCGCGGCGAGGTTCTCTTCTACGCGCTGTTGAGTGGCCTTCCAGTCGGTGACGACCGTGGAGAAGGCTGTCGCTGCCTGCCCGGTCCACGAGCCCTGCAGGTTCGTGAGTTGACCGTGAAGGCCAGCAACTTCCGCTTGGATGCGGCCAATGGAATTCTGAACCGCTCCGGTGGCGCTGAGAACGGCTTCGCTATCTACTTGGTATCGAGTCATAACTCGACGGTAGATTCCCGGTCCGCGTTGCGGCGGTCGCTATTCCGCTTCGGTGTCGTCTGACGGGCTCGGAGTGCTGGGGAGGAGTGGAAGCTCCACACGGAAGGTTGCGCCGCCTCCGGGTGTCTCAAGCGCCTGCACGGTGCCGTGGTGGGCTGTGACGATGGCCGCAACGATGGCGAGCCCTAGGCCGCTTCCGCCGGTGTCGCGGTTGCGCGAGCTGTCGGCACGCCAGAAGCGTTCGAAGACCTTGGCGCGAATCTGTTCCGGGATGCCCTCGCCGTGATCGATAACCGACAACACAGCCAGCTGGCGCTCATGGTCAACTCCAACGCCGATCTCAACAGGAGTGTCTGTGGTGAAGCGCAGAGCGTTGGTGACCAGGTTGGTGAGTACCTGGCGAATCTTGTTCTCTTCGGCCATCACAACGGCGTTGAGGTCCTTCGGCACCGGCGCAATGGCCTGAGTGAGACGAGCAGTCGCCTTAGCGACGGCGGCAGACTTCTTGCGGGATGCCAAGCGTGAGAGGCGAGCGCCTGCGGCAGCAATGGGGCCGGTGGCGAGCGCGGCAACTCCGCGAGCGGGCGTGCTGGGATCGGGGTGTGAGCTCTCGGGGAGGGTGATCACCTTCGTGTCGGTGTCAGCATCCGCGGTGAGGTCTGCCTTGACGATCGCGTCGGAGTCAATGCGGGGGTTGGTGTTGATGACGGTGACGACGCGGCCGGTCGAGGCACGAGCATCCATCGCGGCATCATTGGCCAGCGGCAAGAGGTCGACTTCGGTGAACTGCACCGGTTTGCTGCCATCGATGCGCGCCAGCTCGAGGAGGTCTTCGACGAGCCCGCCCATGCGGATCGCTTCTTTCTCGATGCGCTCCATGGCCTGAGCGATGTCGTCCGACTTAGTGATAGCGCCCATGCGGTACAGCTCGGCGTACCCACGCACGGTGACGAGGGGGGTGCGAAGTTCGTGGCTGGCGTCACCGACGAAGCGGCGCATCTGATCAATCGTGCGCGCGCGGTCGGCGAATGCGCGGTCGATTCGGCCAAGCATGGAGTTGAGGGAGCGGTTGAGCCGCCCCACTTCTGTGTTGGGGGTGGCGACAGAGAGTCGCTGATCGAAGTCTCCGTCGGCAAAACGCGCCGCGGTCGCTTCCACTTCGCGCAGTGGCGCGAACGTCGAGGTGACCAAAAGGCGCGTGAGCGCTCCACCGACGATGACAACGGTGAGGCCGAAGAACAAGAAGATGGCGGCGTAGCGAGCCACAATGGCGTTGGAGTCGCTCAAGTCGCGGGCGATGACGATCGTCACAAAGTCAGGGCCGATGGTGCTGATCGCGGGGTAGGCAATCACTCTCCATTGCCCTCCGATGGCTGTGCTGGGAAGAGTGAACGGGGCGGTCTGTGAATTTGCAACGGCGATCGTGAGACCGTCGAGAACGGGGCGCGAGGCATCCTCTTCCCGGCTGTTGCAACGCATGCTGCCGTCGTGGTTGAGCACCGCGAAATAGAGGTCATTGGGCAGGCGAGACACACTGCACTGAGGATCGCGGGTTGTGCCGGTGTATTGGATGCGGCCATCGAGCCCATCGGCGGCGGCGGTGATTTTGTCGTCGGTTTGCTCGATCAGATAGTCGCGCAACACTGCGGCGGTTCCGACACCGGCAACGAGGAGCCCCATGGTGAGCAGAAGCACCGTGACTCCGGTGACCTTGGTGCGCAAAGAGATGCGGCTCCAGGCGTCGGGGATGTTCTCCTGCATGATAGTGAACGGTACCTTGCGTGTCTGGGAATCGGGAACGAATATGGCCAGCCGAACATGAACAATTACATGTCAGCTGGCCATCGTTGGTGGTTACGGCTTTGCTGCCTTCAGCATGTAGCCGAATCCGCGCTTGGTTTGGATGATCGGCTCTTCGGTGTGCTGATCGAGCTTGCGGCGCAGGTAGGAGATGTAGCTCTCTACGATGCCGGCATCGCCGTTGAAGTCGTACTCCCACACGTGATCGAGGATCTGAGCCTTCGAGAGCACGCGGTTGGGGTTCAGCATGAGGTAGCGAAGCAGCTTGAACTCGGTGGGGCTGAGTTCAATTTGTTCGTTGCCGATCGATACCTCGTGGGTGTCTTGGTCCATCGTGAGGTCACCGGCGCGGATGATCGTCTCTTCGTCATCTTGCATCGTGCGGCGAAGAATCGCCTTGATGCGGGCAACGATTTCATCGAGGCTAAACGGCTTCGTGACGTAGTCGTCACCACCGACGGTGAGGCCGGTGATCTTGTCTTCGGTGTCGTCTTTTGCCGTGAGGAACAGGATGGGAGACGTGTAGCCGGAGGCACGGAGGCGTTTGGTCACGCCAAAGCCGTTCATGTCCGGCAGCATCACGTCGAGGATGATCAAGTCGGGTTCTTCTTCGAGAACAGCCGAGATGGTCTGGGCGCCGCTTCCTACCGCGCGCACCGCAAATCCCGCGAAGCGCAAGCTCGTCGTGAGCAGATCGCGAATGTTCGGTTCGTCGTCAACAATGAGAATTTTCGGTCCGTCAGCCATGTGCCCAGTATCTGCGTGTTTCCTGAATGTGACCTGATAGCTCAGGGCGTGTCGGCAAGTTGTTCACCAGATCGTTCATTGAGTATTTGTTAATTTTAAGCATAGGGTGGCTGCATCGGGATCAGGCGAAGGGGAATCAACTGATGAAGAGATTGATCATAGGAACGCTTATCGCATTCGGCGTGGGAGCCATCGCACTCGCCACCATCACGCTTCTGTCGAACCTCGCTCGGTCGCAAGACATTACCTGGTGGAGCGTCAATGGGGTCACCCCGATGTGGCCGCTCAGCGTCGGATTCGGCGCTCTCTGGCTGATGGCCCTGAGCTTCGCTTTTCTCGTTGTGCTTTCGGTGGTCGGCCTGGCGAAAGACTTCATGATCAAGCGTCGTGCTCGCCTCGAGGGCGAACCGGTCTGAACGAAGTCGGTTATCCGGCGAGTTGAAACAGGTACGCGAACGCAGTTTTTGTGTACGCGATACCTCGACCGCTGGCGCGAATGAGGTCGGCGGTGGCCTGTTCTGGTTTCTTGGGAATCAGATAGCGATCGAGATCGCTGCTGTCGATTCTGTAGCGTCCATCGCGGTGGTGGACGGCGCCCACTAGGGTCAGACGTGGATCAAGGGCGGCGAGGCTTGCATCCCCGTGGCTGCTATTGGCAAGGAAGAGCCCGCGCGGCGCCAGATACCGCGCGCAGGAATCCAACGCGGGGCCGGTGAACAGGGCAATGATCAGGTCGAAGGATGCGTCGGCCAGCGCAAGCGGCTTCAGGAAATCGGCCTTGAGGAAAGTGATCTCGGCCGCGGCTCCCGGCAACGTGGCGCCTTCCAGCTCACCCCGGACCCGCTCGGCGTCGGCAAAGAACGCGGCGGCCCGGCGGTCGGTATCTACATAGGTGACGGCGGGGATGCTGGTCGAGGGAGACAGATCGAGGTAGCTGCCCACATTGAGCGCAGCGACCGGTGCCCAGTGCTCGAGCAGTGCGCGGTACATGTCTGACCGATCACCGATCGACTCTCGATAGCTCAGCCACGATGGGCTTGACTGCGATGACGTGGACGATGGCGACTGTGGCATAGAAAGGGGCCCCTGGGCTCTGTGGTGGGGTTCAACCGTAGCCGGTGCGGTAGCTCTCAATGGTTTGCACGATGCGGCATCCGGGCACCTCGACTTCAGGGGTACCCGGGAGCACACTGGAACGATGGATGACTCAGCCGACACCGTCGTGGGCGGCGTGTCGCCTCCTGCGCCATTTGACGGGCGCGATGCGTCCACGTAAGTTCGCGGTAATTATTTAGTGGCACGCATCAAACATTTCTATTCATGCAATTCCTTGACTGCCGAGGATACGCACGCCCCGCGGAGGAACCGTCATGAGCGCAACAGATTCCACGAGCATGATCGAAGATGCCATGAGAGCCGCACTCGCGTTGTCACGGCAGGCACTCCAAGCGGGAGAATTTCCGTATGGAGCCGTCGTCATCGATTCGAGCGGTGCGATCGTGGGGCGTGCCCACGATCGTGTCGAGACGGATGACGATCTCACCAGTCATGCAGAAATAATGGCGGTGAAAGATGCCGTTCGCAACCATGGGCGATCCCTTGCCGGATGCACCCTCGTGAGTGGAGTCGAGCCCTGCGCCATGTGCTTCTCTGCCGCCTGGACGGCGGGCGTCGAGCATCTGGTTTTCGGCCTCAGCATGAGCGAGATGCTCGAACTGCGGCCCGACGCCCTCGACGAGATCTCCATCGATTCCACTGCGCTGAGCGCGCTCACTACCCGACGCCTCAGCGTTGCATCGGGTGTGCTCGCCGAGGAGTGCCGAGCCCTCTGGGCGCGCTAGTCCAGAGGCAGCGCTCGGTTGAGGCCAGCAGCGCGACTGGATGCTGGGCGGAGAATTCGCAAGCGACCTAAGCCGTCAGGTCTGCGGCATCCAGAATCGTGTAGCTGTAGCCCTGTTCGGCCAAGAACCGTTGGCGGTTTTGTGCGAAGTCTTGGTCGACCGTGTCGCGTGCCACGAGCGTGTAGAAGTTGGCGGGCAGGCCGCTCTCCTTGGGGCGAAGCAGGCGGCCAAGACGCTGAGCTTCTTCTTGGCGAGAGCCAAATGAACCACTAACTTGCACGGCGACGGTCGCCTCGGGCAGGTCGACCGAGAAGTTGGCAACCTTTGACACGATGAGCACCTTCGTGACGCCGTCGCGGAACTCTTGATACAGACGCTCGCGCTCCGGAACGGAGGTGGCACCGGTCAGCTTGGGAGCATTCAGCTGCTCAGACAGATCATCGATCTGGTCGAGGTATTGCCCGATAACGAGAATGCGCTCGCCGGCGTGCTTTTTCACGAGCGCGCGCACCACTTCAGTTTTAGCGGGTGCTGTTGCGGCCAGTCTGTAACGTTCGTCATCAGCGGATGCCGCGTACTCAAGCCGCTCGCTCTCGGGGAGGTCAACGCGCACCTCGAAGCAGCTAGCGGGGGAGATGAAGCCCTGGGCCTCAATCTCTTTCCACGGGGCATCGAAACGTTTGGGGCCGATGAGGGAGAACACGTCGCCCTCGCGCCCATCTTCGCGAACAAGCGTCGCGGTGAGGCCGAGGCGACGGCGTGCTTGCAGATCAGCGGTGAGCTTAAACACGGGCGCAGGCAACAAGTGCACTTCGTCATAAATGACGAGGCCCCAGTCGAGAGCATCCAGCAACGCAAGGTGGGCGTACTCGCCTTTTCGCTTCGCCGTCAGGATTTGGTAGGTCGCGATCGTGACAGGCAAAATCTCTTTCACCTGCCCCGAATACTCACCCACTTCTTCTTCAGTGAGGGTGGTTCGCTTCAAGATTTCGGCTCGCCACTGGCGCGCAGAAACCGTATTGGTGACCAAAATCAGGGTCGTGGTGTTGCTTTGCGCCATCGCGCCGAGGCCCACCAAGGTTTTGCCGGCGCCACAGGGCAGCACGACGACGCCTGAACCGTGGTCGAAGAAATTGTCGATGGCGTGCTGCTGGTACTCGCGCAAACCCCAGCCCGAGGCATCCAGATCAATCTCGTGAGGGGTGCCTGGCGTGTAGCCGGCGTTGTCTTCAGCCGGCCAACCGAGTTTCAACAACTCTTGCTTGAGCTGCCCGCGGGCCCATGGCTGGACCACAAAAGTGTGGTCGCCGCGACGTTCGAACAGCAGGCTTGCGACCTTCTTGGCGCGCGTGATCTCGCGCAGCACCGCCGGGTCAGTGGCAGTCAGGGTCAACGCGCCGTCGTCGTCACGATCAATGACGAGGCGGCCATAGCGGCCAACCGTCTCAGCAATATCTACGCTGACACTCTGCGGGATAGGAAACTTCGAATACTTCTCGAGCGTCTCCAGCATCGCGGGAGCGTCGTGACCTGCGGCCCGAGCGTTCCACAGTCCCAAACGCGTGATGCGGTAGGTGTGGATGTGCTCGGGGGCGCGCTCCAGCTCCGCGAAAACGGCCAAATCATGGCGCGCGTCTTCGGCCAAAGGGTGCGCTACCTCAAGCAGAACCGTGCGGTCAGACTGCACGATCAGAGGTCCGTCGGGTGCTGTGTTCATCCGACCTAGACTACGCCCGGATGCTTAGCGTTCGTTGGTGGCTTCCACCCCGACGATGCTCTTCAGCGGTAGCGTTCGCTCAATATCGGCTGCACGGTCGAGGCCGCGCATGCGACCAGCTGCCACGCTGGAAGGTTCGAGCGTGTACTGCACGAGATGGCCATCTGGCATTTTCACCGTGACAAACAGCAGCAGTTTGTTGCGAATCGCGACCTCGATTTGTCGCGACAACCACGCCTGATCTTCATCGCCGGTGGCGCCACCCTGGCCACTGCGCAGCTTCGCCAGCAACTTATCTGGGCCGTCATCTTGAGGCTCTTCTGTGCTTGCAGCACTAACTTGGTCGCGTCGCAGCGACAAGATCGCGCCCTCCGAGTTCTCGGCGGCAACCGGGTAACGGGCATCGCTCAGCGCCCAAAAGAGCTGCTCGACTCCGAATCGCGAGACCAAACGGTCGCCCTCGAGGCGCAATCCGAAGGCACCAAAGTTGGGATCAACCGCGATCGACTGCAGAAGCACTGAGTCAGGAGAAATGACGTAACTGCCGGCCGCCCCTTGCTGGCCAACCCGCACTAGGCCGTGGCGGCCCGCAGCCTCCGTTAGCAAATACTCGACGGGCTGGGGAACCCCCGTCAATGAGATGTCAGTCAAGAAGCTTCGAATGCTGTCAAGCGTCTCGCCGAGCGTCATGGCATGGTGCAGGCTCGATCGCGAGATGCGATAGGTGGATGCCAGGGCGCGGGTCTCGACGTCGGCAATGACGCGCAGCCGAGCATCCAATTGCGGCGCCAACGGTCCTGGCGAAATCACGCTGAGGTCGGGCTGCACATAAACCTGATGCACTTCGTTGGGAAAGACCGCGGCCATGGCGGCGGTTGCTTCTGTCGTTGTGCGGGTGAGCAGGGCAACGCCTGCGCTGCTGGGGAGGCGATTGGCCGTGACGCCCAGGAGGCCAGCATCGCGGGCGTAGCGACGCACCTTCTCGAGCATCGACTCAACCCCGGCGGGGAATAACCAGCGCGTGTAGTCCTCGACGCCGTCGCCCCAGAAGCTGTGAGTGCGGTCGGCCAAGATGGTGCGGATGTCGTCAGGAATTCCCTGATGCCACGCCTCAGCCAAGTGCACCCAGCGTTCAGCCGCGCCGCGCGACATCCACTCGGTGGCATCGGCGGTTGGCATCCACTGGGCATTCGTGGTGGCGATGAGACCGGCACGTTCTGCGATGTCGACGAGGCCGGCGATCTTGTCGAGAGGAACCGACATCGCTGCCGCCAGCCGCTTTGAGTCGGGGAGGGAGACTCCGCCGCGCGCCAAATCGCGCACGGGACTCGAACGCAGCTGATTGATGAGTTCGGTGACTTCGTTGGTGGTCGCGAACGCGTTCTCGGCGGCGATGCTGTCGATACTGTCGCGCTCGGAGGGTTCAACCGACGTGAGAGTGGAGGGCGCGGGAGTGTCGAGCAGTTCACCGGTGGAGGGCAAGCCATCGAATGGCCAACCTGCCAACTGGTCGGTTACGCCGTCAGGGGCGCTGTAGCGACCGCCACGATGAATGAGCAGGGCCAAGCTCACGAGCCGATCGAGTCGACGCTGAACGGCAACCTCGTCGTCACCAAAGTGCCCGACGGCAGAGGCGACTTCCTGCGCGGTAAGGGACGCAGTGTCAGCGACCACCGCGAGAGTGGCAAGCGTGGGGCGGTCGAGATCGCGCAGCACGCGTTCAACCGAGGTGGACTGCTGCAGAGCATCCGCTAGGTCAAAGAAGTCGCTTACAGAGTTGCCGCGCACCGTGCGTGAGCGCAACAACTCAAGAAGTTGATTGTCGTCTAGTGCCCGCAGTTGAGCGGCGAGCAGAAGAGCCGCATCGCTAATTGTGGCCATTCCTATATTCACGTTGGCGACGGCGGCCATTCAACACGAGAAGGGTGATGATGAAAACGACGCCCAAAGGCAAAGCAAAGTAGGGCATAGTGATCACTACGGGCCACACACCGTAATCGAATACGGTTTGGCCCACTGCGGTAGCAACGACTACGGCGACAAAGCTAAGCACAGCGAGTGCGATCGAGATGGCGACCAGGTATGCGAGCACACGCTCGATGCGAAGGTCGCGTTCAGTTGAGTGATTTGTCACGTTGACAAGGATACGCGCCCGTTTACGTTCTAAGCTTGAGTCACGACTACAAAGGAGCATGCCCATGCCTACCGGCAAGGTTAAGTTTTACGACGACGAGAAGGGTTTTGGCTTCATCATGAGTGATGAAGGCCAAGAGGTCTTCTTGCACGCCTCAGCGCTGCCTGCGGGCACGACTGGGATCAAGGCGGGTACACGCCTCGAATTCGGCATTGCTGACGGCAAGAAGGGCGCTCAGGCGCTCTCCGTGCGCGTCATGGATGCTCCTGCAAGCATGGCCAAGATCAACCGCAAGCCCGCCGATGACATGGCCGTGATCATTGAAGATCTCGTCAAGCTCATGGACGGCATCGGTTCTGGCCTCAAGCGCGGTCGTTACCCTGATAAAACCCACGGCGCCAAGATCGCCTCCATGCTACGTAAAGTTGCGGACGAACTAGATGCCTAATAGCCAGTACGAAAAGCTTGCTCGGGGAG
Organism: Salinibacterium sp. NYA9b; assembly: GCF_976973725.1. Lineage (NCBI taxonomy): Bacteria > Bacillati > Actinomycetota > Actinomycetes > Micrococcales > Microbacteriaceae > Salinibacterium > Salinibacterium sp. NYA9b. Next base: position 2,270,775 of record NZ_OZ333476.1, on the reverse strand, counting down.
CACTCCTCGAGATCACCACTGATGCGTCGATTGGTGCGCTCGTCGGTGAGCAGATCGAAAGCGAAGGCACCGTTTCGGTACTCTTCGCTTCGGCTCTGCCGGGCTATCCGGGCTGGAATTGGACCGTCAGCGTTGCTCACGTTGAGGGTCAGGACCCCACGGTTCTTGAAGCAGAACTCATGCCGGCCGAGGGCGCACTGCTCTCGCCCGACTGGGTGCCGTGGTCTGAGCGTCTTGCGGAGTACAAGGCCGCGCAGGCCGCTACTGAAGCGGCGGATGCCGAAAAGGCTGCTGCAGAAGAAGCCGACGACGATCTTGACGACGACGACGATGATGACGATGACGAGTTCGGCTCGTCCGTCTTACACGGCGGTGACCTCGACGGCGTTGACATTGATGCATCGGATGATGATGAGTCAGACGATGACGACGAAGAGTCAGACGACGACTACGACACTGGTGCGTTTCGCGGCGGTGACCACGAGGGCGTGAGCGTTGATGACCTCGACGAGTCGGATGACGACGACGACGATGATGACGATTCAGACGATGCTGAACTCGACGACGATGATGACGAGTCAGATGATGACGACGACGATTCGGACGAAGAAGACTAGCGAGTTCGCTTTCCGCGCTGTGCGTGCGTGTAGATCAGGCCGATAAGGCCGAGCACGAGGCCCGCAACGGCAGTCCAGAGCCACCACAGGTTTCCGGATGCATTGAGCGGTTCGATAAAAAGCAGCAGCAGTGCAAGACCGATGATCCACAACACCATGCCCACGAGCATGGCTTTGCGGTCGTCGGTCTGCACCGGCTCAGGATCTAGCCGGCGTTCTGAGTCTTTCAACCAGATACGCACGGTTTCAGATTAGTGGCTGTTGGCGATCACATACTCAATCGATGACACCAATTTGCGGATGTCATCCGGTTCGATGGCAACGAAGGTGGCGACCCGCAGTTGGTTGCGGCCCAGTTTGCGGTACGGATCGGTGTCGACAATTCCGTTGGCGCGGAGCGTCTTAGAGATTGCGGCGGCGTCGATTGCATCGTCGAAGTCGATCGTTGCGATGACCTGCGAGCGGTGCTCAGGGTTGGTGACGAATGGCGTGGCGACATCGCTGGCGGCAGCCCAGTCGTAGAGCACCGACGAGGATTCGCGCGTGCGAGCATCCGCCCAGGCCAGTCCACCGTTGCCATTGATCCAGTCGATCTGGTTCTCGAGCAGCAGCAGGGTGCTGAGTGCGGGAGTGTTGAGGGTCTGGTTGAGGCGCGAGTTGTCGATCGCGTTCTTGAGCGACAAGAACTCGGGGATGTAGCGACCCGACGCGGCGATGCGCTCGACGCGCTCGATTGCCGCGGGGGAGAAGAGAGCGATCCACAGGCCGCCGTCTGATGCAAAGTTCTTCTGCGGTGCAAAGTAGTAGACATCTGCTTGGTCGGCGTCGAAGTTCACGCCGCCGGCTGCGCTCGTGGCATCGACAACAGTGAGTACGTTTGCGTCGTCGAAGCGGCGCACGGGGGCCATCACGCCGGTAGAGGTCTCGTTTTGGGGGAACGCAAAGACGTCAGCGCCGTCGATGTCGTCGAGTTCGGCGAGCGACCCGCCCGGGGCGGTGACGACATGAGGCGATTCAAGGTGGGGTGCTGCGGCCGCTTTCGCGAACTTGGAACCGAATTCTCCGAAGGAGAGGTGCGCGCTGCGACGCTCGATAAGGGCGAAGGCGGCGGCATCCCAGAACGCGGTGGAGCCTCCATTGCCGAGTACTACTTCGTAGCCCTCCGGGATCTGGAAAAGCTCTCCGAGGCCCGAACGTACGCGGCCAACGAGGTCACGAACCGGTGCTTGGCGGTGGGACGTGCCGAGGATGTTTCGCGCGCTAGAAACGAGATGCTCGATCTGTTCGGGGCGCACTTTGGAAGGGCCAGCTCCGAATCGTCCATCGGAGGGAAGGAGGTCAGTAGGAATCGTCAGGCTCGGCATGCGTCCAATTCTATTGGCCAGTTCGGGCTAGTCTGGTTTCATGACCGATCTCGTTGACACCACCGAGATGTACCTGCGCACGATTCTTGATCTCGAAGAAGAGAACATTGTCCCGTTGCGGGCCCGCATCTCTGAGCGGCTCGGCCACTCTGGCCCGACCGTCTCGCAAACCATCGGCCGCATGGAACGTGACGGCCTCGTCGTCGTAGAAGGCGACCGCCACCTCGAATTCACGGTTGAGGGCCGGCGTCGTGCCACGCATGTCATGCGCAAGCACCGTCTTGCTGAGCGGCTCCTCGCCGATGTTATTGGTCTCGACTGGGCGCTCGTTCACGACGAAGCCTGCCGGTGGGAGCACGTGATGAGTGAGCAGGTAGAGCGCAAGCTCATCGAAATTCTTGATCACCCCACCGAGTCGCCTTATGGCAACCCCATTCCTGGCTTGGAAGAGCTGGGTGGTGTTGCTGCGGCATCTTTCAGCGACGGCATGGTTAACATCGTTGAGCTTGTCGCTGAAACAACCACCCCGGTGACCGGACTCATCCGTCGATTGGGTGAACCCGTGCAGTTCGAACCTGAACTGTTGCAGCAGCTGTTTGGTGCTGGCGTTATGCCAGGTAAGACAGCCACATTCGCTGCTGCAGACTCCTACGTTGCGGTCACCGTTGAAGGGTTTGGCGAAGGTCTCGAGCTGCCCAACGAGGTTGCCGTTCATATCTTTGTGGAGAAGCCGAGCGCGTAGCTTTCGGATTCCGGCGTTCACCGAGGCGTAACCGTCTCGTCATCCGATTCGGCGCGCCCGCGTGCAATGTGCCCCAAAAACTGGGTTAGCCTGTAGCCCTTGGAGTTCACGAATGAACCGGAGAATCGCATGTTAAGTAGGTGCAGCATCCAAACCGTGGATGCGCGTGCCCACTTCCACATACGACACAGCAGTACTGTGCGCAGCAGTTTTTGCGCGCTGAATCACTAGGCATCGTCTTTCGACGGTGCCTTTTTGTGTTTCTGCCTCCTTTTCGCTGAATTTCGGGGAAGTCGATTGCCTGCAAGCCGTGCAGGCTCTTTCGAGAGGATGACAATGCGCACTTTGGTCCTGAACGCCGGCTATGAGCCGCTCGCGGTCGTGTCCTTTAAACGAGCCGTTGTGCTCGTGATGAATCAGAAAGCGACAGTTATCGCTGCCGACCCGGATCATCCGGTGTGGAGCGCGAGTGAATCGTGGGAGCGACCGTCGGTCATCATCCTTCGAAATTATGTGCGTATTCCTTCTACGCGCAGGTTGCCGGTTTCTCGTCGTGGAGTGCTGCGACGTGACGGTCACCGGTGTGGCTATTGCGGGGCTTCCGCAAACACCATCGACCACGTGATGCCTCGCTCTCGCGGTGGCGAAGATTCGTGGGAAAACCTGGTGGCGTGCTGCTTGCGTTGCAACAACGTGAAGAGCAATCGCACTCCCGCGGAGATGAACTGGCGCCTGCTAATCAAACCGCGTCCGCCGCACACCAGCGCGTGGTTGGTGCGGGGTATTGAAAGAGGACTCCCAGATTGGGAAGAATATTTGGCTCCAGCGGCGTAACTGTTATGCTGTTGTGATTATTCCTGTGTTCAAGGATTTCCCTAGTTTTCTTTGAGCGCGCTCCACCTGAAGGTTCCCGATTGTCCCGTATCTCATCTGATGGCCCGGACGTTTCCGGCGTGCCCTCGGCGGAACCTTCGAGTGAAGCTCCTATCTTTCTTTCGCGTCGCGAAGCACGTGCCGCACGAGATGCTGCGACTATCGGCAAGCCTGTAGCTGCGCCGCAGATTCCTCGTGCTCCCGCTGCGGTCGCTCACGATGAGGCACCGGTTGTGTACACCCCGGCAGCCCCCGCGCTGAATAACCGTGTTGCGCCGATCGTTGCTCAGGCACCTCGTGCCCACTCGGCTCCGAAAGCCACAGCCAAGCGTGTTCGCAAGAGCCCGCTTCGCGCTGTGGCGTCGATGGCTGTTATTGGCGGGCTGTTTGCTGTGGCAGGGTTGCCGGCCTACGGCCAAGGCGGTCTGATCTCAGACGGGGGAACACTCGTGTCAGTTTCTGCAGTCGCGGATGCCGCTCAAGCGAGAGTCCAGTCGGTGACGGTTAGCGCTGAGCTGGAATTGCCGGAGCTCACGCGTGATCAGTTCGAGGCGACATCGCCCGAAGACCTGGCAGCGATTCAGCAGCAGGATGCGATTGCCTCGGCAAACGCGCTCTACGCTTCATCGGGCGCTCAAGCATTGGGCGATGACTACCCGTGGCCGACTGCGGGCAGCAGCCTTTCACCTTTGAATTACTACTACCGCCAGTGCACCGACTTTGTAGCGTGGCGGCTGAACCGCGACGTTGGTTCCTTCGCGGCACCGTTCCGCTGGGCCTGGGCAGATCTCACGCCGAATGGTGGAGACGCATACCAGTGGAAGTCGGCTTGGGAGACCCACGGCTGGACCGTGAGCGCGACTCCCGTTGTCGGTTCTGTGGCGTGGTTTGGCTGGGACAACCACGTTTCATACGTGAAGCAAGTCAATTCCGACGGTTCAGTTCTGCTTGAGGAATACAACTACGTCTACCTCTCCTATGGTCAGCGCACCATCCCGGCCAGCGAGGTCGAGTCGTTCCTCTACCCGCCAGGCCAGTAACTGTTTGGTGTGACCGCGCGCTGGCGAGCATGAAGCCTGCGAGAGTAATTGTGTGGAGTGATTGATCATGACTGACGACGAACTCATGACAACGTTCGAAAACAACACCATCGCGCCTGCCGCGTTTTCACACGAACGTCATGTTCGCGTGGCGTGGTTGCTTGCTCGTGCGTATGGCGCTATTGACGGCTTCGAACGTCTCGCGGTCGGCATTAAGAGCATGGCCGTGCGGGCGGGCAAACCGGATGCTTTTCACATCACGCTCACTCGTGCCTGGTTTGACCTCATTGCGCTGGTCGATGACGTGGATGACGCACCGGAGCTGCTCGACAAGTCCATCATCAAACGTTTCTACTCACGCGAGCGCATCGCTGAGGGTCGCACGCAGTGGTTGGAGCCCGACCTGCAGCCGCTGCAGTATCCGCTGCCAGCCGCGATCGATGGTGCGGCAGCGCCGACCCCGTAACGCTGGCCCTCTGGCTGAGGGTTCTTCGTGCCGTACTCGGCTACACTCGAAAAGCCAGCCTCTGTAGCTCAACGGAAGAGCAACTCCGTCCTAAGGAGCAGGTTGGGGGTTCGAATCCCTCCAGGGGCACACTCACTTTCTTGCGAACCGGGCTCTTTGGGCCAGGTTATTCGGAGCGTTTCGTTTGCGTAACAAAGAATGCTCACCTCTCACGTCGCGCCGCGCTATTCATATGCTCTAGATATGACCAAGACACGGAGAGCGCTGGCAACGGCAGCTCTCGGCGCCGTGGCGATGATGTCGCTCTCAGGGTGTCTCGCTTGCAGCGCCGTCGGCTACGTCAACAACGGTCCTGCCGTGATTGAGCTAGAAGATGCGCTGCACGAGGCTGAGATGCTCTCGGCCTGTTTTGGCGAGGAGTGCGTTGTGCAACCGGTGACTCGAAGCGACGGCAAACAGTGGGAAGTGCCGCAAGAGCCGCCATACGTGGATGACTCTGTCTTCGTCTTGGGAGGAGAACGCTCGCTCCACGTGGTGGTATCTGACCGCGACGGGTTTGTGATCAGTGACGCAACATATGAGATTCCGGTAAGCGTTGAGCGACGCGGGCTGTTCGGCCAGTGTTCTGGGCCAGTCTCGTTTGAGCCAGTCTTGATCGAAGCACGCCAGTAACATTTCACGAAACGTCGGCTGACAAACTCTCAGCGTTTGTCGTTTACCTGAGCGTTACCGCGCCGCTAACTCCGGTGTTTAGCGTGGGCACCAACATGAGCGAGTTGAGATGGCGTGGCACAGCGGCGGGGGAGTTTCCCCTCATCGCTTCTGTGCAAGAACACGGCATGCTCAAGGATGCACTGGAGAGCGACGTAGCGCGCATCAACCTGCTGGTGGGAGACATCAATTCTCTCGCAGGCATGGTTGCCCGCATCCATGACGCCGGTAAAACAGCCCATGTTCATCTTGAACTCGTGGGCGGAATCAGCCGAGACGGTGCTGCCGTGCAGTTTCTTGCGGAACACGTCGGAGTTGACGGAGTCATCACTACCAAGAGCGCTGCGGTTGCTGCCGCACGAAAGCTCGGCATTGCGTCGGTGCAGCGGTTCTTCGCTGTCGATACTCACGCGGTCGACAACGCGATGCGCCAAGTGCACGCGAGCCGTCCCACCGAGGTCGAGGTGATGCCAGGGCTGATGCCGCGCGTCATCCGCGATCTCAGAGCCAGCATCCAGCAGCCCCTCATCGTCGGTGGGCTCATCCGTAATCCTGACGAAATCGACGCCGTGCTCGACTGCGGCGCCGACTACGTATCTACCGGAAACCCCGCACTGTGGCGGCGTCGACGGTCACGAATTCATACCCGCGTCGCCTAACCTCGACGCTTCCCGAGGCAGATCACCGCCTCACCAGAGTTACCAGCACCACCCACAACTGAAAACACACCCCAGGGCAGAGTCACTAGAGAGCACCCGGAGGGTCAGCATCATCAACGCGCACGGCACAGCCGTGTGGTGCGTTGGCGCTGCTGACTCCCCGGGTTTTTTTATGCCCAGAACCGAACGAAAGAAGTCCCAATGACTGCGTCACCCCTCATCCTTGGCCACCGAGGTGCCATGGCCTACGCCCCAGAGAACACCCTCGAGGCCTTCGAGCTCGGCGCAGACCTAGGCGCGGATGGCATGGAAATCGACATCCATGCCACCAGCGACGGCGTGATTGTCGCCATTCACGACGACACGATCGACCGAACGTCGAACGGTACGGGCCGCGTCTCGGAACTCACTTTCGGTGAGTTGCGCCGTTTGGATTTCGGAACAGGAAACCCGGGCGATTACGCCGGCGCTCTCATCCCGACGCTCGACGAAATCTTTGACCTTGTTGAACGTCGCAGTCTCGTACTGAATATCGAAGTCAAAGACATCTACCGTCACGACAAGGCCTACGGTGAGTTGGCTCGTCGTGCTGCCGATGAAGTACTGCGCCGGGGTCTCGTCGAGCAAGTCTTCTTCTCATCGTTCAACCACACGTCAATGGCAGAGCTCAAGCTCAGCCACCCCGACGTGCGAACCGGTCTGCTTCACATGATGTCACTGCACGAGATCGGCAACTACGCTGCCACGACCGGTGCGGATGCCATCCATCCCGCTCATCTGGCCCTCACGCCCGAGACCATGCGGCAGGCGCGCGCGGCGAACCTTGCCGTGAATGCCTGGACTATGCCAGCGCCATTCTCCAGCCGGAGTGAGGCGGAACAGATCGACGACCTCATCGCCGCCGGTGTTGATTCGATCATCACGAACACCCCGGATATCGCTGTCGCGCGGCGAGCAGCGCTCGCGAAAGCAGAGGCACTCGTATGACTCTCGTTTTTGCGCGTCGAGGTGCCGCCGACGTTGCACCGGAGAATTCTCTTGCCGCGATTGAGCAGTCGCTTCGCCGTGGGGCTGACGGGGTCGAAATCGACGTTCGACTCTCACGGGATGCTGAACTTGTAGCGCTTCGCGGCGCAAGCGTTCTCTACGATGGTCAGCCAAAGGCGCTTGTCGAAGAGCTCACCTTGGCTGAGCTGAAGACGGTCGACATTGGCGTTGGGCGCGAGGGATTCGCTGGCACCCGAATTCCGACGCTTGCTGAAGTGGTCGAGTTGCTGGCCGGTTCCGATGCCCATCTCATCCTTGATGTGAAGGAAGACCCGCAGCACAGTGAGGGAGCCAGCCCCGCCGCTGTTGCGGTCGCAGAGCTCGTGCACAAGCGTCGTATGCACGAGCGCGTGACAATCACCTCCACTAATCATGTGTCGATGGCGGCGCTTGCTGTCGCGCATCCGTCTCTCAAGATTGGTCTTCGCCACCTTGTCGTGATGGAAGAGGCCGCATCGTATGCCGCCGCGGTCGGAGCGATCGCCCTTCACCCGATCGCTGTCGGCGCCGCCACTGGCGACGTGCATGGTGCGCGAGCTCTCGGCGTGATGGTGTGCGCCTCCACCCTGGTTGCCGAGTTCTGGCCCGTCACCGAAGAGGAGCAGCTCGATCAACTCTTCGCTCTCGGGGTCGACGCTGTGGTCACCGATTCGTACCAATCCGCTCTCAACCGTCGAGGAGTATCCGCATGAACCGGTCTGCATTGAGCAGCGGCGATCGACCGACCATCGACAGCCGCATCATCGCCCACCGCGGTGCCAGCAGCTACGCGCCGGAGAACACTCTTGCCGCGTTCGAGCTTGCCGCCGAAATGGGAGCGACCAAGATCGAATTGGATGTTGACGTTACGAGCGACGGACACCTGGTCGTCTTGCATGACCCCCGTGTCGATCGCACGTCAGACGGCATGGGCTGGGCGCGGGATTTCACTCTCGCCGAGTTGCGCGTGCTCAACTTCGATCGCGGGTTTGAGGGCCAGTTCGCTCGCGCGGTTACTCGCATCCCGACGCTCAGTGAAGTGTTGTCGTTCGCGGCCGAGCGAGGCGTCTGGGTCAACATCGAGACGAAAGATTTCACCAACTCGTGGGGTGCTGTCAACGATCTCGTTGCCGCCGAAGTTCGCGCGCATGATGGGGTTGACTCGACCCTGATTTCGTCGATCAACCATCGCGCTATCGCTGGTTTCGCTCGCTCCTACCCAGAGTTCACGACGGCGATCGCATTCGTCGAAACCTTCGCCGATCTGCCCGGCTATGCGCGCCGCTGCGGCGCGAACGTGTTGCACCCCCATTTCTCCCTCATCAACGAGCGATTTGTGGCGGAAGCGCGAGAGCACGGGCTGGGCATCAACGCCTGGACTGTCGACGACGACGCATCCGCTGACCGCATCCTCGAGTTCGATATCGATGGTCTGATGTCGAATCGACCCGACGTCGGCAACGTCCAGAACCGCGGCGTCGATAACCGCGGTGACCAGCACCCACCACACAGCACATCCCACGACACGGAGGCACGCGCATGAGTCAGATTGAACTGCGAAACATTGGTAAGTCGTATGGCGACAAGGAGATCATCCCGAGCCTTGATCTCACGATCGAAGCCGGCAGCTTCTCGGTTCTCGTTGGCCCGTCAGGGTGCGGAAAATCGACAACGCTGCGCATGATTGCCGGTCTCGAGAAGCCAACCACTGGCACGATCTCGATTGGCGGAAAGACGGTCGACAATGTGACTCCCGGTCAGCGTGGTGTCGCCATGGTCTTTCAGAACTACGCCATCTACCCGACGATGACGGTGGAAGAGAACATCGAGTTTGGCCTGCGCAACAACAAGGTCCCCAAGCTGGAGCGCCGCGAACTCGTGCACGAGATTGCAGAGACCGTTGGCCTCACGCCGCACCTGCGCAAAAATCCTGATGCGCTGTCGGGCGGCGAACGCCAGCGGGTTGCGTTGGCGCGCGCCATGGTCAAAAAGCCTGCCGTCTTTCTCATGGATGAACCGCTCTCCAACCTCGATGCGAAGCTGCGCCAGCACATGCGCATTGAGCTCATCGAACTTCACGAACGCCTCGGGGCAACCTTCGTCTACGTCACTCACGACCAGGTCGAAGCGATGAGTATGGGCACCTCGATTGTGCTCATGGACGCGGGCCGCATCCAACAGCAATCGGCACCGACCGAGCTGTACGCGAAACCGCAGAACGTGTTCACGAGTCGCTTCATCGGAACCCCGCCCATGAACGTCGTGCCCATTGCTGCATTCGGTGCGGATGTCGCCGCCGATGCTCCCGAGGGTGCCGAGTGGCTCGGAGTGCGCCCTGAGCGACTCACGTTTGCCGACACCAGCCGCCCCGTGGTGCCAGGCGAAACTGAGCTCACGGTCACCATCATCGCCCTCGAGAACCTTGGAGCGGAGCTCGTGTACCGCGCCGTGCTGCCCGACGGCTCGCGCATTGCGATTAAGCGCTTCGACGAGATCGCGCGCCCCCTCGGTGACGCTCTCGTGCGGGTCGAGACCAACGACATCCACTGGTTTGATGCCAACGAAGAGCGCATCGCCGAACCCGCCATCTCCGGCCAGGTTCGCGAGGTCGTCTCCGCATGAAAACCTCGCTACTGAGAGATCGACGGCTGTTGCCGTACGCGCTCATCGCGCCAGCGCTCGTGATTCTCGCTGTCTTCTATCTGTATCCGATCGGCTACAACGCCGTACTGAGTGTCTTCTCCTGGGACCTTCGTGGCCCGATGAAGTTCGTGGGTTTCGGAAACTTCGCCGAGCTCTTCACTGACCCTGACTTCGGCAAGGTCATCCAGAACACACTCGTGTATATGGGCATGGAAGTGTCACTCGTCATGATCTTCGGTCTGATCTTGGCACTGTTTCTTAATCGCCAAGGCTGGCTCAGCGAGTTCTTGCAGGGCGTCAGCTTTGCTCCCAACGTGATCGCGCTGGTCTCGGTCTCGCTCATCTTTGTGTGGCTGATGGATGACGACATCGGGCTGTTCAACCAAATCTTGAGCGCAGTCGGGCTTGAGCCTGTTGGCTGGCTTTCCGATACCGAAGTCGCCCTGTTCTCGCTGGTTCTTGTGTCGGTCTGGAAGTCGGTCGGGCTGAACGCCTTGATTATCCTCTCGGCGTTGCAGTCGATTCCGCGGTACCTGTTCGAAGCCGCGGACCTCGACAATGCTTCGGCGTGGACCCGCTTTCGCAAGATCACCATCCCGATGATCTCGCCCACGCTGTTCTTTCTCGTTCTCGTCAACGTCATCGGGTCGTTTCAGGCCTTCGACACAATCAACGTCATGACGCAGGGCGGACCGCAAAGCTCAACCAACACACTCATCTTCGCCGTCTACCGCGAAGGCTTCGAGTACTACCGAGTTGGTTATGCCGCTGCGATCGCCGTCGTGCTGATGGTGCTCGTGGGCCTCATCACCGTGCTTTACTTCCGCGCGTTCCAGAAAAGAGTGCACTACCGATGACTACGACGATTGCCCCTCCTACGCCACCCACGGCTGCCGGTTCTTCGCGCGGCCCCGCGTCGCCACCGCCACCGCCCGTTACACCGACCGCTCGCACGGCCCGAATCGGCTCGATTCTGTGGAAAGCGGTGCGCGTCATCGGGCGCATCGTGGTGTCGCTCCTGCTCGTGTTGGTGTTCGCCGGTCCGTTCTACTGGATGGTGCTCACCGCCTTTCAGACAGCATCCGAAGCTCTCTCCATTCCTCCGCAGTTCTGGGTGGACGCCGTGCGCTGGGATAACTTCATTGCAGCGTTCGACCGGGTGAACTTTGGCCACTTCGCACTGAACTCGGTAATCGTCACGGGCGGCACCCTGCTCGGTCAGTTTCTGATCATCGTGCCGGCCGCTTATGCCTTCGCACGTTTCCACTTCAAAGGCCGCGACGTGCTCTTCGGCGTCGTGTTGGCGACGATGATGATCCCTGGCCAACTGATCTTCCTTCCGGTGTTCGCGATGTACGCCAAGATGGGGCTGCTCAACACACACCTCTCGCTGATCTTGCCCTTCATCGCGAGTGGGTTCGGCATCTTCTTGCTGCGTCAAACCTTCATGCGAGTGCCCGACAGCTTGATCGAAGCAGCGCGACTTGATCACGCGAGTGAGTTCACGATCATCCGTCGCATCATGTTGCCGCTGGCCAAACCGACCATCGTGACCATCGGGCTGATCACGTTCATTGGCACCTGGAATAACTACTTCTTCCCGCTGGTCTGGACCACCACGGATGCGGCCCGCACGCTTCCGGTGGCCGTGCCGCGACTCGAAGCGCTCGATGAGATCGCGCCGACCATTGTGATGGCCGGAAACATGCTCCTCGTCGTGCCGATCCTCATCGTGTTCCTGTTTGCGCGCCGTCACATCATCTCGGCGTTCACCTATACCGGCGTCAAATGATGCCCTTCGATTTCCTCGTCCGCATCAACCAACAACGCACCACCTCAACACGCACCACCTCAACCACATCAAAGAAAGGCACCACCATGTCCTCTACCCGTTTCTCGCGAGGTCGGGCACGCGCCGGCGTTCTCGCTTCGATTGCCCTCGGCTCGGTTCTGCTCTCTGGCTGCACCGCAGCCAATGCGGATGCCGCTAGCTACACCTACGAGCCCGGTGAAGAGACCGTCGAGCTTGAGTTCTGGACCGCAGCCGTTGAAGACGTGAACCAGGAGCTCGTTGACATGTTCAACGAGACCCGTGGTGACGAGCTCAACATCCACGTCACCGCCAACTACCAGGGCGACTATGTTGAGACCGAGCAGAAGGTCAACGCGGCAGCGCTCGCTGACACTCTTCCCAACATGTTTGTGGATGAGGTCGGAATGACCGACCGGTTCGCTCGCGCCACCACCACGCTCAACCTCGAGCCGTACATGGCGGCTGTCGAAATGGACGACGCGGACTTCCAGATGGGCGAAACCGACAACCTCTACGTTGATGGCGACATGTACGCCTTCCCGCACATGCGCAGTGTTCCCGTGATGTACGTAAACCAAGACATGATGCGCGAACTCGGCCTCAAAGAGACCGGCCCCGAAACATTCGACGAGTTTGAGGAGTACCTCGAGGCGGCTCACGACTACGTCGGCGGCCCCGCGATGATCTTCTGCGACTACGACTTCTGGGTCATGGAAGCACTCTTCTACTCGTACGGCGGAACCGCTGTGCTCAACGACGACGAGACCGCGTCGATGTATGACACCGAGGGTGCCATCAAGACGATCGAGTGGATCGCCGACCTCGAAGACCGCGACCTCATCAAGGTCACCGGTGCTGCAGACGTGAGCGCGTTCTTCGCGGCAGCCGGCAGCGCAGATACAGCATTCACCTTCTTGAGCTCGGGCGGCATCCAGTCGATCCTTGGGCTTGCTGCCGGTAACGGAGTGGATGTTGGTGTCTCGCTGATTCCCGCCGGTGACAACGGCCAGCGTGGTGTCTCAGTCGGTGGATCGAACATCTACCTCGCCAACACCGGTACGGACCAGGAGAAGGCCGCAGCATTCGAGTTCATGAAGTGGACAAGCGACACCGAGCAGGCTGCCTACTCCTCGTCGCGCACCGGGTACCTGCCCGTGCGTCTTTCGGCTCTCGAAACCGACCTGATAAAGGACCTCATGGAGACCACTCCTGGCTATGCGGTTGCTGCTGAGCAGATCACCTACGGCAAGCCTCGCCCGATGACGAAGGCCTACAGCGAGCTCGAAGACCTCATGACCGAGCGCATCCACGCCATCTACTTCGACGACCTCGACGCGTCAGAAGCGATGCTGGCGCTCGCTGAAGAAGTCAACGAAGTGCTGAACCGCTAGCGTTCTCCACACGCACGAAAACAACGGCCGTGAACGGGGAAACCCGCTCGCGGCCGTTGTCGTTGTGCCGTGAGGAGCACGCGCGAACAGCACGTCGCGGACGGAAGGGTCTTTGGGACGGTGCCCATCAGCGCACTGTCGCGTTCGCACGCACACCTCTAGTCGTACCAACGCCACCGTTGTAGCGTGGGGCTATGACAACAGGCGTGTCGGAGGAACCGTGGCACGCGCTCGATTCTGCTGAGGCGTTTGTTCGACTGAAGACGAGCGCGCAGGGGCTGAGCACCGCCGAGGCCGCCGAACGGCAAGCCGAGTATGGGCCGAATCGGTTGGAAGTGCGCAAGCCAACGCCCGCCATAGTGGTGGCATTGCGACAGTTTCGTTCGCCGCTGATCGCGATCCTGTTGGTGGCCGCGACGATTACGCTGCTGCAGCAAGATTGGGTCGACTCGACCGCCATTCTCATTGTTCTCGTGCTGAATGCCTCGATTGGTTTTTGGGAAGAGACCCGGGCCGAGCGAGAAATGCGAGCCCTCGCCTCGCTCGCTGTTCCACGGGCACGCGCTCTGCGGGACGGCCACGTCATCCGTCTTCGAGCGGTGGATCTCGTTCCCGGTGATGTTGTCACGCTGGAGAGCGGTGAGCAGGTAACCGCAGATGTCAGAATTGTTGATGCTCACGCGCTTCAGGTTGATGAATCGATGCTCACGGGCGAGTCGGAGCAGGTTCACAAAACTCCTGACGCGGTTCCCGTGCATGCGGCGACGGCCGACCGCCGCGGGATGCTCTACAGCGGTACGTTCGTCACGTCTGGCCGTGCTCGTGGTGTGGTCGTCGCGACGGGTCGCGACACGGAGCTGGGGCGGATAAACGAACTGATCCAAACCCGCCCGGAGAAGACGCCACTCCAGCGGAGCATTAACAGTCTCGAACGCCGCATTGGAGTCTTCGTGGCAGTCGTTGCCGTCGCGGTGATCGCGACTGGTCTGCTGCTCGGCGAAGAACTCGAATCGGTCTTGCTATCGGCGATCGCCATGGCGGTAGCAACCATCCCTGAGGCGTTGCCCGTCGTGATGACGGTCGCGCTGGCACTCGGAGTGCGCCGGATGGCAACCCAGGGCGCGATCGTGCGCACGCTGCCGGCCGCCGAAACGCTCGGCTCGACGACGGTGATTGCGAGCGACAAGACGGGTACGCTCACCCAAAACCGCCTCGCGGTCGAGCGGGTGTGGGTGCCAGACCGCGGCGTCATTGAGGTTGAGGGCATGCGTTACGAGCCGAGTGGGGTGCTGCACCATCTCATCATGGCGGGTGCACTCGTGAACGAGGCACACTCTCGCGATGACGACGAAGGCGGTTTCATCGGTGATGCCGTCGATGTTGCGCTTGCAGTGCTCGCACGCTCGCTTGGTGTTACGAGTGACGATGACGAGCCCGATCAAGTGGCACGGCTGCCGTACGAACCACAGAACCGTTATTCACAATCGCTGCGCCGTAACGACAAGCGGGAGACGGATGCGGCACTCATGCTGTACGTCAAGGGCGCGCCGGAGCTCGTGCTCTCGATGTGTAGCGAGGAGGCCGGGGGAAGCCCCCTCGATGCGACCGCACGCCAGCGGGTGTACGACGCTCAAGCTCAGCTGGCCAGCGATGGTTACCGCGTGCTGGCAATCGCCTGTCGAAGGGTGGAGCACAATGAGCTCACGGGTCCGGAACTTCCGCACCCCAGCAAGCTGCAACTGCTCGGCCTTGTCGCTCTCACCGACCCTCCGCGGGCGGAGGCCCTCGAGTCGATCGCCCTCTGTGTTGGGGCGGGGATCCGCGTCATCATGGTGACGGGTGATCACCCGTTGACGGCTACGACGATCGCACGACGACTCGGAATCGCCGATTGTGACGATGTAATCACGGGGGCCGAACTCGACGACTTAGACGATGCTGCGCTAGCTGACCGGGTGGCTCACGCCGGCGTTATCGCCCGTGTTTCACCGTCAGACAAGCTTCGCGTTGTTCAGGCATTGCAAGCCACGGGGGAAACGGTCGCGGTGACGGGGGACGGCGTGAACGACGCCCCCGCGCTGAAAGCGGCCGCAATCGGTGTTGCGATGGGCAAGGCGGGCACCGACGTTGCGCGAGAAGCTGCGGATGTCGTGCTCACCGATGATCGTTTTGCGACCGTCGTCGAGGCGGTTCGGCAGGGCCGCATCGTGTTCTCGGCCATCCGCAAATCAACGTTCTTTCTGCTGTCGACTGGCTTCGGAATCATGCTGGCCGTCGCTATCAGCTTCTTTTTCGATCAGCCACTGCTGCTTATCCCGGTGCAGGTGCTGTGGATCAACGTCGTCACGAGCGGTCTGCAAGATGTTGCGCTCGCGTTTGAACCCGCCGAGGGGGACGAGCTTCGGCGGCGGCCGCGGGCAGCGAGCGAGGGAATCCTGTCGCGTGAGTTGTGGATGCGCACCGTGATGTCGTCGAGCTGGATGGCGACCGTGCTGATCATCACGTTCCAGCTGGCGCTCGCGGCTGGCTATGAACTGGATCGCGTGCGCACGATCACGATGACGGTCTTTGTGCTGATGAGCTTCTTCCAAGCAGGTAGTGCGCGCACCGAGCGACGTTCGCTCTTCACGATCAGTCCGTTCAGCAACCCGTTCCTTGTTGCGACCGCCCTCGGCTCGCTTGGGCTGCAGTGGCTTGTGATGTCGTGGCCGGTCAGCGCCAGCGTGCTGCAACTCGTGCCGCTCACGCTCGGGGAGTGGATGGGGTGCGCAGCCGCCGCGTCGACCGTGCTGATCTTCATCGAGGTCGAAAAGCTTGTGCGCCGGGTTTTGGCGGGGCGAACACGATTGTGAGCGCTACGCCTGGGGCCACTATCGATTTTCCCTCTCCAGATAGAGCAAGAGACGGAAGGCCGAGCAGCCCTCGAGGCTCTGCGTAAATACCCGACAGCAAGCACAGCGGCTTCGCTGACCTCCTTCCGGGAGCCGCTCGCCTGGGGCTGTTCAGAATTCCTATTCCGCTTCCCTGCCAAGCTTTTTCTGCGCCCGAGAAATTGATACCAAACCATTTAGCGTTGGGCGCCGAATCATCTACATGTCACTCACCAGAACACTTCGGGCACCGAAAGCCACCCTCGCAGGTGCGCTCATCTTGCCTGCACTTCTCATTGCGCTCTCGGGATGTGCAGGTTCTCAACCGTCCGCAACGACGCCGTCCGAGACGAGCGGGAGCGAACAGCCCGCCGAAACCGACGAAAACGTTGTCACGACTATCGGCCTGAAGTTCATGCCGAAGGATCTCACCGTCAAGGTCGGTACGACGGTTACGTGGCAGAACGGCGAGACGATCGGTCACACCGTTACCTCCGGAGCTTGGGGCGACGTCAACGAGTCGACCGGTCTCCGCGGGACGCAAACACCAGACGGCCTCTTCGACCACGACCTAGCTCCGAAGGGCCAGGAGGGCGACACGTTCTCCTACACCTTCGACGAACCCGGCGAGTACTCGTACTACTGCCAACCGCACTTGACCATGAACGCAACCGTCACGGTCGAACCGTAAGAACCCGCACGACACAACGCACCACCAACAAAAAACATCAACAAGGAGAAGAAGCAATGCGTAAATTCACAGCAATCACCGGTCTCGGACTCGCAGCGGCACTCACACTCTCGGGCTGCTCGGCAGCTACAGAGGCTCCGGCCACCACTGATGAGAGCAACTCTTCGATGGTCGTCGACACAGTAAACAGTGACGGCTCCGCACTGCGTGCATCGCTAACGGCCCTGCTCGCTGACCACGTCTACCTCGCCGGTGCAGCCATCGACCAGGCGCTCGCCGATGGTGGCGACCTTACGACGGCCGATGTTGCCGGAGCAGTCGAAACGCTCGACACCAACTCGGTCGAGATCGCAGCCCTCGTGGGCTCGGCTTACCCCGATGCCGAGCAGCCGTTCCTCGATTCCTGGCGCTCGCACATCCCGTTCTTCGTGAACTATGCAGTCGCGAAGGCAACGGATGACCAGGCTGGCATCGACCAGGCAATGTCAGATCTCGGCGGCTACGCAGTGTCGTTCGGCCAGCTGATGAATTCGGTTGTTCCTGAGCTCTCGGCTGAAGATGTACAGGCCGGCCTTGAGACGCACGCTTCATCGCTCATTGCAGCGATCGACGCCAACATCGCCGGTGACCCTGCCTACTTCGCGCTGCTGAAGGAAGCTGCTGGACACATGCCGATGACGGCAACAGCTCTCGCTGGCGGAATTGCAGCCAACAAGGGTATTCAGTAAAACCAATTCACGAGTGAGCCGGCGGGGAGCGATCGAATCGCTCCCCGCCGGTTTCATTGTTTCCGGGAAGTTGTTGAGAGAAAGGGCAAGTACATGAAGATTTTCAGTATTGCGGCACGGATTTGGATTGCACTCGCGTTGCTGGTTAACGCCTACGTGCACTTTGTTCTCGCGACTCCGTTCGATGCCATTGTCGGCTCGCTCGTCAGTCAGGGCGCGTTGTTCCGCATCCAGGGCGTGATGAATATCCTCGCGGCCGTTCTGGTCCTGGCGGTGTACCGCTGGTGGACCGGGCTGGTCGTGGCAGTGATCGCGGCGGGCGGCCTTGCACTCTTGGTGGCATCCGTTTATGTTCCATTGGACCTGAGTGCAATTGGGCTTCCCGTCATCTACGAGCCTGTCTGGTATTCCGACAAGGTGATAGCAGTCATCGCTCAGGGCTTCGCGCTAATCGGCGGCGTCGCGGTGGCGCTGCTTACTCGTAGCGCAAAGACTCAACCGGGTCGGCCTTAGCAGCGCGGGCGGCGGGCAGGGTGCCCGCGAGGAACGCGATGGCCATGACGACCAGGATGATCACGGTGACCGATAGTGGGTCGAAGGCGATCAAGGTGAGCCCCGGGAGGTCAGCGAGGAGTGCCCCGGCGAGCACCGAACTGATGCCTGTTCCGACGAGCATCCCGATGCCGACACCGATCGCGCTCCCGAGGAAGCCGATGATGACAGCTTCGAGGCTGAAGAGCCCGAAGATTTTGCCGCCGCCCATTCCCATGGCTTTCATGAGGCCGATTTCGCGGGTGCGTTCCTGTACCGACATGAAGAGGGTATTCACGATGCCGAAGCTTGCTGCCAGCAGGGCGATGATGGCGAAGGCGTTCAGCACGAGCACGATGGCGTCGATGATGGTTTTGAACGTTCCGAGCTGGTCGGCCACGGTCGTGCCGGTGTAACCGGCATCGGTGAGGCGTTCCTTGAGGGCTGTGACATCGGCATCCGTCGCGGCAGCATCGAAGCGGATGCTCGCCTGGGCGTAGCGCTCTTGCTCATCGAGAGCGATTCCGATGTTCTGCGTCGAGTACAGCTCGTCAGTCAGCGCATCGTTCACGACCAGTCCACCGGCACCAGTGGCGGCGATGCTTTCTTCGGCGACGCCCACGATGGTCGCGTCGACGAGATGCTGGGTGCGTTCCGCGTCAGTGATCGCGATCGTCAGGGTCTGGCCCACCGCGGCATCCGCGTCAGCGAAGCCGAGCGATTCCGCATAAGAGATTGGCACATTCAGTTCGAAGGCATCCGAATCGGCGGAGGGAGCTGTGCCGGCTGCAAGCTGCACGGTCTGGCCATCAACGAGTCCGCCCACGGAGGTCAGGTACTGGGGGCCGTCGCCTGACTGGATCCAGTCAGGAGAAATTGACTTGGTTGCCTCAACATCGAGCACGCCGTCAATGTTAGCGAGCGTCTCTAGATCGTCGGGGGTGAGGGCCACCACGGTGGAGCCGGGGCGGTTGAAGCCATCGCTGGCAATCGCATCGGGGTCGTATTCGGCGGGCCCAGAGCTGTCGGCGAAGCCGGCGTTGGCGTCTTGGCTTACTGACACGGTCATAACATCTTCCGCGCCGATCGAGGTCACCGTGTCATCGATGTAGCGATTGATGCCAGTGCCGAGGCCATTGGTGATGGTGAGCGTGAAAGCACCAACGAAGATCGCGAGGATCGTCAGAACGGTGCGGGTCTTCGAGCGGAAGGTATTGGATGCGGCGGTGCCGATCAGGTCGAGGGCGTTCATGCGGCCACCTCCGTGGTGTCGTTCACGAGGAGTCCGTCGCGAATGTAAATGCGGCGATCGCAGCGGGCAGCCAACTCATCATCGTGAGTGACGACAATGAGGGTGATGCCCTTGTCGCGGTTGAGTGCAAAGAGAATGTCTTCGACATTGCCTCCCGTCGCGGTGTCCAAGTTTCCGGTGGGTTCATCCGCGAAAATGATGCGCGGGTTGTTCACGAGCGCGCGGGCAATCACCGAACGTTGCTTCTGGCCGCCCGACAGGTTGACGGCCTTGTTCGACGCTTTGTCATCCATCTCCAATTGCTCAAGAGCGGCGTGCGCGCGTGCCTTCCGCTCGCTGCGGCGCACCCCGGCAATCTTCATCGGGAGCATCACATTTTCCAGAACGGAGATGTTGGCGGTGAGAAAGAACTGTTGGAACACAAATCCGAACGTCTTGTTGCGCGCACGATTGAGCTTCTTGCCCTTCAACGTGCTGGTGTCGATCCCTTCAAGCTCAACCGTTCCGGCGGTCGGGGCATCAAGAAGCGCAAGCACGTGCATGAGGGTCGACTTTCCCGAGCCGCTCTTGCCGATGATCGCGACGCTCTCGCCCTCGTTGATGTCGAAGGTGACACCTTTGAGCGCGTCAAAGCGGTTAGGGCCTTTGCCGTAGGACTTGTGGACATCCTTGACTCGGATGATGGGGGTAGTCATACGCCCCAGTCTCGCTGACTTCAGCGCTGAGCGAGTCAGCCGAGGGGAGTCACTGGCCTACGGCGAGAGAAGTATCTTCTGCGGTCTACTTCTTGAGCGCTGCTTGGCGTTTCTGCTCAGCAGCACGCTCGAGGCGTTCGATGCGCAACACGTCGACAAGCAGCAGGGCAATGGGCACCACGGATGCGACGCCCCACCATTCTTGATCTCCGCCAGTGTTTACATAGATGACGTTGAACACCACGGCCCAGATGAGCCCGCCGATGAGCCACACCAGTCGCCACCACGGAGTGGTGAGTTGGCGGATGCGTGCCTTCACAAGGGAGGGCTTCGCTGGGGGAGTGGCGTTGTCGGGCATGCCTGCTGGCGCGTCGTCGTGCATCCGCCAACTCTACGTTCTCTCTGTGCTCGCTGGGAAAAGCATCATGGTTCGATGGAATTGAGGGGATGCTGAGTAATTCTTTTCTACAGTGAGAGTGGCGCCACCGCGCTAGCCACTTGTGAGAAAAGGGAGACCATGGCACACGACCAATACACCTTCGTTGATCCAACCACTCGCTTCGAGAAGGTTTCGCCTCCGAAGCAGCATCAGCCGGAACCGGGTCTTGACTCAGAGTTGAAGCCGCTCGCTGACCTTGGCGAAGACAGTTATCGTGGCAGCGGCCGCCTTTCGGGCCGCCGGGCTCTCATTACGGGTGCCGACTCGGGAATCGGGGGCGCTGTCGCTATTGCGTTCGCGCGAGAAGGAGCCGATATTGCCCTCTCCTATCTCCCGAGCGAACAGAGCGATGCCGAGCGCATTGCCGGCTATATCCGGGATGCCGGTCAGCAGGCACACCTCTTCCCTGGCGACATTTCGAACGCGGAAGCTTGCCGCACCCTCGTCGCAGACGCCGCTGAAAAACTGGGCGGCCTCGATACTCTCGTGAACAATGCGGGAAAACAGGTCTTTTGCACCAAGCTCGAAGATCTCACCGACGAGGCATTCGATCAGACGTTCAAGACAAATGTCTATGCAATGTTCTGGATCACCAAGGCCGCACTCGAACATTTGCCGGCGGGCTCCACAATTATCAACACCACTTCCGTTCAGGCCTACAAGCCATCACCGGTGCTTGTCGATTACGCCTCGACGAAGGCCGCGATCAATTCGTTCACGAAGGCAACAGCGGCTCAGCTGGCTGAACGCGGTATTCGAGTCAACGCGGTTGCTCCGGGGCCAGTCTGGACACCGTTGCAGGTGTCAGATGGACAGCCTCAGGAGAAAATCGCCAGCTTCGGGCACGATACCCCTCTGGGGCGAGTCGGTCAGCCCGCTGAAATGGCGCCAGCGTACGTGTTCCTAGCATCGGCTGAATCGAGCTATGTCATCGGCGAAACCCTCAACGCGAATGGTGGAATTCCGACGCCTTAGCCACGTGCACGGCTGGATTCACCGAATACGTTTGGCTTCTTGAAACCTTTACGTAACACCCAACGGTCACGTTTAACGTTCCCGAAACATAACTGAGGGTCTAACGAAACGCTAAGACGGGATGCTTTGTCGTGCGGGTCAGTGGGAGTGGAATAACCCGACACTCACTGACAATCCGCAAAAGCATCCGTGTGCACAGGGCGCACAAAGCGAAAGAGGTTGAGATGGATACAGTCGTATGGGTACTCATTAGCACTGCATTAGTGCTGCTCATGACCCCCGGTTTGGCATTCTTTTACGGTGGACTCGTAAAAGAGAAGTCAGTAGTCAGCATGATGATGATGAGCTTCGGATCGCTCGGCCTTGTTGCCGTTCTCTGGATCCTCATCGGTGCAAACATGAGCTCGATCGACGGATCGGTGTGGTCGTTCGCCGGCAACCCGTTCAGCAACTTCGGTCAAGAAGGCGTCGCCGGCTCTGACCTCCTCGTTGTTGCATTCGGTGGAACCTTCGCCATCATCACCACCGCACTTATCTCCGGTGCCATCGCAGACCGTGCTCGCTTCGGACCCTGGATGATCTACACCGGTGTGTGGGCAACGCTCGTTTACTTCCCCGTTGCTGCATGGGTATGGGGCGGTGGCTGGATCCAGAACCTCGGAGATAGCCTCGGTGGCCTTCCTGCAGTTATCGACTACGCCGGTGGTACCGCCGTTCACATCAACGCTGGTGCAGCTGCTCTCGGACTCGCCCTGGTGCTCGGCAAGCGTGTTGGTTTCAACAAGAACATCACCCAGCCTCACAACGTTCCTCTCGTCCTTATCGGTGCAGCACTGCTCTGGTTCGGTTGGTTCGGATTCAACGCTGGTGCGTCTAGCGATCCAGACGAGGCCGGCCTGATCGTGTTCAACACGCTCGCCGCTCCTGCCGCAGCAATCCTCGGTTGGATCGTTGTTGAGAAGCTCCGCACGGGTAAGGCCACCGCAGTTGGCGCCGTATCGGGTGTTGTTGCTGGTCTCGTTGCCATCACCCCCGCTTGTGCAAACCTGACGCCTGGTTGGGCCTTGGTTCTCGGTCTTGTCGCCGGTGCCGTGTGTGCTCTCGCTATCGAGCTCAAGTACAACCTCGGCTTCGATGACTCGCTCGACGTAGTGGGACTCCACCTCGTCGCCGGCGTCATCGGAACCATCTACCTTGGCTTCTTCGCCACCGACACCGGACTCTTCACTGGTGGAGATGCAGGACAGCTCGCCGTTCAGACGATCAGCGTGCTCGCCGTAGCAATCTTCTCCTTCGTAATGTCCTGGTTGATCGGAACCGCGATTCAGAAGACCATCGGATTCCGCGTTACTTCGGAAGAAGAAATTGCTGGTATCGACCTCGCCGTCCACGGCGAGTCGGGTTATGCACTGTCGACGCAGGAAACTGTATCGGCTAAGTAGAACCCACAACCTCGGGAGGGGCACAGTTGTTATCGCAACTGTGTCCCTCTTTTGGTGGTTAACGAACAAACCCCGCGCCCTCTGGTCCATGCCAGGGGAAGCGGGGTTTCGTCGTGCGCGTGCGCGTACACGGAGGTAGGCGTGCGCCTCGTCGAGGCAGGTTACGGCTGCAACCGCATCCGCTTCCATTCGCCAGAGGCGGCACGCGTGAAGCGCACGCGGTCGTGGAGGCGGGAGCTGCGGCCCTGCCAGAACTCGATCGTCGAGGGCTCAACGACAAAGCCACCCCAGTCTTCTGGTCGGGGCACGTCGCGGCCTTCGAACTCAGCCTCGAGCTCGATCACACGGGCTTCAAGCACGGCCCGGGATGCGAGGGGTTGCGATTGTTCGCTGGCGTGCGCCGCGATCTGACTACCTCGCGGTCGCGTGGCGAAGTACGCGTCAGAAAGGGCAGCAGCGACAGGCCGAGCGGTTCCTTGCACGAGCACTTGCCGGTGGATCGAATACCAGGGGAAGACGAGCGCCGTGGCGGGATTCGCCAGCAGCGCGCGGCCCTTGATGGAACTGTAGTTCGTAAAGAACTCGAATCCGGTGTTGTCGATGGCGCGCAGCAGCACGGTGCGGCTACTGGGGGAGCCGTCGGCGTCAACGGTCGACAGCACCATCGCATTGGGTTCGTAGACATTCGCTTCGCTGGCATTGGCTAGCCAGAGGCGGAACTGCTCTATGGGGTCAGCGAGCACGTCCGAATCATTGAGCGGCAGCTGGCCGTAGTCGGTGTGGGTGCTCAAAGGGTCGGACACGGTGCATCCTTTCGACAGCGTGCGGGGTGCGCGCTGGTTAGTCCTCGTCTTCGATGAGGGCCTTGTTGCGGTCGGGGATGCCGTCCTCGTTCATGTCGCGCTTGCGAGCGAGTCGAGAATCCCAGCGGAGGCTGATCGCGGCGAGGATCGCCGCGAGTCCCGTGCCGATGAGAATGGCAAGTTTTGCACCAGTGGTGTGTTCGCTGTCGGGGAAGGAGAGCTCTGCGATGAGCAGGGAGACAGTGAAGCCGATTCCCGTGAGGAATCCGATGGGCAACAGGTCTCGCAATCCGATCGAGTCGGCGAGACGGAACTTTGTCACCTTGGTGATGAGAGCGGTCGTGCCGAGCACTCCGATGATCTTTCCGACCACCAGCCCGACGATGATGGCAGCGACAACGGGCTGCACAATTACGTCGCTGACGCTTTCACCGTCACCACCGAGGGAAACTCCGGCGGCGAAGAAGGCGAAGACGGGCAGCGCGATTCCGGATGACGTGGGGCGGACCGCATCGTCGAACGCGTGCGTGCGAGTGTCTTTCTCTCCGTGGATGAGTTTCGCTGGAACGGTGAAGCCGAGAACGACGCCTGCGATAGTCGCGTGAACTCCGGAATCGTGCATGAATGCCCAGGCAACGAGCGCAAGGGGAACCAGCAGCCACCAGCGAGGCTTGCGTGAGCGAACCACGAAGCCGAAGAGCACGATCGCGATGAGTGAGAACAGCAGCGAGAGGAGGTCGATGCTCTCTGTGTAGAAGAGGGCAATGATGATGATCGCGAGCAGGTCGTCGACGACAGCCATTGTGAGCAGGAAGGTGCGCAGGGCGCGGGGGAGTCCGCGACCGAAGATCGCGAGCACTGCGAGGGCGAACGCAATGTCGGTGGCGGTGGGAATCGCCCAGCCTCCGAGCGCAGTCGAGTCACCCGAAACGAGGATGATCAGCGTGAAGAGTAGCGCGGGAAAGAGCATCCCGCCGATTGCAGCAAAGACAGGAACGGCGGCTTCGCGCGGTTTGCGCAGGCTGCCAGCAACAAGCTCCTGCTTGAGCTCGACGCCAACCACGAAGAAGAAGATCGCGAGCAGGCCGTCTGCCGCCCAGGTGGCCAGCGAGAGATTCAGGTGAAGAGCCTCAGGGCCGATGGTGGTCTCGGCAAGAGCTGCATAGCCGTCACGCCACGGCGAATTGGCCCAGATGAGGGCGATCGCTGCGGCAACCATCAGCAGCACACCGCTGGTGGTCTCCATGGTGACCCACCGGCGTACTCGCTTGCGGGGGCTCAGTTTCTTGACGGATGTGGTCACAAAATTCCAGACGTTGAGGTTCGTCAGCGGGGTCGCCGACACAATCGCCGACCAGACTTCCCGGCACTCCGCTCGCAATTCTACCGGTTGTGCGCCTGAGGGAGTGCACGGAAAGGCCGCGGGCCTGACCATGCGCTCCACTGACCATGGGAGTTGTCTCAGAATCACGCCTCAGGCTTGCTGACGGCCACTCACTAAGGAAGCGTGGGGGTTTCATCTCGCTGAACCTGGAAGGACGAACATATGCTCACCCTCACCGAAACAGCCACCACGGTCGTCAAGACGATCGTCGAGCAGGACCCCAATACGGAAGCCTCGGGCCTCCGCATCAACGGGGAACCTGGTGCCCCTAACCTCACCGTTGCCGTCGTTGCGGCACCCGAGGCTGGCGACTCTGTCGTCGAAGCTGACGGCGCCCGCGTTTTTCTTGAAGAGAACGCCTCGGTCGCATTGAGCGACAAGACGCTCGATGCCAGCGTGGGCGAGAACGGCGCAGTGAACTTCGCCATCGTCGACAACGCGTAACTAGTTACTACTTTTGTAGCTAGACCAGATCGTAGCTAGACCAGAATTCGTCGGCGCGCGGTCGAATGAATTCTGTACCTAGTAGCGGGCGAGAGCGTCAGCATCTCGAGCATGAGTAACCGACCGGCGAATAGCATCCAATGCTTCAACCGGATCAGTCTCGGCTTCAGCGATCATTAGCTGGCGCTCCGCCTCTGCTAGTCGAGTGCGGGCGCGCGCACTTGCGCCGCTGCGTCCCACGAGTTCGTGCACGACGGAGATCTGACTCCGCGCCGCCACCAGAGTCCCTTGGTAGGCAGCGCGTGCGTGTTCAAACCGCTGTTGCTGGTTACGCGCCGTCGCAAGAGCCGTATCCAGCTCAGCAGCAGCATCCCCGAGCAGGGCCAACTGCTCAAACGGATCATGAAGAACTCCGGATGCCGGTGCCGTCTGCTCGAGCGCCCTTTCGTTGGCAGCGATTGCAGTCACAATGCGCGCTCCACTCGTCGGATCGGGAGCAGTTTCTCGTGCCACCCGCGCTTCGAGCAGGTCGCTCGCGCTGTCCGCGCGCATCCGAGTCACCGCAGCGTCGGCTTGGGCTAGTTCGTTGACGGCGCTCTCGGCAGCAGACACGGCGCGATCGGCACGATGAAGAGCAGTGGCGGCGGCGCGAAGGGTGTCGGTGACCGCATTGACGCCGGTGGGGCTGATGCCGGGCGCTGCGGCATCCAGTGCTGTCTCGCTCTCATCGAGGGTGGTGCTCGCTGTATCGAGGTGGTGACGTGCAGCTTTCACCGCTGACTCCACGTAGGTGGTTGCGAGCTCCGCGACTGTGTCCTGCGCCGTGGTCTGCCGCAACCGCACAGCCGTCAATCGGGCTCGCAATTGCTGTTCTGTCTCCGCTGCGCCTACCTCGCTCCGACGCCGCTCAGCGAAGGCGGTATCGAAGCGATCGAGCTTCGCGAGTGCCTGTTCGCACAGGGCTGTCATCTGCAAGGTGATGCGGCGGCGCACATGGTCGGCCGTCGCGGAGACGTCGTCACGCTGCTGGCCGAGTCGAAAGGCTTCTGTGAGCTGGCCGCGCGCTTCGGCAAGAGCACTCGCAAAGTCGCGGGAGGCTGCGGCGCCGAACTGGGCCACCGCAAAACCGAGTTCGTAGTCGGCCTCGCGCACCCGATCATCCAGCGTCACCAACAGACTGGCCGCGCGAGATTCCAAGGCCGACTGCGACGACGTTCCCCGGATGCCGCGGTCGCCTCCGCGACGAAACAAGACGATGAAAGCGATAACCCCGATCGCCAGCACGAGCACGACGACAGTGGCGACGGCGATCGTGGTGCCGCGCAGGAGTTCGGCGGTGTCGGTGGCGACGAGGAAGGGCAGGGCATGAGGCACCATGCACCGTATTCTAGGGCGGTTTGTCGCGAGAACTGGGGGTGGGGCTACCGGGTGAGTCTGGCGAAACTCGTGGTTGTTGCACGCTTTCTGGAGGTAACTCGCTTAAGGTGGCGGTGTGTGGCGTGCAGATAGAGTTTCCGATGATTTCACGGTCGACCCAGATTCGGGCGACCATGACGTTGACGACGGCGAAAACGAGCACGCTCACGCCCACGTTCAAGTAACAGCGCCTCACACGCTGAGTTTTGGTGAGCCGAACATTATGGCCGGAAACGTTGCAGAGCCCACGTGGACGCTGTGGCGTTCGCAATTGTCAGAACTGGGTGGGCGTTCGCCTCTCATCCACTTCGTTGATTCGCCTCGCACGCGAGTCGATCTTTCGACGACGCATCCCGGTGGTCTTGCCCAGTTCATCACCGGTAAGCGCACTCTGTTGTCGAGTCTGATTCGCGATGATGTCGCCCTGCGCTCGGCGAAGACAGCCGCTGGGGCTGTCGCCGCGAAGGGCCTTGAGCTGGCAACTGCCCGCGGCATTGACTCGGTGCACCTGGGAATCGGTATCGCTCGCTGGACCCACGATGATGTCGAATTCTGCGGCCCCGTCTTGCTGCGCCCGCTCGCTATTCGCCGTCACGGTCGTGACTTTGAACTCAAACTTCGTGGTGCCGCCTTCTTGAACCCTGCGCTTGCCCGCGCTCTTGATGAACAGTTCCATTTGCGGCTCGATGCTGAATCGTTTGTCGCGCTCGCCGATGCCGACGGCACCTTCAAGCCGAACCCGGTTATTGACCGGTTGCGCGGTTTGACCTCGCACCTCGATAACTTCTCGGTGAGCCCGCGTCTCGTGGTGTCGTCTTTCGCGGACGTCGCTCACGGTCTGGCCGACGACGCCGCTGACCTCAAACACCCCATCCTGGATGCGCTTGCCGGCAACACTGCTGCCGCCTGGACGATCAAGGAAGGTTATGCGCCGGTTCCCGCTCTCTCCGCTGATGAGCGCTCGCCGCAGACCGACAATCTTCTGCTTGATGCGGATGCCGAACAAGAGAATGTGATTGCCCAAATCGAGGCAGGCAACTCTCTCGTCGTTCGCACTCTGCCCGGCACCGGTGGCACGCAAACTATCGTGAACGCGGTGGGTGCCCTTGTTGCTCAGAACAAGCGTGTTCTCGTGGTCAGCCCGCGTCGTGCATCGCTGCAATCGATCGCTGACCGCTTCGCTGACATCGGGCTGCCGGGTCTCTCGGTCGCACCGCGCACGCTTCGCCGCGACATCATCCGTTCCATTTCTCGCAGCGAGAAGGCCAGCCGTCCACAGATCGAAGACGTGGATGACGCCCTGCTGCGTTTGCGCAAGATCATGCTCGACTACCGCGAGTCCATGTCGGTTGCCGACGGTGTGCTTGGTGTCTCGGTGCTCGATTGCGTCTCAGAACTCAGCCGTTTGGCGCTGTTGCCGACACCGCCGTCCACGACCGCTCGTTTGTCGCGGGAGGCAGTGGAGAAGCTCGCGAAGGATCGCAGCGCAGCCACCGGCGTGATTATTGCTGCCGCCAAGCTCGGCGAATTCAAATACGGTCCCGGAGATTCACCCTGGTATGGCGCCCAGTTCGCTAATGGGGGAGAAGCTCTTAAGGCCCACGGTATTGCTCAGCGTGCGAACGAGCAGTTGTCGTCGCTGCTGGATGTCGCTAACCGTCTTGTCTCGAACACCCGCATGCGTCCGTTCCAGAGCATCGATGAGCTTGGCGTCTACTTGCGGCTGCTCGTTGATCTTCGCGAAACGCTTGACCGCTTCGTGCCGACCGTGTTCGACCGTGCCATCACTGAGCTGATTGCCGCTACTGCTCCGCGTCGCGATTTTCCTGACATGACGAGCGCGAACCGTCGCCGTCTCAAGAAGCTTGCCCTCGAATACGTTCGCCCCGGCGTTCGCGTGCCCGACATGCACGGCGCTCTCAAGCGCATCCAGAAGCAGCGGGTGCTGTG
This sequence comes from Salinibacterium sp. NYA9b, assembly GCF_976973725.1. Lineage (NCBI taxonomy): Bacteria > Bacillati > Actinomycetota > Actinomycetes > Micrococcales > Microbacteriaceae > Salinibacterium > Salinibacterium sp. NYA9b. Next base: position 2,241,810 of record NZ_OZ333476.1, on the reverse strand, counting down.
GCACCGTTTCGTGGCCGAAGGCGCGAGCCCAGCCGTTCCCGTGGGAATCGGTGAAGTGCAGCGGTCGTACCAGCAGGTTTCCGACGATCTCGCAGCCCTCGACATCCCGCTGGGCATCGCTGACTCGCACATGAACCTCTCGAGCCTTCCGATCCCGTTCTTGATCGAGAAGGTCGAGTCGCTCGCGGCCGAATCTGATGTGCTCAACAACCTGCAGGAGCGCACCGCTCTCATGGGCAGTTTGCGTGACCTCAAGCTGAACCCGCTGATCGAAGATTTGGCTCAGCGCCATGTTCCTGAAGATCAAGTGGCGGCAGAACTCGAACTGTCGTGGTGGAAGTCGGCTCTCGATTCCATGCTCGAAGTTGACCGTGCGCTGCTCAACGCCAACACGAGTGTTGTCGACCGTCTCGAAGCCGATTTCCGTCTCGTCGATGAAGCTCACGCTTCTGCCAATGCCAAGCAGCTCTCGTGGCAGATCGCCGAAAACTGGAAGATCGGTCTCGTCGACTGGCCCGATGAGGCTAGTGCTCTCAAGCGCGCTCTCGCCAAGGAACGACTCACGTCCTTCGACGTGCAAACCTCGGCACCCCACTTGTCGCGCACCATTGCGCCCGTGTGGCTTGCTTCGCCCTACGAAATCGATTCGGTTGTCGACACCATGCCGTTCGATACCGTCGTGCTGGTTGACGCCGGTGCTGTGACGGTCGCCGAAGCGGCCGGAGCAATCCGCCGCTCGAAGCAAGTCGTCGTTATTGGCGACCCTGTCATCCAATCGCCGACACCGTTCGAGACGGCGGTGCGCGATGCGACCGGCGATGCTGCACCGCTCGTTGACGACGAAACGCGCGAAGCACTCGTTGACGACTCTGCTTTCGCGAAACTCAGCGGCTTGCTGCCGACCCTCACTCTCACGCGCAGCTACCGCCCCGGCGGTGAAGAGCTCGCCGAACTGGTCAACCGTCGTTTCTATGACGGCCAGATCGAGTCGCTGCCCTGGGCGGGAAGTTTCCTCGGTCACGGCAGCCTCGCTGTCAGCTACGTCGCTGACGGAATTGGAATGCCCGACCCTGACTCTGGCGCTGTTGAAAGCCCTGACGCCGAAGTCTCTCGCGTTGTCGAACTCGTTCTCGACCACGCCACCAAGCGTCCGCAAGAGTCGCTCATGGTCATCACGGCAAGCCCCGTGCATTCTGTTCGTGTCATGCAGGCGGTGTTGGATGCCGTCAGCCGTCGTCGCCCGGAACTGCTCGATGTCATCATCGGCGATCGTGCCGAACCGTTTACGGTCACCACGATTGATCAGGCTGTGGCGCAAAGCCGCGACCGCGTTATTTTCTCCATTGGATATGGCCGCACACCACACGGTCGCGTGCTCTCCGACTTCGGTTCGCTTGGTGAGCCCGGGGGAGAGCGCCTGCTTGCTGTCGCGATGACGCGGGCACGTCGTTCGCTCGAAATCGTCACATCGTTCCGCTCAGAAGACCTCGACGACGGGCGCATGAAGCACGGCGCTGTTGCTCTGGCTGAAGTGCTCGACGAAGTGGATGCCCGCTTTGCTGAAGTTCCTGTGCCCGACGACAGCGACCCCATGCTCGTTGACCTCGCTCGCCGCCTCGAAGCTCGCGGACTGCGGGTTTCGCTCGGGCACCGTGGCAAGCTCGGCCTCGTCGCCTCGCGCGGTGGTCGCTGTGGCACCATCGAGACCGACGCTATGGTTCACGAATCAAGCCTGCGCGAATCGCTGCGATTGCGTCCTGAGTTGCTACGTCGTCTCGGCTGGCACTACTTGCGGGTGCACGCGTTCGAACTCTTCAGCGACCCCGATCAGGTTGCCGACAAGGTAGCCCGGATGCTCGGAGCAGAACCTGCTCCCACGACCGAGCCCATCACGATCATCCCCGCCACCCGTCCGCAGCAGTAATGGCAAACAGCACCCATCCCGAGCAGTCGGGCGCACCGGCGAGCGATCGAGCGTCTGAGGGCGAGCAGTGCAGTGCGGCGGAAGCCGAGCAGTCGGGCGAGCCGCGCGCGAAGCCCACGAAGCGTCGCCGCGTGACGACGGCTCCGCCGGCGGGGTCAGATCCGCATCCGCCTGCTGAACCGGAACGGCATCAGGTTAACGAAAACGACGAGCGGCTCAAGGGCGACAAACCTCCGCATTGGGGGTAAGTGCCTTGGCCGCTCGCCGATAGTGTGTGAGCTACAGCGGTAGCTGCGAGCTGCGAGCTGCGGTGCGCTAGCTGTTTTGCTTAGCGAGCAGGTCGCGAATCTGCAGAAGCAATTCTGCTTCGGTGGGGCCGGCTTCAGGTTCAATAACGACCGGCTTGCGCGCGTTCGCGAGCTTGTTGGCGTAGTTCATCGGGGCAACGATGGCGAAGTACACGACGGCTGCGACGAGCACGAACTGGATGATCGCCGCGATGACCGCGCCGAAATAGATCACTGCCCCGCTGGTGCCAACCTCGACCGGGAGTGCTGTCGCCAGTGACTCTGCACTAAACAGGGCGCCGATGAGCGGGTTGAAAACCGCTTCGACAATGGTGTTGACGACTGCCGTGAACGCAGCGCCAATGACGACTGCTACGGCTAAGTCAATGACATTGCCACGCAGAATAAATTCTTTGAATCCGCTTAACATGGGGGCTCCTTTTAGTAGGGGATACGTCAACTATGACGCTTTAGCGGCCGATGATGAAGAAGATGACGAAGAAGTAGTGGAAGAAGTCGACGAGCTCGACGACCCTGAATCACTCGAACTTGAGCCGGATGTCTCCGACGATGACGGTTGTGAGCTCGAGGAGCTGGAGCCCGAGGAGCCGGAGCTTGAGTCGCTCGAACTCGTGGTGGAACGCGAATCGTTGCGGTAGAAACCAGAGCCGTTGAAGGTGACTCCGACGGCGGAAAAGATCTTGCGCAGTTTGCCTTGGCAGGCGGGGCACACCGTGAGCGAGTCGTCGGTGAACGATTGCTGAATATCGAACGCGTTGTCGCACTCGGTGCAGCGGTAGGAATAGGTAGGCACGAGATCCTTAGTTGTGCTCGGTGATGGTCACAATTCCCGTGGGGGTAACTATGCCGTTTACTGGTTGGTCATGAATTTCGGTGGGAACTTCATCCACAAATTCGCTGTCGAAGATCACGGCGTAGACGGGCGGCTTGGTCTCCATGGAGCCGAGGGTCTTGTCGAAATAGCCGCGCCCCCAGCCCATGCGCATGCCGGAACGATCCACGGATGCCGCAGGCACGATGATGAGGTCGACATCATTGATGGCGATCGGGCCGAGCACGTCGCTCGTAGGCGCTGGCATCCCGATGAGGTCCTGGTCTTCATCTTCGCCGTCGTAGGGAGCCCAGTCGAGCAGACCGTCGGCGCGCGAGATGGGAAGCAGCACGGTGATGTCGTGTTCGCAGGCCCAGTGCAAGAATCCGCGGGTTTCTGGTTCGTCGGTGGTGGAAAGGTAGGCGGCGATCGAGGTAGATCCGAGTCTCTGAGTGAGCTCGATGAGGTGCTCTGTTACACCAGTGTTAAATTCTTCCCGCTCTTTGGCGGTGCAGATGCGTCGGCGTTCGCGTAATTCGGCCCGGAGTGCACGTTTATCGTGACTGACGTCGTCGGTCATATAAGCATTCTACGAGACTGGCCGACTACGCTGTACCTATGGCTACGAAGATTACTAAAGCGGTTATTCCTGCTGCAGGTCTGGGCACACGATTTCTCCCGGCAACGAAAGCTATGCCGAAGGAGATGTTGCCGGTTGTAGATAAACCGGCCATCCAATATGTCGTAGAGGAGGCGGTTGCCGCTGGCCTCACTGACGTGTTGATGATCACTGGGCGTAACAAAAACGCTCTTGAAAACCATTTCGATCGAATGACCGAGTTGGAGTCGACGCTCCAGCAAAAGGGCGACACTGACCGGCTATCCAAGGTCGAGTTCTCTAACGACCTCGCCGACATGCACTACGTACGTCAAGGTGACCCGCGCGGTCTCGGCCACGCCGTTCTCCGCGCCAAAATGCATGTGGGTCACGAACCGTTCGCCGTATTGCTCGGTGACGACCTCATCGACGACCGCGACGTTCTGCTCTCCCGCATGCTCGAGGAGCAAGAGGGCCGCAACGCGACCATCATTGCTCTCATGGAGGTCGACCCCGCGCAAAGCCACATGTATGGCATCGCGACAGTGGAACCCACCGATGATCCCGATGTTGTGCACATCACCGGACTCGTCGAGAAGCCGGCTCAGGGCACGGCGCTCTCCAACCTCGCCATCATCGGCCGCTACGTGTTGAGGCCAGAAATCTTCGAGGTTCTTGAGCGCACCGATCCCGGCAAGGGCGGCGAAATCCAATTGACGGATGCCCTGCAGGAGATGGCAGAGAACGATATAGCCGGTGGCGTTTACGGCGTCGTGTTCCGCGGCCGTCGTTATGACACTGGTGACCGTCTCGACTACATCAAGGCCATCGTGCAGCTTGCTGTTGAGCGCGACGACCTGGGCCCTGACCTGCGCCCGTGGCTTAAGCAGTTCAGCTCAACACTGGACTAGCGGATGGCGTTTGGCATTCCGACGCTTGGCGACGGAAACATCAGTATTCGGCCCATTCGGGTGCGAGACGCTCGTGCGTTAGAAACAGAACTCCGTGACAACCGGGGGTGGCTTCGCAAGTGGGAGGCCACCAGCCCGGTTGGTCCGTCGTCGTTCGACGTGAAGTCGAGCATCCGCGGTCTACTGCAACAGTCTCGCGTTGGCACCGGTTTGCCGTTCGTCATTGAATACGACGGCGTAGTCGCTGGCCAACTCAACGTGTCGTCCATCACGTACGGGTCGCTCGCTTCGGCATCCCTCGGGTACTGGGTGTCAGAACGCTTCGCTGGCAAAGGTCTCACCCCAACCGCGGTAGCGCTCGCCACCGATTACTGTTTTTTTCAGCTCGGTCTTCACCGCATGGAGATCTGTATCCGGCCCGAGAACGAGCCGAGCCTTCGTGTGGTCGAGAAGCTGGGGTTCCGTTACGAGCAACTGCGTCGCCGCTTCATCCACATCGATGGCGACTGGCGTGATCACTTCTGTTTCGCGCTCACGGTCGAAGAGCTTCCTCAGGGAGTCTTTCAACGGTGGAAATCAGGAAACGCCCCCGAGCAGGATGCTCACATTCCCGCCGAGGACCGTGTGCGGGCCGCGCACCCCTTGGCGCTTCCCCAGCGCTAAGTCGCTCTCGCGCATCTCATCGGCGAGCGCACATCAACGCGCTGTAGCCGTTGTTGCTGGGGGACTCTCAGCAACTTGTCACGTCACTACCGCGTGCCGACAGCCCGACACGCACGGATACTCGTAGCGTATAGCCATGGAACTCACCAGCATCGGCGGCGGCGTCATGATCGCGCTCGCTGCGGCGCTGTGGCTCGTGTACTTGGTTCCGAACTGGTTCAAGAATCGCGAGTACTTGGCTACCGAACGAAATGCCGTTCGACTTCAGCAAACAATCCGCATTCTCGCGCAGACCTCAGAGATCCCGGACGAGGTGCGCGCCGAAGCTGTTGCACGGCAAGCGGCGGAACTCGCCAAGGCAAGCGTGAACCAAGGACCGGTCGCGGTCGGTCGCGCCGTTACCCCACCCACTCGAGAGCAAGCTCTCGCCCTCTCCGCACGACGCTTGCGCCGCACGCGCGCCTTCACGGGAGCAGTCCTCCTCGCGAGCGTTGCCGTTATTGCTGTGCAGATCGTCATGATCATCACGGCCGGAGCCGCCATCATTTCTGGCACCTGGCTCGTTCTCGCCGCCGCCACGATGGCGGGTATTAGTGCGAGTGCGATGCTGTCGCGGCTAGCAGAACGCTCACGCAGCCGTCGCGAGAGCAGTGCACCACGAGTTCGTACCGCCGCACCCCGCCGTCGCGTTGTTCTTTCGTCAGAAGCTCCCATCGAAGACGTCACGTCAAAGGTCAGCTGGACCCCGGTTCCCGTGCCGAAGCCCATGTACTTGACCCGCAGCAACGCACCGGAATCAGCCGTTGCGGCAGCCCGCCACGCTGGGCAGATCGACAGCGAGCTTCGGGCCGCGGCGGAATCCGCCGAACAGGCTCTGCGCGCAAACACTGTCGCGATGGCTTCGGCTACTCGCGAAAGGGAACTTGCGCGTGATGCTGAGCGTGCAGCGACCGCCGCGGCGGAGACTCCGGTTGTGGCATCCGTCCCCAGTCGTTTCGCTGGGATGGGCATCGTCGAAGAATCGGGCAACTCGCTCGACCTCGACGCCGCGCTTGCTCGTCGTCGCGCGAGCTAGCACCTCGCGCTCCTGATTCGCCGCTCGGCACCGGGCAGAACAATAGGGCGTGCCGTGCGGAGATTCTCCGCACAACACGCCCCGTCGCTGATCTAGTGTGTTGTCGCTGTTTCAGCCCCGTGACCGCTGAGTGAACGCACATCCATCTCGGCGGCAAGCGCCGGATCTTCCTTCTCACGCGACGTGATCGTCCCCAACCAACCGAGCGCGAACCCGAGTGGAATCGAGACGATGCCGGGGTTCTGAAGGGGGAAGATAGCGAAATTCACGCCTTCACCCAGCATTGATGTCGGTGTTCCGCTCATGACGGGCGAGAACACGATCAACAGAACCGCTGCCGAGAGGCCACCAACCATGCTCCACACTGCGCCGCGAGTGTTGAACCGCTTCCAGTACAGGGAGTACAGGATCGTGGGCAGGTTCGCGCTTGCCGCAACAGCGAACGCGAGAGCTACGAGGAAGGCAATGTTCTGACCTTGAACACCGATACCTCCCGCGACGGCGAGGACACCGATCACGACGACGGTGCGACGAGCGATCTTGACTTCCGCATCCGGGTCTCCCTTGCCCTTCTTGATCACGTTGGAGTAGATGTCGTGAGCGAAGGACGCCGCTGCCGTGATCGTGAGCCCGGCCACCACCGCGAGGATGGTGGCGAACGCAATCGCCGAGACGAAGCCAAGCAGCAGTGGCCCGCCGAGTTGCAGCGCCAGTAGTGGAGCCGCAGAGTTCACTCCGCCCGGAGCATCCAGGATCGTTGCGGAACCTACGAGGGCTGCCGCACCGTAACCCAACACGAGGGTGAGGATGTAGAAGCCGCCGATGAGCCAAATCGCCCACACGACTGAGCGCCGTGCTTCTTTGGCGGTTGGTACCGTGTAGAAGCGCATGAGCACGTGAGGCAGGCCTGCCGTGCCCAGCACGAGGGCGAGCGACAGTGAGATGAAGTCGAGCGGATTCGCGCCGTACTTGAGCCCCGGCGCCAAAATGGCGTCAGCGGGTGTCGCCACGGAGTTGTCGACCGCGCTCTGCAGCACGCGCGACAGGTCGAACCCGTTGAGCACGAGCACCCAGATCGCCATCGCGATTGCGGCGCCCACGAGGAGGAACGCTTTCACGATCTGCACCCACGTGGTGCCCTTCATGCCGCCAATCAGCACGTACAGGATCATGAGTCCACCGACGATGGCGACCACGATGGACTGACCGACCTTGTCGTCAATGCCGAGGAGCAGCGAGACGAGACCGCCAGCTCCGGCCATTTGAGCGAGCAAGTAGAAGAAGCAGACGGCGAGCGTCGTTAGTGCTGCTGCCATTCTCACCGGACGCTGCTTCAGGCGGAAGGAAAGTACATCCGCCATCGTGAACTTGCCGGTGTTGCGCATGAGTTCAGCTACGAGGAGCAGGGCGACCAGCCACGCCACCAAGAAGCCGATGGAGTACAAGAAACCGTCATAGCCATTGATCGCAATGGCGCCAACAATGCCGAGAAAGGATGCCGCCGAGAGGTAGTCCCCGGTAATGGCGAACCCGTTTTGCGGTCCGGTGAACGAACGACCGCCCGCGTAATAATCTGCCGCCGACGCGTTGTTGCGGCTGGCGCGAATAACGATGAACAGCGTAATTCCGACGAACCCGATGAAGATCGAGATGTTGAGAACCGGATTGCTCTGGGACTCAGCATCAACGGCCGCGGCGGCGAGCATTCCTAGGGTGGTGGCGATCATGCTGCAGACTCCTTTGCTGCGAGATCTTCTCTGATCTGGGCGGCGAGCGGATCCAACCGCCGATTAGCGAACGATACGTACGTCATGGTGATGGCGAACGTGGTGATGAACTGGCCGAAGCCGAGCAGCAATCCAACGTTGATGACGCCGAAGACGGGCGTTGCCATGAAGTCATGCGCGTATGCGGCCAAGATCACGTAGGTGAAATACCAGACGAGGAAGAAGACCGTGAGCGGGAACACAAACGAGCGGTGTCGCCGTTTGAGTTCGATGAACATGGGGTCCTTCTCCTCCTCTTGATAATCGAGCCCCGGCTTCACACTCGGCGCGTTGCCGGTCTCGCCGGGCGGGGAGAGCACATCTTTCGTGGGGGAACTTTCATCAGACATTTGGGGCCTCCTTGCCACAAACAATTGAGAGGGGAATGGGTGAAGCGGGAACTAGGGGGAGCGAGTGCGTCCGGCAGCGGTGTACAGCGCATCAAGCACGGTGACGTCTTCAATCGTCGGAGGAATGCGCACCTCGTCGCCGTCGAAGATCTGGCGAATAGTTTTGCGAAGAATCTTGCCCGAGCGCGTCTTGGGCAGCCGCTCGACAACCATCACGTCCCGGAAGGCGGCGACCGGGCCGATGACCTCGCGCACCAGCGCCACGAGTTCGATGGCGAGGTCATGCTCTAGGCGATTGCGGCCGTGCTTCATCGTGATGAACCCAGCAGCCCGCTGGCCTTTCAGCTCGTCGTGCAATCCGAGAACCGCGCACTCAGCGACATCCGGATGCTGCGAAAGCACTTCCTCCAGCGACCCTGTCGAGAGGCGATGTCCGGCCACGTTGATGACGTCGTCGGTGCGACCCATGACAAAGAGGTAGCCGTCGTCATCAAAGTAACCCGCGTCGCCCGTGGCGTAATACCCGGGAAACTCGTCGAGGTAGGAGCTCGCGAACCGCTCCGGACTGCCCCAAAGCCCCATGAGGGCGCCAGGAGGTAGGGGCAACTGGATAGCAATGTTTCCCTCGGTGCCCGGCGTCGTCACATCGTTGCCGTCACCGTCGAGGATGCGGGGTTGGAAGCCCGGCATCGGCACGCCAGTCGATCCCGCCTTAGCCGGTAGCTGCTGAACTCCGCGCGGATTTGCGCAGATTGGCCATCCCGTCTCGGTCTGCCACCAGTGGTCGATGATGGGAACACGGATGCCGTCGTTGGCCCAGTGCCAGGTCTCAGTATCGAGGCGCTCACCCGCGAGATACACCGCTTGCAGGCTGGAGATGTCATATTTTCCCAGCTCATCGAGCGCGGGGTCTTCACGGCGGATAGCGCGGAGCGCCGTCGGGGCCGTGTAGAGCACGTCAACTTTGTAGTCCTGGATGATGCGCCAGAAGGTTCCTGCGTCGGGGGTGCCAATAGGTTTGCCCTCGTACAAGACGGTGGCCGCGCCGGCCAGTAATGGGCCGTAGACGATGAAGGAGTGGCCAACGACCCAGCCGACATCCGAAGCGGTAAAGATCGTGCTGTCGTTGCCGACATCGTAGATATGACTCATTGCCCACTGCAGTGCCACGGCGTAACCGCCGGTATCGCGAACGACTCCTTTGGGGCTCCCGGTGGTGCCCGAGGTGTAGAGGATGTAGAGCGGGTCTTGAGCGCGCATTTCGACGGCGTCAGCCGGCACAGCGGCGGCCTCAAGCTCATCCCAGTCCAGCCAGGCCACGTCGAGAGAGCCTCCGCTGGTGGTGCCGGTGGAGCCGGTTGCGTATTCGGCGATGTCGCCGTTGATGTGCGGGCGTTCTTTGACCACGACGTAGCGCACGCTTCCGGTGCTCAGCGCAATGGCTTGGTGCACGATCGGCAGGTACTCCACGGTGCGGGATGGCTCGAGGCCTCCCGTCGCGGTCACGATCACGGATGGCGTGGCGTCGTTGATTCGAACGGCCAATTCGTTGGCGGCGAACCCTCCAAACACGACGGAGTGGATGGCACCGATGCGTGCACACGCGAGCATCGCCACAACAGCCTCAGAGATCATTGGCAAGTAGATCAAGACACGATCGCCAACGCCGACTCCGAGCTCCTGCAGTGCGCCGGCGAACGAGCGAACGCGTTCGAGCAGTTCCGCGTAGGTGAGGACTTGTTGCTCGCCCGTCATGGCGGAGTCGGTGATGAGAGCAGGGTTGCCTCCTCGACCGGCGGCAACGTGGCGGTCGAGGGCATTGACGCTCATATTGAGCGTGCCGTCGGCGAACCAGCAGCCCTGGTCGGTTCCGGGTTCGTGGGCGTGCGTTGGAATGGAAAGCGTTGGCGGGGTTATCCACTCAACCCGGGAGGCTTGCTGGAGCCAAAACCCGTGCGGGTCGTGAGTGGCGTGTTCCTGAATTTCAGCGAAAGAACCGCTCTGCTGGCGCGAGCGCACAATCGTGCTCTGCGCCGAGACTCGCTCGAGCGAAGGGGCATCTGACATCGATTTCTCCTTTGAAATGCTTGATGTGGATTCTCAGTTGAGGCGGGAGAATCCCGTGCTAGCCTCAGATTACGGAGGGGCGTACAGCACGTAATACCCCCGAAAGTTGGGAATCCGCAATGACGCAGATGTCTGAACCAAGTGACTTCGATTTGATCCAACAGGCCACTCGGGAGATCGCCGCGAGCACTGGTTTCAGCCTGTCGTTTGGCGGCCTCACCTCGGGAATTGAGCTCACCGTCAACGCTTTTAGCGGTGCTCGAACGGGCAAGCTCGATGGTCTAAAAGTGCGAAAAGAGCGCGGCCTTGGTGGGCTAGCTATGGCTCAACGCAGCCCACGTTTTACTCGCGACTACGAGCACTCGCCCGACATTACCCATGACTATGACGGTGCTGTCTTGGGCGAAGGCGTCGTGTCACTCTTGGCGATCCCGATCATTGCCGGGGGAACGCTTCGGGGCCTCATCTACGCCGGCTCGCACTTCCTCGTGGAGCCCGATACTGCGGCGGCACGACCTGCAGTGGCCATTGCTACCGCTCTGGGTAATGAGCTTGCCATTCGCGACGAAGTCACGCGTCGAATGCTGGCGCTGCGCTCGAATCAGGGTGGCGGATTGTCACCGGTCGCGGAGGAACACCTTCGGGAACAGTTCGCTCAGCTTCGCCAACTTGCGGCCACGGTTTCGGATCGGGAGGTGCGGCAAAAGCTTCGCGACATCGGGCGCGGAATGTCTGAAGCGCTGTGCAGTGGAGCTGACGCTGCGCAGGCTCGCCCGACCGTGCAGCTATCGCCGCGAGAGACGGATGTGCTTTCATGTGTCGCGCTTGGCTACAGCAACGCGCGCACTGCTGCACTCCTCTCGCTCACGGAACAAACGGTTAAGGGATACCTGGGGAGCGCCATGAAGAAGCTCGATGCGTCGTCACGCTTCACTGCCGTCTCCACCGCACGCAAGCTCGGGTTGATGCCCTAGGGCTGGCCGAGTGCCCCGGCAGCCGATCTCAGGTGTCGAACGCTCGTTCCTGAGTGATATCGTTGATGCTGTAGTACGGGCCCTTGGCGCAGTTGGTAGCGCGCCTCGTTCGCATCGAGGAGGTCAGGAGTTCAAATCTCCTAGGGTCCACCACTCGCTTAGCCAGAGCCATCGGCCAGTTCGCGAAACACGAAAGAGCTGCGGTCGCTAGATAAAGCCGTTCTCGGTTGCCACCCGCACGGCATCTGGGCCAGAGCTGACATCGAGCTTGCGGTAAGCGTTGCGCAGCTGAGATTTCACCGTGTTCACGGAAATGAAGAGAATCTGTGCCACATCTTCCAGGCGTGACACCTGTGCAAGAGTGGCGAGCACCTCACGCTCTCGAGGGCTCAACGGGTTGATGAGCGCGATCCGAGCGAACGGCTGGGCCACGGCATCAAAGAGTGTGACGAGTTCTGGTGCACGACGCGAGGCAAGCTCTCGCAATTCCGTGTGGGGGACCATCACGCTAGGGCTCGTGAGACCATGGCGCGACATGACGTCGGCCGCTCGTCGGAGCGACTTCTCGGCATCCGTCTCATGGCCGCGGAGAGCGTCGCGTGCGGCGTCCAACAGCAGCGCTTCGGCAAATTCTCGTGGTGTTCCGTGTGCGTGAAGGAACTCAGGATGCTGGGTGCTGGACGGCGAAAGGGTTGAGCCAGAGGAAAGCGCGAGTCGCTCCCGAGCGAGCATCGCCGCGCACGTGTCCGAGCCAGTTGCGCGGTCAAGTTCCTGTTCAGCAGTCGTGCGGTGGCCGAGCGCTAGCTGAAGGTCGGCTTTCATCGATTGCAGGAGTGAGCGCGCATAGTCGCTGATTGGGCGGAACTCATTCTGCTTTACCGCAGCAGTGAGCTCATCGAACGCGACCTGGGGGCGGCCAGCGGCAAGCTGCAGTCGGGCCCGAGTCCACACGATGGTTGGCCAGTGTTCAAGGTGGTCGAGGCGTGCGCCGACGAGGGCGATAGCGCTAAGTCCGCGTTCCGGCTGACCGTCTTCGAGATCCCGCAAGGCCGATGCAATGTGCCAGCCGGTCGACGGCACGCTCGTTCGCCAACCAGGACGGTTGACGTGGGTCACGGCATCCAATTGGGCAGAAGCGTCACGCATGTTCCCGGTGAACGCATAAACATAGGCCAGCAAACTAGAGCGGTGTTGCGTGCGTCCTTCATGGTGATCGGCAGCGAGAAGGTGGGCAATGCTGATTGCCCGTTCCCAGCGTCCGAGCAGAATATTCGTGATCACGATCTGGATGATTCCTGCGCTGATGGCGTGCATCGTCGCGCTACGGGTTGCAGCGCTGAGAAGTTCGACTTGGGCGACAAATCGATCCCCCTCGGCGGCGGCGTCCTCGTAGCGACGCGCGGCTCTGAGCCCAGCAAAGCGTGCCAACGAAAGCAGCAGTCTTTCGTGCGGCAGGGAACGCGGCCACTCCGAATCGACACTGTCAATTCCGTGCGCGACGAGCTGGCGCAGACGGGCGGAGGGAGTGCGTTCTCGCTCGCTCATGACAACGGCTAATGAAATGGCCGCGGTGCCGTGCAACGCCACGATGTCGGTCGGCAACTCGCTCAGAAGCGTATGAAGTTCATCCTGTTGGTAGACGATAAGTTCGGAGAAATGGTGGGCGACAGTCGGCCACAACTGTTCGTACGCTCCTGCACTGATGAACAGTTTTATGGCCTCAAGGCCGTTGCCGCTCTGGCTCAACTGCGTGGCGCTCGTGAGGCGGGCAATGCGCAATTCTTCGGCGCTGAGGCTGTGTGCTGCGTGAATCTGGAGCGCCTCTGAGATCAGCGGATGAAACCGGAACACAAATGTGGAACCAACTTCGCGGAACTCGCCAAGACCCTCATTCGCAAATTCTTCAAGAGTCGATTCAGCGTCGACAATGCTCCGGCCGCTCAGCGTGCTGGCTAACGCGATCGACAACTCAGGGGGGAGCGACGCAACTGCCGCAAAATGCAGTTGGTGTGCATGCGCAAACGCCGGCAGAAGGCTCTGGGCGATGTGGGCGGCCAACTGGCGCGTGAGTGCAGCGGGGTCAGCGACGGGTGCGTCCACTGACTCGGGGCGCTGCATCAGAAGGGTGACAGCGATGCGCGTCGCGAGGGGGTGGCCTCGGGTCGCCGCGTGAGCAATGAGGGCGTGCTCCGCCGAGAATCGTGTTGCATTCGCGAAGAGGTCGCGGGTTTCTTCCGGCGTGAAAGCGAGAGCGTCCTCGGTGATGACAGTCGAGTGGATGCGCGCCGCGACGTCGAGGGCTTCAAAGTGACCGCGGCGTCGAGTCGTAACGACAACCGTGAGCCAGTGGCTCTGTTTGAGCAGCCAAACGATGTCGAGCGCATTGTCGTCGTCGACGAGGTGAAAGTCGTCGAGTACCAGACGAGTGGCAATGCGGTCGTGCTCGAGCTGGGCCAATACCAACCCCGGAACGTCATCGAGCTCCGCGTAGCCCAGAATGAAATTGGAGAGGGGGCTCTCGTCAGTCACAGAACCGATTGCTTGGAAAGCACGGACGATCCTGCGCCAAAAACTCGAGCGTGAGCGAGCTCCATCGTCGAGCGAGACCCACAGATCTCGCTGGGGCGCTGCCGCCGAAGGAGATTGGTCGCGTAACCAGGATGCCACGAGACCGGATTTTCCCGAGCCGCCGGAACCACGCACCACGATAAGAGCGCTATCGCGCGCCGAATCGAGCAGAGAACTCAGACGAGTGCGCTCAATGAATCCGTGTGGGATAAGCGGGATGCCGCTGCCGTCGGTGCGACGCGCGGAGGCATCTCGACTCTGGGTTGGCACTGTCATCCGATTCTGGGCACGCACAAAGCACCCCTCATCACCATTCTCGCGGTGGGTAGCACCCGATTTCAACGGGACACAGCACTGCGGCGTGAAAAATGGGGTGAAATGTGGATCGGCGTGCAGAATTCCTAGTCGGCGATGTTCAGGAGCAAATGACCCGAGGACACCGTGAGGCCGACACTGGCGTTCATTGTCGCGATAACGCCATCTTTGTGAGCGACGAGTGGCTGCTCCATCTTCATGGCTTCAAGCACGAGGATGAGGTCGCCCTTGACGACCTTGTCGCCCTCGGCAACCGCGACCTTCACGATCGTTGCCTGCATCGGGGCCTTGACCGAGTCGCCCGTGATGGTGTTGACGCTGGATGCTGCACGACGCTTCGGAGCGGCTGAGAGCGTTGCGCCGGTCGAGGTGCTCGGTACCAGTTTCGAGGGGAGGTTCACTTCGACACGCTTGCCGTTGACCTCAACGACCACGTTGTGGCGAGCTACAGCAGGCGTCTCGTCAGCGAGTGATCCGGTCCACGGCTCAATGTCGTTGTCGAACTCGGTCTCGATCCAGCGTGTGTAGATGGTGAACGGTTCGCTCGTGAACGCAGGATCGCGAACGATCTTGCGGTGGAACGGAAGCACCGTCGGTAGACCAGCAACCTCGAACTCGTCGAGGGCGCGGCGTGAACGCTCGAGAGCATCCTCGCGGCTAGAGCCGGTAACGATGAGCTTGGCGAGCAGGGAATCGAAGGCTCCACTGATCTCGTCGCCGGTCGTGACACCGCTGTCGACGCGGATGCCAGGGCCGCCAGGCATGCGCAGAACGTGCACGGGGCCGGGGGAGGGCATGAAGTTGAGTCCGGCATCCTCACCATTGATGCGGAACTCGAAAGAGTGACCGCGCGGGATGGGATCGTCGTAGTCGAGAACTCCGCCTTCAGCGATGCGGAACTGCTCCCGCACGAGGTCGATGCCCGTCACTTCTTCGGAGACGGGGTGTTCGACCTGGAGGCGCGTATTCACTTCGAGGAACGAGATTGTGCCGTCCTTGGCGACCAAGAACTCACATGTGCCGGCGCCGAGGTAGCCCACCTCGCGCAGGATCGCTTTGGACGATTCGTAGAGGGCTTTGTTCTGCTCATCGCTCAGGAACGGGGCCGGCGCTTCTTCCACAAGCTTCTGGTGGCGGCGCTGCAGCGAGCAGTCGCGAGTAGAGATCACGACGACGTTGCCGTGAGCATCCGCAAGACACTGAGTTTCAACGTGGCGCGGCTGGTCGAGGTACTTCTCGACGAAGCACTCGCCGCGACCGAACGCGGCGACAGCCTCGCGGGTAGCGGAATCGAACAGCTCGGGGATCTCTTCGCGAGTGCGGGCAACCTTGAGGCCACGACCGCCGCCGCCGAATGCTGCCTTGATGGCAACGGGAAGACCGTGAAGGTCAACAAAGTCGAGAACCTCAGCAGCACCCGAGACCGGGTTCAGCGTTCCGGGAGCGAGCGGTGCGCCGACTTTCTCCGCAATGTGGCGGGCGGAAACCTTGTCGCCCAGCTTCTCGATGGCATCGGGTGAGGGGCCGATCCAAATGATGCCAGCGTCGATGACGGCGCGAGCAAACTCGGCGTTCTCGGCCAAGAAGCCATAGCCGGGGTGAATGGCGTCCGCCCCAGAGCGGCGAGCGATCGACAAAATCTTGTCGATCACGAGATACGTCTCAGCGCTCGTGGAGCCCTCGAGGGCATACGCCTCGTCGGCGAGCTTGACGTGCCGAGCATCCCGGTCCTGATCGGCGTAGACCGCCACTGAACCGATGCCACTGTCTTTAGCCGCGCGGATAACGCGAACGGCGATCTCTCCGCGGTTGGCGATGAGAACCTTCGTAATACGAGCCATAGTGACCTAGCTTATGGGGATGACGGCCGAAGCCTTGGGGTGAAGCGCACAAAAATATGGGACAAGCACTGTGAATGCCTACAGAGCGGGCCGATCGATGTTCCAGAGATCCGTCCACTCGGCGTCAAACTCACGCATGAGCTGGCGCACCAACGACACCGAGAGCCCCACGACAGCGTGCGGATCACCCTCGATGCTCTCGATGAAAGCGGCGCCGAGACTGTCGATGGTGAACGAGCCGGCAACTTTCAGCGGCTCTCCGGTAGCGACGTAGGCATCGATTTCGGCATCCGAAATATTGGCGGCGAAGCTCACGCTTGCGCTGGAGACAGCACCGGTGGCGCCACGAACCTGGCCTCCGCGGTGATCGATGAGCCAGTGCCCGGAATGCAATACCCCGGTGCGGCCGCGCTGAGCAAGCCACCGCTGTCGCGCGATCTCTGGCTCATGTGGTTTTCCGAATAATTCGCCATCCAATTCGAAAGCAGAATCGCCGCCCAGAATAAAGCCATCAATCGGGGCACCATTCACCAGCGCGCCCACAACCGCTTCGGCCTTGGCGCGAGCCAACAAGTCAACAAGCGCGGGGCCGTCGAGAGGGCCAGGGGCCGCAGCAGCGACTGCGTCTTCGTCAACGCCAGAGGCCAAAAGCACGGGGTCGACGCCCGCCGCGCGCAGGGTTGCGAGTCGCGCAGGAGAGGTGGACGCAAGATAAAGGCGCACAAAGGCTCCTATGCTCAAGGGATGGGTGAATTGCTTGGCGAAATGATCGAAGTAGACGTTACCAACATTGCGCACGGGGGTGTCAGTGTGGCGCGGCACGACGGCCGTGTCGTGTTCGTCTCCGACGCGATCCCGGGAGAACGGGTGCTCGCGCGCATTACCGACGACACAAAGAAGTCGTTCTGGCGCGCGGAGACAGTAAAAGTTGTAACGCCGAGTGAACACCGTCAAGAGCATGTGTGGTCGGCGGCGAGTGTTGACCGCGACCCCGACAACCGTGCGGGCGGAGCCGAATTCGGTCACATCGAGCTCAGCCATCAGCGCGAGCTCAAAGCTCAGATCCTCAGCGAGTCTCTCGAGCGCATGGCCAAAGTCACCCTCGCGCCCGTCGTCGAAGCCGTTCCCGGTGACGATGAACGCAAGGGACTCGGATGGCGCACCCGCGTCAGCCTGCACGTTGACGAACACGGAAATGTTGGCCCGTTCGCGGCCCGTTCGCACCGCGTTATCTCTGTCGCCGACCTGCCGCTCGCCACTCCAGAGCTCTCTGCCGGTGCACCGCTCGGTGAAAACTTTGATGGCTTCGAGCGCGTAGACATCCTGAATCCCAGCTCGGGCGGAGTTCGCCTGATCATGGGTAAGCAGAAGCCGCAGGTCATCACCGAAACTGTGGGGGAGCGCGAATTCACGCTGCTCGATTCCGGATTCTGGCAAGTGCACCACGGCGCTGCCGCGATGCTGACGTCTGCCGTGCAAGACGCGATCGATCCCGCTCTGTTTGACCCTGCGGCATCCAACCTCGATTTGTATGGGGGAGTCGGGCTGTTCGCCGCCGCGGTGGGCGACAAGTTCGGTCCAACGACCAAGATCACTACCGTCGAAGCCGAGTCGTCGGCTACCGATCACGCCGCCAATAATCTCTCGGACTGGTTGGGCGCCCATGCCGAAACTGGCCGCGTTGACCGGTGGCTGCGTCAGCACCTCAAAGAAGCTACGGCTGTTGAGCGTGACCGTCTGGAACGCTCCACGATCATTCTCGACCCGCCGCGGTCGGGTGCTGGTCGGGAAGTTGTCGACCTCGTTGCCAAGGCGCGCCCTGCGCAAATTGTGTACGTTGCGTGTGACCCTGTCGCCTTCGCGCGGGATGTTGCCTTCTTCTCCGAGCGCGGCTACGGACTCTCGGGAGTTCGAGCGTTCGATCTCTTCCCGCACACTCACCATGTCGAGGCTGTGGGAACGTTCACACGTAACTAGCTCAGTGTGTTGGGCTGACAAAGCCGCATGTTCGCGCTCTCTCGCACTACTATGGGGGACAGAAACTCAGGAGGACGCCACATGGCCCAGACAGAACCATCCGGGACAGAAACGCCCAGTGAGAGTGCCCAGCGCAATATCACCGTCGCCGTTGTCGATGACCACGAATCAGTGCGATTGGGCCTCAAGGCTGCCTTTATCGACGAGGGATACGACTTCGTTCTCGCCGCAGCAACCGTGAAAGAACTTGTAGAAGGCCTCAACGGTCGTGAAGTTGACGTCGTTGTGCTCGACCTGTCGCTCGGTGATGGCTCGACCGTCACCGACAACGTCAAGAATGTTCAGGCCACTGGCTCCGCCGTGCTCGTGCACAGCATCGCCGACCGAGTCGCCAGCGTGCGAGAAGCTCTTGCTGCCGGTGCCGCCGGAGTGATCCCTAAGTCGTCGGCTACCAAGACCGTGCTCGCTGCCGCTGCAACCGTCGCCCGCGGAGAGGTGCTCAACAATCTTGAATGGGCCACCGCTATTGACGCCGACCGCGACTTCTCCAAAGCACAACTCGGTCGCCGCGAGCGTGAAATCCTGCACCTCTACGCCTCGGGACTGCCGCTCAAGCTCGCAGCCCAGCAGCTCGGCATCGGTTACTCAACCGCGCGCGAATACCTTGACCGCATTCGTGTCAAGTACGTCGAGGTCGGACGCCCAGCGCCCACCAAGGTAGACCTATTGCGCCGCGCAGTCGAAGACGGCATCCTGCCGGGACTCGATTCTGAAGGCGGCGATGGCCACTAGCCTGGCGGTGGCGCGACCCGCGCCGACGGCAAAGCAGCCGCGAAACCCGATCAGCCGCAAACAGGTTGAGCGGGTTATTTCGCGTTCCGTGGCCGTTATTGGCCTGGTCTTTGGCGCCCAAACGCTGCCGTGGCTACTGGCCCAAGCGAGCGAAGCCCAGCCGTGGTGGTTGCTGATTTTTGTTCCGGCGTTGTTCGGAATGCTCATCGTGGTTGTCATTGCCTCGTTTGCCAACAAAGCAGTGCGTGCGGCGCACGGTACGTTCGCCGTGATCTACTTTCTTGCTCTGCTGAGTTGGCCGTTCACGGTGATCCCTGGCGTGGAAGTCTTCAGCGGAATCCATTGGCTCAACTACCTCATCACGGTAGCGACGGCTATGGCAGCAATTTCGTTCAGCCGAGTGCTTGCTACGATCTACCTCTTTGCTGCGCCGTTGGTGTACCTCATCGTGCGCATTCTCCCAGTGGGCGGTGGGGCGCCGTGGCAACTTGCAGTGCTCGAAACGTTCTACGCCCTCATTCTCGGCAGCGCGATCATGATCATCGTCACGATGCTTCGGCAGGCAGCATCCAACGTCGATAGTGCGCAAGCGACGGCGCTATCGCGGTACGGCAATGCTGTGCGCCAGCACGCTACTGAAGTGGAACGCGTGCAGGTGGACTCAATCGTTCACGACAGTGTGCTCACGACGCTCATCTCTGCGGCTCGCGCCTACACGCCCGAAGCTGAGCGGCTCGCGGCAGTCATGGCCGGCAATGCAATTGGCCATTTGCGTGAAGCCGCGGCAACGTCGCCCGACGACATCTCAACCGTGCAGGCCACTGATCTTGCACAACGGGTCGTCACCTCGGCGGAGTTGCTCGCCTCTAATTTCACGTGCGCCGTTCGCAGCGTTGGCGCTCGCTCGCTCCCTGTGGTCGCGGCAGAAGCGGTCCACTCTGCTGCCGTGCAGGCAATGATGAACAGCATCCAGCACGCGGGCGGCTCTGACATTCAGCGCAGTGTCGAGGTGCGCGGTCTTGAAGGTAACGGCATCGAAGTTCTTGTCACCGATACCGGGGCGGGATTCGATCTGGACTACGTGCCGCAAGAACGTCTCGGGGTGCGGGTATCGATTGTGGAACGAGTGGCGAATGCCGGTGGTCGAACGGCTATTGCCTCGGTTCCCGGCGCGGGAACACAAATCTGCATCCAGTGGCCGCACGGCAATCGCAGTGACGAAGTGAACACTGAAAGCGTGCGCACGATCGAGAACGACGCCCAGGGGGATGAGCTGTGAACATCGGAGTTCCTCGCTACCTGATCGTCGGCATGGCGGCGCTCTTCTCGGCGTACCACATCGTTTTGGCGAACTACACGATCGATATCCCTGACACACCCGGTCCGATCTACGTTGCCATGGTTCTTTACGGTGTGGCTACGATCGTCAGCCTGTTGCCGTGGGGCCCCGTGCGGATGCCGATCTGGATGGCGACCTTCAACTTCGCCACCGTCGTCGCGATCTCGCTGCTCGTCGCCAACGAGCTCGACTTCACTCGCGAGGGTGGCACCGGTTACGCAACGTGGTACGTCGCCGCGAGCGGAACCCTGTTGACGATCACGTCGACCCGTGGGCGCCACACCTTTGCCTGGTTAGGCATCGGGTTCCTCGTGGCTCACACGTTTAGCCTTGGCCCCGTTGGGCCAGCTGGTCTCTTCAGCTTGGGCATCATTGGAAGCGCGTCCTGGGTTGCTGTCTCGCACGTGCTCTCGAGTGGACTGGCGAAGGCATCCAAGGATGCGCAGCGGTTCGTTCTCGCTGAGCAGGAAGCGACCGACTGGCAAGCGGCGCAAGATGCCCACGTGCACGAACGGCAATTCCGGCTCGAGCAGACCGGAATGATGGCGCTCGACATGCTCGAACGAATTCGGGAAACCGACGGTGATTTGTCGGAAGCCGAACGCCGCGAGTGCCTCAACCTTGAGGGAGCCATCCGCGATGAGATTCGCGGTCGCAAACTCCTGAACGATGCCGTTCGTGACCAAGTCATGATCGCTCGTCGCCGTGGAGCCACGGTGACCCTGCTCGATGAGGGCGGGATTGACGACCTGTCAGATGAGGACCTCGATCGGGTGCTCAACCGCCTTGCGCAAGCGATCCAGTCGACGAGCGCAGACAAGGTGATTGCGCGCACCGTCCCTGAGGGATCGGATGTCGCGATTACGGTGGTGGGGTTGCACAGCGCCGGCGATGGCGAATCAAGCGCTCTCGGTCTGGATTCACTCGAAGAGGATGTCGTCGACATCTGGCTCGAGATCCCGCGCGTCGACAGCATCAGCGTCTAGCGGCACTGGTCGCGCCCTCTGCGGGTGGCGGGCTGAGCGCGTTATCGTGTGCTCAAACGCGGTTCTAACGCCGGAGAGCCCCGCTGAAGGCTGTGCGTGGTGCGTGTGCTGGCGGTGGGCCGACTGGTTAAAGGCGGAAGGACCGGAGTGGCTATAAGAAGCACTTCTCCGGTCCTTCGCTAGAACCCGGATCAGGGCGATAACCCGAATACCGTCCTGATCCGCCCCCAAAGAATTGGCCCGCTTACCCTAGTCGGCCAATCTTTGGCGGTGTAACTCCTATGGAGATCCACCTAGCAGTTAATATTCTGCATCATGCAAACAACTAACAAAGTCGGTTTTTAGGGGGACTCTCGGGGGACAATTCGTCAATTCAGGTGACAAAGTGGCCCTAATTTACAGTTTTCGACGAAATCCGCACCCCGCGAACGGGGTACGACTACGAAACCACATGTTTTCGTCAAAAGGCGGTGCAAAAGCGCCGTCGCTAGCGGCGAGCGCTCGCCTTCCATGCCCCAGGACCGGGAGTGAGCGGTTGCCGAATCGGCCGTTGGCTGCGGGCCCATGCCGTGATCGGGGCCGTCTCATCGGCTCCTGCAAGCTCCGCGGATTCGAGCAGGGCGGCACGAACGACCGCCGTAACCGCTGCTGCCTCCTCTGGCGTGACGTTGCGCGAGACGATGCGGATGTCGGCCGGCTCGTCCTGCGTGTGCTTGCCGGTCACAGCGGAATGTTTCCGTGCTTCTTGGGCGGCATGCTCGCGCGTTTGGTGCGCAGTGCGCGTAGTGCCTTGACGACCTGCACGCGAGTGGCAGCGGGTTCGATGACTCCATCGAGCTCTCCGCGCTCGGCCGCGAGGAACGGGCTAGCAACGTTGTAGGTGTATTCGTTGGCCAAGCGAGTGCGCACGGCTGCGACATCCTCACCAGCAGCCTCCGCAGCCTTGATCTCACCGCGGTACAGGATGTTGACGGCGCCCTGGCCGCCCATGACGGCGATCTCAGCGGTCGGCCATGCGTAGTTGAGGTCGGCGCCCAATTGCTTGGAGCCCATGACGATGTAGGCCCCGCCGTACGCCTTGCGAGTGATGACGGTGACGAGAGGCACTGTTGCTTCGGCGTAGGCGTAGAGGAGCTTGGCGCCACGGCGAATAACGCCGGTCCACTCCTGGTCGGTGCCCGGCAGGTAGCCGGGAACGTCGACGAGCGTGAGGATCGGGATGCTGAACGCGTCGCAGAAACGCACGAAGCGCGAAGCCTTCTCGCCAGCCTCGATATTGAGGGTTCCGGCCATCGCCTGCGGCTGGTTCGCAACGATGCCCACCGAGCGACCTTCAACGCGACCGAAACCGACCACGATGTTGGGGGCGAACAGCGGCTGGGTTTCCAGGAAGTCCCCGTTATCGACAATGTGCTCAATGATCGTCTTCACGTCATAGGGCTGGTTGGGGCTGTCGGGAATGATCGAGTTGAGTTTGCGGTCCTCATCTGTGATCTCGAGCTCAACTTCACTCTCGTAGATGGGAGCATCCGACATGTTGTTGTCGGGCAGGAAGCCGACGAGGGTGCGGGCGTAGTCGAGGGCATCCTCTTCATCGCTCGCCAGGTAGTGGGCAACGCCCGACACCTTGTTGTGGGTGAGCGCGCCGCCGAGCTCTTCCATGCCGACGTCTTCACCCGTAACGGTCTTGATGACGTCGGGGCCGGTCACAAACATTTGGCTGGTCTTGTCGACCATGATCACAAAGTCGGTGAGCGCGGGGGAATACACGGCGCCACCGGCGGCCGGGCCCATGATGATCGAGATCTGGGGGATGACACCCGAAGCCTGAGTGTTGCGGCGGAAAATCTCGCCGTACTTGCCGAGAGCAACAACACCCTCCTGGATGCGAGCTCCACCGGAGTCGAGCATGCCGATGATCGGAACGCCGGTCTTCATGGCGTGATCCATGACCTTGATGATCTTTTCGCCGGCAACCTCACCGAGCGAACCACCGAAGATCGTGAAGTCTTGGGCATACACGGCAACTTGGCGGCCGTGAATGGTGCCGACACCCGTGACGACAGCGTCACCGTATGGACGCTTCTTTTCCATGCCGAACGCGTGGGTGCGGTGGCGAACGAACTCGTCGAGTTCCACGAACGAGCCGTGATCGAGCAACTGCTCGATGCGCTCGCGGGCGGTCATCTTGCCCTTAGCGTGCTGCTTTTCGATGGCCGCATCACCGCTGGCGGTCACGGCCTCGTGATAGCGGTTCTTAAGATCGGCGATCCGGCCGGCGGTCGTGAACATGTCTGGAGTCGAGTTGTCTTCGGTCACTGTGTCACTTTACCCACCCATCCACCGCTTGTGTGGTTGGCGGAACCCACAAGTTTCAGGCCGGTTTCATTGAGGAAACACTAGAGACGGCATCCGCAGGCGCCTCGGCGCTCTACGCTGAAGCGATGCACTTGCCATTGAGTACCGCCGTTCTGCCGCTGCTTGAGCATGTTGATGAAATCGGCTCGACCAACCAAGAACTCTTGGCGCGCGCCACCCGGGGCGAGACTGAACACCTTTCGGCTCTCGTGACCGCCAATCAGACGGCCGGTCGCGGACGCTTGGGGCGAGAATGGGTGGCCCCTCCGGGGAAAACATTCGCCGTTTCAGTGCTGGTGGCGCCCGAGAATGCGCCCATTGAAGCACTGTCCTGGATGCCCCTCATCGGCGGGCTGGCGATGGCCCGCGCCGTGCGCAGCTTCGTCACCGACCGCGAGGTGACCCTCAAATGGCCCAATGACGTGCAGATCGAGGGTCTGAAAGTGTCGGGGTTGCTCTCGGAACTCGTGGCGGGCGGCACCGGAGTGATCGTGGGAGCGGGATTGAATCTCACCATCGAGCGCGACGAGCTGCCGACATCCGTCTCCAGTTCTCTTGTGTTGGAAGGCGCCGAGCCTAGCCTCGATGAGGCGCTGAGTCGCTATTTGGCCGAACTCGCCCAACTTGTCGAACAATTTATCGCTGCTGGACTCGATCCGGTACGAAGCGGTGTCGCGGATGCCGTGCGGGCCGAGTGCGGAACTATCGGTCGTCGAGTGCGTGTCGAGTTGCCCGGCGGCGCCCGAATCTTTGGGACCGCCGAAACCGTCGACGATCAGGGCCGACTCGTGGTTAAGGATGATGCGAACGGGCTGCTGCAGCACGTCGCGGCAGGTGACGTCACTCACCTGCGGTATGAATGATCTATGCCGAATGAGATGAGCGTTCAGCGCGAGGCTATTGTTGCCCGCGTTCGCTCTCACGCGCGTGCACTGACGTTCCCCGGCATCATTTTTGTGGCGACGGCGGGTACTCTCGGCTATTTCTTCGGCAGTTTCCCAGAGGATTGGCAGAATCTCGCGCTCCTCACCGCTGGGCTGCTCCTCATTGTCGTGGCGTGGTTCTTGCCCTTCTTCGGCTGGCTTGCCCGCAACTACACGATCACGACGCGGCGCGTGGTGCTCTCGAGCGGAGTCTTTGTGCGCATCCGGCAAGAGCTCTTGCACAGTCGTGGCTACGACGTCACCGTGCGTCAGTCCTGGATTCAGCGGATGTTCGGCAGCGGTGATCTGCTCATCAACGCCGGTCACGATCACCCCGTCGTGCTGCGCGACATTCCCTCTGTCGCGCTCACGCAAGCAGCCCTGCACGACCTTATGGAGAACAACCAAAACGTGGTTTCGCTGCGTCGGCAACGGGAAGAATCGCAGCCGTCTGACGAGACCGCCGTGTGGGGAACCCGCTAAAACGCAGCCTTTGCGGCGACGTTAGCGCGGCATTCTCGTGAGCAAGTTACTCGGCGTCAACTCTCATCAGATAGGCTGCCCGGCGTGAAGATTTCTGTAATCGGTTGTGGGTATTTGGGCGCCGTTCACGCGGCATCGATGGCAAAGCTTGGTCATGAGGTTGTCGGTATCGACATTGATGCGGCAAAAGTCGCGTCTCTGTCGCAAGGACTAGCTCCTTTCTATGAACCCGGATTGCCGGAGTTGCTGAGCGAGACCGTTGCTGCTGGCTCGCTCGAGTTCTCAACGGAGATGTCTCGCGCTGGTGATGCGCTCGTGCATTTTATTGCGGTGGGAACGCCGCAGAAGGCTGACTCCAACGCGGCCGATCTACGTTTCGTCGATGCAGCTTTTGAAGCATTGTTGCCGTTCATCGGTCCGGGTCACGTTGTTGTGGGCAAATCGACTGTTCCCGTGGGCACCGCCCAGCGACTGGCCGATCTGGTTGAAGCCACCGGCGCACGCCTCGCCTGGAATCCAGAGTTCTTGCGTGAAGGCTTCGCCGTCCAAGACACGATTGCACCCGATCGACTCGTTTACGGCGTTCGTGACGGCGACGAAGCGACGGCGAATGTTCTTGATGAGGCATATTCCTCCATTCTGGAACGCGACACTCCCCGAATCGTGACCGACTTTGCAACAGCGGAACTCGTCAAAGTGGCCGCCAATGCATTCCTCGCCACCAAGATTTCGTTCATCAACGCGATGGCTGAAGTGGCCGAAGTCGTGGGCGCCGATGTCACTCAGCTCGCTGACGCCATCGGGCACGACCAGCGCATCGGCCGTCGTTTCTTGAACGCCGGCCTCGGTTTCGGCGGTGGCTGCCTGCCTAAGGACATCCGTGCTTTCATGGCGCGCGCGTCAGAGCTCGGTGCTGGCGAGGCCCTCAGCTTTTTGGGCGAGGTCGACGCGATCAATCTTCGCCGCCGCGAACGCATGGTCGATCTGTGCCGCGAAGTGCTCGGCGGAACCATCAAGGGCGCACGAGTCGCCGTCTTGGGGCTCGCCTTCAAACCGGATTCCGATGACGTGCGTGATTCGCCCGCGCTCGATGTTGCAGCCAAGCTCGCGGAGCTGGGTGCTCACGTGCGGGCCACTGACCCTCAAGCAATCGAAACCTCGCGTCGAGTACGTCCCGGTCTTGACTACGTCGAGACCGTGGAAGAAGCGGCGAAGGATGCCGATGTCGTTCTCGTACTCACCGAATGGCCCGAGTACCGTGCCATTGATCCGAGCACGCTTGACTCAATCGTTTCGGTGCGCGCGATCCTCGATGGGCGAAACTGCCTGGACCCGGTGCAGTGGCGAGCGGCCGGCTGGACCTACCGCGCGCTCGGTCGTCCCTAGCGCGGCATCTGCCGCGGCATCCACTGCGATGTGAGCGGCATGGGTTGCGGCGCGTGCTGACTGCGCGGCGGCGTGCTCGGCAGCAAGAACACCGCGGCTGGGGCTGAATACCCACCAGCGGTAGAGCGCAAAACGGAATACCGCACCGAGAGCGAGACCGACGACGTTGGTCGCGATGTTGTCGGCGAGCAACGATGTGAAGCCGAGCACGTAGTGCGACACCCACAGGCACAGCAGGCCGATTCCCATTCCGGCGACGCTCACTACCGCGAACTCAGCACCCTCGCGCGTGGCGCCAGTGCGGCCGGTCGTGGCGAATGTCCAGCGACGGTTACCGATCCAGTTCGCGCCGATGGCGAGAGTGGTGGAAATCACTTTGGCGACCACAGGGCCTTCGTGCAGCACATCAGGTGAGAGAATTGTGAGCCGCAACAGATTGAATACTGCGACATCGATCACAAGCCCACCGAGGCCCACTACGCCGAAACGTAGAAACTGGCCGAGCAGCTTTCGCATGTGATCTCTCCAGTAGACAAGAATGGGGCAGGGCGGTTGGAAGTCTAACGCGCCAACCTAAGCCCGAAACTGGGCATCATCTTAGATAGTGCAGGAGTCACGAATGCGACCTATCGTCGGCGTCATTGGCGGAGGCCAGTTGGCCAGAATGATGATCCCGCGTGCCATCGAGCTCGGTTTCGAGCTGCGCGTACTGGCAGAGACCGAAGGAATGTCGGCCTCCCTCGCCGCCACAGCGGTCGGCGATTACACGGATGCCGCCACGGTTCTTGAGTTTGCCCGCGACGTTGATGTGATCACCTTCGACCACGAGCACGTGCCTCAGGATGTGCTTGCTGCTCTCGTGGAGGCTGGCGTTGCCGTGCACCCGGGGCCCGCTCCGCTCGCTGTCGCTCAAGACAAGATTCTGATGCGCCAGGAGCTGACGCGCTTGGGGTTGCCGGTTCCGGTCTGGGCCAGTGTCTCGAACGCTGCCGAGCTCGACACTTTTATTGCGGATAACGGTGGTCGCGTCATCGTGAAGACACCGCGTGGCGGATACGACGGCAAGGGCGTCCGCATCGTGGCCGCAGCCTCCGAGGTGGCTGACTGGTTCGAGGCGGGCAACCCGCTGCTGGCCGAAGAACTTGTCTCGTTCACTCGCGAGCTTGCCCAACTGGCTGCTCGAAGCCCCAGCGGAGAAGTAGCGCTCTGGCCTCTCGTGGAGTCGATCCAACTCGATGGCGTCTGTGCCGAAGTGATTGCACCGGCTCCCCGAGCACAAGCGTCCCTCTCCGAAGCCGCCGCCGCCATTGCTCGCGCGGTCGCTGAGAAACTTGGCGTCACGGGTGTGCTTGCCGTGGAGCTCTTCGAAACGACCGACGGTGAATTGCTCATCAACGAACTCGCAATGCGCCCGCATAACAGTGGACACTGGACGATGGATGGCGCGATCACGAGCCAATTCGAACAGCACGTGCGTGCCGTGCTCGATCTTCCTCTCGGCGCGACAGCCGCGCGCTCACCGTGGACGGTCATGATCAACGTTCTCGGCGGCCCCACTTCGGGCACTATCGCCGAGCGTTACCCGCTCGCTCTCGCCAACCAACCGACAGCAAAGTTCCACGAATACGGCAAAGCGCCGCGCCCCGGCCGCAAGGTGGGGCACGTAAATGTGAGCGGCGACGACCTCGACGACGTCATGTACCGAGCGCGTGCCGCAGCAGCATTTCTGAAGGATTGAGACCTAGCATGGGTTCCGTGACTCAACCGCAAGTAGCTGTCGTAATGGGATCAGACTCCGACTGGAAGGTCATGGTCGACGCTTCGGCGGCGCTCAAAGACTTCGGGATCGAGCACGAGGTCAGTGTCGTTTCGGCGCACCGCAGTGCTGAGAAGATGATTGCGTTCGGCAAAGAGGCTGCTAGTCGCGGCATCCGGGTGATTATTGCCGGTGCTGGTGGGGCAGCTCATCTTCCGGGCATGCTCGCTTCGGTCACGACGTTGCCGGTGATTGGTGTTCCTGTTCCGCTGTCGCGTCTCGATGGCATGGATTCGCTGTTGTCGATTGTGCAAATGCCTGCCGGTATTCCGGTGGCCACGGTGTCCATCGGTGGAGCGCGCAATGCGGGCATCCTCGCCGCTCGCATTCTTGGTTCAGGCGATGCCGAACTCACGACGAAGCTTGCGGACTACGCTGCCGGGCTTGAAGCCATGGTGGCTGAGAAAAACGCTGCATTGAACGCGAGCCTGTGAGCGCAACAAGTTCCCTTCGTCAGCCCGCCGATCGCTCAGCGGCCACGATGACGAAGCGCGCGTGGTGGTTGCTCGGGCTCAACATTCTCATTCCCGGTTCGGCCCAATTGTTGGCCGGAAACCGCAAACTTGGGCGCTTTGGTGTCGTCGCCAGCTTGATCTTTGTGTTGCTGGTAGTGGTGGGGCTTGTGCTCTCGGTAGCGTCACCGGGCACGCTTTTCACGATCGGCAGCAGCACGATCGGTCTCTGGGCGATTGCTCTGGTCCTCGTCTTTTATGCCGTGTTGTGGATCGTGCTGACTCTCAACGCGTGGAGTATTTCTGGACTTGGTCGCGCGACGCCGAGTGGTCGCGCGATCGTTGCCGCCTTCAGCGCGCTCGTGCTCGTCGCCATCGCCGGGACCGCAGGCTACGGCGCCTATGTTGCGACCACGGCGAGCACTTTCTTGAGTGATGTCTTCGTCGCAGCGCCGACCAAAGAACCCATCGATGGGCGCTACAACATTCTCTTGCTCGGCGGAGACGCCGGAGCAGACCGCGACGGGCTTCGACCTGACAGCATCACCCTCGCGAGCATCGACGCCGAAACCGGCGAAGCGGTACTGATCGGTTTGCCCCGCAACATGGAACGCACCCCGTTCGTTGAGGGGTCGCCGCTGGCGGCTAAGTATCCAGACGGCTACGGAGTCTACGGCTGCGACGTCGACGTGTGTCTGTTGAATTCGG
Organism: Salinibacterium sp. NYA9b; assembly: GCF_976973725.1. NCBI lineage: Bacteria > Bacillati > Actinomycetota > Actinomycetes > Micrococcales > Microbacteriaceae > Salinibacterium > Salinibacterium sp. NYA9b. The sequence continues at coordinate 2,212,419 of NZ_OZ333476.1, read as the reverse complement.
TCTACACCGAGGTTGAACTCAACACCCCTGAGTTATATCCGGATGCCGTAGCGAACGGCAGCACGCCCGGAATCGAAGCAATGCGAGACGCTGTCGAAGGCATCACCGGTCTCAGCATCCAGTACTACGCCCTCATCGATATGCAGGGCTTCTCAGACCTCATCGATTCACTTGGCGGAGTCACGATCAATGTCGAAGAGGCCGTGCCGATTCATGCGGATGCGGAATTCACGATCGTTGCCGAATGGATCCCCGCTGGCGTGCAAGTCATGGACGGCTATCACGCCCTCTGGTACGCCCGCTCGCGCCACGACACCACCGATTACGACCGGATGGAACGCCAGCGTCAGTTGCAGCAGGCAGTCGTCGAGCAGTTCACGCCGTCGAATGTGCTCACCAAGTTCCAGGCCATCGCGTCGGCGAGTTCGCAGGTCGTCACGACCGATATCCCGCAGGGAAGTCTGGGCTACTTTGTGAACCTGGCCTCTAAGACGCGCTCGCTGCCGATCGGTTCGCTCGAGTTGGTTCCTGCCAACGACATCGACCCCGAATACCCCGACTTCGAGTACGTGCGCGAACTCGTTGCCGGTGTCACCACCTCGAGCGTGCCTGAGGAAGGCACCGAGTAGCGAGCGCTACTCAGCGGCGTCGTGTTGTGCGGCCCTTAGAGGTCAGCGTGGAGCTGCCAGACCTTCTCGGCTGACATGCGCCAGCTGAAGGCCCGCGCGCGGTCCTGGCCGGCGTAGAACAAGCGCTCAGCGAAGGGGGCATCGTTGAGCACTCGGTTGATTCCCTCGGCGAGAGCTTCGGGGTATCCCTCGGCTGGTTCGCGCTCGATAACCACTCCCGCATCGGCGGCGAGTTCGAGCAGAGCGGGCGCATCGGAATGTACGACAGGGATGCCGAACGAGAGTGCTTCAAGCACGGGCATGCCGAAGCCGACATCGAGATTGGGGTAAACGAAGGCCGCGGCGTGGTCGAAAATCACCGAAAGATCGTCGTTGCTCACGGTTCCCATGCCACGAACACGTTCGGGGCTGATCTTTTCGGCGGCGAGAAACTCGGCGATGCTTTCGTCATCGGGCTCAGGGCCCACCAGGAGCAGCACAACGTCTTCATCGATTTCTCGGAGGCCCCGGATGAGGTGGTCGATTCCGCGGTGCGGGTCGAGGCCACCGATCGCCAGCAAGAATCGCTGCGGGAGGTCGAGTTCGTTGGCGCGTTCGTCGATGTTCTCGGGAATGCGCAGGCTTGCGCTTGCTGCACCGCTGATGACGCGCACGCGGTCACCAAAGTTGGCAATTCCTTCGAGTTGCTGCGCGACGGTGTGGCTGGGCACCACGATCGCGTCGGCATACTTTTCTGCGCGCTTGAGCATTGCGCGGGCCCACCCGGCTTGCCTGCTGCCGAGAGATTCGGGACGCGTCCAGGCGACAACGTCATGCACGGTGACGGCGATTTGTTCGCCACGGTTAAGGCGGTCGTGGCGGCGTAACGGAGCCATCAGGCTGGGGGCATGCAGCATCCCGTGGCCGGGAATCTTCGTGAAACCGTGATGCCACGACGCGCGCAGCTCTCGGCGACTGAGGGCACTCTTGTGCAGTTTCGCCAGATTGGGGAGGCGGTCAGCGATGAGGTCATACTCGGTCTCGGTCGACGCTGAGACGAACGCTTCAACCGTGCAGTTGGCGGGGGCGACGTTGATGAGTTCTCGAGTCAACTCTTCGGTGTACCGGGCAACACTGCCGGGGGTCGGCGAGAGCATCTCATCGATGATGACGCGGAGAGTGGTCATTCGGCAGTCAACGCTCCTGATTCAAAGGCGGCTTTAAGGGCCTGCTTCCAATCACGCATCGGCTCGATCCCCGCATCGAGCCATGCATGGTGACTCAAAACAGAGAAGCCCGGTCGCGGAGCAGGCCGCGTGAAAGCTGAACTGTCGGTCGGCTTGACCCTATCAGGATCGAGCCCAGCACAGACGAATACGGCTTGAGCAAGATCGAACCAGCTAGCGCGGCCCGAGTTGGTGCCGTGGAAGATGCCAGCGGGCGTGCCAGCGTCGACGAGAGTAACAAGTTGAGCGGCGAGATCGCCCGTCCACGTGGGTTGGCCGTGCTGATCGTTGACTACCTCAAGAGTGTCGCGGTCAGCGGCCAGCTTCAGCATGGTGCGCGGAAAGCTGGAGCCGTTCTTGCCATACAGCCATGCCGTGCGCACGATTGCCGTGCGACCAGGGTTGTGCTCGAGTGCGAGCAACTCGCCGGCCGCCTTCGTGCGACCGTACGCCGATACCGGATGCCTAACCGCGTCTTCGGCGTAGGGCTCAGTAGCCGTGCCGTCGAACACGTAATCCGTGGAGAGCTGCACGAGGCGTGCTCCGTGCGTTGCCGCGGCGAGGGCAAGATTGTGGGGGCCGACAGCGTTGACGAGGTGAGCGTTCTCTTCGTCAGTTTCAGCGTCATCCACCCGGGTGTATGCGGACGCGTTGATGATGACATCGAAACCGCCCAGTACATCGAGGGCTGCGGCAGCATCGGTGATGTCGAGTTCGGCTCGCGTGAATCCGGTTGCATCGTGCTGCGCGAGAGCGAGCATGAGGTCGGTGCCGAGCATTCCGCCCGCACCGACAACAGCAACTCGGGTCACAACGCAGCCTTTTCCTTGAGGGGTTCCCACCACTGGCGGTTATCCCGGTACCACTGCACAACGTCAGCGAGGCCCTGTTCGAACGGCACTTGGGGTGCGTAGCCGAGCTCTGACTGGATCTTGGAAATATCGACGCTGTAGCGCAGATCGTGGCCGAGGCGGTCCTCAACGCGATCAACCGACGACCAGTCAGTGCCGGTGTGGTCGAGCATCATCTGAGTGAGCTCCTTATTGGTGAGCTCAGTGCCGCCGCCAATGTTGTAAATTTCACCTGCGCGGCCGCCAGTGACGACGAGCGCGATGCCGCGGCAGTGGTCGTCGACGTGCAGCCAGTCACGGATGTTGTTGCCCTCACCGTAGAGAGGCACGTGCTTGCCGTCGATCAAGTTTGTGACGAACAGCGGGATCAACTTTTCAGGGAAGTGATACGGGCCGTAGTTGTTCGAGCACCGTGTGATCGACACGTTGAGACCGTGCGTGCGGTAGTAGCTGCGCGCCAACAAATCGCTGCCCGCTTTCGACGCGGAATACGGGGAGTTGGGCTCGAGCGGCTGGAGTTCATCCCAGGAACCTTCGGCAATCGAGCCGTAGACCTCATCCGTCGACACATGAACGAATCGAGGCGTCTTCGCGCGGAGTGCAGCGTCGAGCAGGCGTTGGGTGCCGAGAACGTTGGTCTCGACGAATGCGCTCGCATCGCGCACCGAGCGGTCAACGTGAGACTCGGCAGCGAAGTGAACGATCGCGTCGATGTCGCCGAGAAGAGTGTCAAGAAGGTCGGCATCACGGATGTCGCCCTCGACGAAGCTGAAGCGAGGGGAATCGGCGACAGGAGCAAGATTTTCTAGGTTGCCGGAATAGGTGAGGGCATCGAGCACCACAACATCGGCGCCAGCGAGCCCGGGGTACTCATCCTGAAGGGTGCGGCGAACAAAGTTCGAGCCAATGAATCCGGCGCCGCCGGTCACGAGAAGCTTCATGAAGGGTTCCTGTCGTTTGAGGGCGTGGAGCCAGTGGTGGATGCCGAAGCGCCCCTGTGGGGAAACTCCGACGCGAGCGTGCGCTTGAGCGCATCTTGCAAGGAGTACGTCGCCGTATAGCCAGAGCTGCGCAACCGATCGGTGTTCACCGTGGTGTCGGCCGCAAACTTACGAATACGCACCGCACTGATCGGAAATGTGCGTCGGGTGATCTTAGCCGCAGCATCGAAGACATAGCCTGCAGCTATCCCCAAGGGCAGTGGCAAGCGCAGACCGCTCGCGGCGTGAACGTCCATTTCGTCGCGCAGGATCGAGATGAGTTCCTTGGTCGAGAGGTCGGGCTTGTCAGCAAAGTTGCGGATCTCGATGCCGGTCGGCGCCTCAAGGCGGCTCGCGATGTACCCAACGATGTTGCCGACATACGACATCGACTTCTTGTTGTCGCCCTTGCCGACCATGATGAAACGGCCAGACGAAACCTGCTTAGCGAGGTTGTACACGTTGCCACGGTTGCCTTCGCCGAAAACAACGGAGGGGCGCACGATCGCCAAGGAGCGTGCGGCATCCGCGTTCGCCCAAGTGCTGAACACACCTTCGGCGGCCAACTTGGAACGGCCGTATTCGTTGAACGGTTCCGGCACAGAATCTTCGGCTGCATCATTCTTATCGAGGCCATATAGCGCAACGGTGCTCGTGAAAACGATGCGCTGGATGCCATTAGCTTCCGCGGCAGCGACGAGGGCGTGCGCGCCTCCGACGTTCACCTCGGTGTAGAGGCTCAGCGGGGAGACATCGTCACGGTGTTCGGCGGCGAGGTTGATGATTGCGTCGTGACCGACACTGGCTGCCGTGAGCTCATCCGCCGAACGCACGTCTCCCGTCACGGACTGTTCAGGGAAGAGTGCGGAAACGTGGCGATCGAAGTTGGTGAATTTGTGGCCCTGTTCGTGCAGGGTTTCGAGTAGGCGAGTGCCGATAAAGCCACTACCGCCGACGACGAGAATCTTCATATTGTTGCTTTCTCTCTTTGCGACAGATTGTTTGTTCACCAGACACCCGAGCTGATCAACAGCGCAATTATCCACTGATCTCTTGGGCGTCGCCTGAGTTGGGACGCGCGGCGTGCCAGAGCATAGCGGGCTCGCAGGTTTGTTTTTTCGACCAGCTCACTCATCCGTTCGAGTTCTGGGCGATGAGCGTCGTCAGCTACGCGGAGGGCGATGCTCGCCAAAAGCCGCGCTTGACCGCGGTGCCACTGCTCGCGCACGAGTGCTAGACGAGAGAATGCGGAACGCGCACCGACGTTGGCGCCCATGACGTTGGCGTCGTGCTGGCGATACTCCACTGTTGGCACCGCATCGATGTGCCAGATCCAGCCCTTGGCTCGGGCCACAACGTAGAGCAACCAGTCGTGATACTGCGGCAGCGGGCCCGCGCCAGCAATGTCGGCAGCATCGAGCAGCTCACGCGTCACGGTAATGAGGCGGTTCGACATCAGAAATGTGGAGCCGGGGCCGGGGCTTTCGAGGAGGTAGTCGAAACGGCGCTGCGGAAAGTCCTTCTTAACAAGGCTACGTTCGCCCTCGGCCGTAAACGACGTGACGTTCGACGAGACTCCATCGGCACCCAACTCTTGGCTCAGGCGCACGTGGGTCGCAAGCTTCGTAGGAACCCAAATGTCATCTTGATCGCAGAATGCGTAGAACTCGCGGTCGGCGGGGGCCAGCTGTACGAGGCGGTAGAAGTTCGCGGCGGCACTGCCCGACGCGCCGTCACTCGGGATGACGGTCAGGCGCGGATCGGACGCGGCGCGTTCAGCGAGCCACTCGGCGGTGCCATCCGTTGAGGCGTCATCGCGGGCGAATACTTCGACCTCGACACCCTGTTGTGCGAGCACACTATCGAGCTGCTCGGGAAGCCAGCGACGACCATTGTGGGTCGCCAGCAGTACTGCGACGCGGGGGAGCACCCCTGGGGTGAGATCGGCAGGCATAACTCACCAATGATAGTTGGCTTGGCGCTGCGCGCTACTGCAGGCGGCGCACCTTAAGCTGGAGCAATGAGCGCGCCTGAGCCAACCCCCAGCATCTCGGTGGCCCTGTGCACCCACAACGGCGCCGCTTATATCGAAGAACAACTCGTCAGCATCCTGGAACAACAGCCAGCGCCGAAGCAACTTGTTGTGTCGGATGACGCCTCAAGCGACGACACAATTGCTCGTGTTCGACACACTGCAGCCCGCTATCCCGCTGTGCAGCTCGTGGTCTTCGAGAACACTCCGCCGCTGGGAGTGACTAAGAACTTTGAGCAGGCGATTCGGGCGTGCACCGGGGATCTCATTGCGTTGAGCGATCAGGATGATGCTTGGCACACTGGTCGGCTTGCGCTCTTTGCCGCTGAGTTTGCGGCGCATCCGGCCGTGTCTCTGATCCACAGTGATGCACGTCTCGTCGATGGGGGGCGAGCCCCGCTCGGGCACACACTGTCGGGAGCGCTCGGAGTGAGCGGTGGCGAAGTGGCGAGCATCCATTCTGGTGACGCATTTTCGGTCTTGCTGCGGCGAAATCTCGTGACGGGCGCCTGCACCGTTTTTCGTCGAAGCCTCGTGGAATTTGCAGCACCCTTCCCGCCGTCGTGGGTTCACGACGAATGGCTCGGCATTATTGCGGCAGCCGTCGCCTCGACAGACTTCATTGAGCAGCCCACTATCGACTACCGGCAACACGGCGCTAACCAAATTGGCGCGACCAAGCTGACCCTGTCGGGAAAGTTCGGGCGCATGATGGAGCCCCGTCGCGACCGCAATGCCCGCCTCGAGACCAACATGACTGTTCTCGTCGATCGCTTACAACGGCTTGGAACGCGGGTGAGCGACGACAAAGTCAATCAGGCGATAGCCAAGCTCGAGCACGAGCGGATGCGCAATTCGCTGCCCGAGGGCCGCCTGCGCCGCATTCCTTTAGTGGCCCGCGCCTTCGCTGCTGGTCAGTACGGCCGCTATTCGCGTGGCCCGCTCGACGCCGTGCGTGACATTCTTCAACCCGTCGACTAACGCTCTGAGCATCCTGAACCGCTCGCCAAGCCTCGCCGGGTAGGATTCTTGGTGTGCAAATACGTGAACTCTCGGTGCCTGATTCCTACGAAATCACCCCTAAGCAATTCGCTGACGACCGCGGCGTTTTCTTGGAGTGGTACCGCTTCGACAAGCTTGAAGAGGTAGTGGGGCACCCGCTCGACCTTCGACAGGCCAATACTTCAGTCTCTCAGCGCGGCGTTGTGCGGGGCATCCACTATGCGGATGTACCTCCCGGGCAAGGCAAGTACGTCACGGTCACGCACGGCCGCGGCATCGATTTCGTCGTCGACATCCGTGAAGGATCGCCCACCTTTGGTCAGTGGGACTCGGTCATTCTTGACACCGTCGACCGTCGTGCCGTTTATGTCGCTGAGGGTCTTGGCCATGCGTTTATTGCGCTCACTGACGATGCCACTCTCACCTACCTCGTGAGCGACGTGTACAAGCCAGGAGCCGAACACGACATCAACGTGCTCGATCCGGAGATCGGCTTGGTCTTCCCTCCCGAGCTCGGTGACCTCGTTCTCTCACCCAAAGACAAAATTGCGCCCACCCTTGCCGAACGCCTCGCCGATGGCTCGCTGCCGTCGTACGCTGCCGTCAAGGAGTACTACGAGGCGAACCGAAAGGAACGCAACTAATGCGCGGAATCATTCTGGCCGGTGGCAGCGGAACGCGCCTCTGGCCCATTACCAAGGGCATCTCCAAGCAGCTCATGCCCATTTACGACAAGCCGATGGTTTACTACCCCTTGTCGACCTTGATGAGTGCGGGCATCCGCGAAATCTTGATCATTACGACTCCGGATGACCAAGCCCAGTTCCAGCGCCTCTTGGGTGATGGCAGCGAGCTCGGCATCGAATTGTCCTACGCCGTGCAGCCGTCGCCCGATGGGCTCGCGCAGGCATTCATCATTGGTGAAGAGTTCATCGGCGACGAAAAAGTTGCCCTCGTTCTTGGCGACAACATCTTCCACGGCATGGGGCTCGGTTCGAACCTTCGCCAGCACAACGACATCGACGGTTCGCTGATCTTCGCGTACCACGTGCGCAACCCGCGGGCCTATGGCGTTGTCGAGTTCGACGAGAACTTCATCGCCAAGTCGATTGAAGAGAAGCCGCTTGAGCCCAAGAGCAACTACGCGGTTCCTGGCCTGTATTTCTACGACAATTCGGTTATTGAGATCGCCAAGTCGATCACGCCGAGCGCGCGTGGAGAACTCGAAATCTCGACCATCAACGAGCACTACCTCAACCGCGGTCAGCTGCAGGTCAACGTTCTCGACCGTGGTACCGCGTGGCTCGATACGGGAACGTTCGAGTCGATGGTTCAGGCCACCGAGTTCGTGCGCGTGATTGAAGACCGTCAGGGTTACAAGATCGGCTGCATCGAAGAGATCGCGTGGCGCGCTGGCTGGATTTCGGATGACCAGCTCGCCGCCCTCGCTGCGCCCCTCGTTAAGAGCGGCTACGGCGTCTACCTCGAAGGACTGTTGGCGGCGGCGAAGTGACTCGTGTTCTGATCATCACGGGCGACCCGATTGGTCCCCGGATGGCCGGCCCCGCAATTCGCTCGTGGAATATGGCGCTCGCGCTCGCCGACGCCGGCAACCAGGTCACGCTCATGACCACGACGAAGCTTCAGCCGGTGGATGCTCCCTTCGAGCTCACGCTCGTCACGCCGGGGGAGAACGACGCCTTTGCGAAACTCGAACAGTGGTGCGACGTTGTGGTCTTCCAAGGCCATGCCATGCGCCAGTTCGAAGTGCTGCGCACGACAGACAAGATCACCGTCGTCGACATTTACGACCCGATGCACCTCGAGATGCTCGAGCAGGGCCGCGAACTCGCGCGCGCGACCTGGGAGCTGCGCGTCACGACCGCCACCGAGGTGCTCAACGAGCAGCTCGCGCTCGGTGACTTCTTCATGTGCGCCTCCGAACGCCAGCGCCTCTTCTACTTCGGCCAGATGGCCGCCCTCGGGCGCCTCAGTCCCACCACGTACGAAAACGACCCGCACCTCGAGGGCCTCCTCAGCGTCGTGCCGTTCGGGCTCGAAGGCACCCCTCCCGCCCACGAGCGAGACACCCTCAAGGGTGTTCTGCCTGGCATTGATGCCGGCGACAAGCTGATGATCTGGGGCGGTGGGGTCTACAGCTGGTTCGACCCCAAGACTCTGATCCGCGCTGTTGCGAAGCTGGCTGAAACTCGCCAGACGGCCAAGCTCTACTTTCTCGGCACCCGGCATCCGGGAGTCGACCAGATGGGCATCGTGCGCGAATCGCACGATCTGGCGAGCGAACTCGGCGCACTCGACACCTCGGTGTTCTTTAACGAGGAGTGGGTCGACTATGCAGACCGCCAAAATTATCTGACCGAAGCGGATGCCGGCGTCAGTACCCACATGTCGCATATTGAGACCACGTTCTCGTTCCGCACCCGCATCCTGGACTATCTCTGGGCTGGCCTGCCTATGGTGGTTACCGAGGGCGACAGCTTTGCTGACCTCATCGAGACCGAGGGCCTTGGCCTTACCGTTCCCGCCCGGGACGTGGATGCTCTCGCCGCAGCCCTCGACCGGGTGCTGTACGACGACGCCTTCATCGCCGAGTGCAAGCGCAACGTCGCGCGCGTTCGTGAAGACTTCTACTGGAAGCGCACCCTTGAGCCTTTGGTGAATTTTGTGGCGAACCCGCAGCACGCCGCAGACCACGCCGAAACGCGTCGTCGTGGGGTTGCACTCGGGGGCAAGGTTCGCAAGCCCTACGGCCTGCGGCACGACCTCCGGATGGCGTGGCATCACTTGCGCCATACCGGCGTGAAAGCGACGGTAGACAAAGCTGTCGCACGATTGCGACGCTAATTGCCGTTCACAGCAGACTCCGGGTTTTCACGCGTTAGCTTTGTGCCATGTTGACTGGTCTGCGTTCCGTGTTCTCGCGCCCAGAACGTCGTCTCGGGATGATCATTGCGCCGCTATTGGTGTTCGCCGCACTCGCGGCATGGGCGTTGTCATCGCCGGTCGGCGCAAGCCCCGACGACGATTTTCATCTGACGAGCATTTGGTGCGCAACAGGAGATTCGCAGTATTGCGCGGAGACTGATGACGCTGGCGCGCGACTAGTCCCGCCCGCTGTCGCGAGGCCCGCGTGCTTCGCGTATGACCCCGAAAAGAGTGCTGGCTGCCAGAACAGCATCGACTTCACGGAGGGGCCGACCACCGAAACTGTCCGCGGAAATTTTGCCGGTGGCTACCCAGTTGTCTACTACGGCGCCATGAGCTTGTTTGTCGGGCCCGATGTGCACGCCTCTGTATTCGTGATGCGAGTCGTCAACATCGCGCTGTTCGTCGGTATTGGGGTCATCCTTTATTTAGCGTTGCCTACCAACCGTCGGCAGATTCTTGTCTGGCAGTGGGCGCTCACCACCGTGCCTCTTGGACTCTTTGTACTTTCCTCTAACAACCCGAGTTCATGGGCGCTCATGGGTGTGGGCTATGGGTGGTTAGCGCTGCTCGGTTTCTACGAGTCGTGGGGGGTCAAGCGGATCGTGCTTGGTGCGCTGTTCCTGCTTGGTGCGGTGATGGCGTCCGGCTCACGCAGCGATGCCACTGTTCTTTTCTGCCTCGCGGTCTTTGCAGCAGTACTTCTCGCGATGAACAAAACGCGACGATTCTTGTGGTCCTCGTTCCTTCCCGTCGCGGGTTTCATCATTTGTGCGCTGTTGTTCCGGGCATCTCGATCGTCCGAAGCGGTGACCAGCGGTGTGCAAGATCAGCTCAGTTTTGGCGTTATCGTTCGCCGCGTCGCTCTAAATCTCACGGAAGTCCCCTCGATCTGGACTGGCATTTATGGGCAGTCGTGGGGGCTCGGATGGCTAGATACCTCAATGCCCGCCGTGGTGTGGGTCAGTTCGCTCTCTGCCGTCATCGGTGTCGGTTTCGTCGCGGCGCGCGCTAATTCAGTGCGAAAGAGCTTCGTGCTCGTGATTGGCGCTACAGCCCTCGCGATGATCCCGGTCACTTTGCTCGTTCTTGCGGGTAAAGATGTGGGCGACGACTACCAGCCGCGCTATTTGCTCCCCCTTGTCATTGTCTTTGTCGGCGCGCTCTTCTTCACCTCGGGCACCCAGCTCCTGCGCCTGTCACGAGCGCAGACGTGGATGGTCGTTGTCGCTCTTTCTGGAGCGCAATTCGTTTCGTTGTACCTCAACACCCGCCGCTACGTGACCGGTATTGATGCGCTCAGCCCTGACCTCGATGCAGGCAGGGAATGGTGGTGGAACCTCATCATCACCCCCAATGTCGTGTGGATCGTGGGATCGCTGTGCTTTGCAGCAGCGCTGGCGATTCTCCTCCCGGCGCATCGCGTCACCGCAGAGGTGGGGGAGCGAGACCTCTCGCCTGATACCACCACTGCTCGCGCACTCTGAGATAGCCTGTACGGATGGCACCCGGACGCTTCGAACCTATTGTCGCGTCCGCGCGTACCAATCCGCTGCGGCGGTTCCGGCTTATTGCCTTAGCACCCGTGTTGGCTCTCCTCGCGCTTTCGGCGTGGGCTTTTGCATCGCCGATGGGCGCAGCTCCCGATGACGATTACCATCTGGTGAGCATTTGGTGTTCAACGGATAACCCGGCGTACTGCCAGCCGGGGGCGACTGAGTCAGCCCGACTCGTGCCACAAGCGCTCCTGAGCTCGCCGTGCTACGCCTTTTTTAGTGAGGAAAGCGCCGCCTGTCAGGACCGGATCGACTTCGGCTCAACCTCGTTAGTGGAGACGGACCGCGGAAACTTTGAGGGTGAATATCCGCCGCTTTACTATTCCGTCATGAGCGTATTCGTGGGCGATGACACCATGTTCTCGGTTATGGCGATGCGTCTTTTCAATGTTTTCTTGTTCGTTGCCTTGACCGCGGCGCTTTATATGCTGCTCCCCGTCAGGCGTCGGCCTGTGCTGGTGTGGGGCTGGCTCGTGACAACGATGCCGCTTGGCGTCTTTCTGCTCGCATCGAATAACCCAAGCGGTTGGGCTGTCGCCGGCGTCGGATCAGCGTGGTTGGCACTGCTCAGTTATTACGAGGCAGAGAGCCGCGTGGCTCGTGCCGCTTCTGCGGTACTCGTGGTCATCTCGGTTCTTATGGCGGCAGGTTCCCGCGGTGATTCTGCTTTGTACGTGGTTGGTGCGCTCGGCGTTGCAATCATCCTTGTATTTGAGAACACTCGTCGTTTTTGGCTGCTCTCGCTACTTCCCGTTGCAATGGGCGTTGTTGCTGGAGTGTTTTTCTTGTCTGCCAGGCAGACTTCAGCCGGAATCAACGGTTTTGCCGGAGCAGAAGCTGGGCCAGCGGCGGCACAAGCGGCAACGGCGGCAGACAGCTTGGCGGGTTTCGGATTGCTAGCGTACAACCTTCTCAACGTGCCTTCTTTATGGATCGGCGCTTTCGGCGGGTGGGATCTCGGCTGGCTAGATACTCCGATTCCCGCTTCGGTGGTGTTTTTCGGGATTGCTGCCTTCGTGGCGGTGGGCTTTGCCGGCCTCGGGGTGCTGAACTGGCGTAAAGCATTCGTGGTTGCGAGCGTCGGCTTCGTGCTCTGGATTCTTCCGACTTACGTGCTCACTCAGGGCGGGGACAAAGTGGGGGAACAGGTGCAGCCTCGCTACATCCTGCCGCTCATCGTGTTGATGGGTGGTCTGCTTGTGGTGCAAGCTGGCCGAAAGAGCGTCGCGCTCGGACGGGTGCAGACCGTCGCAGTCGTCGTTGCGCTAAGTGCCGCCAACCTCGTCGCGCTTCACATGAACATGCGGCGCTACGTCACGGGCAACGATGTTCCCGGATGGAACCTTGACGCTGGCGCCGAGTGGTTCTGGCCAGGAGCTCCAGCGCCCATGGTGGTGTGGGTGGTGGGATCATTAGCATTTGCGGGCATGGTTGTCATTCTGGCAAGGGAAATCTATATCGCACCGTTGGTGGCAAATAAGAATGCCACCGGCGCAACTGCAGCTACAGACGCGGGTGCGGGTGCGGGTGCGGATTCCGGTGCACCTAGAGATGCAGAAGCAAGCGCAGCCCTGCTTGCTGCTTCCGGCGTTACTCACGTACCCGCGTGAGTCCTCAGACAATGGACTCTCTTGCCGGCAAACGCGTCGCGGTCGTCAGCCGGATTTACGTTCCTGAACCCGCCGCGGCCTCGTACCGTTTACGCGCGCTGGTTGCTGAATTGGTGGCCAATGGCGCTGCCGTAGATGTGCTGACCACGAACCCTCCCGCAGGGTTCGATGATGCTGACACGCCAGCACGGGGCGCGCGAGTGCGACGTATGTGGGTGCTAAGAGACCGGGCAGGGTACGTGCGTGGCTACCTGCAGTACTTGAGCTTTGACCTGCCCGTGTTCTTTCGTTTGCTGTTTATCGAGAAGCCACACCTTGTCATCGTTGAACCGCCGCCAACTACAGGATGGTTCACCCGAATTGTGTGTGGGATCCGAGGCATTCCATATCTGTACTACGCGGCGGATATTTGGTCAGATGCTGTGGGGAGCGCGGGCTATCCGCGTCATATTGCAGCGATTCTTCGCAACGTGGAACGTTGGGCGATGAGCGGCGCTGCCGCAGTCGTGTCTGTTTCGGTCGAGTTCACAGCGCGCATCCGAGAACAATTTCCTCGGGCGACAGTAACCACGGTTGGCAATGGCGTAGACACAACGATGTTCAGCCCGGTGGGGGAGAAGATCACCCTCGACGTTCCCTATCTGCTGTACGCGGGTACGGCCTCTGAAGTCCATGGTGCGCAGATCTTCTTTGACGCCTTCGAAGAGGTTCTCAAGACCCGGCCGGATTCAAAGCTCGTCTTTATCGGCCAAGGGTCAGATTTCGCATCGCTTGCTGAGCGCAGCAAGTCCTTGCCCGTCGGGGCTGTGGAGCTCCGACCCCGGATGAGCCCCGAAGAAGTCGCAGCTTGGATTCGGGGCGCTGTCGCGACGCTCGCGAGCGTTCATCCAGAGGGCTACGCTCGCGCTTTCGCCACCAAAATGTACGCCTCAGTAGCGTGCGGTGCGCCCGTAATCTACGCGGGAACAGGCCCTGGGGCCGACTTCGCGGCTCAAGAGGGGATTGGGCATGCTGTCGCGTATGACAAAGATGCGATCGCAGCAGTAATGCTCTCGGTCCTCAACGTCGAGGAGCCACAGACGAATCGTGCTGCCCGCTCGGAGTGGGCTGCTAACAACATCTCTCTGCGTGCGGTCGCTTCGCGGATCGTCAGTGAAGCCTGGCGAATCTTGACCCGATAAGTGCGGCTCCGGGTGAACTCGAAACCGGCACAAGGGGAGGTAGTGTTGTAGGGATTCAGATGAGTCACCTGATTGAAAAGAGAGTTGCGCGCGGATGCCAGACATCGTCAAAACAGTCGCAGTAGTCGGTCAAGGCTATGTCGGTCTACCAGTCGCGATGCGGGCTGTTGAGCAGGGCTATCGCGTTATCGGAATCGACCTTGACGAACGTCGGGTCGAAGGTTTGCGATCCGGTATATCTTTCGTCGAAGACGTCTCTGACGCTGACCTCGCCCGCGCGATCGCTTCCGGCAGCTACACACCGACGACGGACTACGCTGACGTCGTCGGATTCGATTTCGCTGTTATTGCGGTGCCGACTCCTCTGCGTGAAAGCGTGCCGGACCTGAGCTTCATTGAGAGCTCCGGCGTTGCGTTGGCAGAGCGCATGAAGCCCGGAGCGACAGTCATTCTCGAGTCGACAACCTACCCAGGAACCACTGAAGAGCTTCTCGTGCCGATCTTGGAGTCCGGGTCGGGCCTCACTGCCGGTAGCGATTTCTACGTAGGGTACAGCCCGGAACGTATTGACCCGGGTAACCAGCAGTGGGGCTTCGTTACCACTCCCAAAATCGTGTCGGGAATCAACCCCGAGTCACTTGAGAAGGTTCAAGCGTTCTACGATTCGCTCGTCGACACGACTGTTCCTGTCCCCACTCCTAAAGAGGCAGAACTTGCGAAGCTTTTGGAGAACACCTTCCGCCACGTGAATATCGCATTGGTCAACGAACTCGCGATTTTCGCTCATCAGCTCGGCGTCAACGTGTGGGAGTCGATTGATGCAGCGAACACTAAGCCTTTCGGCTTTATGAAGTTCACGCCGGGCCCCGGCGTCGGCGGACATTGCTTGCCCGTAGACCCCAGCTACCTCTCGTGGCAGGTCAGAAGGAAGCTTGGTCAGAATTTCCGATTCGTTGAGCTGGCTAACGACGTTAACGACAACATGCCGCAGTACGTGACGCAGCGTGTCATGCACCTCCTCAACGCGTCTAGCCGCGCGTTGCGAGGCTCCAAGATCTTGCTTGTCGGAATGGCGTACAAGAAGAACTCCGGCGACATTCGTGAGTCCCCGTCGCTGCGACTTCTTGAGCTCCTCCACGACGAGGGCGCAGAAGTCTTTGCCGTCGACGATCACGTCGAAGCCCACCGCTGGCCTGCAAACGTAACGAAGGTATCTCTCACCGCAGAGACGATAGCCGGGATGGACATCGCGGTCTTGCTGACTGACCACGACACTCTAGAGCTCGAGCTATTGAACACTGCAGATGTTCCGGTGTTGGACACCCGTAATCGACTCAACGGACCGAAGGTCGAGATCCTCTAGTCTTTCCCTCGGAGAACGGCGAGCAGACTGCTAAGCGAGACCAGCCAAGCCTGCTTGCCGTGCGAACTCGGGCACTTTAGCCACGAGTTCGGAGAAGGTTCCCTGGGCGACAACTTTGCCATTCGACATGAAGAGGATCTGGTCTGCATGTTGGATCGTGGACAGTCTGTGCGCGACGGTGATGACGGTTTTCTCGCCGTGGAGGGCTTTGATCGCGTCGGTCACTGCGGCTTCTGTCGCAGTATCGAGGGCGCTTGTCGCTTCGTCGAGAACCAAAACGCGGGGATCCGCGTAGAGTGCGCGAGCAATTCCTAGGCGCTGCCGCTGTCCGCCCGAGAGCGCAAGGCCCCGTTCACCGATAACACCATTAATGCCGTCTTCGCGCTTATCCACGATGTCCAAGAGTTGCGCTTGTGCGAGTGCGGATCGCACGCGTTCCTCGTCGAAGTCATCGCCCCACGTGAGTGCAACGTTCTGCGCAATGCTGGAATCGAATAGGGCGACCTCCTGCGGCACGTAGCTGACTTGCTGTCGCCACGATTCCGTCAGCTTGTTCAGGTCCACCTGATCGATGGCCAGCCGTCCGCCAGTAGGTTCGATGAGGCCCAAAATCAGGTCGACGACGGTTGATTTCCCGGCTCCCGACGAACCGACCAACGCAACCGTGCTACCAAACGGAATGGTGAATGACACATCACTTATCGCATCGCCCTGATCGGCGGCATACCTAAAGCTCACGTTCTCAAAGCTCAGCGCACTCGATGGCTCGGGAAGCGTTAAGGTTTCGCGCCCGACGCGGTATTTGACCGAACTTTCAGCGCTCCGAATTTCGGCGAGCACGGCGCTTGCGTGGGGCATGTTCGCCGTGACTTGAGACACGACCGCTTGGAACCTGACGACCGAAGGCGCCATGCGGAAGCCAGCGAGTCCGAAAAGCGCTACCGCGGTTATTGCTTCTGTGACTCCGCCTGTGGCATATCCCGCAATCCCCACGAGCACGAAACCGCCCACGATCCCGGATTCGAGTACATAGCGAGGCACCTGGCCGAGGAACTGAATGTTGGAACGCGCGCGCGTCGAATGCACTCGATTGGAGCGGACGACGTCTGCGACTTCGTGTGACTTCCCGCGAAGCGTGACTTCCTTGAGCGCGCCGATCATCTCGGTAATGAGCCGAGAGCTTCGGAGCGTGTACTTAAGGTTGACGCGGCCAGCCTCACGCGCACGTTTCGCGACCCAGAAGTACAGGATCGCTCCTAGGAGACCGAGGTACCCCAGTGCGATGGCAGCAACCAGCGGCTGAACTACGGCGAGCACTACGACAATAGTGAGGAAGCTAAGAGCTTCTCCGAAAAGTGTGGAAAAGGGGAGCAGGAAGCCCGACACCGTCACGCCAACGCTGCCGTCAGTCAGCCGGACCACGTCTGCGGAGTTTCGCTTGAGTCGCTCGACCCACGGGGCGTCGATGTAGCTCGCGAAGAGTCGCGAACCAATGTCAAGTTCGTATTTTGCGAACCGCCGAGTGGCCCCCCACAAAAGGGCGACAGCAAGAATGCCCTTCGCAACGATCATGAGACACACGAGCCCCAGCATGAGCAGAAGGCCCAGCTCTCCGACCTCGCCAAGCACAGGAAGCGAAAGTGTGGTTCCAGACAGGATGGGGGAGATGACGAGAGCAAGCAATCCGAGTGCCAACGCATCGAGGATCGAGAGCAAGCCCAGAGTTACCGAATACACGATGAGGTAGCGCCGCGCTCCGGCGGGCAAAATGGAGAGCACCTCGTTGACGAGGGCAATTGCAGACTTCATCTATTTCTCCAGGTCGAGGCCGAATCCTACCGAAGTCTACGTGGTCTTTGATGGGGCCCGATTGAGCGGGAACCACGACAGAGACTTCTCGGTGCCGGGGTGATTCAACGCCCGGCGGGATCCACCCACCGGCGTCAGAGCCGTATTGTGAAAGCTCTATATCAGCGCGACTGATCATCGGAAAGTTCATGCGTATGGGAGACTGAGCATATGGGAAGAACTTGGGTCATTATCCCTATGTATAACGAGGGTGCGGTCATCGGCGAGGTGGTCGCCGAAGTGCGGAGAACGTTTCCGTACGTGGTGTGCGTAGACGACGGGTCGAGCGACGACTCTGCGGAGTTCGCGCGCGCTGCCGGAGCTATTGTGGTCGAGCATCCGATCAACCTCGGCCAGGGCGCCTCGTTGCAAACAGGCTTTGACTACGCCCTCTCCGACCCGGCCATGACCGAAGTCGTTACGTTCGACGCAGACGGTCAACATCAAGTGGCGGATGCCGCGGGCATGGTGGAGAAGCTCCATGCGAATAACTTGGATGCCGTCATCGGCTCACGATTCCTTGATGACCGTACAAAGGTCAGCCGCTCTAAACGCATCGTGTTACGCACTGCGGCGTGGTACACGCGAGTGACAACGAATATGGCTCTTACTGATGCGCATAATGGCCTCCGGGTGCTTAGCCGCACTGTGCTGGAGAATATTCACATCACTCAGAACCGGATGGCCCATGCCTCCGAGCTTGTAGATCTCATCGGCGGTCTCAAAATTCAGTGGTCTGAGTATCCCACCCATATTGTCTACACCGACTACTCAAAAGCCAAAGGCCAGTCCCTTCTCAACTCTGTCAACATTCTCGTTGAACTGATCTTTAGGTGAGCTCATGACCGTTATTTTTCAGACCATCGTCGTTTCGATTGTCATCGTCATCGCGGTAGTGATGATGCGCAATGGGGGAGCGCGGCATCAAGCGGTTCGTCGCATCCTCATGATGCTCTTCGTCGTCGCTGCCGCTTCGTCAGTATTCTTCCCTCAGATTTGGACGACGATGGCGAAATTGGTGGGGATCGGCCGGGGTGCTGACCTGCTGCTTTACCTCACGGTTCTTTTCTTCTTGGGGCTCGTGATGAGCACCTACCGGCGTTTTCGCCAGATGGATACTCAGATCACTGAGCTGGCTCGACAGCTGGCATTGAGTCAACAGCCGAAACCCGAGGAACTAGATTCGGGAGCCAATCACTCCGCTTAGGACCTTGCGGAATCGAGAATTGCACTCTTTCTGGGGGTGCGCCGTCGCGCATTTAAATGTTGTTCTGCTGCGGTTTTTGGGGGGAGTGAATTACCCTTGGTGCAGTACGTGCAAATTTAGGGGGCTCGAATGCGCTACAGGAGCATAAGAACGTCGGTTTCAGTCTTTCGTGGATTGGCCGTCACGGTCTTGGCGTCGCTGCTGTTCACTGTTGGCGCTACGAATGCAGTACCGGCCTCAGCACAAGCCCCTGTCGAGTCAGCACAATCTGCCGTGTCGCAACTGGCTGATTCTTCAGTGGTGCAATCGAGCCTATTTCAAGCTAATTCTGGAAGTAACTTTGACCCGGGTTACATCATTAGCGATGCCTATTTCTATAAATCGGGTGACATGTCTCAGTCTCAAATCCAGGCCTTCCTCGATTCGATGCTGGACTCCTGTGACAACTCAAACTGCCTGACGATTAAGCGCACCACCACTTTTTCGCGCGATGCGGATCGCACGGTGTGCGGGCCTTACGCGGGGGCGAGCAACGAGCGGACCTCGGCCATTATCTATAAGGTGCAACAAGCCTGTGGCATTAGTGCCAAAGTTCTGCTCGTGATGCTGCAGAAAGAACAAGGGTTGCTCACGAACGATGAACCGAGTGATTCGCGCCTGGCTCGTGCGATGGGCTACGGCTGCCCCGACAACGTTGGCGGAGTATGCGACGCCGAGTACTACGGCTTGTACAACCAGCTGTACAACGCGGCGTGGCAGCTCAAGCGCTACAGCACTCCGACTGCGTGGGGCTACTACCAGCCCGGAGTGAAGTCGATTCTCTATCACCCCAATACCGCGTGCGGTTCAAAGTCAGTAAACATTCAGAACAACGCGACTGCGGCGTTGTACAACTACACCCCGTACGTCCCCAACACGGCCGCTCTGGCTAATCTTGGCGGCTATGGTGACTCGTGCTCGTCCTATGGGAATCGCAACTTCTGGGACTACTTCACGGCATGGTTCGGTTCTACCACTGGGGCTCCCGTCTACACGGTCGACGACCCAGACATCGCTGCGTATTACGAGACTCGAACCACCGCGTTGGGTTCGCCCACTTCGACAACCAGCACGTACGAGACTGTAAATGGCGATGGCGCTGTCCAGCACTTCGCTAAGGCCCACGTCTATTCCAGTGACGCCGGTGTATTTACGGTTAACCTCGCGTTCCGAGATGAATCCGTCGCGCAAGGTGGCATCAGGGGAATTCTCGGCTGGCCTATCGGGGAACAATTGTGTGTTTCCGGTAGCTGTTCGCAGCAATTCCAAAACGGCGCCTTGTATCAGGCCTCGTCGAGCACAGCGGTCTACTCGATTCTGGACTCAGCGATCGTCGATTACTACGATGCGCAGCCCACTGCGCTCGGGTGGCCGGCCGCGGACACTGTGTTCTATGACACCGTCAATGGCAGTGGTCTTGTGCAGCGGTTCAACTACGCCCAGGTTTACTCAAGTGATGCGGGCGTGTTCGCGCTGAGTAAGGCCTTCCGTGACGCTTCGGTTGCTCAGGGTGGCATTAACGGAGTCATGGGCTGGCCCGCGGCTGAAATGGTCTGCGTTTCGGGTAGCTGTTCTCAACAGTTCCAACACGGTGCCTTGTACCAAGCCTCATCGAGTTCGGCTGTCTACGCGATCACGGATTCCGCGATCTCGGCGTACTACAGCACACGTATCGCCACTCTGGGCAAACCCACTCTCGATACCCGCTCCTACGAGACGGTGAACGGTAGCGGAACTGTCCAGCGGTTCGAGAATGCTCAGGTGTATTCGACTGATGCAGGGGTGTTCTCGCTGAGCAAGGCCTTCCGCGATGGATCGGTTGCTCAGGGTGGCATCAATGGTGCTCTTGGGTGGCCTGTTGCTGAGATGGTCTGTGAATCGGGTAGCTGCTCGCAGGAGTTCCAACACGGCGCCCTGTATCAGGGCTCGTCGAATTCGGCTGTCTATGCGATTTCAGATTCGACTATCGCTGACTACTACGGTGCTCGCATTTCAGAACTGGGGCTGCCGACGCTTGATACTCGTTTCTATGAGACGGTGAATGGCAGTGGAGCTGTTCAGCGCTTTGAGGATGCTCAGGTGTACTCGAGCTCCGCTGGCACGTTTGCTCTTAATTGGGATTTCCGCGGGGGATCGGTTGCTCAAGGTGGCATCAATGGTGCTCTTGGGTGGCCTGTTGCTGAGATGGTCTGTGAATCGGGTAGCTGCTCGCAGGAGTTCCAACACGGCGCCCTGTATCAGGGCTCGTCGAATTCGGCTGTCTATGCGATTTCAGATTCGACTATCGCTGACTACTACGGTGCTCGCATTTCAGAACTGGGGCTGCCGACGCTTGATACTCGTTTCTATGAGACGGTGAATGGCAGTGGAGCTGTTCAGCGCTTTGAGGATGCTCAGGTGTACTCGAGCTCCGCTGGAGTATTTACGCTCAACTGGGATTTCCGGGCGGAGTCAGTTGCTCAGGGTGGCATCAATGGTGCTCTTGGGTGGCCTGTTGCTGAGATGGTCTGTGAATCGGGTACCTGCTCGCAGGTATTCCAACACGGCACAATCTCACTGCCCGCGGCACCGTAGTGGAGTTCTGCTGAGTCCTCAGTCGGAGAACCCCGCCGCGAAAGCTGTCGCGAAGACTGTGCGATTTCTGTGACGAAGTACTAAATGACTGATGGGTTTGCCTGCGCGGAAATGTCGGGGGCGACGCGGCGCTCATCGAGTGAATCGCTCGCCACCAAGCGTCGACGCCCCATTCCGATCGCGATGATCAGGTAGAAAACTGCAAGGGGAAGCAACTGGATCCACATTCGGTTGAGCGAATCTCCCGCGCCGACGCGATACGCAGCCTCGCGCAGGTAAGCGAGCAGGAACGCCACGGGAATGAAAGTGACGATCGGGAATCGCATCATCTCGCCCCTGGGCAGTTTTGCGAAGAGTGCAACCGCGACGACGATCCCCAGCAGGAGTAGAGAGTATCCCCACGAGCCTGCTCCGAGCACCGCGTTGTCCACGGTCGCACGCAGGCTGTCGATCAGCACATCGGGCTGCCTCATTGCGAGGATGGCGAGTGCAACCCAGAGCAGAGCCTGTGCGGAGACGAGGAAGATGCTGCGCTTGCGGGTGAGGAGCTTCAACCGCAAAAGTGGGACTCCGCCAAGCGCTGCGATGCCTAAGGCGAGCAGCCCGAGAACAGACACCGGCACTCGCGAATCTCCGGCCACGTACATTATCGCTACGAATGACTGCCAAGCAATCGTCGAGATCCCGAACAAGCCCAAGAGTAGCGAGCGTTCACGCACCGAGAACTCTTGATTCAGAAGCACGGGGAGAAGAGCGAGCGCAACTGCTATCGGCGCTTCAGCACGAATCACCGATAGCGCGACTATGGACAGCGCCATGAGCGTAATGAGAGCAGCGCGGTTTACCTCAGTCTTCGTCGCAATGAGCCATCCGCAGCCGACTAGGACCACTATTAGCATCCCGAACAAGAGATGTCCGTTGACATAGAACGCGTTGAACACGTAGCGATTTACCGTCACGAGCGCCAACAAACACGACACGATGACGACTGCGGCAATCCGGTGATCGATCCGCGGTGCGAGTGCCACCCAGGCCAGCCACACGATAACGGCAATAGTGAGGCCAGCGATCAACGGCGTGATGGCGGGAAGGTAGTGTTCGCCGCCGAGGTTCGCAGCGGCATGCAACAGGGGAACCCCAATAAGTCTTTTGGGGAGTAGGTCAAGGGAGGCGGCATCCAGATGATGGTTTGCAATGAGCGATGCATTCACCAGATACTCAAAGCTATCTTTTGACCACGCGACGAGTCTGGCCTGACGAAAGAGAGCGACTGCCGCAACGACGCCGAGAACTGTTGCCACGCTTGGGATGATCCGCACGCCAACATCCGCGCCGCGAAGCGCTTGCCACGCCACCGCTGCGAGGGGGAGCCCGGCGGTAAGCGAGATCGTCACTACGGGGCTTGTCGTAATGGGAGTAAACACTTGCAGCATTCCGACAACGAGATACAGCGAGATTCCGGCCACTGAGCCCACAATGGGCAGTGCCCAACCGCGGATTCCAGTGATGCGCATGAGGGCGCTGCCCCCCACCACCATGGAGAGTACTGTCACAACCTCGATAATCATCCGACCTCCTCCATAGACGGCAGTATGCAGGTTTCAGTCGCCGAGAGGAGCGGCGTGAACGCTTCCTGGTCGAAGGCCACCACAAATACTCGAGGCGCGTCGGGATCTGTAGTCTCATCGCACTCCCGAGTAATGATCTGCCACGGGATGTTGTAGGTGTCTCCAAAGCTTCCGTTGCCGCTTGCCGCGACGAGAGTGCTTTCGAGCGTTTCGTCGGCGAACGGGTTCGCGTTGCTCAGTTCTGCGGCTTCCACGCGGGAGGCCTCTCCAAGGCTCAAGGCGTAGTTGCGCATCTCTGGAAGTGTGAAACCGTTCGACTCCTCCAGCAGGAGATGAGCCCCCGGTGCGATTCCTGACAGTTCCAGATAGAACTGGTACTCCCGCGCAATTTCTCCGGTGCCCACTCCGAGCTGCATGATGTCGGAGGTGGCCTTCCGGTCGAGCGCACGGTAGCGTCCCGACGTTTCACTGTCGATCGCGGAAAACTGCACAATGTTCACCACTGCGATGATCAGAACGATGCTGATGAGCGCCAAGCGCGACTTGTGAACCACTCGAACAGTGTAGACGCAACGGTGTCATTGAGACGGGCGCGCGACGGGCGGATGCGCTTGCCTCTCGAGGGCGGCGCTGAGACGTGATGACAACCCCGCCCGTATACTTGCCTCGGAAACCACTCGGCTGTCGTACACACAGCCACGGCCCGTAACGAAGAGAGCACATGAGTTCGCGTCCCAGCCTTTTGATCATCTCGTTTTCCACGCTAATTTCAGATCCGCGGGTGACGAAGCAGATCGAGATCTTCAAGGACCGCTACGATCTGTACACCTGCGGCATGGGTCCGGCGCCAGAAGGTGTCGTCGAACACTTCGAAATTCCGTTCGGAATCCGTGCCTGGGTTAACGATCGATTCGCCATGATCGCCCGAAGCTACAAGCGGGCCTACTGGAATCTGCCTGCAGTGCGGCTCGTTAGCGAAATCCTGCCCGTCGGTAAGTTCGACGCTGTCTTTGCCAACGATATTGAGGCAGTCCCAGTCGCCCTTTCGCTCGGAGCGAAGAAGGGCGTGCACGCCGATCTTCACGAGTACTTCCCTGAACTCAAAACTAACAACTGGCAGTGGCGAATCTTTGTGGCTCCGTACATGATGTGGCTGTGCAAGACCTACGTGCCCCAGACCACCTCTCGAACGGCGGCGTCGTCAGGTTTTGCGCGCCGCTACCAAGAGGACCTCGGAATTGACTTCGGCACGGTGACCAATGCCGCTCCCTTTGCCGATCTGCAGCCCACCCCAGTTGGCGACGTCATCCGCATCATCTGCACGACTGCCGGTGCTCGTGCACGCCGCATCGAGCTCATCGTCGAAGCGATGCGTGACGCGCCGCCGCATATTGAGTTGGACCTGATCGTCATGCCCAATGAGCCTGATTATGTTGCGAGCTTGAAAAAACTTGGCGCAGACATTCCGCAGCTAAAATTCCGTGAACCGGTTGCGTACACCGAGCTCGTCAACACCGTGGCCGAGTACGACGTTGCGCTGTCCTTCATTCCTCCCACGAACGCTAGCAAGGCCCTCGCGCTTCCCAATAAGTTCTTTGAGGCGATTCAAGCTCGCGTGGGTGTCATCATCGGCCCAGGCCCCGAAATGACACCTCTTATCGAGCGCTACGGCGTAGGCGAAAGCACTGATGACTATTCAGTGGAGTCGCTGCGGAAGACGCTTCATGGGCTCGACAAGCAGCGAGTTGAAGCATGGAAACAAGCGGCGCACCGCGCGGCTCCTGAACTGTCCTCAGAAGAACAAGTGAAAATCTGGTTCGACGCCGTTCACGACATTCTGGGCTGAACGCGCGTCAGTGGAGCACTGTTGCGATCATGTAGCGCAACGGTGCGTCGGGCGCGAAGAAGCTCCGCAAGTCATGGGTCAGCACCGTCGCGGGGCGTCCAAATGCTCGTCTTTTTGCCATGAGCGTTGATAGTTCTGGAGCATCGGACGACGTGCTAACGATGGACCGACATAGTTGAACATCGGCAATGGATAGCGACTTCAGGTATCCGGGGGCGACGTTGTGGAGTAGGCGGATAAATTCTGCTGCAGCTTCCTTCGACTCGGCAGACCACAAGCGAGTATGGAGCCGTCGGTCGACGCCGCCGAAGAGCTGCAGGCGAACGAACTTAACTGCGATTGCGCGACGCGAAGTCACAGGAAGCGCTGCAAACCACGGCGAGGCTAGCAGATCACGGGTAGCTTTAAGTTCGCCGGCGAGTGGTTGCATTTGTGTGGTGACGCGTGTTTCGGCGTCGCCTCCCACGATGTAGCCGGGGCCTCCACGGGCAAACCGTACCGCGTTGCTTCCAAACCACAGCATGAGCGCAAAGATTTGATCTGACCCGTTTCGCACGCCGCTCCCAAACTCAATGCCTAGCCGTTCGATCGCCGCTCGGCGAATGAGGCCAAGCGGTGCCGTGCGATAGCTCACGCGATCACGAACAGCATCGAGATTGCCCCTCCGGAATCGTCGAACGGGCGGGGTGCGAATGGTCTTTCCCGTGTCGTGGCGTTCTGGAGGGATGACGGCATCAAGAGCATGTTTGTCTGCGAGGGCTACCCACGCCGCTAGGGCGTGAGGGTCCAGCGTGTCATCCGAGTCGACGAACGAGATGTATCGGGCTGTGGATTGCGATAGTGCAAGCGCTCGAGGGCCGGCGGGGCTGGGGAGGTTGTCGTGGCACTCAATCAGGCGCACAATCTCGCGCAATTCTGGAGTCAGATTGGCGGCAATATCAGCTGCGGAGATGTTGTGACACGCAACCGTGATCTGAAGTTCTGTCCCGGGTGTAAGTCCCGATGCCAGCAGTGATTCGAGAGTGCGTTCAAGCGGCCGTTTCGAATCGTGGATGGGAATAATGACATCGACGATCGGGGCAGAATTCACTTCGTCACTTTAGCAGCAGGCTCGCGTGACTCGAAGAAGCACGTGCTGCGGGACTGGTTCGAATGACCCGGCTACTATGTGGAAGGTTGAGTACTGGCAAGGGATGGGAGGACGGACGAATGAGAGTTGCACTGACTACAAACGTCCTAGCTGTCCCGCCGACGTATTTCGTCGTCAGCCATGCTCAGTTGCTTGCTGATCGACACCACTTCGAAGCCTTCTCATTGCTGGCGGATGTGCGCGACCCGTCCGTCACTCTGCCCGTTCACGATTTTGCCCCGTTTGCGCAACTGGATCCCACGCGACGCCTATACCTCGCACCGTTCGCTGGATCTGCGATGGCGAAAGGGCTCATTCAGTACCGGCCTGACCTCATCCATCAGCACTTTGCGACGTGGTCTGGGCCCGCAATCCGTGCAGCTGGCACTCTCGATGTGCCATTGCTCACGACGCTCCACGGGTACGACGTGAGGGCCCTAGCTCGTCCGACACGCAGTGCAATGAATGTGTGGCATCGCCGAAATGTGCGCGCGATTCAGAAGGTGAGCGATCGCGTTCTGAGCGTGAGCAAGTATCTCGCGGATGAAGCCATCGCGGTCGGCTTCGCTCCTGAACGCCTAGAAGTTCACTACCAGGGCATCGATACCGCGTTTTTTACGCCCGCTAGCGACGACGCTCCCGCGATCGAGGCGCCGCTGATTAGCTTTGTAGGGGCGCTGAGCTCGCACAAAGGCCCGCTCGATCTCGTCAGGGCGTCAATTTCCCTCATCGCTACCCATGATCACCGACTGCGCCTGATCGGGGCAGGACCGCAGGAAGGCATCCTCCGGGAGCTAGCCGACCAGCACCCGCACATAGAACTTCTAGGGCGCGTGCCTAAGGCTGTGGTTCGTGACACTCTGCGGGCTTCTCGGGCAATGGTGCTGCCGTCGCAAGAATCTCAGGGGGGACGCGAAGCTGCCGGCCTTGTTCTTTTGGAATCTCAAGCGTGCGGCACGCCGGTCATCGCCTACAACAGCGGTGGAATCTCCGAGATGATGGATGCTGGAACGACGGGAACGCTAGTGCCGGAGCGTGACGTTGAGGGGCTCACCATCGCGGTACGCGAAATGCTGCAGATGAGCAACGGCGAGCGCGCTCGGCTAGGGGCTGCTGCGCGGGATTTCGTCGTAAAAAAACGCAGCCTGACCCATAGTGCTGCCGAGCTCGAGCAGCACTATTCAGAGGCGCTGCGAACCCGATTGTGACGTGACGACGCTGTCGTGCAGTCTCCGTGAGGCAAAGCACACGACAGCGATCGCGAATCGCTCTCCTAGACTGTCATTATGAGAGTTTTGGTCACCGGCGGTGCAGGCTACATCGGGGCACACACGTCCCGACTATTGGCTCAACGGGGTGACTTTGTTCTCGTGATCGACGATCTTGTTACCGGAAATCGAGAGCGAATCCCTGGGCTTCCCGTGGTGCAATTCGATATTGCCAGCGGTTCTGCCTCACAGCTCGCGGATCTCATGCGTGAGCACCGTATCGAAGCCGTTATTCACTTCGCTGGGCAAAAGCAGGTTGCCGAATCTGTGGCGAAACCGGCGTGGTATTACGAACAGAACGTGGGGAGCGTTGCGCAACTGCTGTTGGCGATGGAGTCTGCCGGCGTCGCGAAACTTGTGTTTTCTTCGTCTGCTGCCGTCTATGGAGACGCTTCGGGGGCAATCGGCGAAAGCGCGCCCACGACGCCCATCAATCCGTATGGCGCCACGAAACTTGTCGGTGAGCAATTGATTACCGCCTCGGCGCAGGCGTGGCCTCTGCGGGCTGCAAGCCTGAGGTATTTCAACGTCGGCGGGGCAGGGGCGCCGGAGTTGGGCGACACCCAAGCTCTCAACCTGATTCCGATCTGTTTTGAGCAGATAGCTGCGGGCAAGCCGCCACCTATATTCGGTAATGATTACGACACTGCGGACGGCACGTGCATTCGAGATTACGTTCATGTGAGTGATGTGGCAGATGCACACCTCGCGGTGCTTGACGCGTTGCCGCAGGCCCCAGGGAACACTGTGCTCAATATCGGTACCGGTGTTGGCACGTCCGTGCGTGCAATAGTTGACGCGATTCTGGCTGTGAGCGGTAGCGATTTGCCCGTCGAGGTTCTTGATCGTCGTGCCGGCGACCCCGCCGCAGTTGTAGGAGTCGTCGATGGCATTCACCAGCTGACTGGCTGGCGCGCACGCTACGGGGTAACTGACATTGTGGAATCAGCGTGGCAGTCACGGCAGTACTTTTCCGCGCAGTCCCATGAGGAAAGCTAAGCCGCTACGGACCCCATGCTGTGAATCTGTCTTCACCGACAGTGGCATGCAGAAACCAAAGTTCGCAAATGACTACACTTTAGGTGCGGGCTCGGTCCCTATCGGCGGCGAAGTTAACGTGGCGTGTGGGCTGTCGCTTCGCGCGACCTGAGGCGCGGCCTCATTCCCACGCGGGCCGCTGTCTTGAGTCCCCACGTGTTAACCGGAGGCGAAAGTGGCACGAACGGATTCAGTCAAACGGGCGACGCCTCCGTTTGTGCGCGCAGGGTTCCGAGCGGATATTCACGGATTGCGCGCGCTCGCCGTTCTTGTTGTTCTGGTCTATCACGCAGGTTTGCCGCTCTCGGGAGGGTTCGTCGGAGTCGACGTCTTCTTCGTCATTTCCGGATTTTTGATTACGAATCATTTATTGAGCGAGCTCGCCAGGTCGTCGAGGGTGCGCTTCGCTGACTTTTACGTGCGTCGTGCCCGGAGAATCCTTCCCGCCTCGCTAACGGTCGCAGCGGCGACTGTTGTACTAGCTTTCATCGTTCTCCCTTCGGAACTCGTCAAGTCCGCAGCAAAAGACGCAGTCGCAACGGTCTTCTATGTGCCGAACTTTCTGTTTGCGGTGCGGGGGACCGACTACTTGGCCGAGACTGCAGCGTCGCCTTTTCAGCATTACTGGTCGCTCGGCGTCGAGGAACAGTTTTACTTGCTGTGGCCGCTTGTCTTGCTTGGCTTATGGAAGCTCGCCAAGTCAGCCTCGGCGCGAGTCGCGCTTGTGGCAAGCATCGTCGTCGCATCATTGCTGACGAGTGCCTTCTTAGTCGAAACGAGTGGCCCCTGGGCGTATTTTTCCCCGGCATCGCGCGCCTGGGAACTGGGGGTCGGTGCGCTAGTCGCGCTCGCGTTCAGTCGCATCACGCTTCTTCCCCGCGCCATCTCCGCGGTCATCGCGTGGCTCGGCATTGTAGCGATCGTGCTTGCCGCGATTCTCTACGGGGATACGACGCCGTTTCCGGGCTTCGCCGCGTTATTGCCTGTGCTCGGCGCCGCTGGAGTGATCGCTTTCGGTGGTAAGGCAGGCGATGCCGGACCGCTTCGGCTTTTGCGGTTGAAACCGTTCCAGTTCCTCGGAACTATCTCATATTCGTTGTATCTGGTGCACTGGCCACTCATCGTTTTTGTCGATTACTTAGGCTGGGTGCCTTCCGAGGCGAACGCCATGGCTAAGGTGTTGGTTGCTCTCGTGTCCGTCCCGATCGCGTGGCTGATTTATCGCTTTGTAGAGCGACCGTTTATTCGTTCGGACTCGCGACGAGCA
This sequence comes from Salinibacterium sp. NYA9b, assembly GCF_976973725.1. Taxonomy (NCBI): domain Bacteria; kingdom Bacillati; phylum Actinomycetota; class Actinomycetes; order Micrococcales; family Microbacteriaceae; genus Salinibacterium; species Salinibacterium sp. NYA9b. The sequence continues at coordinate 2,183,280 of NZ_OZ333476.1, read as the reverse complement.
CGGACACCGCGGCGCACGGTTACGTGGGGTATCGCGGCGTCAACCACCGTTGCAGTCATGGCGCTGTCTGCTTTTGTGCTCGTCGATTCAAGGCCAACGGATGCCGGACGTGAAGCAGCTGCGATAGTGGAACCTAGCCTGTATCCAAGTTTCACTAGCTACGTACCATCTAACCTCGAACCCTCGTTGGCTAATGCGAGTGAGAGCATTCCGGTGCTCTATGTGGACGGCTGTCACCTCAGGTCAGCCGAGCAAACTGAGAATCCTGAATGCAAGTTCGGAGATTTATCAGCGACCCGCACGATTGCGCTCTTCGGCGACTCGCATGCTGCCCAGTGGTTTCCAGCTCTGGAGCAAGAGGCGAGCGAGCAGTCGTTCGCTTTGTATTCTTTCACCAAGTCCTCGTGCCCTTCCGTTGCGGTGAAAGTGACACGCTACAACGTGCGAGATGACGCATGCGAACAGTGGCGCACGAACATGACCGACAGGCTCAATGAAATCAAGCCTGAACTCGTTGTGATCTCAAACCTCTCTAACTACACCGCGCTGGACGGCGACCCGGTAACTACCGCCGCGTGGAAAAAGGGCTATTCAGAGCTACGTGCCGCGCTGGATCCGTCGATCGAGCTCGCGGTTATTGCGGACACACCCCATTTTGACGAAACGCCGACGCTGTGTCTCGAGGTCCATCTCGAAAGTGCAGAGGAATGTGCTTCTCCCCGGACTCAGGCAATTTACGGACCCTTTGCCGCGGCAGACGCGGAGGCGAGCGCCGCATTGGGCGCAACATTCGTCGACCTGACGGACTACTTCTGCGACGCCGATTCGTGCGGAGTCATTATTGGCTCAACTCTCGTCTACCGCGATTCACACCACGTCACTGTCGAATATTCGACCACGCTGTCAGCAGCGTTGTGGGAGTCGCTCCCGTTGTCGTGAGTGCGCTGCGATAGTTGGCAGCGCACAAGCGCTCGCGCAGCGCTCCTAGACCCCCGACTGAGGCTTGGTGTCGAGGGCGTTTCGCCAGCTGAGCTCACGGGCTGCTTTGACACAGCACACGACGAAGGTGAGCCAACCGAACTCGATCAGCAGCGAGCTCTCTGCGAAGGCGCTCACGATCAGCGCAAGCAGTACAAGAGCCGGCCAAGCAAAGACAATGCTGCGCCGGCGCGAGGCAAGCAACCACGAGCGCATAAAAGCCAGACCGAGGAGTCCTAAGAAGATCAGGAATCCCACGAGGCCGAGCTGGAACCACACGTCGAGATACGCGTTGTGGGCAGAGTCGGGAACACGCCCACCGAAGTTGCCGAACGCGGTGAACGGCGCAAGCTCGTCATTCCACGGACCGATCCAACCCCAGCCTTCGAGGCGGTGGACTTCTCCGAGATCCCAGAGCTGTCGCCAGACCCGCAGTCGGTAGGTCAGGTCGCCACTGGCATCGAAGGACGCGACGATGGCAACTCGCGAGACCCAGCTGATAATCGCAACGGTCGCCACGAATCCGATGAGCACAATTTGCCAGTAGCGGCGACGCCCGGATGGAACGCGACGGAGGGCGTAGAGCGCTGCGCTCGCCGCGAGGATGACGAGGGCGACCCCGAAAGCGAGGGGCGATTGTGAGAGCAACAAAACGACGCTCGCGAGAACGAGGGAGCCGATCGCGAAGCCGCGTTGCAAGGATTTGGTTCGCAATTCTGTCGCGAACGTAATGAGAGCAATCACGGCAATGATGCCGAGTTGGTTACGCGCTCCAAAGATTCCTTGGATGGGGTCGGTAGTCCCCAGATTTCCGGCAATCGAGAGAGCGTTGAGGGAGGTGTCAAATACGAGCCCGGTCAGGATCTCAAGCCCGATGGAGACCACGAGGACAAACCTCAGGACATCGCCAAACGCCCGAACGATCTGGATCGTGTCCCGTACCAAGGCGATGTAGATGCCGAGCACAGTGAAGATGAGCATGTAACTCACCGCACCGACCGACTCAAGTGTGTACTGACTCCAGAAGACAGACAGCCAGGCCCAGACGGTGAACGCCATGAGCGAGATAGGAACGAGCGCGCGCCAACCGATATTGCGCCATTGGGCGGCAAGAGACGTGGCAACAAGGACAACGAGGCTCAGCACGATAGCGAGGAGCCCCGCATTTCCAGCGGTCTGGCGAAGAGCGAAGGCACACAGGGCGGTTCCCACGCTCGCGGTGGCGAGTACTGAGGAGACGCGGGGGGATCCGAGGATGGCGGCACCGGTGTCGATGGCCACTCGATAGCGCGGGGGAGGCTGAATCATGATGAGCGCACCATCCAATCGGGCCGTTTGGTCTTGACCGCAATAATCACCAGCAGTGCGAGAGCATACTCGCCGATGAGCCTGCTTTCGGGGATGCTCTGCACGACAAGCGCCACCATCACGAGAATGGGCAAAAGCGATAGCGGCGAGTAAGGCTCAACGCCAGCGGCCACCTTCTGGGGCGGGTCGATCGCGGTGAACCACGCCCGCACCAGGGTTGAGGCCACAAATACGGCGAACACAACGACTCCGACGATCCCGAGTTGTAGCCACACATCAAGCCAGGTGTCGTGCGCTTGAAGCTGCACGACTCCGTTGCGGATGACGCGGTCCTTGAACGGTTCGACCCACGGCATCCAGAAACTGATCCAGCCCCACCCGAAGGCCGGACGCTGCTGGGCGAGCCCAATGACGGTCTGCCAAATTTCGGCACGCCCAGTGAGGTCGCTGCTCTTGCCGAGCAACCCGAAAATAGTGTCACGGAGGGCGAATGCGGTTGCCGCTGCGGCAACGGCGAGCGCAACGAAGCCAACCGCGGTGCGGTGTCGGGCGCGTTCGGTGCGGCGACGGCGGATGATGAGAAGTCCGAGAGCGGTGAGGGTGACGGCTGCCAGCGCCACGGTTACGGTCGCCGAGCGGGTGAAGAACAGGGTGAGCGCCGCGAGGGCGATCCACGTTATCGACCAGCGTTTGCTGACACTGCCGGTTGCCCATTGGATCGAGAAGGCAATAACGCCGAGCAGTGCCAAGAATCCCAGATGGTTGGCGTTGCCGACGATGCCTTGGATGCGCCCAGAGTCGAAGGTCTCAAACAGTTCGTTGCGCGACCAGTAGAGCATCTTGGGGATGGTGTCGTAGCCGGGCACTGCCACCGCTGGCTGGGCTGTCCACGGCAGGATAGGGCCTCGGACGATCGTCGCAATGATGAGCTCGAACAGCAGCGAGAGTGCAATCAGGATGCGCAGCACGCGGGCGAGCCCGTCGAGCAGTTCTTGCCAGCTGAAACTGATGGCGAGCGTGAGTGCCCCCAGCACGGTCATCCAGGTCGTTGCGAGGCCGAGTGCTGTCGCTGCCGGGTATTGCGACCACGCCAGTGACACTGTGGCGAGCGCCATGAAGACGACGAAGGGGTAGGGCAGTCCGCCGATGCTCCAGCGGTGCCGAGACTGAACCAGAATCACGACAGACGTGACAACGATTCCGGCCGCGGCAGCGCCCCAGACAACCCAACCCACCGAGTATCGCCAGGCGTCTCCACCAAAGAGAATCAGTAGCGACAGCGTGAGAAACCAGGTGCGCGCCCGTGGGTGCTCAATCAGTCGCATGACGCAAGATTAGACGAATGCTGCCTTACCTGTGATGGCGCGACCCACGATGAGCGTGTTCATCTCGCGAGTTCCCTCGTACGAGTAGATCGCTTCTGCGTCCGCAAAGTGGCGCATAACTCCGTAGTCGAGAACGATTCCGTTGCCGCCGAGCACTTCGCGGCACCACGCGACGGTCTCGCGCATGCGGCTTGCTGTGTATTCCTTGGCAAGGGCGGCGTGCTCATCCTTCTGGGTGCCCTCATCGAGCATTTCGGAGACGCGAGTAACCATGCCAATGGATGCGGTGATGTTGCCGAGGCTCTTGGCGAGGTGTTCTTGAACGAGTTGGTGGCTGCTGATGGTCTTGCCGAATTGGATGCGCTCGCCCGTGTATTTGACGGCGGCTTCGTAGGCGCCGATGGAGTTTCCGACCGCAGCCCACGCCACTTCGGCGCGAGTGAGGCGCAGCACGGCTGCGGTGTCGCGGAACGAGGTGGAATTCTGCAGACGGTTGCTCTCCGGCACGATGACGTCTTCGAGCACGATGTCGGCATTCTGTACGATGCGCAGTGCTTGCTTGTTTTCGATGCGGGTGGCCGAATAGCCAGGGGTGCTCGTGGGAACGATGAAGCCCTTGACCTGATTGTCGGCTTCGTCGCGTGCCCAGATGATGGTGACGTCGCTGATGGAGCCGTTGCCGATCCAGCGCTTGGCGCCGTTGATGATCCAATTGTCGCCTTCGCGCTTGGCGACGGTCTGGAGGCCCTGGGCGGTGTCAGAACCCGAGAGGGGCTCGGTCAGGCCGAAAGCACCAAGCAGTTCGCCTGAAGCAAACTTGGGCAGCCACTCATCGCGCTGTTCTTGCGAACCAGCAACACCAATGGATCCCATGACGAGACCGTTTTGCATGCCAACGAGGGTGGCGGCGCTGGCGTCGACACGAGCGAGCTCTAGCGCCACCCAGCCACGGAAGACGGCTGAGTTGGGGAACTGCTGGGTTTCGGCCCAGGGGAGTCCGAAGAGTCCGAGGTCAGCGAGTCCCTTGACGACAACGTCGCGGTCGAAGAACTCCGCTTTAGCCCACAGGTCGTTGGCAATCGGGCGCACCTCTTTGTCGAGAAATGCGCGCAGCTTCAGGATGGTGTCTTTCTCCTGATCGGTCAGCGCATTCTCGTAGCCGTAGAAGTCGCTGCTGAGGGTCTCAAATGACATAGTCGTCGCTCCATTGCTTATCGAAATCACTGCGATCCTAAAGCGTGAGTACACGTCGCTTCTAGACGGTTGGTACTTTGGGCTAAGGCTTCGAGAAGAGTGGACTGAATGTTTGTAGGCATCACTAATACGCCCCGTGATTACGCGTGGGGCTCCGCTGGCGAAATCTCTGCGCTTCTGGGCACGGAACCGACGGGAAAGCCTGAAGCTGAGCTCTGGCTTGGTGCGCATCCGGGGAGTCCCAGCGTCATCCTCGACCCGACTCTTGCCGGCGGCGCCCGTGATCTGAACGAGTGGATCCAGTGCGATGGTGCGCGAGTTGTGGGCGCGGGAGTCGAACGGCTTCCCTTCCTGTTGAAGGTGCTTGCCGCCGGTGCGCCCCTCTCCCTTCAAGCTCACCCCACTCCCGAGCAGGCTGCGGAGGGCTTCGCGCGTGAAAACGCAGCGGGCATTCCGTTGACCGCGCCGTACCGCAACTACAAAGACGCGTCCGCTAAGCCTGAACTCATCGTTGCGGTGAGCGACACGTTTGAGGCGCTGTGCGGTTTTCGATCCATGGGCGACACCCGAGCATCCATCGAGCGCCTTGCTGAATTGGATGCCGCCAGCAGCGCCCCGCGCCCGGCCCTGTTCGCCGAGTGGTTGGCTTTCGCTCGCACCGACGCCGACCTGCGTGCGATGTTCGAGTGGCTCATTTCGGCCGCAGCCCCAGTGCCGGAGCTCGTGCAGTGCGTCACGGCGCTCGCCGAAGCCGACCATGCCAGTGATGAGTTCGCCCTCGTGCGCACGCTTGCCGGCTACTACGCTGGCGACCCCGGCGTGCTCATTTCGCTGATGCTCAACCATGTGACGCTCGCCAAGGGTGAGGCGCTGTTTTTGCCTGCGGGCAACATCCATGCCTATTTGCGCGGCCTGGGCATTGAGCTCATGGCATCGTCAGACAACGTGATGCGTGGAGGGCTCACTCCGAAGCACGTAGACGTTCCTGAGCTGTTGCGCGTTCTGGATTTCTCGGCGAGCCCTGTGCCGTATCTCGCGCCCGAACCCGTCGGGGCAACAGCTCGAGTGTTCCGGCCACCCGTGCGAGACTTCCAACTGCTCGAAGTGACTGAAGATGCGTCGCTCGAGCTGCACAGCGCGGCGATCGTGTTGTGCACGGCGGGGCAATTCGTTGTCGGCGGCAGCGATCACTCGACGTCGCTCTCACGCGGCGAATCAATTTTTGTGTCCGGCGACGAGAGCACGCTCACAGTGCGGGGCGCCGGTCAGTTGTTTGTGGCGGCAACGCAATAGTGTTGCTCTCATGACCGCACGAGGAGGCTTCGCTAAACGCATCCTCGGTTTTGCTGGCCTGCCGTTTCTGTCGCTGATCACGCCCTTCCTGTTTCTGCCGATCTTGGCGAGGGTTGCGGGTGCTGATGCGTGGCTCGCCATCGCGGTGGGGCAATCGAGCGGTGGATTCTTTGCGCTCATTGTTGCGCTGGGCTTCAACACGGTTGGCCCGCCGCTGATTGCGTTGGCTGCTCCGAGCATCCGTCCCCGCATTTTGGTGACGAGTTTGCATGCCCGCGTGCTGGTGTGGCTGCCGAGTGCGGTGCTGGCCGCGGTAATCGCCGCGCTGGTGTCGCCGAGTGACTACCGGGTGGATGCCGCGGTGATGGCGATCGCGATGACCCTCACGGGGCTCTCGAGCGCGTGGTTCATGATCGGTCTTGGCCGCGCGAGCCTGATTGCGATTTACGAGATCTCTCCGCGCATTGTCGCGACAATCATTGCCGCCGTCGTGGTGCTGAATGCGGGGGATGTGCTCTGGTATCCGGTGCTGCTCGTGGCAGCCTCTCTGGTGAGCGTCGTCTTATTTGCCCTGCGCACCGCCGGGGTGGCCGAACTCGTTCGCCGCGATGGACACGAGGTGCGCGAAGTGTTTCGCGCGAACCGTTCGGCGGTGACCACCGAGGTTGCTGGTGGCGCCTACAACTCGCTGGCCGTGACCTTTGTCGGAGCGACAGCGGCGAGTGCTCAAGCAGCCGCGTACGTCTCGGGAGACAAGCTTTATCGCATCGGCCAATACTCGGTATCTGCGCTGGGTAATGCACTTCAAGGCTGGGTCGTCGAGGAAGGCAATGCCGAATTCGGGCAGCGCATCCGCCGCTCCTTCGTCGTGCACGCCAGCCTCGGCCTGACCGGACTTGTCATGTTCGCCCTGCTCGGTCCGTGGCTGTCTGAGCTGCTCTTTGGCGCCGAAGTGGCGATCAACGAAGCGACGGCGCTCGGGCTCGGTGTTGCCACCCTCGGAATTGCGCTCGGCACAACGCTTGGTCGCATCACCCTCGTGGGAATGGGCGCGCGGCGCCAGTTCATGCTCAGCGTGCTGCTGGCTGCCACCGTGGGTGTCCCGTCCATTCTGTTGCTCAGTGCCGCCTACGGGGCTGCTGGAGGCGCGTGGGGGCTCGCAATTGGCGAGACTGTCTCGGTGTGCACGCAAGCGCTGTTCGTCTGGCGGTTGCGCGTCAAGGCCGGCGCGTTCATTGTGGCGACGACGAAGCCGGATGCTGCGCCTACCGAGCTCTAGGCCACACGGTCATCCCCGACCTCTGCACGACCGTTCAAGTTCCAGTAGCGTTACTTCGGCCGACGTGTTGGTTCGGAACCTAGGCAGAACCGACCGCAAGCAAGAGAGATCACTATGAAGCGCGCATTCATTACCGGAATCACCGGCCAAGACGGGCTGTACCTTGCCGAGCTATTGCTCTCGAAGGGCTACACAGTTTTCGGCCTCATGAGAGGCCAGAACAACCCGAAACGCGAAATGCTCGAGCGAGTGATTCCGGAGGTCGAAATTCTTACGGGAGACCTCACCGACCTGTCGAGCCTCATGCGCGCCATGAGCGTCGCACAGCCCGACGAGTTCTACAATCTCGGCGCGATTTCCTTCGTCGCCTACTCGTGGGAAAACGCGCACCTCACCAGCGAAGTCACCGGCATGGGCGTGCTGAACGCCCTCGAAGCGGTGCGACTGCACACCGCCGCTACCGGCCAAGAGGTTCGGTTCTACCAGGCATCCAGCTCTGAAATGTTCGGCAAGGTGCAAACCGTTCCGCAAGACGAAGACACGCTGCTCTGGCCGCGCTCGCCGTATGGCGTTGCCAAGGTCTACGGCCACTACATGACCATCAACTATCGCGAGTCGTACGGCATGCACGCCTCGTCTGGCGTGCTGTTCAACCACGAATCCCCGCGCCGCGGCCCGGAGTTTGTGACCCGCAAAGTTACCCGCGCCGTAGCGCGAATTTCGCTCGGGCTCCAAGACACTCTCACCCTCGGCAATATCGATGCTCAGCGCGACTGGGGTTTTGCCGGTGACTACGTCGAAGCAATGTGGCTGATGCTGCAGCAGGATGAAGCAGACGACTACGTCATCTCGACGGGGGAGACCCAGAGCATCCGCGTGCTCCTCGATTTCGCGTTCGCCGCGGTGGGAATCGACGACTGGACAAACTACGTCACCTTCGACGAGCGCTTCATGCGCCCCGCAGAAGTTGACTTGCTGGTGGGAGACTCCTCGAAAGCGAAGGAGAAGCTCGGGTGGGAACCGCGAGTCAAATTCCCCGAGCTCGTCGCGATGATGGTCGAAGCCGACCTCGCTGAACAGAAAGCGCTCGCCGGTCTCGTATGACTCGTGCACTGATCACCGGAGTCACAGGCCAAGACGGTTCGTATCTGGCTGAGCTTCTGCTCGCGCAAGGCTATGACGTGCACGGTGTCACCCGCGATGCCGGTGAACTGGTGACACCGGGAGTCGTCGCCCACGAGCTCGACCTCGCTGCAGATAGTGCAATCGGCGAACTCATCGAAGAACTGCAGCCGAACGAGATTTACAACCTGGCGGCGCTGAGCTCCGTGTACCAGTCGTGGCAAAATCCGACCCTCACCGCGCGGCTAAACGGCGCGGTCGTGGCAGAAATGCTCGCAGCGGTCAAGAAGATTCACGACCGCGGCGACGCCGACATCCGCTTCGTTCAAGCCTCGAGCGCAGAGATCTTTGGCGCGCCAACCGTCTCTCCCCAGAACGAGAGCACCCCAGTGCGCCCCACAAGCCCCTACGGCGCCGCTAAGGCCTATGCTCACGGACTCGTCGGCGCGTACCGCACAGCGGGCGTTGCAGCCTCTTCTGTGATTCTCTACAACCACGAGTCGCCGCGTCGCCCCGAAACGTTCGTGACCCGCAAGATCACCGCGGCCGCTGCGCGGATTTCTCGGGGGCTGCAAGACACTCTCGAACTCGGAAATCTGGATGCCCGCCGTGATTGGGGCTGGGCACCCGACTACGCGGATGCGCTCGTTCGAGCAGCGCAGCATCCACAAGCCGACGATTTTGTGATTGCGACGGGAGTTTCTCACTCCGTGCGGGATTTCGTGGCCGCTGCATTTGGGCGGGCGGGCGTCGACGACTGGTCTGAGCGCCTGACGGTCTCCGAGTCTTTGCTGCGCACGGGGGATGCCGCCCTACAACTGGGGGATGCGAGCAAGGCTCAGCAGATTCTAGGTTGGTCTCCGCAGGTTAAGTTTGATGAAATTGTAGGAGCGATGGTCGATCACGATCTCGCTTTGCTGAGTTAATTTAAGTCACGGCGCGCCATAACCCTTAACTCGTAGTCGAGGCAATTATGATCTGCGACTTGACTCTCGCGAACTACACCGGTGTAATTATGTAACGCGATTTGATGCGAAGCATTAAAGGCGGAGGGGAGAAAGACCAGATGGGCAACAGCGGATACCGCGCGGGAGTTCCGGACGACTGGTTTGTTGACCCCGTACGACTTGGGGTTCCCGGAGTTCGTCAACCTCTCGCCGATGAAGACGGCAATGCGCTGTCCTGGCAAACAGACTCCCTCTGCGCACAAACAGACCCCGAAGCGTTCTTCCCCGAAAAGGGCGGGTCAACTCGTGACGCAAAGAAGATTTGTTCCTCGTGTGAAGTTCGCAGCCAGTGCCTCGAATACGCTCTCGAAAACGATGAGCGTTTCGGAATCTGGGGCGGTCTCTCTGAGCGCGAGCGTCGCAAGCTCCGCAAGCGCGCGAGCTAGTTGTCCGAGCGGAGCCATAACCCCGAATTGGGGCGGCTCTCAGACTCGCGGCTCTGCAGCGCGTCGAGTGCAAAACTGCGCTAGCGGCGCATAGTCTCAAACAAATGCAGCCGAGAGTCACCGCAGTACTAGTCGCCCGAAACGGTGCGAAGTATTTGCCACGAACACTTGCCGCGATCGCGGCCCAATCTCGACGACCCGATTCGGTCATCGTGGTTGATGCTGAGTCCAGTGATGAGTCGCTGGCTCTCATGGCAGACTCCGCCCCGGCGCAGGTCGCGGACGCTCACGCGCACAAGACTTTTGGTGGCGCGATCGGCGCTGCGCTCTACACTGCTGCTCCTCAGGCCACAGAAAACGAGTGGTTGTGGTTGCTCGCGCACGACAGTGCGCCAGATCCGAATGCGTTGCGTGCACTGTTGGGAGCGGTCGAAATTGCGCCATCGGTTGCAGTCGCTGGCCCCAAATTGGTGCGCTGGGATGATCCCGCCGTTATCTCGAACTTCGGCGAAACGCTGACGCCTCTTGGGCGATCTGTCGGTCTTGTCAATGACGAACTCGACCAGGCCCAACATGATGTGCAAACGGACGCGATGGGCGTGGCCGGCGCTGGCATGCTTGTGCGTCGCCAAGTATGGACGGCGCTCGGCGGCTTTGACCCGAAACTTACCTCGGTGGATGCGGCACTCGACTTCTGTATTCGTGCGCGTTTGGCTGGCCACCGCGTCGTTGCTGTTGCGGATGCTCGCGTCGCAAGCTCTGGTGGCCCGGAACTCTTCGGCAAGCGCACGATCTCGGCGGCGGCTCATAACCGCGTGCAACGTTTTGCGCAGCTTCACCGTCGACTCGTATACGCGCCCGCTGTCGCGGTGCCGTTGCACTGGCTGACGCTCTTGCCCCTCGCGATCTTGCGGTCACTCGGTCATCTCATCGCAAAACGTCCCACGGCAATCGCGGGTGAATTTGCCGCAGCCTTCGCCGCGATCTTCGACGGCGGCGTTGTTGCAGCCCGCCGCAACCTCCGACGCAACAAAAAGGTGGGGTTTGCGGCCGTCGACCCGCTACGGATGTCGTGGGCAGAGTTGCGCGAAATGCGGGCCCATGAACGTCACGGAGCGGCGCCCGATGCCGCGTTCGAAGTTGAGCGACCCAAGTTCTTTGGAAATGGCGGCGCCTGGGTCGTGCTGCTGGCTGGCATCCTCGGCATGATCAGCTTTTCCCGCTTTGTGGATGCTCACGCCCTCATCGGTGGCGGACTCCTGCCACTCTCGACAACCGTTTCTGAACTCTGGGCTCATGTCGGCTACGGCTGGAACGATCTTGCCCAGCAGGTAGTAGCGGCGGATCCGTTCGCCGCCGTTCTCGCAGCCTTGGGGTCGCTCACATTCTGGAATCCCTCGTTCAGCATCGTGATGCTGTATCTCTTGGCCTTGCCGCTGGCGGCGCTGGCGGCGTGGTTGTGTGCGGCAGCCATTTCGGAACGCACCTGGGCGCCAACCCTCGCTGCCGTTGCGTGGACGGTCGCTCCGAGCTTCTTGGTCGCTCTCGGCGAGGGGCAACTAGGCGCTGTTCTTGCTCACATTCTGCTGCCGTGGCTGATTCTCACCGCGTTGCGCGCTGCCCACAACTGGGCGATGGCCGCACTGGCCGCTCTGCTCTTTGCCGTAATCACGGCCTCGGCGCCGAGCCTGATTCCCGCTCTCGTGATCGGACTCGTAGCGTGGATTGTGCTTCGCCCCAAGTCGACTCATCGTCTGATCTGGATTGTTCTTCCCGCCGCTGCACTGTTTGCGCCGCTCGTGATTCAACAGTGGGGTCGCGGCGCCCTTCTCGCCATTTTTGCCGACCCCGGACTGCCGGTAGCCCGCGTTGCCTCAAGCGGCTGGCAGTTGGCGATCGGCAGCGTCGTTCCCGGAACCAACGGGTGGAGCGAACTCCTTGCGACTCTCGGTCTCAACGATCGCTATGGCCCGCTCCTCGTAGCGCTACTGCTGGCACCATTCGCGGCCCTCGCCCTCATGAGCCTCTTTGTTCCCGGCACACGCCGCGCTGTTCCCGCTCTCGCACTCGCTCTGTTGGGCTTCGCGACCGCCGTCGCCGCGACGCACCTGACGGTGAGTGCTTCCGGCGAATCCGAAGTCACCGTGTGGGCCGGTGCCGGTCTTAGCCTGTACTGGCTCGGTCTCAGCGGCGCCGTGATCGTCGCGATCGATAGTCTTGGCCGTCATGCCGCCCTGCCAGCAGTGGTCGCCCTCGTCGGCATCCTCGGAATTTCTGCTGCACCGCTGTGGTCGCTCGCCTCGGGCAACGTGCCCGTCACGACGAGCAATGGGCGACTGCTTCCCGCCTTTGTCGCAGCAGAGTCAACACAGCGCGACGGACTTGGCACTCTCCAACTCACGGTGACCTCAGACTCCACCATCGCGGTCGATCTGCACCGCGGCCGCGGCTCAGGACTCGACGAGCAATCGACACTCGCCGCAACAAGCACCGAACTTTCGGACGCCGAACTCGTCAACGCAACGCTCGCCGGCAACATTGCCTCACGCAGCGGCTACGCGATTGCGAACGAACTGAACGACCTTCAGGTCGCGTTTATCGTACTTACACCGGCAACTGATCCGGAGACCTCCGAAACACGTCAGCGCATCATCGAAGCCCTCGATGGCAACAGCCTCTTGAACCCCATTGGCGATACTGCCCAGGGCTACCTCTGGCACTACCCCGAACTGCGCGAAGCCGAGATTCCCGTCGGCGCAAGCAGCACGGAAACTCGCTGGGGACAGATTGTGCTCGCCGGGCAGGCCACTGTCTTCGGTCTGACGCTTCTGCTCGCCATTCCGACAACTCGTCGCCGCCGTCTCAAAGCGGCCAAAGCGGAGAGCGCCGTCACCGTGATTGAGGCGAACCAATGATCGACAACGAACTCACCCCCGACGAAGCCGCCGCGCTGCCCGACCAGCCCACTGGCGAAGAATTTGATGATGACCACGAACTCACGGGAGCTCCTGAGCCAGAATCGAGCGCAAAACGGCCGGTCTCGGCGAAAGCCGCTGCTGCCGTCGGCGCGCGAGTCGTCGTCGGAGTACTCGGTATCGGAATTGCCGCCGCTGCGGTGCTCGGTTCGAGCTTTCTCGATCTTCCCTCGTACACAGCGACACCGCCAAGCGAGCTCGTTGTTCCGGTGCCCACAGCGCAGCAGCTGACGTGCCCCGGGCCACTCTTGCGGCTCTCGGACGAATCAGGAGCAGCGGCATCCGCCGTATTCACTCTCGGGCAAGCCCTCACACGTTTTTCGTCGAGCACGGGAACTGTTGAACAGTCCAGCATTTCCGCCTCGGATGCCCAAGCCGGTGAAGCCGTCGCGGAACCGTTGGTGTTGAGTGCTGCCCCTGACTCGCAATCTCCCGACTCGCTCGTGCGACTGAGCGGCGCGCAATCGCAATACGTGAACATCGGTGACTATGTTGGCTTCGCGGCTGCTGGCTGCCGTGCTGTCGGCGGCGATAGTTGGCTCGTTGGCGGTTCGACAACCACGGGGCGCACGACACTGATCTCGCTGACGAACCCCACCGAAGTTGCCTCGACAGTCACCCTCGACATCTTCGACGAGCGGGGGATCGTGTCAGCGGCCGGTACCACCGGAATCGTGGTCCCGCCCAATGGACAGCGCGTCTTGTCGCTTGCCGGGTTTGCGCCGGGCATTTCTTCTCCCGTCGTGCACGTGACGAGCACTGGTGGCCAGATCACGGCAGAACTGCAGCAGTCAATCGTGCGCGGGCTCGATGCTGGCGGTGTGGAGATCGTGGGCGCAAGCCAACCGTCATCTCGCTCGGTCGTAATTCCCGCGATGGTAGTGACCAGCCTCGAAGCCATTCAGGCTTTGCGCGGCACCGCAACCGAAACGGATGACGTGATTGCGGCGATCCGGGTGTTCGTGCCCGGTGAGGCACCGGCGACCATCACCACAACGCTGACACCGACGGATGCCGAGCGTGACCCTATTGAGTTCACTCTCGACCTGAGCGCTGGTGTTGTCACCGACATCCCGATCGAAGAACTCGCCACCGGAACCTACGCGGTTCAGATCGAATCGGACGAGCCCATCGTTGCCGCCGCCCGCACGACCTCCGCCGTAATCAGCGCGAGCGAAAAGATTTCGGCGACAGACTTTGCCTGGTTTACCTCGAGCCCGGCGCTCAGCGGTGACACCCAGTTCACGGTTGCTCCTGGACTGGATGCCACAGTCAACGTGACTAATGCCGGCGAGACTGCAGTTGATGTTGCTCTCACCGCCGACGCGGGTTTCAACGAGGAGTACACGATCGAGGCGGGCACCAGCGTAAGCGTGCCAGTGTCGAGCGGACGAACGTTCACGCTCACCCAGAGTGGGCCGGTCTATGTGAGTGTTACGCAGGCGGAGAACGGCTTCATTGCGGCGTATTCGATTGACCCGCAGACGCCAGGTTCATCACCGCTGACAGTCTTTCCCTAGCGGTTAGAAATTGCGGAACCGCTCCGGAGCGAGTTCCCACGGTTCTTTGCCAATGTATTCGGCGACGGCCTGAAAAACACAACTTTCGATGAGCATCCGCTTATGGAGTTCGTCATCGCGGTGCAGCCTGGCCATGCGTTCGATGGGCAAGCGGTAGAGGATGATGCGCTTCTCATCGGGCAGGGCAGTCCAGCGCACGATCTTGCTGCCTTCGGGGCTGCTGCCGGGCATGAGCCCGAGCTCGAAGCGGGCATTAGCTAGCTCGTCTGGCCACATTTCTTTCAAGTATTGTGCGGCAGAAGCAACCGTGAGTTCAAAGTTGCCGTTGCGGCTGCTCAGCAGCGGAAGGTGCGGACCAGTAACGGCGGAGCGGATGCCGCGACCATGACGGTCGCGCCAGTTGCCCCGCACAGAGCGCGTCGACGCTCGCTTCGATGATCTAGCCACGTGCTCATTGTACGACCGCCAGTTGCCCATCTGTGGGCGCAGAGTCGTAGGCTAGGGCTCACAATGATCCAGCGCCCGTGCAGCAAGGTCGCCTGCAACTCCGAAGCAGTCGCCACTCTCACCTATGTCTATGCCGACTCGATGGCCGTTTTAGGGCCGCTGAGCTACAGCGCAGAACCGCACACCTACGATTTGTGCGACCGCCATGCTGAACGACTGTCCGTGCCTCAGGGTTGGCAGGTCGTTCGCCATGTAGTTTTGGGGCATGAGCAAAGCTAACCCCATCGATCTTGCACCGTTTATCAAGGCGTACGACGTTCGTGGCTTGGTAGGTTCGCAGCTCACCGACGACGTTGTTGAAGCGCTCGGCGCTGCTTTCGCTGACGAAGTGGATGCCGCCGGCCACGAGATCATCGTCGGCCACGATATGCGCGACTCCTCTCCGGGATTCGCTGCAGCCTTTTCGGCGGGTGCGCGCGCTCGCGGCGCCAACGTTGTTCTCATCGGGCTTTGCTCGACAGATGAAACCTATTTCGCTTCCGGTTCGCTCAATGCTCCGGCCGCCATGTTTACGGCCAGCCACAATCCGGCGACGTACAACGGCATCAAGTTCAGCAGAGCCGGTGCACAAGGAATCAGTTTCGCGACCGGTCTGAAGTCGATTCGTGACCGTGCCCAGCAGTACCTCGCAACGGGGATCGACGCGGTTTCCGCGGTCGGCGCCCAGCGAGAGCTCGATGTGCTTGGCGACTACGCCAGCTACTTGCGTGAACTCGTTGATCTCAACGGCATCCGCCCCATTCGCGTCGTAGTAGATGCCGGTAACGGCATGGGAGGCATGACAGTTCCGGCTGTGCTCTCGACCGCTGCCGGTTTGCCGGCGCTGCCCATCGAGATCATCCCGATGTATTTCGAACTCGACGGCACCTTCCCGAACCATGAAGCCAACCCGCTTGAGCCCGCCAACATCGTCGACCTGCAAAAAGCGGTGCTCGAACACGGTGCGGATCTCGGGCTCGCGTTCGATGGCGACGCCGACCGTTGCTTCGTGGTCGACGAGCGCGGAAATCCCATGAGCCCCAGTGCTGTTGCCGCGGTCGTGGCCCTGCGGGAAATTCAACGGGTGCGCGCACTGCAGCCGGAGGGCGACATCCGGGTTATCCACAATCTGATCACTTCGCGCATCGTCGCAGAAACGATCGAAGCCGCTGGGGCGATCCCGGTGCGCACCCATGTTGGCCATTCGCTCATCAAGGACCAGATGGCGGCGACCGGCGCGATCTTTGGCGGCGAACACTCGGCGCATTACTACTTCCGCGATTTTTGGGGCGCCGATAACGGGATGCTCGCCGCGATGCATTTGCTTGCCGAGTTCGGTTCGCAGCAGGAGCCCCTCTCGGTGCTCTCCGATCGCTATTCGCCCTATGCGGCGAGCGGCGAAATCAATTCGGTGGTGGACGACGTTCCGGCAGCCACTGCTCGCATCCGTGCGGCCTTCGAGGGCGAGGCAGAGTTCGACGATCTTGATGGCCTCACCGTCACCGGCACCACGGTGGCGGGCGAACCCTTCTGGTGGTTCAACGTGCGTCCTTCGAACACTGAGCCATTGCTGCGACTCAACGCCGAAGCCGGCGATCAGGCAACGCTAGAGATCGTTCGCGATCGCGCGCTTGCGTTGATTCGCGCTTAGCCGCGGTCGCTTGGAAAGCCGCGCGGAACACCCGTCAGCGCGGGGGAGAGGGCGGCAAGCCGTGCCTTCTCGCTGGCAAGCGCGACAGTCTCGCGCTCTCGCCGCACAGCGCTAACGGCGCTGAGCAGCACTTCTGGCTCCACGGCGGGTAGCGGCGACACGTAGGCGGAGGCCTCGTGCGCAAGGTTCAGGGCGTGCTGGTGGCGCGTCATCGGCGTATAGCCGGGCGCGGCGACCAGAAAGTGCGAGATGCGCCGGGCCAGAGCATCCGGCATCTTGGCAACATCGGCGGTGCGAGCCCAATCAGCCAACTGGCCGGGCAGCTGCACCACGGGGTTCGAGAACTTCGATACGCGTTCGTACTGGGCGTAGGTGCCCGCGACAAGGTCGCCGAGGCGCTGTGCGCGAGTGTTGAGCAGCGCCACGATGGCGGCCAAGCCACCCGCGGTCATGAAGATTTCGAGCACACCGATCAGGGCGCGGATGAAGGCATGGCGAAAGCCGATCGCGCCGCCATCGTTGCGAACGATGCGGGCTCCGATCGCAAGCTTGCCGAGGGACTTGCCGCGGCTGAGTGTTTCGACGGCGGTGGGGATGACCACGAGGCAGATCACGGTCGCGCTGACGGTAAGCGCCGTGGCGATTGCTTGGTCGAGACCGGCAGCGGTCGCGAAGGCGAATGCGCCGATCAGGAGGCCAATGAGAGCGGCCGCGTAGACCAGAAAATCGATCATGGTGCCGGCCGCACGCAAGACAAAACTGGTCGAATGCAGCTCCAACGCAACAGCTTCACCGGTGATGAGCTCATCGGGTTCGTCACCATACGCAAATGTGTTGGTCGTTTGTGGGCTCGGCATGACATCATTTAAGCAGATGGATCTCGACTCTTACTCAGCCGCGCACCGCGAAGAATGGGATCGCCTTGCCGATTTGGGCAAGCAACGACGACTTTCCGGCACTGATGTCGACGAATTGATCGATCTTTACCAGTCCGGCGCCACTCAGCTGTCAGCGATGAAGACGAGTTCGGGCCAGTCTGCGCAGGCTGATCGACTCTCGCTCACCCTCAGTCGGGCGCGTCTGCGATTCACCGGGGCCTCGGCAAACCTGCTCAGTCAGCTCCCACAATTCTTTGTTGTTCAACTTCCGGCGGCGCTCTACCGGGTGCGCTGGATGTCGCTCATCCTCGCCGCCGCAACCTTCCTTGTTGGTTTCCTTTTCGCGTGGTGGGCAATTTCAAACCCGCAGGTTCTTGCGAACTTCGGAACGTCGGCAGAGCGTGAAGCTCTCGCTCAAGATGACTTCGTCGGGTACTACTCCGAATACTCCGGCGGATCGTTCACCGGGTTCGTCTGGACCAACAACGCGTGGATTGCCGCACAATCTGTCGCGTTTGGAATCATCGGCCTCTACGTTCCCTACCTGCTGTTCAACACGGCCCAGCAGCTGGGATTCACCGCGGCAATCATGAACGAGTTCGATCGCCTCGACGTGTTCTTTCTCTACATCGCTCCGCACGGCCAGCTTGAGCTCTACGCCATCTTCGTGGCAGGCGCGACCGGAATGATGATCTTCTGGTCGTGGGTCGCCCCAGGGGCACGCACGCGGGCTCAGTCGCTTGCTCACGCTGGTCGCTCGCTCTTCACGATCGTCGTCGGGCTCATCCTTGCGCTGCTCGTGTCCGGAGTGATCGAGGGCTATGTCACGCGCCAGGACTGGCCGTGGCCCATCAAGATCGGCATCGGCACTGTCGCGCTCGCCGGATTCTTGGCATACCAGTGGATCCTCGGTGGGCGCAGCGCTCGCGCCGGCAACACGGGAGACCTCAGCGAGTTCGACGCGGGGGCTACCCACATCGTCGCCAACTAACGCCCAGCCGCACTGACGCCCAGCAGCACTAACGCCTAGCCGCGCTGACGCCCAGCCGCGCTGTGGCAGCACTGGCGCAGCACAGAGGAGCTCGTAGAGAGGCTCTGCCGTGGTCTCGTGCCGCTACAGCTTTCCGGCGGCCTTGAGCGCGATGTAGTGGTCGGCAAGAGCCAGTGGCAGTTCACTGGGGCGTCTCGAGACGACGGATGCTCCGAGCTGGTTGATCGCGGCGGCAACTCGCGACTGATCGAGGAGAGCGCGCTCGGCAGCCCCGGCGAGATAGACGGCGTCGCGCGTGGACCGGTCGAGCGTGGCATCCGCAATGGATGGATCGGTGACGGAAGCCACCACAACAGTGTGTTTCGCGGTGAGCTGGGGGAGCATGGCGAGCAGCCCGAGGCTTCCGCCCGGCGATTCGGCTGTTGTGGCGAGAACGACGAGCGCGCGTTGGGTGGTGGCCTGACGCACGAGGCCCGGCACCGAGTTCCAATCCATCTCAATGAGTTCCGGCTGCACCGGCGCCATGCTGTTGACCATTTTCGAGAGCAGGTCGGGGCCGCTTGCGCCCTGCACTCGTGCGCGAACGCGGCGGTCGTAGATCATGAAGTCGACGTGATCGCCGGCACTCGAAGCGAGAGCGGCGAGCAGCAACGCTGATTCGAACGCGGTGTCGATGCGGGGCTCGTCTTCGATTCGTGCGGCTGAGGTGCGACCGCTGTCGACGACGATGACAACGCGGCGATCACGTTCGGGGCGCCACGTGCGCACCACAAGTTCAGAACGGCGGGCGGTGGCACGCCAATCGATGGAGCGAACGTCGTCGCCGCGCACGTAGTCGCGCAGGCTGTCGAATTCGGTGCCTTGACCACGGATCATGACGCTCGTTGCGCCATCGAGTTCTCGCAAGCGAGCGAGCCGTGATGGCAAGTGCTTGCGAGAGTTAAACGGGGGAAGCACGGTGAAAGAACTCGGCACGCTCACCGTAGTTTGACGCGCAATCAGTCGCAGCGGGCCGTACGACCGCACCGTGACGTGCACGGCTTCGCGGGTTCCTCGCCGCACGGGCGTGAGCACGGTGCTGAGTTCCCGACGTTCGCGCGACGGCACCGTCAGAGGTACCCGGTTGGTGTGAGCACCGGCGGACGGTTGCCAGCCGTCGCGCACGACGGCGCGCAGTCGGCGGCGGGTCGGGTTGGTGATGCGCAGGGTTGAGCTCGTGGTTTCGCCGAGGCGCACCCGGTCGGGCGCGATGCGTTCGAAACGCAGCGACCGCACCGACACCGCCAGCAGCAAATCGATGGCACCGACGACGATGACGAAAAGCAGCCACAGCGTGAGTACAAAGGGCTCGCCAGTCAGGACGATCGGCACAATGCCGAGCGCCAGTAGAGCGACGAACCATCCAGAAAGCGCCATCGTTAGATCGGAACCTGCACTTGCTGCACGATCGATCGCAAAATCACGTCAGACGAAACGCCTTCAAGCTCGGCCTCTGGACGGAGCTGGATGCGGTGGCGAAGCACCGGCAACACCATGCTCTGGATGTGGTCGGGCGTGATCGCGTCGGCGCCGGTGAGCCACGCCCAGGCCTTGGCTGCCGAGATGAGCGCGATTGCACCACGAGGGCTGACCCCGAGCTTCACGGAGGGGCTCTGGCGAGTGGCGCGAGCGAGGTCGACGGCGTAGGCAATCACGTCGGGGCTTGCGCCGACTTTTGCTACGGCATCCTGAGCGGCGGCGAGCATGGTCGCATCGAGCACGGGGGTTACTCCGGCGGCGGCGAGATCGCGCGGGTTGAAGCCGGCAGCGTGGCGCGTGAGCACTTCGATTTCAGTGTCACGTTCCGGCAGATCGAGCACGAGCTTCAGCAGAAAGCGGTCGAGCTGAGCTTCGGGCAGCGTGTAGGTGCCTTCGTATTCGATGGGGTTCATCGTGGCCGCGACCATGAAAGGTATGGGCAACTTGAGTGTCTTTCCATCGACCGAGACTTGGCGTTCTTCCATCGCTTCAAGCAACGATGACTGAGTCTTCGGGGGTGTGCGGTTGATCTCATCCGCGAGCAAAATGTTGGTGAAGACGGGGCCTTCGCGAAACTCGAACTCGCCAGCCTTGGCGTCGTAGACGAGCGAACCGGTGACGTCACCTGGCATGAGGTCTGGGGTGAACTGAACGCGCTTGGTGTCGAGCTGCAGTGCGCGGCTGAGGGTGCGCACGAGAAGGGTCTTGGCAACGCCGGGAACACCTTCGAGCAGCACATGGCCGCCCGTGAGTAGCGCAATGGTGAGGCCGGTGACGGCCGCATCCTGACCAACGACGGCCTTGCCTACTTCAGTGCGGAGTTGAGTGAATGCGTGCCGCAGTTGCTCGTCAGTCATATCTCGATTCTTCTCTATCTCTGGCTCGGTGGGGCTGAGGTTGTTAGGCGGGGCGGATGACGGCGTGCACTCGATCTTCGAGAGCAAGCAATTCATCGGAAAGCGTGATCAGTTCGTGGTCGGAGGTCGGCTCGCGATCGATGAGCAACTGTCGCAACGGCTCAATCGGCTGACCGACCAGTGGCGAAATCCGGTTGATGACATCGTCGATGGATGCTGTGGTCGGCATACCGCACAGTACGGCGATGCGGCGAATGGTTCCAATGCGCAGCGAATCGAGGGTGTGGAGTCTCGCTGTGGAGCGCTCATAGAGCCGCGCCCGCCCCTGCATCGTTTCGCTTGAGCGCACCGTCACGGGCAGTTTTTCGATCACGAGCGGGCCGAATCTGCGACCACGCCAGAGTGCGCCAGCCAGAAGTGTCAGCATCGTAAGCCAGACACCGGGCAAGACCCACCCGGGGGCGAGTTCAGCGGGCGTCTTGGCGTCACCGGAGTTGGCGAGGTCGAGGAAGCTTGGCGTGTACCAGACGAGCGTTTCGTGCTCGCCGAGGAGCCGCAGAGCGAAGGCCGCGTTGTCGGCTGCCGTGATATCGCCATTGCTGAGCGCATCAGTGGCGCCAAGGATCCGAAGTTCAGTCTCGCCACGGTCGAGCACGATCAGCCCGTAGCCATCGTCGTCGTTTCCGTAGCAGGCCGTGATATCGGCGCTCGGCTCGATCACGCGGTAATTGCTGGGGCCGGCGGTGATATCGGGGGCCTTCGCGACGAGCGGTGCTGAACAGGATGCCGAAACAGCATCCGAATTTTGGCCGGCGTGGGCGACTTCTGGTGCCACTCGCAGAAGTTCGGTGAGGGTCGGATCGGCGAACACGATGGTCGCCGCGAGTCCGGTTGCCGCGGCTACCTGGTCTTCGCTGAGGTACGCCTCAAAGTTAGTGAAGAACAGCGTGCTGTCGTCGGAGGAGTCGAGCGCCGCGCGAGTGTCATCGAGCGTCGTCGTAACCACCACGTCGACGCCCTGATCGCGCAATACTTCGGCGAGCGCCTGCGTTCCTGCTTCATAGGCACTGGTGGGGTCGAGCGGTGGGCCTTCGACTGCTGTCCCGGCGAGATTGAGACTCGCGATCGCGACGAGAACCACGAGAATCGAGCCGGCAACCCAGTAGAGGGCGCGCTTGGCTGTGGTGCCGACGCGGGGGGTGAGCACCGTTGTTTCTGTCGCGGTTGCTTGTGTGGCGCTCACAGGGTTGCCTCGGCAAGATCAGGTTTGGCCGCACGCACGCGTGCTTCCAGCGTGCGCAGTTCGTCGTACTGTTCTCGCGTTGCTGGTTTGCGCATGTAGCGCACGAGGTCGAAGACGTCGGCACTGTGGCCTAGCTCGCGGGCGAGCTCGGGCAGCGCGCGACTAGCGCGACTGGCGAAGCCGTGACCCGTGGTGCCTGGCGTCATGCTCACGAGAGTGCGTTCCGAGAGCCCGCGGGCGATCGAACGGAACATGTCAGCGATCGCTTCAGCAAAGTCTTCGCGCGCAGCAGCTTGCTCTGCGGATGCCCGCAATTGGGCCGCCGTGCGGTAGTCGGCCTCACCGAAGATGCCCTCTTCGTGGCGGCTCTTGCGGTTGAGGCGGGGGAGTCCGTAGACCACGATTGCAGCAATAATGGCGATCGCGACAAGAGCCAGCAGCACGATCAACACAATGGTCGGGATGCCCGTTCCTTCACCGATGGTGAGGCTCGCTAGCCAATCGCTAAACGCCTTCGAGACTCGGTCGAAGAGTGTGGGGCGGGCTGCCTGATACGGAGCCTTCGAAAGCTCGTCGATCAACCAATTCGTGGCCTGCTCCGAGTCGGGATCGACCGGAACCTCGCCAGAAACCGCGCGCGCCGAGCTGGATGACAGCAAGGCGGGCACGGTGACCGAGAGCGTCGTTAGCGTCATGAAGCCGTGTAAGGAGACGCGTCAGGTGCGCGTCGAGGCGAGCTGTCGAGGGTGAGGTACGGGTCGGGCACCGAGAAGTCACCAGCGTTCCGAGCCTCGACGAAACGAGTGAGTTCCAGGTCGAACCCTTCTTTTCGCATCCGCATGTCGATGTACAACAGGGCGGGGGCTGCTGATTGGATGACGATCGTGACGGCGCTGATCACGATTGAAACGACGATCGTCACGATGTAGAGCGCGATGAAAGCGACAACGCCGGCATCTTCGTCGCCGGTTGGATTGAGGAGGCCAACGCCGAGACCGCCGATGAAGCTCAGCGGGGCGGTAACCACACTCGACACCGTGTTCACGATGACCATGATGAGCAGCAAGATGCCGAAGGTGCGCCAGAAGCTTCCCTTGACAAGCGACCATGAGCGACGAATCGCTTGGCCGAGCGGCAAGCGCTCGATCATGAGCGCACTCGGAACGAACGCGAAGAAGGTACCGAGCCAGGCTGCGAGGAAGACACTCGCGGCGATGCCGAACAGCGTCACGAGCACTCCAATGACGATGCCAGCCGTGTCACCCCACGTGAACAGCAGCACGGCAATGCCAGCGATGAGAGCGATTCCGATAATGGCGGCGGCAGCAACAAGGGCTGACCAGCCAACGAGAGCCCACATGCGGCCCTTCGCGGCTGCCCACAGCCCGCGCAGGCGCAGTCGTTCACCGACAGCACCGCGTGCCACCTCGAGCGAGACGATTCCCTGAAGGAGTGCGCCACCGATCAGGGAGAGCACGACGGCAAAGAGTGCCGACAAAATTGTTCCGGCGGTGGCGCCAGCTTCGATGGCAGCGGCATCCGCATCGCTCGCGCTGAGCGTGCGTTCGACGCCGGCAAAGGTCACGACGCCCACGAGTACGAGCGAAGCGATCATGACGATGCTCATGATCAGCAGGGCGAACCCAAATGTGGGGCGGGGGTTGCGGCGAAGCACCATGAGCGATGCCGAAAGAATGGCGCCGAGTCCCAGGGGGGCCAAGGGGATAAGCCCGGGCTTGGGTGGTGGGGTCCACGAGGGAGCTGGAGCACCATACTGGGGCGCTCCCGGCGCGCCGTGAGGGGCTCCGGATGTCGTTCCCGGTGCGTACGCCGCAGACGGGGCAGGGGGTGCAAGCGGCTGGGAACCGTCGACAGGGTTACTGCTATCTGGCGATTGCCACGGACTGTTATCGCTCACGTCTCACCCTCGAATGTTGAACTGCATCTATTCAATCTCACTCATGTTTTCACACTCGACTACTCTTATGCGAAAGCTTCTCACTCTGTTAGCCCGAGAGCTAGAAAGTATCGAGGACACGTGAACCCGCGAATTCTTGTAGTCGATGACGACACTGCCCTGGCAGAAATGATCGGAATCGTTCTACGCACTGAAGGTTATGAACCATTTTTCTGCCAAGACGGCGCCCTAGCGTACGACGCCTTCAAGTCAGCAGCGCCCGATTTGGTGCTGCTTGACCTGATGCTGCCCGGAATGGACGGCATCGAAATTTGTGCCCGCATCCGTGAAGAATCTGGCGTGCCGATCATCATGCTCACGGCCAAGAGCGACACGGCGGATGTCGTGAAGGGGCTCGAGAGCGGTGCCGACGACTATGTCGTCAAACCTTTCAACCCCAAAGAGCTCGTTGCGCGGGTGCGCACCCGGTTGCGCCCAGCCAGCGACGCTGCCACCGGCACGCTGACCGTCGGCGACCTTGAGCTGGATGTCACGGGCCACGAGGTTCGCCGCGGCGACACCAAGATCAACCTGACGCCGCTCGAATTTGAGCTCCTGTTGGCGCTTGCGATGAAGCCTGAGCAGGTCTTCACTCGCGAGATGCTGTTGGAGCAAGTGTGGGGCTACCACTACAAAGCAGACACCCGGCTCGTGAATGTTCACGTGCAGCGGTTGCGCGCCAAGGTTGAAGAAGATCCCGACAACCCGAAGATCGTGATGACGGTTCGCGGGGTTGGCTACCGCGCCGGCGCCAGCGCCTAACTTTCATGCTCGAATTTGACTGGCGCGGCTGGATGCAGCGTATTGCTGCTCTGTGGCGCTCGTCGCTTCAAGTGCGCACTGTGGCGATCACAGTGTTGCTGTCGTCGGTCGTTGTCGCGGTGATCGCGGGCTATATGTCGCTCAGCGTTGGCGCGAATCTTTTTGATGCGAGTCGGGATCAGCTGACGCGCACGTCTTCGAATGCGACGCTTGCGGGTCAGCAGGTGTTCGATGCCGCTGATGAAGACCTGGGCCTTGAAGATCTCGATGACATGATGCGGGATGTTGCTGGCGTGATTGAGAGCGTCGCCTCGAGCACGGGTGGCACGAGTTACGCGATCTTGCGCACGCCTGGTCAAGACGGCCCGCGGGTTCCCGCTGACGTGCAGACTCAGGGGTTGTCGTCGGAGTCACTTATTTCTCAAGAGCTCCGCGACGTGGTGGCGGAATCCACCGAGCAGCGCACCTACTGGCAGTCGGTGGCACTCGAGCAGTCCGAAGATGGGGCCGTGCATCCTGGCCTCATCGTGGGGTCGACCCTCGACATTCGGGGCACGCAGTACGAGCTCTATCTGGTGTACGACATCCAAGACACTCAAGACACTCTCGTTGTAGTGCAGCAAACGCTTGGGCTTGGTGGCTTTGCCCTCTTGGCGCTCATCGGCATTGTCACGTTCGTCGTGGTGCGCCTTGTAGTCGGGCCAGTGAAGTTGGCGGCTGAGACCAGCCAACGCCTTGCCGCCGGTGAACTTGAAGTGCGCATTCCGGTTCAGGGCAACGATGTCATCGCAACGTTGGCGCGTTCGTTCAACGGAATGGCCACGAGCATGCAGCAGCAGATCACCCGGCTGGCTGCTCTCTCGCAGGTGCAGCAACGCTTTGTGTCGGATGTCTCGCACGAGCTTCGTACGCCGCTCACGACTATCCGGCTCGCCGGCGACGTTCTTTACGACCAGCGTGAGTCGTTCCCGCCCGCAACGGCCCGTACGGCTGAACTGCTTCACACTCAAGTGGAACGATTCGAGTTGCTGCTCGCCGACCTGCTCGAAATGAGTCGTTACGACGCGGGTGCCGTCGATATGGAAACCGAGCCAACCAACCTCGTGCGTCTCGTCGAGGACGCCATCGAGAGCCTCACGTCGCTGGCGGCAAGCAAGGGGTCCGAACTGCGACTTGTGGCACCCGGTGGCTACTTTGAAGCGGATGTCGACCCGCGTCGCATCCGTCGTATCCTTCAGAATCTGCTCAGTAACGCCATCGACCACGGCGATGGATTGCCGATTGTGGTGTGGATTGACAGCGACCAAGACGCGGTCGCTATTGCGGTGCGTGATTATGGCGTCGGCATGAGTCAGGGAGCCCTTGAGCGAGTGTTCGACCGCTTTTGGCGCGCCGACCCTTCGCGCCAGCGCACCACAGGCGGCACCGGTCTCGGCCTTGCCATTGCCCTTGAAGATGCTGCACTTCACGGTGGCTGGTTGGAAGTGTGGTCGGATGGGGACAACGGCTCGTGCTTCCGCTTGACCATTCCGAGAGCTCGCGGTTCTGAGTTGCGCTCGTCGCCTCTTGAACTGCCGCCGAATGATGACGTACCGAGTTTGGAGGGACCACATGCCTAAGGTCTCTCTCGCCTACCTCGCCCTTCTGGCTGCCGTTTCAGTGGCGCTCACGGGCTGTGTGGGCGTTCCGCTCTCGAGCGACGTCCAGTCGGGGCCGCTCATCGATGAACAAGACGATACTCAGTACGAAATTGTGGCATCGGGCCCTGTTGCGGGCTCAACCCAGGAGCAAATTCTTACCGACTTCATGAGCGCCGTGCGGTCGCCATCGCGTGACTATTCGGTGGCTCGCGAGTTCCTCACGAGTTCGATGAACGAGACGTGGGCTCCCGCGGCAAGCGCAACTGTCCGCGAGCGTGACAAGCTGCCGACAATCGCTCCGGCGCTCGAGGGCGATTCGCTCAGCTACTCGTTCTCCGCGCAAGCAGTGATCGATGAGCGGGGGGTGTACTCCGAGCTGCGAGCTCCGGTCTCGCAAACCCTCGCGTTCGAGTTCGAGCAGGTGGCTGGCGAGTGGCGGATATCTAGCGCTCCACCGGGAATCGTGCTCTCCGACCGTGGTTTCGAAGTGAGTTTCGAAGAACAGGTTTTGTACTATTTCGATCCCAGTTTCGCCTACTTGATTCCGGATGTTCGTTGGTTCGCTGTGCGGCAGTCCTCCCAATCGCGTGCCATCCAGGCGCTGTTGGCCGCAGATTCTGCCTGGGTGCAGCAGGGCGTGCTGCTGACGGCGTTCCCGCCATCCACAACGCTCGGCGCTACCAGCAGCCTGACCTCGGGGCGGGCCGTCGTTGACCTGAGTTCTGAAGCGCTCGCCGCGAATACTGTTGCTCGCGAGCGCATGCAGCAGCAATTGTCGGCCACGCTGCACACGCCCATTGTGGTGTTGACGGTCGACGGTCGCGATCTCCAGAGCACCAGCTCAGGGCAGAGTGCTGCTGTGATTGAGCCGGGTTCAGCTGGGCCGCTCGTGGTAGGAACCGGCAGCGAGTTCGGGTTCAGCACGAGCGATGGACTCAGCGAAATCAACGAACTGAGCGCATTTGTGGTCGAGGCAGGCGCGACAACCGCGGCGCTGTCGGCCGACCGGCTTTCTGTGACCTATCGGGCTGCCGACGGAGGTGCCTACTTTGCAACGGTGGGAGTCGCTCCGCGACTGATTGACGAACGACCCGGCTTGGTTGCGCCGTCGCTTGATCCGTTCCGATTCGTGTGGTCAGCGCAAGAGGCCAGTGCGACGTCGCTCTCCACGTTCGAGGTCGACGGCACCGAGCATCCGCTGCAAACGACGCTGCCAGCGGATTCCACAATCGTGTCGCTGGATGTCTCGCGTGACGGTGCGCGACTGCTCGTGTATCTCTCCACGCCGTCTGGGCCGCAGTTGTTGGTGTACGGAATCGTGCGCCAGCAGGGCAATGTGCCCGTGCAACTCGTGGAGCCGGTATCGCTGCCGGTTCGCGCCGGGGAAGCCGTTGACGCCGCCTGGGTCGGTTCCAGTACGGTCGCGACGCTCTCGGGAACCGCTGACTCCACCGAGGTGACTGCCTACGAAATTGGTGGCCCTTCTCGTGAGCTCGGCGATGTTGACGGGGCGACGCAGCTGGTCAGCACGGGAGCAAACACTGATGGGCTGCGGGTGCTGGCTGACGGCGAAGTATGGCGGCCGCAAGGCAGCCAGGCGTGGGTGCTCGCGGGGCTCGACGCCTCCTTCATGGCGTCGCAGCAGTAACAGCTATCCACTGATCACCCGCGATCGTCGTCGTGGGGTGACGCCTCCGGGCACGCTCGACTCATGACGCCTTCCGAGCAGCCTCCCGACCAACCTTCCGGCGGTCGTGAGCCCATCGGGTGGAGTGTGCTGGTGCGCGAGGCACTGCGCGACGCTCTCGCACTCATCCTTCCCGTGGAGTGTGCCGGATGCCAACGCCCCGACCGAGCGCTGTGCGACGAATGCGCGCGCAGTCTCGTCTCGCACACGAGCATCCACTCGACACCGCAGCACCTGCGCGTGTACGCCGCGCTGAGGTACGAGGATCGTGTTCGGCGGGTTCTCCTCGCCTTCAAGAACCATCACCGCACCGACCTTGCGCGACCGCTCTCCGTTGCCCTTCTCTCGGCCCTCAGGCGCGCGCTCAGCGAGTCAACGGCGCCCGGGGGAGCATCGGGCCCTATCGAGATCATTGCGGTCCCCAGCAGCAAGACGGCGATGCGCACGCGGGGCTACCATCCCGTCGGGCTCGTGCTGAAAACCGCCGGCGTCCGCCACGCCCGGGCGCTTCGCGTCGCTCAAAAAACTCGAAGCCAGAAAATGCTGAGCGCCGAGGAGCGCGCCGTCAACGTGAAAGGGGCGTTCATTTCGGTGCGTTCGCTCGCCGGCAGCCGCGTAATCATTGTGGATGACGTGCTCACCACAGGAGCGACCCTCGACGAAGCCGCGAGAGCGATTTCAGCCGCGGGCGGAACAGTTATCGCGGCCGCAACCATGGGGTTCACTCCAAGAACGCTGGCGGTTCGTGACATTGCCAGCGGCGAGGGCTACGGTATGGAAAAGGGCGCGAAATAGAAGCTGCCTCACGGGGCAGCCGCGCATTATGGCTAGGAGGTCGCCGTGGAAATCACCGTCAACGGACGAAATGTAGGAGTCACGGATCGTTTCCGTGAGTACGCGATCGAAAAGTCTGAGAAGGTTTCTCACTTGGCCGAGAAGGCAATCGCCTTCGAAGTCAAGGTAACCCGACACCACGAAACCAAAGGTTCCAGTGGAGACGACCGCGTTGAGTTGACGTTGATTGGACCAGGTCCGCTTGTTCGAGCGGAAGCTGCTGGTTCAGATAAGTATGTTGCTTTCGATTTGGCTATGGCCAAGCTCGTCGAGCGAATCCGCCAGTCGAAGGATCGCAAAAAGATTCACCGCGGAAACCACCGCCCCACTTCGCTTCGTGAAGCGAGCGCTGGCGGTTTTGCGGTTGTTGATATCACCCCCGCAAGTCCCGACGTGATCGAAAAGGTCGCGACCGGAGCAATTCCTATTCAGGGGGAAGAGGCGGAACCAGGGGACGAGGACTACTCGCCCGTAGTTATTCGCCGCAAGGTGTTCCCGTCCAGCCACATGACGGTGGAGGAAGCTCTCGATCACATGGAATTGGTCGGCCACGACTTCTTCCTGTTCGTCGATAGCCAGACCGATCGTCCGAGTGTGGTCTACCGCCGCAAGGGCTGGGATTACGGCGTTATTGCTCTCGAAGAAGAGGCAGAAGACGCAGTTCCCAGCGGCCGCTCGCGCAAGCGCAAGGTCGCTAACGGCTAAGTACACCAAGTTTTTGGCTTGGAGTTGATACGATTACGAACCGGTAACGCGGCTGTGCGCTGATCGCACACACCGCGTTACCGTGACGTAAGCGTCTAAAAGACTGCGCTTCGTCGAGCAGTGCCAGCGTCGGACCCGTCCGACAAGAATGGGAGTATTCGGTGGCGAATGTTTTAGAACGCGCTCTTCGCGTAGGTGAGGGTCGACTTCTTCGACGCTTGAAAGGCTACGCGGCGGCCGTTAACCATCTCGAGGATGACTTCAACACCCTCACTGATGATGAGTTGAAGAACGAGACTGTAGAACTGCGCGAGCGCTATGCCGGTGGAGAGTCGCTCGACGACTTGCTCCCCGAGGCTTTCGCTGCGGTCCGTGAAGCGGCAAAGCGAACTCTGGGCATGCGTCACTTCGACGTTCAGCTCATGGGTGGTGCAGCACTGCACTTGGGCAACATCGCTGAGATGAAGACCGGTGAGGGCAAGACCCTCGTGGCAACGCTCGCTGCCTACCTCAACGCCATCGCGGCGCAGGGTGTGCACGTCATCACGGTCAACGACTACTTGGCCAGCTACCAATCTGAACTTATGGGCCGCGTTTTCCGCGCCCTCGGCATGACAACTGGATGTATCGTCTCCGGTCAAGCGCCTCCTGAGCGTCGCGAACAGTACGCGGCTGACATCACGTATGGAACCAACAATGAGTTTGGCTTCGACTACCTGCGCGACAACATGGCGTGGCAGGCGAGCGACATGGTTCAGCGCGGACACTATTTCGCTGTCGTTGACGAGGTCGACTCGATCCTCATCGACGAGGCACGTACCCCGCTCATCATCTCGGGTCCTTCGTCGGGGGAGGCGAACCGGTGGTTCACCGAGTTTGCGAACCTCTCCAAGAAGCTCATTCCTGAAGTTGACTTTGAGGTCGACGAGAAGAAGCGCACCGTTGGTGTGCTCGAGCCCGGTATCGAAAAGGTCGAGGACTACCTCGGCATCGACAACCTGTACGAATCGGCGAACACTCCGCTGATTTCGTTCTTGAACAACTCGATCAAGGCTCGTGCGCTGTTCAAGAAAGACAAGGACTACGTCGTCATGAACGGCGAAGTGCTGATCGTTGATGAGCACACCGGCCGTATTCTTCAGGGCCGTCGGTACAACGAAGGTATTCACCAGGCGATTGAGGCCAAAGAGGGCGTTGCGGTTAAGGCCGAGAACCAGACTCTTGCGACCGTCACTCTGCAGAACTACTTCCGTTTGTACAACAAGCTGTCGGGCATGACCGGTACCGCCGAGACTGAGGCGGCAGAGTTCATGTCGACCTACAAGCTTGGCGTGGTCGCTATCCCCACTAACCGTCCGATGCAGCGCATCGACCAGTCCGACCTGATTTACAAGAACGAGCAGTCCAAGTTCGAGCAGGTTGTCGCTGATATCGCGAAGCGCCACGAGCAGGGTCAGCCGGTTCTGGTGGGTACGACAAGTGTTGAGAAGAGCGAACTGCTCTCGCGCATGCTCGCCAAGAAGGGCGTCAAGCACGAGGTGCTGAACGCTAAGAACCACGCTCGCGAAGCAGCAATCGTTGCTCAAGCGGGTCGTCTCGGCTCTGTCACCGTCGCCACAAACATGGCTGGTCGAGGCACCGACGTCATGCTCGGCGGAAACGCCGAGTTCTTGGCCGTCGCTGAGATGAATGCCCGTGGCCTTAACCCCTCGGAAACTCCTGACGAGTACGAAGCCGCCTGGGATGACGTCTTCGCTGAGGTCAAGTCGGGTGTCGAAAAGGAAGCTAAGAAGGTTATCGATGTTGGTGGGCTTTACGTGCTTGGCACCGAGCGCCACGAATCTCGTCGTATCGACAACCAGCTGCGCGGTCGTTCCGGTCGTCAGGGCGACCCGGGCGAGAGCCGTTTCTACCTGTCGTTGCAAGACGACCTCATGCGCTTGTTCAACAGTGGTGCCGCTGAGGCGCTAATGGGGCGTTCGTCGGTTCCCGACGATCTCGCTATTGAGTCCAAGGTCGTCAGCCGCGCCATCCGCAGTGCGCAGTCGCAGGTTGAATCTCGTAACGCGGAGATCCGCAAGAACGTTCTCAAGTACGACGATGTTCTTAACCGTCAGCGTGAAGCAATTTACAGCGACCGCCGTCACATCCTCGAGGGCGATGATCTGAAGGACCGCGTTCAGCGCTTCCTGAAAGACGTCGTGACTGAGGTTGTTGACGTTCACACTGCCGAGGGCCACTCCGAGGAGTGGGACTTCGATGCGCTGTGGGTCGAGCTCAAGACGATGTACCCGGTCGGTATCACTGTCGACGAGGTGCTCACCGAGGGCGGTGCGCGCGGCAAACTGACGAGCGCGTTCGTCGCCAAGGAAGTTCACTCGGATGCCGTTATCGCTTACGAGCGTCGCGAACAGCAGCTGGGCGAGACCGCCATGCGCGAGCTTGAGCGTCGAGTTGTCCTCAGCGTGATCGACCGCCGCTGGCGCGATCACCTCTACGAGATGGACTACCTGAAAGACGGTATTGGTCTGCGGGCTATGGCTCAGCGTGACCCGCTCGTCGAGTACCAGCGTGAAGGTTTCGCTCTCTTCCAGAGCATGATGGGTCAGATTCGCGAAGAAACCGTTGGCTTCCTCTTCAACCTTGATGTCGAAGTCAATGGCGGCGGCGAAGCGACTACGGTTCAGGCGCGTGGTTTGGATGCCCCGGCTGCACCGGCAACTCAACTCAGCTATTCGGCGCCAAGCGCTGATGCGTCGGGTGAGGTTGAGGTTCGCAACGATCGCGGCCAGGTTGAGCGCGCGGCAACGGCTCAGGCGCAGCAGTCGAAGGTTGCTCCTCAGCAGCAGGCGCAGCCCCAGGGCAACGATCGTGGCGCGTTCGGTCAGCGTCCCGAGGGCGCTGCCCCGGAGGCTCCGTTGAACCGTTCCCAGCGCCGAGCGCAGGAGAAGCGTAAGAAGTAGTGAGATCTCACGCCGGCGATTGAACGCCGGCTGCACACAACGAATGCCCCACTCGAGTTTCGAGTGGGGCATTCGTTGTGTGCGCTGTAGGGGTGTGAAACTACAGCACGTTGATGGCGGTCGCTCGCCAGCGCTTGTCGAGGCCTTCGAGGCGCACGGCGACAGCGCGGGTGCGGGCACGACCGCGCACGATAACGACGGCTTCGATAGCGCCATCGCGGGGCTCGCACAGCCTGATCGAGCCCATGCTGAAGCTGGGGCGAGTGACGGGCTGGCCTTTGGCTCGACGGGCGCGTGCGGAGAGCACGGTGCGCTTGAGCAGATGACGGTAGACGTCGTCGGTGACCCACCGAGCGATCTGTTCCAGGTCGCGTGCGCCGGCGAGTACTTCGATCACGCAGCGAGTGAGGTTCTCGACGAGGGGAGCGGGGTCAGGCAGCTCGGCGCTCGGAGTGGGCTGGTGGCCAAAGAACTCGTCGGGAACGAAGCGAGGCCGGATGACCTTCGACGGAAGGGTTCCAGTGCGCTGGCGCGCCTGTCGGGGTATTTCCACACTCGGTAAGGAGGCGGGAAGGGGCTCGGTACTCATGATCTCCCGGGTAAAAGGTCAAGACGGCGATGTTTACCCCCATAAGGGGGTAGACCACACTTAAGCAGGAAGTAGACCAGTTGTCTATGACCAATCTTCAATTGTGGATAACAATTTGGAGCCGAGAGCCACCGTCAGTACCGTCAACGCATGCGCTGGGACAACCTCTTTGACGACCTCGAGAGCCAGCTCGAGCGCGAAATCACCGCCGATGACCTTGAGATCGATGCAGAAGAGGAACGGCTGCGGTTGGGCCGGCTCAGCATCCGCGACCGCATTGTGGCGCTGCACACCCGCAGCACTTCCGAGTCCCCGCTGACTCTTTCGGTGCTTTTGATCACCGGCACGCGCGTGATCCTTCGCCCCGTCATCATTGGTCGAGATTGGATGTCGGCTGACCTCGTCGACGAGAGCGGCCGTCCTGGTCAGTGCATCGTTCCTTTCGCGGCGTTAGCCGGCATTTCGATGGGGGCGGCTCACATCACGCCGAGCCTCGCGACCACGCCTTCCAACGGACATCCGAGTCTCTCTCAGCGGTTGAGCCTCAGTTATGTATTGCGGGATCTGTGTCGGAGACGCCGGGCTGTTTCGCTTGTACTGGTTGCGGGGGAGGTGCACGGCACGATTGACCGCGTTGGCCGTGACCATCTGGATGTTGCGGTGCACGAGCGTGGGGCGGTGCGCCGCGAGACTGCGGTATCGGAGTACCGCTTGGTGCCGTTCACCAGCGTCGTACTCGTTCGGCCGTAACTTTCGTTAGCGTTAGCGTTAGCGTTAGCGCTAGCGCGTGCGTTGCTCGCCGAAGTTGACTTCGGTGACCGTGGCGATGTCGGACTGGTTCCACAGACTCATGCGACGAGTCTCTTCGTAGAGGGCTTCAATATATGACTCGAGAACGGAATTCTCGATGCGCCATTGACCCTTGCTGCCCACTTTGATCGCGGGTAGTTCGCCGGAACGCACGAGTTCAAGAACCTCATGCGGAGAGACGCTGAGCACTTCGGCAGTGTCGGCCAGGGTGAGAAATCGCCCGAGGCCCTCTGCTGGGTTGATCGCGTTCATGCATCGATTATGCGGCCATGAAGCTGGGAATGGGGTTGATGTGGATAACTATCGCGCCACTTCCGGGCGGTAACGAACCATGGTGCCATGATCAAGACCCGACGTGGAGAGTGCGCGCTATGAGCCGTCGCTCCGGCAGAACTCAGTCCCAAGCGCGTGCGCGAGCGTTCGCTCTCGACCCGCGGTTAGCGATCGGTGTCGTGCTCGTCGTTGCCTCCGTGGCTGGTGTCGTTGCGATCGTTGCTGCGGCTGACGATTCCACTGAGGTCTACGCCGCAGCGTCGTCCTTGACGCCGGGTGATCGAGTCATGAGCTCCGATCTGGTGATCCGCAGCGTCAAGCTCAACGAAGCGACCAACCACTACATCGCTCGGGGCGAGCTGCCGGCTGAAGGCTTTATTGCGACCAGGCCAATTGAGGCAGGGGAGCTGGTGCCCACATCCTCGCTTGGCAGTCATGATGGGCTCTCGCTGACCTCGGTTGTGGTGTCCCCTCAGGGAGGCTTAGCCACCTCGGTGACCACGGGAGCGGCGGTCGACGTCTGGGCCAGCGCTGAGACGGAAGAGGGCGGCTATGGTGCCCCAGGCGTCATTATCGCGGGAGCCGTCGTCGTGCGCTTGGTCGAGGATGATTCGCTCGTGTCGTCGGCTCAGGGGAGTGCCATTGAGTTGCTGGTGCCGCGCTCGCGTGTAGCCCGCTTGCTTGAGGCGATGGCCAACGGCGATGTTCTGTCGGTCATCCCGGCGAACTTGCCCGCGGAGGGCTGAGATGACCGCGTTCGCTCTCGCAATGCCCGTGAATCTTGAGGATCAGTTCGCGTTCGAGGTCGGGCATCATGGCCACGAGATTGTGCTGCGCGCGGTGAGTGCGCCCGAGCTCGCCTCACGAGTGGCCGGCGCCCACGCTGATATCGCGCTTGTCGCGGCAGAAGCGCGGTACCTCACCGATCGACTTATTGCGTCCTGCGATCAGAGCGGGGTGCGCCTCGTCGCGATCGCCAGTAGCGAGCGTGAACAGCGCTACGCGAGCGACCTCGGGCTCTACGACATCGTGGATGCTGCCGAGGGGTGGGCGGGGCTCGATGCTCTGCTCTCTCAGTCCCCATGGGGTTCAGAGCCTCCGCCTCGCGAGCGCAGCGCGCTCGGGCAAGTGATCGCAGTGTGGGGCCCCGGCGGGGCTCCCGGCCGAACATCCATTGCTATTTCCGTTGCAGCCGAACTGGCAGCGCTCGGGTACAGCGTGGCGCTCGCCGATGTGGACACTCACGGGGCATCGGTGGCGCCGGCGCTCGGCATGCTCGATGAAGCTCCGGGCTTTGCGGCAGCTTGTCGGTTGGCAGGCACCGAGACTCTCACCACCGAAGAGCTGGGGCGTATCGGGCAGCGGTATGAGTCGCCGCTCGGGGCTTTTTGGGTACTCACGGGCATCGGGCGACCGAGCCGTTGGCCCGAGCTCTCCTCGGAGCGGGTGGGAACCACGATCGCCCAGTGCCGCCAATGGGTCGATTACACCGTGCTCGATACGAGTTCCAGTTTGGAGAATGACGAAGAAATTACCAGCGACCTTTTCGCCCCGCGTCGCAATGCTGCTGCGGTCACGGCGGTGCGTGCGGCAGATCACGTCATTGCGGTCGGCTCAGCAGATCCTGTGGGCCTGTCGCGGTTTTTGCGCGCCCATGTCGATCTTCTTGAGACCGTGACTACCCGCAGCGTGAGCGTCGTCATGAACAAGGTTCGCGTGAGCGCCAGTGGCATGAATCCGCACGGCCAGGTCACCCAAACCCTCTCGCGATTCGGAGGTATCGAGCATCCAATACTGGTTCCTCACGACCTCTCGGGCTTCGATGGGGCCGTGCTCAGTGGCAAGACTCTGGTGGATGCGGCACCGCGATCGCCAGCGCGTGCCGCGATTCGTGACCTCGTGACATCGAGACTCGTGCCCGAGGAGACAGAGTCAGTTCCCCCACGGTCATTGTTCAGCAGGATGGTGGCGCGCAGGTAACCTGTAGGGGTGTCGACTCTCAGTGATCTAGTCCAAGAGCAGGGCCATTCGAGCGAAGCAGATATCGAATGGCTGCACATGCTTGTCGGCGACTGGCAGCTTCTTGCCGATCTTGCGTTCGCGGATATCGTGCTCTGGGTGCCCAGCGACGATGACCAGTTCGTCGCTGTTGCCCACGCTCGCCCCAGCAGTTCAGCCACGCTTTTCTACCGTGACTTCGTTGGTCAGAAGATCAAACCGGAGTGGCATGCGCAGGTCACCGAGGCCTTCGAGACCGCTCGCATCGTCGATACCGCGGCCCCCGCGTGGTACGAAGAGACTCCGACCCGCGTGCGCGCGGTTCCCGTCATGCGTCGGCTCACGGCCACGGGCAATGAGACAACGGCAACGCCGATTGCCGTCATCACGCGGCACACCAATTTGGGCGACGCTCGCACTCCCTCACGTCAAGAGCTCACCTTCAACGGATGTGCGAACGACCTTTTTGCGATGATTGCGGCAGGTGACTTTCCCGATATGGGCGCTCCGGCAGCACCGCGTCGAGGCGCTCCCCGCGCATCCGATGGTCTGATCCGTTTGGATGTCGACGGTCTCGTGACATTTGCAAGCCCCAATGCGCTCTCCGCGTTCAACCGCATCGGTTTCTCTGGGGAGCTTGAGGCGGAATCGCTCGCCGAAGTAACGACCACTTTGATCGCAGGCCAGCCCGAAGTGGATGAGTCGCTTCCGCTGGTCGTGACCGGTCGAGCTCCGTGGCGTACCGACATCGAAGCGCGAGGAGTGACGGTGTCGTTGCGGACGATCCCGATTCGCGACCGCGGTGAACGCGTTGGCGCCATCGTGTTGTGCCGCGATGTGACAGAGGTTCGTCACCAAGAGCGTGAACTCATCACGAAGGATGCGACGATCCGGGAGATTCACCACCGGGTGAAGAACAACCTGCAGACGGTCGCATCACTGCTGCGCATTCAGGCGCGTCGAACCCACAGCGAAGTTGCGCGCGAAGCGCTTGGCCAAGCTATGCGCCGGGTAGCGGCAATCGCCGTGGTGCACGACACCCTGTCGGAGGGGCTCAACCAGAACGTCGACTTCGACGTCGTGTTCCACCGGGTATTGAAGCTCATCGCCGAAGTCGCATCGAGTCACAACACGACAGTGCACCCAACATCCGTGGGAAGTTTTGGAGCTCTCCCGAGCGAGTACGCGACACCGTTGGCGCTCGCGCTTACCGAGCTCGTCACCAATGCCGTCGAACACGGTCTAGCCGGTCGGGCTGATGGAACGGTCGAAATTGATGCTCGTCGCACGGCAGACAAGCTCACCGTGCAGGTGCGCGACAACGGTGTGGGGCTGGCCGAAGGGCGCGTCGGTGAAGGCCTCGGCACCCAGATTGTGCGCACGCTCATTCAGGGAGAGCTCAGCGGAACCATCGACTGGCACACGATCGTGGGCAGTGGCACGGAAGTGACGATCGACATCCCGCTGACCTGGCTCACGCGCGCCAAGTAGGGCAGAAAATCGCCGACTAAAGCGGTGCCCAGCCGAGCGAGGCGGCGGCCTACTCAGGCGCGACGAATAGCGCAGATTCTGATCTGCAGAGTTGGTCGCGTCGGTAGGCCTCACGGCCTGCGGCGAAGAGTGTTGCTTAGGAAGCGCGGCGTGCGCGTGCGGCGCGACGCTTGAGAGCGCGACGCTCGTCTTCGCTGAGTCCGCCCCAGACGCCTGAGTCTTGGTTGGTCTCGAGTGCGTACTGGAGGCACATTTCAGTTACTGAGCAGCGACCGCAGACGGCTTTTGCTTTTTCAATCTGATCAACGGCCGGACCAGTGTTTCCGACCGGGAAGAATAGCTCCGGGTCAGCGGTGAGGCATGCAGCGTTATCGCGCCAGTCCATGTGTAGCTCCTTACAGTGTGTTGCGATGCTCGAGCGCACAAAAAAATTACGCCCTGATCGGCGTCGAGCTTGAGAAATTATGTGGGTCTCGCTCGCAACACTGGGAGCCAGAAATCAACCTCAACTAGAATCGCATATCGTCAAAGGCAAAGCAATGGTCTTTCAGCGATTTAACGGGGAGCGAATGGTAGACGAACTTGTCCCAGAAGAGAAAACGTCACGTCATCATCCGTATTTGATAGCGCTGGCCGTAGTCATCTTCCTTGAGAGCGCCGTACTGTTTGCCGCTCTGGCGTACTTGATCTTCGAGCTGGGAGCAGAAACTCCGCAGTCGTATCCGAGTGCAATTGCGCTGACTGTTCTGACCGCAATCGCGGCAGTGTGGGTAGCGATAATTGGTATCAATGCCCTGCGGCAACAGCCCTGGATCCGCGGCGCCGCCGTCGTCTGGCAGGTACTACAGATCTCGGTGGCGATCGGCAGTTTCCAAGGGGTGTTTGCGCGGCAAGATATCGGATGGTTGCTGCTGACTCCGGCAATCGTGGTGTTGGTGCTGCTCTTCACGAAACCGGTGCTTGCGGCAACCACCCGCCACGAGGGTTAGTCGAGCCCGAGCTTCTTGCGCAACGACGCAACGTGACCGGTCGCCTTCACGGCGTAGAGGGGGAGTGTGATGGCTCCCTGCTCATCGAGCACAAAAGTGGATCGGATGACGCCAACAACCTGCTTGCCGTACAGGTTCTTTTCGCCCCAGGCTCCATACGCCTCGTGCACCGCGTGGTCGGGGTCGCTGAGGAGGGGAAAAGTGAGTGCTTCCTGCTCGCGAAACTTCGTGAGCTTCTCGGGAGTATCGCGAGAAATGCCCAGCACGACATAGCCCTCCGACTGCAGCGAGCCGAGCTGATCACGGAAGTCACAGGCTTGCTTCGTGCATCCGGGAGTCATGGCCGCAGGATAAAAATAAAGAATCACTTTCTTGCCAGAAAAGTCGCTCAAGGACACCGAATTTCCGTCCTGATCAGGCAGTGTGAAGCTCGGTGCGGGGGTGCCGGCGGCAAGTCGTGAGGATTCAGTGGTCATTGTGCTCCTTAGTCGCTTTAACTCATGGTAACGTTGTTCCTCGGTTGCCCTGAGAGGGAAAACCAAGCCACGCACCTCTAGCTCAATTGGCAGAGCAACTGACTCTTAATCAGTGGGTTCCCGGTTCAAGTCCGGGGGGGTGCACAGCAAGAAAAGCCCCGTGATCCTTACGATCACGGGGTTTTTCGTTTAATACTCGCGTGAGCTCCCGCACACTTATTGCTCGCCGATTTCTGTCTGTAGTGCGCCGCTCCCAAGCCCACTCGACATCGCCCGCGGCATGCTCGCTCAGAGCCCGCAGGCGAGCGTGTGCAGCGCTATCGTGGGCCGTTCGCGGGAGAGTAACGGCGCGGTCATTTTCGTCGACATAGACGGCATCCAGTGGTTCGGATCTCGTAGCGGCACGCACGTGGGCGGCGAGCGATTCGGGGGTCGGAGATTCTCGAGGCTAAGGAGGGATTGGCTCACCCTGCGAAGTGGTATCGCACAATTTTGGCCAACAAACACGTCTACTGTCCACCGAATGGGGGGCGTGCTAACTTGTTGGGCACACCAGACCGGCCCGCTCCGGTCACCCCCGATGGTGACGAAGAAGGTGATACCCGAATCACTCCCCAGCGGCGCAGTTCACCCCCGTGAATGCGCTCGCACTCCCTGTCGTGAGCCAATGGCGGCTCCGATTCTGCAGTTGCGTGCGGATGCGCCGAAACGCATTCCCCCTGCAGAAAGCTGCCACACATGTTCATCAAGAAACTGCTGGCGACAGTTGCCAGCATTACCCTCATGACTGGTGCACTTCTCGGTGTATCCTCACCCGCATTTGCTGACGATGCAGTACCCGCCCACGACCCACCGGTGACCGAAACCATCACCGACACCCCTGCGGCCGCCCAAGAATCTCCGGCCCCCGCATCCTCTCCCGAACCCGCCGTGGCCGCCCAACCTCAGCCTGTGGTGGCGGTTGTGCCTGAAACGCCTGCTCCCGAGCCCTCGGCCGCCGCACCCGTCGAGAACCCTGCTGCCGCGGAACCAGCGGCAGCAGCGGCTCGTTCCTCTCAGCCCGAACAGCAGTCCCGACCGCAGAACAACACAAAGGTCTGGGTGTGCAAGTTTGTGTCGAGCGACAATTCTCCATCGGGCTACCAACTCAAATCAGGCAAACAGCCCATTCAAATGAGCATCAATGCGCTCGGCGATGACGTCAACGACACGGGCAGTTTCAATGATCGCCACCCCTCATTCGTTGTTGCAAGCGACGATGTGAGTCTGTGCTCGCGCACAGAGGTAATCGTTGATGAGGAGGTCACGTGCCCGACGTACCAGTACGGCGGAATCGTGAACGTCACGACCTCAACGAAGTTCTTCTATGGCAGCGCTCAGGTGGACTTCACTCAGACGCAGTCCACACGCCCTCTCACCGCGGGCGAATTGCGCGCCTGCGACCCTCCGTCCACTGAGGTGTACGTGTGCCAGTTCGTGCCGAGCGAGAGTCATCCAAGCGGTTGGGTCGTGCAGGAAGGGGCACAACCTGTACTCCTAGCGGAGGGCGATCTCGGGCCGGACGTCAACGATACGGGCGACTTTGACCCGCAGGCTCCCTCGTTTATCGTGGCCAGCGACGATAGTTCGTTGTGCGCATCGAAGACGGTTGAGCGCTCCACGGAGATCATGTGTCCCACGGTGAGTTCTGACGGCTATGCGACGATCACGACCGTGCGCTCGTTCTTCTATGGCTCGATCAAGGTCAAAGAACGCACTACCGAGAACATTCGTGCGCTGACGGCACAAGAGAGCTCTCAGTGCCCGCCAGTGGTTGAACCGCTCGTGGCGACCGCGCAAGCGGACTTCGCTGCGGCAACGTGCAATGCTCCGGAACGGTTGGTTCTTGGGCCAATCGTGAATGCCACCTGGGGTGAGATCACTGATCCCGAGGGCCCGAACGATTACAGCGTGACAGCAACGGCACATGCGGGGGCGCTCTTTGCTCCACCAGCAGGTCCAGGGCTGCGCGCGGTTGGAGGACTGACGACGCTCACCTTCAGCGGAATACTCAACCCACAACTCGATCCGTTCGACCCTGAGTGTGACCTCGTGACGCTGGGCCTCGTAATGCCGGCAGTGACGTTCTCGCAAGCGAGTTGTGACGTCGGGGGCAGCTACACGCTTGGTGTGGCCGCCGGGTATGACCCCGCATTGGTGACGTTCACGGTGAACGGTGTCTCTGGCATCGTGGCGGGAACGTACCCGGTAGCAGCATCCGGTTCGGTCCTCGTGACTGTCCAAGTTGTCGAGCCGAACGGTCTTGAATTCGACTGGAGTGACCCCCCTGCTTTCGAGTTCCAGACCCCGAGCAGTGACGACTGCGTGGCTCCCGAAGTTGTTACCGCACAGCTACCCACCCTTGCCTACACCGGCGGAGGCGGTAGTGCTGGCGCCTGGTGGCTGTTGCCTCTGAGCATGATTGTGCTCGGTGGCGCCGCCATCGTCGTCAGACGCCGAATGGATGCTGAGCTCCACTAATCAGCGCAGTCCTGCCCCGGCGCGAATTCGCGTCGGGGTTAGGGCAACCACGGTGTCGGATCGACGCGGGTGTCGAACACGTAGACCTCGAAGTGGAGGTGGGGGAACGTCGAGTAGCCGGTGTTTCCGACTGATCCCAGAACGGTGCCCGCTGCTACCCACTGGCCGGCAGTGACGACCTGCGAACCTTCGATCATGTGAGCGTAGAGAGTCTTGATTCCGTTGCCGTGATCGATGATGACATGTCGACCCCAGCCGCCACCGTCGGTGACGCTTTCCACGGTGCCTGGGGATGCGGCGATGATGTCGGATCCTTCGGGCGCCATGATGTCGATGCCGCCATGGAATTCGTTGCCATCCCGGTAGCCGAAGCCGTCGTTGACATCACCGTTGGCGGGGAAAAGTTCGAGGGTGCCGGTAAGGCCGGCGGCCGTGACGACGACTTGCTGCTGCACTTGTTCGACGTCGTAGCTGTCGCGCACGACAGGGGCAGGAAGCCCGGTTGCGGGCGAGGCGAAGGTTTGCACGTCGTCAACGGTTGTTGTGCTCGTCGCGGAGGCGGGCGGGGCGGCGAGAGTTGCGGCGTCCGCAAGGAACACGTCGTTGTCGTGCGTCGGGAAGACTGCCGCGGGAACTGTGCCGCCGACGAGGATCGCCCCTACGGCGAGCATGGTAATTGTTCGTTTCAACAGCGTTCCTTAGTTGGGTTCAGAAAGGTGTGGCTGCGTCGGGGAAGGCACAATCTGATTGAGCCTGCCGCTCTCGTTGGTGAGACGTGAGTTAGAGCAAGACAGAGGCTCGATTGGTGCGAACTGCAGCACACTCGCCGAAAGCGCTTCGATGCGGTTAGACAGGCGAGTAAGTCAGCAAAAATACGGGACGAACCTGAGAACGACACTCAGGGAGCAACAATTCATTGCGATCGCCCTATATCCTTTGGGTGCAAACGTTCTATTTCTTCGATGGGGAGGAGCCGCATGGGCACCAGTTCGCGACCGATTATTGGTCTCACGTCGTACCTAGAGCAGGCCCAGACCGGTGTCTGGGATCTCCCCGCATCCTTCCTTCCGAAGATCTACTTTGAAGCGGTGACGGATGCCGGTGGCATCGCAGTCCTGCTCCCTCCTCAGCCTGTCGACGACGACATCGCCGCATCCATCGTGCAGGGGCTCGATGGTTTGATCCTCACCGGCGGCAAAGACGTCGACCCGGCGCGCTATGGCCAGGAACCGCATCCGACAACGGACGTTCCCCGCAAGGACCGCGACGCCTTTGAAGACGCGCTCGTACGCGCCGCTATTAAACAGAACGTGCCATTTCTCGGAATCTGCCGCGGGGCGCAAATTCTGAATGTTGCGCTGGGCGGCACGATCATCCAGCATCTGCCCGA
Organism: Salinibacterium sp. NYA9b; assembly: GCF_976973725.1. Taxonomy (NCBI): domain Bacteria; kingdom Bacillati; phylum Actinomycetota; class Actinomycetes; order Micrococcales; family Microbacteriaceae; genus Salinibacterium; species Salinibacterium sp. NYA9b. The sequence continues at coordinate 2,140,185 of NZ_OZ333476.1, read as the reverse complement.
CGTTATTGGCTCGACGCGCTACAGCGCAGGCGGGGGAGTGTTCTTGGTCAACGATGTGGCTGTTGAACCTGACACAACTCTCGCGGGTCTACTGGGTGGCGATGATTCCGTAGCGGTGAAGTCGTACCATCACCAAGCGATCGACGCTCTCGCTGACGGCCTCGTCGTCACCGGACGTGGTGACGACGGCGTGATTCAGGCAGTCGAATTGCCGAGTGTTGATTTTTGTGTCGCTGTGCAGTGGCATCCAGAAGAGGATGCCAAAGAAGACGCCCGCTTGTTCCGTGGCATTGTCGAAGCGGCAGCCCGGCATCGCGACAAGCGTTCACGGGCTTAGCGCTAGCCTGACGGGCTGATGCGCTAGACCGACGAGCTGATGCCCGACGCCTCTGCCGACGCTCAGACGTCGCTGCGACGTCGTTAGTTTTCGAGCTCGTAGGAGTCGCTGGCTTCTTTGGCGATCGTTCCGACGGCGATGGCGACGGTGATTCCCCAGCTGATCCACATCAGGATGAGGCGCCAGTCGCGCGGGCCCTGCTTGGTGGTCTGGTAGATGCTCCAGCCGCCGGCGACTGCACTGAGGAGACTGCCGTTGAACAGGTACTTGCGCATGTTTTCCTCCGCGGGTTGGTGTTCTCCCACGCTAGCGCGTGAATCTGATGGAGGCTACTCGGCAGCCTGTGCAGCACAGAAGATCGCCCTGGCGCTGAATTTTCACTGAGAAAGCGCCCCCGATGTGACTCCTGACCGATCGGTCAGTTAGGCTCTTCGGGTGTCCAGTCAAGAACAGCTTCAACGCATCGCGCTCGCCGAGTTCTCTATTGCCGGCTATACCGGCACGTCGATCAATCGTATCGCCGAGCTCGCCGGCCTCTCCAAGTCGAGCGTTCTCTACCACTTCACCTCCAAAGAGGCGCTCCTCGAAGCGGCCGTCTCGCCCGCCATCGACCGACTCGAATCTCTCGTCTCTGACCTTGAAAAGAGCGGGATGGAGCCAGAAAAAAGGCAAGCTTTTCTTGCTCAATTCGTCGATTTTCTCTTTGACTGTCGCCAAGAAGTGCACATGTTCATCAACCAGGGGCCATCGCTCGTGGGAGTTCCGGTGCTCGATCGTGCGAACGACATTGTGCGTCGGCTCGCCCAAGTCTTCGCCGCGACCGCGTCGAACCCGCACGACGCCATGCGCTTTGGGATCGCGCTCGGTGGCTCTGCGTACATGCTCTGCACGTCAGCGAACCTCTCCCTGCCCATCGAATCTGACGACGACACCCGCCAAGCCCTCATCGCGATCATGAGCGATTTACTCGCTCCCGTTCGCAACAACTAACTCAATGGCGCCGAGCCTCACCACTCGCCGCCCCTAGACCTCACTCGCGCAGTCCACAAGAACCGGAGCACCCGTGGCCACTCTTCTCTACCGACTCGGTCGATTCTCGTATCGGCATCCGTGGCGTGTGCTCGTGGTGTGGTTTCTTCTCGTAGTGGGCACTCTGGGCGGCGGAATCGCTCTCGGCGGGCAAACTGAGGAGTCGTTCGAGATTCCGGGAACTGAGTCGCAAGTTGCGCTCGACCGGCTGGAAGCAGTCTTCCCTTCGGTGGCCGGGGCATCCGCCACCGCCGTGGTTGTCGCCGAAGACGGATCGCGCATTGAGAGTTCCGAAGCCGTCATCGAACGCATTACAGCGGCCATCGATCGCATCGACGGCATAGATTCGGCCGTGAGCCCTTTCGATGAGTACGCCGGAAAAGCCATCTCGGACGACCACAGCATGGCGATCATCCGGGTGCAATTTGATGGGCCAGTTACCGACGTCACCGAAGCAACAGTTGAGGCGCTCGTGGATACCGCCGACATCGGTGAAGATTCCGGGCTGCGCGTCGAATATGGCGGACTCGTGTTTCAAGACACCACCTTTGGCATCACCGTTACTGAAGTGGTCGGTGTCGTGTTCGCGGCTCTCGTGCTCGTGATTACCTTTGGGTCGTTGCTTGCGGCGGGGATGCCGCTGCTGAGCGCCCTGATCGGCGTTGGCATCGTGATGGGCCTCATCACGACTCTCTCCGCGTTCACGACGGTGTCGAGTTCTGCACCCCTGCTTGCCCTCATGATTGGGCTCGCCGTCGGCATCGACTACGCCCTCTTCATCGTGTCGCGCCATCGAGCCCAACTGGCGCACGGAGAAGAACCAGAGGAATCGGCCGCGATGGCCGTTGGCACCGCCGGAAGTGCGGTCGTATTTGCCGGCGTCACCGTGATTATTGCCCTGCTTGGCCTTCTCGTGGTCGGCATCCCCTTCTTGAGCGTGATGGGTATCGGTGCGGCGGTCGCGGTGTTCATCGCTATGGGAGTTGCCACAACGTTGCTGCCCGCGCTGCTGGGCTTTGCGGGCCCTCGGATGATCCCCAAGAGCGGATCGCGAGCGCAGCGTCGATTCACGGCATCCGCCGACGAGAGCAAGAGCATGGGCGCCCGCTGGGTGCGCGGCGTCACGAAATACCCATGGTTGGCGGCGATTGCCGTCGTGGCCATTTTGGGTACCCTTGCGATTCCCGCCGCCAGCCTGCAGCTGAGCCTGCCAGACGGCGGTTCGGAGCCGACCGGCTCGACTCAGCGCGAAGCCTTCGACCTTGTCACCGAAGGCTTCGGCCCCGGCTATAACGGGCCGCTCGTTGTTGCCCTCGACATCACGCAGACCATCGATATTCAGGATGACCTCGAAGCGATCGCAGCAGACCTCGAGAAACTCGACGATGTCGACTTCGTATCGCAAGGTTTTCCCGATGAGGGGCTCGACACCGCGATCATCCAAGTGACGCCATCAAGCGCGCCGGACTCCGCGGAGACCAAAGCGTTGGTGCAGACCATTCGGGATCTAGCTCCGGAGCTTGAACGTAAGTACGACATTCAGAGCTTCGTGACGGGAACCACCGCAATCGGTATCGACATCTCGAACCGACTGAGTAATGCGCTGGTCCCGTTTGGGCTCATTGTGGTCGGACTCTCGGTTGTGCTTCTCATGATGGTCTTCCGCTCCGTGTTGGTGCCCCTCAAGGCCGCCGCCGGATTCTTGCTCTCTGTCGTGGCCTCGTTCGGTGTCGTCGTCGCGGTGTTCCAGTGGGGCTGGTTCGCCGACGTGATCGGTGTTGAGAATCCCGGCCCCATCCTGAGCTTCATGCCCATCCTGCTCATGGCGGTCCTGTTTGGGCTCGCGATGGACTACGAAGTGTTCCTCGTGTCGGGAATGCGCGAGGAGTACGTGAAAACTCGCGACGCGATGGGCTCAGTTCGTCACGGTTTTGCGAGCAGCGCCCGCGTGGTCACCGCCGCCGCGCTCATCATGTTCTTCGTCTTCTTCGCCTTCGTGCCGGAAGGCAGCGGAACCATCAAGCCCATCGCCCTCGGGCTCGCTGTGGGAATCGCCTTCGATGCCTTCCTCGTGCGCATGACCCTTGTGCCCGCCCTGATGGCGCTGTTCGGCAACGCCGCGTGGTGGCTGCCCGCCTGGCTCAACAAGCTCCTTCCCGACGTGGATATCGAAGGGGAGCAGCTGCGTGAGCACCGCCACGAGCTCGAATGGGCATCCACTCAAACTGAACTCGCTATGAGCGCCGAGTACCTCGTCGCCGGTGACGACCGCCAGCGGCTTGGCCCTATCTCGCTTGCTGTGCCGCGCGGTTCTCTCGTCATCGCGTCAGGAGACCGCCACGACCGGCGCATCATGGGTGCAACCCTTTCTGGCATCCTGCCGCCCCTCTCCGGAATGGTGCAGGTTGCCGGTTATCCGCTTCCCTCTCATGCCGACCAGGTGAATAAGAGGGTTGCGCTCGCCGAGGTGGCAGGAACGCCCTATAGCGAAGACGCCGCCTCTCTGGGGGCAACTCTGCGCGAGCGTCTCGAAATGACACAACGCTGGCAGGATACCCCTCGCACTGCGGCGAAAGTGCGCGACTGGATCGCGCGTGTAAACGACGTTCTTGGTGACGTCACCGCTCGTCGCACCGTTCGGGTAACTGCTGACACCAACGTCAACGCCCTACCGCAACTCGAGCGATCAGTAGCGCTCGCGGCAGTGGGGCTCTCCGAGGGCACCGAGATTGTGTTCTTCGACCGCTTCGATCAATTTGCGGAAGCAGAAGATGAAGCGGCGTTCTTGACCGCGGTAACGCGCCTTGCTGACGCGAGCACCACCCTCCTCTTCGGAACCGGCAGACCCGTTACCCTCGCCAGCTCGATTGACCGCGGAGAACGCAACGTGATCGTCGTCGACCTTTATCTGCTTGCACCGGAAGGACTCCTTCGATGAGCACCTCAGAAACTCCAACAATGCCCCGCCAGCGGTGGTTGACCGTCATCGGTTTCGCCGCCGTCGCCCTGCTACCACTCGCCTTCACTGGGCTGTTCGTGGCCGCGGCGGGAGACGGAGACAACGCGATCGACAACATCCCTGTCGCTCTCGTGAACAATGACGAACTGCAAACAACGACGACCACCGATGGCGACGAACAGATTGTCTTTGCCGGTCGCCAACTGGTCACCGAGCTCACCGGTGCTGACGGTTTCGAGTGGACAATTACGAACTCTGACGACGCAAAGGATGCTCTTGCCCGTGGAGACGTCTACGCGATCCTCACCGTGCCCGCCGAGTTCTCTGAATCGATCCTGTCGCTGTCTACAGAGGACCCCACTCAGGCACAGATATCGATCCACACCGATGACTCCCACAGTTATCTCACCGGATCTGTGGCCCAGGTTGTTGGCCAATCCATGACAGACACGTTCGGTCGCGCGATTACATCGCAATACATCGATGGCATTTATGCCAGCGTCGGCGAGCTGGGGGGAGCACTGGCCGAGGCTGCTGACGGAGCAACCGAACTTTCGGATGGTGCCAGCGAGTTCTCACGCGGCCTCGGCAGCTATACGGCAGGGGTCGACTCGCTCTCGTCGGGTCTCGCAGACCTCAACTATGGGGCGGGCAATCTCTCGGGTCTGACCACCGGCGTTAGCGACTACACCTCGGGTGTCTCGCAGCTCGCCTCCACCCTCGCGGCGATCAACCCCGCTATTCAGGCGCAACTCACCGACCCACAACTCAAGGGCACGCTTCAAGCCGTTGTCGACGGGCTCAACGAGGCGGCCGCAGGCGGGGGAACCCTGAGAACCCAGACCGCGGATGCCGTTGGCGGCATCCAATACGGAATCTCTCAGAGCGCGGCGGGGGCTTCCGATCTCTCTGACGGATCTGGCGCACTCACCGAGGGAGCCGAAGGCCTAGCTTCGGGTGCCGGCGAGCTCGCAACCGGGTTGAGCGAGGGTGCAGCTCTCGTTCCGAGCGCCGATGAGACTACTGACACGACGACCAATGCTGATATCGCTGCCGAGCCGATCACGCTCTCTGTCACCACCGACAACGAGGTAACCGAACCGGCCCAGGCAATCGCGACCTTCTTCATCCCCTTGGGTCTGTGGTTGGGAGCGCTTGCGGTGTTCCTGGTGTTGAGCCTGCCCTCGTATCGCTCGCTGTCGTCGACGGCCCGCGACGGCCGAATCGTTGCTTCAACGCTGATTCGGGCATCCATCGTGACGGTTATTCAGGCGGTGCTGCTCGTGTTGCTTCTGCATGTGGTGGTGGGAGTCGATTGGGCTTTGGCGCCGGCAACGGCTGGCTTCGCACTTCTGATGGCGCTCTCGTTCGCTGCTTTCCACTACTTCTTGATCGCGGCGCTCGGCAAGGGAGGGCTCGTGATCTCTCTGTTCCTGCTGGCGATTCAATTGGTATCGACGGGTGGGGTGTATCCGATTGAGGCCCTTGCCGCGCCGTTCCAGGCGGTGAGCCCGTTCCTGCCGCTGACTTATGCGGTTGAGGGAATGTACTCGATTCTTTCGGGGGGAAGCGCGCAATCTGCGGTAGCGGCGGCGTTCGCGCTACTCGCTTTGGGAGTGGTCAGCGTTGCGCTGTCAGTGCTCTCGGTGAAGCGGATACGAAAATCGACCGCGACAGGAGCGATCCTGTCGGCGGCCGATTCTCGAGCGCTCTAGCGAGAGAGCAAATGCTGCATTCGCGTGGTGACTAGCTGAAGAGACCCTCACGAATGGTGTCGCGTAGCTCAACGAGCTCGGGGTAGTCCTCGAAGAAGCGAAGCTTCTGCTCGACGATGCTGTCGCCGGCAGGAAGGTCGTCAGAGAGAACCCACTCGGCGAAAACCTCGGCAGCTTCCTGGCGTGGGCGCACGCACCCGCGGAGCCGTGGGCAAGAAGGAGCCTAGCGGGGGCCGACATCCGGTCCGCGGCGGAACATGTCTCGGTTTTGTCACAAGAAAGAATTGGTTCGGAAACGTCATCTCCAGCCACTCTCCAAGCCTCGCTGGTAACGTAACTACATGATGGAAGCCAAGAATGATACTTCCCCGTCCGAGTACGACTTCGTTGTCGTTTCGAACCGACTTCCAGTGGATTGCACTGTTGAAGAGGATGGGTCACTGAGCTGGAAGCGTTCTCCAGGTGGTCTCGTTACGGCTCTCGAGCCGATGATGCAGAAGGCCGACGGCGCCTGGGTCGGGTGGGCTGGTCGCCCCGATCTTGAGATCGAACCGTTCCATCAAGACGGCATCCAGATCATTCCCGTGCCTCTGAGCTCCCAAGATATTGAGGAGTATTACGAGGGCTTTAGCAACGACACTCTGTGGCCGCTTTACCACGACGTGATTGCGCCACCGGCCTACCACCGCGAGTGGTGGGATGACTACGTAACGGTCAATAAGCGATTTGCGGATGCCGCAGCAGCCATCAGCGCCGAGGGTGCTGTCGTGTGGGTGCAGGACTACCAACTCCAACTCGTGCCGCGCATGCTGCGCGAGATGCGCCCCGATCTGACCATTGGTTTCTTCAATCACATCCCGTTCCCGCCCTACGGGATCTTTGCGCAGCTTCCGTGGCGTACCCAGATCATTGAGGGCATGCTCGGAGCCGACGTCGTCGGTTTTCAGCGCTCCGCTGACGCTTCGAATTTCTCGTCAGCCGTTCGCCGTCTCACGAATCATCCGACCAAGAATCCGGCGATTGAGGTCACGATTGAGGGGCAGCCGACTCGCCGCGTCGTAGCGAAAGCCTTCCCGATTTCGATCGACTCTCGCAGTTTTGAACAACTGGCGCGCGACCCCGCGATTCAGCAACGTGCTCGCGACATTCGCAAGGGGCTCGGTAACCCGAAGACGGTGATGTTCGGTGTTGACCGTCTCGACTACACCAAGGGCATCCGTCACCGTCTGAAGGCCTATGGCGAACTGTTGCGCGATGGCTCGATCGAGGTGGGCGATGTTGCGCTCATTCAAGTCGCGAGCCCGAGTCGTGAACGCGTTGAGGCCTACATGCACCTGCGCGACGAGATTGAGCTGACCGTTGGCCGCATCAACGGTGAATTCAGCACGCTGAGCCATGCACCCATCAACTATTTGCATCAGGGTTTCCCTCGCGAAGAGATGGTTGCGCTGTATCTCGCCGCAGACGTGCTGCTCGTGACGGCGCTTCGTGATGGCATGAACCTGGTGGCCAAGGAGTACGTGGCAGCCAGATTCGATAACGATGGTGTGCTCATTCTGAGCGAATTTGCGGGAGCGTCAGAGGAGCTTCGCAAGGCACTCCTTGTTAATCCGCACGACATCGACGGTTTGAAAGACGCGATGATGAAGGCCATCACTATGCCCAAGGCTGATCGAGCACTGCGGATGCGTTCCATGCGCAAGCGTGTGCTTGAACACGATGTGGAGCGCTGGTCGAATGCGTTCTTGAAGAACTTGGCGGCGACGCGCTCTGATCGTCACCGCCGCATTGCCCCACTCGAAATGGCCGAAGAGGTCGAGTGGACCATCGAACGAAAGCGAGTGAAACGCCCGTGAACTACTCGACTGCCTCCGAAATAGAGGCGGCCATTGACCAACTCGTTTCGGCGCAAACGCTCCTGATTGCTCTCGACTTTGACGGCACTTTGGCACCAGAAGTCGATGACCCGCTGGATTCACGCGCCATCCCGGCTGCCCAAGAGCAGTTGGTGCGGATGCTCGACCTCGCCGACACCCGCTTGGCTCTCGTGTCTGGTCGTGCGCTCGACAGCCTCGAGCACGTCGCGCATCTGGGCGATCGCGTGCTGTTCGGTGGCTCGCACGGGTTGGAGTACCGCCTCGACGAGGGCGACTCGCACTTGCCGATGAGCGCAGAGAACACGGCCGCTCTTGAGCGCCTCGATGCGCTTACGCACGAGTTGGCCGATAGCGCTGAGGGCGCGTGGGTGGAAATTAAGCCAGCCGGGCGAGCTCTGCACGTTCGGATGACGTCGGCAGAAGACGCGGAACGGCTCACGGCCGAGTCGGTGGCGCGGGTCGAAGCAGAGATCCCGGGCCTCACCACTCGCTTCGGCAAGAACATTATCGAGTTTGCTATCCACGATGCCAACAAGGGCGATGCAATTACGCGCCTGCGGGACTACGTGGGGGCGGATGCCGTCTTCTTTGCCGGCGATGACACGACTGACGAGGATGCGCTGGTGGTTCTCGGGCCAGATGACCTCGGAGTGCGCGTCGGCGATGCGCCATCCGTTGCCCGGCTGCGGGTGGCCGGAACAGCCGAAATCGCACAACTTTTGGCTGTCTTGGCAGACAAGCGTCACGCCGTGGTATCGGCGCGCGCAAACTGATGTAGCGGTACGCCCTAAACTCGAAGCATGTCTGAGAGTGATTCGATCGATATCAAACCACGTTCCCGCACAGTCACCGACGGGATTGAAGCCACTACATCGCGCGGAATGCTTCGCGCTGTCGGCATGGGTGATGCCGACTGGGATAAGCCCCAAATTGGTATTGCAAGCTCGTGGAACGAGATCACGCCGTGCAACCTCTCGCTCGACCGTCTTGCTCAGGGTGCCAAGGAAGGCGTTCATGCCGCGGGGGGATACCCACTGCAGTTCGGCACGATCAGTGTCTCTGACGGCATCTCGATGGGCCACGAGGGAATGCACTTCTCGCTCGTGAGCCGCGAGGTCATTGCTGACTCCGTTGAGGTAGTCATGGAGGCCGAGCGCCTGGATGGCTCTGTCACGCTCGCGGGTTGCGATAAGTCGCTGCCCGGAATGCTGATGGCTGCGGCACGCCTCAACCTCGCGTCCGTCTTCCTGTACGCCGGCTCGATCGCTCCGGGCTGGGTCAAGCTCAGCGACGGCACCGAAAAAGACATCACGATCATTGACTCCTTTGAGGCCGTCGGCGCCGTGAAAGCGGGCCGGATGAGCGAGGCTGACGCCAAGCGCATCGAGTGTGCCTTCGCTCCTGGCGAGGGTGCCTGTGGTGGCATGTACACCGCCAACACGATGGCGAGCGTCGCGGAAGCGCTGGGAATGAGCCTTCCCGGCTCAGCAAGCCCCGCATCCGCTGACCGTCGTCGCGACTACTTCGCGCACCGTTCGGGCGAAGCCGTCGTCAACTTGTTGCGCAAGGGCATCACGTCGCGCGACATCATGACGAAGAAGGCGTTCGAAAACGCGATCACCGTTGCCATGGCTCTCGGTGGTTCCACCAACGTTGTGCTGCACATTCTGGCGATCGCCAGCGAGGCCGAAGTTGAGCTCACGCTCGACGACTTCAACCGCATCGGTGACAAGGTTCCGCACCTTGCCGACCTCAAGCCGTTCGGCCAGTACGTCATGAACGACGTCGACCGTCACGGCGGACTTCCCGTGCTCATGAAGGCGCTCCTTGAGGAGGGCCTCCTTCACGGAGACGCTTTGACCGTGACCGGCAAGACCGTTGCCGAGAACCTCGCTGAGATGGACATTGATCCACTCGATGGCAAGGTGTTGCGCACCTTCGATAACCCGATTCACCCCACCGGTGGCCTCACGATCCTCAAGGGCTCGTTGGCTCCCGAGGGCGCTGTCGTCAAGACGGCCGGCTTCGACCTCTCAGAGTTTGAGGGTCCTGCGCGGGTCTTCGAACGCGAGCGTGAAGCTCTGGATGCTCTCACTGCCGGCACTATCGAGGCTGGCTCGGTTGTCGTCATCCGCTACGAAGGTCCCAAGGGTGGGCCGGGTATGCGCGAGATGCTCGCGATCACTGCAGCCATCAAGGGTGCTGGACTCGGTAAAGATGTACTACTCTTGACGGACGGACGATTCTCAGGCGGCACAACCGGGCTGTGCATCGGCCACATAGCTCCCGAAGCAGTAGACGCAGGTCCTATTGCCTTCGTGCGCGATGGTGATCTGATACGGGTCAATATCGCAGCTCGCTCGCTCGACTTACTTGTCGACTCCGCTGAGCTCGAAGCCCGCCGAAAAGGCTGGGCCCCTCTCCCTCCGCGTTACACGCGAGGCGTTCTCGCCAAGTATTCGAAGCTTGTGCAGTCCGCCGCTCGCGGTGCGGTCACCAGTTAGCGCCAGCTCACCATTCAACTAAAAGGATTTACACATGTCCTCTGAACCCGCACCGCGGCCGAAGAGCACGACACCGGACATCTTGACCGGTTCAGGTGCCATTCTGCGCAGTCTGGAAAAGCTGGGCGTGAAAGACGTTTTCGGCTTGCCCGGCGGCGCCATCATGCCCTTCTACGACGAACTCATGGCATCCACTGCTATCCGTCACATTTTGGTTCGCCACGAGCAGGGTGCTGGTCACGCTGCTGAGGGCTACGCCTCGTCATCCGGAAAGCTCGGTGTCTGCATTGCGACGTCGGGTCCGGGAGCAACGAACCTCGTAACGGCAATCGCGGATGCCCACATGGACTCCGTGCCGATGCTGGCGATCACCGGCCAGGTGTTTTCGACCTCGATGGGAACCGACGCGTTCCAAGAGGTCGACATCTCGGGAATCACGATGCCGATCACGAAGCACTCCTTCCTCGTCACGAAGCCGGAAGACATTCCGGCAACCATCGCGGCGGCGTACCACATTGCGACAACGGGCCGCCCTGGTCCGGTGCTCGTTGATGTCACGAAGGACTGCCAGCAGGCATCCGCCCCCTTCATTTGGCCACCCAAGGTTGACCTGCCCGGCTACCGCCCGGTTATGAAGGCGCACGGCAAGCAGGTTCAGGCCGCAGCGCAAATGCTGGCCGAGGCCGAGCGCCCCGTGTTCTACGTCGGTGGTGGCGTTGTTCGCTCCGGCGCTTCTGCAGAGCTGCTCGAGCTGGCAACCCTCGTGGGGGCGCCCATCGTGACCACTTTGATGGCTCGCGGTGCGTTCCCCGACTCCAACGAATTGAACCTCGGGATGCCGGGAATGCACGGCTCTGTGCCTGCTGTTCTCGCCATCCAAGAGTCCGATCTCCTTATCTCGCTCGGCGCTCGTTTCGACGACCGCGTCACGGGCAAGCCGAGTGAGTTTGCGCCTCTCGCGAAGGTTATTCACGTTGATATCGACCCGGCTGAGATCGGCAAGATTCGCGCGGCCGAGGTTCCTATCGTTGGCGATGCAAAAGACGTCATCATCGACCTCACGGCAGCGTTTACTGACGCGAGCGTGTCGACGAAGCCTGACTACACCGCGTGGTGGGAGCGACTCAACTCGCTTCGCAACCAGTTCCCGCTCGGGTTCACCGAACCTGATGACGGTCTGCTGTCGCCGCAATATGTGATCCAGCGCATCGGTGAAATCACCGGGCCGGAAGGCATTTTCGCCGCCGGTGTTGGCCAGCACCAGATGTGGTCTGCACAGTTCATCAAGCATGAACGCCCCAACTCGTGGCTCAACTCTGGTGGTGCCGGAACGATGGGTTACGGCGTGCCCGCTGCCATGGGCGCGAAGGTAGCGAACCCCGATCGTCCCGTGTGGGCGATCGATGGTGATGGATGCTTCCAGATGACCAACCAGGAGCTTGCCACCTGCACGATCAATAAGATTCCGATCAAGGTCGCGATCATCAACAACTCGAGCCTCGGCATGGTTCGTCAGTGGCAGACGCTGTTCTATGACGGACGCCACTCCTTCACCGACCTCAACACCGGGCACGACACGGTGATGATTCCGGACTTCGTGAAGCTGGCGGATGCATACGGGTGCCTCGCTATCCGCGTCACGAAGAAGGAAGAAATCGATGCCGCCATCCAACTCGCGCTCGACACGAATGATCGCCCCGTGGTGATCGACTTCGTCGTCAGCCGTGACGCGATGGTGTGGCCGATGGTGCCGCAGGGCGTCGGAAACTCAAGCGTGCAATATGCCCGCGATCACGCCCCCGAGTGGGAAGAGGAGTAGAGCGATGGGTCACGTACTTTCCCTGCTGGTAGAAGACAAACCAGGTCTGCTCACTCGCGTCGCTGGGCTTTTTGCCCGTCGCGGGTTCAATATCCAGTCGCTGGCTGTTGGCTCGAGCGAAATCGAAGGACTCTCGCGCATCACCGTTGTGGTGGATGTCGACGAGCTTCCCCTCGAGCAAGTCACGAAGCAGCTCAACAAGCTCATCAACGTGATCAAGATCGTGGAACTCGACCCTGACCAGTCGGTTACGCGCGAGCACTTGCTCATCAAGGTGCGTGTAGACAACACGACGCGCTCACAAATTCTCGAAGCGGTAAACCTGTTCCGTGCCCGTGTGGTCGATGTCGCATCCGATGCGCTCATCATCGAAACCACGGGGGACTCGGGCAAAATTCAAGCATTCCTCCGAGTGCTCGAGCCCTACGGGATCAAAGAAATTGCTCAGAGTGGACTGCTGGCCATGGGCCGCGGTTCGAAGAGCATCACCGACCGAGTTTTCAAGAACTAACAGAACAACAACAAAGGAGAATCACTACTGTGACCGAGATCTTTTACGACAAAGACGCTGACCTCGCCCTCATCCAGAGCAAGAAGGTTGCCGTTATTGGTTATGGCTCGCAGGGCCACGCCCACGCGCTGAACCTGCGCGACTCAGGCGTTCAGGTCAAGATTGGCCTCAAGGAGGGCTCGAAGAGCATCCAGAAGGCAACCGACGCCGGCTTTGACGTGCTCACCAGCGCCGAAGCAGCCAAGTGGGCTGACGTTGTTGTCATCCTCGCTCCCGACCAGCACCAGCGTGGCCTCTACGCCGCCGACATCAAGGACAACCTTGTTGCGGGCGACACCCTCGTCTTCGGACACGGCTTCAACATCCGTTTCGGTTACATCGACGCCCCTGCTGACGTCGACGTCATCCTCGTTGCTCCCAAGGGACCGGGTCACACCGTTCGCCGCGAGTACGAAGCAGGCCGTGGCGTTCCCGTCATCGTTGCTGTTGAGAACGACGCCACCGGTACCGCGTGGGACATGGCCTGGTCGTACTCCAAGGCAATCGGTGGACTTCGCGCCGGTGGCATCAAGACCACATTCACCGAAGAGACTGAGACCGACCTGTTCGGTGAGCAGGCTGTTCTTTGTGGTGGAACCTCGCAGCTCGTTCAGTACGGCTTCGAAACCCTCATCGAGGCTGGCTACCAGCCGCAAATCGCCTACTTCGAGGTACTTCACGAGCTCAAGCTCATCGTTGACCTCATGTGGGAGGGCGGCATCGCTAAGCAGCGTTGGAGCGTTTCTGACACCGCTGAATACGGCGACTACGTTTCGGGCCCCCGCGTCATCGACGAGTCGGTCAAGGAGAACATGAAGGCTGTTCTCGCAGACATCCAGTCGGGTGCCTTCGCCGACCGCTTCATCAAGGACCAGGATGCTGGCGGAGCCGAGTTCCTCGCCCTGCGTGAAAAGGGCCAGAACCACCCCATCGAAGCAACTGGCAAGGAGCTTCGCGCTCTCTTCGCTTGGAAGCAGCAAGACTCCGACTACACCGACGGTTCAGCTGCACGCTAACTTTCGCTCGTCACACCACCGGCCGTTCCGCATTCGCGGGGCGGCCGGTGGTCGTTAACGGTGCGGTGTACCGATGGCGGGGTTTTCGCTGGGACCAGCAGCGCAATTAGGCGGGCGGCAGCGTCGTGCCGTGGTCGGGCCAGCGCAGGGTCGGCTCGGCCTTGGGGGCGGGGCCGGGAGTGCCTGTTCCGACCCAGATGACGGTCGCGAGCAGTTGTTCCAAGCGGGAACCAATGAACGCGGCCGCAACGAGGGGCGCGTACAGCGCACCCAAATAGGTCGACGCAAGAACGAGATCCGCGTTCTTGCCCCACACCAACGCCAGTGCAGCGGGGGCAGCTGCGAGCAGCAACCAGAGCGGCTGAAAGAGAACACCAAGAACTACCGCCGCTATGAGCGCCAGAATGCCCAGCGCGAGTTGAGCGACGATGAGCCAGCCGAGCACACCGCCATGGTGAACGTAGCGTTCGATGCCCACTGCAGCCCACATGACGCGGGCACGTAATTGGTGAACCCCACTATCAGCGAGGGCTACCCTGAACGTTTCATCAGCTACCCGACGGAGCGCGAGACGGTCGTCGGTGGGAGCGAGCCGGGTTTGGTGCGTGAGGTGGTCGTGCAGAATCGCGGCGAGGGTTTGCTTGCCGTAGCTAGCAATCAGCCCCCAGAGAAACGGCGGCACGGAGGCGAAGTCGGTGCTGTTGCCTTCCGTGGGTGGCAGAGCGGGGTCGTGTGCAGGCACTTCGATAACGCCGCCGCCGGGGCGAGGGTCTTGCCAACAAAACGGCTCCGCGACCTGAAAATCGCGGTCGAGTCGGTAGATCAGAGGCAGGCTGCGCAGTTCATTCCCGTGGCAATCGGTGAACGGCATGCTGAACTCCTCTGTCGGACTGGCGTCTGCAGACTAGTCTGTCGGAGTGACGACGAATGTGCAGCGCAAGTTCCCCCGATCCCGCGACTTCGCCTTCGTTGGCGGCCCGCCGAAAGTGCTGCGGCTTGTCGGCGCGCTGCGGCTCCTTGCGGCGGCGCTGGTTCTCGCAAGTATCGCCACCCAGGTGATCGACGAGTCGATTCACAATGACTTCGTGGCGGTGGAGTACTTCAGCTACTTCACTATCCAGTCGAGCCTGATCACCGTCGTGATTCTTGCGCTGAGCGGGCTGGTGGCTGTGCGCCGCCAAAGCGAGTCGAACCTGTTGGGCGTGCTTCGAGCATCCGTCGTCTCGTATGCGGTCGTCACCGCCGTTGTCTACAACGTGCTGCTGCGCGGGCTACCCGACGAAGGCTATGTGGGCATTCAGTGGCCCAACGAAGTCATTCACGTGTGGGTGCCGCTGTTCTTACTGCTCGACTGGTTGTTCTCGCCGTCACGCCCAGTGTTGCGGATGCGCGACGTGCGCATTGTGGTCATCTACCCGGTCGCGTGGTTGGCCTTCACGATCGTGCGCGGGTTGCTCGACGGCTGGTTTCCGTACCCCTTCTTGGAGCCCAATGGCCCCGACGGCTGGGGCGGAGTGTTCGTCTACGTGCTCGGAATCGCCGCGTTTATCATCGCGATCGCGGTGGGGCTGATTGCGATCAGTCGGGCTCGGTGGGCGCGCTGGGCGATCAGCGATCGCGTCACTGCGTCAAACCGGTAGCCCAGAGCGTTAGCTAGTGGGCCACTCGTCAACGGGGGAGTACGCGAAGAGGTGGCGGTAGTCCGCGAGTTCAGTAATAGGTGCCGCGTCGGGAGCACGCTCGAATGGCACTTCGCAAAATTCGCCAGAAAGAGCATCGTAGTTCGTGGCCCGGTTGAGTAGCGTCGTGCCAACCTGAGCCGCAATCTTGATCGCTTCGCTCGTGACGATTGATGCGACGACGCTCACGGCGCCAGGGAAGATGCCATGCATCACGTTGGTGTCCACCGTCGCGGTCTCGGGCGGCAGCGGGTAGAGGTCGCGGAAGCCCGCGCCTCGAGCCGGCCACGAGACTCCGGCCTGGGCCCAGAACTCGCAGGCGACACCCCACACCAGCGGAATTCCGGTGATCTCGGCGGCATCCGCTGCAAGGTAGTGGGTCGCATAGTTGTCGCTGCCGTCGACCACGAGGTCGTACTCCGCAAAAAGCTCGAGAGCGTTGTGCGGAGTCAACTTGGCATCGATCGCAATAACGGTTGTCGCGGGGCTGAGATCAGCCACCCGCTCAACAGCAGAGACAACTTTTTTGTAGCCGACATCCAAGAGCCGGTGGATGTGCTGGCGGTGCAAATTGCTGAGCTCAACACGGTCATCATCAATGACGCCAACGGTGCCGACGCCGGCCGCAGCGAGCGACGGAATGACCGTGCTGCCGACGCCACCCGCGCCAATCACGAGCACGCGAGAGCGCGCCAAATTCTTTTGCGCCGTCTCGCCAAAGTGGGTTAGCGCGAGCTGGCGGCTAAACCGCTGATCCATAGTGTGATTGTTCCACCGGGAGGGTGAGATTCGGATGAGAAACCGTCGTGGGCGACTTGTTTAGCCGCGAACTGGGGGTTCTGGGAGCGTGCACTCTGCCCTGTTCGGGGTGGTTAGGGGCCCGGTGCTAACCCGGATTCCGCTCGGTGCAGGTGCAGGTGCGAGGGCAGCGCTAGCCGAGTGGCAGCGACGACGACGGCAAGAAGTTGAGATTCACGCCGTTGCCCTGCAACACGAGGCTGCCACCAGTGGGGATGGCTGTTGTCGTAGCGGCGAGCGCAGCGAAGTAACGCGACTCGAAGTCCATGAGCGCAGCGTCGGTGCAGGCGCGTTTAGTCGAAGCGATGGGGCCAACGGTGAGGTCACTCGGTTCGCCAGTGAACGTGGCGTTGTAGTTGTTGCAGGCCGATTCGCCGGCGATTTCGATGCCGGCGATGGTGAGCGTCACGGTCACCGCCTCGTCGAGGGTCAGGGCGCCCGAGGGGTCGCTGCCGTCTGCATAGATCCAGGTGCCGTCGATGCCTTCGATGGGAATCGCGTCTCCCGGAGTTTCTTCGACTCCGAGCCCGGGACTGCTGTCGATCGGGGGTTCGTCAGAGCCGACCGGCGTTGCGGGGCCGGCGCACGCGGTGAGAGCGAGCAGGCCAGCAGCCAGCAGCGGGGTGAACTTCGCGAGAACTGATTTCGTGGGCATTATTTCCTCCTACCTAGGTAGACGAAGGGCTGTGCGGTTTCGTTGGGGCAGACCCAAAACTTTTACAGCGCAGCCAGCACGACTAACACGATCAGCACCAGTTGACCGGCGAATCGTGGCCAGAACGGTAGGGCTGCTTTTCCAAAGCGATCAGGGTCTTTGGCCGCGTACGCATTGGCCGGAAAAACGGCAATCAGAAACAGTACAAGCGCGATCCCGGCGATGAATCGCACCGGTTCCCACAAAAGCCCCAGACCGCCAGCGATCTCACAGAGTCCGGTGATGGTCACGAGGGCGCTGGGGGAGGGCATCCATTTCTGGCGCAGAGCTGGTGGGATCATGGCCCGCATCGTGCGCGCCGGGGCGGCCACAAAGTGGCTAACGCCCATCGCGATAAAAGCCAGCGCGAGGACAATTCGCAACGCCCACTGGGCGATCTCAACGGCATCCATGATGGCTCTATCGTCGCACTGAGTTGTCACATGGCAACGGGGGCTTCCCGTCGCCGCTAAAGTTGCAGTAGTTGTCTACTCAAGCAGCCTTCGTTGTGTTAGCGCGAAGTCCCCGCGAATTGAAGGATCAGATCTGTGGCTAAGCCGATCGTTGTGATCGCCGAAGAACTTTCCCCCGCAACAGTTGACGCCCTCGGGCCCGACTTTGAGATTCGAAACGTTGACGGCACTGACCGTGACGCGTTGAAGTCTGCGCTCTCTGACGCGCAGGCCGTTCTCATCCGTTCAGCAACCCAAATGGATGCCGATGCTCTCGCTGCCGCGCCTGGCCTGAAGGTCATCGCGCGCGCCGGTGTTGGCCTCGACAACGTGGACATCAAGGCGGCTACCGCTGCTGGTGTCATGGTTGTGAACGCCCCTACTTCCAACATCATCTCGGCTGCCGAGCTGACCGTCGGGCACATCTTGAGCCTCGCGCGTCACATTCCGGCTGCCTCCAGCGCTCTCGCGCAGGGGCAGTGGAAGCGCTCGCAGTACTCGGGTACCGAACTCTTTGAGAAGACGATCGGCATCATCGGCCTCGGCCGTATCGGTGGTCTCATCACCGAGCGAATGCAGGCCTTCGGCACCAGCATCATCGCGTATGACCCCTACGTCACGGCCGCTCGCGCGCAGCAGATGGGCGTCACGCTCGTCTCGCTCGACGAGCTGCTTGAGCGTTCGGACTTCATCACGATCCACATGCCCAAGACTCCTGAGACCACGGGCATGATCTCGACTGAGCAGTTTGCTCGCATGAAGTCGAGCGCGTACATCGTGAACGTGGCCCGTGGTGGCCTCATCGACGAAGACGCTCTCTACACGGCACTCAAGTCGCGTCGCATTGCCGGCGCCGGTCTTGACGTGTTCGTCAGCGAGCCGCCCACAGGGTCGCCGCTGTTGTCGCTCGAGAACGTCATTGTCACCCCTCACCTGGGTGCTTCGACTTCTGAAGCGCAAGAGAAAGCTGGCGTTTCGGTAGCCAAGTCGGTTCGACTCGCCCTCGGTGGCGAGCTGGTGCCTGACGCAGTGAACGTTGCTGGTGGCATCATCGACCAGAGCGTGCGCCCCGGCATCCCGCTCATGGAAAAGCTTGGCCAGGTCTTCTCTGGTCTTTCCGACAGCCCGCTCACCAGTGTCGATATTGAGGTTCGCGGCGAGATCGTCGAGTTCGATGTCAACGTGCTCAAGCTTGCTGCTCTCAAGGGCATCTTCACGAACGTTGTCTCCGAGACGGTCAGCTACGTCAACGCTCCGGTTCTTGCCGAGCAGCGTGGCCTCACGGTTCGTTTGATTACGGATGTCGTGAGCTCCGAATACCGCAACCTGCTGACCATTCGTGGTTCGCTTGCTGACGGCTCGCAGGTTTCTGTTTCGGGAACCCTGGTCGGAAACAAGCAGCTCGAGAAGATCGTCGAGATCAACGGCTACGACATCGAGGTCCCGCTCGCGGATCACCTCATCGTCATGATGTACGAAGACCGCACCGGAATCGTTGCCGTCTTCGGCAAGGAATTCGGCGAGGCCAACATCAACATCGCAGGCATGCAGATTGCGCGCGAAAGCGAAGGCGGCAATGCCCTCTCCGTGCTCACGGTTGACTCGCAGGCATCCGCCGATGTGCTCGCCACGGTTGCCGAGCGCATTGACGCTCGCTACGTGCACGCGATCGACATCGTCGACGCTTAGTCACTTCGTTCGCGCCCTCGTGGTGTGAGCAACACAAAAGGCGCGCCCCGGCTTCAGGGACGCGCCTTTTGTGTGTGTTGAACGTGGTGGTCGTTAGATGGTTTCGTCGGGGGTTGTGGTGGTGCGACGCTCGCTGACCGAGCCATTCGCACCGTCTGTTCCGTTGTGCACGGTGGTAACAGAGGTGCGCTTACGCATCATTAGTACAAGCCCGATGATGAAAGTTACAGCTCCCGCTGCCATCAGGATGTAGCCGATGAGGTCGATGTTGACGCCTTCGACTTGGAAATCGAGCGCGAAAGTAAGAATCGCGCCGATCACGACAAGGACAATTCCGGTTCCAATACTCATGAGCCCAATTTTAGCCCACCTAATCCAGCGCGCAATCAGACAACGTTCAGAAAAGCGGCGATCACGTAAAGGGTGCGACGCGCAGCACAGCATTCGGACTTGACTATTGACTGATGGTTTCGTACGTCGTCCTGCAAGTTCGGCAGCTCGGTAAGTCGCTCGGGTCCTGGCTCGGGACAAACCATTGGCCGCAAATTGCTCGTACAGCGAGGCCAAAAACTGTGGCGTCCGCAAGCGAAGCTTTCCGGGCGAAATGGCTACGGCTGATCACTAGGTGAGAGCTCGGAGCGGCGGTCGTTTCCGGTTGGCCTTCGATTCGTGAAGAGCTCACGAGCTGTCTTAGCCGTGCGAGGGGTACGGTCGCGGAATAGATCAGGCGGCGAGGATTAGGACTGCTGTTGGCCTCCCACTTCTCCATGTCGCATTCGAATGGCGCCTGCAGTAGATGTAAAAGTTCACCACGAGCTTGGGATTCGCCGAAATCTTCCATTTCGATCTCGATAGTGATCAGCGCATCGGTTGCAATCCGATCGATGCCTATCGTGACGCCCATGCTGCTAAAGCACGCCGGAAGCGCTACGGTCGAGGACCATTCGAAGAGCGTGAGGTCGAGATCAAAACTACGCAGTGCGTCAAACAATGCTCCTACTGCCGCGCGTTTGTTGGCGCTGGACTCTGCGTCGAGGGCTTGTATCTTCCTCAGGGTCTCGTCACGCGTTGAGGGGAGAATACTTAGTAGATTCTCCTTCGACTTGCGTTCGAGGACATCGTAGAAGTTGTCCGTGTCTCCCTCGCGCCGTAACCCGGCGGCAACCAGCCAGTAGTTCCCGTCGTTCTTTGGGTCAACGACTGCGCCTCGCCATTGTTCGGCTCTGATCTCGAACCAAGGAGAGCGCAGGCCTGCCTGGGTGACGTATTTTATGCGATTGCCCCATGCTAGCGTGCCGGAGTCCTCGAATTCCTCGGTCCCTATTCGAGCAGCGCGGCGAATGATCGGGTGGTTGAGTGCCGTAATTGAGCCGAGCCGTTTAAACTGACTTTTTTCGAGTGCGTCCGCGTCACCGGACCCAAAAGCTCCGGAGCGATTGAGTTCGTTTAGGAGCCTTATAGTCGGGCGCGCGGCATGACTCGGTCGCATCGGTCCGGTCTTCTTTGCTTGCACAGTTTGAGCTTATCGTTGCCCTCCGACGAATCGAGTTCAGTAGCCCAGCGAGCGAAGTTCCTCCGTGTCCACCCCGGCCGCCTCAGCAAGTTTTTCGCGCTCGGAACGGTGAGCCATCGCAATATCTTCTGCGAAACGCTTGCGATCAATTTCGCGCTGCTCAATGTAGCGCTGAAGGTCATCGAGCTTGATGCGACGGTGAGTCCCGACTTTGTGGAACGGCATTGAGCCAAGATCGAGAAGTTTGTATAGAGTCGGGCGGCTTATGCCTAGTAAATCCGCGGCATCGGCTGCACTGAGTGCCCCGCTTTTGTCGCTGGAAACTAGGCTCACGCTCTTGCCTTCCTCGATGGAGTCAAGAATGTCAATGAGGAAATTGCGAACTGGTTCTTCAGCATGTGTTGCAAGCGCAGAGCGCAGGTTAATTGTTGTTTCGTGGGAGTTGATATCAACACCAGGTTCTAGGGTGCGCATTATCTCGTTTTCCGTAGAGGCGGCAATAGCCAACTGGATTTTGTTATGAATTATCGCTTTTAGTGCGGGTGTCTGTAAATCAACAGTTGCTTTGCTATCGAGTTTCTTATCTGAAATAACTGTAACGCATAAATATCTAAGTTTGCACATCTTCTTAGGTAATTGTCATAAAGCCCCGAACCTAAGAAAGCTAAAGAGCTTATTGGGCGCGGCGCGCGGCTACTGCCTAAGCTTCAACATCCCAGATCGAAAATTCCCATTGCTTGCGACCTCTGCTGCGTTTTGGAACGCTGCATTTCTCTGTTCCTGAATGAAGTCCTCACCCCCGCAGCGGTACTGTATTTACATGCCTTCTCAGATCAAGCTTGCAGTCATTCCCGGTGATGGTATTGGGCCAGAAGTTGTGGCCGAGGCCCTCAAGGTTCTGAAGGCAACCGGTGTGGATGTCGCACCCACCGAGTTTCCTTTTGGCGCCGCTCATTACCTCGAGTCGGGCACCATTCTTGAAGACTCCGACATCGCTGAGCTTGCGAAGCACGACGCGATTCTTCTGGGCGCTGTTGGGGGAGACCCGCGCGATCCTCGCCTCACGGGCGGCATCATCGAGCGCGGCCTGTTGCTGAAGCTGCGTTTTGCGCTTGATCACCACGTGAACCTTCGCCCAACCAAGATTTTCCCTGGCGTGACGTCACCGCTGGCCAACCCCGGCGAGGTTGACTTTGTTGTCGTGCGGGAGGGCACCGAGGGCCCCTACGTGGGCAATGGTGGGCGCATCCGCACCGGCACACCGCACGAGATTGCCACTGAGGTGTCGATCAATACGACGTTCGGTGTTGAGCGCGTTGTTCGGTTCGCTTTCGCGCAGGCGATGGGTCGCGACCGCAAGAAGGTCACGCTCGTGCACAAGACCAATGTGCTCGTGCACGCGGGTGGTTTGTGGCAGACAACGGTCGACCGGGTGGCGGCCGAGTTCCCCGAGGTTGACGTCGATTACATGCATGTCGACGCGGCGACGATTTACCTGGTCACAAATCCGAGTAGATTTGACGTTATCGTCACCGACAACCTTTTCGGCGACATCCTCACAGACCTCGCAGCAGCCATCAGCGGCGGCATTGGTTTGGCCGCCTCCGGCAATCTGAACCCGAGCGGGGAATTCCCCTCCATGTTCGAGCCGGTTCATGGCTCAGCGCCCGACATTGCGGGCAAACAACTCGCTGATCCCACGGCGGCAATCCTGTCGATTGCATTGCTGCTGTCACAGTTCGGCGAATCGGATGCCGCGGCCCGCGTCACTGCGGCCGTTGAAGCCGATCTCAGCACCCGTGGCGACACGGCACGGTCCACGTCTGAGATTGGCAGTGCAATTGCCGACGCTGTAGCGCAGAATTAACCCACCGCCATTATGGCTGTACGTCATTAAGGACATTTGATGAAGAATCTGCTGGCTGATCGCCCTCTCACTTTCATGGTGAAGAAGAACCAAGAACCTCGCTCGGTCGAAGAGCGCGACGCGATTCTGGCTAACCCCGGCTTCGGCGTGAACTTCACCGACCACATGGTCGACGTGTGTTGGTCAGAGATGGGCGGGTGGCACCGTCCGCGCGTGCAGCCGTATGGCCCCATCCAGCTCGACCCTTCTGCAGCGGTGTTGCACTACGGTCAAGAGATTTTCGAAGGCCTTAAGGCATTCCGGCACGAAGACGGTTCCATTTGGTCGTTCCGCCCCGAGGCGAACGGTGCGCGCTTGCAGCGTTCCGCGCGCCGCATGGCGCTGCCCGAACTACCTATTCCCGCCTTCATCGACTCGCTCAAGCAGCTCATCGCGGTTGATGCTGACTGGGTGCCGAGCGCTCCGGAAACGAGCCTTTACTTGCGCCCCTTCATGTTCGCGAAAGAGGCATTCCTCGGAGTGCGCGCGGCCAAGAAGGTCAACTACTACGTGATCGCGAGCCCTGCTGGCGCCTACTTCACCGGTGGCGTCGCTCCGGTGTCGATCTGGATTTCCACGAACTTCACGCGCGCAGGCAAGGGCGGTACCGGGGCGGCCAAGACGGGCGGCAACTACGCCTCGTCGCTCATCGCGCAGCAAGAAGCTGCAGATCAGGGCTGCGCCCAGGTTTTGTTCTTGGATGCCGAAGAGGGCAAGTACATCGAAGAGCTCGGTGGCATGAACGTTGTTCTCGTCAAGAAAGACGGAACCCTCGTTACGCCGCACTCCGAGTCAATTCTTGAGGGCATCACGCGTGACTCGGTGCTTCAGCTTGCTGAAGACCGCGGTCACAAGGTTGAGCGTCGTCGCGTCACTCTCGAAGAGTGGCGTGAGGGTGTTGCCTCGGGTGACATCACCGAGGTGTTCGCGTGTGGCACCGCCGCAGTGATCACGCCTATTGCTCTGCTCAAGGGTGACGGTATTGAGATTGGGTCGGCGGATGCTCCTGCCGGCGAACTGACGATGTCGCTGCGCGAAGAGCTCACCGATATCCAATATGGCCGTCGCGAAGACAAGCACGGCTGGATGATGAGGCTTGACGCATGAAGGTAGCTCGGTTCAGTGCTGGCACGGGAGCCCGCTACGGGATCATCGATGGCGACGACATTGTTGTGCTGACGGGTGACCCGATGTTCAACGGTTTCGAGACCACCGATGAGCGTTTGCCGCTCGCGGACATCAAGCTGCTGGCACCGGTTATCCCGCGCTCGAAGGTGGTGGCGTTCGGTCGCAACTATGCCGAGCACGCGAAGGAACTCGGCAACGAGGTTCCGGATGCTCCCATGATGTTCATCAAGCCGAACACGTCTGTCGTGGGCCCCGGCGATGCGATCATGTTGCCGCCGCAGTCGGACGAGGTCGCGTTTGAGGGAGAGCTTGCCGTCATCATCGGCAGCATTGCCAAGAACGTTGCTGAAGCCGATGTCGACAGTGTGATTTTCGGCTACACGATCGCCAACGACGTCACGGCTCGCGACCTGCAGAAGTCTGATGGCCAGTGGTCACGTGCCAAGGGCTTCGACACGTTCTGCCCGCTCGGGCCGGTAATCGAGACTGAGTTCGAGGTGGGCTCGCAGAGCATCCGCACCACGGTGAATGGTGATCTCAAGCAAGACGGCACCGTTGACCAGATGATTCATTCTGTTGCTGCGCAGGTCGTTTACGCTTCGGCCGCATTCACGCTGTTGCCCGGTGACATTATTCTCACGGGCACGCCTGCCGGTGTTGGCCCGCTCGTGCACGGCGACACTGTCGACATCACGATCGAGGGCATTGGCACGCTGAGCAACCCGGTTCGTTCTATCGCCAAGTAGGCGCTGCCGCAGAACCGCCTGCAGAGGGCGGTTCTGCGGCTTAGAATGGTGGCAATGTCTGCTCCATTTTCTACTGCAACCGCTTCCGACGTTCGCGTTCGGTTTTGTCCGTCACCTACCGGTACGCCCCACGTTGGGCTGATCCGCACTGCCCTGTTCAACTGGGCCTATGCGCGTCACACCGGCGGCAAGATGGTGTTCCGTATTGAAGATACGGATGCCGCTCGCGACAGCGAAGAGAGCTATCTGCAGCTTCTCGACGCCATGCGCTGGTTGGGGCTCGACTGGGATGAGGGCGTGGAGACTGGTGGGCCGAACGAGCCTTACCGTCAGTCGCAGCGCACCGACATTTACCTTGAGGTCATCGAGAAGCTGAAGGCTTCCGGTCACCTCTACGAGTCATTTGCGACGGGCGAAGAGATCGAGGCCCGCAACGTGGCGAACGGTCGCGACCCCAAGCAGGGCTACGACAACTTTGAGCGCGACCTCACCGCCGAGCAGATCGCCGCATTCAAAGAAGAGGGCCGCAAGCCGGCTTTGCGTTTGCGCGTGCCCGACTCTGACCTCAGCTTCGACGACCTGGTTCGTGGCGACATCACGTTCCCCGCTGGTTCGTTCTCTGACTTCGTTGTGGTGCGCCCGAACGGTGCTCCGCTGTATACCTTCGTGAACCCGGTGGATGACGCGCTCATGGGCATCACGCACGTGCTGCGCGGTGAAGACCTGCTCTCGAGCACTCCTCGCCAGATCGCCCTCTACACGGCACTCATCGAGATCGGCCTCACCGACGCCATCCCGCGCTTCGGTCACCTTCCTTACGTGATGGGCGAGGGCAACAAGAAGCTCTCCAAGCGCGACCCCGAGTCGAACCTGTTCTTGCACCGCGACCGCGGTTTCATCCCCGAGGGGCTCATCAACTACCTCTCGCTGCTGGGCTGGTCGCTTGCTGCTGATCGCGACGTGTTCTCGATCGACGAACTCATCGCCGCCTTTGACGTAGAGAACGTGAACCCGAACCCGGCCCGTTTCGACGTGAAGAAGGCGGAGTCGCTCAATGGCGACCACATCCGTCTGCTGTCTGCTGAAGAGTTCGCTGGCCGTCTCGTGCCCTACCTGGTCGCTGCTGACGTTATTTCGGCAGAGCCGACCGAGGCTGAGCTGGCGACACTGGCTGCCGCCGCGCCTCTCGTGCAGGAGCGCATGCAGTTGCTGGGCGATGCTCCCGCACTGTTGCAGTTCTTGTTCACGGCGGATGCCGATCTCACCGTCGACGCCGATGCGATGCCGAAGGCCGAAGGCCCCGAGGTTCTGGATGCCGCGATCGCCGTGCTGACTGATCTTGATACGTGGACGCACGATGCTATCGAGGCCGCCCTGCGCGCCGAACTCATCGAGGTGAAAGAGATGAAGCCGCGCCTGGCTTTCGGGCCCTTGCGTAGTGCGATCGCTGGTCGCCGCATCAGCCCGCCGCTCTTCGAGTCGATGGAACTGTTGGGCAAGGAATCGTCGCTGGTTCGCCTGAAGGCGTTGCGCGCCCAGCTATGAGTGAGCAGTTCGACTGGGATGTTGTCATTGTCGGCGGCGGACCGGCCGGACTGAGTGCTGCCCTGAACTTGGCGCGGGCACGTCGTCGCACTCTCGTGCTCGACAGCAATCGCCCCCGCAATTCGGCGACGTTCCACTCTCACGGCTTTTTGAGCCGCGATGGTATTTCTCCTCTCGAGCTCCGCAAGATGGGCCGTGAGGAGCTTGAGCAGTATCCGAACGTGTCGTTCGAGCGCACGATTGTGGAGGGTATTGAGCCTCTGGATGCTCCTGACATCACGGATGCCGCTAGCGCTCTTGATGTTGCGGATGCCGCTGGCGCTCTTGAGGGCGCACCGGCGACCGTCGGCGCGGGCTTCACCGTGACGCATCGCGGGGGAGCGGTCACGACCCGCACCGTGCTGATTGCGACCGGGTTGCGCGAGGTTCTGCCGAAGTTGCCGATGCTGCGCGCGTTCTATGGCACGAGCATCCATTCGTGCATGGAGTGTGACGGTTACGAGTATGCAGATAAGCCGATTGCGCTGATTGGGCACACGGATGACTTGGCCGAGCGCGCACTGCTGCTCTCGCAGTGGAGCCGCGATCTGATTGTCTTCACGCAGGGCGTTGGCCACGTGAGCGATGCTGATGAGGCGATGCTCGCGGAGCGTGGTGTTCGCGTGGATCGTCGTGAGGTGGCGGATGTCGCGGGTGACCGCGATGGCATGAACGGTGTTGTGCTTGCCGACGGCGAGACGATCCCGCGTGAAGCGGCATTTGTGCGCCCCTATTATGAGACGGCGCTCGACTTTGCGGCGGGCTTGCAGCTCGCACTCGACGCGGAGGGGCTGATTGTCGTGGACGCTGCCGGCCGCACCAGCACGGCGGGAGCCTATGCGATCGGTGATGCCACCCCGCCCGGCCCCCAGCAACTCATCGTTGCCGCGGGTGACGGCGCTGAGGTTGCCGCGGTTATCAACCGCGACTTGCTCTAGGGGTCACTTCGCCGCGCGACCACGGGTCAGCAGCATGGTGACGAGGCACGCCGCGAACATCACGGCGGTGACGGGGGCCCAGACGGCTCGTTCGACGGCGCTTGGCGTGATGACGTTCAGGATGACGCCCACACCCGCATAGGCGGTGGTTATCCAGGCGAGCACGGCGATGAGCCGGCGTGGAGCGAATCTCAGGGGACCGCGTTCGGTGCGAGCAAGCATTGCTGCCGCCATAACGAGAACGAGGGCGGCAGAGACGCCCGCAAAGATGCGGCCCTGAGTGGGGAGCGTGCCTTTGTTCGCCCCGCCTTGGGTGTATTCGCCGAGGGGCGCTCCGAGCACAACGGCGAGTTGGAAGAGTGCGACGAGGGTGAAGAGCACGGCAGCGATGGTGGCGCCGATGCGCGCAGCGCGGTGGATGACGTTGGTGTTCTTGTTCATCGGGTGGACTCCTTGTGGTCGGCGAGTTGGGCACGAAGTTCATCGAGCCACGTGATCTCGGCCCGCGCGTGGGCTCGTCCCGATTCGAGCGTTGCGTATTGCAGCTGAATGGCGAGAGTGGCTTTCGAGGGTTTGTGGGGTGTGCTCGATGCGAGAGCGTCGAGTGTGGTGAGAAGTTCCACGGCAGCGGAGCGACGTTGGTCGAGCAGTTCGATAACGCCAGTGGTGCCGAGTGACGCGGCGAAGAACAGCCGCAAGAGAAAAGGTTCGCGGGAGTTGTCTGGCTCAAGGGGCGAGGCCAGCCACGCCTCCAATGCTTCGCGGCCTGGTTCGAGCAGCGTGTACAGGCGGCGGTCGGGTCGGGTTGCCTGCTCGACGGTGGTGCTTTCAACAAGGCCGTTGGCTTCGGCGCGGTGGAGGGTGCGGTAGAGCTGCGACTGATCGGCTGGCCAGAAGTGTGCGGCAGTTGTCGAGAATGCTTTGCCGAGTTCATAGCCCGTCATGGGCTGAATCGCGACGAAACCGAGCACAGCGTGGAGGAGGGACATGCTCTGAATATAGGACAAGTCCTATATGGCGTCAAGGAGTGAACCACAACCCGCTCAGGATGCGCTAAAGTAGTAAATCGGTTCGGCTGCGGCTGAATCCTGTGGGGTATGGTGTAATTGGCAACACGGAAGATTCTGATTCTTTTGTTCTTGGTTCGAGTCCAGGTACCCCAGCAAAACAACTAGGGAGCAACTCCCGCCCAGCCCGGCTCACGCCGGGCTTTTTCTTTGCCGGTGCCTTGTGGGGTCTGTTTCGCTTTTGATCACACAAGATTCAGATTCCGTTGTGGGCGGCGTGAGTGAGTTATGCGGGTGCATTCTCGCTCACGTGCATTTCTCAATCTAAATACCTTCGGTGCCGCAGGCTGTAGAGGTCTAACCTGAGGGATATGTTCCTGCTGGATACAAACCTTCTTTCTCCAGAATGTACGGCTTCGAAGCATCGGTGGCTGGGGGGTTCTCAGTTCACATCCTCCGTGTCGGCCCAAGAAGTACTCGGGATGCAACGTCCCGGCAAGGAGGGTGGGTATAGGTACGCTCTACCGGCCTTCGACGAGCGTTTCGTCGGCACCCGTCAGGGAATTCCGCCGGACTCGCTAGTTCGTATGGCCATGGAACACGCCAAGCGCTTACCAGTCTCTAGACATACCGATCGCTTTATAGTTCCGAGGTCTCGGCTTCGAGCGGAATCGCTCGAGTTGGGACATTCGGCCCTCGCGATCGCACACGAAGTCGGGCTCGACCGCCTGTTTCGTACGTTCGCTATGCGAGGACTCCCCGGCAAGACGCTCAGGAGAGTGCTTCCCAAGTGGAACTTTCTGCGGAGTGAGATCGAAGGTGTGATTCCGTTGGATGACGACATTGCGGCGCAAGCGGTCGTGCTCGCGAACCTGTTCGTCCATGAGGGGCACCGAGTAAAAGGTACATCTCGCAACACAATGAACGACATGCTCGTGGCGGCGACTTCCCAAATCAGCGCAATGCCCCTCTTGAGCGCGGATGTGCAGCTAATGGGCTTCTATGAAAAGCACGGCTGGTCGGTGACGGAGAGGGGCTCGGTGTTCGTCGCGACCCCTAAGCCCAGAAATCCTGCCACGAATGAGGATGCGAAACCACGTTCAGAGTCCCGCGGATACGTTAATCGTCCATTATGGCTCCGGTCAAACACTAGCTAATGCGTGCCGGCGCTTCCGACGTTGAACCCGTCCATTTGTCACCAGTCACCTAGCCCAACTTCGGTGCGAAGTCTCAGAAAACGTAGCGACGCGAAAACGGCCAACCAATTTTTGCAGTAAATCCGGCTAGTAGCCTAGAGGAATTCGATTTTGGACCTGATTCTTCACCGGCTCGCAGCGGCCACGAGATCGCGACGTGGCGGTTCTCGGGGACCTATCAGCGCGCGAACCGTCGGTCCTGATTTTAGTTCTGCTGCCGAAGCAAGCCTTCCGGGAGCATCTTCCGTCCGCCCCGCTCTACCGCGTCTTTTGAGCGCTTGGTGCGCGTCGCCGATATTCACTTCTCGGATTCTTGGTCTATTCGAATTGATCTAACGACACGGAACTGCGCACGAGCGCAGCATTTCGCTCCTCGAGTAACGTCTGCATATAGCGGCGGAGGAACAGCTTCTCCACGAGACGCCCGAGTGGCCCGAAGGGGGCCGCGAAGGTGAGGCGGTCCTGCATGTGAGTGCGGCCGTCGATCTCTTCGAAGAGATGCTCGTGGTGGTAGGCGGCGAAAGGGCCACGGACTTGTTCATCCGCAAACCGGTGCGGAGCATCCACGTCAAAAATTCGGATCGTCAGCCGCAGCGGCAGGCCGAAGTGGCGTGCCGACCAGGTCACCACGTCGCCCTCGACGAACTTGCCAGTGGTGCGGCCGGCGATGACCTTTTCGCGGTGGTGTGTCATCGAATCGAGGTGCAGGTTCACGCTTAGCGACAGCGCGCACACCTCGGCGATCGGGGCGTCGAACACCGTATCGAGCACGATCAACTGGGTCATAAGTTGAGCATACGTTCACCAACGCGAGGTTGGCGGGTACGGTTCGCATCGCTGGTGCCGATTCAGCAGATCTCGCAGGTCGCCTCGTTCTGGGGAAGAAAACTATCGCGCAGCGACGTGGGGCCGAGTACGATCAGCGCAGTGATTCAGCACCACCAAGGGAGTTGAAGTGAGCAGTACGTCCCGCCTTCGTCCACCGGTCTCAACGCCAATCGGCGTCCCTGTTGTTGTCTAGAAGAGAGGCGCACCGCAGGGGAGTGCGGAAATTAGGCTTTGGGGTCGCCAGTATTTTTCTAGTGATTGGCCTGAGCGCCTGTGCTGGGGTGCCCCCGCGGTACGACAGCGTTATCGGGATGACGCTCCTCGATGCCACGCCATTGCTCCCGGGTGACCTCTACATCTACGACCTATCGACACCGCTTCTCGATGTCGAGCCCAGCTATGACGGCGGTGAGCCTGCGGGGCGTTGGGTGATCGTGGCACAGTGCCCTGACATTAACGCCGGGGCAATCGGCATAGTCCCGATCGACGACTACGCGGGCGATATCAAAGCCACCGCCGAGGATCAGGGATGGAACTACACGCTGCTGGAGTGTGCTGAATAGGCAGTGCGGGGGAGGCGTCGACTCACCCCATAATTGCGGCGGTTAATTTATATAGCCGGGCTATGTATAGTGGAGGAATGCCAACTTCGCTTCTCTCCCTGCTGGGCGACCTCGTCTCGGTCAACCAGCGCCTCACGCGGTTAGCCGCACGCGCCACCGGCAGCTCCGAATCGCCCGCAGTGTGGCGCACCCTCAGCGTGCTCAACTCCGGCGGGCCCATGCGCCTCGGCGAACTTGCCGAACTCAGCCGCGTCGCCCAGCCGACCGCCACGAAGCTCGTCAGCAACCTCACCGAACGCGGTTGGGTCAATCGCCTCGCCGATCCGGATGACGCCCGCGCCTCCCAAATCGCCGTCACCACCGCCGGTGCCGATGCGCTCATCGCCTGGCGCGACGAACTCGCCGGAGCCATGCTCCCGCTCTTCGCCGACCTCGACACCGACGACGTAGCCGTGCTGCGCCGCGCCGTCGAAATCATCGGCAAACGAGCGGATGCCGCAGCCGACCTCGCGCCGGGCGCCCCCGTCACCGCACCACCAGAAGGACAATCATGACCCGCACCACCGCATCCGACACCGGCGCTCAAACGTCCGAAACCGTGAACCCCAACGCGAGCACCACCAGCAGCATCCTGCACCAACCGCGCGCCGTCTGGGCCGTCGCCTTCGCCTCGGTGATCGCCTTCATGGGCATCGGCCTCGTTGACCCGATCCTGCCCGCCATCGCCCAAGACCTGCAGGCAACAGCCACCGAAACCGAGATGCTCTTTACGAGCTACCTGCTCATCACGGGTGTCGCCATGTTCTTCACGAGCTGGATCTCGAGCCGAATCGGCGCCAAACGCACCCTCCTCATCGGCCTCGCCCTCGTCGTGCTGTTCGCCTTCGCCGCAGGGCTGTCGGGCAACGTCGAATGGGTCATTGGCTTCCGCGCCGGCTGGGGGCTCGGTAATGCCCTCTTCATTTCGACGGCTCTCGCGACCATCGTGGGGGCGGCATCCGGAGGCACCAGCTCGGCGATCATCCTCTACGAAGCAGCGCTCGGCCTCGGCATCGCGATCGGGCCACTTCTCGGCGGCCTACTCGGCGGCATCAGCTGGCGCGGCCCGTTCTTCGGCACCGCAACCCTCATGGCCATCGGTTTCATCGGCATCGTGACCGTCATGAAAACGGATGCTGTGCGCCCCACCCCAACGCCGCTCTCAGCGCCCTTCCGCGCTTTAGCCAACCCGGCCCTCGGAGTGCTCGCCGCCGCAGCGCTGTTCTACAACATCGCTTTCTTCGTGCTGCTCGCCTACACGCCGTTCGCCCTGGTTCCGCTCGGCTTTGGCAGCGCCATGACCCTCGGCTTCATCTTCTTCGGCTGGGGACTCTCGCTCGCCGTCACCTCCGTGTGGGTCGCGCCGCTGCTCACGCGCCGCCTGCCGCGCACCCTTGTGCTGCGACTCGTGTTGCCCCTGCTCGCGCTCGACCTCGTGGCGGCCGCGCTCTTCATCGGCTCCGGCCCCGGCCTCATCGTGTGTGTCGT
This sequence comes from Salinibacterium sp. NYA9b, assembly GCF_976973725.1. Classification (NCBI taxonomy): domain Bacteria; kingdom Bacillati; phylum Actinomycetota; class Actinomycetes; order Micrococcales; family Microbacteriaceae; genus Salinibacterium; species Salinibacterium sp. NYA9b. Next base: position 2,108,131 of record NZ_OZ333476.1, on the reverse strand, counting down.
CGTCGGCGGAATGCTCCTCGGCGTGCTCAACACCGTGCTCACCGAATGCGTCATGGAAGCCACAGACCTGCCGCGCTCGGTGGCGTCATCCGCCTACTCGGGCGTGCGCTTCCTTGGGGGAGCCATCGCCCCACCCGCCGCCACCATTCTCGCCGCCGCTATCTCACCGGCAACCCCGTTCTACGCGGCAGCAGGCTCCGTGCTCGTCGCGACCCTCATCGTGATCCTCGGTCGCAAACGCCTACGGAAAGCGGATGGCGCAGAGATCAGCATCACCGAAGAAGCCGAAGTCATCGCGGCGGGCGACCGCTAACGGTGCCAGCCGTTTAGCGCGTGACCTCCAGAGCGCAACGAAAAGCCGCCCACGCCCAGTAACCAGCTGGAGGGTGGGCGGCTTCTTTTCGCTCGCGAGTGTGTCGGCGACTGTTCGGGTCTAGCGTCGCCGGCTGCTCGGGTCTAGAGAGGCTTGCGGTAACGCAGCAGCTTGCCGATGAGCTTCTGCAGTACTGGGTAGAGCAACACGATGATCGTGAGAATCATCAGCGCGGCGCTCATCGGGCGGGTCAAGAACTGCGTAAGGTCCCACTCTGTCTTGATGACGCTCTGCATGAAGTTCTTTTCCACAATCGGCCCAAGAACCAACCCGAGCACTACCGGGGCGAGCGGGAACTTCGCCTGTTCCAGCAGATAGCCGAGGATGCCGAAGATCAGCATGATTCCCACTTCGAGCAGGCCGTTGTTGATCGAGAACGAACCCACGACACAGAACGCCACGATGATGGGCATCAGCACCGAGTTAGGCACGCGCAGTAGCATTCCGCTGCCGCGGATGGCGAGGTAGCCGAGCGGGATCATCAAGATATTCGCCGCAATGAATACGATGAAAATCGAGTACAACAATGGCGCTTGACTATCGAACAGCGACGGCCCCGGCTGTACGCCCTTGACGAGCAGCACACCGAGCAAAATCGCGGTGATTGTGTCTCCCGGGATGCCGAATACGAGTGTCGGAATATAGGCAGAGCCGACCCCGGCATTGTTGGCAGAACTCGCACCAACAATGGGTTGGATGTGCCCCTTACCGCTACCGAAGTTCTTGCCCTCTTTCGAGCCATTCTTGGTGACCGCGTAGGCCACCCACGCGGCGATGTCTCCGCCAGCACCGGGCAACGTGCCGATCGCGCTGCCGATGACGTTGCCGCCGACTGCTGTCTTCTTGTAGTTCCACAGAGTGCTTGCGGCATTGCGCAGCAGCCCCTTCGACTCGATACGAATCGGTAGCGCTGCTGGGGGAGGGCTGATCACGTTGCGCAGCACCTGCGACAAGCCGAACAGGCCGATCATTGCCGGGATGAAGTTGATGCCACCCAGCAAGTCGCTGCTGCCGAACGTGAAGCGGGGGAAGCCCACCGAGATGTCCAGACCAATGGTCGAGACGAAGAGCCCGATGAGCAGCGCGATAGTGCCCTTGACTTGAGAACCGCGAGAAATAATGACCGCGGCCGTCAGGCCCAGAATTGCGACCCAGAAGTACTCGTACGACGTAAAGAGCAGCGCCACCTTGGCAAGCTGTGGTGCAGCGAAAATCAGCACCAAACCACCGAAGATTCCGCCGGTCGCCGACGCCAGCAGGCCGACTCCGAGCGCGAGAGCGCCCCGGCCGTTCTGGGTCAAGCGGTAGGAATCTTCGACGTAGGCCGCACTCGCCGGTGTGCCCGGCATCCGCACCAAAGCCGACGGGATGTCCCCCGCGAAGATCGCCATCACCGACATCGTGATGATCGACGCAATGGCGGGAAGCGGGTCGAGGAAGAACGCGAAGGGCACGAGAAGCGCGGCGGCCAGCGTGGCAGTGAGGCCAGGAATGGAACCAATGAAGATGCCGTAGACGCCTGCGGCGAGCACGACGAGGAGCAGTTCCCAACTCGCCACCATGCTGAGCGCCTGGGAGAGATTGTCGATCATGTTCTAACCCCAGAATCCAAGAGGAAGCGGCACGAGAAGCACCTTGTTGAAGATCAACCAGACCACGAGCGTGGTGAGCACGCCGGCCGTAATGGCGACCCACCACTTCGTGCCGAGTCGGAAGATCAGACCGACCGTCATCACACTGACGGTCGTGAGAAAGCCGAGGAAGTCGACGGCGAGAAGATAGAAGATGACCGCACCGATGATGAGCCCGGCATTGATCCACCTGCTCCAGACGACAGCTTCGCCCTTTTCTTTCGCCGGTCGAACCGTCTTGCGGGCTTTGAACCATCGCCCCAGAAGCAGCAGCCCCATGAGGATCATGAGCCCGCCAATAATGCCGGGGAAGAGCGAGGGGCCGAGCTCTCCGCTCGGCAGGGTGGGGTAATCGCGAACGGCGAGAAGGATGGCCGAGCCGAAAACAACTACGACCACGCCACTGGCGAGGTCGTAGCTGTTTTCGGGCTTGCCCACCGACTCCTCTACCTCCGGAGCGGTGTCGAAAGTCATCCGGTCAGTCCTGCTGCTTCCATGATGGTTCCCTTTGCCTTGTCTTCGTTGACGATGAACTCAGTAAACGCGGCTGTGTCCTTGCCGTCAACGCCGAATCCGGCCGTCGTCATGAATTCGACGTACTCGTCGCTCGCCACGATGTCAGCAACCTGGCATTCGAGTTCAGCAACGATGTCTTCGTCCATTCCAGCGGGGCCAGAAACACCGCGCCAGGAACCCATCGAGAAGTCGATTCCGACCTCCTTGAGGGTCGGAACGTCGGGGTAGTTCGGGTCGCGCTCTTCGCCCATGATGGCGAGCGGGCGAGCTTCGCCGGCACCGATCATAGTGGCGTTTTCAGCGAGGCTGGCGAACGTGACATCAATACCGCCAGCAGCGAGCTCTTGAAGGGCGGGAGCGGAACCAGCGCTCGGTACCCAACGGATGTCGTTGACATCCATGCCAGCTTCAAGGAGCATTCCGGCGCGAGCCAGGTCCCAAATTCCGCCAATTGCTGTTCCTGAGCCGACGATCTCGCCGGGGTTAGCGCGGGCATCATCCAGAAGGTCTTCGATCGTGTCCCACGGGGCGTCAGCGGCAACCGTGATGCCCGAGGGGTCAGAGTTGACCTGAGCGATCGGGGTGATGTCTTCATAGCTGAGGTCGGTGAGACCCTGCCAGTGCATCATGGTGATTTCCACCGTGGTCATACCGATAACGGAGCCGTCGGCGTTGCCGTTAGCGATGGCCGTGTGACCGATAACGCCACCACCGCCGTCACGGTTGACGACGTTGACCGGAACTCCCAACCGGTCAGACAACTGAATTCCGACGAAGCGAGAGACGCTGTCGGTGCCTCCGCCGGCAGCCCACGGCACGATGAATTCGATCGCACCGCTCGGGTACGTCGACGAAATGTCACACGCATCACCCGAACTGCCCGCGGCAGAATCAGTAGAAGTTTCGCCGGACTGCGCACAGCCACTGACGAGAAGTCCCGCGGAGACGGCTATGGCGAGTCCCGAAACCCTGACGCGACGCGAAGGCTTGTGCAAGAGCCCGCTAGAGGCGATTTTTGACATCGACATTGATATCCAACCAATCATTGTTGTTAATTCACGTTCATGCTTGTGAACGCCGAAGATACCATAGTTGGCAGGGTGCTGTCTTTAGTGCTGCAAAAACTCATCGTCAGAGAAGTGCCACAACGAGTTCACATCTGTAAACTCCGGACTATGCAACACCAGACAGCGGCGTCACCAGCCCATTCCGTCAAGTCGGCCGATCGCGCATTGGCGATCGTCGACTTGGTCGCAGCCAAGGGCTATGTGAGCTTCACCGAGATCGTTACCGCGCTCGCACTGCCGCGATCTAGCGCCCACGGCTTGCTCAACACGCTGCACTCTGCGGGCTGGCTTGAGCATGACAACTCAACCCGGCAGTATTCGTTGGGGCTGCGCGCCTGGCATGTCGGCCAGATGTACACCGGTCACAACCAGATCGCTAACGCAGCACGGCCGGTGCTCGATGACCTAGCATCCGATCTCGGCGAAACCGTTCAGCTGCTTCGCCTCGATGGTGCAGAAAGCGCATATTTCGCTATCAGCCAGCATTCCAGTGAGGGAATGCGGTTCGGTTCGTCGGTCGGAATGAAGCTCCCCGCCCATGCAACAGCGCCAGGCACGGCGCTGTTGAGCAGCCTCGATCCCACAGAAGTGAAGCGCCGGCTTGTTGCCGCTCCTGCGCCGTTGTTGGTCAACAAGGTGGCCGTCGAGGTGCCCGTTCTTCTTGCCCGCATTGCCGAAGTGAAGGCGCGGGGCTACGCCCTGGACGATGAGACTTACCTCGCAGGCTCCCGCAGCGTTGCTGTGCCGCTCACGAGCGCGACCGGCGGAATCACTGCGGCGATCTCCATCACGATGTCGGCGACGCGTACGAGCGATCTCTGGCCGACGGATGTGCTGCGGGCTCTGGTGGCAGCAGCGCACGAAGTGCGGGTGCAGCTCGGCGCTCGCGAGCCCGAGATTGTGGTTCCAGCGCTGGGGTAGTCACGGCGCTCTCGCCCCACGACCGCACTTGAGATCTTGGTATACCAGTATACTAACTCCGGATGTCGGCCTAATGGAGGGTTTTGAGAATGCACACCAATTCAGCGAATCGCAGTGAGATCGATGAGCAAGCGGCGGCGCACCTCGCCCCGTTAAGCCCCGAAGCGACCCTCGCACTCAGTCGAGTGAGCACCGCAACGATCACCACTCAGTTGATGTCTCGTGGGCTGCGCAACACCTACCTCGAGGGGCTCGAATTCTCGAACCCCGAGCGCCAGCGTCTGCTCGGAGAAGCATTCACGATGCGGTGCATCCCCGCCAGAGAAGACATCGATGTGCCGTCGATCTTTCAGGACTACGACCATCCGCAACGGATCGGTGTCGAGTCGGTCGAACCGGGGCAAGTGCTCGTCATTGACGCTCGCGGCAAGAAGCGGGCGGCATCCATTGGGCACATTCTCGCGACGCGCCTGAAGATGCGAGGAGCAAGCGGAATCGTCAGCGACGGCTCGTTCCGCGACATGGTCGGTTTCGAAGAACTAGACCTGCCGACGTTTTCTGCCGGTGCATCGCCGACAACCAACCTGGCGCAGCACCACGTTGTGGACTTTCAGATCCCGATCGCGTGCGCTGAAGTCGCCATCTATCCGGGCGACATCATGGTGGGCGATCGCGATGGAGTGGTCTGCATCCCGCGTCACCTCGCCGAGTCTGTGGCGCACGACGCTCTCGAGCAGGAAGAGCTCGAAGAATTCATCCTGTCGAAAGTTGAAGCGGGAAGCCCGCTGCGCGGAACATATCCGCCCAACAAAGAACTGCTGAAGAGCTACAGCGAACTGCTGCCCAACTAATCGTGAGTCCGCTACAGCCCGAGCTCACGCTTGGTTACACGCTCGATGGAGGCACCAATGTGTTCTTTCATCAGACGCGCTGCCGTCGTGGCATCCCCGCTGCTCGCTGCAGCGTAGATGGCTTCGTGCTCGCTCGCTTCAATCTCGCGTCGCGGCCAGTTCTCCCAGAGCACTCCAGCAACGGCCAACGCCGTGAGATCCTGCAAACGGTCGAGCGAATTGACGATGAACTCGTTCTCGCTATTGGCATACATTCCGCGATGAAAGCGACGGTTGGCGAGCGCGGTCGCCGCGTTGTCGTTGGCGGCGGCGAAAATGCGAGCGTCAGCCAGCGCCTGACCAGCGACAGTGAACTCACGACCGCTTCGCGCAGCATCCATAATGGCCCACGGTTCGAGCAAGACACGCTCTTCATAAATGTGGCGGATGTCAGTGAACCCCAGTCGTCGAACCGAAATGCGGCGGGCCTGAACATCCAGCAGTCCCGATCGCTCGAGCACAATCAGCGCTTCACGCACGGGAGTTTTCGAGACCCCCAACTGCTCGGCAATCTTTCGCTCGACAAGAACCTGACCCGGTTCCAACGCTCCAGAAACGATCGCCGACCGCAGTGCATCGATGATCTGATCCGTGCGCGTGGGAGTGTCCGCCTGCGGCGGCAGCGGGGACGGAAAAGTGGCGTCGAGCGACTGGGTCATGGAGGTCAGCCTAAACGACCACACGCTCTGCCTCGCAAATGCGACACCAGAACGGCCGCGCACTTCACACCCCACCGCCCCTCATCCTTGGGAGAATCATGCTGACAACGACCAACCCCGCAACCGGGATTACGAACGAAACCGACATTGAACAGACGTCACCGGCAGAGACTGCCGCGCGGGCCGCATCCGCGCAGCTAGCGTTTGACACGGTGCGGGGGAGCACTCGTGACTGGCGGGCCGGGCTGTTGGAGGCACTCGCCGACGGTTTAGAACGTCACCGCCCAGCGCTCGTCGCCACAGCCAATGACGAAACCGGTCTTGGCGAGGCGCGGTTGAATGGTGAACTCAATCGTTCGCAATTTCAATTTCGACTGTTTGCTGAAGCCCTTCGTGAAGGTAGCTACCTTGAGGCCACGATTGACCACGCCGGGGAAACCCCGCTAGGGGCTGCGCCTGAGCTGCGCCGGATGCTGCTGCCCATCGGGCCAGTAGCGGTCTTCGGATCGAGCAACTTTCCGTTCGCGTTCTCCGTTGTGGGCGGTGACACGGCATCGGCGCTCGCGGCGGGCAACAGCGTCGTCATCAAAGCGCACAGTTCGCATCCGCTCACCTCGCGGTTGTCGTTCAGTACCCTCGCTGACGCGGCTACGGCCTACGGTGCTCCGGAGGGCATCCTTGGCATTGTGTATGGCACCGAGTCGGGGCGTGTTCTCGTGGCCGACCCGCACATCGCTGCCGTCGGATTCACCGGATCGCTCGGAGCAGGAGAAGCGCTGCTGGCAATCATCAGCACGCGCCCCAACCCGATTCCGTTCTACGGAGAACTCAGCAGCCTGAACCCGCTTATCGTGACGCCGGCGGCAGCAGCCGAGCGCACGACGCAGATCGCTGAAGGGCTGTTCGGATCCTTCACCCTGGGGGCCGGTCAGTTCTGCACCAAGCCGGGCGTCGCCTTCGTGCCGCGGGGTGCGAGCGGAGACGCGATCCTCGAAGATCTGCGAGCGCGCACCGCCGCGGCTGGTGGAATGGTGCTGCTCAACGAACGCATTTCGCATTCGCTGACCGACATCCTCGGAAGAATCACGAATGATGGTGGCGCGAACGTACTCGCGGTCGGCTCGCTGGCTGGCGCGGGCATCCTTGCGGCGCCCACGCTGCTGGAGATCGATGCTGCAGACTTCACTGAAGCAACCGCCGAGGAAGCCTTCGGGCCCGTGCTCGTTGTCGCTCGCTTCGACTCGCTCGAGCAGATCTTCCACGCCGTCGATGCCATGCCCGGTTCGCTCACCGCCACTATTCACCACGGCGACGATGAACCGGATGTCGTACGCCAACTTTCTGAGCGGATTGCGCCGACAGTCGGTCGACTCGTTTTCAACGGCTTTCCTACCGGAGTGCGAGTGTCGTGGGCGCAACACCACGGCGGAAACTGGCCGTCCACAAACTCCCAACACAGCTCCGTTGGGGTCAGCGCCATCCGTCGTTTTCTCCGCCCGATCGCTTTTCAGGATGCGCCAGCAGCAGTGCTCCCCGAGGAATTGCGGGAGGAGTTCTCCTCAATCCCGCGTCGTATTGACGGTGTGCTCATTCTTCCGGCCCGTGCCGCGACCAGCAAAAAGGTGATCGTGTAGCCTCGACTCGTTGGTATACCAAGCCTGACCATCCCCGATTTTTAGTACCTGTTTTTCATCGCTCAACCAGAAAGAGGCACCATGCAGCTCAACCTCACCGGCCGCAAAGCCCTAGTCACCGGCGCAGGACAAGGAATTGGCGCGGCGATCGCGCTTGGTCTCGCCCAAGCCGGCGCAGATGTCGTCGTCCACTACGCCAAGAGCAAGGATGCCGCTGCCGACGTCGTGGCCCAGATCGTGGCCCTCGGCCGCACTTCGGTCGCGGTGCAGGGTGACCTCACCGACTCTGCCCAAGCAACATCCGTCGTGGATGCCGCTGCGCAAGCGCTTGGTGGTCTCGACATCATCGTGAACAACGCAGGAAACCTCGTCGGGCGTCACACGATCGCCGAGATGAGCGACGAGCACTGGCACCAGGTGATGGATGTCAACGCCACGAGCGGGTTCTTCGTCTCTCGCGCGGCGATCCCGTACCTGACGCAGTCGAGCGCCGGCCGCGTCATCATGATGTCGTCGCTCGCCTCCGAAAATGGTGGTGGCGCCGGTGCTGTTGCCTACGCGACGGCAAAGTCCGCCATCGTCGGCTTCACGCGAGGTCTCGCCAAGGAGCTTGCCGCGTCGAACATCACCGTCAATGCTCTCGCGCCCGGGTTCATCGGTGACACTCCGTTCCACAACAACTTCACGCCAAGCAGCGCGCAGCCCGGAATCATCGCCGGTGTGCCGTTGGGGCGCGCTGGAACTGTGGAAGACGTCGCTGGCGTCACCACATTTCTTGCGTCAGACCTGTCGTCGTACGTCACTGGCCAGGTTCTCGACATCAACGGTGGGCTGAACTTCCGCTAACCACCGGTTCGGGCTTAGCCGACTATCGCTTCAGCTGGCTAGCGCTTCGGCTGGCTAGCGCTTCGGCTGTCCACCGCTTCAGCTCGCGACCGCTTCAGTCCTTCAGGGGGATGACCGCAATCTTGCCCTTTGCGCCTGCCACGACGAGAACGTTGCTGGCCTCGATTCCGTCGAGGGCGGCAACGATTTCGGCGATGCCGGGCTCAAGCGGCGAGGTCGTTGCTCGCTGAAGAACCGTCACGCGAGCTCCGGTTGCGGCACGCACGGCATCCACAAGCTCGGCGCTGTCGTTGGAGGCCACGAGCGTGACGTGACTGATGCGACGAATGACCTCTTCAGTGACGCTGGAGGCGCGGTCGCGTTGCCAAATCGCGAAATGGTAGGCCGCAACAAGAAGCGTTGCGGTGAGCAACCCGAGGGCCTGGCGTGAACGCTCAACGAAGCTTTCACCGCTGCCACCATCGAGCAAGAACGAGAACAGCTGGAACCCGATGACGAGCAACGTGATGAGTGCCACGAGCGCGCTGAGGCCAAAAATGATCACCAAATAGACGCGGCGCCCTGGAGCGGAAACGCGCTCAGGGTTCGAGGCCTGCAGTGGCTTCCACAACATCCACCACAGCACGCCGCCTACTATCAGAGCGCTGAGACCGCTCAGCAGCAGACTGCGGATGTTCCCCTCAATAAGCGAATTGCTCGAGGTAGCGAGCAGCGCATTCACCATCACACCAACACCTGACGCCGCGTACGCCAGCGAAACACCGGCACTCGCAAGCCGCGTAGCTGAACGCACCCCGGCTGAACGTCCGGCGACAACACGAGCGTGATAAACCAGCACGAGAGCACCGACGACCGCGTTAGCGATTGCGATTCCGAGGGGCTCGAGCGTGACAGCGAGAGGCTGCGTCGACGCCGTTACCAGCTCAAGAATGGCGGTGAGCGCGACCATGATGCCCGCAGCGAAGACCGCGATGGACGCGATTCCCGCAATAAAGACGAGCAGCACATTCGAGAAACCCTGAGACTGCTCCCGCACGCCAACACGGAACCAATGCCACCACCACAACAGCGCACCGCCGACGGCCCAGACGAGCCCCTGCAACACCAGCTGCCATACCGGATCGCTGATCACAACTGAGCCGAGTGCAGCATCAACCGCAGAATCAATGAGTTGGCCAAGAGCCCACACCAGACCACCGGCAGCGTAAGTCAGGCCAACGAGGGACGCGATTGCGGGGGCCGCACCTGGCAGTCGGGTTGGTGCCTTGCTAGGGTGTCGCCACATCCAGTAATGCCACAGCCACACCAGTGCCCACACAATACCCACAGCGAGCCCGTACGGCTGCCAGCCATTTACAAAAGCTTGCGCTGCCCATGTGAAGAGCGCAATTGTCGACACCAGCAGAGCCACCGTCGACATGATCGTGAGATAAACAGGCCACATGACGGATGCCCGGTCGCGGGTCATCGTTGCGTCCCGCCAGATCAACCACCACAGCACCGCGGCAAGAGGGCCAGCGATCAGGGCAGAAGCCAACGAGGTCGCCAAGCCATAGTTATCGAAACTGACCTCGAGGCGGTTAGCCGAAAACAGTCGATCGAGAAGGCCGCTGACACCACTCGCCGCGATGATCACGGTCGTTGCGAGCAGAAGGTAGGTGATGACGCGACGCACCGTTTGCACGCCGCCGACCGCCGGAACCACGCTGGGCGGGGGAGTGGGAGTCGATCTCATCGAGGTCATTCGCCTATTCCTTGGTTGTAGCACAGGGTCAGATCCCACGGAGTTGTTTCAATCCGCCACGTTCTACTCTCGAGAACGAGGGTGAATACTTCCTCAGAAACGTAGCCGGAGCCACCGAAGTCACCGCTGCCGCGTTCCATCGACACCCGCACCACCGCGGTGTCGTCGTTGATGGTTGTCGAAATGACGGTCATCCGCAACCCCTGAATCGTGTTCAGGTCGGCGCTCTCGCAATTCTCACGCAGCTCGGTCGACAAAAAATCGCGTGCCGCCGAATAGTCGCTCTCAACAACAGCCAGCGAGTATGACTGCACGACACCCTCAGGTGTCGTGGGGTCTATTTCTGAAGCGCCGCCTCGAGTGAACACCACCACGAGCGCAATCACCACGATTGCGGCGATGACGGAAAGGATCACGATGAGCGTGCGATCGGGGCGTGCAGTGGTTGGTTCCATGACGCCAGCATGCGCCAAAAGTGACGCTTAGTCCATACTCAACAATGTTCACGATCGCTTCACCCGCTCGTCAACACTGTTGTGGCGATTCTAGGGAATGCTACGTTTCATCCATGTCAGTAGCAGTCGAGTCATTTTATGTCGGCGGCGTTAAGTCGGGCGCCTTGCTGCGCCGCCTGAACGCGGACCGCATCACCACGCTGCTGGCATTTCAGAGTCCAGACGGGCCTCTCATCCAGCTTGAGCAAACGACGTGGTTCGCGCCATCTCCTTTGGAGTGGACCAAATTCCGTTTCACTGACCACCTCGCGGGAGTCGAGACCGAGAGCACCCGCGAAAAGTGGCTGGAGAGCCAACAAAACACGCTCAATGCTGAGTTCGGCGAAGCGATCCCCAGCTATCTAACGCACGTGCTCCTCGCCTCCTTTCTCCAGTCACGTGCAGAGAGCCGTGACTTCGGGCAGTTCGCAGAGGGAGCCCCCGACACTGTCGTCGCTGCACAGTTCATTCGCGGTGCGACCGAAGAGATTCAGGTGGGAAGCAACTCAATCGCGGCGCAGAAAGTGTCACTTGTGTTGGACGGTCACGCGACGAATACCTTCTGGGTTGATGGGCAGAGCATCCTCAAGTCGGATTGGAATGGGGCCGAGTCGTATCCGGCGCCCACCCTTGATGATGCGCTTGACGGTCTCAGCACGCCCATCGTCGAGATTGTGACCGCGTTCGCGCACGCCATCGCCGAATAGATCAGGCGGTTGGCTTGCCGCGCATCTCGAGCGCGATCTGTGAGGCGTCGAGATTCGCCAAGGCATTCTCCAGCAGGTCGGCATCGAAGATGCCGTTATCGCGCGCGTCAAGCAGAGCCGTGCGCTGAGCATCAATGACCGCCAGTCGGTGGCGTTTCTCGTCATCGAAATCAGCGTCCAGCGGAGCGTAGGCGTTATCGCTATCAACGACAGCACCATTGACATCCAGCCGCGGAGGGATGGTGCTCGCGCTTGCTTTCAAGAGGGCAAAGAGGCGGGTTCGTTCTTCCCGTTCTCGCTCAGCGACCGCGACCTTATCGGCCTTCGGTGAGATCCGTCGTACGACGGTGCCGATCGTTCCACCCTGGACGAGCAGTGACATCGCCGCCACCGCAAACGCAATCAAAATGAGGGTCGAACGCTGAGGAGTGTCAGCGGGCAACGTCTGGGCTGCAGCCACCGTGATCGCGCCTCGCATGCCAGCCCACACCACAGTGGTGCCCTCGCGCCAACCCAAAGGCTCACGCCGAAAATACTCGATATCGGCCAACGACCGAGTGACCAGACCGGTCACGCGTTGAAGATAGCGCTCCGATCGGGCCGGATTGTGTTTACTGCCGCGCTCCGCCGCATCCTGAATGTCCTTCGGTGCATTCAGCCGCTCTTGCACCACCTGCATTCGCGACTTCATAGACTCATGCCGCTTCGAACGGCGGGCCAAGAACGCGAGAAGGGGAGCGACATACGCTGCACGCACCACGACTGTGATCACGAGAGCCCCGGCCGCGATCAGCACCGCATTCCTTATTCCTGCATCATCGTTTTCGACATCCGTCAGAATGGCCGAAATCTGAAGGCCCATCATCAAGAAAATGGCGCCCTCAAGAACGAGCTCGATCATGCGCCAGTTCTGGGTGTCCGAAAGCCGATTCTGGGGCGAGAACAATCGTGGTGCCCGGATGCCGGTCACAATTCCTGCAACAACAGCGGCGACCAGCCCCGAGGCACCCAATAACTCGGCAGGAACCGACGCAATAAAGGGGACCGTGAACGAGATCGCCGTGTTGACGGTGGGATCGGTGATGCGTTTGCGAACAACAAGGTTCAGCCAACCAACCGCACCACCAATGACGAGGGCGATCAGGACCGAATAGGAGAAGGAGCCAACCGCACCCCAAAACGAGAACGTTGCTGCTGTCGCCACAATCGCGGCCCGCAGCAGCGCGAGGGCAGTCGCATCGTTCAGCAAGCTTTCGCCATCGAGCATGGCAACAACCCGCTTCGAGACTGGTGTCTTCTTGATGATGGATGCTGCAACGGCATCCGTGGGGCTCACGATGGCGCCCAACGCAACACCCCACGCGAACCCGAGCCCCGGAATTACGAGCATGAAGAACACGCCAAGGATGAGCGCAGTGCCCACAACTAGCACCACCGACAGTCCGCCGATGGCCCCAAACTCCCGCCGGAAGTTCATGGTCGGCAAGGACACCGCCGCCGAATACAGCAGCGGCGGAAGGATGCCTTGAAGAATTAGTTCAGGATCGATCTGCACCGAGTCGAATGCCGGCACGAGACTTGCTGCAACGCCAATGGCAACGAGAACGAGGGGTGAAGCAACTCCGAAGCGGGGGCCGAGCAGCGTCGCAGAGGCAATCACAATGAGCGCGACCACGATCACGATAAGCAGTTCGGTCATTTGCTGAGCCTTTCAGGGAAATTTATCGAAAAGCTGATAGCCGGAGAGGACTGATGCTGTCTCAGCGCGAGGGCGAGAATGGATAGACTCGCACCGACGAGTTTGCCTAGGCGTTAGGTGGCTCTTGCACCTTGGCCAAGGAGGTCCACTATGAGAAGAAAACTACTCTCCGCCGCTGTTTGCGGTTCCACCCTATTGCTTGCACTCACCGCCTGCAGCGCTCCTGCAGATTCGGGATCGACCGCCGGTGGCGAGTTGACCGGAACCGGTACTGGCGCAGAATGCGTCATCGATTCTGCGATCCCCATTGGTGCTTCCTTTAGCCTCACCGGTGCTGCTGCACAGTACGGTGCTGGGCAGAAGAATGCACTCGAACTTGCGGTCACGACTCTCAACGAGGTTGGCGGCGTCACGTACAACCTCACTGTCGAGGATGACGCGACCGACCCGAAGGAAGCCATCCAGGTCTTCGATAGCTTCATTAGCGCTGGCGCTAGTGTCATCATCGGCCCGACGCTGTCGAACACGGCAAAGCAAACAGACCCGATCGCGCAGGACGCTGGCGTTCCCGTGCTCGGTGTGTCCAACACTGCAGCGGGCATCACCGAAATCGGTGACTACATTTTCCGCGACTCCCTCACTGAAGATGCCGTCATCCCGCAGACCGTCAAGGCTGCTGTTGACAGTCTCGGTGTGCAGAAGGTCGTTGTCATGTACGCCAACGACGATGCGTTCACCGAATCTGGCTACCAAGCTTTCGCTGCCGCTCTCGAGGACCAAAACGTTGAGGTCGCTGAAACGCTCACCTTCTCCAAGGCTGACACTGACTTCCGCGCCCTGCTCAACAAGGCAAAGCAGTCTGACGCCGACGCGATCATCGTTTCTGGTCTCATCGATGCTGCAGTGCCGCTCGTGACCCAGGCCCGTGAAATCGGCATCGACACCCCGATCATTGGTGGAAACGGCTTCAACTCGCCCGCACTCATCGAAGGTGCTGGCGATGCTGCAGAAGGCGTCATCGTGGGAGCCGCGTGGAACTCTGCGTCAGACAACGAGCAGAACGTGAAGTTCATTGATGACTACACCGCCGCCTACAGCTCAGCTCCCGACCAGTTCGCCGCTCAGGCGTACGCCGGAATGCAGATCATCGACCAGGCAGTCCGTTCAGAATGCTCGGGCGAGCGTGACGGTATCAAGGCTGGCCTTGGCACAATCACGGATGTTCCTACCGTTCTCGGTAATGTGACTCTGAACGCGAACCGCGACGCTGAACATGACGCTCTCGTGCAGATCGTTCAGGACGGCCAGTTCGTCATCCTGAACTAGCGTCACCGCACCGCACCGCCAAATACATGCAGACTGCGTGCCGCCTTCGGGCGGCACGCAGTCACAGAGCAGGGACACCACCAATGCAACTCTTTCTGGACGGGATATTTCTCGGCTCGATCTACGCGTTATTCGCGATCGGGTTCACCCTGGTATTTGGCATTCTTGACCGGCTGAACCTGGCCCATGCGGCGGTGTTCACCGCCGGCGCCTTGGTCGGTATCGAGATCGTCACGGTCTTCGGGGTCCCGATCTGGCTGCTCATCCCCATCGTGCTGGTGGTTGGCGCGATCCTGGGCATTGCTATCGAGCGCATCGCTTTCAGGCCGCTCGCCGGTCGCCACGATGCGCACTTCGCGGGGCTCATCTCTTCGATTGCGTTCGGCGCGATTATCCTCTCTCTCTTGCAGGCGCTGTACGGGGCCGATACCCGTCGTTTTCCCGCGGATGCCTTTCCCACTACGCGCGTGGAAATCTTCGGCGCGACAGTGTCCCTGCTTCAAGTCGTCATCCTCATCATCAGCGTCTCGCTCATGGTCGTTCTCACCTGGCTCGTGGCCAAATCCAAGCTGGGGCGAGGAATGCGCACGATCGCCGAGAACCCGCACGCCGCCGCCGTCCTCGGCCTTAACGTGGGTCGCATCAGCAGTACAACCTTCGCGCTCTCGTCTGCACTCGGTGCGGTTGCCGGTGTGTTGTTCACCCTGAACGTGAATGCTGCATCCCTCGGCATCGGCCATGCCGTTGAACTCAAGGCCCTCGCGGTGATCATTGTCGGCGGAATGGGATCCCTGCCGGGAGCACTCGTTGGTGGTCTGATCCTCGGTCTGGCCGAAGTGCTCGCCGTCAACTACATCGGCAGCTCGTGGCGAGACATGGTGGCGTTCGGTCTTCTGTTCCTCATCCTCATACTTCGACCGCAGGGCCTCTTCGGCGCTCGCAAGACGCGGGAGGTCTAATCGTGATCGCGGAATACTCGTCACTCATCACCCTGATCGCCCTCACGGCGATTCTCGCCTATAGCTTCTACGCCGTGCTCATCGCCGGCCAGTTGAGCTTGGCGCAGGTAGGGCTCGCCTCGTTGGCGGCCTTTACCTCGGCGCTTGTCGTACCCTCCGAGCCACTATTCGGCTTTATCCCGCCGCTCGTCATTGGCATCATCTTCGGCATGATTGTCGGCGCCTTCGCCGCGTTTATCTTGGGACTGCCCGTCATTCGCCTTCGTGGCGTGTTTCTTGCCATCGCCACTCTCGCCTTCGGTGAAATGGTGCGGATCTTTCTGATCAACCAGACATGGACGAACGGTGCGCAAGGGTTGAGCTTCGCCAAGCTCGTTGGCCCCGGCGTCGCCTGGATCGCGTTGATCGTCGTCGCGTACTGGTTCTGGCGCCTGTCTGGTTCCCGCCTCGGGCGAGCGTTCGCCGCAATTCGCGAAGATGAACTGGCCGCGACCACCATGGGCATCGACGTTCCTCGGTACCGGATGGCGTCGTTCGTGATCGCCGGAGCAGTTGCGGGCCTCTATGGCGTGCTTCTCGCGCACTTCTCCCGGTTCGCGGATCCGAACGAGTTCTCCTTCACCGCTGCAGTCGATGGACTTGTCACCGCAGTCGTCGGCGGCGTCACGCTCTTCATCGGCCCCGTCCTTGGCTCCGCTTTCCTCAGTTTGCTTCCTGAAGTGCAGCGCGCGATCGGAATCGATGCCGGGTGGATTCGCCCCACGATTTCGGGTGTGCTTCTTCTGGTCGTGATTCTCTTTCTTCCCGGTGGCCTCTCGGGGCTCATCCCGGTGCGAAAATCGGCCAAGCGACTGAACGTCGATCCCTCATTCCAGCCCACGCTGCCTGCTCTGCCAGCTGTTGGTTCCGAGCTTGTCAACCTCAGTGGCCTTGGCAAGTCGTACGGCGGAGTTCACGCCGTGCAATCTGTTGACCTCACGGTGAATGCTGGAGAGGTGCTCGGACTGATCGGGCCGAACGGCGCAGGAAAGACCACCCTCGTCAACATGGTGACCGGCCTGACGCCGCCAACGACGGGAACCGGCAGTGTTCTCGGCGTTCCTCTCACCGCCAGCACAAAAGCTCACCGCCTGGCGCAAGCCGGAGTGGCGCGCACCTTCCAGCAGATCAAGCTCTTCAACCGCCTCTCGGCGCTCGAAAACGTGCTCGTCGGCGGCTACCGCATCACGCAGGACACCCTGTTGCGTCGGCTGTTCTTCTTGCCCTCAGCTCGACGTCTCGAGCGTGAAGCCGTCGCGATGGCCTCGGCCCAGCTGGTCCGCGTGGGCCTCGGTGAGAAAGCCGCGAACGCCGCCGGTGACCTCTCCTATGGCGACCAACGTCGACTGGAGATCGCCCGCGCGCTCGCCTCGCATCCGTCTCTCCTCGTGCTCGATGAGCCCGCAGCGGGAATGAACCATGTCGAAGCAGCAAGCCTGTCGGAGCTCATTCGTTCGCTGGCCGCCGACGGCATCGCCGTGCTCGTCATTGAGCACAATGTGCGGATGATGCTGGCCACGTGTGACCGCATCATGGTGCTGAACTTTGGTGAGATCATCGCCTTCGGAGAGCCGAGCGAGATCGCTCGGGACCCGCGCGTGCTCGAGGCCTACCTCGGATCAGCAGGCTCCGATGAGGATGTCGAGGCGGCATCCGTGCTCGCCTCCGAAACCCTCGCCCACGTCGTTGATGACCGTGTAGCCGAGCACCCCGAGCATGACGGTGCTGCTGCGGCTGACGACGCGACTACCCCGGAGGAGAACCGATGAGCGACCCGATTCTGAGTGTCACGGGCCTGCAGGTCAACTACGGGCGCGTGGAGGCCGTGCGCGACGTGTCCTTCGAGGTGCCGGTCGGCTCGCTTGTCACGCTCGTCGGCGCCAACGGTGCAGGCAAGACTTCGGTGCTCAACGCCGTATCGGGGCTCTTGCGCCCCCGCCAGGGAGTCATCACCTTCGAGGGCACAGACATCACCAAGTGGCCGGCGCACCGCCTAGTGAAGGCCGGCCTCGTGCAGGTTCCTGAAGGTCGTGAAATCTTGGGCACCCTAACCGTTGCTGAGAACCTCACCCTTGGCGGCTGGCACCGGAGCAACAGCGCGATGCACACAAAAGTGGCCGAAGTCTACGAACGATTCCCCGTGTTGTTTGAGCGTCGCAAACTGCATGCTGGCGCGCTATCGGGTGGAGAGCAGCAGATGCTGGCGATTGCCCGCGCTCTGATTGCCGAGCCGAAGATTCTGCTCCTCGATGAACCGTCGATGGGACTGGCTCCGAAGATCGTCGACGAAGTGTTTACCGTGATCGAGGAAATCCGGCAGACCGGCACCACGGTCGTTCTTGTCGAACAGAACGCCCGCCGTGCCCTCGCCGCCGCCGACTACGGTTACGTCTTGGAGACCGGCGAAGTGTCGCACTCTGGCCCCGCCCATGAACTGCTCGCTGACGAGAAGGTCATCGAGGCCTACCTCGGCCTCGACTAGGGCAGACAGCGAAAGACCCGCAACACTCTCGTCGTTGAGTGACGAGGATGCTGCGGGTCTAGCCACGCAGTGGGGCGACCTGTGTGGTCGCCGTCACCGCAACTACGGCTGACTGCGGATGATCGAAATAGGCCCCGACTGATCGCTCGCTGTCGTCAGTTGGCGCGAAGCGGCATCCGTTGTCTTCGCTTCGGCATCGTCGCTGTCATCGTCGTCCCCGAGCACGTTGAGCGATTCCGTGGCTTCTCCGCGGTCGATGCTGGTGGCCAACGGAACCTCTTTGAGGAACATCAGCAGCACGGCCGAGAGCAGAACCAGCGGCACCATGTAGAGGAACACCGGTGCCAGCGAATCGTTGTAGGAGCTGACGATGATCTCGCGCAGTGCGTCCGGAAGGTCGCGCACAGCAGCCGGCGTCAATGAGTTGGTGTCGCCGGTGGTGCCAGCGGCAGTCGCCGGAAGGCGGGTGCTCAGCAGATCGGTGAGACGAGCAACGAACAGGCTGCCGACCACTGCGGTGCCGATTGAGGCACCAATCTGGCGGAAGTAGTTGTTGGATGCCGTAGCGGTGCCGACCTGCGAGTTGGGGAACGTGTTCTGCACGATAAGCACCAGAATTTGCATGCTCATGCCGATACCGAGGCCCATCACGGCGAGGTACGAGCAGAGAATCCAGAGGGGGAGGTCGGGCGTCATAGTGGAGAGCAACGCCAAACCGGTAGCGAGAACAAAGGCGCCCGTGATCGGTAGCCACTTGTAGCGGCCGGTGCGACTAACCAGTTGGCCCGCCGTTACCGAACTCAGAAGAAGCGCACCCATCATCGGAATCATCAAGAATCCGGCCTGGGTCGCATTCACACCCGTCACCATCTGCAAGTACGTCGGCATGTAGGCGAGGGCACCGAACATGGCGATACCGGTAATCAGGCCGGATGCCGTCGTGAGAACAAAGTTGCGTTCCTTGAACATGCCCATGGGCATGATCGGCTCGGCGGCGGAGCGTTCCACCATCACGAAGGAGAAGGCGGCTACAACGGCGATGATGATTAGCGAGATGATGAGCAGCGAATCCCAGTCGTACTGTGTGCCACCCCACGTTGTCGTGAGAACAACCGCTGCCGAAGCAATGGCGAGCAACACCATGCCGGCGACATCGATACTCGGCTTGCGCTTGTTGTGTGGGGGGAGTTTGAGCAGGGTGACGGCAGCGAGGATCGCAAGGGCACCGAGCGGGAGGTTCATCCAGAACGCCCAACGCCATCCGATCGACTCAGTGAACCAGCCACCGAGTAGTGGCCCGGCGACGCTCGCGAGAGCAAATACGCCGCCGATCGCGCCCATGTAACGGCCGCGCTCGCGTGCGGGAATCACATCGGCAATGATCGCCTGCGACAAAATCATGAGGCCACCGCCACCGAGTCCCTGAACGGCACGGCCGACGATCAGCCAGGTCATGTCGGGGGCGAGCCCGCCGACAACAGAGCCAATCATGAAAATAGAAATTGCTCCGATGAACAGACCCTTGCGACCAATGAGGTCACCGAGTTTTCCGTAGACGGGCATCATGATGGTCGCAGCCAGAATGTAGGCCGTCGTGACCCACAGCATGTGGTTCACGCCATCGAGCTCTCCCACAATGGTGGGGAGCGCGGTGCTGAAGATGGTTTGGTCGAGAGCTGACAGCAGCATCGTCACCATGAGACCCACGAACAGCAACAGGATGCTGCGCTTCGTAGCGGGATCGTTGAAGGTTTCGGGAGTGACGTCGGCGACGGGTGGTTCGTTGGTGGTTGTCATTGAAGTGTGTTCAGTGTTTCTCGTGTAAGTCCGATCGCGCGAAGGTACATGGAGTCGATGTCGGCGGTAGCGCCGGCAGCAATCCATTCCTTGACCGCGATTCGAACGGATGCGACGCAAGTGGCTACGGCAATTTCGGCGACGTGTTCGGGGTCGCGGGGGAGCGTAGTTTCTCGCTTATTGAGGAATTCGACAACGGCAGCAGCCATCGTGCTGTTCAGTTGCGTGAATTGGTGAATCTGTCGGCTCAACAAACGCGGGTGCTCTTGAACAAGAGCCATCCGCTGAGTTTTGAGCTGAGTTCGTGCGGCCATCGGGCCAAAGATGTGGAACATGGTGGAGACGATCGCAACGACCAAGTCATCGGTTTCTGCGCCGGCGACGCCAGCATCGATCGCGCGCTGAACTTCTCCCATGTCTTGAGTTCCGAGGATGGCATCCTCTTTGCTCTCGAAGTAGTTGAAGAAGGTGCGCGGCGAGATGTCGGCGCGGTCGCTGATCATGTCGACCGTGGCGCCATCGAGTCCTTCGGCCGTGACGATTTCAACCGCGGCAGTTTCGATGCGCAGTCGCGTTTCGATTCGTTTGCGGTCGCGGAGACCGAGGGCAGGAGTATCAGGCACTCAGCAATAATTGCAGAGACTGCAAAAATGCACAACTGCAAAAAGCTGGGAGAGTGCTTAGAGGTCCGCGCCGGCTAGAGCGTGATGGATTCGCCCGGCTGCAGAACCGTCAGTTCGCCACCGTAGCCAGCCATGGCATCCGTAATTCGGGCGGCCGAGAGGGCAAGTCCCTTGTCGGAGAGCACGGCATCGTGGGTCTGAATCGCGCGCTTCGGGGCCAGCTCGGTCACGTAATCCATGACCTCACTGATCTTGAGCCACGGAGCGCCGGCGGGGATCGCGGCGGCAGCCACGGGCTTCGGCGGCACCGTGAAGGAGTCGCCGCCGTACCAAAACTCGCCATTCACGAGCACGCCGAGGTTGTCGATCATGGGGATCGAGGGATGGATGATGGCATGCTCGCCGCCGAAGAACTCGAGTGTCCAGGCCCCCACGGTTTCGCTCGCGCCGTCAACGACTGTCGTGATGTTCCAGTTAGTGGCAGCGG
Source organism: Salinibacterium sp. NYA9b (assembly GCF_976973725.1). NCBI lineage: Bacteria > Bacillati > Actinomycetota > Actinomycetes > Micrococcales > Microbacteriaceae > Salinibacterium > Salinibacterium sp. NYA9b. Next base: position 2,087,237 of record NZ_OZ333476.1, on the reverse strand, counting down.
CCGTGACACCGGCAGGGCCGAAGATGGGCGCGTCGGGATTGTTGTCGCGAATGCGCTGCAGTTGCTCGTCGGTCCAGTGGTCGGGGTGTTGGTGGGTGATCACGATGGCGGTCACGTTGTCGAGCGCGGGAAGCGGCGCGGTGAACCCGCCGGGGTCGATGACGAGGCGCTCATTCTGGTGTTCGAGAACGAGGCAGGCATGCTCATACTTGGTGACCTTCATGGTTCGAGCCTAAGCCTGTGGTGCGCTGGATGCGAGACAGTGCGACATACTGAAGTGTGGAGTCGATCAAACCCCTGCGTCTCGTTGTCGCGATCAATCCCACAGCATCGTTTGGCCGCGGCAAGAATGTGGGCCCTCGTGCTGTTGAGGCCTTGCGCGCACTCGGGCATGACGTGACCGCGCTTGAGCAACCCAATTTCGCTTTGCTGTTGAAGCGCGGGCGAAAAGCGGTCGCGAAGAAGCCGGATGCCCTACTTGTTGTTGGCGGCGACGGCATGGTCAATTTGGGCACCAATCTGGTGGCGAAAACCAAGGTTCCTTTGGGCATCATTCCGTCGGGCACTGGCAATGACATGGCTCGGGGTCTTGGCATCCCCCTGTCTGATGTGGATGCCGCTGTTGCGAGTGTTGTTCGCGGCCTTGCGAGGCCGCCGCGGGCTATTGACGCCGGCAGCGTTACCTATGTCGACGACGCCACTGGTTCGGCCGCGACCCGCTGGTTTGCGTGTGTGCTCTCCGCCGGTTTTGATGCGATCGTCAACGAGCGTGCGAACCTCATGTCGTGGCCGCGCGGTGCCAGCCGCTACACGGTCGCGCTTCTTATCGAACTGTTGCGGTTGCGCCCGATCCACTACAAGCTCACCCTCGACGACGTGGTGATTGAAACTACGGCTGCGCTTGTCAGCGTGGGCAATAATGTGTCGCTCGGTGGCGGCATGAAGGTAACGCCCGATGCGATTCTGGATGACGGCCTCGCCGATGTTCTCGTCGTTGAAGCTCTGTCGCGGTTGGCTTTCTTGCGCGTCTTCCCGCGCGTCTTCAGTGGCAGGCATCTCAGCGACCCTCGCGTGACGGTCTATCGGGCTAAGCGAATCCGTATCGAGTCCGAGGACATCATGGCGTACGCCGACGGGGAGCGCTTTGCGGCGCTGCCGATCGATATCAAGATGGTCGCTGGCGTGCTGAACGTTCTGGATCAGCGGCCGTAGCCAGTGCTTGCTGGTGTCCCGCTAGGCGGCGGGGGAGGCGGCATCGGTAGCGATGCACGCGTAATCAGTCATGAGCGTGCCATCGTCGGTGGAGTGCTCGGAGATGATGAATTCCTGGTCGGGGCGTGCTGCGCCATCCGCCACTGTCTCTTTGAACGCGCTGAAGGTGTCAGAGCACGCTGAGGAGACCGCGTTCTGCAAGCCGCCGGCGTCAGTGATGGCACTCTTCTCGAGTTCGCCCTTGCCGATCACAATGTGGCTGTGATCTGTGGTGCACGGGGTCACTTCTGCTTCGCTGAGGTTGCTGCCGTCAACGAAAGTAAAGCAGTCATCGACGAGTAGTTCGGTGGAGCCGATGATGGTCGGCTCGAGCACTTGGCCGCTGTCATCGCGCGGAATTTCAGGGGAGAGGAGTGAGCACCCCGTGAGTGCGGCGACAGCCGCAACGGCAATAAAAGTGGCAGTGGTGGCGCGCGTGAAGGCAGTCAAAAATGATCCTGTGATTATAAATTGGCAGAAGTGGGAAAAGTAGTGCAAAAGGTGTGGCATACTTTTCTAGTTGTTGTGAGGCCCCATCGTATAGAGGCCTAGTACGCCGCCCTCTCACGGCGGTAACGCGGGTTCGAATCCCGCTGGGGTCACAGTAGCAAAATCCCGGTCTCGTTCGTGTGAACAAGACCGGGATTTTATCGTTAACGGGACACCCAGTTCAGGGGGTCAATTCCGCCTTCATGGCGCGGTGCCCGCGGCAGTGCGGACGTCAGCGTTGAGCTGGCTTCGGAGAACCGTCCTGCCGCCGCGGCCCTTGCTTCGTGATGAATTCTCGTTACGGTGGAGGGGCGCCTAACTCCAGCGCAGTCGGGATGTGATGCAGATGTTTATGGGTGGGAACGGCCAGTGGGTTCGCGCCCGCAATGAAGCCGGAGCCAAACTTTTTCTTCAAGAGAAACAGTTGGAGGCCGAACGTCATGCAGCCTCTCGGGCTCGCTCCCGAGCATTCTGGAAGCGAACCCGTCGACGGGTGCGTGAATCGTGGCAACGCTGGCGAGCTAAGCGCCAATCACACTGAGCGTGCTTACTCCGCGATGAACTCGAGAATGTCGCGGCCGAGTTGCTCCTGGTAGTCGCCGTAGATGCCGTGGGGCGCTCCCGCATACACCTTGAGCGTTCCGTGCTTCACGAGCGCTGCGGCCTTGTGGGCGGCATCGTCGATGGGCACAATCTGATCGTCATCGCCGTGCGCGAGCAGGATGGGAACATCCAGAGCCTTCAGGTCTTCGGTGAAGTCGGTTTCGGAGAATGCCTTCACGCAGTCGTAGGCAGCGGCCAGATTGACGTTCATGCCCTGGCGCCAAAACTCGCGTTTAGCACCCTCTGACACGGCGGAGCCGTCGCGGTTGGCACCGAAGAATGCTTCGGTCAGGTCAATGTAGAACTGCGACGCATCCTTCAATACACCCGCACGGATGCCATCAAAGGTTTCCATGGGCAAGCCATCGGGGTTGGTGTCGCTGGCCACCATCTGCGGCGGAACAGCGCCGGCAGTGATGACCTTCGCGACGCGGCCGTTGGCGTGCTGAGCGGCATAACGCACCACTTCACCGCCACCCGTTGAGTGGCCAATGACGACGAGGTTGCTGAGGTCGAGGTGCTCGACGAGCTCAGCGAGGTCGCGGGCATAGGTATCCATGTCATTGCCGGTGTAAGTCTTGGAGGAGCGACCGTGTCCGCGGCGATCGTGCGCGATAGCGCGGTAGCCGTTGTCGGCGAGCAGTTTGATTTCGACTTGCCAGGCATCCGAGGAGAGAGGCCAGCCGTGGCTCAGTAGTACCGGCTGACCGGCACCCTGATCGGTGTAGTAAATCTCGGTTCCGTCGGAGGTGGTGAAGTAGGGCATTACGGGTTCCTTTCAAGTGGTGGGGAGAACTCTGTCTCAGGCTAGAAAGGCAATCGCTGGTGCGCGTGCCCCCACGAGTCCTAGGCAGGTACCCTCAGAGGCCCGCACCGGACTAGATTTACTAGTGCGGGAATTGGGAAAGGACCCCTCGTGGCCGATCAACAGGGTGCGCTCGGTGAGTACTTGTGCGCTCGCCGCGGGGTGCTCACGCCTGAGCAAGTAGGCTTGCCGGCCGATCCTCAGCGCCGTGTCGCCGGGCTGCGTCGTGACGAAGTCGCCGCGCTCGCGGGCATCAGCCGCGAATACTACGTTCGGCTCGAACAGGGCCGAGATAATCGCCCGTCGATGCAAGTGATCAGTGCGCTCGCGCGAGCGCTTCAACTCGACGAATTTGCTGTCCGCTACCTCGTGCGGTTGGCAACACCTCAAGCGCCTCGACCGCAAGCAGCGGGGCCGTTGCCGGATGCCATCACGGGCCGTCTACTCGAGCAGTGGCCAGATAGCCCCGCCCTCGTTCTCGACCCTAACCGCGACATTGTCGCCAGCAATTCACTGGCCCGAGCTCTTGTTCCTGAGAGTTTTCAGGTCGGCATGAACCTCATGCTCAATACCTTCTTGCCCGGCGCTCGCACGCGGCATCCTGATTGGAGCGGTCTCGTCTCTGATCACGTTGCGGCGCTTCGCTTCTACAGCGATCCGACAGATCCACGTCGGCAGGAGATCGTCGCTCAGCTGCTGCGTGAACAGCCCGAGTTTGCTCGCTGTTGGGCGCGCCATGACGCCCGACCGTTTAGCGAGCGGATGTTTCGTGTGCCGATTGCGGGGGTCGGGGAAGTGGAACTCAACATCCAACTCTTCTCGCTGCCGGTGCACTTTGGCTACGAGCTGATGGTGGTATTTCCGACCCCCGGATCGCCCGCCGCCGCCGCTCTCGCGTACCTCGCCGCCCGCGGTACTGGGTCCGGCATGACCCCCACACGCTTCAGTGAGCCAGACGCACCGACGCGCTAAATCGCGGTGGTGGGTGGCCCCACCGGGGCTAGGCTGCCGCGACGATCGCGCCCTACGGTGAGCACATGAACGAAGATGTCGATCCCGTCGTTGCGCGCCAACGTGCTCTGGCGAGCGCGCACCTCAGGAACTGGCGTGAAGTGCCCGCAGTGCTGCTGGACCGGCATCTTGAGGTGCTCGCCTCGAATCCGCTCGCTCGAGCGCTCTCCGCCAGTTTCGAGAGGGGCGTGAACCTCGCTCGTTTCACCTTTCTCGAGCCCACTGTCGAGCGCAGTGGGGCATCCTTCACCGCGGCGGCAACCCAGGTCGCCGGGATGCTCAACGACTCGCTCGCGCTTCATGAGGGCGATAGCGAATTTCGGGAGATAGTGGGTGAGCTCTCGGCCAAGAGCCACACATTTTCCGAAGTGTGGGCGAAGGAGTCGATCGGAGCGCAGGTGACCGGCAACGTTGGCTTTACTGATACCCGCGTTGGCACGCTCAATCTGGGCTATAGCCTCGTGAGAATCCCCGAAGACCCCGACGACTACCTACTCGTGTTCTGCACCACCGATGATGGCGCGCAGTCGCAACTCGATGCACTGATAGCGCTCATTGCAGACGATTCTCCGTCTCTCATTGAGAGCTGATGGGGCTCCACGCGAGGAGAGGTTAGGCGTCGGGTGATGGCTCGTCGGAACGGAAGTCGGATGCCCCGGGCCGGCGTATCGACACGAGGTACGCGATGGCGGCTGCAGCGTGAGTGTCGGGCTCGACAAGGTACGTCACAAGATATTGGCCGGGAGCGTTCGATACTTCGAGGGCTTGCCAGCGAAATTCGACCCAGCCGATGGGGTCAACGTGCACGTGGAGTGTGCCGCCCGTATGGGGTCTGGCTTCGTGCCGTGCCCAGAGTGGTCGAAAGCTTCGGTAGGTCGTCGACAAATAGCCGACCACCTCGTGCAGCCGCGGATCATGGGGGTCGCTTGAGAAACGAAGGGCGGCGAGCATCTGGTTGAGAATGGACTCCCAGCCCTCCAGCACCGCGGCGGGCTGCTCCTCGTCGATCGCGCGGGCGTACCCGCCGAAAGCGTCAATGAGCTGATTGTGCCCCGGTTGTACTTCGGGACTGAGGGCGCGCATCAACTGATTGGCGGCGAGCACATCATGGTTGCGATCAAACAGGTAGGCGGGGGTGTGCGACCAGTAGTCGAGCAATCGCAGCACCGACTCCGACAACGGATGCGAACGCATCGTTTGTGACCCCGGTCGCGCTAGTCGAAAGAAATAGTCGCGCGCATCGTCATCCAAGCGCAGCGCTCGCGCCAGCGCGCTGAGCACCTGGTCGGAGGGGTGCTGATCGCGGCCCTGCTCGATACGCACGTAGTAATCGGCGCTGATGCCCGCGAGTTCGGCGACCTCTTCGCGACGAAGCCCAGACACTCGTCGGCCCGCCGTGGCGGGCAGTCCAACGTCGGCGGGCTGCAGCGAATCCCGACGCGTCCGCAGATACGTGGCGAGCGGATTCGGCTCGTGGGCCATCGGGTCTCCTCGTGCTCTCGGCAGCGTGCTCAGTGCTGAATCTAGTACACGATTCGTAACAGAAAGTAGCGAGAAGACACATGCTCGACGCGTGCCCTAATGAGGCTCAAGATAGGGCTCACACCCCATCCGGAACCCTGACTCACCAAGGAAAGCGACCATGCCACATCTCACTGCCACGCCCACTGCGATCGAGAATCGATGGGCGGAGAGCGCCCGCCCCACCACACCAGAGGGCTGGCTTCAGCGCGCTCAAGAAGTGTCTGACATCCTGGCGGCAGATGCGGTTGAGCGGGATGTCGCCAACCAGCCGCCGCACGCCGAAGTGGCGCTTCTCAAGAACTCCGGGCTCGTCACGCTGCTCGGGCCGACCGAGCATGGCGGCGGTGGGCAGGCGTGGGAGACCACCTACACGGTCATCCGCACGATTGCGCGGGGTGACGGCTCGATCGGGCAACTGCTCGGCTACCACTACCTCTGGGCGTGGGCGGCACGCCTCGTCGCCACCGACGAGCAGATCATCACCGTGGAGAAGCACTACACCGAGAACAACTACCTCTTCGGCGGTGCGGTGAATCCACGCGATTCCGATTTGCTCGTCACGGATGAAGGCGACGAGATCGTTTTCACCGGCAACAAGTCGTTCTCCACGGGCGGTGTCGTTTCGGATCTCACCGTGCTCGAGGGCATCCTGGAAGGAACAGACACTCATGTTTTCGCCATCGTGCCGACAGACCAGCCAGCAATCGTGTTCAACGGCGACTGGGACAATCTCGGCCAACGACTGACCGAGTCCGGCTCCGTACAGATTAATGGCGTGCGCACCGGCTGGTCGTCAGCGCTGGGATTCGTGAACAAAGAGTTCCAGCCCCTCACCTACGGCACTCTCAACGTGCCAGCGATCCAGTTGGTCTTCGCAAATTTCTATCTCGGCATTGCTCAAGGAGCGATTGAAGCCGCGTCGTCATACACGCGCACCAAGAGCCGCGCCTGGCCCTATGGCGGTGACAACAAAGCGCACGCGAGCGAGGAGTGGTACATCCTCGAAGGCTATGGCGAACTGCAATCGAAGCTGTGGGCGGATGAGGCCCTGCTCGATGCTGTCGGCACCGAAATCAGTGCGGTGCTTCACGCGCCACGCACCGAGCTCACCGAACGCCGCCGTGGCGAAATCGCCGTGCGCATTGCAGCCGGGAAACTGCGCATTAGCGACGACGGCTTGGAGGTCGCAACGAAGGTGTTCGAGCTGACGGGAGCTCGGGCATCCGCCAACTCAGTCGGCCTCGATATTTTCTGGCGCAACCTTCGCACCCACAGCCTGCACGACCCGGCGCCCTACAAGAAGCGCGAAGTCGGTCAGTACGTGCTGCTCAACGAAGTGCCAGAACCGAGTTGGTACACCTAAGCAGCGTTGGGCGCTGAGAGTAGTTAGCCCTTGACTGCGGCGTCAACAGCCTCCGGCAGATTCTCGAGACGACTCGTCTCGATGTATTCGTCATTCACGAAGAAGGTGGGAGTGCTGTTGACGCCCAGCTCAACGCCGGCATCGAAGTCTGCCTCGACGCGAGCCTGAGTTGCGGGGTCGGCGACGGCGGCATCGTAGGCATCCATATCCAGCCCGATTTCGACGGCGAGCGCGCGGAAGGCATCTGTTTGCGGGGGAGTTCCGCCGGCCCAGTCACCCTGAGTCTCGAAGAGAAGCTGATACATGGCCTCGAATTCTCCCTGCTGGGCAGCAGCCTCGGCCGCGAGGGCGGCATCCATCGAGTTGAGGTGGCTGGGCAGCGGGAAGTAGCGAACGACGTAGTTGATATCTCCGTCGTACACTTCGCGCAGGGCCTCAACATAGGGATAGAACTGGCCGCAGGCACCACATTCGAAGTCGAGGAATTCGACGACGGTGACCGCAGCGGGCCCGACGTTGTCGACATAATTCGAGTCGCTGGCTACAGCGGAGGCGAGTTCGGAGGACCCCGAGCTGGTGCTTGCTGTCTCGGTATCGGCGTTCTTCGCCGTCACGTACACAAAGACGAAGGCGGCGACGAGAGCGAGGATGCCCAGTGCAGCAAAGGTGGGCAGGAGGGCTTTCTTCACACGAGACTCCGAACAGGCTGGGATTGACGGCCAGCGCCCATTGCTGAGCGCGAATCAAGGCTATGCGAAAGTCGAGCCGCGCGGAGGCCGTTCACGATGACCACCAGTTCGGCGAGCTCATGCACGAGCACCACTCCGGCCAGGCCGAGAACGCCCGTGAGCGCCAGCGGGAAAAGACCCACGATGATCGCGAGCGACAGCACGATATTTCCGGTCATGATGCGACGCCCGCGCCGCGCATGAAGCAGCGCCACCGGAATGAGTCTCAGGTCGCTGCCGGTGAAGGCGACATCCGCAGACTCGACCGCCGCTGCCGAGCCTGTCGCACCCATTGCAATGCCCACGTCGGCGGTGGCGAGTGCTGGCGCATCATTGATGCCGTCGCCAATCATTGCCGTGGGGGACACCTGGGAGAGTGCGGCGATCGCATCGGCCTTGTCGGCGGGAAGTAGTTCGGCGCGCACATCGCTGATCCCAGCTTCGGCCGCAATCGTTGCCGCCGTTCTGGAGTTGTCGCCCGTGAGCATCAGGGTGCGGATGCCCGCGCTCGCCAATTGCGAGACAGCCTCCGCAGCGTCGGGCCGCAGTTCGTCGCGGATGCCGAGTAGCCCGATCACGATGCCGGAGCGTTCGATGGCCATCACGGTCATGCCCTCGTCGGCGAGGCGCAGCGCTGCGGGAGAGAGCGCTGCTGGGTCCATCCACCGGGTGCTGCCGGCGCGCACGGGAACGCCGTTCAGGATGCCGGATATTCCGCGGCCGGCATCCTCCCGCACTTCGAGTGCCTCGGGGTGGTCGGGACATGCGGCCAGGACCGCGTGAGCGAGGGGGTGCGTGCTGTGCGTTTCGAGCGCAGCGGCGGTGCTGAGCACCTCGTCGCGCGTCACCCCATCGACGGTTTCGACGGCAACAACGGTTGGCTGGTTTCGCGTGAGCGTGCCGGTTTTGTCGAAAGCAACGGTGCGGATGCTGCCCATGCGTTCGAAGGCGGCGCCCGATTTCACGATGATTCCGAGCTTGCTCGCGGAGCCGATCGCCGAGATGACCGTCACAGGAACGGCGATCGCGAGGGCGCACGGCGATGCGGCAACAAGCACGACGAGCGCTCGTTCGGTCCAGAGTTCGGGGTCTCCGACGAGGAAGCCGAAACCGACGATCGCGGCGGCCACTCCCAAGACGATCGGCACCAGAGGGCGCGCGATTCGATCGGCCAGCCGGGCGCGGTCGCCCTTACGAGCATTTGCTTGCTCCACCAAGTGCACGATTGTGGTCAGGGAGTTGTCGGTGCCGTTCGCCGTGGTGCGGATGCGCAGCACACCTTCGCCATTGATGGAGCCAGCCAGCACGGCGTCGCCAGTGTCGACCGCGGCGGGAAGCGACTCGCCGGTCACCGCTGACGTATCGACGCTGCCTCGACCACTCGCGACAACGCCATCCGTTGCCACGCGTTCGCCCGCGCGCACGACGAGAAGATCACCAACGACGAGGTCGCGAGCCGCAAGAGTGAGAATGCTTCCCTCCCGTTCGACGAGAGCCGTGTCGGGAATGAGCGCGAGCAGGGCGCGCAGACCATGGCGGGCACGGTCCATCGCGCGATCCTCGAGTGCCTCGGCAATGGAAAAGAGAAAGGCGAGCGCGGCCGCTTCGCCGACGTGATCAAGCAGTACCGCCCCGATTGCCGCAATCGTCATGAGCAAGCCAACGCCGAGGGAACCACGCACGAGGCGACGCACCGCGCCCGGAACGAAGGTTGCGGCCCCCGCGAGCAGGCTGAGGCCGAACATCGTGCTCACCGGCCATCCAGCGAGACCCGCCCAGCCGGTAATGACAGCTGCCGCGAGCAGAATGCCGGACGTGGCAGGCAAGGCGAGCCCCCGGTCCTTCCACCATGGCGCGAGCGCGTCATCGGCTCCGTGCGGTGCTGGGGTGCCCGCCGAAGAGTGGGCAGAGGCGGAGGCGGAGGCGGGGCCAGCGGCGGCTAATGAGTCAGCAGCGCGCGACTTCTGCGGAGCATCCACTCCACAGCATTCTTCGCTCACGACGCGGCCACAGTCGGGGTCGCGCTCGCCGCTGCACTGTCGCAGCACAGCGGCACATCGCAGTTCTCATCGGAGCAGGGCACCCCGTCGTCGACGGCCAGCACGACGTTCACGATGGCAGTGAGCGCACGCGTGAGGTGGGCATCCGCGATCTCGTAGCGGGTCGATCGTCCCTCGGGGGTTGCGGCCACTAGTCCGCATCCGCGCAAGCACGTGAGGTGGTTGGAGACGTTGCTGCGAGTGAGTTCGAGATCGTGTGCCAATTGCACGGGGTAGCCGGGTTTCTCGAGCAGCGAGAGCAGGATGCGGGCGCGAGTGGGGTCGGCCATCGCGCGACCTAAGCGGTTCATGACATCGACACGAGAAGCAATGGTCAGCATCCACTGACCATACAGTGATCGCTGACGTTAATTCCACACGCGAAACTGTGAGTTACCGGGCCTCGCTCGGGCCAGCGTCGGCTATCATGGGGCACGCGAAGGGGAGTATCCCACCTCGTTGTACTCGTCAATACGAACCGCTCAGTAGCGGTTCCGGGGCAACGGCATCCACGTCTCTTGTGGGTGCGGGAGAGACTTTCGAGTCTTGCTACGCTTCGAAACCCTTGAACGGATTCTTTTGACTACTCTGCCTATTTGGTTTGAAGTGACGTCGATGTCAGTGCTGCTGATCATTTTGACGGCCGACCTGATCATGGCTTACAAGCGCCCCCACATTCCGAGCACTAGGGAATCGGCACTGTGGGTTGGCTTCTATGTAACGCTCGCCCTCATCTTCGCCCTCCTGATGTTCCTCCTGGGCGATGTCGAACAGGCCGGCCAGTTCATCGCCGGTTGGGTCACGGAATACAGCCTTTCGATCGACAACCTCTTTGTCTTCGTGATCATCATGGGCCGCTTCTCGGTGCCACGAAAGTATCAACAAGAGGTGCTGATGGTCGGCATCCTGATCGCCCTCGTTCTGCGCGGAATTTTCATTCTGCTCGGAGCGCAACTGATCGAAAACTTCAGCTTCATCTTCTACATCTTCGGTGCGTTCTTGCTCTACACGGCCATTCGCCAGGTCTTCGAGGACCATGACGATATGGAGCAAACCGAGAGCGGGATCATCCGCTACTTGCGCAAGCACATCAACATCTCGCCAACCTTCGACGGTGGCAAGGTGCGCACCGTTATCGACGGCAAGAAGGTCTTCACGCCGATCCTCGTGGTGTTTGTAGCGCTCGGTATCACTGACCTCGTGTTCGCGATCGATTCAATTCCGGCCATCTTTGGAATCACGACAGACCCGTTCATCGTGTTCACCGCCAACATCTTTGCTCTGATGGGGCTTCGACAGTTGTACTTCCTTCTCGGCGACCTCATCGACAAGCTCGAGTACCTCCACTACGGCATCGCTTTCGTGCTCGCGTTTATTGGTGTGAAGCTGTTCCTGCACGCCATGCACGTCAACGAGCTGCCGTTCATCAACGGGGGAGAGCCGCTGCTCTGGGCACCCGAGATCGGCACCTGGACCTCGCTCATCGTGATCCTTGCCGCGATGGCCGTTGCCGTCGTCGCGAGCCTTGCCAAGATGCGCCGCGACAAGAAGCGCGAGCTCGCAGAACTCTCGGTCGACTAAGCGGCCGTCCGCAACTGACAACGCGCGGTGGCGCCCCGTGAGCTCGTGCTCGAAGGGCGCCACCGCGCGTTTCGTTTTTAGAGCGGTGCGTTAGCCGGCAGTAACGAGGCGCGACTGCGCGAGACGTTCTGCGGCGTCCAAGGTGGTGATGCTCTGGGCAGCGGCATCGCGGAAGATGGTGGTCACGGTGTCACCGATGGCTTCGACCCGCTTCGTAATGGCTTCGGCATCCGCATCCGGCTCCGAAGCCATGTCGAGGTAGATCACACCGCCACCGTTCACCACGAAGTCCGGCGCCCACAAAATGCCGCGCTCGGCAAGAGCCTCGGCGCCGTCGTGTTGGGCGAGCTGGTTGTTGGCAGCCCCGACAACCCCGCTGACGTTGAGTTCGCGGATGACGCGGGGGCTGAGCGCGCCGCCCATGCCGCACGGGATGTAGAGGTCGGCAACCACGCTGTGCGCTTCGTCAGCGTCAACCCAGTTGGCGTCGAGTTCTGCTGCGAGCAGTTTGCGGTCGAGGTTAACGTCGGTGACGGTGAGCACAGCGCCGGCTGCGGTGAGGGAGCGGGCCAAACGGCCGCCAACCTGGCCGAGGCCAGAAATGACGAGATGACGCCCGGCAAGATCGCGGGTGCCGAAAAGGGCTTCGCACGTGGCGAGGATGCTCGCGTGCACGCCTGCGGCGGTGGCATCCGCCGGTTCTCCAGCGCCGCCCTGATCGGCAGGGAGACCACACACATGTTCGGTGCGCTCGGCAACGATCGACATGAGCTCGGCGCTCGTGCCGACATCTTCGGCCGTCATATACGCGCCGTTGAGGCTCTCGATGGCGTCGCCGAGATCGAGCATGGCCTCACGCTTCTGATCCGCCGTGAGGGTGACGCCCATAGGGATATGGATGACCGACTTGCCGCCACCACGGTTGAGGCCGGCCGCAGAGTTCTTCAACGTCATTGCAGCAGAGAGGCGCAGAGCGTCAGCGACAGCATCGGTCCAGTGCGGATAGTTCCACATTCGCGCACCGCCGAGGGCTTGTCCGAGAACGGTGGAGTGGACGGCGACGGTGATGACAAGCCCGGATCGTTTTCCGGTAGAGATAAGAACGTTCTCGTGCGTGAAATCCGCATTTTCGAGAGCGGATACGGGGGCTTCTAGCGTCGTTGATGCGTGCGAAATCATGAACTTCTCCTGCGTGTGGGCCTTGTGGGCAAAACAACAAAATGGCAAGTGGTGGTAGCGCGAGGGTGGTGCGCTCTGGTCAGCATACCGCCGGGGTTCGGCGGTGTCGCCTATTCGTTGCTACCTTATGATTTGGCACATGCATGAGCGATCGAAAACGGTCGCCACGGGCCGAGAACGTGCGTCCAGCAGCGACAGAGAGACCAGTTCATGAGCGACATTTCGTCAACGCCTCAGCCGAACGAACCAACACCTCAGTCGAGCAGACGCAGGCCCATCTGGAACCTCGTGAAGTTCTTTGTCATCCCGCTCGCGATCATCGCGATAATCGGTGTGCTGACGACGCAAAAGCATGATGGTCGGGCCGAGATCATCGAGAATGGTCTCGTGACGCAGGCCGTACCGACCGGCAACACTGTTGATGAGTCGAGCCGCTCTGGCCGCCACACGGTGCAACTCGTCAGGCTGGAGTTCAGCTACGAGGTCGACGGCACAACCTATACCGCTCTGGGCGACCTCAGCTACGAAGAAGAATCCTTCGATAAGGATGCCGCGCTCGCCGCAAATCCCACGGCCGAGGTTCACTACGTCGACGCCGACCCCGCCACGGCCATCGTGCTCGACACCGACTACCGCTAGGCGACCGCTAGTTCGCAGAATGCGGTTTGTCGCTCGGCGTAGACTAGAGAGATTGAGCCGCGCTCTTTGCGGCACGATCGTCGATTCGAAAGAGGTGCGCTATGGGCAAGACCCTGGCTGAAAAAGTGTGGGATGACCATCTGGTCGTCAAGGGTGCCGATGGCACTCCCGACCTCATTTACATCGACCTTCACCTTGTGCACGAAGTCACGAGCCCTCAAGCTTTTGATGGACTTCGGATGGCCGGCCGCCCCGTTCGCCGCCCCGATCTCACGATCGCAACTGAAGACCACAACACCCCGACTCTCGCGATCCATAAGCCGATCGCCGACCTCACGAGTCGCACCCAAATTCAGACGCTGCGCAACAATGCCAAAGAGTTCGGCGTTCGACTGCACTCGCTCGGCGACATCGAGCAGGGCATCGTTCACGTTGTTGGCCCGCAGCTCGGCCTCACCATGCCCGGCATCACGGTGGTCTGTGGTGACTCTCACACGAGCACCCACGGCGCCTTCGGTGCGATGGCATTCGGTATCGGCACGAGTGAAGTCGAGCACGTGCTCGCGACTCAGACCTTGCCGCTCAAAGCTTTCAAGACGATGGCGATCACCGTGGAGGGCGAACTGCGCCCCGGCGTAACCGCGAAAGACATCATCCTTGCTGTCATCGCGCAGATCGGAACCGGCGGAGGCCAAGGCTACGTTCTCGAGTTCCGCGGCAGCGCCATCCGTTCCCTCTCCATGGAGGGTCGCATGACGATTTGCAACATGTCGATTGAGGCTGGCGCTCGCGCCGGCATGATCGCGCCAGACCAGATCACCTACGACTACCTCAAGGGCCGCCCGCACGCTCCTGAAGGTGCCGACTGGGATGTCGCCGTTGAGTACTGGAACACGCTCGCCACCGATGACGACGCCGTCTTCGATGCCGAAGTCTTCCTCGACGCCAACACGCTCGAGCCCTTTGTCACCTGGGGAACCAACCCTGGTCAGGGTGTCTCGCTCAGCGACAACGTTCCCGTGCCCGCTGACATCGCCGACCCCAACGAGCGTGCGTCAGCCGAGCGTGCCCTCGAATACATGGCGCTCGACGCTGGCATGGCGATGAAAGATATTGCCGTGGATGCCGTCTTCATGGGCTCCTGCACCAACAGCCGTATCGAAGATCTGCGCGCATTTGCGTCGATCATCAAGGGTCGCAAGAAGTCTGATCACGTGCGCGTCATGGTCGTTCCCGGGTCTGCCCGCGTCCGCATCGAAGCCGAAGCCGAAGGCATCGACAAGATCGTGGAAGAGTTCGGCGGCGAATGGCGCTTTGCGGGATGCTCAATGTGCCTCGGCATGAACCCCGACCAGTTGGCTCCGGGAGAGCGTTGCGCTTCCACCAGTAATCGCAACTTCGAAGGCCGCCAAGGCAAGGGAGGGCGCACTCACCTCGTGTCACCCCTCGTCGCCGCCGCCACCGCCATCCGTGGCACGCTCTCGAGCCCGTGGGATCTAGAGAACAGCCCGCTGCCCGAACAACTCGTGTCAGCCAGCACCACCGCAGAGGAGTCGCGCTAATGGACAAGATCACGACCATCCGCGGCAACGCTGTTCCGCTCAAGCGCAGCAACGTCGACACCGACCAGATCATCCCCGCTGAGTTTCTCAAGCGAGTCACCAAAACTGGCTTCGACGACGCACTCTTTTTTGGCTGGCGCCAGGACCCTGAATTCATTCTTAACCGCGAGCCATACAGCCACGGCAAGATTCTCATCGCAGGCTCAGACTTCGGCACCGGCTCTAGCCGGGAGCACGCCGTGTGGGCGCTTCGCGACTTTGGCTTCCAGGCCGTTCTCAGCTCGCGCTTTGGTGACATTTTCCGCGGAAACTCAGGCAAGCAGGGGCTTCTCGCCGCACAGCTCGCCGAAGAGGATATCGAGACCTTGTGGGCGCTCGTTGAAGCCGACCCCGAACTCGAAATCACCGTCGATCTTGAGACCCGTTCGGTGACAGCCGGTTCAGCACAGTTCTCTTTCGAGATTGATGATTACACTAGGTGGCGTTTGCTCGAAGGGCTCGATGACATCGGTCTCACTCTGAGAAACGAATCAGATATCACGGAGTTCGAAGGGCACCGAGAAGCATGGCGCCCGACAACCTTGCCAGCGAAGTAGAGGTAACGATGAATCCATTGGCTCAAGACGCAACAGCGGCAGCCAAGCGATCCGGACTGCATTCCAACCAAATCGTCATTAATGGTGGAAAGCCTCTTCGTGGACGCATTAATGTTCGCGGCGCGAAGAATCTCGCGACAAAAGCCATGGTGGCAGCCCTTCTCGCTGACACCCCGAGTGTGCTCAAAGATGTCCCGGCCATTAGCGACGTTGGCGTTGTTACCGGAATGCTCGAGGCCTACGGCGTCACTGTCACGGAGACGGGCGACGGCGAGCTGACCCTCGACCCCAAGAACGTGCTCAAGGCACACTTCGCCAAGATTGATGCGCTCGCGGGCTCTAGCCGCATCCCGATCCTCTTCTGTGGACCGCTGCTGCACCGCCTCGGTGAAGCATTGATTCCCGACCTCGGTGGTTGCCGCATCGGTGACCGCCCTATCGACTTCCACTTGGATGCGCTGCGTGCCTTCGGTGCCGTCGTCGACAAGAGCTATGAAGGCATCCGTCTCACCGCTCCCGATGGCCTCCACGGCGCTGACATCGATCTGCCCTACCCGAGCGTGGGCGCAACCGAACAAGTGTTGCTCACCGCCGTTCTCGCCAAGGGCGTCACCGAGCTCAAGGGCGCGGCCATCGAGCCCGAGATCATGGATCTCATCGCTATCTTGCAAAAGATGGGCGCGATCATCAATGTCGAGCCCAACCGCGTCATCTTCATTGAGGGCGTCGAGAAGCTCAGCGGCTACAACCACCGCGCACTCTTCGACCGCAACGAGGCCGCAAGCTGGGCATCCGCTGCTCTGGCCACCGGCGGAGATATCTTCGTTGAGGGCGCCATGCAGCAAGAGCTCATGACCTTTTTGAACATCTTCCGCAAGGTGGGTGGCGCGTTCGATATTGCTGAAGACGGCATCCGTTTCTGGCATCCCGGTGGTGCCCTCAAGCCCGTTGTCATCGAAACTGATGTGCACCCTGGCTTTATGACGGACTGGCAGCAGCCCCTTATCGTTGCGCTCACTCAGGCTGAGGGCCGTTCCGTGGTTCACGAGACGGTGTACGAGAACCGTTTGGGCTTCACCGAGGCGCTCGTTGAGATGGGCGCGAATATCGAAGTTTTCGAAGCGGGAATCGAGTCGGTCAGCCGTCGCGTTCCTCGCCGCCCCTTGGAGCAGGCTGCCGTCATCATCGGCCCGACACCACTGCACGGTGCGGATGTTGAGATCCCTGACCTTCGCGGTGGTTTCAGCCACCTCATTGCAGCGTTGACCGCTGATGGTCAGTCGACAGTCAGCAACATCGGAATTATTGCGCGCGGCTATGAGCACTTCATCGACAAGCTTGAATCACTCGGTGCCGACTTCGTCTACGAAGGATAAGTCGCCGGTGTCATCTGGCTCTAATGGCCCCCGACGCGTGAAGTCAGAGAAGACTGCCGCGTTCCGCGTGCTCGCATTCTTGTTGCTTCCCACGATGACCGTCTTGGCAAAATTTAAGTTGCATGACTCACACAATGTGCCCGCCGACGGTGCCTTTGTGATCTCACCCAATCACTACAGCAACATCGATCCTGTCGTGATCGGTGTTGCCATGTGGAAGGTGGGGCGGATGCCGCGCTACATGGCAAAAGCATCGCTGTTCAAAGTTCCCGTTGCTGGTTGGCTGTTGAGAAAGTCGGGCCAAGTGCCCGTCGAACGCTCCCCGCGCGGGCGCCAGAGTGGTGATCCGCTTAAGGCTGCCCGTCAGATTGCCGATCAGGGGCTTGCTGTTGTGGTGTATCCGGAAGGGTCGCTTACACGCGAGCCCGATATGTGGCCCATGCGCGGAAAGTATGGTGCTGTTCGCACGGCGCTCGAGGCTGGCATCCCGTTGATTCCGGCGGCGAGCTGGGGCGCCCAAGAAATTCTGCCGCGCTACTCGAAACGTATTAGTGTTTTTCCTCGAAAGACAGTTCACATTCGTTTCGGTGAACCTCTGGATTTGTCTGAGTACGAAGGCAGACATTTGGATTCGCGTTTGCTCGCTGAAGTAACGGAGAAACTCATGACCGCCATCACGTCGCTACTCGAAGAGATCCGGGGAGAAACTGCCCCTGCGGTGCGGTACAACCCGGCAGAGCACGGTCAGAGTGAGACCGGCCGATTCGAGAGCAAGTAACGTGCTGAGCGGAAGCGCTGGAGCGCCAGAAACCCCTCGTCGCGTCGCCGTTCTCGGCGCCGGTTCCTGGGGAACCACCTTTTCAAAGATCTTGGCCGATGGCGGCAACGATGTTGCGCTCTGGGCACGCCGCCCCGAGCTTGCCCGCGAGATCACGCAATCCAAACGCAATAGCGACTACCTTCCCGGTATCAACCTCCCGCGCTCGTTGTGGGCCAGCGACAAGCTGCATGAAGTTCTGGATGGCGCCGAGCAGGTGTACCTCTCGGTTCCGGCTCAGTCGTTGCGCGAGAACCTGCGCATCGTTCGCGAACTCATCCCTGAGAACGCCATCATTGTCTCGCTCATGAAGGGTGTCGAAAAGGGCACCGGAGCGCGGATGAGCGAAGTGATTCTGCAGGAGTTGGGGGTTGATCCGAACCGGGTCGCCGTGGCATCCGGCCCCAACCTGGCGCTAGAAATTGCCAAAGAGCAGCCGACGGCAGCGGTAATGAGTAGCGCAAGTCTCGAGACCGCTACCGCCGTTGCGGTTACGGCGCGCAACCGCTACTTCCGTTCATTCGTGAACACCGATGTCATCGGTACCGAATTCGGCGGAGTGCTCAAGAACCTCATCGCCGTGGCGATCGGCATCGTGGACGGCGTTGGCTACGGTGAAAACACCAAGGCCTCGATCATCACGCGCGGCCTCGCTGAGATGACAGATTTCTCGGTCGCCTTCGGTGCCCGACCAGAAACGTTGGCGGGGCTTGCCGGTCTTGGCGACCTCATCGCTACGTGTGAGTCATCGCTCTCGCGCAATAACACCGCCGGCCGCCTTCTCGGCCAGGGCTACAGCTTCTCTGAAGTCATCAAGCAGATGAACCAGACCGCTGAAGGCCTCTCATCGGTGGCACCCATCCTTGAGCTTGCCCTCTCCAAAGGCGTTGACATGCCCATCGCAAGCCAGGTGGCTGAAGTGTTGGCGGGCACCCTCGCCCCCCGCGATATCGCCCCACATTTGACCACTGACGACCTTCCTCAGGGGGAGTAAACGATGACGGCCCAACCCACAACAACCGTGGTTTTGCTGTTCGGTGGTCGTTCTTCGGAACACAGCATTAGCTGCGCAACCGCCGGTGGCGTTCTTTCGGCCATCGACCGCGACAAGTACACGGTCATCCCGGTCGGAATTACGCGCGAGGGTGCGTTCACCCTCCAACCTGACGACGCCGATACTTTCCGCCTCAACCCCGAGGCCATGCCGGAGGTTGTCGACAACGGCACGCGCGTGCACTGGCCGGAATCTTCCGCCTCTCGCCAGTTGACGGTCACGGATGCCGAAGGCACCACTCGTAGCCTCGGTGACGTTGATGTGGTGTTCCCTATCCTTCACGGCCCGTTCGGCGAAGACGGCACCGTGCAGGGGCTCATCGAGCTCACCGGCCTGCCGTATGTGGGCAACGGCGTGCTCGCGTCGGCGATGGGGATGAATAAGCACTTTACGAAGCTCGCGCTCGAAGCGGCTGGCGTCGCTGTTGCTCCGTGGGTGACGGTGTCGGCACAGCAGTGGCAGCGCACTCCGGATGTCTGGCGCAAGCGTGCATCCAGTCTCGGGTTTCCTGTCTTTGTGAAGCCTGCCCGCGCAGGGTCCTCGGTCGGAGTGACCAAGGTCTCGAGCACCGAAGAGTTGGATGCTGCTTTCGCGACAGCATTTGCCGAAGACTCGACAGCGCTTGTTGAACAGGCGATGACGGGCCGCGAGATTGAATGCGGCGTGCTGTCGGGCCGCGACGGTGGCGAAACTCGCGTGAGTGTCGCCGGCGAGATCGTGGTCACCGGTCGCGACTTCTACGACTTCGATGCCAAGTATCTCGACGTTTCTGCCGCCGAACTGATTTGCCCAGCACCTCTGCGGGATGGCGAACTGTGGCAAATGCAGCGCACCGCTGCGCGCGCGTTCGAGTCCATCGGGGGAGCAGGCCTTGCCCGGGTCGACTTCTTCTTTGACGGCACCGAATTTGTGGTCAACGAAATCAATACCCTGCCGGGCTTCACGCCGATCTCGATGTTCCCCAAGTGCTGGGCTGCAAGCGGCATGAGTTACCCCGTGCTGATCGACGAACTCATCGAACTCGGGCTAGAAACCGTTCGCTAGGGCGAGCTATTCGGATTCGTCGTCGCCGGAATCGGCGGTGTCGTCGGGAGCGGGAGTGTCAGACAGGCCGACGCAGAAGCGGTCGGCGGGCACCTGACTTACGGCGCCGGCGAGCTGACTGAGGGCGTCGAAGCCAGAGACCTCGTCGCCATCGATATCGGGGTCACCGTCGCTATCGATGATGACCTGCACAGCAGGATCGCGGCCGTACGACGTGAATACATAGTTGGGGGCGTCGCTGTCGTCTCGCAGCCAGTCGATTCCATCGTCTGGCGCAGTGACACACGCGAGTTCCGCAGTCGGATCAGGCACAGCCACGCCACAACGCAGCAGAATGTTTGCCGGTGTGCCCCACGCTCCAGTGCCCTGGGCGTTGGTTTCGCGCTTGTCGAGCCCCGCGACAGTGTCGGGGAGGCGCACA
Organism: Salinibacterium sp. NYA9b; assembly: GCF_976973725.1. Classification (NCBI taxonomy): domain Bacteria; kingdom Bacillati; phylum Actinomycetota; class Actinomycetes; order Micrococcales; family Microbacteriaceae; genus Salinibacterium; species Salinibacterium sp. NYA9b. The sequence continues at coordinate 2,067,155 of NZ_OZ333476.1, read as the reverse complement.
ATCACGTCGGCACAGGTGGGGTTAGCGGCGTCATCCGCCGGTTCGAGTGGGACGATTGCCGCGCATCCGCCCAGCGTTGCTAGCAAAGGAATCATCGCGAGCATGGCGATTATGGGGGTGCGGGTCGTCGTTCTCATCGCCTTCAGGCTACCGTGAGAATATGACGATTGACCGCGCGAGCGAGACCCTTGACACTCTCGGCGGCGTGGGCGAGCTTGCCGCGCTCAAGCGCATCTTTCCGCGACTGCCTTCTGCTGCGGCAGAGCTTCTCGGCCCGGGCGATGACTCTGCCGTGTTGGCAACGCCAGACAAGCGTGTCGTGATCACGACGGACATGATGATTCATGGCCCAGACTTTCGGCTTGCGTGGTCCTCTCCGTACGATCTCGGCTGGAAAGCTGCTGCCACAAATTTGTCGGATGTCGCAGCGATGGGGGCGGTTCCCACCGGTCTCGTGGTCGCAATTGCGGCGCCCAACGACACCCCCGTCTCGGCGCTCGAAGCAATCGCTGACGGGCTGCGCGAGGGCTGCGAAACGCTCGCTCCTGGTAGCGGAGTGATCGGCGGCGACCTCTCGGTCTCGACAGTGCTCACGATTGTCATCACGGCTTTCGGTGATCTCGAAGGGCGCGCCCCGGTTCTGCGTTCCGGTGCACGCGTCGGCGACGTGATCGCCGTCTCAGGCACGCTCGGTCTCGCCGCTGAAGGCCTCCGCCTCCTCTTCACCGCGGGCGTCGTTGATGGCGAACCGGATGCCGCAGCGGCCGCCGCGCTCGCGACAACGCATCCCGACGCCATCGCCGCCCAGCTCAGGCCAGCACCGCCGATCGCGGACGGCAAAGCTGCCGCTCTCGGCGGAGCCACGGCCATGCTCGACCTGAGCGACGGGCTCGCGATTGATGCTCGCCGTGTTGCTACCGCCAGTGGCGTTGGGCTTGATCTGTCATCCGAAGCGGTGGGTGGTCGGGCGCAGCTCGATGGTGGCGAAGACCATTCGTTGCTCGCGACTTTTCCCGAGTCAGCGACCTTGCCAGCAGGATTCCGCGCGATTGGTCGCGTCGTAGAGGGCGAGGGCGTGCTCGTTGATGGCGTCGCCTACACCGAGCGCGGTGGTTGGGACCCCTATGCGGGCTGGGACGGTGCCGTCGGCTGAACGCCGAAGTGCCGGCAGGCTATGCCGCGGTCGGCTGAACCCAGTAGAGCGTGGTGTCGCCGTAGTCTTTGCGACGGTCGAGTTCGAGCCCAGCAGGCCATTCCGGTTCGGGGTCGCGCGAGCTGCGTTCGACGATCACGAGGGCGTCGGGGCTGAGCTGGCTGGCGAGCAGTTCGAGCGCCACGAGAAGTTCACCGTTGCCGAGTTCGTAGGGCGGGTCGATAAACACGAGATCCCACTGATCACCGGATGTCTCTAAGAACGTGTGCACAGCGCGAGCGGCGGTGAGAATGATCGGCTTTGAGCCGCGCGGAGCTTTCGCCGCGATGAGCGTCGCGTTCTTGCGGCAGGTGGCAGCGGCGCGAGCGTTGTTCTCGACGAGAGTGACGTGGGGTGCGCCGCGCGAGGCTGATTCGAGCCCGAGCGCTCCGGTGCCGGCGTAGAGGTCGAGCACGCGGGCGCCCTCAATGGCGTCGCGGGCTTCGAGCGCGGAGAAGATGGCTTCGCGCAGGCGGTCGCTGGTGGGCCGAGTGCCCGCGCTCGGTACGGCAATGGTGAGGGAGCCGGCATACCCGGCGATTATGCGTGTCATAGCGTGTCGAGCCTAGCCGGGGTGAGCGGGCGGGCGCACGGGGCTCGCGTGGTGGCGGGTGGACGAGCCCGAGGGCGGGGCAAACGCCAGTGGTCCCCGGTACTCTTCTAGGGTGACCTCGCCCCTTGATCAGAAGCTCAGCGCCGTCTTGGGCGGGCGCACCGCTACCTCGATGCAGCGCGGTCTTGGCCTGCTCACGGTCGGCGATCTGATGACCCACTATCCGCGGCGCTACGCGCGGCGAGGCGAGCTGACTGCGCTGGCTCAATTGCCGTTGGATGAGGCGGTGACGATCGTCGCCGAAGTGCGCGAGGTGCGCAATCGTCCGATGCGCAACAAGCGCGGCTCGATTCTTGAGGTGTCGATCAGCGACGGCACGGGCATCCTGACTCTCACGTTCTTCAATCAGGCCTGGCGTGCCAATGAGTTGACGCCGGGGGTGCGCGGAATCTTCGCGGGCAAGGTTGGCCAATATCGCGGCACGCGCCAGCTCGCTCACCCCGACTACGAACTCTTTGACCGGGATGCTCTCGAGCTCAAGAAGCCCGAGCAGGCCAAGTCATGGGCTGAGCAGCCGATCCCCATTTATCCGGCGACGTCCACGGTCGCGAGTTGGCAAATTCAGAAAGCCGTCGAGGTCGTGCTCGATACGCTTGGCCCGCTTGATGACCCGGTGCCGGATGCCGTGCGTCGCGAACGCGAGTTGCTTCCGTTTGCGAAGGCGCTTGAGCAGGTTCACCGTCCGAAGGTTGACTCGGACTGGCGGGCAGCTCGTGACACCCTGCGTTTTCAGGAAGCATTTGTTCTGCAGTCGGCGCTTCTGCAACAGCGTCAGAAGCAGCGTGAGTCGGAAGCCATCGCGCGCACGGCCGGCCCGCTGCTCGAAGGGTTCGACGCAGCGCTACCGTTCACGCTCACGGGTGACCAGCAGACGGTGGGGGAGGAAATCTTCCACGACATGGCGCAGCCGGTGCCGATGAATCGTCTCGTGCAGGGTGAGGTGGGTTCCGGTAAGACTCTGGTCGCGCTGCGGGCGATGCTCGCGGTCGCGCAGTCGGGTGGGCAGTCAGCGTTGCTGGCTCCCACCGAGGTTCTGGCGCATCAGCACTTCCGTTCGATCATCCGCACGTTAGGCCCCGATCTCGCGGCCGAACTCCGCCCGACCCTCATCACTGGTCAGCTGCCGACAGCAGAGCGCAAGAAGGCGCTGCTGGCGACCGTGTCGGGGGCTTCTCGCATCGTGATTGGCACGCATGCCCTCCTCGGCGACGCGGTCACGTTTGTCGATCTCGGTCTCGTCGTCGTTGATGAGCAACACCGTTTCGGCGTCGACCAGCGGGAAGCGCTGCGGCTCAAGGGCGCGAAGCCTCCCCACGTTCTCGTGCTCACGGCGACGCCCATCCCGCGCACGGTTGCGATGACAGTGTTCGGCGACCTCGATATCTCCTCGATTGCTGAGTTGCCGGCTGGCCGTCAGCCCATCAGCAGCCACGTGGTGCCCCTCGCCGAGAAACCCGGCTGGGTGTCGCGCGTCTGGCAACGGCTGGCAGAAGAACTCGCCATCGGTCGTCAGGGCTTCGTTGTGTGCCCCGCCATCGACGCCAAAACTGAAGAGCCCGGCAGCGAGCCTGCACCCACGGCTTCTGATGACCCGGATGCCGGACCGCCACGTCCGATCGCGAACGTGACCGAGGTGCTGGCGTCGCTGCGCAGCAACGACGTTCTCGCGGGCAAGCGGATTGAGGCGCTCCACGGCAAGCTTTCGAGCGAGGAGAAAGACGAGCTCATGCGCGCCTTCGCTGCCGGCGACATCGATGTGCTCGTCGCGACGACGGTTATCGAGGTCGGCGTTGACGTGCCGAACGCCTCGGTGATGGTGGTGCTCGACGCTGATCGTTTCGGCGTCTCCCAGTTGCACCAGCTGCGCGGCCGTGTTGGTCGTGGTGGGGTTCCGGGGTTGTGCCTGTTTGTCACGGCGGCCGAGGTGGAGTCGTTGGCGCGCGAACGCGTTGAGGCTGTGGCATCCACTCTCGATGGTTTCGAACTTGCCAACAAAGACCTTGAACTGCGCCGCGAAGGCGATGTGCTTGGTGGCGTGCAGTCGGGTGGGCGTTCGAGCCTCAAGCTGCTGCGAGTTGCCAACGATGGTCAACTCATCACCGAAGCGCGCGAGGCCGCTCAGGGGCTGTTGGTCGCAGATCCGACCTTGGCCGAGCATCCGGCGCTCGCCGAAGCACTCAAGCGTCGTCTTGATGAGAGTGCCGAAGCGTTCCTCGGCAAAAACTAGCGCCTCCGCTCGCAGGCACGCTTTGCTGTGTTGCGTCAGATTTCCCCGCACAGCGAACTCCCACGCGCCAATGAGCACCGAGCGGCTATCGTGGGAGCATGAGTCGGATCGCTGTTGTTCCTGGGTCGTTTGACCCTGTCACCCTTGGCCACCTCGATGTGATTGAGCGGGCAGCGAAAACCTTTGACGAAGTGCACGTTCTGGTCGTGCACAACCCGGGCAAGACCGCGCTTTTGCCGATTGCGCAACGCGTCTCCCTCATCGAACAAGCCGTTGCCGACGCTCACCTTCAGGGCAACATCGTTGTAACTAGCTGGAGTATGGGCCTCCTCGTTGACTACTGCACCGATGTGGGGGCGAGTGTCATCATCAAGGGCATCCGTTCTCAAGTGGATGTCGCGTACGAAACGCCTATGGCGATCGTCAACCGCGACCTCGCCGGCGTAGAGACGATTTTCATGCTGCCGAATCCCGCTCATGCGCACGTGTCCAGTTCGCTGGTGCGTCAGGTTGCCGCGCTTGGCGGAGACGTCGCGCCCTATGTTCCGCGTTCGGTTTCTGAGTTTTTGCAAGCGCCGCGCGACTAACACCGGCACAATGGGTTTATGACACTCACCCTCGGATACAAAGCGTCAGCAGAACAATTTGCCCCGCGTGAACTCGTAGAGATCGCAGTGGCAGCAGAAGCACACGGCATGGAGAGTGTTGCGGTTAGCGACCACTTCCAGCCGTGGCGTCACGAAGGCGGGCATGCTCCGTTCTCGCTGAGCTGGATGGCAGCGGTCGGTGAGCGCACGAGCACGATTCGTATCGGCACGAGCGTGATGACGCCGACCTTCCGTTACAACCCCGCTGTGCTCGCTCAGGCCTTCGCCACGATGGGCTGCCTCTACCCAGGGCGCATCATGCTGGGTGTGGGAACGGGCGAAGCCCTCAACGAGGTTGCCACCGGATTCCGCGGTGCTGGCGAGCAGGACTGGCCCGAGTTCAAGGAGCGCTTCGCTCGATTGCGTGAATCCGTTCGCCTCATGCGCGAACTGTGGACCTCAGACCGCGTGTCGTTCGAGGGGGAGTACTACTCCACTCACGGCGCGAGCATTTATGACCGCCCCGACCAGCCCATCCCGATCTATATCGCTGCCGGTGGGCCGATGGTCGCCCGCTATGCGGGTCGTGCCGGAGATGGCTTTATCTGCACATCGGGCAAGGGCATGGAGCTCTACAACGATGCGCTGATCCCCGGGGTCAAGGAGGGTGCAGCCAAGGTCGACCGCAAATTCGAAGACATCGACCGGATGATCGAGATCAAGCTCTCGTATGACACCGATGCCGACGTAGCCCTCGAGAACACACGTTTCTGGGCGCCACTTGCTCTCTCGAAGGAGCAGAAGCACGACATCACTGACCCCATCGAGATGGAACGCGCCGCCGATGCTCTGCCCATTGAGCAGATCGCTTCGCGGTGGATCGTCGGCAACGATCCCGACAAGATTGTTGAAGAGATTCGTCCCTATGTGGATGCCGGCCTCAACCACCTCGTCTTCCACGCGCCCGGCAACGACCAACGCCGTTTCCTCGAGCTCTTCGAGCGCGACATTGCACCGCGATTGCGGGCGCTGTAACTCTGATTGTGCTTAACCGCGACCGCTGAGGTTCGCCATGATGCGGCCGTCACCTCCGAGGTGACGGCCGCATCATGCTTTAGCGGATGATGAACCGCGGATAGTTCTGCTCGGCGCGATCTCTGGCGTGAGCCAGGCGCTCACGACGGAGCTGGTGTGCGGCCAGCAACTCGGCCGACGCGATCAGTCGCGCACGATGGGGCCGGCGGCTCCACGTGATGAGCGCGACGCCGAGATGCAGCGCAAGCCGGTCGATTACCCCCACGCGACGCATGGCAGCCTGTCGCGGCTGGTCATGGTGATGAGGTTCGGACGGATGGGCGTGGCGGTCTTTCGAGGCCGCCAGTAGTTCGTTCATGATGGAAAACTTTCGTGACAGAGAGAGGTTGCGGATGGCGCGTCAGAGCGCGCTGTTTCAGGTGGCGACCCAACAGCATCCTTCGGCAATCGCGAGTTGCCAGAGAAGGGAGTGGTCATCGCGGTGAGTGCTGCGCAGCCCCGTCGGGGTGCGCCGACTCGTCAGTCGAATGCAGTCTCGTGATGATCGAGTTGGGTCGTGTGCTCCGTGAGCGCCGCCACCGTCAGAACCGGTGAGCGGAGAACGCTAACCGGTTAGGCGGAGAGGGTGCCGACGGAGCCGGCAGTAATTGGGTTCTTCGTTGTTGCGAACATAAACACGGCTAGCTCCTTTCAATAGTTGGCGTTTGCTCAGTGTAGGACGGGGATCCCGTGAGGACAAGACCCGATTTAGCTGCGATGCACAGCCGTAATAATTGCGTCGGCAAGCTCGGCTGGCTTCGTGAACTGCGGCCAGTGCCCGGTGGGCAGGTCAACGAGTTCGAGGTCGTCGAGGCGGGCAACTTCGGAGGCGAAGGGCTCATCGTCGCGCATCCATGCCCGCAATTGTTCGCTCGAAAATTCACAACAGATCACCGTCGCCGGCACGCTGAACCGCGCTGGTGTCGACAGATTCTGGGGATCGCTGGCGACCCGAGCGGGCTGCGGAATGGCAATGCGGCGAAAAGTGCTTCGCAGCTCATCGGTGAGATCAACGAGATCTTCGTCATCGAACACCGACCAGTTGGGCAAGGGGATTTCGCCATCGATCGTGGGCAGATCAGTATTAATCGGCATGCCGTGGGGTAGCGGCACGGTGTCGACGTGCACGATCCGGGCGAGGCAGGTGGGGCGAGCATCCGCAACGGCGTGGGCGATGGGCCCGCCGCCGCTGTGCGCCACGAGAACGATGGGCGGTACCACCTGGCCGTGCGCCGCGTCGTCTTCGCAGTCATAGTCGCGAGTGAGACTGTCGACCACGTCAACTACCGCAGCGACGTGATCGGCGAGTGTGATGGCGCCGCGATCAGTGGCGTCGCGGTGAAGACCGGGAAGGGTCAGCGGATGAACCGTGTGGCCAGCCTCGCGAAGCGACCGCGTAATGGGTGCCCACGAGGCTTCATCGAGCCAGAAACCTGGAATGAGAATGACGTGCATCAGCGGACTAGCGGTGCTGATGGAAAACGCGCCCAGATTCATGCCGACTCCTCAGTGAGTAGGGCGCCTATTATCCGCTCGTCGCGACCGCAATTCAATGCTCGGAAAGGTGCTGCAGCACGACAGGGGCAATGCACGCCACAATAGACGGATGCCCGTGACAGTTTCTGCACCTCATATCGGCTACGCCGCCATGCTCGAACGGTTCGCTCCACGTGACGTCATGGAGAGTGCGCAGTACGCCGAATCGCAAGGATTTCGTGGGGTGATGGCCGCAGACCACTACCAGCCGTGGGTTCCCCAGCAGGGGCAGGCGTCCTTCGTGTGGAACGTGCTGAGCGCTCTGGGCGAAACCACTACCGGCGACCTTGGCACCGGAGTCACCGCGCCCACGTTTCGTTGGCATCCGGCAATGGTCGCCCAAGCGTCCGCGACGCTGGCCGCGATGAATCCGGGGCGACACTGGCTCGGCCTCGGCAGCGGCGAAGCTATCAACGAGCACATCGTCGGCCAGTACTGGCCAGAAGCTCCCGAACGCATCAACCGCATGTTCGAAGCCGTCGAGATCATCAAGAAACTGTTCGCTTCGGGGCTCGGCAACAAAGATGTGCGCCACGAGGGGCAGTTCTACCGGCTCGAATCGACACGACTCTGGACAATGCCCGAGGTGGCGCCCGAGATCTTGGTCGCTACCGCCGGGCCGGTCGCCGCGAAGCGTGCCGGTAAAACTGTCGACGGGCTCATCACCGAAGCGGCACCTCTCGACAAAGTCGACATGCTGCTCAAACGATTCGCCGAAGGCGCACGAGAAGCCGGCCGCGCACCCGAGAGCCAGAGCCGCGTGCTGCGGCTGCACTTGAGCTGGGCCGAAACAGACGAACAGGCCATGCGCAACGCGCTCACCGAATGGCCAAACGGTGGTCTGCGGTTCGCGAAGAACGACATCCGCTCGCCCTTCGAGCTTGAGCAACTGGCGCGCATGGTGCGCCCAGAAGACTTCGAGGGGCGGATGCCCGTCAGCGCCGACCCTGACGTGCATCGCGCCTACATCCAGAGCTACCTCGATCTCGGATTCGACCGCATCTACCTCCACAATGTCGGACGCAATCAGCGCGAGTTTCTCACGGTCTTCGGGCGTGACGTGCTGCCGGCACTGCGCAAGTAGTGACTGCGCCACGAATGCCGCAGACTAGACGCGTGAGAATGAGCGCATGGGCCGTGCCCGGCATCCCCGAAATTCAGTCCGGTGACAGCCTTCTTGAGGCGATTACGACGGCTCTCGTTGCCGACTCCGATGACGTGAACTCGGGAGGCCTCGCCGACGGCGACATCCTCACCGTCACCTCCAAGATCGTGAGCAAGGCCGAAGGTCGTTCTGTCGAGGCTGCCGATCGCGAACAAGCCATCACCGACGAAACCGTGCGGATTGTGGCCTCGCGCGAGCACCCCAACGGTGTCACTCGCATTGTCGAAAACCGTTTGGGGCTCGTGATGGCGGCGGCGGGCGTTGACTCCAGTAACACCCCTGACGGCATCGTTCTCCTGCTCCCGCTCGACCCCGATGCGACCGCCCGCGAGCTCTGCGCCGGGCTCCGGGAGCGCTTTGGCGTGACCGTGGGCATTGTGATCACGGATACCGTGGGCAGGCCTTGGCGCAAGGGCCAAGCCGACATCGCGATTGGTGCGGCCGGCATCCATGTTCTCGATGATTTGCGCGGAACCGCGGATGCTTCGGGTCGCCCGCTTGCGGTCAGTGTCACGGCGCTCGCCGATGAAGTTGCTGCCGCGACAGATTTGGTCAAGGGGAAGGCCGGGGGATTGCCCGTTGCGGTCGTTCGCGGGCTAGGTCAGCACGTCGCTGATCTCGACGCTGCCGGTGCGCGATCCCTCGTGCGGTCGGGCCCCGAGGACATGTTTAGTCTGGGCACAAAAGAGGCGTGGATGGCGGGCTTCGATGAGGCTTACAACACCGTCGAAACTAAAGAAGACTAATACTCGACTGTCGGGGAGTTTGCCTCTACGATGAGCGGATGGGGAGTCTCATTTCGCTCGCGTACTTCGCGTTGCTCATCTCAGTGTTGATCGACATCATCCTGATTGATGAATCGCGCATCAAGAATCTCGGCAAGGTCACCTGGATCTTTATCGTGATTTTCATGCCCTTCATCGGCAGCATTCTCTGGTTTGCGATCGGCCGCCAGCACCGGTCCACCGCTCCGAGCTCTGTGCCCTTTGGTGCCCCCGAGCGTCGCGCACACCTGCCATCACTGGAGGTGAGCACGACCGAAGCCGAGATCGCGAAACTCGACGCTGAGATCGAATACTTTCAGCGCCAAGAAAAAATCCGTGCCCTCGAAGATGAACTGCGCAAGCGTAAGCAATTGCCGTAGTGGAAGACCGGTGTAAGACTCGACCCATGGATGCCCCTACCTCCGGGTCACTACCCGACGACGTGTTCCACGATCACTGTGACGCCATTGTGCGCAGTATTTCGACCGTGATTGATGGCAAGACAGAGGCTGTGCGCTTGGCGCTTACGGTGCTTTTGGCGGAGGGCCATCTGCTCATCGAAGACGTTCCCGGTGTCGGCAAGACCATGCTCGCGCGGGCTCTCGCGCGAACGGTAGACAGCACCGTGTCGCGCGTGCAATTTACGCCAGACTTGCTGCCGGCCGACATCACGGGCGTCTCGGTCTATAACCAAAACACGCGTGAATTCGAGTTCAAGAAGGGGCCGGTATTCGCGAACATTCTCATCGGTGATGAGATCAACCGTGCCAGCCCGAAAACGCAGTCTGCGCTCCTTGAGTGCATGGCAGAGTCGAGTGTCACGGTCGACGGGACTACGTACGAACTGCAGAGCCCGTTCATTGTGGTGGCGACGCAAAATCCCATCGAAATGGAGGGCACCTATCCGCTGCCTGAAGCTCAGCGTGACCGGTTTATGGCCCGCATTTCGATGGGCTATCCGGATGCCGCAGCCGAGCTAGAGATGTTGCGCTCACGGGAGCTCAGCAGCCCTCTTGACGCGCTCACGGCCGTGGTCTCGGTTGAGCAGTTGCGCGAGCTCATCGCGACGGTGCGACGAGTATTTGTGAGCACCGCGGTCGAAGAGTATGCGGTTGCGATTGCTCAGGCGACGCGTCGTGACCCCGAGGTGCGGTTGGGTGCTAGCCCGCGGGCTACGCTCCATCTGGTGCGGGCGGCGAAGGCTCGGGCGGCGATTGATGGTCGTGACTTCGTGTTGCCTGATGACATTGATGCGCTTGCCGTGACAGTGCTGGCGCACCGCATGATTCCGGCGCGCCATGCGGCTCAGTCCTCAACGGTTCTGACGGGTCATTCGATCGCTGCTGTGATTGAGCGCATCGTTGCGGAGACGCCGGTTCCGGTCAATTCGGTCGCGTCCTAGCGGACTCTCATGTCTCGCCTTCGCCCTCTTCGAGCTCTCTCTGTCGCGTTGCGCGTTGTACGGCTCACCAACCGCGGAAGTGCCTTTCTCGTGCTGGGCGGGGTCGCACTTGTGGCAGGCTATGCGGCTGGTATGCCGATTCTGTTATATGCCGGATGCTTCGCTCTCGCGTTACCCCTCATGGCTGCTGTGCTGGTGCGCTCGCGGGAATCCGCGCTGTCGGTGAGCCGACAGTGTGCGTTTCCCGTTGTGGAGGCGGGAACCACGAGCCTTGTCACGGTGCGAGTCGATAATCACGCGCGCACGGGACTTCGCGGAGTGCACTGGGCCGATGGCCTGCCGTGGTCTCCGTGGGCTACAGCCAGTGGCTGGATGCCGCCGCTCTCGGCGCGAGTCGGTGGCCTCAACCAGCGCAGTGCAGCCCAGCTCTCCTATTCGCTTACTCCGCGCGATCGTGGAATTTTTGAGATTGGTCCGCTCTTGCTGCAGAGCAGCGACCCGCTCTCGCTGGCGCTCGGCTCGTGGAGTGTCGGCGCTGTCACCGAGTTGACGGTCACGCCGCGGGTCGTCACGCTGGCGCAGTCGGCGTTGCTCGCCCAGTCCGGCGATGGGGAGGCTCGTGTGCTCCAACGTCGGTCGGCCGGTGACGATGACGATGCGATGACCAGGGAGTATCGCCGTGGCGATGCGATGCGACGGGTGCACTGGCGAGCATCCGCCCGGCACGGCAGCCTGATGGTGCGCCAAGAGGAGCAGCACAGTTATCCCGAGGCTCGCATCATTGTGGATACGAGACGTGCAGGGTATACGGATGCCAGCCGCAACGATTCGGTGCGACTCTCGAGCGGAGCCGTTACGGCAGCCGCGCGCAGCCCTCGCTTCGAGTGGGTCGTCAGCATGCTCGCCTCTGCCGCCGTTCAGCTGAAGCGCGAAGGCTTTCTGGTGGAGATCATTGAGACGGGTCCCTCGCAGCTGGCGGATGCCTCAATCGTGCATCGACGGGCCTCCGACGAGCACGAATTTCTGACCCGTCTCGCAACCTTCGGCCCCGTCGATAGTGCGCCGGGCTGGTGGGGTGAGCCAGTGCCCAGCACGAGCGCGGGCGGGCCGGTATTGGCTCTGGTCGCGCATCCTGAGCCGGAGACGGTGTCGTATTTGCGGCGGCAAGCCCTTCCGGGAGTTCTCGCCGTTGCGTTCGTGGTGGAATCCTCGTCGAGTTGTGGAGATTTCACGCGGTCGGGCGACCGTGCTCGCCAGCCCGCCGGTGACGAGCTGCGCGACGCCGGGTGGAAAGTAATTTCGGTGCAATCCTTCGATGACGTTGGCGATGCCTGGACCTCGTTTGTGGCGGAATCGAGGGCACACCGTGACAACAACTGAAGAGAGTCGGGCGCGCAGTGTGCGCGCTCACGAACAACGCGTGCGTACGTGGTCGCTCAGCGGCACTCTGGCTCTGGCACTGGGGGTCGCGGCGAGCAGCCTCGGCGAAGTGCTTACGGAGGGCGCGTGGTGGTTTCCTTACGTTGGAATTGTGCTTGTCGTTCTTGCGGCGGCCGCCGTGGGCCACACGCTGATTTCGCGCGCCTGGATCGGGTCGCTCATCGGCGCCGCGGTCGGCTTGGCGACACTCACCTTGTTCTTCGCAGCCACCACAGCCTTGGTGGGCATCCTGCCAACGTTCACCACTTTCGCACGATTCGCAACCCTCATAGCGCAGGGGCAATCGTCCATGGAAGCTCAGCGCTTTCCCGCGGATGCCGATGTGAGCATCGTGTTTCTGATCTGCCTCGGCGCGCTCGCACTCTCGATCGCAATGGACGTCATCGCGTTCGTGCTGCGTAAGCCGGCGTTCACGGCGCTCCCGCTGCTCATCCTGTTGGCGGTTCCGGCGTTTGTGCGAAGCGAACTGCACGATGCTCTCAGCTTTGCGGTGACCGCTCTCGCCTATGTGGGCATCCTTCTTGTCGCGGGGGAGCGCACGACGATGCGTGCCGCCTGGCCTGTTGTGGCAAGCGCGCTCGTGTTGGCTCTCGTCGTGCCCGTGGTGATCCCGAGTGTTGAGCCGGCTGAGCCATCTCCTGGCACTCCGGGGATCATCGCTACCGGGGTGAACCCGATCCTCAATCTGAGTAACGATCTTCGACGCGATTCCCCGCTGTTGGCTCTGACGTACACCTCGGAACGGGGAGATGAATACCTGCGGGTCGCTGCTTTGGATGAGTTCACCGACGAAACGTGGAGTCCGTCGGAGCGCGAGATTGACGACTCCAATACCGTTGAAGAGTTTGCGCCTTCGCCGGGGCTGTCGGCGGAGGTGCCCCGCACCGAGAGCGTCATGCAGATTCAGATTCAACGCCTGCGGGGAAAGCTGCTGCCCGTTCCTTACGCGACCACGAGCATTGCGGATGTCGGGCGCGGTTGGGCCTGGGAACCTGAGGGCTTAACGGTGTCGACGTCGTTCGCAAATTCCAAGGGTCAAAGCTACGAAGCCTCGTACGTTACCGCTGCCCCCTCGATCGAACAGTTGGAGGCAGCGCCGACGGAGTTGCCCGCTGGTTTTGAGAAGTATGTGGCGCTGCCGGAGTCGCTGCCGGCTGTGGTGGCTGAGACAGCGCAGCAAGTGGCCGGTAACAAAGTGACCAGGTTCGACCAGGCGCTGGCGCTTCAATCGTTCTTTCGCAATGGCGACTTTGTTTACTCCGAGGAGTCGCCGGTTGCCGACGACTATGACGGTTCGGGCGCCGAGGTGCTCGCCGCATTTCTCTCTGCCAAGAGCGGCTATTGCGTGCATTTTGCGTCGGCGATGGCCGCGATGGCGCGCACCCTCGACATCCCCTCTCGCGTGGTCGTCGGCTTCACGCCCGGCCAGCGGAAGGTGGATTCCGAGACCGACGAGGTGAGTTTCGCGGTCACGACAGACAACTTGCATTCGTGGCCTGAGCTCTACTTTCCGACCGTCGGTTGGGTTCGTTTCGAACCAACGACATCCGTGGGCAGCACGCCCCGCTTTGCGCAGAGTGTGAACGATGACCCGAGCACTCCCGACGTTGACGAGTCGAAGCCTGAGCCCACTGCCAGCCCCAGCTCGAGCGCGACTCCGGGTGCGCGTCCCGACCTGCCGCGTGACGAAGTGCCCGAGACGCCCGTTCCCGGTTACGGCGAGACTTCGCCATGGTGGTGGCTCTTGCTCGCCATTCCGTTCCTGCTGGCGATCCCGGCGCTGGTGCGCGTCATTCGTCGAGCACTGCGATTGGCTGCCGTCGCGCGAGGCGATGTTGCGCTTTCCTGGCGAGAGATTTGCGACAGCGCCGCCGACTTGGGGATAGCCGTTTCCCGCACCGGGACGCCACGTCAACAGTATGAGCAGCTTGCGGCTCAACTCGGCGTCGTGCCCGTCGCGGCGAACTCCGCTGGGCCCCCGTCAGCGCCGAGTCCGGAGTCATCGACCGGACTGTCGTCGACCTTGGCGCTCGTGCTCGCGGCAGTTGAAGCGTCGGCGTTCAGTCCGCGCCCGCAACAGGTACGCCGGGCGGCGGTGTCGAGTGTGATCACCTCGCTGCGGTCATCCGTGGGCTGGCGGGCTCGCATCATGGCGGCACTTGCTCCGCGCACGGCCTTCGACCGCTAGCCAGCGGTGCTGCGTGAGGGTGGTGTGGTCTGGGTGAGGGGCGTCCGCGCCGCTACGCGGGGCTAAACCCGATGACAGGCTTGCCGGTGACCGGATTGCGAAGGATGGATGCCGTGACGCCATACACGTCAGCGATCAGCTGTTCCGTCAGCACGGTTTCGGTCGCGCCTGCCGCCACGACGCGGCCATGGGAGAGCACGATGATGTGGTCGCAGTAGCTCGCCGCGAGGGAGAGGTCGTGCAGCGCGGCGAGTACGGTGACGCCGGTGGTGCGCAGGCTCGACAGCAGTTCGAGCACGGCGAGTTGGGCGGCGATGTCGAGGTGGTTGGTCGGTTCGTCGAGGGTCAGCAGCTGTGGCTCTTGGGCGAGGGCGCGGGCGAGCATGACGCGTTGCTTTTCGCCACCAGAGAGGCTCTGGAATTCGCGTTCGCGGAACGCGGTCATTTCTACGGTCTCGAGGCTTGCCGTCACGACGGCAGCGGATTCGGGGGAGTCGGCCTCCCACAGTGACTGGTGCGGCAGACGCCCGAGCTTCACGACCATGTCGACGGTGAGGGAGGAGTCGGTCGTGGCGTCTTGTTCTACGAACGCGGCGAGGCGCGCGCGTTGGCGACGCGGCATCCCGAGCAGGTCGGCGTTGCCGAACGTGACGGTTCCGGATGCCGGAGCCTGCACGGCGGTCAGGGCCCGCAGCAGGGTGGATTTTCCGGCACCGTTTGGCCCGACGAGCGCGCTGAGGGAGCCCCGCGCTACCGTGCAGTCGACGTTGTCGATGAGCAGGGTGCCGTCGATAGTGACGCGGATTCGTTCGGCGACAAGGCCGGTGTCGTCACTCATGTTGAGCTCTTTCGCCGGGTGAGGAGGAACGCGAAGATGGGGGCACCGATCATGGCGGTGACGATGCCGACGGGAATCTCGCGCGGGTCGAAGAGTGTGCGCGCAAGGGTGTCGGCCCAGACGAGAAAGACGGCGCCGAGGAGGGCGCTCAGGGGGAGCAGGGCGCGGTTCCCTGGCCCTACGAGTAGTCGAACGGCATGCGGCAGGATGAGCCCCACGAAGCCGATCGATCCGCTCACCGAGACCATGGCGCCGGTGACGAGGGCGGATGCCGCCAGCAGTCCCCAGCGGGTCGCGCTGACGTTCACTCCGAGCGACGCTGCCTGCACGTCGCCGAAGGCAAAGGAATCGAGCAGGCGTCCCGTAAGCATCACGGGGACTCCGATCACGATGATGGCAACCATGGTGATGCCGACCGCAGGCCAGCGTGCTCCGCTAAGGGAGCCGAGCAGCCACGACAACACTTCCCGGTAGGAGTCGCCGTCGACGCTCCAGAAGATGACAAAGCTTGTGACTGCCGAGGCAAGCGCCGAGACAGCGATGCCGGCGAGCACCGTGCGCGACGGGGTGATCGCACCGAGGGATCCCGCCAACAGCAGGGTGAGGGTCAACGCGAGTAACGCGCCTGCAAAGGCGGCAAACGGAAGTAACACGGCGGCGCCAAGCACAATCACTGACACCGCGCCCAGAGCCGCGCCCGATGACAACCCGAGCAAATACGGGTCGGCGAGTGGGTTGCGCGTAATCGCCTGCATCACCGCACCGCTCAGCGCGAGCCCCGCACCCACCGCCGCAGCGGTGAGCACGCGAGGCAAACGCAACTGCCACACAATGCCATCCCGCAATTCTGTGAGCGGGCTCACTCCGATACCGAGGTGGCTCCCAATCGAGCGCCAGACCTCATCGAAGCGGATGTCGGCAGGGCCAATCGTCACCGCGATGGTGATCGACACGAGAAGTGCGATCCCCAGCGCGGTGCCGAAGGTGAGCGGAGAAACTTTAGCCATCGAGCTCCGCAATTTGAGCCGACAGGCTTTCGGCAGCGTCAACGCTGCGTACGCCGGCCTCGCTCGCCGCGAACGGCACCACGAGGTAACGGCCAGCCTTCACAGCACTGAGGTTCGCGGTGGCGGGGTTGGCCTCAAGCACGTCGATCTTGCTGTCTGCGGTGTTCCAGGCGGCATCCACGAGCACAATGAAGTCGGGGTCGGCGTCAACGACGGCTTCCCAGTTGAAGGGAGCCCACGTCGAGTCGATGTCCCCGGCGATGTTGGTGAGGCCAACTGTGTCGAGCAGCAGCTGCGGTGCTCCGATGCCGGCGCCGACGTAGGGAGTGTCGGAGCCCGAGGAGAACCAGAGCGCGGTACGGGAGTCGCCATTGGCATCGATCGCGGCCAGTTGTGCCCGCTGTTCATCGACGATCTCGGTGGCATCCACGCGGAAGATCGAGGCAACCGTCTCGATGTCGCTGAAGACGTTGTCGAAGCTGAGCTGTTCAGGCTGTTCTGCGCTTTGGCAGGCGGAGGGAGCCACGAAGGTGTTGATGCCGAGAGAAGTGAGGTCGGCGCGCTCGCCGGCGCCGTCAGCGCTGAACGTTGATTCCCACCCGGCAAAGACAAGGTCGGGCTCGAGATCGAGAACGGCTTCTTCGCTCGGCACGCGCTCAGCAATCGAGGTCAGGCCCGCAGCATCGGATGCCCACTGTTCGGGCACAGGGCCGTCCTGAAACGCGGTTCCAATGATGCGATCGCCGAGGCCGAGCGCCAGAAGCATCTCGGTTGTTGACGACTTGATCGTGATGACGCGCTCGGGGGCCGAGTCGAAGGTGACATCGAAGCCACAGTTGCTGAGTTCAACCGATTGCGCGGCGGCATCGGGCGAGGTGGTTTCCGTCTCGTCAGCGGCAGCAGTGCATCCGCTCAAGGCAAGAACGGACACCCCCGCCAGTAGTACGGTGCGAGAGAACGCGGAACGGGGCAAAACGGAACGAGACAGTGCAGACATGGAGCCTTCCAAGAAACGGGTGGATGGGCGCGAGAATGCGCCACAAAGAACGAAAAGTGTTTCGAGAAGACCGGCAGCCCAATCCTGGGCAAACCAACCACGCCATACCAAGCGCACGGGTCTGTCGCACCAGTCTAGAGAGGTACAAAGCCTCCTGCCTACTCCGACCCACACGGTCCGGCGTGCTCATCCGTGGGCTAGCTGACTGAGCGATTGCTGACCGGGGGCGACAGGGGAGCCGTTGCGGGGGTAGAATCGACGATCGTGTCTAGAATCAACGAGAGTCCGTATGCCGTGTTGGTGCGCGATCTCATTCACCGCCCAGGCGAGATGAGAGAGCACTCCATTCAGGTCGTCGTACCCGAAACCTTTGGTACCGCCGTTGTTGGGGTAGAAAAGGGTTCGAAACTGTCCGTCAAGGGCCGTTTTGAGTCACTCCACGACGGCATTCTTGTGGATGCTGTGGTGTCGGGCAAAGCGCAAGCAGAGTGTGTTCGTTGCCTCATTGACGTCACCCTGCCTGTCCGAGTCGAGTTTCAAGAACTTTTCGCGTATTCTGAGGACGAAGCTTTCGACTACACGGTTATCGACGAATACATCGATCTAGAACCTGTAGTGCGGGATTCGGTAGTGTTGTCACTACCGTTCCAGCCGGTCTGTCAGAAGGATTGCCTTGGCCTGTGCCCCGAGTGTGGGGTTCGGTTGCTCGATAATCCAGGACACGAACACGAAGCGCCCATCGATGCTCGCTGGGCAGCGTTGGCCGGCCTCCAAGATTTCACGCAAGACTCGCATGACCAGAACTCGCACGACGCGAACGATTCACCTGAGACCCAAGAAGAAAAGAGTTAGCCATGGCAGTACCGAAGCGCAAGATGTCGCGGGCCAGCACCCGCATGCGCCGCGCCCAGTGGAAGGCAACCCCTCCCACCCTCGTCAAGACTGTTGAAAACGGCAAGACTGTTTACAGCCTGCCGCACCGCGCCAAGGTAGTCGAAGACTCCGCTGGCACGCCCCTGTACATGGAGTACAAGGGTCGCAAGGTCGCTGACGTTTAACTAGTCTTCACATTCTCGAGTCGAAATGGCGATGACGGGCTCTGCCTCACCGGTTGAGCTCTCTGCTGTGCTCGGGGTCGCTATTGACCCCGAGTTGCTCACGCTTGCGTTGACACACCGCTCTTTCGCGTACGAAAACGGCGGAATCGCGCACAACGAGCGGCTCGAATTTCTTGGTGACTCAATTCTTGGCCAGGCAGTAACGGTCAAGCTGTATCGCGATAACCCGGAGCTTGACGAGGGAGACCTTGCCAAGCGTCGGGCTAGTCTCGTTTCTTCTGTCGCGCTCGCTGAAATTGCGCGCCTGATCGGCCTTGGCGCGTTCATTCGCCTCGGCAAGGGAGAAGAGCAGACGGGCGGCCGCGAAAAGCCGTCCATTTTGGCGGACACCGTTGAGGCAATCATCGGTGCCGCCTACCTCGACCTCGGCGAGGACGAAGCTACCGCGCTCGTCCTTCGCCTCGTCGCCCCGTTGCTTGCCGACCCTGAGCGGTTTGGTGCAGCAATGGATCCTAAGACGAGCCTTCAAGAGCTCGCCGCCCAACTAGGGCGTGGGGCTCCCGACTATCGCATCGAAGATAGCGGCCCCGATCACTCCAAGCGTTTTCACGCGAGCGTCGCTCTCGACGACGAGGTCATTGCGACCGGCATCGGCTCGAGCAAGAAGCAGGCCGAAATGGCCGCAGCGCTCGAGGCCTGGACTAGCCTCCAAGCCGCAGCGAAGTAACTGGCGTGCCCGAACTTCCTGAAGTCGAAGTTGTGCGCGCGGGGCTTGAATCAGCCGTTACCGGCGCGACGGCGGCATCCGTCACCGTCTTTGACGAGCGTTCACTGCGCCGCCATGAGGGCCCGAGCGAAGACTTCATTGACCGTCTGACCGGTCGTACTTTCCTGACGCCTCAGCGCCGGGGCAAGTTCATGTGGCTTCCGCTCGCTGACAGTGCTGAGGCAGACAGTGACGAAGCGCAGGATGAAGCCCTCGTCACGCATCTCGGCATGAGCGGGCAGGTGCTTCTGCGCGATCGGAGCACGGATGACCGGCTCACCCGCATTCGCATCGAACTTGATCATCCTGACCACGGCGCACTGCGCCTCAACTTTGTCGACCAACGTATCTTCGGCTCGATGGCGATCGACAGCATGCTGCCCACCGTTGATCAGCCCGCTTTCGCGGTGCCGAGCCAAGTGGCGCACATCGCGCGTGACCCACTCGACCCCTTCTTCGACGATGCCAAGTTCTTGCGATCGCTCAAGGCCAAGCGCACCACGGTGAAGCGGGCGCTGCTCGATCAGACCCTGATCAGCGGGGTCGGCAATATCTACGCCGACGAAGCGCTCTGGGCCGCGCGCGTGCACTACAACCAGCCCACCGAGACCCTCAGCCGCGCGAAAGCGGTGCAGTTGCTTGCGGAAGTGCGGGCGGTGTTTTCGAAGGCCTTGGCCGAGGGCGGCACGAGCTTCGACACCCAGTACCTCAACGTGAACGGCGAGTCGGGCTACTTCGCGCACTCGCTCAACGTCTACGGTCAGCAGGGGCGGGCGTGCCCGCGCTGCGGTCGTGAAGTCGTGCGTGAGAGCTTCATGAACCGCGGCTCGCACTTCTGTAGGTTCTGCCAGCGCATTCGCGTGAGTCAGTCTGCGAGCTAGCGTAACTCTTTCTTCCACGCGCCTTCAGAACCGATGGGAACAAAGCCGACCGCTTCGTTCACCGAGAGCATGGGGAGATTCTCCGCCGCGTTGTAGGTGATGACCGAGGGATGGCCGGGCGCAACTCGTTGGAGATGCGCCAGATTCAACACCTTGAGCAGGTTGCCGAGGCGGTGACCGCGGTGCTCGCTCAGGACGATCGTATTGTCTTGGAGCACCGCGAGTTCCGGCTGCTCTGGCACGGTGAGCGCGGTGTATGCCACCAATTCTGCTGAGGCTACGTGCTCAATCGCGGCGTAGACGGTCGTAACTCCACTAGCGAGTTCGCGTTCGTCATGATCGACCACTCGTTCTGCGGTCCAGATATCTTCGGGAGGCTCGAGTCCCGCACTGGGTTCGTCGGTACTCATGCGCGTGTAGAGCAGCGCGAGGTCGTCGCGCCACTGTTCTGGGCACATCCCCACCCACTCGTGCACGGCATAGTCGCGGCTACACCGCGTGATGGCGTCGTCGACGAGGGAGTGCAGGCCAGGAACCGGGAGAGGGAGCCTGCTCACGCGCTCAACCTGCTCGAAGCTGTACTGCTGCGACTGCAGAAACTGAGTGCCGGCACCGTCACGAGGAACGGTGCCAAAGCCTGTGGGGGAGTCCAGTAGCGCGCCATCAGTGGGCACGCTTGAGACGTAGACGTGAACTTTGCGCTTACCCGCATCCGCCGCAATCGTTTCAAGTTCGGTCAGCAGTCGGCTGCCGATACCGCGACGTCGATAAGCGGGATGCACGTACGCTTCGATCCACGCTGTATCCGCATCCTCGCCGACGTTCGTGCTGTAGTCGCCACGGCCCACAATGCGGTCCTGATCGAGGGCGACGAGCATCCGTCGGTCTTCGAACGCATTGGGCTGCCAGGTCACGAGGGAGACAAGCGGGTCGTGCGCCAGCTCGGGGTAATGCTGCAATATCTCGTCGGTCTCATTGCGCAACGCGGTTGCCGCGGTGAAGTCATCCGATCCATCGGCAGAGAGCGCGAGGGGAATCTCGAGGGCCGAAATGTCTATCTCTGACATGAGCGCACCAATCTGCGGGGCTAAGCGCTACGGAGGTAGCCGACCAGAATACGCCGCGAGTCCGCAGCGCGCTAGAGCCAGGTGCAGCGAGGCACTCATGGCGCGTGACGCTGACGCGAGCCGCGATGCCTGCGCGGCAGAACGGCCGGGCCCCGCGCATCCGGTACCGTATAGCAAGGTTCTGACCAGCAACTTGGTCAGGAATTTAACTAACGCTGAGACCAGCAACGACCGGGCGGTGACGTGTACCTCAAAAGTTTGACCCTCAAGGGGTTCAAGTCGTTCGCTCAACCGACCACTTTTGCGTTCGAACAGGGCGTGACGTGTGTCGTCGGCCCCAATGGTTCGGGCAAGTCGAATGTGGTGGATGCTCTCGCCTGGGTCATGGGCGAGCAGGGTGCCAAAACTTTGCGCGGCGGCAAGATGGAAGACGTCATCTTTGCCGGAACCGCCACCAAGGGACCGCTGGGTCGTGCCGAGGTCATCCTCACGATCGATAATGCGGATGGCGCGCTGCCGATTGAGTACAGCGAAGTCACCATCAGCCGCACCCTGTTCCGCAACGGCGGCAGCGAATATGCGATCAACGGCAGCTCGTGCCGACTGCTCGACGTTCAAGAGCTCCTCAGCGACTCCGGTCTCGGCCGCGAAATGCACGTCATTGTTGGTCAAGGCCAGCTGGATGCGGTGTTGCACGCCAGCCCCGAAGACCGTCGCGGCTTCATCGAAGAAGCAGCCGGCATCCTCAAGCACCGTCGTCGCAAAGAGAAGACGCTGCGCAAGCTCGACGCGATGCAGGCGAACCTCACGCGTCTCTCCGACTTGGCGGGGGAGATCCGTCGTCAGCTCAAGCCCCTCGGTCAGCAGGCCGAGATTGCCAAAGAAGCGGCCTCGATTGCTTCGATCGTGCGGGATGCTCGCGCCCGCCTCCTCGCCGACGAGGTCGTTGAACTGCGCTCGAGCATCAACGATTTCAGCCGCAGCGAGAGCGAACGCAAAACGCAGCGCATCGTGCTGCAGGAGCAGCTCGACCAAAACAAACTGCGCGAAGCCCGACTTGAGCAAGCCCAAGTCGGTGGCGAAGTAGATGAAGCCCGCCGCGTGGCTTTCGGCCTTGAGTCGGTGCAAGAACGCTTGCGTAGCCTCTACACGCTCGCGAACCAGCGACTGTCGTTGCTCGGGCAGCAGAGCGATGCGCCCGTTTCCAGCAACAGCGTCAGTCAGACCCTCGTCGACGAAGTTAAGGCCGGCGCCGATGAGCTCGCGACCGGCGTTGCGGATGCCGAGAAGGCCGTCGCCGCAGCCGCTGCGGCAACCGCGACAGCGAAGGCCGCGCTCGACTCCCTCGACGAAGAAATCGCCGCGCAGAGTGCGCTCGTATCGCGTCACGAGTTGGAGAGCGCCGGTCTCACCGCTCGCGTTGAAGTCGCCACCTCCACTCTGACTGCAGCGCAGGGTGAACTCGTGCGTCAGCAGCAGGCGCTCGCCGAAGCCCAGTCGCGTCGAGAGGCAGCCCAGGCCGAATTTGAGGCTCTCGAAACCCAGGCCAGCAACTCGACCGTCGAAAGTGATGGCTCGCTCGACACCGCCTACGAGGCCGCCGAAGCCACAGTTTCGAGCATTCAGGCCGAGATTGAAGCCCTCCGCGAAGCCCTCCACGCCTCCGAGCGCGAGCGCGATGCCTTGGCCGCCCGCAACTCGGCGCTATCCCTCGCGGTTGACCAGAAAGACGGCTCAAGCGCTCTCGTCGCTGCCAAGCTTTCGGGCATCCGCGGTCTCGTTGCTGAACACGTGAAGATCACGCCCGGCTACGAAGCGGCCATCGCTGCCGCTCTCGGCACGCTTGCGGATGCCGTACTTGCCGATGACCGCGATTCGGCCATTGATGCGCTCGCCGAGTCTGCTTCGCGCGACTTCGGTCGCGTTGAAGTCGTTGTGGCCAACGCCGCGAAGCAGACCGTATCGCTCGGAACGGCGGCCGGAACCATTCCCGCCACCGACGTCGTCACGGCCCCCGACGGAGTGCACGGTCTCCTCACCCACGTTCTCATCGCCGACGACCTTGAGGTCGCCCGCGCCGCCTATGGCTCGCTCTCGAACGCCGCCGATCTCACTTTCGTGACCCGTGACGGAGACGTGCTCACGCAGTTCGTGCTGCGCGGCGGCTCCGGTGCGAAGCGCTCTCGCCTCGAACTTGTTGCTGAGCGGGATGCCGCCGCCGACAAACTCGGCGTTGTCACGACCCAGATCGAGCGCACGAGCTTCGAACTCGACGAGAAGCGCCGCGAGCTCACCTCCGCGAAGACGGATGCTGAACAAGCCCTCGTAACCTTGCGCGAATACGACGCCCAGCTTGCCGCGCAGTCCGAGTTGCTCGGTCGCCACCGGATTCAGGCTGAAGCCGCCCAAGCCGAGTGCGACCGTCTTGCTCGCGCGGTCGCTGTTGCCGAAGAAGCCGTGGCCGACGCCACCACCGAAGTGGCTCGCGCCCAGACTGCCGCCGACAAGTACCAGGCTGCTCCGCGCCCCATGCTCGACGTCTCCGAACGCGAACCGATGCTGGCCGAAGTGGATGCCGCTCGGGCCCACGAAGTCGAGTTGCGCATCCAAATGGAGACCATCCGCGAGCGAGTGCGCGCCGAGCGTGCCCGCGCTGAACAACTCGCCGCCCAGCTGGTGCGCGAGCGCGAAGCAGCCCAAGAGCAGGCGCGACTTGCCGTTATTCGTCAACGTCAGATCGCCTCCGCGACCAAGGTCGTAGAGATGCTTCCCGCGGTGCTCGACTCGGTTGATCGTTCGCTCTCCGAAGCGCGCGTTGTTCTTGCCTCGAAGGAAGCGGCGCGCTCGGCCCAGAACGAAGAGCTCTCCACTCTGCGCCGCGAAGAATCGGCATTGCGTGAACGCCTTTCGGCGGTCAGCGAAAGCGTCCACGGCCTTGAAATGCAGATCTACGAAAAGAAACTGCACCTCTCCAGTCTCCTCGAACGCTCGGGCGAAGAACTCGGACTCGTCGAAGACGTACTTGTGGCGGAATATGGCCCTGAGGTGCCCGTTCCCGATGACCGGGTGAACGACGAAGCGGCCGAGAGCGCCGCCGTCGCGGAGCCCGACGAGAACTCCGCTGCCACGGAATCTGACGCGAGCCCCGCAACACCCGAGCCAGACGAGAACGCTGAGCCCGTGGCATCCGGCCGACCGTTTGTACGTGCCGAACAAGAGGTTCGCCTGCAAAAGGCCGAACGCAAACTTGCGCGCCTTGGCCGGGTCAACCCGCTCGCTCTCGAAGAGTTTGATGCGCTCGAGCAGCGCCACAAGTTCTTGACCGAGCAACTCACCGACCTCACGAACACGCGTAAGGACCTGCTGACAATCATCGACGAGCTCGATGAAAAGATGCAGGTCATCTTCGCGAGCGCATTCGAAGACACCAAGAACGCGTTCAACGATGTCTTCCCGGTGCTGTTCCCCGGTGGCACCGGAAGCATCTTCCTCACCAACCCCGACGAACTGTTGACCACAGGAATCGAAGTCACGGTGAAGCCGGCCGGCAAGAAGATCGAGCGCCTCTCACTGCTGAGCGGTGGTGAGCGGTCGTTGGCCGCCGTCGCGCTGCTGATCGCCATCTTCAAGGCGCGCCCCAGCCCGTTCTACATCATGGATGAGGTTGAAGCGGCGCTCGACGACGCCAACCTTGGCCGCCTGCTGGCGATCTTTGAAGACTTGCGCCAGACCAGCCAGCTCATCGTCATTACCCACCAAAAGCGCACGATGGAAATCGCGGATGCCCTCTACGGCGTCAGCATGCGTGCCGATGGCATCAGCGCCGTCGTGGGCCAGCGCGTCGCGAAAGAGACGGCGTCAGTCGACGCGAGCTAGATCGTGAGAGTGATCGCTCGTGATGAGCGATGACTGCTAGTCGACGCGCGAGAGCGGTTCGCCGTTGACGGTGTGCACGCACCAGCCCGTGTGCAGCTTTTCGACCGTCGATACCGAGCCATTGAGAATGTGGTCGAAGTCACGACCGGCCAGTTGCGAAAGCGTGTAGCGGATGATCGTGCCGTGGCACACGACGATCACCTTTTTGCCGGGGTAGTCCTGGGTCACCTCGTTGAGGGCGGCGATTCCGCGCTCGACGACGTCATGGAGCGATTCGAGTCCGGGGTAGCCGCTGTGGTTGGGCCAGCGTTCGTTGATCTCAGGGGTGGTGAGGCCCTCGCCTTCGCCATAGTTGCGCTCAATAAGCAGGTCGTAGCTGCGACCGAGCTCGAGACCCAAACCGTCGGCGATGATCTGGGCAGTTTCGCGGGCACGCTGTAGGGGAGAGCTGACGATGACGTCCCACTCGGAGCCCCGCAATACCTCTACGGCCTCCCGCGCCTGCTCGCGACCGGTGTCGTTGAGGGGAATGTCGCTGGAACCTTGCATGCGTCCGGCAGCGTTCCAGTCGGTTTGGCCGTGGCGAATCAATGAGATGGTCATGGAGCTCTTTTCTTCGGAAGTTCTTGAACGATTGTTTCAGAGTCAGCTGGCGGGATGTGACAACGCTAGTGCGGTTGGCTGTCGTTGAGGCGCGCCCGAAGGGTCGGCAGGGTAGTAGAGCGCGCGGCTGACGGCGATGCTATAGCGCTCGCCTACGGTCGGCCGTGGTCCCGGCACAAGGCATCGAAAATCGATTCCATTCCAGGTAACCACGACGTCGCTTCCCTCGCGTCCGAATAGTGACGAGACGACGATTCCCTGAGGCCCATCTCCCGTCGCGGGGTGCAGTGTGATGTCTCCCGGGAGGATGGCGACAGATCCCGCGCCATCACCGTGGCCGCCCTCAATGCGGTCACGGGCGATCCGGAGCAGGTGATCATCGGCCGTGAAACCGTGATCCGTCATTCGGCCCGGAATCACCGTCGCGTCACTCAAAAAGCTGGCGATAAAGGCTGTGCGTGGCTCGTGGACCAGCTGCTCGGGTGTGCCGACCTGTTGTATGCGTCCCTGATCGAGCACCACAACGCGATCAGCGAGGGCCAACGCCTCGTCACGGTCGTGAGTGACGTGCACAACGGTGAGACCCATTGCCCGCGTGAGGCTGCGCAATTCGAGGCGAAGCCTGTCGCGCAAAGGTTCGTCTAGCGCGGAGAGCGCCTCGTCAAGAAGCAATACCCGCGGCGTGGACGCCAATGCGCGAGCCAGCGCGACGCGCTGTCGTTGCCCGCCAGACAAAGTGGCCGGATTGCGTTTCTCCATCCCTGCGAGGCCAACGAGTTCAAGCACCTCAGACACCCGTGCAGCGCGTGCGGCCCGCGGTTGTCCTGCAAGCTTGAGTGAGTAGCCCACGTTCCGTGCGACATCCCAGTGGGGCCAAATTGCGTGCTGTTGGAAGACCATGCCGAGCTTGCGGTTTTCTGGTTGCACGAAAGTTTTCTCGCCCGCAACCACCTCGCCGCCGATGCGGATGTCGCCCCGGGTAGGAGCGATAAAGCCGGCGATGCTGCGGAGCAAGGTCGTTTTTCCTGAACCGCTCGGGCCTACCAACGCCACAAATTCTCCATCGGCGATCGTGAGGTCGATGGCGTCGAGGCCGCGGGTTCCGTCGGCAAATCGCAAGCTGACGTCGTTGAGGGCTATCGAAGACATGGATTTCCTTTCTAAGCACGGATGCCGCGAGCGGTGAGCCCGAGTCCGGCAAGTCCGATAATCGTGATGATGAGCGAGAGAGCGGATGCCGCGTTGTACGCACCCGCCTGTTGAAGGTTGAAAATCAGCACCCCGATGGTTTGAGAACCGGGTGCTACGAGGAGTACAGAAATGGTGAGTTCGCGAACCGCGGTGAGCATCACGAGCACGCCGCCGGTTATTGCCGCCGGTGTCGCGAGTCGCCACGAGATATCGAAGAGCGCGCGAGCGCGGCTCGCTCCCGCCAAGCGAGCGGCTTCTTCCAGCGCGAGCGGGGTCGAACGTAGCGGCGCGTTGACGGACTGCACCACCATCGCGAGGAACGCCATGACATAGGCGCACAGGATGAGCCATGGAGTGTTGAACAAGCCCAACTGCGGAGCAATAATGAGCCAGCCGACGGCGAGCACGAGTCCGGGAATCGCTTGAGGAAGCAGCGCCACACCGTTGAGCAGAGCATTGTCTCGGCTGCGCAGGCGGGTGATGAGCGTTCCGATAGTGAGCCCGACAATCGCACAGATGACTCCTGCCGCGACGGAGAGCACTAAGGAATTGAGCGCTCCGGTCGTGGTGCTGGGGCTAGCCAGCGCCCGGCGGAAGCTATCGAGCGTGAGATTCTCCCAGGTCAAGGGAACTCCTGGAGCCGGAAGCAGCGCCTGCGTGGCCAAGGCGAAGATGGGCAGAGCGGTCAAGGACAGTCCCACAGTCCACGCGATCACAGTCGTGAGGAGCTTCGCTCGGCCTAACTGCACGGGAACGGCCACTGTTGCCCCCGCCTCGAGCTCAAGTTTGCGCCGCGAGACGAGATTGTCGGCGAACACGGCGAGCGCGGCCAGCACGAGTAGAAGGAGCCCGATGGTCGAAACGACCTCGAGCGGAGCATCCACGGTGCCGGATTGAATGTAGCGGTAGACGAGCGTTGAGAGGGTTACATAACGCTCGGGCAGCCCAATGATCGAGGGGATACCGAAGTCAGCCAGATTCGAGACAAGCGTCAGCGTAAACGCAGAAAGCAGCGCTGGTTTCAACAGAGGAATGGTTATATGGCGAACCGCAGTCCAGGCCCCAGCGCCGCCAATTCTCGCGAGTTGTTCAAGGTCGCTGGGAACGCGTCTCAACGCCGCGCCGATGATGAGGTAGGCGATCGGATATGAGTGAACGATGAGGAGAAACACCACGCCGTCGCCACCGTAAATGTTCCAGAGTGGTGAGCCGAACGTCGCCGACCAGAAACGGTTAACGGGGGCGGCCGGGCCGGCGATTCCGAGCCACGCGATCGCTCCGACAAATGGTGGTACCAGCAGTGGGGTCAGCATGAAGAGACGCAGCACGCGCGCTCCGGGAAGGTCAGTGCGGTCGAGCACCAGTGCTAACGCGAGACCGAGTGCGACTGCTCCTGCAGCCGACAGGCCTGCAGAAATGAGGCTATTGAGCCCTGCCTCAAGCACGTCGCCCTGCAGCAATAAGGGGAGATGATTGCCGGAAAATGCCTGAATGGCGATAGCGCTGAGTGGGGTGACGATGACACCCAGGCAGAACAGCCACGCTGCTACCCGGAGCCAGCTAACGCCATCCCAGCGGAATGCGCGCCCGTCTGGCCGGCGTGGAGTCCGGTGGAATGGCGCGCCGGAGGGGGCCCGGTCGCGAACGACCAGGCCCCGAACAGTGTTGCTAACCGATGAGGTCATTGAAGTACGCCACTGCTTCTGCGCGACTTTCGCTGATGATGTCGAGGTCGGGCGTCACGATAAGGATCTCGTCCATCGAGGGCGCTCCCTCGGGAGTGCCGACGTCGTTGCGAACAGGCAGGTAGGACTGCGCTACCGCCATCGTCTGGCCCTCAACGCTCAGCAGAAAGTCGATGAACAGTTGCGCGGCTTCGGGCTCGTCGGTACTGGCGAAGATTCCCGCTGGCTGAGACACGTAAGGCACACCGTCACTCGGGTATGACACCGCGATGGGCGAGCCGGCTTCGGCTAGCTCGCGGACAAGGTAGTCCACGACCGCGCCAACGGGCTGGGTTCCCGTGGCGATGGCCTGCGACGTAGGCCCGTTACTGTCGACGATGACGGGATTGTTGGCTGCGAGCTTCTC
This sequence comes from Salinibacterium sp. NYA9b, assembly GCF_976973725.1. Lineage (NCBI taxonomy): Bacteria > Bacillati > Actinomycetota > Actinomycetes > Micrococcales > Microbacteriaceae > Salinibacterium > Salinibacterium sp. NYA9b. The sequence goes on along the minus strand of NZ_OZ333476.1, from coordinate 2,038,592 downwards.
GAGCCACTCCTTACCGAGTTTGTCGTCGTTGTACCAGACTGCAGCGTTGAACGCCGCGGCTCCGGAGACATCAGGGTTAGGCATCACGATCTTGTCGGCCCACTGCGGGTCGGCAAGCTCTTGCCACGATGACGGCGGAGTCTCGACGAGTTCGGTGTTGTAGGCGATCGCAGTCGGGATGATGCGCGTTCCGACGTAGAACCCCTCAGGATCGATGAGGTCTTGATTGATGTTCTGTGCTTCTGACGATTCGAACTCAAGCAGAAGATCTTCCGCGGCGTAAGCCTCGAAGGTGGGAGCATCGGCCGCGAGCAAAATATCTGCCTGGATGTCGCCAGCGACGCGTTCTGCTTCAATGCGGGCGGTCAGATCGCCGGTACCGGCGCGGAATACTTCAACACTGATGTTGGGCTGTTGCTCCGCAAAAGCGGCGATGATCTCGTCGATCTTTTCTTGGGGTTCGGAGGTGTAGAGAGTGATGCTTGCTGCGTCAGCGCTTGAATTTGTGGACGACTCTGCGGCGGTCGCGCAGCCGGTCAGTGAAACACCGGCGAGTGCGGCGAACGCAACAAGCGTGAGGGGCTTTCGTGCTAGAAACATGATTCTTCTTTCAGGTGAGGGTGGATACTGCGGTGACATTGCGGGAGTGAGAAGTGAAGAGAATTTCGGAGGCGTGCAGGGGAATTGAGACGACGCTGTGGCCGCGTTCGTGGAGGCGGATGAGTGAATAGGCGGGCAAATCCACTCCGCACACTTGTTCTGCTGCTGCCGTCGGGTCTTGTTGGTACGACAGTGCGGGGCTCACGGAGACTGGAATGCCGGCGAGCTGAGCGCTCAGAGAGTGGTGAAAGTGGCCGGCGAGAATGAGTCGCACATCGGTTGTCGCGATGACAGCGGCCAATTCGTCGGCGTCGCTCAGCTCTCGGCCGGCGAGCGAGGGCAGCGGAGACGGCACGGGAGGGTGGTGCAACACGAGAACCGTGCCCCCAGCCGCCGGTTCGCTCAGTTGCTGTGCGAGCCAACGGAGTTGAGCTGTGCCGAGGCTGCCGGAACTTGAATCGAGTAGTGCGAAACGGGTCTGGCCGATATGAACAATGCGCCGGTTCACGCTCGCGGACTGCGGCAGAGTGAGAAAAGCCAGAGGGTGGTCATGGTTGCCCGGCACGACAAGCGCGGGCGCGCCCGTGCTTGCCTCGAGCCGAGTGAGCGCTGCGGCGACATCGCTGTAGGCCTCGGTGTGGCCGGACTGCACGAGATCTCCAGCGACGATAACGGCGTCGGGTCTCACCCCCATCGCAGCGAGCGAACCGGCAACGAGATCCAGACGGTCGACCCCGTTGACCGTTCCATAGAGGGGGCCGCCAACGCTTGCATGCGGATCGCTGACATGCGCCAACACGAGGCTATGCATGATGCGCCATCCGTCGATCAACAAGCATGGTGATCTCATCGGTGGTCACTCCGTGGGCGAGGAGATAGTTCGTGATGCTGCCGAAGCGAACGCGTACCTCTGCGAGCGCGGATTCGAGTGCTGTTGCCGGGCTGTCGAGGTGGAGTTCGAAGGCGTCGGAGAGTTCGTTGCCGCTGAGGTCTAACGAGGCAAGTGACTCGGCAACTAAAGCGTGTCTGCGGGGGCGAACATGGTGCCCGGATGCTGCGTAATCGTCAATGATCGCGGACTCATCGACCCCCGAGGCCAGCAGAGTCAGAGCGACGACGAGGCCCGTGCGGTCTTTGCCCGCTGTGCAGTGGACGAGCACTGGGGCGTCGGCCTGCGCAATTGTGGATACTGCAACAGCGAGCTTGTGGCCGCGATCAAACAGCATGAGCTCATAGATCGAGGTGATGCTGCCTAGCTGCGGTGGGCCATCGGGGAGGTCGTAGATCGGGATGTGGATTGTCGTGATGGAGGCGGCGTGTGACGGGCGTTCGCGCTCTTCGCGAAGATCTACCACCAGCCCGACATCGTTGGCGCGCAGAGTGTCAAAGTCAACGCTCTCCAGCTGATCAAGTGTGGCTGAGCGGTACAGCCAATCTTGATGGGCAGCGCGGCGAAGGTTGTATGTTCCGGACAGGGTCCACATCGCTCAGTCATCCATTCCGTCGTTTCACGAAGCGTGAAATTCGTTTCACATGACTTTCGCGAGCGGAAGTGAACGCGCAGTAAACGGGGTGCGATGCTCCGGTGTACCGACTGCGACAGTTGCGTTAGGGGGTGGAGAAACCGTCGGTGAGCGAGTCTGCGACGACATCGCGCATCGACGTGATGACGGAGTCACCTTCTGGCTGCGCAAATACCGCCCGCTGCAGCGCATGAAGCACCAGACCATGACTAATCCTGCTGAGGTGGGGGTCCACATCATGGTTGCGGGTCACGGGCCCGGTGATGAGCGAGATATCGGCAATTCTCGTCAACGGTGAGCGAGCAAAACTCGTGATCGCAATCACCGTCGCTCCGCCACCGTCTTTCGCTGCGCTGCATGCCTTGAGGGTGTTCGCGTTGGCGCCGGAGTAGCTGACGGCGAGGCACACATCGCCCTCCTTCAACAGTCGCGCCGCGAACTGTTGGGCCTGAACATCGAGGGGAGCATCAACCGGGCGGCCGGCGGTGAGAAACCGAAGTGCAGCATCCTGAATGGGCGGAGAGGAAAACCCCGTACCCACCATCAGCACTCGCGCGGCGCGGGAAAGCGCGGCGGTGGCGTGATCGAAATCGCTAGTGCTGAGGCTCTCCTGGCTCACGCTAATAGCGTCGGTGGCCTCAGCAAAAATCGTGGCGACAATATGGCGTGGTGACTCGTTGTCGTGATGGGGAGTGCGCGCCAGCTCGAGACGAAGATGCTGGTACCCCCGAAAGCCGAGGTTCTGGCAGGCTCGAATGACTGTCGCCGGAGACGTGCTCGCAATCGCTGCGAGCTCAGCGGTCGACCACTCCACAGAACTGTCGGGCGAGTCGATCAGTGCCTGCACCACTCGACCTTCGCTCGGGCCGAGCATGGGGAGCGCTGAGCGCAACCGAGTGAGCAGGGGAGACGACGCTCCAGAATCTAGGGAACTCATGCGCACTCCTTGGCTGAGTAATGTGGCGTGGCGCACAGCATACTGAGCTTCGGCGAACCGAAGGTGTCGATTCGGGCGCTCACGTGCCTTAACCTGTAGTCATGGCAGCATCCTGGTCGCTCTCGGGCGCACTCAAATCAATGTTCGCGCGCGACACGATCGACGCGGAGACCTGGAGTGACCTCGAAGACGCAATGATCTCGGCCGATTTCGGCCCCGACATCACTGAATCCGTTATCGACGAGCTACGGGCAAGCGTCGCGCGTTTCAAAACTGACGACCCTGCAGACCTGAAGCGGATGCTGCGCGAAACCCTCGAGGAACGTCTCGCCCGCCTCGACCCGACTCTCACCCTCAGCGCCCGCCCCGCAGTGGTGCTGGTCGTGGGTGTCAATGGCGTTGGAAAGACCACCACGATTGGCAAGTTCACCAAGTTCCTCGTTGGCCACGGCCGCACGGTGGTCGTGGGTGCTGCTGACACGTTCCGTGCCGCTGCCGTTGAGCAGTTGGCGACGTGGGCGGAGCGCGGGGGAGCCGAAATCGTGCGCCCCCAGCAGCAAGGTCAAGATCCGGCATCCGTCGCCTTTCAGACGGTGGAGCGCGCTCAGCGCGAGGGCATCGACATCGCGATCATCGACACCGCTGGTCGTTTGCAGACCAAGAGCGGTCTGATGGATGAGCTTGGCAAGATCCGTCGCGTTGTCGAAAAGCAGACGGAGATCGCTGAAGTGTTGCTCGTGCTTGACGCGACAACCGGCCAAAACGGTGTCGCTCAAGCAGAAGCGTTCATTCAGCACGCTGGGGTGACTGGCCTCGTCATTACGAAGCTTGACGGCTCAGCAAAGGGTGGCTTCGTGCTCGCCGTTCAGGAGCGCACGGGCATCCCGATCAAGCTCGTTGGGCAGGGCGAGGGCATCAACGACCTCACCGGTTTCACGCCCCACGTCTTCGTGCAGGGCCTCGTCGGCTAGTTGCTAGTTGCTAGTTGTCGGCCGCCCAGGTGCCGGTCGCGACGGGGTAAGCGCCTCGCGCTAGTTGCTGACAGCCTTGTGAGCTGCAGACAGCTCGAGGTAGTGCGCGGCGTTCTGCCGAACGCCAGCCTTCTCCTCGTCGCTGAGTTCGCGGCGAACCTTGGCAGGCACTCCGGCGACGAGTGATCCGGGCGGGATAACGGTGCCTTCGAGCACAACAGCACCGGCGGCGACGAGTGATCCGGTTCCGATTACGGCTCCGTTGAGCACGGTGGCGCTCATGCCGATGAGGCAGTCGTCTTCGACGGTGCAGCCGTGGAGTACGGCGCCGTGACCGACGCTCACTCCGGAGCCGACGGTGGTGGGGATGCCTTCATCGCAGTGCACGGTGACGTTGTCTTGCAGGTTTGAGCCTTCGCCGATCGTGATGGCGTCGGTGTCGCCGCGCAGAACGGCGCCGTAGAAGATGCCGACGCGCTCGGCCAGGGTGACATTGCCGATGAGCGTGGCGTTGGGCGCAACGAAGGCGCTGTCGGCGACGGAGGGGGTTTGTCCGGCGAGGGTCACGATGAGAGCTGTCATGTCTCTAAGCTATCGCGTGCTGCGTGCGGGCTTCGCGTCACTGTGGACCCTCAGCGGGAGAAGCGGGAGGCGATCTCGATCAGCACGCTTTCCTTGCCGACGTAGATGCCGTCGGCGCGGGGCCAGTGCCCAATCACATCGGTGAAGCCGAGGGCGTCGGCGCGACCGACAGCGTCTTCCCACGTGTCGACGCTTTCCAGACTGAACTGGGGTGCGCCATCCAAATTGAGGTAGCGATCAATGCTGCCGGATGCTCGGCCGGCCTTCTCGAGGGCGTCATCCATGCGCGCGGCGGTGTCGGCGACAATCTGCCACCACTCGTCGAGGGTGTCGGCGGTGCGGCCGAGGGTGAGCCAGCCATCGGCCAGCTCGGCGGTAAGCCGTAGGCCGCGAGGGCCTTCGGCGGCAACCACGAAGGGCAGGCGCGGGCGCTGGGCTGGTGCCCCGACCATCCGCGCGTTCACTGCTGTAAACCAGTCACCGCTGAAGCTGATGCCGCCGCTGCCGGGGTCTTCGAAGCGCAGCAGCTCGTCGAGGCCGCGCACAAACTCTTCGAAGCGGGCGTGACGTTCGCGGGGGCTAAGTTCGGTTTGACCGAGCACTGTTGAGTCGAAACCGGTGCCGCCCGAGCCAACGCCGAGCAGAAAGCGGCCAGCGCTCACGTCGTCGAGAGTTGCCAATTCTTTGGCGAAGGGAACCGGATGCCGGTAGTTGGGCGAGGCGACAAAGGTGCCGAGCCCGATGCGGTTCGTGACGCTCGCGGCTGCCGTGAGGGTCGGAACGGTGGCGTACCACTGCTCGTCGGCGAGGGACCGCCACGAGAGGTGGTCGTAAATCCAGGCGTGATCGAAGCCCATTTCTTCCGCTTGAATCCAGCGGTGTTGGGCTTCAGCCCAGGGCTGTTGGGGCAGTATGACGATTCCGTGTCTCACGTTCTCACCCTACTCGGAGCCTCTGTCGGCGTTGTGGAGTCGCAGCACAGCCAAAGACACCTTAAACTGGTGGCATCATGGCCACTTTTGGAAATCTCACCGACCGCCTCGCGGATACCTTCAAAAACCTGCGCGGCAAGGGCAAGCTCAGCGAGGCGGATGTCGATGGCACCGTTCGCGAGATTCGCCGTGCCCTCCTCGATGCTGACGTTGCGCTCGAGGTTGTTAAGGAGTTCACGGGTCGCGTTCGCGAACGTGCGCTTGGCCACGAAGTTTCTGGTGCGCTGAACCCGGCGCAGCAGGTGGTGCAGATCGTCAACGACGAGCTCGTCACGATTCTGGGCGGCGAGGCTCGCCGCATCGAGTTCGCGAAGAACCCGCCGACGGTCATCATGCTCGCGGGTCTGCAGGGTGCCGGTAAGACGACTCTTGCCGGAAAGCTCGCGAAGTGGCTCGCAGCTGACGGCCACACGCCGCTGTTGGTCGCGGCCGACCTCCAGCGTCCGAACGCTGTTACCCAGCTGCAGGTTGTTGCCGAGCAGGCTGGTGTCGCCGTCTTCGCTCCCGAACCGGGTAACGGCAAGGGTGACCCGGTCAAGGTTTCCAAGCAGGCCATGAAGTTTGCCAAAGACAAGCAGCACGACGTTGTGATCATTGACACCGCTGGTCGTTTGGGTGTGGATGCCGAGCTCATGAAGCAGGCAGCGAACATCCGTAAGGCTGTCGACCCTGACGAAGTGCTCTTCGTTATTGACGCAATGATCGGTCAAGACGCCGTCAAGACCGCTCGCGCCTTCCAAGAGGCCGTGGACTTCACCGGTGTTGTGCTCACCAAGCTCGATGGTGACGCTCGCGGTGGTGCAGCGCTGTCGGTTGCTTCCATCACGGGTCGTCCGATCATGTTTGCGTCGACGGGTGAAGGTCTTGGCGACTTCGAGCCGTTCCACCCCGACCGCATGGCCAGCCGCATCCTCGACCTTGGTGACATCCTCACCCTTATCGAGACGGCGCAGAAAACCTTCGACGAAGAAGAGTCGCGCAAGGTTGCCGAAAAGTTTGCGACTGACTCGTTCACTCTTGATGACTTTCTGCAGCAAATGCAGCAGCTCAAGAACATGGGCTCGATCAAGAGCATGCTCGGCATGCTTCCCGGTGCGAAGGGCATGCGCGAGCAGCTCGACAACTTCGATGAGTCGGAGATCACGCGCACTGAGGCGATCATCCAGTCGATGACAAAGCAGGAGCGCACCACACCGAAGCTCCTCAATGGTTCGCGTCGCGTGCGCATTGCGCGCGGTTCGGGCACAACCGTCACTGAGGTGAACGCGCTCGTGAACCGCTTCGAGCAGGCCGCGAAGATGATGAAGACGGTCGCTAAGGGTGGCACGCCTCAGATTCCGGGAATGGGCCCGATCCCTGGTGGCCACGGCGGCAAGTCGGCGAACGCCAAGAAGAACCAGAAGAAGAAGGGTTCCAAGTCTGGCAACCCCGCCAAGCGCGCTGCAGAAGAGGCAGCTCGCGCTCAGGGTGCTGTCGAAACCTCGGCACCCGCCGGCTCTGGCTTTGGTCTTGGCGGTTCGAAGCCTGCCGCTGGCGGACCGTCACCAGAAGAACTCGAAAGCCTACAAAAGTTCCTCGGGCGCTAGCCGCTAGCACTTTTTGACCCTTCCGTCGCCGGTGCTGCACCACTCTTCGTGGTGTGTGTGGGAGGGGATATTGTGGAGCTATGACACAGAGCCGCCCCGTTCGTATCGCCGTTCAGCTTCAACCTCAGCACGCCGAATATTCGGTCATTCGTGACCGCGTAAAAGAGCTTGAACAGCTGGGCGTTGACGTTCTCTTCAACTGGGATCACTTCTTCCCGCTCTACGGTGAGCCCGACGGGCTGCACTTTGAAGCGTGGACAGAGCTGGCATCGTGGGCAGAGATGACGAGCCGAGTTGAGTTCGGCACGCTCGTGAACTGCAACAGCTACCGCAACCCCGATCTGCAGGCCGACATGGCTCGCACCCTTGACCACATCAGTGGTGGCCGCTTCATCTTCGGCACCGGCTCTGGCTGGTTCGAGCGCGACTACCAGGAGTATGGCTACGACTTCGGCACGGCCGGCTCGCGGTTGGATGCTCTTGCTGAAGCACTGCCGCGCATCGAGTCGCGCTGGCAAAAGCTCAACCCGCCGCCCACGCGCAAGATCCCTGTTCTTATCGGTGGTGGGGGAGTGAAGAAGACTCTCAAGCTTGTCGCCAAGCACGCCGACATCTGGCACAGCTTCGCCACGGGCGAGGAGCTCGTGCACAAGCTCGAGGTGCTTGCCGGTCACTGTGAGACCGTCGGCCGCGACATCAACGAGATTGAGCTCTCGAATGAGTTGCGCGACAAGAGCGTTGAAGATGCTGACAGTATGCGGGAGCAGGGCATCACCCTCTTCACGCTCGGTATTACGGGGCCGGATTACGACCTCACGACTACCAAGCAGTGGCTTGCGTGGCGGGATTCTCAGAACGGCTAACGGCACCTCTTTGGGGCTTTATTGGCGATCGGTTCCCCAAGCCGTCAAAACTCTGGCAGAATAGGCGGTTGAGTCCTCCGTAGCCCGACCCTCTAATCAGGCCCGGATGGAATCCACTAGAGCTTTTCTGCCGAGTGTGCCCCCACGCTCACGGCTAGCGGTTCGCCACCAATAACATTTAAATCAGGAGAATTGTGGCTGTAAAGATTCGTTTGAAGCGCATGGGCAAGATCCGTGCACCCTATTACCGCATCGTCGTTGCCGACTCGCGCAAGAAGCGCGATGGCCGTGTCATCGAAGAAATCGGAAAGTACCACCCCACCGAGGAGCCCTCGTTCATCGAGGTCGAGTCCGAGCGTGCACAGTACTGGTTGAGCGTTGGCGCGCAGCCTAGCCCGCAGGTTGAGGCAATCCTCAAGCTGACCGGCGACTGGGGCCAGTTCAAGGGTGACAAGAACGCTGTAAGCACCGTCAAGGTCAAGGAAGCTAAGGCAGAGTTCCAGGCTGACGAGAAGAAGAAGCCTGTTCTCAAGCCCAAGGCTGAGAAGGCAGAGCCCAAGGCTGAAGAAGCACCTGCTGCAGAAGCTCCCGTCGCTGACGAGGCTGCTGCTGAAGCACCTGCCGCCGACGCAGACAAGGCTTAGCAATTGCTCGCTCCCGCGCTCGAACACCTCGTTAAAGGCATCGTCGATCACCCCGAAGACGTTCAGGTCGTTGCAAAGAACACGCAACGCGGCGAACTCCTCGAGGTTCGCGTGCACCCAGAAGATCTTGGCCGCGTAATCGGTCGCTCTGGTCGCACCGCGAAAGCACTGCGAACGCTGATCACGGCTCTGGCCGATGGTCGCAAGGTTCGTGTCGACGTCGTCGACACTGACTTCTAAGCAGTGGGCGAAGTAAAGATTCCCCGAGAAGGTCGCACACAGCTGCGAGTGGGGCGTCTGACGAAGGCTCACGGGCTTAAGGGAGCCGTCAAAGTAGAGATGTACACGGATGCCCCGGAACGTCGTTTCGTTCCGGGCGCCGTGTTTTCTCTGCAAGTGCCGACAAGTTCGGCCTGGCATGGCAAGACACTAGAGCTCATTGAGCTCAAGTGGTTCAACGCACAACCGGTCGCGTTCTTTAAGGGCGTTCCTGACCGCAGTGCCGCTGAGAAGCTCGTCAAGGCAATTCTGTGGATCGATCACGATCCCAACGAAGCGCCAGAAGAAGACGCGTGGTTCAACCACCAGCTGATCGGCCTCACTGTTATCCGTGACGGCAAAAAGGTTGGCACTCTTGCGCAGGTAGATCATTTCCCCGGGCAAGACTTGTTGACGGTCACTACCGACAACGGTGACGTCCTGGTTCCCTTCGTGAAGTCCATCGTGGCTAGCGTCGACATCGAAGCGGGCGAGATGGTGGTTACTCCACCTCCCGGACTCTTCGAGGAGATTGCGGAAGACGCATCCGAAGAGCCCACAGAAGCGGTCGTAGAAACGGTCGAAAAAGAGACGCCGAGTGCAGCTTCTGACGAGGCTGACGCGCCCGAGTGCGACTAGTAGCGAAGGTCACCGCGTGCGCATCGACATCGTGACGATCTTCCCCGATTTCTTCGGGGTGCTCGATATTTCCCTCCTGGGCAAGGCTCGCGAGCGGGGAATCATCGAATTGGGCGTGCACGATCTGCGCGACTACACGCACGATCGTCATCGCACCGTCGACGACACTCCCTATGGTGGTGGTGCTGGCATGGTCATGCGCCCCGAACCGTGGGGAGAAGCGCTGGATGCCGTTCTCGCGCCCGAAACGGTAGTGATCGTTCCCACGCCTGCCGGAGTTCCGTTCACGCAGGCTGCAGCCCGCGAACTGGCTCTCGAGAAGCATCTCGTCTTTACGTGCGGTCGCTATGAGGGCATCGATCAGCGCGTGATCGACTACGCGGCATCCACTGTTCGGGTTCGTGAGATCAGCCTCGGCGATTACGTGCTCAATGGTGGAGAAGTTGCCACGATGGCGATGATCGAGGCGATTGGTCGTCTCGTGCCCGGAGTAATTGGCAACCCCGAAAGCCTCACGGAGGAGAGCCACGAACAGGGCCTTCTCGAATACCCCAGCTACACCAAGCCATCGACGTGGCGTGAGCGTGCTGTGCCTCCGGTGCTGCTCAGTGGCAACCACAAGGCAATTGCCGATTGGCGTTATGCGCAGCAGGTCGAGCGCACCAAGCGTGTTCGCCCCGATCTCTTGCCCGACGCGGAGTAGTACAACTTTCTTCGCGTCTCAGACCCCTGTGTAAGCATGGAGCCATGACGATCAGAGTGACGCCCGGCTCCTTTTTCGCAGCGATTGCGGCAGTTGCTTTGATGGCTGGCTGCACCGCGACTGATGCTGATTCTTCAGACTCGTCGTCGACGGATGCCGCGACGCCAGCACCAGCATCAACGGCAAGCTCCGAAGGTGGAGCGGGTGAATCGAGCGACTCGACTCTCACCACCCGACGGATGACGGTCGACGACGTCACGTTCGCCGATCTCACCGCGAGCCCGCTCCCGGATGGTTACGTGCAGTCTGCGGTGTCGGTGGATGCCTGGCCGTCGGTTGACGTGCTCGTCGACGCCACTGACGCCGAAGTTGTGCAGGCTCGGGGAGAGTTGGCGGCGACGCTCGGCGGAGCGGACATGGTCATCACCGCTGAGGTGGCGTCGTGCGAGCTCATCGCCGTCTGGGTGCTTCCGCAGCCCGATAGTCTGCGCGTCGGCCACGAAACCAACCCGTCTGCGGTCGGATGCTCGGCGCCGACCACCTACGACGTGCTGTTTGCTATCCCGAAGGCAGGAACTAACAGCGAGGGCAGCTGGGACTACACCAGCACGGTTGCGCCGATTCAGCTCGAGCGTCGCGTCGGCACCCAAAGTTAGAGCTGACGGCTTTCGAGAACGCTGGCGTGCGGTCTCGATGCGTTGGAGTTAAGTGCGCGCGGACTGCTCCTACTTGCGAGCGGTAAGGACGAGCGGGCCGTCTGCAGTCACGGCAACCGTGTGCTCGAAGTGAGCCGCGCGAGATCCATCGACGCTGCGCAGGGTCCAGCCATCGTCATCCGTGTAAATGTCATCGGTGCCGATCATGAGCCACGGCTCAATCGCGAACACGAGGCCCGGCTTGAGCGGCATGCCGCGGCGAGCTTTTCCATCGTTCGGGATGTGCGGGTCGCCGTGCATTTCGCGGCCAACGCCGTGCCCGCCAAAGTCCAAGTTCACTTCGTAGCCAGCACCGTAGGCGACATCACCGATCGCGGCCGAGATGCCGCCGATGCGATTGCCGACTATAGCCGCGGCGATGCCAGCATCGAGGGCGCGAGAGGTGGCATCCATGAGTTTGAGGTCTTCGTCACGGGGAGTGCCCACGGCGAAGGTGATCGCAGAGTCGGCAACCCAACCATCGACCGCAACAGCGAAGTCGAGGCTCAGGAGGTCGCCATCTTTCAGCGTGTAGTCGTGGGGGAGGCCGTGCAGGGCCGCGTCGTTGACGGAGGTGCAGATGACCTTGCCGAACGGCGAAGCACCAAACGAGGGGTGGTAGTTGATGTAGCAGCTCTCCGCGCCACGCTCGCGAATCATGCTGTGGGCAAGCGCATCGATCTCGAGCAGGTTCACGCCCACTTTGGATGCCGCTTCGGTAGCGGTGAGGACGCTGGCGACAAACTCGCCTGCCGCCTTCATCTCATTAATTTCGGCGGGGGTTCTCAACTCGATCATGCGGTAGCTGCCTCTTTCGTGTGCGGTGCCAAGAGTTGCGCAATGAACTCTCGGAGCTTGTCGATAAACGGTTCTTCACCGCGCGGGTCATACAAGAATGCACGCTCCAACAGCGAATCGGCGATTTCTACCGTCACTTCGATGTCGAAAGCGAGGGCATCCGAGGCGGGAACTTCGTAAGTGGTGACAAGAAGGTCGGTCAAGATCTCTGCCAGCGCCGTGTTGTTGCTTTTGCGATCAACGTTGAAGCGGCGGTCGATGATGTTGCCGAACGACAACACTCGAAAGCCTGGCTCGGTGCGGCAAAACTCGACATAGAGATCGATGGCGGTGTTGAGAGCCTCAAGGCCCGTTGTCGCACGCTTCGCGAGGGTTGCCGAAAGCCCGGCGCGATATTTATCGAAGTTGCGTGACGCGAGGCCGCGGAGAAGCGACTGGATGTTGGGGAAGTAGCGATAGATAACGCCAACCGAGGAGCGTGACCGCTTTGCGACTTCACTCGTGGTGAGGGCATCAATGCCTATTTCGTCGAGCAGTACAGCGGCCGCATCGAGGAGGACGTTGATTCGTTCTGCGCTTCGCTGCTGCACTGGTTCGGTGCGAACGATCGCGGTGTTGGGCACGGGGGGACACCAAGTCTTTCGGTTCGATGCTTCTCAGCATTCCTGATCACTTCGAAGATACCCTGAGAAGCATGATGATCAGGCGTGCGTTTTATTACTGGCAGTTCATCGCGGTACTTGTCTTGCCCGTGTGGGTTCTGATTGCGCGCGGAATCTACGGGTCGAGCGTGGGCTGGGACTTCGTTCTGTTTCTCATCCTGTGCCCCATCTTGGCTTTCGCGCTGCTCGCTATTGCCGGTCTCACCGTCGCCCGCAAGAGCGTTCGTGATTCGAAGAGCGTCTCGTGGATCGATGCGGGGCTGCTTACTGTGTGGCATGCCGCGATCATCATTTACGGCTTTGTGGATGCGCCGTTCCCGGCCGCCCTCATCGTGATCGTCGCCATTGCAGCGTTCTGGATCGCCCTCTGGCAGCTGGTTACCGAGACACGCAACCGTTTCACGAGCCTCGTTGAGGGCTTCGAGCGCGATGCCCAACGGCCAACCCACCCGGGGGAGAAGCTCGACAATGGTCGTGTGATCATCCTCGAACCGGATGAGAATGGTAATTTCGACTAAATCTGTGGCAGAATTGTCGATTGTGCTCGCGCACGACTCTGCCATGAGGGCGTCGTAACCGCTTGAAGCACAAACTTTCTTATCTAACTAAGTGTGTTCGACTCATGGCGGGCGCAGAGAGCGATCACTAATGCATATTCTCGATGGCGTCGACAAGGCGTCTCTCAAAGACAACATTCCTGACTTCCGTGCCGGCGATAACGTCAAGGTTCACGTAAACATCATCGAAGGTACGCGCTCGCGTATTCAGGTGTTCCAGGGCGTAGTTATCGGTCGCTCGGGCCACGGCGTTCGCGAGACCTTCACGGTCCGCAAGGTCAGCTTCCAGGTCGGCGTAGAGCGTACCTTCCCGGTTCACTCGCCCGTCATCGACCACATTGAGGTCGTATCGCGCGGACTCGTCCGTCGCGCCAAGCTGTACTACTTGCGCGATCTTCGCGGCAAGAAGGCAAAGATCAAAGAGAAGCGCGACAACTAACACAACTCGCAATTCACAAACCAACGGCTCCCGGCGGCATATGCTTGCTGGGAGCTTTGGGGTTAAATGACAAACGAAACTGTTGAAAACACGCTGCCGGGCAGCCGTGGCGGTACTCGCCATGCAGCCAAGAAGACCGGCGGGTGGAAGCTTTTCCTTCGCGACTTAGTAATCATCTTTGTCGCGGCGATTCTGATCTCTTTCCTGATCAAGACTTATCTGGTGCGGTCGTTCTATATTCCGTCGTCGTCGATGGAAAACACTCTCCAGATTGATGACCGCATTCTGGTCAATCAGCTCGAACCTGACCTCTTTGCCATTGAGCACGGCGATGTTGTCGTCTTCACCGATCCGGGTGGCTGGCTCCCTGCGATCTCTAGCGAACCGCAGAACTGGTTCGTCGGCGCCGTAGACGGCGTGCTTGCTTTCGTCGGGCTCAGCGCTCCCGACAGCAGCAACCACCTCATCAAGCGCGTCATCGGCTTGCCGGGCGACACGGTGGAATGCTGCAACGAATTCGGGCAGATTATTGTGAACGGCATCCCGTTGGAAGAGCCGTACATCAAGCTTCCCGACGCGGTCACCAAGGCCACTCAAGAAGATTTCTCTGTCACCGTTCCCGACGACTCCATCTGGGTGATGGGTGACAACCGCTACAACTCTGCTGACTCCGCCTTTCACAAAGACGATCCCACCGGCGGTTTCGTGAAGATCGATTCTGTCGTCGGCCGCGCCATGCTCATCAGCTGGCCGACCGAGCGCTGGAGCATCCTCGATAACTACTCCACGACGTTCCAGCGGGTCACGCAGAACGCCGAGTAGACGGTGGCAGTAGCAGACCCGAATAGCGACGTTGAGCTCGAGCTCTTTCGGGCGGGCGCGCTGGCAGTTATTGGCTGCGACGAGGTAGGGCGCGGCGCGATTGCGGGCCCGGTTGGTGTCGGCATGACGGCGATGACTCCGGCGCATGGTGACTGGCCGGTAGGCCTTCGCGATTCCAAGATGCTCAGTCAGAAACGTCGCGAACTCCTCGAGCCGCTCACTCTCGAGTGGGCACCGCTCTCCGCTGTTGGTTACGCGGATGCCACCGAAATCGACTCCATCGGAATCACCGCTGCCTTGGGGCTCGCTGGCAAGCGCGCGCTCATCCAATTGCACGAAGCGGGGCTCGACATCATGTCGTCCATAGTGCTGTTGGACGGCAGCACCGACTGGCTCAGCGGCGCCCTGACCGTTGCGCCGCGAGTGCACACCCGCGTCAAGGCCGACCGTGACTGCGTATCGGTGGCTGCGGCATCCGTGGTGGCTAAAGTGCAACGCGACAAGCTCATGATCGAAGCCGACGGGGAGTACCCGGGCTATGGCTGGCCGAGTAACAAAGGCTACGGTTCGGCAGCGCACTTCGAGGCTGTGCGCAGTCTTGGTGCCACCGAACTTCATCGGCACACATGGTTGCGGTAGTGCGGCCTACAATAAGGGCAGCATGGATGAAGACGAGTTTGAAGACTACGACCGTGAGGTCGAGCTTGCGCTGTATCGCGAATACCGCGATGTAGTGAGCCAGTTCCGTTTTGTAATTGAGACGGAACGGCGGTTTTACCTCGCCAACGAGGTCGATTTGGTGCGCCGCGATACGGAACACGACTTCTACTTTGAGCTCTCGATGACCGATGTGTGGGTGTGGGATGTGTACCGTTCCGACCGCTTCGTGAAGAGCGTGCGCGTGCTGACGTTCAAGGACGTCAACATCGAAGAGCTCAGTGCCAAGGACCTCGAACTGCCGAAGGAACTCGCGCTCGACGAATAGCGCGTGTCGCTGGTTGGCCTGCTGCAGTTGCTGCAGTTGTTGCGGGGTTGGGTCGGCGTCTGTTGCGTGCGGGCGTGCCGCTTAGCGCTCGGGCAGTGCTGCGGCAAGAACCTCCGCGAGATGCTTGCCCTCGGTGTTCGCGAGTTGTGATGCCTGGGTGCGGCACGAGAAGCCGTCGGCGATCAGAGTGCTGTCGGGTGTCGCTTCACGCAGGGCAGGCAGGATGCCGTTCTCGGCGACCGCGACCGACACGTCGTAGTGCCCTTTCTCCATGCCGAAGTTTCCGGCGAGCCCGCAGCATCCGCTGATCTCGGTGACGGTTGCTCCCGTGGCAGCGAGCAGGGCGCGATCAGCGTCGAACCCCATGACCGCGTGCTGGTGGCAGTGGGGCTGAACGACAAAGGTGTGGTCGCTGAGGATGGGCGGTTGCCAGTTGGCTGGCCCAAGCGGTGCCGGTGCGGTGAGCAGCTCGGAGAGTGTGAAGGTCGAACGGGCGACTGCTGCCGCCGCGGGGTCGTTGGGCAGAAGCTCGGTCAGGTCTGAGCGCAACACGGCCGTGCACGAGGGCTCGATGCCGATAATCGGGATGCCGCGGTCGACATAGCCGGAGAACTCGCTCACCAGGTCGGTGAGCTTCTGGCGCGCGCCCGCCAACTGCCCGGTGGTGATCCAGGTGAGGCCGCAACACACATCGCGTTCCGGAAGCAGGATCTCGTAGCCGGCCGCATCCAGCACGCGGATCGTGGCGCGGGCGATGTCAGGCGAGAAGTTGTCGGTGAAGGAGTCGGCCCAGAGGAGGACCTGGGGGCGCGGGGTTGAGTCGCAGTCGGCAAGGCTGGCGGCGGCTGCGGTGGCGGGGGTTGCCCGTCCAGCGCTGGTTGCCGCGGCCGGGGGCGCCGCGCGCAGGGCACGAGCCTCGGAGCTCGAGCGGAAGGGGTGACGGGCGAAGGCGGGGAACGTGCGCCGAGCATCCATTCCACCGACCCAGAGGGCGATGTGGCGCACGAGCGGCACACGCAGCGCGGCGTTCGCTAGCGGGGCGATCGGCGAGATCAGACGCGCCCAGCGTGGCAGTTGGCCGAGGAGGTAGTGGCTGCGCGGGCGGAGTTTGCCCTCGTAGCGGCGGTGCAACACTTCGGCTTTGAGCGTGGCCATGTCGACGCCGGCGGGGCAGTCGCTCGCGCAGGCTTTGCAGGAGAGGCAGAGGTCGAGGGCGTCGTGCACTTCTGGCGAGTTCACGCCGCCCGACACGAGAGAGCCATTGGCCATTTCTTGCAGCACGCGGGCGCGGCCGCGAGTGGAATCCTTCTCGTCGCCGGTTGCCAAGAACGACGGGCACATGACACCGTGGCTGGCCGAGTTATCGGCACGACACTTGCCGACGCCAACGCAGCGATGGCTGGCCGTTGTGAGGTCGCCGTCGTCGTCGCTAAACGCGAAACCATCGACCTTGATGAGCGGCAGGGCCGCCGGGCGGCGCAACGCGGCATCGACCGGCGCCGGGTCGACGACAATGCCCGGGTTCATCAGATTGTTCGGGTCGAAGAGTCTCTTGAACTGCCCGAACAGCTCGATTGCGGCCGGCGAATACATGCGCGGCAGCAGCTCGCTGCGTGCGCGACCGTCGCCGTGTTCGCCCGACAGCGAGCCGCCATGGGACGCGACAAGGGTGGCGGCGTCATCCACGAAGGCTCGCAAAACTGCGCCATCCATCGCGAGAGGAATATCGAGCCGAACATGAACGCAACCGTCGCCGAAATGGCCGTACGGCATCCCCTGGATGTTGTAGTCGGCCAGCAGCGCATCGAAGTCGCGCAGGTAGGCGCCGAGGCGCTCCGGCGGCACGGCGGCGTCTTCGAAGCCGGGCCAGGCTTGCTTTCCGGATGCCGTGCGTCCGGCGAGCCCGGCCCCATCTTCGCGAATCCGCCACAGTTGCTTCGCGGCCGCCGCATCGGTGATGACGCGGGACTCGATCGCCGCAGCATCGGCGGCGAGGAGGTTCGCGCGCTGGAAGGTCTCGGCGGGGTCGTCTCCCGTGAGCTCAACGAGCAACCAGCCTGCGCCGGCGGGCAGGGCGGCGACGGCGCGGGCTCCCCGGGTGCGGCTCACAGCATCCACGATTCGGGCGTCGAGGCCTTCAATGGCGCTGGGATGGTGGGGGAGAAGCGCGGGCACGGCGTCGGCGGCGGTCGCCATATCGGGATAGCCGAGGGCGACGAGCAGCGGATGCTGGGGCGCAGCCACGAGGTCAACAGTTGCCTCGAGCAGCGTCACGAGACTGCCTTCGGTGCCCACGAGACTGCGAGCCAGGTTGTTACCGTGCTCGGGCAGGAGGTGTTCGAGGCTGTAGCCCGACACCTGACGGCCGAAGCGCCCCAGCTCGGTGCGGATCGTCGCGAGGTTACTGCTGACGAGGGCAGGGAGACCATCAACGATGGTCGGGTCATTAGCCGCGGTCAAGCGTCGCCCGAGGCCATCGACCACCTCAAGGCTCTTCACGTTGTCGGCCGTTTTGCCGAACTGCAGGGAATGAGCTCCGCAGGCGTTGTTGCCGATCATGCCTCCGACGGTGCAGCGCGACCACGTCGAGGGATCGGGGCCGAAGCGCAGACCATGAGGTTGCGCGGCGGATTGGAGAGTGGCCAACACGGTGCCCGGCTGCACGCGGGCGGTTCGGGCATCCGCATCGATCTCAAGAACGTGGTTCAGATGGCGGGAGAAATCGACCACGATGCCGGTGCCGATGGCGTTGCCGGCGACTGATGTGCCACCTCCGCGCGAGGTAAGGGGAGTGCCGGTTTCGCGAGAGACCGAGAGCGCTGCGAGCACGTCGTCGGTGTCACGCGGAAACACGACCACCTGCGGCACGACGCGATAGTTTGAAGCATCGCTCGAGTATTCGGCGCGGCGGCGCGTAGAGTCATCGACCTCGCCGCGCACCGCAGAACTCAGCGCGTGAACGAGGTCACGGTGCTCCGGCGATGGCGTGGTCGGCATGCACCCATTCTGCCCCTAGAGTCATCTCATGCTCTCGATCTTTGCCGTCGTCGTCGCCGGGCTCGGCTTTGGGCTATCGCTGATAATTGCGATCGGCGCCCAAAACGCGTTCGTGCTGCGGCAAGGGCTGCGGCGGGAACACGTCACCGCAGTGGTGCTCGTGTGCATGCTCTCCGACGTTGTGTTGATAACCGCCGGTGTTGCTGGCCTCGGGGCGCTAATCGAGCAAGCGGGTTGGCTCTTGATCGTCGCCCGCGTCGGCGGCGCACTCTTTTTACTCGTCTACGCGTTCCTGTCGCTTCGTCGGGCAGCCCGTCCGCAAGCACTCACCGCAACAGCATCCGGAACGGGGATGACGCTCGCCGCCGCCCTCTCCACAGCGCTCGCGCTCACCTGGCTCAACCCGCACGTGTACATCGATACCGTGCTGCTGCTCGGCTCCATCGGCGGAACCTATGGCGACGACCGCTGGTGGTTCGCGCTCGGGGCATGCCTCGGCAGCGTGATCTGGTTCACGGCGATCGGCTACGGCAGTCGCTATCTGCGACCCCTCTTCGCTAAGCCGATGGCGTGGCGGGTGCTCGACATCCTCATTGCGGCGGTCATGGTCGTGCTGGCGGGCAGCTTGATCGCCGGGTTGTTCGCGTAGCGGCGCCCCGCGGTCTGTGCTCTGCACCCTGTGCGCCCGAAAACGGTTTCGTGACAATTCGTTAGATTCGCTAGGCGGATGCTCGGCTGAGTGTTAGAAATCGACTATGCGTATGTGCGGAGTCGCTCTAGTCGGTGTCGCGGTTGTGCTCGGACTTTCCGGGTGCGTGTCGGCTGAGCCCCAAGTATCGGAGTCGTCGGAGTCGTCGGGTGATGCAGGCGAATCGAGGATGCCGTTGTTGAGCGCGGATCCCGGAATGCAGCGATCAGGTTTCAGCGAAGCAATTCTCTTTGAGCAGGTAGATGTGGGTGCCCACGAATACTCCCTCCCGCCGCTCAGCGACTCCGTTGATCAGCTCTTTCTTGCCATCGGCTGCGACCGGACATCGGAGTTCGAACTCTTCCTCGTCTCCGACGGAGAAGTTGTGGACGGAGTGCAGGCAAACGACTGTGCGAGCGAGCGCGGAACTGCGGCAATGACGAGCATTACGGAGCCGTTCGACGCTGACCCGTCCACTCTGAAGCTCAGGGTTACCGTCGACGACGGTGTGTGGTTCAGCGTCTCGGTGTTTGAAGCGGGCGGTACGACCGGCTAGATCACTAGTCCTCCCCACCGGGGTTCGTGGCGGAGTCTTCTCCCACATCGTGCCGCGCCACGTTCTCGGTTGTGCCCAGGCGCGACTCTTGAGCCATGGCAGCAAAAGACGAACTAGGCGCGCACGGCGAGACCCTCGCGGCCGACCACCTCATCAGTTCAGGGCTCGAGATCCTTGATCGCAATTGGCGGTGCTCACAGGGCGAACTCGACATTGTGGCGCGAGAGCGCGACGAGCTCGTGTTCGTCGAGGTCAAGACTCGTTCGAGCGTGCTGTTTGGGCATCCATTTGAGTCGATCACTGCCACGAAACTTGCACGTTTGCGACGGCTCGCTGCGGCTTGGTGTGACGATCACCCCGGATCTGGTTCTTCCGTGCGCATTGATGCCGTTGCGGTGATTGTGCCCTCGCGTGGAACTGTCGAGATCGAGCACTTGAAACGCATCTCGTGATCGGCAGAACCTATGCCGTCTCCCTACTCGGCCTCGAAGGTGCGATCGTCGAGATCGAAGCAGACCTCTCCAACAACCTTCCCGGCTTCGTGCTCATCGGCTTGCCCGATACTGCGCTGGGCGAAGCAAAAGACCGCGTGCGGGCCGCAGCAACGAACTCCGGATGTGGGCTGCCGAACCGCAAAATTACCGTCAACCTGTCGCCTGCCGCGCTACCCAAACACGGCTCCGGTTTCGACCTAGGGATAGCCGTCGCGGCGCTCGCCGCCTCCGGAACTATCTCTGCAGAATCGATCGACCGGGTGCTCCATATTGGAGAACTCGGGCTCGATGGGCGCTTGCGTCCGGTGAACGGTGTGCTGCCCGCAGTGCTCGCCGCATCGCGGGCCGGATTCATGACAGTGATGGTGCCGAGCGGAAACGCTGACGAAGCATCGCTCGTGCCCGACATGCGCGTGATCGCGGTGCCCTCACTGCGGGATGCCGCCATCTGGCATGGCGGAGAATTCGAGCCTGAACCCGTTGAAGTGATCACGCGCCCGGCCCCCGAGGTGGCCCCCGATACCGGTGGCGACCTTGCCGACATGATCGGCAGTAGCGATGCGATCGACGCAATGCTCGTCGCCGCAGCGGGTGGCCACCACGTGTTCTTGCTTGGCCCTCCCGGTGCGGGCAAAACAATGCTCGCGGCTCGACTTCCTGGGCTACTGCCCGACCTCGATCCCCAAGCAGCTCTCGAAGTCTCCTCCATTCGTTCGTTGGCCGGGTTGCCGGTGGGCAGCAGTCTCACCACCCGGCCACCCCTCGAAGCGCCCCATCACACGGCGACGGCCGCGGCGCTCGTGGGAGGCGGTAGCTCCCAGATTCGTCCGGGTGCTGCCGCCCGAGCCTCCGACGGAGTGCTCTTTCTCGACGAAGCACCCGAGTTTGCGCCGGCAGCGCTGGACGCGCTTCGGCAACCGCTCGAATCGGGAGTCATCAGCATCCATCGGGCGAACGCGATTGCTCACTTTCCTGGCCGCTTTCAGCTCGTGATGGCGGCCAATCCTTGCCCCTGCGGGCAGTGGGGTGCGCGCGACAGCGAATGCACCTGCCCACCCAATAGTCGGCGGCGCTACCTTGCACGCCTGTCGGGTCCGTTGCTTGACCGCATCGACATTCAATTTCGCGTCGAGCGCATCACGAGCGCTCAGCTGCGGTTAGCGGGCGAGCGACCGTCTCTCTCGACGGCGGATGCCCGCGCCCGCGCCACAGCGGCCCGTCAGCGTGCGGCCGCTCGCCTCGAGACCACGCCGTGGCGGCTCAACTCTCACGTGCCGGGCTCGTATCTACGCGGGCGCGAGCTGCGGCTAGCGCCCAAGGTCACGGCGGGGCTTGACCGCGCTCTTGAACGTGGAGGCATCACGATGCGCGGGTATGACCGCGTGTTGCGGGTCGCCTGGTCGCTTGCCGATCTCGCCGACGATTCCCGACCCGACGACACCCACGTCGGGCAAGCGCTCTACCTTAGAAAGGCAATGTCACAGTGAGCATGTTTGGACTCAAAGAATCAGAAGTCGCCACCCTTGTGAAGGCAGTCAGCGTTGGCGGTGGTGATGATCTCGACCGCGACGCGATCGAAGAACGCTTCGCGCGTGCAACATGGAGTGGCCTTGCGGAACCCGGCGATCGTCTTGCTGGTTGCGCCATTCAGCAACTCGGTGCCGTGCGAGCACTCGCCGGCGTTGTCGAACGGTGGGAACCAGAACGCTTCGCTGCCGCTCTGTCAACGGGCGGTGACGCGGTGGCTGAGGGCGACATGGCTCAAGCAATCGAGCGCTGGATGCCGCGGCTCAAGTCCAACACCGCGCTCATCGCTCTGCGGCAGGCCGCCCGTTTTGGCGCACGCCTGCTCACGCCCGACGACCCCCTGTGGCCGTCGCGCCTCAACGATCTCGACTGGCACGCACCCTCGGCGCTCTGGGTTCGCGGAACCGACGAAGCTCTTGCCGGAATCGATCGCGGCATCGCCCTCGTCGGTGCGCGCGCGGCGACCGGCTATGGCGAACACATCACGATGGAAGCTTCCGCCGGTCTCGTCGATCGTGGCTACACGATCGTGTCCGGTGCCGCCTACGGAATCGACGGCATGGCCCACCGCGCTGCTCTCGCCAGCCAAGGACTCACTGTCGCCTTCCTCGCTGGGGGAGTGGACCGTTTCTATCCGAGCGGCCACGACGCGCTCCTCGGTCGCATCGTCGAAAATGGCGTCGTGATCTCGGAGTTGCCGTGCGGCTCACCACCCACCAAGTGGAGATTCCTGCAGCGCAACAGGCTCATAGCTGCAGCGAGCATGGCGACGGTCGTTCTTGAGGCGGGCTGGCGTTCGGGGTCGCTCAACACGGCAGGTCACGCCGCTGCCCTCGGACGCCCGCTCGGTGCAGTGCCCGGGCCGGTCACGAGTGCTGCCTCAGCAGGTTGCCACCGCCTCATCCGTGACTACGACGCCGTGTGCGTCACCAACCCCGACCAAATGGCCGAGCTCGCACCCCTCGAGCAAACGCTCCTATCGGTCGACGAGGCGACAGACTCCGCGGGCACTACACAAACGCCGAGTGAGCATTCGGATGCTGGCAGCCAAGCCAACACCGAGACCACTCGTCTTCTCGACGCCCTCAGCGCTCGCAG
The DNA here is from genome assembly GCF_976973725.1 of Salinibacterium sp. NYA9b. Taxonomy (NCBI): domain Bacteria; kingdom Bacillati; phylum Actinomycetota; class Actinomycetes; order Micrococcales; family Microbacteriaceae; genus Salinibacterium; species Salinibacterium sp. NYA9b. The sequence goes on along the minus strand of NZ_OZ333476.1, from coordinate 2,015,976 downwards.
CGCCCGCACCACCGATGACATTGCCGCGCGCAGCGGCCTCGCGATCTCCACGGTCCGCGCCCAGCTCGGGTTGCTCGAACTCGACGGTCGCGTCGCCGAAACGGAGCGCGGGTGGAAGCGCGCAGCGAAGAACCGCGGCTAGCGGTGCTGAGTTACGCAGTAACCGCGCAGCCCAGCACCGAGCCAACTGTCTTACTGTGCCGGCGCTACAGCTCCCGTGGATTCCGCGGGCGCACGCCCCTCAAGGATGTCGACGAGCGTTGAATTCCATTCGCTTCGATTCTCGATGAATGCAACGTGTCCGCTGTTCTCGAAGAAGGTCAAAGTCGAGTTGGGGAGCAAACGGTGAGTTTCTTCGCTCCAGCGCGGATCCCAAATCGCATCGTGCCGACCCGAGAAAATGTGTACCGGAAGTTGCACGGAAGGCAGCACAGCGCTCAAGTCGTTATCGAGCAAAGCCTGGAAGCTCGATACGCCAACGAATGCCGGAACCTTCCAACCTGTCTGAACGAACCAATCCCGTGTCGCCGTGAGATCAGTGCGGTGGAAGTTGTTTCCGTAAAGTCCAGCGATGGTCTCAATGGGAGCGATCGTGATGGCATCCACAAGTCCCTGAACCTCGCCCTCCGGAGTGCCGTAGGGGGCATCCTCGGTGCCAGAGAATCGCGGGCCACTTCCGGTGACAACCACGCGTGCAAGCTTCTCGGGATGCTCATGAGCAAATTTGAGCGCAATATGGCCGCCCATCGACCATCCGACGAGGGTTACGCGCTCGAGGCCTAGTTCAGAAACGAGGACATGGAGATCGCGAACGAAGAGATCGTAGTTATAGTCGCCCCACGGCTTATCTGAGCTGCCGTGTCCGCGGAGATCCACAGTGATGCAACGGTATGACGGGGCGAGGTCTAAGACCTGCAGGTCCCACGCATCTCCACTACCTCCCCAGCCGTGAACGAAAACGATTGCTTCACCGGTTCCACGGTCTTCGTAATGCATGGTGATTCCGGGCTCAACCTCGATGTCGGGCATGATTAGTTCCTTTCTTGGTGCAGCTGATTGGTGATGAAAGCGGTGATCAGATCGGCGATGAGCTGTGGCTGCTCCAGCTGGAGCAAATGCCCCGCCTCCGAGATTTCGTGATACTCGGCGTGAGGCAGCTGACGGGCCAGGTGTCGTCCGTTGGCAACCGGCACAACGCGGTCGGCAGCGCCGTGAATAATCACCGTAGGAGAAACGAAGTCACACGGAGATCCGGTCGCCATGAACTGTTGCGCAGCATCGAACTGCCTCTGCCACACCGACGCACTGGTTGGATACATGGCTCGCTCGCTCAGTATTTTCTCGAACTCGTCAGGATGCTGGTGTGGCCAGTCTTCGCTGAACGACAGCGGCATGGTGCGCCTGGCGTACTCGGCGGGCGTGAGTCCGCGGGCGCTAGCCCACGCATCCACCGTCGATTGAGGAACCGGATCAGCGCTAGGGCCTCCGCAGCTAGTGCTGACGAGAACCAGCCCGCGGACGAGATCCGGGCGAGACCGTGCAAGAGTCTGGGCGATATAGCCCCCCATGGAATGGCCGACAATGATGAGCGGTCCGCCCAGAGACTCCACTGCCAGAGCAGCATCCGCCGCGAGGTCCGCGATCGATGACGACGCATCAGTGTCCCCGGAGAGGCCAGTGCCGCGATTGTCGAGACTCCAGAGCCCGAAGTCCTGGCCCAAAGCGGCCCGCAATCGCTGAGCTTCCCAGCTCGCGTACCCGAGCCCGTGGATCATGAGAATTCTCGGTGTCCCGGCGCCTTCGAGGTGAAGTTTCACATCACCGGCGGTCTGTAGCGAACGCGTGAGTAGGCTCACAATCACACGCTCACTTCGGGAAACTCGATTATCTGCCGCACAGCATCGCCGTTTGCCAGAGTCTCGAATCCCTCATTAATATCTTTCAACTCGATTCGAGCGGTGATGAGGTTCTCAATAGGCAGTAGGCCCTGACGCCACAAATTTTCGTAGAAGGGGATGTCGCGTGACGGAACCGCTGAACCGAGGTAGCTGCCGACGATCTCGCGAGCTTCCGCTACGAGTTGCAGTGGAGAGATGCGCACTTCCGCTTCGGGCCCGGGCAGGCCGACGCTCACCGTGCGCCCACCGGGTGCGGTGAGCGCGACAGCGGTTTCGAACGCTCGCGCGACGCCCGCGCACTCAATGACGACGTCTGCGGTGAAACCAGCATCGACAGCTTGCTCGGGGGTAAACGTTGCGGAAGCACCGAGTTCCAGGCCCAAGCCGAGTTTGCCCACATTCGCATCGATGCCAACGACCGTCACCCCGGGAACGGATGCGGCAACCAGCAGCGCAGCCATGCCGACGCCGCCAAGCCCGACGACAGCGACGGTCTGTCCGGCAGTCGGCCGACCAGCATTGAGCACAGCGCCGCCTCCCGTAAGCACGGCGCAGCCCAAGACGGCCGCAATATCCGGAGGCACATCCGCTCCGACGGCGACGAGAGATCGAGCATCCAGTACGGCATGAGTGGCGAATGCTGAGACGCCCAGGTGATGAGCGATGGACTCGTCACCCGAATGCAGTCGTCTGCTTCCGTCAAGAAGGGTTCCTTCGCCGTTCGCGTGTGACCCAGGCGTGCAGGGAAGTCGGCCGCCGGTCTGACAAGCCGCACACGTGCCGCAGCGGGGGAGGAACGCCGCAACAACACGTTGCCCGATAGAGAGGCCAGCGACATCGGAACCGATTTCTTCGATGATCCCTGCGGCTTCGTGCCCCAGCAGCATAGGCAACGGCCGAAGGCGGGAGCCATTGACGACGGAAAGGTCAGAGTGACAGATCCCTGCCGCCTCTATCCGGACCAGAACTTCGTGGGGGCCAGGCGGATCCAATTCGAGCTGCTCGATCGTGAGAGGGCTCGACGTTGAGTAGGGGCGAAGAGCATCGGATGTTCTCAACACTGCACCGAGGATTCTCATTTACCGGGTTCTCCCTTGAACATGTAGCAATTGTGCTGCTCTCCGCCGGTGACCTTCTATGTGCTCAGTACACAAGTTGGTGAAAGAATATGTCCATGGCTCCACAAATAGGCTCGGAAGCTCCCATACTGCGCGAAGTGGCAGAAGACATTTCTGCGCTTCATGACCCTGACTTGATCCTCACGGGACTCGTTCGACGAGTGCGTTCTGCGGTTGGTTGTGAACTCGCGTATCTCAGCTTGAACGAGAGCGCGACCCGCACTACTGAGATTCAGTTCTCCGACGGCATCCTGACGCCTGAATACGCTGCGATCCGCATGCCCATCGGCACGGGAGTGCTCGGGATGGCGGCGGCCGGCTTCATGACCGAGTCTGCCGATTACTTGCGCGATGTTTCGAGGCTGCACATCGAGTCGGTGGATGAGGCAGTGACATCCGAAGGCGTGCGGGCAATCTTGAGTACGCCGCTGCGTGCCGGCGGTGATGTGGTCGGTGCGCTCACCGTCGCGAATCGCACCGCTGGAGCTTTCACGCAACGTCAGAAAGAGACCCTTGTCGAGGCCGCACTGATCGGCTCGATCGCGGTCGACGTGTACAACCTTCGGAGGCGGCTGGAAACACAGACCGAAACATCGAAGCGCGAGATTGAAAGCCTCCTTTCGAGCTCGGAAGTCGAGACCATTCAACTTCGGGCATCCGATCAGTTCTCGGCGGCGCTCGCTGCTGGCCAGGGCACGGTTGAGCTGCTCGAGATCGCGTCAACGGTGGTGAGGGGGCGCGTCACAATCGGCGACAGCGACGAAGGTTCCAGCCTGGCTGATAGTGCTACTTCAATCCCTCTTGATGCGGGAGGCGCAATCCAGGTGTCCGATGCTGACCCGCGTCTTATTCAGGCGCTCGCACCGACCATGGCAACGTTTATCTCGATCTCGCTGCTGTACGAACGAGCGATAGAGAATGCGCGGCATTTCAGGGAATCCGAAGTGGTCGAGCGTGTGATCGAACCAGCTCGTGACGGTTCCGGGCCGTCTGTGCGTTTAGGGCTCCCGGGAACAGGGAGCGTGGAGGTCACGGTCATCGCGATCGAAGACCCGAATGCGCGTCGCGCGGCGCTGGCATCGCTGCGCAAAGGGATGGGGAGGGACGCGATCGCGGCCGAGCGGCGGGGATCGATCATCGTCATCGTTCGCAGTCTTCCCTCGAGGGCGGAACGCCTGTCCGAATGCGTCGGTTCGTTCACCTATTTCGGGGGAATTGCAGCTGCGGTATCCGAAGCTGATATTCCTACCGCGTACGCCGAGGCTGCGCGCCTAGCCAGGTCAATGCGCGCTTTGCATCGGCCACGAGAACTGGCGGCAAAAGCATCTCTTGGTGTGGTCGCGTTTGCAGTAGGAGGCTCAGGAGAATCTGCGGAACTCTACGTCGCTGATCAGCTGGGGCCGCTAATGGGCGGCACGTCCCGGGATGAGCGCTTGTTGGAAACTGCCTTGCGCTATCTCGACACTCAGGGTTCCGTATCCGGCGTTGCTTCGAGTCTTTCTATTCACGAAAACACCGTGCGCCAAAGGATGGAGAGACTCGATCAGTTGCTCCCCGGGTGGCGCGAAGGACCTCGGAGTCTGGACGTGCACATCGCGTTGCGCACGCATGCAGTGTTGGATGCCGGCTAAGAGGCTGTCTGTGAAAGAGAGCCGGGGTGCCGGCCGTCACGATCACACCCGCCGGCCAGCTAAAGGTGCTGTCCGGCGAAAAATTAGCGCGGTTTGCGCCGTATGGGCGCAAGGGGTGAAAGCTGTGAATGTCGCGCACGTCGCGCAAGACTCCTGTGCAAACGTGAGAATTCTGCCACATCACTGCGTTTGAGGCAGTAATCATTAGATTTCTTTACGTTTCATGTCGGGCTTTTTAGATTGTCACTAATCCTTATCTCTGCGAGGGTAGACAGGCTTAGCCCACGGATGTGTAAAGGAAAGGCGACAAAATGAACGATCAGTTCTTCCAAATTATCGCGATGGTCATTTATTTGGCCGCAATGCTTGGGATCGGTTGGTGGGCGTACAAGCGCACCAGCAACCTTGACGACTACATGCTCGCTGGCCGCAAGCTCAGCCCCGGAGTCGCGGCGCTGAGTGCTGGAGCATCCGACATGTCAGGTTGGCTCCTTCTCGGACTCCCCGGCGCCTTCTACCTTGGTGGCCTCTTCCAAGGCTGGATCGCCATCGGCCTCACCATCGGTGCCTGGCTCAACTGGAAATTTGTCGCACCGCGACTGCGTGCGTACACCGAGGTTTCCAAAAACTCGATCACACTGCCGAGCTTCTTCGAGAACCGTCTCCGCGACAAGTCACGCGTTCTGCGCGTCACTGCTGGAATCATCATCCTCGTCTTCTTCACCTTCTACGTATCCTCCGGAATGGTCGCCGGTGGCGTCTTCTTCCAGAGCGCATTCGGCTCTGAATACTGGATCGGAATGCTCGTTGTCGGTGGAGTAACCGTCCTCTACACCCTCTTCGGCGGATTCATCGGCGCAACCTACACCGACGTCGTCCAGGGCATCATGATCTTCCTCGCCCTCATCGCAGTGCCCATTGTTGGCATCACGCAGACCGGTGGAGTCGCCAACACGATCGAATCGATCCGTGCCGCGAACACCGAAATCGATATGTTCAGCCTCTTCACCGGCGGAACAGTACTCGCCGCGATCTCCGCAGCAGCGTGGGGCCTTGGTTACTTCGGCCAGCCGCACATCCTCGTACGCTTCATGGCGCTTCGCTCTCCTGGAGACGCCGTAGCCGGTCGCCGCATTGGAATCAGCTGGATGATCATCTCCGTTATCGGAGCCATGGCATCCGCCCTCATCGGTGTTGCGTACTTCCAGCAGCACCCTGAGCTCACGCTTGATAATCCTGAGCGCGTGTTCCTCGAACTTGCGCAGATCTTCTTCCACCCGCTGATCGCGGGCCTTGTCCTCGCAGCAGTACTCGCCGCCGTCATGAGCACGATCTCGTCGCAGCTCATCGTGTCGTCATCGGCACTGGTTGAGGACCTCTTCAAGATCGTCGCCAAGAAGGAAGCAACGCCTAAGGCTCAGGTCATCCTGGGTCGTATGGGCGTACTGATCGTCTCGGTCGTCGCGATCATTCTCGCGTGGGACCCCGACTCGTCGATCCTGAGCCTCGTCGCTTACGCGTGGGCTGGCTTCGGTGCCGCGTTCGGACCGATCGTTATCCTGTCGCTCTTCTGGCGCAAGCTGACCAGCGTCGGAGCGATTGCTGGAATGATCGCTGGCGCAGTCACCGTCGTTATCTGGGGCAACGTTCCCGTACTGACGGGCGCGATGTACGAGATCGTTCCTGGCTTCGCGCTCAACATCATCGTTGCCGTAGTAGTGAGCCTGCTCACCTTCAAGAACAGCGACAAGATCACTGAAGAGTTCGATACCACTCTCGAAAGCGTGCGTACCGGAACAGTTCAGCTGCCGATAATCCCTAAGAACAACTAGTTATCCACGTGCGCGCGTCTAGTTGAGCGCGACCGCGAAGAAATGCCCGCCCCACAGTTGTGGAGCGGGCATTTCTAGTTGAGCGACGCGGCTACTTCTCCGTCCTCGGCGCGGGGTGTTGGAAGCGCACGCTGCCCTCATTGAGCCCCACGCGGCGACAAATCGAGTACTTTTTGCACGGGTGCGGGTGCGGGTGCGGGTGCGGGTGCGAGATCGGTGCGGGATCACTGAAGGCTGCAGTAGCGAGATGCTCTGCACGATGGGCCAAGCGCTGGTGGCGTACCGCGCCTTCGTGATCTCCTCCATCGACTCGGTGATCTTGCCTGTTGCGGGAATGCGCCCCACCACAATCTAGAAATTCACGGTGGATGACAGCCGTGCGGCTTAGGCTTGCCGTGTGATTCAACTCGGCCAGTACCCAGCACCCAGCCACGTCATCGCGCATGTCAGTGATACTCATCTGCTCGCGGGCGGTCGACCGCTCTATGGTGCGGTCAACACGATTGATCACCTCGAGCAGGCGCTGGCCCAGCTTGAGCGTTCGACGGCGCACCCTCAAGCCATTGTGTTTACGGGAGACCTCGCCGACTTGGGCGAGCCCGATGCTTACGTGCGCTTGCGCGCCATCGTCGAACCCGCGGCCAAACGAATGAACGCCGAGATCATCTGGGTCATGGGCAACCACGACGAGCGCGCCCAGTACTCGTCACTCCTTTTTGACGAAGAGTCGGATGCCCCGCAAGACCGGGTTTACATGATCGACGGGTTGCGCATCATCTCGTTCGACACCACCGTGCCCGGCTACCACCACGGCGACATTAGCGACGAACAGCTGGAATGGCTGCGCGCGGAGCTCGCCACCCCGGCCCCGCACGGCACTCTTCTTGCGGTGCATCATCCCCCCATCCCAACCCCGATGTTGGAGGCGATGGGGATGCTCGAATTGCAGCGCCAAGAACGGCTTGCAGAGGTCCTCGAGGGCAGCGACGTTCGCGCGATTCTGGCAGGCCACTTGCACTATTCGACGCATTCGACGTTCGCTGGCATCCCCGTTTCAGTCGCGTCCGCAACCTGTTACACCCTCGACCTCAGCGCCCACGAACGGCTGCTTTCCGGCGTCGACTATGGGCAGTCCGTTAATGTTGTTCATATCTACGACAAGCAGACCGTGCACTCGATCATCCCGGTGGGTGACACCGCCGAGATTACCGGCCACTCGTCTGAAGCCTGGGCTCAGATCGAATCGATGACGCCCGAGCAGCGACTCGAAACTTTCTCGGCCAAGAACTCCACGTTCAATGCGGCTGAAGTGGCGGCATCCGACTAGCTCGGGCGTGATGCGCGCTTCTCGCCCGCGTCGCGCGTGCACGAAGCATCCAGTGCACCGTGAAATCATTGAGCTATGACTTTGGGCTCGACACACACCGCACCGGCATCTCGAATCGAACAAGAGCGGCGGGAGATTTCGCCCGAGTTCATTACGGACACGATCCGGGTGCTCACGAGCCACGAGTCCATCCGTAGCTTTGAAGCGACCCCGATTGCGGCGGAAGCCCTTGATGCCATTTTGGTGTCGGCCCGCAGTGCTCCTACGTCGTCCAACTTGCAGGCATTCAGCATCATCGTCGTCGAGGATGCGGAGCGTCGTGCCCGGCTAGCTCTCCTGGTCGGCGACCAGAGTTACGTTGCCGAGGCGCCCGTCATGCTCATATTCTGCGCTGACGTATCGCGCTTCCATTACCTCGCCGAGCGTCAGGGGCACAGCTTTGACGCCGACAACCTCGAGATGTTCTTGACGGCATCCATCGATGCCACTCTCGCGTTAGAGAACGCACTGGTGGCGGCCGAGTCGCTCGGCCTGGGGGCTGTGCCGATTGGTTCTGTGCGCAACAACCCCACGGCCATTGCCGAAGAACTGGGCCTGCCGCAGGGAGTCTTTGCTGTTGCCGGTCTCACGCTCGGCTATCCGCGCGCGGGTGTGCGTCGGGGGAGCAAGCCCCGGTTGTCGAGTGACGCTGTCGTGCACCGTGAGCAGTATTCGGGTGCCGAAGTCGAGAAGCACGTCAGCGACTATGACGACGTCATGATTGCCAATGGCCTCTATGCCGGGCGTCAAGTCGCGAGTGGGGGCGTGCAGATTCCGGATGCGGAATACGGCTGGGCTGAGCACACTGCCCGCCGCACGAGCAAGCCCGAGGGTGTCACCGGGCCTTCAGTTGCCATGCGCGATCATCTTAAAGACGAGGTCGAAGCGCGCGGTTTTAGAATCCGCTAGCGCCCGAGGGTGCTGTTGTCGCCAGCGCGGCTTGCTCGCGCCACAAACACCATGATCACTGGTTGGGCCACTTTCATGAGGCCCCAGACCAGTGTGTAGCGCACGCTCGGCACCGACACGGCGCGACCGCGTGCTGCTGCACGCAGGGCGGAACGAACTACGAATCCAGCATCAAGCCACATCCATCGCGGCGCCATGTCGGCGCGCTCAATGCCAAGGCGAGCGTGGAATTCGGTGCGCACGAATCCGGGCGCGACTGCGCTGAATGTCACCCCACGGTGGCGGTAGTGGGCATTTGCCCAGCGGCTGAAGCTCAGCGGCCACGATTTGGCGGCGCTATAGAGACCGAGCGGTGCTCCGCCGGCAATGCTCGCGACGGTGAGCACGGTGCCGCTACCGCGACTCAGCATTCCACTGAGCACGGCATGGCTGAGGCGCAGCGGGACGGTCGCGAGAATCTCCAGCATGCGCGCCTCATCATCGATGGAGTTCGTTTCGAACTCTTGCGGCAGGCCATAGCCGGCGTTGTTCACCAGGTAGCTGATGGGAGCATCCGACGATTGCAGTCGCTGTTCCACGAGGGCACGTTCGTCGACGTTAGTGAGGTCGGCTCTGAGCACTTCGGTCCTGACGCCGTAGCGCGAGTGCAACTCGGTCGCGACAGAGTCGAGCCTGGATCGATCGCGAGCAACTAAGACAATGTTGTACCCGGCTGCAGCTAGTTGGTGGGCAAACTCTGCCCCGAGGCCGGAGGTCGCTCCGGTGACGAGCGCAGTGCCAGCGTGGGGTTGTGGGGCCTGAGTGGTCATCCCGAAACGCTATCGTGCCGAGGCATATTGTTCGTAGCATGCAGCACGATAGAGGAGTGAGCCTGCCGCGCCGTGTTGATGAGTTCGTCGAGTACCTCTCGGCAGACCGCGGCTTCAGCGTGCACACGGTTCGGTCGTATCGCTCTGATCTCACCAACCTCGTCACATTCGCTGCCGAACGTCTGGCGGTAGAGCCCGCTGACCTCGATCTCGAGCTCTTGCGAGAGTGGTTGTGGCAGTCATCCCAAGAGGGGCTCGCGAAAGCCACATTGGCGCGTCGGGCTGCTGCTTCGCGAGCCTTCAGCGCGTGGTTGGCTCAGAATAGTCTCATCGAAGTGGATGTCGCGGCTCGCCTCAAGGCTCCCAAGGCCGAGCGGCACTTGCCCCGGGTTCTCAATCGCGACCAGATGTCCGAGATGTTGCAGAGCGTTGAGGCGCGGGCATCCACGGCGGATCCCGTCGCGTTGCGGGACTGGGCCATTGTCGAGCTCCTCTACGCGTCTGCGTTGCGGGTGAGCGAGCTTGTCGGGCTCAGTGCGAATGACGTGGATGATTCCCGACTAACGGTGCGCGTCATGGGTAAGGGCTCGAAGGAGCGGGTGGTGCCTTTCGGCATCCCAGCTCAGCACGCGATCGCTGACTATCTCAAGCGCGGGCGACCTCAGCTCACCGCTGAAAACGGGGGAGCTGCACCGCTATTCGTGGGTGCCCGCGGCAAGCGGGTCAGTGCGCGCACGGTGTATGAAGTGATCGCGCATTTGTTGGCGGACGTTCCTGGTTCGGGTGGGTCCGGTCCGCACACGCTGAGACATACGGCCGCAACCCACTTGTTGGATGGCGGCGCTGATTTGCGCGCTGTTCAAGAACTTTTGGGGCATGCGAGCCTCGGCACTACCCAGCTCTACACGCACGTGTCGACTGAGCGGTTGCGCGAAAGCTATCGCACGGCGCATCCGCGCGCTTAGCCAACACGCGCGCTTAACCATCACCAGCGGGCAGCGATCATCCGCGCGGTGTGCGCTGCTCGTTAGGGAAGAAGCGGCCCGTTGCTGATGTGAGTCTCTGGCTTCCACGAGGTGCGACGGGGGCCGGGCAGGTCGATCTTGGGTGGTGCAACGGCTGGCTTGGGGGCGGGAACGTCGGCGGGCTCGGGCAACTGTGCGCGATAGATGGCGACGACCTGGTCGAGGTAGCGCTCAATGACGTCTTTCTCGTCGTCATCGAAATTGTCGAGAACACTATCGATGCCCATGATCATCGGCATGAGGGTTGCCATCGCGGTTTCCACGGAGCGCGGGTTGGGGACCACAACGATGCTGCGGCGATCGGTCGGATGCTGGGCGCGCGTGACATGACCGACTCCGATAAGACGGTCGATGACGGCGGTGACGGCGGGGGTTGAGATGTTGAGGCGCCGAGATAGTTCGGTGGGTGGCAGGGGGCCGCTCATGATCAGGTGTTCCATCGCTTCAAGGTCGGTGGCGTTCACCGAGAGTGTGCGGCCCACGTGTTGTTCGAACTCTTCACTCGTATCGAGGATGTCGCGCAACAGCTGGGTGGGGCGCCGCGCTTGAGGTCGCTCCATGGGGGGCTCGGTGGGTTGCATGGTCTTTACTTTACCGGTAGGTTTCTAACTTGTCTAATATCTAGTTAATCGAAGTACTTTTCTTCAGAAGGAGAGCGATGTCTCGCCTCAGGACGTTCATCACCGCCCGCCGCACTTCGTGGATCGTATTGGTTGCCGCTTTTCTTGCGGCCGGAGCGATCTTCGCCGCGGGTTCGGGCAACGAGGAGGGCGCGCTTCCCGGCATCGGCCTTCCGGATTCTGCCGAATCTGCCCAGGCTGCGGCAGCGGCAGGGGATCTGCCCGGCGCGGATTCCACCGTGGCGCTGCTCGTCTACACCCGTGACGGTGCCGACCTCACCGACGACGACATCGCGGCGATCACGTCAGCGACAGCGTCGCTCAGCGACCTCTCTGCTGAAGGATTCGTTCCGCCAGCCTCGTTCTCCGACGACGGCACCACAGCGCTCGTCACCGTTCCGCTCGACACACTCTCCGAGGCCGGCGAACAAGCCGAGCGGGCAGACGAGATTCGCACCGAAGCCAACGCTGACCTTCCGAGCGGGCTTTCCGCTCTCCTGAGTGGTCCAGAAGGATTCGCAGTCGACATCGCCGCCGTCTTTGAAGGCGCAGACTTCACCCTTCTCATCACCACCGTGATTGTTGTCGCGGTGCTCCTGCTCGTGACGTACCGCAGCCCCTGGTTGTGGCTGGTGCCGCTCATCGTTGTTGGTACCGCTGACGGTCTTGCCGGAATCGTCGCGGCCCGGGTGGCCACGCTCGCCGGCATCCAGCTGGATGCCTCGGTCACTGGAATTCTCTCGGTACTGGTCTTCGGTGCCGGCACCAACTACGCGCTGCTCTTGATCGCTCGATACCGCGATGAATTGCGCTTGGAAGAAGACCGTCGCGAGGCGATGTCGCGGGCACTGCGCGGAGCTGGCCCCGCCATCATCGCCAGTGGCAGCACAGTGGTGCTCGCCCTCCTCACTCTCGTATTCGCGGAGCTGCAGGGCAACCGTGCGCTCGGCATCGCGTGTGCGACGGGTGTCGTTATTGCCATGATCTTCGCGCTCGTTGTCTTGCCGGCCGCTCTCGTCTTGTTCGGTCGTGGTCTCTTCTGGCCGTACATCCCCAAGTTCGGCACGGAAGGCAGCGCCGAGCGCGGTGTCTGGCACAAGCTGGGCGTTCTCGTCTCCAAGAAGCCTGTTGCCGTCGCCATCTTGGGAGCAGTCGTACTGGGCGCCCTTTCCTTGGGTGTGCCGCAGATCAAGATTGGGCTGTCGCAGACCGAGAGCTTTACGCAGGTTCCCGAAGCGGTTCAAGGTCAGGAACTCATTGCTGATGCCTTCCCCGCTGGTAGTGGTTCGCCGGCATCCGTCATCGTGAATTCTGACTACACCGAGGAAGCGGCCCAGGCTGCAGAGGGTGTTGACGGCGTCGACGCTGTACGGATCGGTGAAAGCACCGACACCATCACGCAGATCAGCGTGGTGTTGGATGACGCGGCCGAAACTGAGGGCTCGTTCGCCGCTATTGAGGCTCTCCGCGCTGAACTCTCCACGATCGATGGTGCTGATGCGCTCGTCGGCGGGTTGGATGCGCAGGCTCTCGACGTGCAGCGTGCCCAGCAGCATGACCAAGATCTGGTGATCCCGCTTATCTTGGGTCTGGTCTTCATCGTGCTGGTACTGCTCTTGCGTTCGCTCGTGGCGCCCATCCTGTTGCTGCTCACGGTGCTTGCCTCCTTCTTTGCAAGCCTCGGTGCGAGCTGGTTGCTGTTCCAGTCGGTCTTCGGATTCCCGGCGATCGATACCAATGTGGTGCTGTTTAGCTTCCTCTTCCTCGTGGCCCTAGGTGTGGATTACAACATCTTCTTGGTCACACGGGCTCGAGAAGAAGCGGTTGAGTACGGCACACGCCAGGGAATGATTCGCGCGCTCTCCTCGACCGGTGGCGTCATCACGAGCGCGGGTATTTTGCTCGCCGCGGTGTTCGCTGTGTTGGGTGTTCTGCCGCTCATCACGCTCACGCAGATTGGAATCATCGTCTGCATTGGTGTGCTGCTCGACACTCTCCTTGTTCGCACGGTGATCGTGCCGTCGCTTGCATTCATGCTTGGTGAGAAGTTCTGGTGGCCGGGCCGCGTGATCTCGGTCGGTGCAGAAGTGCGCACCCCGAAGCGTGCCGCAGCAGAGCACGTTCGCGAACACGCTCCGTCTCACACCGAAGATCACGCTCCGAAGCACGCCGAGGGTGGCCACTCGCCGAAACACAGCATCGACGCTTAGTCAACGCACAACTCGGATGCTCGCCCTAGTCGAGCCTGCAGGCGCTATGCGCTCGGGCTCGACTAGGGCTTTCGTGTCGGCAGCAGTATCGCGCGAGGGATTGCGCCGAGGTAATTCAGCGGCGACACGTATTCGCCATCGAGGCGCACGCCAAAGTGGATGCACGTGACCGAGCAGTGTCCGGGCTGCAGCTCGCCAATCACGTCTCCTTGCTGCACGGGATCGCCGCGCGAGAGCGTGGTGGTCACAGGCTCGTAGCTCGTGATGAGCCCGCCAGAGTGCCGCAATGACAGCACCGGGCGATCTACAACGACTCCGGCGAAGTGCACGACGCCCGCGGAGGGAGCTCGCACTTCAGTCGTGGTGCCAGCGCCAATGTCGATTCCACGATGTCCCGCCGAATACGCCGTGTCAGGGGCGATATAGGGGCGGATGATCGGATGCGGTGCCTCCACGGGCCAGTCCCAGTCGGTGGGCGTGGTGGCGTTCGCACTCGCGCCGGCAGCGGCCACCACGAGAAACGCAAGAATCACTGCTGAAGGGGTTCGAAACATCCATTCAGCGTGCTGTTTCGGCACTCCCGATGGAGGTCGAAACGCACATCCGGGGAAACCTCTCCGCGGTGATGCTGTTGTGGGGGAGCGATGGTATGATTTTGGCAGCACCGCGTGTATTCGCGGTGACTACGCGTGCCCCGCTGCAGTACAACTACCGCAGCACACGGCCGCTATCTCCACTCAGTCCCCTCTCGTGCACCATTGCGCTGGGGGCGGAGGTATGCCCGGGCACTAGGATTCGCGCCAACCGGTCGCGAATATTAACTGAGAAGGCCATTGCCGCCACGCGCGCCAGTGAGCCAGAAAAGGAGAACGGCCATGGCCGTCGTAACCATCCGCCAGCTGCTCGACAGCGGCGTACACTTCGGACACCAGACTCGTCGTTGGAACCCGAAAATGAAGCGCTTTATTCTGACCGAGCGCTCGGGCAGCCACATCATTGACCTTCAGCAGTCGCTGGGTCACATCGACGCTGTTTATGACTACGTCAAGGAGACGGTCGCCCACGGCGGAACCATCCTCTTCGTCGGTACCAAGAAGCAGGCACAGGGAACCATCGCTGAGCAGGCACTGCGCGTAGGCCAGCCTTACGTCAACCAGCGCTGGCTCGGTGGACTCCTCACCAACTTCCAGACGGTTTCCAAGCGTCTTGCACGCATGAAGGAACTTGAAGAGGTCGACTTCGACGACACCACTCGTGGTTTCACCAAGAAGGAACTGCTCATTCAGAAGCGCGAGCTTGTGAAACTGCAGAAGAGCCTCGGTGGTATCCGTAACCTCACGAAGACCCCTTCGGCGATCTGGATCGTTGACACCAAGAAGGAGCACCTCGCTATTGACGAGGCTCACAAGCTTGGTATCCCCGTTATCGCCATCCTCGACACCAACTGCGACCCCGACGACGTTGCGTACCCGATCCCGGGTAACGACGACGCCATCCGCTCGGTTGGTCTGCTCACGCGCATCGTTGCTGACGCTGCTGCTGAGGGCCTCATCCAGCGTCACCAGAAGCCAGAAGAGGGCAAAGAAGTAGAGCCCATGGCTGCTTGGGAAGCTGAGCTTCTTGGTCAGGCTGACGCGGATGCCGCTGCAGCAAAGACCGAAGAGCCCAAGGCCGAAGAAGCCAAGGCTGAGGAAGCTAAGGCTGAAGAGCCCAAGGCTGAAGAAGCTAAGGCCGAAGAGCCCGCCAAGGCAGAGGAAAAGGCTGAAAAGGCCGCCGCTAAGCCCGCAGCAAAGAAGACCCCCGCGAAGGCTGCAGACGCAGCTGACGACAAGAAGTAAGGATTCGAACAATGGCAGACTTCAGCCTCGAAGACCTCAAGACCCTGCGCGAGCGCCTCGGCACCGGCATGGTTGAAACCAAGAACGCTCTCGTTGAGGCAGGCGGTGACCTCGAAAAGGCCACCGAACTCCTGCGTCTGCGCGGTGCCAAGAGCAACGCAAAGCGTTCTGACCGTTCCACCAGCGAAGGCCTCATCGCCGCGAAAGCCGCTGGCGGATCAACCACCATCATCGAGCTCGCCTGCGAGACCGACTTCGTTGCCAAGGGTGACAAGTTCGTTGCTCTCGGCGAGGCCGTTGCTACTGCAGTTGCTGAGTCCGGCGCGTCGACCGTAGAAGAGGGCCTCGCGGCCCCCGCTGGGTCGTCGACTGTCGAACAGCTCATCAACGATGAGGCTGCGATTCTCGGTGAGAAGTTCGAACTGCGTCGCCTGACCAAGGTCGAGGGTGACTCGTTCGAGGTCTACATGCACCGCACCAACAAGGACTTGCCTCCGCAGGTCGGCGTTGTTGTCGCATACACGGGTGACGATGCAGAGACCGCTCGCGGAATCGCGCAGCACATCTCGTTCGCTGCTCCGACCTACCTTTCGCGTGAAGACGTTCCGGCAGATGATGTCGAGAACGAGCGTCGTATCGTTGAAGAAATCAGCCGCGGAGAGGGCAAGCCTGACGCTGCTCTCCCCAAGATCGTTGAAGGTCGTCTCGGTGCGTTCTTCAAGCAGGTTGCCCTGCTTGACCAGGACTACGCTCGCGACAACAAGGTTTCGGTCGCCAAGGTTGCCGCTGACGCGGGCATCACCATCACTGGTTTTGCACGCTTCAAGGTAGGCGCCTAACACGCATATCGATGAAGGCCCGAGGCTCTATTGCCTCGGGCCTTTGTTGTGTGCCGCCGAGGATCAGGCGGCCCATCACGGTGTTTGCGGCGAATGTGCTGTGCGCCCGTGCTGAACTCTCCGCAACGCAATACCCTGTAATAGAGAACCGCTAGGGAAAGAAGACGATGACAATTCAACGCAAACGCCGAGTGCTGCTAAAACTGTCGGGAGAAGCATTCGGTGGCGGACAGTTGGGTGTTAACCCCGACGTTGTCTCGGCCCTGGCCAAAGAGATTGCTGCGGCTGCCGCTGACGTAGAGATCGCCATCGTCGTCGGTGGTGGCAACTTCTTCCGTGGTGCGGAGCTCAGCCAGCGAGGAATGGACCGCGGTCGCGCTGACTACATGGGCATGTTGGGCACCGTTATGAACGCCCTCGCCCTCCAAGACTTCCTCGAGCAAGCGGGTACCGCTACCCGCGTTCAGTCGGCCATCGCGATGACTCAGGTCGCCGAACCGTACATTCCGTTGCGCGCCGAACGCCACCTTGAGAAGGGCCGCGTCGTCATTTTCGGTGCCGGTGCAGGCTTGCCGTACTTCTCCACCGATACTGTCGCCGCTCAACGCGCTCTCGAGATTGGTGCTGAAGAAGTGCTCGTTGCTAAGAACGGTGTCGACGGCGTCTACGATTCTGACCCCCGTAGCAACCCGGATGCCCGCAAGCTTGAATCAATCAGCTTCCAGGACGCTCTCGTGCAGGGCCTCAAGGTTGTCGACTCGACCGCCTTCAGCCTGTGCATGGACAATGCGATGCCTATGCTCGTATTCGGCATGGAGCCTGCCGGCAACCTCACGCGCGCCATTGTGGGAGAGCAAATCGGCACTCGCGTGCACGGATAGCGCTCAGCGCCCCCAACACCACCCAAGCTAAACGATTTCCGAGTGCCGCACCGCAGTTGTTCACGCCTCTGCACGCTAAACTTGGATGAGACCCAGAGGAGTGCCCCGTGATCAGTGATGTTCTAGCCGAGGCTAGCGAAAAGATGAACAAGGCAGTAGAAGCTGCCAAAGATGACTTCGGCACGGTTCGTACCGGCCGCGCTAATCCGGCGTTGTTCCAGAAGGTCCTCGTGGACTACTACGGAACCCCCACACCGTTGCAGCAGCTTGCGTCCATGGTGAACCAAGAGGCTCGTACTCTCCTGATCACCCCGTTCGACAAGTCCGCGCTCAAAGACATTGAGAAGGCAATCGCAGGCGCTCACCACCTCGGTGCAAGCGTCGGAAACGATGGCAATGTCATCCGCGCCACTCTGCCGGAACTGACGGAAGACCGCCGTAAAGAGTTCGTCAAGGTAGTTCGCGACAAGGCTGAGCAGGCTCGTGTCTCGCTTCGCAACGTGCGCCGTAAGGCGAAAGACGACCTTGAGGCACTCACCGAGGTCGGCGAAGACGAGGTTGCGCGCGCCGAGAAAGAACTAGAAGCGAGCACGAAGGCTCACGTCGACACAATCGACGACGCTCTCAAGCGCAAAGAAGCTGAACTGCTCGAGGTCTAATGGTCTCCGAATTCGAAGCTCACGTTCGAGCTACAAACGACAAGATTAACGCCCGCACAGGGCGTCCTTTGGCGATGGCTCTCACCGTGGGGCTGGGGCTGGGTCTTGCGTTGTTGTTCAGCTTGATCTTTGTCAAAGAGCTGTACATGCTCTTTGCCGGCGTGCTGGTTGCCTTCACAGCATTCGAGCTCGCCAGTGCGCTTCGTTTTGCAGGCCTCAAGATTCCGCGAGTGGCAGCTGTCATCGCGGCAGTCGCGGTTGTTCCGGCGTCGTTCTATTGGCAGGCTGAAGGCCAGTGGTTTGTCACGCTCGGTGGCATTGTGTTCGTGTGGCTGTGGCGACTCGTTGAAGTAGTCGTGATGCCGAGTCACCGTGGCTCGGTGCGGTCGATCATGCGCGACCTCGGCGCCGGCGTCTTCGTGATGCTATATGTTGCTTTCTTGGCAAGCTTCACGGTGCTGCTCACTGCTCAAGACGGCGGTCAGTGGTGGACGCTTGCAATGTTGATCGTTGTCGTTGTCAGTGACATCGGGGCGTATGCGAGCGGGCTTTCGTTTGGCAAACATAAGATGGCTCCCACCATCAGCCCCGGCAAAACCTGGGAAGGGTTTGCGGGAGCAGCGCTTGCGGCGATCACTGCAGGCATTCTGCTTGCCCTCTTCATGATCGATCAGCCTTGGTGGGTTGGACTCATCTTTGGCCTCGTCATTTTGGGCACCGCAACCATGGGAGATCTAGCGGAGTCACTTATCAAACGAGACCTCGGGATCAAAGACATTAGTACGTGGCTTCCGGGCCACGGCGGCTTCTTGGATCGCGTAGATTCGTCGCTTTTGTCAGCCGCAGCGGGCTATGCACTCTTTCTTATCTTCTCGTAAGGCACAATAGAACCGTGAGCACCACATTTCCTCGTAGCCGAAAGTCAAAGCTCGGGTACAACGTCGACCAGGTCGAGGACTTCCTCGAGGAGGCGCGTCGTGCCTACACCGCCGATCGCGGCGACTCGTCAGTCGTGTCGTCTCGCACCATCCGCAAGCTGGCTTTTGCCATGCAGAAGGGTGGATATTCGCCGGTACACGTCGACTCCGCGTTGGAGCGCCTTGAAGACGCATTCGCCGCTCGCGAGCGTGATCGTGCGATTGCGGAACTGGGGGAGACTGCCTGGTACGCCAACGCTCGCTCCGAAGCGCAAGAAATTCTCAACCGTCTGGCACGACGCGATGGCAAGAAATTCGCGCGCACAAGTTCTTTCACCATCGGATACTCGATCAAAGACGTTGATGCGTTTGCTCAGGAGCTTTCCGACTACTTCCAGCACGGTGCCCCGCTCACGATCGATCGCGTGCGCACGGCGGCTTTCCGCAGCGCCAAGGGTGGCTATCGCGAAGCGCAGGTCGATTACCTCATCGACTCTGTCATCGACGTCATGCTCGCCGTTCGCTAATTCCCTCTGTTTTTTCAGGTCTGTCCGTTAGCATCGTCGTACTTTGTTTATTAAATCTCATGCGGCAATCCTCCGCGCTCAGGCCAAGAGTCAGAGCGCGGATCTTTCTGGGCGGCACAAACGCGTCTCGTGGAGCTTGCCTGCTTTCGCTTCGACAGTGAGCTTGGGATTCATTGCGACGTTGATGATGGCTGCTCCGACGCCGGCGAGTACTGTTTCGGCCGCTCCGGCGCCGTTGAGCACCGTGCAGCGCGCAGAAGTGCAATCGATCACTGTTGCCGAAGGCTTTGTGAACGAAGTTTCGCGCGACAAACTCACTATCAAAGAGATTGTCGTAGAACCTGTTGTTGTCGCCGCGCCTGAAGCGCCGGCTGTTGGCACTCCTGACCCGGGCACTGCCCAAGCGATTGCTCTGTCTATGCTCACTGCCCGAGGCCTAGGCACGAGTGAGTACAACTGCCTCGTCAGCCTGTGGAACCGCGAATCTGGGTGGAACGTTTATGCCCAGAACGCGTCGAGTGGTGCCTACGGCATCCCGCAGGCGCTTCCCGGCAGCAAGATGGCTACTGCGGGTGCGGACTGGGCTACTAACCCCGCAACTCAGATTGCGTGGGGCTTGAGCTACATCGAGGGCCGTTACGGAACTCCGTGTGGCGCGTGGGCTTATTCAGAGTCCAACGGCTGGTACTAGACCGTCTCGCGTCACCGCATAAGCTTGAGCTATGCCTCGTTCTAATCGCCCCCGCGGGCGGCGTCGTCCCGACGACGACGACAACGGTGACCTCCGGCAGGCACTGTTTGGCTCGCGGCGCACCGAAATGAAGCGTGACGGCGAATGGAACGTTCAGCCTGTCTCGCCCGCTAACGCCGTAAAGAACTACACGTGCCCCGGATGCTCGCAAACGATCACTTCGGGCACTGCGCACACCGTTACGTGGCGTGCTGACGGCATCATGGGGTCCGCAGACGACCTCGCCGCCCGCCGCCACTGGCATCAGCACTGCTGGAAGATCAGATTGTGAGCCGTACCCTGTGAACGAAACTGCTGTGAACGACACTCCCGCAAGCGAACCCATTCGGGGTGCTACCGAGCTCCCGGCGGTGCGCGAGAATATCGAGCTGCACACCGACGACGGCTTCACCCTGGTGGGGGAGTTGTCGCTTCCGGAGTCCGGCCACATCGCAGCGACGCTCGTCACACTTCACCCCTTGCCGACGGCTGGCGGGTTTATGGACTCGCACATCATCCGCAAAGCTGCCGCTCGACTGCCGGCACTCGCCGACATCGCTGTGCTGCGCTTCAACTTCCGTGGGGTTACCTCTCCCCGCGGAACATCAGAGGGCTCGTTCGGTGAGGGCGAGCTTGAAGCGCACGACCTTGCAGCGGCAATGGACTTCGTGCGTGAACGCGGGCTTCCCAACGTGTGGTTGCTTGGGTGGTCATTTGGCACAGAGGTCACACTCAAGTACGGCTTGCAGCATCCGATCACGGGCGCAATTTTGCTTTCGCCGCCGCTGCATCGTGCGACTGCGGATGACGTAGCCGCGTGGGCAGCAAATGAGCGTCGCTTGGTTGCGGTGATTCCCGAGCTCGATGACTACTTACGGCCTGAAGAAGCCGCGCAGCGCTTTGCCTCGGTGCCTGAACTGGAATTCGTCGCCGTCGAGGGTGGCAAGCACCTGTGGGTGGGGGAGACGCAAACCTATCGCGTGCTCACCGAGGTCGTAGCACGGCTCAACCCTGTGGTGCTGCCGTTGCCGCGCACGTGGCCGCCCGAGGCCACACCGGCCCTGTGACGCCTCGTCGTTAGAGGTCTGCTTGGCGCGGCACGACAACTTGCTGAACAATCAGCAGGATCGCTGCGGCAACGGGGATTGCGATAAGCGCGCCCAGGATGCCCAGTAACGTTCCCCCCGCGAGGGCGGCAATCACCACGAGCGCGCCGGGAATCTTGACGGCTTTGTTCATGATGCGTGGGTTGAGCAGGTAAGCCTCGACCTGCATGTAGATCAGGTAGTAGATTCCAACGGCGATCACGCTGGGCGGGCCGTTGAACAGCAGCACGAGCAGCGTGATGACAATGGAGCCGCTGAGAGTTCCAACGAGTGGGATGAGTGACCCGACGAAGGCGATGAAGGCCAGCAGTGCTGAGTACTTCACGGGGAGCCCGAATGCCGGGAAGATCAGAGTCAGGACCAGGAACGACAGCACACCGTTGACGAGCGCGAGTGAGCCCTGACCGATGACGTAGCGACCAACTGCAGCGCTGACTTGTTCGGCGAGGTCGATGAACTTCGCGCGCTTGGTCGCAGGCACGAGTTGGTACAGGCCACCTTTGATGTTGTTGAGCGACGATACGAAGTAAATCGTGAGGATAAGCACGATGATGGCGCCGGTAATTCCGGTGGCGATGCCGATGCCGACGGCGAACACTCCGCCACCGATCGTGGTGAAGTCGAGGTCGGCGATCCAGACGTTGAAGCCGTCGAGCAGATCTTGCACGTTGAGCCACGGGAACGCTGTCTCGACGCTCTCGCGAACGGTTCCATCGAAGAAGGCTGTGACAAGTCGCGGAATGGCTTCGGACGCATTTCTGACCTGCTCGGCGATTACGGGAACGATCGCAAAAATGAGCCCGGTGAAAACCCCAAGCACGCCAGCCAGCACGGTAAGAATCGCGGTCCATCGCGGGAACTTCTTCGTCTCGAGCCACGTGACGACAGGGTCGAGGCCGAGCGCGAGGAAGAGCGCTGCCCCCACGTACGTCAGGATCGTCGCGAGCGAAATCACCGTCTGGCCGATTCCAACCGCGACAAGAACCCCTAGACCGCCGAGTAGTCCGAGGCGGAATGGATTGAGGATCTTCATTGCATGGCTCCGTTCGGCCTAACGCAACTGTGTCGGGCTGAGCGCAATTCTAGGTGCCGTGCGGGCTGTTGCTAGCTAACTTCCTCGGCTTGGTTCAGAACTCCGCGAAGGTTTTCGAAGTATCCGGCAACTGTTTCGCGCTCCGCCTTGATCTTGGCGAGGCGGTCTTCGGCCTCGCTGACGAGATCGTGGGAGCGCTTCTCGGCGTCGTCGAGCATCGCCTTGGCGCGCTGTTCGGCATCCGCAACTTCGTCGGTAGCCCGACCAGAGGCGTCGGCGAGCAACGTTTTGGCTTCGGCTTGCGAGCTCTTGGTGAGCTCCTCTGCTTCGTTACGTTTGGCGTTAGCCTCACGCACAGCTTCGGCCAGTTGGGCTTGGGCTTCCTCGAGGTAGTTCTGCGTTTGAGCTGTTGCCTCTTTGTGCTGCGCCAGGAATTCCTTTTCGGCGTCATCGCGGCGTGCCGCAATTTCCTGCTCAAGTGAGATGCGGGCTGCTTCGGCCTCGCGCTCGATCGTGGTGCGGGTCTCCTCAAGCTGATGCTTGATGGTGGCCCGTGTCGACTCAACCTCGTTGGCTAGTTCTGCACGCTGGCGTGCGATGTCGCGCTCAAGGTCAGTGGTCTGCTTCTCGACATCGTGAGCAAGCGTGGACCGTGTCTCTGATGCGTAGCTTTCGAGTTCGGTGCGCTTGCTGTCGATTTCAGCATCCAGCTCTGCGTGGCGGCGTGCCATTTCTTCTTCGAGGCCTGCCGTTGCCGAGGCGATTTCGGCTTCGAGTTCGTTGCGACGAGTGCTCGTCTCGGCGTCGAACTCGGCGCGAGCGGTGGTGCTCTCCTGTTCGAAGGCGGCGCGAGCGCTCGTGATTTCGGCTTCGAGACCGGCCTGCGTGGTTTCTACATCGCTTTCCAAAGCCGCGCGTGTTGTCGAGACTTCCTTGGCCAGCGCCTTCGTGGTGGAAGAAACTTCCTTGTCGAGGGCCTTCTTCTGAGTGGCGACATCGGCGGCAAGCTCTTTTCGAGTGGTCTTGACGTGAGCATCAAGCTCAGCCCGCGTCGTGGTGACCTCGTCGTCGAGGGCAGCCTTTGCGGTGGCAACTTCTGTTTCGAGTTCGGAGCGAGTGGTCGTAACCTCTTGTTCAAGTGAGGCTTGGGTCACCTTCACTTCTTGTTCGAGTGCCGTCTTGGTGCTGGAAACTTCCTGTTCGAGCGCTGCCTTGGTGCTCGTTACCTCATGTTCAAGAGCAGCCTTCGTGGTGGACACCTCGTCTTCGAGTGCCGCACGAGTTGTGGTGACGTCGCTCTCGAGTTGCTGACGGGCTTCGCGCTCTTCGTGTTCCCACAGCTCGCGGGCCTCAGAGAGTTCGGCTTCGAGGGATGACTGCGTCGCGAGAACGGTCTTTTCAAGTTCAGCGAGCGTGTTCGCTGCTTCGGTCGCGGCGGCAGTGCGTGTTGCTTCTGCTTCCGCTTCGAGTGCAGCGTAGGCGGCATCGAGCTCAGCCTGATGCTTGGCCTTGGCCGCTTTTGTTTCGTTGGCGAGCGTGGTGTGGGCCGCTTTTGTTTCGTTGGCGAGCTTGGTGTGAGCTGCCTTTGTTTCGTTGGTGAGCGTTTCGCGCGCTGTGGCTGTTTCGGCCTCGAGCTCGGCGCGTGCCGTCTCGATCTCGCGAGCAAGGTCAGTGCGTGCTTGTTCGATGTCGCGGTGGAGGTCTTCTCGCTGCTTGGTGTTTTCGGCCTCGAAGGTTGCGCGGCCGAGCTCAGCATCGCGAGCCAAGGACTCTGCTGCTTCGCGGGCTTCAGCCACTTCGCTTGCGGTGCTGGCACGCAGCTCCGTCATGGCGCGTTCGGTTTCGGCACGCAGTGCTGCAGATTCACGCTTGGCTGAAGTGCGAGCATCCGCAGCCTCTGTTGCCACAGCACCGCGAATAGTGGCGGCTTCGCGGGCAGCGTCGGCGACGAGCTGAGAGGCTTCGTCTTTCGCCCGACCGATGAGAGCATCAGCTTCGGCACGAGAGGATTTGGCGAGGGCGGCGGCTTCACTGTTTGCATCGTTGAGGATGCGTTCGGATTCAGTGGCCGTGTCGGCACGCAGCGCCGCGGTTTCGGACTGCACGGCCTTGCGCATTTTCTCGGCGTCGATGTCAGCTTGGCTGATCAGTTGAGTGGAGTGCTCTTCAGCAACGCGCAGCATGCTTTCGAGCTTGGAGCCGAGTCCGCTGTAAGTGGGGCTTCCCGATTCGTCGAGCTCAGCCTGAAGATCCTCGTTGACGGCGAGGAGTCGCTTTACCTCTTTAGTGGAGGAAGTGCGGTCTGCTTTGGCGGCTACAAGCTCACGACGAAGCTCGCCGATCAGTTTATCGACGTCGTCCCTCTTGTAACCGCGCATCTCTGTGCCGAAATCGGTATCGTTCGCGGCCAAGATTTCTCCTCGATGTCAGCGGAATGAACCCTCTGAGTTTAGTGGGGTGAGGAGGCCTCCTGTCATTCTGGTCTCATCCCCAATCTGGGGCGTTCACTGATCTCCCAGAAACTTCCCAGAAGAGTAACTAGTTCGCACGAAGACGATCGGCTATTCTTGAACGTCTTTGTTGTTGCCTACCCGCGTGGATGGGGCCCTTACCTCCAGTCCGACCGAGGTTCAGCCAGTGTGGCTAGGGCCCTCGCACGGCGAGTAATCCTGGGCAACACGAAAGGAGAGATAGTGAGATTCGTTCTCGCCATAGTTAGCTTTATGCTCGCAGCCGGACTCATCGGCTACGGCATTGCACAGCAGACTATTCTTGCGACCCCAGATCAAGTCTCGGTTTCCGCAGAAACCAGCGGCGCCGCGCCTCTCACCGTGATCAGCGGTGAAGCGTTCAATACGTACTCGGGCAATCAGACGATCCGCATCGAAGGCGATCGTCGCGTCGTCGCTGCCTACGGTCGCACGACCGACGTGCTCGCGTGGGTCGGTGACGCCAGCTACAACATGGTCACTCTCGACGCCGAAACGGGAGACCTCGCCACTGAGAGCATCAGCGGCACAGAACAAGAGGTTCCCGACCCCTACACGTCTGACCTGTGGCTCGAGAGCTACGAGGCTGAGGATGAGCTCGCTCTCACCGTGAAGATTCCGAGCGATGTGTCATTCATCGTGGCCGCTGATGGCATCGAGCCCGCACCAAACGCGGTATCGATCTCGTGGCCGCTCGACAACACCACCCCCTGGGCTGGTCCGCTCATCCTCGGCGGTGCTGCCGTGTTGCTGCTCGGCCTGATCTTCTTGATGTGGGCTGTGCACCACATGCGTCGTGCTGGCGGCCCTCGTCGCAAGCCGCAAAAAATGCCCAAGGTTCCTAAAAAGGCCCGCTATAAGCCTTCTAAGCGTGGCTCCAAGGCGAGCGAAAGCACCACTTTGCGCACGAGCGTTCGCTTCGCAGTGCCGACCGTTCTGGTCAGTGTTCTCGTGTTGAGCGGATGCACGACCTCGAGCACGCCGAACTCCGCAGCTGATGAGAGCGTCCCGAGTCCTACTGCGACCTCCACCTCTGCGGCAGGAACCGCGGCAACTCCCGCGGTATCCGTGCGTCAGATTGAGAAGATCGTTGCGCAGATCAGCGCGGTCTCCCAAGAGGCCGACGAAGAGCGTGGCACTGATCTCATCGAGACACGCTTCGCTGAAGCTGCGCTGGAATATCGTCTTGCGAACTACAAGATGCGCAAGGCAGACGATTCGATTGCCCTCCCGGCCGCGATTCCGGATGGCCCCGTGCAGCTGACGTTGCCGCAACAGACTGAGTCCTGGCCGCGCACGGTCTTCACGATCATCCTCGACGAGACTGATTCAACGGTCGCTCCGATTGCATTGTTCTTGGAACAGGAAACTCCTCGCGACAACTACAAGGTCAGCTACGCCATGAACCTTGAACCCTCCGTGGTGTTCCCGGATGTCGCGGCTGCCAGCGTGGGTACCTCGCGCCTACCCGCCGATAGCGGTCTTTTGCGTTCCTCACCCACCGAGGTTGCTCTCAACTATGCAGAGATTCTTGAACAGGATGTCGAAAGCGACTCCTATCTCGACTTCGAAGCTGAGGGCGACAGCCTTCGTGTGAGCGTCGGTCTTGCCGTGAAGAAAAAGGAGAAGGCCGCCCTCTCCAGCACAGCCACTCTGACCTATGGTCACGAGCTTGGTTCGGCAGATCCGATCGCGATGGCGACGATCGATGCGGGTGCAATTGTTGCCGTGCATCTTTATGAGACTAAGGTCGCAGCGCCCAAGGAAGAGGGCTCTGCTGTGACCTTTAGCGGTCAGACGAAGGCTCTCTCCGGCATCTCGATTACCGAAGAGGGAATCAAATCTACCTACGGGGATCAGTTACTCTTTTATGTCCCAGCAGCGGGCAGCGATGAGAAAATTATCCTGCTTGGCTACACCCAAGGACTTGTTGCAGCATCGGAGTTGAAATGACTAACGCCCCCCTGAATGCCGCTAGCCTTCGCGGCGCAGTGGATCTCTCATCCCTCGTTCGCCAGCACAACACGCCCGCCCCTGCGGCAGGCGAGAGTGCCGGCGCCACGACGGCGGGAGAAACGCCACAGCCCAGTGGTTTTGCCACCAGCGCGAACGACGCTTCGTTCACGCAGGTCCTTGAGCTGTCGAACACGGTTCCCGTGATCGTCGAGTTCTATGGGCAGGGCATCGAGCCAGCTCTCGAGCCCACGATCGCGCAGTACAAGGGCCGTTTCGCCCTGGTTGTGGTGGATGCCACGAGCAACCCGCAACTGGTGCAGGCTTTCCAGGTGCAAGAGGTTCCCACGGTAGCCGCGGTTATCGGTGGGCGTCCTGTGCAGCTCTTCAGCGGCATCATGCCCGAGAACGATCTCAAAGAGGTGCTCGAGCAGGTGTTGCAACTGGCAGCCGAGAACAAGGTGACCGGCACGCTGCCGGCCCCCGAAGGGTCTGACGCAGCTGAAGAAGAACCAGTGGAAGAGCCGCTGCCGCCGCTTCATCAGGAAGCGTTTGATGCCATTTCGGCTGGCGACTATCCCGCAGCGATTGCCGCGTACCAGTCAGCTATTACTCAGAACCCGCGCGATCAGCAAGCAGTCGCTGGGCTTGCTCAGGTGTCATTGTTGTTGCGCCTCGACGGGCACACGGTTGACTCTGTGCGCAGCGCAGCAGCCCAAGAGCCCCTCAACGTTGACGCTCAGTTGGCGGTTGCCGACCTCGATGTCTCTGGCGGACACCTCGGTGATGCCTTCGATCGTTTGCTCGAACTCTTTCCTTCGGCCGACGCCGACGGCAAGGGCGCTATCCGCACCCGAATGCTCGACTACTTCGAAATTGCGGGCGCTGAAGATCCTCGTGTGGCCGATGCGCGCCGCCGTTTGACACTGCTGCTCTACTAGGGCGGGGTGGCATTCGGTTCGGGCGCCCAGTTGCTGCGCGAAACACGCTAATCGCGCACGCGGCGCGACAATCGCACGCGGCGCGTCAACTCCGCACGCTGTGTGTTAGCCGCGTGCGATGGGAGCGGTAATTGCCGCAGCCGCGCGGATGAGGTCACTCGGCGCGAGTTCAATGTCACAACCGCGCGTACCGCCGCTGACAAAAACGGTGTCGAAGAGTTCAACGGTTTCGTCAATCACCGTGCGGTGCGTTATTCGCTGGCCAAGCGGACTGATTCCTCCGAGTACGTAACCAGTGCGGCGTTGCGCGACCGTGGGATCAGCCATGCTGGCCTTCTTTCCGCCCACAACGGCGGCGAGTTCTTTGAGGTCCAATTTTCCGGAGACAGGCACTACAGCTACGACCATCTCGTCATCCACCATCGTCATTAATGTCTTGAACACTTGCGCGGGGTCGACGCCGAGAACTGTGGCCGCTTCTGCACCGTATTCAGTCGTGCCCGCATCGTGCGCATAGGGGTGCGAGGTGAAGGAGATGCCGAGCGCGTCGAGCGCCACGGTTGCCGGAGTGCCGAGCGCCATTAGCGGGCTCCTGCGTTCGGGCGAGTAGAAGCGAGGTCGAAGCGAGAGTGCATGCGATCTAGAGTAATGACACACAGACATCCGGATGGATTCTGTGGGGGAGTAGCGGAGTTACGGTGACGATCTATCTTGACCATGCGGCGACAACGCCCATGCGCCCGGCTGTGGTGCAGGCGTTTGCGCACGCATTGCCGGTCGTCGGTAACCCTTCGTCAATTCACTCCCAGGGGCAAGCGGCCAAACGTATGCTCGAAGAGGCGCGCGAGGCGGTGGCCGCGAGTGTGAGTGCAGACTCGGTTGAAATTACCTTTACTTCTGGCGGGACAGAAGCAATTAACCTCGGCATCAAGGGGCTGTACTGGGCCCGCAATTCTGGTGGCGTCCAACGCCGCCGAATCTTGGTTGCCCAGGCCGAACATCACGCCACTATCGATGCTGTGGAGTGGATGAGCGCTCACGAGGGCGCAGTACTCGACTGGATTCCCGTCGACGCTGTCGGTCGCATCGACGTGGACTATGTGCGCGAGGCGCTCGCCGACGACGTTGCTCTTATTTCGATGCTCTGGGCCAACAACGAAGTCGGTACCCTCCAGCCGGTTTCCGAAATTGCGGCGCTTGCGAAGGCCCATGGTGTTCCCGTGCACGTTGACGCGGTATCCGCGCTCGGTTACGTTCCGATCGACTTTCATGCTGCTGGTGTTGCTGCGCTCAGCGTTTCGGCACACAAAATCGGGGGACCGGTCGGCGTCGGTGCGCTCGTGATCGCTCGTTCGGCATCCGTGACTCCGCTCATTCATGGCGGAAGTCAGCAGCGCGCACGCTCCGGCACGATGGATGCTCCGGGGGCGGTTGCTTTTGCGGCAGCAGCGCGGGAGGCCACAGCCGATCTGGCAGAGCAGGCAACTCGGCTCACGGCGCTGCGCGATTCTCTCATCGCCGGAGTTCGCTCAGCAGTGCCCGAGGCTGTGCTGCGGGGCGATCCGCACGATCGGCTCCCTGGCAATGCGCACTTCACGTTCCCGGGTTGCGAGGGTGACTCTCTCTTGTTCCTATTGGATGTCGCAGGTTTCAGTGTTTCGACGGGTTCCGCTTGTCAGGCGGGGGTGCCAGAAGCGAGTCATGTTTTGCTCGCGATGGGTCTCGACGAGCCCACTGCTCGCGGTGCTTTGCGGATCTCGCTCGGAGAGTCCACGACGGCTGACGAGGTTGCTCAGTTCGTTGCGGCCTTGCCGCACGCGGTGGAGCGGGCGCGAGATGCCGGCTATTCGGACCGCCTGACTGTGCTCGGTCGTTAGGGCAACTTTCTGCTCGTGCGGTGCCGCGCACCGTCAGCCTTGACCTTGCGATCACCTATGTGTAAGTTTTTTATTACAGGTGAAAGGATTCTTGTGAATTCTGAAGAGCTCGGAGCGTGGTTAGCCGCGGTGGCTAATCCGCAACGCATGCGCATTCTGGCCGAGCTATCGAGCGGCCAGAAGCACGTGAGCGAGCTCGCTCGTCGCGTCGGAATGTCCCGCCCCTTGCTATACATGCACCTCGCCAAGCTTGAGGAAGCGGGCTTCGTCGCCGGCCATCACGAGCTGAGCGACGACGGCAAAGCGCTGAAGCTCTTCGAGGTGGTTCCCTTTCGCGTCACCGTTGCGCCGGCTTTGCTCGCGAGGGCAGTGGCGAAAACTGCGGCGACGAGTGCGGCACCCGACATCGCCGTCGACGATGCAACTCCGTCCGACAACAGCAACTCTCACGAAGGAACATAATGGAAATCTTCTATAGCCTCTGGTTTTGGATCGCGATCATTGCCGTCACGGGAATCATCGCGGGCGTGATCACCAACGCGGTCAACAAGAAGGCCGAGACGGCCAAATACGTTTCGGATGCCCAAGCGGGCGGCGATTATCGGGCGCTCGCCGAGCAGACGCTCGAAGCCAATCAGGTGCTCATTCAGCGACTGGATGCCATTGAACAGCGCCTCGCTGGCGTCGAAAAGACGCTCACCGACATCCCGCAGTAAGAACTTGCCCAGCAACTCGTCTCGTACACTTGATGTATGAAGGTTTTAGCGGCGATGAGTGGCGGAGTGGACTCCGCGGTTGCTGCCGCGCGTGCAGTCGAGGCAGGGCATGAGGTTGTTGGGGTGCATTTGGCGCTGAGCCGGCAGCCAGGAACCCTGCGCACCGGTGCTCGCGGTTGCTGCACGATTGAAGATTCTATGGATGCCCAGCGGGCGGCCAACATGATTGGCATCCCGTATTACGTCTGGGACTTCTCCGAGCGCTTCAAGCTCGATGTCGTCGATGACTTCATCGCCGAGTATTCGGCCGGACGCACTCCGAACCCCTGCATGCGCTGCAACGAGCGCATCAAGTTTGCGGCTCTCCTCGAGAAGGCTGTCGCCCTAGGGTTTGACGCTGTCGCTACCGGCCATTACGCCAACATCGTTGAAGATGACAACGGCAATCGTGAGCTTCACCGCGCTGCGGCCTGGGCGAAAGACCAGTCCTACGTTCTTGGTGTGCTCACGACCGAGCAGCTCGCGCACAGCATGTTCCCGCTCGGGTCTACGCCGTCGAAGGCAGAGATTCGTGCTGAGGCCGCAGAGCGTGGTTTCTCGGTAGCGAACAAGCCTGATTCTCACGACATTTGCTTTATCCCTGATGGCAACACTCGCGGCTGGTTGGCCGACAAGGTTGGCGCAGAGCAGGGCGAAATTCTTGACCGCAATGGCGAGGTTCTCGGCAAGCACGAGGGTGCTGTCGCGTTCACGATCGGCCAGCGCAAGGGCCTCAACGTCGGTTATCCCACGGATGACGGCAAGCCCCGTTTCGTGTTGGAGATCCGTCCCAAGACCAACGAGGTCGTTGTCGGGCCCCGCGAAGCTCTTGCTCTTTCCGAAGTCGCCGGCACCAAGTTTTCGTGGGCTGGGCTTGACCCGCTCGCCTCGGGTTTCATCAGCGAACCCGGTGCAAGCTTCGAGTGCCATGTTCAAGTGCGCGCACACTCCGACCCGATGCCGGCCACCGCTCGGATTGCCCCGGCAACCGAGGGCGTCGACAACGTCGGCGATGCGAAGGGTCCCGAGCTCATTGTGCGGCCCCACGAGCCGCTCATTGGTGTCTCGCCCGGCCAGACTGCGGTTCTTTACGTTGGCACGCGAGTGCTTGGCCAGTGCACAATCGCACGCACCGTTTCTGCGGTTCCGGTCGGGGTCTAAAACTCCTCGATTGGCCCCTCGGTCGGCTCTCCTGCCGAGTCGGCATGGTTGCACACTCAGAAGTCAGTGCCGCTGTTTACACTTGAGGCGTGGCTACTAGCACCGAGAACTCAGGTTCCTCCCACTCGTCCGACGGCCAGGTCGTTGAGACAGCCGATCCGTCGCTCGCCGAGGCGCGGCACGAGGCAGAAAGCCTCACCACGCGCATCCTTGAACTACGTGATGCGTACTACGTGCGCGACGAAGTGCTGGTCGATGACGCCGAGTATGACGGTCTAATTCAGAGGCTCGAGAAACTTGAGACCCTGCATCCTGAACTCCAGGGCCAAGACAGCCCGACCCTGCGCGTTGGCGGTAAGGCAGCCACCCTCTTCGATCCCGTTGAGCACGCCGAACGCATGCTGAGTCTCGACAACGTCTTCTCGCTCGAAGAGTTCGCTGAATGGGCCGCGAAGGTGCAGCGCGATTCTGCGCGCGACGTCGACTTCTTGTGCGAGCTCAAGATCGATGGGCTGGCGATCAACTTGCGCTACATCGATGGTGTGCTCGTCAGTGCCGCCACCCGGGGCGACGGTCGCGTGGGCGAAGACGTGACCGAAAACGTTGTGCGCGTGGAAGGCATTCCGCAGCGGCTGGCAGGCACCGGGCATCCGCCCATCGTTGAAGTGCGTGGAGAGGTGTTCATTCCGCTCGAGCTGTTCCGCGAGCTGAATGCCGAACAGACTCGCATCAGTGAGAAGGTTTTTGCGAACCCCCGCAACGCTGCGGCGGGGTCGCTTCGTCAAAAGTCTGAGGGCAAATCTGAAGAGAAGCTTGCCCACATGCGTCGGCGATTGTCGTCGTTGCGGATGCTCGTGCACGGCATCGGCGCGTGGAATGGTGAGCGTGAGGGCCACGAGCCCATTCGCACCCAGAGCGAGATCTACGGTGTTCTTTCCGGTTGGGGCCTGCCGACGAGCAAGTATTTTCGAGTAGTGCCGACGGCGGGCGAAGTAGAAGAATTCATTCTCTACTACGGCGAACACCGGGACAGCGTTGAGCATGAGATCGACGGCATTGTGATCAAGGTCGACGAGCTTGCACTTCACGACGAGCTCGGCGCTACCTCTCGTGCGCCGCGGTGGGCGATCGCCTACAAATATCCGCCCGAGCAAGTGAACACGAAGCTGCTCGACATCGTGGTGGGAGTGGGGCGCACCGGTCGCGCAACACCGTATGCGGTCATGGAGCCGGCGCTCGTTGCCGGGTCTGTCGTGCGGCAGGCAACACTGCACAATCAGGATGTCGTCAAGCGCAAGGGTGTCCTCATCGGTGACACCGTTGTGCTGCGCAAGGCGGGCGATGTGATCCCTGAGATTCTTGGCCCGGTCGAAGAACTGCGGGATGGCAGCGAGTACGCCTTTGTCATGCCCGCGAATTGCCCAGAATGCGCTACACCGTTGCGGGCGATGAAAGAGGGCGATATTGACTTGCGGTGCCCGAATGCCCGCAGTTGCCCCGCTCAAGTGCGAGGTCGTATCGAACACGCCGGCAGTCGGGGCGGGCTCGATATCGAGGTGTTGGGTGAAGTAATTGCTCGTGCCCTGACCCAGCCCCGCGAACCCGAGGTTCCTCCGCTGATCAACGAGGCGGGGTTATTCGATCTCACGGTGGAAGATATCTTTCCGATTGTCGTTGCGGTGCGTGACTCCGAGACGGGGGAGGTGCTCGTCAACGATGACGGCTCCGACCGACTCGTCACTCCGTTCCGGCGTGCACGCAAGTTCACGGGCAAAGACGCTGACCCCGAGTTCGATGCCGACGCGACCGAATTTTCTGGAACACCCGATTGGGTGCCGTCGAGCAACGCAATCAAACTCATCGCCAATCTTCAGGAAGCGAAAACCAAACCCCTCTGGCGGCTCCTAGTGAGCCTCAGCATCCGCCATGTCGGTCCGGTCGCTGCGCGTGCTCTCGCCGACTATTTCGGCTCGCTCACCGCCATCCGCGAGGCCACGCGAGAAGAACTTGCCGCCGTGGATGGCGTGGGCGGAATCATCGCTGATTCTGTGGGGGACTGGTTCGAGGTCGATTGGCACCAAG
This sequence comes from Salinibacterium sp. NYA9b, assembly GCF_976973725.1. NCBI lineage: Bacteria > Bacillati > Actinomycetota > Actinomycetes > Micrococcales > Microbacteriaceae > Salinibacterium > Salinibacterium sp. NYA9b. Next base: position 1,982,770 of record NZ_OZ333476.1, on the reverse strand, counting down.
AGATCGTGCAGCGGTGGACAGATGCGGGTGTGCAGTGGTCAACTCCCGGTCATGCCGGCCCCGGCGCCGCTCAGTCCAACGACGGGATTCTTGCCGGATTGACCATCGTTGCCACGGGCAGCCTCGATGGATTCACTCGTGAAGGCGCACAAGAGGCGATCATCGCGGCGGGCGCTAAAGCGGCCTCCAGCGTGAGCAAAAAGACTGACTATGTTGCCGCCGGGCCGGGTGCCGGTTCCAAACTCACCAAGGCGGAGCAGTTGGGTATCCCCGTGCTTGACGCTGCACAATTCGCCCGTCTGCTCAAAGGTGGCCCTGAAGCTATTTAAAACTATGCAAAACGACAGTAATGCCTTTGGTTTACCCCCGAACAGGGCGCGATTGCCTTAGGATTGCCTGAACGTGTTCGTGTGCGGGGATGGCACATGGTCAATGTTCCTGAGGGGAATACCCGTCGTTGCTGATTGAAATTGCATTCGTTCTAGCTACCTCGGTCGTCGGCTTACCCGCCACCGAGGTCTCTGGCGTGCCCGAAGTGCACTTCAGCTCGATTGTCACCAGCGATGCACCGGCCCCCTTTGTGGGTCCCGTCGTCGACACCACTGGGGCGCTGAGCGGCTCGGCGGTAGGAACATCCACGTTCAGCGGTCGTACTCTGACAGCCCTCGCGAGCATTCCCACTAGCGGCATTGCGGAGTATCTTGCAGCCCGCCCGGGCGCCGTGGAACAGATCCTTTCAGCGCAGCCGCCCGCGCAAGAAGTGGCTCTCTGGTGGGGCGACCTCGCGATTGACCGCCAAGAAGCGTTAGAAGTAGCGAGCCCCCAACTCCTCGGCAACCTTGAGGGCGTGCCGTACACGATTCGCGATGTCAGCAATCGCACGGTGCTTGACGAGACAATCGCCGAGCTCAATTCGGTCGCGAATTCGGATGCCGGTCGTGCCGTGCAGCAGAGCGCACGTCAACAACTCAGCATGTTGTCCTCCATCTCGGAGGCTCTGGTCTTTGATAGTTCTAACCCCGAACGCACTCTGGTCACGTTGGATGTCACGGGGCAGGGTCGGGCTGCCATTGTGCTTGGCGACCTGAACGACGCCGACTACGTGAGTTTCTTGGTGCCGGGCATGTTCTTCACCATTGAGGGGCAGATGTCGTTTTGGGCGGATGCCGCCAACACTCTGTACACCGAGCAACAGGCGTGGCTTGAGCTCTTTGATTCTCAGTCGGTCTTCACGAGCAACGAAACGGTCGCCACCGTGGCGTGGATTGGCTACGACACCCCTAACCTCACCAATGTGGGGGCGATCGATAACGCCGTACAGGGGCGTGACACTCTGGCGAACGCCATTCTCGGTCTGCAGGCGCAACGTGGTGCCGATCAGCCTTACATCTCGGTAGTCGCACACTCGTATGGAACGACGGCGGCGATGATGGCGTTGTCGGAATATGACTTCGATATTGATGCCTTAGCAATGGTGGGTTCGCCCGGAAGCCCCGCAGAGTCCGTCGCTGATTTGAATGTGCGCGATGGCAACGTGTTTGTCGGCGAGGCCGCGTGGGACCCGATTCCTAATAGCTCTTATTTTGGTGCCGATCCTGGCACCGCGTCATTCGGTGCACAGTCACTCGGCGTGAGTGGCGGCTTCGATGTGCTGCAGAAGCAAGAACTGGCTGGCTCTGTTGGCCACAACGAGTACTTCACTCCCGGCTCTGAAGCGATGCGTAATTTTGCGTTGATGTGTATCGGTCGCGGTGACCTAGTCATTCCCGAAGACGCTTCCGGCGTAGCGCGGGCAATCGGCTCAACGGCTCACGATCAGAGCTGATTAGAGCCCTGTCGCTCCTCGCCTCGCGCTAAGCCGAATACACTTATACGGTTCCCTGTCTGTTTCCCATCTTCGGAGCTCCATGACTGACACCAATCCTGGTGCGATCACCAGCGAGGTTGTTTCGCACCTCGCCTCGCTCGCCCGTATCGCCCTCACCGCTGACGAAATCGAGAAGCTCACTGGCGAGCTCGGCGCAATTGTCGATTCTGTGGCCAAGGTCAGCGAAGTCGCTACCGACGATGTTCCCGCAACAAGCCACCCGATTCCGCTGAGCAATGTTTTCCGTGCCGATGTTCCCGGCGTCACGCTCACCACAGAGCAGGCCCTGGCCGGAGCACCCGAGCACGATGGTTCACGTTTTGCGGTTAGCGCGATTCTGGGAGAAGAGCAGTAATGGCAGATCTGAACGACCTCACCCGCATGTCGGCATCCGACTTGGCAACCAAGCTGAGCTCGGGCGATGTGTCGTCGGTTGAAGCAACCCAGGCGCATCTCGACCGCATCGCTGCCGTCGATGACAAGGTCCACGCGTTCCTGCATGTGTCGGCGGATGCTCTGGCCAATGCCAAGCGCATCGACGAGCGTCGCGCGGCAGGGGAGTCGCTCGGCGAACTCGCCGGTGTGCCCGTTGCCGTCAAAGACGTGCTGTGCACAATCGATATGCCCACCACTGCTGGGTCCAAAATTCTCGAAGGCTGGGTTCCGCCCTACGACGCAACACCCGTTGCGAAGCTGCGTGCGGCCGGCCTGATTCCGCTCGGCAAGACCAACATGGATGAGTTCGCCATGGGGTCGTCAACCGAGCACTCGGCATATGGTCCGACTCATAACCCGTGGGATCTCGACCGGATCCCTGGTGGTTCCGGTGGTGGTTCGGCCGCGGCAGTGTCTGCGTTTGAGGCTCCGCTTGCCCTCGGTTCCGACACCGGTGGATCGATCCGCCAGCCGGCATCCGTGACGGGTTCTGTTGGCGTCAAGCCCACCTACGGCGGAGTATCGCGCTACGGCGCGATCGCGTTGGCTTCGTCGCTCGACCAGGTCGGCCCCGTCTCGCGCACCGTTCTCGATTCGGCGTTGCTTCACGATGTCATTGGTGGCTGGGACCCGCGCGACTCCACGTCGCTCAACGAGCAGTGGCCGTCGTTTGCTGCTGCCGCTCGTGCCGGTGCTGCTGCCGAAAGCCTCAAGGGCGTTCGTGTTGGTGTCATCAAGCAGCTCGACAGCCCCGGCTTCCAAGCGGGCGTCTCGCAGCGCTTCCACGAAGCACTGCAGTTGCTCACTGATTTCGGTGCCGAGATCGTTGAAGTGGATGCTCCGCACTTTGAGTACGCCGTTGAGGCGTACTACCTCATCCTCCCCGCCGAGGCGTCGAGCAACCTCGCTAAGTTTGACTCGGTGCGCTTCGGCCTCCGCGTCACGCCCGAGGGTGGCGGAACCGTCGAAGACGTGATGGCAGCAACTCGCGAGGCCGGTTTCGGCGCCGAGGTCAAGCGCCGCATCATCCTCGGTACCTATGCCCTCAGCGCTGGTTACTACGACGCGTACTACGGCAGTGCACAGAAGGTTCGCACACTCATCCAGCGCGACTTCGCTGCGGCCTTCGAGAAGGCTGACGTTCTCGTCTCGCCCTCAGCGCCCACCACCGCGTTCAAGCTCGGTGAGAAGCTCGAAGACCCGATGGCGATGTACCTCAACGATGTGACGACCATTCCGGCGAACCTTGCCGGCATCCCAGGCATGGGGCTCCCGATGGGGCTCGCTCCTGAGGATGGTCTGCCGACCGGTTTCCAGATCATGGCTCCGGCTCGCGGCGATGCTCGACTCTACGAAGTTGGCGCGACACTTGAGCGCTTGCTTGAGCAGCAGTGGGGTCACACCCTGCCGAGTCAGGTTCCGTCGCTCGGCTAGTTGCCTGCGGCTTGCCGCTCGCGGTAGGCGATTTGATTCATCCGGTTTCCACAACGGATGCTGCAGAACCGGCGTGAGCCGTTGCGTGACAGATCGGCCATGAGGCCTTCGCAATCGGGGGCTTGGCAGCGTCGTAAGCGCCACATGGCGTCGGAGCGCACAACGTCGACGAGCGCAAGGCCGACTTCGGCCTGAATGCGCTCGGCGAGGGGTGCTTCGGGGTCGTTGGCGTGCAGGTGCCAATCAAAGTCGCCGTGCCGCGCTAGGAAGGGCAGCGCCTTTGCTTCGGCGAGCATCGCGTTGATTTCGACGGCGGCATCGTCGCGGGTCAACTTCCAGACCTCACGGATACGGTCGCGAACGGCGCGCACTTCGGCGACTTCGTTGTTGTCGCGGTCGATGCGCCCGCTGAACCGAAACTGCATGATGAGAGCGTGCACGTGATCGGCCGTCGCAAGCTCGTCGGCGCCCGATCTGCTCGCGAGTTCGTGTGTATTTCCGAGCAGAACGGCAAACTCGAGACTCTCCACGGTGTCAGGGGCAAAATGCAATTTGACTCCTTATTTGTTTCGAGACTAGCGTCAGCAGAAATACTCGTCAATCTCGTTCAAAGTAGTCGCCCATGAAACGCTCATCCACAACTCTCGGTTTGCTTATTGCCCTTGTTGCCGCCGCTAGTTTTGGGCTCTCCGGAGCGCTCGTAAAACCAGTCCTCGAAGCCGGGTGGAGCCCAGCCGCCGCCGTAACGCTTCGCGTGCTTATCGGTGGTGCAGTGCTCGCTCCGTTCGCGATCCTGGCGCTCAAAGGTCGCTGGATCGCCCTGTGGTACGCGCGCAGTCGCATCCTCCTGATGGCCATCATTGGCGTTTCAGGAACCCAGTTGGTCTACTTTGCGGCGATCGAACGCATCCCGGTCGGCATCGCGATTCTTCTCGAATACATGGCGCCGTTGCTGCTGGTTGCCTTTTCGTGGGTCACGTCGCGGCGCACGCCTAAGGCCGTTGTGCTCATCGGTTCCGTCGTCGCCCTCGGCGGGCTCATCCTCGTGGTCTCCCCAGAGGGTTCCGGGGCCCTTGATCCACTCGGAATCATGTTCGGCGCCTGCGCTGCTATCGGCGCCGCCGTGTATTACGTCGTTGCCGCGCGCACGAGCGAAGGCCTTCCGGCGGTGGCTCTTGCCTCGGCCGGGTTGCTCATCGGAGGCATCATTCTCGGGCTTGTCGGCCTCGTCGGCATTGTGCCGTTCGATATGCCGATGGTGGATGTCACGGTGCTGGGCATTGTGGCTCCGTGGTGGGTTCCGCTGCTCATCGTGGGTATCGTCGCGACCGGTATCGCGTATTCGACGAGCATTATGGCGAGCGAAATGCTCGGTTCCCGCCTCGCGTCTTTCGTCGGATTGCTCGAGGTCGTCACGGCAGCGATCTACGCGTGGTTGCTGATTGGCGAGAACTTGTCGATCATGCAGTTCATCGGGGGAGCACTCATTTTGGCGGGAATCGCCTTCGTTCGCTCCGAGAAATCCGAGGAGTTCAGCGACTTCACGATTGAGGCTGAAGCTATTCCGAGCGACGACGATGAACCAATTTTGGCCCCAGCATCCGCGCCGCTCGAACCGGGTACCGATACGGTGCCGTTGCGCCACGTACAATCATCGGGTGGCTAAAGCTGAATTGATGGACTACGACAAAGCACTCGAACTATTTGAGCCGACGCTCGGTTTCGAGGTGCATGTCGAGTTGAATACCCAGACCAAGATGTTCTCGGATGCTCCGAACCCGGCAGCATCCGGTGCTGAGCACGGCGAACCGAACACCATGATCACTCCGGTGGATCTCGGCTTGCCCGGCAGCTTGCCTGTCGTCAACGAAGAGGCGATCAAGTATTCGATCTCTCTCGGCCTTGCGCTCGGCTGCCAGATTGCGCCGAGTTCGCGCTTTGCCCGCAAGAACTATTTCTACCCCGACCTGGCGAAGAACTACCAGATCAGCCAGTTCGATGAGCCGATCGCGTTCGAGGGTTCTGTCGACATTGAGCTCGAGAGCGGTCGCACGATCACGATTCCGATCGAGCGCGCGCACATGGAAGAAGACGCCGGCAAGCTCACGCACGTGGGTGGCGCAACTGGTCGCATCCAGGGTGCCGAGTATTCGCTCGTCGATTACAACCGTGCTGGCGTTCCCCTCGTCGAGATCGTCACGCACATGATCACGGGCACCGAAGCGGATGCTCCCGAGGTCGGCAAGGCCTACGTTTCGGCTATTCGTGACATCGTTCGTTCGCTCGGTATCTCTGAAGCCCGTATGGAGCGCGGCAACTTGCGCTGTGACGCGAACATTTCGTTGAGCCCGCGCGGCTCCGGAAAGCTCGGAACGCGCACCGAAACCAAGAACGTGAACTCGATGCGCAGCGTCGAGCGCGCGGTTCGTTACGAAATCCAGCGTCAGGCGGCCATTCTTCAGAAGGGTGGCACGATCACTCAGGAGACGCGCCACTGGCACGAAGACACCGGCGTCACGAGCGCTGGTCGCCCGAAGAGCGATGCTGATGACTACCGTTACTTCCCGGAGCCTGACCTTCTACCGGTTGAGCCGTCGCTCGCATTGATCGAAGAGCTGCGCGCGGCACTTCCTGAGCCTCCGGCAGAGCGTCGTCGTCGACTTCAGGCGGCCTGGGGCTTCACCGATCTTGAGTTCCGCGATGTTAATAACGCGGGCCTCTTCAGCGAAATCGAAGCGACTATCGAGGCTGGCACGACGGCGGCTCAGGCTCGCAAGTGGTGGACAGGCGAGATTGCTCGACTGGCCAACATCCAGAGTGCAGACCCCAGCTCGTTGATTACCCCCGCGGATGTCGCGGCTCTCGTCACGCTCATCAACGATGGTGTTCTCAACGACAGTCTGGCCCGCCAGGTTCTCGAGGGTGTCATTGCTGGCGAAGGTTCACCTGCCGAGGTTGTCGAGAGTCGTGGACTCAAGCTGGTCTCGGATGACGGCCCGCTCATTGCGGCGATCGATGAGGCACTTGCTGCTCAGCCTGATGTTCTTGCGAAGATTCGCGATGGCAAGGTTCAGGCCGCCGGCGCAGTTATCGGCGCAGTCATGAAGGCAATGAAGGGTCAGGCTGACGCCGCTCGCGTGCGTGAACTTGTCTTGGAGCGCGCTTCCGCCGAATAACGCGAGCAGCGCTTGTCGGCTGCAGGCAGTACCGTTGTGGTCATGTCTGATTCTGCTGAACTCGTTGTCGAAATCCACGTACCGCTTACCCCCGACGCCAATGCGGCCGAGGGCGAGTCGCGGTTCCCGTGGATCGAATCGCTCGTGGAATTCACGAACGAGCTCGAAGAGGGCGGCGAGATTTTCGTTGTCGAAGAGGGCGACGTGTTCAACGACGCGTACGTCATTGTGATCACGGGTGCCGACGAGTCGACGCTCACCGGCGTGGCCAATCGTGTGGCGAACCTTCCCGGCATCCCGACCGGTGTTTTTGCGGTTGTCACGGATGCCGATGCTGACGAGTTGGGGCAGGGCACGGTCGTCGAGATTTCTTAGTCGCACGCGCAGTCGCGCCCGCATCCAAAGTTAGTCAAATTTGTTTGATTTGGAGCGCGGGCGGCATACACTGGAATGGCACCGCAGCCGCCAGTGTGAGCGCGTGATTATCCGCCGCACCGACGAGGAACCATCCGTTCCGTCTGCAGTAGCTTCGTACTACTGAAGAGCTCAACACCATGACACGCAACATCCCCGTGGGCGCAACAACTGGCCCCATTTCTGTACCCACGAGCATTTTTTCTGCGCACCTGCGATGGACAACGATCGGGGCGTTCGCCCTGATCTTCTTGGGCGCTTTTGAAACGCTCGCGGTTACTACGATCATGCCGACGATCAGTCGTGATCTGAATGGCCAAGCGCTCTATTCGGTCGCGTTTTCCAGCACGCTGGCAGCGAGCGTGATCGGAATGGTGCTTGCCGGTCAATGGTCTGATCGCACGGGGCCAGCCAAGCCGTTGATCGCGGCAATGGTGGTTTTCACCCTGGGGCTGCTGGCGGCAGGCTTCGCCGGAACGATGGGCATTTTCATCGCCGGCCGCTTTCTGCAGGGCCTCGGCTCCGGAGCCCTCATCGTTTCGCTCTATGTGGTTGTCGCCCGGTTGTATCCGGCGGCGCTGCATCCGAAAATCTTCGGGCTCTTCGCTTCCGCGTGGGTGTTGCCCTCGTTGATCGGCCCACCTCTTGCGGGAGTCGTTGCTGAGCAGATCAGTTGGCACTGGGTGTTCTTTGGTGTCGTGTTTCTGGTGCTGGCGGCGGCATCCGCGATTCTGCCTGCGATTCGCATTCTGATGAGTCAGCCGGTGGTGCCCGCCGAGAAGTCGTCGGGCGGCCGCGCTGTGGTGTGGGCGATCGTTGCGGCGCTGGCGGTGATGGGCATCAGCCTCGGTGGTGAACGCGACGGGGCGCTCGCGTGGCCGCTGGCCGGGGGAGCGTTCGTGATCGTCATCATTGCGCTGCGGCCATTGCTGCCGACAGGTTCGTTGAGCTTCCGGCGCGGGCTGCCCGCCACGATCGTGTTGCGCGGCTTCTTTGCCGCCGCCTTCTTCTCGACCGAGGTCTATCTGCCGTACTTGCTGAACGAACGTTACGGTCTGCCCGCCTGGGCGGCCGGTCTCATCCTCACCGTCGGCGCGGTCTCGTGGGCGGTGGGCTCAGCGCTGCAGGGCCGCCTTCCGGAATCTGTTTCTCATGGGCGCGTGGTGGTCGCGGGCGCTCTCTTGCTCAGCTTCGGCATCGCCACCCAGTTCATCACCGCGTATTTCATGCTCTCGTTGTGGGTCGCCGCGATCGGCTGGCTCGTCGCTGGCGCCGGAATGGGCATCACCTTTCCGCGGCTCTCGACCCTCGTGCTCAGTCATTCCAGCGCTCGAGACCAAGGTTTCAATAGTGCTGCGCTCTCGATCTCGGATGCCGCTGGTGGCGCCATTGCGATCGCCTTCAGCGGTCTCGTCTTCGCTGGCGTCGGCGGGCTCGTGGACGGGGCGGGCTTCGTAGCCGCACTCGGTTTGGCGACGGTAGTGGCAATCGCTTCGGTGCCGGTCGCGCTGCGAGTTCGCACGTAATAAATCTCTTTGTTAAGCACTGTTTCGGTCTGTTACGGCGTGCTCTCGCGACCGCCGCGGATTGCGATTACCGTCGCCGCATGACACTTCTCACGAATGAAACCACGACCATTGATCTCGCTGCCGACCGTGCAGCCCGACTCACCGCTGCCGGCGCTGCCTGGAACTCGCGAATTGCCGCCAAGCCAGCCGCAGCCGAAATCACGTACGCCGTCACCGGCAAGGGGGTCGGCTCTGTCGGCACCGTACTCAAGGCAGGAAAGCATGTCTTCCACATCGACGAGCCCGAGGGACTCGCCGGGGATGATGTTGCCGCCAGCCCCGTTGAGATTGCTCTTGGCGCGCTGATCGCCTGTCAGGTAGTCGTCTTCCGTCTCTACGCTCAGGCGCTCGACATCCAAGTAGATGACATCTCGGTCAAGGCTGAGGGTGACCTCGATGTTCGCGGCCTCTTCGGAATCGACGAGAACGTGCGCAACGGCTTCGGCGCCATCCGTCTCTTCGCGACCATCACCGGGCCAGAGTCGCAGGAACGTTACGACGAGTTGCGTGACGCAGTCGACGCCCACTGCCCCGTACTCGACCTGTTCGCGAACCCGACCTCAATCACCACTCAGGTGGTCAAAGGCTAAGGGCACCCCATGATGATGCCCTCTGACATGCTCGACCGGTAGCTCAGGCTACCGGTCGAGTTTTTTTTTAACTCCCGTGCCGGTTAAAGCCCGCACTGCCAGCCAGCACAACCGCACAATCCCGCCCCGAACGGGGTAGACCGTTTCGCGCCGCCAGCTTCAGCACGCCCCCTACGCTGGAGATATGAGCCGCACAACCGAGCCACGTCCCTGGATTAAACGTCGCTCGAGTCAGATCGGCTTAGTCGCTTTGTCTCTCGGTATTGCTGCTGCTCTCGTCTGGACGCTGAGCCCCTGGCCCGCAGCACTGCTCATCCGGGCGATGTTCGAGGCCGATGCCTCCAAGGTTGTCGCCGAGATGGAAGGCCACGCCACGACTGTTCCGCTTACTGAAACGCTGGATGAGGTGTACGGCGATGCGGGCGCGGAGACCTCGCTCGATGTCTACTCTCCGGCTGCGTCATCCGGTCCCCTCACTACCATCGTCTGGATTCATGGCGGTGCCTGGATCTCGGGCGACAAGTCGAACATCACCCCCTACGCCCGCAATCTGGCCGCCGAGGGATTCACTGTTGTCGCGGTGAACTACACAGTGGCGCCCGATGCGATCTACCCCACGGCGCTCACTCAGCTGAACGACGCGATGGGCTATCTCGTTGACAATGCTGTGCGCCTGCAGATCGATCCCGACAACATCGTGTTCGCGGGAGACTCTGCTGGTTCGCAGCTCAGTGCCCAACTCGCCACCGCCATCACGAACCCCAGCTATGCGACGACGCTCGGGCTCACGCCAACCCTGAGCGCTGACCAACTGAGCGGGGTCATCCTCAATTGCGGCATTTACGACGTCAGCGGCATCCCCAATGCTCCGGGGCTTGGCGGTTGGGGTTTCCGCATCGCGTTATGGGCGTACATCGGCGACAAGGACTGGTCTGATCAGCCCGGTGGCGACGAGATGTCGGTCATTGACGATGTCACTGCTGACTTTCCGAGCACGTGGATCTCCGGCGGCAACGCTGATCCGCTCACCCCGTCGCAGTCGGTGGCCTTCGCTGACGCCCTCGACACTCTCGGGGTCGACACCACACGCGTGTTTTACGCGGACAATCACTCCGCGCAGTTGCCGCACGAGTACCAGTTCCACCTTGATTTTGAGGATGCTCGCTCTGCATTCGACTCGACGGTCGCCTTTGTGAAGTCCGTCGAGCAGTAGCTCGTCTGCATCTCGCCAACGTCGCGACTGCAGACTGGCGAGTACGCTCAAAGCATGAAGCCCGAGTTCGAGTTCACGTCTGAGATCACCCCGTGGTCGTCAAAGCCCAGCGTGTATTTTGTGCAGGTGCCGCCGGATGTCGGGGCCGACGTAAAAGAGATCCCGTCACCGCCGCGGGGGTTCGGTGCCGTCGCGGTAGAAGTCACTATTGGCTCCACCACGTGGACGACGTCGATCTTTCCGAACAGCAGCGTGGAAGACAGCTTCTTTCTCCCCGTGAAGGCCGCTGTGCGCCGCGCTGAGGGTTTAGAGCTCGGTGATACGGTGCAGGTGTCGATCCAGCTCATCTAACGGACTGCAGCGGGCGTGGTAGCCGCTGCGGTGTGGGCAATGGCTAGGCCGGCCACACCCCGATGATGATGGCCATGACCACAATCGTCACGAACTCGTGGCTCACGTTCAACACGGTGAGGCCGTTGGGGCGCCCATCGAATTGGTCGTGAGTGATGAAACGTGCCGCGGTGAATCCGCCCCACAACACGATGCTGGTCAAGACCGTGTTGAGAAAGAAGCTTCCGCCGTAAAAGTCAGAGGCGATGAACGCGGCGCCGGCAAGAATCCAGGCCGTAAAGAAACTCACGATGACCGTGACCACAATGGGTCGAACGGCATCCGCAGTGTTGCCGCTGGGGGTGACGTTGGCCGCCTTCATCCAGTAGTTGCCAAATACGCGCGGGGAATACCAGATAGTGCCGACGATCATGCTCGATAGCGTCGCCAAGATGACGGCGATGTAGTTAATTTCGGGAACCATGACAACCTCCGGTCGATAACGGTCACCGAAGCCTACTCTCCGAGCGACTAGCCGGTAATGCTCTCTTCGAACCGTTGAATCGGGTCGTACCAGCCCTGCTCGAGCACATAGCTCTGGAACTGCTTATCGAGACCCAGGATGACGGCGAGACCCACGACCAACAGAATGATGCCGATCACGCGCTTGAAGACGCCGTTGGGGTTAGCGAGCCAGCCGAGTTTGCGAGCGAATGCCTGACCGAGAAACGCGATCATGAGCAGCGCGACGGCGAGGCCGATGGCGTATACGACGATGTAGAGCAGGCCTTCTGCGAACGAGACCGGCAATACTGTCGCCAAGATGAGCGCATAGGTGGGGGAGCAGCTGCTGAAGGTCGGGCCGAGTGCTGCACCGAGCATCACATCTCCGCTAAGGCCGCCGCGTGAATACGAACGGTTCATCACGGCGTTTGCCCGGTTTTGGATGCCCGTGGCGAGCATAAAGCGCTCCCAGAGCGCAGGGAATACCAGCGTGAGGCCGAAGATGATCAGGATGCCGCCGGCAATGATCTGCCACACCAGCTGCGGGATCCCCAGCAGGGCTGTCGTTGCTTTGAGCAGCAGGGTGAAGATGATCACTGACCCTGCGAGGCTCACCGCGATAACCACAGGGCGGAACCACTGGCGTTCGGCCACGGTCGAATCGCTGCTGGTGCGCGCGATCGAGCCACCCACGATGACCGGCAACAGCGGCAGCACGCAGGGCGCAGCAACCGTCAGAACTCCCGCAACAAACGAGAGCAGAATCAGGCTAAGCATCGGGGCCTAGCCGAGGGCGGTGAGAACGGCGTTTAACGAAGGGTCGGCGTACGCCACAAAGTTGTCTTGCACTTTCTCGCCGTTGGCATCGACCTCAACGAACGTGGTCTGCTGGGTAACGCCGTATTCGGCACGTAGATCCTGGTTGGTGTCGTAGTCGACCTTCACGATCGTGATTCCAGAGGGAACGCCCGACGCCTTGATGTCTCCGTCGGCGGAGACGCACTGGGGGCACCACGTGGCGTGGAAGAACAGGATGACGCGACCATCGGCATCCGCAATGGCCGAGGGGCTGTAGTCGACGTAGTCACCGCCGCCATCGTTCTCGATGGCAACAGCGTCGTCGGTCTCGGCGCCGGAGTCGCTTGAGCTCTCCGAACTTTGAGCTGCGCTGTCAGCGGCAGGGGACTCGCTAGAGCCGTTCGAGTTCTGGGCTGAGACGATCCAGACTGCTGCAATAACAACGACGGCAAGAGCAACAATGACCGCGACAATTCGCTTGTTCATGCCTCTAGTAACGCACGCGGCCTCAAAATACTTCCGCGGGTGGCGAAATTTCTCTGGTTATACCCAGACTTCAGCGGTGTGCGAATACAGCTTGAGATCGCCGAAAGTCAGGGCACCCGTGAATCTGGCTCGCGTATACGGGAGCAAAACCATGAGCGCTGCGCCCGCTTTGTGCTCGATTCTCACTTCAATGGCGTCAGACTTGAGCGACGCAATTCTCGTGTTCGAGACGATGGCGCTGCAGCGAGAAATGGCCGCCATCTGGCGCAACTGAGTCACGGTTTGCGCAATCAGTTTCTCGGCATCTAGGTGCTTCTTCTTCAATGCTTCGTCAGCAGTCATTTCAAGCACCCGGCCGCTGCCATCCGTCATCAGCGCGAACGTCATGAACTCACTCGCATGGCCCAAATGGCTTCGTGCCACATTGAGCGCAGAGTCGAGAATTCGATCAACGTCAGCCTGCTGCTCGGCGTTGAGCGCGTCCCTCCACGATTTCATATTCCAAACCGTAGCGACTCTCACACCCGCTTGTCCTGCGAAGCGCCCAAATCACCCGCGTTTTGGTGTCAAGACTGATTCTCACGTTGTGCACTCGATTGCGCCGATTTTCCACGTTCGTCGCACCGCTGCGCTAACGTCGAACCATGCAAAAAGCGCAACTAACCAGTGCACAGCGGGGCCATTCTCTTGTTGCGGGAGCGGTTGCCCACGCCTTCTTCTCTGTGGGTTGGCTCATGCTCGGCTTCGTCGCCCTCGGCGGGGGACTCACCCTGCTCGTTGGTGGCACCGCAGCGGGAGTGAGCGGTCTCTTTGGCGATGTGCCGGCGGTGCGTGACGTGGTGAGCGGCGCGGGCAGTGTGATCGGCACCGTGATTATCGTGATCGGCATCGTTGCGCTTCTCTTGGTGGCGCTCGCTGCATTCGCGAGCATGTACTTGCTCAAGCGCGGCGGCGTTCGCAAACCGTGGCAGGTCACCTTCCAGTCCCTCGGCATCGTTGCGCTGCTCGATGTCCCCCTCTTTGTGGCCTATCTCACGATCGCGGCGAATGTCACCGACTCTGCTGTTGGTGGCACTGTTCTTCTCGGCCCCGTTGTCGGTATCCTCGGCTCCGCCATTGTCGGCGCCCTGGTCTGGTGGTGGATGGCATGGTCGCGTCGTGGATCAGCGTCCACATTTGCTGGTGTCACAGCCACGGCATCCGCGACCGCCGTTGCGACTCAGCAACCACCGAGCGTCGATGGGGATACTGGCAGCAACGAAAAGTAGTCGTTCGAGTTTCAGCAGTATCGAGCAGAGAGTGCATGATGACGGCACGGATTGAAACACTGATCATCCTCGGAGCAGGCGGAGACCTCACGTCGCGCTTACTCTTGCCCGGCCTTGCGTCGTATCTGGGCGGTGGCGAAGCGCAAAAACTCACTCTCATTGGCGTGGATCGTCAAGAAATGGATGACGCGGCCTGGCAGAAGCGCGTCGCGACATCGTTTGCGGCTCAGGCTTCGCCCGCTGCTGACGCCGTGGCCAGTGCAGCGCACTACGTGCAGGCCGACGTCACTGACGCGCAACAAGTGCGCGACGTGATCGAGTCGGCTACCGGCCGTGTGGCGTTGTATTTTGCCTTGCCTCCGGCGGTCGCCCATCAGGTTGTTTCGGTGTTGGCGACCATTGATTTGCCCGAGGGGATTGTGCTTGCCCTTGAGAAGCCCTTCGGAAGCGATGAGGCCAGCGCTCGTGATCTGAACCGCGTGTTGCAGACGATCGTGCCAGAGCAGCAGGTTTTCCGGGTTGACCATTTCTTGGGCAAGTCGACGGTGCTGAACCTTATCGGTTTGCGGTTCGCTAACCGTGTCTTCGAGCCGCTCTTGGCCGCACCTAATGTGGCAAAGGTCGAGCTAATTTTTGATGAGGCGCTCGCGCTCGAAGGTCGGGCTGGCTATTACGACCGCGCCGGCGCTGTGGTCGACATGATCCAAAGCCACTTGCTGTTGGTGATGGCGCTTACTGCGATGGAACCACCGGCGAGCGTGAGCTCAGAGGACTTGCGGGGGTCGATGGCTCAGGTGCTGCGAGCAACGCGCGTGCAGAGTATCGACGGCACGTGCGCTCGCCGTGCGCGCTACACCGCGGGCACGATCGGCGACCGCAGCCTTCCCTCGTACGTTGACGAGAAGGGCGTGAACCCTGATTTCGGCACGGAGACTCTGGCTGAGGTCACGTTTGAGATCGATAACTGGCGTTGGGCTGGTGTGCCGTTTGTGTTGCGCTCGGGCAAGGCCATCGGCAATGCCCGTCAAGACATCGTGATTACTTTCGCGCCGGTTCCGCACCTTCCCTACGGCCTCACGGGCAGCGAAGATCCTGCGAAGCTCACTATTTCAATCAAGCCGGCAACGCTCGAACTCGATCTCATCGTGAATGGCGCTGGCGATCCGTTCACGCTCGACCGCACGCAACTCACGACCACCCTCGGCGCCCCGGCCATGAGTGCCTACGGCGAAGTGATTGCATCTCTCGTTGAGGGGGATCCAGTGTTGTCGGTGCGCGGCGATGTCGCTGAACAGTGCTGGCGAATTGTCGCTCCCGTGCTCGAGGCATTCCGCACTAATCAGGTTCCTTTGGAGGAGTACGAGGCCGGTTCGTCCGGCCCGGGATCGTGGGAGTCAGCATGACCAGCACCGGCCGTCGTGGGGTGACCGCAACCGCGCAGGCCCGCACACGAGCGAGCGCCCGCCAGGCCTACGACTACTCGGGACCGATTGACCCTGCGCAGTTTTATCCTCGCTTCGGCCCCTTGCCGGCGGTCGTCACTGTGCTCGAGCAGTCCGGAACGTGGGATGCTGTCGGTCACACCCGACGCCTCGTGCTCTCCGATGGTGGTCACGTGGTTGAGACGATTACCAACGCGGATTCTCCCGAACTTTTTGCTTACGAACTCAGCGACTTCCAGAAGCTTTTTGGCCTGCTCGTTTCGGGGGCTCGAGCAGAATGGCGCTTCGATGACCGCTCGACCGGTTCGCGCATCCGCTGGAGCTATACCTTCTTCGCGAAGCCGGGGCGAAGCTGGATCGTGTGGCTGATCATTCGCCTGTGGTGGGGGCGTTACATGCGTCGGGTGTTGCCGCCAATTGCGCGTGAAGTGGAGCGGCTCGCGGCTAGCTAGGGAAGCGCAGTTACCGAATCGTTGCCATAAATGGCGCTGTTCACATCCTGCTTCCACCCTTCTCACAACTGGCGCGAAGATGCGCTTGTGACAATGGCTGGTATGTTCCGATCGAGATTTGCCGTTGCGTTAGCCGCAGCGCTCTACTTCGCCGCCCTGGCGAGTCTCGCTTTCGTGATCGCTCCGGGCAGTAACGGTCGCTTCTGGATCTGGACCACCGTTGCGTTTATCCCCGTTGGTATTTTCTTGGTTGGCATGTTCGGCCGTCGCCGTTGGTGGGCAGCACTCGCCTTCAGCATCGTTGCCGCAGCGTGGCTCGAAGCCGCCCAGACGGTGTGGATGCCCGTCGGCTACGCGGATGTCGTTGACATTCTGCTCGCGGCTATCGGTTCCGGGATCGGTGTTTCTTCCGCCGTGGGCATCGCGCTCTGGCGAGAGCACGCCCAACGCCCGGCAGCAGCATTCGCGCAACCGTCGACGAACCTTGCGAGCTCCCGTCGCGCCTCCGCCAGCAACGCGGCGGCACCGCTTAACCTCGATCGGTGACTGACGACCGCTATTCCCACGACGTTCTCGCTGACTTCTCAATCAAACGCGGGCCAGCAGTGCTGCCGAAGGTTCCGATCGAATCCGGCATGGTTGTCGAGGTAATCGCTGACGGTTACGTAGGTGCCCTGGTGGGTTTCGCCAATGGGCTCATGGAGCTCGAAGACCGTCGGGGCTCCGCTCGCGCGTTCCCTCTCGGCAGCGGCTATCTCATCGACGGCGTGCCGGTAGAGCTCGTCAAGCCCGCGCCGAAGGCTGCCGCCGCCGCCCGTAAGACAGCCTCAGGGTCGTTTGCGGCCCCCGAGCAGCGTGCCCGCACCGCGCTCGCGAGTCGCATCTATGTCGAAGGCCGCCATGATGCGGAACTCGTCGAAAAAGTGTGGGGTGATGACCTGCGCGCCGAAGGTGTCGTCGTCGAATTCTTGGGCGGCATCGACGACCTCGAGAAGATCGTCGCCGACTTTGCACCCACCTCCGACCGCAAGTTGGGAATCTTGGTCGATCACCTTGTTCCTGGCTCGAAGGAGAGCCGAATTGCGGATGCTGTGGGGCGCGGCAAGTACGGCCAGTACGCGCTCGTGGTCGGTCATCCATTCGTCGATGTCTGGCAGGCCGTGAAGCCGCAAAGCCTCGAAATCGCTGCCTGGCCTACGGTGCCGCGCACGATCGAGTGGAAGCACGGCATCTGCGAAGCATTCGGCTGGCCGCACGAAGACCAAGCCGACATTGCTCGGGCGTGGCAGTTCATCCTGTCGAAGGTAAAGAACTTCGGTGACCTCGAACCAGCACTTTTGGGGCGCGTTGAGCACCTCATCGACTTCGTCACGGTCGATCAGGACTCCTAAAGCGGCCCCGCAGCACTATCAGTCGAGCTGGGGAATCACTTCGCGGGCGAGAAAGTCGAGCTGGTCGAGATCGTGGAAGTCCATGATCTGGAAGTACACGCGAGTGAACCCGAGTGCCTGCAGCTCTGAAATCTTGTCGACGACTTCGCTGGCAGTTCCCGCGAAGCCGCCAAGACGCAGGTCGGCGGGAGTTGCGTTGGCTGCGGTAGCACGCGTCTCGATCTGAGCTTCGGTGGCGCCGATAGCAGTCGTGCCGGCAACGGAAAGCACGAGCGTGGCGGGGTCGCGGTCGAAGTGCTCGCACGCGGCACGCACGCGGTTGATGCGCTCCGTGAGCGGCGCAATGGTGGCGAAGCCAGCGTTGTACTCGGTCGCAAACTTGGCGGTGAGCGCCGGCGTACGGCTTGGACCACTGCCGCCGATGATGATCGGCAGAGGGTTCTGCACGGGCTTCGGCAGCGCGGGGGACTGGCTCAGCTGGTAGTGCTTGCCCTCATAGGAGAAGGTCTTTCCCGGTTCTGTGGCCCAGATGCCCGTGATCACGTCGAGCTGTTCTTCGAGCATGCCGAACCGCTTCGCCGGGAACGGGATGCCGTACGCAGCATGTTCGCGTTCGAACCAGCCGGTGCCGAGCCCGAGCTCCACGCGGCCGCCCGACATGTCGTCGACCTGCGCCACTTGAATCGCCAAGATTCCCGGATGCCGAAAGGTCGCCGAGGAGACGAGCGTGCCCAGACGAATCGTCGAGGTTTCGCGCGCCAGCCCCGCAAGTGTCGTCCACGAATCAGTGGGGCCAGGCAGCCCGCCGTTGCGGTCATCCATCGTCACGTAGTGGTCAGAACGGAAGTAGCCGTTGAAACCGAGCTTCTCTGCGGCTTGCGCAAGAACAAGCTGATCGGTGTAGCTGGCGCCGTTCTGAGGTTCAGTGAAGATGCGGAAGTCCATACGCCGAGCCTATTGATGATTAGACTGGGTGGCGAACACGGGAGTCCGGTGAGCCGGGCTGAGAGGGAGCTTCTCCAAGCTTCGACCGTCGAACCTGATCTGGATCATGCCAGCGCAGGGAGCAGACACTCTTGAAACCCGTGCCATTCACTAGTGAAAGGCACGAAAGTGACCACAACAGCACCATACTCATCCACGTCTACCCCGACGAAGCCCGGATCGCGTTTTCAGTGGCGGGTGATCGACATCGTCGTCGCGAGCGTTATCGGCGTCGCAAGCGGTTTGATCTTCGTCGTCTGGAACATTGCATCCGTTCCCGCTCTGGCCCCGATCGCTGCGCTCCTGCCCGGCCTGCAAGCGATTGGTGGCGGTTTCTGGCTCTTCGCCGGTGTGCTCACCGCACTCGTCATCCGCAAGCCGGGTGCCGCGATTTACGGAGAGATGGTCGCCGCCTCCGTGTCGGCCCTTATCGGTAACCAGTGGGGTGTACTCACGCTCGTGAGCGGCTTCACACAGGGCATTGGTGCCGAGATCGTCTTCGCTGCCTTCCTCTACGCCAACTGGCGCGTCAGCGGTGCGATTCTTGCGGGCGCCGGTGCCGGCCTCGCGATGGCTATTACTGACTTGCTGCTCTGGTACCCGGGATCAGCGCTTCCCTTCATCATCATCTACACGATCGCCGCCATCGTCGGCGGGATGCTCATTGCTGGCCTCCTGTCGTGGCTCGCGACACGCGGTATTGCCGCAACCGGAGCGCTCAACCGCTTTGGTGCTGGCCGCGAGATTGCGAAACGGGTCTGAGCCCCACCACGCCTGTTGGCGTCACCGTCGAAGGATGGGGGTGGCGCCATTCCAGCAGGCTCGCTTGGGCGGTACGCGGTCTCGATCTGCGTATTGAACCGGGCGAACGCGTGTTACTCCTCGGCGAGTCCGGGGCGGGAAAGTCAACGTTTCTGCATGCCCTCGCGGGGGTAGTCGGCGACGACGAAGGCGAAACAGAAGGTTCCCTGCTCGTTGCGGGCGAGCATCCGGCCGCCCATCGTGGGCGCACCGGTCTCGTGATTCAAGACCCCGACAGCCAGGTGATCTTGGAGCGCGTCGGAGACGACGTTGCGTTCGGTTGTGAAAACTTGGGTGTTCCGCGCGACGAAATCTGGATTCGTGTGCGTGACAGTCTCGCCTCCGTCGGCCTCGAGGTTGCTCTCGACCGCAACACCAGTGCGCTCTCGGGCGGTCAGAAGCAGCGGCTCGCGCTCGCCGGGGTGCTGGCCATGCGGCCCGGTTTGATCGTGCTCGACGAGCCAACCGCCAATCTCGACCCCGCGGGGGTGACCGAGGTTCGGGATGCCGTCATCCGCGTCGCCGAGGCAACCGGCGCCACGATTGTGGTTGTCGAACACCGCGTCTCGGTGTGGAGCGACGTTGTCGACCGCGTCGTAGTGCTCGCCGCCGGCGGGGGAGTCATCGCCGATGGGGCGCCAGCCGACGTTCTCGCACGGCAGGGCAAAGAGCTCGCCGCTCGGGGAGTCTGGATCCCGCAGTTTCCGCCACCGCGCCCGGTGCGGGCAGTGCGGGGCCCGCAACACGCGCTTCTCAGCGCTCAGCAGTTGACCGTCGGCCGCGGCAAAGTAGCCCTGGGGGCTCCGCTCGACCTCCAGATCATGAGCAGCCACGCTCTGGCCATCACCGGCCCCAATGGCGCAGGCAAGTCAACGCTCGCGCTCACCTTTGGTGGGCTTTTGTCGCCCGTCAGTGGTGCTGTCGTGGCGAGCCCGGCGCTCGCGAATGGAGCGGGCGAGCAACCGATCCGCTGGAAGTCGCGTGAGCTGCTCACCCGAATCGGCACCGTGTTTCAAGATCCCGAGCACCAATTGCTGACGAGCACAGTGCGCGCAGAGCTCGAAGTGGGCCCGCGGGCATTGAAGCTCCCCGAGAGCGAAGTGGATGCTCGCGTCAACGAGTTGCTCACCCGGTTGCGCCTTGACCGGCTAGCCGACGCCAACCCGTTCACTCTCTCGGGCGGCGAGAAACGTCGCCTGAGCGTCGCCACAGCCCTCGCTACGCGCCCGCAGGTGCTCGTGCTCGACGAACCCACGTTCGGGCAAGATTCGCGCACCTGGAGCGAATTGCTCGCCCTGCTGGCACGACTCGTGGATGACGGAAGCAGCGTAATCGCCGTCAGCCACGATCTCGATTTCGTCGATGCACTCGCCGACTCAACGGTCGTGCTCGAATGATCCCTATCGCGTCGGTGAATCCCGTGGCCAAACTAGGAGCAGGGCTCCTCGTGAGCCTGTTCTTGCTCGCCACGATCGACTGGGTGTCGGCCACGACCGCGCTCGTGCTCGAGCTTGCCATCATCGCGTTCTTCGGGATTGAGCCGAAACGATTCTGGTTGCGGACTTTGCCGGTGTGGGTGGCGGCGCCGCTGACCGCTCTCACGATCCTGCTGTATGGCCGCTATGACGGCACCGTGTACTTCGAATTCTTGTTGATCAGAATCAGTGATGGTTCGATCGAGCTCGCCCTCGCGACCTTCTTGCGGGTGCTCGCGATCGGCCTGCCCGCCGTCGTGTTGTTTATCTCGATCGACCCCACCGACTTCGCTGATGGCCTCGCTCAGCGACTTCGACTGCCCGACCGCTTCGTCGTTGGCGCGTTAGCAGCCGTGCGCATGGTCGGGCTCTTTCTCGAGGATTGGCGCTCCCTCGAACTAGCCCGTCGCGCTCGTGGCGTGGCAGACCGTGGTCGCCTCCGCCGTATCGCCGGTCAGGGTTTTGCGTTACTTGTGCTCTCGATCCGTCGAGGCAGCAAACTGTCTATTGCGATGGAAGCGCGCGGCTTCGGCGGCGATACGACCCGCACGTGGGCCCGGGAGTCGCCGTGGGGGCGGGCTGAATGGCTCACGCTGCTCGTGGGTCTGCTGATCGGCATTACCGCTACAGTCGTTGCCGTGCTCACGGGAAGTTGGAATCTCATTGTTGGCTAGCGCGCAGCCGCCTGCTCCGCGCTGGCGGTGTCTTATCGACGGTCGCTCTGGTTCGGGCAAGACCGAACTTGGCCGTGCCATGGCCGCAGCCTGGCCAGAGGTTCAGCTAGTGAAACTCGACGACTTTTATCCCGGCTGGGATGGCTTGGATGCCGCTAGCGCCCTCGTTCCGCGCATCCTCACCGAGTTGCGGTGGCAAGAATGGAACTGGCTCACCAACGAGCCGGGCCCCTGGCACGAGCTCGACGGCGATCGCCCCCTCGTGCTGGAGGGAATCGGTGCCCTGAGCCGCGCATCCGCCCCTCTCGTCGACCACAGCATTTGGGTCGAGCTCGACGACGCCTCACGCAAGAAGCGGGCCCTCGACCGCGACGGAGACACCTACGCCCCTTATTGGGAGCGGTGGGCACGCCACGAGCTCCGCTTTATGGCGCGCGAGAACCCCCGTGAACTGGCGGATGAGACGCTCGACGGTGTCGATATCTCACGCTGGTTCGCTGGGCGTTAGTTGGACTTGTTCCACACTTGAATGAGGTCGGTTCCGCGCGGGTTGACCGTCATCACGTCCCCTTCGCAGGTGAGCACTAGCCCGAGCATGTCATCGAAGTCGCTGCGGGGAATCGTGTACTTCAACTCTTCGACAGGCTCATCGGCGAGCACTGCCGTGGTTTCGACCGTGTAATCGGAGATGTCCCAGTCGCGGGGGATCGCGACATCCACGTTGATGAGGGCCTTGCCGACGACGGTTCCCGTGTAGGACTGGGTGATCGTCATGACTTGATCTGCCTTGGGCTCAGCGCTAATTGTGAACACGAGGTCTGACTCGATCGTGAGAGCACCAGTGCTCTCCCACGTGAGAGTTTGTCCGCCGCTAGGTTCAACAGCCTTCGCCGGAACGTCTTCAGAGGGTAGTTCTGCCAGAAGCTTTTCAGCGAGATCAGCAGTGTCGAGCGTCCACGTGTGACCCATCGCGCACAATTCCATGGCCGTAGGCGGCTCGCTGGTATCGGCGGGTTCGATCAGTGCGCAACCAGACAGCACCAGCAGTGCGGCGGGGGCCATCAACAACGCACTCGCGCGCTTGCTCGAAATCATCAATCCTCCTGAGGTTCGTGACACTCACGAAATCCTACGCGGTCAGGACCGGATGTCGGCTCACCGACCGCTAGGCCCAGCCGAGTTCATGCAATTGCTCGTCATTGATGCCGTAATAGTGGGCGATTTCGTGCACGAGAGTGATGTGAATCTGTTCTTTCAGCTCGTCGAGCGACTCGCTCACGGCCAGCAGTGGTTCCCGAAAGAGGACGATGCGGTCGGGCAATTCGCCAAAGCCGTACTGACCGCGCTCAGTGAGGGCAACACCGTCGTACAGGCCGAGCACCGAGAGTGACCCATCGTCGGGGCGATCTTCGGTCACAAATACGACGTTCTCGAGCCCCTCAACGATCTCGTCCGAAAGTGCATCAAGGCCTTCGACAACGAGCGTCTCGAACTGTTGGGCATCGAGATTCTCCATGAACCCAGCTTGCCAGCTTCTGCTGGGAGGAATGACAGTGCCCTTTCCGGTGAAACTCCCGTTGTGGTCTTAGCAAACCGATAGAAACTTTCTTTAGCGTCGCACTCATGCAAAGAAAAAAGTTATGGGGCGTAGTCAGCACTACCGTCGTTCTCACTCTTACACTCGCGAGCTGCTCCGTGGGTTCGACGGACACTGCGGGGAGTGCAGGCACCACCGACTTTGTGAACGTGAGTCTCACGACTGAAGCGGACTCGTTTTTCGATTCTGCTGTTGTGCACTCGATCGAAATTGACGTCGATAGCGACGAGGTCCTAGAGATGGTTGAGACGTATCTCGATTCCGGCGATAAGGAGTGGCTGGAAGCGACCGTGGTTATCGACGGCACGACCTATGGGCAGGTGGGAATCAAGCTCAAAGGAAACTCGAGCTTGCGCGGAGTAACCGCGGACACTCCCATTGAAGAACTGCCCTGGAGAATTCGTCTCGATAAGTATGTTGACGGACAAAGCATCGAGGGGGTCACTGATGTTGTGGTGCGCTCCAACAACACTGAGACCTCACTGAACGAGGCTGTTGCTCTTGAGACGTTGAGCGCGGCTGGGTTGGCGAGCGAAGAATCAGTTGCGACACGGTTCTCCGTGAACGGTAGCGAAGAGACTCTGCTTCTCACTGTCGCGGTGCCGAACCAATCGTGGATTGAACGAAACTACGAGGCGGGATTGCTGCCCTCGGATGATGGCATCCTCTGGAAGGCGGAGAGCGAAGGCGATTACTCCTGGTTAGGTGACGACCCGGAGCTCTACACGGAGGTGTTTGATCGCGAGGCCGGAGATGATGACTACGAGCCCCTGGTCAACTTTCTCGATGTCGTAAACAACACGACAGACGAAGAGTTTGTCGATCAACTTTCCGACGTTCTCGACGTGGAATCCTTCGCGCGATATCTCGCGGTTGAAGATCTCATTGACAACTTTGACGACATTGATGGGCCTGGCAACAACTCGTACCTGTATTACGACCCAGATTCTGGGCTCATGTCAGTCCTGGCCTGGGACCATAACTTGGCGTTCGGCACGGTAAACGAAGCCGGCGGCGGTACCGCGGGCGGCGCAGCGCCTGAGGGTGCGCTTCCTGAGGGTGCGCTTCCTGAAGGCGAGCTTCCTGAGGGCGAGCTTCCTGAGGGCGAGCTTCCCGAAGGTGAGCGTCCGGGCGGCGCCGCTGACGGTGTCGCTCCCGGAGGTTTGCCTGCCGGAGGCGGCGGGGATGCCGCAGGCGGTGGACAGGCTCAGCAAGGCAACAACATTCTGACAACACGGTTCACCGAGATTCCGGAGTTTGCTGCGATGTACGAGGATGCGCTCGAGGAGTTGCAGGCGGAGATTTTCGAGAGCGGGCAATTCGCCAGCATCGTAGAGTCGCGTTCCGAAACGCTGTCTGACGAGGCAGCTGATCTCGTCGACAGCGCAGTGCTGGAATCTGAAACGGAAGCGATACTTGCCTACTCATCTGGTGAAGTGCAAGAAACCGCGGCAGGGCAAGGCGGTGCTCAAGAAGGCACGCGACCGGGCGGTCGATAATTCGTAGGTCGCTCGCTGCGGGGAGCCGGTAACAACAAAAATGAGGCCCAACTCCTCGCGAGACATCGTGCTCGTCTCGAGGGGTTGGGCCTCATTATCTTGGGGTGAACGACGGGGCTCGAACCCGCGACTTCCGGCTCCACAAGCCAGCGCTCTACCAACTGAGCTACGCCCACCAAGGTTGTTTTTCGCCCTGCGGCGATAAGCAACTGTATAAGTGTATTACAACCGCGGAGCGAATCCAGCCACTACGTCAGCAGAAATTGCTTGAACCTGTTCTGTCGTCGGTCCTGGCTCGCCCACAAAGACCGCTTTGCGGTAGTAATCGAGCTCACGAATCGACTCGAGAATGTCGGCAAGAGCCCGATGTCCTCCGTTTTTGTCTGGGGCGTTGAAGTACACGCGCGGGAACCAACGCTTCGAGAGCTCTTTGATCGACGACACATCGACGCTGCGGTAATGCAGGTGAGTGTCGACGCGTGGCATGTACTTGGCCAAGAATGTACGGTCGGTGCCAATGGTGTTGCCGGCCATCGGGGCGGTGCGGGCGTTGGGCACGTAGCGCACGATGTATTCGTTCACGGCGAACTCGGCGTCAGCAAGAGAAACCCCGTTCGGCATCTCTTCGATGAGTCCGCTTGAGGTATGCATGTTGGTGACGAACTCACCCATGTTCGCGAGAGCAGCCTCACTGGGCTTGATGACAATCGTCATTCCCTCATCGACGGGAACGAGGTCGTAGTCGGTGATCACCACCGCAACTTCGACGAGTTCGTCGATTTCGACATCCAATCCCGTCATCTCGCAGTCGATCCAAACCAGATAATCAGCGTGTGATGCCATGTGCTGATTCTACCGCTCCTGAAATGTCACCAGCGTTCGTCCACTCTTGTCTGGTAAACCTGTGGTCATGAGCGAATCAACCCCCACTCTCGCGCACGGCGACGAGTACATCGTGTTTTTTGTCGGCGGCCCGTACAACGGCCAGAACGATACGCGTATTGCAACCGAGGAGGGATGGGATGATTATGTGACCCTGATCGCTGCAGACGCTGTAGGTTCCGAAACGCAATTGCGTTACGAATCTCCGGTAGCGAAGCAGGTCGGTGACAAAGTCCACGTGACGTATACGTGGGATCAGGCCGATAGCGACCCTCTGGAAGACCTTGACGAACGAAACGACCTCTAACAGCAGCACTTCTGAACAGCCAACGGTGCTGTTCTTTTCGTCTGCCTTTTGTGACCCGTGTGCGACGGCGCGCCGAACCCTCGACGAGGTGGCGCGCCTCGTGCCGGCGGTGACCTATGCAGAATTGGATGTCGCGCGTGAGGCAGAGCGTGCCGAGCAGGCTGGCATCACCTCTACGCCCACCATCGTGATTGTGTCTGCGCAGGGCGAAGAAGTTTTCCGTGCCCAGGGCGCCCCAACGCTCAACCAGATGTTGGTGGCGCTCGCGAAAGCCGTATAGCGGCTGATTCGCATCGTGCGATTGGTCCGCATCGTGCCACTGATCCGCATCGTGTGACTAACGCGCTATCGTTTAACGCGTATACCCCGCCCTCGTAGCTCAGGGGATAGAGCAGGAGCCTTCTAATCTCTTGGCCGCAGGTTCGAATCCTGCCGAGGGCACCGCATCGAAGGGGATGGTCCTGACGTGAACACACCGAACAAAACGGCCCCCACCGAGGTCACCGTTGCCGAGTTCATCGACTCCGTGCCGACCGAACGGCGGCGGGATGAGGCGCAGACTCTTCTGGATATCTTTGGCCGTGCCTCTGGCCAGCCTGCAGTGATGTGGGGCACATCCATCATTGGGTTCGGCTCTAGTCACTATCGGTATGCCACCGGTCGTGAGGGAGATACGGCCACGATTGGTTTTTCTCCGCGCAAGGCCAAAATCTCGCTGTACACGGCTCGCAATTTTCGGGAGTTCCCGGAGCTGCTTGAGCGACTGGGAACCCATGAACTGGCGGTGGGCTGTCTTTATGTCAAGAAGTTGGCGGATGTCGATCTTGCGGTTCTCGAGGAGTTGCTGACGCGAAGCTATGAGGTCGCCCGTTTTGATTACGATGCGCTCGCCGAGGATGACTGAGGCTCCGGCGTGAACCGGCGGCGGGCTCTCCTGGCGGCCGCGGTGGCTGGTGTGGCGCTAACCACCGTCTCGGGTTGCATCGCAGGGCCGGAGCCGACGGTCGCAGTTTTCGAGGTCCCCAGTGGCGGTCAGTTCACGATCGAGCTTGTGACCCCGGAACTCGTTGAGCATGCGCAGGCACTGCTGGCGGGGGAGAACGTGGCCGCGGTGCCTCAGGGAGTCGTCGTGCGGGAATCGTCGTCGGTAAATATGCCGTGGTCGTGGCACATCGACCCTGCCACGCTTGAGTTCACCAACATCACGACCGAGGCGTGCGATGGTATTCCGCAGTATGTCGAGGATGAGATTCTGACCTCAGACAGTTTTTGTCCGTGGTCTGCTCGTGTTATCGCGGTTGAGGGACCTGACGCCTAGGCCGTGTGGTGGTCCACGTTGTTAGTCGCGGTCGGGAGTGATGACGACTGTCGGAGTCGGTTCCGAGCCTGACGCGGTAGCGGAAGACGGCGGTGTGGACGAACCCGTAGACGGTGTTGAGCTGCCTTCGGCGGCTTGACGCGACGCCCATTCTTGCTGCTTGACGACGAGCTCGTCTTCAGCTTCGCCGGTTTCGTATTTCCAGCTGGCGAGGTCTTGAGCGAAGAGCTTCTTGGCGCGGCCGGGACGGGCTTGCCAATCAATGAGGCCGTCTTGAAGCTCTGCGAGGTCTTGTTCGGCCTGGAAGCTGTAGTTGACGGAGTTCTTCTTCATGGCCGCGAGCTTGTGAGAAGCCCAGTCGGCGGCGATGTTTGCACCCTTGAGGGGGAGGAGGCGCACTCGAACTTCGGCTTCGCTTGCCTGGTAGTCGACGTGCTCTTTTTCGCCGGCGGAGAGAGTGCTCCAGGCGGCAGCGCGACGGCCCGATGAAATAAGAGCAGCGACGGCGGCAGCCTTGGCTTGGCGGTCTTGGTGGCCGATAAGGCGACGCAGCGAAGAGCGCGCGATGAGCCCGACAATGATTCCTCCGACAACAATCGCGAGGAAGGGCACTAGAGCGTTCGTAATAAACGTCCAGCCTGCATCAGAGTTGAACCAGTCGACGATGTCGTTCCACCACTCAAGAATCATGTTGGAACTGTAACCCGGCTAGCGCACGTGACCCGATAGCGACAGGCGCGTCACATCAAAACCGGAAGATATCGAGAGCATCGTCGATGGTCCAAAAGTCTCCGAGGGGCAAGAAGCGGCGTTGGCGCTGAAGCATGCGCTTGGCTTGAAAACGAAACCCTGCAGCGGATTGCCAGCGGTGAACGTAGCCCAACACTTCGCCATCCTGGCGGGTAATGCGCCACAGGTCGTCGTTGAGTTGAACAGTCACGACGCTTGAGCGAATCGAGCGCGTAGGGCCAGCGAAATCGAGAGTGGTGGTCATGGGTGCTCCTGACAAATATCGAACGCGAATGTGTGTTGTTCGAATATATGTTCGAACACTGACATTCGTGCGTCAGGAGCACCTCAATGACGAGGTTTGGCTAGCGCAAAGCCGTACCGTCGAACGCGAGTGGCTCGATGGCGGCAAGTTCGGCATCCGTTAATGCTGGGCCCTCGAGGGCGGCAAAGTTGTTCTCCAACTGCGCGACACTGCTGGCTCCGACAAGCGCAGACGTAACTTGCGGATGACGCAGCACCCAGGTCAGCGCGAGCTGAGCGAGGCTTTGCCCACGGTTCTGAGCAATCTCGTTCAGGGCCCGAACGCGTTGCAGGTAGGTGTCACCGATGGGGCCGGGCTGGAGCCAGCGACCCTCAGACGCACGAGATCCGTCGGGGATCGTGCCATCCAAGTAGCGGTCGGTGAGCAAACCCTGCGCGAGCGGGGAGAACACGATGCTGCCGGCGCCGATTTCGTCGAGCACGGGAAAGAGTCCGCTTTCGATGTGGCGATCAAACATGTTGTAGCGCGGCTGGTGAATGGTCAGCGGGATGCCGTACTCCGCGAGTGCGGCAGCGGCGGCTACGGTCTGCTCGGGGCTGTAATTCGAGACACCAACGTAGAGCGCTTTGCCCGAGTTCACTGCGGTCGCCAATGCGCCCATCGTTTCTTCGATAGGGGTCTCGGGGTCGGGGCGGTGGTGGTAGTAGATGTCGACATAGTCGAGGCCCATGCGGTCGAGGCTTGCGTCGAGAGACGAGAGCAAATATTTGCGTGAACCCCAGTCTTGGTAGGGGCCGACTCCCATCATGTAGCCGGCCTTGGTCGAGATGATCAGTTCATCGCGATAGCGCTCGAAGTCGTCGGCAAAGATCTCGCCGAAGTTGCGCTCGGCGGCACCGATTTCGGGGCCGTAGTTGTTGGCCAAGTCGAAGTGAGTGATGCCGAGGTCGAACGCGCGGCGCAGAATCGCTCGTTGCGTTGCGCGGGGGCGGTCATCACCGAAGTTGTTCCACAATCCCAACGAAATCGCGGGAAGTGTGAGGCCGCTGCGGCCTACGCGGTGATATTCGGCGGTGTCATATCTGGCGAGGGAGGCTTCGTAAGGCATTCGTTCAGCATATGCCCAGCGACTGAGGGAACACGGCACGCGAGGTGTGCGTTGTATGAGACATCCAGCCCAAGAAAGTAGGCTCAACTTATGCACACATTTCATCTCGCAGGCGGCTGTTTCTGGTGCCTCGATGCGGTCTACCGCACCCTCAACGGCGTCACCGACGTAGTCTCTGGATACACCGGCGGCACAGTGCCCAACCCCAGCTACGAACTGGTGTGCACTGAGACCACCGGCCACGCAGAAGCGGTTGCCGTCACCTTCGACCCTGAGGTCATCCCCGACGAAGTCATTCTTGACGTGTACTTCACCCTCCACGACCCGCGCCAGCTCAACCGGCAGGGCAACGACGTGGGATCGTCGTACCGTTCGGCGATGTTCTACGAAGACGACGAGCAGAAAGCTCTCTTCGAGGCTGCCCGTGACCGCGCATCCGAATATTGGGATGGCGGCATCGTGACGACGATCGAGCCACTCGACACCTACTACAAGGCTGAGGACTACCACCAGGACTTCTTCGCGAAGAACCCCGGCCAGGGGTATTGCATGGCGGTTGCGTTGCCCAAGGTCAACAAAATTCGTTCATCGTTCTCGAGCTACATCAAGTAGTACTCGGCAGCGACATAATCTGTGCGCCGTCTCGCACGAAGGTCTTTATCTTCGTCGCGAGGCGGCGTACGGTCGTTAACAAGCGACAGTGGCGTCGCTTTCTTACTAATTCGAAGGAGGTTCGGAAATGACAAACCACACTCTGACCGGACAAACCTGGGTGGCATTCACGCAGGCAGGAGCAGTTGGCTCGGTGCACCGGGTAACAGACGGGTTCACCTTCAAGTTATTGAAAGACGAAGACTATCGAGCGGTGTATCCGACTCTGGATGCCGCGAAGGCTGCCCTGCACGCGAACCTGCTTCCCGGCACGGCGTGGCCCGAGTTCCGCGAGCACTAGGCTGATCGCCCACTTCTCCTGATAGCGGGCGCGGTGTGTCCGGCATCCACAGATGCTTAGGCGCATCTCGCTCGCTCTGGCGTGCTGACGAACACTGGTGTCAGACGGATGCCGGGTCGGCTTCCCGGCACGAGTGTCGGCCCGCATCTGTCTCCCACATCGGCCGCGTTGTTCGCTTCGTGGCCCAGACCAAGGAGCAGATATGTCAGACACCATTACCGTTTCGGGGCTCGTCGCGACGACCCCACGGCACATCGTCACGAGTGAAGGTTTGCCCATTACGTCATTCCGGCTCGCGTCTACGCAACGTCGGTTTGACCGCAGCAATCAGCGGTGGATCGATGGCGAAACCAACTGGTACACGATCACCTCGTTTCGCCAGCTCGCGATCAACAGCGCTACGTCGATCGGCAAGGGCGATCGCGTCGTGCTCAGCGGGCGACTGAAGATTCGCGAATGGGAGAACGCTGACCGCAGCGGCACCAATATCGAGATTGAAGCAGACTCGCTCGGTCACGATCTCATGTGGGGCACTGCTCAGTTTTCTCGAACCATCTCCAGTGTGAGCTCAGCGAGTCACCAGACCGAGAGCGACGATACGTTCCCCGCAGCTGACGCTGACGCTGACGCTGACGCTGACGCTGACGCTGACGCTGACGCCGCTGAAGAAGGCGAGCTCATTGCGGCGGGAAGCAGCGCAGTCAAGCCCTTCTGAGCGGATCGTGCGCGCAAGCAATCTAGACTTGATGCGGCCCTGAAGTCTCGTGGCCGATGAAGGGAATGCAATGCGCGTACGACCCACTCGCCGACTCGGTGCAGTTCTTGCCCTTACCTTGGCGGCAGCAGTCGCGCTCAGCGGTTGCGTAGCGGAGACGCCCGAACCGACAGCAACCCCCACAACATCAACGACGCCGGCTCCCGAAGCCAGCGAGACCGCCCCCATGCTGCGCCCCGGCGAGAATGCCGTTGCTAATCGTCAATTCTTCGATCAGATCAACACCGAGTACTTCGAAGCGAACGGTCGCGGAGATGGCCGCAGCATCGTCGACAACCTCATCGAAAACGGCTTCGAAAAGCAAGACATGGAAGTTACTGCAGACACCACGGCTATCGGCCTCGCCACAGACTCCATCGTGGTCTCCGTGCGCATCAAGGGAGAGTGCCTGCTTGGCCAGTTTGCTCCCGATAACTACGTCTCATCCATCGAACCGCTTTTGGGCACCGGCGGCTGTCTTGTCGGAAAGACCCGCGCAATCGACTGGTAGTCCCGAATCGGGTTCGACTCACGCCCAGCGCTCCGTAGAATGGTCACATGGCCGAATTCATTTATTCCATGGTGCGCGCGCGAAAAGCGGTCGGCGACAAGCTCATCCTTGACGACGTCACAATGTCGTTCTATCCCGGCGCGAAGATTGGTGTGGTTGGCCCTAACGGTGCCGGTAAGTCCACAATCCTCAAGATCATGGCGGGCCTCGACATCCCCAGCAACGGTGAAGCCCGCCTGAGCCCTGGGTATTCCGTCGGCATCCTCATGCAGGAGCCCGAACTCGATGAAACCAAAACGGTTCTCGAAAACGTGCAAGAAGGCGTTGGACCGATCAAGGCCAAGGTTGACCGTCACGCGGCCATTGGCCTCGAAATGGCTGAGCCAGACGCCGACTTTGACGCGCTCATGGCTGAAATGGGTTCGCTTCAGGAAGACATCGACGCTGCTGATGCGTGGGACCTCGACTCCCAGCTTGAACAAGCAATGGATGCCTTGCGCACCCCGCCAGGAGACTGGCCCGTCAACAAACTCTCCGGTGGAGAGAAGCGCCGTGTTGCGCTCACCAAGCTGCTCCTTCAGAAGCCCGACCTGCTGCTTCTCGATGAGCCCACTAACCACCTCGACGCCGAAAGTGTTCTCTGGCTCGAGCAGCACCTCTCCAAGTACCCGGGCGCCGTACTGGCCGTAACCCACGATAGGTACTTCCTCGACCACGTCGCCGAGTGGATTGCTGAAGTCGACCGCGGTCACCTTTACCCCTACGAGGGCAACTACTCCACCTACCTCGAGAAGAAGCAAGAACGTCTTCAGGTGCAGGGCAAGAAAGACGCCAAGCTCGCGAAGCGTCTCTCGAGCGAACTCGAGTGGGTGCGCTCCAACTCCAAGGGCCGCCAGACCAAGTCGAAGGCTCGACTCGCACGCTACGAAGAAATGGCGAACGAAGCGGAGAAGACCAGAAAGTTGGACTTCGAAGAAATCGTCATCCCGATGGGGCCACGCCTCGGTGCGCAGGTCATCGACGCCAAGAACCTCAAGAAGGGTTTCGACGAGCGCATCCTGATCGATGGGCTCAGCTTCACCCTTCCCCGCAACGGAATTGTGGGAGTCATTGGCCCGAACGGTGTCGGTAAGACCACGCTGTTCAAGACCATCGTGGGTCTTGAGCCGCTCGACTCTGGAGACCTGAAGGTCGGCGAAACAGTCGACATCTCCTACGTCGACCAGACTCGTGGCGGCATCGACCCCAACAAGACGCTGTGGGAAGTTGTCTCTGACGGCCAGGACTACATCCAGGTCGGCAAGACTGAAATTCCGTCGCGCGGGTACGTCTCGCAGTTCGGCTTCAAAGGTCCAGACCAGCAAAAGAAGGCCGGTGTGCTCTCCGGTGGTGAGCGCAACCGCTTGAACCTCGCGCTCACGCTCAAGCAGGGCGGAAACCTTCTCCTGCTTGACGAACCGACTAACGACCTGGACGTCGAGACTCTCGGAAGCCTCGAAAACGCGCTCCTCGAGTTCCCCGGCTGCGCTGTGGTGATCACTCACGATAGGTGGTTCCTCGACCGCATCGCGACCCACATCCTCGCCTACGAAGGTTCGGAAACGAATCCCGGTTACTGGCACTGGTTCGAGGGCAACTTCGACGCTTATGAAGAGAACAAGATCGAGCGTCTCGGCCCCGACGCGGCCAAGCCTCACCGCAGCGCCTACCGCAAGCTCACCCGCGACTAGCCATGAGATTGCACATCCCGCTCCCGCTGCGCTGGTCAGACGTTGACGCGTACCAACACGTCAACAACGCCGAAGTGTTTCGTCTCCTCGAAGAGGCGCGCATTCACGCATTCTGGCCAGTAGCGGGAGCGGATGCGCCCCTCACCGCCGTGCTCGATGGTCGTCCAGGCGGCGCCACCATGACGCTTATTGCGCGTCAAGAAATCGAATACCTGCTTCCGATTCCGTACATGCGCGAACCCATCGACATCCAGATGTGGATTGGGCGCGTCGGGGGAGCAAGCCTCGAAGTTTGCTACGAGATTTACACTCCCGTGGGCGTTGAGCCCCAGCAACTCTTCGTTCGAGCATCCACCACATTGGTGCTTGTTGATGTTGCAACTTCACGGCCCATGCGCATTAGCCAAGCGCAACGCGCTGTATTCAACGACTACGCCGAGGAACCGCTTCAATTCGCCAAGCGGCGCTAGTCGCACGCGCTAATTCCCGAGTGCTAGCTGTCAGACGCTAGGTGCCAAGCGCTAGCTGCCAGACGCTAGTTGCCGAGCGTCGCGTCGTCGTCGCCCTCTTCATCTCTGAACTCGGCGTCGAGGTCGGTGGGTTCGAACCATTCGGCGATAGCGTGCGCGCCACGCGCTTCGAGCAGCGGAGCCGCCAGCTGGAAGAGTTCTTTGCGGCTCTCGATACCTGAGCCCAGCGGCAGAGCTACGTCGATGCCAGCAGCCTTCGCTTCGCTCGGGCTCATTCCCACACTGCCCGCAATTACCGCGAGCCACCCGCTTGGGCCTTTGGCGCCGCGCAGGTAGTCAACAACTTTGCCGTCGAGCGACTGCGAATCGAAGCGGCCCTCGCCGGTGAGAATGATGTTGGCGCTGGCGATTACCTCGCTCAGCCCGATCGCATCGGCAACCAGCTGGGCGCCGGGAACCAACTCTGCGCCGAAGAGCGCCACAAGAGGAGTGGCCATACCGCCGCCGGCTCCCATGCCGGGCAGGGCGCAGATTCCGGCGGCAGAGAAGCCGCGTTCGGCAGCCAGCGGTGTCTCTGCCAGCACTTCGGCAAGTCTGGTGAGCCCGGCATCCAAGACAGCGACATCGGACGCCGAAGCCCCCTTCTGAGGCCCGAAGACGTGGGCTGCGCCCTGTTCTCCCACCAGTGGGTTGGTCACATCGACGGCGATGCGCCACTGCGTCTCCCGTGCGCCGGCGATGAGCCCGCTGAGGTCGATCGTTGAGAGGGAGGCTAGCGCGCCTCCTCCGGGTGCCAGTTCGTTGCCCTCGGCGTCGAGGAATCGCGCACCGAGCGCGCGGAGAATGCCCGTACCGCCGTCGGTGGTTGCGGAGCCGCCGAGAAAGAGTGTCACGTCGCGCGCGCCTTTTTCGATGAGGCGTGCGGCGATGAGGCCGACGCCGTAGCTGTCGGCGCGCAAAGCCTGTAGCGGCACGTCGCTGACGTAGGGGAGTCCGTTGGACTGCGCGGCTTCGATGATCGCCCGGCGACCTTCGCTGTCGAGGCCGTAGCTGGCTTCGCGTTCGCGACCGATGGCATCCACCGTCGTCATCGTGAGCGCCGGCTGGAGCCAGGCGGCCAGTACGGCGTCGAGGGAACCTTCTCCGCCGTCAGCCATGGGGAACGTGAGCACGGTGGCTGACTCGGGAAGCATTTCGCGGGCTCCACGTTCGAGAGCCGCCGCGGCATCCGCAGCGGTCAGGCTGCCTTTGAACGAATCGGGAGCGATGACGACGACAGGATTATCAATTGCTGGCACCATTCGACCCTAGCGTGACACCGGATGGTTGCCGTGCGCACGCAAAAAGGGGCCGCCCGAAGGCGACCCCTTTTCGTGAGTTACAGCACCGAAGCGCTGAAAGCTACAACAGTATTAGCTGGTGAGGCCGTCTACGTAGTCCTGGTTCGCTGCAATCCAGTCAGCAACGATGGGCTCGAAGTCGGTTCCTTCGTACTCGTTGTACATGACGTTCTCGAGCGAGTAAAGCAGCTCGGAGTCCATCTTGAAGCTCGAGATCCACTCGGTGACCTCAGGCATGTCGTCGCTCAGGGTGTCGCGTGCGAAGGAGTGAATTTCTTCAACGTCTCCGAGCGTTCCCTCGGGGTCAGCAAGGTCCTTGATGTCGAATGCATCGTAGGCCCAGTGCGGACGCCAGAGAGTGACGGCAATGTTCTCGCCGTTGTCGAGTGCAGCCTGCAGTTCAGCAAGCATGGCGGGGGTCGACGAGGTGAGAAGTTCCATGTCGTCGAGGCCGTAGGTCGGCATGGTGTTGTTCAGGACTGCTTCAGTGAGTCCTGCACCAGGCTCGATACCAACGATGCGGTTGCCGAAAGCGTCAGCGTTTGCTGCGAGCTCGTCGAGCGAATCGATGGGGGCATCAGAGTTGACTGCAACGGTCAGGCCAGCTTCGCTGTTCCATGCGCCGAGGTCTTCAATGGTGTCGCCGTACTCTTCCATCAGGCTTGCGTGAGTGATGGGGAGCCATCCGTCAAGCGCGATGTCGTAGTCACCGGTGCTGAGGCCCGAGAAGATCGGGGTAACGTCAGCGTATTCGAGCTCTACGTTGTAACCCTTTTCTTCAAGGATTGCCTTCCAGAGGTACGAAACTGCTTCGCCCTCAGGCCATCCGTTGAATACGGCAATGCTGAGATCCTTGCTCTCAACAGCGTCGCCGGACGCGGTGTCGTCTCCGCCTGCGGCGCAAGCCGACAGACCGAGGAGCGCAGCGGCTCCGATTGCAATTGCAGCACGTGTCTGCTTCTTCATTGTGTCGTCCTTTTCTGTCAACGCTAAAGCGTCGACGATGTTGACGTCGATGCATACAGGATTTTCTGCATGCGGGAAACGAGCGCGGGTTGGCGCCCGAAAATTAGCGAACGGGGGGAGTGTGTTCGGCTGGTTCGGTCGTAGCGGCCGAGCTGTCTGCGGTGGTGTCAACCACTTCAGATTCTTCGCTACGGCTACGAACCTTGAAGGACTCGATAATGAACTGGAAGTAACCCTTGCCCGAACCGAAGGATGCCGTGAGGCGGTCCAGGAAGATGGCCAAGATAACTACAGACAGTCCAGCCTCGAAGCCGAGTGCGACATCCGCTCGGCTCAAGCTCTGGATAACGGGCTGGCCGAGGCCGCCGGCACCAACCATGGACGCGATAACGACCATGGAGAGCGAGAGCATGATGACCTGGTTTATGCCGGCCATGATTGACGGCAGAGCCAGCGGAAGCTGAATCTGTCGAAGGATGCGGCCGGGCGATGCGCCGAAAGCCTGGCCGGCTTCAACAACTTCGCTATCCACACCGCGAATTCCGAGTTCCGTGAGGCGAACACCGGGTGCAAGAGCGAAGAGCACGGTTGCGACGATTCCGGGAACGTCACCTATGCGGAACAGGATGAGCGCAGGAATCAGGTAAACGAAGGCGGGCATCGTCTGCAGGAAGTCCAAGATCGGCTTCACGATGGTCGAGACCGTTCGGTATTTAGCCGCCAGAATTCCTAACGGAACACTGATAATGATGGCGAGGAAGGCCGCGACGAGCACGAGCGCCATGGTGTCCATAGCATTTTCCCACTGGTCAAGCGTGAGAATAAGCAGAAAACCAAGGATGCTTCCTACCGAGAACATCCAACCGCGAGCCACAAAAGCAATGACGGCGAAGATGATCAGGATGACCCAGAAGGGTGGGGAGGTGAAGAGGAAGTTCATTCCGTCGGAGATCGACGCAATGATGAACTTGATGACGTCGAAGAAGGCGCCAAAAGTCTCGGTGATGTAGTCAATACCGTTTTCGACCCACTGGCCGAGGGGAATTCTGAGGAAGTCGTTCATCGTGCGTCCTCCTTCGCGTCGGAGCTCGTATCGCTGGCGTCAAGGGCGTCGGTGATGACCGAGGTCGAGACGGTAAGAGGCGGTTCGATGGCTTGAAATTCATCGGTGTCGGTCGTGACGTTGCCGAGAGCAGCAAGCAGAGTAACGCGAGGTACGACACCCCGCAGGCGGCCACGCTCGTCGATAACGGCGAGCGGAAGAGGGCTTTCGACCGAGGGAACGAAAAGTTCCGACAGGTAGGTGTTTTCGTCCACCGCGTTGTATTCGTCGCTCAAGATCGTTGTCAGGTCGCTGACGCCCTTGCGGACGAGCTTCATCACGTCAGCATCGCGAACGACGCCCTGGAGCGTGCGGTCGCGGCTGATTACGAAAGCAGTTGAGGTCTGAAGGTCACGCATAACCTTCAGTGCTGCGCGCGGTCCGCCACTGGCGAAGACCGTCGCACGGACGGGCTCCATGACGCTGGCGGCCGTGAGAACACGCGAGCGGTCAACATCCTGAACGAACTGAGCAACATAGTCGTTGGCCGGGTCGGTGAGGATGTCTTCTGGCGTGCCGATCTGAACGATGCGGCCGTCACGCATCACTGCGATGCGATCTCCGAGGAACATTGCCTCGTTGAGATCGTGAGTGATGAAGATGATGGTTTTGCCGAGTTCGGTCTGAAGCTCGAGCAGCTGCTCTTGCATTTCGCGACGAATCAGCGGGTCGAGAGCACTGAATGCCTCGTCCATGAGGAGGATGTCGGTATCGGCAGAGAGGGCGCGGGCGAGGCCGACGCGCTGCTGCATTCCACCGGAAAGTTCGGAGGGCATCTTGGAGCCCCAGCCCTTGAGACCAACGAGGTCGATGGTCTTCTGGGCGCGAGCGAGACGTTCAGCCTTCGGCATTCCCTGAACTTCGAGGGCGTAGGCCGCGTTCTCAAGAACGGTGCGGTGCGGGAACAGGGCGAAGTGTTGGAACACCATCGAAATGTGACGGCGGCGAACCTCGCGAAGCTTGGGACCGGAAATGCCGGTGATCAGGTCGCCACCGACGGTGACGCTGCCCGATGTGGTGTCCCACAGTCCGTTAAGCATGCGGATGAGGGTGGATTTTCCGGAACCGGAAAGGCCCATGACTACGAAGATTTCACCGGGGCGAACGTCGAAGCTCGCATCGATGACCGCTGCTGTTCCTAGGTCAGTAATCTCATCGCGGGTGGCGCCATGCTGAAGCCTCTCAACGGCTTCCTGTGGACGGCGGCCGAACACCTTGTAGATGTTCTTCGCGCTAACAGCAAATTTCTCGGTCACGTTCTCCTGATTACTCGGCACCTTAAGGGCTTCGCTTCTCTCGATTACGGTCCGGGTTGAACGCAGGGCTCTGTCAATTCCAAGGTGGTTCTGCTGGGAAAAGATAGGGGAGCGCTTTCGGAGCAACTCCACTGCGAAACAACCGTACGAGCGACATCCCGGTGACGGGGTGGCGCGCGCGGCCTGATTTCGTAGCACCTTGCTTACAGGGCCCAAAAAAGGGGCACACCGCCAGCAAGGCCGATATCAACGGTAACGTTTTTTGGGTTTTTCCGCAGTTTCAGGTCCACCAGATTGGGGACATCCAGTGACGGCGACCGGGCGCGATCCGCGGCACAGTAGGGATCGAGCGGGGTCATCTTTGTTACTTGTTTGTTACCTATCGGAACTAAAAGAGCCGTCCAATTTGACGAATCGGGGCCTTCTAGCGAGGAGGGCGCACCATTCCCTCTTGCGCAACGCTCGCGATCAAACGGCCAGAGCGATCGTAGATTCGACCGAGTGAGAGGCCACGGCCACCAATGGCAGTCGGAGACTCCTGCACATAGAGGAGCCACTCATCCACTCGAGCTTCGCGATGCCACCACATGGCGTGGTCAAGACTCGCCACCTTGATTCCGGGAGTGACCCAGGCGAGGTCGTGGCGTCGCATGATTGATTCCAGAATTGAGTAGTCGCTGGCATACGCCAGCGCTGCCCGGTGCAGGTTCATGTCGTCGGGCATCGGGCCAACCGACTTGATCCACACGGCCTGATGCGCGACGCTGCCGCCATCAACGCTCATAAAGATGGGCGAGGTGACGTAGCGCATGTCAAAGGGGCGCTCAGATGCCCAATAGCGAGCGACCGGATGATCGACGCTCGCCAGTGACTCAGCGGTCGTGGGCAGCGACTCCGGGTCAGGAAGATCTGCGGGCATGTCGATCTGGTGGTCGAGCCCTTCATCGTCATCCTGGAACGAAGCGATTGCCGACAAGATCGGCACGCCCTCTTGATACGCCTGAGTGCGCCGCGTTGAGAAGGAGCGACCATCGTGAATGCGGTCAACAGAGAACGTGATCGGAAGGTTCACGTCGCCCGGGCGGAGGAAATATCCGTGCATGGAATGCACGACGCGGTCCTCAGCGAGAGTGCGTTGCGCGGCAACGAGAGCCTGCGCTAACACCTGGCCGCCGAAGACGCGGCCCTGCGGCATCCACTGGCTGGGACCAGTGAAAATGTCTTCGCTTGTTCGTGCGCCGGTGTCGGTCAGATCGAGGGCAGTCAGAAGCCCAGACATAGGGTCGCTCATGCCTGTAGTTTAGAGGCCTATGACTGGATCGTTTACTTTGGTGGATTCCCTGGCGCTGGGAGATCTGCAGGTTTTCTTGGGCCGTGCCGCCCGAGTCGATGAGGGCTCTGTGCGACTCATCGGTGGCGCCGGCGTTCTCGCCGTCTATGTTTCCGTTCTTCACCCTGCGGGGCTCCTTGACCAGAGCCCTACCGTGCTTGGATTGCGCACCTTCGCTCTGTCTTCAACGGATGATTTCGATGCCGTCGTTCCGGTTCGCTCCCTGCTTGGCCGCATTGAGAGCGCCGTCGAGGCTTCTGCCGCTAGCTTTTCTGAGCCTGTTGCCGTCAACTTGCCGA
This sequence comes from Salinibacterium sp. NYA9b, assembly GCF_976973725.1. Classification (NCBI taxonomy): domain Bacteria; kingdom Bacillati; phylum Actinomycetota; class Actinomycetes; order Micrococcales; family Microbacteriaceae; genus Salinibacterium; species Salinibacterium sp. NYA9b. The sequence continues at coordinate 1,943,053 of NZ_OZ333476.1, read as the reverse complement.
TGAGCGTCAACACCGTCACGTGGGCTGCCATCACGCCACCGCGCGGGGGCTGGGTCGCGATCGATTCTGTGCCGAGTGCTGTGCTTGAAGAGGCAGCACGGGCAGGCATCGAAGAAGTCGCCGCCGCTATTCCCACTGGAACCGGCGAAGCGATCGTGCACAAAGTGCGCACCGAAGTCTGGGGGCGTCCGCTAGACGAGCCCGACTATCTGCCCGCCGGTGCAGGGTTCGCAGCCGTTAGCTTGGGTTTTCTCGCCGATGATGAGGCGGCATCCGTCTATGAATCTGGAGCGTGGACGCGACTATCGACTAAGCGCGGTCACATTCTCGTGAAGCGCCGCGCCTGGTCAGTCGCGCGCTAGAGAGTTTCTACTGCCCGGCTGAACAACATGCCCATGAACACGACCGTTGTCGCAAACATGATGGCCAAGACGCCGAACGCTGCCCACATCGGCGCGAGTCCTTGACCGGTGCGATTCTTGACCACAACACAACGGCCGATGACGTAGATCAGCCAACCGAGGAAGATGAACGCCCAGTGGAAGGGGCGGTCGATGCCGCGATGATCGAGTTCGCGTCGGTCGAAGATCGCCAAGGGAATGTTGACCAGGAACATGAGCCAACCGGAGATCATCATCCACAGGTAGCCGGGATCAACGAGCAGGCGCAGCTGGGCGTCGGTCGGAGTATCTGTCGGGCGCGGGACGAGGGCGTCAAGGTCGATGGCGAACAGGCCGGGAAGTGAAATCAGCGGCAAGAGCACAAATACCCACATTTGCCAGGTGTTCGTTCCGGTATCGCTGACGTCGCTGGGGGCTGCATAGGTGTAGTTGGCGGCCGGGTTCACGACTGGTGGGGCACCAACCGTTGCTGCAGCCGGCGTCGTTGCGGCAGGAGAAACGGGCGTAATCGGAGGCACCGAATTGGTCGCTGCTGGTGGCGTCGCGGCAGGGGCAGTGCCCGATTGCGCAGAGGATGTAGCTGCTGCAGCGGCAGGAGCAGGAGTCGGCAACGGGGTCGCATCTTCGGGCACCGTGTTGGCGGCAGCCCAGGCGGTTCCACTCCACCAACGGGGTGCGGCTCCTCCGGCGGGATCGCGATACCAGCCGGCAGGAGGAAGGGGAGTCGATGCGTCGTTCACCCTGCGATTCTAACGGCGGCGAGAGCCAAATCTGACACTTACTCGGTGGCGACACTCCGCCTCGCCACGCTTCGGCCGGCGGCACTCCCGCTGAAAAGGCAACCGCCGAGAAACGTGCCCTCGAGCGCTCGTGCCGAGAGATCAGTCTGGATGCCGCCCAAACTCTTGCGGGTAAGAATGTTGAGCTTGACCGCAATCAGCGGTCCCGCTTTCGGATCGAGTATGCGGTGGGGCTTGGCCACCCGAATCAGTTTGTCTCCGAGATAGTTGCGCGCCTGGCGCAGCGCAGTGATTGGGGAATCCTTGGTGAACTTATTGGTGAGTTCGCGATCCCGAGCTTCAACCTCGCGGCGCACGTGTTCCGCATCGATTGCGATGTCGGGGGTGAGCTGTTGCATGCCGTCAAGAAGTTCGGCGAGGGTGTCGGCGACGATGAAGTCGGCGCCGTGCTCCTTGAAGGCTTCGACCGGGGCTGCCGCACCCTTGCCGAGCCGTTGCGTGAGGAGTTCGCGCACACTTTTGCCGGTGAGATCAGGGTTCTGTTCGCTGCCGGAGAGAGCGAACTCCTTTTCGATGATGGCCTGAGTGAGTACGAACCACGAGTGGTCGTAGCCGGTCGCGTAAAGCCACACGCTCGACGGGCCGGGGAGGATGCGGATGCCATGCTTCGGCCACACCGGATCCCAGTTCTGGATGCCCTCCACGCAGTGCCACATGCGGTCGCCGTTGAGAACCCGAGCTCCCGCGCTCGCGGAGCCACTCGCGCTTCTCACCGGCAGCAAACTGAAGGTAGGCCTCCGCCCAGCGGCGCGGTCACTCGTATTCGTCTCGATCAAAACTGGCAGTGCCGAACCAGTCCTGCGTAGCGAGCTCGAGAGAGTCTTTGACGCCCAGGCGTCGGTGTTCCGGCGAATCAATGAGGAACATCCCGCCGAACGACCACCACGCTTGGCCGCCAAGACTCGCCTCTGGCTCCTGCTCGACGAGCGCGATGTGCTTGCCCGCCGCGAGCAATTCAGCCGCCGCGACCAATCCGGCGAGGCCCCCGCCGACAACGATCGCGTCCAATTTGGGGGACTGCGGCAGCCGTGATTCCTGCGACACTGAGCGACGCCAACGGTGGCGACTCCTGCGCTGACAGTATGCCGGTCATCCTCACAATCTGGGGCAACTTTGGCGTGGAACCTTGTGCCCCGCCCGCGGGGTAGGTACCGTCAGATTAACTCCGAGCGACGAGGCTCGGATCAACCTGCGATTTACCAATCGCGGTTGTGAGGATCGCTAGAGCGCAGCACATCAGCAGGCGCGCTGGCGGATCGGAGAAACGATGAGTACCACCGTGCCCGTGAAAGCCCAGATTCCTGGAGCGAAGAAGCAAACTCCTGAGTTTGTGCAACTTCTTGACCCAGACGGAAAACGGTTAAGCGACGAACTCTATGACCCTTGGGTGTCAGACGTCACCGGTGATCAGCTCGCGAGTCTCTATGAAGACCTCATCATCGTGCGCCGTATCGATACGGAAGCAACCGCTCTGCAGCGTCAGGGCGAACTTGGCCTCTGGCCGCCGCTCCTCGGGCAGGAAGCTGCTCAAGTCGGCTCTGCCCGCACTCTGCGCCCCGACGACTTTGTCTTCTCCAGCTATCGCGAGAATGCGGTGGCGTATTGCCGCGGAGTGCAGCTGCCTGACCTAGTGCGGGTCTGGCGCGGCACAGCAGCCTCTGGTTGGGATCCTTTCGAAGTCGGTATGGCAACGCCGGCCGTCATCATCGGGGCCCAGACGCTGCACGCCACCGGCTATGCGGTCGGGTGCAAATTTGACGGCGTCGACAGCGTCTCGGTCGCCTACTTTGGCGATGGCGCGACGAGCGAGGGGGATGTCAGCGAAGCGATGGTGTTCGCGGCCTCCTTCAACGCTCCCGTGATTTTCTTCTGCCAGAACAACCAGTGGGCGATCTCTGAGCCCGTGGGGCTTCAAGCTCAGCGGCCGATTGCCGACCGTGCTCCGGGGTTCGGGATTCCGAGCATCCGGGTCGATGGCAACGACGTGTTGGCTGTGATGGCGGCAACGCGCAGCGCCCTCGATCGTGCCCGCAATGGCGGTGGGCCCACGTTTATCGAAGCAGTGACGTATCGTCGCGGGCCGCATACGACGTCCGACGACCCGAGCCGCTATGTCGACCCGGTTGTTGCCAAGGAATGGGAAGCGAAAGATCCCATTGCGCGCGTGGAAGCCTTTTTGCGCAGCGAAGGGGTGCTGACCGACGAACTGGCGGCATCCATTCAGGGTCGAGCAGATGCAGTGGCGGCAGAATTCCGCGCCGGATGCTTGGCGCTCGAGAATCCCGAACCGCTCAGTGTGTTCGACAACGTCTATGCAACCGAGCACTCGGGGCTGGCGCGTCAAAAGAGCCAGTACAAGGCCTACCTTGAGGGGTTTGAGAAATGACCGAACTAACTCTTGCGAAAGCTCTCGGCTCTGGGTTGCGGCGTGCGCTCAGCGACGACGACAAAGTTGTCTTGCTTGGTGAAGACATCGGTACTCTCGGTGGCGTTTTTCGCGTGACCGACGGGCTGCAGCGCGACTTCGGCAAAGACCGTGTGATCGACACCCCTCTCGCCGAAGCCGGAATTATCGGTATGGCGGTCGGCCTTGCTTTCCGTGGCTACCGCCCGGTCTGCGAGATCCAGTTCGACGGCTTCATTTACCCGGGCTTCGACCAGATCGTTGCCCAGGTCGCCAAGCTGCACTACCGCACCGCCGGCAAGGTGCGGATGCCGCTGACGATCCGTGTTCCGTATGGCGGAGGTATCGGCGCTGTCGAGCACCACTCTGAGTCACCGGAGGCGTACTTCGCCCACACCGCTGGACTGCGCGTTGTCACGTGTTCGACGCCGCAGGATGCCCACAGCATGCTGCGCGAAGCAATCGCGAGCGACGACCCGGTTCTGTTCTTTGAGCCCAAACGTCGCTACTGGACCAAGGGTGAGGTCGACGAAGACGCCACCGCTCTGCCCATGGGCAAAGCGCGCGTCGTGACCGAGGGAACCGACGTCACGCTGGTGACGTACGGCCCGCTCGTCGCCACGGCTCTGGATGCCGCAGTCGCCGCAGCTGATGACGGCGTCTCTATCGAGGTGGTTGATCTTCGCTCGCTCTCCCCGGTCGACTTCGACACTGTTGAGGCGAGCGTGCGCAAGACGGGACGGCTCGTGATCACCCACGAGGCTGCGGAATCTGGCGGCCTCGGTGCCGAGATCGCTGCAACACTCACGGATCGCTGTTTCTACTACTTGGAGGCAGCTCCCGTGCGCATCACGGGCTTCGATGTGCCGTATCCGGCCGCAAAGTTGGAGGACCACTTCTTGCCTGACCTTGACCGCATCCTTGACGGTGTTGACCGTGCGCTGGGTCGCGTGAATTCACTCACCGGTTGGAGCGCGTAATGGCTGTCAAGGAGTTTGCTCTGCCCGATCTGGGTGAGGGTTTGACCGAGTCTGAGATCGTTGAATGGCATGTTGCTGTCGGCGACCTCGTGACGCTCAACCAGCCCATTGCTGAGGTGGAGACCGCCAAGGCGATTGTCTCCCTGCCTTCGCCAGTCGCCGGCAAGATTTCGGCACTGCACGCTGAGCCCGGTTCGACCGTGCAGGTAGGCACGCGCATCGTCACGTTCGAGTTGGATGGCGGCCCAGACGCCGCCCCTGACGCGGCTGGCACTCCGGCTGTCGGTGGTGCCTCTGCTGGCGCTGGCGCAGAGAGCGCGAAAGCGGATAGCGGAGAACAGGCGCCGGCCGCTGAGGCTGCCCCTGAGCGCAACGCTGTGCTCGTCGGGTACGGTCCCGCCGTCGAGAGCGGCAAGCGCCCTACGCGCAAGCCTCGCGCCGCGCGGGCGGCATCCGCAGCGGCAGCGGAAGCCCCTTCGGTTGCGACTGTGGCAGAACCCGCGCCAGCGGCCGCGCCAGCGCCTGAACCCGAGACCGCGCCACAGGCCGCACCACAGACTGCATCCGAGCCTGCCGTGATCCCCTCCGACGCCCGCACCAAGACGACTCCACCGGTGCGCAAGCTCGCGGCTGATCGCGGCGTCGACCTGACGCAACTGACCGGCACGGGTCCCGAGGGCATCATCACGCGCGACGATGTGCTGAGCGCGGCAGAACAGTCGCCCGCTGATAAGCAGTCGGGCGACGACACTGTGGCGGGAGCAGCCGCACCGCAGACGGCGAGAGCCTTCGCGGGCACACGTCCGCTCGAAACCCGCACGCCGATCAAGTCGGTGCGTAAGGCAACCGCGGCCGCGATGGTTGCGAGTGCGTTCACGGCGCCCCACGTCACCGAGTTCTTGACGATCGATGTCACGCGCACGGTGGAGCTGGTGGCGAAGCTGAAGGCGAAAGGCACCGCAGCGTCCGTTCTCTCCGTTGTCGCGAAGGCGCTGTGCATCGGTGTGGCTCGTCATCCGTCGCTCAATTCGCGGTGGGATGCCGAGGCGAACGAGATTGTCGAGTTCGGTTACATCAACTTGGGTATCGCTGTCGCGACGCCCCGGGGTCTGATGGTGCCGAACCTCAAGGATGCGGATGCCATGAGCCTCGCCGAGCTCACCGACGCGATCGGCGACTTGGCGCGCAATGCGCGAGCGAGCAAAGCAACTCCGGCATCGCTCAATGGTGGAACTATTTCGATCACCAACGTGGGCGTCTTCGGTATCGACGCGGGCACTCCCATCCTGAACCCGGGAGAAGCCGCGATTCTGGCGATGGGTGCTGTTCGCAGGATGCCGTGGGAACACCACGGCGACATCGCCCTGCGCGACGTCATGACCTTGAGCCTGTCGTTCGATCACCGTCTTGTCGACGGCGAGCAGGGCGCCCGTTTCTTGACCGATGTTGGTTCGATTCTGAACGACCCCGGCACCGTTTTGACGATGGTGTGAAAGCAGCGGTGGCCGCAACAGGTAAGAATGGTCTTATGACCGAGAATCTCGACCCTGCTGCGGCCACCACTCCTTCACGCGCACCGCGCCGTCTGCTGGTGGGTGTCTTTGCGCTCGCGGCATTCGTGATCGCGGCAGACCAGCTCAGCAAGTGGTGGGCTGAAACCAACCTCGGTGGCGGCATCAACATCCCCATCATTGGTGACCTGCTGTCGTTCCAGCTCGTCTACAACCCCGGCGCCGCATTCTCTCTCGCGGAGGAATACACCTGGGTGCTCACGATTATTGCGGCGCTCGCCGTGGTCGCGATCACGTGGTACGCGTGGACGGTTCAGTCCCGCGCCTGGGCCATCGCGCTCGGCATGCTCCTCGGCGGTGCCATCACTCACCTCGGTGACCGCCTGTTCCGTGACCCTGGTTTCGCCCGCGGTCACGTCGTCGACTTCATCAACTACAACGGCTACTTCATCGGCAACATCGCCGACATTGCCCTCGTGGGCGGTGCGATCATGATCGTCATCATTTCCATCATGGGAATCGCCGCCAAGCCCGAAGAGGCAACGGCATCGAGCGCGGATGCTCCGGCGGAAGCAACGACCACCGAATGACCGATCTCAGCCTGCGCATGCCCAACACGCGTCTGCGGGCAGTGCTCAACCTCGGAACGCAGCGCTCACCGGCGCTCGACCTCCCGCCAGCACTGAAAGCTCCCGAGCTCTTTGGCGACTGGGACGACGAAGCTCAGGTGAGCGATCTCTACGTCGAGTATGCCGATGGGCAACTGCACTTCGAGACAACGAGTGCGGGCAGCAATCACCATTTCCACACTCCGGCGGGTGAGCATCGCGGCTCGAGCCCGTGGTCGGCCAACGACACCCGAGTGCTCCTGCAGTGGGCAACGCAGCTTGCCAGCGCCTTTCACGCGCTGCTGCCGAAGCTGCTCGACGACATCACCCAGGCCGCGGCGTGGCACGATGCCGGGCTCGACCTCTACATTTGCGAGGTCGAAGAGCCGGTGCAGCTCGATCTGCTCGAGATCGAGGTCGAGGGAGAGCTCTTGACGCTCCCGTGGCTCGGTGCCGGCACCGTGACGCACGACCACATCGAGGGCGAGAATCATCCGATTGCGCTGCTCTGGGGCGCAGGGGAGTCAGAGCCCGACCGACCGATTGCTCAAGCGTGGACCGATCCGCGCACGGGCGAGCCGCGCTCCAAAGCTGTGCCCGGTATTGACTGGAACGTCATCGGGCTTGCCGCTGAAGAGGTCTTGCCGTGGCTTGAGGGTATTTACCTCAACCACCATGTGATTCCGGATGCCGCGGGCACGCTCTTGAACGCCGTCTTGCGGCGCTTGGGCGGCCTGTCTTCAGACCGCGCCTCGTCCTAGCCCCTCGTAGCTAGTCGAAGCTGATCGACGGCTCGTCGCTGACAGACAGCGTCAGCACGGCCTTCTTGATCAGATCGTTGCCCTCGATCGAGCGTTCGAGCTCACGCAGTTGACGTGCGACCTCTTCTTCGCGATGGTTGCCCTCCAGGTCGATGGCTGCGACGACGAACAGTTGTGACGGGCCTACGAACTCGAGGTGCAGGTAGGTGACCCGACTGATTTCGGGATGCTCGGCGAGAGCCCGCCCCGCTACAGCGCGCGCAGCGTCGCCCGGCGTTTGACCGACGAGGAACCGACGATTGCGGTTGATGAGAACGACCGCCACCACACCGAGAAGGAGGCCGATCGCAAGCGAACCAACGGCATCCCACACTGAATTGCCGGTGAGCTGGTGCAGCAGGATGCCGAAGAAGGCGATGGTGAGGCCGATCAGGGCGGCAGCATCTTCGGCCAGCACCGCACGAAGGGTGGTGTTGGAACTGTTGAGGGCATATTCGAGGGTGCGGCGGCCGAAGCGAGCGGCTCCCTTTTTGGCTTGGACCATCGACTGCACGAAGGAAACGCCTTCGAGCACAGCGGCGATCCCGAGCACGAGGTAGGCGATTCCGAAGTCACTGGCGGGTTCTGGGTCGATGAGTTCGGAGATTCCGTGCTGCACCGAGACGACAGCACCCGCGGTGAACAAGCCGACGGCCGCGAAGAGTGACCAGACGTAGGCCTCACGTCCGAATCCGAGTGGATGGCTCGCATCGGCAGGTTTTACCGAGCGGCGTTCGGCAATGAGGAGAAAGATCTCATTGCCGGCGTCGGCCCACGAGTGTGCGGATTCGGCGAGCATCGAAGCCGAACCGGTGATCAATGCTGCGATCGATTTTGCAATTGCTACGAGAAGGTTGGCAACGAAGGCGACCACGACGGTGCGCACTTGTGCTGTTTTCTTGGGAGCGTCACTCATAGTTACACGCTAGTACCGTGGCTCCTAGCCGCGGTACGCAGGGCTGGTCGATCAGCACCGAGCGCTGCGTCAGTCTCTGACTGCACCGGTGATCCGGGTGCTGCCCCTGACTTGAAAACGAAGCGTCGCTGCACCTGGAAGCTGATGATGTAGAGCGTGACGTCGGAGAAGACCTTGGCGATGACGAGCGGAACGCCCCAGTCGACGAGTACCGAGAGCCATACGTAGCTGGAGGCGACGAGCGCGAGCGCGAGAATGACGTAGCGCAGGGCATCCCGCGCCACATGTTCGCGATTGCTGGCGTTGAACACGAGATGGCGGTTGATGAGGAAGTTCACGGAGGCGCTCACGAGCCGGGCGCCGACCACCGACACGAGCAGCGACTGCGTGAGGGCAAAGAGGATGAAAAGCCCGATCGCGTCGATCAGGAAGGCCGCCAGAGAAGAGGAAATGTAGCGCAGCAGTGGCGCGAAGACTTTTACCGAATCAACGATCGGTCGAAAGTGCGAAGAGGCATTGTGCTGCAAGTAGACCGTCTCAATCTCGATTTCTTCGATGCGGATGCCGGCCGAGCGCGACCCGAGCAATGCATTCAGTTCATACTCGAACCGTTCGCCTTTCACGCCGAGTAGCCAGTCGAGCATTGTGGCGGGGTAGCCGCGCAGCCCGGTCTGAGTGTCGCGCACGGCAACACCGGTGGCGAATTTGAAGGCTGCGCGTGAGACGGCGTTGCCAAAGCGGCTGCGGGTGGGAACGTCGCCCGCAAAGGCGCGACCGCCGAGAACCATCGCGCCGTCGGACGCCTGCAGTTGGGCAACCACGCGCAGGATGTCTCCCACTGTGTGTTGGCCGTCGCTGTCTGCGCAGACGACGGCCTCACCGGGGTGATTTTTGCGGATAGAGCGGAAGCCGAATTTGAGGGCGTGCCCTTTGCCGCGGTTGTCGTCGTAGCCGATCACGTCGGCGCCGGCGTGCTGCACAGCCGCGAACAGGTCGGCATAGGCCGGGCCGCTGCCGTCATCCACGACGACGACGCGGAGCAGAGGGGCAGTCGCGCGCAGATCGCACACGAGCTGCAGGAGGCGGTCATCCGGTTCAAAGGAGGGGATGAGGATGATCATGATGCGGCTCCCACGTAGAGGATGTCTGAGGTTTCGCGTTCTCCGCCATTGGACGGTTGGTTGATGACGGTGCCGTTGAAGTACATGGTCGAGGAGCCGCCGCCATCGAGGTTGTAGGCGGTAGTGGCACCGAGATCTTGCATGATGACGGCGAGGTCGGGCAGGGTCACACCGGCGCTGTAGCCGGGGTCGCGACCATCGACGACAACGAAGACGAGATGGTTGTCGTCGATCACGCCGACCGCAGTGCGGGGCTGTTCGCCCTGGATGGAGTGATTGCCGAAGTTGGTGTCGATCTCGACGTTCTCGATACCGGCAACGACATCGCCGTCTTCAACAATTGCGGGCCCGAAGGAGAGCGTGTTCCAGACGCCGTCGGCGATCAGCTCGTCGGCAGAGGTAGTGGTTTCGTCATAGACCTCGACGCTGCCGTCGAGATAGAACGCGAGCCCATCGCGGGCCGGTTCGTCGCGGTAGGTGACACCGTTGCGGATGACGATGCCAGTGTCTCGAAAGCCGTAGTAGTCGCCGTTGATGGCGAAGATCGCATCGTGCTCAGCCGCGATGGACGAGGTGAGGTCGATGATGTTCTCACCGAAGCTGTTCTGAGCAAATGCCGACCGCAGGGCAGTGGCCTCCGTCAGTTCGACATCCGCGACGTAGTAGGTGACGGTGTCGGCACCGCTGCCAGAGACGACCGTGGAGATTGTGACGTTGGAGTCGTCGGAGGTATAGCTCGTCTCGGTGAGAACGGGTTCCGTGGACGTCGTGGTCGTGGTCGTGGTCGTGGGCTCGGCGCTCGTGGTGGTGCTGTTGTCGGCTTCGTACTGCGCGACGTCAGAAATCTCGACGTGCTCGATGACAAATCGATCGAGAGCCCACGCAGCGGTGCTGCCCAGACCGAGCACGAGCACCAGCACGGAGCCGATGACGATGTGCCGTTTTCGCAGAGGTTTCTTGTGCATGGTCTAAGGAATACGGGGAGTTGCTATCCCGGCCTCATGAAATAGCTGAGAGCTTGCAAGGAGCCGCCAGAGAGTCTGCTTTGAAGACAAAGAAGGGCCTGCGACCGATCAGTCGCAGGCCCTTCGTCCTCGGGGGAGGTGCTGGGTGGTGGTTAGTCGTCGGTGGGTGCTTCTTCGACCGCGTCAGCGTCATCATCACGGTTGGGTCGGTCTGCGACGTCGCCGCGATCGCCGTGGCCTGCGCGGGCGCCTGGGGTGCCTTCGCCGTTACCGTCACCGCCGCCGACGCGTTCGTCGCCAGAAGCTTCCTTGGCGGCTTCGCGGTCAGTTCGAATGTCAGCAAGTGCGGTGGTTACCGCGTCTTCGTCAACGTTGAGTTCGGCAGCGAGAGCCGTCGCGAACGCGGCCTGGCGGGCATCCTTGGCGGCCATCTTTTCATCGGCGGTCGCGTCTTTATCGAGGGTTGTTTCGGATGGTTCGGTTGCGTCCCGCACGGCGGTCACGGCGTCAGAGACTTCAGTTTCGGTGAGTCCGAGTGCGGTGGCGAGAGTTGCAGCATCAATTCGGGCGCCACCCTGGCTGTGACCGCGGGCAGCACGGTCGCCGGTGGCGGAAGTGCCCGATTCAGAGGCGCTCGAGCTGGAGGTGGCGGTCGTGAGAGTCTCGGCCTGAGCGGGCAGGGCCACTGCGAGTCCGACGCACGATGCCAAAACTACTCCGGCCGCTCCTGCAATCAGTGTCTTCTTCATGGTTGATCCTTTTCGTCATTTCCGGAATCTCCGGTGTACGAAACCAACACTGCGGGCCGGGTCTATCAAGGCACTGTGCTGGCACTGTACGCCCCGTGGGGAAGTGCTGATGTAACCCAATGAGGCGGCTACGTGCGGCGCTGAGTTCGGCGGCGGGATGACGGCGGCCGACCGCGCGTAGAGGGCGGTTAGGCGGCGAGCGGGCGGTTAGGCGTCGAGGGCGGCCAGCGCCATCCGCTCGAGCACGGCACTGGTGGCGCCGGCCCGCCCGCTGTGGGGAGTGGAGTTGATGAGCCCGAAAGTGGCGTGGGCGCGGGTGCGTAACTCGGTGGTCGCGGCATCCGGATGCAACTGGGCAAGCACGCCAACCCACAGTTCAACGTAGCTGCGCTGCAGGGCGCGCACCTCGTGTTGGTCGCTGGCGGTCAGGCTGTCGAGGTCGCGGTCTTGAACGCGGATGACGTCGGCATTGCCAAGCGCAAACTCCACATGAAACTGAACGAGGCTTTCGAGCGCGGCTCGCGGTGTGGCGGCGTGCTCGATCACGGTCTGTGCCCCGCGGCACAGGTTGGAGCTGGCGTCGACCAGTATCGCGGCGAGCACGTCTTGTTTGCCGTCGAAGTGGCGGTACACGGCGGGGCCGCTCACGCCGGCGGCCGAGCCGAGTTCTTCGAGCGAGACGCGCGTGAAGCCGCGCTCGGCGAAGAGGCTGGCGGCGGCGTCGAGGAGGGCCTCGCGTCGGTCGGCCTTCGCTTGGCTGCGCGGAGTTGGCGTCTCGTTCATGTTCTGAGTCTAGACAGTTCGGTTAATGCTCGCTAACCTAAATTCAGTTAGTAATGACTAACCCAAGTGGCCACAAGCTGCGCTGAACGAAGGTGTTCGATGGAGAAGATTTCCACGGCCGCTCAACCGTCCCACCCGACGTTTGCGGCTAACGAAGAGTCAATGCGCGGCCTTGTCGAGCAATTGCGCGAACGACTCGCGACGACGGCCCTCGGTGGCTCTGAGAAGTCTCGCGAACGCCACGTCTCCCGCGGCAAGCTTCTGCCGCGCGACCGAGTCGATGAACTGCTCGACGAGGGCAGCCCCTTCATCGAGATCGCCCCGCTCGCCGCGAATGGAATCTACGACGACCAGGCTCCCGGTGCTGGCGTGATTGCCGGTATCGGCCTCATCCACTCTCGCCCCGTGCTCGTGATCTCGAACGATGCGACGGTCAAGGGCGGCACGTACTTTCCGCTCACGGTCAAGAAGCATCTGCGGGCGCAAGAGATCGCGCTTGAGAACAAGCTGCCGTGCGTCTACCTCGTTGACTCGGGCGGCGCCTTTCTCCCGATGCAAGACGAGGTCTTTCCCGACCGCGACCACTTCGGGCGCATCTTCTACAACCAGGCTCGGCTGTCGGCCGCGGGCATCCCGCAGATTGCTTCGGTCATGGGCTCGTGCACCGCGGGTGGCGCTTACGTTCCCGCAATGAGCGACGAAACGATCATCGTGCGCAATCAGGGCACAATCTTCTTGGGCGGTCCGCCGCTCGTGAAGGCGGCCATCGGCGAGATCGTCACGGCCGAAGAACTCGGCGGGGGAGACGTGCACGCGCGCACCTCTGGCGTCACCGACCACCTGGCCGACGACGACCGCCACGCGCTCGAAATTGTGCGGGACATCATCAAGACCATCCCCAAGCCTGCCGCTCCCGCGTGGGATGTTGTTGCCTCGCGGCCTCCCGCCGTGAACCCTGACGAGCTCTACGGCGTCGTACCCACCGACGTGCAAAGCCCGTACGAAGTGCGCGAAGTAATCGCGCGGCTCGTTGACGGCAGCGAGTTCCACGAGTTCAAGAAGGAATACGGCACAACGCTCATCACCGGCTTCGCGACGCTGCACGGGCATCCGATCGGCATCGTCGCCAACGCCGGGGTGCTGTTCAGCGAATCGGCGCTCAAGGGTGCTCACTTCATCGAACTGTGCGATCAGCGCGGCATCCCGCTGCTGTTCCTGCAGAACATCTCTGGCTTCATGGTCGGCAAGGAATATGAGGCCGGTGGCATCGCCAAGAACGGCGCAAAGATGGTGACCGCGGTGGCGACAACGCGCGTTCCCAAATTCACGGTCGTGATCGGTGGCTCGTTCGGTGCCGGCAACTACTCGATGTGCGGTCGCTCGTATTCGCCGCGCTTCTTGTGGATGTGGCCCAACGCCCGCATCTCGGTCATGGGCGGCCCGCAGGCTGCTGCCGTGCTCTCCACGGTGCGCCGCGATCAACTAGGCGAAGACGCCTTCACCGACGACGACAAGGCCGAGTTCGAGAAGCCCATCCGCGAACAGTACGAACGCCAGGGCAGCCCCTACTATTCGACAGCCCGCCTGTGGGATGACGGAATCATTGACCCCAAAGACACCAGAGATGTGCTCGGCATGGCGCTCGATATCGCCGCGGCCACCCCGCTGCCTGAGCCGGGCTTCGGCCTCTTCCGGATGTGATTGCCATGTTCTCTGCCGTTCTGGTCGCCAATCGTGGCGAAATTTCCTGTCGCATCACGCGCACCCTTCACTCGATGGGCATCCGCTCGATCGCGGTCTACACCGAGCACGATCGTGACGCGAAGCACGTTCAAGTCGCGGATGCCGCAGTGCTGATCGACAGCTACCTCTCGGTCGACTCGATCGTTGCTGCCGCCCATGCCGTAGACGGCATGCATGCTGATGCGGTGCACCCGGGCTATGGTTTCCTCTCCGAAAACGCGTCCTTGGCTGAGGCCTGCGCCGCTGCCGGAATCACGTTTATCGGCCCGGGCGTCGAAGCACTCGAGATCATGGGCGACAAGATTGCCTCGAAGAAGCACGTGACCGAGCGCGGCGTTGCCGTGATTCCCGGCGTTGCTGAGCCGGGCATGACGAACGACGATCTTGTGGCTGCTGCCGCCGAGGTCGGGTTCCCGCTGCTCATCAAGCCGTCGGCCGGTGGCGGTGGCAAGGGCATGACGATCGTGCGCGAGCCCGATGCTGTCGCCGGTGCGCTCGACTCTGCTCGTCGCGTGGCCAGTGCCGCGTTTGGCGATGACACGCTCTTCCTCGAGCGCCTCGTGGAGAAGCCCCGCCACATCGAGGTGCAGGTTCTGGCCGATAGCCACGGCACGATCATCCACTTGGGCGAGCGCGAATGTTCGCTGCAGCGTCGCCACCAGAAGATCATCGAAGAAGCGCCATCGCCGTTGCTCGATGAAGCCACGCGTCAGCGCATCGGTGAAGCAGCCTGCGAGGTCGCGCGCAGCGTGAGCTACATCGGTGCCGGAACCGTCGAGTTCCTCGTCTCCGACAATGCGCCAGACGAGTTCTTCTTCATGGAGATGAACACGCGCCTGCAAGTGGAGCACCCCGTCACCGAAATGGTCACCGGCATCGATCTCGTGGAGTGGCAAGTGCGCATTGCTGCCGGCGAGAAACTCACGGTGGAGACGCCGACGCTCACCGGTCACGCGGTCGAGGCGCGCATTTACTCCGAAGATCCCGCCAACGACTTCTTGCCCTCCGCTGGTCAGATCGTGCACCTGCACGAAGCCGCCGACGGAAGTGCGCTCAGCGCCGGCACAACAGGCACAGCCACAGCCAGCACAGCCACATCCAGCGTGCGCGTCGACAGCTCACTCATCCAGGGCGGCACGGTCTCGGCTAACTACGACCCGATGCTCGCGAAGGTGATCGCCCACGGCGCCACCCGCGCCGAAGCACTCCGCGCCCTCGACCGTGCCCTCGCCGACACTGTCATTCTGGGCGTCACCACCAACATCGAATTCCTCCGAGCCCTGCTCAACCGTGACGACGTACAAGCCGGTGAACTAGACACCGGCCTCATTGAGCGAGCGTTAGCCGAGATCGAGTTCGCCACCCCAACCCCGGCGGTGCTCGCGGCCGCGGCCCTGAGCATCCATTCCGAACGCTGGATGCCGGGCTCACCCTGGCAGCAGCCCAGCGGTTGGCGTGTGGGCCAGCATCGCCCGGCCCGCTACCGTCTCGCGAGTGCGGGGCAGGTGCACGAGGTTTTGGTTGCCGGCCCGCCCAGCGCAGCGGAAGTCACGATCGACGGCACCACCACCCCGGCGCGCTTGACGAGCACCGGTGTCGAGTGGGGCACCCAGAGCATCCGTCTCGCTATTGAAACGGTCGGCGCCACCGTGTGGATTGGGCAGGAGGGCACTTCCTGGGCTCTCACTGCGCAGTCTCGCGCCGAGTCGTTGGCTGACCACCGCGCGACGCTCGCGAGGGTCGCCGGTGTGGTCGATCCCGAGTTGCGTTCGCCCATGCCCGGCACGGTTGTGGCGGTTGCGGTGGCGAACGGAGACTCTGTGACTGCCGGTCAGACGGTGCTCACCATTGAAGCCATGAAGATGGAACACCCCGTTGTCGCGACCCTCGATGGGGTTGTCGATATCAGTTTGAAGCCTGGCGATCTGGTCACACGCGATCAGATCGTTGCCCGAATCGAATCGCCACAAGCGAGCACTGAAGGAGAAACCTCATGAGTCACGACGCTACCCGCGGCGAAATCACCCACCTCGGCCTCACCGATGAGCAGTTGAAGTTGAGCGCTGATGTGCGCGACTTCGCTGACAAGGTTGTTGCTCCGGCCGCGTATGAGTACGACACGAAGCGTGAATTGCCTTACGGCATCATCGCCCAGATGGGTGAGATGGGTCTCTTCGGTTTGCCGTTCCCCAAGGAGTTCGGCGGGCAGGGCAAGGACTACGTTTCGCTGTGTCTCGCTATTGAGCAGCTTGCTCGCGTTGACCAGTCGATCGCGGTGACGCTCGAGGCCGGCATTGGTCTTGGCGCGATGCCGATTTTCAAGCACGGGAGCGAAGAGCAGAAGCAGCAGTGGGTTCCGATGCTCGCGCGCGGTGAAGCTCTCGCTGGTTTCGGTCTGACCGAAGCGGATGCCGGCTCCGATGCTGCGGGGACGAAGACCACTGCCGAGCTCGTCGATGGCGAATGGGTCATCAACGGAACGAAGCAGTTCATCACTAACTCGGGCAGCGAGATCACGAAGGTCGTGACGGTGACCGCGGTTACTGGTCGTCGCGAGAATGGGCGCCCTGAGCTGAGCGCCATCCTCGTTCCGAACGGTACGCCTGGCTTCACGGTGCACCCGCCCTACGACAAGGTCGGCTGGCACACCTCCGACACGCACCCGCTGTCGTTCGACAACGTGCGGGTTCCCGAAGAGAACCTGATGGGGGAGCGCGGCCGTGGCTTCGCTAACTTCATTGAGGCTCTGGATGAGGGCCGCGTCGCATTCTCGGCTCTCTGCACCGGTGCGGCGCAGGGTTGTCTGGAGGAGTCGATCCGTTACGCCAACGAGCGTCACGTCTTCGGTCGTTCGATTGGCTCGAACCAGCACATTGCGTTCAAGATTGCGCGGATGCAGGCCCGAGTTCACTCGGCACGCTTGGCAACCTACGACGCAGCCCGCAAACTGGTTGCCGGAGTTCCTTTCAAGATGGAGGCGAGCTTGGCGAAAATGATCAGCAGCGAGGCGGCCATGGATAACGCTCGGGATGCCACCCAAATCTTTGGTGGCTATGGCTTCATGAACGAGAACCCTGTTGCCCGCCACTACCGCGACTCGAAGGTGCTGGAGCTCGGTGAGGGCACCACTGAAGTGCAGATGATGGTCATTGCTCGTGAGCTGGGATTCGCGACCCTATGACCGGCAAACGTATTCAACAGCGCGGTCTCTGGTTCGACGAGTTCGAGGAGGGCGCGGTCTATCTGCACGCGCCCGGCCGCACCGTCACTGAGGCTGACAATGTTCTCTTCACGACGATGACGATGAACACGCAGTCGTTGCACTTGGATGCTGCGTGGTCAGAGCAGCAGCCTTTCGGGCAGCGGTTGGTGAACTCGATGTTCACGCTCTCGACGATGGTGGGGGCATCCGTTGCTCAACTGACTCAGGGCACGATTGTGGCGAATTTGGGCTTCACGGAGGTCAATTTTCCGCATCCGCTGTATCACGGCGACACGATGTATTCCGAGTCTGAGGTGCTGGACAAGCGGCTGTCGAAGTCGCGCCCCGGCCAGGGAATCATTTCGTTGCGTCACACGGCCAAGAACCAGGACGGCGTTGTGGTGGCTGTGGCAACCCGTTCGGTGATGGTCTGGACTGAGGAGGGCGCACCGTGAGCTTCACTCTAGGGCCGTCGATTCTGTTTGTTCCGGGCGATCGCCCCGACCGTTATGCCAAGGCGCTGGAGCGCGCGGATGCCATCATCATTGACCTTGAGGATGCCGTAGCCAGTGTCGACAAGGCTGCGGCGCGCGCTGCCCTGATCGCTAACCCGATGGATCCGGCCCGCACGATCGTGCGACTGAACCCGGCCGGCACCGAGGATCACGATAGTGACCTCGAGGCATTGGAGCAGACGGAGTACCGCACGGTGATGCTCTCGAAGTCGGAGTCGGTTGCCGACTTTGATGCGCTCACTGACCTCGACGTGATCGCCCTGTGCGAGACGGCGCGGGGTGTGTTGGCGGCCACGAGTTTGGCGGCGCTGGATTGCGTGGTTGCCCTCATGTGGGGTGCCGAAGATTTGGTGGCGTCGCTCGGTGGTTCGTCGTCGCGCGAAGATTCCGGCCCCTACCGTGGTGTCGCGCTGCATGCGCGCTCGTCGGTGTTGTTGGCGGCCGGTGCCTACTCGAAGGCCGTGATTGATGCGGTGCACCTCGATATCGCAGACGTTGAGGGTCTCGGTGCTGAGGCTCGGGATGCCGCTGCGCTCGGGTTCACGGCCACGGCCTGCATTCATCCCTCTCAGGTCGCTATCGTGCGCGAAAGTTATGCGCCCACGGTCGAGCAATTCGCGTCAGCCCGGGCACTTCTCGCCGCCGCGGAATCGCAGCCCGGAGTCTTCAGCTTCGAGGGCCGCATGGTCGACGGGCCCATCCTGCGGCACGCGGAGTGTGTGGTCGCGCGGGCGGGGTTGCGCGAGGGTTAGCTAGCCACGGAATCATTGCCGGGTCAGGGGCAACCCGTCGCGCAGTCGGGGGTTCGATGATCTGGCAGCCGTAGTCGGTACAGAACCAAAACGGCGTAAGTGGCGACTAGAAACTTCGGAATCGAATCACGATTGAGCACGAAAGTTGTGTTTGCCGCAGATCGGCTTCGCGCCATGCGCAGCCGCTAGGCAACATGCCGCGCTGAAGCCAGTTAGCTTCGACGGAGAGCGCAGTCGGCGCCTGATATGCGACCGCGAGATATCGACTATTCAAAGTGCAGCACTTGATCCGCTCCGTCAGTGGGTCCAAAACATCTTGATCGTCGTGACACTTTGCGGTTTTGCCGGACTCAAAATTGCGGGCGGCGACTCAATCGCGCAGCATGGTCCAGAGAATGGTGCGCCTAGGGCGTCGATGACTCACTGTGAACAAAAGGCGATCTCTGATGTCTTAGTTGGATAAAGTTTGCGTATGACTTTTGCTCCCTTTGATCCGCTATCGTTCAAAAACACCGTTGTGAGCGAAGCGGCGCTTGCTGCTGTGCGTCGAGAGCTGGACAACATCCTTAGTTCTTACGTTGGATGGTTCGATCCCTTCTCCGAACTAGTGCAGAACGCGCTCGACGCGGTAGATTCGAGGCGTGAACTCGAAGCGCACGCGGGAAACGAATCCTATTCCCCGAAAATTATCGTCGACATAGACATCGACGCGAACACTCTCACTGTCACCGACAATGGTGTCGGTCTTGCAGAAGCTGAATTCCAACAATTTCTGGCGCCCAGCTTCTCATTCAAGAAGATCGAAAATGGTACGCGTGGGCACAAAGGGGTAGGCGCAACGTACATTGCTTACGGCTTCAATCTCATGCGCATTGCGACTAAATCGCCTGGGTTCGAACAATCCGGGCGTATTGTAGGCGCGCGAAGCTGGCTACGAGGAACTGGGAGCGCTGAGAACCCGCAAGTAGAGCCCGACCTAGAGGCGGCACCAGCATCGTTCGGGGCAGTCGACCGGGGAACATCGATCACTGTTCGTTTCGATGAGACCACAACACCAGGAGTGTTGTCCTGGCTTAAGGCAGATACAGCCGCCACCTGGCTAAAGATTCTCTCCGCTAAAACAGGTATCGGCTCAGTCATTTCGGACGAGGTCAAGTCCGTTACCGTGAACGTGATCTCCGCAGGCCAAACAACGACGGTTACCCAAATCGGAACCGGATACCTATGGCTTCACGATTCCGCTGGGAAGGTTGCCAGGCTGCGCGATATCGACGCGAAAGCCGACGAGTTCTACGCAACCTATGGAGCAGGGAAAAAGCTTCCTGACAAATTCAGCAAGCTCGATTTCATTTACGACAGTTGGACGACGGCGGAGCTGAAAGCGTTAGTGGCTGGATCGCTCGATGAGGATGACCTCGCGCTGATTGAAAAGTACTCTCCCTCGGTCTCAGTCGAATTCGGATATACGGCGAAATTCTGGACTATTTTCAACAAGGATTTAGGCATCCGGGCCGGGCAGACTGTCCTGACTAGCGGGATTCAAATGGCCGCGAACAACATGCCTCAGGGCGAGACAATTCTGATTCCCTTGATCCGTAACATCGGTCGTCAGAACCAGTTGCACTTTCTGATTCACTTCGACAATTACACGCCCGATCTTGGCCGGAAGGGATTCCACCGGGAGCTTAATGATTTCGCCAAGAAAGTGGCACGCGCGATAACGGAAGGGCCGCTGTCAAAGCGAAGGAGTCAACTTAAAGCGAATACCGGGGCGTCGCCCGACCTTGCGAGAGAATTGGCAGTTGCCGACTGGAAAGAGAAACTCGTTCAGCATGAGCTTGACTCTCCGCTAAAGCTTACAAGTCCGCATTTCTTTGCCCCTACGCAATCAATTTCGATCACTTCTGAGCCGACTCGTGAACAAGATGTGATCGCACTATTTCACGAGCTTATTGCTGGCGGAGTGATTCGTGGCATTTCAATCATGTCTACGAACGAGCACAGCACCTACGACGGGTTGTTCAAAGTCTCGTTTGCGTTAGATCGTGAGTTGTATGTATATGACGATCGCACGAATCCATTGGGAGTAGATGGCGCAGTTCTCGACGAGCTACACGGGAGGGTGACACAACCTAGAGTTCTTGAGTATAAGTTCTCTCTGGATGGGCTTATCGAAGACTTCGAAAACAACGACAAGAATATTAACGACATCGACCTATGTATCGCGTGGGACACCGGGTCGCTCTATGAGTCTCGTTACGGGATCACATCCCTCCTAGTTCCGGAGAATGCGGATCAACGTCAGTACCACGGCGTAACCCATGTACTTGAGGATATGGAGACCGGAAATAAGCAGTGTGACCTAATTATTTTGAGTGAGTTAGTCGCGAGCTTGAATGACCCGGAGGACTCCTCGGCGCTGCAACGGGTCAAGTATGAGTAGGAACCAGCCTTCGTGCGGACGGATTACGCGGGATGTCACAATCGTTCGCAACCGATGACGGCCAATAACTAGCTTCGAACCAGAACTCCCATCGATGCGGGTACGCGGTTCGGATGGGCTGTCGGCGGTGCAAACGAAGATGAATGGTCGTTGCAGTGCAGTGCAGTGCAGTGCAGTGCAGTGCAGCTAGCGGTCGCAAATATTCGAATCCATAATCGTCGACGTGTTACTCGGCCTATCCACACGACGTGGGCGTCAGATCTGACCAGTTCCCTCGCTCCGCAATAGTCCAATCTCACTAGTGGCAAGAGCTATCCGCCCACGGTTGAGGAAATAGCGTCGGCACGCGCAATTCACGCTGCAGCCAGTGCCAGCCCGGAGTCTTCAGCTTCGAGGATCGCATGGCCGAGAGGCCCGCCCTGCTGCGCCGGAGTGCATGGCCGCGCGGGCGGGGATGGCGCGAGGGCTAAACGACTGGCGCTGCATCGCCGCTCGGGCGGATAGAGAGCCCCCTGCGATTACGAGTCGTGAAACCTCACGCGAAGGACAAGCCTAGAATCTGACGAGCGCGCTTAACCTGAATCGCTAATTGGCGAATCGGTGTTCCGCGATAGCATCCGTAGTGTGAAGATTGCTGATGAGAAGACGCACATTGCGCTGTCCTATATTGCGGCGGCGACTCGCGGTGGCGGAGTCCTTACGGCCTTGGCGCTGGAGGAATTTGCAAATTCTCCGAACAAAGCTCGCGCAAGGTACGAGAGTCTGCTGGCCGCGAGTCTCGCTGGCTCTATCGCTTCAATGGCCGACGCATTTGGTAGAGGCGAGCTGATCGCCGAAGCGGAAACATGGGCGCACTATTTTGTTCGGCTCTCCTGGGTGATTGTAGATGGCGATTCAATCCGGCTCTCGTCTTTGGGGAAGGCAGTGCTTCACGAGCTCGAGCGGCCCATTGTCGACGTCGATAGCGAAGAACCGATCTCCGTAATAATCGATCCAAAGGATTCGTTCGCCTACATTCGGGTGTTCGAGTTGATTTCATCCCATGGTGGAGGAGTGTTCGTCGACCCCTATCTAGGAACCAAGGAGTTGCTCGAAGTGCTCAATCTCTCGAGCGTGAACAGATTGTTGATTGGCGATCAGAAAAAGAAGGACCACTCGTTAATGGCGATGGCGCTCGGCAAAGCAGCAAATCCGCCTGAAGTACGTTTCTTGTCTCAAAAACTTTTGCACGATCGATTCTTCATTCCGGACATGGGAGACGTGATTTCGTTTGGGAGCAGCTTGAACACACTAGTTAAGCGCCCAGGAGTAGTCGTTCCGATTAAAGACCCTGCTGCGTCGATGGCGATGCGTGAAGTATACGAATCGTTTTGGCAGAAGGCTGAGAAGATAGTTCCGTCCTTCGTGGAAGACTGATCCTCCCAGATGGCCTGTTGAAACTGGTTTTGTCGCACCGTGGCGTTCGCTGCAGGTGAGGAGCAATTTTTGATCCGGTCACACTCGGTTAGGTCGCGAGGAATATCTAGACAGTTCTGAGCTGCGGTAGCTGCATGTAGTGGATTGCAAGGTTGGTCTCTGCGTGCGCTTTGCCTTCTCAATAGAATCTAGAGATGACTGGATTGTTGAGGCTAGAGGGAGCGCCTACAGCCGCCGAGTGGCAAGCGTTGTTTGCGGGGGCCGGTGTCGCGGTGACTCTGATCGTTGCATCGATTGCTTGGTGCAACTTCGGAATTACCTCAGCGAGAGAGAGGCCGCGGCTCGTCCATATCTTGTTGTGGACTACAAGTTTCGATCGATCCTGATGTACATCGAAGTAAAGAATCTTTCAGGGGTGACCGCAACGGACATTCGATTATCGGTCGACAAGCCCTTCGACTGTCATATGGCCGGTCGCGCGAAGGTGTTAAATAAGGTGTTTAGCGAGAAATACCAGATAAAACAGCTTGCCCCCGGTCGCTCTATTTTCTGGACTTTCGACCGCACACCAGACTATTTTGATGGCGATTACCCGCGAAATTATGAGGTGACAGCTATCTATTCGGACCCTCGGCTGATCCGTCGAGAAGCGGCGTGGAAGTTTTGGAGACCAAGGCTCACTGCCCGCTACGCAGATTCCTTCGATCTTAATATTGAGCAATATGGGGACGCGAGCGCTGAGACTGATCGCGAGATCGAAGCTGACAATGTCAATCGTCGAAACGAATCTCGAATTGAGCGAATTGCCGTACACGTGGAGGCGGCGGCTGACGCTCTGAGGGGTGAACGCTTCCGCCCTTTTCCCATCGCTGGCAGGCGGCGCCCACGCCGCTGATTTCGACACGAGAACTGTTGGATCAGACCTTCCGTAGCGCCTACGGTAGGAGCGACTTGAGTTGCGCCAAATCGGTGTGGGCCTTAAGCTCTTCCATCCGGCTTCGCAACTATGCGGATTTTGGACGCTTCGTAAATGGCCTTGTCTGTGGCAGTAAGTATCGAGTTACATGGAGCATCATTCGCGCGATTCAGCACCTCACACCATCGACCCCAAGTCTGACCCAGTCGAAGGGTACGCGGCAGTTGTCGCCTTGATTTGGCGGGTGGTGAGACCGTTCTTCATGGCGAGCGCGATCGTGTTGGCGAGTTCGGCATAGTCGTGGCCGAGGAGGTGGGCGCCGATGATGCGGTCGGTGCTCTTGTCGACCAGAATCTTGGTCGCACCGGTCGTTTCACCAATGCGGTAGTTGGAGAACCATCCGCTCGTGTCAGTAAAGCGCACGTCAACGTCGAGCCCGCTCTCTTTGGCCTCCTGCTCGAGCATGCCGACTCTGACGAGCTCCGGAATGGTGAACACCGCAGTGGGAATGGCGCTGTAATCCGGTGTCGCCGAATTCGGCTTCACCATGTTGGATGCCGCGATCTTCGCCTCGAACACCGCTACCGGTGTCAGCGGCATCCCCGGGGTATCTGCAGCATCGCCAGCCGCATAAACGTCCGGGTTCGTGGTGCTCTGCAAATGCTCCGAAACTTGGATGCCGCGAGGGCCGAAAGCGACATTGGCCGCTTCGAGATTCAGACGACTGAGGTCTGCGGTGCGGCCAGCACCGTGCACGACAAGGTCAACATCCATCGTGGATTCTGTGTCGCCCTGTTGAGTCCTGACCCGGAACCCTTGGGCGAGCTTCTCGACGCTCGTGATGGTCGTTTCGCGGTGCACTGCAACGCCAGCGCTCTCGCCACGCTTGAGCAAGAGTTCGACGAGGTCGGGGTCGAAACCCTTCAGCGGAATGCGGCCGCGGTCGATTACTACCGGGGTGCTTCCCGCGCGGGCAGCGATGTGCGCAAACTCGAACGACACGAAGCCGCCGCCAATGAACGCAATCCGTCGCGGAAGCGCGGGGAGGTTCAGGAAGCCGGTGCTGTCGATGAGGTGCTCGTGGCCGGGAAAGTCCAGCTCGCGGGGCACCGCACCGGTAGCGATCAAGAACTTGTTCGCCTGAAACTTCTCGCCGTCGATCTCGATGTGGTCGTTGTCGATGAACGTCGCGATCCCGTGCAGGGTGTCAACGCCGGCCGCCTTGAGGCCCTTCTCCATGCTCTCGGGCACCGGATCGGTGAACCCGTGCTTGTGCTGCATGAGGTCAGCCCAGTTGACGCCGAGGGCATCCGCGTTGATTCCTTTGCCCGCGAAGAGGCGGGCAGAATCGACGATCTCTGCGGCGCGTCGAAGGATCTTCTTGGGGTCGCAGCCACGAAGCGCGCACGTGCCGCCATAGGGGAGTGCATCCACAATTCCCACGCGCCACCCGCGCGACGCCGTCTTCTTCGCGGCAGCAATGCCGGCCATTCCGGCGCCGATCACGAGCAAGTCATAGTTGTTGTCACTCATGGCTGTTCAACTTCTCTCTCAGCTGGTCAACAGTGGGTGCGCCGGCAAAGCCAGCCGGGGTGATGTAGCGGCGGCATGCAAGCCCGACCGGGGCATCCGGCTGGGCGAAGGGATCCACACCATCGAAGAGGATGCTCGGCGACCCGTGGAACCCTACACGCTCAGCTTCTTCGACCGTGTCGACCAGGTGTCGCGACACCGTGATCTGCGGGAACTCCTGAACGAGTTCGGTGATGTGCTGATCGGCAACCTTCCAGTTGGGGCAGCCCTCGAAGTATTGCAGCGTGATTTCCATACCTTCACGGTAAACCCTGAAGTGCACTTGAAGGTCAAGCGTTAGTCTTGCCCCATGCTTATTGGAGAAGTCGCCGATCGCCTAGATGTTCCGCGCCACACGATCCGTTTTTACGAGAAACAGGGACTGCTGCCCGAGCCTCAGCGGCAAGGCAACGGGTATCGCGACTACGATCCCGCCGTTGTCGACCGAGTCACGTTCATCCGCAACAGCCAAGCCGCGGGGCTCACGCTGTCGGAAATCATGAGCATCCTGTCGCTGCGGGATGCCGGCGAAGCTCCCTGCACCCACGTCTCAAGCTTGCTCGAACACAAACTAGAAGGTGTGCAGGAGCGCCTGAAAGACCTGGCGGTGCTCGAAGCGGAGCTGAAACAGCTCATCCACGAGGCGCAAACTCTCGACCCGGCGAACTGCACTGAAGCGGAGATCTGCACGATCATCCCGCGATCTTAGAGCGGCGGTAATTCGACCTAGGGTTGCCCTGTCGTCACGGTATCGTGCTCAGCATGAGAACCCTGCCGAAAACGGTTAGCACCGAGCACGGGCCGAGCGTCGAAGGAGCCGGGCCCGAACTCCTCACCGAATTGCTCGCAGAATTTGAGACAGAACTGCGCGCAGTGGGTGCCCCGGCAAATCTTTTCAATCCCGGAGCGGGGGCTGACGAGCTGACACAACAGCTGGCATCTCGAGTCCCGGCCCTTCCTCCCGAGCTGTTCAGCTGGTTCGCGTGGCACAACGGGGAACGCCACGAACTTCCTGGCGAGGCACCGCAGATCCTGTGGCCCGCGGGAGTATTTCACGATGTTCCGGGAGTCATCCGCATGCAAGACCTGGACATCGGGGAAATTGCAGGCAACGATTTCGATTGGGACCCCAGCTGGCTCAGGCTCACCGGGCGTTGGGATAACGGCATCGCAATTCAGTGCACTGACTCTGAGGCGTTGCCGTTAATCAGGATGGTTGCATTCGATACGAGAACCAACCCGGCCGATACAGATACTCAGCTGGTTTCCCTCTGCACTCCTATTGCCTGGTGGATCGAAGCGCTAAGAACTGGTCAATATCGCTATGCCGATGGAGGGTGGACTCGTCATTTCGAAATGATCCCGCGCGAAAGATCGTTCACCGGCTGGGTGTGAAGCGCGCGCCAACTACTCCTCAAACGTATTGACCATGGAGCGGTCGAGGTACGCCCAGATTTCGGCGTCGTAGAGCGGCGGTAATTCGGCCTAGGGTTGCCCTGTCGCCACGGTATCGTGCTCAGCATGAGAACCCTGCCGAAAACGGTTAGCACCGAGCATGGGCCGAGCGTCGAAGGTGCCGGGCCTGAACTTCTCGCCGAATTGCTCGCAGAATTTGAGACAGAGCTGCGCGCAGTGGGTGCCCCGGCAAATCTTTTCAATCCCGGAGCGGGGGCTGACGAGCTGACACAACAGCTGGCATCTCGAGTTCCGGCCCTCCCTCCCGAGCTGTTCAGCTGGTTCGCTTGGCACAACGGGGAACGCCACGAACTTCCTGGCGAGGCACCGCAAATCCTGTGGACTGCAGGAGTTTTCCACGATGTTCCGGGAGTCATTCGCATGCAAGACCTGGACATCGGTGAAATCGCAGGCAATGAACTCGATTGGGATCCCAGTTGGCTCAGGCTAACCGGGAGTTGGGATCACGGGATCGCAATCCAGTGCACAGACGCTGAGGCGTTGCCGTTGGTCAGGATGGTTGCATTCGATACGAGAACCAATCCGGCCGATACTGACACGCAGCTCGTTTCGCTCTGCACGCCAATCGCATGGTGGATCGACGCCGTACGAAGTGGTCACTACCGCTGGAGCGATGCCGGGTGGACCCGCTACTTCGAACTGATCCCGCGCCAAAGATCGCTTACCGGCTGGGTGTGACGCGCGCTCGCCAGCTACTCCTCAAACGTGTTGACCATGGCGTGCGCGGCACGGTCGAGGTACGCCCAGATTTCGGCGTCGTAGAGCGGTGGTAATTCGAGGGTGTCGAGGGCTGCCCGCATGTGGTGTAACCAGCGGTCACGGGCATCCGGGTTCACCTTGAAGGGCATGTGGCGCTGGCGTAGGCGGGGGTGTCCGCGTTCCTGGCTGTACGTGTTCGGGCCGCCCCAATACTGTTCCAAGAAACCCGTTAGACGCTGAATCGCGCCCTCAAGCTCGGGCTGCTCTGGGTACATCGGCAGCAGCACCTCATCGGTTGCCACACCCACATAGAACTCGCGCACGAGCTTCTCGAACGTGTCGCGACCGCCGATGAGTTCCCACATCGAATCGGCCGGAGCATCCGGAGTCACCGCCGGCTTCGCAATGATGCGAATCTTCGGCAGCTTCGTCGGCACAGCCTCGCTGCTTGGCTCGGCGCCATCAACGGGCTCGGTCACGTTCTCAGAATCGGTCATTTCTTGGGCTTCTCCTCGCCAAAGTTCAGCGGCACCGGACGAGTGCGCGGCGGACGCGCACCACGAACACTCGCAGCACCCTCGAACCCACTCAACACGATGGAGTTCAATGCGGGAAGTTTGACACCCGCCTCATCAAGAGACTTCTTCAAACGGCTTCGCAATTCACGAGCAACATCATCTTTAGTGGCGGATGCCGTCTTCACTACCAAGCGAACGACCACGGCTTCATCCGAAATAGATTCGATGCCCCAAATCTCGGGCACCTCCAAGATGCGAGTAGCCCACTTGGGAGTCTTCGACAGATCGACTGCCGTCTGCAGAATACGCTCTTGCACAGCATCCACATCCGACTCATACGGCACAGCAAGATCAATGATCACGCGCGCCCACCCCTGCGACATATTGCCCACCCGGGTGATTTCACCGTTGCGCACAAACCACAGGGTGCCGTTCACATCGCGCACCTGCGTGGTGCGGATATCGACAGACTCCACCACACCAACAGCCGGCCCGAGGTCAACAATGTCGCCCACGCCCAACTGATCCTCGGCCACCATAAAGAGACCGTTCAGTACGTCCTTGACCACGTTTTGGGCACCGAAACCTAGACCGGCACCGGTTGCCGCCGTGATGAGGGCGAAGGCGCCGGTGGCGTTCGGCGCGAAGAGGTCGAAGAGCAAGATCATCACGATGATCACAATGACGACAGTGACGATGCTGGAAAGCACGCCGCCGAGGGTGCGCGTGCGCTGAACGACTCGAACCGCAGCCAGCGGCGAGGTCAGCAGAACTTGGGTGTCGTGAATGTTCTCTTTGTGTTTGACACCGTTGACGACGCGATCAACAACGCGCTTGATGACGAACAACAGCACGAAGCGCAGCAACCACGCGCCAACAATAATCGCGAGGCCGCGCAGCAGATGCAGGCTGCCGTCAATGGCGCCAAGGGCGGCCCACAGTCCATCCCACGAGAAATCTTCCATGCTCGGAGCCTAGCGAGTGACTTCTGTGTAGTCACCGCTAGGCCCCAGCATGCCCGCCGTGAGGCGGCTGAAAGGGGTTAGGAGTTGTCGCGAGCCTGAACTACCAGTGCACGCTCAACCCCCGCAAGGTTCTCCACGATGATGCGGCGCAGGGCCGGAACATCGGGGTTTGCCTCGAGCCAGGCGTTCGTGGCATCCACGAGTCCCTGATTTGCCAGCGGTGCCGGGTAGAGGCCACGAAGAACCGTCTCGGCAATCGCATAGCTGCGGTTGTTCCACACATCGTTGATCGCCTCGAAGTAGGGAGCCACGAAAGCCTCCAGCACAGCGGGGTCGTTGACGTGGGTGTAGCCCATCGTCACGTTACGCACGATAGCGTTCGGAGCTTTGTCACTCTTCACGAGTGAATCAAACGCAGCCTGCTTGCCGGCTTCGGTCGGAATCGTTGCGCGAACCCGAGCCGCAGCCTGCTGGCCGTTCGCCGTCTTGTCCTTGGCGAGCGCCTCATCCACGTCAACATCACCGGCAGCACCGTTGAGCACGAGGCCCTCCAGAAGCTCCCAGCTCAAGTCAGTGTCAATCTCGAGACCCTCAAGCGTGGTCGAACCGCTGAGCAGAGCGCGAAGAACCGTAACGTGCTGTTCGGTGGATGCCACATTCGCGAAGTACTTCACGAACTGGAACTGAGCATCCGATCCAGCCTCAGCACTCTGAGCGAGAGCCCAGAGCGTGTCGCCGATCTTCTCAACCGTGGCCGCACGACGCTCAGGAGCAACATACTGCTTAGCAACCAACACCAGCTGCGCAAGCGTGGTGCGGATGGTGGTCGACTCGGTCTCCGACGCAATGTTGCCGAGAACCAGGGCAACATAATCGCTGGCCGGAGTCTCAGAATCACGAGCAGCATCCCACGCGGCACCCCACACGATGGCGCGAGCCAGCGGGTTGGTGATGTCCGAGAGGTGCTCCATGGCCACAGCCAACGACGCGTCATCGAGACGGATCTTCGCGTAGGCGAGGTCGTCATCGTTGATCAGGATGAGGTCGGGGCGCTTCGTGCCGACGAGCTCAGGAACCTCGGTGCGCTCACCCTCAACATCGATCTCGATGCGGTGGTGGCGAACGAGCTTGCCGTCCTCCAGCGAGTAGTAACC
Source organism: Salinibacterium sp. NYA9b (assembly GCF_976973725.1). Lineage (NCBI taxonomy): Bacteria > Bacillati > Actinomycetota > Actinomycetes > Micrococcales > Microbacteriaceae > Salinibacterium > Salinibacterium sp. NYA9b. The sequence goes on along the minus strand of NZ_OZ333476.1, from coordinate 1,913,644 downwards.
GATAGCGAGACGGTGCGGGCGAATCGTGGGGTAGTCGGCAGCCGCGGTCTGAACGATCGCGAAGCTTTCGACGGTTCCATCTTCGGCGGTCACCACATCCGGGCGCAGCGTGTTCACACCAGCGGTCTCAAGCCACAGCTTGCTCCACTCCATGAGCTCGCGGCCACTGGTCTTCTCCAGTTCAACCAGCAGATCCTTGAGCTCGGAGTTGCCGTAGGCGTGCTTCTTGAAGTACGCCGCAACGCCGGCCATGAATGCTTCGAGACCAACCCAGGCAACGAGCTGCTTGAGAATCGAGCCACCCTTGGCGTAGGTGATGCCGTCGAAGTTGACGAGAACGTCATCGAGGTCATTGATCGACGCGTAGACGGGGTGAGTCGACGGAAGCTGGTCCTGCTTGTAGGCCCAGCTCTTCTCCATGGCCGCGAACGTGGTCCACGCTTCGGTCCACTCGGTAGCTTCAGCAGTCGCGATGGTGGAAGCCCACTCAGCGAACGACTCGTTGAGCCAGAGGTCGTTCCACCACTTCATGGTGACGAGGTCGCCGAACCACATGTGAGCCAGCTCGTGCAAGATCGTGACAACGCGACGTTCCTTGATGGCGTCGGTCACCTTCGAACGGAACACATAGGTTTCGGTGAACGTGACAGCGCCAGCGTTCTCCATGGCACCCGCGTTGAACTCGGGCACAAACAGCTGGTCGTACTTCGGGAAGGGGTACGGGTACTGGAAGTGCTTCTCGAAGTACTCGAAACCCTGCTTGGTCTTCTCGAAAATGTAATCAGCATCGAGAAACTCGCTCAGCGAGGCACGCGTGAAGATGCCGAGGGGGATGACGCGGCCATCGCTCGAGGTGAGCTCATCGCGAACCTCGGCATACGGGCCAGCCACGATCGCGGTGATGTAGCTCGACATGATCTGAGTGGGTGGGAACTCCCACGTGGCGTTCTCGCCATCCACGACAGGCTCGGGCGTGGGCGAGTTGCTGATCATGGCCCAGCGTGCCGGTGCGGTCACCGTGAACTGGAACGTGGCCTTGAGGTCAGGCTGCTCGAACACAGCGAAAACGCGGCGCGAATCCGGCACCTCGAACTGCGAGTAGAGGTAAACCTCGTCGTCAACGGGGTCAACGAAGCGGTGCAGACCCTCACCGGTGTTGGTGTATTCGGCATCCGCTACAACCTCAAGAACGTTGTTCTCAGCAAGGTTGTCGAGCTGGATGCGCACACCATCGTTCACGGCAGCAACATCAAGAGCGGTGCCGTTGAGGGTGACCGAGTCAACCGTGCGGGTGATCGAATCAATGAAAGTGGATGCGCCAGCAGTGGCAGTAAAACGAACAGTCGTGCTGCTCTTAAACGTCTCAGGACCCGTAGTGAGGTCAAGCGCAATCTCATAACTGTCTACGTTGACAATCGCTTTGCGTTCTTGCGCTTCAACTCGGGTGAGGTTCTCTCCGGGCACGTACAACTCCTTCGTCTTGGGGCGGTTTGTGACCGCACCTAACTAGCTTATGCCGCGCCCGCTGAATGTCGGCAATAGTGGATGATCGCGACCGTAGACTGGACAAATGCGCATCCATATCGCCACCGATCACGCTGGCCTCGAGTTCAGTGCCACCCTGCAGCAGCACCTCACCGATGCCGGCCACGAAGTGATCGATCACGGCCCCGTTCAGTACGACGCTCTCGACGATTACCCCGGATTCTGCATCGCCGCAGCCCGTGGTGTTGCCGCCGACCAGGCTGCCGGTGTCGAAGCGCTCGGTGTTGTCTTTGGTGGGTCGGGAAACGGTGAGCAGATCGCCGCCAACAAGGTTGTGGGCATCCGCGCCGCTCTCGTGTGGAACGACTCGACCGCCGCTCTGGCCCGCCAGCACAACGACGCCAACGTCATCTCCATCGGCGCCCGTCAGCACACCGTTGACGAAGCCACGCGCTTCATCGACCTCTTCATTGCCGAGCCCTTCTCGGGCGACGAGCGCCACGCCCGCCGCATCGCTCAGCTTGCCGAGTACGAGACGACAGGCGCCATCGCCGCGCACCCCTTCGACGACTAATGCCTGAGGGGCATTCCGTACATCGCATTGCGCGCCAGTTCGCGCTGCACTTCGTCGGCAAAACCGTCGCCGTGTCCTCACCGCAAGGTCGCTTTGCTGCGGGAGCCGAACGCATCGATGGACTGCGGATGCTCAGCGCCAAAGCCGTCGGCAAGCAGATGTTCCTCGAATTCGAGCACGACCGCTGGCTGCGCGTGCACCTCGGGCTTTACGGAGCCTGGGACTTCGCGGGCAACTTCACGGCCGACGCGACTACGGCATCCGCTGCCGGTCGCATGGGGCAGACCAACCAGCACGGCACCGTTGTTGATGATGCTGACGCTGGGTCTGGCGCTGTCGAGATGAGCAGCGCTGCGGCGGGTGCGGGCAACACGGTGGTGGGGGAGCACGAAGACTCGCTCGCGAGCATCGGTGCCCCACGACGCACCCGCTTGCGGATGTCGGAGCAAGAGAAAGCCAGCGACACGGTTTCAGAGTTCCCGCCCGAGCCCATCGGCGCCGTGCGGGTTCGCCTGCTCACCCACACGACGTGTGCTGACTTGCGCGGGCCAACCGCGTGCGAAGTGCTGAATCCCGACGAAGTGCAGGTCGCGCTCAACAAGCTCGGGCCCGACCCCTTGGTCGACGACAATGGCGAGGCCGAAGAACGCTTTGTCGCGACCGTTCGCAAGAAGCAGACGGCCATTGGCATCCAACTCATGGATCAGTCGATCGTCAGCGGTATTGGCAACGTCTACCGTGCCGAGATTTTGTTCCGCGCGCGCCTTGATCCGCACACGCCGGGGAAGCTCATTCCCGAAGAACTGGTGCGCGAACTCTGGCGCGACTGGGCCCACCTGTTAGAAATCGGTGTGCGTACCGGCCAGATGATGACGATGGATGGGCTCACCGGCGACGGCTACACGGCCGCGCTCGCGAGCAGGGATGACCGTCACTGGGTGTATCACCGCGAAGGTCTGCCGTGCCGTGTGTGTGGCACGAACATCGCAATGGAACTCGCCTCGGCCCGCAAGCTGTACTGGTGCCCCAGCTGCCAAGCACCACTGGGTAGCTAAAGTGCGTCACCGCTCTAACTGCGCGTACGCTAGCTCAGAACTAGCCGCAGAAATGACAAGGGCACTACCGAGTGAAACTGACTAACGCGCGCATCGTCGGCGACGATGCCTCCGCCCTGGTCGATGTCACCCTCACCGAGGGACGCATCTCCGCTATCGAGCCCCACGGGCAGTCGGCGGATGCCGCTGGCGACGTTGCTGCAGACAGCGACGCTGCCGATCACGACACCATCGATCTCGACGGCCGCTGGATCATGCCCGGCCTGTGGGATCAGCACGTGCACTCCAGCATGTGGGCGCAGCAATCGCAGCGCCTTGATCTCAGCCACACGACCTCGGCCACCGAAGTTGCTGTCACCCTTGCTACTTCGGTGCTCCCGCAGTCCGACGGCATCATCGTTGGTCAAGGATTCCGCGATGCCCTCTGGCCCGACCAGCCCACCCGCGCCCTGCTCGACTCGGCCGTCTCCGACATCGCCGTCGTGCTTGTCAGCGGCGACCTGCACTCTTGCTGGCTCAACAGCCTCGCCCTCGAACGCTTCGGTTTTTACGACCACCCCACCGGGTTCCTGCGCGAAGAAGAAGCCTTCGCTGTCGGAAGCGCGCTCAGCCGAGTGGAACCCGACATTCTTGATGGCTGGATCCGTGACGGGGCTGCGGAAGCGGCATCCCGTGGCGTCGTCGGAATCGTCGATCTCGAAATGACGTGGGAGTTCGAGAACTGGCAGCGCCGCATGCTCGAAGGATTCGATCTCTTCCGGGTGCGCGTTGGTGTTTACCCGCGCTTCCTGGAACGCGCCATCTTCGAAGGCCTCGCCACCGGGCAACAGTTGGCGCCACTGCTCGAAGTCGGGCCGTTCAAGATCATCACCGACGGTTCGCTCAACACCCGCACCGCGTACTGCGTCGAGCATTACCCGGGCGAACCACACAACAGGGGAGTGCTCAACATCCCCGCTGATGAACTCGTCGAGTGGATTCGCACTGCCAGTGGCGCTGGCCTCTCGCCCGCCGTGCACGCCATCGGCGACGACGCCAACACGCTCGCCCTCAACGCTTTTGAAATCGTCGGATGCCGTGGCCGCATCGAGCACGCCCAGTCACTTTCTGAATCGGACTTGCCTCGCTTCGCGGCTCTCGGAATCGCAGCAAGCGTGCAGCCCGAACACGCCATGGATGACCGCGATGTTGCCGACGCTCTCTGGCCCGGACGCAACCACCGCACGATCGCGCTGCGTTCCATGCTCGATGCCGGCATCGAACTTCTGATGGGATCGGATGCTCCGGTCGCCCCGCTTGACCCGTGGGCAGCGATCGCGTCGGCTGTGAGCCGCAGCCGCGATGGGCGGGAGCCGTGGTATCCCGAACAGCGCATCACCGTAGCCGAAGCTCTCAAGGCCTCAGTGCAGTCGACCATCGCCGTGGGCGAAGTGGCGGACATTGTTGTGACACGCAAAAACCCGCTCGACTGCAGCGGTGAAGAACTGCGGGCGATGCGGGTTGACGCGACGATTCTGGATGGGCGCTTCACTCACAACCAGCTGTAGCGACGACGAATCGTAGGCTCAACTAGTCGCGGTGAAGCGACCGCCAGAGAAGTTACTTGGTGGCGAGGTGAGCGAAGAGGAACCAGCGGTCCTTCTCCAGCCCACGAGCGATCTCAATCGCGACGTCTTCGCTGACCTTGTCGAGCTCACCGAGCTCGTCAACGGCGGTGCGGACGGTCACGAGAGTCGCGTCGATCGCGGCGATAACCTGCGCGATGACCTCGTCGGACTGCTGGAAGCCTGCGGTCATGCTCGGAGTCGTTGCCTTGGCGCCGACGGTCTGCGTGCGAGCGTCAATCGGAAGTCCGAGAGCGACTACGCGCTCTGCTGCGGTGTCAGCCCACTCGCGGGCGTGGTCGACGATGACGTCGAGAAGTTCGTGTACTGCCTGGAAGTTGACACCGCGAACGTGCCAGTGAGCCTGCTTGCCGTCAATCGACAGGGCCGTGAGGTCGGTGACGACCGGGCCGAGGAACTGGGCAACACCCGAGGTGACATCAGGGTCTGCTGAGGTCTGCGGAACTGCTTTAATTTCGGTCATTGTGTGCTCCTTCGTTGTTCTACAGGTACAACGCTACGTCGGCGCAAAAAATTCGCAAGCAAGCTGAGGCAACGCTAACCCGCTGCAGTACGCGCTTTCCGCAGTGCCGAATGGATGCCAGTCTTCAACGCAGAGCTCGCTCACGGGGGATATCCCCACTGCCGTTTTGTGTGCATCCACGCTGGGGAGTATTTCTGGTTTTCGCGATTCTGTAGGAGACGAACATCCGCCCCGCCAATGCGCGAGACTAAAGCGAGAGACTTATGACTACAGACACTGTGACGAAGCCCCGAAACCCCTATTGGCAGCTATGGCGCACCACGCCAAAAGAGGTGCTCTATCTGATCCTCGGATTCCCGATTGCGATAACCGGATTCGGCGTGGCAATCTCGCTCGTCGCTACCGGGATCGGCACGCTCGCGGTCTTTCTTATCGGGTTCTTTGTCATGATTTTGGCGTTGTATGTCGGCCGCGGCTTCGGGCTGGCCCATGTCAACCTTCTGGAATGGACTGGCCGGGCACGTCTAGAGCGCCCGGATTGGCAAGACGACCGAGCCGCTACAGGTTTCGGCGGCTGGCTCGCTGCGACGCTTGGCAACGCGCACTACTGGCTGTACCTGCTGCACACCACAATTCTTGGCTTCATTCTCACGATCATCACGTGGACGATCTCCTTCGTGTGGCTCACCGTCGGACTTACCGGAATCTTCGCGTGGGCCCTCGATGGTGAAGTGCAGACGGGCGACCCCGACTGGTCGATCGGCGAGTGGTCCTTCGGCCTCTTCGGGGTCAACACCGCCGGTTGGAACCCTGTAGTCGCCGATAACATCGTTGCGTTCGTCATCGGCCTCATCTTCATCGCCACCCTCCCGTTCGTCACTCGCGGCCTCGTTCTGACCCAGTGGTGGCTTGCCCGCGGAACCCTCACCGCCTTCAAGTCGGATGGTCTTCGCCGCGAAGTGCAGTCCCTCGAAGAGTCGCGTGGCGCTGCCCTCTCGGCAGAAGGTCACTCGCTGCGCCGGCTGGAGCGTGACATCCACGACGGCCCCCAGCAGCGTCTCGTGCGATTGCAGATGGATCTCGCGGCTGCTGAACGCCAGCTCGACACCAATCCAGACAAGGCTCGCCAGTTGCTCACCGAAGCCCAAGCGCAGTCGGCTGAAGCGCTCGAAGAACTGCGGGCTCTGTCACGCGGGTTCGCACCGCCACTTTTGCTCGACCGTGGCCTCGTCGCGGCCCTTGAATCAGTAGCCGCGCGCGCGGCCGTGCCAACGACGCTCAGCTCCGAGCTTCCGACCCCGCTCGTTCTTCCAGGCGAAGTCGAGCGTGCGTCGTACTTCGTTGTCGCTGAATTGCTCACCAACGTCGCCAAGCACGCTCACGCTGGCCATGCCTCCGTTCGGCTTCTCACCGAGCAATCGGATGGCCGTCCCTGGCTCCTCGTTCAGGTCACGGATGACGGCCAGGGCGGCGCCGCGGTGCTCGCCGACCACGGTCTTGCGGGCATCGAAGAACGTGTTCGCGGTGTCGGCGGACGCCTTGAGATCGAGAGCCCCACTGGTGGGCCAACGACGGTAGCGGCGCGGCTGCCTTTGCCCAAACTGAGTGCAGATCGGGCGCCCGTTGACCTCTAGTCTTAAGCGCATGAGCCCTTTGCGCGTTGCTGTTGCTGATGATTCGGTACTGCTGCGCGAAGGGCTCGTGCGTGTGCTCGTCGAAGCCGGCTTCGATGTTGTCGGTGCGTTTGGGGACGCGGATGAGCTGCTCGCGAACCTCGACGACTGTGCACCTGATCTCGTGGTGCTCGACGTGCGCATGCCGCCGACGTTTCGGGATGAGGGAGTGCGCGCCGCCATTCGCTTGCGTGAATTGCGGCCCCAGATCGGCATCCTCTTGCTCTCGCAGTATGTCGAGGTTGTGTATGCGCAAGAGCTCTTGTCGTCAGGTCGCGGCGGGGTCGGCTACCTCTTGAAGGATCGCGTCGCGTCTCTGGATGAGTTGCAGGATGCCGTGGAGCGGATTTCTGCCGGCAGCACGGTGCTCGATCCCGAGGTCGTTGCTCAACTCGTCGGTCGCCGTCAGGATCCCTTGATGTCGTTGACTCCGCGTGAGCACGAAGTCATGACGCTCGTGGCCGAGGGCCGCACGAATGCGGCTATCGCCAAACAGCTCGTCATCGGTGTTGGCGCGGTCGAAAAGAACGTGACGGCAATTTTTCAGAAGCTGAATCTCGAAGATTCGGGCAGCGACCACCGCCGCGTTCTCGCGGTGCTCACCTGGTTGCAGCGCTAGCGTCGCCTTCTTTCTGCTTAGCGAAGGGCGCTGAATTTGGTGTTGAGCGTCTTGAGATCGCGGATGCGCCGCTCGAGCGTAATGCCGAGGAACAACACGATCGCGCCACCGACCACAGCCCACAGCCACCACGAGGTCAGCTGGTAGAAGCTGATGAGCGCGGGAGCAAACGTGTGCGACGCGTGAATGAGAACGACAACGGTGGCAATGATGAGGGGCGCTTTGAGCTTCAGCCAGGCGCCGAGCACGATGATCGTCACGCCGACGATTCCGAGAGCAACAATGCGCCACTGAGTTCCCGCGCTATCGGTGTCCACAAACGTCGCGATGAGACTGGGGGCCAGCAGCACAACGAGGCCGCCGCTAAGCCACTGCATGCTGCGCGCATCCGGATCGCTCACCATCCGCAGCCCTCCGTGGGCGAGCAGAGCCACCCCGAGAAGCACAGACACCCACTCGAGTGGCTCCACGAGCGTTCCGAAGTACCCGATCACGCCGAGGATGCTGGCGAGAGTGAAGGCGAGGTAGCTCATTCGGTGGGTAAGCGGTCGCGTAGAGGCACGAGCCGCGAGCACGAGAAGAACGCTGCCGAGTGCGACCAGACTAATGATGCGAACGGCGTCGACCGACGCGTTTCGCTGGTCTGTGCCGAGCAACGTCAGGATTTCCATCCCATAAAGCAGCACGAGGGCACTGCCGAGCAGCACTTCGCTCATGGTTGCCCACCCCGGGCGGTTCTCGTCACGAGAGAATCCACTGGCAGCGGCACCGAAGCTGGCGAGAGCCAGTAGCGCAACCGCGACCAGCAGACCGGAGTCGAGTTCAGGCAACAGTCCTCTGTTTTCAAACAGCAGGATGAACGCCCGTGACGCGGTCGCGAGAATGAGCCCGGATGCGGACGCAATGATTGCGACGCCCCAGAAGTCGATGAGCTCGCTGCGTGGTTCCACGAAGGCGGCAGCCACTAAGAGAGCTCCGCAGAGCCCCGCGATGATGAGGGTGCGGAGTCCGTTGCCGTCTGCAGCATTGAGCGCGAGGGGAAGCACCGCAATGAGCAGGCCGACGAGAGCGATCGCCGGTGCCGAAGCTAGCCGCGCCCCTCTCAGCTCTGCGCGTGCAATCAGTATCGAGAGGGCGATCACGACGGCGCTGAGAGGCAGAACGTACGCTTCAAGAGCGTCGACGCGGGCCTGATCGAGTCGAAGCCACAGTGCCCACGTGCCAAAGGCCACCGCAGCCCACACCACGTGGCGGCGAAGTGATGCAGACCCGAACACTCCGTCAGTCGAAATGGCACTGAGTAGCAGCGCGACCGACACAAACAACACGATCAGCCATGGAGTGCTCTGTGGCTCGAGAACCGCACTCACCGTCGTGATTGCGGCAACCGTAAGAGCACTGATCTCACTTGCTCGACGAACGGCGCTGCGGTGATCCCGCAGTCGCAGAATCATGCTGAATGCAGCGACGAGCACTGCTGCCGTTGCGGGAGCGAGTTCGATCACGACTGCCGAGAGCTCGATCATTCTGGCAGTGCTATCGAGCAGCCAGGCGGTCGCGGGGGCGAGAGCTGCCGCTGCGGCAATGTTCTCGGGCACAAACGTGTGTGCGCCTCGAGCGAAAATGGTGAAGCTCAACGCCACGACGAGGAGCGCGGCACCCACGGTATTGATGACGGCTACATCGAGCATGAAAGGAGCGGTGACTCCTGATCCGCCGACGACGTTTGCGTTCCAGAAGTGTGCTCCGGCGAATGCGGTCGCGCCAAAGCCTGTCCACCAGAGCGCTTGCGGTTCGAGCATCGTGACCTCACGCGAGCGAATAATTAGTGCTCGTGCGATCATCCCGAAGCCAAGGATGGCGGCGATCAGCCAGAACTCGAGGTACTGCACGACGCCCAGGGCGTAGGTCGCGAGTGCAATGAACGACGCGAGGGTGAACGCAAGGTAGGTCACGTGGGGGGTGAGAGGCGGCGTCGCGAAGCGCGCGCCCACAACGAGAAGCACCGCGCCAAGAGCGACTAAGGCAAGCACCCGGATGTCGGTGAGAGGTGTCGACGAAGTAGACGGGTCAATCACGATGATGCCTTCAACCACATACAGCAGTGTCACGGCGGCGCCGAGCAGCACGGGCCCCGACCGCTGCCACAGGGTGGAGTGCGAGACACGCGCGAAACCGGCGGAGGCGAGTCCGAAACTCGCGATCGTCATGAGGGCTACAGCCCCGATGAGCCACACTTCTGCTTCGGGCAGCGCGCTCGGTGCGGCGGTCACGGAGTAGAGAACGCGCGCTGCTGTGGCGGTGATGAGTCCCGTGGCTGAGGCGACAACGGCGATTCCCCAGAAACTGAGCAACGACTCGCGCGGCGCAATGAACGACGCGGCAATCAGGAGCGCCGCACACAGGGCGGAGATGACGAGGGTGCTGGTGCCTGAGCCACTTGCGGAGTTCAGCGCGAGCGGCACAACGGCGATAAGCAGTCCAGCGAGAGCGATGAACGCTCCAGAGCGCAGGCGGGATTCGCGTAGTTCTGCTCTGGCCGTAAAGATGGCGATTGCCACCACAACCGCGGCAAGCGGCAGTACGTAGGCCTCGAGCGCCTCGACTCGGTATTGCTCAAGGCGTAGCCACAAGGCCCACGTGGCGAATGCGACCGCACCCCAGATAACGAAGCGCCGTGGCGAAGCCGAGCCTACGATTCCGTCGGCGGAGATCGATGCCAGCAGAAGGGTGATCGAGACGAGAAGCGCGATCAGCCAGTGTGTCTCGTGGGGCTGAAGAATTGCACTCGCTGTGGTGAACAGTGCAACGGTGAGCGCGCTGAGTTCAGCGATGCGTCGCACGAATGTGTGTCGGCCCCGCACACGCAGGGCCATCGTGAGCGCTCCGACGAGAACGGATGCCGTGGCCGGCGCTAACTCGATCGCTATAGCGCCGAGACCAGCGGTACGGCTCGCACTATCGAGTGCCCACACCAGCGCGGGCGCGAGCGCCGCAGCGGCAACGAAGCTTTCGATCGAGCGCCCTGTCGGTGCACTCGTTGCGCTCGCAGCATTCGTAGCGCCCGTATTTGCTGATGCTCGGGCAACTAGCGCGGTGTTGTTCAGCATCGTGACGATAAGCACTGCGACGAACAGCACAGAGACGAGCAGGCTGATGGTTGTGAGGCTCAGGGCGAGTGGTGCATTCGCGAAAGGGGCCCCGCTGCCTGTTGCTACCCAAAGAATGGTGCCCGCAACTGCGGTGCCGACAAACCCTATCCACCACAGAACCTGTCGTTCGAGGGCGGTCACTTCGCGGGTGCGGGGCCAGAGCGATCGCGCGCTGATGACGACGGCAAGAACGGAGACGGTCATCCACGATTCGAGCGGATGGGGATCGAGGGGAGTGAGTGCGAATTGCAGCTGTTCTCCCACGCCCGCGGCCGCGAGCAACAGCACGAGCATCGTCAAGCCCAGCATCGTCGTGCGAACTGACACAACGGTCACGAGGTAGCGGGCGGCAAAGAGCACGGCCGCTGTGCCGAGGCTGGCGAGAAGCCACGTTCCGTAGCTGGACCATCCTGAACCGAACGCAAGTGCTAGCGGTGTGAAGCCGCCCAGGGCAAGAATGATTGTGCTGAGGCGCAGTCCGGGGCGGCGGCGTTGGCTCACACCGATTGCCACGACAGCCAGTACAGCTAGCGCAAGCCACACCGCAACAGCGAGCAGCAGTGTTCCGGCCAGCGGTGCTGCCAGGGCGAGCGCGGCACCCGCGCTCGCGAGCAGTAGAGAGAGCCGACCGCGGAGTTGCCGCGTGGCCCACCACGCCAACCCCATAATTACTGGAACGCTGAGGAGGGCAAGCTGAGGCCACCCATTGTCGATGATGGCGAACGGCGCGCTCGCCGCGGTAGTGCGGCGCAGGGACGTCTGAGAGAAATACTGCAGCGCTACAGAGAGCGACGCACTGAGGGGCGCGATCAGCGCAATCGCGGTAATCGCCCACACGCCGAGCGATGCCCACAGGGTGGTACTCCGGCTTGTCGCGCCGAAGTGTCGCCCGCTCGCCTCGCTCAGCACCGCAAGAGTGGTGAGCGCAGCGGCAACGGAGAACACCGCGATAGGGGAGTCGTTCGAGAGGAGAGTCGACACTGCTGTCGCGATCGTGAGACCTGCGATCATCGCGAAAGTGTTGCGGATGATCGGATCGAAGGCCGCACGATGAGCCGCGACGCTGTGGATTGCCGCTACCGCGCCCAAGACGAGGAGCCAGATTCCCGTCGAGCGATTGCCAGCGAATTCTGACGAGACGAACAGAGAGATGATTGCGCTGAAGAACCCGATCGAGAGCCCCAGGTAGGCGAAAACGAGCATGGTCGTGCGCTCTACTCGCCCAGAGTATTCTCCGTGCGCAGCTACGAGGTAGATGAGCGTCGCGGTGGTGAACGCCACCATGGGGAGCAGCACATTTGCCTCAGGGAACCGTCCGTCGGTCACGCCGGCGACGACGAGGGCAGCCGCGGGCGGGAAAGCCACGAACGCCACCACATTGACGAGCCTGATTGTGCTCGCCCGATGCCACCACATGAATCCCAGCGCAGCGACGATCATCGCTGAGCCCCAGTACACGCGGCCGGCAGAGTCGCCGACGACAAGTAATTCATTCGCACGCACAGCGTAGATATCGAGCCCGACAAGCACGATGGCAAGTGCGGATAGGGCTTCAGCGGTAGCAGAGAGCCCACGCTTCTTCACCATGGTTGCCCCGACGATGCTGGCGATAGTGATGGTTGCGATGATCGCCGACCGCCAAATGAGCCCAAAGCTAATGAAGGCGTAGATAAGGAAGAAGATCGCGCCGACCGAGAGCAGCGACACTCCCACGATCAGCAGGATGACTTGGATGCCAGCGTGCGAGCGAGCAGCGGGGGCGTCGATCGTTGTCGGAGCTGTGGCTTCAGTGGTGGGTGGAACTGAAACGGGAGTCGGCATCGCGGAAGCGACCGGGGTGGGAGCAGCGATGGGCGTGGGCTGCGGGAACTGCGGATGCACCGGAGCCTCGATCGGAGCCGGCGTCTCCGGGGCCGCAACGGTGTGATCACTGGATTGCAACATGGCGGCCACGCGGGCTGCGCGTTGTGCTGCCGCAGCCTCGAGGGCAGCGTATTCGGCATCCCGAACTTCGTCACGAACGCGTTTGCGTTCAGCGGCGGTCTCGAAACGGATCTTGCCGATGAGCTCGAGCCGGGAATCGAGCAGAGCCGCGACGTCGAGTGATTCTTCGCGGAGAAGGGCGGCATCCGGATGATTGAGATCAAGCCCACATTGTGAGCACACCGCGGAAGGCGGGAGCGTGACAAAACACGCCGGGCATCGCGAAGTGTCTGTGAGGTCTAGCGGGCCACGGGGAAAAAGAACGTGACCGACGTGCTCTATAAACGAACGCGGTGCATCAACCATGTACTCGGGACTTCCTTTCGGGAGGAAGCCCCAGAGTATCGCTGACTAAAGCTTAAGAAGCGATAAGCCGCGAAAGTGTGGACTGATTGTGGTTGTAACCGTTCGCAGCCTGGATTTCAGGACGAGGCTTTTCGAGACGGTTAGTCCACGCCTTGCCGTCCCACCAGCGCAGCATGTGGCTGCCTGCGGGGTCCGGGTACCAGCCGAAGGGAGGAAGTTGGGTTGCAGTGTTAGACATCGGGGGAGTCCAAAGGTGCCCTGCCACGAGGGGCGATACGGGTGTGGCGTTCGATCCAGCCGCGGAGGATCAGTTCGGGGGTAACGGCTATCCCCAGTATAGGGGACACGCTAGAGCCCTGACAAGAGGTCACTTTCCGCGGCGAGGGTGACTTCGGAGTTCGAGTCTGCATGGGTAAGATGGAGCCGTGAATATCTTCGGTTTCGTAATCTCCTTCGTGCTCTTTGTGGGCGGCATCTACATGATGGGCGAAGCTTTCTACGTGGAGGGCCTTGAGTCGGTCGTGTTCATCGGCGGCTTGCTTGTTTCCACGGCGGGCGTCTTCATTCCCATTCACGTCATGAAGCGCGTCGACAGCTAGCGCACAATGGCGAGCCTTCTTAGCCGGCTCGCTCCACTTGCGTTGACCCTGCGAGGGTCAAAACGCATGTTTAGCGATCCAGAGCGCACTCTCGCGCGGATCGCTGAGCTTCGAAAGCATCCAGTTTCGTTTGATCCACCGGCATCAATCGCCCGGCACGTGAATGTTTCGTCTCACGATGTTGGCGGCTGGCCCGTGTTTACGATTGCGCCGAAGACACCATCGAACGCTGGTCATGTTGTCTACCTTCATGGTGGGTCGTACGTGTTCCAGATCAATCCGCTGCACTGGAAGTTCATCGCCCGCCTAGTTCGAGCAACGGGAACCACCTTTACGGTCCCGATCATGCCGCTGGCACCGGAGGGGCGCGCTGCGGTCGTAGTCGACCGCGCAGCAACGATCGTTCAGTCGATTGTCCAAGACGTCGGTGCCGAGAATGTCAGCATCGTGGGGGATTCCTCGGGCGGCGGGATGGCGATGGCGGTGTCAATGGAGCTGCGCGATCGCAAGCTTCCGCCGCTTCACGCGATAGTGCTCATCGCACCCTGGCTCGACATCAGCGGCACGGATCCGATGCTCGCAGAGATTGCACCGCACGACCCGTGGCTTGCTGTTCCCGGCACCCATGCGGCTGGGGCTCTCTATCGCGCCGAGCTCGACGAAAGCGATTGGCGGGTCAGCCCCATCCATGGCGATCTCAGCGGACTGGGGCCGATCACCCTTTTCACGGGCACACGCGATCTTGTGCACGCGGATGCGCTGCGCCTTCGTGAGCGCGCACAGCACGAAGGCATCGCCCTCGACTTCCAGGTGGGGGAGGGCATGATCCACGATTACCCACTCTTACCGATTCCTGAAGCAGCGCACGCCCGCAGGATCGTTGAACGAGCAATCGTGTGCGGTGGCTCGACGGTGTGATGAGCTAAGACCAACACGCTACGCATCCAGCCAAGGATGGCGCAGCCGGATGCTGTGCGTCAGTTAACGAACGAAGGCCACCTCAACCGAGGTGGCCTTCGTTCTGTAGTGGAGGGGATACGGAGAATCGAACTCCGGTCATCAGTTTGGAAGACTGAGGCTTTACCATTAAGCTACATCCCCACTCGGCACCCGATCATGCTGTGCACCGAGGAATACTGTACCCGAAACCTAGCAAAGTACGAAGTCGAGATCGCTGCCCGCGTAATCCGCCCCATATTTGCTGGGTTCTGGCCCCGTAAATGCTGCAAGCGCGGCCCGAAAAACATTGATCTTGGTATCTCGTCAACATTCGGTGCGCGCTCAGGCTAGACTTGCCGAGGTCAAATTTGTACCGGCATTTCTACGTGATGCCATGACCGTAAGACAGCACGGCGCCCCGGGGCGTAGCTCAGCTTGGTAGAGCGCTCGGTTTGGGACCGAGAGGTCGCAGGTTCGAATCCTGTCGCCCCGACGAAATACACCATCGAATTACAGGAGATCCACGACGTGAAGACAACCGTTGAGAAACTGAGCCCGACCCGCGTCAAGCTCAACATCTCGGTCACCCCCGAAGAACTCAAGCCGAGCATCGATCACGCGTATGGCCACATCGCCTCGCAGATCAACATCCCCGGCTTCCGCAAGGGAAAAGTTCCGCCGCAGCTGGTTGACCAGCGTGTCGGCCGCGAAGAGATCCTGAACCACGCGGTCAGCGACGGACTTGACGGTTTCTACCGCCAAGCAGTCACCGAAGAAGAGATTCGCGTTCTTGGTCGTCCCGAGGCAGACATTGTCACGTGGCCCGAGGTCAAAGACTTCAGCGGAGACCTCGTTCTCGCCATTGAGGTAGACGTTCGCCCCGAGTTCGACATGCCCGCCTACGACGAGCTCACCCTCACGGTTGAAGAAGTCAAGGTTTCGGCAGACGACGTCAAGGACGAGCTCGACACCTTGCGTGCCCGCTTCGGCACGCTCGTTACCGTCGAACGCCCCGCCACGAAGGGCGACTTCGCTCAGCTCGACCTCGTCGCCAAGATTGGCGAGACCGAGGTTGACTCCGCAACCAGCATTTCCTACGAGCTCGGCTCGGGTGAACTGATCGAAGGCATCGACGAGGCACTTGACTCGCTCAGCGCCGGCGAATCGA
The DNA here is from genome assembly GCF_976973725.1 of Salinibacterium sp. NYA9b. NCBI lineage: Bacteria > Bacillati > Actinomycetota > Actinomycetes > Micrococcales > Microbacteriaceae > Salinibacterium > Salinibacterium sp. NYA9b. The sequence continues at coordinate 1,898,003 of NZ_OZ333476.1, read as the reverse complement.
CCACCTTCGAGTCCGTACTGCTCGGTGGCGACCACGAGGGTGAAACCGCTGTAATCAGCGTGTCGCTTCTCACGGTCAAGGAGCGCGAGCTTCCCGAAGCAGACGACGACTTCGCTCAGATGGCTAGCGAGTTCGACACCATCAAGGAACTCAAGGCAGACCTCAAGGAGCAGATCAAGCGCTCCAAGTCGTTCGGCCAGGGTGCAGAAGCTCGCGACCAGATCGTTGACGAACTGCTCAAGAGCGTTGAGATCCCCGTTCCCGAGAAGCTCGTTGAAGACGAAGTTCACCGTCATCTCGAGAACGAAAACCGCCTCGAAGACGACGAGCACCGCGCCGAGGTCGTTATCGCTAGCGAGAAGACCTTCCGTTCGCAGATTCTGCTCGACTCCATCGTTGAGTCCGAAGAGATCAAGGTCAGCCAAGAAGAGCTCACCTCGTACCTCGTGCAGGGCGCACAGCAGTACGGCATGGAGCCCGGCGAGTTCATCCAGATTCTGGACAAGAACGGCCAGATCCCGGCCATGGTTGCTGAGGTCGCTCGCAGCAAGGCTCTCGCAGTCGTGCTCAGCAAGGCCAAGGTCGTTGACACCAAGGGCAAGTCGGTAGACGTTTCGGCATTCACCGCCGTAGCAAACGCCGAGCCCATTGAGGAAGCTCCCGAGGTTGCTGCAGTAGAAGCAGCAGACGACGAGTCCTAAAACACTTCGCTTAACCCTCACGGCCAACTAGTTATCTAGTTGGCCGTGAGGTCGTTAACGGGCTGTTTCGCTTGAACTATCGTGTGATCGTGTCGAGGAACAGCTTCGCGTAACGGGCGCTATCGATCCCGAGCGCCACATCAATTCGGCGGAAAAGGGGATCTCCGGCTCCGGCCTGGTCGTGGCCGGCCGTGCGATGATCCACGACCGTTTGTCCGCGAGTGAGAGGATCAGCCAGGCTCACTCGCACCGGCAGATGTGTGGTGCTGAGTCCATCCGGATCGATCGCAGCGCACACCGCGCCCGCATCGCCAATATCGCCGTGTCCATCACCGGCGACGCGCACCTCACTGCCTTTTACCGTGACCAGATGCTGCAGCAGGCGCCCGGCGAGCTGCGTGCCGGGTTCGGGACTGGCGGCGAGCCGAACGATGTCCTCAGGCGGGATTGTCACGGCATAGAACACATCCAAGCCATACATGGTGATGGGGGCGCCAGAGGTCAACACGATTTCGGCGGCCTCGGGATCGTGCCACGTATTGAACTCGGCAACCGCAGTGGCATTGCCGACAGAGGCAGAACCTCCCATGAAGACGATCCGCTCCACGTTGTCTAACACTTCTGGGTACAGTCGCACGAGAAGCGCAATGTTGGTCATCGGCGCAAGCGGCACGAGCGTTACCGGCGTCGGGCTCGCCAGAATTTCTCGACGCAGCAGTTCAACCGCGTGCAGTGGCACGACAGTGCGCGGCGACTCGGGTAAACCGAGGTCGCCAAGACCGTCAGCGCCGTGCACGTGAGCCGCTGAATGAGCCTCAGAGAGCAGCGGACGGTGAGCGCCTGCCGCAACCGGAATATCTCCCGCGCCCGCAGCGTCCAAGACCGTCAGAGTGTTGCGCACCACCTGTTCGAGGCTCGCATTGCCGGCGACGCACGTGACAGCCCGCAGATTGACTCCCGGATGCCGCACCGCCAACAGGAGCGCGAGCGCGTCATCAATGCCGGTATCAACGTCGAGAATCATTTGCTGCATTCGGCAATGCTAATGGTCGCAGGGAGCCTGCCGACGCTGAGGCGACTGAGGGGAGTGGGGCGCCGTAGTGCTGCCGTGGCAAGCGCTGAGTGACCTTACTCGGCCACCAGCTCCGCTGCGTAGCCGCGCACCGAACGCTGATAGATCGGCAAATAGTTCGCCAATGCCATCAGTGCGACCGAAGCCCCCAGGGTGGGATCGCCGCGAGTGGTGAGGGCAAGGGCGAGAAATGCGGCGGTTGGCCCCGTCCACTCATCGTCGGGATGCTCGTGCAACTGCTGCTCGAGCAAAGCAATCGACTCATCGACGCGATTGAGATTGCGCAGCGTACTCGCCAACTGGATGACCGCGCGTGGCCGCAGGGCGGCATCCAACCCATTGTTAAGAGCACTGCGGTACAGCGGCTCTGCCTCAGTCTCACGACCGGCATAGTCGCGGGCGCCCGCTGCCTCGAACAACGCCTCAGCGTCGTCAGGGGCACGTTCAGCAACGAGCTCATCAATTGCCGCGACAACATCTCCCTCGGCCATAGTGGCGGCGTGGGCCCAAATATCTGCGATTCGATCGCGCCAAGTCTGCTGCATTTGGCGAGCCTACAAGCAGCCTCCGGCGACGCGGTACTTTGCCTAGGGCGAACACGCCAGAATAGCGGCGCGTACTCGGATAGATTCGTATCACGCGATAACTGAAATGGAGCGCAACAATGGCCCAACCGGCATTGGTCTCGAGCATCTTCGACCAACTCCTCAAGGACCGCATCATCTGGCTCGGCTCAGAGGTGCGCGATGCAAACGCGAACGAGATCTGCGCAAAGATCTTGCTGCTCGCCGCAGAGGATCCCAAGCGCGACATCTACCTTTACATCAACTCACCCGGTGGATCCATCACCGCGGGAATGGCGATCTACGACACGATGAAGTTCGTGCCGAACGACATCGTCACCGTCGGCATTGGCCTTGCCGCCTCGATGGGGCAGTTCCTGCTCTCCTCGGGCACCAAGGGCAAGCGCTACATCACCCCCAACGCGCGCGTGCTCCTGCACCAGCCGTCGGGTGGATTCGGTGGAACCGCTGCAGACATCCAGACTCAGGCTGGCGTCATCCTCGATATGAAGAAGCGCATGGCCGAGCTCACCGCCGAGCAAACAGGCAAGAGCGTCGAGCAGGTTCTCATCGACAACGACCGTGACAACTGGTTCACGGCCAAAGAAGCCCTCGAATATGGCTTCGTCGATCACCTCCGCGAATTCGCCTCTGACGTAGTTGGCGGCGGCGGAACTGAAGACAACGCAACCGGCAAGAAGGACTAATTATGGAGAACTTTAACCTCGGAGCACAGGCTCCCGCCGGCATTGGTCGTCCGGATGCTGACGCTCGTTACATCTTGCCGACGTTCGAAGAGCGCACGGCCTATGGCTACAAGCGTCAAGACCCATACGCGAAGCTGTTCGAAGACCGCATCATCTTCTTAGGTGTGCAGATCGACGACGCTTCTGCTGACGACGTTATGGCTCAGCTTCTCGTTCTCGAGAGCCAGGACCCTGACCGCGACATCGTCATGTACATCAACTCACCCGGTGGCTCGTTCACCGCGATGACGGCGATCTACGACACGATGCAGTACATTCGTCCGCAGATTCAGACCGTTGTTCTCGGCCAGGCTGCGTCAGCGGCTGCCGTGATCACTGCCGGTGGAACCAAGGGAAAGCGTTTGGCTCTGCCCAACGCTCGCATCCTCATCCACCAGCCCAGTGGTGGTTCTGAAGGCTCAAGCCAGGCTTCGGACATCGAGATTCAGGCTCGCGAGATTCTGCGCATGCGCGGATGGCTCGAAGAGACCCTGTCGTTCCACTCGAACCGCACCCCTGAGCAGATCAACAAGGACATCGAGCGCGACAAGATCCTGAGCGCAGCTGAGGCAATGGAGTACGGTCTCATCGACCAGGTACTCACGAGCCGCAAGACGCTTCCGGCGATCACGAGCTAGTTCTACGTTCTTAACGTTACTGAGGCCGTTACCCATTGCGGGTGGCGGCCTCAGTGCGTTAACTGCGTTACGCCAAGGCCCATTCTCGCCACACGGTATCGAGCGGCGAGAGGTGGGTTTCTCTCCCAAGCCACCGCGCAAGACCACCCGGCTCCTCGAAATCGAGCACGACTGCAGCAAGATCGATGGACGATGCGGGTGCCCGCGCGCCAGCAAGCAACACAGTATCCATGACACGCTCGGCACCAAGGTGACCCCAGACGGGTGCGCTTCCATCGAAATCTTGCTGCTCAATCAACACGGGGACAGCGTTTGCCGAGACGGAGGTTCGGGTCACCACCCGACCGCCTTTTTCCCCTTCGCGCCCTAACACAAGGGTCTCTCGAATGAGCGCTACAGCGCCTTCATCCAACTCGACGTCAAGGACCCGCTCGACGCAGGCGCCGTCGGCGATGATGAACGGGAGGGTTGCCCAAGACAATTGGGCTCCAGCCTGCAGCCGGACCTGAATCGTCATGGTCGCAGACTGCCCCTCACCGTCGTACGCCACCATTCCGCCAATGTCTTCGAGGGTGAGGCGGCAACCCGCGCCGACCGTGATTTCGATCGCAACGGTGTCGCCGCCGAGCAGGAGCGCGCCCCCGGCGACCAGAGCGACATCCGCTGACTGATCCGTGCAGGAGATGAGTCGCGGTATGAGTATTCCTGCCCTCAACTCCACGCGCGCGTTCCCTGACGCGTTCGCGTTTACCGAGACTCGCGTGACTCGCGAAGCCGCATCAGACTGCACGCGAAGGCCTTAAGCTCTCACGGGATGGTCATGGTCATGGTCATGGTCATGGTCATGGTCGTGGTCTGAACTGGGACTGTGGGTGTGAACCACAGCTTGGCCGCCCTCATCGAGGTGACTATGCGGCGCCATCGGACCGGGGTCTTGGGGGCTGTGGGTTCCGGAGCGATAGGCGGCGAGCATTTCGAGCACCCACAGCCGTAAGAGGGCAATCGAGTTGTCATCCGTTCGGGACAGGGCAATAACGGGCCGCCCTTCGCGCGCGTGAGTTGCGTCAGAGACCATCGTCTCCACATCAACGCCGACGTACGGCGCAAGGTCCGTCTTGTTTACTACGAGCAGATCGGCGCGGGAAATGCCCGGGCCACCCTTGCGGGCTACATCGCCGCCGCCGGCGACATCAAGCACGAAAATTTGCGCGTCTACGAGGGCGGGAGAGAACGTCGCCGTCAAGTTGTCGCCGCCGGACTCGATGATGACAATGTCGAGGGGAGCGAAGTCGGCTTCAAGATCTTCGGCAGCCAGCAGGTTCGCCGTCACGTCATCGCGGATCGCTGTGTGCGGGCACGCTCCCGTCTCCACAGCACGGATTCTTTCGGGATCCAGTACTCCAGCAGACCGCAGGAATCGCGCATCCTCATCCGTGTAGATGTCGTTGGTAATGACACCCAGTCTCAGTTCCTCACCAAGGGAACGACACAGAAGTGCGATGAGCGACGACTTTCCGGTTCCCACGGGACCGGCTATTCCCAGACGTAGTGCGCGGGAGGGCGCGTTTTTTTCAGGCACGGAACAACCTCTTCTTCATAACGGAGTGAGCCTCAGCCCACCCCTCGGCTTGCGGAGCGCCCAAGGCGGGGATCGCCTCAGGCGTAGTGATAAGTGAGAGCTGATGGACAAACGGTTCGGCTACTTCGCAGGCATTGAGCACCCAGGTAACCACTGTGGCGGGGTCGATCGGGTCGAGCTTGAGTACGGCGGATGCTGCATTCTGAACCTCCTCGTAGACGACAAGACGAACCAGGTCGGCTGGCTTCATCAGGGCGGTTGCCGCGATCGCTCCGAGCACGACGGCCCGGGGTGGCTGTCGCAGCTGAGCGCAGAACGCAATTGACGCGCTGCTCGGCCACACGGTGCGGCCAATCCTTGTGTAGCCGCGACCGAGGAGTCGTGAAGCGTCGCGCAATGCCGGGCTAGGGGTTCTCGCCGCCCAGGCCGCGATTAGAGCGTCTATCCCCGACGGCGCGGCTTCGCTGATGAAATGTTGCCGTGCCACTACCGCCGTTCCGGCTTCGACGAGTGTTGTCGAGCGTGTTTTGCCGGCAAGGAACGAGGGGATGTCGTCTCGTTTGAGCCCACCAAGCAAAGCAGGTTCCATTCCCGCCGAGTGAGTGTGTCCGCCGGTGGGCAGGCGCGCATCAGCGAGGAGCATCGCGAGCGTCCCCGAGTCGACCATTAGAACATCGTGTAGAGCTGAGCGAGGGGCAGGGTATCGACGGGAGCGGGCACGACAAGTTCGTCATCGATCGAGATCGCGAAGGTATCCGGACGAATATCGATTTTCGGGAGCGTGTCATTGTTCTTCAGGTCATGCTTGGTCACTTCCCGAGTGGACTGCACGGCGACAACGGTGCGCCCAAGTCCCATCCGTTCCTCAAAGCCGTCATCAATTGCGGCCTGCGCGACGAACGAGAGTGAAAGTCGGTCGCCAATGGCATCCGCAAATGACGGTCGCATGAGCACCGGCTGCGGGGTAGGGATTGAGGCGTTGGGATCGCCGAGAGCGCCCCACGCCAAGCCGCCTCCCTTGATGACAACTTCGGGCCTAATGCCGAAGTATCGCGGATCCCACAGCACCAAGTCAGCCAACTTGCCTGGCTCGATGCTCCCTACTTCTTTATCGATTCCGTGACCGATGGCGGGGTTGATTGTGTATTTAGCGATGTAGCGCCGTGCGCGCTCGTTGTCGGCGGGGTGCGCGGCGCCGAGCGACCCGCGCCGTGCTTTCATGACGTGTGCAACCTGCCACGTACGGGAAATGACTTCGCCAATTCGGCCCATCGCCTGAGAGTCTGACGACGTGATCGACAGTGCTCCGATGTCGTGGAGGATGTCCTCCGCCGCGATCGTTGTTGCGCGAATTCTGGACTCAGCGAAGGCGAGGTCTTCGGGCACCGATGCATTGAGGTGATGGCACACCATCAGCATGTCGAGGTGTTCCGCAACAGTATTTATGGTGTGGGGGAGCGTCGGGTTCGTTGATCCCGGGATGACATTGGGCAGAGACGCGATCGACAAAATATCGGGCGCGTGACCGCCGCCAGCACCTTCAACATGAAATGCGTGGATGCCGCGTCCGCCGATCGCATCGATCGTGGACTGCACATAGCCGGCTTCGTTGAGCGAATCGGAGTGCAGCGCGACCTGTAGACCGAAGGTGTCGGCGGCCTCAAGAGCCGCATTGATCGCTGCAGGTGTCGCGCCCCAATCCTCATGAATCTTGAAACCACCAGCACCGGCTAACGCCTGTTCCTTGAGGGCTTCGGGCGAGACGGTGTTTCCCTTGCCGAGCAAGAGCAGGTTAACCGGCAAGCGATCCATGGCGCGGTGCATGGTTTCCAGATGCCACGCGCCGGGGGTGACAGTGGTGGCCTTTGATCCCTCGGATGGCCCGGTGCCGCCACCTACCACGGTAGTGATTCCTGTGGCGAGCGCTTCATGAATTTGGGAGGGGGAGATGAGGTGAACGTGGGAATCAATACCCCCGGCGGTGAGGATGCGACCCTCTCCCGAGATCACGTCAGTCGATGGGCCGATCACGAGTAGGGGATGGACGCCGTCGGCGATGTCAGGGTTTCCTGCACGGCCTAACGCGACGATTCGTCCATCTCTGATGCCGACATCCGCCCGCTGAATGCCCCACCAGTCGAGCACGATGGCATTCGTAATGACGGTGTCTAGCGCGCCTTCGGCGCGAGTGCGCACGCCTTGAGCCATAGACTCTCGAATCGATTTGCCGCCACCGAATACGGCTTCTTCTCCACCAACGGTGAGATCGCGCTCGATTTCGATCCAGAGGTCGGTGTCGCCGAGGCGTATCTGGTCGCCCGCAGTAGGACCATAGATTGCTGCGTAGCGTTGTCGGTCAATGGATACCATCGAGTTGCTCCTTGCCTGCATGCGAAAGTTGGAGGCCGGGAATGCGCCTCGCTCCCTGAATTGCGACCGCGTCGAGTTCTCGAGAGGCGCCTGGTTCGAATCGTTGCGATGTTCCCGACGGGATATCGAGCCGGAAACCGTGGGCCGCTTCGCGGTCGAAGGTGAGGGCGGCGTTCGCGTCCGGCAGGTGAAGATGAGACCCGATCTGGATAGGCCGATCTCCAGAGTTGAGGAAGACAACGCGAATACGCTCAGCCTCCGTGCGGTCGGCATTCAGTTCGATGATTCCCGGTCGAATTCTGAAGGCGCCCGGCCCTTCGGAGCGTGCACTAGCCATGATCTATCTCCCTTTTACTGGATGGGGTGATGCAAGGTGACGAGCTTGCGGCCGTCGGGAAAGGTTGCTTCGACTTGAACGTCGCGGATCATGTCGGCGACACCGGGCATCACTTGGGCGCGCGTGAGCACCTCCCGGCCTTCGTCCATGAGGTCGGCGACGAGTGCGCCGTCACGGGCGCGTTCGATCACCCAGCTGCTGAGCAAGGCGATGCTCTCGGGGTAGTTGAGGATGACCCCGCGGTCGAGTCGCTCCCGAGCGACCATCGCCGCAACGCTGAGCAATAGTTTCTCGGTATCGGCAGGAGTGAGATGCATCAGACGCCTTCTTTCATCATCGGCTGAGGAGTAACGAATGCAGAGGTGCGATCGCTGTGTGATCGTCCGATTGCCAGCACAACAAGCCAGCCAACAAGGATGAGCCCCGCTAGTACGAAGCCAAGAGATGACACTTCGGCACCCGAGATCCAATTCAGTACACCCGCAGTTCCTCCGGATGCAGTAACCGCCGAAGCGAGCTGCACGACACCGACAACAACCGCGACGGTGACAGCAACGACAGTCATTCCGACGCTGAAGGCTCGTTGGACGCGTGAGGAGCGCGAGCCTGGTCGGTAAACGCGGCTCGCCATGAGGCCTTGAAGGGTATCCATCGCGGTCATTCCTGCTGCGAACAGAATGGGAAGCGCGAGCACAGCCCACAGCGAAGTAGACGAGAGAGCGGCTGCGCCCAACAGGACGAGAAGCCAGATCTCTGTGGCGGTATCGAGGCCGAGTCCGAACAACAGACCGACTACGTACATTCGACTTGGTCGATCCACAGCCTTATCGAAACGTCCGAGTAGCCAAGTGACGGGGCCACGAACTCCGTGACTATGGGAACGGGTGAGCGCAATAATGTTGGCAGCGGCGATGACGAGCAGGAAGACTCCTGAGATCGTGGGGCCGTAGACAGTCGTGGTGAACTGAACCGCTGAGCCGTCAGCTGCCATGGCGGTTTCCAGTGCCTGCCCGAATGCCATAAGAAGCACGCACAGGACCGTGACGATCGTCGAATGCCCCAGCGCGAACCAAAAACCGACGGTGCCGCGCGCTTCGCGGGGCGACGTCGCGAGTCGTCGGGTCGTGTTGTCGATGGCGGCGATGTGATCGGCATCAAAAGCGTGACGAACTCCCAACGCGTAGGCGGTGAGCCCGATTCCGAGAGCGACGGCCAACCCGCTCGCTGCGCCCGAGGAGTCCGCTGCTGACGGCGCGCTCGCGAGAACGAGCGCGCCGAACCCGACGACGTGGAGCGCAACGATGGCACCGAGAACGCCCCAGGGGCGGTTCATGCGTGTGGTCGTGGCAGACCGTGACGGCAGGCTCACGACTTATCCCTCGGTCTGATCGTCACTGCGACCGGAGAGTTCACTGACGAGGGTGAACAATGCCGAATGATCGAGGTCGCCGTCGCCGCGGGCTTTGAGCGAACCCATGAGCTGCGCCACCACGGCTCCGAGAGGAATAGCGACCCCCGCTTCCCGTGCCGCAGCCGTAACGATTCCCAAGTCTTTGTCGTGCAAGGTCACACGGAAGCCCGGTGCGAAGTTTCTGGAGAGCATGTTCGGAGCTTTCCGCGAGAGAACTGTGCTGCCGGCAAGACCTCCCGAAAGCACCTTCACTGCGGACTCCATGTCTACTCCGTGGGCTTCGAGGAAGACGAGAGCTTCGGCGACGAGTTCCATCGTGCCGGCCACGATGAGCTGATTTGCAGCCTTTACCGTCTGACCAGAACCTGACGGGCCCACGTGAACGATCGTTGATCCAACAGCGTCGAAGACGGTGGAAGCCTGAGCGAAAGCTTCGGCTGATCCTCCGACCATGACGGATAGTGCACCCTCCACAGCTCCCGCCTCACCACCCGAGACCGGCGCATCGAGCATGTGAATCCCTGAGCTTGCTGCTTCTTCGGCCAACCGGATGGCAACATCCGGTCGAATCGTCGAAAAGTCGATGACGAGGGTGCCCTGCGGCACACGTGCGAACACGCCGCTTTCGCCGCTCAATACAGACTCGACATCGGGGGAGTCCGGCAGCATCGTCACCACAATTTCGGCGCCGGCGATCGCCTCTTCGACGCTCTGTGCGCCTGACCCGCCCTGCGCAATGAACGTGTCGACGGCGGCCCGGCTGCGGTTAAACCCTGTGACGTCGTGGCCAGCGGCAATCAAGTTGGCCGCCATAGGCGCGCCCATGATGCCGAGACCGATGAATGCAATTTTTGTCATAGTGAAGAACCTCTCGTTACTGAAACTGTGATCGATGGGAAATCATTGAGATTGGCGATGCTGGCTTGAGTGTCGCCAGTGGACGGCTTGTACTCGAGCGCGACCGCCCCGGTATAGCCCTGCTCGGTCAATTCGCTGAGATAGCGGTCTAGATCGAGCGTTCCGGAGCCGGGTTCTCCTCGGCCAGGGAAGTCCGCGATTTGTACATGCGCAACGGATGAGGCGTGACTCTTGATAGCGGCTGAAACATCATCCCCGTTCGCGGCTAAGTGGAAAATATCGAGCAAGAAAGCAACGTTCGAGTGTCCGGATGCCCGGACGCGATCTACCACCGCGATAGCGTCCGCCGCGGTGCGCAGCGGATAAGGCTTGGGGCCGCTCACGGCCTCGATGAGCACTGTCGCCCCGATGGTGGCGGCAGCGTCGGCGGCAAAGCCGAGGCTCTGGATCGCGAGCTCATCCTGTACTTCCGGAGTCGAGGTCTCGACTCGGTTTCCATAAAGCGCGTTGAACGCTCCCACGTTGAGGCGCGAACCGATGGCCGTTGCGATTTCCACGCTGTCGCGAAATTCTGCTTGGCGGTCGGGAAGAGAGAGGACACCGCAATCGGGCCCGAAAAGGTCCCCAGCAAAGTAGTTGAGTCCGACAAGCTTCGCTCCGGAATCGTCAATAGCCCCGACAAACTTGTCGACGTCGCTATCAGTGGGCGAAGCAGAATCGAACGGCCACCAATATTCGATCGAATCGAAACCAGCGTTATAGGCGGCGGCCGGCCGCTGGAGGAGGGGCAACTCTTGGAACAGCAGCGAGCAATTGGCGACGTAGGTGGAACGTTGGGGGGAGTTCATGCGATGTCCTTACTTGAGTCCGGAAGAAGCGAGGCCCTGCACGAAGAAGCGCTGAGCGAAGAGGAAGAGGAGGATCAGTGGCACTGTGGCCACCGCAGCGCCCGCGAACGTCAAGCCCCAGTTGGGCAGCTCACCCGCAGATACCGACTGGGCAATGGCGACCTGAATGACCTGATTCTGAGAACTTTGCACGACCGTCAACGGCCAGAGGAATGCGTTCCACGAGAACAAGAAGGTCACGAGGCAGAGAGTTGCCAACGATGTGCGCACGTTGGGAAGGATGATCGACCAGAACACACGGAAGTGTCCTGCGCCATCGAGTCGTGCCGCCTCATCCAACTCCATCGGGATCTCTTCGAAGGCTTGCTTCAGAAGGAAGAGCCCGAAAACGCTCGAGACCCAGGGAAGAGCGACAGCGAGGAGTGTGTCTTGCAGGTTGAGGCCAGCAATTACCCCATACATCGGCACGACAAGCGCTTCTGCCGGAAGCATGAATGTTGCGAGGATCACCGCGAAGACCACGCCGCGGCCCTTGAACGAAATTCTCGTCAACGCGTAGGCAGCGAGGGTGCAGACCACCAGGGTGCCGCCCACTTGGATGAACGCGACGATGAGCGAATTGACGAGAGCGAGACCGATTCCTTTTTCGAAAAGCGCCACAAAGTTGTCGATCGTTCCGCCGACGGGAAGAAATACCTTCCACGAGAGCGGGTTGAGATCATCGAAGATCGCGGTCTGATTTTTGAATGCAGACGACACCATCCAGAGGTAGGGCAGGAGGAATGCGCCCACGATGATGGCAATCACCACAAACGAGACGCCGAAGCGAGCGATAGTCATGGGGAGTCGGCGAAGCTGATGTGGTTCCGCTATGCGTTGAGTAGTCATGGCGTCCTCCTAATAGTTCCAACGAGTGCGAAGTAACCGCATCTGGATCAAGCTGATGATGATGGCGAAAGCAAGCACGACGAGCGCCATTGCGGAGGCGTAGCCCGGCTGCTGAAGAATGAACGCCGTCTTGTAGATGTGATAAATGATGAGGTTCGTCGTGCCCTGAGGGGCGCCACCCGTCATGATGTACGCCGGCGCAAATGCTTGGAGTGCGAAGACAGTCATCACTACGACAATGAACAGGGTCGTGCGGGAGAGCAGCGGAAGAGTGATGCTGAGCGTGCGACGGAGGGGCCCGGCTCCATCCATATGTGCTGCCTCGCTGAGCTCGGCGGGAACTGCTTGCAGTCCACCGAGAAAGAGAACGGTTGCCAGGCCCACTTGTTGCCAGACGGTCATCACGATGATGGCGGGGAGTGCTTGGGTGGTGTCGGTGAGAAAACCTGCGGACGGAATTCCAACTGTCGCGAGCACCGAGTTGATCAACCCTGTCTCATTGAGCAGGAACGTCCAGAGTGTCGCGACGACAACTGACGAGGTGACAACGGGAAGAAAGATCATGGTGCGTACGAGAGCCCGAGCGGGCAGCTTGCCGTTGAGAAAAACCGCCAGTGCGAAGGACGCAGGGACGACAAGAACAAGGACACCGAGAATGAACGCGAACGTGATCAGCAGCGACTGGATTGTCTCTGCATCCGTGAAGATCCGGATGAAGTTGTCCGCACCGACGAAGGTTGCGTTGTCGGGGTTGAAAAGGCTGTAGTCGAGCACGCTGCTGCGAGCCATGACTGCCAGCGGAATGTATTGAAAGACCAGCAGAAGCAGAAGGAACGGGGTGAGGAAGGCAAGCGCAGGTAGTGCGCCCTTCCCCATCGCGCTCTTCGATCTGCGCCTGGGCGGAAGCGAAGTGCTTCCGCCCAGGTCTCTGACCGCGAGCGGCGTGGAATCGATCGGGCCAGAATGCATGACGATGTTTCCTGTTCTACTTCGAGAGGATCGGGTCGAGCTTGGCGACTGCCTGATCGAGCTCAGTCTTCGGATCCGCTCCGTATGCGATGTTCTTCAACGCCGCAGTGACGTAGAGGTCATACGCGTCGAAGTGCGGTCCGGGAGGACGCGGTACGCCCCACTCCTGGATCTCTTCGACGGGAATGTTCAACGGTGCTTCGCTGAGCGAAGGCAGTGCTTCGGTCGTCGACACCAACACTGGAATCCGGAGGTTGTTCTCAACCCACTCGAGGTACTGGTCACCGGTGTCCATTGCAACAACGGCCGTGGCCGCTGCCTCTGCGTTGTTCGAACGTGCGGTGACGCCGAATGTAACAGCGCCGGTGTGCACAACAGGAGTAACGAGATACGGCGTTGGGCTCACACCGAAGTCCACTCCCGCGTTAGTAAGAGTCGTAGCGTTGGAGCTCACTTCGAGGTCGAAGCACGCCTTGCCATCGATCAGTGCATTGGGAAGACCAGTCTTCGATGTCACAGCATCCGGGCCTTCGAACAAGTTCTGGTAGAAGGTCGCACCCTCGATAGCTTCAGGCGTGTTCAGCCAGCCATCGACAGTGGTGCCGTCGTCAGAGATTGCATAGAACGTCTTGTAGGCCGACGACGATTCAGGAGCAGTGGGGTCTCCCATGCTGCGCAAGAAGAGCTGATCGCGGTACGACGTTCCCGGGGTGCCGTCTCCGAGTCGTGACGGTGCGAGACCGTACACGGTCGACCCAGCAGCCTCGGTTGCCGATACCTGGCAGGTCAGCATTGCGGCTTGCGCCTCTGGCCATGTCCACGCGGTGTCAAGAGAGGTGGGAGGTGTGATGCCGGCTGCATCAGTCAGCTCCTTGTTGAAGTACAAGGAGAGAGTGTCTTGCTCGTTGCCGGGCGAGTAAACCTGGCCGTCCCACGAGTTCTCTGTCAACGTCGCTGACGTCACGTCGTCAAACCAGCCATCGGGCAGGTAATCGTCAAGGGGAAGCAAGAAGCCCTGCGATGCGTAGGATGCGGTGCTGGGAGCGTCGAATCCGACAATGTCTGGCGGGTTCGACGACGGTGCGAGCACCGCGATCTTTGCTGCCAAGTTTCCGAACGGAACTTCGTCCACGGTGAAAATGACGCATTTGTTGGCGGCTGTGTAGGCATCCAATTGCTCGTCAGTGGGGGAGTTGTTTTCTGCGCGGAGTACGGAGAGTTCCGTTACGCCGTCCTCGCAGCCTGCGATGGTGGGGGTGGAGCCGGCAGAACATCCGGCGAGAGCCATAATGGCTACCGTCCCGACCGCCGTGCTCAGTGTTGCGATGTTGCGTTTCATTGTTTTCCCTTGCTTAGGTGGAGCGAAATATTCGAAACGTGAAGAGCAGTGGTTATCGCTGGATAGAGACACACTCCTTCAGCAGTCGATAGAAGACGTCAGCGTTCGCCGTCAATGCGACGTAGGCGTTCGGTTCTTCTATGCCTCGGTGACGAACGTCGATAACAGTTCTGCCGAAGGTGCGCACTCCTGTTGTCTCGATGCCGACGTGAAGGTGGTTAAGAGGAAGGACAGCGGGGTCGAGCAGATACGCGATGCAGACGGCATCGTGAATGGGGGCGCTGTCGGGAATCGCCTGTGGCTGGCTTTCATCGTGGGCGACGATGCGCTGTTGGATACAGATCGCGGTCGCCAGTCCAGCGGGGGTACTGAGAGCGTGAAGCTCGGATGCCTGTGCTCCGGTGACGAGTGCGTCGTGCGTCGCGTCGAGGGGAACCAGAACAATTCGCTTGAAGCCGGCTTTGAAAACGACGTCAGCAGCTACGGGGTCATGCCAGATGTTCGATTCTGCCGACGGCGTTGCGTTGCCGAAAGCGTGCGCGCCACCCATGATGACGATCTCGTCGACCTTCTCGATGATCGAGGGGTCGAGGGTGATCGCAGCCGCGATGTTTGTCAGTGGACCGACTGGCACCAGCGTGATGGGTTCAGTACGAGCTCGCAGCGTCTCGACTAACCACTCGACAGCGCCCTGCGTTTGAGCAACCGAGGTGGCGGGCGGGAGGTCGAGTTCCTTCGGGTGCATCTTTCCGCCGCTGTGATCGTCCGAAGGGCTGGGCTGCGGTACGCCGATAGGGCCGAATGGCTCATCGAGTCCCCGATAGACAGGGATGTCGGAGCGGTTGATGTAGTCGAGCACGCGAAGCGTGTTGTCAGTCGTATTCTCGACCGGACGATTGCCCCACACGGTGGTGCACGCAACGAGGTCGATCTCTGGCGATAGCGCTGCCATCATGATTGCAATCGCGTCGTCAGTTCCTGTGTCGACATCGAGGATGATTGACCGTGGCATGTAGTGTGCTCCTTCTTGGTTGGTGATGATGAGGATCAGACCGCGAGTGCGGGGTCTGTCCGGAAGCGATCGTTCAGCATTTCTCCACGGAAGTCCTCGCGTGGGAACTCGCCGTCAGCGAAGACGACGACGCCGCCGCATACGGTCACGCTCGGCCACATCCGCAATGTCATGCCGGCGTAGGGCGAGTAATCGATGGGCGAGTGAAGATCTTCGATCCGTACGACTCGCTCACCTTCCTCGAGGATGACGAGGTCGGCATCCATACCGATTGCGACCTTGCCTTTGCCTTCGAGACCGAATCTCACGGCGGCATTGCGCGAGGTGAGTTCGATGAGGCTTTCCATGCTCATGCCGTTGTCCACGACAAGGTGCGTCAAGAGCAGCGGGAGCATGAGGCCGATACCGGGCAATCCAGGCTTGGAAGTTTCCCAGTCAGTTTTTGCTGCGCTTGGCCATTCGTTGTGGTCGGATCCGAAGAAATCAATCTCGCCCGCGAGAACTGCCTCGGTAATGGCGTCGGAAAGACTGCGGTCGCGGATGGGCGGGGCGACTTTGCCCTCCGGGCCAATTGCCGACTCAGTGCTGAGCACCATGTAGTGAACACATGATTCAAGCGCCGCGCCCGGGTAACCCAATGCCTTTCTGGCTTTGATCGCTTCCAAGCTCGAGACGTGCACGATCGATACTTGGCAGCCTGCCTCTTCTGCAAGATAGAGAGCGGTCCAGGCGGCATCCCCTTCGGCGATGGTGGGGCGCGATCGCTCCCACCCTGCGAGCGAGTCGAGCCCAGCGGTGCTTTCCGTTTGCATAGCAGCGTCGACGATGTCGCCATCTTCGGCGTGCACCAGTGCTTGAGCACCGTTGGCTACGATCGCGGCGAATGCTTCTCGCATTTGCGCGTGGTTGAGGCTTCCGATTCCGCCCAGATTCTTGGCCTCTTCGCCGCGATACGGCATGAAGATCTTGAACGTGCGCATGCCTTCTTTGGTGGCCTGCTCGATTTCTGAGACTTGGCCCATATTCATGAGGCAGCCGTGGAACATCACATTGATCTGAGACTGAGCGCGTGCTGCGGCAAGGCCATCGTGGAACGAGTCAAGAAGCGACGGGGTACCGAACTGTACGTAATTGAGCGCAGTGGTGCAGCCACCGGCAAGCGCGCCGCGCGACTCAGCGGAGAAATTATCGTCCGGTCCAAGGCCGGGAATGTGGTTGTACTCGTCAGCGCGCTGGTTGATGTGAGCGTGGGAATCGATCGCACCGGGAATCACCCAGCGACCCGCGGCATCCGTCGTTTCTGTTGCGTGGCCTAAATCTTGCACGTTGCTCGACATTGCGACGATGACGCCGCCCTTGATGCCGATGTTGTAGAGCGCGTCGTCGTCGGAACGAATTTTTGCGTTCGTGATGACGAGGTCAAGTTGCTCGGCGGGCGCGGAGGCGCTGTGATCGTGGGACATTACTGTGCCATCCATTCATTCTTCAGATAATCGGTGTCGAGGTAACGTTCGGAAAGTTGGGTGCGGTACCACTCGTCTCGCTCTGTTTCATCGAGGGCTCGGTACTCGCGCCACAGGAGTCCGATGGCTACCCCGGCGTAAAGCTGGTAGTCGAGAACATGGGCGAGCGCCTCGTGGTCGTTCAGGAGCGCGTCGGCGCTTTCAGTGGTGAGCGTTTGAGGGGCCAACGTGACGAAGTCAGCGAATGCTGCGCTCTCGACCGCTGCGAGCGAGTCAACGTGGGGTCGTCCTTCGGGGCGGGAATCGACGTACGTCACGAGATCGTCGTAAAGAGCGAGCCACTGGCTCCGTTGAGGCTCATCGAGCCAGAGCGCAGAGCTGAAGAGCATGAGGGCGTGGTGCCGGATCATCGTGTAGTCGTCCACTAGCCCGTCGAGCTGAATTTGGAGAATGTCGTTCGTGATCGACATTTGGATGCGACTGGTATCGGTCAGCAACGTGCGGTACGACGGGTTCGCGTCGAGCACCGGAGCATAAGCGATCTCGATGAGTCGGAGAAAGAATGCTGCATCAGGAAGATGCCAGATGCGGCGAACTTCTTGGCTTGAGTCCAACCACGTCAACATGAAGTTTCCGAAAGTCCAGTCGGTCTCGTCGTCGGCGAGCACACCGACGACGTCGGCGCGATGCGCAACGGGCCCCGCTAAGGAGAGCAGGTGATCAGAATGCGACTGGGCCTTCGCTACCCACGCTGGCACATCAGCCGTGACAACGGGGGCACAGGTTGGTGCGTGGTGGTGAGGCGAGGGGAGTGAGGAAAGAGCCACAGCCTTGGTTCCTTTCGAATCGCCGGATGAACGTGCGATGTGAGGTTTGTTTAGCGATCTACGCGGGTAGATTGTGGACTATACAAACAGACCGTTTCGTCAGGGTCAAGCACTAATTTTGAAAATGGACCAGTGATTACGCAGATTTAACGTCGAAGAAACATGGAAATCTGCGTGAATTCTTTCTGTACGCACGTTTATTGCCTACCCGCGTAGATATTTTTCGGGTAAAGTGATTTTTCTTTAGCCTTCCACCTTGGATTGCGACATGATCGTCTGTGCGGCGTGTGCGCCGTCGACGTGCTCCGAACGGCACAGGGGAAAGCACTGATGAATAGGGAATCGAATACACCTTGGTAACCAGAGACGATGTTGCTCGCGAAGCGGGCACCTCTACTGCCGTTGTCAGTTACGTCATGAACAACGGCCCCCGCAATGTTGCCGCGCCGACGAAACAGCGTGTGCTCGATGCGGTCGCTCGGCTCGGTTACCGCCCTAATGCCACTGCTCGCGCTTTGGCCTCAGCTTCCAGCACGGTATTAGGGCTGATCGCTTCGGACATCACCAACCCCTACTGCAGTGAGCTCGCCATCGAGGTGGAGAACTCCGCACTTGCCCGTGGCCATTCGCTGCTGCTCGGAAACGCCATGAATAGCGATGAAAGGCAAGCACGCCACCTTCGCTCGTTTATGGAGCACCAAGTGCGCGGGATTCTCTTCGTCGGAAGCACGGACGAGCGTCGTTCAAGTCATGAAGAGACGTCTAGTGTGCTTGAGGGCAACCACACACCACTCGTGTTTTTCGACCGCCCGGCAAGCGAGCTTGGAGCGACCGCGATACTGGTCGACAACCGTGGTGGAGGTTTCGCCGCCACCTCTCACCTACTCGACCACGGGTACGAATCCGTTGCGTGTTTCTCTGGCCCGGCGCACCTGTATGGAGTCAGCGACCGACTAGCCGGGTGGGGCGATGCTCTCAAGGCAAAGGGGATGAAGGTCGACGACCACGAGGTATTCGAGAGCGAATTCGATCGCTACAGCGCTTTCGCGCTCGCACGGGATATTTTTGCGCGACCCACCCGCCCGCGGGCAATCTTCGTCCATAGTGATGAGCAAGCGTTCGGAATCATGACCGCGGCGACGCAAGCGGGGCTCAGCATTCCCGAGGACCTGGCGCTCATTTCTTTCGATGGGCTCAAGGAATCGAGCATCGTCTTACCCCGCCTCACGACCGTCCAGCAACCGTTCCACACTGCGGCCTCGCTCGGGGTGGATGTTCTTCTTGACGCAACTCCGGGGTCTCAAGAAGCGCCCCACAATCGTGTTCTTCCGCTGGACCTCACCATTCGTGAAAGTTGCGGCTGCAGATAATGGCTGGCTCGGCCCCGCTAAGACTCGTCTTTCTCGTCCTTGTTGCGCTTCGCAGTAATCAAGAAGATCGCTACTCCCGCAACTAAGACCAAGGCGATCGCTCCGCCCACGAGCACGACCGTGCCGGCGTCTGCGGCAGCAGCGTCACTATCCGCGTCGACCTGCGCTGGGTCGGTTGCATCTGCCGGGGGAGTGGACTCCTCAAGTGTTCCGCCGCCACAGGCTGGAGGCCCGCTCAGTGGGTCGGAGATCGTCTGGTCGGCATCCGGTTCCCACGTGAAGTCGATTTCGTCTGACACGGTGTGGCCATCGGCGGAGACCAGTTGCCAGAGCATCCGGTAGTCGCCTGCTTCACCCAGGGTCGCGCCGGTCGACAGCGTTGCATCGCTGATGGTGAAGCAACCGTCACCGTAGTACCCGCCGTTCGAATCCAAGATCTGAATCGCGAACCCGCCGCCGTCACCCGCAAGGTCGAGCAGGGTGTCGTTTGTGGTGACCGAGAACTCGTCGGGGAGCACGGTGAGGGTGTCGCCCTCAAGCGGCGTGCTCTCGACGAGGTAGTTGTGCGCGTACGCGGGCGCGGCCACGAGCAGCGTGAGTGCTGCTAGCGTGGCCGCGCCGAACGCGGCGCCTCTGCGAATAGCTTGACGCATAGGGTGAACTACTTTGCGGTGGGGCGGCGGAAGGCGAAGGCTGCTACGAGACCGGCGAGGCCAGCGACGAGGCCGGCGATGCCGAGACCGCGGGCAACCGGGTCGCCGCTGCTTGCGGAATCGGCGTAGTGCATTTGCTCTTCGGTTTCGTCAGCGTCGTGGTCACCAGTGTCGCTGTCAGCTGCAGCGTCGTGGTGGTCGACCGCCTCGTCGTTGACGTAGAGGATCGGCGCCGGCTTCTCTGCATCCTCTTCGACACCGTTCCAGCTCACGACGCTGCCATCGGTGTAGCTCTGGTCTGCTGCGAGTACGACACTTCCGACATCAGGAACCGGGCCGAGGGAGACGGGCAGCAGCAAGAGTCCGCCATCACCGAGCTCTGAGCCGGGCTGAGCGGTCCACACGATCGAGGTCACCGCCTCCGTGATTTCGCTTTCGCCGATCATGACAGGCTCGGGCAGTTCGCTGCGCACGAGTTGAGCATCCCAGCCGGCTACCGGCACGAAACGTACGCTCGTGAAGGGAGTGTCGGTAGGCAAAAACAGCTCAACCCGGTTGGTCTTTTCGGTTTCAGATTCGTTGGGAACCTTGACCGTGATGAGGGCGTAGTCGCCAGGGTCTGCCTGACCGGGATCGATCGTGACGTGGGCCATGGCGGCGAGTGGTGCTGCAATGGCGAGGGCGGCTCCCGCCGAGAGCGCGAGTGCAGCTTTAGTGAAATTCTTCATTAGTTTCTTTCTCAAAAGGGGTCGCGAAAATGCGACAAATATCGGGGATGCTGGGCGGCGTCGTGCTAAACCGCAGGCATGGTGGCTGGTGGGCCCCGATAACGCGTGATGGAGAGAACTCGTGCAACAAGCGGCGTTGCCGGCGCGGCGACAGGCACAACGCGGAACTCGAGAATGCGTGTTCCGGCGATGCTCGCGGATGCGAGAAGCCGCGACACAAAGACGCGGGCCGTTTCGAACAGCCCCCAGAAGGCAACCTCGGCGTAGCGGAACATCAGAATCGTGACCACTGCCGCCGCAAGATGCGAAAGCGACATGGTCGAGTCCGCAGTCTGGGTCGCCGAGGAGAAGTCAAACGTCATGGCTGCCATGTTGTGCGGCGCGATACCTTCCGGCGCCAGCATCGAACTAAACAGTGTGTGGTACATCGCTTGGCTCACCAGAATGGCAGCACTGAGGCGAACAATCGAGACCGTGCGCCCTGCCAAAAGGGTGCAAATGGCGACGGAGATGACGAGCGAGACGCCGATGCCGAACATCGACGGAGATGCTCCGCCAGCGACGACGTGGGAGAGAGCTGCGGCACACGTAGCAAACAGCGCAGCTAAGCCGCCGCGGAGCACGCGCGTTGCACGAGTATGCATGGGGCCCCTTCTGTTGGCTAGGTCGAACTCGTTAACCCTAGTTCGTATCCGTAGGCACATTCGCTTGGTCAGACGACGCTTGTTTCGACGCGCCGAAACGCCGCCGGTAATTGTGACGGAGACTGAACGAATATCGGGTTAGGCTCGTTATCAAGGTATTTACTCAAGGAGAGGAACCGGCATGGCCCGAATTGGGGAAAGCGCGGACCTGCTCAAGTGTTCCTTCTGCGGCAAAAGCCAAAAGCAGGTACAGCAATTGATCGCCGGTCCGGGCGTATATATCTGCGACGAGTGCGTAGATCTGTGCAACGAGATCATTGAAGAGCGTCTTGCTGAAGCTGGCGAAGAAACGTCGAGCGAGTTCGACCTGCCTAAGCCGCGTGAAATCTATGACTTCTTAGAGGAATACGTCATCGGCCAGGAGGCAGCTAAGCGCTCGCTTTCGGTGGCCGTCTATAACCATTACAAGCGTGTTCGTGCTCGCAACACCATCACTTCGGCGGATGCCGTGATTGATGACGTCGAGATCGCTAAGTCGAACATCCTGCTGATCGGTCCTACCGGTTGCGGAAAGACGTATCTCGCTCAAACTCTGGCCAAGCGCCTCAACGTGCCGTTCGCTGTAGCGGATGCCACAGCCCTCACCGAGGCCGGCTATGTCGGTGAAGATGTCGAGAACATTCTCCTCAAGCTTCTGCAGGCTGCTGACTATGACGTGAAGCGCGCGGAGACGGGCATCATCTACATCGATGAGATCGACAAGATCGCTCGCAAGGCAGAGAATCCCTCCATCACGCGCGATGTGTCAGGAGAGGGTGTGCAGCAAGCGCTGCTCAAGATTCTTGAGGGCACCGTCGCTTCTGTTCCGCCGCAGGGCGGCCGCAAGCACCCGCACCAAGAGTTCATTCAGGTGGATACCACCAACGTGCTCTTCATCGTGGCTGGCGCATTCTCTGGTCTCGAAGAAATCATCTCGAACCGCGCAGGCAAAAAGGGCATCGGCTTCGGCGCTCCGCTGCACAGCAAGGGCGACGATGTGAACCTCTTCGGCGAAGTTCTGCCAGAAGACCTCCACAAGTTTGGTCTCATCCCTGAGTTCATTGGCCGGCTGCCTGTTGTGACCACGGTCACGCAGCTCGACCAAGTCGCCCTCATGGACATCCTCACCACTCCCAAGAATGCTCTCGTGCGCCAATACCAGCGCATGTTCGAAATTGACGGCGTTGAGCTTGAGTTCGAACACGATGCCCTCGAGTCGATCGCTGATCTTGCCGTGCTGCGTCAGACGGGTGCTCGAGGCCTCCGTGCGATTCTCGAAGAAGTGCTCGGCCCGATCATGTTCGATGTGCCCTCCGACGAAACCGTCGGCCGCGTCATTGTTACTAGGGCGGCGGTGCTGGAAAATGCAGCGCCCACGATCGTGCCTCGCAAGCCGGTGCGTGCGGAGAAGTCGGCCTAACCGCAGTCCTTTACGAGCGCAGGTGACCCACTGGGTCGCCTGCGCTTTCTGGTTTTAAGGCGGATGCGGGCTATGAACGCGTGCCCGTTGTGCCGATTTTCACCCCATCATCGCTGTACTTTGCAGGCGTGTGGTCTCGCGCCATTGACATTTACCCGCACTTAATTCTATGGTTTGTTTAGTCCTGAACTAAGGGGAACCAATGGCGATTCGTCCGATGGCACGTACCGATGTAAACCGGTCAGCAATCCTTGCTCACCTGGGTGCACACGGTCCGGCATCCCGTGCTGAGCTTGCTCGCACGCTGAGCCTTTCACCGGCCCTCATGACGCAACTCACCAAAGACTTGCTCCACGACGGCCTCTTGCGGGAGCTTGAGCACCAGCCGTCACAGGGCGGACGACCGGCGCGGATGCTCGGCCTCGTCTCCAGCGCAGGGCGCGCGGTTGGCGTGAAGGTGGCCTCCGATCATGTGGCTTTCGTCGAGGTCGGAATCGATGGCATCGTGCTGCGGACGGCGAGCGAACCGTTCGACGCGTCAGCCACCACGATGCTCATGACACTTGCTGGGCTGCTTCGCTCGTTCATCGCTGGCGGCTCGTCGGCACCGCTCCTCGGCATTGGCGTCGGTGTTCCCGGCTCTGTTGATTCGCAAGCCGCCGGAGTGGTGAGTTCCACCCAGCTGAAGTGGAACAACGTGCCGATCGGGGCCACGCTGCGTCGGGAGCTGGGGTTGCCAGTACTCGTCGAAAACAACGTGAACGCTCTCGCGATGGCGGAGCGTCTTTACGGCCTCGGCCGTCGTCACCGCAACTTTCTTGCCGTGACGATCGGAACGGGAATCGGCGCCGCAATCGTGATCGACGGTCTCATCGTCCGTGGCTTTGGCGGCGGCGCGGGAGAGATCGGTCATATTCCCGTGCGCGACAGCGGTCCCCGCTGCACGTGCGGAAACACCGGATGCCTCGAGACCTTTGTCTCAGAGGGCGCACTTGTCGCGACGGCGCGCAATCGCGAGATCATCGCTCCCGGAGCGGGAATTGCGGCACTTCGCGACGCGGCAGATCGAGGCAATGCCGACGCCATCGCTGTCTTCGGCGAGGCCGGGCACCTGCTTGGTCGAGCAATTGCGGGTCTCGTGCATGTTCTTGACCCTGAGATTGTGATCCTGCTGGGGGAGGGCACTGCAGACTGGGGGCACTGGTCCTATGGCTTTGAGCCGGCCTTCCGTGCTGCGCTCATGCCTGCTCGGCGCGGTGTTCCCGTTGCGGTTGAGACCTGGCAAGACGCCAGCTGGGCGCAGGGCGCTGCGACTCTCGTGCTCGCGACTCCGTTCGACGCCGAAGGCATCGCCGGCGAGCAAGGCGACCTGGTCCGTCAGCGTCTTGTGCAGCAGGCGTCTCCGCAGGAGAATTCCTGATGGTTCTGCCGACCGCCCTCCACGCGCCAACGGTGCCCCCACCGTCGCGTGCGCCACGAAGCAGGAAAAAGCCGCGCGCCAGTGCAGGCTATGTACTGACAGTGCTCGCCTTCTTGCTGCCGAGTGCCATCCCACTGACTCTCTTCGTGCTTGGACCCATGGTTGCGGCCGCTTGGATTAGCTTCACCGAGTGGAATCTCATCACTCCCATGGAATTCATCGGATGGGAGAACTATCGTTCACTCCTCGCCGACGAACGCACCGGGGAAGTCTTCCTCCACACAATCGGTTACATCGCCGGATACCTTCCCCTCGTCTACATCGGCGGATTGGCGCTAGCGCTCGCACTCAATCAAGCCCTGAAGGGTCGGTCCCTCTGGCGGGGAATCTACTTTCTGCCGGTTGTCACGAGTTGGATTGCCGTGGCCATCGTGTGGCGCTGGCTTCTCAACCCCAACAACGGTGTCGTCAACCTCGCGCTTGGCTGGTTCGGCATTGATGGCCCCGGTTGGTGGACAGACCCCGACTGGGCAATGATCTCGATCATCCTTGCCAGCTCGTGGAAAGACCTCGGCTTCGTGATGGTGATTCTGCTGGCGGGGCTGCAGACGATTAACCCTGATCTGTATGACGCCGCCAAGGTGGACGGTGCTGGCGCCTGGAGCCGATTCCGGAACGTCACGATTCCGATGCTGAGCCCCAGCACGTTCTTCGTCGTGGTGATTTCACTCATCAACGGCTTCCAAGTCTTCGACCAGGTCTATGCAATGACGGGTGGCGGACCGGGCGGATCTACGCAAGTGGTCGTGCAGCAGATTTACGACCTCACGTTCCGCTATGGCGCTGCGGGCGAAGCATCCGCCCTCTCGTGGTTGCTCTTTATCGTGATCCTCGCGGTCACTGTGATTCAAATTATTGGACAAAAGAGGTGGGTTCACTATGGCTAAATCGCCGCGCACTCGCCCCAGGATGATCGTCTTGCATGTTGTCGTCATTGCTGGCGCGATCGCGATGTTCTTCCCCTTTCTGTGGACGTTCATCACCTCGATCACTCCGGGCGCTGGATTCTCCATCGCTCCACAGTTGTGGCCGGAAAACCCATCATTCGAGGCGTACCGAACGCTGTTTACTGAGCGTCCCTTCGGCCGAGTTGTTGCGAACAGCGTCGGGCTCGCCCTCGTGACCACGCTGGCGCAACTCTTCACGAGCGCCACCGCAGCGTATGCGTTTAGTCGACTGCCATTCCGCGGCCGCGGCGTTATCTTCGCGGTCTACCTCGCGACGATGATGATTCCGCTGCAAGTGCTCATCGTGCCGCTGTTTGCTGAGCTCAAAGCATTCGGATTGCTCAACACGTACCTCGGTGCGCTGCTCCCGACATTTGCGAGCGCATTCGGAATCTTCTTGCTTCGCCAGGCCGTGAACCAGGTTCCGCGGGAACTCGACGAGGCCGCGAAGCTCGACGGCGCCGGTCACTTTCGGGTGTTCACGCAAATCATTCTCCCCAACATCCGGCCGGCTCTCGCCACCCTCACTGTGTTCGCCTTCATGAGCAGCTGGAACGCGTTTTTGTGGCCACTCGTCGTGCTGCGCTCACCCGAGTTGCAGACCCTGCCGATCGCTCTAGCGGGACTTCAAGGTCAATACACGACCGCGTGGGACGTCGTGATGGCCGGCTCGATCGTGAGCATATTGCCGATGCTCGCGCTCTACATTTTCGCCCAAAAGTACATCATTCAGGGCGTCGCAAGCTCAGGGATCAAGTAAGGCCCCGGGACACCAGAGATCCAATCATCACGTGACATCAAAGGAGATATCTAGCATGAAACGTTCACTACTTGCTGCGGGAGGAATCGTCGGCGTCTCAGCACTGCTCTTGAGTGCGTGCGCCTCCGAGCCCGCCAGCGAAGACGGCCCCGTCACCATCACCTACTCGAACTTCACCTCTGCCGGCGGAAACGAAGACAACCTGCAGACGATTGTTGATGCGTTCGAGGCGGAGAACCCCACCATCACCGTTGACATCACCACGCTTCCCTACGGTGACTACTTCACGACCTTGCAAACAGACCTCGCGGCCGGAACAGTGGCGGATGTCGTAGACACCAACTACGACTTCTTCCCACAATTGGCATCGAGCGGTTCGCTCGCCCCTCTCGAAGTGACTAACCCCGAGTCATACCGTGAGTCGCTCATCGACGCCTATGCCGTTGATGGCACGAGCTATGGACTACCCAGTTCGTTCTCCGATGTTGTGCTCTATTACAACGCTGATCTCTTCGATGCGGCCGGACTCGACTACCCGACGAGTGACTGGACCTGGGCTGACGAACAGGCAGCTGCTGACGCTCTCACCGATTCCGCTAGCGGAACCTGGGGCGACCACCAGCCTGTGTCGTTCTACGAGTTCTACAAAGTGCTCGACCAGAACGGTGCATCGTTCTTGAGCGACGACGGAACCTCCGTAGCGTTCAACACGCCCGCGGGCATCGAGGCAGCCGAGTGGCTCACCGACAAGAGCGGCACGGTGATGCCCACGATTGAAGAGGGACAGGGCACAGCAGACTTCGACACCAACCTGTTCCTCGAGGGCAAGCTCGGCATGATGCACTCCGGCATTTGGGTCTTCGGCGCACTCGCCGACGCACCATTCACGTGGGACATTGCCGTAGAGCCCGGAAATACCCAACAGGCCAGCGCAGTGTTCTCCAACGCGGTAGGTGTGTCAGCAGCATCCGACCATATTGCCGAAGCGACGGCGTTTGCAGAGTTCTTGACGTCGTCCCAGACAATGATCGATGTCCGTCTCGACAGCGGTTGGGAACTGCCGCCGACAAGTGACGAAGATCAGCTCGCCGTCTACCTCACCAAGGACACCCCGGCTAACCGTCAGGCGGTCTTTGACTCGCTCGACTCGATTGCGCTCACCCCGCTCGTCGAGAACGGCCAGCAAGAGATGCAAGACATCGTGACCGAGGAACTGATCGAAGCACAAGCCGGGCGCAAGTCAGTCGCTGACGCTCTGGCCAGTGCTGAAGAACGCATCAACGCAGTAATCGGATAGCACGTCTCCCGAGTGAGGCTCATCCCGTTCACGCGGGGTGGGCCTCCCTCCCAGCTGGCCCAGGAGGGCACTTCATGACTTCACGCCCGGACGACAAGTCCCTCGCGTCTCTCGCAGCGCACAGCGTCGAGCTGATCTCGGCACTGCAGCACCCCAGCGGTGCGTACCCTGCGAGCCCCACCTTTTCGGCGTACACCGGCTACTCCTGGTTCCGCGACGGCGCCTTCATCGCTGATGGAATGTCGAGCGCCAACGCGATCGATTCCGCATCACGATTCTTCGACTGGTGTGCGAGCATCCTTATCGCTCGGCGGGGCCAGATCGAGACCATCGAGCGAGCCGAAGCGGCGGGCACTCCGCTCGACAACTCCCAGATGCTTGCTACCCGTTTCACCTTCGATGGCGCCGAGGGCGACGACGACTGGTGGGACTTTCAAACCGACGGCTACGGCACATGGGTGTGGGCGGTCGTAGCCCATGCTCAACGACACGATCTCGATCTCGATCGGTGGCGTGAAGGCATTGAGCTTTCCGTCCGCTATCTGCTCGCGACGTGGGAGCGCCCCTGCTTCGACTGGTGGGAAGAGTTTGAGACCGAACGTCACGTTTCAACGCTCGGCTGCGTCATTGCCGGGCTGAGTGCTGCGGCATCCACTGAGGTGCTCTCGGTCGACGTCGCCACCCGTGCCAGAGCTGCAGCGAGTGCTGCTCGCGAACTGATCGAGACGGACGGTGTTCGTGACGACCACCTCGTCAAATGGCTGGGATCGGATGCCGTAGACGGCTCCCTTGCTGCCCTCATCTCTCCGCTGGCGGTTGTCGACGGCTCACGGACCCTTGCCAGGGCGACCGTAGCCCAGATCGACCACGACCTCACCGTCGACGGCGGTGTGCACCGCTACCTCGGCGACACGTTCTACGGCGGGGGCCAATGGCCACTACTGAGTTGCATGCTCGGCTTGGCCTTCGCAGCCGGAGGCAACACTGCACGCGCACGTAGCCAGCTGCAGTGGGCGGCGGAGACCGTGACCACAGATAATTTCCTGCCCGAGCAGGTCGACGATCACCTGCTTGACCCCAGCCGAGTCGCGGAATGGCGTGAACGCTGGGGGAGCGTGGCCACACCGCTGCTCTGGAGCCACGCGATGTACGTTCGCCTCGCCGTCGAGATTGGCGTGTACGTGCCGCCCGCACCCCCGATGGCGTCGTTAGCCACCACCGAAGCCCGTCACGGAAATGAAAGCGAGACCGACTAGTGCTGAGACATAGACCACTGGGCTCGGGGCATCCGTACTCAGTTGACACTGAGCAGCGTCACCCCGCCCTTCCGATTGCCGGCGAAGCTCTGCGCCTGGGAGTTCGTGCAACAGCGGATGTCGACGTTGTCACTCTCGAATGGGACGACGGAGAGTCGGTCACCGACTTCGCCCTCGAACGAGTGCAGCAGCGCTCGCGGGGCCAAGCCGTCGACGGCGGACACCTCGCGTCGGCGCAAGCGAAACTGGCACGAGCGAGCACCGGATTCGCTGTTGATGTTTCTGCACTCACCGCAGCGGCGCAGTATCGCTATCGGTTCGTCGGTGGCCCAACGGCGGCCCCGCGATCGCAGTCCACTCGGTGGTTCGACGTGCGAGTGGCCGGATGGCGCACTGCGCCTGATTCGATCGTCGCCGCTGACGAGGCGGTTGGCCTTGTCGCCGGCAGCACCACTGTTCTCGACGACGGCGAACGCATCCACCGGGTTCGGTTCGCGCTGCGGCTCGATGAGCGTGAGCACGTCTCCGGGTTCGGCGAACGTTTTGATGCCCTCGACCAGCGCGGTGCACGCCTTGATTCGGTTGTTTTCGAGCAGTACAAGTCTCAGGGTGCGGAACGCAAGACGTATCTGCCGATGCCGTTTGCTCACGTTATTGGGGGACGCGGTTGGGGTTTCCATGTGCGCACCAGCAGACGTGTGTGGTTTGACGTAGCCGACAGCGATGCCGGGATGTTGTGGATCGAATCCGAGGTTGATTCGCCCAGCGACGCATCCGACGTGCTGTCGGTTGGTGGCTATGCGGGAACTCCGGCGACGGTGCTCGATCAGTTTCTCGCTGAGGTCGGCCGTCCCGAAGTGTTGCCGAGCTGGGTTCACCGTTTGTGGGCGAGCGGCAACGAATGGAACACTCAAGCCGAGGTCATGCGTCAGATGGATGCGCATCGGGAGCACGGCATCCCGGTCGGGTCTGTGGTTATTGAGGCGTGGAGCGATGAGAGCACCTTCACGGTGTGGCGGGATGCGCAGTATGCGCCGAATGCGAACGGTGGGCCGCTGAGGCTCAACGACTTCAGTTTTCCCGCA
The DNA here is from genome assembly GCF_976973725.1 of Salinibacterium sp. NYA9b. NCBI lineage: Bacteria > Bacillati > Actinomycetota > Actinomycetes > Micrococcales > Microbacteriaceae > Salinibacterium > Salinibacterium sp. NYA9b. Next base: position 1,868,703 of record NZ_OZ333476.1, on the reverse strand, counting down.
GAAGGTGCCTGGCCTGACCCGAAAGGCATGATCGACGAGTTGCATGATCGCGATGTGCGCGTGCTGCTGTGGCAGATTCCGCTCATCAAGATGCGCCCCCATCCCGTGGGTCAAGCTCGGTTCGACGCCGAGGCAGCGCAGCGAGAGAACGTGCTGATTCAGGATGAGACGCCGCGCGGTGCGCTCAAGCCGTACCGCAATCGCGGTTGGTGGTTTCCGCTGTCACTGATGCCTGACCTCACCGACGATCGTTCAGCTCAGTGGTGGACGGAGAAACGTCGTTACCTCGTCGAGGATCTGGGTGTTGACGGTTTCAAAACTGACGGTGGCGAGCATGCGTGGGGTTCCGAACTTCACTATCAGGATGGCCGCCGTGGTGACGAAAAGAACAACACCTTCCCGGTTCACTATGCCCGTGCCTACGGCGATCTACTCAAGAGTGCAGGCAAAGCGCCAGTGACGTTCTCGCGCGCGGGGTACACCGGATCACAAGCGCACGGTGCCTTCTGGGCCGGAGATGAGAACTCTACGTGGGATGCCTTCCGCTGGTCGCTGTTTGCCGGGCTCAATGCGAGCGCGTGCGGCATCCTCTACTGGGGCTGGGATCTCGCTGGTTTCAGTGGCGACGTGCCCACGGCAGAGCTCTACGTTCGTTCACTCGCTGCCGCGGCCTTCGTGCCGATTATGCAGTACCACTCGGAGTTCAATCACCACCGATCGCCGAGTCGTGACCGAACCCCCTGGAACATCGCCGAGCAATCAGGGGATGCACGCGTTCTCGAGATGAGTCGCAGCATCGTCGAACTGCGTGAACGTCTCGTGCCGTACCTCACCGCCGAAAGTGAGTGGGCCGTTTCTGCTGGTACGAACGTCATGCGGCCGCTGTTCTTCGACTGGCCTGACGACGAGCGCCTTTGGGGGCAACCGTTGCAGTGGATGCTCGGGCGCGACATTCTCGTATCGCCCGTGACTGACGAGGGCGCCACCGATCACACGGCGACTCTTCCTCGTGGTGACTGGGTGTACGCGTTCACTGGCGAACGGGTTGAAGGCGGCAGCGTCGATACTCGCGCAGTGCCGTGGGAGCAGGTGCCTGTGTATGTGCGCGCTGAGGCCTGGGAACGTCTGAAGTTTACGTTCGCGAACGAGACCTGAAGTGGTGTTCCTGAGGGCGATCGCACCGGGCAAATGCATCGCAGCCGAATTCGGGGGAAGCTGCGAAGAGATCGCCCTCAGGACACCGTGCTAGGCGACGTCTAAGACTGAGGGGGCGCGACAAGCGCGACCCGCACTATTGTGCACGACTACAGGGGGTTCGCGAAAGGTTTTCACCAATTTTTGTGGAGCGAGCACAATAAATCGTCCACACGTGCGGTTTTGGTAGGAGTTTCGGACAATACGTCCCTTGAATTCTCGCGGTTGTGGTGCAAAAAACGCGGCAGTCTCCGAAAAGGCTGCCGCGTTTCTGGCGTGACTGGGCGCCCACTTGGGGCGCCCGGCGCAGTAGCGGTGCTGCGGTGGCTAGTTCAGCCCGCGACGGTTCAACAAAGGCTGCAATTCGGCGTCACGGCCGCGGAAATCGCGGAACGCCTCGAGCGGGTTCTTCGAGCCGCCCACACCGAGGAGTCGCGAACGGAAGCGGTCGCCGTTGGCACGGGTGAGCCCACCGTTTTCGGTGAACCACTCGACCGTGTCGGCGTCCAACACTTCACTCCAAATGTAGGAGTAGTAGCCGGCGTCATAGGCTGAGTTCGCGAAGATGTGCTGAAAGTAGGTGCTCGAGTACCGGGGCGGCACCGCGGGGTTGTTGAGCCCGACCTCGGCCAGCGCTTGTGCTTCGAAGGCCGCCACATCCGTCACGTCGTCATCGGCAGTGATGCGGTGCCAAGCCTGGTCGATGAGGGCGGCAGCGAGGTATTCGCTCGTGAGGAACCCCTCATTGAACGCGGCGCTGGCCTGAATGCGCTCCACAATCTCGCGCGGCATCGGTTCGCCTGTTTCGTAGTGCTTGGCGTAGTTGTCGAGAACCTCGGGCCAGAGCATCCACATTTCGTTGACTTGGCTGGGGAACTCAACAAAGTCGCGGTAGGTGTTGGTTCCCGCAAACTTCGGGTACGTCACGCGAGCGAACAGGCCGTGCAGGGCGTGGCCAAACTCGTGGAACAGCGTGTTGACCTCGTCATAGGTGAGGAGCGTCGTTTCGCCAGCAGCAGGCTTCGGCACATTGAGATTGTTGGTGACGATCACCGGATGCCCGAGGAGGTCCGACTGCGAGATGAGCGAGTTCATCCACGCTCCGCCGCGCTTGGAGTCGCGCGTGTAGAGATCGAGAGTGTAGAGGCCGACCTCGCTGCCATCCTCGTTCGTGACCTCGAAGACGCGCACGTCGGGGTGGTACGCCGGCAGGTCGCGACGTTCGGTGAAGGTAACGCCGTACAGCTGGGTCGCCGCAAAGAACACTCCGTCGCGCAGCACGCGCTCGGCCTCAAAGTAGGGACGCATCTGGGTGGTGTCGACGTTGTACTGCTCGGCCCGCACCTTCTCGGCATAGAACGCCCAGTCAGCTGCGGTTACCTCAGCGCCCGCAAGCTTCTCCAACGCGGCATGTTCCTCTCGCGCGTTGCGTGCCGCGGCCGGAGCGAGCTTGCCGAGCATGTCAGCGACTCGCTGCGGCGTCTGGGCGGTCTCATCGGCGGTGACCCAAGCGGCGTGGCTTTCGTAGCCGAGAAGGGCTGCACGCTGCGAACGCACCTTCGCAATCTCGAGCACGAGCTCGCGGTTATCGAACGTGCCACCGCGGATGCCGCGCGAGCGCGATGCTGCCAAAACACGGCCCCGAACGTCGGCGTTCTTCAACACCGAGAGGTGCGGCTGGTTCGTGGGCAGAATCAGAGTGATGAGGTATTTGCCCGTGAGTCCACGATCGTTGGCTGCACTGGCAGCCGCAGAAATCTCTGACGGTTCAAGACCATCAAGTTCCTGGATGCTGTCAACCACGATCGCAAGATCGTTGGTGTCGGCAAGCAGGTTCTTTTCGAACTTCGTGGTGAGGGTCGATAGCCGTGAGTTGTAGTCGCGCAAGGTCGCTTTGGCATCTTCGGAGAGGCCGGCACCGGCAAGGGTGAACTCGGTGAAATAGCGCTCAACAAGGTAGCGAGCTTCGGCATCCAACTCGGTGTCGTCGAGTCCTTCATTGATGCTGCGGATGCGTTCGTAGAGCGCGCTGTTGAGGCTGATGGCGTCATTGTGCGCGGCAAGTTGGGGAGCGATGACTTCTTCGAGTGCATCCGAGGCTGCATCGCCGTCGGCGGACGTCTTGTTGAAGAACACGGTGGCGACTCGGTTGAGCAGCTGACCGCTCTTTTCAAGCGGGATCATCGTGTTCTCGAACGTGGGCGTGTCTGGCTGCGAGGTGATCGCTTCAATCTCTGCGAGCTGCTCTGCCATGCCTTTGTCGAAGGCGGGCGCGAAGTGCTCATCTTCGATGTCGGCAAAGGGTGGCATGCCGAACGGCAGGGTGCTGGGCTCAAAGAAAGGATTGGTCATTCATCTACCCTATTCTCGGAAGATGACGAGCGAGCGATATACCCACGGCCATCACGAAAGTGTTTTGAAGTCTCACACGTGGCGCACGATCGCTAACTCGGCCGCGTACTTCGAGCCCCACCTTGAGGCGGGGCTCTCGTTGCTCGATATCGGGTGTGGGCCGGGCACGATCACTGCTGAGTTTGCGGAGCGGCTCGCTCCTGGCCGTGTTGTGGGGCTGGATGCCGCTCCCGCAGCGATCGAAAAAGCGTCGGCTTTCACTGCCGACAACCTGAGCTTCATCGTGGGTGATGCGTATGCGCTGCCGTTCGATGACAACAGTTTCGATCTCGTGCATTCGCATCAGACTCTGCAGCATTTGGGCGATCCTGTTGCGGCTCTTGTGGAGATGAAGCGGGTTGCCAAGCCGGGTGGGCTCATTGCGGTGCGTGATGTGGATTATGCGGGCACCATTTGCTTTCCCGAGTTGCCGGGGCTGAAGGTCTGGGCTGATGTGTACGACGCCGTACACCGCAGCAATGGGGGAGAGCCGAATGCGGGCCGGCGGCTGAAGTCGTGGGCTCTGCAGGCGGGATTGGCTGACGTCACTACGTCGGCATCGATCTGGAACTTTTCCGACGGAGTCGACCGGGAGTGGTGGGGCAGCATGTGGGAGGCGCGAGTGCTGGAATCGGCCTTCGCCGAGGACGCTCTGAACAAGTCGTTGGCGACGCAGGATGTGTTGCAGCAGATCAGCAGTGCGTGGCGTGAGTGGGCTGATTCGGCTGAGGGATGGATGGCGATGCCGCACGGGGAGATCCTGGCGCGCGTTTAGCAGCCGATTCCGGTGGGGTTGGCGATGCAGTCTTGGTCAACGAGGACTGTGGTGGCGTGCCCTGCTGTGGCGGTGAGGGGTGGCGCGACGATGGTGAGGGTGCCGACGACGTTCTGCCAACTGCTGCCGGCGACACGGTATTCGGCGGCATAGGTGACGGCGAGGGTGATGGTGTAATTGCCGGGTTCTTCGAAGACGTGGCTGGTGGGTGTCGGATCGAACTCGGTGATCCGGTATTTGGCCCAGGTTTTGCCGGGGTTGCTAGTGGTTGCGGTGCTGCCGTCGCCGTAGTCCCAGTTGTAGGAGGAGGGCGTGAATCTGACTTGGGCGGTGCCGCCGAAGAGAGTGCCGTCTACGACGTGGGCGGATGCGTTTGCGTAGAAGTTGGTGTCGAGGCCGACGATCATCCACTGGTTAGGTTGTATGCCGGCGGCGGGGGGTCGAGGGCGGAAGGTCGCGATGTCGGAGATGGTGATCGGCCCAGTGTCTCCATCAGCGTCCTCGGCCGGGGGAGTCCACGGCACGCATTCAAGGCGCTGAATGTCGCACCAGGCTTCCTCAACGCTGTCGAGCTCATCGTCGACGGGAATGTAGGCGACGCCGTCAGCCTCGTAGCCGGAGTCGTAGTTCCCGTCGCCTGAGCCTGGCTGCTCGCGCGTAGCTCCTAGCTGCACGGTTTCTTCGTTGACACCAGCTTGAGGACACGACCCGGAGAGCTTGCCGGCGAGAGTGCAATCAGGGGATGAGGTTTGAAGTGGGCCGCTCAGCCCGCCTGCTCCGAGCAATAGGGCTACTGAAAGAAGAAAAAGTTTCGTCAGCACTTTTCTCCCCAAGGTTCTCGGTCCGAGACGAGTAGTGAATTAACGGACTCAGAATAATCGAACGTAATTTGAGCGAGTTCGGTCGAGAAGGCCTCTTCGGTAACTCGCGTGCCGTCAGGGTTGACAAGATAAACGTCCGAGAGGTCTTCGCACACGTAAACCACGAGTAGTTCGTGGAGCGAACCATCTGTCGAGTAGCGCTGAAGTTTCGCATCGTCGAACTTCACCTCGCCAACGCTTCGCGTGCCCGCTTCCGCAAGCCGAGTGTGAGACTCAACTAATCCTGCGTATTCGTCCCCGACCGCCACCGTAGCCAGAAGGTCTTCGTCGATGACGCTCTCGTTGAGGTGGAAGTTGATAACTCGTAGATATTCCGCATAAGCCTCTTCAGCCGCAGCCAGTGCTTCTTCGTCGGTCGCGTAGGGCGCGACGAAGGTTGAGGTTGGCGCAGGTGCGGTACTCGCGTCGGAGGGCACGCAGCCGCTCAACGTGGCGAGGAGGAGGGCGCCAATCGACAGTCGTAGAAGATTCGGTTGGCGCATACTACGACGCTAAACATCTGGGGCGATTGTGGTGCTCAACTATCCACAAGACCAGGTGTTGCTCGCTCCGGGCTGACGAGTGCGTAAGCACTGGCGCGGAGCGGGCAACAATCAATGTGGCTAGGAGCTAGGTGCCTTAGGAAGCAGCTTCTTCAACGGAAACGCTGCCATCGGCACCTTGGCGAACGGTGGTGCCATCGTCCAGTTCTGCGACCGGGCGCGATTCAAGCCAGGTGAGCGTCCAACGCCACGCGCTCGTATCGAGGTGAGCGACATCCGCTTCAACGCCGGCAATCGCTTCGCGCATTTCTGCGGAAAGACGTTCGGGCACCGCTGCGCCGACCGACCATCGTGTGCCGAGCTGCACTACACGCTCTTTTCGTACAAGATCCACGACGTGCGGTCCGCGACCTTGTCGTAGAGGCGCTTCGCGCTGTCATTCTCTTTGTTGGTGATCCAGCGGAGCTTTCCGCCACCATCTTCTGCTGCACGGGCAGCGATGTCATCGATGATCGTTCCGGCAACTCCGGCGCCACGGTGCTCAGGGTCAACGTAAAGGTCATCCATGAACCAACCCCACGAAGCAGTGAACGTGTCGGGCAGGCGACGGTAGAGACCAAAGGCACACACAAGTCCGGGATCGGGAGCGCCCTCAGGAGCTACAGCAACGACTGCGTTGAGTTGTGCTGAGTCATCCATGAGCCATTCCCAGACACCCTGAACGATGGCATCGGTGAACTCGGTTTCGTAGAAAACTCCGTAATTGACGAAGTGATCTTTCCAGACTTCGAAATCGGCTTCTTGAATATCGCGAACGGTGTACGAAGGCTTCTCTGAGTTCGTCATTTACTCAACAATACGCGGTTTTGGGGTTCGACGCCGAACTCGACGCCGAACCCTTTGCCGGACTTTAGGCCGAAGCTTCGGGGGCTGCCTCAACCAAAACGATGTCGCGAACCTCAATCTCTTCCGCTTCAACAATCGTGAGGTCGTGGATGCGGCCCACAGCCTTCAAATCGTCGATGGCGGCAGCGATCAGGGCTGGGCCCGCGAGGGTAGCCGAGGTCACTTCAGTCTTCTGCGAAGCCTTCGCGTCTGTTTTAGCGCGACGGATGCTGATGAGCGCTTGGCTAACCGCGTGGAACAGCCCGCTCGGCTCTGCCGTAACACCGAGTTCGTCGGCGGTCGGCCACGACGCGGAGTGCACTGAGGTGTCGTGCGTCCAGCGCCAGACCTCTTCGGTAGCGAAGGGGAGGTAGGGCGCGAAGAGACGCAAGAACACGTCGATGGCGGTGTGCAACGCACGGTTGGCACTTGCCTGGGCTTCGGGAGTTCCGGCGCCATAGGCACGTTCCTTCACGAGCTCGAGGTAGTCGTCGCAGAAGGTCCAGAAGAACTTCTCGGTGGTTTCAAGTGCCTTGGCGTGATCGAAGTTTTCCAGAGCCGTGGTGGCCTGGTCAACGACCGACGCTAGCTCGGCGAGCATTTCGAGGTCGAGCGCTTCGGTAACGACGGCAGTCGAGCCCGCAGCAACAGTGGGCGCCGGGAACGAGTAAACGAACTTCGACGCGTTCAGGACCTTGATCGCGAGTCGGCGACCGATCTTGATCTGCTTCGGGTTCTGCGGGTCAAACGCCGCGTCAGTACCGAGGCGACTGGATGCTGCCCAGTAGCGAACCGCATCCGAACCGTGGTCATCGAGCATGCCCTTAGGCGTAACAACGTTGCCCTTCGACTTCGACATCTTCTTGCGGTCGGGGTCGACGATGAAGCCGGAGATGCCGGCGTTCTTCCACGGCACCGTTCCGTGCTCGAGTTCGGAGCGCAGCGCGGTCGAGAACAACCACGTACGAATGATGTCTTGGCCCTGACTGCGCAGCGAGTAGGGGAAGACCACGTCGAAGAGCTCGGGGTCGGTCTCCCAACCACCAGCAATCTGCGGGGTCAACGACGAGGTCGCCCAAGTGTCCATGATGTCGAGTTCGCCCTCGAAGCCACCGGGAACACCACGCTGGTCTTCCGTGTAGCCGGGAGCAGTGTCTGAGGACGGGTCGATCGGCAGCGAAGCTTCGCTGGGGACGATCGGGGCACCCTTTTCGCCGTCGGCATCGAGCTCGTACCAGACGGGGATCGGCACACCGAAGAAGCGCTGGCGCGAAATGAGCCAGTCGCCCGTGAGGCCACCAACCCAGTTGTCGTAGCGAACACGCATGTGGTCGGGGGTGAAGTTGATCTGCTTACCGGCCTCAAGAAGGCGGCTGCGCAGCTTCTCATCGCGGGCACCATTAGTGATGTACCACTGGCGCGTCGAAATGATCTCGAGAGGCTTGTCGCCCTTTTCGAAGAACTTCACCTGGTGCTGAATCGGCTTCGCGTCGCCGATCATTTCGCCAGACTCCTTGAGCAGAGCGACCATGGCGGCCTTCGCGCTGAAGACCGTCTTGCCCGCGAGTTCTGCATAGGCAGCCTGAGCGGCGTCGCCCACGATGACATCGGGGGCGTCGGCAATGATACGACCGTCGGCACCGATGATGGTGCGGTTCGGCAGATCGAGCTCGCGCCACCAGACAACGTCAGTGACATCACCGAAGGTGCAAATCATCGCGATTCCGGAACCCTTGTCTTGCTGAGCAAGGTGGTGGGCCAGGATCGGAACCTCAACACCGAAGATCGGCGTCGTGACCATCGTGCCGAAGAGGTGCTTGTAACGCTCGTCATCGGGGTGAGCCACGAGCGCAACACACGCCGGTAGAAGCTCGGGGCGCGTCGTCTCAATGTGGATGTCGTCGCCATCCGCCTGGTGGAAAGCAAGACGGTGGTAGGCGGCAGGCTGCTCTTTGTCTTCGAGCTCGGCCTGCGCAACAGCGGTGCGGAACGTGACATCCCACAACGTCGGAGCGAACGCCTGGTAGGCCTCGCCACGGTCAAGGTTGCGCAAGAATGCACGCTGAGCAGCACGCTGAGCGTCGTCACCGATGGTGCGGTAGGTGAGGTTCCAGTCAACGCTCAAACCAAGCTGGCGCCAGAGGTCTTCGAACTGCTTCTCGTCTTCGGCGGTCAGCGTCTCGCACAACTGAACGAAGTTGCGACGAGAAATGGGCAACTGCGCGGCAGCCTTTGTTGACTTGCCTTCGCCACCCTGCTGAGGAGGCTCGAAGCCTTCGTCATAGGGGAGCGTGGGGTCGCAGCGCACACCGTAGTAGTTCTGAACCCGACGCTCGGTGGGCAGACCATTGTCATCCCACCCCATCGGGTAGAAAATCTCCTTGCCACGCATGCGCTGGAAGCGAGTAACCAAGTCCATGTGGGTGTAGCTGAAGACGTGGCCAATGTGCAGGCTTCCGGATGCCGTCGGCGGGGGAGTGTCGACCGAGAATACGCAGCCAGAACCATCGGTGAGCGCCTTCTGGCGATCGAACCGGTAGGTGCCTTCGTTCTCCCACACGGGAGCCCATTTGTCTTCGAGGCCTTCTAGGGCAGGCTTTTCGGGAACGCTCGACGACATAATTTCTCCGGTTCGATATGTGCGGCACCGAGTCAAAGAAGAGGTGCCTGAGTGTGAGGTGTAGTACCAATCGTAACGGACGGCGTCGCATGAGGTTGCGCCGCGCGAGGACGTCTAGTTCTTTGTCACTGTGACCGTTTTGTGGGTGAGGTTTCCCGCCGCATCCTCGAGCGTCACCGTGTAAATCTCAGTCTCATTGCTGCACTGGTAGTCGAAGGTGTACGTCGCGGTGGTGGGAACCTCTTCATACGGCTCCTCCTTCGCGTTGGTGGTGCGCACCCCAAACCACGCCAGGGTTGCGTTGGCGCTGCTCCAGGCAAAAGTGAGCTGACTTGTGGGGTTCGCAGCGGTGCAGTTTGCACTGGTGGGCGCGCTGAAGGTGGCGAAGGACGGACTCGCAGTTGCGGGCGGCGGAGCAGTCGTCGGCTCAGCAGTCGGCTCTGCATCCTCCGTGGCAGAAGCGCTGGGTGTGGGAGTCTCGCTCGGTGTGGCCGAAGGGCTTTCCGTTGGCACTGGCGTGACGTCGCCACCAGACCCGCGAGAGAACAGCAACGTCAGCATGATGACGACTGCGATCAGCAGCACCCCGCCAATGATCGACAAGATGATGAGCAGCTTGCGCGACTTGGGTTCCGGCGATGACGGAGGATCGAGCGGAGTCCCGACCGGAGGCTCACCGCCACCCGGAGGTGGTGCTGCTCCCGCCGGCTCAAACCGCACCGTGGGCGCGTCACCATTCTGCGCATCGAAACGTTTGGTTGGTTGATCGTCACTCATGGCTTAGCTCCAAGATGGGGGATCATGCAAGCAGTCCAGCGTGGCTGAAGCCTAACCCCGCGCTTCGACCCTGTCGAGAGGATCTCAGCAACCGCGCAGCTCAGCGATCGTGTGGTGAGAGAGGTGCCAGCGCGGTGTCGAACGCACGGTTCACGAAGGGTTCGAGCCGTCCGCGCTGTGGACCGGCATTGGCCCACTCTTGCGCAGCCGAGACGACACATGCGATGAGAGCGTAGGCCTGCGTGCGCGCGGTCGCCGCATCCACCCCGTGGCGCTCGAGGAAGCCACTCAGTAGGCGAGCCTGCGTCGCAAAGCGGCTCATTGCTGACGCCTGCAGTTCCGTCGCGCTACCAATCAGGTCGTACTGGGTGAGCACAAAAGGCACGTGGCGCGATTCCAGCTCGGCCAGCGAACGCAGCATCGCCTGACGGATAGAGAGCGGGGCGGATGTCGCGTCGCCGGTGTCTGTCTGCTGATCAGCCAGCGCCGCCCTTAGCCGCTCGGTCGCGGCATCCAGCTCGACCCAAAATACTTCGCCTTTAGCGTCGAAATAGTTGAAGAACGTATTGCGGCTCACCCCGGCACGGGTAGCGATCTGATCGACGGTGGTGCCGGTGTAGCCGTTCTCGATAAACAACTCGAAGGCAGCCTCTTGCAGGAGTTCGCGGGACGCAGCGGGTGGGCGACCACGGGTGGGAGTGCGGGGAGGTGTCACCGCATCATCCTCTCACTCGCGGGAGAGCCGCAATTAACGACCGGGTATACGGATGCTGTGGTGCGATAAAGATTTCATCCGTCGGGCCCGTCTCCACAATGCGGCCCTCGTTGATGACGGCCACCCGATCGCTCATGTGGCGAATCACCCCAAGGTCGTGAGAGATGAAGAGATAGCTGAGGTGAAGGTGGCGCTGCAGCTCGTCGAGCAGATTCAGCACGCGAGCCTGAGTGGAAACATCCAGTGACGACACCGGCTCGTCGCAGAGGATCGTCTGCGGCCCCGGCGCGAGCGCGCGAGCAATTGCCACCCGCTGGCGCTGGCCGCCCGATAAGAGCAGCGGGCGACGGTTCTTCACCGCGCGAGGCAGACCGACAGCATCGAGTAGTTCATCTGGCGTCGTCAGTGACTGGTGGTTCGCGGATGCTCCAGCGCTCAACGCATCGGTGAGGATGCGCTCGACGCTCAAGCGAGGATCGAAGGAGCTCAAGGCATCCTGATAGATCGCACCCAGCGTTGGACGCAGCGGTCGGCGCTCGCGGGCACTCAGCGACCCCCACTCCTGGCCGGCGAGCAGCACTTCGCCGCTGTCCGCTGTCTCCAGGCCAAGGGCGATGCGCGCGATGGTGGTTTTGCCGGAGCCAGACTGGCCGACAAGGCCCAGAGTGGTGCCGGAAGCGAGGGTGAGAGAAACGTTGTCGAGCGCTTGAATTGCCGCCCCGTGTGGGGTGGGATAGCGGCGAGATACACCGCGCAGTTCGAGCGCCGGTAGCGAGGAAGCGGCGGCGGTAGCGGCGGTAGCCGTGGCAGCAGCTCCGGCGCTCGCGGAAGTGTCGGGGAGAGTGACGGCTTCGGCGTCCGATGGCAGCGTCAGAGGAATACCGCGCGGCACGTCAACCGGAATGGCTGCGAGCAACTGCTGGGTCGGCACTGTCGCCGGCGCGCGCAGCAAGGCCTTCGTTTCACCGGTTTCCACAATGCGGCCTTCGCTCATTACGGCCACACGGTCGGCGACGCGAGAGACAACGGCCAAATCGTGGGTGATGAGGATCATGGCGGTGCCGTTGTTGCGCAACGACGACAGCAAGTCGAGCACGCGCGCTTGCACCGTGACATCGAGAGCGGTGGTGGGCTCGTCGGCGATGATGAGGGCAGGGCCGGCCGCGATTCCGGCAGCGATGAGGGCGCGTTGGCGCAGCCCGCCCGAGAGTTCGCCGGAGCGTTGCCGGGCTCGCAGCGCAGGATCGGGAATGCCCACGGCATCCAGCAGCTCCAGCACACGAGCCTGACGCTCGCGCTGGCTGAGGATGGTGTGTAGCCGCAGCACATCATCGATTTCGCGGCCGACCGGGCGCAGCGGGTCGAGTGACACGAGCGCATCCTGCAACACCAGCCCAATGGATGCTCCGCGAATCGTTCGCCACCGTCGAGCACCGGGTGCCGGAAGGCTTTCTCCCGCCAGACTCAACTCGCTGAAGCTCACGTGGGCTCCGGCGGGCGCAAGCCCGAGCAGGGAACGGGCTGTGACGCTCTTGCCTGATCCCGACTCTCCGACAATGGCGAGGCATTCGCCAGCGGCTACATCGAAGCTCACGCCATCGACGGTCGGGCGGGCGGCGCGGTCGAAGTGCACGCTGAGGTTGCTCACACGCAGGAGCGGGGTGGCGGTCATCCGCGGGCCTCCTGGCGGGTGCGGGCGTTGAGGGCGCGGCCGAGCACGGTGAACGATGCGGCGGTCGCGACGATGGCGAGACCGGGGAAGACCGTGAGCCACCAGGCGACGTCGATGTAGGTGCGGCCGCTCGAGAGCATGGCGCCCCATTCGGCGGCGGGCGGGGCGACACCGAGCCCGAGGAAACCGAGCGACGACGCCCACACGATGGCTTGACCAACGCCAAGGGTGCCGAGCACAAAGATGGGGGAGAGTGCGCCGGGCAGAATGTGTTGCCACACGACGCGCGCCCGCGAATGGCCGAGAACGGTCGCTGCCTCCACGTAGCTGGCGTTGCGAACACTCCGCAGTTGGCTGCGGATGATGCGGGCGTAGCCGGGCGCGGTTGAGAGGCCAACCGCCACGGTCGAGGTGACCACGCCGGGCCCGGCGATCGCGATGAAGACGAGCGCGAGCAGCAGGCCGGGAAGAGCAAACATGACCTCGACGATGCGGGTGCTGACGAAGTCGCCGAGTTTGCTGCCGAGACCGCCCAGCAGGCCGAGAATGAGCGCAAGGCCAAGCCCGACCGCGGTGGCGGCGATTCCGATGAGGAGGGAGTTTCCGGCGCCGAAAACGACGCGGGTGTACACGTCGCGACCGGATTCATCGGTGCCGAAAAAGTGGGCAGCCGATGGTGATTGGAAGGCCTCGGCAGGGGCGACGGCATCCGGGTCAGCGGTCGTGATGAGCTGCGGTGCGAGAGCAGCAGTCAGAATAAGCGCAAGCACGGCCAGAGCGATGATGACGCCCGTGTTGCGCAGCCACCCGCCGCGGCCTCGGATGCCGGGAGCGCGCCGTGCAGGCTGCGAGAGGCGGCCAGCCAAGATTTCGGTCATCGTGCTGCCACCTCCGTAACGCGAGGGTCCACGATGCGGTCAACGACATCCGTTGCGATCGTGACGATGATGAAGGTCAGTGCCGAGAGCAGGGCGACGGCGGTGACGACGGGAATGTCACGGATGGTGACGGCACTGAGGAGGGTTCTGCCGAGGCCCGGCCGCGCGAAGATTGTCTCGACGACAACGGCGCCGCTCAGGAGCGAGCCGAAGGCCCAGCCGGAGAGGGAGATGCCGGGAAGGGCTGCGTGGCGCAGCACGTGACGAAGTCGCACACCCCATTCGCTTTCGCCGCGTGCCCGCGCCGAGAGCACGAAGGGCTGTTCGCAGGCGTTGGTGAGGGATTCGCGCATCACTTGGCCGAGGAAGCCGGTGAGGGGCAGAGCAAGGGTGAGCACGGGCAGAACAAGACCGAGGGGGCCGGGGACGCTAATCGGGGGAAGCCAGTGCAACGTATTGCTCAGCAGAATGATGAGCAGCGATGCCAACCAAAAATGGGGAACGGCAGCCGCCAAGAGTTCGAGCCCGGACCCCAACGCGCGCGCAACGCGACCGCGACCGCTCGTAGCCAGCGTGAGGGCAAGGGCGCCAAGCCAGGCCACTACGAGGGAGGCCAGCGTGAGCACGAGCGTTGACCAGAGTTGCGTCAGTACATAAGGAGCCACTGCCACCTTGAGCGCGTATGACGTGCCGAAGTCGGCGACCGCAAGCTTGCCCATCGCCAGAAAATACTGAACGATCAGCGGCTGGTCGAGACCATAATCGGCGCGAATCTGAGCCACCGCTTCGGCAGACGCTTGCGAACCCGGCCCACCCAGAATCGCATCCACCGGATCGCCCGGAATCAGACGCAGAGCAAAGAAAATGACCGTCGCAACAGCCCACAGCACAAACACACCGCCGCCAACGCGGCGCGCGATCCACCCCAGCGACCGCAATCGGGTCGCTGGGGTGGAGACACTCGCTACTGCAGGAGCGTCAGTCGAAACCGTCACAGAGGGCGTTCCTCTAGTTACTCAACCACGCATCGTAGAACGTTGGCGCTGCCACGGGAGGCAACGCCCGGAATCCCTCAACATTCGTGCTGTAGAGGTAGTGGTTCTGCTGGTCATAGAGGGGCAGAACATAGAAACCGTCAACAATGATCGACTGAGCCTCGGCGTACAGGTCTTGGCGCTCGCTGGCATCCGATGTTTCGCTGGCCGTCGTGAGGAGGGCATCGAGGGCGGGGTCGCTCAGCTGGGCCAGGTTCGCGTAGTAGCCGCTCGGCGCCGGAATGATCGAATCGGAGTGGTACAGGATGCGCAGCACGTCAGCGCCGACCTTCGTGTACGGAGCGCTCACGAGGTTGTACTCGTTCGTGAACAGAGCGCCATACCAGGACGACAAATCTGTCGGCTGCAGAATGACCTCAAAACCGACGTCCTTAGCGGAAGCCTGAATCTGCTCAAACAGTGACTGCTCAGCGGGGATCGACTGGTTTGTGCTGATCGGGAACGTCAGGCTCAGGCGCTCGCCGTCTTTCGTGCGGTACCCGTCGGAGTCGATCGTGTCCCAGCCTGCCTCGTCGAGCAGGGTCTTAGCTGCCTCCGGGTCGGTGGTGAACACGTCAGGGGTCGAGGTGCCCGCGGCTTCGACGCTCGAGAGCACCGAATACGAACGCTCGGCCGTTCCAAAGAACAAGCTCTCGATTCCAGGGTTTACATCCACAGACCGGATGAAGGCTTCGCGCACCCGGATGTCGTCGAACGGTGCCTTGCCCGAGTTCAGTTCGATGCGGTTGGCGGCGCCGGGGCGCGGTGCATCGAGTTCTTCGATCGTGGCCACGTCGGCGGCGGACGAGATGTTGTTGGGTTGCGCGTTATCAATCACGTCGACATCGCCCGACTGGAGGGCGGCATAGCGGGTGGCGGCATCCGGAATGAAGCGCCACTCAATAGCGTCGAGACGGGCCGCACCGGTGTGCTCGGCATCAGCGGGAGCCGAGTTGTAGTCCTCATTGCGTTCGAGGGTGATCGACTGCTGCTTGACCCAATCGGTCACGATGAAGGGTCCGGTTCCCACAGGGCTCTCACAGTTGGTGGCTTGGTCGCGTTCGAGCGCGGTAGGGGACTGGATGCTCACCCACGGCTGCGAGAACGATTCGAGTAGCGCGCTGTCTGGCGCCGACAGGGTGAAGCGCACCTGATCGGCGGCGACGGCTTCGATGCCGTCGATCTTGCCCACGGCGAGGTAGCCCGTTGAGGAAGCGGTGTCGGGGTCTTTCAAGTGCTCGATGTTCGCTTTGACGGCCTCAGCATTAAAGGGGGTGCCGTCGGTGAAGTTCACATCGTCACGCAGAGTGAAGTCCCACGTGAGGCCGTCTTCGCTCTCGATCCAGTCGGTGGCGAGCCACGGGATGATCTCGCCGTCGCTGTTCTTCGAGACGAGCGATTCGAGGTACTGGGTGCTGATGAGTCCCTGCGGGTAGTTGCCGCCGACGTGCGGGTCGAGGCAGCCGGGCTCAGCATCCCCGGTCGCGTACACGAGCGTGCCGCCGTCAACGGGCTCAGCAGCCGGTTCGCTGGCCGCTGTGCAGCCGGCAAGCAGTGCGGCGCTGGCCGCTATCGAGAGGGGGAGGAACAGGATGCGGGGCGCGTTCACGTGGATCCTTTTGTGGGGGAGGAATGCTGCTCGGGTGCGAGACACTCAATTATTGTTGAACTGAGTACATTAAGTCCAACTGGGCAAAAAACCGGGCCGGTTTGCCTGAGCAAAACCGACCCGGTTAGTGAAACTGAAGGAGCGTGCGTTAGTCCTGCTTGCGCGAGAACTTCGTGGCGATCTTCCACGTGGTGGGGATCACGGCTGCGGCAATACCAGCCTTGATGAGTCCACCGATGATGAAGGGGTAGAGACCCCACGCGAGAACCTGCTCGAGTGTTCCACCGGTCACGATGGCAAGCCACGTGAGGCCGAACGCGAAGGTGACAACCGTGCCACCGAGGAACGAGAGCGCAGCGCCGAGGAACTTCTTGTCCCAGTCGCGCTGAGCAAGCCAGCCGGTGAAGCCGGCAGCAAAGATGAAGCCGATGATGTAGCCGCCGGTGGTGCCAGCAAGAACGCTGACTCCGGAAGAAGCTTCGCTGAAGACGGGGAGTCCAACCAAGCCGAGCAGCGCATACAGCGTCATCGAGATCGCACCACGCGTCGCACCAAGCGAAGCACCAACAAGCAGTACCGCGAGTGTCTGGCCCGTGATCGGTACGGGGTACAGCGGGACAACAACCTGGGCCATTACAGCAGTCAGAGCGGCGCCGGCGGCAACGAGCGTGATGTCAGTGGCGAGGCTACGAGAAAAGACGGTGTCGGCGAGCGTGGGCCGGCCGAGGGTCAAAGTGAGAGTCGACACGCGACGCTCCTTTCCTTTGTCTGCGAACTGTGAAGAGCCCTGCCTGAATAGGCGGGTGCCTGAATAACCCTAGTCATAGATTGCGGGCGTCGGTGTGCGCCTCGTGCTAACAAACCTGCTCAGATTTGTGAGATGCGTAACAATTGCGATTCTCACGCCGCCGGAGTGGCAGGCGCTGCAACGGCTGTCGCATCGCCGACTACCGGCGGAGCCAAGAACAATGTGCCCCGGATGACGCTCCCCGCAAAGGTGCGCAGCGCTACGAGTACCCAGGCTCCCACAAGAGCTACGAAGCTCACGAGTGCCATCACCTCGAGCACCGCGGAACCGGTAGCCACGGCGAGTACGCTCAGCGCAACCACCATGTTGCCCACGGGGAAGGTGAACGACCACCACGTGAGGCTGAACGGCAAGCCGCGGCGGGCGGTGTGCACGGTCATGGCGATTGCTAGCGCCGTCCAGAGGAGTGCAAAACCTAGTGTGGGGACGCCGTAGATGAACCCGAAGAAACTGAGGGCCTCGGCGAGCTCAGCAGACACCGCGGAGGGGGCGACCGCTCCAAGAACAATTGCGGCCGTAATGGACTGGCCGAGTGGGCCAAGCACAATCCAGAGGGTCGGTACCGCAGCGGAGTTGCCGATGTTGTGTCGTGCGAGTCGTCCCCAGATCAGCGGGAGGATCACCGCGGTGGCGATCATGCTGAGCCCGAACATCGCGTAGCAGGCGATCAGCATCGTCAACCGTGCCTCGCCCTCAGGCAGGTATGGGATGAGCGGTGCTCCGGCTGCTGCCGAGACCAGGGGAGGGACCACGGGCATGATCCAGCCTCCGAACGGCGATTGATCTGTGCCGGATGACGACGTGAAGGTCAAGAACGGGACAATCACGGCGGTGGCAAGGCCAAGCACGGTGCCGATTGACCACAAGATCAGTGCGACGGTGAGCGCGGCATCCGCCCCCACGATGTCGGGGCCGAAGAGCAATGCACCTGCGCCGATGGTCAGAATCGCCAGCGGCGGCGCACCATAGAAGTGAACCATTGCCGGATGCCGGTGGTGCGAAAGCGCAACCTCCCGGTGGGCGATCCAGTGCGCTGCGCTCGCGGCGATAAGCCCCAGGAGCAAGACAGTCGCGATCACCCAGACGGTGCTCGCAAACACGTGGAGTTGCGGAGCGATTAGGGGAAGCGTTGCGGCAGCGTTCGCGACGATGCCCGTGCCCATAACGGAGGCAAACCAGTTGGGGCTGATGTGGGAGATCACATCGCGGGGGCTGCTGAGGTCGCGCAACAGCACGCGGCGGCGAGGAATCTGGCTGCTCATGAGTCGTTTCTGAAAGTCGGAGGCGCGACGGGTTCGGCCCACCGGTGCAACCGCGGGTATTCGTGCCGCATTCCCGTAGCCTTGAGCCACCCCGGTGTCGCGCAGCGGTTGTGCGTGGCTACGGGGCATGCCGCGCTTCGTTCTGCAGTGGAGGAACCATGACCGAACTCGTGATCGTTGCCCTCGTGGTGTTCGCCTTCGCGATGGTGTCGCGCAAGCTGGCGCTGTCTCCCGTGACCGCGCCGATGGTCTTTACGGCTGTGGGCATCCTGTTGGGTGTTGTGGGTGCGCGGTGGTTTCAGCTCGACCTCAAGAGCGAGGTCGTCTCGATCCTCGTCGAGGCCACCCTCGTCTTAGTGCTCTTCACGGATGCGGTACGCATCGATCTGCGAGCGTTGCGCAAGCAGATCTTTCTTCCCCTGCGCTTGTTGGGTATCGGCCTGCCGCTCACGATTGTGCTCGGGGCAGTCGCCGCGGCGGCGCTCTTTGGCGAGCTCACCTTCATCGAGGCTGCTCTCATCGCCGCGATTCTGGCGCCGACGGATGCTGCGCTCGGCCAAGCGGTCGTCAGCGATAAACGGTTGCCGGTTCGCCTTCGGCAGGCCCTCAACGTAGAGAGTGGCCTGAACGACGGAATCATGGTTCCGGTTGTCACAGTCTTTCTGGCGATTGCCGCCACCGAAACGGGAGCCGCTTCGGGCGAGAGCTGGGGTCTGTTCGCGGCTCAGCAAATTGGGTTCGGGGTCATCTTCGGTGGGGTTGTCGGAGTACTTGGCGGGTGGTTGTTGAGCCGAGCGTCGAGCGCCGGATTTGTTGACGGCATTTACCGCCAGCTGGCGACCATTGCCATCGCTGTCGCAGCGTTTGCGAGCGCCGGTGTTGTTGGCGGCAATGGGTTTATTGCCGCGTTCGTGGCCGGTCTCGCGTTTAGTGCGGTTGCTCGCGACCACTGCGAGGATGTTCAAGACTTCACTGAAGACGAGGGGGAGTTGCTCAGCTCGATCACGTTCTTGGTTTTCGGAGCAGTGCTCGCAGCGCCCATCCTCACCTCGCTTACGTGGCAGATTGCGCTCTATGTGGCGCTGTCGCTGACGGTGGTGCGCATGGTGCCCGTTCTCCTGGCGCTGGCGTGGTCGGGTACCCGCTTCGAGACGCGGCTCTTCATCGGATGGTTCGGGCCACGAGGGCTCGCCTCGATTCTGTTCGCTCTCTTAGTGTTCGATGAGCTGAGTGGCTCCGTTGCTGACACCGTGTTCTCGGTAGCGGTGTGGACAATCCTCGTCAGCGTCTTTGCCCATGGCGCGACGGCCAGCCCGTGGACGGCGCGACTTGCACGCCGCCTGAGTTCGGCTCCGGCATCCGCGGCGGAGATGAAGCATGTGCAGGAGATGCCGGCACGTCGTCGGTTCTGAGGCGCACGGTGATCCACCTAGAGCGCGCTTGTGCTAGTCCAACTAGAACAATTATGATGACGTCATGCTAGTTCGAGTGGATCCCGCGTCCGAGACGCCGCTCTTCGAGCAACTCGCGGCGAGTATCCGCCAATCTGTCATCGATAAGACCGTCACAGCAGGGGAGAGGCTCCCCAGCGCACGAGAACTAGCCAGCTCTCTCGGCGTCAACATGCACACCGTCTTACGCGCCTACCAAGAATTGCGCGACGAGGGCTTCATCGAACTCCGCCGCGGTCGTGGAGCAATCGTTGCCGCCACCGCCCAGAGCTACGATTCGCTCGCCGACGGCATCACCGCTGTTGTCGCTGAAGCGCGCGCCCACAAGGTTTCACTCGCTACTCTTACCGCCCTCATCCGAGAGGAATACCAATGACCCTTCCCGCCGAGAATGTTTCGCCCCAACTCACGCGAAACCGCCGTCTGATCATCGTGATCGGCGTGGTGATCCCGCTCGTAATCGCGCTGGCCGCTGCCTTCATCATGGCGCTGTGGATCCCTGAGCTTCCGAGCCCGGTTGCCTCGCATTGGGGAACCTCAGGCCCAGACGGATACTCCACCGTGGGCAGCGTGATTGTGTTGCCGCTACTGATGACGCTAATCTTCGCGGCGCTTGCCGCCTTCGCCAGCTGGAAGGGTGGTCCCAACGGCGGAATGCTCTGGGGGCACAAGATCATGGTGGCCGCATCCATGTTCCTATCGATTACGCTCAGCGTCACAGCGGCGGGCTCACTTGCTGTTCAGCGAGGACTTGAGAACGCTGAGAATGCTCCTGCGATCGGGGGAATCGCCATTGCCGCATTCCCTATCGCGCTCATCATGGCCTTATTCGCCTGGCTCATGCTTCCTGCCGCCGAGTACATTCAGTCGACCCCGGTCACCGCGAAGCCCATCGCGGGGGCTGCTACGCAACGCGTGCACTTCTCCACCACGACGCGGGTTGGTCCAGGCGTCGTGATTATCGTCGGCGCTGCCCTCGCCGCTCTGGCCATTGCCCTCGCAGTGCAGGCGGTCAGCAATCCCGACGAACTCCTCTTGCCCGCTGTCATCGGACTCTTCGTGATCGCACTGTCCGTCAGCACTCTTTCGTGGCGTGTGACAATCGATCAGCGTGGGCTTAAGGTCCGCTCTGCTCTGGGCTTTCCTCGCACCACCATCGCGCCAGACCAGATCGAGTCCGTCGCCGTCGTCGACGTCAACCCGATGGGCGAGTTCGGTGGCTACGGCTGGCGTTGGGCTCCCGATGGCCGCAGCGGCATCGTTCTCTCCAAAGGTGATGCCATCGAAGTGACCCGGATGAACGGCAAAAAGTTCATCGTCACGATGCACGATGCTCAGCTGGCAGCAGAAACGCTCGCTACTATCGCCAAGAAATAGCGCTCAACGGTCAGCTAACTCGCGTATCATTGCTGCCACACGCTATGAACCGGCTATCACCGGGGAGCGTTCGGAAGAAACCATCTCAACTTCAGCTTCGGCGGGGAGCGGGCGGCGGTAGAACCGAACGGGTAAGCCCGTTACAGCGATATGAGTGGTGTGCCTCCGGGTGCATAAGCGGGGTGGTACCGCGGCTGAGAGGTCGTCCTCGTGCAGATTATTCGCACCTACGTACCACTGGAGCCTCATGTCGTATCCCCGCCACAGCTCAGACGATTCCGTCGCGCCGTCACCGAAGTTTCCGGCGATCGAAGAGCAAGTGCTCTCGTACTGGAAGGCAGACGGCACTTTTCAGGCATCCATTGATCAGCGTGAAGGCGCCGATGAGTGGGTCTTCTACGACGGCCCTCCTTTTGCCAATGGCCTCCCGCACTACGGTCACCTGCTGACTGGCTACGCCAAAGACCTCTTTCCGCGGTACCAGACCATGCGCGGCAAGCAAGTACACCGCCGCTTCGGCTGGGACACCCACGGACTCCCCGCTGAACTCGAAGCGATGCGCCAGCTTGGCATCACCGAGAAGAGCCAGATCGAAGAGATGGGCATCGACAAGTTCAATGCCGCCGCTCGCGAATCGGTGCTCAAGTACACCGGCGAATGGCAAGAGTATGTGACGCGCATGGCGCGTTGGGTCGACTTCGAGAACGACTACAAGACGCTCGACGTCAACTTCATGGAGAGCGTCATCTGGGCGTTCAAGGAGCTGCACACAAAGGACCTCGCCTACGAGGGTTTCCGAGTGCTGCCCTACTGCTGGAATGACGAAACCCCGCTTTCCAACCACGAACTGCGCATGGATGACGACGTCTACAAGATGCGTCAAGACCAGACCGTCACGGTCACGTTCCCGCTCGACGGTGTGAAGGCAGAAGCGCTGGGGCTCACCGGCGTGAAGGCTCTTGCCTGGACGACCACCCCGTGGACGCTCCCCACCAACCTTGCTCTCGCTGTCGGCCCCGACATCGACTACGCGATTCTGCCTGCTGGCGCGCTCGGTGCTGGCGACGGTTCGGAGCAGGGCTCCGCCCAGTTCATGCTTGCGGGTGACACCATCGCGGCCTACGCGAAAGAACTTGGCTACGAGACCGCTGAGGAAGCTCTTGCAGCAGTCACGCGCACCATCAAGGGTGCCGAACTCGCGGGCGTTCGCTATGACCGCCTCTGGGATTTCTATGCGGATGCCGAAACGTACGGCACCGAAAACGCGTGGCAGTTCTTGGTCGCCGACTACGTTGCCACCGGTGAAGGTACTGGCATCGTGCACCAGGCGCCCGCCTACGGTGAAGATGACCAAAATGTGTGTGCCGCTGCAGGCATCCCCGTTGTCATCTCGGTTGACGATGGTGGCAAGTTCTTGCCGTCGGTGCCGCCCGTTGAAGGCATGCAGGTGTTCGACGCCAACAAGCCGCTCACGAAGTTGCTGCGCGAAGAGGGCCGCCTGCTCAAGGTCGCCAGCTACGAGCACTCCTACCCGCACTGCTGGCGCTGCCGCAACCCACTGATCTACAAGGCTGTGTCGAGCTGGTTCGTCAAGGTTCCTGAGTTCCGCGACCGCATGGGCGAGCTCAACCAGGAGATCAACTGGGTCCCCGAAAACGTCAAGGAAGGCCAATTCGGCAAGTGGGTGAGCAATGCCCGCGACTGGTCGATCAGCCGCAACCGCTACTGGGGTTCACCGATCCCGATCTGGAAGAGCGACAACCCTGACTTCCCGCGCGTGGATGTCTACGGTTCCCTGGCCGAGATCCAAGCTGACTTCGGCCGCTTGCCTCTCAACCACGAGGGCGAGCCCGACCTGCACCGCCCGTTTATCGACGAGCTGACGCGCCCGAACCCCGACGACCCGAGTGGTCAGTCGACGATGCGTCGCATCGAAGACGTGCTCGACGTGTGGTTCGATTCGGGCTCGATGCCGTTCGCTCAGGTGCACTACCCGTTTGAGAACCAAGAGTGGTTCGACACCCACAGCCCCGCCGACTTCATCGTGGAGTACATCGGTCAAACTCGCGGATGGTTCTACACTCTCCACACGCTCTCGACGGCGCTGTTCGACCGCCCGGCCTTCTCTAACGTCATCAGTCACGGCATCGTGCTGGGCAATGACGGCCAAAAGATGTCGAAGAGCCTGCGCAACTATCCGGATGTCTCCGAGGTGTTCGAGCGTGACGGTGCTGACGCGATGCGTTGGTTCCTGATGTCGAGCTCGGTGATCCGTGGCGGAAACCTCATGGTCACCGAAGAGGGCATCCGTGATGGTGTTCGCCAGATGCTGCTGCCGCTGTGGAGCACGTACTACTTCTTCACTCTCTACGCCAACGCTGCCGATAACTATGAGGCGAGCTGGCGCACCGATTCGACGCACGTTCTCGACCGCTACTTGCTCGCTAAGACGCGAGAGCTGATCGAGGATGTCACCGTTGAGCTCGACGCACTCGACAGCCCCATGGCAGCGGCAAAGCTCCGCGACTTCGCCGACGTGCTCACCAACTGGTACGTGCGTCGCAGCCGTGACCGCTTCTGGAGCGGCGACGACAAGGATGCCTTCGACACGCTCTACACCGTCCTAGAGACCGTGGCGCGCGTTGCTGCTCCGCTGCTCCCGCTCGTCTCCGAGGAGATGTGGCGCGGCCTCACCAACGGCCGCAGCGTTCACCTCACGGACTGGCCTGACGCCTCAGCATTCCCTGCTGACCACGATCTGGTTGCAACGATGGACCGGGTGCGCGAGATCGCCTCGAGCGGACTTGCTCTGCGCAAGGCGCGCAGCCTGCGCGTTCGACTGCCGTTGGCTTCGCTGACGGTCGTGAGCGACACTCCCGCAGCCCTCGCACCGTTTAGCGACATCCTTCGCGATGAGCTCAACGTCAAGGCTGTGAAGTTTGACGCTCTCGAAGAGGGTTCGTTGGAGAGCTTCGGCATCACCAAGAAGCTCACTGTCAACGCTCGGGCTCTCGGCCCGCGCGTCGGCAAGCAAGTGCAGCAGGTCATCAAGGAGGCCAAGGCCGGCAACTGGGAGACCACGGCCGACGGTGTTTCCGTCGACGGGATGCCGCTGGAAGCCGGCGAATACGAACTCCAGATGGAAGCGGCCGACGAAGCGAGCGCAATCGCGTTCCTCTCCGAGGGTGGCTTTGTGATCATTGACACCCAGCTCACTCCGGAACTCTCAGCGGAGGGCCTCGCTCGCGATGTCATCCGTGCGATTCAGGATGCCCGCAAGGCGGCAGGCTTCGACGTGAGCGACCGCATCTCTCTGACGATTGGTGCGCTAGACCCCGCCGACCACGAGGCCATCGGATTCCACAGCGCCATGATTTCCTCAGAAACGCTTGCAGCGCAATCCACCGTTCAGGCCTTCGCGAATGACCTCGAAGAGGGCACACTAGAGGTGCACCGCACGCAACTCGCGGCAGGAAAATACGCCAATATCGGCGCGCTGGTGATCGACATCACCAAGATGGGAACGACCAATGTCTGACCGCGATGATGAACTCGGCAACGACGGCCAATTCGATGAAAACGGCGACCCCATTGAGGCGTCGCTGACCGACGAAGAACGCGCCGAACTCGGCCCGGAGCATCCCCTCGCCGACCTCAGCCCCTTCGCTGATGGTTTTGAGGGCACCAACATCGACGAGGATTCAGACTTCGAACTCGAAGACACTGAATACCTCTCGGATGCCAACAACGTGTTCGAAGAACTGCTTGCGCGAGTGGGGGAGCAGGCGCCTCAACCGCGTCTCGAAGCAACTCGTCGCGCCGTCGAGTTGATCGGCGACCCGCAGCGCACTTACCCCGTTATTCACATCACGGGCACCAACGGCAAGACCTCCACGAGTCGCATCATCGAGAGCATTCTGCGCGCCTACGGGCTGCGCACGGGGCTCATGACGAGTCCGCATCTTGTGCGGGTCAACGAGCGCATCGTGATTGATGGCCGGGCGATTTCTAACCGAGCGCTGGCCGAGAACTGGGCTGACATCCGCCCGTTCCTGCTCATGGTCGATGCCGAGCTGATGGCCAAGGGCGAAGAAGCGCTCACCTACTTTGAGGCGCTGACGGTGCTGGCATTCGCGAGCTTCGCGGATGCTCCTATCGACGTCGCCATTCTTGAGGTTGGCATGGGCGGCGAGTGGGATTCCACGAACGTCGCCGACGGTCAAGTTGCCGTGTTCACGCCGATTGCGCTCGATCACACGCATCGTTTGGGCACGACAATCGCGCAGATTGCGCGCACCAAGGCGGGCATCATCAAGCCGGCTGCCGCGATCGTGTCGGCTATTCAGTCGTCGGATGCCCAGATCGAGTTGGAGCGCGCGGCAGATCTTACCGAGTCCACAATTGGTGTCGAGGGCGATGCTTTCGAACTCCTCAGCAGCAATGTTGCCGTGGGTGGCCAACTTATTTCGGTGCGCGGACTCGCAGGCACCTACTCTGACCTGTTCATGCCGTTGTTCGGTGAGTTCCAGGGGCACAACGCCGCGCTCGCTATCGCTGCCGTCGAGTCGTTCTTGGGCGCTGGCAGCCAGGCGCTCGTTCACGATGTGCTCGCTGAAGGGCTCGCTACCGTCGCGTCGCCGGGGCGACTGCAGGTTATTGGTGCGGAACCCACCGTGATTGTGGATGCCGCTCACAACCCTCATGGCGCAGCGGCTCTCGCCGTGGCGCTCAAGGAATACTTCACGTTCGAAGACATCGCTTTTGTCATCGCTGTTGTCGACGACAAGGATGCTGCTGGCATCGTGGAGGCTCTTGCCCCCATTGCTAATCGCTTCTATGTGACGGCATCACAGTCGGACCGGGCCGTTCCTCCGGAGGAACTCGTTGAGACCGTTCGCGCGTTCACCGATGAGACCACCGATTTTGATTCCTTTGCTGAAGCAATGGAGTTGGCGCGCAGCTGGGCGGCAGAAAACGAACGCCGGGCTGTCGTCGTGACCGGTTCCATCACTCTTGTTGGCGAGGCTCTTGCTCTCGCTGAGGCAGAGGGTTGGAAGCCGTGACCTCCGCACCCACGGTTCGCCGAAAGCGCTCCGTCACCGAACTATTGCTGAGTATCGTGTTGGTGCTCGATGCCACGCTGATCTTCTTCGTAGCGCTCACGGCGTTCGGGCTCAAAGCTCTCGCTCCGGCCCCGGCGTTCATCGGGGGAGCAGTTCTGATCGTCGTGTTCGTCGCGCTTGCCCGGATGCTGCACCGCCCGGGGGCCCTCTGGGTCGGTTGGGCGCTGCAGGTCGGTCTCATTGCTCTTGGTTTCATCCTCACGCCGATGTTTTTCGTGGGGGCAGGTTTCGCTGGCATCTGGATCTATTGCTTCATCAAGGGCCAGCAACTCGACCGCGCCAAGGCCGAAATTCTTAACACCCAGTCCATGACCACCCCCTCTGAGGAGACACAATGAACATCGAAGAGACCCTTGTACTGATCAAGCCTGACGGCGTTGCTCGCAATTTGACCGGTGAAATCCTTCGCCGTATTGAGGCCAAGGGCTACCAGCTCGTTGACGTGCGTCTCGTGCAGGCGGATGTCGACCTTCTGTCGCAGCACTACGCCGAGCACGAAGGCAAGCCGTTCTACGAGCCGCTGCTCGACTTCATGCAGTCGGGGCCGACGGTCGCGCTGCGCATCGCGGGCAACCGTGCGATCGAGGGATTCCGTTCTCTCGCGGGCACGACCGACCCGACTACGGCAGCTCCCGGAACGATCCGTGGAGACCTCGGTCGCGACTGGGGCCTGGCTGTTCAGCAGAACCTCGTGCACGGCAGTGACTCGCCTGAGTCCGCAGCGCGTGAGCTTGCACTCTGGTTCGCCTAAATCGCTTTCCTGAACTCTTATAGCTCTCACGGGCAAGCGACGGATTAGCGCGGCATTCTCAGCGGCTAAACCGTTCAGTCCACAACACAATGGCGAGGGCCTGACAACCGTCAGGCCCTCGCCATTGTTGTGTTCCCCTGGGGGAATATGTCTTACAGGTACGACAGAGCGTCGAGTCGAATCTGGGCGACAATCGCGATGATGATGTAGCCAACAATCGTGATCACAGGGACCCAGCTGTAGGCGGTGCTGGCAGCCTTGCGGAGCGGACGGGGAGCGCGAATCGCGCCTACTTTGATGTTGCGCAGTGTCACTGCCCAGAACATGGGGATCGTGACCGACCACACGACCATGCACCAGGGGCACAGAGTGCCGAGGTTGAAAATGCTCTGGTAGGCGAGCCAGAGAATGAACGCGAAGGCGCCCGCTACTCCGATGTTGAAGGTGACCCAGAACCAACTATTGAAGCGCGCTCCGGCGAGTATTGCGGCACCGACAACAACTGGCGCCATGAACGCCACCAGGCCAATGATGGGGTTGGGGAAGCCGAACAACGCGCCCTGCGCTGACTCGAGGTTGGCTGCGCACTGCACCACGATGCTGAAGTCACAACTCAACACGGCATCCGGGTTTTCGAGCACATGGAGCTTCTCCAGTGTGAGCTGGAACGACGCCCAGAGCCCCACAAGCCCAGCGAATATCAGAAAAATTGCGAGGGCAATGGGCCTGTTGCGAACCCCGGAAGCAGTCATGCTGGGATTATCGCACGCGCGTCAGGCTCACTTTCTGAGAATGCATGCGATAATGAAGCGTAGTTATTCCGAGCCGCGCTCGGAACAACACCAAGAAGTCTTCCCGGGCATAGCGACCGGACCAGTTGCGCAACGCTAGTTGTGTGAGTCGGATAGCCAGTTCCGAAGTGCTGTGAGAGAGCACAACTGCAACGCGAGCCACGGGCCCGTTGCAGGACCTGAAGAATTAGTAGCGGTTCCTGAACCATAGGTTTGGTGGGGGAATAGCGCACGAGAGAGTACCCGGTGGGTGGCGCGGTCGCCTACAAGGGCTAGGAGTACACCAGCGATGGTGAATGAAAGCAATAATTCGAAAGATGTTCCCAAGAAGAAGGGCCTTTTCGGCCGTATTCTTCCTTCGGCAAAAGCGCCGGTAGAGAAGCCTGTGGCACAGAAGCCGCCGGTCGACTCGCCCGTAGCTGACGCTCCGGTCGCCGCAAGCGCGCCCCGTGCAGCGAAGTCTTCTCAGCGTCCCGCTGCGAAGACGGCAAGCGAACACCTTGGTCGCGAGGTCCCAGATGCCGTCACCGGCATGAAGGCTGAAATTGCGAGCGAGCCCACGGCCGCGAACTCCGAGGCAACCGCGCCAGCTGCCGCTAAGGCAGACGTGGACGCAGACGCAAAGACCGGTTCATCAGCTCCCGCACGCTCACGCTCACGCAAGAGCCCGGCCGCTAAGACACCGGCCGAAAAAGCGAAGACCGAGAAGGCAACGACCGCGAAGGCAGCTCGACTGACGCCGCCGTCGACGACGTCGCTGCTCTTTCAGGCACCTGATCTTCCCGATCTGCCCGAGCTTCCGGCCCGGTCGTCGCGTTCGCGCAACGACAACGGTGCTGGTTCTGACAACCGCAGCGGTGACAACCGCGACGGTCGGGACAACCGCAGCAAAGACGATAACGAGGGCCAAGACGAAGCGGGCAACGTTCGCCGTCGCTCACGTCGTCGTTCTGGTGAGGATGCTCGTCCCGGTGACGAGTCGCCCAACACCGTTGTGCGCGTTCGCCAGCCTCGCAAGCAGGCAGAGCCCAGCAATGAACCCACTCGCGTCAAGGGCTCTACTCGCCTTGAGGCGAAGAAGCAGCGCCGTCGTGATGGCCGTGATGCTGGTCGTCGTCGTCCCGTCGTAACGGAGAGCGAGTTCCTCGCGCGCCGTGAAAGCGTTGACCGCGTCATGGTGGTCCGCTCGAAGTTTGATCGCATCCAGATTGGTGTTCTCGAAGACGGCGTCTTGGTCGAGCACTATGTAGCGAAGGCTCAAGATGCGAGCCTCATCGGCAACGTCTACCTCGGTCGCGTTCAGAACGTTCTGCCCAGCATGGAAGCAGCCTTTGTCGACATCGGGCGTGGCCGCAACGCTGTGCTTTACTCCGGTGAAGTCGATTGGGATGCCGCCGCTGAGAACTCTGCTGATGGCAAGCCGCAGGCTCGCCGTATTGAGCTCGCGCTCAAGCCAGGTGACCGCGTTCTTGTTCAGGTTACAAAAGACCCGGTAGGCCACAAGGGTGCCCGACTCACGAGTCAGGTTTCTTTGCCCGGTCGTTACCTCGTCTACGTTCCCAATGGTTCGATGAGCGGTATCAGCCGCAAGCTGCCCGACACGGAGCGTTCGCGTCTCAAGAAGATCCTCAAGGGTGTTCTTCCCGAGAACGTCGGTGTCATTGTGCGCACCGCAGCCGAGGGCGCGACTGAGGAACAGCTCACGCTTGACGTGAACCGTTTGACTAACCAGTGGGCTGACATCAGCGCGCAGGTTGAGAACGCTCAGAACCAGGGCCCAGCATTGCTGCACTCTGAACCTGATCTTCTGATCAAGATCATTCGCGATGTCTTCAACGAAGACTTCCACAAGCTTGTTATCGAGGGTGACGACGCTCGCAAGACTATTGAGGGCTACGTTCGTTCGGTCGCACCTGACCTGCTCGATCGTCTGCAGGCTCACGAGGGAACAGTTGACTCCTTCGAGGAGTACCGCATTTCTGAGCAGATCGAGAAGGCTCTCGACCGCAAGGTGTGGTTGCCCTCGGGCGGTTCGCTCGTCATTGACCGCACGGAAGCGATGACTGTCGTTGACGTCAACACCGGCAAGTTTGTCGGCTCCGGCGGCAACCTTGAAGAGACCGTCACCAAGAACAACGTCGAAGCTGCGGAAGAAATCGTTCGCCAGCTGCGTCTGCGTGACATCGGTGGAATCATCGTGGTCGACTTCATCGATATGGTTCTCGAGTCCAACCGTGACCTCGTCTTGCGTCGCCTCGTGGAGTGCTTGAGCCGTGACCGCACGAAGCACCAGGTTGCTGAAGTGACGTCACTCGGTCTCGTGCAGATGACGCGTAAGAAGCTTGGCCTTGGCCTGCTTGAGACGTTCAGCGAGAACTGTGAAGTGTGTGCTGGCCGCGGTGTAGTCGTTCATCACGACCCCGTCACTAAGCACCGCTCGCAGCCGACACAGAACGAGCAGGCTGGTGGGGGACGCCGTGGGCGCAACCGTGGCGGCAACAACAACTCCGGCAGTTCGAACAGCAACTCGGGCAACTCGAACGGCAACAACGGCAACAACAACGGCAACGGTGGTGGATCGCAAACCCAGCAGTCCAACAACTCCGCGAAGAATGCTGCTCCGGCTTCGGCTCCGAGCAACGGCACTCACGCGATCACTGAAGACGTGCGCAACGCGCTTGCTCGTGTTGCCGCGAGCACCGTCGTTCCTGTCGTCGAAAACCAGGCTAGTGAAACTTCAGCAGTGGATGCCGCGGCATCCGCTCCTGCAGCGACCGAGACAGCGGCGGCTCCCGAGCCCAAGAAGTCACGACGCAGCAAGGGCGGAAACAAGTCAGCTCAGCCCGCTCAGCGCTCGAGTGATGCTGTTGAGCCGGTCGCCGAAGCTTCTGTTGCCATTTTCGACATTCCCATCACGAAGACCGAGAGCTCGACTCCCAAGATCAGCACGCAGGATGCGGAGCAGATTCTGGGTTCGGTTCTCGAGGCTCTTCCTGAGCCCAAGCAGCCTGGTCACGGCAAGGCTCGCGGTTCACGTCGCGCTAGCAGCCAGGGAAAGATTGTTACCGCAACGCCGACTGACGACAACTAGTTATTCGACACTCGGCACTTTAGTAGTTTCGAGTTTGTAAGGTTTATCCGTGAGCACCACTTTGCCAGCGAGCGTCGATGATCACCATCATCAGCATGATCATCGACCTCGCCGGTCACGAAACCGTTGGTTGTGGTTGGCCTTCGGCACGATCGGTGTCGCGGCAATCTTCGCGCTGCGAGCGTTCACTGGAGAGCTAGAGTCCGTCGGCGTCCCGGGTCTCACCGCTGATCTTCTCACCTTGGCGACGAGTGTCATCATCGAGTCGCTGCCGTTCGTTGTGCTCGGCATCCTGCTGTCAATTGTGGTGCAGACGTGGCTTCCGGATGACTTGCTGATGCGGTATTTGCCGCAGCGTCCGGTGTTGCGTCGGGCCGCAATCTCCTTGTTCGGCATTGCATTGCCGGTCTGCGAGTGCGGCAATGTGCCTCTCGCCCGTGGGCTGATCCTCAAGGGCTTCTCGGTGCCCGAGTCGATGACGTTCCTGTTGGCGGCGCCGATTATCAACCCGATCACGATTGTGACGACTCATCAGGCTTTCGGCTTCGATGACGGCATCCTCGTGGGGCGAATTCTTGGTGGCCTTGCGATCGCCAACATCGTGGGTTGGCTCTTCAGCTTGCACCCGCAGCCCAACGCGATGCTCACTGGTCGTTTCGCTCAGCAGTGTGCGGTGGGTTCTCACGGGCCCCGTCAGTCGCGCACAGAAAAAAGTCTCGACATTTTCATGCGCGAGTCCAGCGTGCTCATGCCAGCGGTGTTCATCGGCTCGCTCATCGCGGGCGCCATTCAGGTTGCGGTACCGCGAGACGTCTTGGTGTCGCTCGGTAGCAATCCACTCTGGTCGATTCTCGCGATGATGGCGCTGGCGTTCGTGATCTCTGTGTGTTCCAGCGTTGATGCGTTCTTTATTTTGCCCTTTGCCAGCACCTTCATGCCCGGTTCTATCGTGACGTTCCTGGTGTTCGGACCGATCATCGACATCAAGATGCTGGCCATTATGCGCACTACCTTTACGGCCAAGGTGCTGCTGCAGCTATCGCTTGTCGTTGCCCTGATGAGTGCCTTTATCGGATTGGTGATCAACTATGTGGTCTAGCCTCCAACGCTGGTGGGGCGTCATCCTGATTCTCGTGGCCGTAAGCGCCACGGTGTGGCTTGGGGCGACTCAGCAGCTCGTTCTCTACATTCACCCCCGCTATGTGGTGTTCACGGTAGTTAT
The DNA here is from genome assembly GCF_976973725.1 of Salinibacterium sp. NYA9b. Classification (NCBI taxonomy): domain Bacteria; kingdom Bacillati; phylum Actinomycetota; class Actinomycetes; order Micrococcales; family Microbacteriaceae; genus Salinibacterium; species Salinibacterium sp. NYA9b. The sequence continues at coordinate 1,836,914 of NZ_OZ333476.1, read as the reverse complement.
GGCGGCTCTCGCGCTCGTGATGGGTGTGCTGAGCCTCGCAATCCGTCCGGCGAATACCGAAGAAACGGTGGCTCCCCGCGGCTGGTCTCGCATTGTCGGGGGAGTGGCACTGCTGGTTTCCGGTGTTGTCGCTCTCACGTTGGTCATTGTGCCTCCGGCGACGCTGTCGAGTGCTACCGCAAGTCAGCGCGACATTGTTGGTTCCACGGTGGGCAGTGATAGTCAGAACGTGGATGAGGTCGCGAATGCCGACGATGAACTCATCGCGAGTTTCACAGTCGTCGATTGGTCGTCCTTGCTCCGTCAAACAAGCGATCCGAATTTCTATTCGAACAAGACGGCGGATGTCGTGGGCTTCATCACGGCCAGCGAAGATGATCCCGCCAACATTTTCTATCTCTCGCGTTTCACCGTCACGTGCTGCGCTGTTGACGCGCAGCCCACGGGTGTTGCCGTCTACGCCCCGGATTGGGCGAACGAGTTCGATGTTGATGCGTGGGTGGAGATCACCGGGTCCTTTGAGGTCAACCAGAGTTCGCGCAGCGATCTGCCGCTCGTCCTTGTTCCGGAGACGATGACTGTTGTGGAGCGGCCGAGTGAGCCATATCTCTATTAGTCCACGTCCTCCGGAGACGGAGCACAGCATCCACTCGTTCCGGCGAACATTCGCCTGGACGGTTGGCGTGCTGCTGGCGCTGTGCGGAATTTTTCTCGGGCTGGGGTACCTGCAGGGACCCAAGTTGTCGAGCGCTCAGGTCGATGTGGATGCGGTGGTGTCATCGTCAGATCAAACGTTGCGTCTCTTTGCGAATCAGACTCTCGCTGCTGTGGACTCTGGCGCGGTCACTGTTAGTCCGGATGTCGCGGCAACGGTGTCGAGTGAGGGCGACCTGATCTCGGTGCAGTTTGCGGAAGCGTTGGACTACGACACGGAGTACACGGTGTCGGTGGATGACGTCGTGAGTCCCTCTGGTGGGTCTGAGTCCACGCTGAGTTATTCGTTCACGACGGGGGAACCCACGCTGTACTACCTCGACCGTGGCGTGCCGAACGACGAGATCGTGCAGACCGGGATGAGTTCGCAGGAGCGCACCGTGGTGTACTCGGGAGAAGGCATCCAAGAGTTCGTGCCGGTAGGGGACGTGTTTGCGGTTACGACCGCGGCTGCTGATCGCACTGGAACCCTCACGCTCGTGAACCCCGACACGGGAGTCACCGAACAAGTGTTACTTCCCGAAGTCGGTGAAGTCGCAGATCTGGATGCGGCCCGCTCGGGTTCACTCTTAGGTTTCACGATTTCGAGTCTCGATCCGGGACCAATTCCCACGGTCTCGCACACTCTGTACACGATGGATGTTAATCGTGGCCGTGACGTCGTAGCCGTAACTGACTTGGATGGCGACCCCATGCGGGTCGTTGGCTGGCAATTTATGCCTGGTTCGTCCACGATTGTGGCGCTCACGACTGAGAGCACGCTCGTGCGGGTCGATACGGCATCGGGCTTGGTGGTGCCGCTCGGCGGTTACTTCGAGTTCGATCGGGTCTCGGCCGACGGTTCGACCGTGGTGGTCGTTGATCCGCGAGGCAGTGCGGCGGTCGCGCTCTCCGACGGTACCGAGTCGCGTTTGAACCCGTCGACAATCGATGGTGAGCAGCCTTTCTTGGGGCAAACCGATGCGGATGCTGCAGGAAACCTGGTTGCCAAGATGGTGTTGGTGGATGCCGACGGCGGCTCGTTCAGCAGTGTGCTGGCTTTCGATGACGGTGAGGCTTCGCGCATCCTGTACCAAACGGTTGATGACAAGGGTGCAATTTTGGACTTCCACGTGTCGCCAAACAACCAGTTTGTGGCGGTCGAGGTGCAACCGAACGTCTCGAACTTCGACTCTGATGAGTATGTGAAGAATCCGCGTCCGCAGAGCGTGACGACCTACCTTGTGGAGATTGCGACGGGCGCGGTGACGCGCAGTGTTGAGGGATTCGGCATCGTGTGGCGCTAGGTTCGTCCTATGACAGCGATTTCTGATCTCAACGAGTTGGTTGCGTCGATGGAGCCTCATCTCAACGAGGGCGTCTTCGTGTTCGCGACGGTGGGCTCGCTGGCGGAGGTCGACGAGTCTTCGATTGTGGCGCTGATGCGGGAGCCTGAGGGGCTTTCTGTCGTGATGTCCGAGGCGGATGCCGTGCGTCAGGGCATCGCGCATGAGTTCCGCTCGTCGTGGATCACACTTACGGTCACGTCCGCTCTCGAAGCTGTGGGGCTGACGGCAGCGTTTGCGCAGGCGCTCGGTGATGTTCAGATCAGCTGCAATGTCATCGCCGGACGTCACCACGACCACATCTTCGTACCCATTGATTCGACGGATGCCGCCCTTGCGGCGCTACGCGGACTGCAGGTGTCCGCTCGCTAGGCGGACCGCAGATGGCCGGGCGCGCGTCTCCGGAGCGCGCTGACTACTTCGCTGGTCGGTCGCGTTGGGCTACGCGCAGCCCGCTCGCTTCTAGCCTGCGCACGAACTCGCGCACGCCGACGGGTTCCGCTCCGAGAGTGACGAGCTGTGTCCACATGCGGGCAGGTACGTCGTAATGGTCGAGGTCGAACCCGCGACGGGGGATGCCGGCTCGGCTCGCAAACTCGTGCAATTCGTCGAGTGATACATCGCTGACGATGTGCGCCCAGACCGTGTCGTGGGCTGGCCAAATTGGCTGGTCGATCAACACGGTCATACTGTGAGCCTAATTGACGGCGAATCGTGAGGTGGAGGTTTTGACCCAGTGCCCATTCGCAACGTACTATGGACTCTGCTGCACCCGAGTTGTGGTTCCGATCGTTGAGATCGTGACCAATGTTGGTGTACACGTTCTCGTTTTCGTCGGGTCAAGATCATGATTGATTCAGTCGAAAGCTACTGCAGCGTGTCGTTTGACCGGGAGTGCCCACGTCGAGTATTGTTGATCCTTGGCGTGTGCTGGGCAAAGCCCGCAGAATTCGCCACAAGCTTCAGTAGTTCTAGCTATTCAATCGTTAAGTAAGGGTCAAAAGTGGTTTACGCAGTTGTGCGCGCCGGTGGGCGGCAGGAGAAGGTAGAGGTCGGCACGATTGTCGTTCTCGACCGCATCGCAGCCGACAAGAACGGCAATGTTGAGCTCGCTCCAGTTCTGTTCGTTGACGGCGACAAGATCACTCACGACGCCAAGGCGCTTGAGAAGATCAAGGTCGTTGCCGAGGTATTGAACGATGAGCGCGGTCCCAAGATCGTTATCCAGAAGTTCAAGAACAAGACCGGCTACAAGGTTCGCCAGGGTCACCGTCAAGAACTGACCCGTATCAAGATCACCAGCATCAAGTAACTGCTGACGGACGTAAAGGACTTCTAGACAGATGGCACATAAAAAGGGCGCAAGCTCCACCCGTAACGGCCGCGATTCCAACGCACAGCGCCTCGGCGTAAAGCGCTTCGGCGGCCAAGAGGTTCTCGCCGGCGAAATCATCGTTCGCCAGCGTGGCACTCACTTCCACCCCGGCGTTAACGTCGGCCGTGGCGGCGACGACACTCTGTTCGCTCTCGCACCGGGCGCTGTTCAGTTCGGCGCAAAGGGCGGCCGCAAGGTCGTCAACATCGTTTCCGCGTAACTTTCCGCGGCATTTCCACGCAGCCTGCTTGCAGGCACGCGTTACAGCGAAGAGCGAGCTTCGGCTCGCTCTCGCCATTTAAGATGGCACTACAGGCCAGTCATTAGCTCACGAGAACAGGAGGAACCATTGTGGCATCGTTCGTCGACCAGGTAACCCTTCATCTCCTAGCAGGCCATGGTGGCAATGGGTGTGTTTCGGTCAAGCGCGAGAAGTTCAAGCCTCTCGCCGGCCCCGACGGTGGCAAGGGCGGTGACGGTGGAGACATCGTTCTCGTCAGTGACCCGCAGGTAACAACACTTCTTAATTACCACCGCTCACCGCACCGCAAGTCTCAGCACGGTCAGCCCGGTCAGGGTGACCACAAGGCTGGCACCGCCGGCGCAGAGCTGCTGGTTCCTGTTCCCGTCGGCACCGTGGTCCGTGATGCTTCAGGCGAAGTTCTCATCGACATGGATGCCCCGGGAATGCGACTGATCGTTGCTCCCGGTGGTCAGGGCGGACTCGGCAACGCCGCGCTGTCATCCACGAAGCGCAAGGCTCCCGGATTCGCGCTGCTCGGCACGCCTGGCTTTGAGGGCGATATTCACCTCGAACTCAAGACTGTTGCTGATGTCGCACTCGTCGGTTATCCCTCCGCGGGAAAGTCGAGTCTGATCGCCGCCATGAGCGCGGCTAAGCCCAAGATCGCTGACTACCCCTTCACGACTCTCCACCCCAACCTCGGTGTGGTTGAGTCTGGCGAGGTCCGCTACACGATCGCTGACGTTCCCGGTCTTATTGAGGGTGCCAGCGAAGGCAAGGGGCTCGGCCTCGAGTTCCTGCGCCACGTTGAGCGCTGTACTGCTCTGTTGCACGTCCTTGACTGTGCAACGTTGGAGCCCGGTCGCGACCCCATCACTGACCTCGATGTCATTCTTGGTGAGCTTGCGGCGTATCCCGTTCCCGAGGGGCAGAAGCCTCTCCTCGAGCGCGAACAGATCATCGCCCTCAACAAGGTCGATGTTCCTGAGGGCAACGAACTTGCTGACATGGTCAAGGCTGAGCTCGAGGGCCGCGGTTACCGCGTCTTTGAAGTCTCGGCAGTCTCCCGCCACGGTCTCCGTGAACTTTCTTTCGCCTTGGCAGCACTCGTGCTCGCCGACCGTGAAGCCCGCATCTCTGAGCCGGCCAAGGAGCGCATTGTCTTGCGTCCCCGCGCCGTGAACGCGAAAGACTTCGCGGTCAAGGTCGAGGGTGGCACGTACGGCAACATCTACCGCGTGGTGGGCGATAAGCCCGAACGTTGGGTTGCCCAGACAGATTTCACCAACGAAGAAGCAGTGGGCTACCTCGCTGACCGTCTCGCACGCCTCGGCGTTGAAGACGATCTCTTCAAGGCGGGCGCCGTTCCCGGTTCTACCGTCATCATCGGTGCCGGCGGAGGCGTTGTCTTCGACTGGGAGCCGACGTTGTCGTCTGCCGCAGAATTGATTGTCGCGCCGCGTGGTACTGACCCGCGACTCGACGACAACCCCCGCGAGACCAACCGCAGCCGCCGCCGCAACTACCTTGAGCGCATGGATGCCAAGGCCGCTGCACGTGCGGAGCTTGAGGGCGAGCGCGAAGCTGGCGTGTGGCAAGACGATGAAGGTTTCGCTATTCAGCGTGACGATGAGCCGGAGGATCGTGACTAACAAGCCCACCGTGCGCGCCGAGATTCCTCGTGCGCGCCGCATCGTTGTCAAAGTCGGCTCTTCGTCGGTGAGCGGTGCCAACGTGGGCCAGATCGGTGCTCTAGTTGATGCTCTCGTGTCAGCTCATGCCACCGGTTCTGAAGTCATTCTTGTATCATCCGGCGCAATCGCCACCGGCATCCCTTTCTTGAAATTGGATGGTCGGCCGACCGATCTCGCGACCCAACAAGCCGCGGCTGCCGTGGGCCAAAACGTGCTCATCTACCGCTACCAAGAGAGCTTCGACCGCTACGGCGTTGTCGCCGCGCAAATCTTGTTGACGGCGGGGGACATGGAAAACCCCACCCACCACAGCAATGCTCAGCGCGCGCTCGAACGCTTGCTTGGGTTGAAGATCCTGCCCATCGTGAACGAGAACGACACTGTCGCAACCCACGAGATCCGCTTTGGTGACAACGATCGCCTTGCTGCGCTCGTCTCGGTGTTGGTTCGAGCAGATGTGCTCGTGTTGCTGTCGGACATTGACGCGCTGTACACAAAGCCGCCGTCTGAGCCTGGAGCTGAGCGCATAGACGTGGTGTCGTTCGCGAATGACCTCAGCGATGTCACTTTTGGCGACATCGGTGCGGCTGGAGTCGGAACCGGAGGCGCGGGAACAAAGGTTGCTGCTGCCAAGCATGCTGCGGCGGCTGGCATCCCGGTATTACTCGCTGAAACAGGCAGCGTCGCTGCCGCTCTGGCGGGGGAGTCGATCGGGACCTGGTTCGAGGCAGACCCCGCCGCTCTGTAGCTGCCGCGGTAGTTCGCGCTGCAGTCATCGCCGCGTAACGTTCGAGCCGGGTGGATGAGCGCCGCTACACTCTGATCATGGGTGATTCAGTAGCAACCGCGCTCTCTATTGACGACAAACTTCGCGCCGCACGTGCCGCATCGCGCACTCTGGCGACCGTTACTACGGTGCAGAAGAATGCCGCGCTCGAAGCCATTGCGGCCGGTGTGGTTGCTCACGCCGATCGAATTGTTGAGGCGAACGCGCGAGATCTCGAACGTGGTCGCAGCAGCGGCATGACCGTGGGGCTCCAAGACCGACTTCGGTTGACGCCGGAACGAATCGCGCAGCTCTCTGCAGCAGTGCTCGAAATCGTTGAACTTGCTGATCCGGTCGGCACCGTTGTGCGCGGCTCAGTACTGCCCAACGGGCTCTCGGTGGCGCAAACGCGCGTGCCTTTTGGCGTCATTGGGGCGATCTACGAAGCTCGGCCCAATGTCACGATCGATATCGCTGCCCTCGCGCTCAAGAGCGGTAATGCTGTGCTCCTTCGGGGTGGTTCGGCTGCCGAAGACTCCAACCGCGTGCTCGTAGAGGTTATTCAGTCTGCGTTGTCGAGCGTCGGCATCGACCCGGCATCCGTCCAGACCGTCGACGAATTTGGTCGTGAGGGGGCTAAAGCGTTGATGCAAGCCCGTGGCTTTGTCGATGTGCTGATTCCGCGCGGAAGCGCTCAGCTGATCCAGGCCGTCGTTACTGAGTCGACAGTTCCCGTGATCGAGACCGGAGCGGGAATCGTTCACATTTTCTTGGATGAGTCTGCCGACGAGACCACCGCGGTTGAGATCGTGCACAACGCGAAGGTTCAACGCCCGAGCGTGTGCAACGCTCTCGAGACGCTGCTTGTTCACGAGCGTGCAGCCGAACGATTGATTCCCGCAGTGCTGGCGCGATTGGCCGAGGCGGGCGTCACGATTCATGCTGATGAGCGCACTCGCGAGCTGTTCCCGTCGGCAGAGATCGCCGACGTCGACGCGTGGTCGGTCGAGCACTTGAGTTTGGATGTCGCGGTGCGGGTCGTCGCCGACCTCGATGCAGCGATCAAACACATCGATACCTATTCCACGAAGCACACGGAATCGATCATCACGAATGATCTCGCGAATGCGGATCGTTTCCTTGCAGAAGTGGACTCCGCCGTGGTCATGGTCAATGCCTCCACCCGCTTTACCGACGGTGCGGAGTTTGGTTTCGGTGCCGAAGTGGGCATCTCGACCCAGAAGCTGCACGCGAGAGGCCCCATGGGGTTGCCGGAACTTACGAGCACCAAGTGGGTTGTGCGCGGCAGCGGTCAAGTCCGCGGCTAGACTGTTAGTGGTTTTGTGAATGGAGATCTGATGTCGATTTTTCTGAACGTTCTTGCGTCGAGCGAAGAGCTTGCGCCTCTCGTGCTGCCTGCTCTTGCTTTCCCGCTCATTGCAGCGGTCGTGTTGACCACCCTCGGTTTCGTCACGTGGAGCTTCCGTGATGTTGCGAACCGTCATGTGGCTAAGCCGGCAAAGGCTGGCGACGCTCACGGCGCAGGCCACTAAGGCCTTTTTGTGACCGCCGAGACGGCGCCACGGCGCGAACGCGTCGGCATCATGGGTGGAACCTTCGATCCCATCCACAACGGCCACCTTGTTGCGGCCAGCGAAGCTCAGCTTCAATTCGACCTCGATCAGGTTGTGTTTGTTCCCACGGGTAAGCCATGGATGAAGGACACCGTAACGTCGGGGGAGCACCGCTACCTTATGACGGTCATCGCGACCGCGGCGAACCCCGGCTTCAACGTCAGCAGGGTTGATCTCGAGCGTGAAGGTGCGACCTACACGATCGACACCCTGCGCGACATGCGCAAGACCTATCCTGACGCCGACCTTTTCTTCATTACGGGCGCGGATGCCGTGGCTCAAATCATGGAATGGAAGGACGTTGACGAGGTCTGGACACTCGCCCATTTCATAGCAGTTTCACGGCCAGGACACGCCTTAACCATTAGTGGATTGCCTGAGCAGGGCGTAAGCTCGTTAGAAGTGCCGGCGCTTGCGATCTCATCTACCGATTGCCGAAACAGGGTCAGTCGGGGTTACCCGGTCTGGTATCTGGTTCCGGATGGTGTCGTTCAGTACATCGCCAAGCACCACCTATATCGGAGTATTTAATGACCACTTTTCACGATCCGCCGCCGCAGTCGCGACGTGCGGCGCGTCAGAGTGAGCGCACACACTCGTCCGACGAGCAGCCCACAGTTGAAGGATTCACCACCTTCCCGTCGCAAGCCGACGACACCGACACTTCTGACGTTAGCCACACACCTCGCAGTGCACCCACCTCGCCGCCGGCAGCCCCGGTTTCGGCCCCAGTCGCACCGCCTGCCGCTTCTCAGCCCGCCGCAGCCGCTTCATATCTGAATGCGCCGCCGCCCGCCGTCAGCGGCCAGAACAATTCCGCTCTAGCACCGCCTGCGCCTTCTGTTCCTGCCGCGGCACCCGCGGCACCCGCAGCTTCCGCCGCTGCCGACGTGAGCCAGTTGACGCGCCGTGAGTTGCGCGAACTGCGTGCTCGCGAAGAAGCCGCCAACGACACGACTGCTGCTCCCGTTGTTTCACCGGCTCAGGCCGCGCCGACACAAGCTGCTGCTGCACCTGCTGCACCTGCTGCACCTACTCAGTCGGCGCCTGCGCCTGCTGCCTCGACTCCGCCGATTGCTCCTACTGTTTCGGCGCCGGCTTCAGACGCGGCACCAGCTGCCGCAGCACGTCCTAGCCTTGCCGATCTCGCTGCTGCCGCATCCGCTGCTGCCGTCGCTGAGTCAAAGCCGGCCAGAACAGCCGACGAACTCTCGTTCACGCCTGATGCTCAGGTCTACATTGAGCCGCCAGCACTGGTGGACCCTCTTGCTGTTGTTCCAGAAGCGGCCGCGGCCGCTGCGGCTCCCACGGATGCGCTCAGCGCGTTCGAGTCGCTCTTGGCCAACCCCGACGGTTCAGCCAAGGGCGCGCCAACTCCCGCAGCTCCACGGTCTCCGCTCGCAGATCTTCCTGCACCCAGCGGTGCTGCCGTACCGAGCGCGAGCGTTGCGGCTGACCCCGTCACCAAGGTGATGCCGGCTGCCACGCCCGAACAAGGTGCGAAGTCTGACTCGACTGCCACGACTGCGAAGCCTGAACAGTCGACGCGTCCCACCGTTGAAGGCCTTCTCGGGTTCGACGCAGCGCCAGCGGCTACGAAGCCGCAAGCGTCGTCGACCACGACCGGTTCGACTCAGACCACATTGAGCAATGCCCGAGCAGAGTTTGATGAGCTCGCGCGCAAACGTCTTGACGGCGACATAGCGGCACCAGTGGCGACGACGAAGCCCCCCATCGCTCCCGTTGCGAAGCCCACGACTGCTCCTGCTGCTCAAGCTCCTGCCGCACAAGCTTCGGCAGCTCCCGCTGCGGCGCCAGTTATTGCAGCCTCCGGTATTTCGATCGGACACTGGTCCAGCCAAGCAAAGGCTGACGACGAGACGAACAACGCGATCGTCACGCGCACCATTGGCAGCGGAAGCAGCGCAACCAACGCTCTTGTCTTGCCAGCGATTCCGTTTGCTACCGACATCCGTGGTCCGCTGACCTCGAGTGGCGAAGCGATGCTCACCGGCTCAATCGACCTCCCGAGCACTCTCTCGGCGAGCGGTGTTTCTGACCGCTTCGACAAGGGCGACATTGACTCTCTCCTGGATCTCAACGACAGCGACATGGTGTCGACTGATTCGGCGCCCGTGCGCGCGGTCAAGGCCGTCAGCACCTTCTCCAACCAGTCCGTTACGCAGACGCAGAAACCCAAGGGCACGCGTGCTTTGACGGTACTGCTCATCTCAGCAGCGTCGATGGCTGTTGTCGTGGCGGGGCTGCTCGTGGCGGCCTTCGCCTTCAACATGTTGTAGGTTTAACTCTTTGCCTTCAGCTTTTTTCCGATTAAGGATCCTGTGACTGCTTCTCCTCGTGCCAACGAGCTACTTTCCATCGTCGCGAATGCCGCCGACGCCAAGCAGGCGACGGATATGGTTGCGCTCGACGTCACCGGTCCCATGCCGTATGCCGATATTTTCTTCCTCGCGACCGGTCGCAACGAACGTAACGTTCAGTCGATCGCCTCCGAGATCGAAGAGAAGATGATCGCCGCTGGCGCTAAGCCATTGCGTCGCGAAGGCCGTGCTGAGGGTCGCTGGATCCTGCTCGACTTCGGCCACGTCGTTGCGCACATCTTCCATGAGGAAGACCGCCTCTACTACTCGCTCGAGCGCCTTTGGAGCGACTGCCCCGTCATCCCGATCACCATCACGCCTGTGGCAACAGACGCTGATGCTGATTCGGAGTAACAAACTTCACACTTCGTAACCCAATTTGTGTGGGTTGCACCGTGCTGGTTTGCTTGTTTTAGCCGGGCAGTTCGACCCCGGGGCGACTTTCACCAGTCACCTTCTCCCACTGGGGTTTCATGATTACGCTATCTTCCGTCACCAAGACCTTTGGTGATGCCGCGAATCCAGTTCGCGCCCTCGATGACGTGAGTCTCTCCGTCGCGAGCGGCGAGATCTTCGGAGTTATCGGCCAGAGCGGTGCGGGCAAGAGCACGCTCATCCGGACGGTCAATCTTCTTGAGCGTCCCGACTCGGGAACGGTCACCGTTGCTGACCGCGAACTCACCGCGCTCAGCGACCGCGAACTGCTTCAGGCCCGTCGCGAGATCGGCATGGTCTTCCAGCAGTTCAACCTGCTCGATAGCCGCACCGTTCGCGGAAACGTTGAACTCGCTCTTGAAATTGTGGGCGTTGAGCGTCGTCAGCGCACCGCACGCACCAATGAGATCCTCGAACTTGTTGGCCTTGAGCACAAAGCTCAGCAGTACCCGGCTCAGCTCTCGGGCGGTCAGAAGCAGCGCGTCGGTATCGCCCGGGCGTTGGCATCCCGCCCCCGGGTGTTGCTCAGCGATGAAGCGACCAGCGCACTCGACCCCGAAACCACCGACTCGATCCTGCAGTTGCTGCGCAGCCTCAACAAAGAGCTGGGGCTCACCATTCTGCTCATCACGCATGAGATGGATGTTGTCAAAAGCATCTGCGATTCTGCAGCACTCATGAGCGGTGGCCGCATTCTCGAACATGGCCGTTTGGTCGATTTGCTGAGCCAACCGGGCTCGCAGCTGGCTCGTGGGCTCTTTCCGCTTGGTGAATTGCCCGAAGGAACCTCCACCGTTATCGACGTCACGTTCGTGGGCCTGTCTTCTGAGCGCCCTGTCGTGGCCCAGCTGGCTAGAACCCATCACCTCGATGTTGGTCTGCTCGGCGCTGCGATGGAAACTATCGGAGGCGCACAGTCGGGTCGCACGCGCCTTGAACTACCCGGCACCATCGAGCAGCACACTGCTGCGATTGATGACCTGCGCGCTCAGGGCCTCGTTGTTGAGATTGTGAGGAGCGGACGATGATTGATTCCACTGCTCCCGGCTTCTGGTCGCAGCTGTTCGAAACGCTCCTGAAAGCAACGGGGGAGACCCTGTACCAAGTGGGCGTCACGATGCTCATCACACTCGTGATCGGGCTGGCGCTCGGAACGCTTCTGGTCGTCACCGACCGCGGCGGCATCCTCGAGCGTCCGTTCGGCAGCATTGTCGCCGGCCGCATCATTAACGCGGTCACCCAGACGGTCGTGAACCTGGGGCGCTCCATCCCGTTCATCATTTTGATGATCGCGCTCATTCCTTTCACCCGGCTTCTTCTCGGCTCGGCGTTTGGTGTTACGGCCGCGATTGTGCCGCTGACCGTGGCGGCGATCCCGTTCTACGCCCGCATCGTCGAAATCTCGTTGCGCGAAGTAAACGAAGGGCTCGTTGAAGCGGGCCATTCGCTGGGAGCGACTCGCTGGCAGCTGGTATTGAAGGTAATCATTCCTGAGGCTGTTCCCGGCCTCATCCGTGGCTTTACGACGACAGTGGTGTCGATTGTGAACTACTCCGCCATTGTGGGCGCGATTGGTGGTGGAGGTCTGGGTGATGTTGCTATTCGCTACGGTCACCAGCGCTACAGCGTCATCCACATTGTGGCGGTCATCATCGTGTTGGTGGCGATTGTGCAGATCGTTCAAGTGGTCGGCGCGCGCCTGGCCAACCGAATGTCTCACCGCTGACGCGGTCGGCGGCTTACCCCCACGTAGTTCTCTTTCATCCCATCTGTTTGACCCTTCACCAAAGGATTAGTAATGTCACGCTCCAAATTCTTCTCACTCTCGACCGTTGCCGCCGCTGGCGTGCTCGCTCTCACTCTGGCCGGATGCTCGGCTCCCGCCGAAGAGGCCGCTCCGACTGATGGCACTCTCGGTTCATTGACCGTCGGCGCCACGGCGACACCGGCTGGCGAGATCGTTCAGTTCGTTATCGACAGCGGACAGGCTGAGGCTGCTGGCCTTGAACTCGACATCGTTGAGTTCACCGACTACACCACGCCCAACCCTGCGCTGAGCGAGGGCAGCCTCGACGTCAACCTGTTCCAGCACGCACCGTTCCTCGACCTGTACAACGAGAACACGGGTGACACCCTCGCCGTTGTTGGCCAGGTGTACCTCCCGCCGCTGGCGCTGTACTCGAAGACCGTTGACGAGCTCGCTGATCTGCCGGATGGCGCCAAGATCGCCCTGCCGAACGATGCCAGCAACGAGGGCCGTGCGCTTCTGTTGCTTGCGGAAGCCGGACTCATTGAGACCACGGATGCCCCGTCGACCGTGTCGGACATCACCGCGAACCCCAACGACTACAACTTCATCGAGATTGACGCAGCAAGCCTGCCGTCGGCTCTCGATGACCAGGACGCGGCGATCGTGAACTTCAACTACGCCGGCGCTGCTGGCCTCTCAGGTGACCTGCAGCTGGTCACCGAGGGCACCTCGAGCGTGTACTACAACGTGCTCGCCACCCGCGATGAGCTCACGAGCGACCCTCGCGTCACCACGCTCTACGAGCTGCTGACCTCGGACGAAACGAAGGCCTACATCAACGACTTCTACAACGGACTCGTTATTCCTGTTTCCTAGCCAGAAACCAAATGCGCCTAGCGTAAGCGGCACTTCATGGTGAGAAGGGCGGCCAGCATCCATCGGGATGCTGGCCGCCCTCCACTCTTTCCCCACAATTTTCAGAGACAATTGGCTGGGAATCGCTCAGATGGTTCTGGATGCGCCAAGCGTGTAGTAATCTTGACAAGTTGCGTTTTCGAAACAAAACAAAACAGATGGGTCCATGGCGCAGCCCGGTAGCGCACCTGCATGGCATGCAGGGGGTCAGGGGTTCGAATCCCCTTGGATCCACCATCTAGCCCCGCAATCGTAAAGATTGCGGGGCTTTTTTGTTCCCGCCCGGCGCTTGATGCAGTGCGGCAACTCCCACGGCATCCGCGCAGCCGCTAGCCTGAGCGAGAACGATCTGGAGAGCGTCGCGCGAAGTAACCGCAGCCGGCGTGCATCCATTTGAACGTTGAGACGAATGGATTACGCGCCGATGCACGAAGTTACCTGCCCTCACTGTGGCAAAGCGTTCACGATAGATGAGGCAGGCTATGCCGACATCGTGAAGCAGATTCGCGACCGCGAGTTCGAGAGTGAACTGCACGAGCGACTGGAATCGGCCGAGGCAACGAAGAAGGCCGAGATTGAGCTAGCCGAGGCGAAGGTCGCGCGCGAGTTGCAGGCGGAGGCATCGAAGAAGGATGCTGCCATTCAGGAGCTGAAGGCACAGCTCGATGCGGGCGCTGTTGCCCAGAAGCTCGCGGTGTCTGAAGCATTGAGTGCTGTGCAGACCGAGCGCGATTCTCTCGCGAATGAGCTTGAGAAGACTCAGCGAGAGCGCCAGGCTGCGACCGATCTCGCCGAGGCCAAGCGGGTCAATGAGCTGCAGAAGGCGACAGCCGAGAAGGAAGCCGAAATTCAGTTGCTGAAGTCGAAGCTTCAGGCAGCGGGCTCGGAGCAGCAACTGGCGCTTTCTGCCGCGGTAAGCGCCGTGGAGAAGGAGCGCGACGGGCTCAAGGGCACCCTCGAGCGGGTGGAGCTGGAGAAGAAGCTCGCCGAGACGTCGATGAAAGACAAGTACGAGACGCAGATCAAGGATCGCGACGATGCGATTGAGCGACTGCGCGATATGAAGGCGCGCCTCTCGACCAAGATGATCGGTGAGACGCTCGAGATCCACTGTGAGACCACGTTCAACCAGATTCGCGCCACAGCCTTCCCGCGCGCGTACTTCGAGAAAGACAATGACGCTCGCAGTGGCAGCAAAGGCGACTACATCTTCAAAGAGGCGGATGAGTCGGGCACCGAGATCGTCTCGATCATGTTCGAGATGAAGAACGAAGCCGACACGACCGCGACCAAGAAACGCAACGAAGACTTCTTGAAAGAACTCGACAAGGATCGCAACGAAAAGGGCTGTGAGTACGCGGTGCTGGTCTCGTTGCTTGAGCCCGAGAGTGAGCTCTACAACTCGGGCATCGTGGATGTTTCGCACCGCTACCCGAAGATGTACGTCGTTCGCCCTCAGTTCTTCATCCCGATCATCACGGTGCTGCGCAACGCGGCGCTCAACTCGCTCACCTACAAGAACGAACTTGCGTTGGTGAAAGCGCAGAGCATCGACGTGACGAACTTCGAGGAAGAGTTGGACTCCTTCAAGTCAGGCTTCGCGCGCAACTTTGATCTGGCATCCCGCAAGTTCCAGACCGCAATCGATGAGATCGACAAGTCGATTGATCACTTGCAGAAGACCAAGGATGCTCTGCTCGGTACCAACCGCAACCTGCGGCTTGCCAACGACAAGGCTCAAGACGTAACTATCAAGAAGCTGACCAAGGGCAACCCGACAATGGCCGAGAAGTTCTCCGACTTGGAAGGCCAAGCCGCTCCGAGTGCGGAGTAATCCCTTCAGCGCGATTAGTTGAGTCTCGACCGCTACTCTTATGGCATGGGGCAGACGATCGACTACATCGCGTTGACAGAGCGGATCGATCGAGCAGACCTCAAGAGATCCACCGCTGAGGCGCCGGAATCTCATAAATTCGATCGCGGCGCCTGGGGTGTGGTTGCGGCCCTCGTCGGCGTTCTGGTAGTGCTTCTGTCGGCATTTTTCGTAGGGATGGCCGTCCTGTTCGTAGCGGGCGAATCGCAATGGGAAACTCTGAGCTGGCGGCCATTCGTAGTTTTAGGACCGATCATCGCGCTCTTAGCCTTTGGGTACGTGCGCGCACTAATGGCGTTTCGCAACGTCCTGATCGAAGGGTTAACTGACGCGAAGCGGTACCGCCTGCGCCGGTTTGCATCGGCGAACGGGCTTATCTTCGATGTCGCTGGCAGCGATCCACTCCGTCCTGGGCTGCGATTCGGCGGAGGTATTTCGGTAACGCTGAGGGAGTATTTGCGCCCCAGCCAGGGAGAGTCGTTCGAATACGGCAACATGACCCGGCTCGACGCGCAAAGCTCTCATAAAAGCAGCAGCAGTGGCGGTGGTTACCTGGCCATCAAGCTCGAGACTTCACTGCCTCACATAGTGCTTGACGCCCGTCGGAACAACTCCCTCATCATGTTTAGCGCGCTTCGCCCTCTAGCCAAAGATCAAATTTTGAGTCTCGAGGGTGACTTCGATAAGTACTTCACGCTATATTGTCCAGTCGGATACGAGCGAGACGCCCTCTATATTTTCACGCCGGACCTGATGGCGCTTCTCATCGACCAGTCCGCAAGTTTCGATGTCGAGATTGTCGACAACTGGCTGTTCGTCTACCCTTCCGAAGAATTCGATTTGAGGAAGCCGGAACTGCATCGACAGCTCTTAGCGATCGTCGATGTGGTTGCCGCGAAGGCCATCAGTCAGACGAAGCGCTACCGGGATCCACGCCAGGAGTCGTTGCGCCCGCGCAGCGTTGCGTCAGGTGGTCGTCGCCTCATTGGAAGCGTTTCTATTCCGGGAGTGATCGTGATGGTCGGGTTAATCATCTATCCGTTTCTGATTATTGTCGTGACAGAATTCTGATTCTCATAGCTACGAACTAAAGCGAGCCGGTAAATGGGAATTAGGCGGTCGCTACCGGCGTCGTGGGCGCCGAAGCGGCTGGCTTGCGCACGCGGGCCTTGAACCACGCGGTGTCGGGAATGCGAGCGAGCAGGGGCCCGGCGATGATTGTCATGAGCACGTAGGCGGTGGCGAGAGGGGCGAGCATCGGTTCGATGCCGGCACCGACCGCGAGCCCCGCGATCACGATGGAGAACTCTCCACGCGGCGTGAGGGCCAATCCGGTGCGCCAGCGACCGGGCGCCGCAATTCCGGCGCGCTTCGCGGCCCGGTAGCCCGAGAACGCTTTTGTGCCGATGGTGAGCACGGCGAGGGCGAACGCGGGAAGCAGCACCGGGATGATGTCTGCTGGTGATGTGGAGATCCCAAAGAACACGAAGAAGACGGCGGCAAACAGGTCGCGCAGGGGAGTGATGAGCTGGGCAGACTGGTGCGCGACAGGTCCGGAGATGGCGATGCCCACGAGGAATGCACCAACCGCCGCTGAAACGTTCACTCCTTCGGCGAGGCCGGCGACGAGCATCGTGAGCCCGACAACGCCGAGCAGGAGTGCTTCCGCATTCTTGTCGGGGAGCAGCCGCGACAGGAAGCGTCCGTGGCGCAGCGCTACGTAGAGGATGGTGACGACAACAGCAACAGCGATCGCCACCGTGATGGCACCCTGCATGAGACCAGCGCCGATGACAAGAGCCGAAAGCACCGGCAGGTAGAAGGCCATGGCGAGGTCTTCCATCACCAGGATCGACAGAATTACCGGCGTCTCGCGGTTACCGAGACGCCCAAGATCGCGTACGACTTTGGCGATAACTCCGGATGATGACACCCAGGTCACTCCGGCGAGAGCAACAACGGCGGCCGGTTCCCAGCCCAACAGAATCGCAAACAGGGCACCGGGAATAGCGTTGAAGACGCCATCCAGAATTCCCGAAAGCCGCGAGGTCTTGAGGTTCGACATGAGTTCTTCGGCTGAGTATTCAAGGCCGAGCATGGCGAGCAGCAGAATCACGCCAATTTGTGATCCGACTTCGAAGAATTCTTCGCTGGCTTGCAACGGAAGGAGACCACCCTCACCGACGGCGAGACCGGCGAGAAGGTAAAGAGGGATCGCCGAAAACCCAAAGCGTGCGGCAACTCTGCCGAGCACACTGAGCACGAGCAGGAGAGCGCCAACCTCGATGAGTAGCTGCGTCGTCTCATGCATACGCAGCTCTTAGCTGGGGCCGTTATTGATGAGCTTGCCGAGGGCGTCGAGACCCTTGCGAGTACCGACAGCAACGATGACGTCACCAGACTCGAACACGACCTCGGGGCCGGGCGACGCGACAACATCGCTGCCACGCACGATGGCAACGATGGAGGCACTCGTGAGGGTGCGGGCTTTCATGGCGCCCATGGGGTGGCCGACGAAGCCGGAGCCATTGGGCAGCGAGATCTCTTCGGTGAAGAGCCCCTCGGCCTTCTCGCCGAGCGCAGACAGGCGGCTGAGCGTGAGCGACGACCCGAGAACTTCGGCGATGGCGGATGCTTCATCATCGCTCAACGAGATTGACGCCGCGTTCGAGTCAGGGTCATCCGCGTTGAAGAAAGCGAGATCGCGTTCTCCTGATCGCAGCGAAACCACGCTGACGCGGCATCCTGACGTGGTGATGACGTCATTACGCACGCCAAAACCGGGAAGGTCAATTCGTTCGATTCTTACGCCCACGGTTCCAACTTACCAATTCACTAGTGGCCAATAGTCCAGCGAGAATCCTACGCCTCATTACGCTGATCCCCTACTATTCGGGAGACCCTGTCCGGGGGCGGGGTGCCGGGGGTGGCGGGATCTCTTTGGCGGCGATTACTTTCGCCAATTCAATCGTCTCGAGACCGCGATTGGTCGCAACCACGCAGTGGGTGTCGTCGGCGAGATGAAAGTAGCCGAGGGAGTCAGTGGCGCGGCCATCCTCAATCAGATGACGCACGACAACCCGCGTACCGCTCGCGGTCGCCTTCAGAAACTCGGCAGGGGTCACCATGAGCTCTTGTCGTAGTCCTTCAAGAAGATGCCAAAGAGATCTTCGCCGTCTTCGCCGCGCACGATCGGGTCATAGACCCGGGCCGCACCGTCGACGAGGTCGAGCGGCGCATGAAAGCCCTCTTCTGCCAACCGCACCTTGGTCGGGTGGGGGCGCTCATCCGTAATCCAACCGGTGTCGACGCTCGTCATCAGAATGCCGTCGCTCTCAAACATTTCGCGCGAGCTTGTGCGGGTGAGCATGTTCACGGCTGCCTTCGCCATGTTGGTGTGCGGATGCCCTGGCCCCTTGTAACCGCGACCGAACACGCCTTCCATCGCCGACACATTCACAATGTATTTGCGTCGAGCAGTGGAGGCTGCCATCGAGGGACGCAGCATTGAGATCAGCACGAACGGCGCTGTGGTGTTCGCGAGCTGCACTTCGAGCATCTCGAGCGGGTCAACCTGGTCGACATGCTGGGTCCACGAGTTGATCGAGTCGAGGTCGGGAACGAGCCCGCCAGCATCAATCGCCGTGCCCGCAGCGAGGCGCTCAAGCGAACTCGAGCCAGCGGTCATCGCTTGCTCGGTAAGTTCTTCCGCCCGCGTCGCTGCTGCAGCCAAAATCGGGTGAGCCGACACGGACTGCGCGAGCGCCTGCGGATGCGGGTCGTTCGTGTGACCAAAGGTCGTGAGCTCGGGCAACGGGCCATCGGGCAGCGGTGCCAGTTCGCCGTCGACGAGCGGCTGGTAGGCACCGGGGGAGCGGCGCACCGTCTGAGTCGCATTGTTGATGAGAATGTCGAGCGGGCCCTGGGCCGCAACCGACTCGGTGAGCCCGATCACTTGAGCGGGATCGCGGAGGTCGATTCCGACAACACGGAGCCGGTGCAGCCAGTCTGCTGAATCGGGCAAGCTCGAAAAACGACGAACGGCATCCCGCGGAAAGCGGGTCGTGATCGTCGTGTGCGCGCCATCCCGCAGCAAACGCAACGCGATGTACATGCCGATCTTGGCGCGGCCACCCGTGAGCAGGGCACGCTTGCCCGTGAGATCGGTGCGGGCGTCACGCTTGGCGTGGTTAAACGCTGCACAGCTCGGGCAGAGCTGGTGGTAAAACGAGTCAACGGTCGTATACGGCTGCTTGCAGATGTAGCAGGGGCGCGCCTTGATCAGCTCGCCCGCCGTCGGCGCTTCAGTATTCGTTGAAATCGGGATGCCGCGAGTCTCGTCATCGATGCGGTCGGCAGCGCCCGTGGCTGTTGCCGCAATCACCTCGCGGTCGGCATCGGCGATCGCGGCGCGCTTCTCAAGACGACGCTCCTTCTTGACGGCCTTGAACATGGCGGCGGTAGCGCGGCGCACCGTCACGAAGTCGGGGTGCTCCTCGTCCATGCCGGCCATCTGGCTGAGCACCTTGAGCGTGGTTTCAAGCTCACCCGGATCCACAACGGCGGGGTCATGTTCGGGGAGATCGCTGGAATTAAGCACACCCAATTCTACCCGCGCCGGCAGCCACGTTTGGCTCGTACGGGAGCGTACGAGCCGTATGCTGGCGGAATGATCCTCAGCGTCGTGCTCGCCCTCGCCGGCTCCGTGTTTTACGGTGTCTCAGACTTCTTCGGAGGCTTGAGCACTCGACGCTTGCGGGTGGTGCCCGCAACCACGATCATCCACGTCTTCGCCACCGTCTCTCTCCTGATTGCGATGCTCTTCGTTCCCGTGAGCTTCGAACCGGGTGCCCTGCTCTGGGGCGGAGTCTCCGGCGTGGCCGCCATCGTGGGGTTGCTCACCTTCTACGCTGCCCTCGCGGATGGCCCGATGAGCTTGGTCGCGCCATTGATCGCGGTTGTAGGTGCGGTGGTGCCGGTCGCGTTTGCGGTTATTGCGGGCGAACAACTCCCGGCGCAAGCGTGGATCGCCATAGTGCTCGCGCTCGTCAGTGCTCTGTTGGTGTCGGTCACTCGCTCAGATTCTGCTGCGCGGGTTCGCCCCCGCACCGTCGTGGTCAGCATTGTGTCCGGGGTCAGTCTCGGTGGTGCCCTCATCGCTCTTGACCATGCGCCAGAATCCGCGGGACTCGCCACCGTGGTCGTCGAGATTCTGGTGGGACTCGCCGTGATGCTCCTGCTGCTTGCCTTCACCCGGGTGAGTGCTCCGCTGCGCGGCTTCTTCGCCCAGTTCGATCACCAGCCCGAGGGCGGGCCCGTCGTGAGTGTGAGCCGGGCGCGCATTCTTGCCGCCGCCGGTGGTGTGCTCGTTGGGGCATCCAATGCGTTCATTCTTTTTGCGCTTCAGGCGGGAAGCTTGGCGGTTGTTTCAGTGCTCGTGAGCCTGTATCCGCTCGCCACGATTGTGCTCGCACGCTTCACGCTGCACGAGAAGGTCAGCCGTATTCAGCTTCTCGGAATGCTGCTCGCCCTCGTCGCTTCGGTGATGCTCGCGCTCAGCTAGCGTGCTCAGAGGGTTGCTGACCCGGCTACGGTGGAACAATGGCCTCACTTCTGGATGCGCTTCCGACGCCCTTTGACGCAGACGCAACCTATGACGCTTTCGTCGGGTGGGCATCCGATCGCGGGTTGACTCTCTATCCCGCGCAAGATGAAGCCGTCATCGAACTCGTCTCGGGCGCGAACGTGATCCTCTCAACCCCCACGGGCACGGGCAAGTCTCTCGTCGCTATTGCCGCGCACGCCATCGCGCTGGCCCAGGGCCAACGCACGTTTTACACGGCCCCGATCAAGGCGCTGGTGAGTGAGAAGTTCTTCGCGCTCGTCGAGGTCTTCGGTGCCGAAAACGTCGGCATGGTCACCGGCGATTCATCCGTCAACGCGGATGCGCCCATCATCTGTTGCACGGCAGAGATCCTCGCCAACCTTGCGCTGCGTGAAGGCGCGGATGCCCGGGTCGACCAGGTAGTGATGGATGAGTTCCATTTCTATGCCGACCCCGATCGCGGCTGGGCGTGGCAGGTGCCGCTGCTGATCTTGCCGAAGGTGCAGTTCGTGTTGATGTCGGCCACGCTCGGCGACATGCAGCCGTTGGCGGATGACCTCAGCCGCCGCACGGGCCGCGAGACGAGCCTCATCACGGGTGTGGAACGCCCCGTTCCTCTGCACTACTCGTGGGCGCTCACCCCGATTCACGAGACGGTCGAAGATCTTCTCTCGACGGGCCAAGCCCCGATCTACATTGTTCATTTCTCGCAGGCCGCTGCGTTGGAGCGTGCCCAAGCGATGACGAGCCTCAAGGTCGTGACGCGCGAGCAACGCGACGAGATCGCTGATGCCATTGGTGACTTCCGCTTCACGACGGTGTTCGGTAAGACGCTGTCACGCCTCATCCGCTCGGGCATCGGTGTGCACCACGCGGGCATGCTGCCCAAATACCGTCGCCTCGTCGAACAACTGGCTCAGCGCGGACTGCTGCGCGTCATTTGCGGAACCGACACTCTGGGTGTCGGCATCAACGTGCCCATCCGCACTGTTCTGCTCACCCAGCTCACGAAGTACGACGGAACTCGGATGCGCCAGCTCACCGCGCGCGAATTCCACCAGATCGCGGGCCGAGCGGGCCGTGCCGGCTTCGACACCGCCGGAACAGTGGTCGCTCAAGCGCCCGAACACGAATCTGACAACGCCAAGATGGTGGCCAAAGCGGGGGACGACCCCAAGAAGCTGCGCAAGCTCGTGCGTAAGAAGGCTCCCGACGGGTTCGTGACCTGGAGCGAAGCGAGCTTCAACCGCATGATCGCGGCCGAGCCAGAGCAGCTCACGAGTAACATGCGCATGAATCACGCCATGATCCTTAACGTGATCGCCCGCGGGGGAGATGTGTTCTCGAACGTGCGCACTCTCGTGGAAGACAACCACGAACCCCGCACCAAGCAACGTGAACTGGCGAAGCAGGCGCTGGCGATCTACCGCACCCTGCGCACCGCCGAGATTGTCGAAGAACACCGCGTCTCCGACACCATGATCGTGGATGGCGAAGAAGTCGAGAGCTTCGACGAACGTATTGAGATTCGACTGACCGTCGACCTGCAGGCGAACTTCGCTCTCAACCAACCCCTCTCGCCGTTTGCCGTGGCATCCTTCGACCTGCTCGACAAGGAATCACCCACGTATGCGCTGGACATGATTTCGGTACTCGAAGCAACGCTCGATAACCCGCGACCGATTCTGTCGCAGCAGCAGTTCATGGCCCGGGGTGAAGCCGTCGCGGCGATGAAGGCCGAAGGCATCGAGTATGACCAGCGCATGGAACTGCTCGAAGAAGTCACCTGGCCCAAGCCGCTCGAAGAGTTGCTCACGGCGGCGTTCGACATGTACAGCGCGAGCCAGCCCTGGATCGGCGACTTCGAACTCAGTCCCAAGACTGTCGTGCGCGACCTCTACGAACGAGCCATGACCTTCGCCGACTTTGTTGGCTTCTACGGTCTTGCGCGCAGCGAAGGTCTGGTGCTGCGCTACCTGTCCGATGCCTACCGAGCAACACGTCAAACGATTCCGGATGACGCCAAAACCGACGAACTTCTCGACCTCATCGAGTGGCTCGGCGAACTGGTGCGCCAGGTCGACTCGAGCCTCATCGACGAGTGGGAAGCCATGACAGCGGGGGTCGACTCCGCCACCAGCGGCGAGCCCGTGCTGCCGCCGACCCCGGCATCCGTTGTCACGAATGGTCGGGCCTTCCGGGTGCTCGTGCGCAACGAAATGTTCCGCCGTGTGCAGCTGGCGGCCCGCGACGATGCGGTCGCTCTTGGCGAGCTGGATGCCGCAGCCGGCTTCGATGAGGAGGCCTGGGGTCAGGCACTCGACCGCTACTTCGACGAGCACGACACCCTCTCGGTGGCGGGCGACGCGCGCGGCCCCGCCATGATCGCCATCACCGAGGAGCCGGGCCAGTGGCACGTGCGTCAGATCATTGAAGACCCCGCGGGCAACCACGACTGGGCGATTACGGCGACGGTTGACCTCGCCGAATCTGCCGTTGAGGGTATTGCTGTGGTTCGCGTGACGGGATTCACTCGCCTTGATTAGCCGCGGCTCGGCATATTCGCGCCCAGATCGGTGTTGAATTCTTCTATGCTCCGCAATCAGCGTTTCGTTCTCGTTGTCGCGATTCTCGCGTCCTTTGTAGCGTTTCTCGACGGCTCTGTCATTAACGTTGCCCTTCCGGCGATCAGTGCTGAGTTGGGCGGTGGGCTGAGCACGCAGCAGTGGGTTGTCGATGCGTATCTCATTACGCTCGGTTCGCTCATTCTGTTGGCGGGGTCACTCTCCGACGTTTTCGGCCGCATCGTGATTGTGCGCGTCGGGCTTATCGGATTTGGGGTGGCGTCGCTGTTGATCGCGGTCGCGCCGACGGCAGAATTTCTGATTGCGTTCCGTGGACTGCAAGGGGTGGCTGGAGCCTTGTTAGTTCCGAGTTCGCTGGCGCTCATCATGTCGTCGTTCCGGGGTGCTGCTCAGGCGCACGCGATTGGCCAATGGACCGCGTGGACGAGCGCCGCCTTTCTCGTCGGGCCCGTTCTCGGTGGACTCTTCGTCGACCTTCTGAGCTGGCGCCTTGTCTTCGCGATCAATGTAATCCCGATTGCCGTCACCCTCTGGATGATCGTGTTGCTCGGTCACAAAGACGAACGTAAGGCCAATACCCGCATCGATTACCTGGGTGCAGTGTTGGGAATCGTCGGTCTCGGCGGCCCCGTCTTCGCGCTCATCGAGCAAGGGAACTACGGCTGGGGGAGCCCCGTCGTGTTCGTACCTCTCGTGGTCGGCATCCTGAGCCTTGTCGCTTTCGTGTTCTGGCAGAGCAGGGCGCCGCAGCCCATGTTGCCTCTCGAGCTGTTCCGCCACCGCAATTTCAGTATGGGCAATATCGCCACGATGTTCATTTACGGTGGGCTGGCGCTCGGCGGTTTCATCGTCGTCATCTACCTGCAAGAAGTGGCGGGCTACTCGGCCACTTTTGCGGCGCTGGCCTTCTTGCCATCGTCGATCGGCATCATCCTGCTTTCTTCCTACTTTGGGCGGCTCAGCGGCCGGTATGGGCCTCGCTGGTTCATGACGCTCGGGCCGCTCTTGGGTGCCAGCGGCTACATCACGTTCTTGGGGATGGGAGAGACGGTGAACTACTTCACCGAGGTCTTGCCGGGCGTGCTTCTCTTCGCCGTGGGCATGTCGATGACCGTTGCTCCACTCACGTCAGCGATCTTGGGGGCGATCTCCGCGGAACAGGCCGGCATCGGTTCTGCCGTCAACAATGCCGTGTCCCGCATCGCTGGGCTCATCACCGTCGCCCTCATCGGTGTGATCGTCGTGGGGCCGCTTGCTCCCGAAAACTTTCACCGGGTTGTCATCGTGATGGCATCGCTGCTGTTCGCCGGGGCGCTGGTGTCGTTCCTAGGCATCCGCAATGCCTCTTCGGCAGATCCTGCGATTCCGGATGCCGCTCCGCCGCTGTCCTGAGGCCGCTCTGCGGTTCGGTTGCTCTGCTGTTCGGCGGCTCAGCCGAGCGCGTTAGCTGAGCTGCGGTGCCGACAGCAACAAGAGCACCACGCTAATCAGCGCCGCGGCGATGCTGAGGCGAAACAGCATCCGCTTCATGATGTTGCGGGCGATGAGCGTCAGGCTCACGACGGCAATCGCGAGGATCGCGGCGACGCCGAGATAGCCGACGATGGTGGGTGGTGTGCCCGGTCCGAACACAATGGTGAGCGATGCGGCCACGAGGCTGACCGCAATGATGATTCCGGATGCTCGGGAGCCAAGGTAGTGCGGCAACCCCCGCACACCGGTCTCCCGATCATCCTCCAAATCCGGAAGCACGTTGCTGAAGTGCGCGGCCACGCCGAGCAGCGACCCGGCGGCGATCACCCACGCCGCTGCGAGGTGCGGCGGTTGCGCGGCCAGTGTCACGATGGCGGGCAGGGCCCCGAAGCCGGTGATGTACGGCACGACGGAGGCAGCCGTCGACTTGAGTCCGAGGTTGTAGAACCAGCCGCTGGCGAGAAAGACAGCATGGGCGAGAGCGGCGAGCGGGCCAAGAGTCAACGACAGACCGACGGATGCCACTGCCGAGACGATGGCAATGGTCGCCACGAGTCGTGTCGACACTTCGCCGCTCGCGATGGGTTTGTCTGTGCGTCCGGTGCGGCGATCGCGGGCGACATCAAGCCAGTCGTTGGAGAGTCCAACGGAGATCTGGTTGAGCAGAATCATGACCGTCACTACAGCAACGTGCCAGCCGTCGAGGCCGGCACCCCACGCCAACGCGCACGCAATGAGGGTTACGGCAACGGTGGGTCCAGGGTGGGTGGACCGGGCAAGGGCGCGCAACATGAGGCAAGAGTAACGTTTGGCACGAGTCGTGATGCTTACTCACAGACATTGTGTCCTATGTTGATCCTGTGAGTGATGTTTTTGATGCTTCGGTGCTCGCCGCCAAGCTGCCAGGTACGTGGGCGATTGCGGCGACCAATTTTCCGATGTGGCTCGATGGCACCCGTCACAATCCTGAGTTCACCTATGAGCCTGCAGAGGGCGAAGAGCTCACGCTTTCCGACACGGTCAGCTACACCACCCGTTCCGGCGAAACGAAGACAATCGTGGGCACAGACCGGCTGCTGGGCGACGAATTTGTGTGGCGCGGTCAGGGCTGGCTCAAAGTGTTGACGAGCCGCTGGCAGGTAGTCGGGGCCGATGACGCTTTCGACACCGTTGTGTTGCGGTTCTCGCGGTCGAGGCTTACCCCGTCGGGGATCGACATCATTACGCGCAAAAATGTCGAGGTGCCCGACGTGCGCACGACGGTCGCCCATGCAACAGACGAGTTTGGCCTCACCGCCGAAGATTTCGCCTCCCTCACGTGGCTTTCTTAACCTCGGTTTTCTGATCCCGGGTACCATCGCAGCATGACGAGTGCGCGCCGACTTCCTGCGTTTGCGGTCGCACTTGCTGTCGCCGTCGCGCTCGTCGGCTGCACGGCCACCACGCAGTCTGCCGTCGTGCCAGCACCGACCTTTGCGCCGCGTGCGGATCCGGTGCAGGCCGATCCGATTGCGCAGTATGCCCGCGATCGTCTCTCCACGATGACGGTGAGGCAAAAAGTCTTGAGCATGCTCATGGTGCACATTCCGGGAGTGTCTCCGGCCGAGCGGATCAGCGCGGAGTTCGCGGATGTCGGTGGCTTCATCCTGATGGGCGACAACATCCCGAGCACGCTCAGCCAGCTCACCGCGGACACCGCAGCACTCAGTGACGAGGCTGGCTTGCCAGTATTGGTCGCCACCGACCAGGAGGGCGGCATCGTGCGTCGCGTTCCGACGGATGACGCGGCATCGGCCAATGAACTGCGCGATCGTGACCCGCAAGCCACCTTCGACGCCTTTGCCCAACGCGGCGCCCTGCTCGAGTCGGTGGGGGTGTCAGTCAACTTCGGAATCGTCGCCGACGTGGCAAGCGACCAATCAAGCTTTATCTACGAACGCTCGTTTGGCGGCACGGGGGCGGATGCCGGGGCTCGCGTCGCCGAGGCGGTGGAGGGTGAATCTCCGATTCTTTCCACTCTCAAACACTTTCCGGGTCACGGGGCAGCGGCGGGGGACTCACACTCGAGTATTCCGACGACTGCGCTGTCATTTGACGACTGGAAATCCACTCACGCGGTGCCGTTCGAAGACGGCATCGCCGCCGGCGCACCGCTCGTGATGTTTGGGCACCTTCAGTTCACCGCGGTTGACCCGGAGCCGGCCACCTTTTCGGCACGCTGGCATGACATCCTGCGCGACGATCTGGGGTTTGATGGGGTGTCAATCACCGATGACATGGGCATGCTGGAACGCTCCGGAGTAGCGGAATATTCCGACCAGATCGCTAACGCGGTGCGCGCTATCGAGGCGGGCAACACGATGCTCCTGTATGTCGGCGCTGTTGATGCTTCCGGCATCGTGACGGCCGTGTCGCACGCTATTGACGAGGGTGAACTCGACGAAGCTGTCATCGACGAGGCTGCGCTGAAGCTACTCGAATTGCGCCGCGGCCTATCGGGCGAGACCGGTCGCTTCGTGCACTGTCTCGCTGACTGCGTCACGATCGCAGGCTGACGAACGACGCTCGCCGGCTCAATTGCTAGCCGGTTGGCTTGTCGCCGACGATTTCTTCGTGCACGCGACGAACATCCTCCAGTAGTGAACCGATCAAGATCCAGTGCTGCGGATGCGGTGTCAACACAGTGAGCGGAGCGGTGAGAGTAAGCAGTTCCCGCGTCGGAGGCGCGGCTTCTCGCTCGCTCGGGGAACGGCCACGCAGCCGCAGGTCGTGGGCGGCGCGTTCGAGCTCGCCCGCGATAGACAGCGCAACGGGGTCGGTCGCGAGGTCGGAGTCGTAGCGGTCGTGAATGGCACGCGCCATCCCGAGCGTTCGTGTCACAAGCACGGTGAGCATCGTGAAGAGCTCCCGGTCGCGGTGCAGCATCCGGTGGTGTTTGCTGCGCCGGGGATTCAACGTCAAGCTGTCTGCACCCTTGCGCAGGGCGGCGGCGGCGGCGTCGCGAAGCTCTTTGAGGTGGCGTGAGTCGGCAAGCAAAACATCGAGTTCGGCATCCGTTTTTGGTGCGCGTAGTGCGGAAGCGAGGGATTCTAGCGCAGCTGCGGTGTGCTTAGTGAGCAGTGACACCGCAGTGTGCGCGGGACTCACGATGACGGGCGCAACAATCGCAAGGTTCACGATGAGACCGATCATGGCGCCGATGATCGTCTCGATTATGCGATCAACGGCATATTCAGCATTCTGGCCACCCAGCGCGATCACCAGCATGGCACTGATGGGAATCTGGTTGGCAGACCCCGCACTGAGTTTCAACGCCCACGCGAGCACCACTGCAAGCACGATCACCATCAGGATGACCCAGCTGGAGTCTCCGAAGAGTTGCCCAGCCCCGAGAGCGATAACGACTCCCGCGACCACACCGATGCTGCGCTCGAGGCCCTTTTCGATCGACTGCGTGACGCTGGGCTGCACCACAAGCAGCGCCGCGATCGCGGCGAAAATGGGAAGCGGTTGTTGCACGACGAAGCCCGCTACAAGCCACGCAATAATTGCTGCGACAGATGTTTTAACTACCTGCAGCAGCGGAGAACGACGTGCAATAACGAGCGTCGTTACAAACTTCACCGGGGCATCTTTGCTTCCGAAATTGCATCGGCGGCGCGCACGAGTGCCAAGTGGCTGAGTGCTTGAGGGGTGTTTCCCGCCTGGCGGTTGTTCACGGTGTCGTATTCCTCGCTGATGAGTCCGACGTCGTTCGCAAAGCCGACGAGACGATCCATGAGAGTCGTCGCATCATCCATCCGGCCGGAGGAGGCGTACTGCTCAACCAACCAGAAGGAACACGTGAGGAACGGGTTTTCGCCATCAGGCAACCCGTCGACGCCACTTTCGGTGAGGTAGCGCAACACGAGCCCATCGGAGAGCAGCTCTTCTTCAATCGCAGCGACTGTTCCCAGCATGCGGGGGTCATCAGCGGCAAGGTAGCCGACCTGGGGGAGTTGCAGTAGCGACGCATCGACTCCGGTGCCACCGTAATACTGCGTGTAGGTGCCGCGTTCGGCATCCCAGCCTTCGCGCTCGATTTCTTGGTGAATCTCTTCGCGGATCTCTTTCCACGTCTCAATGGGGCCATCGAGACCGAACTCTTCGACGGCAGTGATCGCGCAGTCCATCGCGGCCCACAGCATGACGCGAGAGTGAGTGAAGTGACGTTCTGGCCCGCGGATCTCCCAGATGCCGTTATCGGGGCGTTTCCAATTGTCTTGAACGTGAGACATGAGGGCACGCTGCAGGGGCCACGAAAAGTCGTTCTCGTGCACGCCGGAGCGTCGAGCAGCCTGAAGGGCCACCATAACTTCGCCAAAAACATCGCCTTGGAACTGGTCGAACGCGCCGTTGCCCACACGAACGGGCGACGCGCCCTCGTAGCCGGGCAGAGAGGTGAGTTCGCGCTCTTCGAGCCAACGTTCTCCCGACAGTCCGTACATAATTTGAACATCGGCGGGGTCACCAGCAATGGCGCGGAGCAACCACCGGCGCCAGTCTTCGGCCTCGGAAACATAACCGTGGTCGAGCAGAACGTGAAGAGTCAGTGCCGCGTCGCGGAGCCAGACGTAGCGGTAGTCCCAGTTGCGGGTGCCGCCGAACCACTCCGGGAGACTGGTCGTCGCCGCAGCCACGATTCCGCCGGTGTCTTCGTGGGTGAGCACGCGGAGAACCAGTAGCGATCGTTTGACGATCTCGCGATACTGTTCCGTCGGCTCGCAATGAGCCGACCAGTTGAGCCACCACTGACTTGTGGTCTCGAGCACAGAATCCACGTTGACATCGGCGGGTGGATTGCGGTGCGCGGGGTACCACGTCATGGTCAAGTCGCGAACCTCGCCAGCGCTCACGGTGAATTCACCACGGTGCGTGTGGTCTGACGCGTGCATCTCAACGCCGCGAGCAACGATGGCATCGGGACCAGCAACGCCGATGATGGCGTGACCGCCCGATTCGGGCGCTTGGTGCAGCCACGGCAAAGCGGTGGCGTAGCCAAAGCGAATCAACAGTTCGGCGTACATCTCCACGCTGCCGCGGATTCCGCGCACGCGGCGGATGACATCGGCCCGCCGGTTGCCGTGCGGCATGAAGTCAGTGACTTCAACTTCGCCGTCTTCCGTCACCCAGTTGGTGACGAGGATGAAGGTGTTGTCTTGGTACTTGCGCGTGGTCGTGACGGTAGCGGGAGCATCCACGCTCGCCCGCGGAGCCACTAACCAGCGGCCATGGTCCTCGTTGCCAAGCAACGCTCCAAACATCGATGCGGAGTCGAATCTCGGAAAGCACAGCCAGTCAATACTGCCGTCTTTTCCGATGAGGGCAGCAGTCTGACAGTCGCCGATGAGGGCATAGTCTTCGATAGGTAACGCCATTGTTCAATCATTGCAGCGTAAAAGGCCGTGACCCTGTACATCGGTGCATCGTGCGCCAAATTTAACAAAAAATGTGACGTTAGTCGTTGATGAGACCGAGTTCACGCAGCTCAATAGCAAGGCGTGCACCGTCTGGCGCAAAACGCCACGGGATCGAGGACGTGTCTTCGTCCTCTGCCGACCGGCTACGTCCACCGGCGAGAACTGCTTCACCGGTCGAGAGCTGGCGGATGGCGACGGCGGAGACGTTGTCGGGATGACTACGAGCGAATTCGCCATAGATCTCTTCGTCATGTTGGCCATCGTCGCCTACAAGGAGCCACTTCACGTTCGGAAACTCTGCGGCTAGACGTCGCAGCTCGGCACGTTTGTGCTCAGCGCCGCTGCGGAACCAACGATCGTGGGTTGGCCCCCAGTCGGTGAGCAGCATTGCTCCGCGCGGGTAGAGATTGCGCCGAAGAAAGCGAGTGAGAGTTGGGGCCACATTCCACGCGCCGGTCGAGAGATAAATCACGGGAGCGATGGGGTTCGCGCGAGCGATCCTGTCGTACAGCACGGCCATGCCCGCTACCGGGCGTCGGGCGTGTTCGTCGAGCACGAAGGTGTTCCAGGCGGCGAGAAGCGGGCGAGGAAGCGCGGTAACCATGACGGTGTCATCGACGTCAGAGATCACGCCGAAAGTCGACTGGGGGTCCACTACGAAGATGTGGGCGGTCGCGGGCTCCGCACCAGCGGAATCAAGGGTGGCGGTCTGCCAGCCGGGGCTGAGGGTGGCACTAATTTGAGTATCAATAACGCCACCGCGGCTCGGGGTGACTTCCACTTTCGTTCCGCCGATGGTCACGGTGACGACTTCGTCATCAACGGGGATGCTGAAGAAACTGCGCCAGCCACGTACTTTCTCGGCGCGCTTCTTTGATGTCTCGGTTCCTCGAGTCAGCACTACACGGCACAGCACTCGGGCCCAGCCGGGAGCACCATAACTGCTGTACGGGATGATCGTGGTGGTGAGGCCGCGCTTGCGACCACGACGTTCGCGCCACCGGTGAAACGAATCCTCGATGCGGGCGGCTCGATGAAGGAACTCGCCCGCCGTTTTCGACGGAGTGCTGGATGTGCTGGTTCGAGCCATTACTCCAGCCTAGGGCGACTGGTGGTCATCCGGGGTGCACATGCGTTCGCTCTGGTGGCCTAACGCTGCGGCTCAGCGCGCAATTGTTCACTCAACGTTGCGGATGCGGTAACCATCGCGTCGACCAATAACCGGTCACCACGGGTGTGAGGGTCGATCCATTCGTCGATTGCGTCCTTAGCGACAATGACCGGCATCCGATCGTGGATGTCGGCAAGTGCTCCGGTTGCCGCCTGCGTCAACATTGTGGTCGTCAGATGCCAGCGCGCGGGATCACTCGGGGCGGCCGCGGGATCTTTCCACCATGAGTAGAGGCCGGCGAAGAAGAGGAGTCCTTGGGGCGGCGCTATGTAATAGGGGACAGGTTTCGGCCCGCTCTTGTGCGTTTCGAAGTACCCGATCGCGGGCAACACGGCACGTTGGTTGATTACGGCGGAGCGAAAAGTAGGTTTCTCGGTCACTGTCTCGCTGCGAGCGTTGAAGGTTGGATACTTTCCGCGCAGTACGGGAGAGAACGGGGGAGTAAGCCACCACTGGGCGAGTGCGGCTCGGGGGATCACCTCTGACTCCGAATCGTCGCGGTCGCTCACCGTCTTGAGCAGGATCGGCACCTGATCGGTCGGCCGCACGATGGGGGTCGCTAGCCAGTCAGCTTGCCACTCCTCAGGTGGTCTACCGGTCGCCGAAACAAATTCGGTGATCATCTGATTCACCGTGTCGTCCATAGCAAATCGACCGCACATATATGGATTTTACGGCTCTTTGTCAGAAAAAGTGAGCTTCTACCCCACGTAGAACAATCGTTCTAAAGGTTAGGATTGATCAGACACCGAGAAGGGGGCCATTGTGTCCGCACAAACAAGCACCGTTGAAATCGTGACTGAACCAGCAGTCTCGCTACGCAACGAGCCCGTGCAAGCACGAAGCACAGCTCGTCTAACCGCACTACTTGATGCAGCTGCATCCATCGTCGACGAGGTCGGCATTGAGCGACTCACCACCGCTATGGTTGCCGAACGCGCGGGAGCGTCGATCGGTACCGTTTACCGTTACTTCCCCGACCGCATCGTTCTGCTTCAGGCTTTGGGTTCGCGCAACTTTGAGCGCGTCATGACTCGCATCACAGATGCGATTAACGACCCAGCCCACACTGACTGGCGTACAGCGCTGAGCACCGCGTTCGAGTCCGTTATTTACACGTACCGCACCGAACCGGGCTTCCGCGGATTGCGCGTAGGAGATCAACTTGACTTGCGCCCGCTGCCGAACGGCCGCACGCACAAGTCGTTGGTTGCTGAGCGCATCGTTGAAGCACTGTCGGCTCGTTTTGGCGTAGAGAACTCTGCGGCAACGCGGTTCACGCTTGAAGCGGCTCTCGAGATGAGTGATGCCCTTGTGGCGCGCGCATTCTTGATGAACCCCCAGGGCGATGACGAATTCATTACGGTGAGCACCTCGTATGTTCGAGGCTTCATCGTGGAGAACATCGGCTGGTAGTTCAGTTCGCTCTCTGCGAATTTGCCTTAGTTATGCCCAATCGGGAATGACAGCGGCGTCGAATACTGTTTAGCTAATAGTGCTGGCAAGTGTCGATCCGCGTAGAGGCGCGAGGAATGAGCCGAAATTATGATTGAATTTCGAGCAGTAACCAAGCGTTTCCCCGATGGGACAGTGGCCGTAGAAGACTTTAATCTCGTGATTCCGTCACGCAAGATTACGGTCTTCGTCGGCTCGTCCGGCAGCGGCAAGACAACGCTGCTGAGAATGATCAACCGCATGGTCGATCCCACGGACGGCGACATCGAGATCGATGGCGTCAGCATCATGAGCAAAGAACCCGTAGCTCTGCGGCGCAGCATTGGCTACGTTATGCAGAACTCCGGGCTTCTTCCGCACTTCAAAGTGATCGATAACGTCACTACGGTGCCCATGCTTAATGGCGTGCCGAAAAAGAAGGCGCGCGAGCAAGCGCTCGAACTGCTCGATACGGTTGGCCTCGGCCGCGGTTTGGCAGACCGCTACCCGAGTCAGCTTTCAGGTGGGCAACAGCAGCGCGTCGGTGTGGCGCGCGGTCTTGCCGCCGACCCCAACATCCTGCTGATGGATGAGCCCTTCGGCGCGGTTGACCCGATTGTGCGAGCGGAGTTGCAGCAAGAAACTATTCGGCTGCAGCATGAGCTCGATAAAACGATCGTGTTTGTGACGCACGACATCGACGAAGCATTCTTGCTCGGCGATCAGGTTGTCATTCTCGAAAAGGGCGCCAAGATCGCTCAAGTTGGCAGCCCCACCGAAATCATGGCAGCTCCTGCCAGCGATTTTGTGGCCAATTTCATCGGCACCGACCGCGGCAAGCGTGCGCTCACGCTCAAGAAAACCGCGAACGGCACGATTCTTGTCGACAGTGAAGGCCGCGGCGCCGGCGTTCTTGTAGGAGGGTCAGAGCTCGCGTGACCTGGATCATCAATAATCTTGATCTGATCTGGGGCCTCACGCTCGAACACGTTCGGTTGAGTATTTTGCCGATCGTTCTTGGCTTCCTCATTTCGATCCCCCTCGGGTGGCTGGCGTATCGCTTCAAGCTCACTCGGGGCATTCTGCTGACCCTCGCTGGTCTGCTCTATACGATTCCCTCGCTCGCGCTTTTCGTGATCCTTCCACCCTTCTTGGGCATCAGCTTCTTGAGCGAGCTCAACATCACGATCGCGCTCACGCTGTATGCGGTGGCGATCATGGCTCGCTCGGTGGCGGATGCTCTGGCCTCGGTTGACCCTGCAATCCGTCAATCAGCGACCGCCGTCGGGTTCGGCGGCTGGCGTCGTTTCTGGACAGTGGACTTTCCGCTCGCGGGCCCCGTCGTACTCGCCGGCCTCCGTGTCGCCGCGGTGTCGACGGTGAGTCTGGTTACCGTCGGAATCCTGATCGGTGTCGAGAGCCTCGGCTACCTCTTCACTAACGGCTTTCAGCGTCGCATTCTGGAAGAGATCTTCGCTGGCGTGGTCATGACCGTGATCGTCGCATTGCTCATTGACCGTGGGCTTGTGCTTCTTGGGCGGCTGCTCATGCCGTGGGCTTCTGTTTCGAAGAAGAAGTCGCCTGCTCCCGCACTGGAAGGAGCACCCGCGTGAACCTTCTCGCCGAAGCGCTGCAGTGGCTGTTCTCTCCTGAGCGCCTTGAGGGCAGCAACGCCATCCCGTTGCGTCTCGAAGAACACCTTTTTTACACCTCCATTTCCGTGATTATCGCGGCGCTCATTGCAGTGCCGCTCGGCTTCTACATCGGGCACACGGGCAAGGGTCGCGACTTTGCTGTCGGGCTGTCAGGAGCGGCACGAGCGCTACCGTCGTTCGGGCTCATCCTGCTTCTCGTGTTGTTGATCGGCGTAACCTCGGTCCAACTCCAGCTCGCCGCGATCACCGCGTTTGTACTGCTCGCTATTCCCTCGATTTTGGCCGGTGCCTATGCGGGAATTGAGGCGGTAGACCGTCGAGTGATCGATTCTGCTCGTGCAGTCGGCATGACGGAATGGCAGATCCTGTGGAAGGTGGAGGTTCCGCTCGGGCTCCCACTGCTGATCGGTGGGCTCCGCGCCGCAACCCTGCAGGTGGTCGCGACGGCAACTCTCGCGGCCTACGTGGGTCTCGGCGGTCTCGGGATATACATTTTCCGCGGGCTACCGCTTCAGCGCTATGACGAGATGCTGGGCAGCGCACTACTCATTGCGGCGTTAGCGCTCGTGCTCGATGGTGTTTTCGCACTCCTCCAGCAATTCGCGATTCCCCGCGGAGTTTCGGCTGGGCGTGCTAAAGATGTCCGAACGTCGTCACCTCGACGACGTCCGGTGGCAGCAAAAGTTGCCCAAGAAAGAAGAGGATAGAAATGTTCACAGCTAAGAACAAAGGCCGGCTCGCGCTTGGCGCCGCCGCGGTCGGGGTTGCAATTGCCCTGTCAGGGTGTGCAACTAGTGATCCCCTGGACACTGGATCGAGTGATGACAACGCCTCTAGCGACACCATCGTCGTAGGATCGCAGGCTTATTACTCCAACGAAATCATTGCGGAAATCTACTCGCAGGCACTCGAAAACGCCGGCTTTGATGTGGAGCGTCAGTTCCAGATCGGTCAGCGCGACGCCTACCTTCCTGCTCTTGAAAGCGGCGAAGTAGACATCATGCCCGAGTACACGGGAAACCTTCTCCAGTTCTACAGCGCCGACACCACGGCTACCGCTTCAGACGAGGTCTATGCAGAGCTCGCTGGCGCACTTCCTGAGGGTCTCACCGTTCTCGATCAGGCATCTGCCACCGATCAGGACTCCTACAACGTGACTGCTGACTTCGCCGCCGACAACTCGTTGACGACTCTTGCCGATCTCGCGGGTGTCAGTGACCTTCAGCTCGGTGGAAACGCTGAACTCGAAGAGCGTCCCTACGGTCCCGCAGGACTCCAGGACGTGTACGGCGCCACCGTCGGCTTTACGGCCACCGGTGACACCACGGTTGACGCCCTCGTAGCGGGAACGATCAATATGGCCAACGTGTACAGCGCTGACCCGCGCATCCAGACGGAAGGCCTTGTCACCTTGGCCGACCCCGAGGGCCTGTTCTTGGCTTCGAACGTAGTTCCGATCGTCAATGCAGATATCGCTGACTCTGTTGCTGACGTGCTCAACGCTGTGAGCGCCAAGCTCACGCCTGAGGGCCTTGTTGCTCTCAACGTGCAGAGCACCGTTGACAAGATGTCGTCCGACGACATCGCTAGCGCATGGTTGAGCGAAAACGGTCTGAGCTAACGCAGGCTAAAAAACAACACACTGCTGGCTAGTCCAGCACCGAGGGGCGGATGCATGTGCATCCGCCCCTCGGTCGTTAACGCCTATTCGCTGTCCTGATGTTCCATGTGACGTTGTTGCGAGCGGTGCAGCAGTTTTTTGGCGATCACGGTGCCGATGGCGAGAACCGCGACGATCGCGACGAAGACGTAGCCCGCGTAGTGGAGTTGATCGAGAAGCTCACGAAAACTGCCTGCCGTGAGCGCGCCGACCGAAACGTAGGCGATCGACCAGATGCTCGTCGCAGGCACGGTCCACGCCATAAAGGTGCGGTAACGCATCGTGCTCATGCCCACTGTTACGGGAATCAGCGAGTGCAGCACGGGAAGAAATCGCGAGATGAAGACGGCAATGCCACCGCGGCGTCCGAGATAACGCTCGGCCTGCACCCAGTGTTGTTCGCCAATGCGTTTACCCAGCCGCGAGTGCCGAATCTTGGGGCCGAAATAGCGTCCGAGAGCAAAACCAACGCTCTCGCCAATGAGGGCTCCCACAATCACGACGGCGATCAGGATACTCGCCTCGAACACACTGCCTACCGCGCTGCTCGCCACTAGCACGACGGTGTCGCCGGGCACCAGAAGGCCAACCAAGATTGAAGTTTCCAACATGATGGCAACGCCAGCCAGAACCGTGCGCAGGACCGGGTCGACCGACTGCACCGTGTCGAGAACGTAGCTCAGCGCATCATTGACCCACTGACTGAAGCCACCAGCGGCAGCGATCGGCTCAGTGTTTAGGGCGAGGTCAACGAGATGCACAGATCGAGCCTAGCGAGCGAAGCCGAAAGCGAACTGGCTAAATGGGCCGAGCCAGAGCGCCAAGCCGCGTGCGCCACTGTTCGAGGCGACCAGGCTTTTCTGCCAGCTCCGGGCCATCGATCCATTTCGAGACAATACGGATGCCGTGCAGGGCATTCACCACCCACACTTCGGTGCCCTCCAGTTCTGCCGGGGTCACTGCTTCTTCGTGAGTATCGAGCCCGAGCGCCCGCGCCAAGGTGAGGACGCTGCGCGCCGTAACGCTATCGATTCGCTCGAACTCTGTCGGTGGGCCGCACAGGATCTCGCCGCGCCACCACAACACAGCGCTATAGGCACCCTCGATGACGTAGCCCTCTTCGGTGAGGAGTATCGCTTCGTCTGCTCCGTGGGCGCGGGCTCCCGCCTGCAACGCTCCCATCGCGTCGATATCGGGGCCCTTCACCGTGGGCTCAGTGCGCGGGTCATCACCCTGAAAGCTCGCAGCCGTGGCGGAACGGCGAAGTTCGGGGTTCGCGCGCAAGCGCAGAAAGAACTCGGCTCCGCGGAGCTCTACGCGCGGAAACCACGTGCCAGCGCGGGGGAGAGCGGCGATCGCAGCCGTGAAAAAATTGTCGGCAGTTTCTTGCTGGCTGGCGGGTACGGCATCCAGAAATCGTTGGCGGTGAAGATTGAGGGCGAGCACCGAACCTGACGTGACGAGCCACGAATCGGCAACGATCATCGGGGTTGCCGGCACCTCCTGAGGTGAGATCTCGAGGAGTTTGTCGTTCTGCCACCGATATATTGCGTCCGCACTCATAGGCTTAGGTTATGCGCTCTCGCGTCTTGACTGCTGACCTGCCGCGCTGGGTCGATCCCGCGGCGGTGTTTAGCGAACTTATGGCGCAGTGCGCTTCGGATGCTGCTGGCGCAGTCTGGCTCGACAGCGGTGCCGCGGCTCACTCTGGGCGCAGCTATCTCGCTGTGTCGAGCAGAGCCGTGCTGAGCACTGATCTCAACGAACCTGTTTTCGAGTGGATGCGGCGCGAGTTCACCATGCCGGAGGTCGATCACTCCGCCGCCCCCGCTGGCTTCCGTTTGGGCTGGATCGGGTGGCTGGGCTACGAACTGCGCGGCGAATCCCTCGGTGTGCCCATCACGACACCCGCAGCGACCCCGGATGCCGCCTGGCTGTGGGTAGACCGCGTCATTGTTTTCGATCACGGGTCTCAGTCGCTGAGCCTGCTCGCTCTCGGCGAGAGTTGGACGGGAGAGCTCGCGCAGTGGCGCGAGCGTATCGCGGCGCTCGTAGAGGCCGCGGCGACGCGCCCCACAGCTCCAGCTCCGGCGCCGACTTCAGCGCCCGTGCCCATCGCCGTCTGGCGCGACTCCGACTCCGAGTATCTCGAAATGATCGCGGCCTGCCAGCGGTCGATCGTTGAGGGCGATGCCTATCAGTTGTGTCTCACGACGAGCGTGCACGTCGACCACGTCGCCGATCCGGTAGCGACGTACCTCGCTTTGAGGCAGGTAAACCCGAGCCATCACGGCGGCTTCCTGCAGGTGGGGGAGACCGCCCTGCTCAGCTCAACGCCCGAACAGTTCTTGGCAATCGATCCCACGGGGCTGATCGAGACGAAGCCCATCAAGGGCACCCGTCGCCGCAGCACCGATCCTGCGGAAGACCAGCGGCTTGCCGCCGAGCTTCTCGCGAGCGACAAAGAACGCGCCGAGAACCTCATGATCGTGGACCTCATGCGCAACGATCTCGGTCGTGTCTGCGAGGTCGGGTCCGTTACGGTGCCGACGCTGTTCGCCGTGGAAAGCTACGCCACTGTGCACCAGCTCGTCAGCACCATCCGGGGTCAATTGCGCTCTGATGTCGGTGCCGTCGACGCGATCGAGGCATCCTTCCCGGCGGGATCAATGACGGGCGCCCCCAAACATTCGGCGACCCTCATTCTCGACACTCTCGAGCGTGCTCCGCGCGGCATCTACGCCGGGGTCTTCGGGTATGTGGGGCTCGACGGTGCCGTAGACCTAGCTATGGTCATCCGCTCCATCGTCATGGATGCTGGGGGCTCAACGATCGGCGCCGGCGGAGGTATTACGGCTCTCTCGGTGCCTGACGAAGAGCTCGCCGAGGTCAAGTTGAAAGCGGCAGCACTGCTGCGAGTGCTCGGTGTTCCGGCCGGCTAAGGCCCCGTGCATCCGCTCTCGGCTGTAGTGAACGACCGGTCTACCGTGCGGCTGTGTACTGTGAGAGACGTCAACTCATAGACAATGGAATTGCCCGACACTTTTTGGCCCCCTCGAGCGCGGCCGTGAGTTGGGTAATCTTAGATCTTCCCTGTAACGAATTGAGAGTGTTTACGTGACTGAGCAGCCCAACTTTGCTGGTGCACACGACGACCGCGATGGTGCCTCGGACTACGATGTAGCCGCCATCCACGCCAAGTGGCAAGCCAAGTGGGAAGAGCTCAAGCCGTTCGCGACGAGCGACCCGGACGACAAGCGTCCGCGCAAGTACATTCTTGACATGTTCCCGTACCCCTCGGGCGACCTGCACATGGGCCACGCCGAGGCGTATGCCTTTGGTGACATCGCGGCACGCTACTGGCGTCAGCGCGGTTTCAACGTTCTGCACCCCATCGGCTGGGACTCCTTCGGTCTCCCCGCCGAGAATGCCGCCATCGAGCGCGGTATCGACCCTCGTGGCTGGACGTACGACAACATCGACCAGCAGAAGAAGAGCATGAAGCTCTATGGCGTTTCCTTTGACTGGGATCGCGTTCTGCACACGAGCGACCCCGAGTACTACAAGTGGAACCAGTGGCTGTTCCTCAAGATGTACGAAAAGGGCCTCGCGTACCGCAAGGATTCCTGGGTCAACTGGGACCCGGTAGATCAGACTGTTCTCGCGAACGAGCAGGTTCTGGCTGATGGCACGTCCGAGCGTTCCGGCGCCGTCGTTGTCAAGAAGAAGCTCACGCAGTGGTACTTGAAGATCACCGACTACGCCGACCGTCTGCTTGACGACCTCAACCAGCTTGAGGGCGCATGGCCGTCGAAGGTTCTCAC
The DNA here is from genome assembly GCF_976973725.1 of Salinibacterium sp. NYA9b. Taxonomy (NCBI): domain Bacteria; kingdom Bacillati; phylum Actinomycetota; class Actinomycetes; order Micrococcales; family Microbacteriaceae; genus Salinibacterium; species Salinibacterium sp. NYA9b. Next base: position 1,796,942 of record NZ_OZ333476.1, on the reverse strand, counting down.
GATGCAGCGCAACTGGATCGGCCGCTCGGTCGGTGCGGATGTCGACTTCGAGATCGAGGGTCGTGACGAGAAGGTCACGGTCTTCACCACGCGCCCCGACACTCTCTACGGTGTGACCTTCTTGGTCGTCGCCCCCGACGGTGACTTGGCTGCTGAACTCGTGGAGACTGCGAGCGATGACGTGAAGGCGTCATTCGCTAGCTACCTCGAGCAGACGCAGAAGCAGACGGAGATTGAGCGCAAGGATGCCGGTCGCGAGAAGACCGGTATCCCTCTCGAGCGCTTTGCCATCAACCCGGTCACGGGCGAACGCATCCCGATTTGGGCTGCCGACTACGTGCTGGCTGATTACGGTCACGGCGCGGTTATGGCAGTGCCTGCCCACGACCAGCGCGACCTTGAGTTTGCGATCAAGTTCGACCTGCCGGTGCGTGTCGTTCTCGACACGAATGCGCCGATCACTGGCCTGATTCCTGTTCTCGAGCTCGACGAAAACGGCATGGCTATCCTCCCGGATGACCTGCCGCCGTTGAACCCGCGCGAGACAGGCAAGTCGCTGCAGGGTGATGGCCGCATGATCAACTCGGGCCCTCTCGATGGTCTGAGCAAGAACAATGCGATCAAGAAGGTCGTGGAGCAGCTTGAGGCTGCTGGCACCGGTCGTGCTGCGAAGACGTACCGTTTGCGCGACTGGCTGATCAGCCGCCAGCGTTTCTGGGGAACCCCCATCCCGATCATCCACGGTTCGGATGGCGAGCTGATTCCGGTTCCCTTCGATCAGCTGCCTGTTGAACTGCCGTCGACGGAGGGTCTCGACCTGAAGCCGAAGGGCAAGTCGCCTCTCGCCGCCGCCGAAGACTGGATCAACGTTGAAGACCCGCGCGATGGCAGCCCAGCTCTTCGCGACGCTGACACGATGGACACGTTTGTCGACAGCTCGTGGTACTTCTTGCGGTTCTTGTCGCCGAACGACTCTGAGCAGGCATTCGATCCGGCAGAGGCAGAGAAGTGGGCTCCCGTCGACCAGTACGTCGGTGGCGTTGAGCACGCGATTCTGCACTTGCTGTATTCGCGCTTCATCACCAAGGTGCTGTTCGACCTCGGCTACGTCAGCTTCACTGAGCCGTTCAGCGCGCTGCTGAACCAGGGCATGGTGCTGTCTGAGGGCAAGAAGATGTCGAAGCGCAGCCGCAAGGCCGTCACGTTCTCGGGCGAAATTGCCGAGCATGGTGCCGACGCACTGCGACTGACGCTGGCCTTCGCTGGCCCGCCCGAAGAGAACATCAACTGGGAAGACGTGTCGCCTGCGGCATCACACAAGTTCTTGGCTCGTGCTTTCCGTGTAGTGCGGGATGTCACGAGTGCTCCCGAGATTGAGTGGAAGACGGGCGACACGACGCTGCGTCGCGCCACCCACCGTTTCCTCGCTGATGGTCCTGGCCTCGCCGAGTCGTTGAAGTTCAACGTGCTCGTTGCTCGCATCATGGACCTCGTCAACGTGACGCGCAAGACGATCGACAGTGGCGCTGGCGGCGGAGACGCTGCGGTACGGGAAGCTGCTGAAGTCATCACGATCGCCCTGAGCCTGTTCGCTCCGCACACGGCAGAAGAGATGTGGGAGAAGCTCGGCTACGAGCCCACCGTCGCTCTCGCTGGTTGGCGCAAAGCTGACCCCTCGCTCCTCGTCGAAGATTCGGTCACGGCCGTAGTTCAGGTTGATGGCAAGGTCCGTGACCGCCTCGAGGTGTCGCCCAAGATCGACAGTGCTGACCTCGAAGCTCTTGCGATGGCATCCGAAGCGATCAAGCGCACCGTCGGTGACCGCGAGATCGTCAAGGTCATTGTGCGTGCGCCCAAGATCGTGAACATCGCGACTCGTCAACAGCCCGCCGACGGCTAAGCCAGGCTTCGAGGGGGAGAATCATGTCGAAAGTTTTCAACTTTTTCGGCCGTGTGGTCGGATTCGTAATGATCATCGGTTTCTTGGTTGGAATGCTTTGGATGTTCGGTTGGCTGACCCCATTGGGGCTCTCCGGGATTCTGGGCAGCGACGAGATCCAAGATCTGGAGCGTCCGGAGAAGGAAGCGATTGAGCCGGAGTCGGAAACACCCAGCGACGACAGCGTCGCCACACCGTGGCGGTGTAGTTGGTCTCCCACGATGAACGACGACTGGCATGATGATGTCGTGTGTCAGCGGGGCGCCGAAACGGCCCGACCGCGGCTGCTAACCGACTGGTCATACGTGACCCAAGACGACATGATGCTCGCAGCCCGTGAGTATGAGTCGGTCCTCAACGGCTGAGAGAGGTTTTTGACTTTCACAACGCTCTGTCAGAGTGTCTGCGAAATTGTCGAGATCATTGTGTGGGCGCGGAAGGTCGGGAGTATCGCGACTCGTCAACAACCAGCCGAAGGCTAAGACACTCCACATCCTTTAACTAGGCGCGCTCCGAGCGATCGGGGCGCGTTTAGTTTGTGGGGGTGGAAGAGTTTGAGCAGGCCCGTAAAGCGCGGCTACGGGTGCGCGTTGGCGCTGTCATCGTGGTGGTGCTCGTTGCGCTCGGCTGCGCCGTGCTCGCGACCGCACTCACAGGCAGCCCCACTGCCGTAGAGATTGCGCGCGGTGAACTGGGCTCGGGTGACGACGAGTTCGTGGTGGAATCGCCCGCGCTATTTGTGCACGTTACTGGGGCAGTGGCTCGCCCGGGGCTCTTCGAGCTGGCTGAGGGATCACGCGTGATCGACGCGATCGCTGCCGCTGGGGGTTTCACCGAAGACGCGAAGCAGGATCAACTCAATCTGGCGCGTGTGTTGACTGATGGAGAGCAGTTCGCCGTGCCCGCAGCTGGCGACGAGGCTGCCGCGGCCACGGCATCCGATGGACGAGTCAACCTGAATACCGCGGATGCCGCAGCCCTCGATACTCTGCCTCGTATCGGGCCCGCGATGGCCGCTCGCATTCTGGCGTGGCGTGAGGCAAACGGGCGCTTCACGAGCATCGATGATCTGCGCAACGTCGCCGGAATCGGAGACGCTACCTTCGACGGGTTGCGCGACCTGGTCACGGTATGAATCTCGACCTGCGGCTCAGCCTGCCCGTAGCGGCTGCGTGGCTTGTTGCCGTTGTCGTGATTGGGGTGCCGGGGTGGGCGCCTGCTGTCGCCATCGCATTGTGGCTTGCTGCCGGGGCGCTCATTGCGGGTGCGCTGCTGAGCCAACGGCGTTTTTTCGCGAGCGTCGCCTTGGGATGTGCTCTGGCCGCGTTGTGCTCCACGTCCGTCGCTGTTCATGCTGAGACACGTCAGCCCGAGGCGCTGGGCGAGCTGGCTGCGAAGCACACGACGGTTACTGTCATCGCGACAACCACCTCTGCCGTCAGGGACAGCGCCGACTTCTTTCAGGCAACCATCACCACTCTCGAGGCCGACGGCGAATCAATCCAACTCGAGTCGCCCGCTCTGATCTTCACGGAACGTAGCGGCTTTGGTGGGGTCGATGCCGCGCCTGCTGCACCGAAGCCCGCTCTAGACACATCGGATGGCGACCGCGAACCGTGGGGGATCGGCGTCACATTCACGGTCACGGGTACCTTGGCGAGCACTGCCCCGGGCGATGGGCGGGCAGTGCTGCTCTTCGCTACTGACGCGCCAGAGTGGCGGGCCGATCCTGACTGGCAATTCGACTGGGCGAATCAACTGAGACGCACGTTTGCGACTGCCACCTCGTCGTTGCCGGGTGGTGGTGGGGAACTTCTGGGCGGGCTCGCTATCGGCGATACAAGCGCCGTGAGCGATGATCTGGATGCCGCCATGAAGACAAGCTCGTTGAGTCACCTCACGGCGGTCTCGGGCGCGAACTGCGCAATAGTCGTCGGCCTCATCATGGCGCTCGGGGGAAGACTAGGAGCCCAACGCGTGGTGCGGATCGGGCTCTCGATCCTTGTGCTGCTTGCATTCGTGATTGTTGTCACTCCCGATCCGAGTGTGCTGCGCGCAGCACTCATGGCAACGTTCGTGCTGATCGCGCTCGGCAGCGGCAGGCCGATCCGAGGAATGGCGGTGCTGTCACTCGCGACGATCGCGCTCCTCGTTGTCGACCCATGGCTATCACGCAACTTCGCGTTCGTGCTCTCGGTGTTCGCCACGGCAGGCCTTCTGCTCTTTGCCGAGCCGCTCGCGCAGTTTTTGGGGCGTTGGATGCCGCGGTGGCTGTCACTGGTGATCGCCGTACCGTTGGCCGCCCAGCTGGCCTGCCAGCCCGTGCTGCTCCTGTTGCAGCCCTCGTTGCCCACCTATGGAGTTCTCGCCAACATGTTGGCGGCACCCGCAGCGCCCATCGCTACGGTGGTTGGCCTCGCGGCCTGCGTGGCGCTTTCCGTGATTCCGCTGATCGGATTAGCGCTCATGTGGATTGCGTGGCTTCCCTCCGCCTGGGTCGCGGCGGTGGCGGAGTTCTTTGCAGAAGCGCCGTGGGCCCGCATTCCTTGGTGGGACGGTTGGGTGGGCGTCGTGACGCTCAGCGTCCTGACGGCACTTCTCCTCGCGGCCCTCGTGGCCAGTGGAGTCTGGCGGGCCCACGCGCTGAGGTTGCTCGCGATCGCAACCACGTGTGCGCTTGCTGTCGTGGCGGGCTCAGCCGTGAGCGCCGCCGTGACCTGGCCGAGGGACTGGCAGTTCGCGCAGTGCGATGTCGGGCAGGGAGACGCGGTCGTCGTTCGTAGCGGCGGCACAACGGCACTTATCGACACCGGCGCTGAGCCTGAACTTCTCGAAAGTTGCTTGGAACGGTTATCAATAGACCACATTGACCTGTTGGTATTGACCCATTTCGATCACGACCATGTCGGCGGGACTGAGACAGTCGTAGGGCGGGTAGGCGCCGCCGTGGTTGGTCCGGTCAGTTCACCAGAAGACGAGGCTGTGCTGGAGGCTCTCGCGGCCGCAGGGGCAGCGGTAACGGAGGTTCACGCGGGAGACCGTGGTCAGCTCGGGGAACTGCAGTGGAGCATCCTGTGGCCGACTGCGCAACTGTCCGGCATAGAACCCGGTAATGACGCCAGCGTAGTCATCGAGTTTCGTCCGCGACCCGATTGCGTGGAGCAGTGCCTCAGCGCCGTGTTCCTCGGCGACCTTGGCGAGAGTGCTCAAGCGCGACTCACCGCGGCTCAGACATTCAGGCCAGTGGATGTCGTCAAAGTCAGCCATCATGGCTCTGGCGATCAATACCCGGCCCTCTACACCGAGCTAAAGGCCACCCTCGGACTCATCGGAGTCGGAGCGGACAACGGCTACGGGCATCCAACCGCTGATGCCCTCGCCATGCTCGACGATGCAGGCACCGCGGTGGCGCGGAGTGATCTCAGCGGACTGGTTTTAGTGTCACCTACCAGGCGCGCTGGAGTGGTTTCTTTGTGGTCTGAACGGGGAGCAGCCGTTTCACACTAGCGATGGTCGGCGCATGGCTGCTCCAGGAATCGTGGCGGCGCACCCGCACTACTAAGCTGGAGGATGTTTTGGGGCGGCAGTGGGTGGCGCTCACACATCAAGGCTAGGAATCTGTGCGTGGGAGAAAAACGAAAAGCCAGCGAGCGCGTGTATCTCGTTCATATCGCGGCAGCAACGCTTCTTGTTTTTCTTGCCGGGGTTCTTTCCGCGATAACTGTCCCGTTTTTTGGAGGGCCAGATGAGAAAAACCACTACAACTCCGTAGTTCGCGTGGTCGACGGTGGCGGTTGGCCGCTTCCGTACACGGCTCGGGTGATGCCGGCAGTTGATCTTGCGTGGCTCGAGTCTGGTCGCGCCTTAGGAAGTGCTCCTGACTTCGATCAGGTCCCTCTTGCGCAGGACCGTTCTAACGTTCTTGCGGAACCTGATTTTGTCCTGTCGTCGGCAGAGATCGACAACATGGTCCAGCATCCTCCGGCCTACTACTTTCTTACGGCGGGCGTTGTAGCGATGACCGACCTTGATAGTTTGAGGTGGGATCAAGCTATTCTGCTGATGAGAATCTTCTCTGCTTTCCTCGTCAGTTTGTCGGTGCCAGCGATTGCAGGAACTGTTCGACTGATAACTGGCTCCCGCTCGCTAGGCGCTGTCGGGGGCTATGCATTGCTGTCGATCCCCTTCTTCACGGGTTTTGGGGGGCTTGTTTCGAACGACACGCTCTTGGTACCGACGATCAGCGGTGCGCTATACCTGCTCGTTCGAGCGTGGAAGACGAGCGCGAAACCCTATGGCCTCTTAGCCGGAGCGGGCGTCTTGTTGGGAGTGGCTCTTCTCACTAAAGGGTTCGCGCTTTTCGCGATTCCGCTGTTTGTCTGGCTTTCGTTTCTCGCCGCGTTCTCGAAGAAACCGACGAAGACACAGGGCGCCGTTGTCGCTTTGATCGCGCCATCTATTGCGGCGCTCATGGGTGGATGGTGGTGGATACGAAATCTCATACTGCTCGGATCCGTGCAGCCCAGCGTGTCGGGTAGCCTCCGAATTCCACTCGACGATCCCCTCGAGAACATCAACATGTTTAGCTACGTTGGTAACTTTTGGTTGCGATTCAACTCGCTATTTTGGGCCCGCGGTATTCGTCCAGTTGACGGAGGAAATGAGCTTCCCGCTGTGATTCTGGGGTGCGCTGGCGTGGCCTTCGTGATCGCGTTTGTTGTGGTGGCGCTGTACTCGCGCAACCGGGGAATCACGCTACTGCTCTTCTTGTTTCCCGCAATTATTGTCGCGACTCTCTTCGCTAACTCCTACACCGTTTACGAGACGTATGGCGTAGCGGAAAGAGGCGTCCAAGGTCGTTACGTATTCGCGGGCATCGTGGCCTACTCAATGGTGTTCGCGGGGTTTGTCGGCATTCTGGGGAGAAAATTGTCGCTTCAGAAGAGGAATCGACTCTTCGTGTCCGTTGTCGCTGGAAGCGCAGCGATCGCCTGGGCAAACATTGCGTGGTTGTTGATTAGTGCGTGGCCGAATGGGTACTCGCCAGCATTGCCGGGGCTGGAAGCTGTGACGCACTACTTCGGCATTCCTCTGTTCGTCTATATTGCGCTGACCGGCTCGGCCCTCGCTATCCTCGTCGGCGCGTACATCGCGCATTCTTCGCTCGCGAAGCCCGACGGTTTCGCGGCGGATCTCACTGACATTCGTAGTCAATCGACTAATTCCATAGCTCAGCCGGGTTCGATTGACAGCACTGTGAGTGCAGAAGGGCACGGAAAAGCCCCGATGTAGGTGCCCGGCATTAGGCTGGGTTTGCAGTTCTAATTGAGGAGTCTTGTGGCCGCCAGAACCCCCGCCCGATCGCCGGCAAAGTCTAAAGTCGCGATCCCGCAATTGGCGTGGAACAAGGTGCGCCCAGCGCCCATTGTGCTTGTCAGCGGCACCGAAGCTTTCTTGGCCGACCGTGCCATCCGCATGCTGCGCGACACCCTCAAAGTCGAAGACCCCAGCCTCGAGGTCAACGACCTAGAGGCAGACCACTACGGTCCCGGCGAGCTCATCAGTCTCGCGAGCCCGTCACTGTTCAGTGAGCCCCGGATGATTCGGGTCACCAACGTCGAGAAGTGCACGGATGCTTTCATCACCGAAACGCTGTCCTACCTCGAAGCGCCGGCCGACGACACCTATCTAGTGCTTCGTCATGCCGGGGGAGTGCGCGGCAAGAAGCTGCTCGACGCAATCCGGGCGGGCAAAGGCGGTGGCATCGAAGTCACGTGCCTCGAGCTCAAAAAGGATGCCGAGAAATACGATTTCGCGTCCGCCGAGTTCGCAGCACAGCGTCGACGGGTTACCCCCGGAGCGCTCCGAACGCTCGTCTCCGCCTTTTCAGCTGACCTCGCGGAGCTCGCCGCAGCCTGTCAGCAGCTACTCGCCGACGACGCCGATGAAATCAACGAAGCAACAGTCGCCCGCTATTACTCGGGGCGAGTTGAAACGAGCGCGTTCAAGGTCGCCGATTCCGCGATCGCCGGGCGTTCTGGAGAAGCTCTCGTGCTTCTGCGTCACGCGCTAGCTTCAGGCGCCGACCCGGTACCCATCGTTGCCGCGTTTGCTTCGAAACTGCGCACCATGGCCAAACTTTCCGGAGGATCAATGTCTTCCGGCCAGGCCGCCAAGATGTTCGGAATGGCCCCCTGGCAAGCCGATCGGGCGATGAAAGATCTGCGGGGCTGGAGCGATGCGGGGCTGGGCTCCGCCATTGAGGCAATTGCCGATACGGATGCTCAGGTGAAAGGTTTGGGGCGCGACCCTGTCTTTGCGCTGGAACGCATGATCTCTGTGGTGGCCGCGCGCGGCATCCACTAGACCGACGGAGCCGCGACACCGCGACACCGCGACACCGCGTCATCGCAGCATTGCAACGTCGCGCTTAACCACGAAAGCCCCTCACCGCGAACGATGAGGGGCTTTCGTGTGTTCGGCGTACTGCCGATCAGAGGTCTTTAGAGTGCTGCAACCTGCTTGGCCATTGCCGACTTGCGGTTGGCTGCCTGGTTCTTGTGTACGACGCCCTTGCCGGCTGCCTTGTCGAGTGACTTGGAAGCGAGCTTCAGGTTCGCGAGAGCGGCGTCTTTGTCGCCGGCCTTGATCGCTGCGCGCGTTGCGCGAATAGCGGTCTTGACTTGGCTCTTGACCTGGCGGTTGCGGTCTTGTGCCTTCTTGTTGGTACCAATGCGCTTGATCTGCGACTTAATATTTGCCACGTGTATGTGCTTTCTTGTTTGTGGATCAGAGATGGTGGGCGGCCGTGGAAGAGAATCGACGTTCTGATTCCCGGCCGCGATGCGCATACTGTTCGACGAAGAACCTTATGCATAAGCCAACAGGCAACATTACCAGCGCGGTGGAGCTATGGCAATTGCAGAGCAAACCTGCGCGGTGTGCTTGTCGGCTTGTTACAGACTACTGACCATGAGCGCCTCACGTTCTCTGCCACGCCTGAGTCCCCGAAGTGCACCGCAGCACTGCCAGTCTGTCCGGAGCCTCGGCTGCCGAGCATCCGGTCGTCCCTCCCTGTTTTTCGGGGGTTACCCCGCTACCCGGTCCGGTTCAGTTTTTCTATCGTGGAGGTATGACTTCTTCACACGCTTCTTCCACTGTCGTAGTTCCCGAATCCGCAGCAGCGGAGGCTCCCACCTTCGATGAGCGTGCCGAGCTGGCGGCTGGCCCTGATGGGGCGAGCGATGCGTCGGCCGATCCTGCAACCGAATCACAGCTTCCGTCGACGTCACCGCAGCCGGCAGCATCCACTCCCGTAGGGAAGTCGAGTGCTCGCACGATGAGCATCCTCGCTCTCAGCCTCGGTATTGCGTCGGTCTTTTTTGCGCAGACCATCGTGGTGCCTTTGGCTGCCGTGATTCTGGGCGTTTTCGGCCTGCGGGATGAACCAACCGGGCGCGGTTTCTCCATCTGGGGCATTGTCCTGGCGTGTGTAGCAACGTTCGGCTGGGTCTTTATTGTTATTGCCGGCGCCCTGATTTCCTTGCCCTTTATCCTTCTCGGCGCCGCACTTTAGGCGAATCGCAGTCCAGCCCGCACCGGTAACGGCGCGGGCTTTGGCCTGTCGCAGCGGTGGGTGCGCGCAGGATCGTCGGCTTCATGGGAGAATTGGGCGGATGTCTCCTCGCGCCTCTTACACACTTGAGCCTGCTTCGACCGATCCTGCGTTTATCCGCAACTTTTGCATCATTGCGCATATCGATCACGGCAAGTCCACCCTCGCTGACCGCATGCTGTCGGTCACGGGGGTTGTTAGCGACCGCGATATGCGGGCGCAGTACCTCGACCGCATGGATATTGAGCGTGAGCGCGGCATCACTATCAAGAGCCAGGCTGTGCGCATGCCCTGGTCCCTTACCGATGAAAACGGTAAGGAGCAGTCCTACGCGCTCAACATGATTGACACTCCCGGCCACGTTGACTTCACCTACGAGGTCTCGCGTTCGTTGGCGGCCTGTGAGGGCGCAATTCTTTTGGTGGATGCGGCCCAGGGTATCGAAGCTCAGACTCTCGCTAACCTCTACTTGGCGATGGAGAACGACCTCACGATCATCCCCGTGCTCAACAAGATCGACCTTCCGGCGGCTGATCCCGACAAGTATGCCGAAGAAATCGCAGGCCTCATCGGTTGTGACCCCTCGACCGTTCTTCGCGTCTCGGGCAAGACCGGCATGGGCGTTCCGGAGCTTCTCGACGAGGCAACGCGCCTCATCCCGGCCCCGGTCGGTGACCCATCGGCTCCTGCCCGCGCGATGATTTTCGACTCGGTGTACGACGCCTACCGCGGCGTCATCACGTACGTCCGCATGATCGACGGCAAGATGTCACCGCGCGAGAAAGTCATGATGATGTCGACGAAGTCGGCCCATGAGTTGCTCGAGATCGGGGTGAGCTCGCCCGAACCGACCCCGACGAAGGGGCTCGGCGTTGGTGAGGTTGGTTATCTCATTACCGGTGTGAAGGATGTTCGCCTGAGCAAGGTCGGCGACACGGTCACGAACTTTGCCAAGCCGTCGACGCAGCCGCTTAAGGGTTACTCCGAGCCGAAGCCGATGGTTTTCTCGGGTCTGTACCCGATCGATGGTTCCGATTACCCGGTGCTGCGTGAGGCTCTCGACAAGCTCAAGCTCTCGGATGCTGCGCTGGTTTACGAACCCGAAACGTCTGTGGCGTTGGGCTTTGGTTTCCGTTGTGGGTTCCTCGGCCTGCTGCACTTGGAGATTGTGCGCGAGCGTCTTGAGCGTGAGTTCAATCTCGACATGATCGCTACGGCTCCATCCGTAATTTACGAAGTAATGGGCGACGACAAGAAGTTCACGACTGTCACGAACCCGAGCGAGTTCCCTGGCGGCAAGATCGCGAGCGTTTCTGAGCCGATGGTGAAGGCATCCATTCTGACGCCGAAAGACTTCGTCGGAACGGTCATGGAGCTCTGCCAGTCGCGTCGAGGCACCATGCAGGGCATGGAATACGTCGGCACCGATCGCGTTGAGCTGCACTACACGATGCCGCTTGGCGAGATCGTGTTCGACTTTTTCGATCACCTCAAGAGCCGCACTCAGGGCTATGCGAGCCTCGACTATGAGCCCAGTGGCGACCAAGAAGCTGACCTGGTGAAGGTAGACATTCTTCTTCAGGGCGAAGCGGTTGACGCGTTTAGCGCGATCGTGCACCGCGATAAGGCGTATGCCTACGGCGTGCTCATGACGGAGCGCTTGAAGAACCTGATTCCGCGCCAGCAGTTCGAGGTGCCGATTCAGGCCGCGATTGGTGCACGCATCATCGCCCGTGAGTCGATCCGCGCGATGCGCAAAGACGTTCTCGCCAAGTGCTACGGCGGTGACATTAGCCGTAAGCGTAAACTCCTTGAGAAGCAGAAGGAGGGCAAGAAGCGCATGAAGATGGTCGGTCGTGTCGAAGTTCCGCAGTCTGCCTTTATTGCTGCGCTTTCCGGTGAAGTCGAAGCCGGGAAAGAGAAGAAGTAGACCTATGGATGCCCGCACCTACCCCAATGCGCCCGTCACGTACGGAGCGGTAGGTGCCACGCGCGGCAGCACTTTCACGGTGCTGCCTCCCGCTGGTTTCCGTCGTGTGCAGCGAAGTGCTCGCATCGGGCATGGTGAGCAGCGCTGGGCTTTTGCTCGCGAACAGATCCTTACCTGGGGCGTAAAGCGTCGCAGCGGGTTTGGTGTTACGTTGTTGCCCCGCGATCCGCATGGCGAACTTCGCGATCTCTCCGCTGATAGCGCCGATCATCCTTTCGTTCGTCCCGGCGACACCATTGTTCTCTCGGTAGGCCGTGGGCGGTACACAGCACACGAGCCAGTCCGCGTTGTATATGTCGTTGATGACCCCACGGTTGCTGGCTTTGCCTATGGAACCCTTGAGGGGCATCCTCTGCGTGGTGAAGAGTCGTTCATGATCGAACGTCGCGACGACAACTCGGTGTGGATGACGGTGCGTTCGTTCTCGCGGCCGGCATCCTTCAAGTGGATGTTGCTATCGCCCGCTCTGCGAATCTTCCAGTACCTCGTGGTGAGCCGCTACTTGCGCGCCCTCGCTGGAGCAATTCCCGCGAAGCTGCCGGGTGAGCAGGATGGCGCTGCGCCGATAGAGCCTGCGGCGTAGCTCGCAACGCTAGCGGGCAAGTATGCCCTCTCGCACAGCGCGTGCTATTAGCCGCGCGTCGCTAGCCGGTCGATTGCCTCGAGCACATCGTCGAGGCCGTTCTCAAGGTTTTCGACAACGACGAGTGCACTGGTTTCGCGGAGGTCGGCGACGCTGTAGGCGCCGGTAGCAACCGCGATGAAGGGGATGTTCGCAGAATCCGCGGCGAGGCCATCATTCGGGGTGTCACCAACGATCACGCTGGGTTGGTCTCCGAGCACGGTGGCGACGAGCGCGGTGAGGTGATGGCGGTCGGGGGAGCGATCGCCGAAGAACGAGGTCTCCCAATTGAAGTCTTCTGCGGCATAGCCTGCAGCAAGAAGCTTGACGCGGGAATGCTGATGGCCATTGCCGGTAAGGAGCGCGTTTGCCCAGCGATGGTCGGCGGCGGCCCGAAGTGCCTGCGGCCCTCCGGCAACAGCGGAACGCACGTAGCCATTGTCGTGCAACGCCTGCGTGCGCACATCGAGCTCGGTGAGCACATCATCGAGCAGAGTGGCGGCATATCCGTTGAGCACGAGCAGATCGGTGAGGATCTGTCCCTCGGTCTTGCCGTGGGGGTTTGTGATGAGCTTCGCGGGCGCAGCACCGGTGACTCTGGTGAATGCATCGAGGTAGACGGCAGCTCCGTCGGTCGAGTTATGGATGAGCGTTCCGTCGATGTCCCACAGGATGTGCATAGTCACTCATCCATGCTCCCATGTCCGAGGTGCGACAATTGACGTGTGCCCGCATGTCATAGTGTTGTCACGCTTTCTTCACCGTGTGTTAAGGGGATTAGTTCGTGCCAGGTGCGTTGCCGATTGCTGATCCTGCCCCTCTAGACGGGGCGCTGCCCGAGAGTGTCGCTGTTGACTCTGCGAACCGCGACTGGAGTGTGTACATTCACGTGCCGTTCTGCCGGGTTCGTTGCGGGTATTGCGACTTCAACACCTATACGGGCGAGGAGCTGCGGGGAGCGAAGCGCTCGGACTATGCCACCGAGGCGATTGCTGAGATCAGGCAGGCATCCACGGTGCTGTCGGATGCGGGCGTTGCGCCCCGAAAAGCATCAACCGTTTTCTTTGGGGGTGGCACGCCAACGCTCTTGCCCGTTACTGATCTCACGCGGATGCTCGCTGCGGCCCGGGACACCTGGGGCTTCACGGATGACGTCGAAGTCACCACCGAAGCTAACCCTGACTCTGTCGACCGCGACTACCTTCTCGCTTTGAAAGAGGCCGGCTTCACGCGGGTATCCTTCGGCATGCAGTCCGCGGTGCCGCATGTGCTTGCTACTCTCGAGCGCACTCATGATCCTGAAAAAGTTCCTCACGTCGTGAAGTGGGCGCGCGACGTTGAGCTCGACGTGAGTGTCGACCTCATTTATGGCACGCCGGGGGAGTCGCTGGCTGACTGGGAGCGTTCGCTCGATCACGCGATCGCCCAAAACCCGGACCACATCTCGGCGTATGCGCTCATTATCGAAACGGGCACGAAGCTAGCCGCCCAGATCAAGCGTGGTGATGTCGCCCCCGTTGATGACGACCTGCAGGCCGACATGTATGAGCTGGCAGACGCGAAGCTCGCCGCGGCCGGTTACGACTGGTACGAGGTCAGCAACTGGGCCAAGCGTGATGCGAACCCGGCGATCAGTCACGTGAGCCGCCACAATCTCGGCTATTGGTTGGGCAACGACTGGTGGGGTGTTGGCCCGGGTGCACACAGCCACGTGGGCGGGGTGCGATGGTGGAATGTGAAGCATCCGGCAGCCTATGCCGATCGAATCGCAGCCGGTCACTCACCGGGGGCGGGTCGAGAGACGCTCGCAGATTCCAGTAAGTATCTTGAGCATGTGCTTTTGCGTGCTCGCGTTCGCAACGGTCTGACCACGGCGTCGCTCGATGCAGAAGGCCGCACGGCGGTTGCCGGTCTTATCGCGGATGAGTTGGTGGAGGCCAGAGCCGCTATCGGTGGCACTATCAACCTCACGCTTAAGGGGCGCCTGCTTGCGGATGCCGTGGTACGACGATTGCTAGCAGACGCCCCTGTTTAGAGCGACACTGTGTTAGAGCGCCACCGTCGAGTTACTTGATGAACTCGATGGTCAGCGGGTACTTGTAGGCCTCGCCCTTGTTAGCAGCGACGGCGGCGATGATGCTGAAAATGATGATTACGATGCCGACACCGATGATCAAGAAGAGGCCGATGAAGATCGTGCTGAGGACGACACCGATCGCGTAAGCGATCGCCATCGTGATCTGGAAGTTCAGTGCGGTGCGGGTGTGGGCCCGCACGAACGGTCCGCGGTCCTTGAGTACGAGGTACCCGATAAGAGCGGGAATGAAGCTGAAGAAGATTCCGCCGACGTGAATCAGCGTCGACCAGAGCTTCTCGTCGCTCGGACTCATTGGTTGGATCGGCGCGTACGGCGAGGTGGGTGGTGGTGTGGAATCTGACATGACTCCATTAAACCCTGCATTGGCTCAAAGCGTGCATTGGGAAATAGGAAAGCCCCGAGAGCCGAAGCTCTCGGGGCGAAACCCGATCGGTCTAGCCGATGAGGGCCATTACTGCGAAGAAGACCCTACTTGATGAGGCGAAGTGCGAAGGGGTAACGGTAGTTTGCGCCGTCCTTCGCTTTGGTGAAGCCGATGATCGAGAAGATTACCGACACGACGAAGACGATCGGGAGCAAGATAGCGCCGATGAAAACGGCTACCAAAATGTTCGAGATAATGTAAGCGATCGCGATGGTGATCTGGAAGTTCAGCGCTTCTTTGGCTTCAACGTTGGTGAAAGCACCGCGGTCTTTGAAGACCAACCAGATGATCAGTGAGGGAAGGAAGCCGATGATTCCGCCCAAGTGAGCGAACGATGCCCACTGGTTGTCTTCGGTTGCGGTCAATTGTGCGGCCGGCTGCGGTGCTGCGGGCTGCGGGTTTGCGTCAGTCATGTGTTCGTGCCTTTCAGGTGAACGAGGGAACTTCCCGGGTTTCATCAAAGTGCTCGGTGTCACACCTGAGCATTTCCACAGAAAGGTAGCGCTCAAGTACAAAGACACGCTAGCGGTATGGCACGCGCGGTGCAACGGGTGTGTCGCGGAGTGTCGAGTAAGATTGGCAGTCGAACGGATTGAGTGCCAATCAGGAAAGGTGGGTGGTGGCATGGTTTCCGCCCGCGGACTTGACGTGCTTCGAGTCATCGTGCAGGACTACGTTGCTACGCGCGAGCCTGTCGGTTCCAAATCGATCGTAGAACGGCATTCCTTTGGGGTGTCAGCAGCGACGATTCGCAACGACATGGTTTTGCTCGAGGACGAAGAACTCATTACGGCGCCACACACCTCTTCGGGGCGTGTGCCCACTGACAAGGGTTATCGAATGTTTGTCGACCAATTGGCCGACTTGCGACCCCTTACGAGTGCGCAGCGCCAGGCAATTGAGTCGTTCCTTGGCCAAGCCGACGATCTGGATGACGTGCTTGCGCGGTCCGTCCGGTTGCTGTCTCAGTTGACCAACAGTGTCGCTCTCGTGCAGTATCCGTCGCTCGCAACAGCCAGGGTGCGCCACGTGGAGCTTGTTCCGCTTACGGCGACTCGGATCATGACGGTGTTCATCACTGACTCCGGTCGGGTAGAACAGCGAATGATCGATCTGGCTGAGGCCCTTGACGATGTGTTCTTGGGCGAATTGAGGGCGAAACTTAACTCGGCGCTTAACGGTCAGTCCTTGCCGGCCGCCGCTGAGCGGCTGGCGAGCTTTGCCGAAGTTTTCCCCGTAGAACGCCGTCCGTTCGTCGCTCAAGTGACGTCGAGTTTGGTGGAGCAAGTGTTGGCTAACCGGGCCGACAAGCTCGTTTTGGCGGGCACAGCAAACCTTGCGCGAACCGAGCAAGACTTTACGGGCAGCATTTTTCCTGTGCTTGAGGCAATAGAAGAGCAAGTAACGTTGTTGCGCCTCTTTGGGGAGATGGAAGTAGCAAATGGATCAGTTTCTACTCGCATCGGGCGAGAGAACGCAGAATTTGGACTAGAAGAGACATCGGTCGTCACGGGAGGGTATTCCTCCTTCGGCGGCGGTGTTTCGCGGTTGGGCGTGCTTGGCCCAACGCGAATGGATTATTCGAACAACATGGCAGCGGTTCGCGCGGTAGCGCGGTACCTGTCACGACTTTTGGAAGAAAACTGAGCTCGTAAGGAGCAATCGGAACTTTGGCAGATCACTACGAAGCCCTGGGCGTTGCGCGCGAAGCGACGCCAGAAGAAATCAAGAAGGCATACCGCAAGCTTGCTCGCGAGCTGCACCCTGACGTGAATCCGAGCGCGGATGCGTCGGAGCGCTTTAAGTCGGTGACGCATGCGTACGACGTATTGAGTGATCCGCAGCAGCGCCAGCAGTACGATATGGGCGGCAGCGGCGGAGGTTTCGGCGGAGCCAACTTCGGTTTCGGCGACATTTTCGAAACGTTCTTTGGTGGCGGCGGTGGCGGCCAGACCGCTGGTCCTCGTTCGCGTCGTGAGCGTGGCCAGGATGCTCTGCTGCGCATTGAGATCAGCCTCAAGGACACGATGTTCGGCGTCACGCGCGATATCGAGGTCAACACTGCTGAACTTTGCGAGACCTGCGAGGGCAGCTGCACGGCTCCCGGAACCTCGCCGATTCGCTGCGACATCTGTCAAGGCAGCGGCCAGATTCAGCGCCAGGTGCGCAGTCTTCTTGGCAATGTCATGACGTCAAGCCCCTGTGGTACGTGCCGCGGCTATGGAAACATCATCGTGAATCCCTGCGCTACGTGTGCAGGCCAGGGCCGTGTCCGAGCACAGCGCACGATCTCGGTGGATATTCCTGCCGGCGTCGAGACCGGTCTGCGCTTGCAGATGCCCGGTCAAGGTGAAGTTGGCCCCGCTGGTGGCCCGCACGGTGACCTGTTCTTGGAGATCAAGGTTCGCCACCACGACATTTTCAGCCGTTCAGACGATGACCTGCTTGCGACTGTTGAAGTGCAGATGATCGACGCGATCATGGGCACCACGGTCATGCTTGACGGGCTTGACGGTGAAGTTGAGGTTGGCATCAAGCCGGGAACGCAGAGTGGCGAGGTGCTCACGGTCAAGGATCGTGGAATCACCGCCCTTCGCGGTGGCGGTCGCGGTGACTTGCGATTGGGCATCCAGGTGGTTACGCCCACCAAGCTCAGCGGTGCGGAGCAGACCTTGTTCAAGCAACTGGCTGCTGTGCGCAAGAGCAAACAACCGCACTTTGCTGAGTTCCAGCAGGGCTTGTTTGCAAAGCTCCGCGACCGGTTCCTGTAGGTCGCCGTGGCTCACCTCTATATCGATGAGGAGCTCGGTGACACGAGTGTCGGCGATACCGTTTCGCTCGGCAATGCTGAGGCGCGCCATGCGGTCACCGTCTCGCGGTTGAAGGTTGGCGAAGTCATTGCCATCAGCAACGGTGCGGGTCTCGTGGTCTCCGGTCCGGTTGTCACGGCAGAACATACGCAGCTCACGATTGAGGTTGCCGAAGTGCAGCAGTCGCCTCGGCGTACCCCCGCAGTATTCCTCGCGCAGGCTCTTGCCAAGGCCGACCGTGATGAGCTCGCCGTGCAAGTGGCCACTGAGCTGGGTGTCGACGGTGTTATTCCCTGGTCGGCAGCACGCAGTATTTCGCGCTGGCAAGGCCCCAAGGTCGCCAAGGGGCGCGACCGCTGGGCAGCAATTGTGCGGGAGGCGAGCAAGCAGTCGTTGCGCACGTGGCTTCCTGACGTGCTCGATCTTGTGACGACAAAGCAGTTGGCGGCGTTTGCGTCAACGACGCGGATGCTCGTGCTCGAACCTACTGCGACAGAAACGCTTGCGGACCTCGACGTCGACGACCGTGACATCGTTCTGGTGGTGGGGCCGGAGGGTGGTGTCGCGGATCACGAGCTGGCGCTCCTTGCGGCGGCCGGTGCATCCACGATTCGACTCGGTAGTGAAGTGTTGCGCACCTCAACTGCGGGCCCGGCAGCTTTGGCGGCTTTGAACGTCAAGCTTGGCCGTTGGAGCTAGAGGTTTAGGCTAGAGACATGTCTGATTCTCCCTCGATCTTTACGAAGATCATTGCTCGCGAAATTCCCGCCGATATTGTCTTCGAGTCAGATTCGGTGATCGCTTTTCGTGACATCGCCCCGCAGGCGCCCGTGCACCTGCTCATTGTGCCGAAGACCGAAGAGTTCGCCAACGTGACAGAACTTGCTGCTGGCAACCCGGCACTTTTGGCCGACATTGTCGCGGTGGCGCAGAAGCTTGCCGACGATTACGCAGGCGGACAGTACAGACTGATTTTCAACACCGGCGAAAACGCTGGTCAAACCGTTTTTCACGTGCACGCTCATGTGCTCGGCGGAAACCTCGAGGAAGGCACCCTTGGTCACTCGTGACTCTGAGTCCGAACGTTCCACAGACCGCACAAGCGTCTCGATTGAAGTAGACGGTGTCGCCATGGTGCGACTACTTGGTCCGCAAGATCGACTCTTGCGAGTGGTGGAGAGCAAGTTCTCCGACGTTGAAATGCACGTCCGCGGCAACGAAATCACTCTGAGCGGTCCACCAGCATCAGTGGAATCCGCTCAAGAACTCGTGGATGAATTGGTCACTATGGTGCGCGGAGGACACGACTTGGGCGAGATTGAGGTCGACTCTTCGGCGAGCATCCTGCGTCAGAATCAGGGCAGCCCGAAAACGCTCCTTGGCCAAACAATCCTCACGGCACGCGGAAAGGCGATTCGCCCGAAGACGCTTGGTCAGTCGCAGTACGTCGACGCGATGGACAACAATACGATCGTGTTCGGAATCGGCCCGGCCGGCACCGGAAAGACGTACTTGGCGATGGCCAAGGCCGTGCAGGCGTTGCAACGCAAAGAGGTTGACCGCATCATCCTGAGCCGACCTGCCATTGAGGCGGGGGAGCGTTTGGGATTCTTGCCCGGTTCTTTGACCGACAAGATCGACCCGTATCTGCGTCCGCTCTACGACGCGCTCAACGACATGATGGATCCCGAACTTGTGCCTAAGTTGCTCGCAGCGGGCACTGTTGAGGTTGCCCCGCTCGCCTACATGCGCGGTCGCACGCTCAACAATTCATTCGTTGTGCTCGACGAGGCCCAAAACACTACGCCGGAACAGATGAAGATGTTCCTCACGCGTCTCGGTTTCGATTCCCAGATGGTGATCACCGGCGACATCACGCAGGTCGACTTGCCCGAGGGGGCAAGCGGACTCAAGCTCGTCTCGAACGTGCTTCGCGACATTGACGACATCCATTTTGCTGAATTGACGAGCGCTGACGTTGTGCGTCATAGCCTCGTCGGGCAAATCGTGGATGCCTACACAACCTACGACGCTGAGAAGCAGCGTGACGAATACAACCGCAAAAATCGGTCGCCGAAGCGCAGCCGCAACCACGAGGGACGCTAGCGTGTCGATTGAGATCAACAACGAGTCGGGCGTCGACGTCGACGAGCACGCCTTCCAACGCCTGTGCACCTTTGCGCTCGACCAGCTTCACGTGCACCCGGATGCCGAGCTCGGCATAGTCTTCGTCGACGAAGCCGCCATGGAGCAGCTTCACGTGCAGTGGATGGATGAACCAGGTCCCACCGACGTCTTGAGCTTCCCCATGGACGAACTGCGCCCCGGCACAGAAGACCGCCAAACACCCGCGGGGTTGCTCGGCGATATCGTCGTCTGCCCTCAGGTTGCGATTTCGCAGGCCGAGACCGCTGGTCATTCGCCGCTCGATGAAATGCTCTTGCTGACGACTCACGGTTTACTTCACCTGCTGGGTTTCGACCACGCAGAACCGGAAGAAGAGAAAGAAATGTTTGGCCTTCAGCGCGAGATTCTGTCGGGGTTTGCCCTTGCAGACCGAAATAAGTAGCCGGTCATGCTGATCGGCATTTTTATCACCGTGGCGATCCTGCTGGTGTCGCTTGGTGGTTTGCTCGCGGCCGCAGACTCGGCGCTTACGGTGATGAGCCGCAGCGATCTCGTCGAACTTGCGGGGCGCAGTCGCGCCCAAAAATCCATCATGGCGATCTCGGTTGACACTGGTGCTCACATCAACGCGCTCAATTTCATGCGCATTGTTGTGGAAACCACGGCGGCAGTATTGGTCACCCTCGTCTTCGCGTCTGCGTTCGAGCAGTGGTGGCTCGTACTGCTTCTCAGCGCGCTCATCATGACCGGGGCATCGTTTGTGCTCGTCGGTTCCAGCCCCCGCAGTGTGGGACGCGCGCACTCTCGCAAGGTGCTGCAGATCTCGGCGACGTTGGTGCGCAGCATCCGCGTCATCCTTGGTCCGATTGCGGATGCGCTGGTAGCGCTCGGCAATCGAGTGACGCCTGGTCGTCCCCGCACGGCAACCTTCTCGAGTGAAGAACAACTGCTCAGCATGGTGGATGAAGCCGCCGAACACGAAGTTCTTGATCAGGATGATCGCGACCTCATCCACTCGATCTTTGAGTTCAACAGCACCGTGGTGCGTGAGGTCATGATTCCGCGCACCGACATGGTGACGGTCGAGGCCGAGGTCACGGCCAGTGCTGCCATGGGGCTCTTCCTGAGCCGTGGCGTATCGCGAGTGCCAGTGATCGGCGAAGACATCGATCAGGTGATGGGCGTGCTCTACCTGCGCGACGTTGCCCGTGTCGTCTACGAACAGCCGGCAGAAGCCGACAAACTGACGACTCAAGAACTCGCACGACCGGCACTCTTCGTGCCTGAGTCGCAACGTGCCGACAGTTTGTTGCGGCAAATGCAGCTCGAATCGAACCACTTGGCCATGGTCGTCGATGAGTATGGTGGAATCGCGGGGTTAGTCTCGTTGGAAGACCTCATCGAAGAACTTGTTGGTGACATCTCTGACGAGTACGACCGTGAAGTTGCCGAGTTCGAAGAGTTGACTGACGGAACGTTCCGCGTGAGCGCGCGACTGCCGATCGACGAGCTGGGTGACCTGTTTGGCCTCGAACTCGACGATGACGAAGTTGACTCGGTTGGTGGACTCATCATGAAAACGCTGGGGCGACTGCCGGAGAGCGGTGCTGTTGCGCACTACTCCGGGCTCGTGCTCACCGCCGAACGTACCGAGGGGCGTCGCAAACGCATCAGCACAGTGCTGGTCTCGCGAGACCCTTGGCTTGATAATCAGCAAGACCCACGCTCGAATGAACGAGAGAACGGTGAATCACAGTGACCGACGCCAGTGAATTCAGAGCAGGATTCGTGACCTTTGTAGGTCGACCCAACGTGGGAAAATCCACATTGACGAACGCGCTCGTGGGGGAGAAGGTGGCAATTACGTCATCGAAGCCGCAGACCACCCGCCGCGCCATCCGCGGGATCGTGCATCGTGAAGACGGCCAGCTCATCATCGTGGACACCCCCGGTATGCACCGTCCGCGCACGCTGCTCGGCGAGCGACTCAACTCAATCGTGCAAGACACTCTCGGCGAAGTTGACGTTATTGGCCTGTGCATTCCGGCCAACGAAAAGATCGGTCCAGGCGACCGCTACATCAACGAACAGTTGGATTCCTTCCCTCGCGCTAAGAAGGTCGCGATTGTCACGAAGATCGATGCGTCGTCGCGCCCCGGTGTTGCCGAGCAATTGAAGGCCGTAGCGGAGCTGCGTGACTGGGACGAAATCATCCCGATCTCGTCGTTCGACAGCATCCAGCTCGACATTCTCTCCACCGAGCTCGTCAAGCTCATGCCGGTCTCCAACGCCCTCTACCCGGATGACGCTGTCACCGACGAGTCGACGGAGTCGCGCGTTGCTGAGCTCATTCGTGAAGCCGCCCTCGAGGGCGTTATGGATGAACTGCCGCACTCGATTGCCGTCACTATTGACGACATGATCGAGCGCGACGACAAAGACCTTCTCGAAGTCTTCGCCAACATTTTCGTCGAGCGCGATAGCCAAAAGGGCATCATTATCGGCAAGGGTGGCGAGCGCCTTCAGGATGTTGGGGCACGCGCTCGTGCGGAGATCGAGAAGCTCGTCGGCAAGCAGATCTTCCTCTCGCTGCGAGTCAAGGTTGCCAAAGAGTGGCAGCGTGACTCGAAGCAGCTGGGGCGCCTCGGCTTCTAAGTCGCGGTTCTGTAACCAATCACTCGTAGCGGCGTGGGCAGTGCTAGTCTGAAAATGTGTTGTTCGGTCTGCTCCTCCTTAGCTGCCGCGACGAGTCCTAATAAGGCCTCCCTCGTCGCGGTGTTTGTCATTGGCTGACCAGATCCGTAACGAGTGGCCCACAAGGCTTTGAGAACAGCAGGAGCACACCATGAAGAACAATCAGTCCGCATCATCGATGCCGATCCACAAGTACCGTCCGTATCACGAGATCATCCCCGTTGATCTGCCGGACCGCACGTGGCCGTCCAAGCGCATCACCGAGGCACCCCGCTGGTGTGCCGTTGATCTGCGCGATGGTAACCAAGCTCTGATCGACCCGATGAGCCCCGAACGCAAACGCATCATGTTCGATCTGCTCGTCAAGATGGGCTACAAAGAGATCGAGGTCGGGTTCCCCTCGGCTAGCCAGACCGACTTTGACTTCGTTCGCTCGCTTATTGAGACCAACGCGATCCCGGATGACGTCACCATTCAGGTGCTGACGCAGGCTCGCGAAGAACTGATTGTGCGCACCTACGAATCGATCAAGGGCGCTAAGCAGGCGATCGTTCACCTCTACAACTCCACGAGCGTGCTGCAACGTGATGTTGTGTTCCGCAAAGACAAGCAGGGCATCATTGACATCGCCCTCAACGGCGCTCGCATCTGTAAGGCATCCGAGGCAATGGTTCCTGAGACCGACGTCTACTACGAGTACTCGCCCGAGAGCTACACCGGCACCGAGCTCGAGTTCGCGGTTGATATCTGCAACCAGGTGCTCGAAGTATTCCAGCCCACACCGGAGCGAAAGGTCATCCTGAACCTGCCCGCCACCGTCGAAATGGCTACCCCCAACGTCTACGCCGACTCCATTGAGTGGATGTCGCGCAACGTGAATCACCGTGAGAGCGTCATCATCTCGCTGCACCCGCACAACGACCGCGGAACCGGAATCGCTGCGGCAGAGCTCGGCTACATGGCCGGTGCTGACCGCATCGAGGGTTGCCTGTTCGGAAACGGGGAGCGCACCGGAAACGTCGACCTCGTCGCGCTGGGCCTCAACCTGTTCACGCAGGGCATCGACCCGCAAATCGACTTCAGCGACCTCGACGAGATTCGCCGCACCGCTGAGCACTGCAACCAGTTGAAGGTGCACGAGCGCAGCCCGTGGGCTGGCGACCTCGTCTACACGGCCTTCAGCGGATCGCACCAAGACGCCATCAAGAAGGGCTTCGAGTCGATGGCGGCTCAGGCCGAACGCGAAGGCAAGCACGTCAATGAGCTGGTCTGGGCTGTTCCGTACCTGCCGATTGACCCCAAAGATGTTGGCCGCGGTTACGAAGCCGTCGTGCGCGTGAATTCGCAGTCAGGCAAGGGCGGCGTCGCTTACTTGCTCAAGACCGACCACAATCTCGACCTGCCGCGCAAACTGCAGATCGAATTCAGTGGTGTCGTTCAGTCGAAGACCGACTCCGAGGGTGGCGAGGTCTCGAGCGAACAAATCTGGACCTCGTTCCAGGATGAATACCTGCCGGCATCCGCAGATCACGCGGACCAGAAGTGGGGGCGGTACGAACTGCTCGCTACTCGCGCGACGAGTGCCAACGATGGCGAAGTGAGTCTTGAGGCTCGCCTGCGCGTCGACGACTCCGAGATCGATGCCAGTCACGTCGGAAACGGCCCGATTGACGCATTCTTGGGCATGCTGTCCGCTCAGGGCCGAGGCATTGAAGTGAAGCTCTACGACTACGTCGAGCACACCATGAGTGCCGGAAGCAATGCGCAGGCTGCGGCCTACGTTGAGCTCGACATCAACGGCCAGCGTCTCTGGGGCGTCGGCATCGACGGGGATATCTCGCGGGCGTCGCTCAAGGCGATCGTCTCAGCGGTAAATCGTTGGGTGCGTGCGACCCAGAACGCTCCCGAATCAGAATTGGTCGCAGGCTAGGTCTGCGCTGCACGAGTGCCCGGCAGCTCAGCGCTGCCGGGCATTCGTGCGTTAACGGCGGTACTGCGGATGAGCGTGGGGCAAAGGTTTGCTGGCAGGCTCACGCGAAGGCTGTTTACCGTGACGGGCGACGGAATCTGGGCATCCCGTTGATGGTGCGCTGTTCGGGCAGCGTCCAGTTGAAGAGCACTGCGAGCACACGCACGCCCACCGTGATCCCGACGCAGATTGACGCGGCGAGAAGAACGGGAACGTCAAAGTTGCGCATGATTACCAGACTCGTTGTGCCTGATACCGCGGCCACAGCGTAGAGCGATCCCACGTGCATGAGCGCAATCGGCATTGAGAGCAGCATGTCACGCAGAATGGAACCACCGACGGCGGAAATGACCCCCACAAAAATGGCCGGGACATCGGGTAATCCCATTGCAAGCGCTTTGGTAGTGCCGATCGCGCCAAACAAGCCAATCGTCAGGGCATCGAGCAGCGTAACGAGCGGACCCAACCGGGCGATGAGGCGTTCGAGTAGCATCCCGAAGAGAGCGGCCCCGGTCGCGACCAAGAGGTACCAGTTGGTGGAGAGCACGGCGGGCACTTCAGAAAGCACGATGTCGCGCACCATGCCGCCGCCGAAACCCGATGAAATGCCAATAATGGCGACGCCGAGGAGATCTAGACGGCGATCACGAAACTGGGCGGCAAACATCGCGCCCTGCATTGCTCCGACGCCGACCGCTAACAGCCCCGCCCACAGCGGAATCTCGAAAGTCTCGTTCACGCACCATTCGTACCACGCGCCGGGCGGGCGGTGCAGTTGTGCTCTGGGCAAGCCTGCAACCGCCGGGTGAACCGCTAGTGCCGACCCGCCGCGCTGCCGCGCTCCCGACCAGCCGCGCTGCCGACCAGCCGCGCCGTCACGCTCCTGACGTGCTTCCCTCGACCCTGCTGCTGCTGCTGCGCTGCTCCCGAGCCGCCGACGTGCTCTCTCGGCCACGCACCCACTCGGCCACGCGCGCACTCGGCCACGCGCGCACTTTCGGCCCGGCCCACGTTGGAAACTCAGGAAAAGCGGGCGGGCGGAGTATGAGGAGCCCGAGTTTGTGCGCTTCGGGATTCGGAACCTTCGCCGATCTCCTGAGTTTCCGACAGGATCGACGTTCAGAGCGGCACACGCGCAGAAGCGTCAGCCCGAGGCTGCGGCGTTCTCCGCATACTGAGCGAATGTCGTGTGGCCAGCACCTGAGGGTGTGCCGAGGTGGTCGCCGCGAGCGAAAGACCGTCCGACGGGACCGGGCAGGGGCAGCGCCCACGTTGGGCGGCGGCGGCCGTGCGCGACATTCCACTGCCGCGCCAGCTCGCGGAATTCCAGCTGTTCTGGGCCTGCGAAGTCAGCGACGCGTTGGGCGGGACCAGCATCCACGAGTTCGACCAGACGCTCGGCGACTTCCTCGACAGCGACGGGCTGCATGGTGAACGCGGGCACGATCGTCACCGGAGACCATCGCTGAGCTCTCAACAGCCCGGCAACGAAACTATGAAACTGGGTGGCGCGAAGGATCGAGTAGGGAGTACCTGACGCGGCGATCAGTTGCTCGCTGAGGTGCTTGTCGCGGTAGTACGCGAACGCGTGTTTATCGACGCCGACAATCGACATGAAGATGAGGTGCTCAACAGGATGGGCAACGAGGGCATCCAGGAGATTCCGGGTGTGCTGCGAGTCGTGGGCATTCGCGCCCGAGGCAAGGTGCACGACCGTGGTGACTCCGGCGAGAGCATCCGACAGTCCGATGCCGGTGGCGAGGTCGGCGACGACGGTGTCCGGGGTGCCGCTGGCGCGGCGGCTGAGCGAGCGCACGGCATGGCCGGCGGCGCGGAGTAGCTCCACGGTTGGTCTGCCGAGGGCGCCGGTCGCGCCGGTAACGAGAATCATGAGATCGCCTCCCTGCGGCAACGGGCATGGGGTGCCGGCGATCACCGCTGTGCACAATGTACTGCGCGCAGAGCTCCGTGGGCAGGGCGCTGAGTGAAACGGCGTCTCTGCGGTCCGTCGCTCAGCAAACTTGCGACAAGCGGAGGATACTTGTGGAGTGCCAACTTATCGTGATGAAGCCGTCGTGCTGCGCACCCACAAGCTGGGGGAAGCTGACCGCATCGTCACCATGCTGTCGCGTGAGCACGGCAAGATCCGCGCGGTAGCCAAAGGGGTGCGTCGTACTGCCTCCAAGTTTGGCGCGCGGCTGGAACCCTTCATGGTCGCCGACATCCAGTGCTATATCGGTCGCAGTCTCGACATCATCCAGCAGGCTGAATCGTTGGGGTCGTATGGTTCAGAGATTACGGCCGACTATGCGAGCTATACCGCGGCGAGCGTGATGGTCGAAACGGCTGACAAAGTCACGGATGACGACGGCTCGTTGCAGCAATACCTCTTGCTGGTTGGCGCGCTGCGGTCTCTCTCGCGGCGCGAGCACAACCCGAGTCTCACTCTTGACTCGTACCTCCTGCGCAGCCTCTCGATTGCGGGCTGGGCACCGAGTTTTGTCGACTGCGCGGTGACGGGCGCTCCCGGGCCGCATTCGGTTTTTGTGGCGCAGATGGGCGGTGTGGTTGCCGACGAGGTTGCCCCGCCCGGGTCGCCACGACTCAGCCCCGACACTCTTGAGCTGCTCGGCGCGTTGCTCGCCGGCCAGTGGGATGTCGCGGAAGCCTCGGAAGAACGGTCGCGTTCCCAAGCAAGTGGCGTCGTTGCCGCGTACACCCAGTTTCATTTGGAGCGCAGTCTTCGCTCCATTCAGCATGTGGATCGGAGCGCATGAGCCGCGTAGCGAAAACTCACAAAGATGCCGTCGAGTTTCGTCCTCTTGACTGGACGGGCATCCAACCTCCGGTGATGCCGAAGGGCTCTGTTCCTGAGCACATTGCGATTGTGATGGACGGCAATGGTCGCTGGGCGAATGCTCGCGGGCTGACGCGGGTGGAAGGCCACAAGGCGGGCGAGGCGAGTCTGCTCGATGTGGTGGCTGGTGCCATCCAGATCGGGGTCAAACATGTCAGCGTGTATGCCTTCTCGACTGAAAATTGGAGTCGCTCGCCCGAAGAGGTGCGCTTTCTCATGGGTTTCAACCGCGACGTGCTGCACCGTCGCCGAGATCAGCTCAACGAGTGGGGCGTGCGCGTGCGGTGGGCAGGGCGACGCCCGCGCCTGTGGACGTCGGTCATCAAAGAGCTGCAATTTGCCGAGAAGCTTACGGAGAAGAACAGCACTCTGACGCTCACGATGTGCGTCAACTATGGCGGCCGTAACGAGATTGCGGATGCTGTGCGTTCGATTGCTGATGACGTTGCGGCGGGCAAATTGAAGCCGTCCGCCGTCTCGGAGAAGCTCATCCAGAAGCGTCTGTATCAGCCTCAATTGCCTGACGTCGACCTGTTCGTGCGGTCGTCGGGGGAGCAGCGGATGAGCAACTTCATGCCCTGGCAGAGCGCGTATGCCGAGATGGTCTTCTTGGATACGCTGTGGCCAGATTTCACGCGCGAAGATTTGTGGCGCGCAATCGAGATTTATGCTGGCCGCTCGCGCCGCTTCGGTGGCGCAGTCGATGCGCCGACGGGTGACGCTAGCTAACACCACTGCCTACTTGGAGGCACTTCTCTCTGCGATCCCTTCGGGGGAGCTGAACTGTTGGTGAGCGCTAGTCACCCCTTTTGGTCAGGGTGACTTTAAGGTGTATTCTGTGTTCAGGTCAGCATGACTCTTACCGAAGGGAGTGGCGATGCAACAGAACGAGCAAGCAATTTCGCTCGCGGTGTCCACCGTGATTTTTGCGCTGCGCCCCATTCCCGAGTCGGGGGAGAGCGCGCTGTGGATTCCATTGGTGCGTCGCACCCGCGAACCCTATGCCGGTCAGTGGGCGTTGCCCGGTGGTTGGGTCGACAACCACGAGAGCCTCGAAGACGCAGCCGCCCGCAACTTGCTTGAGACAACCGCTCTCGAGCCGGCTTACCTCGAACAGCTCTACGCCTTTGGTGATGTTGAGCGTTCGATTGGATCTCGCGCGGTGTCGATTGTCTACTGGGCGCTCGTGCGCCAAGAGGAGGCAGACCGGGCTACCGAGGGTGAGAATGTGCGCTGGTTCCCGGCAGACAACCTGCCCGAGTTGGCCTTCGATCACAACGTTATCGTCGACTACGCGCTCTGGCGCCTCCGCACCAAGATGGAATACTCGCGCATCGCCCGGGCCTTCCTGGGGGAGACTTTTACTCTGAGTGAACTGCGCATCGTGCACGAGGCTGTGTTGCAAAAGCAGCTCGATCCCGCCAATTTCCGTCGTCAGATTGAGAATTCGGGTTCACTGGTTCCCACTGATCACGTTGTCTCGGGAGGGCGTCACCGGCCTCCGAGGTTGTACCGCTATGACGAGGGCGTTGAGCTCGTTGACAATGGCCCGCTCGGCCGCTTAAAGACAGGGAGCACTCGTGTCATCCATTGATTCGACTATTCAGCGCATCACGAAGACGGGCGACGGGGAAACCTGTGCGCCTGAGCTAGCCGATGGTCCGTGGACCTTCGATCTGGGTGTTCCGAGCTATGGGCCAGGGGCTTCGATGGGCGACGTCATCCCCACGGGAGCACCTCGTCAGGGCCAGTTGCCTGTCGAATACCAGAAGGCTTCCAACGAAGACCTCCACGCTCGCATCGTCGCTGCCAAAGCGACCCTCGGCGACCGTGCTGTCATCCTTGGCCACTTCTATCAGCGCGATGAAGTTGTGCAGCACGCCGACTTCCTCGGCGACTCGTTCCAACTCGCCAACGCCGCCCAAACCGTGCCCAATGCCGAAGCCATTATTTTCTGTGGCGTGCACTTTATGGCCGAAACCGCCGACATCCTCGCTCGCTCTGATCAGGCGGTCATTCTCCCGAACCTCGCTGCCGGTTGTTCGATGGCCGACATGGCCGACATCGATTCCGTAGAGGAGTGCTGGGAACAGCTCACCGAAATTTACGGAACCGAGCCGGATGCCGATGGCCGCGTGCCGATCATCCCCGTGACGTATATGAACTCGTCTGCTGCGCTCAAGGGTTTCTGCGGTCGCAACGGTGGAATCGTCTGCACAAGCTCGAACGCCACAACCGTGCTGGAGTGGGCGTACGAGCGCGGTCAGCGCGTGCTGTTCTTCCCCGACCAGCACTTGGGTCGCAACACGGCGAAGAAGATGGGCATTTCGACCGATCTCATGCCGATGTGGAACCCGAACAAGCCTCTCGGCGGCAACGACGCTGAGACCCTTGACGAAGCGAAGGTTGTGCTCTGGCACGGCTTCTGCAGTGTGCACAAGCGCTTCAATGTTGGCCAGATCGAGCAAGCTCGCGCCGAGCACCCCGGTGTTCGCGTGATCGTGCACCCCGAGTGCCCGATGCCCGTTGTGGATGCCGCGGACGAGGCGGGGTCGACCGACTACATCCAGAAGGCTGTTGCTGCTGCGACCGAACCGACAACGTTCGCGATTGGCACCGAGATCAACATGGTCAACCGCCTCGCTGCCGAACACCCGCAACACACGATCTTCTGTCTCGACCCGGTCGTGTGCCCGTGTTCAACGATGTACCGCATTCACCCTGGCTACCTCGCGTGGGTGCTTGAGGGCCTCGTTCGCGGTGAAGTTCTCAACCAGATCACTGTTGCTGACGATGTGGCAGTACCGGCTCGTGTGGCCTTGGAGCGGATGCTCGCCGCGAAGCCACCGGTAACGACGAAAGAAGCGTAACCATGGCACGGGTCATTGTTGTCGGCACAGGTATTGCCGGTCTCATCACCGCCTACCGCGCAAGTGCTCACCACGAAGTGGTCCTCGTGACCAAGTCGGAGCTCGCGGAGAGCAACACCAAGTACGCCCAGGGCGGTATTGCTGCTGTGCTGTTCCCCGATGACACCGTGGCCAGTCACGTCTCTGACACGATGATCGCTGGCGCGGGACTGTGCGAGCGGGATGCCGTGGAAGTGTTGTGCAGCGAGGGCCCGTTGCGCGTGCAAGAACTCATCTCTCTCGGAGTGGAGTTCGACCGCATTGCCAACGGTGAGCTCGCTCGGGGACACGAAGCGGCGCACTCGTCGCGGCGCGTCATCCACGCTGGCGGAGATGCAACGGGGCTCGCCATCGAAGTCGCCCTTTTGCGGGCGGTTCGAGCGCTGGCCGTCGAGACCTATGCGTACACGTTCATGCGCGATCTGGTGACGGAGACGGATGCCGACGGCACGCCGCGCGTCACCGGTATCGACGTCATTGCTCCCGACGGCAACTCGCGCGTCATTGACGGCGACATTGTCGTTCTCGCGAGTGGTGGAGCAGGCCAGCTCTACAAGCACACCACGAACCCGTTCGTCACTACAGGTGACGGTGTTGCTGCCGCCTACCGCGCTGGTGCCGCTCTCGCCGATGTCGAATTCTTCCAGTTCCACCCGACATCGCTCGCGGTGCCCGGCAACCCGCTCGTCTCCGAGGCGGTTCGCGGCGAGGGCGCAACCCTGCTCGACGAGAATGGCAAGCGCTTCATGTTCGACGTGCACCCCGATGGTGAACTCGCCCCGCGCGATGTCGTCGCCCGCGGTATCGCTCGCGCCATGGAAAAGCAGGGCGGGCGACCGATCATGCTCGATGCCACCGCCCTCGGTTCCGAGTTTCTCGCGAAGCGATTCCCCGGCATCAGCGAGGTCTGCGAAGAGCACGGCTTCGATTGGGGCACAGCGCCGATTCCCGTGACGCCGGCTGCGCACTACTGGATGGGCGGCATCCGCACCGACATCGACGGCCGCACGAGCGTGCGCGGTCTCTATGCCGTGGGGGAGGCATCCTGCACCGGTGTGCACGGAGCCAACCGTCTCGCCTCCAACTCTCTCCTCGAATCACTCGTTTTCGCCTGGCGTGCTGCGGATGCTCTCAATGAGCCCCAGCGGGCCATCGAGGTTGACGCGCTCGAGCCGCAGTTCGAGATCACGGGCAAAGAGCCATTCACACGCGATCAGTTGCGTGAACTGATGTGGAGCCACGTTGGTCTTGAGCGGGACGCTACCCGCCTCGAAGAAGCCTCCGCGATCTTGGCGAGCTGGCACTCTGAATCCAACACGGTCGAGGGCGCCGAGAACGCGAACCTGCTCGACCTCGCACGCCTCGTCGTCGTCGCGGCGCTCCGCCGTAAGGAATCGCGCGGAGCCCACGAGCGCACCGACTACCCGGAGACCCGCGAAGAGCTCGCGTTCTCCACGCGCTGGGCGGCAGTCAACGTAGCGGGCGACTTCATCCCGGCAGAAGACCAAGCAGAAACGATCAAGCGATGAATCAGCAGCTCGTTGACAATGTCATCCTGATGGCCCTCGCCGAAGATGCGCCGTGGGGTGACATCACGAGCGATGCGTTCGTGCCCGAAGACGCCACCGCCACCGCCGTGCTCAATGCGCGTGAGGCGGGGGTCGCCAGTGGCCTCGATGTCTTCGCTCGCACCTTCCAGCTGGTGGATGCTCAGGCTGAGGTCACGCTGCAGGCCAGTGATGGCGACTCGTTCACCGCCGGCCAGCAACTCGCTTCGGTGTCCGGTAACGCCCGCGCCGTTTTGCGGGCGGAGCGCATCGCTCTCAACCTCAGCCAGCGGATGTCGGGAATCGCCACCCAGACCGCGGCATACGTCGCGCAGGTGGCGGGCACTCACGCGCGGGTTGTTGATACGCGCAAGACGACTCCGGGCCTCCGAGCTCTCGAACGCCACGCTGTGCGTTCGGGCGGCGGCCACAACCACCGCTTCAGTCTCTCGGATGCCGTGATGGCCAAAGATAATCACCTCGCAGTTCTTGCTGCCGCGGGTATCGATCTCGGCGAGGCCATCCGCCAGGCTCGTGCGCGGATCGGTCACACCACTCACCTTGAGGTCGAGGTGGATCGGCTCGACCAGGTTGAAACTGTCGTCTCGGCGGGCGTCGACACCATCATGCTCGACAACTTCTCGCTCGAAGATCTGCGTGCGGGTGTCGAGCTCGTGGCCGGCCGCGCAATCGTCGAGGCCAGCGGAGGCGTGAACCTCGACACCATTGCCGCGATTGCCGCAACCGGCGTTGATGTCATCTCGGTAGGGGCCCTCACGCACAGCGTTCGTTCGCTCGACCTGGGTCTCGACATTGCGGTGAGCGCAGCACACTAATGATTTTTCTCGACTCCGCAGCAACCACACCCGTGCGCCGTGAGGTGCTTGAAGCGATGTGGCCGCTGCTGACGGGAGACTTCGGTAACCCATCCAGCCATCACGAGCTGGGGGAGTCCGCGAAGCGGGCCCTGGATGCCGCCCGCACGAGTGTTGCCGCGTCGCTGGGGTGCCGGGCATCCGATGTCGTCTTCACGTCGGGCGGTACGGAGTCAGACAACCTCGCCATCAAGGGCCTCGCGCTGGCCGAGCCACGTGGACGCCACATCGTGACGAGTGCGATCGAGCATGAGGCTGTGCTGGAGTCTGTTGACTATCTCAAGCGCATTCACGGGTTCGAGGTCACTGTGTTGCCGGTAAACGGCCAAGGTCTTATCAACCTTGACGATGCTCGGGATGCCCTGCGCCCCGACACCACGCTCTGCACGGTCATGTACGCCAACAACGAGATCGGTGCCGTGCAGCCCATCGCCGCACTGGCCGAACTCTGCCGCACACACGGGGTGCCCCTGCACACGGACGCCGTGCAAGCCGCCGGCTGGCTGCCGCTCGACGTTGCCGGGCTGGGCGTCGCTGCCCTCAGCCTGTCGGGACACAAGCTCGGCGCGCCCAAAGGCATCGGCGTACTGATGGTCAAGGGGCGTCGCAGCCTCGAGCCCGTGTTGCACGGGGGAGGCCAGGAGCGCGGCAAGCGCTCGGGCACCGAAAACGTCGCAGGGGCTGTTGGATTCGCTCATGCCCTCGCGCTCGCCGAGACCGACCGGGCTGAGCGTGCTCGTGGCGTCGCGCGGTTGCGGGATGACTTCGTCGCCGATGTGCTGGCGCGGGTTCCCGCTGCGATCTTTACAGGGCCAGCGTTGGCTGCCACACCCACCCGTCTCCCCAACAATGCCTCATTCTGCTTCCCCGGCACCAGCGGAGAATCCCTCCTGCTCGAGCTCGGTCGCGCTGGCATCATTTGTTCAGCCGGTTCGGCGTGTGCCGTGGGCAGCGACGATGTCTCGCACGTGCTGACCGCGATCGGCATTGACGAAGCGATCGCCCAAACGGCGGTGCGGTTTAGTCTCAGTGGGGATACGACAGCCGAACAGCTCACCACGGTCGCCGCCGAGATCGAAACGGCCTACCGGGCGGTTCGCTCGCTCTCTCAGTAGCGCCTCGGCAGTACCGCACGCACCAGTTTCGTAGTTACCCCTGCGCCGGGTAGTCCTTCAGGCCCCAGACATCTCCACCCAACGCGGTCAACGTTGCAATAGTCGTCGCCACGCTCGGGATCCGCGTTGCCCCCGGCTGAATGACGTACTGAATGGTGCGCTCACTCGAGGGCTGCGGGGCATGGATGCTCACGCCCTCCGGCAGCGTCAGTGACGACAGCGCTAGCTGGGGGAGAAGCGCCACCCCCAGCCCGCGGGAGACAAAGCTCAGTACCGCGAGAGCGTTATCCGTCTCCAACCCAATCTCTGGGGCGAAACCCTCGATATTGCACAGGGCAAGCAAATGACCGCGACAGAGGGCACAGCCCGCAATCCACGCGTCGTTCGCAAGATCGGCCAGGCTCACGCTGTCGGCATTCGCTAGGGGGTGAGTGTCAGGGAGCACCAGCACCACCGGCTCCGTGAACAGTGGCACCGTCGTGTGGCCGCCATCACGCGACAAGTGCGGGTCGGCACGGTCCTCCGGGTAGGAGAATGTGATTGCGAGATCCGCTGAACCGTCCCGCAACAGCTGCAGCGCCTGCGGAGGCTCAGCCTCGACATAATTCACCGTCAAATTCGGATGCTGCTGCCGCAACTGACGAATCAACCGCGGCACGAGCGTCGACGACGCCGTCGGGAACGCTGCGATGCGCACCGTTCCGCTCGAGAGACCGGCTAACTCTGCGAGTTCGGCGCTCGCCGCATCCACCGCATTGAGTACCGTGACGGCGTGACTGGCGAGGGCGCGGCCGGCTTCGGTGAGGCGCACCCCGCGGCCCGAGCGCACTACAAGCGCGAGCCCGAGTCGCGACTGGGCGCGAGTGAGGTGTTGGCTGAGGGCGGGCTGGCTGTAGCCGAGAACGCGGGCCGCTTCGCTGATCGTGCCGTGTTCAGAAATCGCACGAACGATGCGCAGCGAGAGAAGGTCTGGCGTGGTGTCCATCGACCAAGCATAACTAAACGTGATCGTTGGTATCCCAATCATGCTCTTGTGGCATATATCCGGGCGCGGGAACATGGTGGCATGACCTCC
Source organism: Salinibacterium sp. NYA9b (assembly GCF_976973725.1). Lineage (NCBI taxonomy): Bacteria > Bacillati > Actinomycetota > Actinomycetes > Micrococcales > Microbacteriaceae > Salinibacterium > Salinibacterium sp. NYA9b. The sequence continues at coordinate 1,762,276 of NZ_OZ333476.1, read as the reverse complement.
CCAGCTCTGGCCAGCGCCATCGACAGCTTCGCGAACACCCGCGGGTACCTTTCCGCTGCCACTATGGGGCTCCCAACCTGTGCCGCCGTCACCGAGATGAAGGAGAAGCTCGGGCAGTGGGCCACCGCAACCTGCAACCCCATGAACTACGGCGACATTGTTGAACGCACTCGTGGTCACTACGCGCGCCTCGTCGGCATCGACACCAGTCGCGTTGCGATTGGTTCGCAAACCTCAGTCATGGCATCCCTCATCGCCTGCTCGCTGCCGGCAGGTTCCGAAGTGCTGGTCGTCGAATCCGACTTCACGTCAATCGTGTTCCCGTTCCTGCAACACCGCGACCTTCAGGTGCGCGCCGTGCCCCTGGCCGAACTGGCGGATGCCATCACCGACAGCACCGCACTCGTCGCGTTCTCACTCATCCAATCCTGCAACGGCAAGGTCGCCGATGTCGCGGCGATCACCGCCGCCGCCGACCGCCATGGAGCTCGCACTCTCTGCGACATCACGCAGGCCGCCGGCGTTTACCCCGTGGATGCCAGCCAATTCGATGCGACCGTGTGCCACGCCTACAAGTGGTTGTGTTCGCCTCGCGGCGTCGCGTTCCTCACAATCTCCGAGGATTTCGCCGAGCACATCACGCCAGTGCAAGCCGGCTGGTACGCGGGGGAAGACGTGTGGTCGAGTGTGTACGGCACCGAGATGAACCTTGCGAAGGACGCTCGCCGGTTCGACGTCTCGCCAGCGTGGCAGGCCTGGGTGGGGGCCGAGCATCCGATCGCCATGTTTGCCGACCTCGACATCGCCGAAGTCTGGGAGCACTGCACCGGGCTCGCCAACCTGCTGTGCGACGAGCTCGGAATCGAACGCCAGAATCAGGCCATCGTCACGTGGCCGGATGAATCGGGTGCCGACCTCGCCAAACTGACGGCCGCTGGCATCACCGCCTCCGGTCGCGCTGGCCGTCTTCGCGCTGCATTCCACCTCTGGAATACCGAAGAAGACGTCGCGGCGGTTATCGCTGCGCTGCGTGTCTAGCTAAACTGGATGTCCGCCGACCGTGCATCCAGCTCGGCAGACTATTGGAGTTTCTGTGGCTACGCCTAACCCCCTCGACGCCGTTATCAACCTCGCCAAGCGCCGAGGTTTTGTCTTCCAATCGGGAGAGATCTACGGCGGTTCACGCTCAGCCTGGGACTATGGCCCGCTGGGAACCGCCCTCAAAGAGAACATCAAAAAGCAGTGGTGGCAGACCTTCGTTCAAGGTCGCGAAGACGTTGTCGGGCTCGACTCGGCCGTCATCCTGCCTCGCAAGGTGTGGGAAGCATCCGGTCACGTCGAGGTCTTCTCTGACCCGCTCGTCGAATCGCTGCACACCCACAAGCGTTACCGCGCCGACCACCTTCTTGAAGCCTACGAAGAGAAGCACGGTCACCCTCCCGTCAACGGGCTTGCCGACATCCGCGACCCTGACACCGGTCAGCCCGGATCGTGGACCGAACCGCAGAACTTCTCGGGACTCCTCAAGACCTACCTTGGCCCCGTCGACAATGAAGAGGGCATGCACTACCTGCGCCCCGAAACCGCCCAGGGTATCTTCACCAACTTCGCCAACGTCATGGGCGCTGCTCGCATGAAGCCGCCCTTCGGAATCGGCCAGGTCGGAAAGTCATTCCGTAACGAGATCACGCCCGGAAACTTCATTTTCCGTACGCGTGAGTTCGAACAGATGGAGATGGAATTCTTCGTCGAGCCCGGCACCGACGAAGAATGGCACCAAACCTGGATCGACGAATCCATGAAGTGGTACACCGACCTCGGCATCAACCCCGACAACCTGCGTTTCTACGAGCACGCTCAAGAGAAGCTCTCGCACTACTCCAAGCGAACAGTGGATGTTGAGTACCGTTTCCGCTTCGCCGGTAGCGAGTGGGGCGAGCTCATGGGCATCGCTAACCGCACCGACTTCGACCTGCGCACACACTCCGAAGCATCCGGTTCCGACCTGTCGTACTTCGACCAGGCCAAGGACGAGCGTTGGACGCCGTACGTGATCGAGCCCGCATTCGGTCTCACCCGCGCCCTCATGGCCTTCCTCATTGACGCCTATGCCGAAGATGAAGCGCCCAACGCGAAGGGTGGTGTAGACAAGCGCACCGTTCTGCGCCTCGACCGTCGCCTCTCGCCAGTAAAGGTTGCCGTTCTGCCGCTGTCGCGCAACGAACGTCTCTCGCCGATGGCGCGTGGCGTTGCCGCTGACCTGCGCAAGTACTGGAACGTCGACTTCGACGACGCCGGTGCGATCGGTCGTCGCTACCGTCGTCAAGACGAAATCGGAACCCCGTTCTGCGTCACGATCGACTTCGATTCGCTCGACGACAACGCGGTCACGATCCGTGAGCGCGACACAATGGAACAGAAGCGTATGCCGATCGAAGAGCTGCGCGGCTACCTCGCGCAGGAGCTTATCGGCTGCTAGACCCAGCGGTTGGGCTCTCGGCGTCCGTCGCCGAGAGCCCGCACTGCACCAAGCGGACCCGGACAAGTTCCGGGTCCGCTTTTCTGTGTGCGCGGTCCCTCGCTGTGGTGGTCTCCGCTGCAGCTCGACGTGCTGCCGGACGAACCGCTCTCATCCCGCGGGCTCCTGTCAGAAACTCAGGAGATTCGAGTTCGCGCGCGATTCTGTCGGCGTCAGGCCCGCGGTATCCCGGGCCTCCTGTCGGAGGCGCCGACGGATCTCCTGAATTTCCAACTGGGACGTGTCATCAACATGCCCCGCGCACCCCAATAGTCAACCGATGGCCGCCTCTCATGCCATGCGGCGATAACCGCGGTGATGCTGTCGTCATGGTGGATGTACACGAACTAGTTGATGAACTTGGTGGGCTTGCGCAGAAACGTCAGCTGGTCGTGCGCGGAGCCCGTGACCGTGATCTCACCCGCGCAGTGAAGCGGGGCGAGGTCGTCAGGGCACGGTTGGTACACAACGGGCGCGGAGACAGCGTTACGCGTTCGAGCCGCGCGAGTGGGGGGTCGCCTCACCGGTATCTCCGCGATTGCAGACTGGGGTGGCTGGGTTGTGAGGGAGCATCCGCTGCAGGTGTCAGTGCCCCAGAACGCCTCGCGATTGCGCAGCCAGTGGAATCGGCGGCGCCCACTGGGCCGAAGAAACGGGGTGCAGTTGCACTGGGATCCGCGCTCGGTCCACGAGCGGGGAACGACGTGGCACGTGAGTATTCTCGAGGCGCTCAGACGTGTGGTGGTCGACGAGAGCCTCGAGACGGCGGTTGCTGCGGTGGACTGGGCGCTGCATACCGGGCGGATTGATGAGTTCGATTGTGAGCAGTTGATTCTCATGCTGCCGCGGTACAAGCGCGGGATACGGTCCTGGGTGGATGGGCGTTCTGAGAGCTTGCCGGAGAGTCTTGCGCGCGTTCGGCTGCAGCTTCGGGGCCATCGCGTCGAGATTCAAGTTCCTCTGGGGCCCAAGCGGATTGATCTGGTGGTGAACGGTGTCGTCGGGCTTGAGATCAATGGCAAGCAGTTTCATGCGCACACCTTCGAAGAGGATCATCTGAAGGCGATCGAGATCACTATCGCGGGATTTCACGCGATGAGTGTCAGCGCCAGAATGGTTTTCACGCAATGGGAGCTGTTTCTGACGGCGCTGGAGACGGTACTCGCCTCTCATGCGCGTGCTGACGTCGGAAATTCAGGAGATCTGACGGCTTGCGCGGTCAGACGCACCAGATTCCGCGAGACCTAGCGGCGACGATCCGGAATCTCCTGAGTTTCCGACAGCACACGCGGAGAAAGCGCGAAGCCAATGACCCAGCAGCGGGAAAAGCAAGAGTGAACCTGCGGTCGAGGGAATATCTTGGGGCGCAACGCGTTGACCTTGAGGTGAATAATGCAGCAGCAACCGTGACCGAACCCGTACAAGTCGATATCTGGTCTGATGTTCAGTGCCCCTGGTGCTACATCGGAAAGCGACGCTTTGAAGCCGCCGTAGAAACGTCGGGCATCCCCGTCGAGATCGTGTACCACTCGTTTGAACTCGCTCCCGATACCCCGGTCGAGTATGAGGGCACCCCCATCCAGTTCTTGAGCGAGCGCAAGGGGCTCCCGATGCCGCAGGTCGAAGAGATGCTCACGCGCGTCACCGACATCGCATCGAGCGTTGGGCTTGACTATGACTACGAACACATCCACCAGACGAACACGGTGAAGGCGCACGAACTTCTGCACTTTGCGAAGGCTCACGGTCGCCAGCTTGAGATGAAAGAGCGTCTTCTTGATGCCTATTTCATCAAGACTGAGCACGTCGGCCGCATCGAAGACCTCGCTGATATTGCGGCATCCATTGGTTTCGACCGCGACGAAGTGGTGCGCGTTCTTGAGTCGAGCGAGTACCTCCCCGCGGTGAAGGCTGACATGGAACAGGCCATGCAATACGGCATCCAGGGGGTGCCATTCTTCGTGATTGATGGCAAGTATGGGGTTTCGGGCGCGCAAGAAAGTGAAACGTTCGCTAACGTACTCACACAAGTACTTACCGAAAGAGACGTCTAACCCATGGATGCCGCAACGAAGCCAATCCCGACCTTCACCCTTCAGCAGCTCGGCGACCCGAACGCAGTAGCGTGTGAAGGCGACGCCTGCGTCGTCGGTGACGATCACCGCTCGCAAGCGTTCGTCAACCGCCAGATCGACGAAGGTCTGGTCTAGCCAAACGAGGGCAGTGCGCTATCTAGCCGACGAAACCGCGGTTAGACCATTCGACGATTTCGGCAACGCTGGCATGTTCCGGTGCGGCTTTAGCTACTCGTGACGGAATGAGCGTAAGCGGCACAGTGGTCGGGCGCGCCGGCAGGGAAGCGTGGTGCGCTTCGGGTGCGTTGAAGCGTTTGTTGATGAGAGCGCCAAGAATGGCACCGCCACCGAAGCCGAGCGGCAAGAGGAGCAGGTAGAGGGTCGGGTCGAGGTTCGACGCGGTTCCTACCGCCAAGATTCCTCCAACTCCAATGATTGCTCCGATGCTGAGGGCAACCCACCAGCGCTGAAGTTTCGCGTTTTCTTTGTCCCAGGCGCGTTGGGCGCGCAGTTGTTCGAGCGCTTCCTCGCGCGGCGCCGCGCTCACCCAGAGGCGGGTTTCGAAGCGGAAGACGTTCGGATGCTCGTCGATGGCCATTAGTCAGTTCCTGTTTCGCTCGTAATGTCGGCGACCGTGGCCTCGAGGCCAGTGATCAGGTCATCCGTGTGAACCCATGCGGTGTAGTCGTGGTCTCCTGAGCCCATTGATACTCGCTTGCCCGCGATGCGTTCGTCGGCAAACACGGGCCAGGCGGTGCTGCTGCCGAGCGGGGTGATGGTGCCGCGCGCAAATCCGGTGGCCTCGAGCGCAAGGGCGGCCTCGGGCATCCGCAATTTATTGACACCGACGACGGCGCGCAGCTTGGGCCACGAAATCTGGCGGTCACCGGGAACGAGGGCAAAGAGGTAGCTGCCGTCGCTGCGTTTGACGACGAGCGATTTCACGATCTCGGCCGGGGTGATGCCGAGCAGTTCGGCGGCGTGTTCGAGGGAGGTCGCTGGTGCGCGTTCGACGATCTCGATCGGGATGCCGCGGCGCTCGGCGTCGTCGCGGACGCGGTCAGTTCCTGCCGTCATTCGGGGCCTCCCGGTATGTGCGGCGCTGGTTCAGGCGCGCCGTGGGACAATTGCTACGTGACTATTCTTGCCCCTGCCGACCCGCGTGTCGCGCCACAGCTCTCAATCGGGAACCTCGACCTTGATGTTCCTGTCGTTTTGGCGCCCATGGCAGGCATCACCAACACAGCTTTTCGCCGTCTCTGCCGCGAGTATGGCGCTGGTCTGTATGTCAGCGAAATGATCACGAGCCGTGCGCTGGTGGAGCGCACGCCCGAGAGCATGCGCCTGATTACGCACCATGAGTCGGAGACGACGCGCAGCATCCAGCTTTATGGTGTTGACCCGAAGACGGTGAGAGAAGCGGTCACGATGTTGGTTGCCGAAGATCGTGCCGACCACATTGACTTGAACTTCGGATGCCCCGTTCCTAAGGTCACTCGCAAGGGTGGGGGAGCGGCGCTTCCGTGGAAGATCGATTTGTTCCGCGACATCGTCGAGGGCGCGGTGAAGGCTGCCGGCGACGTTCCGCTGACGATCAAGATGCGCAAGGGCATCGATTCAGATCATTTGACTTACCTTGAGGCTGCTCGCGTTGGCGCCGGTGCCGGCGTGGCCAGCATCGCGTTGCACGCCCGCACTGCTGCGGAGTTCTACTCGGGGCACGCAGATTGGTCGGCGATCGAAAAGCTCAAGAACACGATCACTGACACCCCGATTCTCGGTAACGGCGACATTTGGAGTGCTGCCGACGCTCTCCGCATGGTCGACGAGACCGGATGCGACGGAGTCGTTGTCGGTCGCGGTTGCCTCGGTCGTCCGTGGCTGTTCGGCGACCTCGCTGCCGCCTTCCGGGGAGAGTCCCTCAAGGCAGAGCCAACACTCGGCGAAGTTGCCATTGCGTTTAAGCGTCATGCCGAACTGCTGGTGGAATTCTTCGGCGATGAAGATCGTGCGTGCCGCGACATCCGCAAGCATGTTGCCTGGTATTTCAAGGGCTATGCGGTCGGCGGAGAGTTGCGCGCAGCAATGGCGACGGTGCACGACCTCGCTCAGCTCGACGAACTGTTGGCTCAGCTCGACTGGAGCCAGCAGTACCCAGGTGCCGACGCTGAGGGCCAACGCGGTCGCGCGGGCACTCCCAAGAAGCCATCGCTTCCGCAGGGCTGGCTCGATAGCCGTGAACTGCACGAGACTCACCGAAGCGAACTCAACCAAGCAGAATTGAGCACCAGTGGCGGCTAAGGGCTACACCGAGACTGACGCCGAGCGTTGGTTTCCCGAGCAGCACTCGAGTCGTCGGAGCGATTTTGCGCGCGACCGTGCGCGGGTGCTTCACTCGAGTGCGCTGCGCCGCCTAGCCGCCAAGACTCAAGTCTTGAGCCCCACGATGGGCACCGATTTTGCCCGCAATCGCCTCACTCATTCGCTCGAGGTCGCTCAGGTGGGCCGCGAGCTCGCTGACAGTCTGGGCCTCGACCCGGATGTCGTTGACACCGCCTGCCTCTCGCACGACCTCGGGCATCCGCCCTTTGGTCACAATGGCGAGCGCGCGCTCAATGAGTGGGCAACTGACATCGGCGGTTTCGAGGGCAATGCTCAGACGCTTCGTCTGCTGACACGCATCGAGCCCAAGGTGTTTGGCCCAGATGGCAAGAGCTACGGCCTCAATCTCACGCGCGCCAGCTTGGACGCGAGCACGAAGTACCCGTGGCCGAGCGCTCAGGGCATTCCTGACCCGAGTGGTCGCAGCAAGTATGGTTTTTTCGACGATGACACTGCCGCGTTCGAGTGGCTTCGCGCTGGTGCTCCCGACCGCCAGCGTTGCATCGAAGCGCAAGTGATGGATCTTTCTGACGACATCGCCTACTCGGTGCACGATTTCGAAGACGCCATCGTCGGTGACTTTATTGATGTCACCGCGCTCGGCGCCCGCGTCAACCACGACGACCTTGTGAAGTCGATGTTTGAGTGGATCGGCGGCGAGTTCACGCATGACGAACTCATTGCTGCCTTCGACCGTCTCGATCTTCTCGACCCGTGGCTCGATCAGTGGGATGGCTCCCGTGCCGCCCACGGTCGCCTCAAGAACCTCACGAGTCAACTCATTGGCCGCTTCGCCGGTGCCGCCGTTCAGGCCACACGCGAAGCTCACCCCACTGATGCGCTCGCTCGCTTCGGCGGCAGCCTCGTGATCCCGGCTGAAATTCAGGCAGAGATTGCGGTGCTCAAGGGCATCGTCGCCGCATTTGTGATGTCGACGAATGCGCGTCGTCCGATCTATCAGCAGCAGCGGGATGTGCTCACTGAGCTGGCCGATGTTCTGCTGTGGACGGCTCCGGTGAACCTCGATTCCGGATTCACCGCCGATTGGAATTCCGCTGAGAACGATCACCAACGCAAGCGGGCAGTAGTAGATCAGGTGGCTAGCCTCACTGATCAGTCCGCGATTGCGTGGCATACACGTCTGGTTGGCTAGAGTCACATCCCGGTGAGCCTAGAATTGCGGTTGTGGCTGGCCTGATCAAACGAAGTGATATCGACGAGGTGCGTTCGCGCACGAACCTCGCCGACATTGTGGGCGACTACGTCACGCTCAAGAGTGCTGGTTCTGGCTCGATGAAGGGCCTCTGCCCCTTCCACGAAGAACGCAGCCCCAGCTTCCATGTGCGACCCCAGGTCGGTTTTTATCACTGCTTCGGATGCGGTGAAGGCGGCGACGTCTACACCTTCCTGCAGCGCATGGATCACGTGTCCTTCTCCGAGGCCGTCGAGCGCTTGGCTGGGCGTCTCGGCTATGAACTTCACTATGAGGACGGCGGCGCGGCGACCGATCACGGCAATCGCGCTCGCATTTTGGCCGCCAACCAGGCGGCATCCGATTTCTTTGTTGCGCAGCTTGCAACCCCAGAAGCAGCTCCCGGCCGCAGTTTTCTTGGTGAGCGCGGTTTCGATCAGTCTGCTGCTGAGCGTTTTGGCATTGGTTTTGCGCCGCGCGGTGGCGTGCTCATGAAGCACCTCAACACCCTTGGCTTTTCGTCGGAAGAGCTGGTCGTGGCCGGCCTCATCGGCAAGGGGGAGCGAGGCGACTATTACGATCGTTTCCGCGGCCGACTCGTGTGGCCGATCCGCGATGTCACGGGTCAGACGCTGGGCTTCGGTGCCCGCCGTCTACTGGACGACGACAAAGGCCCTAAGTACCTGAACACTCCCGAGACGCCGGTTTATCACAAGAGCCAAGTGCTCTACGGGCTCGATCTGGCCAAGAAAGATATTTCGCGCGGCAAGCAGATCGTCGTTGTCGAGGGCTATACGGATGTCATGGCCTGCCACCTTGCCGGCGTCACGACCGCTGTCGCTACCTGTGGAACCGCGTTTGGCGTCGACCACATCAAGATTGTTCGTCGCATGATCGGCGACTATGACAACGCAGATACCACCGCCACAGGCGAAGTGATCTTCACCTTCGACCCGGATGAGGCGGGCCAAAAGGCCGCAAACCGTGCGTTTGCCGAGGAGCACCGCTTTGCAGCGCAGACCTTCGTTGCGGTGGCATCCGACGGTCTCGACCCGTGCGATTTGCGACTCAAGAAGGGTGACGGCGCGGTGCGTCGTCTCGTCACCACGCGCAAGCCCATGTTCGAGTTCAAGATTCGTCGTGAGCTGGCGGTGCACGATCTCGAAACAGTTGAGGGTCGTGTTGCTGCCTTGCGCGCTGCGGCTCCGGTGGTTGCCGGTATTCGTGACTCGGCGCTCGGTATTGGCTATGTGCGCAGTGTTGCGGGCTGGCTTGGCATGGAGCCCACTGAGGTTCAGGCTGCTGTCACCGAAGCGAAGCGTCACGTTGCCCCGTCTGGGCCCTCGAAGGCACCGCAGCAGTCACAGTCCGCATCGTCGTCACAGGCGCCGCCTGAGGGCTTTGGGGAGGCCCCTGCGCAACCGGGGCCGTCCATCATGAACTTGCGCGTCGATGCCATTACTCGCCTTGAGCGAGACGCTCTCATGGCGGTGCTGCAGCATCCGGATGTTGTGGGTGCCGAGCTGATTGGCAAACTGACCCAGATCTCCATCGCTGAGCCATCGCTTGCTGTGGTTCGCGATGCAATCGCCTCTCTCGCCGACCGAGCGCTCGATCCAGGGTGGGCGTCGGCGATCGCCGATGAGGTGCCGTCGTCGTTCTCCACGTTCGTGAAGCAGCTGAGTGTGGCGCCGATTCCGGAGCGTGAGGAACGAATCCCGGTGTATTGCGTTCAGGTGACGACCGACCTGATTGAGCGTGATTTCTTGAGGCAAAAGCGTGAACTTCTGGGGGTACTCCAGCGCATGGATCGCGAGAGCGATCCGGAGCGCTATGTGCAGACTCAGCGCGACCTCATGCGGATCGAAGCGGAGCGTCGTGCGCTGCGCGAAGAGTCCTAGCTGCTGCTCTTTGGTTGCGTTCGTGTAAATATCCCCCTTTCGCGGGTAAACGATCTAGTCTCGAAGGTTCCTCGTGTGTTACTACTGAGGAACTACGATGCGCGGTGCCTACAAACGCGCCGTCGCATGTTCTGCACGCAACAGGAAGAGGTAGACGGATATGACATCCGCATCCAAGAGCAGCAAGCGAGTCCTTGCTGTCATTGCCGGCTCAGCAGCGTTCGCGCTTGCTTTGACCGGTTGCCAAGCTGGAGGAGACTCCAGCGGTGGCGGTTCCGAGTCGCTTATCGTGGGCACGACTGACAAAGTCACGTTCCTCGACCCGGCCGGTTCGTACGACAACGGTTCTTTCGCCCTGATGAATCAGGTGTTCCCGTTCTTGCTCAACTCGCCGCTGGGCACCTCCGATGTTGAACCTGACATTGCAGAGTCCGCGGAGTACACGAGCGACGACGAGTACACCGTAGTGCTCAAGTCGGGCCTCACGTTTGCCAACGGCAACGACCTCACGTCGTCAGACGTAAAGTTCAGCTTTGACCGTCAGGTTGCGATCAACGACGAGAACGGTCCTTCCGTGCTCTTGGGCAACATCGACAGCGTTGAAGCCGTCGATGACACCACCGTTATCTTCCACTTGAAGAACGGAAACGACCAGACGTTCGCGCAGATCCTGTCGAGCCCGGCCGCCCCGATTGTTGACGAGGAAGTTTTCTCGGCTGACGCAGTCACCCCCGACGAGGAAATCGTTGATGGTATGGCGTTCGCTGGCCAGTACGTCATCGAAAGCTACGACTTCAACAACATCGTGTCGTTCACGGCCAACCCTGACTACCAGGGTGTTCTTGGCGCTGCAGCGACCGACAGCATCACGCTGAAGTACTACACCGATGCTTCGAACCTGAAGCTCGATGTTCAAGAGGGCAACATTGACGTCGCACACCGCAGCCTGTCTGCAACCGACGTCGCTGACCTCGAGGGCAACGACAATGTCAACGTCATCGTTGGCCCCGGTGGCGAAATCCGCTATATCGTCTTCAACTTCGACACGCAGCCGTACGGCGCGAAGACTCCCGAGGCTGACGCCGCGAAGTCGCTCGCTGTTCGTGGTGCTGTTGCTGACCTCATCGACCGCCAGGAAATCTCTGACCAGGTTTACAAGGGCACCTACCTGCCGTTGTACTCCTACGTTCCGGACGGACTGACCGGCGCCACCGAGGTTCTCAAGGACCTCTACGGTGACGGCGACGGTGGACCGAGCGTTGAAGCAGCTCAGAAGCGTCTTGCTGATGCTGGTGTTGACACTCCAGTGAAGCTCAACCTCCAGTACAACCCTGACCACTACGGTGAGTCTTCGGGTGACGAGTACGCGTTGGTTAAGAGCCAGCTTGAGGCTGACGGAGTCTTCGAAGTCAACCTGCAGTCGACCGAGTGGGTCACGTACGCGAGTGAGCGTACGGCCGATGCTTACCCGGCTTACCAGCTGGGTTGGTTCCCGGACTACTCCGACGCTGACAACTACCTCACCCCGTTCTTTGGTGATGGCAACTTCCTCGGAAACCACTACGCGGATGCCGAAGTCAACGATCTGATCGTTGCTCAGGCAACCGAACTCGACCCCGCCACGCGTGAGGGAATGATCGAGGACATTCAGGCGAAGGTTGCAGCTCAGCTGTCGACCGTGCCGTTCCTTCAGGGAGCACAGATCGCCGTTACGGGCAAGGACGTTACCGGAGCTACGCTCGACGGTTCGTTCAAGTTCCGCTACGGCAGCTTGGCCAAGTAGGAGCAATTCGCTCTAGTTAGGCCTTGGCCTAGCGAAATGACTCAAGGGGGTGGCCCACACACAATGTGGGTCACCTCCTCGTCTTCGTTCTCTGCACGATAGGTAGGTATGTCGCAGTCCGCTCCCGCCGTGATCAATCCGGCACAGTCAGAACCGCCCACCCGGCGTTTTCGGGGGATCACAAATCCTCTCGCTCGTTTTCTTATAGTCCGTTTTCTTCTGATTTTCCCGACCGTGTTCATCCTCGTGACGATGGTGTTCTTGTTGATGCGCTCAATCGGTGATCCCATCACGGCTGCCCTAGGTGACCGTCTGACGGCAGCTCAGCTCGCTGAACGTATTAGTGCCGCAGGCTACGACCGCCCGCTCGTGGTGCAATATTTCGAGTACCTCGGGCAGGTCTTTACCGGCAACTTCGGCACCGCCATCACCGATGGTCGTCCCGTCTCCGAGTTGCTCGTGACCTACGGCAGTGCAACGCTCGAGCTCGCGTTCTACGCGGTTCTGGTGGCACTGGTCGTCGGCATTCCCCTCGGTATGGTCGCGGCATACTTCCGAGACAAGTGGCCGGATGCCGTGCTGCGTGTTGCCGCGATCCTCGCCTACGCGACTCCGGTCTTCTTTGCGGGGCTGCTTCTCAAGCTCGTGTTTGCGGTGTGGCTGAAGGTGCTGCCGGTGGCAGGCCGAGCATCCACTCGCACAGAGTTGCAACTGACGTCGCTCGACAACAAGTCGGGCATCTACCTGATTGACGCGTTCCGGCTCGGTAGCCCGGCAGCAATCGGTGATGTGCTCTCGCACGCCGTGCTGCCTGGTCTTGCGCTCGGTCTCCTCACGGCCGGCATCTTCTTGCGGCTCGTGCGCACCAACGTGATCGGTTCGCTGTCGATGGATTACGTGGATGCTGCGCGCTCTCGTGGCGTGAGCGAATACCGTCTCGTGCGCAAGCACGCCTACAAGCCCGCGCTTATTCCGATCATCACGGTCATCGGCTTGCAGATCGCCCTCCTGTTGGGAGGCGCGGTGCTGACTGAAACCACCTTCGAGTGGAAGGGCCTTGGCTTCAAGCTCGTCGAGTATTTGGGTGCTCGTGACTTTGTAGCCGTGCAGGGCATCGTGGTGTTGCTCGCTGTGATTGTGGCACTGACCAACTTCATCGTCGACATCATTGCGGCGATTATCGACCCGAGGGTGAGGTACTAATCATGACAACGACACCCTCACGTTTTGTGGCTGTGTGGCGCAAACTGCCTATTGTTCATCAGGTCCGACAGTCGGTAGGGCTCCAGCGCGGCATGCTTGTTGCCGGGCTCATCTTGACGGGCATCTTCTTGCTGACGGCGCTCTTTGCTCCGCTGCTTGCTCCCTACGGTTTCTCGCAGTTGCGCGACGACGAAGGTTCCTTTGGCGCACAGGTTCCTCCGGGTGGCCAGCACATTTTGGGTACCACCGTCGGTGGCTACGATGTGCTCTCGCGAGTGATTTGGGGTTCGCGTACCGCGCTGCTCGTGATCGTCGTAGCCGTTGCACTGTCGATCTTCGCCGGAGTACTTCTCGGTCTGGTCTCGGGTTACCTCGGCAGCTGGATCGACCGCGTTCTCGTGGTTATCTCCGACGCGGTGTATGCGTTCCCGACCCTCCTGCTCGCGATCGTTGCGGCCATTGCGATTAGCGGTGGCCAGTCGAGTTTCTGGGGTGGTGTGTTTGCGGCGGCGGTATCGATCACTGTGGTCTATATCCCGCAGTATTTCCGCGTCATCCGTGCTGAAACGGTGCGAATCAAGTCGGAGGCCTACGTTGAATCAGCGAAGGTCATCGGCTCGAGCACTCCGCGGATCATGTTCCGCCACGTGTTCCGCAACGCGACGCGCACCCTGCCCTTGATCTTCACGCTCAACAGCTCTGAGGCCATCCTGACTCTCGCGGGTCTTGGCTTCCTCGGCTTCGGTATTGAGCCATCCGCTGCGGCTGAGTGGGGTTACGACCTCAACAAGTCGATTTCGGATGTCACGAGCGGCATCTGGTGGACATCACTGTTCCCCGGGCTTGCGATAGTTCTCGTGGTTCTCGGAATCACTCTGGTGGGGGAGTCGCTCAATGACCTCGCTGACCCCCGCTTGCGCACGCGTCGTCGTGCCGACCAGTCGGCGCCGGTTCTCGAAACCGCCGCTCTCTCGACGGTCGACCTTGATGGCGATGCGAATTCTATTGACCCGCTGGAGGCTCGCTCATGAGCAACATTGTTGAGATCAGGAATCTCGAAGTAACGTTCGCGACCGATGGCGGAGACGTCAAAGCGGTCGATGATGTGTCGCTGAGTCTCGCCCCGGGCGAGGTTCTGGCGATCGTCGGCGAGAGTGGCAGTGGCAAGAGTGTGACGGCCAAGTCTGTTCTCGGGCTGTTGCCCGAGACGGCGGTGTCACGCGGTGCCATTGTGCTCAATGGCAAAGAAGTTATTGGTATGTCCGGCAAGCGCTTGCGTGAGCTTCGTGGCGTAGACGTGGCGATGGTCTTCCAAGAGCCATCCACAGCACTCAACCCGGTGTTTACGGTCGGCTGGCAGATCGCGGAGGGGCTTCGCGCCCACGGCAATGTGAGCAAGCGCGAGGCGCGCACGAAAGCGATCGAGATCCTGCGCAAGGTGGGCATTCCGGAGCCGGAGTCGCGGGTCGATTACTACCCGCACCAGTTTTCGGGTGGGCAGAAGCAACGTGTCGTCATCGCAATGGCGCTCGTGCTTGAGCCCGAGCTAATCGTGGCCGACGAGCCAACAACCGCTCTGGATGTCACAGTTCAGGCAGAAATCCTCGATCTGCTGCGCCGGTGCCGTGACGAGTTTGGCGCCGCGATCATCCTGATCACTCACAACATGGGCATCGTGGCCGATCTCTCCGATCGGGTTGCCGTGATGTATGAGGGCAAGCTCGTTGAGGAAGCCCCAGCCCAGCAGCTGTTCGATTCTGCCAAGCACCCCTACACGCAGAAGTTGCTTGCCGCCGTTCCACGTATCGGTTCTGGTGCTTCGCGCGCCGCGGCACGCGTGTCTGATCGTGCGGCTGCTGGCGGTGAAAAGGATGTCGAGCCTGTCGTTATCGCTGACAACCTCGAGATCGAGTTCCCTGGCCGTTTCGGTCGCGCACCTTTCCGTGCCGTTGATCGCGTGAGCTTCACGATCTCGCCCGGTGAGGTGCTTGGACTAGTCGGCGAGAGCGGTTCGGGCAAGACCACGATCGGTCGTGCCATTGGTGGGCTCAACAAGATCACCGGTGGTTCGTTGTCTGTTCTGGGCCACGAGATGCTGGGCTTCAAGGAACGTCAGTTCCGGCCGCTGCGCAGCGACATCGGGTTTGTCTTCCAAGACCCTGCCTCCAGCTTCAACCCGCTGCTCACGATCGCTCAGTGCGTTGCTGAGCCGCTGATCGTGCACGGTAAGGCCGAAGACCCGAATGATGCGCGCGGGCGTGTTGACGAGCTTCTCGAGGCTGTTCAGTTGCCGCGCGCTTTCGGCGACCGTTTCCCGCATGAGCTGAGCGGTGGACAGCGCCAGCGCGCCAGCCTCGCGCGTTCACTCGCGCTGCGGCCTCGGCTGCTGATCGCCGACGAACCGACGAGTGCGCTTGACGTGTCGGTGCAAGCGAAAGTGCTTGAGTTGTTCGCTGATCTTCAACGAGATCTCGGATTCGCCGCCCTGTTCATTAGTCACGATCTTGCGGTTGTCGACATGCTCTCCGATCGCATTGCGGTGCTCTATAAGGGGCAGCTTGTCGAGGAAGGCGTGGGGTCTGAGGTGCTCGGCAATCCGCAGCATCCGTACACTCAACGACTGTTGGCGTCGCTGCCCGTGCCGGATCCTCGCGAGCAGACCGAGCGCCGCGAAGCACTGAGGGCGCTGACTGCCGTAGATTATTGAGGTGACTTCTACTCAGCCCACCGTGAGCGCCCGCGACTTGTCGCTGCGTTACCCGTCACGGAACCCTGAAACGCGTTCGGTTGCCGTCAATGGGCTGAGTTTTGAGATTGCCGCTGGCGAAGTATTGACCGTCGTGGGCGAGAGCGGCTCGGGCAAGAGCACTCTCGCCAAAGCGATTGCCCTACACGCTGAGACCGGCGCCTACGGCTCGCCACTGTTCAGCGGGGGAGAGCTCACTGTGCTCGGCACCGAACTGCGCTCGGTGAGTCGGCGCAAGCGCGATCACTTGAGCTTGCGCGTGGGCTACCTGCCTCAGGATGCCGGCAATCACCTCAACAGTCGTCTCACGGTTGGGGAGAACATCGCCGAACCAATTTTCGTGCGCGATCGTCGTTTCAATCAAAGAGAAGCTGCCGAGGCTGTGGCGACCCTCATCGACACGGTGCGTTTGCCGCTCTCGGTCATGAACCGCTACCCGTACGAATTGAGCAAGGGACAGCGTCAACGTGTTGCGATCGCCCGCGCCATGATCTTGGAACCGCAACTTCTCGTGGCCGACGACCCCACCGCTGGTATCGACGTCAACGTGCGCGCAGCCATCCTTGACCTCATCGTTGATCTGCAAGCGCAGCGCGAATTTTCGGCACTGCTGGTCACCGCTGACCTGGCCGCGGTTCGCCGGGTGGCGACGAATGTTGCCATCATGCATCGCGGCATCCTTGTCGGCACCGGAGAGTTATCAGAAGTCCTTTCCGACCCGTGGCATCCCTACGTGAAGGGGCTCGCCAACTCACTTGTGGAGCTCGAACGTGACCAACACTAGAGAAACAACGCCCGACATCACTCCCGTGCCTGCCTCGACCTGGTTGGTCGGCGGCTGGGGTGCTGACATGGAGTGCGAGTCCGAAGGCATCTCTGTCCTGCGCAGTAGGCCGGATGGATCGCTCGAGCTCGCGCACCGCGTTGCGGACGTTCCCTCGGCATCCTTCATCGTGGTCGATGGTGACCGCGTGTATTCGACGCTCGAAGGATCAGGCCAGATCGCAGCATTCGACCGCGATGGCGAGACACTCAGCACTCCGGCGTTCACCGCCAGCGGCGGCCAGTACCCCTGCCACATCACGGTCCGTGGCTCCACGATCATTGCCGCAAACTATGGCACCGGCACGCTCGGAGTGATCGAAACCGGCACTGAGTCCACGGCGCTCGACATGCGTCAGGTCGTCGAGACTGTTGGCCTCGGTCGACGACCGCAACAGGAGGGGCCGCACGCTCACTCCTCCGTTTTTGTCGACGACAGCACGCTGTTCACTCTCGATTTGGGCGCCGACCTCATCCGCATTTTCAGCTACACCGATTTCGCGATAGAACAGATCGCCGAAGTCGCTACGCCGGCAGGGTTTGGGCCGCGCGATATCGTCGCGCGCCCCGGCAATCTGTTCTATGTGCTGGGGGAACACGGATGCGGCTTGCTCGTTGTCGAGTGGAAGGACCGTGCGCTGAAGCAACTGTGTTCTATCGCGCTGCCCGGTGCTGTGGAAGGCGACCAAGCCTCCGCCATCGCGATCTCTGCCGACCGCCGTTTCGCCTATGCCGGCGTGCGCCATAGTAACCAGATTGCGGTGATGACGATTGCTGACGATGGTCGCAGCGTTGCACCGCTCACTTCTGTGTCGTGCGAGGGGAACTGGCCGCGACACATCATTATGAGCGACGACATTCTTCACGTCTGCAACCAGTATTCGCACGAAGTGGCTAGTTTTAGAATCGATCCGAACGGTATTCCGCAGCTGATTGCCCCGCCAACCCGGGTACTTTCGCCAACATACCTCGCCAGAATCGTCTGATGGTTTTTGAACTGCGAAATCATTTGCTAAAGTAATTGAGTTGCACAGCGATCCTCGATAGCTCAATTGGCAGAGCAACGCACTGTTAATGCGTAGGTTCTTGGTTCGAGTCCAAGTCGAGGAGCTTATGAGTCCCGGCCACTAAGGTGGCCGGGACTTTGTGCGTTCCGGCCCTAGTGCATTGTGAGCGCAGGTACTCCGCGGGGAGTACCGAGACCTGCACCCGGCAGGCGATGTTCTCGCCGGGCGTGGCAACTAGCATCGAAGCATGCTCCCTTCTGCCTCACCACGCTCCCCGCGTTCGGCGAATGCAATGGTGGAGTCGCTCATGAAGGGCACCGGTTTCGGGCAACCCCGTTCGCGGCGGTCGCAACGACTGCGGCTCTGGTTGCCAGTGGCTATTTCTTTTGTGATTCAGGTGCCGCCCACGATCGCCAGCGTGTTGTGGGTCGAACCATCGTTGCTCGTGGGTATTGCTACGGTCACGCTCTCCGTTCTCGGGCCCGTGCTGCTTATCTGGGTGCGGCGCTATCCGGGGCCGATTGTCGCGATTCTCTCGGTGGCAGGAGCCGCCGACTTCCTTCTGGGCTACTCGTGGACCACTCCGCCCTACTTGGCTCTTGCCTTTGCGGTTGTTATCGCGATCTCGCATGGGGCACGCACGTGGACGTGGGTGTCGATGATTGTGGCGTGGGAGGGCACGTTGCTCGCCGCGCTGCTTGCAGGTGTTGCGCTCGAACCGCCGCGCGTCGTTGCGACAACGGTCGGACTTTTGCTCGTGCTGGGCTTCGCTGAAGCCAATCGTCGTCGTCTCGAGAACTTCGTGCAGTTTCAGAAGGCGTTCACAGATCGCCGGGAGCAAGAACTGCGGGAAGAACGAGTGCGTATCGCTCGCGAACTGCACGACGTTCTGGCCCATTCGCTCAGCCAAATCAATGTGCAGGCGGGCGTGGGGCTGCATCTCATGCACAAGCAACCCGAACAGGCTGAGGCGGCGCTGGCGAGCATCAAGAGTTCGAGCAAGGATGCGCTTGACGAGGTGCGCTCGTTGCTCGGCATGCTCCGTAACGAGGATGCCGCAGCCGGCGAGTTCGACACCGATGCGGTTCCGCCTGTGCCTGAACCTGATCTTTCACGGCTCGAGAGCCTCGCCGCCTCGGTTCGCACTCAGGGACTCACGGTCATCCTCTCGAACGACATCCCGGAGCAGACCCCAGCGGCGGTGCAACTCGCGCTGTTTCGCATTGCGCAGGAGTCGCTGACGAACGTGGTCCGCCACGCAGCGGCGACGGCGGCGACGGTCACGTTAGTGATCGACGGAGACGACTATGTCGCTACTATTGCCGACAACGGTGTCGGTATCGATACCGACGGACACACAGCGGGGCGAGGGTTGTTGGGTATGCGCGAACGGGCCGAACTTCTCGGTGGCACGCTCCGCGTGGCCGAAGCCAAGCCGCGCGGCACCGTGGTGACCGCCCGCATTCCGCGTCGTTCGGCATCCGCATGATCCGTGTTGTTGTTGCGGATGATCAGCAACTGATTCGCGCGGGCTTTCGAAGCCTGCTCAGCGCCGAAGATGACATCGAGGTCGTGGGCGAGGCTGCCACCGGAACCGACGTTATCGAGGTTGTGCGGCGAGAACGTCCCGATGTCGTGCTGATGGACATCCGGATGCCCGATGGTGACGGCCTCTGGGCAACCGAGCAAATTGCGACCATTCCCGACCTCGCTGAGACGCGCATCGTTGTCGTCACAACGTTCGAGGTCGATGAGTATGTCGCGCGGGCTATTCGCGCCGGAGCGAGCGGCTTTCTCGTGAAAGACACTGAGCCGGTCGAGCTGATTCGGGCGGTACGTGTGGTCGCTTCCGGCGACGCCCTGCTGAGCCCTGGCGTGACAAAACGACTGCTCGAACGCTTTGCCCGCGGCTCACAAGTGGCGGTTGATGCCAGCATCCTGTCGGCGATCACCGAGCGCGAACGCGAAGTTCTTGCCCTGGTCGGGCAGGGGCTCACGAATGCCGAGATTGGCGTCAAACTCTTTCTGAGCCCGCTGACGGCCAAAACTCATGTCTCCCGCATTATGTCTAAGCTCATGGCGCGCGACCGCGTACAACTTGTCGTCATCGCCTATGAGACCGGGCTGGTATCGCTGGGGCGCGCGGTGTGACGAGTTACGCGTCGAGCTGTTCCTCGGTGGGGAGCCACGAGAGGCCAGGCTGACCCCAGCCTTGCTTGCGGATCGCTTTCGCGGCGGCCTTGGCATCCGGTGCCTGCAGACGGTCGGCATAGAGCACGCCGTCGAGGTGATCGTATTCATGCTGAAAAATGCGGGCGAGCCAGCCCGACGCTTCGATTTCGAACGGCTGCTGCTGCAGGTCGAAGGCGCGCAGAATGACGCGGTCGGCACGCGCAAGCGGATAGCGTTCGCCGGGGATCGAGAGGCAGCCCTCTTCGTCGGCTTCGTCAGCGTCGAGCACGGGAGTGGGGCTTTGCCAGAGTTCGGGGTTGATGGCGACACCGTGCCAGTGCACGTCGTCATCATCTGTCCAGTCGTAGACAAAGATGCGAAGGCCCACGCCCACCTGCGGGGCGGCCAAGCCGACGCCGGGCGCTTCTTCCATCGTCTCGATCATGTCGTTGACGAGAGTGGTGAGCTCGCTATCGAAGGCCGTTACCGGGTTCGCTGGAGTGTGGAGCACCGGATCGCCGGTGATAATGATGGGAAGAACGGCCATGTACCCAGAATATCCCGTGTGAACCGAGTACATTTGACGGGTGCCGCCGGACATCCTTGACCTCAGCGATCAGATAAGCCTGACGCCGCTGCAAGCGGTGGGCATCCCGCTAGCCCTCATCGGCGCGATCCTGTTGTCGCTGGGAGCACAGTTCCAACATCGTGGCGTTGCCCGCATGGAACAGCACCACGGTAGCGAAGCCAGCACTGGCCTCAACTTTTCCCAGATCAAGGCACTGCTTGCCCGTCCGTCGTGGGTAATCGGAACGGCGTTCCTCGGGCTCGCCATCGTTTTTCAGCTCTCGAGCCTGTCGCTTTCCCCGCTCATGGTGGTGCAACCGCTCGGCGCCGTAGCGCTCGTCATGACAGCGATCATGAATTCCCGCATTACCAAGGTGCGTTTGGATGCCATTTCCATTCGAGCGATCGTGATGTGCGTTGTCGGCGTTGGCGTTTTCGTCGGAATCGCGGCGATGTTCGCGAAGTCCACCGTTATTACGCAGCGTGAGCTCTCAATTGTGCTCATCGTGTTGGCGATCGTCTTGGCACTCTGGATCGTGCTGTTCCTGGTTTTCCGTAAGAACGCGTCACCGGTGTTTTACATTCTGGGCGCCGGCATGCTGTTTGGTTTCGTCGCGACGCTTGCGAAGGTTGTCATCGACCGGATCAAGACCATCGTCATTTCGGGGTCGGGGTTCGAGAGCACGGACTTTCTCACCATCCTGTGCATCGTCGGACTGATCGCGGCATCCCTTCTTGGTTCGTATTTTGTGCAGACGGCGTATGCATCGGGGCCGCCCGATCTCGTTGTTGCGGGGCTCACTGTCGTCGACCCCCTTGTGGCCGTAACCGTCGGCATCATCGTGTTGGGCGAAGCGGCGGATGCGCCGATGTGGGCAGTGATCGCGTTTGTGATTACGGGTGCCGTGGCCATTTTCGGCGTCTTCTCACTCTCTAAGCACCACCCGCAACTGAAGTCGTAGCATTTCGAGCAGCTCGGCTCAGCGACCCGTGGGTGCAGGCGCCGTGAGGTACGTTATTAGGTGCCGTTGACCTGACCGGGTCGTAAACAAGATGGCTCGTGACGCACAACTGTTAAGGAACTCTTCGACTGTGACTTCCGCTGTGAAACGCTCGCCCCATGAGGGCAAACCGCGACTTCGCATTCTGATCGGCGCCGACACCTTCTGGCCGCAAATTAACGGCGCGGCAACCTTCATTGCTCGATTGGCGGCTGGTCTCGCTGAGCGTGGTCATGACGTTCACATTGTGGCTCCCTCGTACTCCAACAAAAAGTTGGGCACGATGGTCGAGGAGCATGAGGGCCAGAAAATGACCCTGCACCGCCTCTATTCGTGGCGCTGGCTCGGCCACCCGTGGCTTCGGTTCATGATGCCGTGGCGGGTCAGGCAAAATTCGGCACGCATCCTTGATCAGGTGAAGCCCGATGTCATTCACTTTCAGTCGCACATTATCGTCGGTCGCGGCATGACGATCGAGGGCGAGAAGCGAGGAATTCGTCTCGTCGGCACTAATCACTTCATGCCCGAGAATTTGCTCGATCATGCCTACATCATCCCCAAGTTTTTGCGCCGAAAAGCTATTCAGGCGGGGTGGGCGGCTGCCGGGCGTTCCTTCTTGCGTGCCGCGTGGGTAACCACTCCGACCCGGCGCGCCGCCGAATATCTCGAAGCAAACACGAGCGTGCGCAACGTCGTTGCGGTGTCGTGTGGCATCAATGCCGATGGTTACAACGGAAATCTTGAGCCCAAGCCAGAGAACCTCATTGTGTTCCTGGGGCGCCTCTCCGACGAGAAGCAGATCGATAAACTCATTCGCGCTCTCGCGATTCTTGACCCTGCGCTCGACGCGAAGCTCGAGATCGTGGGCGGGGGAGAGCTCGAGGGAAAACTTCGCGCCCTCGCAACCTCGTTGGGTGTCGCAGATCGTGTCACCCTCACCGGATTTGTCGAGCAAGATCAACTGCGTGATGCGCTTCAGCGTGGTTCAGTGTTCGCGATGCCATCTATTGCTGAGTTGCAAAGCATCTCAACAATGGAAGCGATGGCTTCTGGGCTGCCCGTCGTTGCTGCCGATGCCATGGCTCTGCCTCACCTGGTTCACGATGGTGAGAACGGGTTCCTGTTCGAGCCCGGCAACGTTGAGGACCTGGCCGCAAAGCTCACCCGTGTGCTGTCGATGCCCGCGGATGAGGTTCTGAAGTTTAAGAAAGAAAGCTTGGCGATTGTGGCCGCCCACGACATCCAGCGCACCTTGGATACGTTCGAGAGCATGTATCGCGGCGAAGAGGTCTCTGCCGCTGTGTCATCGGGCAGAAAAAACGAGAGCGCCTCCTAGCCGGAGACGCTCTCGTGGGAGCCACAGCAATCGGCTCGTGATTGTAGGCGTGGAGCCTACTTCTTTGCGGGAGTGCGGTTTTCGGCCGACACCATCCAGGCGTACTGTTCGAGTGTTTCGAGGATGCCGTGCAGCAGATCCGCGCTCGTGGGGTCCTCTTCGTCAATAGGATCGTGCACTTCGCGGATAGTCGCGATGGTGCCTTCGAGGCGTTCCGTCAGCAGGTCGATGGTGTGCGTGGTGTCTACTTCACCAGCGGGAAACTCGGGGAGTGTGGTGGTAGCGGCAACGGTGTCGCTGCGGCCATCCGGTGTGGCGTGCAGTGCGCGCATCCGTTCGGCAATGGTGTCGCTGAAGCCGCGAGCGGCGTCAATGATCTCATCAAGAACGAGGTGGGTGTCGCGGAAGTTCTTACCGACGACGTTCCAGTGGGCCTGCTTGCCCTGGAGCTGAAGTTCGAGCAGTTCTACAAGAACCTGCTGAAGACGATCCGCCAGCCCCTTGGACGCAGTGAAGCCTCGCTCAGCATTCTGCTGGCGGGTTTTGCGAGCCCCAGATTTGGCCGGACTTGTGGTCTGCGCTTTCTGTGAATCAGTCATGGTGCAACCGTACGAGCGTCGGTTTAGCGCTGGCTTGGTGTTGCTTGGGAGGAAGCTGAGCGTGTGAGACTAGCTCGGGCGCGACTCGTGACTTAGGCTCGGATTTACCGTCCGATGTGAGGGAGAGCGCTGTGGCGATGAGATTTCTGTTGGTATTCGCTTGGCTCGTGCCGGCATTCATCGTTGTGCTCGGGCTCAATGCAGGCGCCACGATCTGGCATTACATGGAACCGCAGATGGGCGTAGTTCCGGACCCGGGTACCTACTACGTTGCCGTATTTACGGGACTCATAGCCCTGCTATTGAGCATCGCCGTAGCGATGGGCATCTCGATCCACGTGGGTAGTTCCCGCCCCAACGCGAACGCGAATGTTGCTTCATCCGATCGCTAGATCGGGCGCGGAGATTTCTAGTCCAGCACTGGTCTCTGCTCTGTGCTGTGGCGTGTGTTGACTCGCTGATTTTGCCGGTAACGTAGATACGCGCTCGCACTCGTGCGGGCACGGGGCGGTAGCTCAGCTGGTTAGAGCAGCGGACTCATAATCCGTCGGTCATGGGTTCAAGTCCCATCCGCCCTACATTTCGCGTTCACGCCAATCGCTTCTGACGCGCCCTCCGCCCCGGGGTGCTCACGGTGGCTCACACGAGAAGGGCCCCATCCGCTTCCGAATGAGGCCCTTTCGATCATGTCGTGTCTACTTGAGGAACGACAGAGGTTTTCCGTCGTAGTAGGCATACACGGAGTCATACTCGGCATAGATCACGCCGGCAACGTCGTTTCCGCCCTCGACTGTTGCGGCGATGAAGCACTGTTCAATGGTGGCGCCATCGGTGTCGAATTCTTTCGTGAACGACTGAGTTGTGCAGTCGTCCCAACCGATGACGGTGACGTCTTGAATCTTCTCGCTGTTGGCGTCAACGGGGGAGAACCCCGTGTAATCGGCGTCGAAAGCGATCGAATCACCGGATACCTTCTGCTGCTCAACAGACAGGAACCACACGTTGTATCCCTTGAGCTGGGAAATCTGCTTGACGAGGTAATCCGTCTGCGCAGCTGTTGCTGGCTCGATGCTCACGAGACGTGCAGCGATTACTGCCGTCGCGTCATCAATTCCTGCATAGTCGTAGGATGCCCACTCACCGAGCTTCACGGTTGATCCGGGGGCTGCGACATCGCCAGAAGCGGTGCCGGTCGACTCCTCGGTGGTCTCCTCCGTTGGCTCGACTGAGGGCGCGGCGGCTTCCGGTACTTCTTCGCTGGCTGTGACCGCGCATCCAGAGAGTGTGAGCCCGGCAATAATTGCCCAAGCGAAGGCGCTGCGTTTACGTGCTGATATCAACTGAGATCTCTTCCCCACCGCGTTGCGGTCGACGGCACTGGCGCTCGAACGCACGCGTGCGTTTCCCCCGAGCTGCAGGTTCACATTGCAACAATGAATATTGCTTGTTTTTGAAGGTTACAAGGAAAAATCAGTTATTGCGAACTCACGAATGCGCGAACTCGCTAACGGCACGTCAGCCGTCGAGCTGCTCGGCTAGCTCGCTAATGCTCAGAACCGTTTCTGTTGGTGCGCGGAAATGGGGCGGATACAGCGAGTCTCCTCGGTTCACCCACGCCGTCGAGAGTCCAGCTTCTGCGGCTCCGTGGATGTCCCACGGATGGACCGCCACGAGGTATGCCGCTCCGTGAGCATGGGCGTTGGTGCGGGTGAGCGCATCCTCGTAAGCGCCACGCGCCGGTTTCCACGGCGCGTGTTCTTCTACGGACAGGGTGCCATCGACTAGATCTGACAACCCTGCTTCGCGCAATAGCCGCTCCGCGGTGCTGGCGGGGCCATTGGAGAGCGTAAAGAGTCGGTGCCCAGCAGCGTGGAGAGCGCGGATGCCGGGCGCAACGTCGTCGTGAAGCTGAACTGTGGAGAAGGCGTCGAGTACGGCATCCACAGAGCTCTCTAATGAGCGGGTGAGCGGAAGTCCGCGCAGGATGTCGCGCGCATTAGTCCGTGCGATTTCAAGAAAACGTGCCTGACTGCCGGTTGAGGTGAGGGCGAAGCCGTCCCGCAGTACCGTGTTGAACCAGGTAGCGGACACTCCACGTCCGGCGCCGATAGCCTCGAATGCATCCCCAACGGGCGAAAGATCAGACAGAGTCTCGTTGACGTCGAAGAAGATCGTGACAGGCTTGTTTGTCATCTCACACCGGCTTTCTGTGCCCGATCGCCGCCGCGGGAATGCGGAGGCAACCTCGAGCACTGAGCTCTACGGTACGCGCAGCAGCGAACGCTTTCCTGAGATCCAGAACACAAGCGAGCCAAAAGCGAGCATGACGACGACAATGAGGCCGACGTAGAAGAAAACGCTGCCGTAGCCGGTGTCGGGGTGCAAGAAGGGATAGGGCACCCAGCCGTCCGTTGCGCCGCGCACGAGCACAACGATGACCCAGACAATCGGGTAAATCAACACAATCCACAGACGACTGAAAGCGATGCGGCCGCGGTCGGAGAAGAGAATCCAATCGGCCAAGGCATATATGGGCGTGATGATGTGCAGTGCCGCGTTTGCCCAGGCGACCGGAACGCCACCGGCTGCACCCAACGGTGCGAGCAGCGTCGCATACACGACACCGACGATGATGATGTAGGTCGTCACCGAAGCGCGCGCGATATTCAGGGCCGGCGAAGCAGCCTCGCCGCGCAGGGCAACAACCGCGATGACCGCGTACACGACCGCAAGGATGATGTTGGACTGAATGGTGAAATACCCGAACATGTTGAACGGGTTAATCACGGTGCGACCTGCTGCCTCGGCAACCGTTGCGATTACCGCGGCGGTGACGAGAGCAGCAATCGCTAAGCGCAATACGGCGACGATAACGGTGCCGTTTCGGGTTTCGGGTGTGGCGAGTTTGGCGGCGTAGGTCATAGTTCCCCTCGAACTAAAGCAAGTATGTGCATGACTATAGCGGAGCGAATCGCCGGCCGCGGATGAGGCACACTGCGGGGTGAAATCAGCGTGCCGCGACGAGGTACAGCGCACTTCTCTGAGCGGATAAAAAAGCCGGTCAGACGGTAAGTGCTTTCCTCTGAGGAATGGGCTATGGTCGAGATGATCACGCCAACTGAGACAAGGGGAAGCGGAATAATCATGGCTGGAAAATCGCCTAGAGGAAGCACCAAAAAGGAAGCCAAGCTGTCTATCAAAGACAAGCGGGCACACAAGCGGGCCAAGCTCGAAGACACCGGCTTCATCAAGCCGCGTAAGGGCCGCTAACGGCCCACCAACCGAACTCGTCAGGTTCCACACTCAAGCCTGATGAGTTCAGCGTGGCGGCGCGCAGTCGCAGGCACGGAAATCCCGTGTCCCTTCAGTGCGCCTCCGCCGCCACGCACCCTTACCGATCGCTCGGAGTGGCTAGTTGCGCACCTTGCCGCGACCAAAGATCAGCCACAGGATTGAGCCGAAGATCGACAGGAAGAAGGCGACCAAGATCCACACGAACTTGCCGAGCACACCGTGATTGTTGCTCTTGGCGATCGAAACGACGGTGATGATGAAGATGATCAGGCCGACGATGCCAAAACTGAAGCTAATAGGTTCCATGGTCTAAATCTATCGGGCGTGGCACTATCAAGTTATGAGTTTGCTGGATGCAGCGTGGCAATCCCTTGGGGAAGATGCCGCCGCCCTCGCGTTAGTGCGCGACCAAGGCACAGCTGTGCCCCTGACAGGAGTGCTGCCCTCTGGCCGCTTCGTTCATGACGCCATGGCTACGGCGTCGTTTTCTGCGTCGCTGCTGGCGGCGCGGAGGGTCGGATGCGCGGTGCCTTCCGTCGAACTCAATCCGCTCAAAGTGGCGACTGCCGTCACGAGCGACAAACACTTTCGGCAGGATGGCGAACCGGTAGCGGCGTGGGCTGAGCTCTCTGGCTTTTGGCCCTGCAGCGACGGTTGGGTTCGCACCCACGCCAACTATCCACATCATCGCGCAGCGCTGCTGAGCGCTCTCGAACTTCCCTCCGAGACAGGCGCCGACGAGTTCATGCTCGCCCTCCATCCCATGGCCGCGGCTGACGTTGAAGAGAAAGTTGTCGCCGCCGGGGGAGTCGCGACCGTCGTGCGCACCGCAGAGGAGTGGGCCGAGCATCCGCAAGCCCAAGCGTTGGCCGGACTGCCCGTTGTCGAGCTGACCTCGCTCGGTGATACCGAATCTGCCCAGCTCACCGAGACAACCGTCGATGCGCCGCTGGCAGGCCTGCGCGTGCTCGACCTCACTCGCGTGATTGCCGGGCCCGTCGCGGCACGAACCTTGGCGCTGTGGGGCGCCGACGTTCTGCGCATCGACAGCCCGCGGCATCCCGAAATCCCGTGGCAGCACCTCGACACCGGCGCAGGCAAACGCTCAGCCCTGCTCGACCTCGACGACGACACCGACCGAGCAACGTTCGAGAAACTGCTTGAGACCGCGGATGTCGTACTCACCGCCTACCGCCCCGGTTCTTTAGATAAGTTCGGACTTTCGCCCGCGGCTCTCGCCGAGCGCCGTCCAGGAATTATCGTGGCCCGCCTCAGCGCGTGGGGAACGGTCGGACCGCTGGCTGAACGCCGCGGCTTCGACAGCATCGTGCAGGCGGCGACGGGAATCGCGTTGGCGGAGGGTGAAGGCAAGGGAACGCCGGGCGCCCTGCCGGCGCAGGCTCTGGATCATGCGTCCGGTTATCTGCTTGCTGCCGGCATCACGACGGCGGTGCGTCGCCGCATCGATGTGGGTCATTCGTGGCTCGTGGAGGTGTCGCTTGCGCGACTGGCTACCGAACTCGTGCAGCAGCGTCGTCCGCGGCACGCGCCAACGGCATCCGCTGGCTTCACGCCGACGGTGACAACTCACGACGGAGTGACCAGTGCGGTGCCAGCACCGGCCTACGCGGGCGGCCCTGGACGCTTCAACGCTCCCGCTGTTGCGTGGGGTTCGAGCGAAGCAGCATGGCTCTCGTGATGTGGTGTTGTCGGCTCGCGTGATGCGTTTCTTCAGTGGGATCGATCTGGTTTTCCTGAAATAATCCCGTGTCGGCGGTGGTTGGCATGATGGACTTCAACAAGGATGGACTTATGACTGACACTGCTGCACCCACGCTCACGCCCGAAGCTAAGCTCGCAACTTTTCGCGAACGTCGCGACCAGGCGGTCGTGCAGCAGAATGGCAACCTTGCGCTGACCAACACGCAGTGGGTCGACGCCGAGCAGACCATTTGGGGTGTGCCCGGCACGTGGGCTCCGCACGAGGATGGCCTCACGGTCACCGCCACCGCAGAAGACAACATTGTTGTCGACGGCACGCTTGTTGAGGGCAGCGCCGTTGTGCGCAGCAAGAGCCACGAGAACCCGAGCGCCATCGTCTTTGGCGAGACCGTCACGGGTTTCGTCATCAAGGCTCCTGAGGGCAACCACGCGCTGCGCGTCTGGGACACCAACTCGCCCGCCATTCAAGAGTTCGGCACGATTGATGCCTACGCCTACAACCCGGACTGGGTCATCAAGGCCACCTTCACGCCCAACCCCGAGGGCACAACGCTTGGTTTCGAGCACATCAAAGACAACGGTCAAGAGCGTGAGCAGCCGATTCCCGGTGACATTTCCTTCACGAAGGATGGCGTTGACTACAGCCTCGCCGCGTTCAAGTCGGGTCGCGCCCTTCAACTCGTCTTCGCAGATGCCACGAGCGGAGTTGACACCTACAGCGTTGGCCGTTTCCTCTTCGTTGCGCCCAACCCCGACGGAACGATCGTTCTCGACTTCAACCTCGCGATCCTGCCGCCCTGCGCTTTCAGCTACAACTTCAACTGCCCCATGCCTCCGAAGCAGAACCGTTTCGCGGTCGCCATTGACGCTGGCGAAAAGAACGTACTGAAGAAGGACGGCTCGCTGCTGCACGAGTAGCTGGTTCTGGGCGGTTGGGCAGGGGGATCGCACGGCCTGGCCTGGCCGCCGAACAACTACAGGCGCGGCGAGTGCGACTCCAAGAATTCAAATACTTCGGTGGTGTCAACCCCGGGATACATTCCGGTGGGCATTGCCGCGAGCAGTGAACTGTTGAGCCGCGCGCTCGGGATCGAATGTTGCGCCCAGCGGGACGACAGGTTCTCGGGTGCGCTGCGGCAGCATCCCTCATCTGGACACGTCGACACGGCACGATTCGTGGTGTCGCGCCCACGGAACCACTTTGCTGACGCGAACGGCGTGCCCAGGCTCACCGAGAAATCACCGCGGCGACCCGACTGGATGCGCGACGTGCACCAGTAAGTGCCGCCTGGCTTGTCGGTGTACTGGTGGTACGGGCTGAAGCGGTCCTCGACGTCAAAGACTTGGCGCGCGCTCCACTGCCGGCACACGATTTGTCCCTCGATCGCGCCAAGCGCATCCGTCGGAAACGCAGCGCTGTCGTTCTCGTAGGCCTTCGAAATCGTGCCACCCTCGTGCACCTTCAAGAAGTGCACCGGAACGCCCAAATGTTCGGTCGCCAGGTTGGTGAAGCGGTGGGCCGCCGTCTCGTAGGGCACGGCAAAAGCATCCCGCAGATCCTCCACCGAGAGCTCGCGCTGCGCCTTCGCCGCAGTGAGAAACTCGACCGCTGTCTTCTCGGGCACCATGAGGGCGGCAGCGAGATAGTTTGTCTCCACTCGCTGGTAGAGAAACTCTGAATAGTCAGCAGGCTCCCGGATGCCCAACACATGCCCCGCAAGTGCCTGCAGCAACGTCGAGCGCGGGTCTGTGCCCTCAGCCTGCGCGACGGGCAGATAGATGCGGCCGTTGCGCAAATCCGTGACGCTGCGCGTCGTCGCGGGCAGGTCGGGCACGTAGTGCAGCGAAAACCCGAGGTGCGAGGCAAGGTCGGAGGCGACCCGCTGAGAGAGCGGTCCGCCCGTGTGGCCAACAGCGTCCAACAGCTCACGAGCGGTTAGTTCAAGTTCACCAAAGTAGTTGTTGCGCTTGCGCATCATGCGCCGCAGTTCGGTGTTGGCGCGGCGGGCTTCCTCGGGCGTTGCCGCACGTTCGCGGTGAAGGCGCTGCAATTCGTCGTGCAATCCGAGCACGGTTTCGATTGCCTCATCGCTGAGGGTCTTGCGCACCGGCAGCTCGGGCAGCGCGAGCGAGTTGTAGAGCGGACCGCGCTGCGCGCGTTCGAGAGCTATCTCGAGGGCAGCACGCCGTGACGGTGGCTCTGAGCTCAGCAGTTCATCCACCGACACCTCAAAGAAGCGGGCGATTTTCTGCAGCTCACTAAGTTTGAGCTCTCGCTTGCCGTTCTCGATAACGGAGACCTGAGAGGCCGCACGCTCGAGCGCGGCACCGAGGTCATCGAGGGTGAGACCGCGATCGGTGCGGAGTTGACGGATGCGGCGGCCAACGGTGAGGGAATCGAACATGTCCTCATCGTCTGCCTGCGTACGCGTGCGTGGGGTCATCCGAACATCCTCCTTGATGGCCTTCTGTCGAAAAACAGAAGAATCATGATAATTCTGCAATAAATCGTGGTGAAGAACTAGTGCAGCGGCACCAGAGTCGAAGAAACGAAGTACCGATGAACCACTGACGAAGGAGCCAGCAATGACGAACAACCGCCCCGGCGACCAAAACCAGACCGCAGCCGAACTCGAAACCGAGTGGAAGACGGATGCGCGCTGGAACGGAATCGAACGCGATTTCAGCGCCGAAGACGTCATCGCCCTCCGCGGAAGTGTTCGGGAAGACCGCACGCTTGCTCGTCGCGGCGCCGAGAACCTCTGGAACCTCCTGCAGCGCGATAACACCGAATGGGTCGCCGCGCTGGGAGCGCTCACCGGCAACCAGGCCGTGCAGCAAGTGCGCGCCGGGCTCGAAGCGATCTACCTCAGCGGTTGGCAGGTTGCCGCCGACGCCAACCTCTCCGGCCAGACCTACCCCGACCAGAGCCTCTACCCGGCCAACAGCGTTCCGGCCGTTGTGCGCCGCATCAACAACGCGCTGATGCGGGCCGACCAGATCGAGACCGCCGAGGACGGCGCTCCCCGGATCGATTGGATGGCACCGATCGTTGCCGATGCGGAAGCCGGCTTTGGCGGGCCCCTGAACTCCTACGAGCTCATGTCATCCATGATCGAAGCCGGAGCGGCCGGCGTGCACTGGGAAGACCAGCTCGCGTCAGAGAAGAAGTGTGGCCACATGGGCGGAAAGGTTCTCATTCCGACCGCGCAGCACGTTCGCACTCTCAACGCGGCTCGACTCGCGGCCGATGTTGCGGGTGTCTCGAGCATCATCATTGCTCGCACCGACTCTCTTGCTGCTGACCTCATCACCAACGATGTGGATGACCGCGACAAGCCATTCTTGACGGGGGAGCGCACCAGTGACGGCTTCTACCGCACCACTCCGGGCATCGAAACGGTCCTCAGTCGCGGCCACGCCTACGCGCCCTATGCAGACCTGCTCTGGGTGGAGAGTGCGAAGCCCGATCTAGAGCTGGCGCGCACCTTTGCGGAAAGCATCCACAAGGAGTTCCCTGGCAAGAAGCTCGCCTACAACTGCTCGCCATCGTTCAACTGGAAGCGTCACCTCGACGACGACCAGATCGCGAGCTTCCAGCGCGAGTTGGCTGCTATGGGGTACGCCTTCCAGTTCATCACCCTTGCCGGGTTCCACGCCCTCAACCACTCGATGTACACCCTGGCTAGGGGCTACAGCGAGCGTCACATGAGTGCGTATGTGGAACTGCAAGAGGCAGAGTTCGCGTCTGAAGCAGACGGCTACACGGCAACGCGCCACCAGCGCGAGGTCGGAACAGGGTACTTCGATCGCATCGCGACGGCCCTCAACCCCACGAGCGAAACCCTCGCCCTCGTCGGCAGCACCGAAACGGCGCAATTTCATTAAACCGGCACTGCCACTAAGCCGGCACCGCCCCTAAACCGGCAACACCACCCCTCGACTACACAATTTTCTAAGGACAGATCATGACTACTCGCAGAATGGAACCGATCGCTGAATCGGAGGAACGATTCGACGACATCCTCACTCCGGATGCACTGCATTTCCTTACGCGGCTGCACGACCAGTTCGCTGGTCGCCGCCATGACCGCCTCGCGGCTCGCATGGAGTCGCGCAAGCACATCACCAACGGACGCAACTTGCGCTTCTTGCCCGAGACCGCGGCGATTCGCGAGGACGACAGCTGGCGTGTTGCCGGCGCAGGTCCTGGACTCGATGACCGGCGGGTTGAGATCACCGGGCCGACCGATCGCAAGATGACCGTCAACGCCATGAACTCGGGTGCGAAGGTATGGCTTGCCGATCAGGAAGACGCGACAAGCCCGACGTGGCACAACGTCATCGGTGGGCAAATCAATTTGCACGACGCGATCCGTCGTCAGATCGACTTCACTTCTCCCGAGGGCAAGACCTATGCTCTCGGCGAGGAGACGCCAACAATCGTGATGCGACCGCGCGGGTGGCACCTGGTAGAAAAGCACCTCCGGTACACCGACCGGGCAGGGTTGCGTACGCCGGCATCCGGTTCGCTCGTTGACTTCGGGCTCTACATATTCCATAACGCGCACGAACTCATCGAGCGCGGCAGTGGCCCGTACTTTTACATCGCGAAAATCGAGAATCACCTTGAAGCGCGCCTGTGGGATGACGTGTTCACGTTCGCCGAGAACGCTCTGAACATTCCCCACGGCACGATTCGCGCGACGGTGCTGATCGAGACGATTCCTGCGGCGTTCGAGATGGAAGAGATCCTGTACGAGCTGCGCGAACACTGCGCTGGCCTCAATGCTGGTCGCTGGGATTACATCTTCTCGATCATCAAGAACTTCCGCGGTCGTGGGGCGAGCTTTGTGCTCCCTGACCGTTCCGCCATCACGATGACGGTGCCGTTCATGCGGGCCTATACCGAGCTGCTCGTTGCGACCTGCCACAAGCGGGGAGCACATGCCATCGGCGGCATGAGCGCGTTCATTCCGAACCGTCGAGACCCTGAAGTGACCGCTCGTGCCCTCGACGCTGTGACGCGCGACAAGCGCCGCGAGGCCACCGATGGCTTCGATGGCACCTGGGTCGCGCATCCGGATCTCATCCCCACCGCCCGCGCCGAGTTCGACGCGGTATTGGGGGAGCGCCCCAACCAGGTTGATCGCCTGCGCGACGATGTTCA
The DNA here is from genome assembly GCF_976973725.1 of Salinibacterium sp. NYA9b. Lineage (NCBI taxonomy): Bacteria > Bacillati > Actinomycetota > Actinomycetes > Micrococcales > Microbacteriaceae > Salinibacterium > Salinibacterium sp. NYA9b. The sequence goes on along the minus strand of NZ_OZ333476.1, from coordinate 1,728,786 downwards.
TGTGACGGCGGAGGACCTGCTCGACCTGCGCATCGACGGTGCAGTGACGGATGCCGGAGTGCGTTCCAACGTCTCCATTGCGCTGCGCTACATCGAGAGCTGGCTCCGCGGAGTCGGCGCCGCTGCGATCGACAACCTGATGGAGGACGCCGCGACCGCTGAGATCAGCCGCAGCCAACTTTGGCAGTGGATGCACCAGCACGTGGTGACGGCGGAGGGCACTCCCATCACACACCGCAGCATCGAGGAGGAGCTCGCCCACGTGTTCGCCACGATCGAGCGCACACCAGGCGATCGTTTCGATGAGGCCGCTGCGGTCTTCCGCGAAGTAACGCTGGAAGAGGAGTTCCCCACCTTCCTCACCCTCAGCGCCTACAGCAGCTACCTCGTAGAACAGCCTCGCGAGAACGCCGCCTGACGCGCCCATGGGCTAGCCGCGCGATGCTTTCGGCTGATCAATGAGGATCACGAAAGCGCGGCTAGCCCGTGACTCGCGCGAGCAGATAAGCGGCCGCTGTCGGCGCAGCACGGCAGACTAGTCACGTGTACCTCGTGCTCGCGACTAGCGGCCGCACCCTCACCGCCACACGCGTGGATGCTGCGGGAGCGGTTGTTGGCGAACTCGCTGTCGAGAATCTGGCGGCGTTTGTCGCGCAGACGCAAGCTGCGGAGCCTGACACTCGGTGGGTGTGGCATGACACGGCGGCGTGGTATCCGTCGCTGCTCGAGGCTCGCGTGCGCGTCAATCGCTGTTTCGACCTGCGGTTGTGTCACGCCATTCTGCGCAATTCGGTGTTCACCCGGGAATCCACGCTGGCACGGGCCCGAGCCGGCAGCTGGGACGCCCTCGCTCAGGCTGGGCATGCGGCCCCCGTGGATCCGCTCAGGCCGCAGCATTCAACACTGTTCGACTTCGACGATGATGCTCAGAAGGTAGCTGATGGCGAGCTCGATGTTCTGGCCGAATTTCTTCGTCAGCTCGATGCGGTAGCAACGTCGCGCGAGACCGGGCGGCTGCAACGGCTTCTTTCGGCAGAGTCGGCGGGTGCGCTCATCGCCGCCGAGATGCGATTCGCTGGGCTCCCGTGGAGTGCCCAAGCCCACGATGAAATTCTCACCGAGATGCTTGGACCGCGACCGAGCGTAGACGGCGAGCGGCCAGCAAAGCTTCAAGCGCTCGTCGACGAGATCCGCCTCAGGCTCGACTCGCCACGATTGGCGCCGGAATCTCCCGCTGAACTCCTGAGGGCGTTGAGCGTCGCAGGCATTCAGGCGACCACGACCCGGTCGTGGGAGCTCACACAGTTGAAGCATCCGGTGATCGCACCGCTTCTCGAGTTCAAGAAGCTGCAACGTCTCATGACGGCCAATGGATGGTCGTGGCTCGACTCGTGGGTTGTCGACGGGCGCTTTCGTCCCGACTATGTTCCCGGCGGTGTCGTGACCGGCCGTTGGGCGACCAGCGGCGGTGGGGCCCTGCAGCTGCCGCATCTCATTCGCGGGGCGGTCAGGGCCGATCCGGGGTGGAAGTTTGTCGTCGCGGATGCGTCTCAGCTAGAGCCTCGCATCCTCGCGGCAATGGCCGGTGACCGCGGAATGGTCGCAGCCGGAGCATCCGGTGATCTCTACGAAGGCATCGTGGCGAGTGGAGCTGTCGACACCCGCGCCCACGCCAAACTCGCGATGCTCGGCGCAATGTATGGTGCCACCTCGGGGGAGAGCGGCCGACTGATGCCGCGGCTCGCTCGGGCCTACCCGCAGGCGATTGCTCTCGTCGAGCAGGCAGCTCGAGCCGGTGAGCGAGGCGAAGTCGTGAGCACGCAACTTGGCCGCAGTTCACCTCCGGGGAAACATGCCGCAGCGTATGACGACTCTCAGTCTCCGGCGCAACGAGCTGCCTCGCAAGAACGGGGGCGGTCGTGGGGCCGCTTTACGCGAAACTTTATCGTGCAGGGAACCGCTGCAGAGTGGGCGCTCTGCTGGATGGCGAGCATCCGCAATCGACTCAGTCAGCTTTCGGATAACGCCTGGCTTACCGACGCACCACATCTCGTGTTTTTCCTGCACGATGAGGTCGTGGTGCACGCTCCGGCCGAGCTGGCAGGCAGCGTCGCCGAGCACGTGACCGCAGCGGCGGCGGATGCTGGGCGCCTCATTTTCGGCGACATCCCCGTCACATTCCCGCTCACGACCGCTATCGTCGATCGCTACGATCACGCCAAATAGCGGCGCGCACGGAGCCGCGAAAATCTAGCGGGAAGCATCGTTCGGATCGGTTAGGCGATTGCCGCTTCGTTCGCCGGGGCAGCCGTCGCCGGGCGACCCCGTTTGGGCTTGGTGAGGTTCAGGGGAAACGCTTCAACGAGGCCACGTGATTGGGCGGTCGTCAGTGCCGCCTCAACGTGGTCAAGCCAGCGCAATTCGGCCTGGGCGTGGGCGAAGAGTGAATCGGTGACGAGTTGCTCAGCAAATTGGCTGGCATCTAGAGCGTCTTCCCGTACCTCAACGGTGAGGGAGAGAGCGTCGATGGCGCCCCGTGTTGCCTGACGCTGGTGCTCGATCACGGTGTGCGCGTCAACGCCGGGCAGTGTGACGGCGATAGCGAGTTTGATGGCGAGTTCATCGCGACTGACGGAGTAGCTGTCGACGGGGCTGTTGAGCCAGTGCTCGGCTTCGGCCTTCCCCGCGTCCGTAATCGTGTAGTAGGTCTGTTGCGTAGCATCAGGTCCCGAGTCAACGGGTGCGCTTGTCTTCGTCACGAGGCCATCCCGCACGAGTCGGTCGAGCGTGTTGTAAATCTGCCCAACATTGAGCGGCCAAGTTGATCCGGTTCGCCGGTCGAATTCGGAACGCAACTGATAGCCGTAGCAGGGGCCCTGCGCCAAGATTGAGAGCAAACTGTGGCGGATTGACATGCCAGACCTTCCGGGTAAGTCGATACTGAGTATGTAGTAATTGACCATAGCGACGGGGTGGATGCTCGGCCGCTACTGCCCGGTGTGTCGGTTTCTTCGAGCCGAAGTAGCGCCGCCATTGTGGTATCGGGGCCGATATTTCAGGATGGATTAACAGAGCCCAACACGGCAGATTTCCTGACAGAACGTCCACGCCCGCGCCGTATGCGCTGGATGAACTGGACTCTTCGCCGCGGATTTCGTGCAGACCGACTTGTAGCCCCATACTCATCTGCGTGAGTGATGCCCCCGTAGCCGCCGCAGCGGCCCAGCCTGTTCCTGAGTCGATCAACGATCGCGAATTCATCTTGACCTCGTCATCGGGAAGCGCCGTCTCTACGACTTCTCCTACGCGATTCCGCTATCACCAAGATGGCCAGATGGTCTGGGGTGAGTACTACGGAGACACCGTCGCTCTCGGGCGCTTCGTCGGTCGTCGCGATGGCGATGTTGTGTCGATTCGCTTTGCTCACCGCCTGGCCGCAAGCGACGACGTCGTGCTCGGAATGGCCTCAAGCACCATCCGTTGGAACGCCGACGGCAAGCTTGAGCTGTTCGAAGAGTTCGAGAAAAATGGCGAAGCTCAGGTCAGCATTTGCGTCGAGGCAGATCGCCGTGGCGCGTGGCCAGAGCTTGACCCTGCTCAGCGCAGCAGTCCTCAGCTTGACGGCACCACCTTCATCCTCGAAGAGTCGACGGCGAGTACTGTCAGCGCCGAGCCAACCCAGTTCGAGTTCGACGAGAACTCCGGCGTTGTCTGGGGTTTCTACTTCGGTGACACCGTGACGGCTGGTCGGTGCGTCGGTCGTTACCGCGACGGTGTGCTCGATGAGTTCTTCGTTCACCACGTCATCGCGAGCGACGCGACCCTGCTGGGCGACAGCAGCACGAGTCTCGGATCACGTGCCGATGGTCGCCTTGAGCTCGTCGAGGAGTTCGTGCTCGATGGCGTGCCCGGCAAGAGCGTGTGCGTTCAGGTCGTCTAGCGCGCTAGTTGTTGAGCCCCGCGCGGTTGGGGTCTGCCCGCGTAAAGCGGGTGAGGCCCAGCTGTGCCGGCTCTTGCGGCCGCTCGGGCAGGTCCGAGGGCAGCAGGTAGGGCCGTTGGAAGACCTCATCGAGTACCAGCACGGTCTCGAGTGACTTCACTTCGGGGAGCACGGAGAGAACTCCCACGATGAAGTCGTGAATCGCGCCGACCTCGTGTCCGCGAATCAACAGCATTGCGTCGTGTTCGCCCGTCGTGATGCGGCAGGACTCGATTTCGGTCATGTTGGTGATGCGGTCGCGAAAGCTCGCCCAGGTTTGCGGATGCACCGAGAGAAACACGAGCGCGCAGATGCCGAGCCCCGCTTTAGCGGGATCAATTTGGGCGCTGAAGCCGGTAATGACGCCGTCTGACATCAGCTGTTCAACGCGCGTGTACACATTGGCGCGGGAGACATTTACCTTCTCTGCGAGAGCCGACATTGATATTCGTCCGTTATAGCGGAGTTCACTCAATATCTTCAGGTTGATCTCGTCCAATTCCGACGGAGATTGTCCAGTGGTGGGTGAGCCGTTAGTGCCTTTACTGGACATATTGTGTGAAATCTCCCTCATGTTTAACTCATGGTCTGAATGATTGCGCCTTTGATTGGACAGACTAGCGGGAATTGTGCCAATCTCAAGCACAGCCGTCCAGAGGCTGTTCTATAACCACCAAGGAGTTCCCTTTGCGCACTAAGTTCCGCTACGTAGCGGCCGCATTCGGGCTAACTGCATCACTGGCACTCGCCGGTTGCGCTGCAGCAGCACCCGAAGCAAGCGACAGCATCGTTATTGACACCGCTTTCACGCTCGAGACCAGCGACCCTGGTCGCAACTACGTGCCCACCGGGTACATGGTGTCGAAGGCTCTCTACGAGACTCTCCTCGACTTCGCCGGCTCCGACGAGTCGACCCCCGTTGATGGCCTCGCCTCCTATGAGTCGAACGAAGACGCAACAGTCTTCACCTTCACGCTCAATGATGGTCGCGTCTTCTCCGACGGTTCAGCAATCACTGCTGACGACGTTGTCTTCTCGCTCAACCGCGTCGCCGGTATGACCGAGAGCAAGGCGAACTTCTTGATGAACGGCATCACCGTCACCAAGATCGACGACATGACCGTCGAGCTCAGCACGGAGACCCCGTCGCTCAAGCTCCCCGCCCTCATGACTAACCCGTCGCTCGCCATCCTGAACTCCGCTCTCGTTATTGAAAACGGTGGAACGACCGATGATTCGGATGCTGCTGAAGCATTCTTGAACGAGACGTCGGCTGGTTCCGGCCCGTACATCCTCGACACGGTCAACTTCGAGTCGCAGGTAGTGCTCACCGAGAACGAGAACTACAACGGTGATGAAGACATCGACTTCACTCGCGTTGTCATCCGTAACGTTTCTGAGGCTGCAACCCAGAAGATCAACCTTGAGGGCGATGACTCGCAGGTAGCCGTTGACCTCAGCGGTGACCAGGTCGCTAGCTTGAGCGATGGCATCAACGTGTTCTCGACTCCGTCGGCACAGACCATCTTCTTGCTGATCAACCAGAGCGAAGAAGTGGGTGGAGTTACCTCCAACCCCGACTTCGCTAACGCCGTTCGCTACGCCCTCGACTACCCGGCTCTCCTTGAGCTTGCTGGTGCAGGTTCCGAGCAGGCAACTGGCGTAATCCCGCCGTCGTTCCTCGGCGCGCTGGAGAGCGGTGTTGAGCAGGACCTCGATGCTGCAGCAGCATCGCTCGACGCATCCGGCTACGACGGTGAGAGCATCACCCTCGAGTACCCGAACGACTACCCGGTTGGTGGCGTGAGCTTCACCCCGCTCGCTGAGCGTATTCAGTCGCAGCTTGCGGATGCTGGAATCACCATCGAGCTCGCGCCGGCACCGTTCACGACTCAGATCGACAGCTACGTCAACGGAACCGAAGCTTTCAGCATCTGGTTCTGGGGCCCTGACTACGCCGACTCGGCCAACTTCCTGCCGTTCTCGGCCGGACAGAAGGTCGGACTGCGCGCTGGTTGGACTGCCGAGCAGGACAGCGACGTTGTGAACCTCGCTGCAGCAGCAGAGAACGCCACGAACTTCGACGAGCGCGAGACTGCCTTCAGCAACTTCGCTGAAGCGCTGCAGCAGCGTGGCCCGTTCGTTCCGTTGATCGTTCCTGGCTCGAACATTGCGACCGCCTCGTACATTGATGGAGTTGCCTACAACTCCACATGGACGATGGACATCGCTGAACTGCAAGCTAAGTAGAAAGAATCTCTAGCGTGGGAAATACACCCCGCGCGACTCGCAGGTACTCGGCCAGATCACCTCTGGTCGGGTACCTGCTTCGTCGCCTCGGAACCTCAGTCCTGCTCCTCTTCGGAGTCACTATCGTCACGTTCGCTCTCGCGAACCTTGTGCCGGGTGACCCCATTGCGGCAGCGCTCGGTGAAGGGGCGGCGAGCAACCCCGCCACTGTTGAGGCCTATATCAAGGAGCGCGGGCTTGATCAGCCGCTTCCTGTTCAGTACGCCAACTACATTGGTGGACTGTTCCAAGGCGACATGGGTATTTCGTTGCGTACGACCCAGCCTGTGGCCGACGACCTGGCCAAGGCCGTTCCTGCCACTGTGGAGATCGCACTGCTGGCCATCATCGTGAGCCTCGGCATCGGCGTTGCTCTCGGTTCGCTCGCTGCCTACCGCCGCGGCAAAATCAGCGACCAACTTGTTCGCGTCTTTTCGTTGATCGGCCTCAGCATTCCTACATTCTGGATGGCGCTGGTCAGCTTCAATTTCTTCTTCCTCCAGTTGCGCATCGCGCCTGGTTCGGGGCGGCTCTCGCCGGCGCTGGCACCGCCGCCCACAGTGACAGGTTTCTACACGGCCGACGCTCTGCTGGCCGGCCAGTGGGTCACGTTCACTGACGCGCTTGCTCACCTCATGCTTCCGGTCTTCGTGTTGTCGCTCTTCACGATCGGTCTTCTCACGCGCTTCGTGCGAACCTCCGTTCTCGAAGTGCTGGATGCCGACTATGTTCGTGCCGGCCGCGCCAAGGGGCTCAGCGGCTCGCGCTTGCTCTTCGGCTACGTGTTGCGCGGTGCATCGCTGCCTATTCTCACTATCGTCGGTCTCGCCTTCGGAACGCTCCTGTCGGGCACGGTGCTCGTTGAGGCAGTGTTCGCTTGGCCTGGCCTCGGCAGCTACGCCTATAACTCGGCAACGAGCCTCGACCTGCCCGGTGTCATGGGTGTCGGTCTCGTCGTCGGCGTTGTCTACCTGTCCATCAACTTCGCCGTTGACCTGCTTTACGGTGTACTCGACCCGAGGGTGAGGCTCGCATGAGAACGCGTTGGCTAAAGATTCCTGCCGCGTGGATCACTCCGCTCGGTGTCATTGGCGCTGTAATCGCCATCACGTGGGTGGGCATTGCCTTCACTGCCCGGTTGTGGGTTCCGTTTGATCCGCTGTCGCAAGATTTGCCTCGACTGCAGGCTCCCGGTATCGACACCCTCATGGGCACGGATGCACTCGGTCGCGACATCTTCTCGCGCCTGATGACCGGTGCCAGCGTCACTATCCCGCTTGCGCTCATGCTTGTGCTCATGTCGCTCGCGGTCGGAACCCTCATCGGCGCGATCGCCGGTTACTTCGGCAAGTGGGTCGACGAGTTGCTGATGCGCCTGACGGACCTCGTGATGGCGTTTCCCACGGTCATCCTTGCGATGGTCGTTGCAGCAGCCCTTGGCCCGTCGCTCTTCAATGCGGTGATCGCAGCTTTTGTTGTCTCGTGGCCGCAATATGCGCGAATGACACGGAGCATTGTGTTGGGGCTTCGAACCCAGAACTACGTCATGGCCGGGCGCCTCATGGGCTTCTCGCCATTCAAAACCTTGCGCGTCGACATCGCCCCCAACGTGGTTGGTCCGATTCTTGTTCTCGCGAGCCTCGATGTGGGAACGGCAATCCTGTTGCTCTCCGGCCTCTCGTTCTTGGGTCTCGGCGCTCAGCCACCAACGGCCGAGTGGGGCTCAATGATTTCCGCGGCCATCCAGAACTTCGATAGCTGGTGGATCGGGTTGTTCCCGGGTCTCGCCATTCTCACTGTGGTGATGGCCTTCAACTTCGTGGGCGACTCGCTGCGTGACATTTTCGATCCCACCTCCCAGGTATCGCGAGCGGGGGCACGGTCATGAGCGACATCACAACACCTCAGACTGCGGATGCCGCAGCGGCAGTCACTGCGCCGGTGCTCACGGTCGACGGCCTCACCATCGGCATCGGCTCCCGTAAGAACCTGAAGTCCATCGTTAAAGGCATCAGCCTCGCACTCACCCCCGGACGCATTCAGGGTCTCGCGGGGGAGTCGGGCTCGGGCAAGACGGTCACGTCGCTCGCGATGTTGGGCTTGTTGCCGAGCAATGCGGTTGTTGGCGGGTCTATTCGCTTGAACGACACCGAGCTCGTCGGGATGACTCATCGTCAGCTGAACGAGATTCGTGGTCGCCGCATCGCGATGATCTTCCAGGACCCTTCGTCGAGCTTGCACCCGCAGCTCACGGTTGGCGTGCAGCTGACCGATCATGTGACTCGTCACCTCAAGCTGTCGAAGAAGCAGGCTCGCGCGCACGCTATCGAGTTGCTCGAGCGCGTGCGGGTGCCGAACCCTGCGGAAGCCCTTGCGCGCTATCCTCACCAGTTCTCGGGTGGACAGCGTCAGAGGATCGCAATCGCGATTGCGCTGGCCTGCGACCCGATCGTGCTGTTGGCCGACGAACCTACAACGGCGCTCGACGTGACCGTTCAGGCGGGCATTCTGCACTTGCTTCGTGACTTGGCCGATGAGCGCCAACTCGCCGTGCTGTTGGTGACCCACGACTTGGGTGTCATGAGCGCCATCGCCGACGACATCGCGGTGATGCGTCATGGCGAGATTGTGGAGTCGAATGTGCGAAGCGAAATCTTCGTGAACCCGCAGCACGCGTACACGCGCGAGCTGCTTGCGTCACTTCCCGGTGCTGCTGGCTTCGAGGGGGCAAGCGAATGAGTGAATTACTTGAGGTTTCAGACCTCGTTATCGAGTACCACGGCGCGACCGTAGTGCGCGCTGTCGACGAAGTGTCGCTCACGATTGCTCCCGGCGAAGTGCTGGCACTCGTGGGGGAGAGCGGTTGCGGCAAATCGAGTCTCGCACGCGCTGTCGTAGGCATGGAACGGCCTCGTGCTGGCGCGGTGACCTACCGTGGTGCCGAGGTTCCTTTGCTTGGAGTGCGTCGTCGTCGTGCGCAGTTCACCTCGATCCAGATGGTCTTTCAAGATCCGAACTCGTCGCTTAACCCGCGTGTTCGCGTCGGTCAGCAGATTTCTGAGGGCATCCGCGCCGCCGTTGAACGTGGCGATGAAGGCTCGCAGCCCGAAGAGTGGCTCGAACGCGTCGGACTTCCCACCGAGATGGTGTCGCGCTACGCTCACGAACTGTCGGGCGGGCAACGTCAGCGCGTTGCTATCGCACGTGCTTTGGCTGCGCGCCCTGATCTCTTGGTCGCCGACGAGCCGATTTCTGCTCTGGATGCGTCGAGTCAGGCATCCGTCGCTGACATGATGCGCAAGCTCGCGCTCGATGCCGGCGCTGGGTTGCTCTTCATTTCTCACGACCTCGCGATCGTGCGGCTCATTGCCGACCGCACCGTCGTGATGTATCGCGGAAAGATCGTCGAGTCCGGAGTTTCCGACCTCATCTGGAACGACCCAGTGCACCCGTACACGCGAGCGCTCATCTCGGCGATCCCGGAACCGGATGGCACCGGCACGTTGCCTGCCGCTCCGGCTGCAGAGGCTCCAGAAGAGTGGCGGATGACGCTTCCTGAGGCCCTCAACCGCGCCTGATCCACGGCTGCCCGTGCTTTCGCGCGGGCCCGTTCGCGTCCAAATCCCGTAAATGTAACTACATGCTTGTGTTTTGGCGGATTCTTCGGGGATAATGTCCCCAAGCGGTTCGCCGCACAATTTAACAGCCATGTGCCGTCACAGGCACCGTTCGTGGGTCGATGGGGAAGTCGCATCCAACGGAACGGAGATATCGTGACTGCACAAAACGCTCGCGGAGTGCTCTATGTGCACTCTGCTCCTCGCGCGCTCTGCCCACACATTGAGTGGGCGGCTGGTCGCGCTCTTGAACGTGCCGTGAACTTTAACTGGGACGATCAACCCGTGCTCAGGGGTTCTCAGCGTGCTGAGTTCTACTGGGAGGGCCCCCAGGGTTCTGGTGCCACGCTCGCTTCGGCATTGCGCGGGTGGGAGCACCTCCGATTCGAGGTCACCGAAGATCCCAGCCCAGGTTCCGACGGCGGCCGCTGGATGCACACTCCCGACCTTGGCATTTTCTTCGCGCAGACCGACAGCGTTGGCAACATGGTGATCCCCGAGGATCGTCTCCGTTACGCCATGGAGGCTGCGGGCTCCGATGCCTTCGAGTTGCACCGGGAACTCCGTCTCGCTCTCGGGCAGGCATGGGATGACGAACTTGAGTCGTTCCGTCACGCCAGTCAAGATTCTGCAGTTGTGTGGCTTCATAAGGTCGGTTGACGATGATTTCCGAACGTACGACTGTCTCTGAGGTAGTGGCTGACACACGGATTCCGCTCATCGAATGGCGCGACTGCGTGGACGTCGTGCTCGACTCTGTCGACTCGACGTTCGATGGCGAGTGCACTCTGCACGACGGGTGCCGTTCAATCCTTTAGAACTGGTCGCTGCATCCATCTGCACCTGTGTGTGACTGATGGTTCGCTGCGAGCGTGCCGTTCAGGTCGCGCCCAGCAGACTCACGGCGTAGCGTTGAGGTGTGGCCGGAAGTATTCGGGCACGGTTGCCACAACGGACCGTCCCCGGGTCCTCGGACCTTGTTCTTCCGGCTGAAACTATTTCAGGATTTGGAAGGAACATCATGTCTCGTTTTGACGGAAAAGTAGTTCTCATCAGCGGTGGTGCCCGCGGAATGGGCGAGTCCCACAGCCGCGCCATCGTCGCGGAGGGTGGCAAGGTTGTCATCACTGACGTTTTGGATGCTGAGGGTCAGACTCTCGCAGACGAACTCGGCGAGAGTGCCGTTTACGCCCACCTCGATGTCACGAACGAAGAGGAGTGGCTTGCAGCAGTGAAGCTGGCTGTCGACACCTTTGGTGGCCTCAACGTTCTGATCAACAACGCGGGTATCGCTAACTTCGGCACCCTCGACACCTATACCGCTAAGGACTGGTCGCTGATCATCGGGATCAACCTCACCGGCGCCTTCCTCGGCATCAAGTCGGCGGCACCGGAACTGGTCAAGAACGAGACCTCCTCGATCGTGAACATCTCGTCGACGGCCGGAATGCAGGGCTTCGCCGCCCTCCACGGCTACACTGCCTCCAAGTTTGGCCTTCGCGGTTTGACGAAATCAGTCGCGATGGAACTCGGCCACCAAGGTGTGCGGGTCAACTCGGTGCACCCGGGAAACATCCGGACTCCGATGACCGACGGCTTGGAGATCGACGACTCAAGCACACCGATCCCTCGTCTCGGAGAGCCAGAAGAAGTCACCAAAATGGTTCTCTTCCTGGCCAGCGACGACGCGAGTTACTCCACCGGCTCTGAGTTCATCATTGACGGTGGTGTTCTCGCCGGAGACGGTGCAGTCAACTAGCTCACGAACCTCACGGAGCGTGCGCACGCACTGACGACGCTCAAAGAAAAATCGCCCGCCCGATCAATGATCGGGCGGGCGATTCTTCGTTAACACTCAAGTCGTTAGAGCGGCCGAGCTGGCTCTGTGGCTAGACCGAGCGGAATGCGGCGACAGCGTTGTGTCCACCGAAGCCGAACGAGTTGCTGATGGCCAGCTGCGGGCCGGCGCCGAGGTCGCGAGGCGACGTGACGACATCCAGCGGGATCGCCGGGTCCTGGTTGGTGAGGTTGATCGTTGGGGGCGCTGTGCGGTGGTGGAGCGCGAGAACCGTGAAGATTGCCTCAAGTGCCCCTGTGCCGCCCAGAAGGTGGCCTGTGGCGCCCTTCGTGGCCGAGACGGGAATGTTGGGCAGGTGATCGCCGAAGATGCGCAGGAGCGCCTTGTATTCGGCAATGTCGCCGACGGGCGTGCTCGTGGCGTGAGCGTTGATGTGGGTAACGTCTTCTGGCGTTGCTCCGGCGGCGTCGAGGGCGTCGCGCACGGCGCGTGCTGCGGCGGTTCCCTCGGGGTCGGGAGCGGTGATGTGGAACGAGTCGCTCGTTACAGCGCCACCGGCGAGCTCAGCGTAAATGCGAGCGCCACGGGCGAGAGCGTGCTCCTCAGTCTCGAGAACGAGCGTCGCCGCTCCTTCGCCGAGAACGAAACCATCGCGGGAGACGTCGTAGGGGCGTGAGGCGGTAGCCGGGTCGTCATTGCGCTTCGAGAGCGCTTGCATCGACGCGAAGGCGGCGATCGGCAGAGGATGCACGACAGCTTCAGTTCCACCAGCAATGACGACATCCGCGAGTCCGGCCTGCAGGTGCGCGTAGGCGTTGGCGAGGGCCTCGGTGCTGGAAGCACAGGCGGAAACGTCAGTGCGCGCGTAGGCACGTGAGGGGATAGCCATGCTGATCGCGGCCGCAGCAGCGTTCGGCATGAGCATGGGGATAGTCATGGGCAGAACGCGACGCGGGCCCTTTTCACGCAGGGTGTCCCAGGCGTCAAGAAGCGTCCAGAGTCCGCCGATTCCGGTGGAATAGTCAACACCGATACGCTCAGGGTCGACGTCAGGTGAGCCGGCATCCGCCCAGGCTTCACGAGCCGAGATGAGAGCGAACTGGCTGGAAGGATCGAGTCGCTTGTACTCGACGCGCTCCAAAACCTCTTCTGGGCGCACTTTTGCCTGCGCCGCAAACGTTACGGGGAGAGAATACTTTTCAACCCAGTCCTGCTCGAGAGAGCGGGCTCCGGATTCGCCAGCGAGAAGGGCGTTCCACGACTCGGTCGCGGTTCCGCCGATGGGCGTGGTGGCACCGATACCGGTGACAACGATCTTTTTGGTCATTTCACGTTCCTTTTGAGTGCATGGCTCAGAAAGCCCACCAACGGCAGACTCCTGGAGTGCTGCGCGGAGGCCAACCGCAGTGAGTGCGGTTGGCCGTCCACGTCGAGCGGGTGTTACGCCTGAGCGTTGGTGATGAAGCTCACTGCGTCACCGACGGTCTTGAGGTTCTTTACCTCTTCGTCGGGGATCTTGACGTCGAACTTTTCTTCTGCGTTGACAACGATCGTCATCATCGAGATGGAGTCGATGTCGAGGTCATCGGTGAACGACTTGCCCATTTCAACGGTGTCGGTCGCAATGCCGGTCTCGTCGTTGATGAGCTCAGCCAATCCGGCCATAACTTCTTCAGTGGACAGTGCCATGTTTTTCTCCTTGGGATGTAAATTGACCGTTAGCCAGTGTAGGCCAGCAGCAGTGATTCTGAGGGGTACTACGGCAGAACGATTACTTGCGCGCCGAAGACGAGCCCGGCACCGAAACCGATTTGAAGGGCGAGGCCGCCACTCAACTCGGGGTTCTCTTCGAGCAGACGGTGAGTCGCGAGCGGAATGGATGCCGCAGACGAGTTGCCCATGTCGGCAACATCGCGAGCAATCACGACAGACTCGGGCAGCTTCAGCTGCTTTGCGAACTCGTCGATGATGCGCATGTTGGCCTGGTGGGGGATGAACGCAGCGAGGTCGTCTGCGGTGATCCCCGCGACATCCAGTGCTTCCTTCGCTACCTTTGCCATGTCCCAGACAGCCCAACGGAAGACTGTCTGACCCTCTTGGCGGAGCGTCGGCCACGCGGCTTCGCCTTCGCGGAAGTCGACGAGCGTCGCGTTCATCTTGATCGCGTCAGCCTTCGAGCCGTCTGAGCCCCAGACCGGAGCCGAGATGCCGGGGGTGTCGCTCGGGCCGATAACAACAGCACCGGCGCCATCAGCCAGAAGGAACGAAATGCTGCGGTCGGTGGGATCGACAATGTCAGAGAGCTTCTCGGCGCCGATCACGAGGGCGTATTTTGCTGCGCCCGCGCGGATCAAAGCATCAGCCTGCGTGACCGCGTAGCTGAAGCCAGCGCAGGCAGCGTTCACGTCGTACGCCGCGGCAGGGTTGGCTCCCACACGATCGGCGACAACAGCGGACATCGACGGCGTCTGCAGAACGTTGCTGATCGTCGCGATAATGACAAGGTCGATCTCCGAGGGGTTAACGCCAGACTTCTCAATCGCTTCGCGAGCGGCATCCGTGGCGAGATCGACCGCGAGGATGCCCGCTGACGCGCGACGGCGGGTGATCATGCCCGTGCGCTGCTGGATCCACTCATCGCTCGAGTCGATCGCTTCAACGAGCTGATTGTTGTCCACAATCAGGTCGCCGCGGGCAGCGCCATAACTGTAAATCTTGGTGAACTGTGACCCGGCGGACTGGGTGAGGGTGGGTGCGGTCATGCGTTGGCCTCCATCAGGTCAAATGCTGCGGATAAATCATCAGGTGTCTTCACAGCGACGGCCGGGATGCCCCGGAGTCCGCGTTTTGCGAGGCCAACAAGAGCGCCAGCGGGCGCAAGTTCAATAATTCCGGTGACTCCGGCATCCGCCAGGGAATTCATCGTGAGATCCCATCGAACCGGCGATGACACCTGACCAACGAGGAGATCGACGAAGTGTGAGCCGCTCTCGATGAGCGAACCGTCACGGTTGGTGTAGATCGGTAACGTCGGATCGTTTGCAGTGAGTCCTGCGGCAAACGTCTCGAGGTGAGCGACGGCCGGCTGCATGTAGCGAGTGTGGAACGCGCCGGCGACCTGAAGCGGAATAACCCGCGTGCCCTTGAGCGGTTCTTCGGACAGTTTCGCGAGAGCATCGAGGGCGCCGGCAACAACAATCTGTCCACCGCCGTTGAAGTTGGCTGGTTGAAGCCCCAGCTCGGCAAGGCGTTCGAGCAGTGCCTCTTCGTCTCCGCCGATGACGGCGGACATACCCGTGGATTCGAGGGCGGCGGCGGAAGCCATTGCCGAGCCACGCTCGACGACGAAGCGCATCGCGTCGCTTTCGGAGAGGATTCCGGATGCCGCAGCGGCGGTGATTTCTCCGACCGAATGTCCAGCAACAGCACCGATGTGCTTGCGGCGGTCGCCCGCTGTCAGCGCGCTCAACGTGAGTAGGCCAGCGGCAACGATGAGCGGCTGAGCCACTGCGGTGTCACGGATGGTGTCGGCATCCGACGTGGTTCCGTGGGCAATCAGATCGATGCCGGCGGCGTCAGAGATCGCGCCGAGCTGGTCGCGCAGAGAGGAATCTTCGAGCCATGGCTCAAGAAACCCGGGGGTCTGGGAGCCCTGTCCGGGCGCTACTACAACAATCACTTAGCTAGTCTGCCAATCTTTCGTCGGAATCGCTTGGATAACCCCACCAAAGCTTGGAGGGATCGTTGTGTGAAATCGCCAAAAGCGAGGGTGTTAGCGGGCGCGGCCCGGCTCGGGGTCAGAAATTGAGCCCACGATGAGAGCCGCCTGCAAAATCAACGCTTCGCGCGCGCCTGTGGCATCCCAGCCAATGACCTCGCTGACCCGCTTCAAGCGATAGCGCACCGTGTTCGGGTGCACAAAGAGCTCACGAGCAGTCGCTTCAAGAGAGCGCCCATTATCGAGATAACACCACAGTGTGGTGAGCAGATCGGTCGAGTGTGCCTGAAGTGGCTTGTAGATCTTGTTGATGAGGGTCGAGCGTGCCAACGGATCACCGGCGAACGCACGCTCCGGCAGCAGGTCGTTGGCGAGCGTCGGTCGAGGAGCATTGCGCCAGGACCGAGCTACCGCAAAGCCGGCAAGAGCAGCTTTTGCGCTCTTGGAGGCATCGACCAAGCTCGGCACTTCTGGCCCGAGCACAAGGTGGCCGCTCCCGAATCCCGGCTCGAGCTGTTCGGCGATCGTAATGAACGGCAGGGGCTCAGCATCTTCCGCTTTTTCAGAACGGGGCGCCGCACGACCAATAACGAGCACGAGACGACTGCCTTGCACGCCAATGAGAACATCGGCATCAAGATGACGAGCTGTTCGCCGAAGCTGATCGACGTCGAGCTGGCGGGGGGAGGTGCCGACGAGTACACACACCTCGCCGTGACCATTCCACCCCAGGGCGGCGATACGACTCGGGAGTTCGTTGTCATACTCGCCGCTCAGGATCGAGTCGACAACGAGTGCCTCGAGTCGGGCATCCCACAGTCCGCGAGCTTCCGCAGCGCGGGCGTACACATCTGCCGAGGCAAACGCGATTTCGCGGGAGTACAACAGGATGGCTTCCCGCAATACGTCGTCATCCGCTTTGACACGCGCCTCAACTACTTCAACAGCGATGCGGATGAGTTGAAGCGTTTGCTGGAGCGAAACGGAACGTAGTAGCTCGCGAGGGGCAGCACCAAACACATCCGCCGCAATCCACGGCGTCGTCGTGGGGTCTTCAAACCAGCTAATAAAACTCGTGATGCCGGCCTGAGCAACTAAACCGACAGCGGAACGCCGCCCTGGTGGCATTTCGCTATACCAGGGCAGCGTGTCCTCAAGTCGCTTCAGCGTTGCTGTCGAAAGTTCGCCCGTGATGACTCGCAACCAGGCGAGCGTCTGCGCCTTAGTTTTCTGTACCGGGGGAATGGTTGCGACCTAGCTTTCGCCGCCGGCAGAACCGGTGGTGCCTTCGTTGACGTCGTGGAGGCTGTACTTCTCAATTGCTTGAGCCGGAACAGCAGGATCCATTTCGCCGCGCTTCACGAGCATCTCCAAGGTGCGAACAACCAACGAGTGGCTGTCGATCTTGAAGAAGCGGCGTGCAGCAGCTCGCGTGTCGGAGAAGCCGAAGTCATCAGCACCCAAAGTCGCGAACTCACCGGGAACAAAAGCCCGGATCTGATCGGGGACCGCGTGCATGAAGTCGGTGACCGCAACAAACGGGCCCTTGGCGTCCGCGAGCTTTGTCGTGACGTAGGGAACGTGAGGTTCTTCGTTGGGGTAGAGGAAGTTGTGCTCTTCAGCAGCAAGTCCATCGCGACGAAGCTCGGTCCAGGACGTGACCGACCAGACGTCAGCGGCGACTCCCCAGTCCGAAGCCAGAAGCTGCTGGGCCTCGAGCGCCCACGGCACAGCGACACCGGATGCCATCAGCTGAGCCTTGGGGCCGGTGATCGTCGGCGACGACAGGTGGTAAATGCCCTTGAGCGCACCCTCGACATCGAAGTTCTCCGGCTCAGCAGGCTGAACGTGAGGCTCGTTGTACAGGGTGAGGTAATACATGACGTTGGGATCTTCGTGCTTGCCGCCGTACATCCGCTCGATACCCGCGCGCACAATGTGGCCGAGCTCGTAACCGAACGCAGCGTCATAGCTGATGACCGCAGGGTTGGTGGATGCCAACAGGATCGAGTGTCCGTCAGCGTGCTGCAGTCCCTCACCCGTCAGCGTCGTGCGACCGGCGGTGGCACCCATGATGAAACCACGGGCCATCTGGTCGCCAGCAGCCCACATGGCATCGCCGGTGCGCTGGAACCCGAACATCGAGTAGAAAACGTAGACCGGGATGAGGGGCTCACCGTTGGTGGCGTACGAGGTGCCGACGGCGGTGAACGCAGCAAATGCTCCTGCTTCGTTGATACCGACGTGCACGATCTGGCCCTGCGGGCTTTCCTTGTAGGCCAGCAATTGCTCGCGGTCTACCGAGGTGTAGTGCTGCCCGGCGGGGTTGTAGATCTTCGCCGTGGGGAAGTACGCGTCCATGCCGAACGTGCGCGCCTCATCCGGGATGATCGGCACAATGCGGTTACCGATGGACTTGTCGCGCAGGAGGTCCTTGAGCAGACGGGCGAAAGCCATGGTGGTGGCGATCTCCTGCTTGCCGGAGCCCTTCTTGACGACGTCATAGGTTTTTGCTTCGGGAAGCTCAAGCTGCGTGTACTTGGTGCGACGCTCAGGGACGTAGCCGCCAAGCTCGCGGCGGCGCTCTTGCATGTACTGAATGGCCTCATCGTCTTCACCGGGGTGATAGAACGGGGGCTGGTACGGATCTGCTTCGAGCGCGGCATCCGTAATCGGGATGTGCATTTCGTCGCGGAACTTCTTGAGGTTGTCGAGCGTGAGCTTCTTCATCTGGTGGGTCGCGTTGCGGCCCTCGAAGCTGGGACCGAGGCCGTAGCCCTTGACCGTCTTCGCGAGAATGACGGTTGGCTGGCCCTTGTGCTCACTCGCTGCCTTGAAGGCGGCGTAAACCTTGCGGTAGTCGTGACCACCACGCTTGAGGTTCCACACGTCGTCGTCCGAGAGGTGTTCAACCATCTTGAGCGTGCGGGGGTCGCGGCCGAAGAAGTTCTCGCGAACGTAGGCGCCAGACTCTGCTTTGTAGGTCTGGTAGTCGCCGTCGGGGGTTTGGTTCATGAGGTCGCGCAGTGCGCCCTCTGAGTCGTTGGCGAGCAGGTCATCCCACTCGCGGCCCCAGACAACCTTGATGACGTTCCAGCCGGCACCACGGAAGAAGCTCTCGAGCTCCTGGATGATCTTGCCGTTACCGCGAACCGGGCCGTCGAGGCGCTGGAGGTTGCAGTTGATGACGAAGTTGAGGTTGTCGAGCTTCTCGTTGGCTGCCCACTGCAGGGCTCCACGGCTTTCGACCTCGTCCATCTCGCCGTCGCCGAGGAATGCCCAGACCTGCTTGTCAGACACATCCTTGATGCCACGGTTGCTGATGTACTTGTTGTTCTGGGCCTGATAGATCGCATTGATCGGGCCAAGACCCATTGACACGGTGGGGAACTGCCAAAACTCGGGCATGAGGCGCGGGTGCGGGTAGCTCGAGATGCCATTCGGTGCCTGCGACTTCTCTTGACGGAAGCCCTTCAGCTGGTCTTCGCTCATGCGACCTTCGAGGAAGGCGCGAGCATACATACCGGGGGAGGCGTGGCCCTGGTAGAAGATTTGGTCTCCGCCAGATTCGTGGTCTGCACCACGGAAGAAGTGGTTGTGTCCTACTTCGTAGAGAGCGGCAGACGACGCGTACGTCGAGATGTGGCCGCCAACGCCAACGCCGGGGCGCTGCGCGCGGTGCACAGTGATTGCGGCATTCCAGCGAATCCACGCACGGTAGCGACGCTCGAGCTTTTCGTCACCGGGGAAGTCGGGTTCATCTTCTTTTGCAATGGTGTTGATGTAGTCGGTGGTCGGAACCATCGGCACACCAAGGTGCAAGTCTTTAGAACGCTTGAGAAGGCTGAGCATGATCTCGCGACCGCGCTCGTGGCCTTGTGCTGCAACGAGGGAGTCGAGTGATTCGTTCCACTCGGCGGTCTCCTCCGGGTCCTTGTCGGTGTTGGTTACCGAGTATGGGTCCTGGTCGTTTACCGTCACCGTTGACCTCTTTCGTGTAGAGAACAGAGTCGTGCGAGTCGAGGCACTACCGGGTTACGGATGTGATGGGATCGACTACGCCCATCGATTCTAGTTGTCGAATGCGGCAAGATTCGAACCGGGCCAATTTCTCCTGTAATTGTGGGGAATTCGGACGGTTTTCTGGGGGAAGGTTTCGTATGACCATCACGCGAGGGGCAATTGCGCCCGACTTTGAGCTTCGCAATCAGCACGGACAGACAGTTAGCGGGCAGGAACTGCTTTCACGACGAGCGGTACTCGTCGTTTTCATTCCCCTCGCGTTTTCTCCCGTGTGTACCGACGAGGTAACTCAGCTCAATGAGTGGCACGACGTTGCCGCCAGCGCCGGGGTCGAAATCGTCGTGATTTCTGCTGATTCGACGGCCACTTTGCGGGCATGGTCAGAGGCTGACGGCATCCGTCTCTCGTTGCTTTCTGACTTTTGGCCTCACGGAGCGACTGCGCAAGCCTTCGGCGTATTTCTTCACGACAAAGGTTTTGCGAGCCGCACCAGTTTCCTCATCGATAAAGCCGGAATCGTGCGGGATGTTATTAGTTCCGAGCTCGGCGAACCCCGCCTATTTGCTGACTACGAACGGGCAATCGAACAGCTTTCGTCCGACCGGTAGTGACGGTTTTATGGTGGGTGCGCAACCGGCACCAAAATCCCGTGTAACATTATCGAGCGCTGCTTCGCATTGCGTCGCTGCGGGCCTTTAGCTCAGCTGGTAGAGCGCCACGTTTACACCGTGGATGTCATCGGTTCGATCCCGGTAGGGCCCACCGCAACAGAAAACCCCCGTCATTGACGGGGGTTTTCTTCGTTTCCTGCGCACATTCGGCGCTATGCTCCCTGCACGACCCGCGGCAGTCCGGTCGATGCGGTCCCAACCTGACGAGGTGGAGCTCCATGTCGAATGACGTCTCAGATTCTGTGCTCGAGCGCGCGCACGACCATTCCCAGCGCTATCTTCAGAGCCTGGCTGCTCGCCATGTCGGTGCGCGCGCGGGGCGCGACGAGATGATGGCGGCGCTGCACGAACCACTGTCGACGCTCGGGCACGACGACCATGCCGTGATCGATCTCCTCGCTGACCAAGCGGAAACAGGGATGACCGACTGCGGCGCTCCGCGGTATTTCGGTTTCGTCATCGGCGGCGCCCACCCTGTTGCTCTTGCCGCCGATTGGCTGGTGTCAACGTGGGACCAGAATGCGGGCATCCACGCGATATCTCCTTTTGCTGCTGCCGTCGAGGAGGTCGCCGCTGAGTGGCTGCTTGACCTGTTCGGTTTGCCTGATGACGCCTCGGTCGGCTTCGTTACAGGCGGACAAATGGCGAACTTCACGTGCCTTGCGGCGGCCCGTCACAACGTGTTGAGGCAAGCCGGTTGGGATGTCGAACTCGACGGACTCGCGGGTGCGCCGCGAGTAACTGTCGTGGTCAGCGCCGCGGCTCACGTGACGATCGATGTGGCATTGCGGTACCTCGGATTTGGCACGCGTTCGCTCGTGACCGTCGACGCCGATGATCAAGGCCGGATGCGCGCAGACAGCCTGCGCGACGCGCTCGCCACCGTGCGTGGCCCCGTGATCATTTGTGCTCAAGCCGGAAACGTCAATAGCGGTGCGTGCGATCCTCTGCGCGAGATCGCCGAGATTGCCAACGAGGCGGATGCGTGGCTCCACGTCGATGGGGCATTCGGTCTCTGGGCCCGGGCCAGCGCTGAGCTAGCGCCCCTCGTCGACGGCATTGAGAACGCAGATTCATGGTCCACCGACGCCCATAAGTGGTTGAACGTTCCCTACGACAGTGGCGTCGCGATTGTGAAGCACGCGGCCGACCACCGTGCGGCGATGAGCGCATCAGCGGCCTATCTCATCCAGACCTCAGGGGCTGAGCGCGACGCAATCGATTGGGTTCCAGAACTCTCACGGCGGGCCAGAGCGATACCGATTTATGCCACATTGCGCACGCTGGGCCGCAAGGGCGTCGACGACCTGATCGCGCGTAGCTGCAGGCGTGCTCGCCACATGGCGTCGACTCTCCAACGTGAAGACGGTGTTGACGTGCTCAACGACGTTGTCCTCAACCAAGCGCTCGTGCGGTTTGCCGATTCTGACGACGTCACTCGTGCGGTCGTTGCTGGCGTGCAAGCGGAAGGCACCTGCTGGGTCAGCGGCACAACGTGGAACGGGCACGCGGCAATGCGAGTCTCGGTCACCAATTGGGCGACGACCGAACGAGATATTGATCTCAGCGCGGCCGCAATTCTTGAGGTCTACAGTGCCGAGCGAAGTCGCGGCATCCAATGATCTAGTAGCGCCGGTGAGCGCGCTCTGGATCGAACGGGCCGGTGAGCGTGCAGGCGCTTTGTTCACTCTCGTGGATCGGTCTATCCCTCATATTTGTTGCACTATCTGTTCTGAGTACGGCTCGGCATACCCGCAAAACATTGGTATCGCCTTAGGATTTGTGCATGGCATTCCACGACGACGTTGACGACGCGAACGATGCGAACGACAAAACGTCTTCAGAGCATGAGTTCGAACTACCCTTTCCGAAGCCCGCAACCGGCACATCTCCCGGTGCGGACTCGGCGAATGACACGACCCCTGACGGTCTTGTCGACCTGAGCGAAGCATCCACTGACGGCATTTTCAATCTGGATGCTGCGCTCAATGCAGACACGTCTGTGCCGGTTGCGCCGCCCGCAGACTCTGTCGCACCGCCGGCGCCGCCCGTTGGCGCCTCAGGATTTGCGCCCATCGACCTCAACGAAGAGTTCCAGCGCTCTGACGTCGCAGATGCGCTCGACCAGGGAATGCCTCCTTGGGCCATGGCGCCCGCTCCTGATCCCACACAGGCTGTTTCGCAGCTCGATGCTCCGAGTGATGCAGATTCCGAGCACGCCGCCGGACCGTCGGCAGCCGATGACGACGACGACGACCCCTACCAAATTCCTGCTGATTACACGACGCCAGATTTCTTCGCGTCCCGTATTTCTCGCCGACGCACTCCAGAAGAAATGGAAGCCCACGCTGCGGCAGTAGACGCTGAAAGCGACGCATTGGCTACTGCTCTTGCCGCTGGCGAGGCGGCAGCTGCCGGTGAGAGCGCAACTGCTCCGACTGAGCCTGCGCCGGTCGAATCCGCAGCCGCTCAGTCCGCACCGGATGATTCCGCGGCAACCGAATCTGCCCCCGTTGAATCTGCGCCGCTCGATGCTGCGCCAGTCGCACCTGAGCCGCTCGCGTCAGAATCGGTCGAGCCGGCCCCTGTTGCTGCTGACGCCATTGCGCCTGCCGCGGACGAGTTCGACGAAGATCTTGGTGCGTTCGATCTTGGCGCTACCGAGGGCGCAGATGACTCCGAAGAGTTCAGCTTCGAATCGCTCTTTGCAACGCAGGAACCAGAAGCAGCCGCGCCTCACGCGCCCGCTGAAGACGCACCGTCCGGTGACACACACTGGGCAGAGGTTTCCCCTGTCGCGGGTGACAGCTCCGATCCAATTTCAGCCGAATCGGATGCACCCGCTAACCACATCTGGAAGCTCGGGCCGCTTGAGCCCAACGTTCAGGGCTCCACTCCCGCACCGGCTCCTGTAGAGGAACAGGCTGCGGCAGAGGCGCCTCTTCCTGTGGAAGAAGTCATCGACGGTGCCCCCATGTGGAACCTCGACGGCAAGGATGCACCGGCCGTTGTCGAGGCACCGAGCCTGAATAGCGACGGGTTCCTTTCGCTCGATGAGGTTCTCACTCCTGACTCCGACGTTTCGGATATTGCGAGCGACGCTACTGTGCCCACAGCGGAAGAGGTCGCGCCGCAGGAAGACGCGACCGACTCAACTCTTGCCGATGCCGATGCCGATGCCGATGCCGACGCCGACGCGAGCACAGCTGCTGACGACGACGCTGAATCAAGCGAGTTCGCTAGCGCCCCGTCCGTAGCGAGCGTTTCGGCCTTCGACCTGGATGCTGCGTTCCGCGAAGCCGCTGATCCTGAGCCCTCTGCTGAGAACTCCGCGAGTGAATACCTTGCACCGCCCACGCCTGAGTCCGTGATCGAGCCTGAGTATGTCGCGGCACCAGCAGATCCGGCAGATTCAGTGGCCGCAGACGAACCAGCGTCGACGACGGAGCCCGAGCCGATCGAGGCCTTCGAAGAGGCGACCGAAGCGGTTGCCGAAGAGCCTCTCGACGTGTTCTTCCGCGCGCCGGCCGCAGAGACTGCTCTCGAAGAACCAGAGGAATTTGGCGCGGTTGAGTCCGCAGTCGCCGAAGCTGACGACACTGTGGAATCCAACGACGCTGCCGAACCCAGCGAAGTCTCCGAACCTAGCGAAGTCGCAGAACCTAGCGAAGTCGCAGAAGTCACTGACGCGGCCGAAGTAGATTCACCCTTCACGCGCCGTCAGTCGTTCATCGCACCGGCTGATGAGGAGCCGGCAGCGATTGCTGCAGACGCCGTCGAAACTTTCGACAGTGTGGCGCCCACGACTGAATCAACAGCTGCCATCGCAGAAGTTCCCGAGGTCGTTGAGCCCGTAAATCTCGCTACTGACGCTGTCGAATCGGCGTTCGTTTCAGAACCGGAAACAGAAGCGGAACTAGAAGCCGAAGCAGAAACCGAAGCAGCGTCTGAGGCAACGAGTGCTCCTGAGACTGAGATTGCTTTTGAGGCTGTGACGCTTCCTGAGGCCCCGAGCGCCCCGGAGGCAGCTGACGTTGTCGCTCCCGCGTTTGAACTCCCGGCCGAGCCCTTCGTCGAGTCTGCGGAACCTGCCGATCCTGCCGAACCTGCCGAACCCGTCCAGCCGAGCCCAGTTCAGGCCGCGCCGTTCGTTTCGAGTTTTGCCCCGGAAGCATCCTTCGTCCCGGTCGCGGAACCAACTCCCGCAGCAGAAGAAATTCCAGCAGCCCCAAACACTCCCGTTGCGGACGAGTCGGCGACTGCGGAAGCACCGGCAGCGAGCGAAGAACAGCCTGCTAGTGCAGAAACTGCGACAGATGACGACGTCCCGACGCCTCCCACCCGCCGTTCGATGGCGGATGAAGACATTCTGAACTGGGCAGACAGCCCCGAAAACCAGTCAACGGGAACGCTGAGCGTCATTGAGGTTCTCGAAGCTCAGTTGCGATTGCGCGAAGAAGAAGCCCGTGAGTACCGCGAATGGGAAACTACATTCCGGTCCCGAGGTGGCCCCGTCGCCGATCAGGTCATCGAGCAAGTTCGGTCCGAATTCTCGGATGTCGTCGACCACGATGAAGTGCCCTCTGCGGCTGCGGAGACTCACACGCCAGTCGAGCCCCAGGCAGAGACCGCGCACGTCGACATTGATCAGGCTGCTTCTCACTCCGCTGGAACAGCCAGCGAATCAGCGGATGCGCCTCCCGCAGTGCCGGAAGAATCGTCCGCCACAGTTGCACCCGCGCCAGCACCTGCTGCGGCCCAATTGCCGTCGTGGGACGTTCCGCCGCCCAGCGAGTCCTGGTCGCCTCCCGCGGACTTCGAAGACGAGATCCCCTTTGCTGCTCACGCAGATCCGGCCGGGTCGATCACACTTCCTGTTCTACGCGACGACTCTGAGCAGCCGTCTGTTGAGCAGCCGTCTGTTGAGCAGCCGTCTGTTGAGCAGCCTGCTGCTCCGGCAGCGGCTACCGAGCCCATTGCCGACCCCGCAGCTTCTTCGTTCGATGCCGACTCCGGCTTTCTTTCCTTGGGCGATGCTCCGGAAGCTCCCGCGGCCGAAGCGGAAGCTGCCGAAACGCCTGATGCTGCCATCGTTCCTGAAGCACCGGTAGTTCCTGAAGCACCAGTAGTTCCCGAATCGTTCGCTGCACCCGAGTTGCCTTTCGCCACACTGCCAGCAGCTGTGCCCGAGGCGCCCGAAGTGGCTGACGAGACCGCAGCTCCGGCCCCATCTGACGTTCAGGCTGCTCCTGAATTCCCCGCCGACGAGGATGGCGACTACGACGAGGTCGAATTCGCTCCGCCTGCTCTCGTGGAGCCGGACGTCGCGCCGAGCATTCCGCGCGCGAACCTCGACGAGCATGTCTCGTTCGGTGATTTCGGATTTGCTCCGCCGCCCGCAGACGGCGCATCGGACGAGGTTAACACTGAGGCCACCTCCGCTGAATTCGCTGTCGACTCCGCCGCGGATGACAACGACGAACCCTTCGCGTTCGATCTCCAAGCGGACCTGCCGAGCACCGCAGCATCGACGCCTGCTGAGGCGCCGATTGAAACCGAGCAGGACTCCGCAGAAACGACTGCTGTGGCCTCCGAGCCGGTTTCGGAATCTGCTCCCGACGATTCTGCAGCAGCGACCGCCACAACGGAGGGCGCTGCAGCTTTCAGCTTCGCCTCGACCGAGACTCCGAAGTACGTCGCATCGGAGCCGATCAGCTTTGATGACCTGCTGAAGACCGATGACATCGTGGATGCTGACGTCGATTCCGACGCCGATGAAGCGGATGTTGATCCATTGCAGGCGCTCCTCGCGAACGCCGCACCGCCTCTCCATGGTGACCCGCTCTCTGAAGTTCAAACTGGCTCGATGCCCATTGCCCAAGCCGCATTTGAAGCGGACGAGTCGGAAACGGATGACGCTGTTGACGACAGCGACCGCCTTTCGTACCCGACAGAGCTGTCCACCGCCGCATTCAGCGCCGGTGTGAGCGCTGCGCCAATCGACAGCGCTGCGCCAATCGACAGCGCTGCGCCAATCGACAACGCTGGCGCCGAGAACGTTCGCGCTGATAACGCCGATGACGAAATTCCCTTTGCCGCTGGGGCGGCAGGTGCTGCGCTTCTTGGTGGCGCTGCCGTTGCTGGTGCTTCGCTTGCGTCGCAGCCGGCACCAACGGGCGCTCCGGCACCTCTCGCTGCACCGCCAATCACTGAATCAGGCGCGGCTGCGCCAGCGCCGATCGATTCAATGCCTCAGCCAGTTGCTCATTCAACATCAGTTGTTGCTCAGCAGCCGCTCGGTCTTGATGAGGTCGCTCCTACTGCGCAGCGCGTCTTCAGCCTTGAGGAGAGTGGCCTGGAGCCGACTCCGGTTGATCGCCGCATCGGTCACGCCGCACGTCTCTTCTGGCTGTGGTTTGCTGCCAACTCGTCCATCGTGAGCCTCGGTCTCGGTGCAGCGGTATTCGCTGTGGGGATGAGCCTTCGCCAGTCGATCGTCGCTATCCTCGCGGGTGTCGCGCTGTCCTTCATTCCCTTGGGCCTCACAACTCTTGCGGGCAAGCGCAGCGGCCAGCCAACCATGGTTGTCTCGCGGTCGACGTTCGGGCTCCTCGGCAATATCGCTCCGTCGGCGGTTGCCTTAGTCGCACGACTCTTCTGGGGCGCTGTGCTCTTGTGGGTCTTGGCTTCTTCGGTCGCCATTGTGCTGATCGGCTCCGACCTCAACGGTGGTCTTGGCGACCGACAGTTGCTTCTCATCGCATTGGCACTGTCGTTCCTGATCGCGCTGGTAATCGCTTTCGCCGGTTACCCGCTGTTTGCGCGCATCCAATTGATTCTGAGCATCATCTCGGGTGTGCTGATTGTGGGCCTCATCGGCTTCACGGCGCAGTACATCGACGTTTCGCAGGCGCTCACCACTCCCGACGGTTCGTGGCTGCTGACAGTCACCGGCGCCGTCTTGGTGTTCAGCTTCCTTGGTTTGGTGTGGGCCTATAGCGGTGCAGATATTGCCCGTTACCAGCGCCCGTCCTCGAGCGGTCCAGCGTCGATGTTGTCTGCCACCTTTGGTGCAGCACTTCCCGCCTTCGTTCTCATCGCCTACGGTGCGCTTCTTGCGGCTTCTGACCCCGCAATTGCTCGCGGTTTCCTCGCTTCGCCACTCGACACCCTGCTGCTCTTGCTGCCGAGCTGGTACCCGATTCCGTTGCTGCTTGCTGCTGCACTGAGCTTGCTCTCGGGCATCACTCTGAGCCTCTACTCCGGTGGTTTCGCGCTCCAGGCAATTGGGGTGCGGGTGCCGCGTCAGTGGTCAATCGTCATCGTTGCGGTCGTGCTCGGTGCTCTCGGTATCCTCTTCGCCTTCGGCATCGATGGTGGAATCAACGAACTGTTCCGGGATGTCGCAACCACGCTTGCGGTCCCCACCGCTGCGTGGGCGGGCATCTTTGCTTCGGAGACCATGATTCGCACTCGCAAGCTCGACAGCGCTGGGCTGCTTGCTCGCGGTGGAGTGTATGCCGATGTCCGTTGGGTCAACCTCGGTGCCTACATCGTGATCTCGGTGATCGGCTTCGCTCTCACGAGCGCGACGATCAGCTGGCTTTCGTGGCAGGGGTACGGCTTTACGGCACTCGGCGTTGATCTGAGTTCTGACCTCGCCGGCACCGACCTTGGTGTGCTCGTCGCGCTTGGCCTCGGAATCCTGACGCCCCTGGTGGCAGGTATTCCAGCGATTCGTCGTCAAGAGGCCGAGCAGCCTGAGCGCGCACCGCGTCCCGCCTAGACTGATCGCGTGTCTACTACTGTCGCTCATGTCCTTGCCGCGGCCGAACGGCTCTGGCCTGCATCCGGTGCCGAGTCGTGGGATGCGGTGGGGTTAGTCGCGGGAGACCTCGACGCCCCGGTGTCTACGATCTCTTTCGCGGTCGACGCGGTCATCGACACCGTCGACGAGGCTATTGCTGGTGGTGCGGACATGCTCATTACGCACCATCCGCTGCTCCTGCGCGGAGTCACATCCATAGCCAGCGACCGCTACAAAGGCGCGGTGCTGACCAAGCTTGTGCGTGCTGAGTGCGCTCTGTTGGCCGCACATACGAACGCGGATGTCGTAGAAACCGGAACGTCAGGTCGCTTCGCCTCCAAGCTGGGCTTGTCGTCGATCGCCCCCATCGTCGCCGGTCAGACTCCCGATCGCGGCATTGGCCGCACGGGGCAACTGCCGGAGCCGATGACCCTCGGTCGTCTTGCTCGCCTGATCGCGGAGATTCTCCCGCCCACGGCTACCGGCGTTCGTGTTGCTGGTGATTTTGAGCAACTCGTTCAATCGGTGGCGTTGTGTGGGGGAGCGGGTGACGCATACTTGAACGAGCCTGCCGTGTTGGCGTCGGATGTCTACATCACGAGTGATCTGCGGCATCATCCGGCTTCTGAAGCTCGTGAGAATGCTCGGCTCCTGAATGGCCCAGCGTTGATCGATGTCTCGCATTGGGCGAGTGAATGGTTGTGGCTCGACGCTGCAGCCGAAGAGTTGCGGGCATTGCTGCCAGACGTAACGATTACGGTGAGCGAATTGCGCACCGATCCTTGGGATTTTGCGGTTGTGCAGTAAGCACACCGGTATACAGAGAGAAACATGACTATGGCATTGACCGCTAGCCCCGCTGATCAGGCGCTGCTCCTCGACCTGCAGGCCTTTGACACGAAGATTGCCCAGTTGGAGCACCGTGCAAAGAAGCTTCCTGAGCACGAGAAACTTACCGAACTGAAGCAGCACCGCGACAAGCTTCAGTTGACGATGTTAGAAGAGCGTGGCATCAAAGAAGACATCGAGCTCGAAATGAGCCGCGTTGAGTCGGATGTCACGGTGGTTGAGGCTCGCATCGCCCGTGATACTTCGCGCCTTGATGCGAGTTCGTCGGCCAAAGATGTTGCTGCGCTTGAGCAGGAGCTCGCCGCGCTGCGCACCCGTTTGAGCAACCTAGAAGACATTGAGCTTGCCGTCATGGAGAAGCTTGAAGCCCAGCAGAAGGTTGTAGACAATCTGACTGAGCAGGCGGACAACCTCCGTACCCAGGCCGCCGAGCTCGAAGCCAGCCGCGATGAAGCCCTCGTCGTCATCGAGGCGGAGTTGGGCACGACCCGTACCGGTCGCTCTGCTTTGCAGGCTACGATCCCGGACGATCTTTTGGCGCTCTACGAACGTCAGCGCGAACGTTACGGTGTTGGCGCTTCGCTGTTGCGCGGGGGAGTTTCGCTGGCATCCGGCGTGAAGCTCCTCGAGAACGAAATGCAAGAGATTCGGGCCGCAGCACCTGACACCGTGATCATGTGTGCCAGCAGTGAAGGCATTCTTGTTCGCACAAACGAGTCGGGACTCTAACCGCTCGTTGAACGCTAAGCTTGGCAGTTGAATGGGTCGGCAAGACGGTCGCGTTATCCGTTAAGGGTACCGAGGAACGTCCGGGCTCCGCAGAGCAGGATGGTGGGTAACACCCACCCGGGGCAACCCGCGAGAACAGTGCAACAGAAAGCAGACCGCCACAGACTTCGGTCTGGGGTAAGGGTGAAACGGTGGTGTAAGAGACCACCAGCGGCCGGGGTGACTCGGCCGGCTAGGTAAACCTCGTCCGGAGCAAGATCAGACAGAAGACGCTAAGGCTGCTCGCCGAGTCTTCGGGTAGATCGCTAGAGGTGTGCGGCAACGTACATCGTAGATAGATGACCGTCCAGCACGAGATTTCGGTCTCGTGTGAACAGAACCCGGCGTACTAGCCGGCCCATTCCTCAGTCTGAATGTGAGCGTCAGGCTCAGCCAGACTCGCCCGTGCGGTCGCCGAGTGCCTCTAGACGACGCCCGAAGTGCCCAAAAGCGTACCGATGAGGAACGTGGTGGCGAGGGCGAGCGCTCCACCGATCACAATCCGCAGCGTTGGTCGCACCCAGCTGTTGCCGCCAACACGCGCCGACAGCGCCCCGGTGATCACCAGTGCTGTCAAGACGGCGATGAAGGTCGCTAGGACCCGGATGGGTTCTGGTGCCAGCAGGATGGCGGCGAGCGGCAGCACTCCACCGATCGTGAACGCGAGCGCAGAGGCCCCGGCTGCTTGCCAGGGGCTCACGACGGCGTGTTCGGTAATGCCTAGCTCCGCTTCGAGGTGGGCCGCTAGAACGTCGTGTTCGGTGAGCTCCTCTGCCACGCGTTGCGCTGTTTCTGCGCTGATTCCTTTAGCGCGGTAGATGGCCGCGAGCTCGGCGAGTTCCTCCTCCGGCATCTCGGCGAGTTCTCGTCGCTCTTTCTCGATGAGTGCCCGCTGGCTATCGCTCTGGCTGCTCACGGAAACATATTCTCCCAAGGCCATCGAGATGGCGCCACCGACGAGGCCGGCGACTCCCGCGGTGATCAGGGGAGCGATGGCGGATGTCGCACCAGCGACGCCGACAACGATTGCAGCAACAGAGACAATGCCATCGTTCGCGCCAAGAACTCCAGCGCGGAGCCAGTTCAGGCGCCCAGCGATGTCGCCGGAATGGGGTTCATTGGTGTGAAAGCTCATGGCTATTCCTTTACGGCGAGGGCGGCAGCACCGAGAATGCCAGCGTTGTTGCGAAGTTTGGCGGGCACGATCGGCGTCTTCAGCTTCAGCAGTGGGAGAAACTTTTCGTGGCTTTTTGACACGCCGCCACCGACCAAGAAGAGGTCGGGGGAGAAGAGCAGTTCGAGGTGGGTGTAGTAGCGCTGGAGACGCTTTGCCCACGCTTTCCAACTGAGGCGGCGCCGTTCCTTCGCGGAGAATGACGCGCCTTTTTCGGCATCCTGGCGCCCGATGGTGAGATGACCCAGCTCTGAATTCGGAACGAGGGTTCCGTTATAGATCAGCGCACTGCCGATTCCGGTGCCGAGCGTTGTGAGCAAAATCAGACCGGGTACGCCTTGAGCCGCGCCGTAGCGCACTTCGGCAACGCCAGCGGCATCCGCATCATTGACAAAGTGGATGTCGCGGCCGAGGGCCTTCTCGAATAGCGCTTCGGCCTCGAGACCGATCCACTCTTTGGAGATGTTTGCGGCAGACATCGTCTTGCCGTTGCGCACGATTGCGGGGAAACATACGCCAACCGGCATCGACTCGGGAATTCCGCCGAGTTTTTCGATGAGCTCAACGACGACCGCGACGATCGCATCAGGTTTGCCCGATTTGGGCGTCGCGATCTTCATCCGGTCGCTCACCAGCTTGCCGGTGTCGGTGTCGACAATGGCCCCCTTGATTCCGGTGCCACCGATGTCGATTCCTAGAGCCTGAGTCATGCTGTCCTCTTTCGCGTGGTTAGGGGAGCGTCAGATTATTACGGGAGAGTCAAAATTTCGG
This sequence comes from Salinibacterium sp. NYA9b, assembly GCF_976973725.1. Taxonomy (NCBI): domain Bacteria; kingdom Bacillati; phylum Actinomycetota; class Actinomycetes; order Micrococcales; family Microbacteriaceae; genus Salinibacterium; species Salinibacterium sp. NYA9b. The sequence goes on along the minus strand of NZ_OZ333476.1, from coordinate 1,697,322 downwards.
TGCCACGTTCGGTGACGACCATGGTGTGCTCGAATTGTGCGGTCAAGCTCTTGTCGCGAGTGGTGACGGTCCAGTCATCGGCCCACAAATCCCAATCGTTGGTTCCGAGGGTCAGCATGGGTTCGATGGTGAAGACCATTCCCACCTCGATGACGTCGTCGAACTGCGGTGCAGAGTCGTAGTGAGGGATGATGAGGCCGGTGTGAAAAGCGCGGCCAACGCCGTGTCCGGTGAAGTCGCGAACCACGCCGTAGCCGAAGCGCTTTGCGTAGGACTCAATCGCCCGGCCGATCACGTTGACCTGACGCCCAGGGGCTACGGCCTTGATTCCCCGGTTAAGCGCTTCTTGCGTGCGTTCAACGAGATTGCGAGCGTCGTCAGAAACGTCGCCGACGAGGAAAGTCTTATTGAGGTCACCGTGCATGCCATCTTTGTAGGCGGTGATGTCGATGTTGATGATGTCGCCATCTTTGAGCACCGTGTCATCCGGAATGCCGTGACAAATAACCTCATTGATGCTCGTGCAACACGACTTCGGGAAGCCACGGTAGCCCAGCGTTGACGGGTAGGCACCGCGGGACACCATGTACTCGTGCGCGATCTGATCGAGGTGTGCGGTAGTGACTCCGGGGGCAACCGCCGCACCAACTGCTTCGACGGCGCCGGCGGCAATGGTGCCTGCGGCACGGATGCGGTCTACTTCTTCAGCCGTGTAAACATCTGAACCGGTGAAGGTGCGCGGCGCCTTCTTGCCCACGTATTCGGGGCGGGTAATAGCCGAGGGGACGGCAAGTTGGGGTGGGATTACTCCCGGAACGAGGTGACCAGAATTATTCCGAGGCATTTCAGCAGTCTAACCGCGTAGCCTTGCTCTCGACGAAGGGACGAACCGCATGGAGCAATGGTGGTACAACCACAAGACCGGCGAAGTCGAAGAAGGACCGCAGTCGCTAGCCGTAGATCGTGATGGCCCATTCGATACTCGGGCTCAAGCCGAACACGCCCCGCAAATCATCGCGGAGCGCGCACGCAAGTGGGCAAGCGAAGATTCTGAAGACTAGACGCTCGGAGCACTCACGGGCCGTTCCCGGCCGAGGAGACTCCTAGTAGGAGTGCTCCTCTGTCGGGTACGTACCCGCGGCCACATCGGCGCGGTACTCGTCGACAGCGCCCGCGAGCGTTGCGCGCAAATCGGCGTACTGCTTAACGAACTTCGGGATGCGTCCCTTGGTGAGGCCCGCCCAATCAGTCCAGACCAGAAGCTGCCCATCAACGTGAGGGCCGGCACCGACACCGATTGTCGGAATCGACAGTGCTTCGGTGATCTTGGCTGCGGCATCCGCGGGAACCATCTCGAGCACGACGGCAAACGCGCCAGCCTCTTGAACGGCGAGAGCGTCGGCGAGCAATTGCTCAAACCCTTCTCCGCGACCCTGGATGACGTGGCCGCCGAGACCGTGCTCGCTCTGAGGAGTGAACCCGATGTGAGCCATCAACGGGATGCCGGCATCCACGATGCGTCGGATCTGTTCGGCGCTGCGCACACCGCCTTCAAGCTTCACGGCGTGTGCCCCGGTCTCTTTCATGAAGCGGAACGCAGTATGAAGCGCCTCCTCGGAACCTGTTTCGTAGGATCCGAAAGGCATATCCGCCACGACAAAAGCGCGCGTAACAGCGCCGGCGACGGCGCGCGTCAGGGGGATCAGGTCATCGATGCTTACCGGCAGAGTGGTGTCGTAGCCATAGACATTGTTGCCAGCGGAGTCGCCGACCAGCAGGAAGTCGATGCCGGATTCGTCGAAGATTCCAGCAGTCAGCTGGTCGTAACTGGTGAGCCCAACGATCTTAATTCCGTTCTCTTTCGCCGTCTGAAAATGGCGAGTGCGAACTCGTTTGAGCTTGGCTTGGGCTTCAGCGGCGGCAGAGTCAGTCATAGCCGCCAGTCTAACGACACCGGCGCAGGGTTCAATTGGGCTACCACGGCGGCGAGTGCGCTGCAGAGATGCCCTAGAGCAAGTACCCTTAGAGCGGCAGAATCGATGTCGCAATCTCGCGGCAAAGCACGGATCGAGGGACTATATGTCAATGGACAAGCAGCGCGATTTCGTTCTTCGCACAATTGAAGAACGTGGCATCAAATTCGTTCGACTCTGGTTCACGGATGTTGTGGGAACGCTCAAGAGCGTTGCTGTTGCGCCCGCCGAGATCGAGGGTGCATTCGCTGAGGGTCTTGGCTTCGACGGTTCTGCCATTGAAGGGTTCACGCGCGCCTATGAAGCAGACATGCTCGCGCATCCCGATCCCACCACTTTTCAGATTTTGCCGTGGCGCGGAGAGATCGACCCCACCGCACGCATGTTCTGCGACATCACGACGCCTGATGGCCAGCCCGCAGCATCTGACCCTCGTAACGTGCTCAAGCGCACGCTCGAGAAGGCAGCTGAGCGTGGCTTCACGTTCTACACGCATCCCGAAATCGAGTTCTACCTTCTCAAGTCGAGCAAGCTCAAGAATGGCAGCCCGCAGCCGGTAGATTCCGCTGGTTTCTTTGACAACGTTCCTGGCGGCACGGCACACGACTTCCGTCGCCGTTCGGTGCGGATGCTCGAAGACCTCGGCATCTCGGTAGAGTTCAGCCACCACGAGTCCGGCCCCGGCCAAAACGAGATCGACCTTCGTTACGCCGACGCACTCACCACTGCAGACAACATCATGACGTTCCGCACTGTCATCAAAGAAGTTGCCATTGAGCAGGGCGTGTACGCCACGTTCATGCCGAAGCCGATGTCTGGCCAGCCGGGCTCGGGAATGCACACCCACATGTCGCTCTTCGAGGGCGACCAGAATGCGTTCTACGACGCCAGCGGGCACTACCAGCTGTCGAAGGTTGGCCGCCAGTTCATGGCCGGCATTCTCAAGCACGCTCCGGAGATCACTGCTGTCACTAACCAGTTCGTCAACTCCTACAAGCGCTTGTGGGGCGGAGACGAAGCTCCGAGCTTCGTCACGTGGGGGCACAACAATCGTTCGGCTCTCGTACGAGTTCCGCTGTACAAGCCCGGCAAGGGCCAGAGCGCGCGCATTGAATACCGTGCTCTCGACTCGGCAGCAAACCCCTACTTGGCTTACTCGCTGTTGCTCGCCGCTGGGCTTAAGGGCATCGAAGAGGGCTATGAGCTTCCGCTCGAAGCCGAGGATGCCGTTGGCGACCTGTCCGAGCACGAACGCCGTGCCTTGGGTTACGAACAGCTTCCGTCGAACCTGAACCATGCGCTGAGCATTATGGAAAACTCCGAGCTCGTCGCAGAGACGCTCGGGGAGCAGGTGTTCAACTTCGTGCTGCTCAACAAGCGTCGCGAATGGAAGGCGTACCGCGCTCAGGTCACTCCCTACGAATTGGAGAGCAGCCTAGAGATCCTCTAGACCCTCCGTCACCATGTCGTCGCCGCCATACACTCTGACCGAACTCGCCAAGCTGGGTTTCTTGGAACTCAGCGAGGCCCGAGAGCGTCTTGTGGCGCTCGACCGCCCCGAAGTGCCCGCAGCGTTATTCGCGCGCGCAGCAGACCCCGATCAGGCTCTTCGGCTGCTCGTGGAACTCTCCGAGGGCTCACCGCAGCAACTCACGCCAGTGCTGGCCAATGACGAGGCCGCAGTGCGACTGGTTCGAGTCCTTGGCGCGTCTTCGGGGCTTGGCGACTTCTTTGTGCGGCATCCGCAAGAACTCGACGCGATGTGTTCGCCCATTGCGCAGCCTTACTCGCCCGAGGAATACGTTGAGCTCCTCACCGAAGTCACCAACGACCTCGAGGGCGAAGACGCGTGGGTTGCGTTGCGGGTGCGCTATCGGCGAGAGCTCGCGAAGCTGACCGCCTGGGATCTCGCGCAGGAAGACCCTCTTGCTGCTGTTGACCGTGTGGCAATGGCCTTGGCCGATTTAGCCGGTGCCGCGCTGGAAGCCTCACTGTCTGTGGCACGCCGATCGGTGAACTTTCCAGAAGCTGACATCGCCGCTACCCGGATTGCCATCATTGGCATGGGCAAGGCCGGCGCCCGTGAACTGAACTACGTGTCGGATGTCGACGTCATTTTCGTCACTGAACCCGACGGTATTAGCGCCGACCGTGCGGTCACGATCGCTACCCCTTTGGCGGTGCAGACGATCCGCGGCATCCAAGACCTCACGGTGGAACCCGCACTGTGGGAGGTCGACACCAACCTTCGCCCTGAGGGCAAAGACGGTGCCCTTGTGCGCACGCTTGAATCGCATCTTGCCTATTACGATCGCTGGGCAGAGAGCTGGGAGTTCCAAGCACTTCTGAAGGCTCGCCCTCTTGCGGGCGACTGGGAGCTCGGCGGTCGCTACATTGAGGGCGTTTCCCCGCTCGTGTGGTCCAGTGCGTCTCGTGAGAATTTCGTGGCGTCAGTGCAGCGGATGCGCGAGCGTGTCACCGAGAACATCCCACCGCAGGAACGCGATGTGCAACTCAAGCTCGGCCCGGGTGGACTTCGCGATATTGAGTTCACGGTTCAGCTGCTGCAGCTCGTTCACGGACAAAGTGACGAAGGGGTGCGTCAAACGTCCAGCCTGCGCGCTCTCATTGCTCTCGCCGAACACGGTTATATCGGCCGCACTGAAGCTGGCGAGTTCGCTCGGGACTACCGCTTTCTCCGGCTGCTGGAACACCGCATCCAGCTGTCGAGACTTCGCCGCACCCACCTCATGCCGCGAGATCAAGATGACCTGCGCGTACTCGCTCGTGCGACGGGCATTGCGACAAGCGCGAAGGATCTCACCGAGCAGTGGCAGCGCACCAAGATTGCCGTGCGCAGACTTCATGAGCGCCTGTTTTATCGCCCGTTGCTCTCGGCCGTGGCCGCTTTGCCCGAAGAAGGCCTCGCGCTCTCGAGCGAGCAGGCCGTCGCTCGACTGGCCGCTATCGGCTTCCTCGACCCCAAAGGCGCACTAGCGCACATTGCGGCGCTCACCGGGGGAGTCTCCCGGCGGGCCACTATCCAGAAGGCTCTGCTGCCCGTGATGTTGCAGTGGTTCTCAGATGGAGCCGATCCTGACTACGGCCTCCTCGCGTTCCGCCGGCTCAGCGAAGCACTCGGTGAGGCGTACTGGTTCCTGCGCATGCTTCGCGATTCTTCTGGGGCTGCAGAGCGGCTCACTCATGTGCTCTCGGCATCCAAATACGTGGGTGGGCTCTTCGAGCGCATCCCCGAAGCTGCAGCGTGGCTGGAGCACGACAAAGAACTCAAGCCGCGCTCTCTTGCGGTGTTGCAAGACGAAGCTCGGGCCATTGTCGCTAGACACAAAGGGCACGAGGATGCCGCGGCCAAGGCGTTGCGCACAGCCCGTCGCCGTGAGATCTTACGCTTGGCCATCGGCTCGATCGTGGGAATGACCACGATTCAAGAGCTGGGCCGCGGGCTCAGCGACGTTACAACGATGATGCTCGAAGGAGCGTTGGCGATTCTCCGGCCAGAACCTGACGGAATCGAGTTCGGGATTATCGCCATGGGGCGTTTTGGGGGAGCCGAAGCAGGTTTCGGTTCCGACACCGATGTCATGTACGTCTACCGGGCAACGGACGGTACTAACGAAGAGGCTGCCAAACGAGCTGACAAGCTCGCCAAGGGGCTCACTCGCATCACTGAGGACGTCAAGCTTCCGCTCGATCTCGACCTCGACCTTCGACCCGAAGGCAAGAATGGGGCCATCGTGCGCTCCCTCGAATCGTATGCGGCCTATTACGCCCGCTGGTCGCTCACCTGGGAAGCTCAGGCGCTCTTGCGCGCCCGTGGCGTTGCCGGCGACGCCGCGCTGCTCACTGATTTCGAAGCACTCGCGAACCGCGTTCGCTACCCCTCCGTGATTTCGCCTCAGGACGTGCGTGAAGTCAAAAGGATTAAGGCTCGCGTGGAGTCTGAACGTCTTCCGCAGGCCGCGGATCCGTCCCGCCACCTCAAACTAGGCCGCGGTTCACTCAGTGACGTCGAATGGTTCGTGCAGCTCTTGCAGCTTCAGCACGGAGCTACGGTCGAAGGTTTGCGCACAACCTCAACGCTCGACGCATTGAATGCGGCGGTCGCCGAGAAGCTCGTCACTGCCTCCGACGCGGCTCGCCTGCGTGAAGCGTGGGTTCTCGCCTCCCGCGCACGTTCGGCTGTCACCCTGTGGACCTCAAAGACCTCGGATGTCTTACCCACGGATCGACTTCAACTCGAGGGTGTTGCCCGCATGCTCGAATATCCACCGGGCTCAGCGAGCAAGCTCGAAGAGGACTATTTGCGCGCCACGCGTCGCGCTCGACGCGTCTTTGAGCGCCGCTTTTATGGCGTCGCTAATGTGCCGAGGTCGTAAGGCTCGAGGCAAAGTCTGGCTGCTTCTGCCATCGGTTCAGGTTGCCCTGAAACCGCTCCGAATGTTACGGGCATGTTAAACCTGTAACCACTTATGGTGCCAACGAGCGTCCCCCGGGAGCCTGAAAATCGTGTACCCCATTGTGGGGCAGCGGGTGGGTGCATCCTTGGCAGCCCCTGCTCCGTGCGCTAGGGGCAGACTACTAGTTCTACCCATAAATGGGGCGTCGAGCTGTGGCCAATAGGGTTCCTGACGTGCACTTTTCCGCCTTCACCCGAACTCGCTTTCGGCTCCGATTGCGCCGGGATTCGAGCGATTCGCGCCCTCCTAGTGGGGTACAAAATTGTGCACAAAATGCGACAGCCTAAGTGCCGACACTCTTCTCGAACTCCTGACCCGGGTGAGACCACCTGGAGGTGTAATACGACGAAATACCCGTATTGCGGTGGGCAAATCCATCGGGCAATAATCAAGCAACTCACCGCTGAGAAGCATCCTCAGCGTCGCGGATGATCACCTTTCCCAATCACAATGTCGGGGGCATCCGTGTTCATATTTATTCTGCAACTTCGCCACATGATCGAGGGTCACCCTGAGATCTACATGTTCGCAATCTACTCGTCGCTCATCTGGGCGCTGTGGTTGCTCAAAGTCGTGTTGTCGTCGCGCTACCGTCCGTATACGGGCACGTTCACCGGAACGACGAGCGTAGTAGTCCCGGTGCTCGATGAGCCGGAGGATCTCTTTCGGGATGTGCTCGCCCGCATGGTCGAGCAACAACCGTCTGAGATCATCGTCGTCATCAACGGTGCGCCGAACCCCACACTGGAACGCATCAGTGAAGAGTTCGCTCCGCTGGTGCGCTGGGTGCACACGCCGATTCCCGGTAAGCGCAATGCCGTGATGATCGGTACGGAGCTGTCGACAGGCGACATCACCGTTCTCGTCGACTCCGACACCGTCTGGACCGACAACACCCTTTCGGAGCTGGTGCGGCCGTTCGCTGACGCGAAGGTCGGCGGCGTCACAACACGTCAGCGCATCCTTGAACCGGAGCGAAGCTGGATCACTCGCTGGGCTGACTGGCTGGAGAACTCGCGAGCTCTCTACTCGATGCCCGCTCAGAGCGTGCTCGGACAGGTCGGTTGCTTACCGGGGCGCACCATTGCGTTCCGTCGCTCGATCATGACGCGCGTCATGGACCGCTTCATGAACGAACGTTTCATGGGCGTATTTCTTGAAGTAAGCGACGATCGCACTCTCACCAACCTTGCTCTTCAAGAGGGTCACCGCACGGTGTACCAGCACACCTCGCTCGTCTATACCGATGCGCCGCTTGAGGTCAAGAAGCTCTACAAGCAGCAACTGCGCTGGGCTCGTGGCAGCCAATACAACACCCTTCGCATGCTGCCGTGGATGCTGGGGCACGCACCAGTACTGGCCGTCTTCTTCCTGATGGACATCATCCTGCCGTTCCTTTTGGCTGGAGTGATCGCTGGTTGGATCTATCGCGCCATCAGCGGACAGGGATACAACTTCTACGAAGGGTTCCTCTCGGAGTATGGCGTTCAAAGCGGAGTGCTTCTCGTGCTCGCGCTCATGGTGGTGTCTTCGGTACTGAGCATGGCGATCCGACAGATTCGGCACCTCTCAGAGAAACCGATGGACTTCTTCCGCTTGCCGGCGTTCATCATCGTGTCCACTGCCTTCCTCATGCCTATCCGCCTTATTGGATTCTTCAGGATGGGGCATGCCAGCGGCTGGGGCACCCGTGCCGGGGCCTATGCCGGAGGTAACTCCAACGACCTCTTGGTCGGACAGCTCGACCACGACAGTGCGACGATCGCCGACCTGGACTTCGAACCAAGCACTGCTACTGGTGCTGTTGCCGTGCTGGAAGCGCCTCCGAGGCGGTCAACACGAGCAGCTGCTCCTGCGGCGCCACAGCGACGCCGGCTCAACCCCAAGGCCGCATGGCCTTACGTGATCGGTTTTTCAATCTTTGCAGTAGAGGCGGTTTCCATTGTTTTCTTCTCGTAGTTCCCATGTCCGAAACGGTGCAGCAGCCTGGTGGGCTGTCAGCAGCAGCCGAACCCGCTGGACGGGAGTCGGCAGTGCCGCGCTCGTGCTCACGCTCGGTGCGACAAGCGCATTCGTCTGGATTTCACCCAGCAGCACGGTAAATCAAGCTCTCAGCACGGCAGCAAAAACGGTTCTCCAAGCGGACACCGTGGCCGAGGAACGCGCTGACTGGGAGGCAGAAAAAGAGAGCCTGCTGTCGGAGATTGATGAACTTGAAGCGTCGATTGGTGTCGCCAAGAACAACCTGAAAGAAACGAATGCCCAATCCGCAGCGATCCAACAAGAGCTCTGGTCTGTTGAAGGAACGCTGAAAGCTCTTCAATCCAGTCGAGCTGAAAACGCGACGGTGGCGTCACCGTCGAAGTCGAACACGCCCAATACTTCGTCCGGTCCCGCAGCTATTACTGCCCCGTCAAAGGCCGCGATCGTGAACCCAGCCTCGACGTATCTCGGGCTCTATACCGAACAAGCACCGTTCAACTGGGCGACGTACGACTCGACCGCTACCAAGGTGGGCAGCAACCCGAACGTTGTCGGCTACTTTGGCGGCTGGGATGAGGACTTCCGTGCGAATGCGGTCACGCGTTCGTGGGAGAAGGAAACACTTCCGATTCTTACCTGGGAGTCACGACCAATTGGTTCTGGCAACGATCAGGTAGAAGAGCCCGACTACACGTTGCCCGCTATCATCGGCGATCCTGAAGCGGGCACGCCGGGAACATTCGATGACTATTTGCATCAATACGCGAAAGACATCGTGGCGACAGGACTACCTCTCGGCATCCGACTGGACCACGAGATGAACGGTGTCTGGTATCCATGGTCCGAGACAGACGGCCAAGGCAATTCGATTAACGAGAACCGCGTTGGTGACTTCGTCACTATGTGGCAGCACGTCCACGATATCTTCGCCGAGGAGGGGGCCAACGATCTCGTGATCTGGATCTGGGCACCCAACATCATCAATAACCTTCCGGCGACGCATCAATCGTCGGACTTCCTCGACGGGTTGTATCCGGGCGACGAATACGTGGACTGGGTGGGACTGTCGGGGTACCTTCGCCCCGCTTACAAGCCGGAGAACGACTTCACCTTCAGCTACACGTTCGACGCCAGTTTGAACGAGTTGCGCCGGATCACCAACAAGCCAATCTTCCTGACGGAAATCGGAGCATCCGAGACGGGTGGACACAAAGCCGGTTGGGTGACCAGTCTCTTCGAATCGCTCGCGAAGCCAGAGAACGACGACATCATCGGGATTTCGTGGTTCAACTTAGCTGTCACGACCTATGTCGAGGGTGAGCGCTCGACCAATGACTGGCGCATCGACTCTCGCGCAGATTCTCTCGCCGCCTTCATCGAGGGCTTGGCGCGACCTGACAGCGATTTCACCCTCACCGCACGCTGAACCGATGAATAAGGAGCACAACATGAACAGCACAGCACCTTCAGCCCAGAACACCATCGGTCAGTATGGAGACGCAGAACGTCCCCGACTGAGCGTCGTCGGCACCGGATATCTCGGTGCGACTCACGCAGCGGCTATGGCAGAAATGGGGTTCGATGTCATCGGCGTCGACACCGATCCGGCCAAAGTAAAGCAGCTCAGCGAAGGAAAGGTTCCCTTCTTCGAACCAGGACTTCCGGAGCTCATCCGCACGCACGTTGCGAGCGGACGATTGCGGTTCACTACAGACCTTGCTGAGGCTACGGCGAATTCCGACATCCACTTCATCTGTGTCGGTACGCCCCAGCAGCGGGGGAATAACGCTGCAAACCTCGATTACGTGGAGGAAGCTACGCGGCAGGTCGCCCGCTATCTGACCCACGACGGCCTAATTGTCGGCAAGTCGACCGTGCCGGTAGGAACGGGAGCCCGCTTGCGTTCGATCATCGCCGATTCAGCCCCGGCAGAGGTGAACGTTGAGTTGGTGTGGAACCCCGAGTTCCTGCGAGAGGGTAAAGCAGTCGAAGATACGCTGCGCCCCGATCGGATTGTTCTGGGCGGAGTGTCACCGCGTTCTGAAGCAGCAATGCGCGCGGTCTACGCCATTCCCATCGAGACGGGAACCCCCGTGATCGTGTGCGATCTGCCGACCGCTGAACTCGTCAAAGTGAGCGCAAATGCCTTCTTGGCGACAAAGATCTCCTTCATCAACGCGATTGCCGAAGTGTGTGACGCCTCGGGCGCTGATGTAGCGGTCCTGGCTGACGCACTCGGCCACGACGTGCGCATTGGGCGGCAGTTCCTCAACGCAGGGCTGGGCTTCGGGGGCGGATGCCTTCCCAAGGATATCCGGGCGCTCATCCACCGTTCGAGTGAGCTCGGCGCTACCAAGGCTGCGGCGTTGCTGCAGCAGGTCGATGAGATCAACATGTCCCAACGCTTGCAAGTCATCGGTCTCGCGATCGATGCCTGTGGTGGTTCGGTTCTCAACCGCAGAATCGGCATCCTCGGCGCGGCCTTCAAGCCACTGACTGACGATGTGCGGGATTCTCCAGCGCTCAACGTTGCGGCCGCACTCCATCTCCGGGGAGCTCAGGTCGTCGTCTACGACCCCGAAGCATCCGAAACAGCTCAGCGGATGTTCCCCACGCTCACCTATGTCGACTCGGTCGACGAGGCTGCCGCGGGATCGGACGCCCTCTTGGTCTTGACAGAGTGGGATGAGTTCAAGGCCAGCGACCCTGTGGCGCTAGGGCAAATTGTCGGCAGCCGCGTCATGATCGATGCCCGCAATTGCCTCGACGCCGCAACGTGGCGTGCAGCTGGTTGGTCGTTCAGTGGGCTAGGGGCGTCGTCGTCACGTGCTCCTGTAATCGATGGCACCGGACTGGACCTGACTCGTCGCACGCCGCAGCTCGTGAGCGCCTACTAAAACACAACCGGGCTAAATAATAAGGGCCGCATCCCGAAGGATGCGGCCCTTATTGTGTGCTGTGTTAGCGCTTAGACGCCGAAGTACAGTTCGTACTCGTACGGGTGCGGGCGCTGTGCGAACGGAAGCAGTTCGTTCGTACGCTTGTAGTCAATCCAGGTCTCGATGAGGTCCTTGGTGAAGACGTTGCCTTCCATGAGGAACTCATGGTCAGCTTCGAGAGCAACAAGTGCTTCTTCGAGCGAAGCGGGCACCTGAGGAATCAGGCGTGCTTCCTCGGGAGGCAGCTCGTACAGGTCCTTGTCAACGGGCTCGTGCGGCTCAGTCTTGTTCTTGATGCCGTCGAGGCCAGCCATGAGCTGAGCAGCGAACGCGAGGTAAGGGTTACCCGATGCATCCGGTGCGCGGAACTCAATGCGCTTTGCCTTGGGGTTCGTTCCGGTGATCGGGATACGGATGGAAGCCGAACGGTTTCCAGCCGAGTACACGAGGTTCACGGGAGCTTCGAATCCGGGGATCAGGCGGCGGTACGAGTTGACCGTCGGGTTGGTGAAGGCGAGCACAGCAGGTGCGTGCTTGAGCAGTCCACCGATGTACCAGCGAGCGGTGTCGCTGAGTCCGCCGTAGCCCTTTTCGTCGTAGAACAACGGGGTTCCGTCGTTCCAGAGCGACTGGTGCGTGTGCATTCCCGAACCGTTGTCGCCGAAGAGCGGCTTCGGCATGAACGTTGCCGTCTTGCCCCACTCGTTGGCGGTGTTCTTGACGATGTACTTGAACTTGAGGATGTCGTCACCGGCGTGAACGAGGGTGTCGAACTTGTAGTTGATCTCACCCTGACCTGCAGTGCCGACCTCGTGGTGGCTGCGCTCAACCTCGAGTCCAACATCGATGAGCTTCATGACGATGTCGTCACGGATGTCTGCGTGCTGGTCAACGGGGGAGACGGGGAAGTAGCCGCCCTTGAAGGGGGTCTTGTTGGCGAGGTTTCCGCCGGCTTCGGTGCGTCCGCTGTTCCAAGCGCCTTCGCTGGAGTCGACTTCGTAGAAGCTCTTGTTGGCGCTTACTTCGTAGCGAACATCGTCGAAGATGTAGAACTCTGCTTCGGAGGCAAAGAACGCGGTGTCGGCGATCCCGGTCGAAGCGAGGTACTTTTCGGCCTTCTTGGCAACCTGGCGCGGGTCGCGAGCGTAGATCTCGCCGTTGCGGGGGTTGTAGATGTCGAAGATGATGACGAGGGTGCGCTCGACGCGGAAGGGGTCGACGTAGGCGGTCGTGACGTCAGGGATCAGTTGGAGATCCGACTCGTGGATCGACTGGAAGCCACGGATCGATGAACCATCGAAGAGCTGGCCGACAGCGAAGAAGTCTTCATCAACTGCGGCGGCGGGGATGTTGAAGTGCTGCTGGATACCGGGGAGGTCGGTAAACCGGATGTCGACGAACTTGACGTCTGTGTCCTTGATAAAATCAAGAACCTCAGACGAATTGGAAAACTTCGGATGAGACATTGAGTGGAACTCCAAGGGGTTCATTTGATGATCGGCTGTCGTTACAACCATCTCTTAGGGTACAGAAGAAGGATTTCGCAATCATCTCCGAATTGTTTCCGGCATGTTACGGAGCTGCGATTCGTTAGGCTGAACCAGTGAATCAGCATCAAGAAATTCCCGATGAATGGCCAGGTAAGCGCTTTGGGCTCCCAGCGGAAGGCCCGCGTTCGATTGGTCGACTGGGGCGCAGGCTCGTTGCTCTCGCTATCGACTGGGGCTTTGCCGTCGTCGTATCGATAGCGTTTTTCAACTACGACGCGTTCGCCACTCTCGGTGTTTTCGTCGCAGCCCAGATCGTTGTGCTGATCACCACAAACGGCAGCTTCGGACATCTCATCACTGGAATGCGCGTCGTTCCCCTTGCTGGGGGCTACCTCGGCATCTGGCGGCCCATCGTGCGCACTCTGTTGATGGCGCTCGTCATTCCCGCCGTCATTTGGGATGTCGATCAGCGAGGTATGCACGACCGCATCGCAGGCACGCTGCTCGTTCGACGCTAACCTCCGGGTTAACGCGACAGAGCCGACGAGCACAGTGGCTCATTGGCTCTGTGGCTCATCGGCTCTGGAAGCGCGAAAGGGTGATGCGGATTGTTAGGCGCGCTGTGAGCGCTGTGCGCGGGCCTTCATGGGGTCGACTCCCTTAGGAATCGGGAGGCCGTTCTTGTCGAGTGACGTCAGCCGGTTGGAGACTGCGAGAATTTCGGGCTTGCGAAGAACGTTCTTGAGACGGCCGAGGGTGGGTGCGAGCTTGTGCAACGCAACGGAGTCCGCGTCGGGTCCGACATAGATGAAGTGCACGGGAACATTGGGCAGGAAGCGATTCATCTTGCGACGCTCATCTTCCAACATCTTCTGCGTGCGGCTGCGGGGTCCTTCGCCGATGAGTGCGATGCCACCCTTGCCGATTGCGCGGTAGACAGCATCCTGCGTCTTAGGGCTGATCGCAACAGGCATTTCGCTCGCGGTCCAACCGCGACGCAGCGAACTCTTGAGCACGGCACCGACAGCACCGGGCTGGCCGGCAATTTGCGAGTAGGCGGCGCGTTCTGCGCGGCGTCCCAAAACAATGAGGAACGCGAGAAGGCCAGCCATTACACCGGCAATGATGTAAAGCACGAACCCGAAAACGTTGTCCCCGGCGAGAAGGAAAGCCAGAACGAGCCCGACCACAATGGGCAAGAGGAAAGCCAAGAGGAAGAACCAGATTGCGAGGTTGTCGTAGCGCCTCGTCATTTGGAAGACCTGGTACATCTGCTTGATGCGACCGGGTTCTTTTTGAGCCTTCGGAGCCTTCGGAGTCTTTTCGCTGCGTGCCATGCATCTAGGATACGGCCTCTGACGCCTCTATGGATTCGAAGTTCTCACGCGAGGCGTCCGTCGGCCCGTGCGGAGCACTATTCCGAGTCCTGTCCTGAGTGATCTTGTGCGATGGTGCTTGTCCACAAGCGGCTGCTGCAAGCGTCAGCGGGCGCGTATGAGGGCAAATGATGGAGCTGTGAATGACGACTCGATAGCTGGCTACCGCACGGTACGCACCCTCGCAGAGGGCTTATCCTCACGACTTGTTCTCGCGTGCCCGAGTGGTGATATCGAACGGGACGACGCCTCGAGCGTGCGTGTGATCAAACGCTTGCTTCCCGACAGCGGAGCGCTCGACCTGCTCGCCGAGATTGAGTGTCTGTCTCTAGTGCAGGGCGCTCACGCCGTCGAACTGGACGATATCGCGGCGGCCCCTGATGGCTCGCCGGCGCTGATTACGCACTGGCGCACCGCGATAACGCTGAGGCGCGTTATGCGTGAACGACAAACGCTGCGCCCCGGAGAGGTAATCACCATTCTTGCGCCGCTCGCTGCGGCACTGGATCGAGTGCACCGTGCCGGCGTCGCTCTCGGAAACCTGACAATGGACGCTGTGCACTTCGATAGCTCCGGAATGCCCTTCTTTGGAGATTTTGGCTCGGCTCGATTGCACGGCAGCATTCCAACACCAGCGGAGCTGTGCGAGGCGCCGTGGTTCCAAGAAGACCGCTCAGCCTATGCCGTCACGGCAAGCGGCGTCATCGCGGCGATGGCGCTGGAGCATAACCTCCGAACGCCGATCGCGGAGCTGTTGGCTTGGCTGTCCAGCGAGGAGCACATGCGCAGTGCTGAGTGGCAGTGGGAATGTGAACGGCGGCTGTTTGCGCTGGGAGCACCAGAGCCGGTGCGCCTGGGTCCCGCTGAGTCGACGCAGACGTTCGATGCTGTTCAGCACGCACGGGGTAGCGCGGTGACACCACATGATCGACCGCGTCCGCCACGAACCGAACTCGATTCGGTGGTTGCCCTTCCGGAGTGGCTTCAGGGCAGGGTGGGCGAACTGGTTGCCGCGGCGAAGGATCAGGCTGTGCGCGGCAAGACGATTCTTCGGGACTGGTGTCGCCCGATCAGAAAGCGCACATGGGCTCTCGCTGCAGTCGGTGCGCTCTGTGTGGCGTTGGCGGTTGTTGTCGCGTCTTTTGACGGCACCGAAGCCCCGGCCGCTGTCGCTTCTGCTGATGGCGATTCGTCGGCAGCAGAGTCTCACCCCGAACGCGAGAACGAGGGGGAGGAGATCGCCGTTGGCTCATCAGAAGAGGGCGCCTCAGAGTCGTGGCGCAACGACCTCCCGGCTGAGCCCAAGGCGGCCCTTGACGCGTTGCTTTCGACTCGAAACGAGTGTCTACGGGATCTGTCGATTGAATGCCTTGAAGCAGTTTCCCGTTCCGATTCACCTGCGTTCGCCGCAGATTCTGCCCACATTCACAATGTGTTGAATGGTGCAGAGTTATCTTCCGACGTTCTGTTGACTGCCGCGGATGCCGCAGAGATTCAGCGGCTCGGAGACAGTGTCCTGTTCGAGTTCGTTTCTGCAGATGAAAGCAAACCGGCCTCGCTACTTCTAGTGAAGAGCGAGGCCGGTTGGCGAATCAGGAGCTATACGCTGCCTGAGTGAACTGAGATCAGTTAGATTCCAAGCTTGTCAGCGAAGTCTCCGCCTTCGAGGCGGTTCTTCACGTCCACGAGGAAGCCAGCAGCGTCGGCCCCATCGACGATGCGGTGATCGTAGCTGAGCGCGAGGTAAACCATCGAACGGATGCCGATGGAATCACCATTGGCATCGCTGATCACTACGGGCTTCTTGGTCACGATTCCGGTGCCGAGGATTGCCGACTGCGGCAAGAACACGATCGGAGTGTCGAAGAGAGCGCCACGTGAACCGGTGTTGGTTAGCGTGAACGTTCCGCCCGAAAGCTCGTCAGGGGTCAACTTGTTGTCGCGGGTGCGCTGAGCAAGATCTGCGATCTCGCCAGCGAGTCCTGCGATGTCGAGTGACGCAGCGTCGCGGATAACGGGCGTAAGCAATCCACGCTCGGTGTCCACTGCGATGCTCATGTTCTCCTGGGCGGGGTACACGATGGCATTGTCTTCGATCGTCGCGTTGATGATCGGGTGAACGGTCAACGCTTCTGCGGCAGCAAGGGCAAAGAACGGCAGGAATGAAAGCTTCGTGCCAGTCTTAGCCAAGAACTCGTCTTTCACAGAGTTGCGGTAGTTAGCAACTGCAGTGACGTCAACTTCAACGACGGAAGTGAGCTGAGCAGATGACTGCATAGAGAGAACGGCACGCTCGGCGATGACCTTGCGTAGTCGCGACATCGGAACGGTGGTTCCCCGCAACGGCGAGACTTCCCGAGCTGCGGGCGCCGCGGCAGCAGGTGCCTCTGATTCAGCATCAGTTGCGGCTTCGCTTGCAGCGAGAACGTCCTGCTTGCGGATGCGACCGCCGACACCAGTTCCCGTAAGCGTGCTTACGTCGACGCCGCGCTCGTTTGCGAGCTTGCGCACGAGAGGAGTGAGGTATCCGGCTTGCGAGTCATCGCTGTCAGACGCTTCCTCGGCGGCGGGAGCCGACGCGGCAGGTGCAGCTTCGGCGGCAGGTGCCGCTTCAGCAGCGGGTTCCGCTTCGGCAACAGGTGCAGCTTCAGCAGGGGCCTCGGGCGCGGCAACCGGCGCGGCAGCAGCAGCGGGAGCCGCTGATTCTGCGACGGGCTCGGCAACTGGCGCTTCAGGCGCAGCAGGCGCTTCGGCTTCAGCAGCGGGCGCCTCGACGACGGGAGCGGGCTCGGCCGCGGGGGCTTCAGCAGCGGGTGCTGCAGCCTCTTCGGCGGGCGCTTCGGCGGCAGGTGCTGCAGTCTCTTCAGCGGGAGCCTCTGCTGCAGCGGGAGCCGCTTCGGCAGGTGCTTCCTCAGCGGCGGGAGCAGCATCTGCGCCGCCCGATCCGTCGCCGATTTTTACCAGCGCGGTGCCAACTTCTACTGTTTCGTCTTCGGCAACCAAGATCTCTTCGATGACTCCGGCAACGGGAGAAGGAATCTCCGTGTCGACCTTGTCAGTGGAGACCTCGAGCAGGGGCTCGTCAACCTCTACACGCTCGCCGACTTGCTTCAGCCAGCGGGTCACCGTGCCCTCGGTGACACTCTCTCCGAGTGCCGGAAGGTTAACGGATTCGCTCATCAGTACTGCTCCTTTGTGATGCTTGTCATCAATAGCTTAGTTCCGTGGTTAGGCGGAGCCTAGACCGCGTGCAGCGGCTTGCCGGCCAGGGCGAGGAATGCCTCGCCGAGAGCCTCGTTTTGGGTGGGGTGTGCGTGAAGCAACGGGGTGATGTCTTCGGGGTGTGCTTCCCAGTTGACGATCAGTTGTGCTTCACCGATCAGTTCGCCAACGCGGGCTCCGATCATGTGAACTCCGACGACTGGACCGTCGACTACGCGAACGACCTTGATGGAACCAGCGGTGCCGATGATGGCACTCTTGCCGTTTCCGCTGAGGTTGTAGTCGTAGGCCTTGACGTTGTCAGCGCCGTGGGCTTCGATCGCCTTTGCTTCGCTCAGGCCGATGGACGCTACCTCGGGGTCGCTGTACGTGACCTTCGGAATGTGGAGGTCATCGATCACGATGGGCTTGAGGCCAGCGAGTTCTTCGACAACGAAGATTCCTTGCTGGAATCCACGGTGAGCGAGCTGGAGGCCAGGAACGATGTCTCCGACGGCGTAGACGCCAGGAATGTTGGTGGCGAGGCGCTCGTTCGTGAGAACGAAGCCGCGGTCCATCTCAATGCCGACTTCTTCGAAGCCGAGTCCAGCGGTCGACGGGCCACGGCCGACGGCAACGAGCAGGAGCTCGGCTTCGACCGTTTCGCCGTTTTCCAAAGTAACGACGACGCCGTCGTCGTTCTGCTCGACGCTCTTGAAGCGAACGCCGGTGTGGAAGTTGATGCCACGACGGCGGAATGCTCGTTCAAACTGCTTGCTGACCGACTCGTCTTCCATGGGAACGAGGTGGGGGAGACCTTCAATAATGGTGACGTCGGCTCCCCAGCTCTTCCAGACGCTCGAGAATTCAACGCCGATGACGCCGCCACCGAGCACTGCGACCTTCTTCGGAACGAAGTCGAGTTCAAGTGCCTGTTCGGAGGTGATGACGCGGCCACCGATTTCGAGTCCTGGCAGCGAGCGAGAGTAGGAGCCAGTCGCCAGAATGACGTTCTTGCCTACTACGGTGTCTTCGCCAACCTGAACGGTGTTGGGCGCGACGAGCTTGCCTTCGCCCTCGATGACGGTGATACCGCGCATCTTGATGAGGCCCTGCAGGCCCTTGTACTTGCTCGCGACGATGTCTTGGCGGTACTTGGTTACCGCTGAGATGTCGATGCCGTCGAGTGTGGCGGTGACGCCATACTTCGCTGCTTCGCGCGTCACGTCAGCGACCTCTGCGGAGTGCAAAAGTGCCTTGGTCGGAATGCAGCCCACGTGCAGGCAAGTGCCACCGAGCTTGTTCTTCTCGATCAGGCCAACGGTCATCCCGAGTTCGGCGGCGCGCAACGCAGCTGCGTAGCCACCGCTTCCTCCACCAAGAACGACAAGGTCAAAATTGTGCTCAGCCAATACAGCAGCTCCTCTGTAAGGAAATTTTTCGTCGGAACGCACTGTGTGTAGTCAGTGCGACCGGATGGTGCGGAAACATCCCGCGTTTAAAAAACCTTACTACGGACGAGAAAATTCCTCGGCCAGTTCAATGAGTGTTCGAACACCGATTCCAGTGGCGCCCTTGCCGACGTAGCCCCAACCTCCGCCGCGGTTGTCTGACGGACCGGCAATATCGATGTGAGCCCACGGGATGGTTTCGGTGCTGTTGGGGCGCTTTCCTACGAAGTCCTTAAGGAACGCGGCCGCGATGAGCATGCCTCCAGCGGTGTTGCCTGGCTTGATATTGGCGATATCGGCAATATCAGACGCGAGCAGTGGGCGGAGTTCAGGGCTAATCGGCATCGCCCAGAAGGGCTCGCCCACACGGTCTGCAACCGCGACCACTTGGTTGACGAGAGCTTTATCACCCATCGTGCCGGCGTAGCGGTTACCCAAAGCGACAACGGCTGCGCCGGTGAGTGTTGCAATGTCCACGATGGCGTCGGGGTTCTCTTCGCTGGCAGCGACCAGACCGTCAGCCATGACAAGTCGACCTTCGGCATCCGTGTTGAGAACTTCGACGGTTTTTCCGCCGCGGATTGTCAACACGTCATTGGGTCGAATTGCGCTGCCAGAGGGCATGTTCTCGGCGAGGCAGAGCCACGCGGTCAATCGCACGTTGGTGCCGAGCTTCGCGCACGCTTCGACAACGGCCATGACAGTCGCTGCTCCGCTCATGTCAAACTTCATGCCGATCATGCCGAGTCCAGGCTTGAGCGAGAGCCCGCCCGAATCGAACGTGATTCCCTTGCCAACAAGTGCGAGGTGCTTTGCGGAGTCAGAAGGGGTGTAGCTGATTTTTACGAGGCGAGGACCGCGAGTGGATCCTTGGCCGACTCCGAGAATTCCACCAAAGCCGCCCTCTTCGAGTTCTTTTTCTGCGTAGACCTCTACTGCGACGTTGTCGAGCGACGCGAGTTCACTCGCACGATCGGCGAAGGTTTCGGGGTAGAGCTCTCGGGGGGCCTCGTTGACCATGTCGCGAGTGACGTGCGTGGCATAAGCGATTACGGTCGCGCGTTCAATGAGCGCGGCATCCGCAATGGGGCTCACTACGGTGATGTCGGTTGCGAGCTTCTTGCTCGCTTCGGGAGTAGTTGAGCGATAAGCATCATAGGAGTAAGCGCCGATCGCAGCGCCCTCGAGTACAGCGAGCGTTTCCTCACTCGACTGCGCTCCGAGGGACAGAGTGATGTGCGGTGCCCCTCGCAATTGGCGAGCGGCTGAACCGGCGGCGTAACGCAAGGATTCGACGGTGGGGGAGGCATCTCCGAGACCGATGAAGGCGACTGCCGGAGCCGCGATGTCGGTGGCAGGAATGCGGTGGAGTTCGTCAGCCGCACCGGTCGCGCCAATGAGACTCAGCGCCTGCTCGAAGGTTGCAAGTTGCGACGACGTGTCCACGAGTTTCGGCCCGGTGTCGGTTTTCACCACCCCGATAACGAGAACATCGGATTCAACTTCGGAGGCGGGCGCGGTGGACAAGTGCAACGTAGCAACGGTCATGTCCTCATGATAACCAGCATCCGCCTTCGTGTTCGCTAGGAGCTTGACGCTGTGGAGCCGAAACAGAAGGATGCCATCGCACCCGCGATTAGAGTGGAGGCATGCGAGATCCAGCCGGTTTATATGACATCGCCACCGATGTTGCTGGAGTGCCGCGCGGTCTTCCTCTTGTAGCGGGACTCACGGGCTTTGCGGATGCCGGTGGTGCCGTCAGTCAAGTGAGCCAATATCTGCTCGACACCCTTGAACGCACCGTTGTCGCATCGTTCGACAATGATGCTCTCCTGGACTACCGAGCGCGTCGTCCCACGATCTATTTTGATCAGGACCATTTGAGTGACTACCGTCCAGCCAAGCTCGAGCTTTACTTGGCGAAGGATGAGCTGGGGCAGCCCTTCCTGCTTCTCACGGGTTACGAACCTGACTTCCAGTGGGAGCGATTCTCGGCAGCAGTGTTGAGGCTCATTTCGAAGCTCGACGTTAAGTCGACCACGTGGCTGAGTTCCATCCCGATGCCGGTGCCGCACACGCGCAGCATTGGGGTGACCGTCAGCGGCAATCGCTCGGAGCTGATCGACTCGCTTTCAGTGTGGAAGCCCCACACTCAGGTGCCTGCTAACGCAATGCATGTGATTGAGTACCGCTTGCAGGAGATCGGGCATCCCGTCGCCGGCTTCGTGCTTCTCATTCCGCACTACCTCGCCGACACCGAATGGCCGACCGCTGCCGTAACGGCGCTCGAGAGTGTGAGTGCTGCAACCGGATTGATCTTCCCCACGGATCGCCTTCGTGAAGAAGGGCGCGCATTCGTCGCAAAGATTGATGGTCAGGTTGAGAGCAACCAAGAACTTGCTCGCCTAGTAGGAACGTTGGAAGAGCGACACGACAACTACATGGAAGAGAACCCCATGCGGTCGCCGTTGACGGATGAAGCTGGAGAGCTGCCTTCAGCAGACGAAATCGCCGCCGAGTTGCAGAAGTTCCTTGCCATCAAACGCGCTGGTGACACTGACGGCACCTCTGGTCTCCCTTTGTAGTACCCGCGGTGTGCGGCATCCGCGATTCTCTTCGCGGGGGCTAAGGGTGTCCGCTTTGCTCCGGCACCCGCATGGTGCGAAGCATGAGAAAAGCGTGGCATAATAGGAGTAAGACCCGGTCTTGTTTCTCGATCTGTTTCGCCATGCGGTGAGATGGGCGGAGGCTTGACATGGGTCTTAGTACTGCCCGAAAACCTCAGAAAGGTGTTCAGATGGCGACCCGAACGAAGGCTGCAGAGTCCGCACCCGCAGCAAAGAAGGCTCCTGCTAAAGCAGCCACAAAGGCTGGCACGCGTAGTAAAGCTGCCGCTGCAGTCGAAGAAGTAGCCCCCGACGCAGAAGGCGCCGAGAGCACGACTACTAAGGCAACGACGAAGAAAGCTGCGACGACGAAGTCGACTGCTGCTGCGTCAACCGCCAAGAAGCCTGCCGCCAAAAAGCCGGCGACGAGGAGCAAAAAGGCAGCTGCAGCTGCAGCTGCTGAAATCGTTGAGGCAGACGGCGAAGAGGCGAAGGCCGAAGACGAGCAAGAAGAAAAGTCAACGAGTAAAGACGAGGCGTTGCCCACAGGTGCGCTCGTTCTTTCGCTCGTCGATGACGAAGACGAAGTTCCTGTCTACTCGGCAGCCATTACTGGCGCTACCGCCGACCCTGTCAAGGATTACCTGAAGCAAATCGGTAAGGTTGCTCTGCTCAACGCCGCTCAAGAAGTTGAGCTCGCGATGCGCATTGAGGCCGGCCTCTTCGCTGAAGACAAGCTTTCACAAATGGCCCCCGGTGAAGTGCGTTCGACTCTCGGTCGAGAACTTCAGTGGGTAGCTAAAGATGGTCAGCGGGCCAAGAGCCACTTGCTCGGTGCCAACCTCCGCCTCGTCGTATCGCTCGCTAAGCGTTACACCGGTCGCGGCATGCAGTTCCTCGACCTCATTCAAGAGGGCAACTTGGGTCTGATTCGTGCAGTCGAGAAGTTCGATTACACCAAGGGCTTCAAGTTCTCGACCTATGCAACGTGGTGGATCCGTCAGGCCATTACACGCGCGATGGCAGACCAGGCTCGCACCATTCGTATTCCTGTGCACATGGTCGAGGTCATCAACAAGCTTGCTCGCGTTCAGCGCCAGATGCTTCAGGACCTTGGTCGCGAACCTACCCCCGAAGAGCTGTCGCGTGAGCTCGACATGACGCCAGAAAAGGTCGTCGAGGTTCAGAAGTACGGCCGCGAGCCCATCTCGCTTCACACACCGCTTGGTGAAGACGGTGACAGTGAGTTCGGTGACCTTATCGAAGACACTGAAGCAGTTGTTCCGGCGGATGCTGTGGGCTTCACAATGCTGCAGAAGCAGCTTGAAAGCCTTCTCGATTCCCTTTCGGAGCGCGAAGCCGGAGTTATCCGCATGCGTTTCGGCCTGGGCGACGGAATGCCCAAGACGCTCGACCAGATCGGTGACACGTTCGGCGTAACTCGCGAACGCATCCGTCAGATCGAGTCCAAGACGATGGCGAAATTGCGCCACCCGTCACGCTCGCAGTCACTGCGCGACTACCTCGAATAGGCCAATAATGGGTGCTGAAGCGAACGCTGGAAAGAGTCTCACTGTTGAGGTTGATGGAGCAGTCTATGAACGGCTTCCCATCAAGACTCGATTGGTGGTTCGTGAAGACGATATCGTCCAGGTCGTGTCGGAGTACGCTTCGTCTGTCGTGCAGGATGGCGACCTGCTTTTCGTGACCGAGAAAATCGTGGGCATCACTCAGGGGCGGGCCTACCCGATCTCTGAGGTCGAGCCACGCAAGCTTGCGACCTTCCTCTCGAAGTACGTTACGAAAACGTCGCACGGTATCGGTCTCGGCATGCCCGAGACGATGGAGATGGCGTTGAGGGAGTGCGGAACGCCGCGCATCCTGTTCGCGGCTGCTGTCGCAGCGGTGACCAAGCTTGTGGGTCGTCGTGGCGACTTCTATCGCATTGCCGGGCCCAAGGCTCGTGCGATCGATGGTCCGACGAAGAACACCATTCCGCCTTACAACTCGCACGTGGTGCTCGGCCCCGCGCGTCCAGATGGTGTCGCGCAAGACATCAAGGTCGCTCTCGGCCGCAACATTGAGGTTCTCGTCGTAGACATCAATGACTTCGGTGGCAACATCCTCGGGTCAACGACAACCAAGGCCAACAACGCGCTCGCGCTCAAGGTATTGAAAGACAACCCTCTGGGGCAAGATCACCAAAGTACGCCGCTTGGCGTCATCCGTCGGTCTTAGCAACACTTCGGCACCAGCCAGCCACCGCAAGGTGAACTGGCCGGGGGGAGTAATGCCCTAGAAGTCGATGACTTCGCGGAACTTGGGCAACAGGCCTGTCTTGATTCCAGTGAGACTCGGCTTCATCTGAAAGACACCAGTGTTGTAGTTGCCCTCGATGATTGCCGGTCCGTTTGGCGTGATCGCGACGTCCCACCCGACATAGGGGATTTCTGGGATGATGCGGCTGACCGTGTCGAGCATGGCGAGCACTTCGTCGTACAGCGGAACCTCAAACCCTACGATCGGGGTGCCGGTCTGGGGATGCACGGTGAAGGTGTTGGCGTACTTGTCGAAGGCGCCGTAGTTGGCAATTCCGGTCTTTTCGTCGAGCACGGTGTACATGCCACCGCGACCATAGTTGTCAACGTCGGCGCCATTGCCCATTCTCAGCACGGCTTCCATTACGTGCACATCGGTGCCATCGAAGAAGGTGATCATCCGCAACGAGTTCACGCTGGTGGGGCAGAGTGCAGACATCCCGGGGTGCTGCTTGAGAAACGCTTCGACCAGGAACTGGCGCTTGTCCATGAGCTCTCGGTACAGAGCATGCGCGTCAGCGAGATCGTCGCCGCCGTGCTTTTCGATGCCGGCACCGCTCATGCTGTCGACAACCTTCACCATGATGGGGTCATGGTGCGCGACGAACTCGACGAAGTCAGCTTCGGAAGCCGTTCTCAAGTCGAGCCAGGCTCGACCAAGCCACTTGTTGAAAGTGGTGTTGAAGGTCGGCTTGTCATAGAAACGTTCGCGGTACTCGCGCTGGTTGTACTTCACAACGATGGAGTTGGCGTTGCCGCTCGTAATCCACGTGCGGCGTTCAGCACGACTGAGAACGTTGAATTCGAACTCTTCGTAGTCGAGGTAGCCCGCTTGGTAGACAAGGGAACACCACACCATGTCGAGCAGAATCGCAATCACGGGCGTACCGCTGCGTTTACTGATTGCTCGCGCGACGGCGAGCATGTTTGATACGTCGAGCGAGATAAGTCGCGACACGTAGTGCCGGATGCGCTTCACAGTTCTCCTACGAAGGTCATACCGACACACGTGTCGGCGGCGAGCAAACTATCTGATGATGCTCAACGCTACGTTATGCATTCAGACGGCTGGACTCGTCGTGCCACTTAATCGCTGTCGGGAACAGCTTGTCTTTGAATTTGGCGCCGTGGTGGGCGCAAAAGAGAAGATCGCCACTGGCGAGCGTGGCGCGGATATATGCCTGCGCGCCACAACTGTCACAGCGGTCAGCCGCCGTGAGGGTGTAGTCCATCTCATCGACTGGGGTGTCTTCGGTTGCAATGTTCGACATGGCCTACTCCTTCTTGCTTGCGGTTGTTATTCCGTACGCCTATACAAGCATGGGTGCCTGAAGATTCTTCCTACATTGCGGGCATTTCGCTCAGCGCGTAGCGCGGTTGACGGCTGGCGGTGTGCACGGGGCAGCGGGTGTCGGTGAGCAGCAATGTCGGGCGGAGAACGTACTCTAGAAGATGGCCTTCCGTCGTCAAACCCTAGGAGATCACTATGGCGAGCTCTGACTACTCAGCCCGTCACCTGTCCGTACTCGAAGGGCTTGAAGCCGTTCGTAAACGTCCGGGTATGTACATCGGCTCCACCGACTCCCGCGGGCTCATGCATTGCCTGTGGGAGATCATCGACAACTCGGTGGACGAGGCGCTCGATGGGCACGGTTCAGAGATCAACGTCATCCTGCACGCCGACGAAAGCGTTGAGGTTCGCGACAAGGCCCGTGGCATCCCGGTCGATGTTGAGCCCAAGACAGGTCTCACCGGCGTCGAAGTGGTTTTCACCAAGCTGCACGCGGGCGGAAAGTTCGGTTCGGGCTCCTATGCCGCATCTGGCGGGCTCCACGGAGTGGGCGCTTCGGTTGTGAATGCCCTTTCGGAGCGACTCGACGTCGAAGTCGACCGCAATGGCAAGACCTACGCGATGTCGTTCCATCGCGGCGAGCCAGGCACTTTCGCCGATACAGGTGAACCGACTCCGGATGCTCCGTTCAGCCCCTACGTGTCGGGCAGCGAACTGCGCGTTATTGGCAAGGTTCCCAAGGGGCGTACTGGCACAAGAGTGCGCTACTGGGCTGATCGCCAAATCTTCACGAAGGGCGCGAGTTTCCAGTCTGAGGGGCTGATCGACCGCCTACGCCAGACCGCGTTTCTGGTTCCTAACCTCACCCTGAATGTGTCAGATGAGCGTGGTGAAGAACCCATCCGCGAATCGTTCTCGTTCGAGGGCGGCATCTCTGAGTTCGTTGAGCATCTGGCCGTTGATCCACCCATCACCGACATTTGGCGCCTCACAGGATCCGGCGGGTTCACTGAGAGTGTTCCGGTGCTGCAAGACAATGGCCACATGGTTTCCACCGAGGTTTCCCGCGACTGCGTCGTGGATGTTGCACTGCGCTGGGGCACCGGATACGACACCGTGATCAAAAGCTTCGTCAACATTATTGCGACGCCCAAGGGCGGAACGCACCTCGCAGGGTTCGAGCAAAGCCTGCTCAAGTTCTTGCGTGCCGAAACGGAGAAGAACGCTCGTCGCCTGAAGCTCGGTAACGACAAGCTCGATAAGGATGATGTGCTCGCGGGCCTCACGGTCGTGTTGACCGTTCGTCTTCCTGAGCCGCAGTTCGAGGGGCAGACCAAAGAGATCCTAGGTACACCTGCGGTACGGGCGATTGTCGCCAAGGTGGTGGCGGCCGCGCTCTCCGAGCGCTTTACGTCAACCAAGCGCGATGACAAGTCACAGGCAGCGCTAGTGCTCGACAAGGTCGTCGCCGAAATGAAGTCGCGCATTTCTGCGCGCGCTCACAAGGAAACTCAGCGTCGCAAGAACGCGCTTGAAAGCTCGAGTCTTCCCGCCAAACTTGTTGACTGCCGCTCCAACGATGTCGCAAACAGCGAATTGTTTATCGTTGAGGGTGACTCGGCGCTCGGCACAGCGAAGCTCGGCCGCGATAGCGAATACCAGGCCCTTTTGCCCATTCGAGGCAAGATTCTCAACGTCCAAAAAGCATCCATCAGCGACATGTTGTCGAATGCGGAGTGTGCGTCGATCATCCAAGTCATTGGAGCTGGTTCGGGGCGTAGCTTCGATTTGTCGACAGCGCGCTATGGCAAGGTCATCATCATGGCCGATGCAGACGTCGACGGCGCTCATATCCGCACGCTGCTGCTTACGCTCTTCTTCCGCTACATGCCCGACATGATTCGCGACGGGCGGGTGTACGCCGCAGTGCCGCCACTGCACCGCGTCGTCGTAATCAATCCGGGCTCTAAGCCCAACGAGACTATTTACACGTATTCCGAAAAGGAACTCAACGGCGTGCTCGCCGGGCTCAAGAAATCGGGCAAGCGCTATCAGGATCCGATTCAGCGCTACAAGGGCCTCGGCGAGATGGATGCCGACCAGCTGGCAACCACCACAATGGATCGCAACAACCGCGTACTCCGTCGTGTGAATATTTCGGATGCCGAGAGCGCGGGAAGTGTTTTCGAGCTTCTGATGGGCAACGAAGTTGCTCCGCGCAAGGAGTTCATCATTCAGGGGCAGGGTCTCGACCGGGACCGCATCGACATTTAGTTGCCAAGCGGATGCGGGGCGTCGTCGACGGCCCGGCACCGATGGTGAATGAAGCAGCGAGAGGGCTGCCCTCTGAATCAATCAGGTGGCAGCCCTCTCGGCTGTGCGGCTGTGTCCGTTGCTCCTAAGAGCCAGCGGTCCTACGGCGTAGTGCCGATGGATCCGATAACACTGTCGAGTGGAATGCCCGAGCCGTCTCGCTTGGTACGTTCGGTCGGCAGCTGGCGCACGGCACCATCGGGGCCGACCGCCGTTGCCGGAACTGCTCCGACCCATGCCAGGGTGAGCACATCTTCGCCCTTGAGCAGGGAATGCGCTCGCACTCCGCCGGTGCCGCGGCCTTTCGCCGGGAACTGGGAAAACTCACTGAGCTTCACCCGGCCCGGATCTGTGCCCGGGATAGTGACGCTTGAGCCTGAGATCGTGACGGCAACGTTTTCGGAGTCAGCATCCAGTGCGTCGAAGAAGATTACTTCGGCACCAGAACTGACCCGCACACCTGCCATGCCGCCGGCGCTCAGCCCCTGAGGGCGAACAGCGGACGCCGCAAAGTGCAGCAGTTGAGTGTCGGAGGTGACAAACGTTAGCTCTGCGTCGTCGGCGCTGTGAGCCGCACCCACGAGTTCGTCTCCCGGCTTGAGCGAGATGATCTCGAAGTCCGGTTTTGACGGCCAGATGCCCGGTGTGACGCGTTTGACGGTGCCTTGGCGAGTAGCGAGAGCAACGGGCTGATCACTCTCGAGCGACACAATCGCCAACACACGTTCTTTCTTGTCGAGCGTCAAGTACTCACTAATCTTGGCGCCGGCACCGAGCTGAACAGAACTCGTTGGCACGTTGGGTAGGTCTATTGCAGTGAAGCGGATGAGTCGGCCGCGGTTCGTGATCGCACCGATCTCAGTGCGGCTTGTCGTTGTCACGCGCGAACGGATTGCGTCGTGCTTCGAGCGACGCGACCCGGCCAAAACGGTGTCGCCCTCGCTGATTCCGACTCGAATGATTCGTCCCGTTGTCGAGAGCAGCACCACGCACGGCTCGTCGGCGATCTCAAGCACAGGCTGGTTCTTGCGCGCAGCTGCACGTGATGTTGTGGCGATGGAGGCAGGAGCTTCTGTCAGCAGCGTGCGTCGCGGTGTTCCAAATTTCTCCGCCACGGCGTCGAGTTCGTTTCCGACGAGTGCTCGGATGAGAGTCTCATCGGCGAGCAAGGCCTGAAGTCGAGCGATCTCGGCCCGAAGTTTCTCTGCCTCGGCTTCCAGCTCGATGCGGCTGAATTTGGTGAGTCGACGCAGGCGCAGCTCAAGAATGTACT
This sequence comes from Salinibacterium sp. NYA9b, assembly GCF_976973725.1. Lineage (NCBI taxonomy): Bacteria > Bacillati > Actinomycetota > Actinomycetes > Micrococcales > Microbacteriaceae > Salinibacterium > Salinibacterium sp. NYA9b. Next base: position 1,668,630 of record NZ_OZ333476.1, on the reverse strand, counting down.
CGGCTTGCAACTCGCTCAGATCAAAGACCTCGCGCAGGCGTGTGCGAGCTTGATCGCTGTCGTCGCTCTGACGAATGACCTGGATCACTTCGTCGATGTCGACGATCGCGATCAGCAAACCTTCGACCAAGTGCAGGCGTTCGAGGTGACGAGCAAGGCGATACTTGCTTCGACGAGTGACCACCTGAAGGCGGTGCTTCAAAAAGACTTCGAGCAGAGCTTTCAGCCCGAGCGTCTGCGGGCGCCCATCGACGAGAGTGACCGCATTGATGCTGAAGTTGTCTTCGAGCGGCGTCAGGCGGTAAAGCTGCTCGAGTACGGCATCCGGACTGAAACCGGTCTTGATACCAATGACGAGGCGCAGCCCGTGGTTACGGTCGGTGAGATCTGTGACATCAGAGATGCCGACAATTTTCTTGTTGTTGACGCCATCCTTGATCTTTTCAATGACGCGTTCGGGGCCAACCAAGTACGGCAGCTCGGTAACGACGAGTCCCATCTTGCGGGCAGTGATTGACTCCACGGTTACGGTGGCACGAGTCTTGAAGGCACCACGACCGTTCGCATAGGCGTCTTTGACGCCGCTGAGGCCAATGATCCTTCCTCCGGTGGGGAGGTCGGGGCCGGGCACAAACTGCATAAGCTCTTCGAGCGTCGCGTCGGGATGCGCGAGCAAATGCCGCGCCGCCCCCACGACCTCAATGAGATTGTGCGGTGCCATATTGGTGGCCATACCAACGGCGATACCGCTGGCGCCATTGACCAAAAGGTTGGGGAAGGCTGCGGGCAACACTTCGGGCTGCGTAGTCGAGTTGTCGTAGTTGGGCACGAAGTCGACAACGTCTTCATCGAGATCATCCGTCATGGCGATCGCGGACGCTTGCAGGCGTGCTTCGGTGTACCGCGGTGCAGCGGGGCCGTCATCTAGCGATCCAAAGTTGCCGTGGCCATCGATGAGGGGCACTCGCAGGATGAAACTCTGCGTCAGACGCACCATGGCGTCATAAATGGAGGCATCACCGTGGGGGTGAAGCTTTCCCATGACGTCACCGACAACGCGCGACGACTTGACGTGGCCCTTTTCTGGGCGCAGTCCCATCTCGCTCATTTGGTAAAGAATGCGACGCTGGACGGGTTTCAGGCCGTCGCGCGCATCGGGGAGTGCGCGCGAATAGATTACGGAGTACGCGTACTCCAAGAACGAGCCCTGCATCTCGGTTGTGACATCGATGTCTTCAATGCGTTCGCCGGCAGGGGAGTCTGGGGTGGGTTTAGTGGGAGTAGCCATAGGATTGCCCTAATGTTACCGGCGCTCAACCCAGACTCAGCGAACCTTACCGATGTGTTGTCAAGTTCATTCCAGGCAATTGCGGGCGAGGAGAATCGGCTGAGCCTGCCTCCCGTGCGCCACGCCGTCGTGTTGCTCGTCGACGGCCTCGGCGCGCATAACCTCAAGGCCCGTGTGGGGCACGCGAGAACTCTGGCCAGTGCGTTCTCAAAGAGTGCCGTTATCCAGTCGGGATTCCCCACCACCACCGCGGCGGCAATAGCGAGCCTGACGACAGGCCAGCGAGCAGGACAGCATGGACTGGTGGGATACAGCGTTCTCGATGCAGGCAACGATCGTGTTATCAATCAACTCTCGGGATGGGATTCCCGCATCGACCCGGCGACGTGGCAGCGGGTGCCGACTTTGTTCGAGCGCGCTACGGAGCGCGGTTTCACTGCGGTGGCGGTCGGAGCCGCTCGCTACCGAGCTTCGGGCTTCACTCACGCGGTCTTGCGCGGTGCACGGTATGTCGCAGCGGGTTCCCTCGCCGAGCGGCTGCGTGTAGCCGTAGCGGTGGGGCACGCCAGCGCCGAGCCGTCACTCACCTATGTCTATGCGCCAGAACTCGATATGGCAGGTCATGCCAATGGCTGGCAATCGCCCCAGTGGACGCATGCGCTCGAGTCTCTTGACTCTGCGTTGGCGAGTGCCGTGCGCGAACTCACTTTCGACCAAGGGCTTCTGGTCACCGCCGATCACGGAATGATCGATGTGCCTCATGAGTCACACGTGTTATTCGACACAGCCCCTGAACTGCTCGACGGCGTCGCCTACGTTGCGGGGGAGCCGCGCTGCCTTCAGCTGCACCTCGCGCCCGAGCTCGCTGCAACAGAGCGAGCGGCGGTGCTTGATCGGTGGCAGCAGGCTGAGGGGCAACGTTCGTGGGTCACGAGCCGCGACGCTGCGATCGCTGCGGGGTGGTTCGGTGAAGTACACCCCGAAGTCACGCCACGTATCGGCGACATTATTGTCGCCGCACGCAAGGGGATCGCGTACTACGACTCCCGCGTAACTAACAACGCTGGTCGAAAAATGGTCGGACAGCACGGATCTTGGTCAGACGAAGAGCTTCGTGTTCCGCTACTGAGATTCGGCGCCTTCGCTCGCTAAGCGGGGTCTTCGTCTGGCTTCGTACCGAAGACGATGTCGTCCCAGCTCGGCATGGCAACCCTGCGGCGTCGTGATTTCGCTGTCGGCTGTGGTGCGGTTGCCTGCGGCGGCGCTGGCGCATCGCGGCGTTGCTCTGCGGCGGGCGGATCAAGCAGGCGCATCGATGGCTCGGAACCGGATGGGGGGCTCGACTCGTCATCGTCGGATTCAAAGTTGGCTGGCTCCCGTTCGCCGCGGCGACGGCGAAGAGCATCGAGCAAGTCTGCAGTCTGGTTGCCGACACCCGCTTCAGCGCTGCGATCGCGCATTACAGGAAGTTCCGCCGGCTTGATGGGGGCGGGCTCGTCGTGGAGTTCATCAACGTCGAATGCTCCGCTGTCGAAGCGTGCGGCATCCGTATTCCCCTCAGCGGGCGCAACGGCGCGAAGTCGAGGGATTAGCGCACCGGTGGATTCGCCCTGCTGCGAGAGAGTCTTAGCTTCGTTATTGAGCGGCACAAGAGACTGACGCTTCGGGTCGTACTGCCAGCGCGCATCGTGATCGATGCTGTTCGAGCTGAACGAAAGTTTGACCGTCCAGCCATTCTCAGGATCTTTCCAGCTAGCCCAACGCTCGTCGGCGGCGTTGACATCCACAAGTCGTTCGCGAATAGCGGATCCGAAGGTGCGTGACGACGTCAGGGAGTCCGTTTCGCCCGCGACATGTACCGGCACCCCGAGCGCAGATTTGACGACGAATTCGCGCTCAGCGACGACAGGCCCCTCGAAGCGCTCGATGTAATCGATGTCGGCTCCCGTAAGGCTCGCAACGTCCTGGGCGGACATTCCTGCCCGGATATGCGCCTGAATCTCACGGGGAGCAAGCTTGGGGCCGCTGCCTGTCTGGGCTCGGCTCTGTCGCAGACGTGACTGCAACACGTTGTCAACGGCGAGACGGAAGCGCGTTCCGTCATTGCTCGACACGATCAGCGCACCGTCTTGTACTTCGATTACCCGAAGGTCTTCCATAGTGAACTTCTCCAGCCCTCACGATTCCCTTTAGGGTCGCACGCCTTGAGTGGTTTATATGGGAATAACACGCCTCCATGAACAGTTATCACAGGCGCTGCACAGTGATGCAGAATCGACGGTTTGCAATTCGTCTCGCTTTCATGGAGACTGTGCCCGCCGATTCCGGTGATTCAACGTAAAAAAGAAGTGGATGGGCATGGCCACCGACTACGACGCACCTCGTAAGACCGACGACGACTCCGAGTCGATCGAGGCTCTTAAAGAGCGTGTTCCTGACAAAATGTCGGGCTCGGTTGACGTCGACGATTCAGACAACCCGGCGAACTTTGAGCTTGCCGGCGCAGACCTTTCTGACCTGGACCTCGATGTGGTCGTTCTGCCTCCTCAGGCGGACGAATTCACTTGCGTGAGCTGCTTCCTCGTGAAGCACCGCTCGCAGGTCGACCACACAACCAAGCTGGGCGCTATTTGCCTGGAGTGCGCAGCCTAGACTGCGCGATTGCTCCAGCTAACAATTCGGGAGTGCGACTCGACAACAACCAATACGGTGTCGGGTCGCTCTCATCGAGTAGCTCAAGTTTGACCACGGGCGAGACCCACCCTCGAATCATCAGCCAGGCACGCGCATCCAGTCGCTGCCCGCGTTCGAGCGTCGCTTCATCACCGGTGTAACTCGTGACTTCGCCGATGATGGCTATCGGCAGTCGAGCACTTCCCGCACGAAGTTCTTTGTCGTCGACAGTGATCTTTGGTGCAGACCACAGCAGGAACAGCACGATCCCGATGTAGAGCACTGCTGCGGTGATGTATCCCACAAAGATATTGATCGGCAGGAACACCAAAATGCTCGCGGGAATGATGAGTGCGGTGCTGATGTAGAGCCACGCTGTGGGCCACAAGCGTTCACGGTAGTAAGTCACTCATCCATTACACACTGATTTTGCGTCGGGCGTTTCGGGCCGACGCCTTATTTGCACTAGCCTCGACTCGTGATTGACAACGTAGAGGTGCTTATTTCAGCAGGCCAAACACCTGCGTACGCGCACCCGGGGGATGCCGGTGCTGACCTGTATTCGGCGGGTAACTACACTCTCGCCCCCGGTCAGCGTGAGACTGTCGCGACGGGCGTCTCGATCGCCCTGCCCGACGGCTATGTGGCGTTCGTGGTGCCTCGCAGCGGTCTTGCTGCCCGCCACGGCATCACGGTGGTCAATAGTCCAGGAACTGTGGATGCCGGCTACCGGGGTGAAATCCGCGTTACGTTGCTCAATACTGATAGTTCAGCCACATTCGAGATTGAACCGGGCGATAGAATCGCGCAATTGATCGTTATGCCCGTTTCTCGGGCCAGATTCATTCCCGTTTCTACTCTTCCCGGAAGTCATCGCGGTGAGTCGGGCTTTGGTTCGACTGGATACCGCGCAGAGTCAACACAACAAGGAGCCACTTCGTGAGCGACACCACTGAAACCGATCAGCCGCAGGATCACCCGAAGTCCGCGCCGGAGAATCGTGCGACTGATGGTCCTCTCGACGAAAGCGAAGCGAATGCGGTTCGCCCGTATGTCGATCTCGGTGGCGTGAAGATTCTTCCACGTCAAGAGCTTCATTTGCGCCTCGAAGTCGAGGAAGCAAGCAAGCGCGTTGTCGCCGTTGGGCTCGACTACGCCGGTTCGACCCTCCAAATTCAACCTTTTGCTGCGCCCCGGTCAAGCGGACTCTGGCACGAGATTCGTGAGCAGATCATCGATCAGGTCCACACGCAGGGTGGGACAACGAAGGTCTCTGATGGTCCTTTCGGTCCTGAGGTATTCGCTGAGATCCCTGTCGCCGGCAAACCGGGCGAGAAGCGAATCGCGCGTTTCGTCGGCGTGGATGGCCCGCGCTGGTTCCTGCGGGGAGTAATCGCCGGTGAGGCGCTTACTAGTCCGGAAGCAGCAACCAAGATCGAAGATTTGTTCCGCTCGATTGTGGTCATCCGTGGCACTACGCCGATGCCTCCTCGTGACCTTATCCCGCTCCACATGCCAGCAACGGGTGAGAAAGAAACTCAGGCGTGAGTTCGGTCGACGAACCGTCGAACGCCCCTGGCGATGATCAGGTTTCCGCGGATCCGACGGTTCGTGAAGCGTTAGCCGCGGCGGCCCGTCGTTCTGCCGTTGGCCACGTTGCACCAGGGGAAGCACCGACCTCTGGCGCTCTGCTGGCAGCAATGGGAGGAGTGCGCGGCTTGGTGGAGTCCATTTTGCCGGGGCTCGCTTTCTTGGTGATCTTCACGATCACTCAAGAGTTGGTCGCTTCCGTCGTGGCTCCCGTCATCGTGGCGTTGGGTTTCGTCGCCGTCCGTCTAGCGACGAGAACTCCGGTCTCGTCAGCGATGGTTGGTGTTGTCGGCGTTGCGCTCTCTGCAGGCCTTGCGCTTTTTACCGGCCGTGCTGAAGACAACTTTCTCCTCGGTTTCGTCATCAACGCCGTTTTCCTGGTCGCGATCGTGGTGAGCGTGATTGCGCGACGACCCCTCGTTGGCCTTATCGCGGCGTTGCTGGTGCCAACCGCAGCTGATTGGCGAGAGGACAAGGCAAAGTTTCGCGTTGCACTCATCGCAACCGTGCTCTGGGCAGGCCTATTCTCAGTGCGATTGGGTATCGAACTTCCCCTTTATTTCGCCGAAGCAACCCAGGCCTTGGCGACCATGAAGCTTCTCCTCGGCGTTCCGCTGTACGCCGCAGTGCTGTGGGTTACATGGCTTCTCATGCGCACGGCATACGGGCGCACAGCGTCCGAGTAGTTCCTCACCATCGCCGTGGCGTCGAGGCGAGCGGATGACGATGGTGTATATTTATCTCGACGTCAAGATACTTTTGGCCGCGATCGCAGCGCGCTTGTTGCGATTCAGCCTTAGGCTTGCCTTGCTGGATGCAGCGCACGCTCCGCGCAAGGATTGAAGAACCGTAGCAAGGGAGATGACAGTGTCGACAGTCAATAGTTTTGGGTCGAAAGACACCCTCACAGTCGGGTCATCCGACTATGAAGTGTTCCGCATCGACAAGGTAGCGGGATACGAAAAGCTACCGTTTAGCCTCAAGGTTCTGCTGGAGAACCTGTTGCGTACAGAAGACGGTAAGAACGTCACGAAGTCGCAAATTGAATCCCTCGGGTCGTGGGTGCCCAGTGCAGACCCCGACACCGAGATCCAGTTCACGCCTGCACGCGTTGTTATGCAGGACTTCACGGGTGTTCCGTGCATCGTCGACCTCGCCACTATGCGTGAGGCGGTCGCTGAACTTGGGGGAGACCCCACCAAGATCAACCCACTCGCGCCTGCAGAGCTCGTGATCGACCACTCGGTCATTGCCGACCTCTTCGGTTCCGACAATGCGCTTGAGCGCAACGTTGAGCTTGAGTATGAGCGCAATGGTGAGCGCTACCAGTTCCTTCGTTGGGGCCAGAGCGCGTTCGACGACTTCAAGGTTGTTCCTCCGGGAACCGGAATCGTTCACCAGGTCAACATTGAGCACCTTGCTCGTGTCACCTACACGCGTGAAGTTGACGGCAAGACTCGGGCATTCCCCGACACCCTCGTCGGCACCGACTCGCACACCACGATGGTCAACGGCCTCGGAGTGCTCGGGTGGGGCGTCGGTGGAATCGAAGCCGAGGCAGCAATGCTTGGCCAGCCCGTTTCGATGCTCATCCCCAAGGTTGTCGGTTTCAAGCTCAACGGCACGATCCCCGCCGGCGTCACCGCGACCGACGTTGTTCTTACGATCACGCAAATGTTGCGCCAGCACGGCGTCGTTGGCAAGTTCGTTGAGTTCTACGGTGAGGGAGTCGGCGCAGTGCCGCTCGCCAACCGTGCAACTATCGGAAACATGAGCCCCGAGTTTGGTTCTACTGCCGCGATGTTCCCCATCGACGACGTGACCCTTGACTACCTGCGCCTCACCGGTCGCAGCGACGAGCAGGTCGAACTCGTCGAAGCGTACGCAAAGCTTCAGAAGCTCTGGCACGACCCGAGCGTCGAGCCTAGCTACAGCGAATACATCGAGATGGATCTCGGAACCGTCGTTCCGTCGATCGCTGGACCGAAGCGCCCTCAGGACCGCATCGAGCTCACCAAGGCCAAGAGCCAGTTCGAGATCGATCTCAACAACTACGCCTCGATGGATCACTCCAAGGTCGACGCTGCGGTTGAAGGAACGTTCCCGGCATCCGATCCTGTGGGTCTCACTCCGCAGGATGAGGACTCGGCTCACGAGCGTTCGCACTCGCACTCGAGCCACGCTCCGTTGACGGTCTCGCAGCCGACTTCGGTGAAGGTCGACGGCGGAGAGTCGTTCACGATCGACCACGGTTCGGTTGCCATCGCTGCAATCACGTCGTGCACGAACACATCTAACCCTTCGGTGATGCTTGCTGCTGGCCTTTTGGCTCGCAACGCGGCAGCTAAGGGCTTGAAGTCGAAGCCGTGGGTCAAGACCACGCTGGCTCCCGGCTCCAAGGTTGTCACTGACTACTACGCCAAGTCGGGACTTGATGAGTCGCTTGAGGCCCTCGGTTTCTACACCGTCGGTTACGGCTGCACTACGTGTATCGGCAACTCCGGTCCTTTGGAAGATGAAATCTCCACCGCGATCAATGAGAACGATCTTGCGGTCACCGCAGTTCTTTCCGGTAACCGTAACTTCGAGGGTCGCATCAACCCCGACGTGAAGATGAACTACCTCGCGAGCCCGCCGCTGGTTATTGCTTACGCCCTTGCCGGAACGATGAACTTCGACTTCGACAACGATGCACTTGGCCAGGACCAGGAGGGCAACGATGTCTACTTGAAGGACATCTGGCCCGACGCCGCCGAAGTTCAGGCGACGATCGATTCCTCGATTGACCGTGAGATGTTTACCCACGAGTATGCGGGTGTCTTTGACGGTGACGAGCGTTGGCAGAATCTGCCGACGCCGACCGGTTCCACTTTCGAGTGGGATGACGAGTCGACTTACGTGCGTAAGCCCCCGTATTTCGAGGGAATGACCATGGAGATCACTCCGGTCAGCTCGATCACGGGTGCTCGCGTTCTCGCCAAGCTGGGTGACTCGGTCACGACCGACCACATCAGCCCCGCCGGTTCGATCAAGGGTGACAGCCCCGCTGGTATCTACCTCGCGGAGCACGGCATCGACCGCAAGGACTTCAACTCCTACGGTTCGCGTCGGGGAAACCACGAAGTAATGATTCGCGGAACGTTCGCCAACATCCGTCTTCGCAACCAGCTTCTCGATGGCGTTGAGGGTGGCTACACTCGCGACTTCACCACGCCGGATGCCGAACAGTCGTTCATCTATGACGCAGCTCAGAACTACGCAGCTCAGGAAACTCCGCTCGTCGTTCTTGGTGGCAAAGAGTACGGCTCGGGTTCGTCGCGTGACTGGGCAGCCAAGGGAACAAGCTTGCTCGGTGTCAAGGCCGTAATTTGCGAGAGCTTCGAGCGTATTCACCGCTCGAACCTCATCGGAATGGGCGTTCTGCCGCTGCAGTTCCCTGAAGGCCAGAGCTGGGAGTCATTGGGACTTGACGGTACCGAGAGCATCAGCATCTCGGGCGTCGAAGAGCTCAACGATGACCGCATCCCGAGCACCTTGCACGTTGTGGCCGAGCCGACCGCTCACTCGCCCGAGGGCAAGGCAACGATTGAGTTCGACGCGAAGCTTCGCATCGATACTCCCGGTGAAGCTGACTACTACCGCAACGGTGGCATCCTTCAGTATGTATTGCGTTCGCTGGTCTAACTAGCGGATACACGACAGGCGCGCGGCGGAGAGCATCGCTCTCGCCGCGCGCCTTTTGTGTGTGCTGCTGAGGCTGTGGGTCGTCCCAGAACCTCATGCACATTTGTTCAAAACGCGCACGAAGAAGCCTAGACTGGATGCATGAATTTACTCGAGGGAATCAACGGTCCCCGAGATCTTGACGGTCTCTCCACGGCGCAACTTACTCAACTCGCGCAAGAGATTCGTGAGTTTTTGATCGAGAACGTTTCGCGGACTGGTGGGCATCTTGGCCCCAATCTGGGCGTTGTAGAACTCACCACCGCTATTCACCGGGTGTTCGATTCCCCGAGGGATGCTGTGGTATTTGATACCGGACATCAGAGTTACGTTCACAAGATTCTTACCGGTCGCAAAGACTTCGCGAAGCTTCGGTCGCAAGGCGGACTCGCGGGGTATCCGCAGCGTTCCGAATCCGAGCATGACATTGTCGAAAGCTCGCACGCGTCTAGTTCCTTGTCCTGGGCTGACGGAATCTCCCGTGCTTTCGAAATGACGGGGCAGGGCGATCGGCACGTGGTTGCCGTTGTGGGTGATGGTGCCCTCACCGGCGGCATGACGTGGGAAGCGCTCAACAACATCAGTGATGACAACAGCCGCAACCTCGTGATTGTCGTCAATGACAACGGTCGTTCCTACGCGCCAACTATTGGTGGCATGGCACACTTCCTCAACAGCGTGCGAACGCGGCGTTCCTACCGCTCGCTCCACGGCTCAAGCGAGCGATTCTTTGGTGCATTTGGTGGGCCTGGGCGCGCTCTGTATCGCGGTATCCGCGGTGGCACCCACGGCTTCCTCTCACGCTTCAGCAACAACGAAGCCCTGTACTCCAATCTCGATATCAAGTACTTGGGTCCGGTTCACGGCCACGACATCGGTGCACTCACCGAGGCACTCCAGCAGGCGAAGTCGTACGGTGCGCCGGTAATCGTTCATGCGATTACCGAGAAGGGGCGTGGCTACGAGCCTGCTCTTATGGATGTCGCTGATCAGTTCCATGCGGTTGGCCAGATCGACCCGGTGACAGGCGAACCGATCGAACCCAGCGGTGCGGCATCCTGGACCTCGGTCTTTTCTGAGGAGATCGTCAAGCTTGCGGATGAGAATCCACGACTCGTCGGTATCACTGCAGCGATGTTGCGCCCTACCGGGCTTCACCGCTTTGCAGAGAAGTATCCCAAGCGGGTCCATGACGTTGGCATCGCCGAGCAGCATGCGGTTACGTCTGCCGCCGGACTCGCCTTTGGTGGGTTGCATCCTGTTGTGGCGCTCTACGCCACCTTCATGAACCGGGCGTTTGATCAAGTTTTGATGGATGTCGCACTCCATCGTGCCGGAGTAACCTTCGTGCTCGACCGAGCCGGCGTGACCGGTCCCGATGGTGCCAGTCATCACGGAATGTGGGATCTTGCGCTCTTGCAGGTCGTGCCCAACATCCGCATTGCCGCACCTCGCGACGCTGCGCGCCTCCGTGAGGAGCTGGGGGAAGCTGTGGCGGTCGACGATGCGCCAACCGTCATTCGCTTCGCTAAGGGCACTGTAGGCACCGAGTACGACGCCGTGCGGCGCACTGATGATGGCGTCGATGTGTTGCGCGAAGACGATCAGCGTGATGTTCTCATCGTTACGGTCGGTTCGATGGCTAAGACCGGGTTGCAGGTCGCTGAACTCCTTGCGGCTCAGGGCATTGGTGCCACTGTGATCGACCCTCGCTGGGTGGTTCCGGTGCCCAAGAGCGTGATTGACTTTGCTGCTGACCACCGCATCGTGATTACGATCGAGGATGGTGTGCGCGTGGGAGGAATCGGCACGCGCATCAGACAAGACATGCGGGCCAATGGTGTCGATACTGCGGTAAACGAGTTGGGATTGCCTGACAGCTTCCTCGACCACGGTAGTCGCGATTACATCCTCGACCAGGTCGGGCTGACACCTCAGCACATTGCTCGCGATGTGGTCGCTCAAGTGTTGGGGAGCAAGATCCCCGTGGCTCGTCCGCTGGCGGATCGCGACTCCGAAGAGTTCCGGTTGCCCGCCGAGCGCGGCTAGCCGCCTCGGGCCGAACGCCCGAGTAGTCTCTGTGGCGTTGCGGCGAAACCCCTTGATTAACAGCCGAAGGCCCGGTTCAGAACTGATCTGAACCGGGCCTTTGACGGATGCCGTCTATCGACGAAGGGCTACTGCACTCCGCGAATCGGCGGGTTGTGGAACGTGCTGCCGAATGCTCGCTCCGAAGCTCCCGCGCGGTCGAGGTACGGTGTGACGCCACCCATCTGGAACGGGTAACCCGCGCCGAGAATGAGGCAGAGGTCGATGTCCTCCGCCGCGGCCACGACGCCGTCTTCGAGCATCCGGTGAATCTCATCGGCCAGACCATCTTCGATCCGGATCTGAAGCTCCTCGGACGTCATCGGCGTTTTTCCGCCCTTGACGATCTCGACGGCCTTCTTGGAGACGCCCTTTGACTTGCCCTTGTTGTCGCGGTCGAAAATGAATCCGAGTTCGGCGAGCTTGTGAAGGTTCTCACTCTCGAAGAATCGGTCGGGGAACGCGGCATGGTGAGTGTCAAGAACGTGAGCTCCGACCTTCAGGCCGACCAACTCGAGGAGTTCGAATGGCGTCATCGGCAGACCGAAGGGGCGCGTCGATTCTTCAACAACTTCGAACGGCGTGCCGGTATCCACAGCGTGCATGGCCTCGCCGAGCACCTTAGCGAGAATGCGGTTCACGACGAAACCAGGGGTATCGGTCGTGATAACAGCGTTCTTGCGGAGGTTCTTGGCCGTAACCATGGCTGTTGCGAGCGACTCATCGTTGGTGTGCGGGGTCTTCACGACCTCAATCAGCGGCATTACTGCCACCGGGTTGAAGAAGTGGAAGCCCACGACGCGCTCAGGGTGCTTGAGCTTGGCTCCGATTTGTTCCACCGACAGGGAGGACGTGTTCGTCGCCAAGATCGTCTCGTCAGAGATGTACTGCTCGACTTCAGCAAAGACGGCCTGCTTAGCGCCGAGTTCTTCATAGATGGCTTCAATAACCCAGTCGCAGTCAGCGAAGTCAGCCTTGTTGGTTGTGCCCGTGACGAGAGCCTTGAGACGGTTGGTGTCGTCAGACGAGAGGCGACCCTTCTCATGCAACTTGTCGATTTCGGTGTGAATGGCGGCAACGCCGGCATCCGTTGCGGTCTGGTCGAGGTCAGTGATGACAACGGGGACCTGCAGTCGACGGACGAAAAGCAGTGCGAACTGACGTGCCATGAGCCCGGCGCCAATAACGCCAACCTTGGTCACCTTGCGCGCAAGCTCCTTGTCGGGAGCTCCCGCTGGGCGCTTTGCGCGCTTCTGCACGAGATTGAAGGCATAAATGCTCGCCTGGAACTGGTCACCGGAGATCATGTCGGCGAGAGCGTTGTCCTCTGCTTCGAAACCGGTCTTCTTGTCGGTGTTCTTGGCGGCCTTGAGCAGCGCGAGAGCAGCGTAAGGAGACTTTGCAACGCGGCCGATGCGGTTAGCCAGCATCTTGTCGGCGATGCCGATAGCGACATCCCACTTCACGGTGCGTTCGATCTTGCCCGGCTCGTTCTTGCGCTTGACCTTGGTGGTGCCAGCGATGACTCCGTCGGCCCAGCGGATTGAGTCTTCAAGGAAGTTTGCCGGACCAAACATGGCGTCGGCAATGCCGAGTTCGAAGGCCTCTGGGCCCTTGAGCATCCGGTTGTTCTTGAGTGGGTTTTCGATGACGACCTTGAGGGCGTTTTCGATACCGATCAGGTTGGGGAGCAACCACGCGCCACCCCAGCCAGGGATCAGTCCGAGGAAGACCTCGGGAAGCGCGAACGCAGGAACCGAGCTGTCGATCGTGCGGTAGTCAGCGTTGAGAGGAATCTCAACACCGCCACCGAGGGCAAGCCCATTGACGAATACGAACGATGGCACGCCAAGTTCGCTGAGCTTGCCGAGCGCCCAGTGGCCCAACTGAGCCATCTGCTTGCCGGTCTCGCGGTCGGGGATTTCGCTTACCTTTGAGAGGTCAGCACCGGCCGCGAAAATGAAGGGCTTGCCCGTGACAGCGACACCGTGGATTTCGCCAGCGGTCGCGCGTTCCTTTTGCTCGTCGAGGACCTTCGCGAACTCGAGCAGAGTTGCCGGGCCGAGAGTGTTTGGGCGGGTGTGGTCCTTGCCGTTGTCGAGCGTAATGAGCGCGAGAGTGCGACCCGCGGAGAGCGGTACATCACGCACGAAGGAGTGAGTAATTACCTCGTCTTTTGCGAGGTCCGAAAGACGTGCGAACTGTTCGGTCATTGTTACTTTGCTCCCTTGTAGTTCGGGTTTTCCCAAATGACTGAGCCACCCTGGCCGAGTCCAACGCACATCGCTGTGAGGCCGAACTGCACCTCGGGGTGCTGTTCAAATTGGGCAGCAAGCTGGATCATCAGGCGAACACCCGACGACGCAAGCGGGTGGCCCATCGCGATAGCGCCGCCCCACTGGTTGACTCGAGGATCTTCGTCATCGATGCCAAAGTGATCAAGCAGCGACAGAACCTGAACCGCAAAAGCCTCGTTCAGCTCGAAGAGGCCGATGTCGTTGATCGTCAAGCCAGCCTTACGGAGCGCCTTCTCTGTGGACGGGATCGGGCCGATGCCCATGATCTCCGGTTCCACGCCAGCGTAGGCGAAGCTCACCATGCGCATCTTGGGCTTCAAACCAAACTCGCGTGCGGCATCCCCGCTAGCAATAATGCTGGCGGTTGCACCGTCGTTCAGCCCGGAAGCGTTGCCAGCGGTAATGCGTCCGTGTGAACGGAACGGCGTCTTGAGCGCTGCAAGGCCCTCAAGAGTGGTTTCGGGGCGCAAGCCCTCGTCGCGGGTGGCCAAGCCCCAGCCGGACTCGCTCTTGGTGGCAACCGAGATGAGGTCAGGCTGGATGTTGTTCGCGTCGTACGCGGCGGTGGCGCGCTGTTGGCTGCGCAGCGCGAACGCGTCGGAGCGTTCCTTGGTGAGATGCGGGAAACGGTCGTGTAGCTTCTCGGCCGTGTTGCCCATGTTGAGAGCTTCAGGATCGACGAGCTTTTCTGAGAGGAAACGAGGGTTGGGGTCAACGCCCGAGCCCATCGGGTGGTGGCCCATGTGCTCGACGCCACCAGCGATTGCGAGATCGTAGGCGCCGAACGCGATGCCGCCAGCCACGTTTGTGACGGCCGTCATGGCGCCGGCACACATGCGGTCGATCGCATAGCCGGGAACAGACGTGGGCAGGCCAGCCAGCAAAGCAGCGCTGCGACCGATCGTGAGACCCTGATCGCCGGTCTGAGTTGTTGCCGCGATAGCGACTTCGTCGAAGCGATCCTTGGGGATTTGCGGATTCCGCTCCAGCACACCAATCATCGCCTTGACGACGAGGTCATCGGCTCTGGTATTCCAGAACATGCCCTTCTCGCCTGCACGTCCAAACGGAGTACGGACTCCATCTACGAATACAATCTCAGTTTCCTTGGCCACAATGCCTCCACTAAATCCTTGGATGTAGCACTGATCCTAGGCTGGGGAGATTAGCGGATGGAATCCTTTGACTGTTCCTACGACTTGGTGTCCGCGGAGTCCTCAGGCGTTTGGTTGGCTTCGACAAAGGCTTCGGCGATTGACTGTGCAGATACGTCAAGTTGCCAGCGGCGGGCGCCGAGCGCCGTGAGGGCGTCTGAGATGCTGTCGACCGTGATCTCCGCCGGTGGGTTCCATGCCACACGCCGCAAGTGATCGGGCGTGAGCAAGTTCTCAATGGGGATAGACATCTCTTCAGAGAACTCTGCCATGAGGGCACGAGCCGCTTTGAGGCGACGATCCGCTGCGGGGTTCTTGTCTGACCACACCCGTGGTGGCGGCAGAGTGTCGCTGGCCACTCGCGATGCTGGAATGTCAGTAGACGCTAGCCCGGCCAAAATGGCCTGCCACCAGCGATCAATCTGGGTGCGGCTCGCGCGCCCGCTGAATTCTCGGAGGCTCGACAGCTCCCGCTTCGACTCCGGCAGCAATTTTGCGGCAGACAGCAGGGCGGAGTCTGGAACGAGGCGGCCAGGGGCAGTATCGACTTCTCGCGCGTAGGCGTCGCGGGCCAACCACAGCTCGCGCGCTACAGCCAAGTTTTTGCCGCCGCGAATGGAATGAACTCCGCTCAGCCGGCGCCATGGTTCGGCGCGCACGTGGCTCAAGTCACGAGCAAGAACTGACTCGAATTCTTGGCGCGCGATCTCGCTCTTGTCGTCGCCCTCAAGTACGTCGCCGAGCGCCTCGCGAAGATCTACGAGCAACTCAACGTCGAGCGCGGCGTACACGAGCCACGACTGGGGAAGTGGCCGCGTAGACCAGTCCGCTGACGAATGTTCCTTTGCGAGATGGATGCCCAACAAGTGTTCCACGACGGTTCCGAGTCCCACCCGCGGGAGGCCAGCGATCCGCGCCCCCAGTTCGGTATCGAACAGGCGCGTTGGGTGGAGGCCAACTTCACGCAAGCAGGTGAGGTCCTGTGTCGCTGCATGCAGAATCCACTCTTCCTCAGCGATAACGTCGTTCAGCTCGCTAAAGTCACCAATGGCCGGCGGATCGAACAGAAAAGTACCCGCACCGCGACGGAAGATCTGGATGAGATAGGCGCGCTGCGAGTAGCGGTAGCCGCTTGCTCGTTCTGCGTCTATTCCGATAGGGCCATGGCCGGCAGCGATGGCTGCCACGGCGGCAAGATATTCGTCCCGATCGTCAATGACGTCAACGGGAACATGAGGGGCTTGGGTAGCGTGCGACTCGCCCTCGGGGGCTGCACTGTCGGTGGCGCTACTCACGCCCAGCTCTACGGGCCGACAACATAGTGACTCCTTCATTCGTGGGAGGAAGTCCGGCAAGCATGCAGACTAACTCGCTCCAGCCTTCCACATGTGCGGCGATATCGAGGTCTTGGGGGCTCCAAGACGCGCGAAGTTCGATTTGGGCGCCATCCGGTTGGGACTCAAGTTCGCCAAATCCAGTGGAGAGAATACGGGTCGCGGTTCCCGACACCTGGTCGTATTGTGCACCCCTGCTATCGAGAGCATCGACGAGCCAGGACCAGGTAACTTCACTCAGAAACTGGTCAACACCGATCTCGGGTTCGAGCGGCGCCTGAGCAAAACAGATGATCCGGAATTCGCCCTCCCACGCCTCGGGAGACGAGGGGTCATACAGAAGCACGAACCTGCCGGTGCCAAGATCGGAGTCTTCGCCGTGACGAGAGGGCGTGACATCCGCAGCCAAAGCAAAGGACCACGGGGCAATCTGCGTTGGTGCTGAAATCTCGGTAATGGCGAGCTCAGGGCGCAAAGTCGCAGCACGAAGCGACTCAACCGCTGAAGCAAATGCCGCGGGTGGTGTTGGTCCAGCTGGCGAATCGGGCACGAGTGAAGATTAGGCTTTAGGAGAACGATCGCTAGTGAGGCACGCCGCGCTAGGGCGGCTGCGAGACGGAGGTTTAGGGATGCGGGCACGGGATCGCTTGCGCATAGTCGCCGGAATCGCAGGCGGGGTCGCTATCGGGGCGGCCGCAATCGCCGCGATCGGAGTAGCGGTCGGTGCCGCGCTTTCAGTCTTTGTAGCGCGTCGTGTGGTGACGCCGCCGGGCCGAGCCGACAGTAACTTGCGAATTCTCGCTGTGGGGGAGTCCACGATCGTCTTGTCGTCGGCAGAGGAGAGCAGAGCACCCGGTCGATTCAGCCTGTGGTTCGCCGACGAAACCGGATTCGCACGCATCGGGCCCGTGGTTTCGCAGGGCGCGCAGTGGGTTGCGCGGGAACTCATCGACGTTGAAACCGGTGTTCCGCATCCGGGAGACAACGCGCGCACGAGTGGATGGTTTTATCTGACGCCGGCTGGGCTAGGGCTTAAGTACTCTGAGGTGCTGATTCGCACAGAGCTCGGCTTCGCGCCCGCGTGGTTGATCCCCGCGGATTCGCCGAGCGCCACGTGGGCAATCCACATTCATGGTCGAGGAGTGCAGCGGCCAGAGACAGTGCGCGCGCTAGGTGAGTTTCACGATGCTGGAATCACTTCGCTGTCAATTTCGTACCGGAACGACACTGAAGCGCCCGATTCGGCAGATGGCCGGTATGGCTTAGGTTCCACCGAATATCGCGATGTTGACGCCGCGATCGCCTACGCACGTTCCGCTGGTGCCGAGCGCATTATTCTCATGGGCTGGTCAATGGGCGGAGCGACTGCGCTTCACACGCTGATCCGATCTCGCTATCGAGACATGATTATGGGGCTGGTGCTCGACTCGCCTGTCATCGCCTGGGGTCCGACGCTCGCGCTGCACGGCGACTTGAACCGCATCCCGTCGTTGATTCCTCGTGCTGCGGTAGCTGTACTGGGGAGCGACCAAGCCCAGTTTCTCGTGGGAACGGAGAACCCACTCGACTTCGCCACGCTGAACTTCGTCGAGCGCGCTCACGAGCTGGATCGCCCTATTCTGCTTATGCACAGCGAAGACGATGGCTACGTTCCCGTCGAACCCTCTCGAGCGTTGGCCGAGGCTCGACCTGACATTGTCACCTACGAGGAGTTCGACACCGCAGGTCACACGCGATTGTGGAACTATGACAGCGAACGCTGGCTATTGGCCATCCGCTCGTGGCTCGCAATCCAACGGGGTGTGGATGCTGCCGCTGACGTCACCGACGTAGCGTAGGGCTAACAACACGGGGTCGATGCGCACTGTCCCGGCTGCGTGGCCTCTCTGAGCGAGAGCAGTTACGCGATGCTCTTCAGTCGAATTTGTCGCTTTGCCCGCGCCAACATGCCCGTCATGCCGCGCAATCTCAGCGGACTGACGGCTTTGGCAAGTCCCAGAGACTGCGGGTAATCGTCAGAGAGTTCTAATACCTCTTTGCTACTGAGGCCCGACAATCCTTGCGCCAAGATCGAAGCGAAGCCCCGAGTGGTCGGCGCCTCTGGTGGTGCCGTCGCGAACATGTGTACGACGTCGTTTTCAACCTCGATGAAGATGAAAACGGGGGACTGGCACTCCTCGACCCGTTCGAACAAATCGGGGTGGTCGCGGTACCGGTCTGGCAACTCCGGAAGCTCGTTCGCGAACTCCAGCAGGAGCTGCAGCCGATCCCGTAGTTCGAGCCCCAGAAAGTCGTCACGAATTTCGGCCAACTGGGATGGGATCTGCTGCTCACTCACCGCTTTAGTCTAACGGGACGGAACGTCGCCAGGTTCAGTGCCGACCGTGATCGGTACAGCAACCAAGGAGCCCCACTCGGTCCACGAACCGTCGTAGTTGCGCACGTTCTCGAAGCCCATCAGGTAGTTCAGAACGAACCAGGTGTGGCTCGAACGCTCGCCGATGCGGCAATAGGCCACTACTTGGTCGCCATTTTTGAGACCAGCGCCCTCACGATAGATCGCGTTGAGCTCATCGAGTGGACGGAAAGTTCCGTCTTCTGCAACTGCCTTTGACCACGGCACGCTCTGCGCGCTCGGGATGTGACCGGCACGCAGGGCGCCTTCTTCGGGATACGCGGGAGCGCTTGTGCGTTCGCCGCTGTACTCCTCGGGGGAGCGGACATCGATCAGTGGGTTTCCCAAGTGGGTCAGCACGTCGTCGCGGAACGCACGAATAACTGAGTCATCGCGCTCGATGATGGGGTACTCGGTGGGCGTCGGAGTGGGAACTTCGAGGGTGTATTCACGACCATCCGCTTCCCACTTGGCGCGGCCACCATCCATGAGGCGTACGTCTTCGTGGCCGAACAAGGTGAAGACCCAGAGAGCGTAGGCCGCCCACCAGTTGGTCTTGTCGCCATAAATGACCACAGTCGTGTCGCGCGCAATCCCGCTGCGTGACATGAGTTCGGCAAACTCTTTGCCATTGATGTAATCGCGAGTCACCGGGTCATTGAGGTCGGTGTGCCAGTCGATCTTGACAGCAGTGCGAATGTGTCCGGTTTCGTAGAGCAGTACGTCTTCGTCGGACTCGACGACAACGAGCCCTGGCTTGCCGAGTCTTTCTTCAAGCCAGTCTGCAGTGACCAATCGTTCCGGGTGCGAGAACTCAGCAAATTGCGGGGCTGGGTCGTGTTCGATAGTCATAGCTACCTCCGATTGTGGGTGGAAAAACTGGTGCGGGCTTCAAACTAAGCTTGATGGGTCCCTTGCCCAAGAAATTACGCATTCGCCGCTGATTACACCGCGTTGCCGTAAGACTGCGAAAAATAACCGAGGCTGAGAATGAGCGCTACTGCGCCTACGACTCCTGAGCGTCTAGTCGATCGTATCCCGTCGTTGACCGGAGCGCAGATGCTTGCCGAACTTGTGCCTCCGCGCCAGTTCACCGGCGCGACTTTGGAGTCGTACCGCCCCGACCGGGACTACCCGTCACAGGGTGCTGCCGTAGCAGCAATGCGCCACTTTCTCACTAGTGCGCAGAAGGCCAAGCTCTTCTCTCGCAAGAAGGCGCCGGTGGCGAAGCCGGGCGTGTACCTCGATGGCGGATTTGGCGTTGGCAAGACTCATTTGTTGGCTGCGCTGTGGCACCAGACCGCTGGCCGCAAGTACTTCGGAACCTTCATCGAATACACCGCTCTCGTTGGCGCGGTCGGCTACGCGCCTGCAGTGCAACTCCTCAAGGGTGCGACTCTTGTCTGCATTGATGAGTTCGAGCTTGACGATCCCGGCGACACCCGCCTTATTTCGCGGTTGCTCTCGGAACTGGTCGCATCGGGAACAAAAATCGCGGCGACATCAAACACTCCTCCCAACGCCTTGGGAGAGGGCAGATTCGCCGCCCAAGACTTTTTGCGAGAGATCGACTCTCTCTCTGCCAAATTCGAAACGATCCGAATTGATGGTCTCGATTACCGCCGACGTGACACCGGTGCACATGCGATTGCGGTGGATGATGCGGCCGCCGCAATTTCCGCTGTGCAGGGGGTCGTAACCCTCGACTCCTTCGACGGAGTGCTCAAGCACTTGGCTGGCGTGCATCCTTCGCGTTACGTCAAGCTCATCGAAGGCGTCGACGCGATTGCCTTGACCGGCGTGCACGAGTTCACCAACCAGACAGATGCACTGCGATTTGTGGCTTTTGTGGATCGGCTCTACGACGCCCAGATCCCGGTTTACGCCGAGGGCACTCCGCTCGATGCGGTATTCCCTGACGACATGCTTGATGGGGGATACAGCAAGAAGTATCTCCGAGCAGTTTCCCGCCTCATCGCCCTCACTTCTAACAACGCCTAGTACGATTCGCAGTACTGGCTAGGCGCTCGGTGATCCTGGCAGTGTGCGGGGTGTCTGAGCGGGATCTAGAGGGCTGGGGAGGCTGACGTTGGTGGGAGACGTAGCGACGGCAACTATAGGCGTGGTCGCGCTCGTGACACTGCTGTTCTCCCTACTCGTGCTGTACTCAAGCACGCTGCCGGCTGTGAAATGGCGGAGGCTCGTTCTGGAGTCGCTCGCTTGCGCGATTCCAGGTGCTCTGGCCTGGGCATTGATCGTTCCCGCAATGGGGCTGAGCCTGCGTTTTGTCATGATGCCGTCGCTGGGGGCTCTCGGCGCTGTGTGTTGCCTTCTGGTGACGCTCGTGTCCCGAAGCTCAGGGGCGTCACTCGTTCGAAGTATCGCGTATAGCTGTGTGTGGGCAGTCGGCGTCTATGTGCCCATCGCCGTGCGAACGTTTGAGCCCTTCGGAACGACGACGCCGTTGGGATTGAACCCCATCGACCACGGCGGTGCGCTCGTCATGAGTGTTGCGGTTGGGGCGAGCATGCTCGCGGTGCTGGTGGTAGAACGTCACTCGCTCATCAGGGGCGCCCGAATGACGCTCCCGGCGCCAGTCGGGGTCATCGCCCTCGTCGGAGTTGTCCTGTCGTGGCTGCTGTGGCTCGTAGGGGCCGAATTTGCCCTCGACGACGTTGTAGGCCTCATCCTCACAAACGGAGCCGTGAGCGCGGTATTTGGCGTGATCGGCTGGGTAACGGTGCAGCTGATCAACCATGGAGTGGTTGGGCTGAAGTCACTCGCCGGTGGCGGTGTAAGCGGCTTGATCGCCGTTACCGCAGGTGCGCCGCTGTTCACTCCGGTATCCGCAGCAGTTGCGGGGTTGATCGCCGGTGCCGTGGCCTGCGCCTTTACCGTTCGAAAAGGATCTCCCCTGGGCAATCAGCTTCGCTTTCTCGTCAATGCCCATTTGATGGGCGGGAGCATCGGAGTGGTTTCGCTCGGCGTTCTCGCGACCGGGTCGGGATTCTTATTCACCGGTCAGACCTACATCGTCGAGCAGCAGTTTTTGAGCGTCGTTGCCACAGCAAGCTATGCGTTCGTGGTGTCGTCAGTCTTCTGGTGGCTGCTCGGAAGGATCAGGAGCGTTGTCGAGGGCCCCCGGCCGCGCATCCTCTCCTCGCACTGAACGAGTCAGCAGCGTTGCCCCGGCGAGTGCTGCAGGCATCGCGACCACCGCGCCGAAGGGAATAAGAAATACCAGATAGGTAGCAGCCCCGAACCCGACCGCCCGGGCGCGACTGCCGCGAAGGGCGCGGAGCCGAGCAGTGAGATGCAATCCACGAGCCTCAAAAGGGATGTTGCCCAGTTCGACGACGAGAAGCCAGCCGCCGAGCAGCGCGCCAGCGGTAGCAGCAACGATGCTGCCCACCACCGGGATAAAGCCGAGGACGAGAACGAGAATGGCCAACCCGACTGTCGGAATCAGTACGCGAATACCTTCACCGATGCCCCGGCGAAAGTCCTTCCAAAAACCCAGCGGCTGCTGTGCCGGGGGAGCGCCGTAGACCGCATCCACGTGGGCCGAAATTTTGCGGTAGAACGCATCACCCACCATCAACGTCGCGGTTGTGTAGGTGTTGACTACGAGCAGGATGCTGGCGAGCACCACCGCCAAGCCCGCGGCGAACTGAGTTGCCCCCTTCGCAAGCTCGCTCCAGTCGTTGGCGAATGGCGTAATAAATGCGGCCACCGTTTGGATGTTCGCGAACAGAGTCGCGAGCACAGCAATAGCGACCACACCAACAATTGCGGCTGGAACCATTCCCAGGACCATGAGGCGAGGCGCGCTAATCCATGTCCGAAAACCTCGAAACAAAAAACTCGCACCAACGAAGAACTCGCGGATGGCCGACGGGCGTTTCGGCGAAAGCGTAGTCATGTAGCCAAGGCTACTTGGCCAAACAGAGTCGACTCTCCCGCGAGAACAGGCTTGTGAGCTGTTCAGACGGTCTAAATTTCAGTGGGCGATACCGGACTCGAACCGATGACCTCTTCCGTGTGAAGGAAGCGCGCTACCAACTGCGCCAATCGCCCGCAGAGCAATCTTCGCATATCTTGACGACACGCTCGCCGCCGAATTGGAAGTTCACGCACTCTTCGTATACAGTCATCTAGCACGCGAAAACGGGTAACCGAATAGCTTGTAAATGCGGATGTGGCGCAGTGGTAGCGCATAACCTTGCCAAGGTTAGGGTCGCGAGTTCGAATCTCGTCATCCGCTCAAGTGGGAAGTGTCAGCCTCGCTGGCACTTTCCATGTGCGGTGGAGTGGCCGAGAGGCGAGGCAGCGGCCTGCAAAGCCGTATACGCGGGTTCAAATCCCGTCTCCACCTCGTAACGAGTGTTTTATGTAACTAAATAGCATGAGCGATTGGCGCAGCGGTAGCGCGCTTCCCTGACACGGAAGAGGTCGCTGGTTCGATCCCAGTATCGCTCACAGATGAAGCCCCGGTTCGCCGGGGCTTCTGCTTTTAACTCCCTAGCGCGCACGTGTGCGAAAGCCAATGGCCCACGCGAAGTCAGCGTGGCTCCCTCCCCGCGGCATGAGAGTGCGCGACGATAGGGCCATGGGGAAAATCGGGGAACCGTCGCGCCAGAGTGAAGCCTTTGTGAAGCTCCTGCTCGACGAAGGACTGGCGACCCGCAGCCAAATTGCTGAAGCCCGCGCAGTCAAAGCACGCTCCGGCGTTCACATCGACCAAACTCTCGCTAGCCGTGGGCACCTCGACGACGCCACGTTGGTGGATGTGATCTCCCGCGTCTGGGGCATTGATCGTGCCACCATGTCTGACGTCGATGGTGACTTCGCTCGCCGGTGGAGCGGGCAGCTGTACATTGCCGAAAACTGGATGCCTCTCCGCGAGTTGCCAGACGGCCGAGCCCTCGTCGCGACCGCTCGGGTTCCGGACGAAGAACGCAGCGAAAGAATCGCTGATGCGCTCGGGCGAGACGTTGTCTTTGTGGCGGCGACATCCGCCCAAATCTGGCACACCATTCTTGATGTCTTTGGGCCGCTGATTGCCGATCAGGCCGCGAATGAATTGTGGAACCGCAATCCGGTGTTGTCGGCGAGAACTGTTGCGTCCCGCGGCCAGAAGATCGGTTTGCTCATACTGCTTATCGTCTTTGTGATCGCTCTGGTGCTCTGGCCGGTAACAACGGTGATTACCCTCATCGCGATCACCAGCCTGGTATTTCTCGCAGGCACAGCCTTCAAGTTCTTTATTTCCTTGCGCGGAGCGCGGTTCGATCTCGTCGAGCGGGTGTCTGCTCGTGAAGTCGAAGCGCTTAATGACGACGACCTGCCGCGCTATACAGTGCTCGTGCCGGTTTTCAAAGAAGCAAACATCGTCGCCCAGCTGGTCAGGAACCTAGGGGATATCGATTGGCCGACTAACCGGCTTGAGGTCTTTGTCTTGATCGAGGAATCTGACGATGAAACACGAGCGGCGTTCGAGGCGAGCTCTCCACCCGATCACTTTCAGATCATCACTATTCCTGCCGGGCACCCGCAGACCAAACCGCGGGCCTGCAACGTTGGTTTGTTCTTCGCAACGGGCGACTACCTAGTTATTTTCGATGCAGAAGACACGCCTGAGCCTGACCAGCTCAAAAAGGCCTATATTTCGTTCCAGCGCGGCGGCGAGAAGACGGTGTGCGTTCAGGCAGCGTTGAACTATTTCAATGCCAGCGAAAACGTGTTGACCCGGATGTTCTCGCTCGAGTATGGCTACTGGTTCGACTACATGTTGTCCGGCCTCGATTCGCTCGATTTACCTATCCCGCTTGGCGGCACTTCGAACCATTTCCGCACGGAGGCTCTCAAGAGCCTCGGGGGATGGGACCCGTACAACGTCACCGAAGACGCCGATTTGGGCATCCGTGCCAGTGCGCTCGGCTATCGCGTCGGTGTCGTGAACTCGGCAACGATGGAAGAGGCCAACAAGTCCATTCCCAACTTCATACGGCAGCGCAGTCGGTGGATCAAGGGGTACATGCAGACCACCCTCGTGCATGCGCGTCGGCCGGTGGCACTCATGCGAGAGATCGGGTTCTGGCGATTCTGTAGCTTCGTCCTGCTTATCGCCGGCACGCCAGCCACCTTTTTAGGGGTGCTGCCGTTCTACGTGCTCACGGTTCTGTCTCTTGTTCTGCCTACAGAATTTGTGGGGCAGTTCTTTCCCGTGTGGTTGCTCTGGGTGTGCTTTCTCAACTTCATCATCGGCAGCTCGATCATGGTGTATTTGTCGATGATGGGGCCGTACAAACGGGGAACATTCGCCCTTGTTCCCTGGGCGCTGCTGAATCCCTTGTATTGGATTTTGCACTCGATTGCGTCCTACAAGGCGCTCTGGCAGCTCATCACGAAACCGCACTACTGGGAGAAGACGGAGCATGGCCTGACAAGCCAGACCAATCATGAGTGAGCCGCTGACGAATACGCGGGCGCTACGTATCGCGACCCGCCCGCCACGCACTCGCCTCGATGTCTGGCCGCGGCGCACTCCTCGACGGTGGATGCTCCGTGGGGTCTTCGCGCTTCCCTATGTCATCTTTGCGCTCGTCGTTTCAGCGCTTGGAGCGACAGACTCGCCCAACGCCACCCTTGTTGCGCGAGCAACCCAGATAGATTGGCAGCGAGCAGACGCCCAATGGCTGGGAGATATTTTCCCGCCTATCAGCACCCTGCTGGCAGCTTTTGTACCTGGTGGGGCGCTGACGCTCTCGATCATCGGAGCGCTGAGCGCCGGAGTCTTCTTGCAGAAGCTCATCGAGATCATGGTGCAGCGGCGCTTCGCGCGATCCACGATCGTGATCCTGATGATGGCGCTCGCGCTCAACCCGCTCTTTTTCTACAACGCGACTCAAAACTATGCTGCGTTCTTGGGGCTTATTCTCTTCGGCCTCGGGATGTCACACATCGTGAGATTTGTGGCGTGGGGTAACACAGAGTCCGGTTTTCGGGTCGGAATCTACTTCATGGTTGCCGTTCTCACCGATGTGACAGCACTCGTTTACGTCACCGCTGCGGCCCTCTCCGCGCCCATCCTTCGCCATCGTCGCGCGGGAGTGTTTGGCGCTCGACGGGCGAATGCGCTCGTCATCCTTTATCCTGCTGCGTCTGCGCTCATTTCACTCGCCGTGCTCAACGCTCTGTTTCTCGGACGTCCATTTGCCGGGGCAACGCAATCGGCCTTTATTGGATTCGGCGATCGACTCGTTATCGTTGGCCAGTTCTTCAGCACTGTTGAAGGCTTCTTCGTGATCGCACCACTTGTCAGTGCGTGGCTGGTTGCGCTCATCGTTCGCAGGCCGGGCGCGATCATTATTTCGACCCTTGTCTTCGCGGCCTTTATCGTCGGGTTCGCCCTCGGGCTCTTGCCTGACGGCTCGACCGGAAATATTTTCATGGCGATGACACTTCTTGCTATCGCCCTCATTCCTACGGCTCGCAGCGCCCGGGGAACGCTAATGATCTCGCTCGTGGGGGTGCTGCAACTCCTGATTGGGTGGGCCAACGCGCTCACCAGTACGGCACTTGCTCTGTGGGCGAGCCAGATCTTTGGTGGCTAGCGCATTGAGTGACGCGGAGTTGTCGGTATCGCGGCTAAAGTTGTTGTGTGAGTAAGACTGGATTCGACCTATTTACCGACCGCAACGTCGTCGCCATGCGCGTCAACGGTGAGCTGAAAGACCTTGCCTCGACGGTGACCGACACGGATGAGGTCGAGGCGGTCACTATCGACTCGCCTGACGGGCTCAACATCCTTCGCCATTCGGCGGCGCACGTCGCGGCACAGGCGGTTCAGACGATCAACCCCGAAGCGAAGCTTGGTATTGGTCCACCCGTGACCGATGGTTTCTACTACGACTTTGACGTCGAGGAGCCGTTCACGCCCGAGGATCTCAAAGCGATCACCAAGGCGATGGATCGCATCATCCGTCAGGGTCAACGTTTTCAGCGTCGTGTTGTGACGGAGGCTGAAGCTCGTGAAGAGCTCGCCAACGAGCCGTACAAGCTCGAACTGATTGGCCTCAAGGGCGCCGTAGCCGAGGGCGATGCTGACGCTGACAATGAGTCAGTCGAGGTCGGCGGCGCCGAGCTCACCATTTATGACAACGTCGACGGCAAGACCGGCGAGGTTTACTGGAAAGACCTGTGCCGCGGGCCGCACCTGCCGAACACTCGCATGATTGGCAACGGTTGGTCGCTCACACGTACCGCGGCCGCATATTGGCGCGGTTCGGAGAAGAACAAGCAGCTTCAGCGTGTGTATGGCACGGCGTGGCCGACCAAGGACGAGCTTCGTGAGTACCAAGCTCGTCAAGAGGAAGCGCTCAAGCGCGACCACCGCAAGCTTGGTGCTGAGCTAGACCTATTCTCTTTTCCAGACGAAATCGGTTCTGGTCTTGCTGTCTTCCACCCCAAGGGCGGAATCATCCGTCACGAGATGGAGGACTATTCGCGCCGTCGTCACTTGCAAGAGGGCTACTCGTTCGTTAATACTCCTCACATCACCAAGGCGGCTCTGTTCGAGACCTCCGGTCACTTGGGCTGGTACAAGGACGGCATGTTCCCACCGATGCACCTCGATGAGGGGCGCAACGAAGAGGGCGAGATCACTCGCCAGGGCGCCGATTACTACCTCAAGCCCATGAACTGCCCGATGCACATCCTGATTTACAAGTCGAGCGGACGCTCGTACCGCGATCTTCCGATGCGCCTCTTCGAGTTCGGCACGGTTTACCGCAACGAAAAATCCGGCGTCATTCACGGCCTCACGCGAGTTCGTGGCCTCACGATGGACGACGCGCACATTTTCACCACGAAGGAGGGGATGAAGGAGGAGCTCACGAACACCCTCAACTTCGTTCTTTCCTTGCTGCGTGACTACGGCCTGACCGACTTCTACCTTGAGCTGTCGACGAAGGATCCAGAGAAGTATGTCGGCGATGACGACGTGTGGGACGAAGCGACGCAGACCCTTGCTGAGGTTGCAGCCGAATCCGGTCTAGAACTTGTTCCTGACCCGGGTGGGGCGGCGTTCTACGGCCCGAAAATTTCGGTTCAGGCTCGAGACGCTATCGGCCGCACGTGGCAAATGTCCACGGTGCAGCTCGACTTCAACCTTCCTGAGCGCTTCGAACTGGAATACACCGCTGCGGATGGTTCACGCCAGCGCCCGGTGATGATCCACCGTGCGCTGTTCGGTTCGATCGAGCGCTTCTTCGGTGTGCTCACTGAGCACTATGCCGGAGCATTCCCGGTCTGGCTGTCGCCGGTCCAGGTTGTCGGCATCCCCGTTGCTGAGGCCTACGAGGAATACTTGGGCGGCGTGATCGATCAGCTCACAGCGCTCGGTGTTCGCGCTGAGCTTGATGCCTCGAGTGAGCGGATGCAAAAGAAGATCCGCACTCACACCAAATCGAAGATTCCGTTCCAGCTCATTGCTGGCGAACAGGATCAGGCTGCGGGTTCAGTGAGCTTCCGTTTCCGTGATGGAACTCAGGAGAATGGCATCCCGATTGCTGATGCTGTCGCGCGCATCACTGAGGCGATCGCGACCCGAGCGCAGGTTTAGTTCGTGCAGGATTACGACGGTTCGGAATTGCCTGCGGGGGAGTCGAGTGCTGACTTCGCTGCGGTTCCCGATGCCTTCCAGCGGCTGTGGACACCGCACCGCATCGCATACATCATGGATCAGTCGCAGCCTGACAAGGACGACTGCCCCTTCTGCGTTGCGCCGACGCTTGACGACGAGAAAGCGCTGATCGTCGCGCGCGGTGAGCACGCTTTCGTTCTGCTCAACCTCTTCCCCTATAACAGTGGCCACCTCTTGGTGTGCCCCTATCGGCACGTGCCCTTGTACGACGAAGCGACGGATGAGGAGACGGCAGAGATCGCGTCGCTCACTCAGACAGCGATGCGAGTGCTCCGCGAAACGTCGAAGGCTCACGGTTTCAATATCGGGATGAATCAGGGTGCGCTAGCGGGCGCCGGTATCGCTAATCACCTGCATCAGCATGTTGTTCCGCGGTGGGCAACTGACTCGAACTTCTTCCCGATTGTGGCCGGAACGAAGGCCATTCCTCGGCTGCTTGGTGAGGTTCGCGAAGAACTGGCGAAGGCCTGGCCGACGAACCACTGAGTTCAAATTGGCTGCATTCTTTTGAGGGCTCCGGTCTTAGCGTTGTAGCTATGAGCGAGAACACTTCATCCAACGAATCCGGTACGAGCCGCGTTAAGCGCGGACTGGCAGAAATGCTTAAGGGTGGCGTCATCATGGATGTCGTCAACGCTGAGCAGGCAAAGATCGCTGAGGATGCCGGCGCTGTTGCCGTCATGGCCCTCGAGCGCGTTCCTGCCGACATCCGTTCGCAGGGTGGAGTAGCTCGCATGAGTGACCCCGACCTCATCGACGGCATCATTGACGCAGTTTCAATCCCCGTTATGGCCAAGGCCCGAATCGGACACTTCGTTGAAGCTCAGGTTCTTCAGGCGCTCAAGGTCGACTACATCGACGAGTCCGAGGTGCTGAGCCCCGCAGACTACGTCAACCACATCGATAAGTGGAACTTCGACGTTCCCTTCGTCTGTGGCGCAACCAACCTTGGCGAGGCGCTTCGTCGCATCACCGAGGGTGCTGCGATGATCCGATCAAAGGGCGAGGCGGGCACGGGCGACGTTTCTGAGGCGACCAAGCACATCCGCACCATCAAGGGCCAGATCAATGAACTGCGCTCGAAGTCAGCTGACGAACTGTACGTTGCGGCTAAGGAACTTCAGGCCCCCTATGAGCTCGTGCGCGAAATCGCGGAGACGGGAAAGCTTCCCGTTGTACTCTTCACGGCCGGCGGCGTGGCAACTCCCGCCGATGCTGCTCTGATGATGCAACTCGGTGCCGATGGAGTCTTCGTCGGGTCCGGAATCTTCAAGTCGGGCAACCCGGCGCAGCGCGCGGCCGCAATCGTGAAGGCGACGACCTTCTTCGATGACCCGAGCGTTATTGCTGCTGCCTCGCGCGGACTCGGCGAGGCCATGGTTGGCATCAACGTGTCTGACCTTGCTGCTCCCCACCGTCTCTCTGAGCGTGGCTGGTAGTCACACGGTCGATCAGCTCCCTATCGGAGTATTAGCTCTCCAGGGTGACTTCCGTGAGCACCTCGCTGTGCTCGAACTGCTGGGCGAAACCGCAATCGCGGTCAAGACCGCTCAGCAGCTTGAGCATATTGCTGGACTCATCATTCCCGGCGGAGAGTCGAGCGTGATCGACAAGCTCTCTCGTCTCTATGGGCTGTATGACCCGATACGCGAAGCGATTGCGGGCGGACTTCCGGTCTATGGCACGTGTGCGGGGCTGATCATGCTGGCAGATACTGTGCTCGATTCGATCGACGGGCAACGGTCTTTTGGTGGGCTGGATGTCGTGGTGCGCCGTAACGCGTTCGGGTCACAGACTGACTCCTTCGAGACGGACATCCATGTGCCGGAGTTGGGTGACGTGCCCGTTCACGCCATCTTCATTCGGGCTCCTGTTGTCGAATCCGTTGGCGCGAGCGCGCGAGCAATCGCAACGCTTGACGATGGGCGGATTGTGGCTGTCGAACAGGGAAACCTTCTCGGTACCTCCTTTCATCCGGAGATCACGGGAGATACCCGTTTTCACGAGTACTTCGTTTCTCGCGTACGCGCTAAGCCATAGTTCCTGCATCATGGGGGAATGCAACTGTACGCAGACCTTCCCGCCCGCAGAGCTCGCCAGATTACGGCCGATGTGTTCTCGCTAGCATTCATTGTTCTCTGGATTGTGATCGGCAGTTGGGTTTACCAACTCATTGCAGCGTTCCGAGAGCTCGGCGCTCAGATGCAGGATGCCGGGGCAGGCTTCCGGTCGACGATGGTCGAGCTGGGAGACACCCTCGGTGCTGTTCCGCTGATTGGATCGGGCATCCGCGCTCCTTTCGATGGGGCGAGTGATGCCGGGGCTGCGCTAGAGGCGGCGGGGCGGAGTCAGCAGGAGACGGTTCTGGCTGCGGCAACTCTGGTTGGCGTCTTCATCGCTGTGGTTCCGGTTGTGCTGATACTGCTCGTGTGGTTGTTGCCACGGATCCGTTTTGCGGTGCGAGCGGATGAGGCCAAGAGACTTCTCGCAACGCCGGGCGGCACCGATTTGCTCGCGCTTCGCGCACTGGCTTCTCAGAATTTGACCGCGTTATCTCAGGTTTCCGCTGATCCGGCTGCCGAGTGGAGGGCAGGGAACGCCACCACTGTCGCTCGGCTCGCCCAGCTTCAACTGAACGACGTCGGCGTGCGCACGAGGCTTGATCAGGCCTAGCGCGGGGATTCGCGCACGCGGGACCTCGCGAGGCCAGATAGAATAGCCGTCATGTCAGGGCATTCTAAATGGGCAACTACCAAGCACAAGAAGGCGATTACTGATTCTCGCCGCGCGAAGTCATTCGCGAAATTGATCAAGAATATCGAGGTCGCCGCCAAGATTGGCGGAGCAGACCTTGCGGGCAACCCGACTCTTGTCGACGCCATTCAAAAGGCTAAAAAAACGTCGGTTCCCAATGACAACATCGATCGTGCGGTCAAGCGTGGCTCCGGCCAGCTTGGCGACGCCATCGAGTACCTCAACATCATGTACGAGGGCTACGGTCCCAACGGTGTTGCTCTCCTGGTTGAATGTCTTACCGACAACAAGAACCGCGCGGCAGCCGATGTTCGCACGATCATGAGCCGCAACGGTGGCTCGTTGGCCGATCCCGGCAGCGTTGCGTACAACTTTGAACGCAAGGGCGTCATCTCGATCACCAAGACTGAGGGCGTCACCGAAGACGACATTCTCATGGCAGTGCTCGACGCTGGTGCTGAAGAAGTCATGAACCATGGCGAAGGCTTCGAGGTCATCACCGATACAGCTCACCTGGTTGAGTCGCGTAACGCGCTTCAAGAGGCTGGCATCGACTATGACGCCTCGGAAGCCGAGTTCGTTCCGAATGTCAAGGTCGAAGTCGACGCCGATACTGCCCGCAAGGTTTTCAAGCTGATCGATGCGCTTGAAGAGTCCGACGACGTTCAGAACATCTACTCCAACTTTGACATCACGCCTGAGGTTCAAGCCGAGCTTGACGAGGACTAGTCGATGACGCTGCGTGTGATCGGGATCGATCCCGGGCTCACGCGGTGCGGCATCGGTGTGGTCGATGTTGCGCCCAATCGTCGTGCGACTTTGGTGTACGTCGGTGTAGTCCGCACTCCGCCAGCAATGGCATTGGAAGAGCGGTTGCGCGAGATTGGTGACGGTATTGACGCCATCATTGCCGAGTTCGCTCCACAGCAGCTCGCGCTTGAGCGAGTCTTCGCCCAAAACAATGTGAGCACGGTGATGGGCACGGCCCAGGCCAGTGGCGTCGCGATGTATGTCGCCGCACGTCACGGCATCCCGGTGACGTTGCATACACCTACCGAAGTGAAGCTTGCCATTACGGGCTATGGCGGTGCGGAGAAGAAGCAAGTGGGCGCCATGGTGGCGCGCGTGCTCGGTCTCGCTGAAGCACCCAAGCCAGCGGATGCCGCTGATGCGTGTGCGTTGGCGATCTGCGGTGCCTGGAAGAGTGGCCCCGGATTCACAGCAGCACCCGTCGCAGCACGAAGCGGAGCGGCAGGCGCACCAGCGGAATCGTCACGCTCAACCGGGCTCACCCCTGCTCAGGAGGCGTGGCGGTCAGCAGAGAAGTCAGCGGGTGCTCGTAGGCTGAACCTATGATTTCTTCCCTTCGTGGCACCGTTCTCGCCGCGGTCGGAACTTCGCTGGTTGTTGAGGTCGGGGGAGTTGGCCTGAGTGTGAGCGTGACTCCCGAACATGCCCTGTCCGTGCGGGTGGGCGCTGAAGCCCAACTCAATACAGCGCTGATTGTGCGGGAAGACGATCTAGCGCTCTATGGTTTCCGCACCACCGACGAGTTAGACGTGTTCAACTTATTGCGCGGCGTCACCGGTGTGGGGCCGAAGAGCGCGATGGGTGTTCTCGCCGCTCTGACCCCTGACGATGTCGCGCGAGCTGTCGCTGAAGAAAACGACTCCGCGTTCCGCAAGGTATCGGGTATCGGCCCCAAGACTGCCAAGCTCATCGTGTTGAACCTTGCCGGCAAGCTCATTGTTTCTGCGCATCGGCCCACCGCTGCAGCACCGCGCTCTACGTCTGTGTCCGAACAAGTGTCATTGGCCCTTCAAGGCTTGGGCTGGGCCGAGAAGCTCGCTCAACCCGCAGCTGAACGCGCGGTTCAGGATGCCGACGAGTCGGAGCAGAGTGATGTGCAGGCCATTCTGCGCCGCGCCCTGCTGCTTGTTGGCTCGCAGACCGGCAAGGCGGGTCTCTGATGGCGGAGAACGATGACGTCGTGACTTCAGGCGTCGAGTCGGATGCCGAACTTGCGTTCGAGGGTGCCCTCCGCCCGAAATCTCTCGACGAGTTTGTCGGCCAAACGAAGGTCCGCGGTCAGCTGCAGTTGCTCTTGCGGGCGGCTGCGATGCAGAATCGCACGGCAGACCATATTCTTCTCGCCGGTCCTCCTGGGCTCGGCAAGACCACATTGGCCATGATCGTCGCTCACGAGAGTGATCGCCCGTTGCGCATGTCAAGTGGCCCGGCTATTCAACATGCTGGTGACTTGGCGGCGGTACTGTCGTCGTTGCTTCCCGGCGAAGTACTGTTCATTGACGAGATCCACCGCATGGCACGCTCCGCAGAGGAGATGCTCTACCTCGCGATGGAAGACTTCCGCATCGACATCATGGTGGGCAAGGGAGCGGGAGCCACATCCATCCCGCTCGATATCGCGCCCTTTACTCTGGTCGGTGCCACGACGCGTTCGGGCCTTTTGCCGAACCCGTTGCGCGACCGTTTCGGTTTTACAGCCCACCTCGAGTTTTATGACGAGGGCGAACTTGAGCGAGTGCTGGCTCGAGCTGCGACGATGTTGGAGCTGGATATCGACAAAGAGGCGATTGCAGAGATCGCCGGGCGCTGTCGCGGCACACCTCGAATCGCCAATCGTTTGCTACGCCGGGTTCGCGACTACGCGCTTGTTAACGGTATTCCCGCCAGCACGGATGCGGTCCGTGCGGCGCTCGAACTCTACGACGTTGACGAACGTGGTCTCGATCGCCTTGACCGCGCCGTCATGCACACGGTCCTCAGCCGTTTCGACGGGGGACCAGTCGGTCTCAGCACGTTGGCTGTCTCTGTCGGTGAAGAAGCGGAGACAGTCGAATCCGTTGTCGAGCCATTCCTCGTTCGGATCGGCTTGTTGTCTCGCACCCCGCGAGGCCGAGTGGCAACGCGCGCGGCGTGGGAACATTTTGGAATGGCTGACAGGAATTCGTCGCTGTTCAGCGATGAACTATAGTTTTACTGGCTTAACACGCGCATCAGCTTGAGCGCCAGGCCCACAGACCACCGAAAGGTACCTCATGGATCCTCTTTCTATTGCGATGCTCGCCATCCTCGGCGTGCTCATCTTCTTCATGTTCCGCAACAGCCGTAAGCGCAAAGCTCAGATGGAAGAACTGCGTGAGCAGATGATTCCTGGCGTCGAGGTCATGACCAACTTCGGTCTCTTCGGAACTCTCATCACGATGGACACTGTCAAGAACGAAGCTGAGATCGAAATCAGCAAGGGCGTTATCGTCAAGGTCCACAGCCAGACTCTTGCGAAGGTTGTCGCTGAAGACGCCGTCGAAGATGGTTCACCTCGTTCGGTTGAAGAAGCGATGGAAATCGCTAACCGCGAAGCAGCAGAGCGCGAAGCCGCTGGCGAAGCTGCTGTGTCCGAGACTGACCCGGAGTTCGGCGAGCTTTCCGACTCTAAAGACGACAAGTCGTCTAAGTAGAAGAACGAGTTCCAGTAACCCACTAGTGTTGAGAGTCGTCCTCCCCGGGGGCGACTGTCCAACGGCGTGCGATCCTGCACTGCTCTGTCAAGAAAGCTGAGTCAAATAGGTGGCAAGAACAACCCCTGTGAAAAACGCGTGGCGAGCCATCGTCTGGCTCACAGCACTCACGGTGGGGCTCGCCGTTTTGATCGGTGCTGGCTCCATGTTCGGTGCGGCCTCCTGGGCCCCGAAACTTGCGCTTGACCTTGAGGGCGGAACGCAAATCGTTCTCGCTCCTCAGCTCGAGAGTGGTCAGACGGTCACTGGCGAGCAGCTGACACAGGCTGTGTCGATCATTCGTGATCGGGTCGACGCCAGTGGTGTTGCCGAGGCAGAGGTCACCACTCAAGGTGCTAGCAACGTAGTGGTCTCGATCCCAGGCGTTCCTGACGAAGAGACGCTGAAGCGCATCCAATCGTCGGCAAAGCTCGAGTTCCGTCCGGTTCTGTACACGGATGTTGCGGCAACGTCGACGGCGACCGAAACTCCGGAGCCTACCGACACCGCTACACCTGATGGTGAAACTGCGACGCCGACTCCTGAGCCGACGCTCGCGACGACCCCAACGGCAGCACCTACCGATGCCAGCGACCTCAATTGGATTACTGAGGCGTTGTTCGATGAATTCACTAACTTTGACTGCGCTTCGCTGGATAACTTCAGCGTCGCGCCGGCGGGCGAAGCCCTCATCACGTGTGATTCCGATGGGCTGTACAAGTACATCCTCGGCCCGGTCGAAGTCGAAGGAAGCACGATCACCGACGCCTCGAGCGGACTTGTCACGAGCTCGCAGGGCATCAGCACTGGCCAGTGGGGCGTCTTCCCGACGTTCAACGCTGAAGGAACTGCGGATGTCGCTGAAATGACGACTCGCCTCTTCGGTTTCGATGAGACCGACCCGCGCAACCGGTTCGGCATCGTTCTCGATGGTCAAGTGATATCGGCCCCGACTACGCAGGGTGTCATCACCGGTGGAAACCCGCAGATTTCGGGCAGCTTCACTCAAGAGACTGCTGAGATTCTGGCTGACCAGCTCAAGTTCGGTGCACTGCCGATCGGGTTCGAAGTTCAGAGCAGCGAGAATATTTCCGCAACTCTGGGTAGCAACCAGTTGAACTCCGGATTGATCGCTGGGCTAATCGGTCTTCTGCTCGTTGTTATCTACTCACTCTTCCAATATCGACTTCTCGGTTTGGTGACGGTTGCATCGCTTATTGTCGCCGGCGTACTCACGTACTTGGTCATCGCGTACCTGTCGTGGCGTCATGGCTATCGCCTCTCACTCGCTGGCGTTGCGGGTCTCATCGTGGCTATTGGTTTCACAGCGGACTCGTTCATCGTCTACTTCGAGCGGATTCGCGATGAGCTCCGTGACGGACGTTCACTCACTGGTGCGGTAGAGGCCGGCTGGAAGCGCGCATTGCGCACGATCTTTGCCGCCAAGGCTGTCAACCTGCTCTCTGCGGTTGTGCTCTTCGTTCTTGCCGTGGGCAACGTTCGAGGCTTCGCACTCACGCTGGGAATTACGACGGTAATTGACGTACTCGTTGTGGTGCTGTTCACCCACCCGGTTCTTCAATTGCTCGCAACCACCCGGTTCTTCTCGAGTGGTCACCGTTTGAGCGGACTCGACCCCAATGCGCTCGGTGCGATCTATCGCGGACGAGCACAGTTCCGCACTCCGGCCCCCTCGAAGAACAAGACAGGCGCAAGCCGCGAAGCTGCGCGTCGACAGACTATTGCTGAACGTAAAGCTGCTGAGCTGGCAGGTACTGCCTCTGATGCCAGTTCAGATGGAAAGGACTCCTGATGGCTAGCTTCTCTAAGTTCGGCAACGACCTCTACACCGGCGACGTATCGATCAACTTCATCGGCCGCCGCAAAGTTTGGTACACGCTGGCCGCGGTATTGCTCGCCGTTTCCATCGTCGTACCGGCGCTGCGTGGCGGATATGTCTTCGGCATCGAGTTCACCGGTGGATCACAGTTCCAAATTGACTCGGTTGAGCAGCTTTCGGACCCAGATGTTAACGCTGAGGCCCAGACGCTGGCCACAGACACTGTTATCGATGTTGTAGCGGAAGCTGATCCCAAGGTCACCGTCGTCGGGACGAACTCGCTCCGTATTCAGACGGAGCAGCTTGAGACCGACGAGTCCAACGCCGTGCGTGACGCTCTTGCTAACGCGTTCGATGTCGAAAATGACCTAGTGGCGGCATCCTTCGTTGGCCCCTCGTGGGGCGCCGACATCACGAGTTCAGCCCTTCGTGCACTCATCGTCTTCATCGCCCTCGCCGCGATCATGATGGCAATTTACTTCCGTACCTGGAAGATGTCGATCGCCGCAATGATCGCATTGCTCCACGACATCGTGATCACCGCTGGTGTATACGGAGTCTTCGGTTTCGAAATCACTCCATCGGCGGTGATCGGATTCCTGACGATCCTAGGTTTCTCGCTGTATGACACGGTCGTTGTGTTCGACAAGATTCGAGAGAACACGTCGGAAGACGGCTCTGAATCGCGTCGCACGTTCGCGGAATCAGTGAACCTCGCGGTGAACCAGACTCTCGTTCGTTCGATCAATACCGGTGTCGTCGCGGCTCTGCCCGTCGCTGCCATCCTGTTCATCGGTGCTTACGTGCTTGGCGCAGGAACACTGCGCGACATCGCTCTGGCGTTGTTCATCGGTATTGTCGTCGGCACATATTCCACGATCTTTATCGCTGCTCCGCTCTATGCCCAGTTCCGCCAGAACGAGCCAGCGATCCTTAGCCGCACCAAGCGACTGACCGCTGCCCGCGCTGCAGACAAGGGCGGCAAGTAGCCACTGTGGGCGCACGAACGGTTGTTCGTGCGCAAGCAAAAACGCTGGTTGGTTGCGGTCGTGAACTTCTTGCTCTCGAACGCGTCCTAGAATCGATCTAGGAGGGAGCGGAATGAGCGATTCGCAGCAGTCATCAGCTTCTTTTCGCGCGCTTCTTCCGCGTCTGTTTTCGCGAGCTCAACCGGCGGGTTCGGTCGAGAAGCTTCTGCGCACCGTCAAGGCGAGTCACCCCAAGGCAAACCTTGCTCTGATCGAGCGCGCGTATGCCGCAGCATTTCGGGCGCACGACGGCCAGAAGCGCAAGAGCGGTGAGCCGTACATCACTCACCCGATTGCCGTTGCGCAGATTCTTGCGGAGCTCGGCATCGGTGAGAAGACGATTGCCGCGGCGCTGCTGCATGACACGGTAGAAGACACCGCCTATTCTCTCGACGAGCTTCGCCTCGAGTTCGGCGATGAGATCGCCATGCTCGTCGACGGCGTCACCAAGCTCGACAAGGTGAAATACGGCGACAGCGCTCAGGCGGAAACAGTTCGCAAGATGATCGTCGCGATGTCGAAAGACATTCGCGTGCTGGTAATCAAGCTTGCTGACCGCCTCCACAACGCCCGTACGTGGGGCTTTGTTCCTCGGGAGTCTGCCTCGCGCAAGGCGCAGGAGACCCTGGAAATTTACGCTCCTCTCGCCCACAGGCTCGGTATTCAGGCGATGAAGACCGAGCTTGAAGATCTGTCGTTCGCGGTGTTGCACCCGAAGATCTATGTCGAGATCGAAAGCCTGGTCTCAAAGCGAACCCCGCAACGTGACGAATTTGTCAAGCAGGTTATCGCGTCGGTGAAAGACGACCTCAGAACGTCGCGGATCAAGGGAACCGTCGCCGGCAGGCCCAAGCAGTATTACTCGATCTATCAGAAGATGATTCTGCGGGGTCGGGAGTTCGACGAGATTTATGATCTGGTCGGTATTCGCGTGCTCGTAAACTCGGTACGCGATTGCTACGCCGTGCTCGGATCGATCCACGCTCGCTGGAATCCGATTCCTGGTCGCTTCAAGGATTACATCGCAACTCCCAAGTTCAACCTGTATCAGTCACTTCACACCACAGTCATCGGACCTGATGGTCGTGCCGTCGAGATCCAAATTCGAACGAACGAGATGCACCACCGTGCTGAGTTTGGTGTTGCTGCACACTGGAAGTACAAGGACCGTGCCGCTGGTAAGGCGATTGAGTCAGGCCCGGCAGACAATGACATGGCGTGGTTAGCCCACATCACTGACTGGCAGGCAGAGACCTCTGATCCCAGTGAGTTCCTCGAGTCGCTGCGCTTCGAAATTGGCGCGAAAGAGGTGTACGTCTTCACTCCTCAGGGCAAGGTAATCGGCCTGCCTGCTGGCGCTACCCCTGTCGACTTTGCCTACGCAGTGCATACGGAAATCGGTCACCGCACCATGGGCGCCAAGGTCAATGCCCGTCTGGTTCCGCTTGAGACGGTACTCAACAGCGGGGACTCCGTCGAAGTCTTCACATCGAAGAGTCCCGATGCGGCACCGAGCCAGGACTGGCTTGGGTTCGTCAAGAGCACGCGAGCGCGCAACAAGATCCGTGCCTGGTTCACAAAAGAACGCCGAGACGAGGCCATCGAGCAAGGCAAAGATGCCATTGCTCGAGCGATGCGCAAGCAGAACATGCCCCTTCAAAAACTCATGAGCCAAGAGTCTTTTGCCGAGCTCGCTGCGAACATGCGCTACGAAGACGTATCCGCGCTCTATGCGGCTGTTGGCGAAGGGCACATTTCCACTCAGTCAGTGATTGAGAAGCTTGTTGGCTCTCTGAGCGCTGGAACCGAAGAAGACGACGGCGAGCTCACCTTCCCTGCTGCGGGCAAACTGCGTCCCTACAAGCATTCAGACTCAGGCATCCTAGTGCGAGGCGCGCCGGATATTCTGGTGAAGCTTGCACGCTGCTGTACTCCCGTTCCCGGCGATGACGTCGTCGGCTTCGTTACTCGTGGAGCTGGCGTTTCGGTTCACCGCGCTGATTGCAAGAACGTGCAGTCGCTTCTCGATGAGCCCGAGCGCATGATCGAAGTGGAGTGGGCTCCTACGTCTAAGAGTTTGTTCCTCGTTCAAATCCAGGTTGAAGCTCTCGACCGTGCTGGACTGCTCTCTGACATCACCAAGGTGCTCAGTGAGACCCATGTCAACATACTTTCGGCTACCGTCAACACGTCGACTGCGCGCCTCGCGATTAGCAAGTTTGTTTTTGAGATGGGCGACACGACTCACCTCGACCGTGTGCTCAACGCCGTACGGCGCGTAGACGCTGTCTACGACGTCTATCGGGTCAATAGCGGCTAGCTGGCAGAGGTGAGCGCTGCGGGAGACTGTAGCGCTGCTAAGCGCGCGAGGGCGATTCGCTTTTGTGGCAAGTTTCGGCGCGCGTTGAGCGAATCGACGCACTGACCGTAGTCGAGTTTGCCCTCGGCCATGAGCACTCTGACTGCAGCCTCTTCTCGGGCTCCAAATGGGTCGCTAAAGCGGACGAGGTCAAAAACCGTGCGCAATCGAGACGTGACGCTAACGCCCGACACCGTGTCGATGTCATCATCGGTGATGACGACTTCCCGGAGCACCGCATTCAGGCTTGGATGTGGTCGCGTTCGGGCGCCAATGGCTACGCACAACTGGTGGCGAGCCGGGGGATTGAGGGCAGCGCCCCACACCCAGGCGGCTGTCATCCGTTCGGCAATTATGCGGGCATCCAAGACGACGCCGAGCGCACGGGCGCGTAAATGAATGGTGTCGAATTCATCGATCGGGCAGAAGCACTGGTCAAGAGCGAACAGTTCACCGTCGAGTGCGGCGCATTGGAGTTCCGCTAGCGGCAAATCGATCGCGCTGAGCACTGGGGGGAGTCGTGGTGTCATGCGTCTATCGTGCGGTCGCGAGCAACCGCACGAAGACAACATCAGCGATTCAGTGGAGAACTAATCACCTGTGGACAACGACCTACTTGAGAGCGCCCAACCATGCCTTGCGGGCATCGAGCGCATCTTGGGCTGAGGCGATCTTCTTTGCATTGCCCGTGGCCTGGGCTTCCGCCAGTTCTGCCTCAAGCTTTGCGATCGCTTCGTTGAGTTGACCTAGGAAGCCTTCTGAGCGTTCTTGACGCTCAGGGTTGTTCTTGTGCCAGTGGTCCTCGTCGAGCTTGCGCACGGCAGTCTCGACCTTGCGGAGGCGTTCCTCAGCGGTCTTGATCTTGTCGCGGGGAACTTTGCCAATCTCATCCCAGCGCTTCTGAATCGAAAAAAGAGCCTTCTTGGCTTGCGCACGATCAGTTGCAGTGAGCAGCGGCTCGGCTTCGTCGAGCAGCGCTTTCTTCAACTCCCAGTTTGCGGTGAACTCGACGTTGTCGTGAGCATCAACTTCTGACTTAGCGGCGTAGAGCACGTCGCCGGCCTGCTTGAACTTCGCCCAGAGAGCGTCGTCAAACTTCTTGCCCGCGCGGCCAGCGGCCTTCCAGCTATCGAGCAATCGACGGTAGGTGTGGATGCCCTCGGCACCCTGCGCGGCAAGAGCCTCTGCTTCGTCGACAAGAGCTTGCTTGTCTGCGCGCGCCTTCTTGTGCGCGGAATCTAGTTCGGCGAAGAAGGCACGGCGGTGGGTGTCGATTGTGCTGCGCGCCGCACGGAATCGCTTCCACAATTCGTTCGCTTCGCTCTTGGGAAGGCGAGGACCGTCAGTCTGATGGGCTTTCCAGCGCGCAAAGATGTCGTCCATCTGAGCCGTGACTTGCTTCCACTGCGCTTTGGCCGGATCGCCAGCAGCGAGCGTCTCTGCCTCAACAACGAGTGCGTTGCGGGCAGCAATTGCCTCCGTGAGTGCAGCTTTCGCTTCTTCGCTTTGCTGTTCTGTGAGCTTCGATACGGAACCGCCAAGCGCCTGCACTCGCGTAAGCAGTGCTGCGAGGTCGCCGACAGCGTTCGCTGTGGCAATCGACTCGTTGAGTGCTGTAACAGCCTTCGCAACGTCAGAGGCGGGAGCGCCGTTCTTGACCCGCTGTTCAAGCAACGTCACTTGCCCAGCAAGTTCGTGATACTTGCGGGTGAAGTAGGCCAATGCCTCTTCGGGAGTTCCGTCAGGGTACTGGCCGACGGCACGTTCGCCGTCCGCCTCGCGGACGAATACGGTGCCTGTCTCGTCGACGCGGCCCCACTCGTTCTGGTTCTCTGTAGCCAATTACTTCACCTTGCTGCTTATGCCGGAAGTTGCTGCCGGGTTACCCAAGCTTAGGACAACCGTACTCACGGTCGCTGACGCTGTTATTGGATCGTGAAGCCCGTGATGCTTGTGGCAGTCACCAGGGCCCCATCTTGGGCATCGCCAACGATGCCGCCAGCGACGATCTCCGATTGGAGAGCGTCGAGTCCAGAGGTGACCTGACCGACGATGCTGTAGCCGCCGGCCGTGTCATCAGGAATGATCGCATCGTCAAAGACGATGAAGAATTGACGGCCATTCGAGAAAGCGTTGTCGCCCGTTCGTGCCATCGCGATGGTGCCTGCGGGGTAGAAGCCGCCGACTCCGGAGTTTTCAACGGGGCCGTAGGCATAGTCGGGGTCGCTCGCGCCGGTGCCGTCCAGCGAACCGCACTGAATCAATCCTGCGTTATCGGTGACGACCAGCCGGTGGCAGACGGTGCCAACGTAGTATTCGGATGCCGCGGAGTCGACCAGAGAAGCCACGGCTTGTGGTGCCGCTGCGCCGTCGAGCTCAATGCCGAGTGCGACATCGTTGAGAGTAAGTTCCCCAGACCACGTGCGGGCTTCGGCGAGAGCAAGATCCGGAACATCCCCGACATTGCCGGGTTCGGTGGCTTCGGCCTCCGGAGTGAAGGACGGCGCAGGCTCTGGAGTTCCCGGCCCTGCCGAGAAGTAGAAGACCTGAGCCGTAGCTACGAGCGCGATGATGACAAGACCGACGCCCACGGCGAGAACGTTGTCACGCTTGCGGCGAGCCACGGTCTGTTCATGCACTGACGCACGCGCAGTGTAGAGGCGCAGTCGTTCCCGAGCTTCTCGTTGCTCGCGGGAATGCTTCTTGCTGGATGCCACCATTACTCCTTGAAGAATCGCGGACGTCGCCGCTGTCGTAGGAACGCCACAATGAACCTTACGGTCTCCCGGGAATCTCAACCAAACGCCACGACGCCCGAACGTAATGAAGGTGCACTGTGCCGACGGTCAGTGCGGGCGATTACGATTGAGCTATGGATGCTTCCGCAACTCTGCACAGCGGAGCAACACCTCTTGCCGTGCGCATGCGGCCGCTGACTCTCGACGAGATCGTCGGTCAAAAACATTTGCTGCAGCGCGGGTCGCCGCTGATGAGCCTCGCAAACGATGCCGAAGGCAGCCATGGTTCGGCATCCATTATTTTGTGGGGCCCGCCTGGCACCGGTAAGACCACAATCGCTAAGGCGATCGCACG
This sequence comes from Salinibacterium sp. NYA9b, assembly GCF_976973725.1. Classification (NCBI taxonomy): domain Bacteria; kingdom Bacillati; phylum Actinomycetota; class Actinomycetes; order Micrococcales; family Microbacteriaceae; genus Salinibacterium; species Salinibacterium sp. NYA9b. Next base: position 1,625,787 of record NZ_OZ333476.1, on the reverse strand, counting down.
GGGGTCTCAACGAAAGTTTGTAGAGCTTTCTGCGGTCACCGCCGGCGTGAAGGATGTGCGTCAGACCATGGAAGAGGCGCTGACTGCCCGCGATCTTTATGGTGTGTCTACGGTTCTGTTCCTCGATGAGATTCACCGTTTCACTAAGGCACAACAGGATGCGTTGCTTCCTGGGGTAGAAAACGGCTGGGTCATTCTGATTGCGGCGACGACAGAGAATCCGTCGTTCTCCGTGATTTCACCGCTATTGTCGCGGTCCCTGTTGCTGACGCTCAACCCGCTTGACGACAACGATCTGGGGGACTTGGTCGATCGCGCGGTCTCAGACCCCCGAGGGCTTCGGGATGCGGTGGTGCTGGAGCCTGAAGCGCGCGCACTCCTCATCCGACTGTCATCCGGAGATGCGCGCCGGGTGCTGACTGCGCTCGAAGCCTCCGCTGTTTCTGCATCGAATGACGAAGACGCAGCAACTCCAGCGCTAGTGAAGGCAGAACATGTCGCGAATGCTGTTGATCGCGCCCTATTGCGTTACGACAGAAACGGTGATGAACACTACGACGTGATCAGCGCCTTCATTAAGTCTGTGCGTGGTTCTGACGTTGATGCCGCGCTCCATTACTTGGCACGCATGATCGAAGCGGGGGAGGATCCCCGTTTCATTGCGCGGCGCGTGATTATTAGCGCAGCGGAAGACGTGGGTGTTGCCGACCCTCAAGCGCTCGTCATTGCCGTAGCGGCCGCCGATGCGGTGCAGCTCATCGGAATGCCCGAAGGCCGCATCCCGCTGGCCGAAGCTGTTGTTTATCTGGCGACAGCCCCGAAATCGAATGCTGCCTATTCCGCTTTGGATGCCGCGATAGCCGATGTGCGTGCAGGCAAGATTGGCCGGGTGCCCAAGCCGCTTCGCGATGCTCACTATCCGGGTGCCAAACGTCTCGGCCACGGAAAGGGGTATCGCTACTCTCACGATTCTGAGTTTGGAGTGGTGAAGCAGGAGTACCTTCCCGATGTCTTGAAAGGCACCGAGTATTACACTCCGACGAACAACGGCAACGAGCGCGAAGTGTCTGCCCGTCTCGCGAAACTGCGAGAGATTATTCGCGGCGAATAGCTGCCTCAACTCGCTCTCTGGCTCGGTGTGGCGAGTCGTGGCCTGCAGGGTGCTGCCGTGATAGAGTTACACGTCCCAACGATACGGTTTCGGCGCGCGGCTGCAATGAAATCGAATATCGCGGAACACCGGTCTGTAGCCGACCAGGTTCCCTAGGGTCATCCCTCTACTTCGTCTGGTGTGTTGTGTACGCGCGTTCGCGTGCGAGTGATCGCCAGATTGTTCTTACTTGAATCAATCGAAAAGGATCCTGTGTCTACTAAGTCACGTACCCGTAGCAAGACTCGCCTGTCGCGCGCGTTGGGCATTGCCCTCACGCCGAAGGCTGCCAAGTACCTCGAAAAGCGCCCCTATGCTCCCGGTGAGCACGGCCGCACCAAGCGCAAGCAGGACAGTGACTATGCTGTTCGTCTTCGCGAGAAGCAGCGTCTGCGTGCCCAGTACGGCATTCGTGAAGCTCAGCTGAAGATTCAGTTCGAGGAAGCTCGCAAGACCGCTGGTCTGACCGGTGAGAACCTGGTTGAGCAGCTCGAAATGCGTCTCGACGCTCTGCTCGTTCGTTCGGCAATCGCTCGCACGACCGCACAGGCTCGTCAGATGATCGTTCACCGCCACATCTTGGTTGATGGCCAGCTCGTCGACCGTCCCTCGTTCCGCGTTAAGCCGGGACAGCTCATGCACGTCAAGGCTCGCAGCGAAGGCATGGAAATCTTCCAGGTCGCCGCAGCTGGCGGACACGTGGATGTTCTTCCTAAGACTCCTGGTTACCTCGAAGTTGAAATCGACAAGCTGCAGGCACGTCTCGTACGTCGCCCCAAGCGCGCCGAGGTTCCCGTGACCTGTGAAGTTCAGCTCGTTGTTGAGTACTACGCAGCACGCTAACTACTGAAAGAAAGGGCCGGAGCTTTTGCTCCGGCCCTTTCTTGGTTTACGGCGGAGTTCGGCACGATTGTCGAATAGCGTGTACTTGTACCTTTTCTTCAGATTGACGGGAGTAGCCATGACTGGTGGAGATATCGCAGGGCTCATTGCAGCCGGAGTGTTCGCAGTGCTGGTGGCATTGCTCGCTGTTCCTCTTCTCAAGCTGGGGAAGGTCTTTGACGAAACCAGCACCGCCATCCGTGGGGTGAGCGATAACCTCGATCCCATGCTGACGGAAGCCACGACAACGATTTCGGAAACTAACCGTCAAATCGCGCGCGTGGACGCCATCACTCGCAATGTGGAAGAAACGACGGGCAACATTTCTGCCCTCGTCGCCCTCGGCGCGGCCACCGTTGGCGGCCCGTTGATTAAGATCGCAGGCTTCAGCGCCGGAGTTCGGGCCGCTGTCCTGAGCCTTCGCCCCAAGCGCCGTCGCTGAGGCGTCGAAACCGCCTAAGCTAATACGGTTCGTGTTACCCCCAATCTGAAGGAGAAATCATGAAAGGCGCAGTCCTTTTCGTCGTTGGAATTGCCGTTGGGTTCGTGGCAGCACACCAAGTCGCAAAAACGCCAGAGGGAAAGCAGTTTTTCTCCGACGTTGACAGCAAAGCACGTGAGTTCACGAGTGCTGTTGTCGATGGCTATCGCGAACGCGAAGCAGAGCTTCGTGACGCCGTAGCGGATGTCGAAGAAGCAGTAGCTGACTTCTCTCAGCGTTCTAAGTAAGACCATCAGGGCCCTTGGGCCGCATCATTGAGTTCCCGGGGATCCCCATGCAAACCGCAGAAATCCAAAAACGTTGGCTGACCTATTTTGGTGAGCGTGGCCACACGATCGTTCCATCCGCATCGCTTGTCAGTGATGATCCGACACTGCTCTTTACTGTCGCCGGAATGGTTCCGTTCGTCCCCTATCTGACTGGGCTGGTCCCGGCTCCGTACGACCGTGCTACCAGCGTGCAGAAGTGCATCCGTACCCTCGACATCGAAGAGGTCGGCAAGACGCCACGCCACGGCACGTTCTTCCAGATGAATGGCAACTTCTCGTTCGGAGATTATTTCAAGAAGGAAGCTATCCAGTTCGCATGGGAATTCCTGACGCTGCCAGAAGATGAGGGCGGACTCGGTTTTCGACCTGATGACCTCTGGGTCACCGTGTACGAAGATGACGACGACGCTGTTGCATTCTGGAAAGAGACAGCAGGACTGCCGGATGAGCGCATCCAGCGACTCGGCATGGACAGCAACTATTGGTCGACCGGGCAGCCGGGGCCAGCTGGACCGTGTTCGGAGATCTTCTTCGACCGTGGCCCCGCTTATGGTGCAGATGGTGGCCCCGCCACCGATGACGACCGTTACGTCGAAATCTGGAACCTCGTCTTCATGCAGTACTTGCGTGGCGAGGGCAAGGGCAAAGACTTCTCGATCCTTGGTGAACTTCCGAAGCAAAATATCGACACTGGTATGGGGCTTGAGCGCGTCGCGTTCCTCAAGCAGGGCGTCGAGAACATGTACGAGATCGACCAGGTTCGCCCTGTCCTTGACAAGGCGGCGGAGCTCGCCGGTCGCACTTACGGCGCCGACCACGAAGCTGATGTTCGGCTGCGTGTAGTCGCTGACCACGTGCGTTCGAGCCTCATGCTGATCTCGGATGGCGTGACTCCCGGCAACGAAGGCCGCGGCTATGTGCTGCGTCGTCTGCTCCGTCGCACCGTGCGCGCGATGCGACTGTTGGGCGTTGAAGGCACCACGTTCGCAGAGCTCTTCCCGGCATCCCGCGATGCCATGAAGGCGGCGTATCCCGAGGTGGAGAAAGACTACGATCGCATCTCGCGGATCGTGCTCGCTGAAGAAGACGTCTTCATGCGCACCCTCGCGAGCGGCACCACAATTCTCGACACTGCAGTAGAGAACACGAAGAAGTCAGGCGCGACTGAGCTGCCGAGCGACACCGCATTCTTGTTGCATGACACCTTCGGATTCCCCATCGACCTCACTCTGGAGATGGCTGCTGAAGCGGGGTTGAGCGTCAATCGCGATGCTTTCGACACCCTGATGAAGCAGCAGCGTGATCGCGCAAAGGCGGATGCCGGCTCAAAGAAGCAGTTCTTGGCAGACCTTTCTGTTTACGGTGCGTTCCGTGCTCTCGGCGAAACGACGTTCACCGGCTACGACACCCTGGAAACCGAGTCCAGCGTGATCGGCATCATCGTTGACGGCGTCTCAGTGAGCCGGGCCACGACCGGGCAGACGGCTGAAGTCATCCTTGCCGAGACTTCGTTGTACGCCGAGTCTGGTGGACAAGAAGCGGATGCCGGTGCCATCGTGGGCGCCAGTTTCCACCTTGAAGTTCTCGATGTGCAGCGCCCGGTTAAGGGCCTCATCAGTCACAAGGTCACCGTCACAGCCGGCGAGGTCGGAGTCGGAGATCCTGCTTCTGCGCTTGTTGACGCTGAATGGCGTCGCGGGGCGACTCAAGCTCACTCGGCTACCCACGTCATCCACGCAGCATTGCGTCAGATCTTGGGCGATGACGCTCACCAGTCTGGTTCCTACAACAAGGCCGGCTATATGCGCCTTGACTTCTCTTGGTCGCAAGCGCTGTCGGTTGAGACGAAGACCGAGATCGAAGAGGTTGCCAACACTGCAGTGCGCGACAACCTCGAGGTCTCGACGCGCATCATGGCCTTGGACGATGCCAAGGGGCTCGGCGCTATGGCGCTGTTCGGAGAGAAGTACGGCGACACAGTGCGCGTTGTCGAAATCGGCGGACCCTGGTCGCTCGAACTCTGTGCAGGAACCCACGTTGCACGGTCATCCGAAATCGGACTGATCTCGCTGGTAGGGGAGTCGTCCGTTGGTTCGGCCAACCGGCGAATCGAATCTCTCGTAGGGCTCAATGCATTCCGCAACTTCGCGACGGAACGCGCGATCGTGTCTGAACTGACGACGAATCTGAAGACTCCGCGCGAACAGCTTCCTGACCGTATCGCCGAACTGCTGGCCAATCTGAAAGCGGCTGAGCGCAAAATTGCTCAGCTGGAGGCCGGTCAGCTGTCGCAGCGTGTTCCTGCGCTCGTGGAGACCGCTCGTGTTGCCGGATCTGTGACTGCTGTCATTGAGAATGTTGGCGAGTTGGCTTCGACCGACGATCTGCGCGGTCTTGTTCAGTCGGTGCGCGAACGGTTGGGTGCAGAGTCGGCAGTAGTCGCCCTCGCGGCCACCATCGGTGACAAGCCTGCTGTGATCGTCGCAACCAACGAGGCCTCACGGGCGCACGGCTTCAAGGCGGGCGAACTGGCCAAGGCTGCTGCTGGCGTGCTCGGCGGTGGCGGGGGTGGAAAGCCAGATATTGCTCAAGGTGGCGGTGCACACCCCGCGGCTATTCCGGATGCCCTCGCTCTCATTCTGTCGAGACTGTCGGCGTAACCGATGCGTTCGGGAACCAGAATCGGCGTAGATGTCGGCAAGGTCCGCGTCGGGGTCGCTCGCAGCGACCCTCACGGGATGCTGGCAACACCGGTCGAGACTGTGCAGCGAGCCCAGAAGAGCGTGAAGCGTATTCTCTCGCTTGCGGAAGAGTATGACGCTGTCGAGTTCGTTGTCGGGCTTCCGATTGCGCTCTCTGGTCGCGACACCGCGTCGACGGGCGATGCGCGAGAGTTCGCTCAGCAACTCGCTAACAAGTCGTCGCTGCCCGTGCGACTGGTGGATGAGCGGATGACGACGATGACGGCGCAATCCGCTTTGCGTGCATCCGGTCGAACCACGAAGAATTCACGGTCGGTGGTCGATCAGGTTGCCGCCGTTATAATTTTGCAACATGCCCTCGACTTCGAGCGCTCGGCGGCCCGCCCGCCCGGAGAGCTCGTGGACCCGACGCAAGGATCCTGAATTATGGCTGACGAACCCAACTGGGAAGACATTTTCGGCGAGCAACCCGCCGAGAGTGCTCCTAAGTCAGCGCGCGAGGCTGCCGCGCACGGGACGGATCGTTCCGCGGAGTCGGGCCAGCCAGCTGACAGCGGCACCCCCGCCGAGCCGGCGAACCCCGCAAACCCCGCTGACCCCGCGAACCCCGCGATCCCAGCGAACCCTGTCTTGGGTTCAACGCCACCGGCGGCGAGTGGTCAGCCCATGACCCGTCGCGAGGCTCGGGCGGCGCAAGAGGCCGCGGCTGCCCGGCGGGGCGGCGATCCGCACCTTCCCGCTGTGACACAGGCGGCCCGAGAAGCCGATGCTTTCGCCACCTTTGAACAACTGACCGCCGGAACGGCAGAGTCAGGCAATGATGCCGCCGCAGTGCCCGGGGCGACGATGCCCGCGCAGGGCGATGGCGATGGAGGAGCGCCCGGTCGCAAGAAGCGTCGGTGGGGGCTCATCATCGGGCTTCCACTGCTCATCATCGCCCTCCTCGGCGCTGGAGTCGCTGCGTACGCCTGGGTCAACTACGAAGACAAAATTCGCGAAGTGATGGGCTGGGAAATTCCCAATGACTTTGAGGGTTCGGGCAACGGCGAAGAGGTTATCGTCACAGTTAATTCGGGCGATATCGGCTCGGACATCGCTCGCAGCCTGAATGTTGCCGGCGTCACGATGAGCTTTGACGCGTTCTATGACCTCCTCTTGGCACAAGAAAGCGACCCAGCGTTCTTTCCCGGAAACTACTCGCTCCAAAAGGAGATGAGCGCGCAATCAGCTCTCGACGCACTGCTCGATCCCGAGAATATCGTGACGGACAGGCTTCTCATCACTGAGGGCACCACGCTGCCGAATGCGCTTGAGATCATTTCTGAAACGACCGGTATTGCCTTGGCAGATCTGCAAGCGGCATCCGAAGACCTTGAGCACTTCGGGCTTCCGTCGGAAGCGGTGAGTCTCGAGGGGTATCTATTCCCCGCGACGTATGAACTTGATGGCAACCAGGATCCGTACGCCGTGCTCGACCTGATGGTCAACACGATGTACGAGAAGTTGGATGCCGCTGGCGTTGCTGTCGAAGACCGCTACCGGATTCTGACGATGGCGGCGCTCGTGCAACGCGAAGCCGGACCCAACACGGACGACTTCTACAAGATCGCGCGCGTCTTCTACAACCGGCTCGACCAGGACATGTTGCTGCAGTCTGACGCCACCGTCGCCTATGGCACCGGCAACCTACACACGGTGTGGACGACGGATGCCGAACGTGCGGATGCGAGCAACCCCTACAACACGTACGCGAACCCCGGCTTGCCGGTCGGCCCCATCGGCCTGCCAGGCGAACTGGCGATTGATGCGGCGCTGAACCCTGCAGAGGGAGACTGGCTCTTCTTCGTGCCGATCAACCTGGCCACGGGCGAAACAGTCTTCACGACCAACGTTGACGACCACGAAGCAGCGGCACAGCAATTGCGCGACTGGTGCGCAGCGAGTGACGAAAATGGGAGCTATTGCTAGAGAATTCTGAGGTGCCGGCCGAGGCATCCGATCGTTCGAAGCTCGCGGTACTCGGGTCACCGATTACGCACTCCTTGAGCCCCACAATTCATCGCGCGGCGTATGAGACGCTCGGGTTCGACTGGGAATATGACGCCGTTGAACTGACGGGGGAGTCCCTTCCTGCGTTCTTAGGCGCGCTCGACCGGCGTTGGCGAGGTCTCTCTCTTACGATGCCCCTCAAGCGGGACGTAGTGCCCTTGCTCGATTGGGCGGATCCGCTCGTTGAGCTCGTCGGCGGAGCGAACACTGTCGTAGTGAGCGAAGGGCGCCTTCGCGGGTACAACACGGATGTCGAAGGCGCGATGCGCAGTTTTCTCGACGCGGGCCTGTCGAACTTAGATTCCGTGTGGATTTTGGGAGCAGGGGCCACTGCAGCCTCACTTCTCGTGGCATCCATTCGCATGGGCGCTCAGAGTATCGAGATTTTTGCACGCACTCCTTCGAAGGCGGAGCCGTTGAAGAAGCTCGGCGAGTCTCTTGGCGCCACCGTCACGCTGCGGCAATGGCAAGAAGCGGCCACTGCGACCACGACGCCCGACGTCATCATTACGACGGTTCCGGGAGGCGCAATGGATCTCCGTTTCGCCGAAGCTGTGCGCACCACCTCGGTGCTCTTTGATGTCGCCTACGACCCGTGGCCGAGTGATATTGCAACGAGCTGGTTCGAAGCGGGCGGCACCGTAATCTCGGGGCATGATCTCTTGATTAATCAGGCGATCGCACAAGTGCGCATCTTTGCCGCCGGTACCTCCGACGTGCCACTGCCTCATGAGGCAGACGCAATCGACGCGATGCGCGCTTCAATTGAGCAGCCCGAGGGGCACAACCATCCGTAACTGACGGCGCGAAAGTGTCACCCGCTCATGTGGGAGGATTGACGCATGCTTCGATGGTTAACGGCCGGTGAATCTCACGGCCCAGAATTGGTCGCGATCCTTGAGGGGATGCCGTCGGGCGTCCCCATTTCTCCTGAGCAGATTCAGGCGGATCTTGTGCGTCGCACGCTCGGCTACGGCCGGGGTGCTCGCATGAAGTTCGAGCAGGACGAGCTGACCCTCAGTGGCGGAATTCGTTTTGGCGCAACGATGGGAAGCCCCATTGCGCTGCGGATCGGCAACACTGAGTGGCCTCGCTGGGTGGATGTAATGAGCCCCGTTCCCGTCGATCCCGAAACCCTGCCGAAGGGTCGCGGTGCCGCTCTCACGCGCCCTCGCCCGGGGCACGCCGACCTCGTCGGTATGCAGAAATACGACTTCGCCGAGTCCCGCAATGTTCTCGAACGGGCCAGCGCCCGCGAGACTGCAGCTCGGGTGGCGCTCGGAGCGATCGCTCGTGCCTTCTTGGGCGGGCTCGGCATCCGTTTGGTCAGTCACACCCTGTCGATCGGCACCGTTCGTTCGCCCGAGGGAAGCGCGCTCCCTGCGCCAGACGACGTCGCGACGCTCGATGCTGATCTGCTGCGCTGCTTCGACCCCGCTACCTCTGAGCGCATGGTCGCCGAAGTCGATCAGGCTCACGAGGACGGCGACACTCTTGGCGGAGTAGTCGAAGTTCTCGCCTATGGTCTTCCGCCCGGGCTCGGTTCGTACACACATTGGGATCGTCGACTCGACGCTCAGCTCTCTGCCGCGCTCATGGGTATCCAAGCTATTAAGGGTGTCGAAGTCGGCGATGGCTTCGAAACCGCTGTTCGTCGCGGTTCTGTTGCTCATGACGAACTCGTGCAAGACACGGATGGCATCTCACGCTTGAGCGACCGCGCTGGCGGTATCGAAGGCGGCATGACAACCGGCACCGTTTTGCGAGTGCGCGCAGCGATGAAGCCGATCTCCACCGTGCCTCGCGCTCTGCGCACCGTCGATGTTGCGACCGGTGAAGCCGCCGTTGCTCATCATCAACGTTCAGACGTGTGCGCCGTGCCAGCAGCCGGCGTTGTTGCTGAAGCGATGGTCGCGTTGACGCTCGCTAACTCAGTACTCGAGAAGTTTGGGGGCGACTCGCTTGGTGAGACCAAGCGCAACCTCGACTCGTACCTCGCATCGATCCCAGAATCGCTCAACACCACACGGGCTTCGCGTGCTGAATGACAGCGGTGCGCTCGTCGTCATCATCGGCGCACCAGGCTCAGGTAAGACGCGCGCAGGCAAGAAGCTGGCGAAGATTCTGGATGCCCCGCTTATCGATACCGACAAAGTAGTAGTGGCATCCCACGGACCGATTCCGGAGCTTTTCGCTGAGTTCGGCGAAGAATACTTTCGGGAACGAGAGCGTGAAGCGGTCGCCAATGCGCTGCTTGAATCTGCTGTCGTAACCCTGGGCGGGGGAGCAGTGCTTAATCTCGACACGCAGGCTGACCTCGCTTCGCACCGTGTTGTCCAACTGACCATGTCAAAAGCTGCGGCTCGGCTTCGAATCGCCGGCAGCAAGCGCCCTCTGGCAAAGAACGCGGACGAGTGGGAGAAACTCGTTGACGCTCGCCGCCCCATTTACGACGAGCTTTCGTCGCTCACGATCGATACCTCACTGAAGCCAATGGAAAAAGTTGCGCGCGAGATCGCCGACTGGTTGGGAACCCAACAACAATGACTGAAACCACGATCATCCCGGTCGCCGGGACCAATCCTTACGACGTTCTCGTCGGCCACGGTTTGTTGCCGAAACTTGCGGAACAGCTTGGTACCCGCGTCGCGAAGGTGCTCATCATCCACCCGGCGACGCTTGGCGCGCGTGCAAACGCGCTGCGCGACTCGCTCTCGGAGAAGTACGAAGTGCTTCTTGCTGAGGTTCCGGATGCCGAAGATGCGAAGCGAATCGAAGTTGCCGCATTCTGCTGGCAGATCATGGGCCAGACCGATTTCACGCGCACGGACGCCGTCATCGGGTTCGGCGGCGGGGCATCAACCGACCTCGCGGGCTTTGTCGCGGCGACGTGGTTGCGCGGCGTGAAGCTTATTCAGTGCCCGACGAGCGTCGCCGGAATGGTTGATGCTGCCGTCGGTGGTAAGACGGGTATCAACACCGCTGAGGGCAAGAACCTCGTGGGCGCTTTTTATGCGCCGAGCGCGGTTGTTGCCGACCTCGATGTTCTTGACGATCTTCCTCGCAATGAGGTTTTGGCTGGCTTCGCGGAAATCGTGAAGTGTGGCTTCATCGGTGAGCCCGAGATCCTCGACCTGATCGAAGCCGATGTGGATGCTGTGACTGATCCGCATTCGGAGTCGTTCCGTCGTGTCGTTGAGCTCTCGATCGCGCTCAAGGCTCGGGTCGTTGGCGAAGACTTTATGGAGAAGGGCCTGCGCGAGACGCTCAACTACGGCCACACTCTTGGCCATGCAATCGAGCATGCCGAACGCTACCGCTGGCGCCACGGTGCCGCAGTGTCGGTCGGAATGGTGTTCGCTGCCGAGCTTGCGCATCTTGCGGGTTCGTTGAGTTCAGACGTGGTGGACCGTCACCGCAGCATCCTGCAGTCGCTGAGTCTTCCCATCGACTACCCGCTCGGCCGCTGGAACACGCTGCTCGCCACGATGCAGCGTGACAAGAAGGCGCGCGCCGGCATGATTCGGTTTGTCGTGCTCGACTCCGTTGGTCATACGTCGATGCTCAATGGTCCAGACGAAGCCATGCTCTACTCCGCCTACCAAGAAGTCGGGGTCTAGCGGGTCATCCTCGCTAGAGTGGAGCGGTGACTACAGTATTCGTGCTCAACGGGCCCAACCTCGGTCGGCTCGGCAGCAGAGAACCCGATGTCTATGGCGGGGGAACGCTCGTCGACTTGAGCGCCGAGCTTGACGCTCACGCGCAGACGTTGCCCAACGCGGCATCCATTGTTCTCGATTTTCGCCAGACTGATAGCGAGACGGAACTCATTTCCTGGCTTCATGAAGCTGTGGATGCCGGTGCTCCCGTCATCATGAACCCCGCGGCGTTCACTCACTATTCGTATGCGCTTCGGGATGCTGCAGCTCAAGTGTCAGGCGCTGGACTGCCTCTGGTTGAGGTCCACATCACGAACCCACACACTCGCGAAGAGTTCCGTCACACCAGCGTGATCTCGGGAGTTGCCACCGGAGTGATCGCCGGCTTTGGTTTTGAGTCCTATATTCTTGCCCTCGACGCGGTTGCTCGACGACTCAGTTAGACTCGAATGTTGGTTTTTGTCGCTAGTCGACTCAATCGCGCTTTTGCTCGTTAACAGAAACGGATTTACGCATGGCCTCTACCGCTGACATCAGGAACGGCGTCGTTCTCAACATGGACGGTGGATTGTGGACCGTTATCGAGTTCCAACACGTCAAACCCGGCAAGGGTGGTGCTTTTGTTCGCACCAAGGTGAAGAACGTTCGCTCGGGTAAGACCGTAGACCGCACGTTCAACGCCGGCGCCAAGATCGAAACCGAAACCGTTGACCGTTCCGAGTTCCAGTACCTGTACAAGGATCTCGAAAACTTCGTGTTCATGAACACGAGCGACTACGACCAGATCACCTTGAGCGAGACTGCCGTTGGCGATGCTGCGAACTTCATGCTGGAAAACCAGAATGTCGTTATCGCGCTGCACAACGGTGAGCCGCTCTATGTAGAGCTTCCGGCATCCGTAGTTCTCGAAATCACGTACACCGAGCCTGGCCTTCAGGGCGACCGTTCCACCGGTGGCAGCAAGCCCGCCACCGTGGAGACCGGTTACCAGATTCAGGTTCCGCTGTTCGTTGAACAGGGCACTCGCGTCAAGGTTGATACTCGTGACGGCAGCTACCTCGGTCGCGTGAACGACTAAATGGGGGCCCGCAGCAAGGCGCGTAAGCGCGCGCTTGACGTCATGTACGGCGCGGATGTCCGCGGTGAGAGCATCAACGCAGCTCTCGCGGCCGAATCTTCGCGCGCAATGAGTGAACCCGCCCGTGCAACAGCATGGGCTTACGCCCAAGACATCGTCGTGGGCATCACCGAGCACGGTGAAGAGATCGATGAACTCATCGAAACTTATTCGCAGGGGTGGCCTTTGAACCGCATGCCTGCGGTTGACCGTGCTCTGCTCCGCATTGGTCTGTGGGAGATCATGTACAACGACGAGGTCCCGACGGGTGTCGCGATCTCCGAGGCTGTTGAATCAGCAAAAGTGCACTCCACCGAAGACTCCGCCGGATTCATCAACGGTTTGCTCGGTCGCATCGCGGCCAGCACCGAATAGTTCGACTTATGTGACGTAGCGTTACGCCTGTGCGTGACGCTACGTTACGACCTCGCTGGCCAGCGCTTTCGTGCGGCCCTAGCGTTCAGGGATGAGTTCTTCCTCCCTTCGCGACAGCACGGCTGCCGATGCGCTGTCTGTCTCCATTCACGACCTTTCGCGCCGCTTTGGCGACCGCGTGGTCTTGAGCGAACTCTCACTCGAGATCGCAGCAGGAGAGATTGTCGCGCTGATTGGCCCGTCTGGTTGCGGTAAATCAACGCTGCTACGCCACATCGGTGGCTTGGATAGCCCTACCGGTGGCTCAATCGCTATCGGAGGCACTCCCGTCACTGGACTGGATGCTCGCTCCGCGATCGCCTTCCAGGAACCTCGCCTTCTTCCGTGGCGCTCCATCACCCGCAACGTCGAGGTGGGGCTCCCGCGCGGTAAGCGCGCCCACGACGATCGGGACCGGGTTGCCGCACTGCTTGAGCTGGTGAAACTTTCCTCGTCGGCCCATCTGCGTCCCCGGGAAATCTCCGGTGGTATGGCCCAGCGTGTGTCGTTGGCGCGGGCATTGGCTCGTCGTCCTGGCGTACTTCTGCTCGATGAGCCGTTTGGTGCTCTCGACGCTCTGACTCGCCTGTCAATGCAGGACCTGCTCCTTGATCTCCACGCCGCAGAGCCCGCGACGATCGTCATCGTCACTCACGACGTCGATGAGGCCCTGTATCTCGCCGACCGCGTGATTCTGCTTGGCGCAATTGACGCCGAGGACAACGCCGCTCAGGCGAGCATCCGCTCCACCGTCGTCGTGCCAGGGGTTCGCCCGCGCGACCGGGGGAGCGGAGATCTTGCCGAACTACGGGCTGAACTGCTCGAAGGGCTCGGCGTTCCCACCCATCACCTCGCGGCGCGCTAGCGTCCGCTGACCATTTCCACCATCCATTCTCATTTCTCTCCCCTGAAGGAAACAATGTCTCCCCGTTCTCGTATCGCTTCTGTTGCTGCTGGTGTTCTTGTTCTCGCTCTTGGCGTCTCGGGCTGCGTCGAAGGCGAAGGCTCGTCGCTCTCGCCCGATGCCCCTGACGCCACCGCAGGATGGAGCAGTGACCAACTCACGGTCGACTTCGCAACGTACAACCCACTCAGCCTCATCATCAAAGAAGAGGGCTGGCTAGAAGAGACGCTTGGCGATGACGTTGAAGTCACCTGGATTCAGTCATCAGGCTCCGCCGCAGCCAACGATGCGCTTCGCTCCGGCTCACTCGATGTCGGGTCAACGGCTGGTTCCGCTGCCCTCTTGGCGCGAGCCAATGGTTCGCCAATCAAGACGATTGATGTCTACTCGCAGCCCAACTGGTCGGCAATCGTTGTTGCCGCCGATTCGGACATTCAGTCGGCTGACGACCTTCGCGGCAAGAACATTGCGGCTAATGCGGGAACCGACCCTTATTTCTTCCTGCTCCAGACTCTTGCGGAGGCCGGTATCGGCCTCGACGAGGTTACGATCACGCAGCTTCAGCACGCTGATGGAAAGACCGCGCTCGAAGCGGGAACTGTAGATGCGTGGGCCGGGCTCGATCCACTCATGAGCGCATCCGTCGTCAACGCAGGTTCGCGCATCGTTTACGACAATCCTGATTTCAATAGCTATGGCTTCCTGAACGCTACAGAGAGCTTCCTCGAGACATCACCCGACCTCGCGCAGCTCGTCGTTGATGCGTATGAGAAGGCGCGTCAGTGGGCCGCCGATAGCCCGGATGACGCTGCAGCGATCTTCGCGGATGTCGCCGGCATCGATCTCCCCATTGCCAACTCTGTGCTGCTGGAGCGCACGAATCTCGCGATCGACCCCGCGCCCGGCCAGAAGCAGCTCGACGTTCTGAATGTCATTGGCCCGATCTTCGTTGACTCAGGTGCCGTTGCGGAGCAGTCGCAAATCGATGACGCTCTCGCGTCGCTCTTCGAAACAACGTATGTCGACGCTGCGGACCCGAGTCGTGTCAGTGAATAGCGGAACGCCGGTGCTCGAGCGGCCTCTGGTCGACGACGCGGCGGGTGCCCCGGTGCCCGTCGCGTCGGCGTTACCACGGCCGCGACGCCGTTGGGTGCGGGCCGCCATCCTCGGCGCAGTGATTCCCATCGCCGTGATCGTTCTTTGGCAAGCGATCGCGACATCGGGGTTGATTCCGAGCTACCGGCTGCCGACGCCGCTCAGCGTGTGGGCCGCGGGAGTCGATCTCTACGAGCGCGGAGTGCTCTACCAACACATCGCGATCTCCACGCAGCGCGTGCTGCTGGGGTTTGGAATTGGGGCCATCGTCGGACTGGCGCTTGCTTCGATTGTCGGGCTCTCGGCGCGGGCATCCGAACTCTTCGCACCGACTCTGGGCGCATTGCGGGCCGTGCCGTCTCTGGCCTGGGTACCGCTTCTTGGGCTCTACCTCGGTCTCAACGAAGACTCGAAGGTGGCTCTCGTCGCTATCGGAGCGTTCTTTCCGGTCTACACGACCGTCGCCCCGGCCCTTCGGCATGTGGATGCTCATCTTGTGGAGCTGGGGCGCAGCTACGGCTACTCCGGTCCGGCGTTGCTGAGCCTCGTGCAGTTGCCCGCCGTAGTTCCCGCCGTTATTTCATCGCTACGCCTTGCGCTAGCCCAAGCGTGGCTCTTCTTGGTCGCGGGGGAGTTGCTTGGCGCCTCGCTCGGGCTGGGGTTCTTGCTCGTGGATTCCCAAAATAACGGCCGAATAGATCGACTGTTTCTCACGATCATCCTGCTCGGCATTCTGGGCAAGGGAACCGATGGAGCGGTTGGTTTACTCGAACGGTTCTTACTGAAGCGTTGGGGGTCGTAACGCTGCCGCGAGCGCGGTATAGTCGGTGAAACAGATTTCCTTTAAATTCCGTCCAGAGAGGCGGGGAAGGAGGTCAGAATGTCTGTACGCACCGTCTTGCAGCATGCTGATATCACCCGAGCGTTGACTCGGATTTCCCATGAAATCCTTGAGTCCAATCGCGGTTCTGACGATCTCGTCATTCTCGGTATTCCTACGCGTGGGGTGACCCTCGCTAGGCGGATTGCGGCGATCATCCAGTCGGTCGACTCCACGTCCGTGACGTCAGGTGTACTCGACGTCACGATGTACCGCGATGATCTGGCTCAGAATCCCACTCGAGCAACTGGCCCGACCGACATTCCTGCGGGCGGCATTGACGGCAAGACCGTCGTGCTGGTCGACGATGTGTTGTATTCCGGGCGCACCATCCGTGCGGCACTCGATGCTCTGGGCGATCTCGGCCGCCCTCGCGCTGTGCGGCTCGCGGTTCTGGTCGATCGTGGCCACCGGGAATTTCCGATCCGGGCCGACTTTGTGGGCAAAAACCTGCCGAGCTCCATGGAGGAGCGTATTAACGTGCGCCTTGAAGAGATCGACGGATCGGATGAGGTGACGATCGGATGAGGCACCTACTCAGCACCCAGGGTCTGCCCCGCGACGAAGCTATTGCAATTCTCGATGTCGCGGAAGATATGGCAGCCGTCTCCGAGCGCGAAGTGAAGAAGCTTCCGACGCTGCGTGGCAAGACCGTGATCAACCTCTTTTTTGAAGACTCAACGCGCACGCGCATCTCGTTCGAAGCAGCGGCGAAGCGACTGAGCGCCGATGTCATCAACTTTGCGGCCAAGGGATCGAGCGTCTCCAAGGGGGAGAACCTCAAGGACACCGCTCAGACTCTCGCTGCCATGGGAGCCGATGCGGTCGTCGTTCGACACTGGGCGTCCGGCGCTCCGAAGACCTTGGCCGATGCTGGCTGGATTGATGCCGGAATTGTGAACGCCGGTGACGGCACGCATGAGCATCCGACTCAGGCTCTGCTCGACGCTTTCACGATTCGTCGTCGTCTTCACGGGGCTGCTGCTCGGGGCAAAGGTTTGGACGGCGTGACCGTCACGATCGTGGGAGATATCGTTCACTCTCGAGTGGCACGCTCGAACGTGTGGTTGCTCACAACGCTTGGCGCTCACGTGACGCTCGTCGCCCCGGCGACTCTTCTTCCCGTGAACATCAGCGGTTGGCCTGTTGAGGTCTCCTATGACCTTGACCACGCGATCGCCCAGGGCCCCGACGTCATCATGATGTTGCGAGTGCAGGCCGAGCGCATGAAAGCAGCATTCTTCCCCAACGCACGCGAGTATTCACGGCAATGGGGTCTCAATGATGAACGGATGGCGGCCCTGCCAACAAGTAGCATGGTTATGCACCCTGGGCCGATGAACCGCGGCCTAGAAATCTCGGCTGGAGCCGCGGATTCGCCACAATCGACAGTGCTCGAGCAAGTGGCGAATGGCGTCTCGGTCAGAATGTCGGTGCTGTATCACTTGCTGTCCGGAGCTGTGGAGCGGTGAGAGCGGGATTTATGCCTGCCGCCCCTGATTGCGTACTAATCCAGAGAAGAGGACTCTCGTGAGTATCAGAATCGTTAACGCCACGCTGCCCAACGGCGAGCGCGCCGACTTCACGATTGAGCGCGGGGTTTTCACCGACGCGACATCCGCTGATCGCACGATTGATGCCTCAGGCCTGCAGGCTCTGCCCGGACTTGTTGATCTCCACACTCACTTGCGTGAACCTGGCTTCGAGCAGAGCGAAACGGTGCTTTCGGGCAGTCGTGCTGCTGCGATGGGTGGCTTCACCGCCGTCTTCGCTATGGCCAACACCATGCCGGTTCAAGACACCGCTGGAGTTGTTGAGCAGGTTCAGTCGCTCGGTATTGATCACGGGTACGCGACAGTGCGCCCCATCGGCGCCGTCACCGAAGGGCTTGACGGCGTCAAGCTTTCGGAGATCGGTGCCATGGCCAATTCGCGAGCCGGCGTGCGCGTTTTCTCCGATGATGGCAAGTGCGTTCACAACGCGTTGCTCATGCGTCGCGCGCTCGAATATGTGAAGACGTTTGACGGTGTTGTCGCTCAGCATGCTCAGGAGCCGACGCTCACTGTTGATGCGCAAATGAACGAGGGCGCAGTATCCAGTGAGCTTGGTCTTGCGGGCTGGCCTGCCGTCGCAGAAGAGTCGATCATCGCGCGCGACGTGCTCCTCGCCGAGCATGTGGGGGCACGCCTCCATATCTGTCACCTGTCGACCGCTGGCTCGGTTGACGTCATCCGCTGGGCTAAGGCTCGCGGAATTGCTGTGACGGCAGAAGTGACGCCTCACCACCTGCTTCTCACTGAGGAACTGGTGCGCGGCTACGACGCTCGCTTCAAAGTGAACCCGCCTCTGCGTCGTGACGAAGACGTTCACGCGCTTCGTGCCGCTCTCGCCGACGGAACCATTGACATCGTCGCTACCGACCACGCGCCGCACCCGCCAGAGGCAAAAGAGTGCTCCTGGGCAGAAGCTGCGTTTGGCATGGTCGGTCTTGAATCCGCTCTCAACGTTGTTCAGCAGGCTGTCGTCGATACTGGTCAGTTGAACTGGACGGATGTCGCCCGCGTTCTTTCACAGAAGCCGGCCGAGATCGGTCGCCTCGACGGCTACGCGACCCCGTTCGCTCTCGGCTCGGCCGCGAATCTCGTGCTGCTCGACCCGAGCGCACGGTCAACGTTCTCGACCGAATCGCTGCGGGGCAAGAGCACGAACTCGCCCTACCTAGGCCGCGAACTCCCTGGCCGAGTAATGACCACCATCCACAACGGCTACGAAACCGTTCGCGATGGCGACGTCGTCGATGCGACTGAGGTCGCTCAGCAGGCCAGACTGGCTGAAAGCGAGGCAGCGAATGTCTAAAGACGTCTCACTGCTCATCGTGATCGGCATCCTGGTTATCTTGCTGGCACTCATGGTTGCTGGCTGGTATTCACGAAAGCGACGACAGGCTCACATCGGGCTCCCGGTTGCACCGCCGGCTGACCTCGCCGACACTGACCTTCGGTTTAGCGGCAAGTACGTATCGACCACGGTTGCCGGCGATCAGCTCAACCGTGTGAACGTGCACGGCCTGGGTTTCCGGGCGAACTGTTTGCTCGAAGTGCATCCCGAAGGCATCGTCGTCTCGCGCGCGGGATCAGACGATCTCTGGCTTGCTCGTGACACAGTGCGCGGCATTTCCCGCGCTACCTGGACCATCGACCGTGTGGTCGAAAACAACGGATTGCAGGTGATCGAGTGGACGCTCGATGGCACTGCAGTCGATAGTTATTTCCGAATGGACGACCCCGAGACGTGTGAACGCGCTCTCGATACAGTCGTCGGCAATGAAAGGCAGTCCCTGTGACTTTTGAACCTGCAGTGCTCGTCCTTGAAGATGGCACACGCTATCTCGGTCAGGCCTACGGCGCCCGCGGTCAGCGCCTCGGCGAAGTAGTCTTCGCCACCGGCATGACGGGCTACCAAGAGACGATCACCGACCCCAGCTATGCGGGCCAGATCGTTGTCATGACGGCACCGCACATCGGCAACACCGGTGTGAATGATGAAGACCCTGAATCCTCACGAATTTGGGTCTCCGGTTTCGTCGTGCGCGATGCGAGCCGTGTGGTGTCGAACTACCGTGCCGATGGATCGCTGGATGACGACCTCGTCACCCAGAACGTCGTCGGCATCAGCGGCGTCGATACCCGCGCGATCACCCGTCGCTTGCGCGACTCCGGCTCCATGCGTGGAGGAATCTTCTCCGGCGCGGATGCTGAACTCAGCGACGCCGAGCAACTTGCCGCGGTCACCGCCGCAGCACAGATGAGCGGCCAAAGCCTGTCGTCTGAAGTGTCGACATCTGAGGCCTACGTTGTTGCCGCAGTGGGGGAGAGCATCGGCCGCTTGGCTGTTCTTGACCTCGGAGTGAAGACGTCAACGCTCAACTACCTCGCCGAGCGAGGTTTCGACGTTCATGTGCTGCCCCAGACCGTTACTTTCGACGAGCTGCTGTCGATCGAGCCGGTCGCTGTCTTCTACTCGAACGGACCAGGCGACCCGTCGGCATCCGACGCTCACGTTGCACTCCTCACAGAGGTGCTCAAGAAAGGGCTTCCTTTCTTCGGTATCTGTTTCGGCAACCAGCTTCTCGGTCGCGCACTCGGCTACGGCACCTACAAGCTGCCGTTTGGCCACCGCGGAATCAACCAGCCCGTCATCGATGTGCAGACGCAGCGCACCGAGATCACCGCCCACAACCACGGCTTTGCTGTTGATGCTCCGGTCGGCGAGATCAGCCAATCACCGGCTGGTTTCGGCCGCGTCGAGGTCAGTCACGTCAACCTCAACGACAACGTTGTTGAAGGACTTCGAGCCCTCGATATCCCCGCATTTTCTGTGCAGTACCACCCCGAGGCGGCCTCAGGCCCCCACGACGCCAATTACCTTTTCGACAGGTTCCGCGACCTTGTCCTCGAGAACGCAAAGGACAGCAAGTAATGCCCAAGAGAGAAGACATTTCCTCGGTACTGGTCATCGGCTCCGGCCCGATCGTTATCGGTCAGGCCGCAGAGTTCGACTACTCCGGAACGCAAGCCTGCCGCGTACTGCGTGAGGAGGGCATCCGAGTCATCCTGGTGAACTCGAACCCGGCCACAATCATGACTGACCCCGATTTCGCCGATGCAACCTACATCGAACCGATCACGTGGGAAGTCATCGAGTCGATCATTGCCAAGGAGCGTCCGGATGCGCTGCTGCCGACATTGGGTGGCCAGACCGCTCTCAACGCAGCCATCGAGCTCGACGCTCACGGCATCCTCGAGAAGTACAACGTCGAACTGATCGGCGCGAACCTCGAAGCGATTAACCGTGGTGAAGACCGCCAGATCTTCAAGCAGCTCGTGATCGATTGTGGGGCCGAGGTCGCGAAGTCCTACATCGCGCACACGGTTCCTGAGGCGGTTGAGTTCGCCGAGGATCTCGGATACCCACTCGTGATCCGCCCCTCCTTCACGATGGGCGGCCTCGGCTCGGGCTTCGCGTATTCACGTGAGGAACTGATCCGGATGGTCACCGACGGCTTGCACCAGAGCCCCACGACCGAGGTGCTGCTCGAAGAGAGCATCCTGGGCTGGAAAGAGTACGAGCTCGAGCTCATGCGCGACACGTCAGACAACACCGTTGTCGTGTGTTCGATCGAGAATGTTGACCCGGTCGGTGTTCACACCGGCGACTCGATCACGGTGGCTCCGGCGCTCACGCTGACCGACCGCGAGTACCAGAACCTTCGCAATATCGGCATCGACATCATCCGCGCGGTTGGCGTCGACACCGGCGGCTGCAACGTTCAGTTCGCTATCGATCCCGCTACCGGGCGAGTGATCGTCATCGAGATGAACCCCCGCGTTTCGCGGTCGAGTGCTCTCGCATCGAAGGCAACGGGCTTCCCGATCGCCAAGATCGCAGCCAAGCTCGCCATCGGCTACCGTCTCGATGAGATCCCCAATGACATCACGAAGGTCACCCCGGCGAGCTTTGAACCGACCCTCGACTACGTCGTGGTCAAGGTTCCGCGGTTCGCGTTTGAGAAGTTCCCGGCGGCAGACACCCGCCTCACGACCACGATGAAATCGGTCGGTGAGGCCATGGCAATCGGTCGCAACTATTCGACCGCTCTGCAAAAGGCTCTTCGTTCACTCGAAAAGCGCGATTCGAGCTTCCACTGGAAGGGCGAAGTCGGCGACAAGGCTGAACTATTGGCTCTGTCGTCCATTGCGACCGATGGTCGTATCGTCACGGTGCAGCAGGCGATGCGCGCTGGCGCCACGACCGAAGAGGTCTTCGAGGCCACCAAGATTGATCCGTGGTTTGTCGATCAGATCGCTCTCATCAACGAAGTTGCGGTTGACATTGCGGATGCCGCAGAGCTGTCAGCCGCATTGCTCACGCACGCCAAGAACCACGGTTTCAGTGACGCGCAAATCGCTGAGCTTCGGGGGACCACTGAGGCAGAGGTTCGCGACCTGCGTTGGGGACTCGATGTGCGCCCCGTCTTCAAGACGGTCGACACGTGTGCCGGAGAGTTCCCGGCTCTCACCCCGTACCACTACTCAAGCTACGACTCCGAGACTGAAGTTGCCCCGAGCGATAAGACGAAGGTCATCATTCTTGGTTCCGGCCCGAACCGTATCGGTCAGGGAATTGAGTTTGACTACTCGTGTGTTCATGCCTCGTTCGCCCTCTCTGATGCGGGCTACGAGACCATCATGATCAACTGCAACCCCGAGACGGTCTCGACTGACTACGACACGAGTGACCGTCTCTACTTTGAGCCGCTCACGCTCGAAGACGTGCTCGAGATCGTTCACGCGGAAAGCCAGAGTGGCGAACTCCTCGGAGTGATCGTGCAGCTTGGTGGCCAGACGGCACTTGGTCTTGCTCAGGGTCTCAAGGATGCCGGCATCCCGATTTTGGGAACAACGCCCGAGGCGATCGACCTTGCCGAGGAACGTGGTTTGTTCTCCAAGATTCTCGACAACGCCGGGCTGCTCGCACCCAAGAACGGCACTGCCACGAACCAGACCGAAGCGATTGAAATCGCCGAACACATTGGGTTCCCGGTTCTCGTTCGTCCCTCGCACGTTCTTGGTGGGCGTGGCATGGAGATCATCTATGACTCCGAGGCTCTCGCTGACTACTTCGAACGGGTTCGCGATGTCGTCATCATTTCGCCGAGCTCACCGTTGCTCGTCGATCGGTTCCTCGATGACGCGATTGAGATCGATATCGACGCGATTTACGACGGCACTGAGCTCTACGTCGGCGGCATCATGGAACACATCGAAGAAGCCGGCATTCACTCCGGCGACTCTGCCTGCACGCTTCCTTCGGTCACTCTTGGCCGCGACGTGCTCAAGCGCGTGCGGGAAGCAACCCTCGCTATCGCGGAAGGCGTCGGCGTGCGCGGCTTGCTGAACGTGCAGTTCGCGATCGGTCAGGGCATCCTCTACGTGCTCGAAGCCAACCCGCGTGCCAGCCGCACGGTTCCCTTCGTCTCGAAGGCGCTCGGGATTCCACTCGCGAAGGCTGCGGCTCTCGTCATGGCCGGTTCAAGCATCCGCCAACTCGTCGACAGCGGACTGCTGCCGATTCTTGACGGCTCGCAAGTACCGTCGACGTCACCGGTCTCGGTGAAAGAAGCGGTACTTCCGTTCCGACGCTTCCGCACCGTTGAGGGCCAAGTCGTTGACTCGGTGCTCGGCCCGGAGATGCGTTCCACCGGTGAGGTTATGGGTATCGACTCGAACTTCCCCAAGGCATTCGCCAAGAGCCAAGAGGCCGCGTACGGCGGGCTGCCCGACAGCGGGTCGGTATTCGTGTCGGTTGCTGACCGCGATAAGCGTGCCGTCATTCTGCCGGTTCTGCGCCTTAGCCAGCTGGGCTTCACGATTCTCGCCACCGAAGGCACCGCCGAGATTCTCGCGCGCAACGGCATTGAGGCTCAGGTCGTGCGCAAGTACTTCATGGGCCAGGAAGCAAATGCTGCTGAACCGTCGATCGTTGAAATGATCAACGACGGCAAGGTGGATGTCGTGATCAATACGCCAAGCGGACGCAGTGCGCGTGCCGATGGCTACGAGATCCGCACCGCGACAGTCGCCGCCGACAAGCCGATCTTCACGACCATGGCCCAGCTTGCGGCCGCTGTCGCGTCGTTTGAAGCTATTCGCGACGGCTTTGATGTGCGTTCGCTTCAGGACTACGCCTTGGATCGCGCCGCCGAGCTCGAGAAGGTAGCCAACAATGCCTAGTTTCTCCTCACGGCTTGCGCAGACCTTCGAAGAGTTCGGGGGAGTGTGCATGGGAGTGGACCCGCATCCGTTCCTGCTCGAAAGCTGGGGCCTCTCCAATGACGCCCACGGCGTGCGCGAATTCGCCCTCCGTGCGGTAGATGCTGCCGCCGGCAACGTGGGAATGATCAAGCCCCAAGTCGCTTTCTTCGAACGCTTCGGGTCCACGGGCTACGCGATTCTCGAGGAGTCTTTCGCCCTGGCGCGCTCCGCCGGTTTACTCGTGATTGCCGATGTGAAGCGTGGCGACCTGTCGTCGTCCGTCGATGCTTATGGGCAAGCCTGGCTGACGCCGGGCTCACCCCTGGAGGCCGACGCAATGACTGCCGTGGCCTATCAAGGAGTGTCGGAACTGTCTGGGCCATTCGAACTTGCTCGCTCAGCGGGCAAAGGAATCTTCGTGCTGGCAGCAACCTCTAACGCTTCGGCGCACAGCATCCAATCGGCGCGAATCGCTGAAGGTGAACACGCGGGCGCGACTGTCGCCGCTAGTGTCGTGCGCGATGTGGCGGCGCTCAATACTGAAAGCGGGCTTGGGTCGTTTGGTGTCGTAATCGGTGCGACGGTTGAGGTTGCCGACTACGGCATCCGCAATGGTGAACTGGTTGACTTGCCCATTCTTGCTCCAGGGTTCGGCGCTCAAGGGGCGCAGGTCGAGCAGGCCCGCGAACTGTACGGTGATGCCGTCGCGAATACGATCGTGACCGTTTCCCGCAGTGTGCTGCAAGAGGGTGCCAGCCAGATACCGGCAGAGCTTCGATCGCTGCGCTCGCAACTTCGTGAGCAGGTTCGCTAATGGGACCTCGCCCGGAGCCACCCGCCGTTGACCGTGCAGCGGCATCTCGCGCGGCAATTGCAGCGCGACGCGCCCGGGCTTCTGTCAAACGTGAAGTTGCTGAGCGCGCTCGAACCGCCCTCAGCGTCGCTCGCACAGCATGGGCTCAGCCCGACAGCGCAGAAGCTCGACTGCTCGTGCGCGAACTACTGATGAGCGTTCCCTCTCTCGGGCCAACCCGGGTCGAATCGATCATGGCCGATCTGGCTATCGCCGATCGCAAACGGGTCGGCGGCCTCGGTCCGAAACAGCGTGAACGCCTCACAAATTACTTGTCAGAGCGTCAGGGGCCTGAGCCAACACGACTCGTTGTCTTGGCTGGTCCGACCGCTGTCGGCAAAGGTACCGTCTCCAGCTTTATCCGCGACAACCACCCCGATGTGCTGCTGAGCGTGTCAGCGACTACTCGTAAGCCACGTCCGGGCGAGGTGAACGGTGTTCACTACTATTTCGTGACCGACGACGAGTTCGATTCTATGATCGCGAATAATGAATTGCTGGAGTGGGCGGTAGTCCATAATTCCTATCGTTACGGTACTCCACGACCCCCGATCGATATCGCACTCTCTGAGGGAAAGCGCGTGATGTTGGAGATTGATTTGCAGGGTGCACGCTCGGTGCGCAAGGTTATGCCCGAGGCACTTTTGGTCTTTCTTCTGCCGCCAACCTGGGAAGAATTGGTGCGCCGCTTGATCGGTCGCGGCACCGAGGATGCCGCAGAACAGAGCCGTCGTTTGGAGACCGCCAAGGTAGAAATGGCGGCCCAAGAAGAGTTCGATGTGAGAGTCGTGAACACAGAAGTAAGCCAAGCGGCTCAAGAAGTCGTAGAATTGATGGATGCGCCCGCTGGCGCGACCACTTCCGACTCCAAGGAGCACCCTCATGGCTGACAAGAACTCGGGCATCATTGATCCCCCCATCGACGAACTGCTGTCGAAGGTTGACTCCAAGTACCAGCTCGTTATCTTCGCTTCGAAGCGCGCTCGCCAGATCAACGACTACTACGCTGACCTCCACGAGGGCAGCCTCTTCGACAACGTCGGACCGCTCGTAGATTCCACGATCGACGACAAGCCGCTGTCCGTTGCTCTCCACGAGATCAACGAAAACAAGCTCGAGCTCAAGCGCCTCAGCAACGAATAGAACTTTTCGGTGGCCGCGCTCAACATTGTCGTCGGTATATCCGGCGGAATAGCTGCCTATAAGGCGGTGTCCGTTGTGCGTGAGCTGGTGCTCGCGGGCCACGACGTTCATGTCGTGGCCACGAGCAACGCTCTCAAATTCGTGGGTCTTCCCACCCTTGAGGCCATCAGCCGAAATCCGGTTCACACCGACCTCTATGAGGGTGTGGACGAAGTACGGCATGTCTCTGTCGGCCAAGCCGCAGATGTCATCGTCGTCGCTCCTGCGACTGCGAATACGATCGCTAAGATCGCGACCGGTCAAGCGAGTGACTTCCTCGGCAACACCATCCTCGCGACCCGTGCGCCCGTCATTGTGGCGCCGGCGATGCACACCGAGATGTGGCAGAACCCGGCGACCGTCGCCAACATCGAGACGCTGCGTTCGCGTGGCATCCGCATTGTTGGTCCAGAGTCTGGCCAGCTGACTGGTTCCGATAGCGGGCCCGGTCGGATGTCTGAGCCCAGCGACATCGTCGCCGCGGTTCTTGAGACGGTGGTCTCCTCGCGCGACCTCCTCGGTCGCTCGGTGCTGGTCACGGCGGGTGGCACTCGGGAACCCCTCGATCCTGTGCGCTTCATCGGTAATCGTTCGAGCGGCAAACAGGGCGTCGCTCTGGCAACGGCAGCCGCGGCGCGCGGCGCTGATGTCACCCTCATCGCCGCCAATCTTGAGGTTCCGCTTCCTGCCGGGGTTCGCTGCATCCAGGTGTCTACGACCCTGGAGTTGCAATCAGCGGTGCAGGCTGCAGCGAAGTCGGCCGATGCCATCGTTATGGCGGCGGCGGTTGCTGACTACCGCCCAGCCGAGACTGCTCAATCGAAGATCAAGAAACGCAGCGATTCGAGCACCCTCGAGTTGCGTCTTGAAGAGAACCCCGACATTTTGCGTGGTCTCGCGGCAGAGAGCCCCGAGAGCCAAATCGTCGTGGGCTTCGCTGCGGAGACTGAGCCTCAAGACGCTGCGCTGCTTGAGTTGGGCCGCGCAAAGATTGCCCGTAAGGGCTGTGACTTCTTGGTCATCAACCGCGTCGGGTGGACTGAAGGTTTTGCCTCAGACCGTAACACCGTGATCGTCATCGATAAGGTCGGCGATAGAGTGGGTGAGGCAAGCGGAAGCAAGTTGTCGGTGGCTCACCGCATTCTGGATCTTGTGTTCGCAGCCCGCTGACATCCATTCATCACTACCGGAGACGGCTTATGACTTCGCCCCTGCGCACCTTCACCTCAGAGTCTGTTACCGAGGGACACCCCGACAAGATCTGCGATCAGATCAGTGACAGCATTCTTGACGCTTTGCTCGAGGAAGACCCGAATGCTCGGGTCGCTGTTGAGACTCTCGTGACAACGGGGCTCGTGCATGTCGCCGGTGAAGTGACGACAACCGGCTACGCCGACATCCCCGCGATTGTGCGTGATCGCATTTCCTCCATCGGTTACAACTCGTCTGATGTTGGCTTTGATGGTCGTTCGTGCGGTGTGTCCGTCTCTATTGGTGCACAGTCACCCGACATCGCTCAGGGTGTTGACCGTGCGCTCGAAGCGCGTGAAGGCAATTCAACAGACTCGCTGGATGTCTTGGGCGCTGGCGACCAGGGCGTCATGTTCGGGTACGCCACTAATGAGACTCCGCAGCTCATGCCCGCCCCTGTCTGGTTCGCTCACCGCATGGCCGAGCGTCTCGCGGCTGTGCGAAAAGAGGGGCTTGTCGACTACCTGCGTCCCGACGGAAAGACTCAGGTCACCGTGGGCTACGAGGGATCGGTGCCGCGCAGCATTGAAACCGTCGTGTTATCGACGCAGCATTCGCCCTCGGTGTCAACCGCTCAGTTGCGCCGTGAGATCGAAGAACTCGTCGTGCGACCGATTGCGGAAAGCTCGGGCCTCGACCTGTCGAATCTGCAATCAATCGTTAATCCCAGCGGCCGTTTTGAGATTGGCGGCCCTCAGGGCGACGCCGGTGTCACCGGTCGTAAAGTCATTGTTGATACTTACGGCGGAGCATCCCGTCACGGTGGGGGAGCATTCAGCGGTAAAGACCCCTCGAAGGTAGACCGCTCGGCAACCTATGCCATGCGCTGGGTGGCGAAGAATGCGGTTGCCGCAGGTCTTGCTGATCGTCTCGAAGTGCAGATCGCGTATGCGATTGGCCGGGCAGCACCCGTCAGCCTGTACGTCGAAACCTTCGGCACCGGCCATGTTTCTGACGAGGCCATTCTGGGCGCGATCCATGATGTCTTCGATCTGCGCCCGGGCGCGATCATCCGCGATCTCGATCTCTTGCGTCCCATTTACGCGAAGACTGCAACCTACGGTCACTTCGGTCGTGAGCTTCCTGAGTTCACCTGGGAGCGCCTTGACCGCGTTGAGGCTCTTCGCGGGGCCGCCGGGCTGTAGAGATGAGTGAAGCATCCATCGCTCGGGTGCTCATTGATTCGCCGCTGCCCCAACTCGACAGACTCTTTGACTACGCGGTTCCCGAGAAGTTTCGTGCCGAGGCGCGCGCTGGCGTTCGCGTCAAGGTGCCGCTGCGCACGCTCGGCCGGCTTGTGGAGGGCTGGATCGTCGAGCTCACCGACACCGTCGCCTACGCCGGCAAACTCAGCGAGCTTGAAGCAGTAATCTCCCCGTTCCCCGTGTTGTCTCCCGAGGTGTGGACACTAGCGCGCACGGCGGCGGATCGAGCGGCGGGCAACGCAGCTGATGTGCTGCGGTTGGGCATCCCGAAACGTCATGCTCGGGCGGAGAAGTCACTTCTCGACCCCACGACGGTGACGTACGAACCGCTCCCTGAAGCACGTGCAGTGTCGTACTTCGACGCGGGTGCCATCGGCACTCTTATCGCCGAGCACAAGCGGGCCGCGCTGGCCGCACCGACCGGCGTAGCGGAGGTCGCTCCCGGCGTGTGGGTTGGCCGTTGGGCTGTCACGATGGCCGAACTCGCCTCGCAGGCTCTTGCTCGCGGCACGACTGCGATTCTGGCGACCCCCGACTTTCGTGATCAGGAACAACTTGAGGCAGCCGTCGCGGCTCTGCTGCCCGCTGAGCGCGTGTTGAGATTGGATGCTCGCCAGAGCGTTCAGAAGCGCTACGGCAACTTTCTGCGCACCCATGAAGACACCCCGTTCGTCATCATCGGCAATCGTTCCGCGGTGTATGCACCCGCGTCTAACCTCGGGCTGATCGTGGTGTGGGATGACGGCGATCCGCTCTACAGCGAGAACCTCACGCCCTACATCCATACGCGGGATGCCGCGCTGCTCCGCCAAGAGCAACAACAGTGCTCGCTGGTGTTCATGAGCCATTCGCGCAGCACCGAAGTGCAACGACTCGTTGAAGTCGGGTGGTTAGCGGCCATCAGCCCCGGCGGCATCCGACCGCCAAAGGTGATTCCCACCGCAAACCAGGAGAGCCAGGACCGCCTCGCAGCCCTTGCTCGTATTCCCTCATCAGCGTGGAAGGCGGCGCGCGCCGGGCTCGACGAAGGTCCCGTGCTCGTGCAGGTGGCGCGCCCCGGCTACGCACCCCGCTTGGCCTGCGCCGAGTGCTCGCAGACTGCCCGCTGCACCACGTGCGCCGGTCCGCTTGCTCAACGGTCGGCATCGGCGACTCCCAGCTGCGTCTGGTGTGGCGCGCTTGCCGTCAAGTGGCGCTGTCGCGAATGCGATGGCACCCGACTGCGCATGGTGGGGTCGGGCACCGGCCGTACCGCGGACGAACTGGGGCGCGCCTTTCCTGGCTATCGAGTGATCGTCGCCGACGGCGAGCATCAAATCCTCACGGTGGCGAACGAACCTTCGCTCATCATTGCCACTCGCGGTGCAGAGCCGATCGCGGAGGGCGGCTACCGCGCCGTCATCCTGCTTGACGGTGCCGGAATGTTGGCGCGAGAGAGTCTGCGTGTCGCCGAGGACTGTCTGCGAGCGTGGTCAAATGCGATTGCTCTCGGCGCTGACGGCGTCCCCTCCGTCGTTGTCGGGGTCGGCGGCTCACTCGCGACGGCACTTGTCACGTGGCGCCAAGAAGATTTCGCGCAAGCGGAACTCGCCGATCGCCGTGAGTTGCGGTTTCCGCCGGCAGTGCGGGTCGCGACTCTCACGGGAAAGATTCCGCTCGTTTCGGATGCGATTAGCCAGCTGCCGGTCGCTCCGCTCGATGTGCTCGGCCCCGTCGATCTGCCCGAAGGGCTGGTTCGCACCATCATCCGTTTCGACTACAAAGACGGAGCAGCCGTCGCTGAGCAACTCAAAGCACTCGTGGTGGCGGCCACGACGGTCTCCCGCAGCAGCCGCAAACCGGGGGCTCCGCGCTCCAGCCAGCCGGCGCCAGGGCTTCGCGTTCATCTCGACGATCTGGAGCCGTTTGTTGACCTGTAGCCCCAGCGTGCACCCGTTCGGGCCAATTCGCGAGACAATTGGGGGATGACTTCGTTGCGACTTCTTTTTGCCGGTAGCCCCGAGGTTGCTGTTCCCAGTCTCGACGCGCTCCTGAACTCCGAGCACGAGGTAGCTGGCGTCCTCACCCGCACCGACTCGCCGCAGGGCCGTCGACGCGTCATGACACCGACGCCGGTGGCCGCGCGCGCTGAAGAAGCGGGGATCAGCGTGATTCGCGCCAATCGGCTCGACGCCGCTGCGGCATCCGCGATTACTGACCTCACCGTTGATCTGGGCGTCATTGTGGCCTATGGCGGGCTTGTTCCGGCCTCAGTTCTCACGATTCCGCGGCTCGGGTGGATCAACCTCCATTTCTCTCTCCTGCCTCAGTGGCGCGGAGCCGCCCCGGTGCAGCGCGCGATCATGGCGGGCGACACCGTCTCAGGCGCAGCGGTCTTTCAACTCGTCGAACAGCTTGATGCTGGCGACGTTTTCGCGACGATGACTGAACCGATTGGCGCCCAGCAAACAGCAGGGTCGCTCCTGCAACAGTTGTCCTTCTCGGGCGCTGAGCTGCTCAGCCGCGTGGTCGACTCCATCGGCGCAGGCACTGCCACCGCAGTTCCGCAAACCGGCGATGTGACTCTCGCGCCCAAGCTGTCGCTCGAAGACGGCCGCATTGACTGGACAGAGTCCGCTCAGACAGTGCACAACCGCATTCGTGGCGTGACGCCAGAACCCGGTGCCTCGACGACAATCGACGGAGCACGACTCAAGGTTCTCGAGGCCGCGATCGCTCGCGACGTCCCGACGCTCGCGCCGGGGCACTTCGATTTCGTCGGCAAGAAGGTGCTGGTCGGTACCGCAACCGAACCCCTTGAACTTCTCCGGGTCCATCCCGAGGGACGCAAAGCAATGGATGCCGCAGCCTGGTGGCGCGGCCTTAACTCAG
Organism: Salinibacterium sp. NYA9b; assembly: GCF_976973725.1. NCBI lineage: Bacteria > Bacillati > Actinomycetota > Actinomycetes > Micrococcales > Microbacteriaceae > Salinibacterium > Salinibacterium sp. NYA9b. The sequence continues at coordinate 1,594,988 of NZ_OZ333476.1, read as the reverse complement.
AATCAGAGGTGGTGGCTTCGTGAGCTACGCACAGTCAGCCCGTCGGGTCGCGCTCGACGTCATCATGGCGGTGCGCGAGTCGGATGCGTACGCGAACCTTCTTCTTCCCGTGCACCTGGAGCGCGCGAAACTCTCGAGCGCGGATGCCGGCCTTGCCACCGAACTGACCTACGGCACCCTGCGTATGCAGGGCTATTACGACGCGGTGATCGCTCAGGCGGCCGGCCGCGACGTGTCCAAGATCGACCCGCCTGTGCTCGACGTGTTGCGCCTCGCCACGCACCAGTTGCTGTCGATGCGCGTTCCCTCGCACGCGGCAGTGGATGAGTCGGTGCGCCTCGCTAAGACGATCGGATCGCGTTCCGCGGTCGGGTTTGTCAACGCGGTGCTGCGTGCGATCACGAAGTACGATGCTGATACGTGGCGCGAGCGAGTGATTGGTGCTGCAAGCTCGGGGGAGCAAGCCCTTGCGGTGGCGTATTCCCATCCGTTGTGGGTGACCCGGGCTTTCCGGCAGGTATTGGTCGCTGAGGGTCGCGAAGCTGAGCTCGAAGGTTTGCTCGCAGCAGACAATGTTCCGGCCCGGGTATCGGTCGCGGCGCTTCCTGGATTCTCTAAGGTCGCCGGCATCGACATCACGCCGGCAGAATACTCGCCCGTGGGCGGAACTTTGCGTGAAGGAGACCCGTCGAAGAACTCGGCTATCGCCGCAGGGCGCGCTCGAGTGCAAGACGAAGGCTCCCAGATTGCGGCACTCGCGCTCAGCCGCGCTCGGCCCATCGTGGCCGGGGAGTCGTGGCTCGATATGTGTGCCGGACCGGGTGGCAAAGCCGCTCTGTTGGCCGCGGAAGCTCTGGAAGGCGGTGCCGTGCTCACCGCCAACGAACTGATTCCGGCCCGCGCCAAGCTCGTTCGCAACGCCCTCGCGGTCTTCGACGCTCCGCCTGTGGTCTGGGAGAAAGACGGCATCGATATCGGCGAGGAGCATCCCGAGCAGTTTGATCGCATCCTTCTCGATGCGCCGTGCACCGGCCTCGGTGCGCTACGCCGTCGCCCTGAAGCTCGCTGGCGCAAACAACCCGGCGATGTCGCTCAGCTGGGCGCGATTCAGACGGCGTTGCTGCAATCAGCATTGAAGGCACTCAAGCCGGGCGGAGTGTTGGCGTATGTGACCTGCTCGCCTCATGCCGCCGAGACAAAGGCGATTGTCGGTTCTGTGCTGCGCAAGGCTGAGGGCATCACCAAGATGGATACGCCCTCCGTGGTTCAGAGTTTCTCGAAAGCAGAACTCGACCTGCCGGAGGCAACTCATGTTCAGCTGTGGCCACACCGTCACGGAACAGACGCCATGTTCATCCAACTCCTTGTCAAAGCAGACTCCTAGATAGGCTCTCGGTATGTCAGTGCGCATTAGCCCCAGTATTCTCGCCGCCGATTTCGTCAACCTTGAGCGGGATATCGCGAAGATTTCGAATGCGGATTTCGTCCACGTCGACATCATGGACAACCATTTCGTGCCCAACCTCACGTTCGGTCTCCAAATGACAGAGCGTATTCAACAGGTGTCGTCGATTCCGCTCGATGTGCACCTGATGATCACCGATCCCGACCGCTGGGCCCCCGACTACGCCGATCTCGGTGCCTATGGTGTTACTTTCCACGCCGAGGCGGCAGCGGATGCGGTGGCCCTCGCCCGCACGCTGCGGGCGAAGGGTGCGCGAGCGGGCATCGCGGTCAAGCCGGGCACCGCTATTGAGCCGTACCTCGAGTTGCTCGAGGAATTCGACCAGGTTCTCGTGATGACGGTCGAACCGGGTTTTGGCGGCCAAAGCTTTATGGAAGAGACAATGCCGAAGCTGCGACAGCTGCGGGAGCTGGTCGACAAGCGCGGTCTCGACGTGTGGCTCGAAGTTGATGGCGGTGTCGATGAGCGCACGATTGAGATTGCCGCAGCTGCGGGTGCCGACACCTTTGTCGCGGGCTCCTCGGTGTATCGCGGAGATGATCCCTCGTTGCGTGTCTCAGAACTTCGTGAGCGCGCGAGCGCGCACCAGCACTGATCATCGCCGCCGCGTGACCACGCCGCCGAGAGCGAACATGGGCTCACGCGGCATCCACTAGCGCCGGTTTTAGTTTTGTTTCTGGTTGACTGGTCATATGACCGATTCAGGAAAAACTAAGCCAGAGGTCGAGTTCTATGCGGGCGATGCCCCCACCGAACTCGTCATTATTGACATTGAAGAGGGAACCGGCGCCGAAGCAACTGCTGGTTCCACCGTTGACGTGCACTACTTGGGCGTCGACTTTGAGACTCTCGAAGAGTTCGACTCCTCGTGGAGCCGCGGCGAGTCCATCAACTTCCCGCTGATGGCGCTCATCAGCGGTTGGCAAGAAGGAATCCCCGGCATGAAGGTGGGCGGCCGTCGCCAGCTCATCTGCCCGCCGCACCTCGCTTACGGTCCCGCAGGCGGAGGGCATCAGCTCTCCGGCCGCACGTTGACCTTCGTGATCGACCTGCTCGGCACGAACTAGTAACCCCACGTTCGAGTCATGCGGCAAGGGACCGCCCTCCGGGGCGGTACCCTTGACGTGTGAAAGACTTCGACGCACTTTTTGCTGAACTCAGCCGCAAAGCGGTAGAACGCCCGGCCGACTCCGGTTCGGTTGCCCTATTGGATGCCGGAGTGCATTCGATCGGCAAGAAGATTGTGGAAGAGGCTGCCGAAGTATGGATGGCAGCCGAGTACCAGTCGGATGAAGAAACCGCAGACGAAATCTCCCAACTCATTTATCACCTTCAGGTTCTGATGGTTGCTAAAGGGCTCAGCCCCGAGGACGTGTGGCGACATCTCTGATGTCCCTACGACCACTTTTCGCACCAACTGACTGAGAGCTGACATGTTAAGAGTTGCAGTGCCCAACAAGGGTTCACTGAGTGAGACCGCTTCCGAAATGCTGTATGAAGCGGGCTACACGGGCCGTCGCGATCCACGCGCGTTGAATGTGCGTGACGACCGCAACGGCGTCGAGTTTTTCTATCTTCGCCCTCGCGACATCGCGACTTACGTGGGCTCGGGAGCTCTCGACGTAGGAATCACCGGCCGAGACCTCCTGCTGGATTCTGGATCCACCGCGACAGAGATCGCCAGCCTCAACTTTGGCGATTCCACGTTCCGTTTCGCCGGGGAGCCTGGCCGCTTCACTGAACTTTCCGATCTCAACGGTGTTCGCGTTGCCACGAGCTACGCCGGGCTCGTCGGTGCCTTCCTCGAACGCAATGGCGTCACGGCAGAGCTCGTCAGCCTCGACGGTGCCGTTGAATCTGCGATCCGACTTGGTGTTGCGGATGCCGTGGCCGACGTCGTGTCGACAGGCTCAACCCTGCGCGCGCAGGGCCTCGAAATTTTCGGCCCTGTCATCCTCGATTCAACTGCTGTGTTGATCAGTTCAGGCAATGAGGTTGAGGGCAGCGCCACGCTCCAACGCCGCCTGCAGGGTGTGCTTGTCGCCCGCCAGTATGTGTTGATCGACTACGACGTGCCGGTAGCCCTCCTCGAGGCTGCGACGAAGGTGACTCCCGGTATCGAGAGTCCAACCGTTTCTCCGCTCCAAGACCCCGCGTGGGTTGCGGTGCGCTCGATGGTGCGTCGCGTCGATACCAATCAGGTGATGGACGAGCTTCACGCGGTTGGGGCGCGCGCGATCTTGGTCAGCGCGATTCACGCAGCGAGGATCTAAAATGGCGGTCGCAGTTCGGGTCATTCCGTGCCTCGATGTCGCCGACGGCCGTGTCGTCAAAGGCGTCAACTTCAAAGATCTCCGCGATGCGGGTGACCCGGTTTCCCTCGCGCGGCTCTACTACGAGCAAGGCGCTGACGAGGTGACGTTTCTCGATGTCACGGCCACAGTCGAGGGACGCGCAACGATGTATGACGTCGTGCGGTCGGCAGCCGAGCAAATCTTTATTCCCTTGACGGTCGGTGGGGGAGTCCGCGAGCCAGACGATGTCTCCAAGCTTCTCGCCCACGGCGCAGACAAAGTCGGGGTCAATAGTGCCGCTCTCGCCCGACCACAGCTCATTGATGACATCGCCCACCGCTTTGGTGCCCAAGTCCTCGTGATGAGCCTCGATATCAAACGGCGTGGTGATGGCTGGATCGTCACGACCCACGGCGGCCGCACCGAAACAGACCGCGACGCGCTCGAGTGGGCGCGCGAGGCGATGGAACGAGGAGCGGGCGAACTACTCGTCAACTCAATCGACGCGGATGGCACGAAAGAGGGCTTCGACCTCGAACTCGTGTCCGCGATCAGTGAGTTTGCGACAGTCCCGGTCATCGCCAGTGGCGGAGCGGGCAAGGTCGAACACTTTGCGCCGGCTATCGACGCCGGCGCCGATGCCCTGCTCGCGGCATCCGTTTTCCACAGTCGCCAGTTGACGGTGGGAGACGTTAAAGCTTCACTCAACAGTCATGGATTGGTTACACGATGAGCGATGAACTCACTCTTGAGACCGTCAGCGATGTGCTTGAACGCGCGCAGTTTGCTGCCGATGGTTTGTTGCCGGCAATTATTCAGCAGTGGGACACCAAAGAGGTGCTCATGCTCGGGTACATGAACGCTGAGGCGCTCACCCGCACGCTCACCGAGGGTCGCGTGACGTTTTATAGCCGTAGCCGCCAAGAGCTGTGGCGCAAGGGTGACACGAGTGGGCACCGTCAATACGTCCGCACTGCGGCCCTTGATTGCGATCGCGATGCGCTGTTGGTCGGAGTGGAGCAGGTTGGTCCTGCATGCCACACCGGCGCTCATTCCTGCTTCGAAGTAGACCCACTCGTACCTCATCAGGGGTTTTCTCATGAATAGCACGACGAGTCGCGAGGAATTCGAGGCGCTGGTTTCCGGCGGCAATCGCGTTGTCCCCGTTATCCGTCAGCTCTTTGCCGATGGTGAGACTCCCGTTGGGGTGTATCGCAAGCTCGCCAAGGCGAACCCGGGAACGTTTTTGCTTGAGTCGGCGGGCCAGGGTGGCATCTGGTCACGCTTCTCCTTCGTGGGCGTCGCCAGCTTCGGTGTTCTCACCCAACATGAGCACGGCGTCGAGTGGATTGACTATGGGATGCCGCGCGAGCGAATCCTCGGTGATGACTGCCCGACGGCGCCGCTGGAAGCCCTCGCTCATCTCAACGAGCGTTGGAAAACGCCGCGCGTCGAGGGGCATCCTCCGCTCACCGGCGGCCTTGTCGGGTTCATTGGTTGGGAGGCTGTTCGCGAGCTGGAGAACCTTCCCGATGCCCCGCCCGCCGACTTCGAGGTTCCTAGCCAGGCGCTGAGCTTTGTCTCCGACCTCGTGGTGCTCGACCACCGTTTCGGCACCGTCATGCTCATCTCGACTGCGCTGAACGACGGGCATCAGGATGTCGAGGAGATGTGGACCGAGACCCAGTCCCGCCTCGACGTGCTTCAGTCTGGCCTCGCTCAACCCACGGACGCCTTCCTCGCTGATGTGGATATCGAGATCGATCCCGAGCCAACGTCGCGTTCCACGCCGGCGGAGTACGCGAAGGCGATCGAGAAATCGAAGGAGTTCATCCGCGACGGCGATGTCTTCCAGGTCGTCATTTCGCAGCGGTTCGACCATGAGGTTTCGGCTACTCCGCTTGATGTCTATCGCGTCTTGCGCACTCTTAACCCGTCGCCCTATATGTATTTGCTGTCGCTTGTTGACATGGATGGTCGTCCGTATTCGATCGTCGGCGCGAGTCCGGAAGCACTCGTGAAGGTTTCCCAAGAACGCGTGCACATGCATCCCATCGCCGGTTCACGACCGCGTGGCGCTGACACCGAGCGAGATCTTGAGCTCGCGGAAGAACTGCTCGCCGACACGAAAGAACGTGCCGAACACCTGATGCTTGTTGACCTCGCGCGTAATGACCTCCTGAAGGTATGTACGCCGGGTACCGTCGCCGTCACCGAGTTCATGCAGGTCGAACGATTTAGCCACATCATGCACCTCGTCTCCTCGGTGGAAGGCGATCTCAGACCTGAAGCCTCCGCTGTCGATGTGTTCCGTGCTACTTTTCCTGCAGGCACGCTCTCGGGCGCGCCCAAGCCCCGCGCCCTTGAGATTATCGATGAGCTAGAACCAGCCCAGCGTGGCGTCTATGGGGGAGTCGTGGGCTACTTCGATTTCGCCGGCGATGCTGATCTCGCGATCGCCATTCGCACGGTCACGATCGTGGATGGCGTTGCTCGCGTTCAAGCCGGAGCTGGCCTTGTTGCCGATTCCGACCCTGCCGCCGAGCACCAAGAGGCTCAGAACAAGGCTGCGGCGCCCCTTCGCGCTGTCGCGGTCGCTAATGCGATGACTCACCTCAGCTCATGATCTGGAAACGTTCACGTTCGATCGTGCTGAGCAGCCTGGTGCTGCTTGGTGCAGTAGTAATGCTGTCGTGGACGCAGCGCTGGTTCACGATCACACTCCAGGATGAGGTGAGCGTCGAGGTGCTGGGCAGCGATGTTGCCGGGGCACTTGCTGCGCTCGCGCTCTCGACTTTCGCGCTCGTCGCAGCCCTCGGCATCGCATCGGTCACTGTACGGCGTGTTCTCGGAGTCATCGCCGCCATCGTGGGGGGAATCATCGTTGCGGTCAGCCAGGCGACGCTTGCCGACCCCGCCCGCGCAGCCTCGGAATTGATTACGGAGGCGACGGGAATCAGCGGCATCGACTCAATCCGTTCCTTAGTGGTCGCTGTTGACGGTAGTGCGTGGTCGTTCACGGCACTGGTTGCCGGCGTCCTCATCATCGCTATCGGCATCGCTGCCGCAGTTTCCGCTCGGCACTGGCCGACTGCGACCAAGAAGTATGACCGAACGACCGCGGTGATCGCCGATGATCCGGCATCACAGTGGGATGCTCAAAGTCGAGGATTAGACCCGACTGAGGGCTGATTGGCAACGCCAAGCGGGTTACTCCCGCTACAATTTAGGATCAGCAAAGAATGGAGCCTGATGAGTACTGATACTGACCCCGGCCACGGAAATTCCCCGGCGGCATGGACCGCTGTAGTGATCATGTTGGTCGCGTTCACGATCGGAACGCTCGCTTTTTGGTTCAACGTGGCATGGCTGGTGTACGCATCGGCTGGGCTGGTCGTCGTTGGTCTCCTTGTTGGCCAGGTGCTGAAGAAGCTTGGCTATGGCGTGGGTGGCGACAAGCTCACCCCCAAGCCGCACAGCTAGAGTGCTCTCCGATTTAGTTGACGGCGCGCTCGAAGATGCCGCCGTCCGTCGTGAGTCCGTCAGCCTTGCTGATGTAGAGCGTGCTGCCGCTGATGCGCTTCCGGCGTTAGATGCGCTGGAGGCTTTGTCTCCTCGCGAGCGAGTTCACATCATTGCGGAGATCAAGCGGTCAAGCCCGTCTCGTGGTGCTTTGGCTGAGATCAGCGACCCGGCGTCGCTTGCGACGTCCTACCAAACTGGTGGAGCAAGCGCGATCAGCGTTCTGACTGAACAGCGTCGTTTTGGTGGTTCTCTCGAGGACCTCATGACGGTGAAGTCGATCGTGCGCCTCCCGGTGCTTCGCAAGGATTTCATTGCTGAGCCGTATCAAGTGTTTGAGGCGCGAGCCGCTGGTGCTGACCTCGTTTTGCTGATCGTGGCGGCCCTGGAGCAAGAGAAGCTTCGCACGCTCTACGACCTCATCGTCGAGCTAGGCATGACGCCGCTCGTCGAAACACACTCCGCAGACGAGGTCTCTCGTGCTCTCGATGTTGGCGCAAGCCTCGTCGGCGTTAACGCGCGCAACTTGAGCACTTTCGAACTCGATCAGAATCTGTTCGGTGAGCTTGCCGACCAGATTCCTAGTGGAGTCATCCGTATCGCAGAATCAGCGGTCAAAACGGCCGCTGATGTCGCGCACTATCGCAACGCCGGCGCCGATGTGGTTCTGGTTGGCGAGGCTCTCGTCACCGGTGATCCGATCGCCACGTTGCAAGACTTTTTGGACTGCTAATGCTGAAAGATGAACTGGGCCCCTACTTTGGTGAGTTCGGTGGTCGATTCGTTCCTGAATCGCTCATCGCTGCTCTTGACGAGTTGGATGCCGCCTATAACGAAGCCAAGAATGATCCGGAGTTTGTCGCTGAGCTTGCCGAGCTTCACGCAAGCTACACCGGTCGGCCGTCGATTATCACCGAAGTACCGCGGTTTGCGGAGTACGCCGGTGGGGCTCGCATCATTCTGAAGCGCGAAGACCTCAACCACACGGGTTCGCACAAAATCAACAATGTGCTCGGCCAGGCGTTGCTTGCCCGTCGCCTGGGCAAGACCCGCCTCATTGCTGAGACCGGCGCCGGTCAACACGGCGTTGCAACGGCCACCGCTGCTGCGCTCTTCGGAATGTCATGCATCGTGTACATGGGGGAGGTCGACACCGAGCGTCAAGCGCTCAATGTTGCCCGCATGCGGCTTCTTGGCGCCGAGGTTATTCCGGTCACTGCAGGGTCGCGCACTCTCAAGGACGCGATCAACGAGGGTTTGCGCGATTGGGTAGCCAACGTCGATGACAGCCACTACCTCATGGGAACTGTTGCTGGCCCGCATCCCTTCCCCGTCATGGTTCGCGACTTCCACCGTGTCATCGGTGACGAAGCTCGTGAGCAAGTCATCAAGCTGACGGGCGCACTGCCGGATGCTGTCGTGGCGTGCGTCGGTGGTGGCAGCAATGCCATGGGTATTTTCCATGCCTTCCTCGACGACGCCGATGTTGCGCTCTACGGCTACGAGGCCGCTGGAGAGGGCCACCTGACGGAACGTCATGCCGCTACGCTCACTCGCGGTCGTCCCGGTGTTCTCCACGGGGCGCGCAGCTATATGCTGCAAGACGCTGAGGGCCAAACTGTCGAGTCGCACTCCATCTCTGCCGGTCTCGACTACCCCGGAGTTGGCCCTGAGCATTCGTGGTTGAAAGACATCGGTCGAGCCAACTATGAGCCCATTACCGATGCTGAAGCCATGGATGCGCTGCGCCTGCTCAGCCGCACCGAGGGCATCATTCCCGCAATCGAGTCGGCACACGCCCTCGCCGGAGCGATCAAGCTCGGCAAGGAACTCGGTCCGGATTCGGTGATCCTCGTGAACCTCAGCGGCCGCGGTGACAAAGATATGGAAACTGCGGCGGAATACTTCGATCTGATCGATTCGGCTGAGAAGGCGTCAGCGGAGGACAGGAAGGCGTCTGACAAGAAGGCCGCCGACGAGCAGAACGCTGCGGGGGATAAGTCATGAGCGCTGTAGAAGAAGCAATCGCTCAGGCCAATCGTGACCGTGCGGGTGCCCTCATCGGCTACTTGCCTGTCGGTTTTCCCACTGTTGCTGAGAGCATCGAAGCTGCTGTGGCCCTCGCAGAGAATGGCGTCGACGTCATTGAGCTCGGCCTGCCGTACTCAGACCCCGTCATGGACGGCCCTGCTATTCAGAAGGCTACCCAGCTCGCTCTCACGAACGGTTTTCGCCTCCAGGACGGCTTCGACGCGGTCGCCGAGATCACGTCTCGCGTGTCGACGCCTGTCATTCTCATGAGTTACTGGAATCCGATCATGCAGTATGGCGTCGATCGTTTTGCAGACGAGCTGAAGGCTGCTGGCGGAGCGGGAATCATCACGCCAGACCTCGTGAGCGATGAGGCCGCTGACTGGATTGCCGCCTCCGAGCGCACCGGTCTTGACCGCATTTTCTTGGCGGCTCCGTCCTCCAGCGATGAACGGCTCGTGCGCGCTGTTGAGGCCAGCACCGGCTTTGTCTATGCCGTATCTACCATGGGTATCACCGGTGCTCGTTCCGACGTAGATATCGCGGCCAAAACCCTCGTGGCACGCTTGCGTGAGGCAGGCTCCACGAGTGCGTGTGTCGGTCTGGGTATCTCCACTGCTGAGCAGGTTCGCGAAGTTCTTACCTACGCGGATGGCGCCATTGTGGGGTCCGTTTTCGTTAGTGCGTTGTCTTCCGGTGGGGTGGATGCTGTCGCTAAAACGGCCGCGTCGCTTTCGACCGGTACTCTTGCTTAGTCGCAGTTCAGAAAGGTCACCGTTTTGTCACTAATGCCGTTGAGCATTCCCAGCCCGCCTGATTCATGGGCGACGCTTGTTACCCTTCCGTTTGGCCAGTGGTTCAGCAACCTGGGCCTCAATTTCGGCGGTACGGTCGTGATTCACACGTACGCGATCTGCATCCTGATCGGCATTATTGCGGCAACATGGCTGACGTCACGTCGGTTGACTCGTCACGGTGCTGAGCCCGGGATTGTTATTGACATCATCATTTGGGCTGTCCCCCTTGGCCTTGTGGGTGCACGTTTGTATCACGTGTTTACCCACCCGGGCGATTACTTCTACGATGGCGCAGACCCGTGGGAGATCATTCGCATCTGGAATGGTGGAAACGCCATCTTCGGATCGCTGATTGGTGGTGCTGTCGGTGCCTACATCGGTGCTCGCCTGACGGGCATCCGTTTCTGGAGCTTTGCGGATGCACTGGCGCCCGCAATTCTGCTCGCTCAGGCCATTGGCCGCCTCGGTAACTACTTCAATCACGAACTCTTCGGTCAGCCGACGGCTTTGCCCTGGGGCCTCGAGATCGAGGCGGGCAACTCGGCTATTCCGGTTGGCCTGCCGGTTGACACTCTCTTCCACCCGACCTTCCTGTACGAAATGGTCTGGAACGTCGTCGGAATCGTCTTCTTGCTCACGATGGAGCGCCAGTACGGCTTCGTCAAGAAGCACGTTCTTGGCCTCTCCGTTCCTGTTTTCGCTGCAGTCGGTCCCGTTCGGTTGCAGTGGGGCAAGGTCTGGGCCTTGTACATGATTTGGTACGGAGTCGGCCGTTCGTGGTTCGAATCGATCCGTATTGATCCCAGCGAGGTCTACTTCGGTTTGCGCGTGAACGTGTGGGGAGCCATCCTTACTGTTGCGCTCGGTATCCTGCTCTACGTCATTCAGTCTCGCCGTCACGTTGGTCGCGAAAAGAGCGCCTACGTCGACGGTCACGTCTGGAGTGCCGATGGTGTTGTAAACTCCGATGAAAGATATTCCGAGCATGACATTGTCGTCAGCGCTGCGGAGGAGTCCGCTCCTGTCGTAGATTCGAAGTAGTCCGCCACAAGCGGCCACACCCCCTCAGGCCTGAATCAGGTACTGATTTTCTTTGGGCCATAGAAGTCCCTCTCCGCACCAGTAATACGTGAGGACGGTACGGCATGGCTGTTACCCCACCCTTTGAACGCTTTGGTTCTATTCCCGCAGCACAGGGAATGTACGACCCATCCAATGAGAAAGATGCCTGTGGCCTTGCCATGGTGGCGACGCTTCGCGGCACGCCGGGGCATGACATTATTGCGACGGCTCTAGAAGCGCTGCGCAACCTTGAACACCGCGGGGCCGTAGGGTCCGACGCGGGCACCGGTGACGGTGCTGGCATCATGACGCAGATCCCGGATGCCTTCTTCCGCGATGTTGTCGACTTTGAGCTGCCTTCTGTTGGCCGCTACGCCGTCGGCATTGCGTTCTTGCCGCTCGACAGCGTTGCTCGTGATGACGTCAAGCGCGGCATTGAGAAGTTAGCGGAAGAAGAAGACCTCACTGTCCTCGGGTGGCGCACTGTGCCGATCCAGCCGGGGGAGCTCGGTTCGCTCGCACGGGGAGCAATGCCCGCATTTGAGCAGCTCTTTCTGCAGTCGAAGCGCGTTGACCTCAAGGGCACGCTTCGTGGCATCCACCTCGATCGCCAGACCTACCGCTTGCGCAAGCGGGCTGAGCGGGATCTACACGTCTACTTCCCATCGCTGTCGTGCCGCACCATTACCTACAAGGGAATGGTCACGACCCTGCAGCTCGAGCCGTTCTACCCTGACCTGTCAGATGAACGCTTTGCCTCAAAGCTCGCTCTCGTGCACTCGCGGTACTCCACCAACACGTTCCCCTCATGGCCGCTCGCACAGCCGTTCCGTATGGTCGCCCACAACGGTGAGATCAACACGGTGCAGGGAAACCGCAACTGGATGCGCGCACGCCAGTCGCAGCTTGAATCTGCCGTTTTCGGCGACATCAAGGACATTCTGCCGGTCAACACGCCTGGCGCTAGCGACTCGGCGTCGTTCGATGAGGTTGTTGAGCTTCTCAACCTCGCTGGCCGTCCGCTGCCGCACGCCATGATGATGATGGTTCCGGAAGCGTATGAGAACCAGACAGACACCGATCCTCGTCGCCGTGCATTCTACGAGTACCACTCGATGCTCATGGAGCCGTGGGATGGTCCAGCCGCCCTGGTCTTCACCGACGGTTCGCTCGTAGGCGCGACTCTCGACCGCAATGGGCTTCGCCCCGGTCGCTACCTTGTCACCGACGATGGTCTTGTCGTGTTGGCGAGTGAGATTGGCGTCTTCGATATTGAGCCGACGAAGGTCGTGCGCAAGGGTCGGCTTCGCCCGGGCAAGATGTTCCTTGTCGACACGGCTGCCGGTCGTCTTATTGAAGATGATGAGATCAAGGCCGAGCTTGCCGCGTCGCGTCCCTGGGCTGAGTGGCTCGAGAGCGGCCGCATTGCTCTCGAAGAACTTCCCGAACGCGAACACATCGTGCACACGCCGGCGTCAGTTACGCGCCGCCAACGTACCTTCGGTTACACCGAGGAAGAAGTTCGCATTCTCATCGAGCCAATGTCGCGACTCGGCGCGGAACCGCTGGGCGCCATGGGCTCTGACACTCCCATTGCCGTGTTGTCTCAGCGACCCCGTTTGCTATTCGACTACTTCACGCAGCAGTTTGCTCAGGTTACGAACCCGCCGCTTGACTCGATCCGAGAGGCCGTCGTCACGTCGATGCGCCTCGGGGTTGGCCCTCAGCGCAACCTGCTCAGCGCAACTCAGGACCACGCTAGGCAAGTAGCGCTAGCGTTCCCGGTGATTGACAACGATGAGCTAGCGAAGATCCAACACATCGAGCCTCATCCTGGCAGCCGCTTAGCTACCACGATCAAGGGTCTCTATCGTGTGGATGCTGGTCCGTCCGCGATGCAAAAGCGTCTTGACGAAATGTGCGCGGAAGCTGACGCAGCAATCGCCGACGGCGCAGAATTCATCGTGCTCTCCGACCGCGATTCCAACAAGGATTTGGCACCGATTCCGTCGTTGCTCATGTTGGCAACGGTTCACCACCACCTCATCCGCCAAGAAGAGCGCATGAAGGTCGGCATGATCGTCGAAGCTGGCGACGTGCGTGAAGTTCACCATGTTGCGCTTCTAGTGGGTTATGGCGCTTCCGCCATCAACCCCTACCTCGCTATGGAGTCAGCTGAAGAGCTCGTGCGTAATGGCACGATCACCGACATCACTCCCGAGAAGGCTGTTCGCAACCTGATTACCGCGCTCGGTAAGGGCGTTCTGAAGATCATGTCCAAGATGGGCATCTCTGTGGTCAGTTCCTATGCTGGCGCTCAAGCTTTCGAAGCTGTTGGTTTGTCGCAGGCGTTCGTTGACCAGTACTTCACGGGAACCACGAGCATCTTGGGGGGAGTCGGTCTCGACGCGATTGCACGCGAGAACGCTGCCCGCCACGTAGCGGCGTACCCCGAAGACCGCGCACCCACGGTTCACGAACGACTCAACACGGGTGGCGAGTACCAGTGGCGTCGCGAGGGTCCGCCCCACCTCTTCAACCCGGAGACCGTATTCAAGCTGCAGCACTCTACTCGCACGCGCCGCTACGACATCTTCCGCGAGTACACCTCGAAGGTCGATGAGCAGGCCGAAGCGCTGATGACCCTTCGCGGGCTCTTTAAATTCAACATGACGGATCGCACGCCGGTTCCGATTGATGAGGTTGAACCGATCTCGAGCATCGTTAAGCGCTTTAGTACCGGTGCGATGAGCTATGGATCGATTAGCAAGGAAGCGCACGAAACGCTTGCTATTGCGATGAACCAGCTCGGCGCGCGCTCGAACACTGGTGAGGGCGGGGAGGATGTCGATCGACTTCTTGACCCCACTCGCCGCAGCGCCATCAAACAGGTGGCATCCGGTCGCTTTGGCGTCACGAGCATGTACTTGACGCACGCTGACGACATTCAAATCAAAATGGCTCAGGGAGCGAAGCCCGGTGAGGGTGGCCAGCTTCCCGCAGGCAAGGTTTATCCCTGGATTGCGCGCACTCGACACGGCACGCCAGGCGTCGGCCTCATTTCGCCGCCTCCGCATCACGACATCTATTCGATCGAAGACCTCAAGCAATTGATCTTCGATCTCAAGCGCTCGAACCCTTCGGCGCGGGTGCACGTCAAGCTCGTGAGCCAAAAGGGCATCGGTGCTGTTGCTGCCGGTGTCACGAAGGCAAAGGCCGATGTTGTTCTGGTGTCCGGCCACGATGGCGGAACGGGTGCTAGCCCGCTCAACTCGCTCAAGCACGCCGGAACGCCGTGGGAAATCGGTCTTGCGGAAACGCAGCAGACCCTCATGCTCAATGGCATGCGCGATCGCGTTGTGGTGCAGGTAGATGGCCAAATGAAGACCGGTCGCGACGTCATTATTGGCGCGCTTCTCGGTGCCGAAGAGTACGGTTTCGCCACCGCACCTCTCGTTGTCTCTGGTTGCATCCTCATGCGTGTGTGTCATCTCGACACGTGCCCGGTCGGTGTTGCCACGCAAAACCCCGTGCTTCGGGAGCGCTTCACCGGCAAGCCAGAGTTCGTCGTCAACTTCTTCGAGTTCTTGGCTCAAGAAGTTCGCGAATACCTCGCTGAGCTCGGCTTCCGCACTCTTGAGGAAGCCATTGGCCACAGCGAGATTCTCGACGTCAACCGCGCTATTTCACACTGGAAGACTGACGGTCTCGACCTGTCGCCCGTGTTCAATGGTCCGGAGTTCAGCGACACTGAGCCTCGCACGCACGCTGTCGAACAGGACCACGAGCTTGCTGAGCACTTTGATCAGCAGCTGATCGCCCTGAGCGAGGCTGCTCTTGAACGCAAAGAGCCTGTCTCGATCGATCTCCGCGTTCGCAACACCGACCGCGCGGTCGGCACGATGCTCGGTCACAATGTCACGTTGCGCCACGGTGAGCACGGTTTGCCCACCGACACGATTTCGATCACGCTGCACGGTTCTGCCGGTCAGTCGCTGGCCGCGTTCGTTCCGGCCGGTATTTCGATCAAACTGTATGGCGATAGCAATGACTACGTCGGAAAGGGATTGTCTGGCGGTTCCGTCGTAGTACGCCCTGATCTGACGAGCACGTTTGCGGCGGAGACCAACGTCATCGCCGGAAACGTCATTGGTTATGGCGCTACGAGCGGCAGCATCTTCATTCGCGGCAAGGTTGGCGAACGATTCATGGTGCGCAACTCGGGAGCCACTGCCGTCGCGGAGGGAGTGGGAGACCATGCCCTGGAGTACATGACCGGTGGCCTCGTTCTCATTCTGGGAGCCACAGGCCGCAACCTCGGCGCTGGTATGTCGGGCGGCACCGCCTACATCCACCAGCTTCGCGAGGAGCGCGTCAACGGTGACTCACTGAGTTCCGGCGAGCTTCAGCTGAGCGGACTCGGTGGCGCCGACGTTGAGATCGTCAAGGATCTTCTCGAACGCCACCTCGAAGAAACCGGCTCGGTCGTTGCCGAAGGCATGCTGGCCGACATGGATGCCACGGCAGCCCAGTTCACGAAGGTTACTCCTCGTGACTACGCGGCTGTCATCCAGACTCGAGAGACTGCAATAGCCGAGGGACTCGACCCCGACGGGGACGTTACCTGGGCTCGAATTAGGGAGGTAACCGGTGGCTGATCCCAAGGGATTCCTCAAGGTTCAAGAGCGTGAATTGCCGAAGCGGCGGCCTGTCAGCCTTCGGTTGATGGATTACAAAGAGGTCTACGAGCAGCAAGAATCGGGTGAACTGGCCCGTCAAGCTGGTCGCTGCATGGATTGCGGTGTGCCGTTCTGCCATCAGGGATGCCCGTTGGGCAACCTGATTCCCGAGTGGAACGACCTTATGCGTCGCGGCGAGAGCGCTGAAGCAATTGAGCGCCTCCATGCGACAAACAACTTTCCGGAGTTCACCGGACGTTTGTGTCCAGCACCGTGTGAGAGCTCGTGTGTTCTGGGAATCAATCAGCCTGCCGTCACGATCAAGCAGATCGAAGTCTCGATCATTGATCAGGCGTTCGCCGACGGTAATGTCACTCCGCATCCTCCGGGACGTTTGACGGGTAAAACTGTTGCTGTTGTCGGTTCGGGGCCCGCCGGCCTTGCGGCTGCTCAGCAGTTGACGCGCGCTGGCCACACGGTCGCTGTTTTCGAACGTGAAGATCGCATCGGTGGATTGCTGCGCTACGGCATCCCCGACTTCAAGATGGAAAAGCGCCACATCGAGTTACGTTTGGCTCAAATGCAGGCCGAGGGAACTCGTTTCCGTGCCGGCGTGAACATCGGTGTCGATATTTCGTGGAGCGATCTTCGCACCCGCTACGACGCTGTCGTAGTTGCTACCGGATCTACCGTGCCACGCGATCTGCCCATCCCCGGCCGCGATGCGCTCGGCGTTCACTTCGCTATGGAGTACCTCGTTCAGTCGAACCGCGCCGTTGCCGGCGACACCGTGAGCGAGCAAGTCACCGCAGAGGGCAAGCACGTCGTTGTTCTCGGTGGTGGCGACACTGGTGCTGACTGCATCGGCACAGCTCACCGTCAGGGTGCACTGTCGGTCACAAACCTGGCCATTGGTGTTCAGCCTCCCTCGGAGCGCCCGGAACACCAGCCGTGGCCATTGACACCGACCCTTTTTGAGATGTCGAGCGCCCACGAAGAGGGCGGCGAACGTGAATACCTTGCATCGACGGTGGAGTTCTTGACGAACTCTGTCGGCGAAGTTCGTGCGATTCGTGTCGCTGAGACCGAGTTCCTCGACGGCCGTCGTGTTCCTAAGGCTGGAACCGAGCGGGAGATTCCTGCCGACCTGGTTCTTCTTGCACTGGGCTTCACCGGGCCTGAGACCGAAACCCTCTCCACACAGCTTCCTCTCGCAGCGGATGCGCGGGGAAACCTCTCGCGCGACGAAAGCTACGAGACCGCAACCCCCGGCGTCTACGTTGTCGGGGATGCCGGCCGTGGGCAGTCGCTCATCGTGTGGGCTATCGCCGAGGGAAGGGCTGCAGCATCCGCCGTAGATCGCTACCTTGAAGGGGAGACGCAATTGCCATTCCCTGTTCGCCCAGACGATCGCGGCATGTCTCTCTAGAAGTTCCACCACCACTACCACCACCACTAACCCGTCAAAGGAAGTTATGAGACGCGCAAAAATCGTCGCGACACTCGGCCCGGCTACGTCGAGCTACGAGAACATCAGAGCAATCATCGATGCAGGTGTCGATGTTGCCCGGATGAACCTCAGCCATGGAAGCTACGCCGTCCACGAAGAGGTGTACGCGAACGTTCGTCGCGCCGCTGAGGATGCCGGCAAGCCGGTAGCGGTGATGGTTGACCTCCAGGGTCCCAAGATTCGTCTCGGAAAGTTTGAGGACGGCCCCTACGACCTCGCGGTCGCCGACATCTTCAAGATCACTATCGACGACATCGTGGGTAACCGCGAGATTTGCGGCACCACGTTCAAGGGTCTTCCTCAGGACGTTGCTCCCGGTGACTTCTTGCTCATTGATGACGGCAAGGTCAAAGTTAAGGTCGTGAGCGCGACTGACACGGTTGTCACAACTGAGGTCATCGTCGCCGGTGCGGTTTCTAACAACAAGGGCATCAACCTTCCCGGAGTTGCGGTCAATGTTCCTGCTCTGTCAGAGAAGGATGAAGACGACCTGCGCTGGGGCCTCAAGCTCGGCGCAGACCTCATTGCTCTTTCTTTCGTGCGCAACGCAGAAGACATTGTTCGCGTCCACGAGATTATGGACGAAGAGGGCCGTCGGGTTCCCGTCATCGCAAAGATCGAGAAGCCTCAGGCCGTCGACCACCTCGAAGCGATCATCGATGCGTTCGACGCCATCATGGTTGCCCGTGGTGACCTGGGCGTAGAGCTTCCTCTCGAGGCTGTTCCGATTGTGCAGAAGCGCACCGTTGAACTCGCGCGTCGCATGGCGAAGCCGGTAATTGTCGCGACTCAGATGCTTGAGTCGATGATTTCCAGCCCCGTGCCGACCCGTGCTGAAACATCTGACGTCGCGAACGCAATTCTCGATGGTGCTGATGCCGTCATGCTCAGCGGTGAGACTAGCGTGGGGGAGTACCCCGTGATTACCGTTCAGACCATGGCGAAAATCGTTGAGTCCACGGAAGAGCACGGTCTCGACCGCATCGCAAAGCTGGGCACCAAGCCCAAGACTCAGAGTGGTGCGATTACTCTTGCGGCAGCCGAGGTCGCTTCATTCGTTGAGGCGAAGTTCGTCTGTGTCTTCACGGAGTCGGGAGACTCTGCGCGTCGTATGTCGCGTTTGCGCTTCCGGATCCCTATGAAGGCGTTCACTCCGAGTCCAGAAATCCAGCGTCGCATGTCGCTGATTTGGGGCATTGAGTCGTTCATCGTTGACCGCGTTACGCACACCGATGAAATGTATCGCCAGGTAGACGAACTTCTGCTTGGCCAAGAACTCGCTGAGGTTGGCGACAAGGTCGTCGTGATTTCGGGATCCCCTCCCGGAATTTCGGGTTCCACTAACGACCTGCGAGTGCACGTGATCGGCGATGCCGTGAACGCCAAGGCACCCGCGTGGGCTACGAAGTAGCGTCAGCGCACTAATAAACGCCCAGCAGCGGCGCGAACTCTCGGGTTCGTGCCGCTGCTGTCGTTAACAAGAAAAACCGGGAGCACGTGCTGCTCCCGGTTTTTCGTGTAAATGTTGTGCCGAATGTGGGACTCGAACCCACACGTCCTTTCGAACAAAGCATTTTGAGTGCTCCGCGTCTACCATTCCGCCAATTCGGCTGACTACAACGCTGAATAGAATACCGTAGGCTTGCACTTGTGACTGACCAAAACACCAATCAAACTGCTCCCCGCCGCGTTGTCGTTGCCGAAGATGAGTCGCTCATCCGCATGGACATTGTCGAAATCCTGCGGGATGCCGGCTACGAGGTTGTCGGAGAAGCGGGTGACGGCGAGACTGCTGTTGCGCTCGCTACCGAGCTTCGCCCCGACCTGGTCATCATGGATGTCAAGATGCCTCAGCTCGACGGAATCTCCGCTGCGGAGCGCCTCAGCGCCAACCACATCGCCCCTGTCGTACTGCTGACTGCCTTTAGCCAGAAAGAACTCGTAGAGCGGGCTTCTGAGGCCGGAGCGCTGGCCTACGTGGTCAAGCCCTTCACCCCGAACGATCTTCTTCCGGCAATCGAGATCGCTCTCAGCCGTTACACACAGATCCTCACCCTCGAGGCTGAAGTGAGCGACCTGGTTGAGCGTTTCGAGACCCGCAAGCTCGTCGACCGCGCTAAGGGACTACTGAACGAGAAGATGGGGCTCAGCGAGCCTGACGCTTTCCGTTGGATTCAGAAGGCATCCATGGATCGCCGCCTGACGATGCACGATGTGTCTCAGGCCATCATCGACCAGCTCAGCGCCAAAAAGTAGCAGGCGCCCGCACCTTCTCCTCTGGGGTTCAGTTGCGGGCTCTCAACGCCGCTGAGAACTCCTAGCGGGGTTTCGACACGCCCGTCGCTACGCGGTTGGGCGATCTTTCAGGATGTTCGTAATCCGGATGGTGGAGAGCCGACGTTCTTCCTCATCGCGGATAACGATTTCATGTGTCGCTAGAGTGCGCCCGAGGGCGATCGCGGTGCAGGTAGCGGTGACGATGCCCGAGCGCACGGAGCGGCTGTGGGTCGCGTTGATTTCGATTCCCATCGCGACACGACCGGGGCCGGCGTGGATCGCCGACGAAATTGATCCGAGGGACTCGCCGAGCACGACGTGAGCGCCTCCGTGCAGGATGCCGATCACTTGAGTGTTGCCTTCAACGGGCATCGTTGCGACGGATCGCTCTGCGCCAAGTTCGAGAAACTCAATTCCCATTTTTCGCGTGAGAGAGCCGCCCCCTGACTCGACAAGTCGCGCAAATAGTTCGGGATCGAGGTCATCGGGGTACTTCACAGAGGGTGTCCTTCGCATTCGGCCGTTTCCGCTGTCGGCAGCCGCGGCTAGGCTGGCTCCGTGTCGGATTCCCAAAAGCCTACTCTTATGATCATTGATGGCCACTCGTTGGCCTTCCGAGCCTTTTATGCGCTCCCCGTCGACAGTTTTCAGAACCGCGAGGGGCAGCACACCAATGCCATCCACGGTTTCTTGTCGATGCTGATTTCTCTCTTGCAGAACGAGAAACCTACGCATTTGGCCGTTGCCTTCGATATTTCACGGTACTCATTCCGTACGCGGGAGTATCCCGAGTACAAGGGAACCCGTGGCGAAACGCCGGTGGAGTTCGTGGGGCAGATTCCCTTGCTCGAAGAGGCCCTCAAGGCGATGGGCATCCAAACTCTGAGCAAAGAGGACTACGAGGCTGACGACATCCTCGCCACCTTGGCGCACGAGGGCTCAGAGAACGGCTTCCGCGTTCTCGTGGTCTCCGGTGACCGCGATGCCATTCAGATGGTCAACGACAACGTCACCCTGCTGTATCCGAATGCTCGCGGTGTTTCTGAACTCAAGCGTTACGACCGTGACGCGGTTTTCGAGCGGTACGGCATCGAGCCTCACCAGTATCCGGATGTCGCAGCTCTTGTCGGGGAAACCAGCGACAACCTGATCGGCGTCGACAAGGTGGGGGAGAAGACTGCAGTCAAGTGGATCAACCTCTACGGCTCTCTCGATGAGGTGTTGGCTCACGCCGAGGAGATCAAGGGCGTTGTAGGCCAGAACCTTCGTGATCAGATTGATCGCCCCGTTCGCAACCGCAAGCTCAACCACTTGCTCACCGATGTTGAGCTTCCGGTCAATGTCGGCGATCTCGATCGCCGTGCGATCGACGAGGCTGCCGTACGTGAGGTGTTCGATCGCCTGCAGTTCAAGACGCTCTTGCAGCGCGTGATGAAGATTTCTGCGGTCGAAGGCGGCGGTGATGCGCAATCGTCGTCAGCAGCGAGCGCTCCTGACGATGCTGCAGCTATTCCTGCCGTGCGTACCATGGTTGACGAAGAGTTGGCCAAGTGGATTGCGACCAATAGCAACGGCAGTACGTCACCGCTGGGGCTCACCATCGCGAGTGTTGATGGCGTTGTCACCGGGCTTGGTCTTGCGACGGTCTCGGAGACTGCCTTTGTGCCGTGGGCGGCGGATCGCCCTGACTATGACGCGCTCACGCAGTGGCTCGCAAGTGACGCCCCCAAGTACATGCACTCCGCTAAGTCCCAGCTCAAAATTGCCGCCAACTGCGGCCTAACGATCGCGGGCGTGGCGTTCGACACAACGCTCGCGTCGTGGCTCTTGAAGCCGGGCGGCAAGCCTGAAGAGCTTGAGTCTCAGGTGTACAACTACCTCGGCGAAACCATCGAGCAGGGCGACCCCAACCAGTTGGTTCCGGAGACTGAAGAACTGAGTCCCGCCACCAAGTCGTGGTACGTCGTTCGCTTGGCTGCTTACCTTGCTGGGCGCCTCGACGAGGGCTCTCTGGCTGTGCTCACCGATATTGAGATGCCGCTCGTGCCTGTCTTTGCTCAGATGGAACGCACGGGCATTGCGGTCAACCGCCAGTTGCTTGACGACCTCAGTAGCTCCCTCAGCACGACCGCGGCCGATGTCGCCCGCAATGCGTTCGAGGTCATCGGTCGCGAGATCAATCTCGGCAGCCCCAAGCAATTGCAAGAGGTTCTCTTCACGCAGCTTGAGATGCCCAAGACCCGCGCGAACAAGACGGGCTTCTCGACGGATGCCGCGAGCTTGGCTGACCTCCAGGAACAAGCACCGCATCCGTTCCTCGACTTGCTCCTGCAGCACCGTGATGCCACCAAGCTCGTGCAGATCATTACCGGCATTGAGAAAGCTATTGATGCGTCGGGCCGGGTGCACACCACGTACGAGCAGGCCGGCTCGAGCACTGGCCGAATCGCCTCGAACGATCCAAACCTGCAGAACGTGCCAGTCAAGACGGCAACCGGGCGCCAGATTCGTGCTGCTTTCGAAGCGGGAGAGGGGTATGACACGCTTCTCACCGCTGACTATTCACAAATCGAAATGCGCATCATGGCGCACCTTTCGGGCGATGAGGGGCTCATTCAGGCTTTCAACGAGGGCGAAGATCTTCACCGCTTCGTTGGCTCTCGCATCTTCGGCGTTGAGCCGGCCGATGTCACTCCCGAAATGCGTACCAAGGTGAAGGCAATGTCCTACGGCTTGGCATACGGGCTGAGCGCGTTTGGCCTGAGCAAACAGCTTCGTATCGAGACGAGCGAAGCCAAAGCACTCATGACGGATTACTTCGCGCGGTTTGGCGCGGTGCGGGACTACCTCCGCAACGTTGTCGAGCAGGCCCGAGTTGATGGGTACACCACAACGATTTTCGGCCGCCGTCGGCCTTTCGGAGATCTCACGTCAAAGAACCGAGTGTTGCGCGATAACGCGGAACGTCAGGCACTCAATTCGCCCATCCAGGGCTCGGCAGCAGACATCCTCAAGCGCGCCATGCTTCAGATCGATGGCGATATCCGTGAGGAGGGCCTGAAGTCACGAATGTTGCTTCAGGTGCACGACGAATTGGTGTTCGAAATCGCTGGAGGTGAGCTCGAGCGAATGACTACTATTGTTCATGAGCGAATGTCAGGGGCTGCAACCCTGTCGGTTCCGCTTGATGTGCAGATCGGCACCGGTCACAACTGGGATTCGGCTGCACATTAGGCTCGCACCGTGCGGCATCCACTCTCAGAGCACCCCACAAAGGAGCAGCGGTGAGTAGCACAACGGTAGTGATTGGTTCACGGGTTGGCCTGCACGCGCGTCCCGCTTCTGTCTTCACGCATGCCGTTGCGCAGTGCGGAATCACGGTGATGCTGACGGATGCCGCGGGCTCAACGATCAACGCCGGCAGTATCCTCGGCGTGCTCGCGATGGGTATCGGCTATGGCGATGTCATCACTCTCAGCTCAGACGACGACGCGGCGGAGTCCGTCTTGGCGTCCCTCGCCGCGCTGCTCGAACGCGAACTCGATAGGCCCTAGCGTGACCTCGGGGCGGATTGCCCGCCCCATCAATTCCCGACGATCAATCAAGGAGCCAGACAACGATGTCAGATTTGACGCCCTCTACTTCGGAAGCTGCAACCTCGGGTCGGCAGGCTACGCCGCTCGATGCGATTGCTGAGGAATGGGTCACCACTCTGGTTGAACTAGACCCGACCATCGGAACGTATATCGGTTCGCCGGGACAACACTCGGGGTATGCCGACTATTCGCCCGAAGGGCATGCTCATGTTGTGGCGTCGACCAGGGACATTCTTGCTCGGCTCGAAGCCGCACCGGTGATGGATGACGTTGATCTCGTTACAAAGTCCGACATGGTCTCCACTCTGAAGCTCGATCTAGAGTCCGATGCCGCGCAATTGTGGAAGCGTGATCTTAATAATCTGGCGAGTCCCGCCCAAGAGATTCGTGGCGTTCTCGATCTGATGCCGACCGCATCGAGCGAAGATTGGTCCGTGATTGCGGAGCGCCTGCACAATATTCCGGAGGCGATCAATGGCTACATCGCCACTCTTCGTCACGGTATGGATGGGGCAGTGGTTCCTGCGCAGCGTCAGGTTGCCGAAGTTGTGGCGCAAGCCCGCCAGATCTCAGCCCCCGGAGGATTCTTCGAGTCGTTCATTGCGCAGGCTGAGGCTGTGGGCGGCGACAGCGCTCTCCAAGCAGCGCTGGCAGATGGCGCTGCCGTTGCGGCATCCAGTTATCAGCGACTTGAGCGTTTTTTGAGTGACGAGCTTGCTCCGCGGGCGACACCTCAGGACGCTTTTGGACGCGAGCTTTACGCGTTGCAGTCTCAACGCTTCCTCGGCGCCACGGTCGACCTCGATGAAACCTATGAGTGGGGGATTGAGGAACTGGCGCGCATGACTGCTGAGCAAAAGCAGATCGCGCACGAGATCAAGCCGGGAGCATCCATCGCCGAAGCAATCGAGCTTCTTGACTCCGACCCTTCGCGAACGCTGCACGGCACCGATGCCCTGCAGAGGTGGATGCAGCAGCTCAGCGATGAAGCCATCGAAGCGTTGGCAGGCACCCACTTTGATATCGCAGAGCCCATGCGCGCGTTGGAGTGCATGATTGCGCCGACTCACGACGGAATCATCTATTACACGGGGCCGAGCGATGACTTTTCGAGGCCGGGTCGCATGTGGTGGTCTGTGCCGGAATCGGTCACTGAGTTCACCACGTGGCGCGAGGCGACAACCGTCTATCACGAGGGCGTTCCCGGGCATCACCTCCAGATCGCCCAAGCCGTCTATAACCGCGATCAGCTGAATACCTACCGTCGGCAGCTGTCGGGAACCTCTGGCCATGCCGAGGGATGGGCGCTCTATGCTGAGCGGCTGATGGCGGACCTCGGTTTCCTCGACGACCCTGCCAATCGACTCGGGATGCTCGATGGTCAGCGGATGCGTGCTGCCCGCGTTGTTCTCGACATCGGTGTCCATCTCGGCAAGCCCAAGCTCACTGGTTCGGGCGTCTGGGATTGGGATTATGCTCTCGATTTCATGACGAACAACGTCACGTTAGATCCCGCCAATGTTCGCTTCGAAGTGAACCGTTATTTCGGTTGGCCAGGACAGGCACCGTCATACAAGGTGGGGCAGCGCATCTGGGAGCAGCTGCGCGATGAGTGCAGTGCCATTGAGGGCGCTGATTTCTCACTTCGTGAGTTCCACCGTCGTGCCCTCAATGTGGGTGGCGTTGGGCTGGATACCCTTCGGGCCGCGCTTCTGGCCCCCTACACAGCACGCTGATCTTCGGCAGGATTTTCGCTCGAGAGGTCTGAGGGATCCCGCAGCACGAGATACCTCGAAACACGGCCGTTAAGTGGTTGGTTTTACCGCCGTCGAAGCGCTAGGCTGGAGTGTCGCATTTGTGACTTCTTATTCGCCTGCCTACGGCGAGCACACAGATTCATTTCGCCGTCGGCCCAATTATGCGCTTTTCGAAGCGTGACCCATACCGGAGCAACTACTACATGACAAACGCAACGACTGACAAGGCACCCAAGCAGGTCGCCATCAATGACATCGGATCTGCTGAAGATTTCCTCGCCGCAGTCGAAAAGACGCTGAAGTTCTTCAACGATGGTGACCTTATCGAAGGTACCGTCGTCAAGATCGACCGTGACGAGGTTCTCCTCGACGTCGGTTACAAGACTGAGGGTGTTATCCCCTCTCGTGAACTTTCCATCAAGCACGACGTTGACCCCACTGAGGTTGTCAACGTCGGTGACACCGTTGAGGCCCTCGTTCTTCAGAAAGAAGACAAAGAAGGCCGCCTCATCCTCTCCAAGAAGCGCGCACAGTACGAGCGTGCATGGGGCGACGTCGAGAAGATCAAGGAATCGGATGGCGTTGTCACCGGTTCGGTCATCGAGGTTGTCAAGGGTGGACTCATCGTCGACATCGGACTTCGTGGATTCCTCCCCGCATCGCTCATCGAGCTTCGCCGCGTTCGTGACCTCACGCCGTACCTCGGCCAGGAGATCGAAGCCAAGATCCTCGAGCTCGACAAGAACCGCAACAACGTTGTCCTGTCGCGCCGCGCACTCCTCGAAGAGACGCAGTCGGCAAGCCGCACTTCGTTCCTCAACAACCTCGCCAAGGGCCAGGTTCGCAAGGGTGTCGTGTCGTCGATCGTCAACTTCGGTGCATTCGTTGACCTCGGTGGCGTAGACGGCCTCGTCCACGTTTCTGAGCTCTCGTGGAAGCACATCGAGCACGCTTCAGAAGTTGTTGAAGTTGGCCAGGAAGTTACGGTTGAGATCCTTGAGGTTGACCTCGAGCGCGAGCGCGTGTCGCTGTCGCTCAAGGCAACGCAGGAAGACCCGTGGCAGGTATTCGCCCGCACCCACGCAATCGGACAGGTTGCTCCCGGTAAGGTCACCAAGCTCGTTCCGTTCGGTGCGTTCGTTCGCGTCGCAGACGGCATCGAGGGCCTCGTGCACATCTCCGAGCTTTCGGGTAAGCACGTTGAACTCGCCGAGCAGGTTGTTTCGGTCGGCGACGAAGTATTCGTCAAGGTCATCGACATCGACCTCGAGCGTCGTCGCATCTCGCTTAGCCTCAAGCAGGCTAACGAGGGTGTTGACCCCGAGGGTACCGAGTTCGACCCGGCACTCTACGGAATGCTCACCGAGTACGACGACCAGGGCAACTACAAGTACCCCGATGGTTTCGACCCCGAGACCAACGAGTGGAAAGACGGCTTCGAGTCACAGCGCGAGAAGTGGGAGCAGGACTATGCTGCAGCCCAGGCGCGTTGGGAACAGCACAAGAAGCAGGTTGCCGCCGCAGCGATTCAGGAAGAGTCGATCAGCAGTGCACCCGCCGGAGCATCGTCGTTCTCCAACGACGACGCTGCAACAAGTGCAGGCGCGGGCACGCTCGCAGACGACGAGACTCTCGCCGCTCTGCGCGAGAAGCTCTCGAGCAACAACTAGTAACACTTAGCTGAACAGTGTGGCCAGTCTCCTTCGGGAGGCTGGCCACACTCAGTTAACGAGCCACGGCTGTCCGCTGAATGATCGGCGGCAAGCGGGCGGGGGAGTGCTCTGCTCAGCTGGCGAGCCTGAGCGGGGGTGCCTAGGTTGTGCGCTTTGTGGCGCGTCGCGCTCGTCGAACTCGTGCAACCAGCCACGCCACGAGCCCGATGAGGGCAAGCGTTCCGATGACAGGAACAATGAGCGCCATCAGACTGAGCAGTACGCTACTGACGTCCTCTGCGGCGCTGAGCACTGGTGCAGCCGCTCCGGCAGTAGCGGCGTTGAGCACGGGGCGTGCAGCCATTTTGGTGGCGTGCGTGCCGAACGCAAGAATGATTCCGATAACGACGGGCACCCACGCCTCTGACGTGAAAAATGATGCTGGATCGGTGACCGCTGCTGTCTCAGAAGCGGCACCCGTACCGAAGGCGATACCGCCTGCTGCGGGACGCACGATGGTCTGAATCCAATCGTTCACGGAATCCACGACGGGCACTTTGTCGGCGATTACTTCCACGACGAGCAGCACCCCGAGAACGGCGATCACCCAGGGGTTTTCGAGCCACGACCATGCGGCGGGCAGCTCTACAAAGTCAAAGACTCGGCCGGCGATGCCCAATATGAGAAGCGGAATATAGGCGTTGAGGCCAGCCGCAACGGCGAGGCCGCTGCCGGTGAGTATTTCGAACATCCGCTCTCCCTTTCAACAGGCTGAGGTTAGCATTGAGGAATGCACTTGATAGCGCTCACCGGTGGGATTGCTTCGGGAAAGTCGACTGTAGCTAAGCGGTGGGCCGAACACGGAGCTGTCGTCGTCGACGCGGATGCTCTCGCCCGCGAAGTGGTTGAGCCAGGCTCTCCGGCGCTGGCCGCGATCGTTGATCATTTTGGCGCAGACGTGCTGAACGACGATGGATCTCTCAACCGCCAGGCTCTCGGCAGTATCGTTTTTGGTGACTCGGATGCCCGTCAGGCTCTTAACAGCATCACCCATCCGGCGATCAGTCGGCTCGCCCAGCAACGTTTCGCTGCCGCCTACGATCGCGACCCTGAGGCGCTGATTGTGTACGACATCCCCTTATTGGTGGAGTCGGGTCAACCCGTCGATAAGTTCTCGGCAGTAGTGACGGTTGAGGCTGATCCAGAAACTCGCATTCAGCGTTTGATCGAGCACCGCAACATGCCGCGCAGTGAGGCAGAGGGGCGCGTCGCGTCTCAAGCGTCGAGCGCCAATCGCAGAGCGGTGGCCGACTTCGTCGTGGATTCCGGAGCCAATTTGACGGATACAGAACGTCACGCTGACGAAGTGTGGCAGTTGCTTCGCGACCAATTAGTGAGTTCGCGCTAAGCGTTCGCTTGGCGACTCCGTTTTCGGGTCGTTGTCAGTGCCGGTGCCTACACTTGAGGTATGGAACCAACTCGCTCAGTACGTCCTTTTGAGGTAATTAGCGAGTACTCACCTTCCGGAGATCAGCCTCAGGCGATCCGCGAGCTTGCTCAGCGAATCAATGCCGGCGAAACCGATATTGTGCTGCTCGGCGCCACCGGCACGGGAAAGTCGGCAACAACCGCGTGGCTTATCGAACAGGTACAGCGACCAACGCTCATCATGTCCCACAACAAGACTCTTGCCGCTCAACTGGCCAACGAGTTCCGTGATTTGATGCCCAACAACGCGGTTGAGTATTTCGTTTCGTACTACGACTACTACCAGCCCGAGGCCTACATTCCGCAGACAGATACCTTTATCGAGAAGGACTCGTCGGTCAACGCCGAAGTCGAGCGACTGCGACATTCCACTACCAACTCTTTGCTCAGCCGCCGCGACACGGTCGTGGTGTCCACCGTGTCGAGCATTTACGGGCTTGGCGCTGCTGAGTCCTATCTTGAAGCGATGATCGCCCTGCAGGTGGGAATGCGCATCGATCGCGAAACGCTCATCCGCAAGTTTGTGGGAATGCAGTATCAGCGCAACGACTACGACTTTTCGCGGGGAAACTTCCGCGTGCGCGGCGACACCATTGAGATCATTCCAGTGTATGAAGAGCTTGCTATCCGAATCGAGATGTTCGGAGACGAAATCGAGGCGCTCTACTCCCTGCATCCGTTGACCGGCGACATCGTCAAGAAGATGGATTCGGTGTCGGTGTTCCCAGGCACGCACTATTCGGCAAGCCCCGAAACGATCAAAACCGCAATCGTGTCCATTCAGGAAGAGCTCGCCGACCGGCTTGGCGTGCTGGAGCGTCAGGGAAAGCTCCTCGAAGCTCAACGCTTGCGTATGCGCACGACCTTCGACATCGAAATGATGGAGCAGATCGGTTTCTGCAACGGCATTGAGAACTATTCTCTCCACATGGATGGGCGCCAACCCGGCGAACCACCAAGCTGTTTGCTCGACTACTTCCCGGATGATTTTCTCGTGGTGCTCGATGAGTCGCACGTCACGGTGCCTCAGATCGGCGCCATGTACGAGGGCGATGCCTCACGAAAGCGCACTCTTGTGGAACATGGGTTCCGGCTCCCGAGCGCGCTCGACAATCGCCCGTTGAAATGGGAAGAGTTTCTTGAGCGTGCCGGCCAGAAGGTCTACCTTTCTGCGACACCGGGCAAATACGAGATGGGTATCACTGACTCCGTTGTCGAGCAGGTGATCCGCCCGACAGGACTCATCGATCCGCAAATCGTCGTTAAGCCGTCGAAGGGTCAAATTGACGACCTTCTCGAACAAATCAGGCTTCGCGTCGAGAAGAACGAGCGTGTGCTCGTCACCACGCTCACAAAGAAGATGGCTGAAGAACTCACCGAATTCCTTTCGGAGAATGGTGTTCGGGTGCGCTACTTGCACTCTGACGTCGACACGCTACGCCGCGTGGAGCTACTCACCGAGCTCCGACAGGGCATCTATGACGTGCTCGTGGGCATCAACCTCCTGCGGGAAGGGCTTGACCTTCCCGAAGTGTCGCTCGTCGCGATTCTGGATGCAGACAAGGAAGGCTTCTTGCGGTCGTCCACATCACTCATTCAAACCATCGGGCGTGCCGCTCGAAACGTCTCCGGCGAGGTTCACATGTACGCCGACGTCATTACGCGATCGATGGCGTTTGCGATCGAGGAGACTGATCGTCGCCGCGAAAAGCAGGTGGCATACAACACCGAGCACGGTATTGACCCCCAGCCGCTACGCAAGAAAATTGCTGACATCACTGATGCCCTTCTCCGTGAGGGCGCTGACACCGCAGAGCTGCTCGCCACCCGCAATCGTGACGGCAAGAAACGCACTCCGACGCCCAAACTGGCGCGGGAAGGAATCGCTGCCGCCGGCGGAAATGATCTTGAGAATATCATTGGCGATCTCAACGAACAGATGCTTCAAGCGGCATCCGAGTTGAAGTTTGAGCTTGCTGCTCGATTACGAGATGAAGTTCAGGAACTCAAGAAGGAACTGCGCCAGATGGAGCAGGCTGGTCATTTAAAGTAGTGGCCAGCGTTTCGTGCATCGCAATCATGCGGCGCTCCTGAGCGAAGGAGTCGTGGGGGAGTGCGGTCGTTCGCGCCGCCCCACGTCGTTCCTCTACCGGGATATCGGCAAGAACTCTGAGCGCGTGAGCGATATGAGTGAGATCCGGAGCCACCGTGAGTCCACCGCCATCGGCGAATGCAATGTGCTCCTTGCACGCGGTAGTGATAATCGTGGGAGTGCCCGTAGCGAGGGATTCCAGAGCTATGGCCTGAGCGCACGATCCGTTTGTTGTGACGATCGCAAGGTCTGCAGTCGCAAAGACTTCTGCTCGCTCCACCAGCGTGAGATCGTGCGCGCTCAGAAATTGAACTGAAATCCCCACCGCACTTCGTTCGAGCCGGGCACGCAGCGGGCCATCGCCCAAGATCACCAAATGGAGGTCCTCGCCCTGAGAAGCTCGGTGTCGCACTGCGTCAATCGCGACTGAGACCGCTCCCGCGGAGGTGAGCGGCGCCGCACATACGACGACCAATTCGGCGCCGCTTGAGTCGCGGAGAGTGCTGTTGTGGCGCAGCGGCGAGAACACTTCGACGTTTACCCCTGACGGGATGCTCACAACGCGATTGTCGGGAGCGGACGTCGTTGCAGGGTCGGTCGCCGTGCGCGAGTTTTCGTGGGTCGCAGAATCGGAACCCTGCGCGCCGACTACCCCCGTGTGAATGACCTGGTCGAACCCCAGTGGGGTGTGTGCCGTAGCCCACTCGGCTTCGTCATCGTCCGTGAGGAGCACGGCCGGCACACGGTTGTCGCGAGCCCACGCGCCCAGTTCGCGAGCACTGAGGCGGTCGGCGACTTCGATCTGATCGGGCACAAGCTTTTCGAGAGCACGGCGCACAGCTTTGGCGATTGGAACGAATCCGCGGGATAATGCTCGGCCACGAGCGGGGACCGTGACCACAGTGCCGTATTCGGTCCAGGTCACCGATGACTCGGCTCCGGGGATGATGATGGAGAACTCGTGCCCGGCTGCCTGATACGCCAGACCACGAGAACGCACAGCGCTTGAAGGCAATAAGGCTGGTGCCGAGTAAAAGCTCGTAACGTGCGCAATGTGCATTCACCCATTATCGCGGGGACGAGCACTCTGTGCTGGGCGAACGTCCAGACAATGTCAGTGGTTTCCGTAGAATAGGAAGAGTGACTACAGCACAGTCGATTCCTAATTCTCACCTCAGCGTCCGTGGCGCTCGGGTTCACAATCTCAAGAACGTTGACCTCGAGATTCCGCGCGACTCTCTCGTTGTCTTCACTGGTCTTTCCGGGTCAGGCAAATCGAGCCTCGCGTTCGACACTATTTTCGCAGAGGGCCAGCGACGCTACGTCGAATCGCTTTCGGCCTATGCGCGTCAATTCCTAGGCCAGGTCGATCGGCCAGACGTCGATTTCATTGAGGGACTCAGCCCGGCGGTCTCGATTGACCAGAAATCCACGAACCGAAACCCACGGTCAACCGTCGGAACGATCACAGAGATCTACGACTACATGCGACTGTTGTGGGCGCGCATCGGAGTTCCGCACTGCGCCGTGTGCGGCGAAAAGATTGAGCGCCAATCGGTGCAACAAATTGCCGACCAACTGATGAAGCTTGAGAGCGGCACACGCTATCAAATTGTCAGTCCCGTCGTTTCTCAGAAAAAGGGCGAGTTCGTTGATCTCTTCGCGGAGCTCGCCTCGAGCGGTTACTCCCGCGCCATCGTGGATGGCGATGTCATCCAGCTCAGCGAGCCTCCCAAGCTGAAGAAGCAGTACAAACACGATATTTCTGTCGTCGTTGACCGGTTGGTGGCAAGCGACGACATCCTTACGCGCCTTACCGATTCACTCGAGACCGCACTGCGACTCACCGACGGAACTGTCGCGATCAACTTTGTTGACGAGGAGGGGGATGCCGCGTGGCGTTCGTTCTCCGAGAAGCTGTCCTGCCCCAATAATCACCCCATCCAGCTCACCGAAATCGAGCCACGCACCTTCTCATTCAACGCCCCTTTCGGCGCGTGCCCGGAGTGTTCGGGGCTCGGTACCCGCATGTCGATCGACGCAGAGCTCCTCATCGCCGATGATTCAGTCAGTCTCTCTGAGGGCGCAATCTTGCCCTGGACGAACTCGGGCAAGGGTCTCTATAACTACTTCGAAAAGTTGCTCGGCGGCCTAGCCCTCGACCTTGATTTCTCGCTCGACACTCCGTGGGGCGATCTCCCCGAAGATGTTCGCGAAGCAGTATTGCGAGGCAACGATTTCAAGGTGTCCGTTAAGTGGAAAAACCGCTACGGGCGCGAGATGAAGTACTCCACGGGGTTTGAGGGAGTGATTCCCTACATCGAGCGCAAATACCTCGAGGCGGAGACAGATGTTCAGCGCCAGCGCTATGCGGCGTACCTCCGCGAGATTCCCTGCCCCGTATGTGATGGCAAGCGTTTGAAGCCAGAGGTCTTGGCCGTTACTGTCGCTGACAACAGCATTTCTGACATCTGCGAGCTCAGCCTCATCGATGCCTACGGCTTCATGAATGAACTGGTTCTCTCTGAGCGGGATGCCCACATTGCTGCTCAAGTGCTTCGCGAAATCCGATTGCGCCTAGAATTCTTGGTCGAGGTCGGCCTGAGCTATCTGAACCTCGCACGTGCGGCCGCAACATTGAGCGGTGGCGAGGCGCAACGCATTCGTCTGGCGACCCAAATTGGCTCCGGTCTCACTGGCGTGCTCTATGTGCTCGACGAGCCCAGCATCGGACTTCACCAGCGTGACAACCGACGATTGATCGAAACTCTCGTCAAGCTCAAGAACCTCGGCAACACCCTCATCGTGGTTGAGCACGATGAAGATACGATTCGCACCGCCGATTGGGTTGTCGATATTGGGCCTGGCGCCGGCGAACACGGTGGAGAAGTCGTTCACTCCGGTTCCTACGAAGAGCTACTCACCAATACACGGTCGATAACCGCTGACTACCTGTCGGGGCGTAAGGCCATCGAAACGCCGAAGAAGCGTCGCCCGATTGACAAGGCGCGCCAGATTACCGTTGAGGGAGCGAAGGCGAACAACCTCAAGAACGTCACCGTCAAATTCCCGCTTGGCACGTTCACCGCGGTCACGGGCGTCAGTGGTTCTGGAAAATCAAGCCTCGTCAACGACATCCTCTACAAGGTCCTTGCCAACGAACTCAACGGTGCGCGCCAGATTCCAGGCAAGCACACGCGAGTCACGGGCCTCGAGAACCTCGACAAGGTAGTTCATGTCGACCAGAACCCGATCGGACGCACTCCACGATCCAATCCCGCCACGTACACGGGCGTCTTCGACAAGATCCGCACGTTGTTCTCCGAGACCGCGGATGCGAAAGCTCGAGGATACTTGCCCGGTCGCTTCAGCTTTAACGTCAAGGGCGGTCGCTGCGAGAACTGTTCGGGTGACGGCACTATCAAGATCGAGATGAACTTCTTGCCCGACGTGTACGTCGCGTGTGAAGTGTGCGGGGGAGCGCGCTATAACCGCGACACCCTCGCCGTAAAGTACAAGGCCAAGAACATCGCTGAAGTGCTCGACATGCCGATCAGTGAGGCCGCGGACTTCTTCGAGGCAATCACGAGCATTCACCGTTACTTGAAGACGCTCGAAGAGGTCGGGCTTGGCTATGTGCGTCTCGGCCAGAGCGCGACAACTCTCTCGGGCGGTGAGGCACAACGAGTCAAGCTTGCTACTGAGCTCCAGCGCCGATCGATGGGGCGCAGCGTCTATGTGCTCGATGAGCCAACGACAGGTCTCCACTTCGAAGACGTGCGC
Organism: Salinibacterium sp. NYA9b; assembly: GCF_976973725.1. Classification (NCBI taxonomy): domain Bacteria; kingdom Bacillati; phylum Actinomycetota; class Actinomycetes; order Micrococcales; family Microbacteriaceae; genus Salinibacterium; species Salinibacterium sp. NYA9b. Next base: position 1,560,983 of record NZ_OZ333476.1, on the reverse strand, counting down.
AAGCTCTTGTTGGTGCTCAACGGTCTCGTTGATAAGGGAAACACTGTCATCGTGATCGAGCACAACCTTGATGTCATTAAGTCTGCTGACTGGCTCATTGATCTCGGCCCCGAAGGCGGGTCTGGCGGCGGAGAGCTGCTGTCCGTCGGAGCTCCCGAGAAGGTCGCCAAGGTCGCGGGAAGCCACACTGGCCAGTTCTTGGCTGAAGTATTGAGTGGCAATCGTGTCTAGGCCGCTGGGAGTCAACGGTGGCTAACACTGTTCCTTGGCGCCCGCGCGCAGGAGACATCCCTAACCAGCCTGGCGTCTATCGGTTCACCGACGATAAGAAGCGCGTGCTCTACGTGGGAAAAGCGAAGAACTTGCGCGCCCGTCTCAGCAACTACTTTGCACCGCTGACCACTCTTCACGAGCGCACTCGACGGATGGTGCTCACCGCAACAAACGTTGAGTGGACGATCGTCGGCAATGACTTTGAAGCGCTGCAGCTGGAATACACCTGGATCAAAGAATTCGATCCGCCGTTTAACGTTCAGTACAAAGACGACAAGTCCTACCCGTACCTTGCGATCACGATGGGTGATCCTGTTCCAAGGGTGCTTGTCACGCGCAATCGTAACCTGCCCAATGCGCGATACTTCGGCCCCTATTCGCGCGCGTGGGCCATCCGCGACACGGTCGATGTGATGCTCAAAGCTTTCCCGATGCGCAGCTGCTCGACGTCGGTCTACAAGCGCGCCCAACAAACTGGTCGCCCCTGCTTGCTCGGCGATATTGGTAAGTGTGCGGCGCCCTGTGTCGGCCGAGTGACGCTCGAAGAGCATAAATCGATTGCACTAGATTTTGCGTCGTTCATGGGAGGCAACGACTCTCGAATGCTCAACTCAATCAAAGCCAAAATGGCAGAGTCCGCAGCGACTCAGGAGTATGAGGCGGCCGCGCGCTATCGAGACCAAATTGGGGCGATGGAGACAGCGCTCGCTAAAAACCAGATCGTGTTGTCCGAGGATGTGGATGCCGATTTCTTCGGAATTGCGCACGATGAACTCGCAGCCGCCGTGCAACAGTTCATTGTTCGAGGCGGCCGAATTCGCGGTGTTCGTGGATGGGTCGTCGATAAAGAACTGGATGTCGAACTCGGCGGACTGGTCGAATCTGTGTTGCAGAACGCCTACGACGACACCGTCCCACCGCGCGATGTCCTCGTGCCAGCGCTGCCAGAGGACGGCACTGCGCTGGAAGAGTGGCTAGCGCAGCGCCGTGGGCCGGGCGCGCGCGTCCGTTTGAGGGTCGCGCAGCGGGGCGAAAAGGCGTCACTGGCACAGACTGTGGAGACAAACGCTAAGAACGCGCTCATGCTCTATAAGTCGAAACGGAGCGGCGACTTCGTTGCTCGTTCGCAGGCGCTGGCAGATATCCAGGAAGCATTGGGAATGACCGAGGCTCCGCTTCGGATGGAATGTTTCGACGTTTCGCACCTCTCAGGCACGAATGTGGTTGCATCCATGGTCGTCTTCGAAGATGGACTGCCCAAGAAGCAGCACTACCGGCGTTTTAATATCCCCGAGACCACCGACGACACTGATTCCATCTACCAGGTCCTCACGCGTCGGCTTGCCTATCTTGCCGCCGGGAATGCGGTCCCTACTGCCGCTGAAGCGCAGGCGACTTCACCCAACAAGACGCTCAGTACGGGGGAGCCCGATGAGGATGCCGCAGCTTCTGCGGAGCTCGCGACCGATGTCGTGGCTCCTTCTCCCAAGTTTGCTTATCCGCCCCAATTGCTCATCGTTGATGGTGGGCAACCGCAGGTTTCAGCGGCACAGCGCGCTCTCGAGGAGTCCGGCGTTTCCGGTATCCAACTCGCTGGAATTGCTAAGCGACTAGAAGAGATCTGGCTGCCCAACTCTGAGTATCCGGTTATTCTTCCCCGCAATAGTGATGCGCTTTTTTTGATTCAACGCATCCGCGATGAGGCGCACCGCTCCGCAATTACTCATCAGCGTCAGCGAAGGTCAAAGGACATTTCCTCGATCCTCTCCACTGTTCCGGGCCTCGGCCCGTCCCGCATCAAGGCGCTGTTGCAGCACTTTGGCTCCGTCGCTCGGCTCAAGGCGGCAACGCCCGAACAGATCACAGAAGTCCCGGGAGTAGGAGAGGCGACTGCTGCCGCGATCATCGAGAAGCTCGGTCAGCGCTAGCTCAGGTAGTCTGAAGCCACCATGAAACCCGTGACAGAGCAGCAAGAAGTTCTTATTGTGACTGGCATGTCGGGCGCCGGTCGTTCGACCGTCGGCAACGCGCTAGAGGATCTCGGCTGGTATGTCGTAGACAACTTGCCACCTCAGATGCTTCTGCCTCTTGTGGACCTCGCTCACCGCGCCGGAGATTCCCTCCCACGCGTGGCTGCGGTTATCGACGTGCGTGGTGGCAAACTCTTCTCGGATGCCCAGCATGCAATTGAGGCCCTCCGTGCTTCCACTTCTCTTCGGGTTCTTTTTCTTGATGCCGAAGATGCCGCGCTGGTTCGCCGTTTTGAGCAGGTCCGCCGGCCGCACCCTCTCCAAGATGAGGGAACCCCGCTCGATGGAATTGCTGCCGAACGAACCCGTATGGCGGAGATTCGCTCCAGTAGCGACATCATCATCGACACTACAGACCTCAACATCCACCAGTTGGCGATGACCATCATCGAAAAGTTCTCTGCGGAGAGCGACGCTGGATTGCGTATTACTATTGAGAGCTTCGGATTTAAGTACGGACTTCCAGCAGACGCCGACATGGTTGCTGACTGCAGATTCTTACCTAATCCCTTTTGGGTGCCCGAGCTCAAAGCATTAGACGGACTCGATGAACGCGTCCGTGCCTATGTCGTTGGGGCGCCAGGAGCACAGGAGTTCGTTGCAGATTATGCGCGAGCCCTCGAACCTGTATTCGCCGGGTATCAGCGCGAGAATAAAAGACACGCAACGATCGCGATCGGCTGTACTGGTGGCAAACACCGTTCGGTTGCGATTGCCGAAGAGCTGTCAGCTATTCTTAGCGGCCTGCCCGGTGTAGCCGTAAGCATTAAGCATCGGGACCGTGGACGAGAGTAGATTGCTCATCCAACAGAACCGCCATCTTGGAAGGAAGGCCAGTTAGTGGCATTAACTGCTGAAGTCAAAGACGAACTGGCACGAATTCAGTTGGGCAAGACGACTGAGCGCGCTGCAGAGCTCGCAACAATTTTGCGGTTCTCGGGTGGTCTCCATCTGATTTCCGGACGTATCGCCGTCGAATCTGAGCTGGAAAGCGAATTGCTCGCTCGCCGTGTGCGGCGCGACATTGCTGAGCTGTACGGCGTTCGCTCTGAGATCTCGCGCGTTGCGTCTTCCGGTGGCCGGCGTACGAACAATCTTCTGGTGCGCGTTCTCGACGGGGGAGAGACCCTCGCTCGCCAGACTGGACTTTTGGATGCCCGCCGCCGCCCCATCCGCGGCCTCCCGAACCGCGTGACTACTGGCGGCCGCGGTGAACTCGCTGCTGTCTGGCGTGGGGCGTTTCTTGCGGCAGGCTCGCTCACAGACCCGGGTCGCTCGGCCGCTCTCGAAGTAACCTGCCCTGGCAACGAGGCCGCAATGGCGCTCGTTGGCGCTGCAGGTCGACTCCGCGTCGCCGCAAAGGCACGCGAGGTTCGCGGTGTTCACCGTGTCGTTGTTCGCGATGGCGAAGCCATTAGCGCCATGCTCACGATCATGGGCGCCGAGACGACTGTGGTGAGCTGGAACGAATTGCGTCAACGTCGCGAAGTTCGCGCCACCGCCAACCGCCTAGTGAACTTTGACGATGCGAACCTTCGCCGTTCGGCGCAAGCTGCTGTTGCCGCGTGCGCCCGCGTCGAACGCGCTCTTGAGATCCTGGGGGATGACGTGCCGCAGCACCTGCGTTACGCCGGCGAACTTCGCCTCAGCCACCGAGACTCAAGCCTGGACGAATTAGGCCACCATGCTGATCCGCCGATGACGAAGGATGCCGTTGCTGGCCGCATCCGTCGGCTACTGGCAATGGCGGACAAGCGCGCAAGCGACCTCGGTGTAGCCGGTACTGAAGCAAACCTTCCCGCTGAGTTGGACGAGGCTTAGCGTTCCCTCCATACGACACGTGCGTCGGATGGACGTGGTTAGACTGGATGTATCTCACCTGACCGTGCTCGCCAGCCGGCGCAGGAATCACGATCCTAGGAGGACTTCCGATGGCTGATTACACGCTTCCAGAACTTTCGTACGACTACTCCGCGCTTGAGCCAAGCATCAGCGCCATGATCATGGAGTTGCACCACAGCAAGCACCACCAGGCATATGTCACTGGTGCGAATGCTGCGATCGCCGGGCTTGCTGAAGCTCGCGATTCCGGAAACCTCGCCAATGTAAACAAGCTCGAGAAGGACCTCGCGTTCAACTTGGGTGGACACATCAACCACTCCATTTTCTGGACCAACATGTCGCCCAACGGTGGCGACAAGCCCACCGGCGACCTTGAGAGCGCCATCGACGACCACTTCGGCTCGTTCGATAAGTTCACGGCACACTTCACAGCGACCGCTATGGGTGTGCAGGGTTCAGGCTGGGCAGTGTTGGCTTGGGACTCCATCGGTGAGCGCCTCATCATCGTTCAGTTCTTCGACCAGCAGGGCAACTTGCCTGCGGGCATCGTTCCTCTCCTCATGCTTGATGTGTGGGAGCACGCCTACTACCTCGACTACAAGAACGTGCGTGCTGACTACGTCAAGGCGTTCTGGAACATCGTTGACTGGGCCAACGTTCAGGACCGCTTCAGCGCAGCGCGCTCGAAGACAAACGGTCTGCTGCTACTCTCGTAGCGGCATCGTGGCCGGGTTAGGCCCCGGCTTTAGCCCAGTCTCCACCCAAGCAACACCCCCACCACTACAGCACGACGCGTCCTAGACGCCTGATTTTCTGGAGCAACAGTGAGCGTAAAAATCGGTATTAATGGTTTCGGTCGCATCGGTCGCAACTTCTTTCGAGCGGCAATGGCTAAGGACAGCAACATTGAAATTGTTGCGGTCAACGACCTCACAGACAACAAGACCCTCGCTCATCTCCTCAAGTACGACACCATCACTGGTCGTCTAGACGCTGAGGTTACGTTTGATGACGAGCAGATCGTCGTCGACGGCAAGGCAATCAAGGTTTTCGCTGAGCGCGATCCCTCGAACCTCCCGTGGGGCGAGCTTGGCGTCGACATCGTCATCGAGTCGACCGGTCACTTCACCAAGTCGGCGGATGCTGCGAAGCACATCGCTGCTGGTGCCAAGAAGGTCATCGTTTCGGCGCCGGCTTCGGGCGATGACGTAGCAACTCTGGTGCTCGGCGTCAACGAGGGAATCTACGACCCCGCCGTTCACAACATCATCTCGAACGCATCGTGCACGACCAACTGCCTCGCACCGTTGGCCAAGGTCTTCATGGACAACTTCGGAATCGACACCGGGTTCATGACGACTGTTCACGCGTACACCGCAGATCAGAACCTTCAGGACGGCCCGCACGGAGACCTTCGCCGCGCTCGCGCAGCAGCGCAGAACGTCATCCCGACGTCGACTGGTGCAGCTAAGGCACTCGGCTTGGTCATCCCTGAGCTCGTCGGCAAGCTCGATGGTTATGCACTTCGCGTTCCCGTCATCACTGGTTCGATCACTGACCTCACCATCACGACTTCGTCTGAAGTTACGGTCGAGCAGGTCAACGCGGCGTACAAGGCCGCGGCTGAGGGCCCTCTCAAGGGCATCCTCAAGTACACCGAGGACCCCATCGTTTCCACCGACATCGTCGGCGACCCACACTCGTCGATCTTCGATGCAGGACTGACGAAGGTCATTGGCAACCAGGTCAAGGTCGCTTCGTGGTACGACAACGAGTGGGGTTACTCCAACCGCCTCGTTGACGTTGCAGAATACGTCGGCGCCCGCCTCTAACATCCAACGACTATGAGCCTCAGAACTCTTTCAACGCTTCCCGACTTGCGCGGTAAGCGCGTGATCGTCCGTTGCGACCTGAACGTACCCCTCAAGGACGGCCAGATCACGGATGACGGTCGCATTCGTGCATCGTTGCCCACGCTCAACGCACTCATCAATGAGGGCGCTCGCGTCGTCATCGTGTCTCACCTGGGTCGCCCCGGTGGTGAGCCCGATGCTCAGTACAGCCTCGAGCCGGTCGCACAGCGGCTCTCGGAGCTGTTGGGCAAAGCCGTTGTGTTCGCTAAGGACACCGTCGGGCACGCCGCTGAGCAAGCGGTTGCCGAGCTCGACGATTGCGGCGTAGCGCTGTTGGAGAATCTGCGGTTCAACTCCGGTGAAACCTCAAAGTCAGAGACGGAACGCGAAGAGTTTGCCGCCAAGCTCGCTCGCTTCGGCGACGCGTTCGTCTCTGACGGTTTCGGAGTAGTTCATCGCAAGCAAGCAAGCGTGTTTGAGTTGGCTAAGGCCCTCCCGAGTGCTGCTGGTTTGCTTATCGAGACTGAACTTGGCGTTCTCGAGCGCCTCACGGTAACCCCAGAGCGTCCTTACACGGTCGTGTTGGGCGGTTCTAAAGTTTCTGACAAGCTCGACGTCATCGGCGCGCTTCTTCCGCGCGTTGATTCGTTGCTCGTTGGTGGCGGAATGCTCTTCACCTTCCTTGCCGCGCAGGGCTACAAGGTTGGAGCTAGCCTCCTTGAAAACGATCAGCTCGATACAGTCAGGGGCTATATCGCCCAGGCTGAAGAGTTGGGTGTCGAGATTGTTCTTCCGACAGACATTGCAGTGGCCGCTTCGTTCGGGCCGGATGCCGCTCACACAATAACGTCGGCTCAGGCGATTGAAGACACCGAGTTCGGTGCTGCTGGCATCGGACTCGACATCGGGCCGGACACTGCAGCTCGATTCGCCGAAGTAATTCGGGCCTCCAAGACTGTTTTCTGGAACGGGCCTATGGGCGTGTTCGAGTTCCCAGCATTTGCGGCAGGAACGAAGGCAGTCGCGCAAGCGCTCACGGAGACAGATGGGTTCGGCGTTGTCGGTGGTGGCGATTCTGCCGCAGCCGTTCGCGCATTAGGTTTTGACGACGACCAGTTTGGTCACATTTCTACGGGTGGCGGTGCGAGCCTCGAGTTTCTCGAAGGCAAGCAGCTCCCCGGACTGGAGGTACTTGGATGGCAAAGGTAAAGCGCGTCCCGCTTATTGCGGGCAATTGGAAGATGAATCTTGACCATCTTCAGTCAATCGCGTTTGTGCAGAAGTTGGCATGGACGTTGAAAGACGCAAATCACGACTTCGGTGTCGACGGTGCAGAGGTTGCGGTGTTTCCCCCGTTCACCGATCTGCGTTCGGTGCAAACCCTCGTCGCAGCGGACAAGCTTGACGTACGCTTCGGCGGCCAAGATCTTTCCGAACATGATTCGGGTGCATACACGGGAGAAATCTCCGGTGCGTTCCTGTCATCGCTTGACTGCCGCTATGTGCTGGTCGGTCACTCCGAGCGTCGCACGATGCACGGAGAAACCGATGAGCAGCTTGCTCGCAAGGTTGCCGCAGCGCTGAAGCACGGCCTCGTGCCGGTTCTGTGCGTCGGCGAGACCGCGGATGACCTCGAAGCTCACGGTCCTAGCGCTGTCCCCGTCGCTCAGCTGAAGGCCGGACTCGCTGGACTCTCTGGCACGCCAGAGCTCGTAGTTGCTTACGAGCCCGTCTGGGCTATCGGCTCGGGCAAGGCCGCGACACCTGAACAGGCCGAGCAAGTTGCGGCACGACTGCGCGAGACCCTCGCCGAGGTGCTCGGCGATGATGTCGCTGCGGCCACACGAATCCTCTATGGCGGTTCCGTGAAGTCAAGCAACATTGCGAGCCTCATGCGCGAACCCAACATTGACGGCGCTCTTGTGGGCGGTGCAAGCCTTGATGTGGCGGAATTTGCCAGCATCTCGCGCTTCTCCAAGCACGTCGGCACCTAGCCGTTATACTGTTCGAGGCCGGAACGGCCTGTTCGAAAGGTTCTTTGTGGAAATTCTCCAAGTTGTGCTGCAGGTATTGCTCGGCATTACGAGCTTGCTGCTCACACTTCTCATCCTTCTTCACCGCGGACGCGGTGGAGGTCTCTCCGACATGTTCGGCGGGGGAACCACGTCCAATCTGGGTGCTTCCGGTGTTGCAGAACGCAACCTGAACCGCATCACTGTGATCCTGGGCGTCGTATGGATCAGTTGCATCGTCGTACTCGGTCTCATCACCAAATACAACGGCGCTTAAGAACCTCCAGCTTTAGCAAACGAAGGAACACAGTGGCAGCAGGCGGAAGTGCAATTCGTGGGTCGCGCGTTGGCTCGGGCCCGATGGGGGAACAAGATCGTGGTTTTCACGCTGAACGCGTGCAGATCTCGTACTGGGACGCTCTCGGGAACGAAACCGTAAGGTCGTTCTCGGCGAACGTTCCCGACGACGAAATCCCCGCGACGATTGATTGCCCGTCGTCCGGTCTGCCCGCGGGCCGCGACAAGGAGAACCCGCCGTCGGCTTCGAAACTGGAGCCCTACAAAACCCATCTTGCCTACGTCAAAGAGCGTCGCAGCGATGACGAAGCGACTGAGCTCCTCGATGAGGCTCTTCTGCAGCTTCGAACCCGTCGTGGCACGGCTACCGCGGAATAGCACGATCGCTGTCAGCGTGGTCTTTTAACATCGCATAGTGCGGTCGACACAAGCCTAAGAACAGAGGCCCCAACCGAATCGGTTGGGGCCTCTGTTCGTTAAAACCGCATCTGAGGTTTAGTGCTCGTCCGTGGAGTCTGCGCTGGTCCAGAACTGCCCAGGATCGATCAACGATGCCGGAACTTGGGCTGCGGCGTCGGAATCGACAAAGAACAAGGTTTTGCGACGGCCTTCAAGGCCCGCTGCGGGAACCTCGTTGTAGCTGGCACCGGCCAGAGTGAGTCCCAACGCGGACGCTTTATCGCTTCCGGCAACGACTGCCCAGATTCGAACTGAAGAGTTGATCACCGGCAGCGTGAGGCTAACTCGTTCATCAGGGGGCTTGGGGGAGTTGCGCACAGCAATAACGGTTCGCTCGGTTTCACGGATGCCTTCACGCTCCGGAAAGAGCGAAGCAATGTGACCGTCCGGGCCGACCCCGAGGAAGACGATGTCGAAGTTCGGGTACTTGCCGTTACGTGCGGAGTGAGCTGCGAGGTCGTTGGCATAAGCCTGAGCCGCGTCATCCAGAGTGAGACCCGAGTCGGATGCCGCAACGGCGTGGACACGGCTGGGGTCGACGGGGATGTGATCGAGCAGAGCAGCGCGCGCCTGCACATCGTTGCGCTCGGGATCGCCGGCAGGCAGCCAACGCTCATCGCCCCACCAGAAGTTAACGCGTGACCAGTCAACACCGTCGCGTTTGGACGACTTATTGATGGCTTCGAGAACTGCTATCCCCATACTTCCACCGGTAAGAACCACGGTTGCTTCATCGAACTCGGCGATGAAGTGGGGGACTTTCGAGAGAAAGCGCGCAGCAACAGCTTTCGCCAGCTTCGCTTTATCGGTGTGGACTATCGCACGACGTTCGTTACTCATTCGCTCTTCGCCTTCGTAGAGTTGTTGATCTGAACCCCAGTGATCTCGCTGACACCGTGACGAACGACGTCACCAAAGAGGCTGTCAGGGTCGAGGCGGCGGAGTTCTTCCGCCAGACAGTCGCGAAGACTGCGCCGTGGCAGCGAAATGTCGTGCACGGGCTGGTCTGGCTGTGTCAACGTTGCGATGTTGGCCATGTTGCGCTCGAGCGTGATCGTGCCCGATGCTCGCTCAAGGATGACGGCGTGGATGCCGGTGGGAACAGGCGAGCCCTCAGCGACGTGCAGCGTGACCTTCACTTTGAGCTGCATCTGCAACCAGGCTGCGAGCAGCATCGTGGAGGCGGAATCGGCGGCGCCACTGACGGTGACGGCGGTGATGGCCTCGTACGGAGGCTGATCCAGCACAGCGGCAAGCTGCGCGCGCCACAGCGTAAGTCTGGTCCACGCGAAGTCTGTGTCACCAGGTACGTAGGTCTTGCACATGCGGTGCATTGCATCCAGCGGGTTGGTGCTGGCAGCCGCATCGGTGATGCGGCGCTGTGCAATACGACCGATTGGTGACTGTGAAGCACTAGCGGGGCCTTCACCGGGCCACCACGCGACGACGGGAGCATCGGGCAGGAGCAATCCAGTTACGAGGCTCTCCTGGTCGAGTGCGGCATCTCCGTGGGCGGTGACAACGATTACCTCGCTCGCACCGGCGTCTCCGCCAACACGAATCTGAGCATCAACGCGAGCGTCGTCGTCACGAGCGGATGACGCGCTGCTCGTCGACACAACCAGTACACGCATCGGGTGTTCACGCGAGGCGTCGTTTGCCGCTTCAATTGCTTCTTCTTCGTTGCCGAACTCGGTCGCAATGATGAGCGTGAGCACGCGACCTAACGCGACCGCACCGCCATCCTCTCGAATGCGCACGAGCGCTTTCGAGATTTTCGCGGTTGTGGTGTTGGGCAGATCAACAATCATGGTCGTCTCCAGACTCGTCCATCGCGTTCCATGAGGTCGTCGGCAGATTTGGGACCCCACGTGCCTGGACGGTACTGCTCCGGTGCGCCTTGCGTTGCCCAGAACTCTTCAATGGGATCGAGAATCTTCCAGCTAAGCTCTACCTCTTCGTGACGGGGGAACAGCGGCGGATCGCCAAGCAAGACGTCAAGAATCAGTCGTTCATAGGCCTCCGGGCTAGCCTCTGTGAAAGCATGGCCGTATCCGAAGTCCATTGTGACGTCGCGCACATGCATTTCGGCGCCGGGAACTTTCGACCCGAAGCGAATCGTGACGCCCTCATCGGGCTGTACGCGGATTACGAGAGCGTTTTGCCCCAGCGCCGAAGTGCGGCTCTCTTCAAAGAGATACTGCGGAGCGCGCTTGAAGACGACGGCAATTTCGGTGACCCGTCGTCCGAGACGCTTTCCAGCGCGGAGGTAGAACGGAACGCCTGACCATCGACGCGTGCCAATGTCGAGGCGAATAGCTGCGTAGGTTTCTGTCTCGGATTCGGGATTCATCCCGTCTTCTTCGAGGAAACCGGTGATCTTTTCGCCACCTTGCCAACCGCCGGCATACTGCCCGCGCGCGGTGTGCTCGCCAAGATTGTCAGGAAGGCGAACCGCCGAAAGTACCTTCTCCTTTTCGGCGCGCAGATCCGCGGCGTCAAAAGAGACAGGTTCTTCCATTGCCGTGAGAGCGAGAAGCTGAAGGAGGTGGTTCTGGATGACGTCGCGAGCTGCGCCGATTCCGTCGTAGTACCCGGCCCGGCCCCCAACTCCGATGTCCTCTGCCATCGTGATCTGAACATGATCGACGTGGTTGGAGTTCCAGATCGGCTCAAAGAGCTGATTGGCAAAGCGCAACGCGAGGATGTTCTGAACGGTCTCTTTGCCCAGATAGTGATCGATGCGAAACACACTGTCGGGAGGGAATACCGATTCAACGACGTCATTGAGCTCGCGAGCCGTCGTGAGATCGCTACCGAATGGCTTCTCGATGACAACGCGACTCCACTGCCCGTCGCGCTGTTCTGCGAGCCCGGAGTTACGGAGCTGCTCCGTTACCTGCGGGAATGACTTCGGAGGGATCGAAAGATAGAACGCGTGGTTGCCCATCGTGCCTCGCTCACTATCCAAATCGGAGAGTGTGTCCTTCAGGCGTTCGAAGGCCGCGGCATCATCAAACTCACCCTGCACGAAGCGAATGCCTTGAGCCAGCTGCTTCCACACATCCTCGTCAAAAGGCGTGCGAGCGTACTGTTTGACAGCGTCGTGAACGACTTTCTCGAAGTCTTGGTCTTCCCAGTCTCGTCGAGCAAAGCCGACGAGTGCGAAGCCTGGGGGAAGTAGCCCCCGGTTGGCGAGGTCATAGACGGCCGGCATGAGCTTCTTGCGCGACAAGTCGCCGGTTACGCCAAAAATGACCAGAGCGCTCGGACCAGCAATACGGTTAAGCCTGCGGTCAGAACTCAACCGCAGGGGATTGAATTCAGCACTGATGTCAACGGGGGACATACTTCTCCTCTACGTGCGGCACGTACGTGCTGCAGCTATCCGATCGCGTCGAGAACCTGCGGCAACGACACCTTCGGGTTCGATACCGTGAGGCTCAAGACGGGGCGGCCGTGCTCAGCAAGCACGCTAGCGTCACCGGCAGCCTGAGCGCGGATGAGCTGTCCAAACGTGAATGGACGGTCGGGAATCTGCAGATCAGATTCTTCGACCACAATGATTTGAAGGAACACACCAATTGCAGGCCCGCCCTTGTGGAACTGACCAGTGGAGTGCAGGAACCGGGGTCCCCAACCGAAAGTGACTGGGCGCTTGGCGCGCGCCGCAGTCTTCTCTCGAAGCTCCGAAAGTTCCGGGTAGCCAGTGCGGTCGGCGTAGACCTGAATGGCGACGTAACCGTCGTCATCGAGGTAGGACAGAAGCGAAGACACAACTCCGGCGAGGTCGCTGCTATCAGCCACCACGCCCTCGGTGCCCCGAACCTCGATGTCGCCAACCGAGAAGGCAGGCGCCTGCGGAGGAGTCGGGTTATCAATGAGTTCCCGCGCTGCGTTCTTTGCAGCCTCAACATCGGGCTGATCAAAGGGGTTGATGCCGAGAAGGCGACCAGCGACGACAGTGGCGTACTCCCAGAGCAGCAACTGTCCACCGAGCGAACCAGCGATTTCAATCTCGCCCTCTGCTACCTCTTTGGTGTCGTCCCAGTCTCCGACGAGTCGAACGATTTGGAGGTCATCCAAACCTTCCGTGACCTCGGGGGAGTCAGTGCGCAGGACAACGGGAAGAAGTCCCTTGCCGAGCTTTCCCGTCGACTCAGCGATGAGCTGCTCAGCCCAATCTCCAAAGCCGAGGATGTGGGTTCCGTCGGTCACGATGCCGAGCTTGTCTTTCAGCGGGTCAGTTCCTGCAATCGCAGCGCCAAGCACGAGACCAGGGTTGCTCTCGTTGTCGACAGCAAGCTCAACCATGACGGCTTCGGCCTCGTCGAGAAGCTCGGTCAGATCGACACCAGCCAGTCCAGACGGAACGAGTCCGAAGGCGGTGAGCGCCGAGTAACGGCCGCCGACGTTGGGATCAGCGTTGAACACGCGGTATCCCGCAGCGCGAGCCGCGACATCCATCGGCGAACCGGGATCAGTGACGATTACGATGCGCTCCCGTGGGTCGATTCCGGCATCCGTGAAGAACTTTTCGTAGATGCGTTTCTGGGAATCAGTCTCGAGCGTAGAGCCCGACTTGGACGAGATGACGACGGCCGTCGACTGAAGACGATCCGCGAGGGCAGCCTGCACCTGTGCGGGGTCTGTCGAGTCGAGAACTGTGAGTTCAACTCCGTACGTGCGAGTAATGACCTCAGGGGCAAGCGACGAACCGCCCATACCGCCGAGGACAAAGTGATCCACGCCGTCGGCGCGCAGTTTGTCGCGCAGAGCGTAGATGTCCTCGATCATCGGCCGACCGACGGAAACAGCTTCGACCCAGCCCAGGCGCTTCGCCGACTCTTCTTCGGCCGCAGGGCCCCAGAGAGTTGCGTCGCCGCCAGTGATGCGGCTTGCAACTAGATCATTGACGAGCTGCGGAACGATGCGGTCGACGGCTTCTGCCGCCGCACCGGATACTGCAAGCTTCACACTCATTTTGCGGCCTCAAGAGCAGCTGACACGGTGTCGAGCAGCTCGTTCCAGGACACGATGAACTTCTCAACGCCCTCCTTTTCGAGCAGCGCGGTCACCTCGTCATACGAGATTCCGAGTGCGGAGAGTGCGTCGAGAGTGAAGTTTGCCGCGTCGTAGTGAGCCGTGACCTGCTCGCCCTCGATTACGCCGTGGTCGAAGGTCGCTTCAAGCGTCTTCTCCGGCATCGTGTTCACCGTCTCGCCAACGGCAAGCTCCGTGACGTAGAGCGTGTCGGGCAGGCTCGGGTCCTTCACACCGGTGGAAGCCCACAGCGGACGCTGCTTGTTTGCGCCAGCGGCAATGAGAGCCTGAGCGCGCTCCGTAGCGAAGGCGTTCTCGTAGACCTGGTACGCAAGACGAGCGTTTGCAATACCGGCCTTGCTCTTGAGAGCCTTGGCGTCATCGGTGCCGATCGCGTCAAGACGCTTGTCGATCTCGGTGTCGACGCGGGAGACGAAGAACGACGCGACCGAGTGAATCTTCGAAAGGTCGTGGCCGGCAGCCTTCGCCTTCTCCAAACCAGCGAGGTAAGCCTCGATAACTTCGCGGTGACGCGCCAAGCTAAAGATCAAGGTGACGTTGACGCTGATTCCGGCTGCGATCGTTGCAGTGATGGCCTCAAGGCCCTCAACGGTCGCGGGAATCTTGATCATTGCGTTCTCGCGGGCAACCTTCGCCCAGAGCTGCTGAGCCTGAGCAATCGTGCCAGCGGCATCATGAGCCAGTCCAGGTTCAACCTCGATCGAGACTCGACCATCGCGGCCGTCAGTTGCGTCATATACGGCGCGGAAAATGTCGCTGGCGGCAGCAACATCATCGGTCGTGATCTCGAACACAGCATCAGTGACGCTCGTGCCCTTGGCCGCCAGAGCAGCGACCTGCTCGTCGTAGGCCTCGCCCTTTGCCAACGCCGTGGCAAAGATCGTGGGGTTAGTCGTGACGCCAACAACGTTGCGTGAAGCAATGAGCGACTGGAGTCCACCCGAGTTGATTCGCTCACGCGAGAGGTCGTCGAGCCAGATGCTTACGCCGACGCCCGAGAGCGCTGCGGTGGGTGTTTCGTTAGTCATTTCTTGTCTCCTTATCTGGGGCGCCTAGACGGCGTCCAGAGAATCGCGTGCAGCGGCCACAACGGCCTCGGTGGTGATTCCAAACTCACGGAAAAGAGTCTTGTAGTCGGCGGATGCTCCAAAGTGATCGATCGAGATGCTGCGACCTGCGTCGCCAACGTACTCGCGCCATCCAGTGGATACTCCTGCTTCAACCGATACGCGTGCACGCACAGTAGAAGGCAAAACGGACTCGCGGTATTCCGCGGTCTGCTCGGCGAACCACTCAAGGCTAGGAGCGGATACGACGCGCGCATTGATTCCGTCAGCCTTGAGCGTCTCGCGCGCTTCCACAGCGAGCTGCACTTCAGAACCGGTGGCAATCAGGATTACGTCCGGAGTTCCGTTCGGCGCCTCAGCGAGCACGTAAGCTCCCTTGGCTACGTTCGCAGCGGAAGCGAAGGTCTCGCCAGACGCGTCGGCATCCCCACGATCGAATGTGGGCACGTTTTGACGGGTGAGGGCGATACCCGCTGGGCCGTTACGACGCTCAAGGATGGTCTTCCATGCCCAGGCGGTCTCGTTGGCGTCGGCTGGGCGAACTACGTCCATGCCAGGAATCATGCGCAAGCTAGCAAGCTGCTCGATCGGCTGGTGAGTAGGACCGTCTTCGCCGAGGGCGATCGAGTCGTGAGTCCAGACAAAGATCGACGGCACACCCATGAGAGCGGCCAGTCGAACAGCAGGACGCATGTAGTCGCTGAAGATCAGGAACGTTCCGCCGAAAGCACGAGTGTTTCCGTGAAGAACGATGCCGTTGATAATCGCGCCCATGGCGTGCTCGCGGATACCGAAGTGGAGTACGCGGCCGTACTCGTTTCCGCTCCACTCGCCGGTGGAGTGCTCGCTCGGCACGAAGGACTTCGCCCCGGCGATGGTGGTGAGGTTCGATTCGGCGAGGTCGGCAGAGCCACCCCACAGCTCGGGCATGATGGCACCAATAGCGCCGAGTACCTTGCCGCTTGCCGCACGAGTCGAGACGTCTTTGCCTGCTTCGAACTGGGGGAGTGCTTCTTCGACGCCCTCAGGCAATGCACCAGAGAGAACACGGTCGAGTAGAGTCTTGCGCTCGGGGTTTGCCGCAGCCCACTTGTCGAAGGATTCTGTCCACTCAGCGCGCTGTTGCTTGCCACGGTCGATAGCTTGACGCGTGTGAGAGATAACGTCGTCGTCGACGACGAAGCTCTGTTCGGGATCAAAGCCGAGAGCCTTCTTAGTGCCAGCAAGTTCTTCAGCGCCCAGAGCGGATCCGTGGATCTTTCCGGTGTTCTGCTTGCTGGGGGCTGGCCAGCCGATAATGGTGCGCAGAATGATGAGCGAAGGCTGGTCGGTGACGGACTTGGCGTCTTCGATCGCGGCGTTGAGCGCCTCGACGTCTTCGACGTATTCGCCGGTCTTCTTCCAGTCGACGACCTGTACGTGCCAGTTGTAGGCCTCGTAGCGCATCTTAACGTCTTCGGTGAAGGCGATGTTGGTGTCGTCTTCGATAGAGATCTGG
Organism: Salinibacterium sp. NYA9b; assembly: GCF_976973725.1. Lineage (NCBI taxonomy): Bacteria > Bacillati > Actinomycetota > Actinomycetes > Micrococcales > Microbacteriaceae > Salinibacterium > Salinibacterium sp. NYA9b. Next base: position 1,544,588 of record NZ_OZ333476.1, on the reverse strand, counting down.
TTGCTGTCGTAGATCGCAATGAGGTTGCCAAGCTTCTGGTGTCCCGCGAGGGACGAAGCTTCTGCTGATACGCCTTCTTGAAGGTCGCCATCACCGGCAATGACATAAACGAAGTGATCGAAGGGGCTCGTGCCTGCTTCAGCCTCAGGGTCAAATAGTCCACGCTCGTACCGTGCTGCGTAAGCGAAGCCGACAGACGATGCGATTCCTTGCCCGAGAGGGCCCGTGGTGATTTCTACACCCTTGGTGTGCCCGTACTCGGGGTGCCCCGGAGTGAGCGAGCCCCACGTGCGTAGAGCCTTGAGGTCGTCGAGTTCAAGCCCGTACCCCGCGAGGTACAACTGAACGTACTGAGTCAATGAGCTGTGGCCCACCGAGAGAATGAACCGGTCGCGGCCAATCCACTGATCGTCGCTCGGATCGCGACGCATCACCTTCTGAAAGAGCAAGTACGCTGCAGGCGCCAAACTCATCGCGGTACCGGGGTGACCGTTACCTACCTTCTCAACAGCATCTGCCGCCAGAATTCGAGCGGTGTCTACCGCTTTGTTGTCGATGTGATCCCATTGAAAAGCTGCCATGAGAATAATGACCCTTCTGCAAGCGAAGTGCCTAGCCAGAAACGGCTAGGGCACATGAACGACCCGCCACACGCCTTCGTTGGCTCGGTCAGTGGTTTTGCCGTAGTGCACTGGTGGTGCGCGCGAGCATGCCACCGACAGGCGGGCACCCCAAGTATAGGGAACCCAGTAGATGATCGCTCCCTTGCTACGGTGACGGTCAGCAGTTTTTGTTATGCGGTTTAGAATCGTAGGTATGGATGTCACTTTAGAAGCCCCCACGCAGCAGCAACGCATTGGCATCCTTCGCAAGATTCGCGCCTACGTTGCTCTCACGAAACCGCGGGTCATCGAGCTTCTGCTCGTCACCACGGTGCCCGTTATGGTGCTCGCCGCTGGCGGAATCCCTAATCTGTGGCTGGTTTTGGCCACCTTGGTCGGTGGAATTCTCAGCGCATCCTCGGCTAATGCCTTCAATTGCTACATCGACCGCGATATCGACCGCGTGATGGCCCGCACCAAGAACCGACCTCTCGTGACAGGCGAGCTCAGCGACCGCGAGGCTCTCTTGTTCGCGTGGATCAGCGGAGTCGGCTCGGTTGTGTGGCTCGGGTTGCTCACGAACTGGCTTGCAGCAGCGCTGTCGCTGTTCGCGATCCTCTTCTACGTTTTCATCTACACGCTTCTTTTGAAGCGTCGTACACCCCAGAACATCATTTGGGGTGGCATCGCCGGTTGCATGCCCGTGCTTATTGGCTGGGCTGCCGTCACCAATGATCTCTCGTGGGCAGCGTGGATCTTGTTCGCCGTTGTCTTCCTTTGGACGCCGCCGCACTACTGGCCGTTGTCAATGAAGTACCGGGCTGAGTACCAATCTGTTGGCGTTCCCATGCTCGCTGTCGTTCGTGGCCGCGCCGCTGTCGGACTCCAGGTGATCTTGTACGCCTGGGCAACCGTCGCGTGCTCGTTGCTTCTTGTACCGGTTGCTGACATGGGCATCGTATACACGCTCGTAGCGAGCCTGAGCGGCGCCTGGTTCATTATCGAATCTCACCGTTTGTACTCGACGGCGATCCGTCATGGAGACGTCAAAGCTATGCGCGTATTCCACAGCTCGATCAGCTATCTGACGCTCGTATTCCTCGCGGTGGGCATCGACCCGCTGCTGCCGTTCTAGCAGACACAGCAACACCGGGTCGCACCTCGCGGGCTACGTTGTGGCGAAAGACTTCTCGTCGGCTGCCGCTCGCTGCGTAACGCTGGGGCGCAGCGAGAGCACTACGGCCGTCATAGCGGCCGCAATTGCACAAGCAATAACCATGTGGCTACCGACCAGAAGGATCGGCAGTCCACTACGGGACTGAATGATTCCGATTGTGGCCTGAACGACTTCGAGCACGAGCAGAATCACTGCGAAGTCAAGGATTCGACGGTGGCCGCCCTTGGCGAGCAGAATCACCAACGCGAGAGTCGTAGCGAGAAGCACATAGCCCGGCCAACTGTGGACGTGTTGCAGGATGCCCGCATCCAAACCATTGCGCGCCGTGCCATCGTCGCCCGCGTGCGGACCAGCACCGGTCGTGAGAATACCGGCAACGATCGTCAACGCGACGAAGAGGCTCGTCACATGGGTCACGATCGTGATGGGGCGCGACACTTCACTCTGGGTCCCACGAAGCCCGGTCCAGACTCGATAGACGAGGGCCGCGCTCACCGCGACAAGGATCGCTGAGATCGCGTAGTGAACGCCTACGATGCTGGGGTCGAGCTGAACGCGCACGGAAAGCCCACCGATGAGTCCCTGGAGAACGGTACCGCCGAGGATCAGAAGGGCGAGCGACATCAGGTCGCGACGTTCACGGCGGATTCGCAGCACCATAAGAACCATCAGGATGGCGACGAAACCCACGATGATCGATAGCAGTCGATTGCCGAATTCGATAGCGCCGTGCAGCCCCATCTCCGGGGTTGCCACGAGAGATGCGTCGGTGCACAGCGGCCAAGTAGGGCAACCGAGGCCAGAACCAGTCAATCGAACGGCCCCGCCCGTCGCCACGATCAGTATTTGGATGACTAGCGTCGCCACTGCAAAAATTCTCACTCGAGCGTCTACAGATTGGGGCAATCGTGCGATGACGGCGTTCACGGCCGTACCTCCTGTTATTTCGGGCTTCTGCCTGTAGAATGGATTGCGTTCAGGAACACAGCCCACGCCGGGAAGTCAATGTTGACAGCGAGAGAATCTTTCGCTCGTCCTGTTTCAGTCTAAGTTCGCCCGCGCAGTGTTGTGACACAGCGCACGCGGCCCCACTAAATATTCCCGGCAAAGTGCTGTGCGAAGGAATGCCAACGCAGCCACCTTGGTTGATAGGGGCAGGAAAAGAGGTACCAATGTCCGACGTGCTGATCGATCGTCCGGAACTCAATGGCATGGGCCAGTATGAGTTTGGCTGGGCTGACTCCGACGTTGCGGGAGCCTCTGCGCGACGGGGCATCAACGAAGAGGTCGTTCGCGACATCTCTACGCTTAAGAACGAGCCTGAATCTATGCTCAAATTGCGGCTCAAGGGCCTTGAGCTCTTCGGTCGCAAACCGATGCCGAAGTGGGGTGCCGACTTGTCGGGCATCGACTTCGACAACATCAAATACTTTGTGCGCTCCACTGAAAAGCAGGCGCAGACGTGGGAGGACCTTCCCGCAGATATTCGCGATACCTACGAGAAGCTGGGTATTCCGGAGGCAGAGCGCAACCGTCTGGTTTCGGGCGTTGCTGCACAGTATGAGTCCGAGGTTGTTTTCCACTCGATCAACGCCGAGCTTGAAGCCAAGGGCGTCATCTTCATGGACACTGACACGGCGCTGCGCGAGCACCCCGAGTTCTTTGACGAGTACTTCGGCACTGTGATTCCCGCCGGCGACAACAAGTTCGCTGCGCTGAACACCGCCGTGTGGTCGGGTGGTTCCTTCGTTTACGTGCCCAAGGGCGTCCACGTTGAGATCCCGCTTCAGGCCTACTTCCGTATCAACACGGAGAACATGGGCCAGTTCGAGCGCACGCTGATCATCGCTGATGAAGGTTCGTACGTTCACTACATTGAGGGCTGCACGGCTCCGATCTACAAGTCGGACTCGCTTCACTCGGCCGTCGTTGAGATCATCGTGAAGAAGGACGCTCGCGTTCGGTACACGACGATTCAAAACTGGTCAAACAACGTGTACAACCTCGTCACCAAGCGCGCTATCGCTCACGAAGGCGCAACCATGGAGTGGATCGATGGCAACATCGGCTCCAAGGTCACGATGAAGTACCCGTCGATCTACCTGGTGGGGGAGCACGCAAAGGGCGAAACCCTTTCGGTGGCCTTCGCCGGCCCCGGTCAGCACCAAGACGCCGGAGCCAAGATGATCCACATGGCGCCGTACACGACATCCTCGATCGTCTCGAAGTCTGTGGCGCGCGGTGGTGGTCGTGCTGGTTATCGTGGAGAAGTCCGCGTTGACGAGAAGGCCCATCACTCAGCAAACACTGTTCGCTGTGATGCGCTGTTGGTCGACACTATTTCGCGCTCTGATACGTATCCGTCGATTGACATTCGAGTGGATGACGTTCAGCTTGGCCATGAAGCAACGGTTTCCAAGGTCAGCGCTGAGCAGCTCTTCTACCTCCAGTCGCGCGGTATGGAAGAAGATGAGGCGATGGCGATGATCGTGCGTGGCTTCATCGAACCCATCGCGCGCGAACTGCCCATGGAGTACGCCTTCGAACTCAATAAGCTCATTGAACTGAGCATGGAAGGATCCGTCGGCTAAATGACCGTCGTTACACCAGAACAGCACGGACTCACGGCTCACAGCGACGGTGGATGGGACGCAAGCGAAAAAGGCTTCGTTCCCGTTCAGACTCGCTCAGCACGCCCTCAGTCTTTCGAACACACCGATTTCGCTCCCGTCAACGGGCTAGAAGCGGAGTGGAAGCTCACGCCAGTGAAGCTCATCAAACCGCTCCTTGACGACGCACTTGACGGCGCTCCCTACGCGATCGACACCGAGGCCCCTGAGGGCATCAGTGTCGAGTGGGTAGCGCGTGACGACGCGCGCATTGCTTCGGCAGGCGCGCCAGAAGAGCGTGCCTCCGCCAATGCGTGGACCAACTTCGAGCAGGCCCTCGCCATCACCATTACGGGCGAAGAGCACTCAACCGTGCGAATCTCTCGCTCAGAGTTGGGCAGCACTGCACGCGCCGGCCACATCGTGATTACCGCGCGCCCGCACAGCAACGGCACCGTCATTGTGGAGTCCACTGGCTCCGCACTTCTCAGCGAGAACGTTGAGGTCGTTGTTGAGGAAGGCGCAACGCTGAACTTTGTCAGTGTTCAGGACTGGGCAGACGACGCCATCCATCTCGCGAGTCATTTCGTACAGGTCGGACGCTCAGCCACGCTCAAGCACACGATCGTGTCGCTTGGCGGCAAGGTTGTTCGCGTCAACCCGTCGGTGCATTTGTCAGGCGAAGGCGCCGACGGCGAACTCTACGGTCTCTATTTTGCGGATGCGGGACAACACCTCGAGCAGCGTGTTTACCTTCACCATGAAGCGGCCCAAACTCGCGGCCGCGTCAGCTACAAGGGTGCCCTTCAGGGCACCGGAGCGCGCACCGTATGGGTCGGAGACGTCCTCATCGGCCCTCACGCTGCCGGCACCGATAGCTACGAACAGAACCGCAACCTCGTTTTGACCGAGGGAACGCGCGCTGACTCGATCCCGAACCTTGAGATTGAGACTGGCGACATCCAGGGTGCCGGCCACGCTAGCGCAACCGGCCGTTTCGATGATGAGCAGTTGTTCTACCTGCAGGCTCGCGGTATCTCCGAGTCAGAAGCACGACGCCTCGTCGTGATCGGCTTCCTCTCTGAGATCGTTCAGAAGGTCGGCGATGAGCAGCTCGAAGCCCGCCTTCACACCGCCATTGAGGCGGAGCTGGAAGGAACCATCTCGTGACCGCTCAGCGCGTGTGTGGCGTGGACGAACTTGAACCCAACAAGGCCTACCGCGTAGAGCTTGAGGGCACAGCTATCTGTGTCGTAAAAGACTCTGCCGGCACGGTCCATGCCATCGGTGACACGTGCACTCACGGCGACATTTCGCTTGCGGAAGGTTTCGTCGAAGACGGAGCCATCGAGTGCTGGGCCCACGGCTCACTCTTTTCGCTCGACACCGGTAAGCCCTTGAGTTTGCCCGCCTATGAACCTGTACCGGTCTTTGTAGTGAAGATCGACGACGACGGAGGGGTCCACATCGATCCCGAGGACACCGTCGCCATCGAGAGCTAATAGCTCTCCATACGAGACCATTAAGGAAAGAAATAATGTCAGTATTGTCAGTCAAGGACCTGCACGTCAGCGTCGAAACCGAGCAGGGCACGAAGCAGATCCTCAAGGGCGTCAACCTTGAGATCAAGCAGGGCGAAACTCACGCCATCATGGGCCCTAACGGTTCGGGCAAGTCCACGCTTGCCTACACAATTGCGGGTCACCCCAAGTACCACGTCGAAAGTGGTTCCATCACGCTCGATGGTGTTGAGGTGCTCGACATGAGCATCGACGAGCGCGCTCGCGCAGGTCTCTTCCTCGCGATGCAGTACCCGGTTGAGATTCCCGGTGTCAAGGTCGCTGACTTCTTGCGCACGGCGAAGACCGCTCTTGCTGGCGAAGCTCCGGCGCTTCGCCCGTGGATCAAGGAAGTCAACGGTGCGATGAAGGCACTGCGTATGGACAAAGCTTTCTCCGACCGCAATGTCAACGAAGGCTTCTCCGGTGGCGAGAAGAAGCGCAACGAGATCCTCCAGCTTGAACTGCTCAAGCCAGGCTTCGCAGTTCTCGACGAGACAGACTCCGGCCTTGACGTCGACGCCCTGAAGATTGTGTCCGAGGGTGTTAATCGTGCGCAAGAAGCAACGGGTCTCGGGCTGCTGCTGATCACTCACTACACGCGTATCCTTCGTTACATCAAGCCCGACTTCGTTCACGTCTTTGTTGATGGTCGCGTTGCTGAACAGGGCGGACCCGAGCTTGCAGATCGCCTTGAAAACGAAGGTTATGATCGATTTTTGACCGACACGAGCGTAGCGTAGGCGTATGTCTACTGTTTTGGCGCCCGCCCTTTTCGACGAGGTCGAAGAGGCTCTCAAAGATGTTGTAGACCCTGAGCTTGGGGTCAACATTGTCGACCTCGGACTCATCTACGACCTCAGCTGGGATCCCGAGAACAACGCACTGATCATCAGCATGACGCTCACGTCCGCGGGTTGCCCGTTGACCGACGTTATCGAAGAGCAGATTGCACAGTCGCTCGACAATGTCGTAGAGGCATTTCGCATCAACTGGGTCTGGATGCCCCCGTGGGGTCCAGAGAAGATTACTGACGATGGTCGCGACATGATGCGGGCTCTCGGCTTCTCGATCTAACGTAGGTTTCTGCGCCTCGCAGATTCCGGAACTTGTTGGTTCGGCTCTGCAGCACGGGAATCGTGTTGCAGAGCTTTTCTCCATGCGTAGGAGAGCAAGGTTGCAGCGAGGACCACTTTGATTGCTGCGCCGACTAGAAACGGTGTGACCCCGATATCGACGAGGTCCGGCACGGTGTACTCGCGGCCCAGACGAGACAGCGCGCGCGCCAACCCCAGCAGTCCCATTGCGTAAATGGCCGCCGCTCCCAGAGCTGCAGCTGCTGTTGTCTTCCAGAATGTTCGATCCCAGCGCCGCTCGGCAAGCGCACCCATCAGCCAGGCGCCAACGATGTATCCGATGATGTAGCCGCCTCCGGTGCCCGTCAGTACGTCAAGCCCTCCGCCAGCGTCACTAAAAACCGGGAGCCCCAGCGCGCCAAGCACGGCGTAGAGCACCATCGCCAGGGCTGCCCGAGTTGCCCCCAATGAGAGTCCTACGATCATGACGGCGAGTGTCTGACCGGTAATCGGAACTGGGTAAAGAGGAATCACGAACTGCGCAGCCAGCGCAGTGAGCCCCGCTCCAGCCACAACGTAGATGACGCTCGCAGCCCAATTCGGCCCGAAGATGAGATCAACAATAGTTGGCTTGAACAATCGAGTAGCGATGCTCACGATGGCAGCCTCTTGCCTCTCTAATCTCCGAACTGCACTGCGCAGTGGATGGTAGGAAGTAGACTAGTTGGTTGGTGCTGTCGCCCACTAACCCCAACCCCCAAGATTTGGACGTTTTGCCGTGCTTGCTGTGCATGATCTCGAGTTGCGCGTTGGCGCACGCATGCTGATGCAGGGCGTCAACTTCCGTGTCGATCGCGGAGACAAAATTGGGCTGGTTGGCCGCAACGGCGCTGGCAAGACCACGCTCACTAAGACGCTCGCCGGGGAACTCGAATCCACAGGCGGCAAGATTGAGCGCACCGGCGAGATCGGGTATCTCCCGCAAGACCCCCGTTCCGGAAATCCGGAAGACCTCGCCCGCACCCGCATTCTTGATGCTCGCGGCCTCGGCAGCATCGTATTGAAGATGCGTCAGGCGCAGGACGAGATGGGCAGCAGCGATGCCGCGGTGAGCACCGCTGCGATGGATCGTTACGGCAAGCTCGACGATCAGTTCATGGCCTTGGGCGGATACGCCGCCGAGGCTGAGGCAGCTTCCATCGCCAGCAATCTGAGCCTTCCCGATCGCATCCTTGACCAGCAACTCTCCACGCTCTCGGGTGGTCAACGCCGCCGCATCGAACTTGCGCGAATCCTGTTCTCTGGCGCAGACACCATGCTCCTCGATGAGCCCACAAACCACCTCGACGCCGACTCTGTTGTGTGGCTGCGAGAATTTCTGAAGAACTTCAGTGGCGGTCTGATCGTGATTAGCCACGATGTTGAGCTAGTCGAAGACACTGTTAACAAGGTCTTTTACCTCGACGCGAACCGTCAGCTTATCGATCAGTACAACATGGGTTGGAAGCACTACTTGCGCCAGCGCCAGTCGGATGAGGAACGCCGCAAGAAGGAACGTGCCAACGCCGAGAAGAAGGCATCGACCCTTCAGGCTCAAGCTGCTCGCTTCGGGGCCAAGGCCTCCAAGGCGGCGTCTGCTCACCAGATGGTTGCTCGAGCCGAGAAACTGCTTGCCGGTCTTGACGACGTTCGGACCGCTGATCGCGTTGCCGCTCTGCGCTTCCCCGATCCTGCTCCCTGTGGTCGTACGCCGCTCATGGGCCACAACCTCAGCAAGAGCTATGGCTCGCTCGAGATCTTTGCGTCCGTCGACCTCGCAATCGATCGCGGTTCGAAGGTAGTCATCCTCGGCTTCAACGGTGCGGGAAAGACGACCCTGCTCCGGATGCTGGCCGGCGTCGATGAGCCAGACACCGGTGAAGTCGAAGCTGGTCATGGCCTGCGCATTGGTTACTACGCTCAAGAGCACGAAACCATTGACGTCAAGCGCTCTGTTCTCGAAAACATGGTGTCGTCGTCGCCGAACATCACTGAGATGGAAGCACGTCGAGTTCTCGGCTCCTTCCTGTTCAGTGGGGATGACGCCACGAAGCAAGCCGGCGTGCTGTCGGGTGGAGAGAAGACTCGTCTCGCTCTCGCAATGATCGTCGTGAGTGGTGCCAACGTGCTCCTCCTCGATGAGCCCACTAACAACCTTGACCCGGCCAGCCGTGAAGAGATTCTCGGGGCTCTCGCGAGCTACACGGGCGCTGTTGTACTTGTAAGCCACGATGAGGGCGCTGTCGAAGCCTTGAACCCTGAACGAGTTCTGATCTTGCCTGACGGCATCGAGGACCACTGGAACAAGGACTACGCCGACCTCATCAGCCTCGCCTAGCTAGGGGAGCGCGGCGACGACGACGCATCCGGCTTATTCCGCGAGCGGAAGCGTCGGGTGCTATTTAGGCGTCGAGGATCGCGTCTTCGATTTCCGCATCAGTAGGACCGCGTTTCACTGCCTTGTCGCGACGTTTCTTAGCGCGCTCCCGTTCAGCGGGATCCTCTTCGTTGACGAGACGATACTCCTGACGCACAGCCCAGGCGAGCCCAATGAAAGCAAGCACGCCAAAAGCGACCCACTGGAAGGCGTAGGAGAGATGCGCGCCTTCATCGAGGAGAGGTTTCGGGTAGGCCAGTGGCATATCGGCCACCGCGGGGGACTCAGACGCCAACAGGCCGTACCCGCCGACATAGGTTGGTTCGCCCACTAGTTCCGCAACGGTCGGCAAATGAATGGTCGCGATCTGTCCCTCGGGCGCTGAGCGGTTGTAGACCGTTGGTTCGCTCGGCTTGAGTCGGAGGACAAGGTCAACCTGTCCCGTGGGGGCAGCGGGCACAAAATCGGGTTCGTCTTGGCTGTTTCCCGACGGAACCCATCCGCGGTCGACAGCAATAATTTCGCCGCTGACGAGCTTGAAAGGCACGAGCACTTCGAATCCCGGCTGGCCACCATACGGTCGCCCGCGCACAAGAAGTTGTTCAGAAGTCAGGTATTCCCCAGTGACGGCCACCGACATCCACTTGTTGTCGACATCGAACTCATCGAGCTCGGGCATCACGCTCGCGAGATCCTGAGGCGTTGCGTCCCAGTTGTCACTGACGCGCGCAACTTCAGCGGCCGCTTCCTCCCGCCGGTCAAACTGCCAGTGTGAGAGAAAAACGCAGCCGATAGCGAAGGCGATGACCAGGGCTAGGTACCCAAACCACCGGCGAGAAAAAGCGAAGCGCCACCGATTCATGCGCCGCTCCCATCCGGAACCACAGAAACGGCCTCAGTGAGATCGCTCACTACGACAGGAAAATTGCGGGTTGTTAGATACTCACTGAGGTAATCGACGTGGTCATTGCACGCCAGCCACACCTTCACCCGATCCAAGCCGTGGATGCGCGGATTTCGCCAGTTAACATTCCACTGCGCGGGCGCTGTGCACCCTGCGCGCGAACACTGTTGTGTGCTCGGGCCGCTCTCACCGATCACCGAGCGGCCTCATCCGTTCCTTGTGCGCCGAAGGAGTCACCTGAGGTCAACGCGAATTGGCCTGGCGTAGTGACCGTGTCTCCACGCCGGGAACCGACGTTGGCCATCACGACGGCAACGTACGGGAGAACGACAGCACCAAGCACGGGCAGCACAAGCCACCACCCCCGCACAAAGACGCACAGCAGGACGCACACGATGCGGATCCCCATAGCTATGGAGTAGTTAATGACACGGCGACGCCGTTCATCATCGGGCCGCTCAGGGAGCGACGTAATCGACTCAGGAGTGTTCATGGGCTTTCTTAGGTTGCCGAGGTGACTGCACCCTAAGCCTACGCCGCTGCTGGCGACTATATGCTGGGAACCATGAGCACCACAGCAACTGAATCACGAATCGTTCTCGTCACCGGCGGTAACCGCGGTATTGGCCGAGCAATTGCCGAAGAGTTTGTGGCTCAGGGCTACCGCGTGGCCGTCACCGCCCGCTCGGGCACGGGCCCAGAGGGCACTCTCACGGTGACCGCAGACGTCACGGATGCCGCAAGCATCGATGCTGCCTTCAGCGAGGTTGAGTCCAAGCTCGGCCCCGTCGAGATCGTTGTAGCGAATGCCGGAATCACCCGCGACATGCTGCTGATGCGCATGAGCGATGACGACTTCACCGATGTCATCGACACCAACCTCTCCGGAGCCTTCCGCGTCGTGAAGCGTGCGTCCAAAGGCATGATGAAGGCCCGCTTTGGCCGCGTCATCCTCGTCTCGAGTGTTGTCGGCCTGCTCGGCTCTGCCGGCCAGGTCAACTATTCCGCCTCCAAGAGCGGACTAATTGGACTCGCTCGGTCTCTCACCCGTGAGCTCGGCAGCCGGGGGATCACCGCCAACGTTGTTGCTCCCGGCTTTATCGAGACCGACATGACTGCGGCGTTGCCTGCCGAACAACAGGATGCCTACCTCAAGCAGATTCCCGCGAACCGTTTTGCACAGGCCGCTGAAGTCGCAAAGGCGATCACGTGGCTTGCCAGCGACGATGCCGGCTACATCTCAGGCGCGGTCATCCCCGTCGATGGCGGACTAGGAATGGGTCACTAGCGAGATTTCGTTCTCGAGTCTCTAGCCGCGGAGGCCCAATAGCGGTAGCACCGCGCTGAGGTCACGCGTGTCAATGTGCACGTCAGCATTCGCTCGCACAATCGGCTTAGCCGTGATGCCGATGGAAAGAGCGGCAGCAGCCATCATCAATAGGTCGTTGGCGCCGTCACCGACCGCAATGGTGCGAGACAGGGGAGTGTCGGAGTCGGCCGCCCACTCTCGCAGTGAGTCTGCTTTGGCCTGAGCGTCGATTACGGGACCGAGCACAGCGCCCGTGACCAGACCGTTCTTCACTTCGAGGCGGTTAGCACGGGCATAGTCCAGACCGAGGCGCGCGGCAAGAGGATCAAGAAGCTCATGGAAACCGCCAGAAACTGCCGCAACACGGCCGCCGGCCGCTTTGACGCCAGCTATGAGCTCCTCAGCGCCATTCGTGACGCGGATGTCGCGAGCACACTCGGCAATCACTGACTCGGGCAGTCCGGCCAGGGTCGCTACTCGCGCTCGAAGGCTCTCTTCGAAGTCAAGTTCCCCGTTCATCGCGCGCGTAGTGATCTCCGTCACCTCCGGCTCGGACCCTGCCCGCGCAGCGAGTAACTCGATTACCTCGTTCTCGATCAACGTGGAGTCGACGTCAAAAACTACGAGAAATTGTGCCAAGGCGAGGACCCTTCAATCGACGGTTCATGTCGTGGGTTTCGAGAACCGCACGACTTCACTCGTCAGACTATCGGGATCGCCCTCGTTGCCTCGCCCATGGGAGCCAGCAAAGCAATAGGATGAACACATCATGGCTAGCGTTCTCACCTTCTCCGACGTCACCGTCACTCGTAGTGGCAATACGATCCTCGACTCTGTTTCTTGGAGTGTAGAAGCTTCCGATCGGTGGGTGATTCTCGGTCCCAATGGGGCAGGCAAGACCACGCTGTTGCAGCTGGCCGCCGCTCAGATTCATCCAAGTTCGGGAGAGGTCACGGTGCTCGACAGCACTCTTGGCGCCTCCGACGTATTTGATGTGCGTCCGCGCATTGGTTTCGCCTCGACCGCTCTTGCCCGCCGCGTTCCCGGCAACGAGAGTGTTCTCGATGTTGTCTTGACCGCTGCATACTCGGTGACGGGTCGCTGGAACGAGCAGTACGAGAATGTCGACGTGCGTCGTGCACGTCGCGTGCTCGCCGAGTGGAGTCTCTCGCACTTGGAAGAACGTCGCTTCGGCGATCTGAGCGATGGCGAGCAAAAGCGGGTGCAGATTGCACGCTCCGTGATGACCGACCCAGAACTACTCTTGCTCGATGAGCCGGCAGCAAGCCTCGACCTCGGCTCGCGTGAAGAACTAGTTCAACTCCTGAGCGGTTACGCTCAGGCAGATACCGCGCCAGCAATCGTGATGGTGACGCACCACGTGGAAGAGATTCCGCGAGGATTTACCCACGCGCTGGTTTTGTCCAAGGGTTCCGTGCACAGCGCGGGTAAGATCGATGACGTTGTTACGTCAGAGAACTTGAGTGCCGCTTTCGGTCTCGAACTCATCATCACAAAAGACTCCGGCCGCTACACCGCGCGTGCTGCCTAATCCTCTGATAGGCTTGTGTGTCGGTCCGCGTGACCGCCTACGTCTTTTATTTATTCAAGAACCCAGGGAAATCCAATGAAGTCCGAGACCCACCCCACATACATGCCCATCGTCTTTCGCGACCTCGCGTCTGGCTCCACGTTCCTCACTCGTTCAACTGTGACGAGCGAGAAGACGATCGAGTGGGAAGACGGAAACACCTACCCGGTCATCGACGTCGAAATCTCCTCCGAGTCGCACCCGTTCTACACGGGTAAGCAGCGCATCATGGACTCCGCAGGACGCGTTGAGAAGTTCAAGAACCGTTACAAGGGCTTCGGCAACTAGTAACACCCAGTTTTTTCCTGAAGGCGATCGGTTATCCGGTCGCCTTCAGTCGTTAACGGCACGACCTCATTCGTGCACCGTCACCGTGCGGCAGCAACAGCAACCACAGAAAATGCGCAACGTTCCACAGAACGTTGCGCATTGCGGATTAAGGCTGGGGGAGCGCTACTGCGGGAACGAGCGTACTGGCCACTCCAGGTTCGCCACGAAGCTCTCGTCGCCCTTGGACCTGCGGATGAACTCCTGAAAGCTTGCCGACTGCTCGGCGTACCAGCGCTGTTGCAGCGCGTGCAGTTCGCCAAATGGAATGCTGAGCTGCTCCGTGTACTTCAGGAGCAAGGCCTGAGCAACGCGGGCGGCAGCGATCGCATCGGCGCCGGCGTCGTGCGCATCGTCCAAAGTGACACCGTACAGCGCCGAGGTCGCTTCGAGAGTGCGCTTGCCCCGGCGGTAACGATCAACGCCTTTGTCGATAACCAGGGGATCGATGACGATATACGGCTCCGCAAGGCCCTCGATTGAATGCCGGCGACATTCGCGGTCGAGCAGCGAAAGATCGTATGGCGCGTTGTAGACGACCAGGGGAATGCCTTGTGCGCACGTGTCTTTCAACGTGTTCACAATCTCAGCGACGACAGTGGCCGCGTCTCGACCCTCAGCTCGTGCTCGTTCAGTTGTAATTCCGTGAATCGCGGCAGCGCCATCCGGAATCTCAATGCCCGGGTCGGCGAGCCAATCCCACCGAGACGTCACCACTCCCACCTCATCGACGAGGGCAATACAGGCGGAGACGATGCGACTGGTCTCCACATCGACGCCAGTGGTTTCAAGATCGAAGGTGGCTAGGGTGCCGGAGTTGCTCATGAACTCAGCGTAGGGCGAGACACTGACACCGGGAACTCGGCTCGCGGAGTTAGGGCGTCGAACTCGCCGGGCAACGCATTCGAAGCCAGGATGTCAGCAACCACCGGCACACTGCATAAGATTGTTCGAATGAGACCAGCATCGCCGTACGGAGCACTGCTCGACGCCACCCCGGCGAGGCACTCCGTTGTTGAAGTGCTCGGCTCATCGACGCACTACTGGGAGTACGGCCCGAAAGATGCGGACACCGTTCTGGTTCTGGTGCATGGTTTTCGGGGCGACCACCACGGCCTCGAGGCAGTCTGTGCTCACATTCGCGGCATCCGCATCATCAGTCCCGACATTCCGGGTTTCGGTGCGTCCGAGCCGCTCAGGGGTCGGGCACACGACATCGAGGGGTATGCGCTCTGGCTTCAGAGCTTCGTCGAACGACTCGACCTCAACGGGAGCGCCATTATTCTCGGGCATTCCTTCGGATCGATTGTGGTCTCTGCCGCACTTGCCCGTGGCCTTGTTACGCCACGGCTCATTCTCGTCAATCCCATCGCAGCGCCGGCACTCTCGGGGCCCAACGGCGTGCTCAGCAAGATAACGCTCTGGTTTTATCAACTTGCGCGTGCTCTGCCGCACGCGATCGGCGCGCCGATGCTCAGCAACTGGATCGTCGTGCGCGTGATGAGTCTTGCCATGGTGAAGACTCACGACCCAGAACTTCGACGCTGGGTCCATCACCAGCACCACGCGCACTTCAGCAGTTATGCCAATCGCGACAGCCTGCTTGAAGCCTTCGAGGCATCCATCGGATCGGACGTCAGCATGTTTGCCTCGGAGATCACCGTTCCCACGCTCTTGATCGGGGCTCGCAATGACCCCATCAGTCCCGTTCCTGCTCAGGAGCGACTGCACACGCTCTTCGCTGACTCACAGCTCGAAATTTTCGACAACGTTGGCCACCTCATCCACTACGAACGGCCGCGCGAAGCCGCCGAACTGATCGTTAGGTTCCTGAATGCGGGAACAGTTGCGGAGCCAACCTCATGAAAATCATTTTTGATTGCCGCTACACGCGCATCGGCCGCCACGACGGCATCAGCCGCTATGGGGCGCGCCTCGTCGAGGAATTGAGCAAGCTGCACCCCGTGACGATGTTGGTTTCCGACAAGCGCCAACTTGAGCTGCTGCCTGACCTGCCCTGGGAACTGGTGTCATCACCCACGGGCATCCTAGAACCGCTCGTTGCTCTGCAGGTCAATAAGCTGAAGCCGGATGTCGTGTTCACCCCCATGCAGACGATGGGCCCGTTCGGTCGCAAGTACACTCTCGTCACGACAGTGCACGACCTCATCTACTACAAGCACCCCACTCCGCCTCACAACCTGCCATGGGCAGTGCGTGTCATGTGGCGTGCGTATCATCTGACCTGGGCTTTCCAACGGGCACTGTTGAACAGAGCAGATGCCCATGTCTCCGATTCCCAGACGACACGTGACCAGATGCTGGAGCATAACCTCACGCGCAACCCCATTGCCGTCGTGACTCTTGGCACCGATAGTCCAGCCGAATACGTTCCCCGGGTGGCACCGACGACTCGCGAACTCGTCTACATGGGCTCGTATATGCCGTACAAGAACGTGGGGCTGATTGCTCGTGCACTCCACGATCTGCCCGGCTACACCCTGCACCTGATGAGCCGCGTAGACGAGACGACGAAGGCAGAGTTGACGGCACTCGCGCCGGAGTCGAGCCTCATCTTCCACAACGGAGCAAGCGACGAGGTCTACTCGGAGACACTCTCGCGGGCGACCGCTCTTGTGACAGCATCACGCGATGAAGGCTTTGGCCTCCCACAGGTTGAGGCGATGGTTCTTGGTACGCCGGTGGTCGTCAGCGATACGGCGATCTTCCGCGAAGTTTCAGGCCCCGCCGGCGGATTCTTCAACCCAGACAAACCTTCAGAACTAGCACGGGAAGTCAAAGCCCTCGAGGATCCCGCTACCTGGCAAGCGCGCTCAACCGCCGCTCGGCAACGGTCTGCAGAGTTCACTTGGCAAAAGGGTGCCGCAACGCTTTACCAAGTCCTTCAGGATGCCGTAGCTGCCCGCGAGGCGAAAAAGAACGGTTAGAGAGAAGCTACCCGTCACCCTCGCGTCGAGCTAGGGCGTTCTGTGCTGCGAAGTCGTCGCCGCCCTGGCGTTCTGATTCCTCTTCGATGGGGTCATCGAAATCGATGAGCGTCAGTGTGCCTTCGTCGTGGCGGAAGCTATGCACTGAGCCGTTGGCGATTCGTCCGTGGGGGTGCCCCGGAGCGACCGTGGCGAGCACCGTCGCGATGACTCCGCCGTGAGCCACCACGATGATTGACTCGCCGTGATGGTGCTCGGCCAAACGAACGAGAGCGGGAACCACACGCTTCGCTACATCCTCGCGTGGCTCTCGGCCAGGAACCTCAACGTCGGTCGGATAACGGGCATCGATTTCACTATCGGTGCAGCCTTCGGCAACACCATAGTTGCGTTCGACAATCGCGGCTACGGGTTGGGGAGCAGGAAGCCCGACGATGCCCGCAATAATCTCTGCGGTTTCCATCGCCCGTGAGAGCGGACTCGCAAAGATACCGTCCCACTGACGGCGAGCAAGAAGTTGCCCAGTTGTGCGTGCCTGCTCGCGACCCGTGTCGTTGAGAGGAATGTCGGTACTGCCCTGAATGCGACGCTCGAGATTCCAGTCAGTCTCTCCATGGCGCACGAGATAAATGAACACAACGCTCCGCTCACGACACAATGATCAGCACAGAACACTCGGGCGATCTGCGCTGCTAGGCAGCTAAGCGCTCCACAAGTTCGCCAAGAACTGCGGAAGCGCCACCATCGATCTTAACGTCGGCGCGCTTATCGGCTTTGGTCACTCCACGATTGATGATGACAAGGGGGATCTTCTTGCGCATCGCTCGCTCAACAAGGCGGATGCCGGAATTGACGACGAGAGATGACCCCGCGACGATCATGGCATCCGACTGGTCCACGAGCGAGGCACCCAGCTGGAATTTTCTCGTGGGAACGAACTCGCCAAAGAACACGACATCCGGCTTCAGAATGCCGCCGCAGACGGTGCACTCGGGGATCACGAAGTCATCGACATTGTGCACGTCAGCATCGCCGTCTGGATTAAGCGTGTGAGAGTCATCTTGTTCGAGCCACGGGTTCAGTTCAGAGATGCGGGCAGCTAGGGGAGTGCGGGCAAAATACTGTCCGCATCGCAAGCACCGAGCACGATCGATGCTGCCATGCACATCAACAACACGGGTGGAGCCAGCGCGTAAGTGCAAACCATCGACGTTCTGAGTCACGATGCCGTTACTGATCCCTCGGCGTTCAAACTCGGCAAGGGCGTCGTGGCCCTCATTCGGCGTCGAAGAAGCGAAGCGTTTCCAGCCAAGGTGGCTACCCGCCCAATAGCGTTTGCGAAAATCGGGCGAACTCTGGAACTGTTGAAAAGTCATCGGATTGCGCACCGCGGCGCCTTCACCGCGATAATCGGGTATGCCCGAATCGGTGCTAATCCCAGCGCCGGTGAGTACGCTAATGACCTTGCCCTGAAGCAGTTCTGCAGCACGATCGATTTCGTTGCTGATCGGGAGTGTGTTCACTCTCCAAGCGTAAGCACTTCAGGCTCGTCCTCTGCCATTTCAGATTCACCTGATGGCGAAACCGCACAGTAGGGAACACACCGTGAACGTCATCCGGGTAACCGATCTCTCCGATCCTCGCCTTAGCGACTTCGCCAACCTCACGGATGTTGCTCTGCGCCGCCGCACAGAACCGGC
Organism: Salinibacterium sp. NYA9b; assembly: GCF_976973725.1. Lineage (NCBI taxonomy): Bacteria > Bacillati > Actinomycetota > Actinomycetes > Micrococcales > Microbacteriaceae > Salinibacterium > Salinibacterium sp. NYA9b. The sequence continues at coordinate 1,526,370 of NZ_OZ333476.1, read as the reverse complement.
TGGCGGTCTCTACATTGCCGAGTCGTCCAAAGTGATTGCGCGTGCACTTCGGGCCGGTCATGTGCCACGCGCGGTACTCGTTCTCGAACAGTGGCTCGACGACGTGGACGAGTTGCTCGGAGATTCTCCGGTTCCGGTATACGTGGGGGAGTCGCAGCTGCTTGAACAGCTCACGGGCTTCAATCTGCACCGCGGCGCCCTGGCATCCATTCACCGTCCTGCCCTTCCCAGCGTTGCCGATCTGGTGGCGGATGCGCGCCGCATCGTCATCCTGGAAGACATCGTCGATCACACCAACGTCGGCGCAATTTTCCGCTCTGCCGCTGCGCTTGGAGCGGACGCCGTGCTCATTACGCCGCGGTGCGCCGATCCGCTTTACCGGCGGAGTGTGCGGGTCAGCATGGGAACGGTTCTTCAAGTGCCGTGGACTCGCCTCCAGAACTGGCCTGCCGACGCGGCCGATCTCAAGGCCGCTGGCTTCCATCTCGCAGCGCTCGCCCTCAACGATGACTCCGTCGACCTCGATACCTTCGCCGCTGACGCCCCTGAGAAGGTTGCGCTGATCTTGGGGACAGAGGGCGATGGTCTTTCTCTGAGCACGATCGAAGCGGCCGATACCGTCGTCAAGATTCCGATGATGCACGGCGTCGATTCGCTCAATGTCGCCGCCGCCAGCGCAGTGGGTATGTACATGCTTCGAGCACGCTAGCCACCGCCATAGCTTCACCTGTTAGCGTTATCCGGTGCCGCTGACTCAACGCCAAATCTTCCGTCGCCGTCGTATTGTCGTATTTGCTGTTGTTGGTGCCGTTCTGGCGACAGCGTTCTATCTGCCGCTGACGCTACTCGCGCCGCTCGACGAGGTTTCGGCCCACGTTCTCCCCCTTGATGCACCGGTGCCAACGGAGCCCGAACTCACTCTTCCCAGCTATGGCGCCTCGGCGATCGGCGCCCTCGACCGCCCCGGCGTGCTTGCGCAAGCGGGCAGCACTGATGCGGTTCCCATCGCATCGATTACGAAAATTATTACCTCTCTTGTAGTGCTCGACGCTAAACCGCTTGAGGTGGATGAAGCGGGCCCGACCATTACGTTCGGACCGACCGACCTCGACTACTACTACGAACAGCTCGCGCAATACGGGTCGGTTTCACCGGTCTATGACGGCCAGCAGCTGTCTCAACGCGACGTCATGACTGTTGTTTTACTCCCCTCAGCCAATAACTATGCTCAATCACTCGCGCACTGGGCATTCGGCTCTGAGGAAGCGTTCGTCGCCGCGGCGGCAACGTGGCTGGCTGACAACGGCCTCGAAAATACGACCCTCACAGAAGCATCCGGAATTCAGGAAACGAATCGAAGCACGGCGGGCGACCTCACTGAAATCGCGCGCTTGGCGATCGAGAATCCGGTCATCGCGCAAATCGTATCGACCTCATCCGCAGACATTCCGGGTATCGGTGCAGTTCACAACAGCAACCAACTTCTCGGCATCGACGGCGTCGACGGGATCAAGACGGGAACTCTCGACGTGGGGTGGTCCTGCCTTCTGTTCTCCGCCGATGTGACCGTTGGTGATGAAGTCATCACCCTGGTTGGCGCGGTCGTCGGCGGGCCAGACCACCCCACGATCAATGCGGCGATTCGCGAGCTCATTACGGATGCCACTGCCGGGTTCTCCGAAGTTGAAGTGGCGACAGATGGGGAAGAGTTCGCGGACTATGACACGCCGTGGGGCGATGAGTCTGCTGCGATCGCTGCGTCGACCGTTACGGCTGTGGTGTGGGGCGAGGATGAGATCTCCGTAACAGTGGAAGCTGCCCCTGTTCGCCTTGCTGCGGCCGGGGAAAACGCGGGCACGCTTCACGTGCAGGTCGGCACGGAAACCTTCGAGATCCCACTGGTGTTTAGCAACGAAATCGATGATCCAGGCGCCTGGTGGAGGCTCACAAACCCACAAAGTTTGTTTTAGTTATGGAATAAACACGGCACTCACAGGAGGTCGCGATAAGGTGGAGTGCATCTGGAGCACCTGCTCGATTGACAAATGGCTGGGAAGTCATTCAAAACATCTGAGGTCACGTGAGTAGTTCTCTCTCAGCCGATCCCACACGAATCATCAAGACTGGGCCCCGCGGAGTCGGTAGCCCGATGAGCGAATTCGCATCATTGTTGCGCACCGTTCGCGAAGCAGGTCTGTTGCGTCGCAACAGACGCTTCTACATCATCACTTTTGCCGTGATTACCGTCGCTATGGCCGCCGCTTGGGTTGGTTTCGCGATGCTTGCCGGCACGTGGTACATCTTGTTGATCGCCGCGGCGATGGGCATCATTTTTACGCAATACGCATTTTTGACACACGAACTGGCGCATCGCCAAGTTTTTCAGTCCAGCAAGCTCAATGACACTCTGGGGCGGCTTATGTCCGACCTCGTCGTGGGTATTAGCTACGCCTGGTGGATGAACAAGCACTCGCGTCACCACGCGAACCCCAACACGGTCGATAAAGACCCTGATATTGAGACTGACTTCATTATTTTCCAGAAGGAAAAGACTGTCGGCCTCAAGGGTATGACTAAGTTCATGGCGAAGCGCCAGGGCTACCTGTTCTTCCCAGCGCTTTTGCTTGAGGGCTTCAACCTTCATTCACACGCTTTCCAAGAGGTCTTCAACTTCAAGAAGAAGGTCGACAAGCGCTGGCTCGAGATCAGCCTCTTGCTCGTGCGCAACATCGGCTACCTTGCCGTCGTGTTCAGCTTCCTCCCGCTCGGCATGGCATTTGCCTTCTTGGGCGTTCAAATGGGAATCTTCGGGCTTTACATGGGCGCATCGTTCGCTCCCAACCACAAGGGAATGCCGATCTTGCCCAAGGGGTCGAAGGTTGACTTCCTGCGTCGTCAAGTTCTGACGAGCCGCAACATCCGTAGTGGTGTGTTCATGAACCACTTCATGGGTGGACTCAACTTCCAGATCGAGCACCACCTTTTCCCCACGATGCCGCGTCCGCATTTGCCTCTCGCCGCTGAAATGGTGAAGGAGTACTGCAAGACCAAGGACATCAAGTACACCGAGGTCGGACTCGTCACGTCGTACGGCATAGTGATTCGCCACCTCAACGAAGTCGGCCTGAGCGCTGACGGCGATCCCTTCGACTGCCCCGCAGCCGGTCGCACCGGTTACACCGGGTAGCGAGCTAAGAAACATAAGAAAAGAGGGCCCCTGCCAATGGCAGGGGCCCTCTTTTCGTCTCCAGCCGCTCACTAGCGGTGCGCTGACCACGCGGGTGCTGTGGCGCGCGTTGATGCCCTCACGGGCCTCCTAGAGTCCGTGAGGGGCGCTTACGTTTAGAAGCCCGGTCGTTTTGCTGTGACGTTGTCGCCCGACGACTGGTGACGGATTCGACGCAACACCCACGGCACAAGGTGTTCACGCGCCCAGCCAATGTCTTCGACGCGCGCTTCGCGCCAGAGACGCGGAGGAAGCGGCTCTGGCCGGAAAGGTTCAAGTTCGTTGGCAACATTGAGCGAGTCGAGCACCATGCGAGCCACCGTGTGATGACCAACGGGGGAGAAATGGAGGCGGTCGGGTGACCACATGCGTGGGTCGCCGAGTTCGCGCAGGGCCCACATGTCGGCGACAACGGCATCGTGGCGTTGGGCTACAGCGCGAATGTTTTCGTTGTAGATGGCAACCTTGCCGCGCATGCGATTGAGGACGGGAGTCATCCCGATATCAGGGCCGGTAAAAAGCACGACGGTCGCGCCGTCCCGGCGAAGCTGCTCGACGAGAGTATCTACGCGCTGAGCGACCTCATCGGCATCCGAGCCTGGGCGGATGATGTCATTACCGCCAGCGGAGACGGTGATGAGATCAGGCTTGAGCTCCATTGCCGGCTTGAGCTGTTCAGCGGCAACCTGGTTGAGCAGCCGACCGCGAATTGCCAAGTTGGCATACGCAAAGTCTGGTTTGTGGGCGCCGAGCACTTCCGCAACGCGGTCAGCCCACCCGCGGTTACCGCCGGGGGAGTTGGGTTCGGGGTCGCCGATGCCCTCTGTAAAGGAATCTCCGATGGCAACATATCTGCTCCACGGGTGTTGTTCTTGCATACGTCTAGCCTGTCTCAAAATCTGCCTGTGCGCTACCCGGGTGGTTCCTGTGAACAGCCTGTATTGCTTTGACCCCCGGATAGGGCACGTGGTTATCTCTTCTCTGTTGGTTTTCATACCGAAGACCACTTAACAACCGTTTGGAGAACACACAATGGGAATCATCGGCTGGATCGTACTGGGACTCATCGCCGGAGCTATCGCTAAGGCAATCTTGCCCGGACGCCAGGGCGGCGGTTGGCTCGCAACACTCCTTCTGGGTGTCGTTGGAGCACTCGTCGGAGGATTCGTGGGAGGCGCCATCTTTGGCATTGGCCTCGAAGAGTTCTTCTCCATCGAAACGTGGCTCGTAGCCATCGGCGGCTCAGTGCTCGTGCTCTTTCTCTATGGACTGATCACGCGCGGCTCACGTCGCTAAACACTCTTGGGTAAAAGGGGCGGTGCACTTCGGTGCACCGCCCCTCTTCTGTCGTTGCCGCGGTTCTCCGGCGACGGTGTCCGAGTCTTGTCCTCACCGTCAGAGGCACCTGCGACAATGGCGCTATGGGTAAGCAAGACGGTCGCACGCGGCATGTAACCGCGCCGGGCGTTGACGACAGCACTGCCACCATCCTGCACGTCGACATGGACGCGTTTTTCGCCTCCGTCGAGCTGCTCGATCACCCCGAGCTCATCGGCAAGCCCGTCATAGTGGGACACAACTCCGTTCGCTCAGTGGTCACAGCTGCGACCTACGAAGCTCGCAAGTACGGCGTCAATTCTGCGATGCCCATGGCCCTTGCTCTGCGCCGGTGCCCGAATGCAATCGTCCTAGAGCCACACTTTGAGCGCTATCAACATTTCTCTTCCGTCGTCTTCGATATCTGCGACCAGCTCACACCCAAGGTGGAACGGCTGGGCATCGACGAAGCATTTCTGGATGTCGCGGGCGCACGTGCCATCTACGGCTCACCCATCGAGGTAGCCACACTGCTGCGCCGGCGGGTATTTGCAGAGACCGGCCTCGTCTGTTCGGTAGGGGCCGCCGCATCCAAGTACGTGGCGAAGGTCGCGTCGGGGTTGTCTAAGCCCGATGGACTGCTGGTTATTCCTGCCGACCAGACGATCGAATTCTTGCATCCGCTGCCCATCACCGCCCTGTGGGGCGTCGGCGGCAAGACTGCCGAGTCGCTGCAGCAGCGTGGTTTCAGCACAATCGCAGACATCGCCCATGCAGACCGAGAAACTCTGACGCGCGCGGTCGGTGAAGCTGGCGCAGTGAAGCTCCACAACCTCGCCTGGGGCAACGATCCCCGCAGCGTCGTTGAGCGTGCCGCAGAGAAGAGCATCGGGCACGAGACGACCTTTGAGTACAACGTGTTAGATGCCGATGAGATCCGCCGCGAATTGCTCCGGCTCTCCGGGAAGGTTGCCGCACGGTTGCGAGGCGCTGGAATGGAGGCGAGCACCGTGGTGTTGAAGCTTCGGTTCGAGGATTTCAGCACAATCACCCGGTCGAAGAAATTGCCCGACCCCACCGATCTCGGCCGCACCATTTACGAGACCGTGAGAGACGTGTATGCCGACTTCGCTCGCGAAGGTCGCCCCGTACGCCTTGTCGGCGTGCGCGGTGAGCAACTCGTCGAACCGGGCGGCGGACAGCTGAGTTTGTGGGACACCACCGACGGATGGCGAGACGCCGAAGAGGCCATGGAAGCGGCATCCGCTCGCTTCGGAACCGGTGCCATTGGACCAGCGCGTCTCCTGGGCTCGCAACGTTCAGAACGGCCGCGCCTAGGTCAACGCGACTAATCGCTCGCGCTTTTCACGCCCCCAGGCCCGAAACGCTCCGAACACGAACTCAGTTGTCAGTAGAGAACGGTAAAGTCTTATCAAGTGAGCACTCCATTGCCTGGCCCCACCGTGGGCACCTTCGCGGCGGAACACCTCTCACCGTCGTACCCTGAACGAGCCGCCCGAGGCACCGCATCCAAATTGCGAGCGTGGCAGGCAGAAGCCCTCGATCTCTATTTTGAGAAAGAGCCCCGCGACTTTCTTGCCGCCGCAACTCCGGGTGCAGGAAAGACCACATTCGCACTCCGCCTGGCCGTTGAACTCTTCGCCAGACGGGAAATCGATCGTGTGACCGTCGTGGCGCCGACCGATCACCTCAAACGCCAATGGGCCGACGCCGCCAACCGCGTCGGAATCCGCCTCAATCCCTCGTTCTCCAATGGAGACGCGTGGGGTGGTCGCCGTTTCCACGGTGTCGCCGTCACCTATGCCCAAGTCGCCATGAAGGCGTCGCTGCATCAGGAAATCACAGATTCGGCCCGCACCCTCGTGATTCTCGATGAAGTGCATCACGGCGGAGACGCCCTCAGCTGGGGCGATGCCATCCGCGAATCGTTTGGCCGTGCCACCCGGCGGCTCTCGCTCACCGGCACCCCGTTCCGCAGCGACACCGCCCCGATTCCCTTCGTGACCTATGCGCCCAATCATGAGGGCATTCGCACTTCGGTCACTGATTACAACTACGGTTACGGTCGCGCGCTCGAAGACGGTGTTGTTCGTCCGGTCATCTTCATGGCCTACGCCGGCAAAATGCGCTGGCGCACCCGCATGGGCGACGAGATGGAAGCCCGCCTCGGCGAAGGCGACACTAAAGACGTCACCGCGCAGGCGTGGCGCACAGCTCTTGACCCCAAGGGCGAGTGGATGCCGGCGGTGTTGCGGGCGGCGGATCGTCGCCTCAGCGAAGTGCGGCATTCGGTCCCTGATGCCGGAGGGCTCGTCATTGCGACCGACCAGCTCACGGCTCGCGCCTACGCCACACTCATCAAGGACATCACGGGGGAGTCCGCCACGATCGTGCTCTCCGACGAGAAAGAGTCATCGTCGCGCATCGAGAAGTTTGCCGAAAGCGATAGTCGCTGGATGGTGGCCGTGCGCATGGTGTCTGAAGGTGTCGACGTTCCGCGACTTGCCGTCGGCGTATATGCGACCTCGGCATCTACCCCGTTGTATTTCGCTCAAGCTGTTGGTCGTTTTGTGCGCACCCGTCGCCGCGGTGAGACAGCATCAATCTTTTTGCCGAGCGTTCCGAACCTGATGAATCTCGCCGGCAAGCTCGAGAAAGAGCGCGACCACGCTCTCGATCGCAAAGAGTCGCCCGATGACCTGCTCGATGACAGCCTTCTCGATGCAGAGAACCGTGAAGAGAAGACCAGCGATGAACTCGCCGACGAGTTCACCTGGGAAGCCATTGAGTCCGAAGCAAACTTTGACCGGGTGCTCTTCGACGGTGCCGAGTTTGGTTTTGCCGCCGAACCGGGCAGCGACGAAGAGCTCGACTTCATTGGGCTTCCCGGCATTTTGGAGCCAGAGCAAGTGCGCGAACTTTTGCTGCAGCGCCAAAAGCGCCAGTCGAAACGCGCCGAGAGTCGCCCCAAGGAAGAACAGCCGCCGCCCCTGTACCGCACGCTCAAAGAGCAGCGAACCCTATTGAACAACCTCGTGGGCCGCAGAGCGAAGCTTTCTAACGAACCGCACGGATTGATCCACGCGGAACTCCGTCGCGTCTGTGGCGGTCCTGCGGTTGCTCAGGCTACGGTGACGCAATTGCAGACCCGCATTGATTACCTGCGTAAGGGCATGCACTAGTCGCTAGCAGCGAGGCCTCACAGGTGTCGCGTTGTGCGTTTCGCCGGGCGAGACGCGAAGACCGCCGGGTGCTGCGCGTGTGGTTAGTCGTGCATCCGTCTGTTAACAAGAAAACGCCCCCGGTATAGGACCGGGGGCGTTCTCATTACTGAACTATCAAGATCAGAGGGGGCGGATGTTCTCCGCCTGGGGACCCTTGGGTCCCTGTGTGATGTCAAACTCAACCTTTTGGTTCTCGTCGAGCGACTTGTAGCCATTTGTTGCGATGGCCGAGTAGTGGGCGAACACATCAGGACTTCCGTCCTCGGGGGCGATGAATCCAAAGCCCTTTTCTGCGTTGAACCACTTGACGGTACCTAGTGCCATTTAAAACTCCTCCAGGAGCGTTCCTCAGGCCCCGACAGTCGAGGCCTCATTCATGCCTTTGTCTAGAACATGAACGATGGCCTAAGGCTATATCAGGAAAGCCCTGCATGTGTCATCTATTTCGAAAAAGTCACATAACGGTAATGAAGTCGTCATCAGTGGAAATCTCGTGATCGGGTGTGGGGGAGCCCCGAAAGCGGTTCAAAACGGTCTGCGACAACATTAATCACACCGTCAACGGAGCGTTCAAGAACGCCACGAACGATGAGCGCTGCGCTGTCACGAGCCACTCGACGGTAGCGCCCCCAGACTCCAACACTGCAAATAACATTGATAAGGCCGGTCTCATCTTCGATGTTCATGAACGTGATTCCGCTGGCCGTTGCGGGACGTTGGCGATGAGTGACAACACCGCCAATTTCGATACGACGCCCGGATTCAGCGGTCATCAGGTCGGTTGCGCTCAGGATTCCTCGCGCGCTCAGGGCCGCCCTCAGATGGGCAACCGGATGGCTTGCCGGCGAAATCCCCGTAGACCAGAGGTCGGCCATCAGATCATCCACCGGGCTCGACATCGAAAAAAGTGGCGGCTGAACGGTGACCATGCTGTGGGGAAGATACTCCTCGCGATCCTGTGCCGCGCTACCCGCATTCCACATTGCTTCACGACGAGTGAGCTCGAGAGAGTCGAAAGCTCCCGCCGCTGCCAAGGCCTCCAATTGTTTCGTCGTGAGACCAACCCGCCGCACCAGATCATTCATCGACACGAACTCGCCGGACTCCCGTGCGGCCACAATTTTCTCCGCAATCGCCGTTCCGACACCCTTTACTTCGTCAAATCCCAGACGGACCGCAAATGCTCCGTCACGGCGGTGGTCGTCGGTATCGAAGGGCGCTGAACGGTCGAATGGTCCAACGGGAGGTTGTTCTGCATCGAGGCAGCGGTCGCTTCCTGTCGCCTCGACCCCGTCTCCCAACACTTCCAATCCGGCAAAGACACCCGAGCGCTGGAGGTCAGGGCCCAGCACGACCACACCGTGACGGCGAGCATCCGCCACCAAAGATTGCGGCGAATAGAAACCCATTGGTTGCGCCCGCAGTAGAGCAGCCAAGAACGCAGCGGGGTAGTGGAGCCGCACCCAGGCACTCGCGTACACGAGAAGCCCAAAGCTCAAAGCGTGGCTCTCGGCAAAGCCAAACCCGGCAAAGGCCTGGATGCTTTCGTAGATACGGTCGGCATCCGCGTCGATGATGCCGTTGCTTGCCATTCCCGCATAGAGCTTGGTGCGCAGCTTGTCGATGCGTTCAATCCCACGTTTCGACCCCATTGCCCGCCGGAGCAGATCGGCATCGTCAGCCGAGCATCCGCCAACTGCGACCGCAATTTGCATCAGCTGCTCTTGAAAAATCGGAACGCCAAGAGTGCGTTCGAGCGGCTCTTTCAAGTTGGGGTGCAGGTAGGTGATCGGTTCGGCGCCCATCTTGCGACGGACATAGGGATGCACAGCACCACCCTGAATCGGGCCGGGGCGCACGAGCGCAATCTCGACAACAAGATGGTAAAACTCGCGCGGTTGAAGACGCGGCAGCAGCCCCATCTGAGCACGGCTCTCGACCTGGAAGACGCCAATGGCATCTGCTCGACACAGTTGGTCGTAGACGCCCTGCTCTTCAGCGGGGATAGTCGCAAGATCCCATCGTTCGCCCAGCGCCTCGTCAACGAGATCGAAACTGTATTGCATCGCCGACAGGATGCCGAGACCCAGCAGGTCGAACTTGACCAGCCCCATCCACGCACAGTCGTCTTTGTCCCACTGCACCACGGTGCGTTTGTCTTTGCGCGCGTGCTCAATCGGCACGACCTCACCGACCGGTCGCTGCGTGAGCACCATGCCACCAGAGTGGATGCCGAGGTGCCGCGGAAACTTCATCACCTGCTGGGCAAGCTCCAAGACCGAATCGGGGATGTCATGGTCAACTCCCGAAACGTCGGAGCCCCAGCGCTCCATCTGTTTCGACCACGCATCTTGCTGCCCTGGGCTGTGCCCGAGGGCTTTCGCCATATCGCGCACCGCAAACCGGGGACGGTACTGAATCACGTTCGCGACCTGCGCCGCGTTCTCGCGCCCATACCGTTCGAACACGTACTGGATCACTTCTTCACGACGCTCGGAGTCGAAGTCGACATCGATGTCTGGTTCCTCTTCTCGCATCGCTGAAATGAAGCGCTCGAACGGGAGCTTGTACCGCAAAGGGTCAACCGCCGTGATCTTGAGCAGGTAACAGACCACAGAACTGGCGGCCGAACCGCGCCCCTGGCACAGGATGCCGCGCCCGCGCGCAAAGGCGACAATGTCGTGCACGATCAGAAAATAGCCGGCGAAGTTTTTCTCTTCGATGACATCAAGTTCCCGCTGAATGCGTGCCCGGTTAGCTTCCGACAATTCAATAGAGCGGTCTTTTACTCCGGCCCACGTCAACTCGCGCAACCAACTCGCGGGCGTGTGCCCTTCGGGAACGTCCTGATCAGGAAGTGCCGGCTTCGCCTGCCGAAGTTCGAATGCTGCCTCGTCTGCGATCTCCACTGTCGTCGCTACTGCTCCGGGATAACGTGCAAAAAGAGCAGCCATCTCAGCTCCCGACCTCAGATGGGCTGTGCCTGCAGCCGGAAGCCAGCCATCCATTTCGTCGAGACTGCGACGAGCCCGCACTGCCGAGATTGCCGAGTGCAAGTGATGCTGGCGAGGAGTCGCGTAGTGAGCGTTTGACGTTGCAACGACCCTCAAGCCGCGTTCGGCCGCGAGCACGACAAGAGCATCGTTGAGAGCGGAGTCGAGCGGGTAACCGTGGTCGAAGAGTTCAACGATCACCGCCTTTGGCCCGAATAGCTCACTGAGCCGATCAAGCTCCGCTCCTGCCGCGAGCATGGATGCCGTGGTAGGAGCGCCATTACCCTCGGGGCCGCTGAGCGCACGACGAACCGCCCCCTTGCGACATCCCGTGAGCACAAACCAATGCCCGGATGCCAGCTCGGCGAGTTCGTCGAGATCATAACGAGGTCGCCCCTTTTCGCCGCCAGCCAATTGAGCTCGCGTAATGGCCAAGGCAAGACGGTGGTAGCCCTCCTCTTTTCGAGCAAGCACGAGTAGATGATCGCCTTCGGGGTCGGCTATACCGTTTTGGGGCCCGCTGAGCCCGAGCGAGAGCTCGGCGCCAAACAGAGTGCGCAACCCCAATTCAGCGGCAGCCTCGGCCATGCGCACGATTCCATAGAGCCCATCGTGGTCGGTGAGAGCCAGAGCACTCAGCCCAAGCCGCGCTGCTTCTTCTGCGAGCTTCTCGGGCATACTCGCGCCATCGAGAAAGCTGAAACTTGAGTGGGCATGCAACTCTGCATACGGCACGGCGGTGGCGTCCGGGCTCGCCGCGGCTGCCTCGTCGGTCGGCGGCGCGCTGGGAGCGATGTAGGGAGCGCGTTTGCTGGAGACCAGCGACATAGCTCGACCATCACCGGCTTCACCAATCGGCGTGACGGTGCCAAAACCCGACAGCGTGCGTTCAAGCTGCCGCCACGGTATGGGTGGATTAGACCATGCCATCAGTCATACCTCGCTTCAGCCCACCAACCGCCGTCATCGAGCACAAGCAGCCACGCACAGCCGGTGTCGTCAACAGCTTGAAAACGCCACGAACGACCAGGAGAATCAGCCTCCCACCAGCGCTCAGCGAGCGGCCACGGCCCCGCCCACGCCGTGAGGGTGCGGGAACGCGAATCGCTGGTGGAAAATTGGGCGGGCGGTGCAGCAACGTGGCCACGCTCATCCACCGACACCGTGGTGCCATCTTCGGCAAACACGTGCACGGCATGACGGGTGGAGAAGACTGTTCCCGGCAGTGGAGCAGGTAAGACGCCGGGCCACGGTCGTTGTGGTGATCGTTCGGTGACGCTGCGGTCGCCCCACGCGGTGAGCCGTTGACGCGATTGCAGAGTGCGCCCACCCTCAATCGTGGGCACAAGAACACCACCGTGACCGAGCATGCTCTGCACTCGAGAAAGTCCGTGATGGATGCGCGGCTCTAGCCCCGACCCCCACAGCCCCGTCTCATGATTGCCGATCTCATCCACTGTTTCGGGCACGATGCGCACCCGGCTAATGCCCGAGCTGAGCCCGGCTTCGATGAGATTGGACCCTTGCACTTGCCAGCGCACGCGGTCAACAACATCGCTGGCGCTGAACGACCGCGGATGCAACCACACCCGTTCGGCGACCTCACCCGATTCTGAATCAAGTTCGATTCGAATCGCGGTCGCCACCAGTCGAGCCCGGACAAGGCCCGCTACAAAATCGTCGGCGCGACTGCGAATACCGAAGGCGACCTGATCTACGCGATCAAGGGCAGGTTCAAAGTCGATCACGACGTCAAGGTCGAGTGGGGGAGTACGTGCGATAAAAGCCTGCGGATCCCGGCCGCTGGCAAGAGCGTGCAGTCGACCGCCGAGTTCCCCAAAACGAGAGCGAACGTCGAAGCGATCGAGGTTCGCAAACTCACCCAGTGTTGAGATGCCGAGTTTCATCAACAGCGTCACGATGGGTGGCTCTTCTAATACCGCAATCGGAAGTGGCGCCAAAAATTCGGCAGAGCCGCCAGCGGGCACCAACCGCACTCGCCCTCCTCGCGAACGCGGGTCTGCGGCAATGGTGCTGCGCGCAGCGTGAACCGCAGTAAAAAGGGCGTCAGCGATGCCTACCCGTGCATCGGATACCGCAATCTCATTTACCCGATCGACAACAGTCAACGCCGCGGCTTTCTCTCCGCCGTAATACTGGGCAGCACCCCGCACGCGAACGGCACACATGCCTGGTCGCAACACCTGCACTCCCGGAATCAGCTCTTCGACCCCGGCAAGCACTGGTTCGAACGCTCGACTGTCGAGAGCCGGATCGTAGGGTCGGTCGATAATTCCCGGAAACCGCGACTGGGCTTCTCTCAGCCGCAACCCGCGAGTGATGCCCTCGGCGCGAGCAGATGCTGCCGCCGCAAAGACAAGCCCATTCTCGATGAGGACGAGCGGGGCATCCGCTGGCAACTTCTCCTGTTGTCGCGCAGCAACCACGGGCCAATCCGGAGCCCAGAGGACCAGAACTCGGGGGAGTGGCTCAGGCAACGCCCCCGACCTGCCATTCATGCCGAGACCTGCTGCGGCAAAAGCGTCAGCGGCGCAGGAGCCATCTCCGGCGCGCCATAAGCACGAATTTGTTCCGAAGCATCAGGTAGCCAGATGCGTGCGCTGCGTGGTCGCCCCGCATTCTTGCTCGTCACCGTGACCGTCACTTCACGCGCAGCCAAATGCCCATGACCGTTGCCAATACCGTGCCACTGGCTCTCGCCCAATGACACCATCGCCTCACTCTGCGGCCACGACCCCACCATGAGCAGCGTTGATTTGCGTTGCCTGAGCCGCGAAGCCAACCTGGCCACCGCAGAATCGGATGCCCGTGCCGGTGGGCGCGCGACGACGACCTCCACAACGTCAGCAATCGCTGCTGTCACCGCTAACCACTGGTCACCCGGATGCGGCACCAGTACGAGTCGTTCAAGATCGACCCCGAATCGTTGAGCAGCTTCGATCCCAAACTCGGGAATCCCCACGACAGCACACCACGACCCTGCTGCGGAGGGAGCGGCTAAGAGTGTCATGATGAGCATCGCCGAACTATCGACCGAGTAGACGCTGCCCTGTTGCAAACCGCCGCCAGGTAGTAACGACGCAATAGCGGGATGCGTGGGAATGAGCGTTGAGCTCAGCGTGCGGGACTGCATCTGGCTGATGCGGGACTGCAATTCAGCGACGCGTTCTGCCGCCGTGAGTGTGCTCCCGACACGGGCTTCTCGCCCAGCCGAAAACTCTTCAGCGGTCGCTGAAGTGGCGGAGGCGGATACAGGGGACACCTGTTCATATTCGAACATATGTTCGAGTGTGTCAATTGCGTACGACATCCATCGGCGTGTCTTTGCGATGTCGCCGGCATGTTCTAGCGTTACCCCGTGAGTTATATCGAAGCAGTAGATCTCAAGAAGACGTATACGCCTAAGGGCGCAGCCCCGGTGCATGCCCTCGACGGCCTCAACTTGGAGGTTCCTCAGGGCACAGTAACGGCTCTGCTTGGTCCGAATGGTGCGGGCAAGACGACCACCGTGAAAGTCCTGACGACACTCATCCGCCCCGATTCAGGTTCAGCGACCATCGACGGTGTCGATGTCATCGCTTCCCCCGAGCGCATCCGCCCCATGATTGGCGTCTCCGGCCAATATGCCGCCGTCGATGAGAACCTCACTGGCTTCGAGAATCTCGATATGGTCGGCCGGCTTTACCACCTCGGCGCTAAGCAATCTCGCGAGCGAGCACGCGAACTTATCAACCTCTTCGACCTCACCGAAGCCCAAAACCGTCCCGTCAAAGGATTCTCCGGCGGCATGCGTCGCCGCATTGACCTCGCCGGTGCCCTTGTTATGCGCCCACCGGTGCTCTTTCTCGACGAGCCAACCACCGGTCTCGACCCGCGCAGCCGCATTGGCATGTGGGACGTCATTACAACGCTCGTGGGGGAGGGCACCACTGTGCTCCTCACCACCCAATACCTTGAAGAAGCAGACCAACTCGCCGACAGCATTTCTGTCATCGACGACGGCAAGGTCATTGCCCAGGGCACCTCAGATGAGCTCAAAGCATCCATCGGCGGTCAGCGAGTTGAAGTGAGCCTCGTGTCGCGGGATGACGCGACCGCCGCCCACGAGATCCTCACTCGTTTCGGCAGCACCGAACCTGCCGTGAGTCTCGACGGCCGCGGCCTGACCGTCAACGCGGAAGATGCTCCCGCCGCGCTGCAGTTGATTCTCACGGAGTTCGCGAGCCGCGGCATCCAGCTCTACGACGCAGGAATGCGTCGCCCCACTCTCGACGATGTGTTCCTCAAGCTCACCGGCCATACGGCAAGCGCCGACGAAACCGACACTGATACGACGGATGCAGCACCAGCACAGAAGGCACAGAAATGACCGCCACAGCACCCACGACAGCACCGAGCCCGACCGCCACGTCATCGGTCATGAACTGGCTGAATGACGGGTGGATCACCACCCGTCGCAACCTCATCAAGATCAAGCGTGTGCCCGACATCCTGGTCTTCACCACGTTGCAGCCCATTATGTTCGTGCTGCTCTTCACCTACGTCTACGCCGGCGTGATCGATATTCCCGGCAGCACGTACACCGAGTTCATCATGGCCGGCATCTTTGCTCAGACCGTGGTGTTCGGGTCAACCTATTCGGGCTCGGCGATGGCCCAGGACCTCAAAGACGGCATCATCGATCGCTTCCGCACTTTGCCTATGAGTCCCTCCGCGGTATTGGTCGGTCGAACCAACGGTGACCTTCTCATCAACTCGATATCGATGATCGTCATGATGGCCACGGGTTTGATTGTCGGATGGCGCATCAACTCGAGCCCGTTCGAAGCGATCGCTGCGATCGCTCTGCTCTTGCTCTTTGCTTACGCGCTGTCGTGGGTGATGGCATTTATTGGAATGAGCGTGCGCAGTCCAGAGGTCATCAACAACGTCTCGTTCTTGGTGCTCTTTCCGCTGACCTTCATCTCCAACGCCTTTGTTCCCGCCGAGACCCTCCCGGGACCGCTACGCACGTTCGCTGAGTTAAACCCTGTCTCAGCTCTCGTTCAGGCAGCCCGCGAGTTGTTCGGAAACACCCCGGCCGGGGCGGTGCAGTCCGATGTGTGGTCACAACAGCACCCCGTCCTTACGGTGCTGATTGGCATCGTCGTGATGCTCGCAATTTTCGTTCCGCTCGCGATCCGCAAGTTCGCGAGCATCAGCACGCGCTAAGCGTGAGAGCGCGACCACTCCTTGAAAAATCTAGGCAGTGGACCCCAACGGTGCTAAAGTGCGGATACTTAGAGACGCCCCACCCACCGGGGTAATTGCGCCACGATAAACCTCCGGGCGCACTCCGACACCGCCCGAAACGGAGTTCGAGATGTTCGCCACCCTTGGACACGTCGTCATGAAACTCTTCATGCTCGCCTGGGTCCACACATCTCCTCATTCGTGGCGCGGCCTCCCCAAACCGGAGGCTGGCCCACCCGTCCTCGTCGACGGACCCCACGTCCAGAAGGTTCTGCTGTGCGGCTCCGGAATCGTCGTGGGATACGGGGTTGCGTCTCACGAACTTGCCCTCGGGGGATCGCTCGCTCGCTCGCTCGCCGCTCTGACGGGTCAGGGCATCGAGGTTGCGACCGTCACGAGTGCTCGGCTGACAACACGCGAGGCGCAAGCAAAGGTCGCAGTAAGCGACCTCACCGACGTGAAAGCGGTCGTCTTGTCCTTCGGCGTCTTCGAGTCACTCACCTTCACCCCGGCCCGCACATGGGGACGCGACATGGCACGGCTCGTCGATTTTCTACTAGAGAACTCCACACCCGATGTCGGAGTCTTCATTTTGGGATGCGTGCCGCCCAAGATGTCACGCTTTCCCGATAGCTATCAACGCCGCATCCACCTGATGACCGAGCGCTACAACACAGAAATTGAGCGGTTGGTGGCACACCGCGAGCATGCCCACTATGTGCACTTCTCGCCACCCATCGAAGACCCTGAGGCAATCGACGGCCGTCAAAGTTATCGGGCGTGGGCCGACGCCATGGCCCCCGATGTCGCAGAATTCATTCTGAGCGGCTCGGTCAGCGAATAGTCGTTGGACCTTGTGCGGTTAGCCCTTGCGCGGTTGGGGGCGGAAGCTCTTTGCGCGCGCGGGGCGCTTCGACGCACCCTTACCGTTGTGGGTGCGTCCCGATGACCGAGCTCCGGTGCCCTTTTTGTTTCCGCTTCCCGACTTCTGGGCTGCTCGGCTCGGGGGAGTGTCCTCGCCAGCATCGTTGGCATTTCCGGTGCCGCGCGAACTGCGCGCCGTGCGACCACGCACGATGCCGATGAACTCTTCCACGAGCGGGTCGACTGAGCCATCGCGCCAGACCACAGCAACCTGCCACTCGGGGCCGTCGTCGAGCATCCGGGCAACAACGTCTTTTCGTGTCAACGCTCGAGCAACAGCTTGGGGCAGAACAGCAACCCCCACGTTGGCGGCGACGAGCTCGACCGCATCGCGCCAGTCGCCACGAATAACGTTCTCGGCCTCTAGGTCAGCGACAGCAAGCGAATCAAGCGCTTCGATGGCATGCCCTTTGGGAACAACAACGACGGCGCGCTCCGTATAGAGCGGAATAGCGGCGAGTGGCCGATCACTGTTCTCAGCACGGTCGACCGGAAGGCGCAGCAATGCGACATCAGCTGTTCCCGCCCGCAGCATGTCGAGCGCAGGCTCTTGTTCTGCTGCGACAAGATCGAGAGTCGTCTCGGGCAGGCGTTCATTCCAGACGCGAGCCCACTTACCGGGAGTCGCTCCGAGCACAAATGCGACCGTGAATGGTGAAGACATGTCTTCAGGTTAGTCTTGGGGGGTGCCAGTCCAGACCATGAAGCCCGCAACCGTCGCCAAAAAGCTGGGGATTTACCTCCCCGCCGCTCCGGAAGAGTTCCGCGATTCCGAGATCAGTCGCGAACAGTTCGCAGAATTGCTCGCCACTCCGCCCGAGTGGCTCACGCAGTTGCGTGCAGAAGGACCGCACCCACGGCAGGTTGTCGCCCAAAAGCTCGGCGTTTCCACGTCGGGGCTCGCCCGCGCCGGAGCACCCGACGTCATGACTTCGGATGAAATCAAGGCACTTCTCGTCGAAATGCCTGCGTGGCTCGTCGAGGAGCGCGCAGTTCACGCCGCCGTCAACAATGAGAACGCGCGAATCAAGACAGAGCGCGCCGCCAAAGCAGAACGCAAATAATTTCAGTTTTCCTCATTCTCGCTGGTTCTGAATAGTTTTCAGCTCTATACTCGTTACCTTGAGGGTGCCCGTGTCTGGGCGTTCGGGTGGGGAATTGATTGCTACGTAGCTATGCTGCGCTATTGGCGTGGCCAATAGTCAAACTGTGGCTTGCCGTGAAGCCACAACGGTGGCGCGCGCTCACTCTTCCCGCTGATGACCCCCGCGTCGAAGCGATTGGCCCCGATCCCGACCGCGTACTCCTTCTCGGTCCAGGAAAATCATCGGGCTATGGCGTGCACACGCATCAACTCGGACTCGGCGGTCATCTCGCTCGAGAACTGTCATCCCTGACCCAGCGCGGTTGCAGCGTCGACATTGTCTCCGACCCCTCGATGTCTGCCGCTGATACCGGTGTCGTCATCCGATGGGCAAACCTTGAACGATTTGACGCCCTTGTGCTCACGCTCGGCGGGGGAGATGCCCTGCGTTTCCGATCCCTTTTCGCTTGGCGAAGGGATGTCACTGACCTGTTGAACACGATCGAAGAGTGCGGCGGCGGCGCAATGCACACGTTCATCGTTGGCGTAGCTCCGCTCGATGACTTCGTGTCGCTTCCCGCACCGTTGCTGCGCATCGTCAACCACAACGTCGCCAATCTCAACGCGATTAGTCAGCAGTTGTGCTCTACTCGCCCGAGCGCGACCTTCGTTCCCGCCACGGCATCTGCGGGAAACACTCGGGTGTCGCTCGATAGCCCCACCTACGAGCACTGGGCCCGCGCACTTGCGCCCGCCGTTGCGCGTTCTCTCACTGCCGTGGCTGTGCCTCCCACTGAACGCCCCGGTTCGATCGTCACTCCGCCACCATTCGAGAGTTCAGTACTCACCCGCAAGACGGTGTCGACATCGTTGGCAACAATCATGAATTCGGCGCGCGAGCTTTTCGGCACAGCAGGCGCCGCTATTACCTTCCATGATCAAGACGCCCACTGGTTCACGTCGATATCGGGCGTTGGCTCGATGCATCGTGATGAAGCTGGCGCGTTCTGCAGCGCAGCGTTCACGGATCGTGGTCTTGTCGTTTTGGAAGACACCCTGAACGATGAACGGTTTGCCGATCATCCGTGGGTCATCGAAGGCCCGCGCATCAGGTTTTATGCTGGCTACCCGGTAGCAGCCCCCAACGGCGACATCGTGGGGGCCGTGTGTATCTTCGATACGGGGCCGCGCCGCTTCGATCCCAGCCACGAAACATTGCTGCGCGAGCTCGCTCATCGTGCAGAGACGGCGATACGCAGTCGATAATTGCCGTACCTTGGATACGGAGGTCATTTCTGAACTCCGAGAAAGGCTCCAATGTCTGGCACTGAGTGCATCCACGGCTTCGAAAACGGTCTCTGCGATTCCTGCTTTCCGAAGGCTGTCCCTGTCAAGCCGGTAACGCGTGCCACGACCTCTTCTCGCACCAAGCGAGTTCCCGGAACTCCTCGCGCGTCGAGCGCGAAGGTCCCGTCGCTGTCGGACCAGCGTGTGTATCACGTCACGCACATCAGCAACTTGGAGAGCATCCTTCGGGAGGGTCAGCTCGTCGCGGCCGCCTCAATTGAGGATGCAATCCTCGACATCAGTTCGCCCCTCACTCGCGAGCTCCGCAGCGCAGCGTCGCTCAGCACCGGCGAGCCTGTTGACCGTTACGTTCCGTTCAGCTTGGTCCCGGAATCCGCCGCGTGGCGCGAGCTCCGTGCCGGCGCCTCAGAACCGCGCTGGTCAGATGCCGCTCGCACTGCAACTCCCACAGATTTCGTGTTCTTGGTCAGCACTGTTCGCGCTCTCGGCGAGGATGCCGTTCTGGCAGATGGCGACGCCGCAGCAAGCTTGACGCGCTTCGCCACTGATGAAAAGGCCATCACCCGGATGCTCGGCAACCTGCGTGCCGATGAGCTCACCGACGACGCTGAAGTTCTCATTCATGGCTCCTTCGCTTTCGACGATGTGCAACTCGTCGGAGTTGCCAGTGACAAGGCTCGCGAGCGTGTGAAGTCGCTTCTTGATGGCGCCTCGTTTAAGACGAAGGTGGCGGTTTATCCGCCATGGTTCATTCTGTAAAGTTCGCGGTACCGTTGGTACATGGCCAACGACTTTTCGCACCACCCTGTTGATCCCACGTCGGCTGCTGCCCTCGCTGCAAGCGGATTGCGTTACGACCTAGTCGATACGTCTAATCGGGCTGCGTTCGAGGCGTGGTTTCAAGCTGATTCCCGTGGATTTCACGGCCCGGCGATGTCGAAAGAACAGGTCGATTCAAGTTTTGCCGGCGTAACGTATCGCCGCACGATCGGTGTTTGGGATGACCGCTTGGTCGCCCCGGAGGTTCCGGTCGCAACCACCAGTTCGTGGACCGAGCAGTTGACGGTTCCTGGCGGCACGAGCATTGCTGCGTGGGCTATCAGCTCGGTCACGGTGTCGCCGACGCATCGTCGTCGCGGAATCGCTCGTTCGCTTCTCGAAGGCGAACTGCGCTCGGCCGCTGCGATGGGTCTGCCGATGGCGATGCTCACCGTGTCGGAGTCGACGATCTATGGCCGCTTCGGATTCGGTCAAGCCGTCTTCGCTGCTGATCTCACGATCGATACGACTCGGGCTTCGCTCGTGGCTCATGAGCGCCGTGGCACGCTGCAGCACGTGGCACCCTCCGTCTTCGTCAGCGAAGCGCCTGCGGTGTTTGAACGTGTCCGTCTGGCCACTCCGGGACAAATCGCCGTGTGGCCGCTGCGCTGGGAGCAGATCGCCGGCACTTCGCCCGGCGATGAGGAATACACGAAGAACACCCGTGTGGTGCGATTCGACGACGAGAGCGGAACGCCCCGAGGCTTCGTGGTGTACCGGGTGGCGGGCGGCGGAGCCGACTTCACCCACCACAAGCTCACGGTCGATTATCTGCTGGCTGAGACTCCGGAGGCCTATGAGGCGCTGTGGCGCTTTGTGTTGGAGGTCGACCTGGTGCGTGAGGTGAAAGCAGAACTTCGCTCTATCGATGAACCGTTGCTGTGGCTGCTGTCCGACATGCGTGCCGCCAGAGTGTCCCCGATTGACCACTTGTGGTTGCGCATCCTCGATGTGCCCGCCTCGCTCACCGCTCGCACGTACTCGACGTCCGCCCAGCTCGGATTCGACGTCAGCGATGACCTCGGCTTCGCGCACGGCCGCTTTGTGCTCTCGACAGATGACGCCGGGATGCCGCAGGTGCGTCAGGTAGACGATCTTCCCTCCGATATTGCCTCGGTCTCACTCTCGGTCAATGAACTCAGCTCGCTGTATCTCGGCGGAGTCACGGCATCAGCGCTGGTTGCTGCCGGCCGCGTTCATGAGCTGACTGAGGGTGCTGCGGCGGTGGTGGAGCGTGTGTTCCACGCACCGACGACGCCGTGGTTGAGCATCTGGTTCTAGCCGTCACTCGTGCGCTGCTGGGCGTTGCTCACGGCGAACAGTGCGAGAATGAGTCCATGACTGCTGCCCTGAATCATGTCCACGATCTTGCCTCTTTTGTCTCCGCATCACCGTCGTCTTTTCACGCCGTAGCGGAGGCTGCGCGCCGTCTGCGTGACGCCGGTTTCAGCGAATTGCACGAGGCTGATGACTGGAATGGCGCGCGCACTCGCAAGGCAGCGAAGTACTTCGTGATCCGCGACGGTGCGATTGCGGCATGGATTCAGCCGACGAAGGCTACCGGCACGACGCCGTTCCGCATCCTCGGCGCCCACACTGATTCACCAAGCTTCAAGCTCAAGCCAAAGCCCACCACAGGCTCGGAGGGGATTCTTCAGGCCGGAGTTGAGATCTATGGTGGCCCGCTACTTAACTCGTGGCTTGACCGCGAGCTTGAGTTTGCTGGCCGGGTTACGTTCCGCGATGGCAGCACTGAGCTTGTACGCACCGGTCCGTTGCTGCGTTTTCCGCAGCTCGCCATTCACCTCGATCGTGGCGTCAATGACAAGCTCACGCTCAAGCGCCAAGCTCACATGAACCCCATGTTCGGTTTGGGCGAGCGCGACGACGCCGACGTGCTCGGTCATCTCGCCTCAATCCTGTCGTCGAAGGCAAAGAATCGTTCTGCTGAGGACATCGACGGGTACGACATTGTGGTTGCGGACACCGCGGCTCCCGCCGTCTTTGGTCTCGATGATGCGCTCTTCGCCTCCGGTCGTCTCGACAACCTGTCGTCAGTGCACGCCGGTCTCGTCGCTCTGCTCGGTCTCGACACCAAACTCGATCACATTCCGCTGTTCGTCGCGTTTGACCATGAAGAAATTGGTTCGGCATCACGCTCAGGTGCTGGCGGGCCGTTCCTCGCCGACCTCATTGCCCGCATCAGTGCTGGTTTGGGCGGTTCCGAAACGGATCGGATGCGTGCCGTCGCTGGCTCCTGGTGCCTGTCGTCGGATGCCGGCCACGCCGCGCACCCGAACTACCCCGAGCGTCACGATCCCGCCAACCGTCCGCGTCTTGGTGGGGGACCGCTGCTCAAGATCAACGCGAACCAGCGCTACGCCACCGATGCGCTTGGCGCTGCGGAGTGGGCTCGCGCGTGCCGTCAGGCTGGCGTTGAGTACCAAGAGTTCGTGTCGAACAACGACATGCCCTGTGGCTCCACCATCGGGCCCATTACGGCAACCCGGTTGGGCATCCGAACGATTGATGTGGGGCTTCCGTTGCTCTCGATGCACTCCGCTCGCGAGTTGTGCGGCGTCGCTGACCCGCTGGCGCTCAGTTCAGCAATCGCCGCGTTCTTCTCGCCCGAGTAAGGCGAGCGCTCGGCGCCCCAAGCCCGGCTGTACCGACAGCGCGCTCATGCGGCATCGCCGCTGATCGCCACGCTGTCTAAGCCGCGACGAGTTAGAACAGGGGAGCGATCTCGTCGGTTGCGCCCGGCAAGCTAGCGTCACTCGCAGTGGCTCCGGGGTAACCGGGGCCTGCGGGGCAGACCGAGCGACGCTGGAATGCTTCGGCAGCACCGCGCGCTCTGACATCCGCAGCCTCGTTGAGCGGATGCCCTACGTGCCCTCGGACCCATTCGAAGCGGTAGCGGCGGCCGGTGATGGCGTCGTCAATCTGCTTGATGAGGTCGACGTTCATGACGGGCTTGCCATCACCTTTGCGCCAGCCCTTTTTCTTCCAGCCGGGCATCCATTTGGTGATCGAGTTGATGACGTACTGGCTGTCGCACAAGATCAGCAGATCATCGTCAACATGCGCCGTTGCCCGGAACAACTGCAGCACCGCCATGAGCTCACCTTGGTTGTTGGTGGCGTGATCCCAGCCGCCAGCTGCCCAGGTGTTGTCGTCGACGTACCACGCCCATCCGGCTGGCCCGGGGTTGCCGAGCGCCGATCCGTCAGCAGCAGCAGTAATCGTCATAACAACCTTTCGAAGAACTCGCGGAGTGAGAGAACTGCCGCGTCCTATCGACTCTAGTAGCTGGTTATCACCACAGATTGTGCGGCACACACCTCTCTGAGGACGAATCGGTTTTAGGGTAGTACCGTGCCCGAAAACCCCACTCTCGTTCCTGCGCTTGAAATCAGCGGACTTACCAAGCGTTTTGGTGAGAAACTCGCCGTCAACGCTGTCGACCTCACGGTTCCCCGTGGATCTTTTTTCGGCCTCGTTGGTCCCAACGGTGCTGGCAAGACCACGACGCTCTCGATGGCCACGGGCCTTCTCCGGCCCGACGCTGGCACCGTTTCCGTGCACGGTCTTGATGTGTGGAGCAATCTGGTCGAGGCAAAGAGGCGCATCGGAGTGTTGAGCGATGGTGTTCGGCTCTTTGACCGCTTGACAGGCCTTCAACTCGTAACCTACGCGGGCCTCTTGAGCGGGATGGACCGTGCCGTCGTCGCGGAACGCGCCGCTGATCTTCTCGAGTTGTTCGACCTCGATGCCGTGAGTGGCACTCTCGTCGTCGATTACTCCGCCGGCATGACGAAAAAGATAGCGCTCGCCTGTGCTCTGATTCACGCCCCGCAGTTGCTCGTGCTCGATGAGCCGTTTGAATCCGTTGATCCGGTGTCTGGCGCCAATATCCGTGACATTCTGCACGGGTTCGTTGAGTCCGGCGGCACCGTCATCGTGTCCAGCCACGCCATGGATCTCGTTCAGCGCATGTGCGACCATGTTGCCGTGATCGCCGATGGTCGAGTGCTGGCATCCGGAACCACGGATGAAGTACGCGGCTCATCCACCCTCGAGGACCGCTTTGTGGAACTCGTCGGCGGGCGCCGTCACGGAAAGGGCCCCGAGTGGTTGCGCATCTCGTAAGGCTGCGCTTCAGGCTCCTTGCCAATTCGCTCACTCGAAGTCCGTGGCAGGCGGTTGCCGTGGTGCTCGGCACTGTCTACGGCATGTTCATGCTGTTCCTCGTGGTCGTGGGCCTCCTCTTCCTCAGTACGGCCCCCGAAAGCCTCGGGCGCACCGTCAGCGTTGTTGGCGGCGCCATTCTGGTGCTGGGATGGACCTTCCTACCGCTGCTGAGTTCGGGCATCGACGAAACGGTAGACCCGGCACGGCTCGCAACCTTCCCCATCCCCATCAACACGTTGCTGCTGGCCCTCGCCGTGAGCGGAGTTCTTGGGGTCCCCGGAATCATCACCACTCTGGCCGCGCTTGCAACGAGTCTGGTGTGGTGGCAAACGCCACTCATCGCAATCGTCGCTCTGCTCTGTGCGGCAATCGGTGCCCTTACGAGCGTCGTAGGGTCACGGATGCTCGCTGCCCTCACGGTGCGCATCTCGTCGGGGCGTCGAGCTCGTGAAGCAAAGACAGTGCTCGTGTTGATTCCGCTCTTGCTGCTCGGGCCGGCGGTGCTCGCGCTGTCCACACTGTTTCGTGAGCTTCGAACCGTGCTTCCGATCATCGCCGACGTGGTGGCCTGGACGCCGTTCGGGGCTATTTGGGCTGTTCCTGGTGATCTGGCTCTCGGGCGGCCGGGCGCAGCAGCTCTGCACGCCCTCATCGGCATCGGCACGCTCATCGCAGCGACCGCGGTGTGGCGCTGGGCATTGGATCGCGCCCTCGAGCGCCCGGCGACCTCCACATCCCACAGCAGTGCTCAACGCGGACTCGGTTGGTTTGCTGTTTTCTCCGGCACTCCCACGGGCGCCGTGGCAGCTCGGGCACTCACCTATTGGGCGCGCGACCCGCGCTACGCACAGTCGCTCATCAGCGTGCCGCTCGTGCCCGCGATCGTATTCTTCTATAGCGGAGCAAGCGGCGATTTGAGCGGTCTGCTCTTCGTCGGCCCCATCGTCGCGGTGCTTCTGGGCATGTCGATCTACACGGATGTGTCGTACGACAACACCGCTTTCAGCCTCCACTTGCAGTCCGGGGTGAGCGGCCGCTCCGATCGATGGGGAAGGGTGATCGCCGTGAGCGTCTTTGCCGTCCCTACGACGATCATCCTCACGGTTGCGAGCGTCTGGGTCAGTGATAGCTGGGAGAGACTGGCCGGGATGCTCGGCATCTCCCTTGGCCTCTTCATCACCGGTCTGGCACTGTCGTCGCTTGTTTCCGGTCGATTCGCGTTCGCTGTGCCAGCTCCCGGAGACAATCCATTCAAGTCCCGCCCCGGCGGGGGATTCACCCTCATGCTCTCGATGTTTGCATCGTGGACCGCATTGGCGCTCTTGGCTCTTCCCGAAATGGTGCTCGCCATTATCGGCTTCGCAACGTTCAACCAGTCACTCGGCTGGGTCTCTCTTGCCGTCGCACTCGTGCTGGGAGGCACGCTGCTGATCATTGGGGTGCGCTGGGGCGGAAAGCTGCTCGATGACCACGGGCCAGAGATGCTGGTGCAACTTCAACGCCAGAAGTAGCAGACCGTCGCTCTGAGCGTCGGCACCTCACAACGGCCGGCACCTCACCCGCGCCGGCGCTTCACAAGAATTGCAGAGCAGGCTAACGCGTGAGCAGCTCGGCCCGCTGAGGGTTAGCTTCGAACCAATCGGAAACGTACCAGCACATGGGCAGCACGCGCAGCACCGAATTCACTTCGACATCATCGACCGCAAACTTCACAAGCTGGGCCGCGTAACCCTTGCCGCGGTGAGCGGGCTGGGTATACGTGTGGTTGAAAGAGATAGACGATCCGTTAGTACGATAGTCCGCAACGGCAACTAGCGCGCCATCAACTTTCATGATGTACCGCGCAGCATCTTCCTCATGCACAAACTCTGTAGCCATAACTCTCTACCCTAGGCCGGAAGTGCCGCTTCGATGGCACCAACGATGGCCGGGTCATCCGGAACCACCGTCGGGCGAAAACGAGTGACGTCATCACCTGGCGTCACGAGGAACTTTTCGAAGTTCCACGCGACTCGACCAGCTTTGCCTGAACCATCCGCCGTCTTCTTGAGCTCGGCGTACAACGGGTGGGCTGACTTGCCGTTGAGCTTGACCTTCTCAAACATGGGGAACGTGACGCCCCAGGTCGTGGAGCAGTATTCCGCAATCGCTTCTTCCGTGCTCAGTTCCTGCAAGAACTGATTACTGGGGAAGCCCAAGACAGTGAAACCGCGATCACCATACGTCTTCTGCAGTTGCTCCAACTGCTCGTACTGGGGCGAAAGGCCACACCGTGATGCCACATTGACGATGAGCACCACCTTGTCTTGATAATCCGCCAGCGTCGTCTGGTTGCCGTCAATAGTGGTGAGGGGAATGTTTCTCAGTTCGGTCACGTTTCAAAACTACGCCCGCAGTCTGTACGCGCGCCGACGACATTCCGAATGTTGCCAGCGAGGGTCGGTAGCATGGGAGTTTCCCCACTTCCGCATTCGTGCGGTTCACCGAAAGTGAGTTCATGCCCGATAGCCCCCTGTCAGCAAGCGCGTACGAGGTGCTTGGTGTTGAGGCGTCGGCATCGGAGTCTGAGCTGAAGAAGGCATTTCGGCGGGCGCTCCGGGAGACTCATCCCGATACTGGGGGAGACCCCACACGGTTCGCAGCCGTTCAGGATGCGTGGGAACGTGTCGGAACGCCCGAGAAGCGACGTCACTACGACGCCGGGGCAGGATCACACGCTCGCTCCGCCTCCGGCAGTTCTTCTTCATTCTCGTCACGCGGGTCAGCGCCACCGCGGGAGGATTCCCGACCCCGCGCTCGAACCCACGGTCACCCTGGAGGATGGCGCCGAGAACGATTCCTCGCCAGTATGCGGGAATGGGCGGGCCGCGGTGTCTCGCTCGACAACCCTTACGACCCAGCCCTAGTGCGGAGCGCTCCGCGCGAAATTCGCCGGACCCTCGCCGACGCCCTCGCCGAAGAAGCGACCGCCCGCACCGTGAGTGCTCTCGGCATTGGGTTCACCATTTGGCACGACGTCTCCACCGGCCCCCCTGAGCGCAAAATCGATCACGTGGTACTCGGCCCGACAGGCCTCTACGCGATGCTCTCAGAAGACTTTGGTGGGCCCGTAAAGGTGCGCCGCGGCGAACTCATTGGGCCTGACGTTCAGCCCGAGAAGCCCATGCACGAACTTGCCTCGCGCGCCAAAACTCTTAGTCGGCAGCTGAAAGTCAATTTCACCTGCTTCGTGATCGTCGTGCCAGACGATGCGCTCGCCCAGCCCCAAGAATCACTCGGCACCGTCAAAGCTCAACCTGCCGTTGCTGTGCGTCAGAGCGTTCTGGCGCATCTGCTTCGCACAGGCCCAGAGTCGAGCCACGGGCGCCAACTGGGCGGCAACGAACTCTTTGATGTTCGCACTCGACTCTCGAACGGCATCCGCTTCGTCGAATAGCGAGGTGCCGGTCGCTGTTTCACGCGGCGACACTGAGCGTTCATCTGCGAGAAGCGCTTGGTGCGGCTGACGGTGTTGATCGCGGGAGTAGGGTGAACCCGTGAACACCAACGCCACGCTTGCTCGGCGATTGACCACAACTGATGCGACGGTCATCGGTGTGGGATCAATGATCGGTGCCGGCGTCTTTGCGGCGTTTGTTCCCGCGGCTCAGGCAGCAGGCGCCGGACTTCTAATCGGCCTAGGCATCGCAGCGATAGTCGCGTGGTGCAACGCGGCAGCAAGCGCCCAGCTGGCTGCGGTGTATCCCGTCGCGGGTGGCACCTATGTCTACGGTCGAGAGCGTTTGGGCCCCTGGTGGGGCTATTTCGCGGGGTGGTCCTTTATCGTCGGCAAGACGGCCAGTTGTGCCGCCATGGCTCTCGTTTTCGCGGCGTACGTAGCGCCGGACGGATGGGAAAAGCCCGTCGCTGTGCTTGGCGTGGTGGCTCTCACGATCGTGAACCTTCTCGGGGTCACACGCACTGCAGCAGCCACAAAGGTGATCGTCGTCTTCGTACTCGTAGTGCTTGTCGGCGTGTTGATAACCGTTGCGGCGTCGCCCCTCGTGGAACCCGAACCGCTCTCTCTCTCGGGGCCGATCGATGCGTACGGCGTGCTTCAATCAGCCGGCATTCTCTTCTTTGCATTCGCTGGCTACGCTCGGATCGCGACACTCGGCGAAGAAGTGTCCAATCCACACCGCGCCATCCCTCAGGCGATCATGATGGCTTTGGCCATCACGGCCGGGCTCTATCTGGTGCTTGCAATCACGATGTTGTCTGTCCTCGGCTCTGAAACCCTCGCTGCCTCTCAAGCGCCGATTGCTGACCTACTTGTCGCCGCTGGCTGGGGCTGGGCCACGGGCCTGATCTCGCTTACCGCTGGCGTAGCTGCGTTGGGCGCACTGCTGGCATTGATGGCGGGGATTGGTCGCACCGCCCTCGCAATGGCTCGAAACTCTGACCTACCGCGCTGGCTAAATGCCGTGCATCCTCGTTTCAGGGTCCCTCACCGCGCAGAATTGGTGCTCTCCGGTGTTGTAATCGCCGTCGTGCTTGTGTCGGACCTTCGCGGCGCAATCGCGTTTTCGTCCTTCGGCGTTCTGCTGTATTACTTTGTTGCCAACATCGCAGCCTTTACTCAACCTGCGACGCAACGCCGCATTCCCCGAGTCATCAATGTCATTGGGGCACTCGCGTGCCTCGTTCTCGTCGTCACGGTTCCGGTAGTGGGACTCGCGGTTGGAGCAGTAGTCCTTATGATGGGGATTCCTGTACGTTTGCTCTCCAATCGCCAATCTCGCAAACTTTCTGACCATGACGCATAGGCTGGTTCTCTCTTAAGAAAGAGGTAAATAGGTTCGTGATTCGCGTAATTAGCTACAACCTTCGCAAGCACAAGGCCGCCATCGAACTTGATGCGCTCGCCCAGACTCCTGATCTCGATGTTCTCTGTCTTCAGGAAGTCATTTCGTCTCAATTGCCCGACGAAATTGGGGGATTGCACTTGGCAGATTCGACCAAGAACAATCGGCTTGGCCTTGCCGTCTATTACCGCCGTGACCGCTACGAGCATCGCGCTAGCCAGTCGTTCGAGCTCAAAAAGTCTCTGCATGACCGCATTTTCACCCCGACCACTGAGCGCCTGGTCGGCACCCATCTTGTCGATCGCGCCACTGATGAGGACATGATCGTCGCATCGTTCCACGCGGCACCGCTGACCGCGCTCAATTCGCTTCGCCGTAACCAAATCAAGGCCGCGCACGAGATGCTTCACACCCTCGGGTCAGGTTCGCCTATCTTGATGGTCGGGGATTACAACTACCCTCTCTTCAAAGATGGCCTGACGCAGCGCGTCAAGCAGACCGGGTATGACCTTTCGTTGAGCGATCGCACCACGTACACGAACTACAAGTTCTTCCGTGGGCACTTCGATTTCGTCACATCGCAGGGGTTCTCGATCGAGGGCGTCGAGACGCTTGCGCGAGGGGTATCCGACCACTTGCCCATCTTGGTGACGGCCTCGTACGGCACTGAAAGCACGCATAAGTCAACAATGTCGGCTGAGCCGCTCGCGAGCTAACTCTCCACTCTGTGAGTCACACAACGAGGGCCCACTACGCAATTGCGTAGTGGGCCCTCGTTGTGTGTCGCGAACGTTGTTTGTCACGAACGTTCTGTGCCGCGAACGGTGCCGTCAGCGGACTGTGACTAGCCTTCGCCGCCGAGATTTCCGGCAAGACGCTCGTGCATGTACTGGCTGGCTTCGTTCATGCCGACGAGAACGACGCGCTTTTCTAGACGCTCGTATTTCGTCGTGATCGCGTCTAGCGCCGCAACCGTCGATGCGTCCCAAATGTGGGAGTTCGACATGTCGATGATGATGCGGTCCGGGTCATCGGTGTATTCGAACTGTGTTGTGAGGTCATTGCTCGAAGCGAAGAACAGCTCTCCGTTGACACGGTAGTAGGCGGTCGGCACAGCCTCGTCATCGGGCAGCGTGCGCTCAACTGTCGCGAAGTGCGCAACGCGGCGTGCAAAGGCAACCATCGCGACGATCACTCCGACTAGCACGCCAATTGCAAGGTTTTCGGTTGCTACTACGACGGCAACGGTTGCGACCATCACGGTCGTTTCGCTCTTCGGCATGCGCTTGAGCGTCGACCAGCGGATGCTGTGCCAGTTGAACGTCGAGATTGAGACGATGATCATGACTGCCACCAGCGCGGCCATCGGGATGATCGCGACGACGTCGCCCAAAACCACCACCAGGATGAGCAAGAAGATGCCGGCGAGGAAGGTCGAGATGCGGGTGCGCGCTCCCGATGCCTTCACGTTGATCATGGTCTGGCCGATCATTGCGCAGCCGCCCATGCCACCGAAGAGACCGGAGAGCACGTTGGCAACGCCCTGGCCCCACGCCTCGCGAGTCTTACGCGAGTGGGTGTCGGTAATGTCGTCGACCAGCTTGGCGGTGAGGAGCGATTCGAGCAGTCCCACGAGAGCCATTGCGATCGCGAACGGTCCGATGATCTGGAGAGTCTCCAGGGTCAGCGGCACGTTGGGAATGAAGAGCTCCGGCAGGCTACGGGGAAGTTCACCCTGGTCGCCAACGGTGGGGACTGCAATGGCCATCGTGACTGTGATGACTGTCAGGAGCACGATAGCGACGAGGGGTGCGGGAATCACCTTTGTGAGTCGTGGCATCAGCACCATAATGAACAGCCCCGCTCCGACGAGGGGGTAGACCATCCACGGCACGTGAATGAGGTGTTCAAGCTGAGCCATGAAAATCAGGATCGCGAGCGAGTTCACGAAGCCAAGCATTACGCTGCGCGGGATGAAGCGCATGAGCTTGGCAACACCAATCACGCCAAGGAAAACTTGAAGCAGACCGCCGAGGATGACCGTCGCGATGAGGTAGTCCATGCCGTATTCACGCGCGACGGGCGCGATCACGAGAGCAATCGCTCCGGTTGCCGCAGTAATCATTGCGGGGCGGCCGCCAAGGAAGGCGATGGAGACAGCCATCACGAAGGAGGAAAAGAGCCCAACTCGTGGGTCGACTCCGGCGATGATCGAGAACGAGATTGCTTCAGGGATCAGGGCGAGAGCAACGACCAACC
The DNA here is from genome assembly GCF_976973725.1 of Salinibacterium sp. NYA9b. Classification (NCBI taxonomy): domain Bacteria; kingdom Bacillati; phylum Actinomycetota; class Actinomycetes; order Micrococcales; family Microbacteriaceae; genus Salinibacterium; species Salinibacterium sp. NYA9b. The sequence goes on along the minus strand of NZ_OZ333476.1, from coordinate 1,494,907 downwards.
CGGCCAAAACCTCTCTAGTGAGGATGCGTGGCGTGCGCAGTGCCGTCATTACTGACGGATCTGCACGGTACCGGTTTGACTTGGGTGCTTGAGCAATGGCGATGAGATTCTCCTACGGACAGTGCTGCGCGGTCGCGCGGCGGGAAAAAGAGTGAGGAGCCTGAGTGCGTGATTCGCACGACTCATTGCCGGCGACAATGCTGACAAGAGACCAGAGATGATCCGATCAGACGAGAGCGGACGACAGTAGGTGTGTCTGAGTCCTCGTCCACGATAGCCGATCGCGCAGATTCATGGGTGACTCCCAGCCTGCGCGACGCCGTTAGAACAGTCGGGTGCGAGTAAAGACGCCAGCGAAGAGCGCATGGGTCAGAGGAAGCGCCGAGCTAATCATCAGCACCAGGCCGAGCGTCGGATCGGTGGAGCGCAGCAGAATGCCACCGATGAGAAGCGCCGTGAAAAGAACAGAAGAGAGCACACGACGAACTAGCTGTTCAATGGCGCGAAGGCGCTTATCGGCGCTTGGCGTCTCGACGGCGAGTTGGCCACGCTGCATGAGGGTCGCAACGCTCTCGAGTTGCTGCGGGAGGCGCAGAATGAGGCCAGCGGATGACAGAGCTTGTTTCGCGAGCTCCTTCACTGTTCCGCCGCCTTCGTTGCGGGCAAGACGTGCGGCGAACGGCTCAATCGCGGTCCACACGTTGTAGCCGGGGTTGAGGTCGCTGGCGACGCCAGACGTGACCGACACTGCACGGATGATGAGCAGAAAGTTTTCGGGTAATTGAAACGGCATGGTGCGTACGACTTCGCTGAATTCGTTGCCAAACGCACGAAACTCTTGGGGATCGACCTGTTGAAGTTCGCTAAAGCCCATTCCGCCGAAGCGGTCGAACAGTTCTCCCATGGCGCGTTCGAGAGGCGCGCTTTCAGCGGTGCGCAAGAGGATTCCCATGTCCCGCACGCTCGCGACCAGCCCGGGGGCATCTCTCGCGGCTGCGGCAATGATGAGGCGTTGAAGACCGCGACTGAGGTTCTCGGGGACTTCGCCCATCATCCCGAAGTCGATAAACGTCAGCGTCCATGCCGGGGTGGACACGTCGGCACGGGCAGGATCTGCCGGCGTCACGAAGATGTTTCCCGGATGCGGGTCGGCATGGAAGAAGCGATGAATGAAGAGTTGTTCAAACATTGCGCGCGACAACTCGTCGGCAACTTCGGCAGGATCAATTCCAGCCGCGATAAGCCGTGCATGATCGTTGATCTTGATGGCGGTCGCGTCGGCGAGGGTCAGAATCCGGCGAGTCGACCGCTCCCAGACCACATCAGGAGCGCCAATGCGGGGGTCGTCAGCGAAGTTCTCCGCGAAGCGTTCAGCGTTGCTGCCCTCATTGAGATAGTCAATCTCTCGCAAGCTAATAACGGCGAACTCTTCGAGCAGAGCGGGCAGATCGACGCGCCGAGATACAAAGCGAACGCGACTGAGCCATCGGGCAACCCGGCGAAGGGCTGCGAGGTCGACGGTGATGATGTCGGCGATACCTGGTCGCTGCACCTTCACTACGACACCGGAGAAACCGACATCCATCGCGTCGCTAGGAGTGAGGCGTGCTCGGTGCACTTGACCGAAGGATGCCGCGGCCACGGGCGTTGCATCGAAGTAGTCGTAGGCACGTTCGAGAGGAATGCCGAGTTCTCGTTCGACACTCTCGCGGATGAGTGTGAAATCGACCGCAGGAACTTCATCCTGCAGTCCCTCAAGTTCGCGCGTGATCTCGCCCGGAAGCACGTCGAGGCGCGACGACATGAATTGCCCGACTTTGATCATGAGCCCGCCGAGGTCGACCGCGAGGCTGTGAAAACTCCGAGCGATATGGGCTGCACGCGCAAGACGGCGTCGGGCAGCAATCCGTTCGAGCCCGAAGCGTGGCAGAACGAGTTCGAACCACCACTCGAGGACCATGTACCGGGCAGCAAAGCGCAGGATACGACGATAGCGAGCGCGCAGCTGTCGAGTGTCGGTCATCAATTCTCCCTAGTGCCGACGATGGCGGCTTGTCCGCTCAGTCTTGGGCGAGGATTGCGTAAAGCTTACGGCGCGCATCATCGATAACACTGATGGCTTCTTCCACCTGTTCGGGGTTTCCGGTGCGCATCAGCGGCACAACTGCCTCCGCCAGTTTCGCGGCGGCGTGGGGGAGTGCGGTGGGGCGCGAGGAGTCCTTCGCTTCAGAGTTCTCCCACGGAGCTGGGCGGCCAGCCTGAGCTTCGCCGTGGCCCTTCTCAGTGAGCGTGTAGGTCTTCTTGCCGTCGGCTTCGTGCGCTTCGATCAGCCCTTCGTCCGCGAGCAACTGAAGGGTGGGATACACGGAGCCGGGGCTCGGCTTCCACGCTCCATTACTGCGCTTGTCGATTTCTCGAATGATTTGGTAGCCGTGCATTGACTCCTCCGCCAGCAGGGAGAGGATGGCGACGCGAACGTCTCCGCGGCCCATGCGGGGGACTACCCGACGTTCGAACTCGGAGCGCACGTTGTCGAGCGCGTCCCAGAGTCCTTTGCCTGCGTGGTCGAATGCGTCTGCGAACGGACGGCGAGAATCCCGGCCGCCGGTTCCGAATGAGTTGTTCATGCTGATCCTCCAGTCGGTGGATGCGGGGCACGAGCGGCCTCGCCGATACTCAACGATACATCGTTACGATTCGCTCTCCACAAAGCTCAGCGAACCCGCAGCATTCTCGTCGATGGCAGCGGCGACCGAGTCAGTTCGCTGTGATCGTGCAGGTGGGAGGAGTTAACTGGGGGCATGGCAGCTACCGTCTCAGATCAGCTCATCGGCCAACTACAACACGCAGGGGTCACCCGCATCTACGGAATCGCGGGTGACAGCCTCAACCCCATCGTCGACGCGGTGAGGCGCACCGGCGGGTCCGCCAAAGGCGGCATCGATTGGATTCATGTCCGCAACGAAGAGGCCGCAGCATTCGCGGCCAGCGCCGATGCACAACTGACCGGACAGCTCGCGGTCTGCGCCGGCAGCTGCGGGCCTGGCAATCTGCACCTCATCAATGGCCTCTTCGATGCGCACCGCAGTGGTGCGCCGGTGCTGGCAATAGCCAGCCAGATTCCCTCGGCTGAAATCGGCAGCGAATACTTCCAAGAGACTCATCCTGACCGCCTCTTCGTCGAGTGCTCCAACTACCGCGAACTTATCTCAACGGCCGCACAAGCTCCCCGAGTTGTGAACTCCGCACTTCGCCATTCGATTAGTCTCGGCGGAGTCTCCGTCATCACGCTTCCCGGAGACATCGCCGGGCTCGACGCTGTCGGCAGCGCACCACAGCTGGCTCGCCCGGGTATTCCGGTCTTGGCCCCTGCGGCTACCGATGTGGCGTCTCTCGCTGAGGCCATCAATTCATCAGAACGGATCGCGATCTTCGCGGGAGCCGGAGTGGCGGGCGCGCACGATGAGGTCGTAGCGTTCGCAGATCTGCTTGCCGCCCCGGTCGGCCACACCCTCCGGGGCAAAGAATGGATCCAGTACGACAACCCGTTCGATGTCGGGATGACCGGAATGTTGGGTTACGGCGCAGCGCACGATGGCATCCACGATGCCGATCTCCTCATCCTGCTCGGCACCGACTTTCCCTACGAACAGTTCTTGCCAGATGGCTCACACGAACGAATCGCTCAAATCGACACGAAGGCAGAGCATTTAGGGCGACGCACCAACGTCGACATCCCTGTTCACGGCGACGTGGCAGCCACTATCTCCGCCGTGACACCGTTGATCACGAACCGCCCCAACCGGAGCTTTCTGGAGAAGACCCTCAAACGTCATCACCGTCTGTTGAATAGCGTGGTTGACGCCTATGCCAAGAATGTCGACAAGAAGATTCCGATTCATCCTGAGTTCGCCGCGTCGCTGCTCGACGATCTCGCCAGCGACGACGCGATCTTCACGGCCGACACGGGCATGTGCAATGTATGGCAGGCCCGCTACATCAACCCCAACGGCCAGCGCCGTCTCATCGGCTCATTCCTGCACGGCTCGATGGCGAACGCTCTACCTCAGGCCATTGGCGCTCAAATGAGCCACCCTGACCGGCAGGTGATCGCAATGTGCGGTGACGGGGGACTCTCAATGTTGATGGGCGAACTGATTACTGTCGCCGCGCACAAACTGCCGGTAAAGATCGTCGTCTTCAACAACTCGACCCTAGGCATGGTCAAGGTCGAGATGCTTGTTGACGGCTTTCCCGACTTTGGCGTGGATGTTCCGTCCGTTGACTTTGCGGCGGTAGCGAATGCTCTCGGAATCTTTAGCCAGCGAGTAGAAAAGCCCACCGACATCCACTCGGCACTTGAAGCGGCGCTCGCCCACGACGGGCCAGCGCTCGTCGATCTCGTTACCGATCCGCTTGCCCTGTCTCTTCCGCCCACCATCACCGGAGAAATGGCCCGTGGCTTCGCACTTGCGATGTCGAAAGTGGTCATGAATGGGGGAGCGGGCGAGGCTGTGAAGCTCGCGAAAAGCAACATTCGGTTGCTCCCGGGCGCCCTGTAACCCGGCCATATCAGGCGCCTGCGGAAGCTCCCACGAGTTTCTGCAGGCGCGCATTCTGGCCAGTGTGATCCGTCAGGGCAAAAAAATAGCTCGGACCCATAATCATGGATCCGAGCTATTTCGATGTCTTACGACACCTCGCTGTGCGCGAAGGGGGACTTGAACCCCCACGCCCTTTCGGGCACTAGCACCTCAAGCTAGCGCGTCTACCAATTCCGCCATCCGCGCGCATCTGCGGCGCTACAAGAGCACCGCCGAGATAAGAGAATAGCATCCTTTTTGAGCACCAGATGACGCCATGAATAACCACCAGCGAGAGTCCTGTTTCGGGTATGCCGTGGCGTGCAGATATTTACTGGCGAGACGGCTAGCGTGGGCATATGACTTCTGAGCCAGAACTCGAGCGCACAGCACGCATTGCGCAAGATCTCATCCGTTTTGATACTTCCAACTATGGGGAGGGTCGATCGAACGGCGAGACTGATGCAGCCGAATATTTGGGTGCGTTGCTCGAGGAGATGGGCCTCACCACTCAATACTTCGATGCTGCCACCGGCCGCACGACGGTCATTGCCAAGGTGGAAGGCAGCTACGACACCGAGTCTTCTGCGCCGCACGCGAAAGAGCGTCCGGCACTGATTCTGCACGGCCACACGGATGTCGTGCCGGCTGATCCCAAGAACTGGTCAGTAGATCCGTTCGGAGGAATCATCCGCGACGGCCTCCTGTGGGGCCGCGGCGCCGTGGACATGAAGAACATGGATGCCATGATCATCACGGCGCTCGGCGACATTCTGGGAGCCGGCAAGCGCCCCGCTCGCGACCTCACGATCGCCTTCTTCGCTGACGAAGAAAACGGCGGCGAATACGGTTCGCACTTCATGGTCAAGAAGCACCCCGAAATTTTTGCGGGAGCAACCGAAGCCATCAGTGAGGTGGGCGGCTACTCTGTCGATCTCCAGGGCCAACGCGCTTACCTTTTGCAGACGGGCGAAAAGGCTCTTATGTGGATCAAGCTCACCGCTCGGGGCATGGCCGCTCACGGCTCGCGCGTTATCAGCGACAACGCTGTCACGAAGCTCGCGGAAGCTATCGCGATCCTTGGCCGCCAAGAGTGGCCAGTGCATCTCACTGACACTACGAAGCTGCTCATCTCTGAGCTCTCGCGCATTCTCGACATTGATCCAGAAGAGGTCGGTCCCGATCAGTTGATTCTGGCTACCGGTACCGCTTCCGGGTTCCTGCAGGCGACGTTGCGCACCACAAGCAACCCGACGCTACTGAAGGCCGGCTACAAGCACAACGTTATTCCAGACGTCGCAGAAGCACTCGTCGACATCCGCACCCTTCCCGGCGAAGAGGATGCGGTGCTCGCGCAAGTGCGTGCGCTCTTGCCCGATGAGATCGAGATCGAGATGATGCACCGCGACATCGGCCTCGAAACAAGTTTCGATGGGCCCCTTGTCGATGCGATGGTCGCTAGCCTCGGAGTCTTCGATCCCGGTGCCCCTGTTTTGCCGTACCTCATGTCGGGTGGCACGGACAACAAAGCGCTCAAGCTTCTCGACATCACCGGCTATGGTTTTGCTCCGTTGCAGTTGCCGCCCGAGATCGACTTCCCGGGGATGTTCCACGGCGTTGACGAACGTGTGCCGTTGGACGCATTAGTCTTTGGCAGGCAGGTCTTGGGAGACCTGCTTCTCAAGTACTAGTTCTTACCTAAACGGGAGCGTTCCATGGGGTTCATTGAGGCCATAATTCTCGGGCTTGTTCAGGGCCTCACGGAGTTTCTTCCGATCTCTTCGAGCGCCCATTTGCGCATCATGGGCGAGTTTTTGCCCTCCGCGAGCGACCCGGGTGCCACATTCACGGCAATCACCCAGTTGGGCACTGAGCTCGCCGTCATCCTCTTTTTCCGCAAAGATATCGCTCGCATTCTGAGTCGCTGGTTTCAGCAATTCCGAAAGCCTCATGGTTCCCACGGCGAGAAGATCGATCGGAATCATCCGGATGTACGGCTCGGCTGGCTTGTCATCATCGGCACTATTCCCATTGTGCTCGTGGGCTATTTCGCTCAGGAGTACATCCGTTCGACGTTCCGTTCACTCTGGTTGGTTGCCACAGTCCTGATCGTGTTCGGCATCATCTTGGGAATCGCTGACTACCTCGGCAAGCGCACGCGCGCTCTGGAAGACATGAGCTACGGCCATGGCATCACGATTGGCCTTGCCCAGATGCTCGCCTTGGTACCGGGTGTCTCACGGTCAGGATCGACGATGACAGCGGGCCTCGCTCTCGGCTACACGCGCCCCGCTGCGGCACGCTTTGGCTTCTTACTGGCGATCCCTGCCGTCTTCGGCAGCGGACTCTATGAGCTCGTGCACAGCTTTGGCGAGCCCAACCAAGTATTTACCTATGCAGAAACGGCCGTCGCCACGGTGATTGCATTTTTCGTGGGCTACGTCGTGATCGCAGCGCTTATGCGCTACATCGAAAAGCGTTCGTTCCTGCCGTTTGTCATCTACCGCGTGGTCTTGGGCGTGACGCTGTACGTGCTGCTGTCGCTCAACGTGATTCAGCCGGTCTAGCCGCACTAGAGTTTCGGGCCGGGCTCGTCATGTTGCCCTGGCCCTTTCCACGGTCAGAACACCGAACAGAGCGCGATTAGTCCTTGCCGCGCCACGGCTCGTCGCCGGCGGCACCCGGATCGGGCTTGTCATCGCCGCTTCGCAAGTACTTCTCGAACTCTTGAGCAATTGCTTCACCGCTGGCCGAAGGAGAGTCGACCGTGTCGCGAGCACGTTCGAGTTGCTCGATGTACGACGACATGTCCTCGTCTTCGCCGGCGAGAGCGTCAATGCCCGTTTCCCAATCGGTCGCTTCAGTCACGAGATCGCCGCGGGGGATCACAACATCCACAATTTCTTCGAGCTTGTCGATGAGAGCGAGGGTCGCTTTCGGTGATGGGGCGTTGTGCACATAGTGCGGAACGGATGCCCAGATCGACATTGTCGTAATGCCGCTAGCTTCTGCGGCCTGGCCGAGTACCGACAGGATGCCGACCGGGCCTTCGTAGCTGCTGCGCTCGATATCCAATGCGGTGCGAACGGTGGAATTTTCGCTCGATGTGAAGACCGAAATGGGGCGAGTGTGGGGCACATCGGCCAACATCGCTCCGAGGAACACGATCGAGGAGATGCCGTTGTCGACCACGGTCTCGAGGATGTCGCGCGTGAATGCTTTCCAGGAGCGCGAGGGTTCTGTGCCGAGCAGGAGGTAGATGTTCGACTGGTTGTTGGCGCTCAACTGCAACTCGGCATCAGCGGCGATGCTTTCGGGGCGTTCGGCGTTGGGGCGAGACGGGCCGTACATTGTGACCGACGGCCACGTCATGACGCGGTTGCCGTCGTCGTCGTGGGAGAGCACTGGACGGTTGAACTGGTAGTCGAAGTATTCTTCGGGATCGACTTCTGAGATGGGATACACGTCGAGTTGCTCTTTGAGCGATCGCACTGCGCCGCTCGCTGCTTCACCGGCGTCGTTCCACCCCTCGAAGGCGACGACGAGGAGTCGTCCGTTCGCAAATGGGGTGTTAGTCACTGGTCTCCTTGTGGTGCGTGGCAGGAATGTTGTTCAGTCAAGGATAGAACTACGATGGTCCGTTGTGACTCACTCCACTCCGGCGGCCGTCTTGTGGGACATGGACGGCACCCTCATCAACTCCGAACCGTACTGGATTTCTGCGGAAACCACGCTTATCGAATCGTTTGGCGGCACTTGGACGCATGACGATGCCATGGCCTGTGTGGGCAAAGGACTTTTCGAGTCCGCTCGAGTCATGCAGACGAAGGGCGTCACTCTCGGCGCCGTCACGATCGTTGACCGTCTCACCGACAGCGTGATGGCGCAACTCAAGGAATCCGGCATCCCGTGGCGACCGGGAGCTCGCGAACTATTGCAAGAACTGCGCACTGCTGGTGTTCCCACCGCAGTCGTCACCATGTCAGTCGGCCGCATGGCTCATCACGTTGTCGAGAACCTGGGCTTCCACGGCTTTGACGCCGTCATCTCCGGGGACGACGTCGAAAACGCTAAACCCCATCCTGAGGCCTACCTCGCGGGCGCGGCGGCACTCGGTGTCGAAATCACCGACTGCGTTGCCATCGAAGATTCCCCTCCCGGTGCCACTTCGGCGTTCGCCTCGGGTGCCACTGTCATCGGTGTTCCCTTCATGGTGGACATCCCCGAAGACAAAACCCACGCACTCTGGCCAACTCTTGACGGCCGCACCCTGAACCATCTCTCCGAACTGCACACAAAGGTGACCACGCGATGAGCGACGTATTCCGACGACAGAGCGGCCCCTTCCGTGAAGGGGACCGCGTACAACTCACCGGGCCCAAAGGGCGCCTCAACACGGTGACTCTCGAAGCTGGGGGATCGTTCCACACTCATCGTGGCGTCCTCAGCCACGACGTCATCATCGGTCAGCCGGATGCCAGCGTTGTAACGAGCACCAATGACATCGAATACTTGGCGATGCGCCCACTGCTCACCGATTTCGTCATGTCGATGCCGCGCGGTGCCGCAATCATTTATCCGAAGGATGCCGCCCAGATCATCGGCCAAGCCGACATCTTCCCTGGCGCCCACGTTGTAGAAGCCGGTGTCGGTTCAGGTGCGCTCTCCCTATGGCTGCTGCGCGCCATCGGCGCGAGCGGACAGTTGAACTCCTTCGAGCGTCGTGAAGAGTTTTCTGAGATCGCTCAATCGAACGTCGAGACCTTCTTAGGCGCGAAACCCACGAACTGGACGGTCACGGTTGGCGACCTGCAGGAGCAGTTGCCGGCATCCGTTGAGCCAGGTTCTGTTGACCGCATCGTGCTGGACATGCTCGCGCCCTGGGAGTGCATCGAGGAGTGCGCCGATGCGCTCACTCCCGGCGGAGTGTTGCTCTGCTACATCGCCACGGTCACCCAGCTGTCTCGTGTTGCGGAGGCGATCCGCGCGACTGGCCTCTTTACGGAGCCCGATTCCAACGAAACGATGGTGCGCGGTTGGCACGTTGAAGGACTCGCCGTTCGCCCAGATCACCGCATGGTCGCCCACACTGGTTTTCTCATGACGGCCCGTCGTCTCGCGCCAGGATCAGTACTGCCCGAGCTCAAGCGTCGCGCCTCAAAGACTGACTTCAAGGACGAAGATGTCGAAGTCTGGACACCCGGAGCGCTCGGCGAACGAAACGCCAGCGCCAAACGTCTCCGCAAGACGGCGCGCGAAGCGAAGGCCGCGGCTGAGGCCGGGGCTTCTGACCGGTAGAGTGTTGGCGATGTCTGTGACGATGAAAAGAGTGTTTGTGCGCAAGCTTGCAGTGGTGGCCCTCAGTGCCGGAGTTGTTGTCTCGTTGGCGGGTTGTGCCAATGGTCCGTTGAGCTTCGCGGACTGCACCCCGGTTTATTCCTCTGGCTCCAATTCCGCGCTCGTGAGTGCTTCTGGCGCTCTCAGCACCGACCCCGAGGCCGAGTTCCCGACTCCGCTTATTTCAACGGATGTCGAGAGCGAGCTCGCTATTGAGGGCGACGGCGATAAGGTCGGCGCTGGTGACATCACGACCCTCCAAATCACGATTTACAGCGGCGAGACCGGCGAACAGCTCATCTCGACCGGACACGACACCGCGGGATTGCGTGTGGCTGTCACCGAGGGTGCACCGCACTTTGGTGACATTGCTCAGTGTGCGACTGTCGGTTCGCGCATTGTGACCACGGGCACAGCAGGCGACATTCTCGGCACAGAGAACATCGCTCAGAACCAGCTTCCGCTCGCCGACGACGACACCATCGTGATGGTGAGCGACGTCGAAAATCGTTATCCCGGCAAGGCAGATGGAGCCAACAAGCTCGCTCCTGCAGGATTCCCCTCCGTTGTGCTGGCTCCGAATGGTCAGCCCGGGTTCACGTTCCCGTCCGGCGATGTGCCGAGTGACCTCATGTTCACGGCGCTGAAGGTAGGCTCTGGCGCGCCTCTCGAAGAGGGCGACGCAGCAGTAATGCACGTGAGCGGAATCGAGTGGGGTGCTGAAAGTACATTCACCAATAGCTGGGCAGAATCTGGCGTTCCCGGAACCTTCCTCCTAGCGGGCACAGAGACCGCCGATTCGAGCCTCCCTCCCGGACTCACCGAAGCCCTCATCGGCCAGACTGTTGGCTCGCAGGTGCTCATCGTGTTGCCCGCGGATGTCGGCTTCGCCGCTGATGCCTTGCCGACTGGCGTCACGAGCGGCGCCACCCTCGTCTTCGTATTCGACATCCTCGGAATTCAAGAGCAGTAACCGCAACCCACGACACGGCCGGGTGTCAGAGACATAGGATTTGACTCGTGCCAACACCGAAAGTTCCCAACGAAGAACGGCTCTTTAGCCTCGTTTTGGCGTTGCTTTCCACCGAAAATGGGCTCACAAAGAGTGAGATCCTGTCGACGGTGCAGGGCTATCGCCAACGCTTCGTACACTCGGGGGATAACGCGAACCTTGAGCGCCAGTTTGAGCGCGATAAGGACGACATTCGCGAGCTTGGGGTTCCGCTCGAAACGATCGAGCCTCCCGAGCAGGCTGGTAATAATCAGAATCTTCGCTACCGCATCCCTCGCGTCGACTACGAGCTTCCCGAGGACATCAAGTTTTCGGCGGAGGAATCCACGCTTCTCGGTCTCGCCGCGATGGTGTGGCGTGAGGGTTCTCTCTCTGAGGGTTCACGCCGCGCCATGGTAAAACTCCGATCGCTCGGCATCGAGACGGCGGAGCCGGTCCTCAGCTATGCGCCACAGTTGCGGGTGCGCGATGCATCCTTCGAACCGCTCCGCGAAGCGATGGATCGGCGCGTGCTTGTCAGCTTCGAGTATTTGAAGCCGGGGGAGCAGTCATCGACTACTCGGCTCGTAGCGCCACTCGCGCTCGTGCAACATCAGGGCCGCTGGCACCTGTATGCCAAAGACCCGAAAACGGAACAGTTCAAGACGTTCCTCTTGCGACGCATCGTCAGCGACATCCAGCGCAGTAAAAAGACATTCGACTACGTAACGGATGACGCCGCTGCTCAGGCCTTGTCTGGGCTTGAGCAGGTCTGGCAGTCCAACGTCGCTGTGCTGCGGGTGGAACCCGGCACCGACGCCGCTACTCGTCTGGGCAAACGTCGTGGAGCGGTGTTGCATCCGGATTGCATGCTTGAGGTCAACTTCACTGACGTCAACATCATGGCCGACGAGCTCGCCAGCTTTGGGCCCGAGGTTGTTGCAGTGTCTCCGCCCCATTTGCGGTCCGCCGTTATTGAACGACTCACGAGAACGGTGGCAGACCATGGCTAAAAAACTTCCGCCGCTGCGCGCTCAAGACAAGCTGGTCTTTTTGCTCGCGCTCGTGCCTTATCTCATGGACCGTGACCGCGTCAGTGTCGCAGAAACAGCTCTTCACTTTGGCGTGCCCGAGCAGAACATTCGCGACGCAGTACGACTCATCGCGGTTTCAGGAATCCCTGGCGATACCGCTACCTATCAGGCAGGCGATCTCTTCGATATTGCCTGGGACGACTTCGAAGATAACGACCAGATCGTGTTGACGCACCTGGTCGCTATCGATGACACGCCACGTTTCTCCGCCCGTGAAGCGTCTGCGCTCATCGCGGGCTTGCAGTACCTCTCGAGCCTGCCCGAGCATGCTGATCGCGAAGCTATCGCAACCCTCACCTCGAAGCTGTCACGGGGAGCATCCGCGCAACCAACGGCCGTCGCGGTGGAGTCGAGCGCGCTCGACGAGACGCTTGCCCTCATCCGTGAGTCCGTAGCAGCGGGTACCCAAATTGAGTTTGACTATCGCAACTCGCGCGGCGAGTCCGAGCGGCGCCGGATTGACCCGCTCCGGGTTGAATCAGTGGACGCGGACTGGTACGTGCGTGGCTGGTGCCATTCACGGGAGGATGTGCGCACCTTCCGTCTCGACCGCATCTCCAAACCGGCGATGACAACCGAGGCGATCACGCACACTGCTGGCGATGTGAACTTGCCGGAAACGCTCTTCGATACTTCTGCCGAAGACATTGAGGTCACCGTCGAGGTGGCCCGGAGCGCCATCGGCCTGCTGGGGGACTACGTGCCAGAAGATGCTGTTCTGGTACCCGCGGGGGATCGCGTGCGCACGGTGGTTCGTGTTCCCCACTTTCACGGTCTCAAGCGACTCATCGCTGGCCTCCCCGGCGTCGTAACCGTCGTGGCGCCCGACGAGGCCCGACGTGCGGTAGCGGGCTGGGCCCAGGCTGGGTCCGACCTCTACGCGGAACAGCGATAGGTGCCGCGATGATTGCATGGTGGGGCTGGCTGCTCATCTGGGTGGGGCTCGTACTCATCTTGGTCGCGATGCTGGGTGTTGTTGCGTGGATCTTGTTCCGTAAGGCAATGGTTCTGATGAAGGATCTTTCGGATGTCGTCGAGAAGACGTCGATTCTGGATGTCGAGTCGGAGAAACTCAGCAAGCCACAACTGGCAATCCTCACCGAGATGGTGGAGATTCGCGATCGCCATGAAGCGCACAAGCGCCAGCGCGCTGAAGTCAAGCTCGCTAGGCACGAACGCCGCATTGCTCGCGCTAAGACAATCACTAAGCGCGACGCTTCTCAGATGCAGTGGCCCAAGGAGTGGTCATAGGTGGGCTGGGTCTTTGCTGCTGGCCTGATTCTCATCGCTCTGCTCTGGTTCGCAACGTGGTTGCGACGCCGGACTATCCGGGCGTATTTGCTCACGGCCGGCGCGCAGACAGCGGGCATCAGTAGCGAGTATCGCCGCCGACGGCGAGCTCCCCGCATTGCGGTGCGCTACACCGACAGCGCGGGAATCGAGCGAGTAGTCGTGAAGTCGTTGGTGAGCGCGGGCGATGCGCAATTGCTCGCGAAACCCGCCGTGGTGCTTTACCACCCCAAGCATCGCAGCCGTTCTGATTACGTTCTTCTCGGCTTTGGGCGACAGCCTCAACGGTGGTTTCCCGTTGAGTTCGCACCGCGCGAACCATCAGCCCGATAACGGTTCATTGTTCGGCGCATCACGGCAAATCTAGGTATGATTGGCCAACGCAGCCTTCGATTTTTAAGGAAGTTCTCCATGCTCGGCAATCTCAGCGGTTGGCACCTCGTTATTCTCTTGGTCGTCATCCTCTTGCTCTTCGGCGCACCGAAACTTCCTGGGCTCGCGCGCAGTCTCGGCCAGTCAATGCGCATCTTCCGCAGCGAGGTCAAGACGATGAAAGACGAGAACAGTTCCGATTCCCCAGCCGACACTTCGGCGGATTCGAACAGCGACACTCCTCCTAAGTCCTAGCCCCTATGGCAGTTCGCGCCGAGAGGTGGCGTTCCAAGAGTGAAGAACGGATGTCACTCGGCGCGCACCTCGTAGAGCTCAAGAAGCGGTTGTTCATTTCCGCGATTGCGATCATTGTGACCGCTATCGCAGGTTTTATCTTTGCGAATTTCTTTATCGACGCCTTGCGCGCACCGATTACCAACATCGCTGACGCAACCGGCCGCGGTGCCGCTCTCAACTATGACGCGGTAACTCAAGCATTCGATATCCGTATGCAGATCGCGTTCACGGTGGCGATCGTCGCCGCAAGCCCGGTGTGGCTGTACCAAGTCTGGGCGTTTTTGGTTCCCGGCCTTGTGCGCAAAGAAAAGCAATATGCAATTGGCTTTTTAGCAACCGCGATTCCCCTGTTTCTCGCAGGGTGTGCCGCCGGCTGGTATGTAATGCCGAACATCATCACGCTCATGTTGGGCTTCGCGGGTGACCAAGATCTCTCCAATCTGAACGCAAAGTACTACTACGACTTCATCGTGAAGCTGCTGCTCTCGGTTGGGATCGCTTTCGTATTGCCCGTTTTTGTGGTGCTTCTCAACTTGGTGGGGGTGCTGTCGGCGAATGCAATTCTCAAGGGGTGGCGCGTCGCCATTTTGACGATCTGCATCTTCACCGCAATCGCTACGCCTGCCGCCGACGTCATTTCAATGTTCCTGCTCGCCATTCCGATGATCATTCTCTACTTCATCGCAGCACTGATTGCGTGGCTTCATGATCGACGTGCGGCCAAGAAAGCTGCCGCCGTTGACGCCGAGTTGCGAGCAGAAGGCTAAGCAATCACCGTTTAGGCTGTAGTCAATGACTGAACTGTCTCCCGCCGAACGGTACGCCGCGGCAAAGAAGCGTCGGGGATACCCCGTTCTTGAAGCCTTTCGCGCCAGCCAGCGCTTCGATCTCGATGAGTTTCAGATCTCAGCCTGCCAAGTTGTCGAAGACGACAAGAGCGTTCTCGTCGCTGCTCCGACTGGAGCTGGCAAGACGATCATCGCTGAGTTCGCTATCTACCGCGCCATGCAGCTCGATGGGCCGAAGGTGTTCTACACGGCGCCGATGAAAGCGCTGAGCAATCAGAAATTTCAGGAGCTCGTCGCCGAGTACGGTCCCGAGAACGTAGGGCTGCTCACCGGTGACACAAACGTCAATGCCAGCGCGCGCATTGTGGTCATGACCACCGAAGTGCTGCGCAACATGCTCTACGCCAAGTCTGACCTGCTGAAGAACCTCAGCACGGTCGTGATGGATGAGGTGCACTTCCTGGGCGATCGCTTCCGCGGCGCCGTGTGGGAAGAAGTGATCATCCATTTGCCTGAGGACGTTCACATGGTCTCGCTGAGCGCGACTGTGTCGAATGCTGAGGAGTTTGGTGACTGGCTGCAGGCCGTTCGGGGCGATACCGAAGTAATCGTCTCAGAAGACCGCCCAGTGCCTCTGGAGCAGCATGTGCTCGTGGGCACGAAGCTCATTGACCTCTTCGACTCGTCAGGCTTGGCCGCAACGAACCGCGTGAATCCAGAACTCGCGCAGATGGCGCGCTTCGGTGGTCGAAGCCAGAGTGTCGGCAATCGCAGAAAGAGTAGTCGCCATGACTCTCGCGGCGGTCGCCCGGCACGTTCTCGCATGGATCGCGCCGATGTCGTCGCAATGCTGTCGTCAAAGAATCTTGTGCCAGCCATTTTCTTCATTTTCAGTCGCATGGGCTGTGATCAGGCGGTGAATCAAGTGTTGCGCGCGGGCGTTCGCCTGACGACATCCGAGGAGCGCGACGAGATTCGCGAGATCGTGGAGGCTCGCTGCCGCACGCTCCTCGATGAAGATCTGGCTGTTCTCGGCTATTGGGATTGGCTCAGCGGTCTCGAGCGGGGCGTTGCCGCCCATCATGCTGGCCTTCTTCCCGCATTCAAAGAGGTCGTCGAAGAACTTTTCCAAAAGAAGCTTGTCAAGGCTGTTTTTGCGACAGAGACGCTCGCGCTCGGCATCAACATGCCGGCCCGTACCGTTGTGCTCGAAAAGCTTGAGAAGTTCAACGGCGAAGCTCGCGTTCCGATTACTCCGGGGGAGTACACCCAGCTCACCGGTCGTGCCGGCCGTCGCGGCATCGACATCGAGGGTCACTCCGTCATCCAGTGGGTGGACGGGCTCGACCCGCAGGCGGTGGCATCCCTCGCGTCACGCCGCACCTACCCGTTGAACTCGAGCTTCAAGCCGACCTACAACATGGCCGTGAACCTCATCGAGCTGTTCGGTCGGGAGCACACTCGCGAGATTCTGGAATCGAGCTTCGCGCAATTCCAAGCCGACCGCGCTGTCGTCGATTTGGCTCGCAAGGTTCGTTCGCAGAAGAACTCGCTCGACGGCTATGCCAAGTCAATGGAGTGCCACTTGGGCGACTTTGGCGAGTACTCCCGCATCCGTCGTGAACTCAATGATCTTGAAAAGAAGTCGCAGCCCAAGAACGATGCGGGGCACCGCGCCGAGCGTGAACGGCGTCAGCGCAAGCTCGCCGATCTGCGTCGCCAGATGCGCAAACACGAGTGCCATGCCTGTCCAGAGCGCGAATCTCACGCACGCTGGGCCGAACGCTGGTGGCGCCTGAAGCGCGAGACGGATCAGCTGACTCGTCAGATTCAGAACCGCACAGGAGCGGTTGCCAAGATCTTCGACCGCGTCACCGATGTGTTGACCAAGCTCGGCTACATCGAGCCGGGAGCCAACGGTGAAATGACGATCAACTCCTACGGCCGCACGCTGCGACGCATCTATGGAGAACGCGACCTCCTCGTTGCCGAATCACTGCGACACGGGTTCTGGAACGAGCTCGACGCCCCCTCTTTGGCCGCTATGGCTACGACGCTGGTGTACGAGCCCCGTCGCGACGAAGGTGACCTCAGCGATCGTTACCTCCCGCGTGGTGCCTTCCGTGAGGCCTTCGACAAGACGACCACGCTGTGGGCAGAGCTCGACGATCTCGAGCGTGACAACCGTCTCCCCGGCAGCCAACCACTCGCGGCTGGGCTCGCGCTCGCTATGTACCGCTGGGCGAACGGAGCCAACCTTGACTCCGTGCTCGATCTCGCGGATATGGCTGCGGGTGACTTTGTGCGCGTCACCAAACAGACGATCGACCTTCTTGACCAGCTCTCGGTCGTCGCTGATGGCAATGTCGGCCCGACCGCGCGCAAGGCGCTCGACGGCATCCGTCGCGGAATCGTCGCCTACAGTTCTGTCGCTTAGGCTCGAACGCGTGATGCCCGATAAACCCGTTGCTGTGCTGCCCTTCTGGGCTGCGATTGTGGTTGCACTGGCATCCGGCCCCATTTTGGATGCAGGGTTCCCAGACAAGAGCGTCTGGCCGATGACCTTTGTCGGCATCGCGCTCGTGCTCATCGCCCTTCGCGGGCGGAGCTCCCGTGGGGCATTTCTCGTCGGTTTCCTTGGCGGAGTGGCGTTCTATTTGACGCACATTTCCTGGGCATCTCTCTTTTTGGGCCCTGTGCCGATGCTGGCACTGTCGTTTCTTGAGTCGCTGTTCGTCGCGCTCGGCGGGCTCGCAATCACCCTGGCCTATCGCTGGTTGCCGCGCGCTTTTGGAGCGGGCTGGGGAGCAACGCTGGGCCTCGCCGTTGTGGTTTCAGGCCTCTGGACGGCGCGCGAAGCGTGGATGAGCGTCTGGCCCTATGGCGGCTTCTCCTGGGGCCGCGTTGCTCTATCTCAGTCGGAGAGCCCGCTTGCAGCCCTCTTCCCGTGGCTCGGTGTCTCGGGCGTCAGCTTCGTTATGGTTCTTGTTGTCGCGCTTTCGCTTGCCGCCGCCGAATACACCTGGCGTCACTACCGCGAACTTCCCTTGGATGAACGCGCCCAGCACCTCTCGAGGGCGCTACGCGCCGCCTTCGTACCGGTAACGGTCGTCACTCTGCTGCTGAACGCACCCTCGTGGCACGCGACCCTCGACGGAACACTCCGCGTCGGCGCAGTCCAAGGAAATGGAAAAGCCGCCTATTTCGACGAGCGCGACCGCGGTGACCTACTTCAGGCGCAACTCACCGCCACCGAGCCGCTCTACGGCCAGGATCTCGATCTCGTGGTGTGGCCCGAGGGCGGCACCGATCTCTCGCCGCTGAGCAATAGTTACGCGGCAGCAGCCTTCGATTACGTCGTCGATAACGCCAATGCACCGCTGATTTCCGGCGACATCACCGAGCGTGACGGAAACATCTATAACAGTCAGTTGTTGTGGATGCCGGGGGAGGGCGTCGTCGATATTTACGACAAACGCCATCCCGTGCCCTTTGGCGAGTATGTCCCCAACCGCGAGATCTGGGAGCAGTTTGCGCCCGACCTCATCGGGCTCATTGGGCGCGACTATTCAATCGGCAGCACCGATATGGTCTTCGATGTGAACGGTGTGACCCTCGGCGTCAACATCTGTTTCGACATCGTCGACGACCAGATCCTTACAGAGTCCGTCGAAGAGGGCGCTCAGCTCATCATCGCGTCCTCCAACAACGCGGATTTCGGCCGCACCGATGAGAGCGCCCAACAGCTGGCGATGGCCCGCATTCGCGCGCTCGAACTCGGCCGCAGTGTCGTCAATATCTCGACTGTCGGTTTGAGCGCGATCATCGCCCCCGACGGAACCACAATTGCTGAAGTACCGTGGTACACGGCGGCCACCATGGTCGAAGACGTGCCGCTCTCCACCAGCATCACTCCGGCCGTTGTCTGGGGTCGCGAGCTCGAGTGGCTCGTGTCAGGAATAGGGCTCGGCGCACTCATCGTCGCAGCAGTGGCCGGTCGGAGAAAAAATGCCTAACGTCGTCGTGGTCGTCCCGACCTATAACGAGATCGAGAACATTTCCGCGATCGTTGGTCGGCTCCGGCAAGCAGTGCCACGCGCCCACGTGCTCGTGGTCGATGATTCGAGCCCTGACGGCACGGGGGAGCGCGCCGAAGAGCTCGCCGCCGCCGATCCGGGCATCACTGTGCTGCACCGCGCCAAGAAAGAGGGACTCGGCAAGGCCTACCTCGCCGGCTTTGCGCTGGCCCTTGAGCGCGGTTATGACTACATCGCGGAGATAGACGCCGATGGTTCCCATGATCCGTCTGATCTTCCGGCGATGATTGCTCTCGCCAAAGCAGGCAACGATCTTGTCATCGGTTCCCGCTGGGTGCCCGGCGGTTCCGTCAAGAACTGGCCATGGTTTCGGCACACCATTTCGCAAACGGGGAACGCCTATGCCCGCACGGTGCTGCACTCCGACATCCGGGACATCACGGCAGGGTTCAGAGTGTTTCGCGCGAGCGCGCTGCGAGAGCTAGGCCTCGACGGTGTCTCGTCGCAGGGCTACTGCTTTCAAGTAGAAATGGCCTGGAACTTGGAACGTGCGGGCTACCGAGTGGCGGAGCATCCGATCACGTTCGTTGAGCGCTCAACAGGTCGATCAAAAATGCATGCAGGAATTGTTGCAGAAGCACTGCTCAGGGTCACCGGCTGGGGAATAGCGGCGACCCTGAATGCAGCACGTCGTTAGTTAGGCGCCGATCTTCTGCTGGCCGCGACGGGCACGCAAGAAGTCGAGACGCTCTTGAAGAAGCTCTTCTAATTCGGGGCGGGTGCGACGTTCGAGAAGCATGTCCCAGTGGCTACGGGGAACCTTCACGTCGACCTCATCGAGTTCTACCAGCTCGCCGTTGTCATCGAGGAGTGTTCCTTCGTGACCCGTCTTGGCGTCAAGCCACTGCTGGGGAACTTCGGCGTCAGACGAGAACATCACTTCAAACGTGGTGCCGTCGGCCGCCTTGTATACGCTCTTTTTCCGCGGGGAAAACTCGACACCCTCTTCGCTCTGTAAGCTCTGGGTACCAAGTCTCATGCCGCGCAAGCTGCGATCTGCCATCGTGTGGCCTCCTTCAATTCGCGGTTTCTACAAGTAATAAACCCTCTTGCTGAACGTATGCTTCCAAGGGCGCACTGTTCACAGCGACTTGTCAGCATTTGCCAACATTTTCGCTGCCCAGAAGTGGAGTGTGCGCCGCCTTGATCAGGCGCGCGATTTCACAACTTCGAGGGCGAGGTCTGCTCGATCGGTGACGATTCCATCGACACCGAGGTCGAGCAGGTGACGCATTCGCTGCGGTTCATTGATCGTCCAGACGTGCATCTCGAGTCCGAGAGTGTGCACGCGGTCGATCATCCGCTGAGTGGTCACACGCAACCCTAGTGCCTTCTCGGGTACTTGGATGGCAACCAGTCCACTGAGCGCGCGGCGAACGGCGGGCGAAATTCCGGTCTTGGCGCTCAGTAGCGCCAGAATGAAACGTCGAGCGGATGCCGAACTCGCCACTCCTGGCAATTGTTCGACTGTGGCGGCACGGCGGGCTTCATCGAATGAAGTCACGAGCACTCGATCGATCGCGTGGATATCGCGGATCGCGCGCGCGGCGGGAAGCACCGCGCCTTTGTTCTTGACGTCGATATTGAAGCGAGTCTCGGGAAAGGCATCGAGAGCCTCTCCCAACGAGCAGAAGCCTTGACCTTCGCCCAGATCAATTCGCCGCAACTCTGTCATCGTGAGCTGATCGACCATGATGTTCCGGCCGGCGACGCGAGTGAGACTCGGGTCGTGAGCGACCACAGCTTCACCGTCGAGGCTGACGTGAACATCCGTCTCGATGTAGTGCGCACCCACCGCGACAGCTTTCGCGAACGCAAGGAGCGTGTTCTCGGGTGCTTCCACCGCAAGCCCCCGGTGCGCGAGCACTCGGGGGCGAGCGGGGGAGAGGAACGACGAGTTGGCGCTAACGCGCGACTGGTCCTTTGCCACTAAAGAATCCTTCACCAATGCCCTTGAGCGCTTCCGTCAGTTCAGACGGGATAATCCACATCTTGTTGGAATCACCTTCTGCAATCTTAGGCAGCGTCTGGAGGTACTGGTACGCCAGCAGCTTCGGGTCGGGGTCGCCCTCATGAATCGCCGCGAAGACGGTCTTGATCGCAGCAGCTTCACCATCCGCACGCAGCACAGCAGCTTTCGCTTCACCCTCAGCCTCAAGGATCGCTGCCTGGCGCGAACCTTCCGCTTCGAGAATCGCGGCCTGCTTGGTTCCCTCGGCGGTCAAGATCTGCGCACGGCGGTCGCGCTCGGCACGCATCTGCTTTTCCATCGAATCTTGGATCGAGAGGGGCGGGTCAATGGCCTTGAGCTCGACGCGACCTACGCGAATTCCCCACTTGCCTGTTGCTTCATCGAGAACAACGCGCAGTTGCGAGTTGATGTTGTCTCGGCTCGTGAGCGCCTGCTCAAGGTTGAGGCCACCGACGACGTTTCGCAGCGTCGTGGTCGTCAACTGTTCAACGGCCCCGAGATAGTTGCCGATCTCGTAGGTCGCGGCACGGGCATCCGTTACTTGGAAGAAGACGACGGTGTCAATGGAGACGACGAGGTTGTCTTCGGTAATAACGGGCTGCGGGGGGAACGAGACGACCTGTTCACGCAGGTCGATGAGGGGCAGCATCCGGTCGATAAAAGGAACAAGGATGTTGAGGCCCGGCAGCAAGGTCTTGCGGTACTTGCCGAGGCGTTCGACGACTCCGGCACGCGCCTGCGGAACAATGCGGATTGCACGGAACAACGTGACGATCACGAAGATCGCCAGAACGACGAGCAGAATAATCACAAAGATCTGGCCTATGAAGCCAGCAGGATCAGTCACTTTTCTTCCTTTCTCGGCGATTTTGTGGTCGCACGAGGTTGAGTGGAGCCGGGTTTGGCAGATTCAAGAACGACAACGGCCATGGCACCTTCGATGGCCGTGACCGAAATTCGCTTGCCGACGGGAACCGCCGACGGTGGCGAGCTGTCTCCGATGCGGGCAGTCCAGGTTTCGCCATTGTCGAGTTTGACCTCGCCAATGCCATTGGCGAAGGGGCCCGTTACGCGACCGCCGAGATCATAGAGAGCGTCGACGTTGCTCTTTGCAGGGTCGGATCCCTTTTCAAGATTCATCAGCAAAACCGGCCTGATGGTGAAGATGAGAAGGCCAGAGATCGCTGCGGCGAGAGCGATCTGGATGTACCACGGCCAGCCGAGAAGGTTGGAGCCGAGCCCACCGATGAGAGTGCCCGCGGAGATCATGAGGAACGTGAATTCGAGAGTCATGACTTCGATCACGATGAACAACACGACGAGGGCAAGCCAGAGAATCCAGAGGTACTGGGTCAGATCAATAAGCATTGTTCCGGCGCCCTTCATCGTTGCGCGGTTCGACAAATCTTCAGTCTCGACGCTAGCACTTACCTCACTGCACAGCACGGCATTGACCGCTAAAGTCGTAGGGTGAACAGCGATAATTCGAATCCTCTGGCAGCCCACTCGCTCGATGGCGCTCGCGCGCTCATCACTGGTTCTTCGCGGGGGATTGGCGCCGATACGGCCGCCTACTTCGCCGAAGCGGGCGCCCGCGTTGCCGTGAACTACCGCAACAAAGAGGCTCGCGCCCTCAAGCTTGTCGCTCAGCTCAACGAGACTGACGGTTCGGCGATTGCCATTGGCGCCGACCTCACTGACCCCGAGACTGTTTCTGCCCTGTTCGAGACGGTGAAGACTGAGTTCGGCGGGCTCGAGATTCTGGTGCTCAATGCCTCCGGCGGCATGGAGGGTGGCATGGCTGAGGACTACGCCATGCAGCTCAACCGCGACGCTCAAGTCAATTTCTTGAAGACCATGATGCCGCTGCTCCACGAAGGTTCACGCGTTGTCTTCGTCACTAGCCACCAGGCGCACTTCATCCGCACCGTTGAGACGATGCCCGAATACGTTCCGGTCGCGCTGAGCAAGCGTGCCGGCGAGGATGCCCTGCGCGAATTGATCCCTGAGCTTGAGGCTAAGGGCATCGGCTTTGTCGTTGTCTCGGGCGACATGATTGAGGGAACGATCACCGCGACGCTGCTGCAGCGCGCCAACCCTGGAGCGATCGAGGCTCGCAAAGAGGCTGCTGGCCGCTTGTACAACGTGAGCGAGTTCGCCGCCGAGGTTGCTTCTGCTGCCGTTGAGCCTGTGCCCGAGAACAACACTCGCTACGTCGGCGACGTCTCAGACTTTCTGAACAAGTAGCGACCCGCGGATGCCGGTGAACCGAACTACCAGCCGTGTGCTGTTGTTCGACCGCGAGCAGCGCTTCTTGCTTTTTCTGACGAAAGCGCCGGATACAAGCGGTGTCGCGCGCTGGCTGACGCCGGGTGGCGGCGTGGACCCGGGGGAGTCACACCACCAAGCGGCACTACGCGAGCTTGAAGAAGAAACCGGACTTGTTATCGAGGATCTCGGTGCTCCCGTGTGGTCGCACGACTTCGTGGTGGAGTGGGATGACGCTGATCATGACACGGGTCACGCCGAGTTCTACCTCGCTCACTCAGATGCCTTCGAGCCGTCACAAGAACAATGGACAGCCGACGAACGCGTCGACGTGTTGGCGCACCGGTGGTGGACCATCGATGAGTTGGCCGCCACATCCGATCGTTATGAACCCGCCGAGCTTGTCGGCGTCATTCGAACGCACCTTCAGGAGATGAACCGATGAGTCGTCCACTACCGCACTACTCGGTGCCCGATGTCGAGTACTTGAATGAGATTGAGTTCGACACCATCACCAATGATGATGCTGTCGCGCTGGGGCTGATTGCCGTACAGGTCATTCAGGAATGGGATCTCAATCTCGCAGTCGAAATCGTTCTCCACGGTGACGTTGTCTTCAAGGCGAAGCTGAAGTCGACAAACGCAGACAACGACCCCTGGCTGGCGGGAAAAGCTGCAGTTGTGAACCATTTCGGCGAAGCGTCGCTTGTGGTCAAGCTGCGCCACCTCGCTGCCGGTACGCCGTTTGAAGATCGAACGGATGTCGACCACGACAGGTACAAGGCTCACGGTGGATCGATTCCGCTGTGGGTCGACGGCGCCATCATCGGCACAATGACCATGTCGGGGGAGCCCGACGCTATCGATCATGAAGCCGCTGCTGAGGCGCTGGCGAGGTTCGTCAGCAGCCGTAATCCGAGTTTTTAGTGTGCTGCTGCAGTGAGCACGGGTAGAACTTCACGTCTCCAAACTAGGGCTTAGTTGACAGACCCTCACGTTTGTTGCTAGCCTACCTATGCGGCTCAGGCGTGAGCCTTCGACGCCAGCGCGAGGTGAAATCACGAGTGTTTAAGTGGGGGAGCGCCATGAGCGACGTGCGCAGCGGGCTGTACATTGTTGCCGCTGCGGCCGTTATGGCGATACTGACCGGGTGCACCGGCGCCTCAGAGGCAGACGTCGAAGTGGGAGTTCACGCGCTGGACCGCACAAACACGGCCAGTGATTCCGTTATGTCAGAAACTCCCGAACTGATGGCGTTCGACACCGAGGGCGAGGTCGTCCTAGCGACGAGCACCAATGCCGGCGGCTCTATCGATGTGTCGCCATTCGCCCCCACAACAGCACGAATCGCAGTGTATTCAGATTGTGTTGGTCTTGGCCGCATGACAGTGTCGCTCGGTGACGTCGCACAGTCTTCTCACGACTGTCGCGAAAATTCAGATGACGCAGTCCACCTGGACGAGCTGGATATCGATCCCAGCGGCAGCTATTCAATCGCAGTGACGACCGACAACCAGCAGCCCTGGACCGTCACGGTCGTCGCGTTGCCGCCGTTGCAGCCCTGACCTCTGCCGCCCCTCTCGTAGACGTGTTTAGTATCCGATAATGCACATTATGTCAGCTTAGAGAGATTTCAACACTCTCCAGCGTTTAGCCGACCGTCTGGCAACGAACAAAGGATTCCGGAATGGATTTCGTTTTCACCGTCGTCGTCATCGTCATTCTGTTTTATGTGCTGCACCGAGTCGTTCGCAGCGCCGTGCGTGATGGCATCCTCTTGGCTGACGAGGAACGCCAGTCAGTCGATCACCACAAACCTGAATAAATCTCTATCAAGAACTTGGTTCGAGAACAAAGAAAGGGAGCAGGCAGCCCGATCGGCCGCCCACTCCCCTGCGCCCTCGTCAGATAACGACGAGAGGTGACCTAGTACTTGTAGGACTGCCCGCCATCGATCGGCAGAACGGTTGCGTTGACGTAGCTGGCGTCATCGCTCAGCAGGAAGGCCACAACGGCCGCGATCTCAGGTGCTTCACCAAAGCGCTTGGTCGGGTTTCCCTGAATGAACTGCTCGGCAGCGCCACGCGGGTTTTCGGCATCAAGCTGCTTCATCGAGTTTTCGACCATCGGCGTCCAGATGGCGCCTGGTGCGATCGCGTTGATACGGATGCCGTGCTCAGCATATTCAATACCCGAGTTGCGAGTGAGACCCACGACGCCATGCTTGGCTGCTGCATAGCCGGACTGGTTTCCGATCCCGCGGATGCCGCCAACGCTCGCCGTGTTCACGACCATGCCGGAACCCTGCTCGCGCATGATCTTGAGAACCTTCTCGAGGCCCAAGAACACACCGCGCAAGTTAATGGCGACGACCTTGTCGAACTCTTCTGCGGAGAAATTTTCAGTGAGGTTCTGCTTACCTTCGATGCCGGCGTTGTTGAAGAAGCCATCGATGCGACCGAAGCGTTCTACGGTTTCCGCGACGTAACGATCAACATCCGACTCTTTGGACACATCAGCGACGACAGTGAGAACTTCGGCGTCGGGCGCGGTCTCAGCGATCGCGGTGACGGAGTCGGCCAAGCCGCTTTCGGATACGTCGACGAGAGCGAGTTTGGCGCCCTCCCCCGCTAGTCGCACTGCGGCCGCCCGGCCGAGGCCTGACCCTCCGCCGGTGATGAGAACTACGCGGTCTGTGAAGCGATTCATGAATTGCCTTTCGAGTGGTTTCACCGCTCAACTGAATTCAGAGCGGCGGTAATGAGTGCGCGTGATGCTGTCCAGCGCACAACCTCAGCTCGAAAAGTCAGAAGCGTGCGTCGAACGATTGCACAAGTTTGACTATACGATTGCTGGCTGAATGTCGCCTCAGAACTATCACCGCGATTCTCCACAGCGCTCGGTTGCGGCAATGCCAGCCCATCGTGATGCGGGACGAGCCACGCGTGCCCGAATCCCCGCTCGGCTCTCCGGCTGGCCAGCCTATGTGCGTTGGGCTGGCCGACCGAAGTGGGAGTTAGAACGCCGCGTTGATATCTACGACGTCAATGACCTTCTTGTTCACGAACTCTTGAATACCAAGGTTGGTGAGCTCGTGGCCATATCCCGAATGCTTAACGCCACCGAACGGAATGTCAGCCTTCACCATCGTCGGGTGGTTCACGTACACCATCCCCGTGTCGATCTTTCTGGCTACCTTTTCACCGTTCACGGTGTCCCTCGTAAAGACCGAGCCGCCAAGACCGAACGGCGAATCGTTCGCCACCGCAATCGCCTCCGCTTCATCTTTGACCCGGATGACGATGGAAACAGGTCCGAAGAACTCTTGGTAATAAGACGGATTTTTCGAGTCGATTTCGGTGAGAATCGTTGGCTGGAAGAACGCTCCGGTTGTGGGCACCGGTGTGCCGAGGGTTTCTGCCTTCGCTCCCCCGGCAACGGCATCCTTCACCTGGTCTGCAAGCTTGTCCGCTGCTGACTGAGACGACAGCGGAGCGAGGGTCGTCGCCGCATCCATCGGGTCGCCCGCTTTCAAAGCGGATACGCCGGCGCGGAACTTCTCGAGAAACTCATCGAACACATCGTCGACCACGATCATTCGCTTGGCTGAAACGCACACCTGACCGGCATTCCAGTGGCGGCCGAATACGGCCCACTCGACTGTTTTGTCCATATCGGCGTCCTTGAGGACGACGAACGCATCGGAACCGCCCAGTTCGAGAGTGCTTTTCTTCACCGCTTTCGCTGCGTAGGCCGCAATAATCGACCCCGCTTCCTCACTTCCGGTCAATGCAACACCGCGCACGCGCGGATCGTCAATGACGTGCTGAGTGAGGTCATGAGGCAGGTAGAGGTTCTTGAATCCGCCCGCGGGAAGCCCCGCACGCGCAAACAGATCATCGAAGATTGCCGCGGACTGCGGAACATTGCTTGCGTGCTTCAGGAGGATGGTGTTGCCCGCGACCAACTGCGGCGCGGCCACACGAACCACCTGGTAGTAGGGGAAGTTCCAAGGCTCAACCGTCAGGAGAACACCGAGCGGCTGGCTAACGATCTCGACGTTGCCCTCTGCGGCGTATTCCACGGGAACCTTCTCGGTTTCCAGCAGCGACTCGCCACGCTCTGCGTAGTACTCGAGGATGTCGGCCGATAGGTCAACTTCGGCCTCAGCCTCGGCGATCACCTTTCCCATTTCCAGAGTGAGCAGCTCTGCGTAGCGACGCTTGTCGGCTCGCAGGAGCTTCGCGGCCTTGGCCAACACCGCCATCCGGGTCGCATACGAGGCTTCGCGCCACGACAAAAATGCTTCGTGCGCCGCGGTGATCGCTTCATCCACTTCACTCACCGTTGCATCGGGGAAGGTGGCGACCACTTCATTCGTATACGGGTTAATCGTTTGGTAGGCCATTCTGGCTGATCCTTTCGTTGGTTGATACTTTTCGGGAGGAAAAACTGCGGTTTACTGGGCCGCGGAAAACGATACGAGCCGGGCGAGCGCGGACGAGTCACTCAGCGTGGAAGGCTCGATCGGTGTTGGCGACACGAGCGTGGCCGCTGGCGCGACAGGAAGAAACCTTTGCGTGGCTTTCGCAGTCTCGGTGAGAGGAACGATGCGAAGCGCTGCGGCTTTAAGGGTGAAAATTGCGGTCATGGTGGTCCTCAGGCGAGAGCGAAAGATATTCGCTGCCGAGGACTAGAGCAACAAGATAAACGTTACTCCTCATGCCTGAGAGTTTCGCAAGTCTCGGGCATTTACGAGACGGAGAATTGTGCCTATGTGTGCAAAAAACTCGCCGTGCCGCCCCAGAGTTCTGAGTTGCGGATCACGGCGAGTCTCGTGTTCATGGGGCGCTGCCCCACCTGTAGTCAGGTTACGTCGGACTATTCCTTGTCCAGGTTCTGAGGACCGTCCTCCGAGTTGAGTTCGTGTTCGTCATAAACCGGAGAAACCTCGTGGAGCTCTGAACCTTCGGGCGCACCGCTCTCGGCAAAAGGAACGACTGGCTCGCCCGCGACCGCATCGTTAGTGGCGACCTCATCGGCTTCAAAAGCGTCATCCGGGTACTCGAATCCGGATGGAGTGGAATCTGACTTCATGGTGCAGCCTTCCTAGGTTGAGCAATTGCGCAGGAGTACCCTCACGCGTCTGTGTCTATTGAACGCCGCAGTGGCACCTAGGGCAAGCGTGATTCTCCGCTGAGGAGTGCCCCGACCTCGCGGCGACGAATCATGACCAGCGCGAGGCCAGCGACGAGCAGCATCAACGGCAGTTGAATCGGCAACACTGACCCAGAACCGGTGAACGCGAGCGAACCCGATTCAAGTGCGGTGATCGTGATGTTCGCCCAACCGATCAAGGAGCCATCCGCTGCGGTAACTACCAAGCGGTGAACGCCTGGTGTGAGCGTCGAAGGAATAGTTGCTGAGACAGTTCCGGCGGCGGTGACCGTCGGCGATCCCAATAGAGTCGGCGTGGAGTAAATCCACGTATTCACGACATTGCCGGCATGCGCTGTGCCCACAGTGATCGTGATGGTCTCCCCCGGACTCGCGCTCGTGGGGGCAGACACCGAACCCCGGTTCGCCGCCGTGAGGGTGGCTTCAGGAACAGCTACAGGAGTAGTCGGCGTCGCTGGATCAGTCGGATCGGTCGGGTCAGTGGGGTCAGTGGGATCAGTGGGATCAGTCGGGGCCGTCGTCACCGTGCAGTCGATGGTGCCGGCCCGCAGCGCGATGCCGTCGGTGTTCGAGTCATCCGACCAAAACACCGCTTTGGAGTCGGAGACGCACTCGGACTGCGGCACGATCGCGAAGCCCTCGTTGTTGAGGTTCGGCATTCCTGTGGGGCGTTCGAAGACGGTGGCGACTTCGAAGGAACCAGCCGTGGCGCCATCCTGAGCAATCTCGAGAATGGCGCTGCGACCGTTGCAAGTGTCGTCACAGATCGCCCAGAGTGCCCCGAGAGCGGGGTCGAACTCGAGTTCCATGACGCTAGAGAAGCCACTCTCGATCGTTGCAACCCGCTGGAATGCACCCGAATTCTGGTCGAGCGCGTAAGCGTAGATCGTGCCATTGGCTTCGAGCCCCACGAAGAAGAGTCCCTCACCGTGGCCGGCGTAGGTGCTGGGATTGTAGAGCGCGCTCGTGGTCTCATCCCTGAATCCTTCAGCGACCAGGTAACTGTCGGGAACCCACGCGATGCCCTCAAGCCCCGCATTCGCTGCCACAGCGGGCAGGTCAGCGGTGAGGTTCCACTCCTGGCTGGCCGTCAATTCGGATGCAGCGCCCGCCACCCCATAGCGAAGAATTGTCGGGCGGCTCACCCCGCTGTTCGCGTTGTCACGTTCGCTCGCGATGAAAACTCCCCCGGAGGCGCCAGCCGAGGTCAGCGCGACGCCTTCGGCATCCACGTCTCCGGTACCGTCGGCGTAGTGCAGCAGCTTGCCCTCGTTCCACGAGTTCGTTACCACTGGCGCCCAGTTGGTGCCATCAAAGACAAGCTTGTACAGCGCACCGGGGCCGTTCTTTGCCGCCCAGAGCACGTCACCTGACACTGCGGCTTCAAAAGCAAGCCCGCTCATGTTGTCGCTGAACGCGTCCTTCGCGTTCGCCGTCGAAATCGTCGACGCCCCAGGCCATGTCGACGTTTCGAGTTCGCCAACGCAACTGTTGGGCGCGCCCTGTGTGACGGCCTTCGACGTCGCGAAATCGCCGGTGCCGTCGGGGCAGCGCGCGTAGGTTGTGGCGGCATGCGCCGTCCAGACGTAACTGTCGATCAGGGTCACGCCGTCAGCATCGAAGAGCCTCGCCGAGTCTCCCCCGCCGAGCCCAAAGTCGGGCTCGACGACGAGATAGTCGCCCGCAGCAATCGTCGTGCCGGCAGCGAGCGTGAAGGCGTGACTGTCGTCGCTGTCCTTGAGGATGAAGCCCGAGACATCCATTGAATCTGAACCGTTGTTCTTCAGTTCGACCCAGTCGCTCGAATCGCCGCTGGACTCGATTTCGTTGATGCGGATCGGCGCGCTGCAGTCGTTGACTGAACCCTTGGTGGAGCTTGTCGTGTCGCCAAACCCGGTGCCGCACACCCCGAGGGTTGTGGGCGAATGGCCGCTCCAACTGCGTGAATCGATTGCGGTGAAGCCGTCGGCAGCGAAAACGCGGACCGAGTCGGCCGTGCCGAGGCCGAAGCTCAACGCCGGCTGGTCAAAGACGTAGAAAGCCCCGGCCGCAAGTGATGTCCCGGCAGGGATCCGCGCGACGTGGCTATCGTCATTGTCTTGGATGACCCAGTTAGAGAGGTCAACAGGGGTGCTGCCGCTATTGAAGAGTTCGATCCAATCGGTAGCATCACCATTCGACTCGATTTCGTTGATGCGAACGCTCGGGAGCTCGGTGGCAACGCAGTCGTTGGCGGCACCCTTTGTCGTGGTGTTCGTCGTCGCAAACTCGCCGATGCCGTCTGGGCAGCGGCCGTAAGTAGTGCTCGCGTGCGTTGTCCAGCGGTAGCTATCGATCAGCGTCGTGCCGTCGGTGTCAAAGACGCGCGCGGCATCCGCACCGCCCAAGCCGAACGATGGCTCAAACGCGAAGAAGGCGCCCGGCTCGATCGTCGTCCCGCTAGGGATCGAGTCGGTGCGGCTGTCGTCGTCGTCCTTGAGAACGAGGCCCGACACATCCACCGCAAAGGCGCTGATGTTGGTGAGTTCGATCCAGTCGCTCGTATCGCCGCTCGACTCCACCTCGTTGATGCGTACCGCGGCTGCGGCCGTGATCTCGCAGGCGTTCGCTGCGCCCTTGGTGGATGCCACAGTGTCGCGGAACTCCCCCGTGCCGTCAGCGCAACGCCCATAGGTGGCAGTGGCGTGGCCATCCCACGCAAACGCGTCGATAGCCGTAATGCCGTCGGCGGCAAAGAGGCGCGCGGTGTCTGCCTTACCGAGTCCGAAGCCCTCCGGATTGGCGTCGTCGTTGACGTTGATGACGAGGTACTCGCCGGCCGCGATGCTGGAGCCGGCGGGGAACGCTAGGGCGCGCTCGTCGTTGTCGTCCTTGATGATCCAGCCCGAGACATCCACTGTGTCGGTTCCCGTGTTCACGAGCTCAACCCAGTCGAAGTCGTCGCCGTTCGATTCAATTTCGTTGATGCGCACCGACGACAACTCGGCGGCATCCGCCGACACCGTCGAAACGGTCGCGGAAGTCACTACGAGCGGCACCGCCAACGATAAAGAAATGAGGAGGGCGGCAAGGGGCCGTCTGCGCATGGGGAATGCCCTTCGAGGCTGCGGTGAGGATGCCCGGTCGGGAGAGCAGGCGTGCGCAGTCTTGGGCAACGATGTGAACCACCGGTGAACGCGAATCGACCGGAAAGTTCGCAATCAGCGACGCCGACTGGTTTCCCATGAAGCCGTCATAGAACTATCCGCTAGTATCAGCGGCGCTCGCGATCACCACCCGCGCGGCCAGATTCTTCTAGGGGCATTTGCCATGATCACTCGCTCGATAACCTCACGCACAGCACTCGCTTTGTCGCTGGGGGGAATTCTCATCCTCTCCGCGTGTGCGTCAGGCGCTGCCGACGACACGGCGACCGCTACCGCGACGCCGAGTATCGAGCCGAGCGCTGCAGCGTCTGCGATCGACATCCCGGATGCCTGGTCTGGCGTCATCGACGCCACTGCCATTCCGCTCGGAGACGACCGCACCTCCACCTCCCCCGCTGTCGACTATCTGTACTCCTGCAAGACCGACTTCAGCGGGCGCGGACCCGTGAACGGCGGACCGTGGATCGACTACGACGCTGGCACGTGGGATGCCACGACAAAGGACACCGTCGAGGGCGCCGTCTCGTGGCCACAGGCCTATTACGAGGAACAGGTCGGCCACGACACTCGCACCATCCTGACTGCCAATGTGCCGACCGAGCAAATGACCGGCACGTTCCCCATCGCCGATACCGACCCGGCAAAAGAATTCGACCGCAACCCCAACGAGATTGACGAGAAGCTTGTTGAGCTCACTCTTAGCGTCGCTCCCACCGTTGCCGCCGAGCCAAGCTGTGTTGCGATGGGGGCCGTTGGAGTGCTCAAAAATGGCGTCTACCTCTATAACGCGGTGGATGCCTCGGGCGGGGATGCGGTCGCCCACGAAACCCAAGACCTGTGTGACGGGCATCCGGATGGCGGCGATTACTACCACTACCACGACGTAC
Organism: Salinibacterium sp. NYA9b; assembly: GCF_976973725.1. Classification (NCBI taxonomy): domain Bacteria; kingdom Bacillati; phylum Actinomycetota; class Actinomycetes; order Micrococcales; family Microbacteriaceae; genus Salinibacterium; species Salinibacterium sp. NYA9b. The sequence goes on along the minus strand of NZ_OZ333476.1, from coordinate 1,462,607 downwards.
CGTCGTGTCTCTTGGATGCCGCCCCTGAGACCGGATCGACCCTCGTCGGCTACGCCCTTGACGGTTTCGGCATCTACATCGAGCGCGACTCGAACGGCAATCTCCCCACCAACGCTGACCTCGACGAATGCCACGGCCGCACCAGTACCGTGCTCTTCGACGGCGTTGAGCAAGAGATGTACCACTACAGCGCCACGATTGAGTTTCCGTTTACGGTCGGATGCTACGTCGGCGACCCTGCACCCGTGCCGTCACACGAGCACTGAGCATCGGCCGCGTACGCTGCCGAAGTTCCTCGGGAACTCCAAGCGCTGCGGATGGCGGTGACCACATCCTCTTCGCGAACCTCATGCCCCTTCGCCTCGAAGACCAGTTCACGAATGCGTGACACGATCGCCCCCGGCAACACGGATGCGCCTTCTGAAACGCGGGTGCCAGCACCCGTGCGCGAGTAGACGAGCCCGTCAGCTTCAAGCATCTTGTACGCCTTCGCAGCAGTTCCGTTTGCCACACCAAGGTCGCTCGCGACCTGTCGCACCGTGGGGAGCCGCTCGCCGCTGCCTACCTGACCCGAGACGATCATCCCTCGAAATTGCTCGTAGATTTCGTTGGCGTCGGTCACGAGCGCACCAACTCCGGAGAAGACACACGCGACCGCTTGCCCTGAATCCCTGTCACAAGCATGAGCAGTGCGGCCCCCTGCAGCACTGCGCCAGCGACAGCGATCGGCCCGGCGAAAGATGCATAGCCCAACGGTACAAAGTAATCGACGGAATCCACCGAGATCACGCTGGGATACATCGCAGTTTGACCGATAAGAAGGAGGGCGCCGCCCAACGGAAGTAAGACCGTCGCGATAAATAGTCGAAGCACGATAGAGGCGGTGCGCGTACGCTCGCGAGTCTCCGCAGTGACGGATTCGGGGCTGGCGAATGGGCGAACAGAAATGGTGCGCAAGACCCACCACACCTGAGCAGCGAGCGCCACAGCGAGAATCATCACCGGGACCGAGTAAGCCCAGCCGTAAAATGTGCTGGCTCCGTACTCATCCCAGGCAGCATCGGTGACGCCGATAGGTCGCGGCCCGCTGACCAAAGTATGCAGCCCGAATCTGTCGGTGATCGAGTGCACTCCTGCAAATAGCGAGACACTCACGAGCGCGCCGAGAGCGCTTGCCGCGCTTGCGAGCTCTTTACGACTGGCGAAACTAGTCCACCCACGCGGCTTCAATGACAACACCGGCGTCTCGACCGTCACGGACTTTCGTGCAACCCGCACCATGACTACGGCCAGCACCACGACCGCGACGATCAACGGCAGCGGATAGCGCCACCACGCATACGCCCACGGCTCGGGGCTGAAATCGACGTTCAAGTTCGGCAACAGGTAACGCTGCGCCAAGTCGAGTAGCGGAAAGAACTGGACCGCGAGATGCACAATCAATACCGCCACTGACCCTGTGACTGAGACTGAACGCATGAACGCACTGCGTCCCGGCAGGACAGTTTCGGCGGTTCGCCCTCGCCTCGCGAAAAGGAGGATGACGATTGCGATTGTCGCCAGGATGAGTGGAGACTGTAAGACGAGCAGTAGGTACGACATTGACGGCTCCTTCAACTTGTGTCACTCGCATGATACAAGATTGAAGTGATCGATTGTCAACACTTCAACGCAAGATCTGCCGGAATACTTGCGAAAAACTCACATACGTTACACTTTCCAGATGGAAAGTGATTCCGCGGACTCCCCCACCGCCCCAGATTCCGCCCCACAGTCCACGCGGGTTGAAGCCTCTCGCCAGCTCCAACAGCAACAAGAAGTGCGCGATTCGTTGAACCAGCGAGGGCCGTCCCGAGGCTTCGCTTGGTTCAGCCTCTGGAGCGCTCTGATGGCAGCGAGCTATATCGGCGTGTTTCTTTTCGCATTTTCCGTGAGCATCGGCACAGCCGGCGACAGCAACCCCGACAAGTTCTCGCAGACATCGCTACTCCTCGTACCAATACTGGCCTTCACCACGATGACCACGGGCACCCGTGAACGGTTCGGCATCCGAAGAGCACTACCGCGAGCAGTATGGATTCCCTTGGCCCTCGCGATCATCGCGATGACCTTTCTGTCGGGTCTGTCGGTGTTCGACGTGCCCTACTCCCCGTGGCTCATCGCACTCGTCGCTCTCACCGTCTTCGTTCCTCTGGCCGCTCCCGCCATAGCTCAACTGATCCGGGTGCCACGTTCACGCACCCCGGCGGGCCGCAGCCCCGAACCGCTCAGCACACCCGTGCGCTGGAACACCGGGATCATGGGAGCGGTAGCGGGCTTGCTCATCTCATTCGGCACTATTCCGATCGTCTCAGCACTGCTGATGATCGCGGCGCTCGCGGGCATCGCGTTCACGTACGTGCTGAACGAATCTGCATGGGTCTTGCCCCGCGTCGGTTTCGAATGGGGCTGGATACAGTGGACTGCCTTCGGCATCACCACGAGCACGCTCTTTGCATTTGCGATACTCGCTCCGCTGGCACAGTCGCCATCCCTCGCGGCAACGATAGCTGCCGGAATCGCGGTCTTTCTCGTCATGCTCGCGGCTTCCGCGCTGCCTGCGCACCGAGACGCACGTTCATGAAACAGCATCCTCGTCACCAGCTGGACGACGCATTTCTGACCCCGGTGAGACTGTCGCTCATGGCCGCACTCGGCCCGAGAAACGAGATTGACTTCACGGCGCTAAAACAACTCCTCGAAGTTGAGGACTCGGCTCTCAGCAAGGCGATCAGCTATCTTGCGGATGCCGGCTACGCGAAAGTCATCAAGGGAACGGTCGGCAATCGTCCGCGCACGTGGGTCACCTCGACGGCATCCAGGTATCGCGCGCATCAGCAGCACCTGCTGGCATTGCGAGCGATCACAGAGCAGGGCTAGCCGCGCAGAAGTTAGCCGCATCTTCGCCAAGAACTAGGGACTCGGCTGCCGTTATTCGCGAGAGCGCTCCCTAGGAGGGCTTTCACAAATTCGACCGAATAGGCTCGGACTGCACATCTGTTCCCTGCCCACGCACTCGACGACAGGACCACCTGAATGCCACCCCGCGACTCGCAATCCTCCCCAAACGCATCATCCGGCAAAGACCTCACTGTGAAGCAGCAGCGCGATGCGCGCCGGGCCACAAAAGTCGCCGCGCTAAAAAAGAAACAAGCCGCCGAGAAGCGTCACCGTGTCATCGGTATCGTCATCAGCAGCGTCGCCGCGGTAGGCGTCCTAGCATTGGTCATCGTAATGGTGGTGGCGAACGGAACTCCGCGAACTAGCCCCGAAGCCATCGAGATCGACGGTGTGCAGAATTATCCGAATCTGGTCGCCGGTCATGTTGAGGGCACCGTCGATTACGAGCAAAGCCCGCCGGTGGGCGGTGAGCACGCATCCGTGTGGCTGAATTGCGGCGTGTACACCGAGCCAGTGCCGAACGAAAACGCCGTGCACGCTCTTGAGCATGGTGCCGTGTGGGTGACGTACGACCCGGAGCAAATCTCGGGTGACGAACTGGAAACGTTGCAGGATGCAGTTCCGTCGACCTATTCAGTGCTCTCGCCCTTCGAGGGCCTTCAGGCACCCGTCGTGATTTCTGCGTGGGGAAACCAGGTTGAACTTGACGGGGCAGATGATCCCCGTATGCAGGACTTCGTTGACAAGTTCTGGCAGGGCGGCGAAGCACCTGAAATTGGGGCTTCGTGCTCCGGCGGAATCGACGGCGGCGGACGCATCGCATGACCGACGGCGATGGCGGTTCACCACGTCACCGCTGGCTCCGCTTAAGCGCCATGGCGATCGCAGCGCTGCTGCTGGTTGGAGTCGGCGTTCTCGCTGGGCAAAAGTTGTTGCCCGCTGAATCCTCGGATCCCTTGACGACGAGCGCCGAAGCCGGTTTCGCGCGCGACATGCAGACGCACCACCTGCAGGCTGTCGACATGGCGATGATCATTCTGGAAAAGAGCGAGAATCAAGCCATACGCACCTTGGCCTATGACATTGCGACGGCGCAGGGCCAGCAAGCGGGACAAATGTTCGCGTGGCTCATCATGTGGAATTTGCCGCAAGCCTCGAGCGAACCTGCGATGACGTGGATGATGGATGACGGCGAGCACGACTCGCACGGCGCCTCGGATTCCGACTCCACGACCGCGATGGCAATGCCTGGCCTCGCGACGTACGACCAGATGGAAGCGCTCAGAGCGAGCACCACGGATGCGGACGCGATGTTTCTTGAGCTCATGATTGCCCATCACGCGGGCGGTGTTGACATGGCGGAGGGCCTGCTCGAGCGCTCCACCAACGATGTCGTGACGTCGTTGGCCGAGGGAATGGTTGCCGTGCAAATGAGTGAGATCAACTACATGAACGAGTTGCTCGCAGGTCTTGAAGGATAGAACTCAGACTCCACGGCGACGAAACAGCACCCACGCGATCGCTAGGCTTCCGGCCGCCCACAGAAACAGCGCCACCATGCTCGCGCCGGGTGGAAGCTGCAAAATATTTCCATACTGAAACCACGGCTGGAAGGTATTCGGGCCCAGCGTTTCCGCTGCGTCGCGCCCCGACGGGAATACTCGGCCAATGTTAGTCAGCCAGACAAGCGGGGTGTCGACGGTTATGCGTTCCATTTGGCTCGTCAGCGTCGACACGACGACGAAGATCGTCGCCAAGGCGAAAAGTGCACCGGAGGCCGAACGCGCGATCATGCCGACACCGCATCCGAGTGCCGCGACTAGCCCGAGCGCAATCGTCCCTTTGGCGATAGAGATCCATACGATGCTCGCTGACAAAGTGGCGGGGAAACCTTGGTCCTGCTGGATGGGCGTCGCCACTATCGCAGCCAGCAGTAACGCGATTGCCCCTACAGCCATCGCTGAGGTGACCGCAATCCCGGTTTTCGCCGCCAGCAACCATCCGCGCCGGGGTACCGCCGCTAGCGCCGGCCGGATGTTTCCGGTGGCAAAGTCCGAGGTCGCGACAAGAGCGCCGAACGCTGCGATGAGGAACTGGCTGAGGGCCAGCCCACCGCTTATCACTGTCATCTGATCGTAAAAGGTCAACGAAGCTAAATCCCAGGCGGTAATTGGCGCCTCGAGAATGTCAGCTGGATTTCTCGCGACAGCCCAGCGCCACGCCATAAACACAATTGCGCCCGCACTCAACGCCAACAACCACCGCGAGGAGGGCAAGGTAAGTGCCTTCAGCGCCTCGGATCGAACTACTCCCGTAAAGCTCAATCCGCGAGCAGGGCTCTCCACTCGCATCGCCGGCCGCGAGGCTTGTGACTGGCGACCGTTGCGCGCGACTTCCAGATGAACTGACCGTCGGGCAAATATCACAGCTGCGGCAGCGAGGAGGAGCGCTGATCCGGAGGCGAGCACAGCGAATCCTATGGACGGCTCCAGCGCTGATGCGCTAGTCCCTTCCAGCACGAATGGCTCTGCCGGAGCTCGCGTCGTGAGCGCTTGGAGTGCGCTGGCAGGGAGCATCTCCACGAACCGAGGAGCCCAGGTTCCTCCGAGATAGAAGAGCGTGCTTGGCATCAACAAGACGATCCCAACGAAGACGATTGAGGCGGTCACCGCTGATCGCGCAAGCGCACCAAATGCAAGACCCAGGACCGCGAAACACCCAGCGCCCGCGACGACGCTGAGCAAAAGATCAGCCGAGCGATCGAGGCTGGGCACTGTGTAACCACGCGACGTCAGCGTTATGGATGCAATCCAGCCGGCAATAGACGTCCCTGCCGCTACGGAAAGTGCGGAGAGGCCAATGGTCGGAAGGGTCTTCGCCAAGAGGAGCTTTACACGCGAGGGGACGGCAACCAACGACCCCGCCAAGGAGTCGTCTGTGTACTCCGAAGTTATGGAGATGAGACCGAGCGTCGCGGATAACACCGCCAGCGGAAGCGCACTCACCGATATCGATTCGAAGAGCACTGAGGTGCCATCGGTGTCCAGATCGGTGCCGACAACCAGCGGCACGAAGAACACGCGAACCGTCGCCAGCGCAACCGGCAGTATAAACATCAGTACTGTGATCAGCCGTGGTGGACGAAGAGACCAGAGCTTGAGCGATTCCGAACGGAGAACGCCCCAGATTTGCGCGAGCTCCTTAGCCTCGAGTGCGCGTGCGAGGTCGGGACTCACTCCTCCGATCCCTGTCGAAATTCGACACTCGAATCGGTGAGTTGACGATACGTTTCTTCCAGGGATTCCACCTGAGTGCGAAGCTCAATGAGCGGGATGTTCAACCGCGCCGCTAGCAGTCCGACGTCTGCGGCAGTCGAACCTTCAACTGCCAGCGCATCGCGCTCCTCGACTGCCCGCGCCCCGGATGCGGCGAGCGGCTCGATCAGTTCGCGCGCGCGCGGGCTGCGTACGATTACGCGTTCAGCGCCCTGCAGCCGCGCAATATCCGACAGCGTAGAGTCCGCAAGGACCTTCCCGCGCCCGACAATCACGACGTTGTCAGCAGTGAGCGCCACCTCGCTAATGAGATGCGAGGAGAGCAGCACGGTGCGTCCTTCCGCGGCAAAATCGCGCACCAGTTCCCGAAACCACATCACGCCATCGGGATCCAAGCCGTTCACCGGCTCATCGAACACGAACACCTCGGGATCGCCCAGCATCGAGGCCGCGATGCCTAGCCGCTGGCGCATCCCCAGCGAATAGCCGCCAACGCGACGAGAGGCCACAGCGCTGAGCCCGACCTCCTCGAGCACAAATTCAATGCGGTCGTTGGATATCCCGTGGGTGAGTGCAAGAGCGCGCAAATGGTCGAAACCTGAGCGCCCTGGATGCGCGTTGCGAGCATCCAGCAGAGCCCCCACATGGAACAGCGGGTTCTTGATCTCCCGGTATCGCCGACCACCGATAAGAGCTGCCCCTGAACTCGCGGCTTCGAGCCCGAGCAGGATTCGCATCGTCGTGGTTTTGCCTGAACCGTTTGGGCCGAGAAACCCTGTGACACGTCCGGGCGCGGCCAAAAAGCTCAGATCATCGAGCGCGAGCTTGCCGCCAAACCGCTTCGAAAGGTGACGAAACTCGATCAAGTTACCTCCGGTTGCCGATGTTGGGCCAACACGCCCCGTTTAGACGTGCTGTGCGAATGGCGCGCGCACACTTCATCTAACGCGTCTCAGCCCGAACATACAGACTCGCGGCGCAACTTGCGTGGGTATTGACGATGTTGGCACCCCCATTGATGCGCACCCACGCCCCAGTATCAGTCCACGACGGGAATGGCCACACCGCATTGCAGGTAACGTTTACTCGCGCCGAGCCAACGCCGCTGCACGACGCTGTGGCAACGTTGTTGAGCGAACCAGCATTCCAACAGCTGGCCGCCGCGTTTGCGGGCGCGGCGATAAGAAGTGGACTCAGAAGAGCGAGGCCGACCGCAGCGATGAGTCCCTTGGAACGTAGTTGTGAAGATTTCATAATAATTCCTCTCATTTCCGTTATTGGAAGAATACTCACACCTTTAGAACGAGTTGTCTACCCCGACTTTCACAAACTTTTAGGGACTGTCGCAATAATGGTCACAAGCATCCGCGAACCCGCAGAGCCGCGACATCCGCACCGCTAGGGAGGCACCCACGATGGCCAGCACGAGCACCCCCGACTCCCCCAGTTCTCACGCGGCCGATAGCCACGACATCATTCGGGTGCGGGGCGCTCGCGAGAACAATCTCACGGACGTGAGCATTGACATCCCGAAGCGCAGGCTCACGGTCTTCACTGGCGTATCGGGCTCAGGCAAAAGTTCACTCGTGTTCGGCACAATCGCTGCCGAGTCGCAGCGCATGATCAACGAGACCTACAGCGCATTCTTGCAAGGCTTCATGCCCTCGCTCGCTCGCCCCGACGTCGACCTGCTTGAGGGCCTCACGACGGCGATCATCGTCGACCAAGAGCGCATGGGCTCGAACGCCCGCTCCACAGTTGGCACCGCGACTGATGCAAATGCCATGCTGCGCATCGTCTTTAGCCGCCTCGGCCAGCCCCACGTTGGCTCGCCGCAAGCATTCTCGTTCAACGTGGCCTCTATCTCCGGCGCAGGCGCTGTCACCTTTGAGAAGGCTGGCGTCACGACGAAGGAGCGCCGCGAGTTCAGCATTACCGGCGGCATGTGCCCGACGTGCGAAGGTCGGGGCACGGTCAACGACATCGACCTCACGCAGCTCTACGACGACAGTAAGTCGCTCGCCGAGGGCGCGTTGACGATCCCCAACTACACCGCCGATGGCTGGATGGTGCGCATCTTTACCGAGTCAGGCTTCCTCGATCCCGACAAGCCCATCAAGAAGTACACCAAGACTGAGTTGCACGACTTTCTCTACAAAGAGCCGGTCAAAGTCAAGATGCAGTCGATCAACATGACCTACGAGGGGTTGATCCCCAAGATTCAAAAGTCGATGCTGTCGAAAGACCGCGAAGCGATGCAGCCCCACATCCGGGCTTTTGTCGATCGCGCGGTCACGTTCACGGCCTGCACCGATTGCGGCGGCACTCGACTCAACGAGGGTGCCCGAGCATCCACAATTGCCGGAATCAATATTGCGGATGCCTGCGCCATGCAGATCAGTGACCTCGCCGAGTGGGTGCGCGGGCTGAACGAACCATCTGTAGCCCCGCTGCTCGAAGCGCTGCAGCAGACGCTCGACTCGTTTGTGGAGATCGGCCTCGGCTATCTCTCCCTCGACCGTCCCGCCGGAACCCTTTCTGGCGGCGAAGCGCAACGCACCAAGATGATTCGCCACCTCAGCTCGTCGCTCACCGACATCACCTACGTTTTTGATGAGCCAACCGTCGGTCTCCACCCGCACGATATTCAGCGGATGAACGAGCTCCTGTTTCGCCTGCGCGACAAGGGAAACACCGTGCTCGTGGTTGAGCACAAGCCAGAAACGATCTCGATTGCCGATCACATTATCGACCTTGGCCCTGGGGCCGGCACCGAGGGCGGCCAGATTTGCTTCGAAGGCAGTTTCGACGAGCTGCGCCAAAGCGACACCGTCACCGGCCACCACATTGACGACCGAGTCTCGGTCAAAAACGAAGTGCGCTCCCCCACCGGCATCCTGGAGATTCGCGGCGCCGACTCCCACAATCTTAAGAACGTGGATGTCGACATCCCGCTGGGCACCCTCGTCGTCGTGACGGGCGTTGCCGGTTCGGGCAAGAGCTCATTGATTCACGGATCGGTGGTGCCCCGCGACGGCGTTGTGTCCGTCGATCAGGCCGCCATCAAGGGATCACGCCGCAGCAACCCCGCCACGTACACCGGGATGCTCGAGCCCATTCGCAAAGCATTCGCCAAGGCCAATGGCGTCAAGCCCGCCCTGTTTAGCGCCAACTCCGAAGGCGCCTGCCCCAATTGCAACGGCGCCGGCGTGATCTACACCGACCTCGGCGTCATGGCCACCGTCTCGACCCCGTGCGAGGTCTGCGAAGGAAAGCGCTTCATGGCCTCCGTGCTGGAGTACACGCTCGGCGGGCGTGACATCAGTGAAGTGCTCGGGATGTCCGTCGCCGAGGCCGAAGCGTTCTTCGGCGAAGGCGAGGCACGCACTCCCGCGGCCCACGCCATCCTCGACCGGCTAGTTGATGTCGGGCTGGGCTACCTGCGCCTCGGGCAACCACTGCCCACGCTCTCGGGCGGAGAACGTCAACGTCTCAAGCTCGCCACCCAAATGGCTGACAAGGGTGACATTTATGTTCTGGATGAACCGACCACTGGCCTGCACTTGGCCGATGTTGAGCGGCTCCTAGGCCTGCTCGACCGCCTCGTCGATTCGGGAAAGTCCGTGATTGTCGTCGAGCACCATCAGGCGGTCATGGCCCATGCAGACTGGATCATCGATCTCGGTCCTGGTGCCGGAAACGATGGCGGCTCGATCGTTTTCGAAGGCACTCCGGCAGATCTCATCGCCGCCAAGTCTTCGCTCACGGGCGAACACCTCGCGGCGTATGTGGGCGATGGCGGGTAAGGCAAACCGCGCATTACACACTCCTGTTGCGGTCTACCAGCTATAGATTCGCGGAATGATCGCGTGGCGCGCCGACTCATCGGGTCCAGGAAACACCACGAAGATCGGCAAATGGTCAGGGTCTCGGCCCTCGAGCACCTCAATCCCATCGAGCTGTTCACGACGGACGTGGCTCGACTCTCGACGCATCGCATCTTCACACTGTTGCAATTCTTCCAGGGTGTCGGCACTCCAAATGAGGTACTGGATACCCACTGAGCCGAGTACGCGACTCGGCTGCGCATGCTTACCGCGAAGGTAGAGCTCATAGTTCTCAGGGCCAACCAACAGCGCTGCCGACTCATCAAGAATTGAGCATGTGAGCCCGAGAAGATCGCAATAGAACGCGACCGATCGATCAAGATCTGAAACAAATGCGACGGCGGATGAGAGACGCACGATAGCTCCTCACTGAACGATTGTGAGCTTCGCCGATTGGCGCGCTCACTCTGGCGGTGAGCAGTGGCACCAGCAGTTCGCTCGCTATTCAAGGTACGCTCACGATGCCCGAGCAGCGAGTCTCTTCACCGTTTCCTCAGGCAGCGTTCAGATTCGATGCCGCCCGAGACGCTGTCGACGCCGAAGCCGTACGCTTAGTGCACGCCACCTAACTGGGGAGAGATCGTGACATTTTTTGAGTCCATCGCCACCGTATTCCGCAAGTACGCGGACTTCACCGGGGTCGCAAGCCGCCCCGAGTACTGGTGGTTCGCGCTCTTCTCCTTCATCACGTCGGGAATCGCTGCTTCGCTTGACCCGAGCAGTGGCAACGATTTTGGTCACATGGGAGCAAACTTCGGGCTTTCAGTGGGTCTGAGCGCCGCCTGGTCGCTCGCTCTCCTCGTTCCTCAACTCGCCGTCACCGTTCGCCGTTTGCGCGACACCGGCCGCAATTGGACGAACATTTTCTGGATACTGGTTCCGATCGCCGGTGCGATCGTTCTGATCGTTTTCCTGACTCAGCCGAGCGTTACGCAGCAGAGCGTTGCCGGGCAAGTTCCCCCGCAGGTCGCAGAGACTTCATAAGGAATCCATAGACTTCTGGGCCAACATGGCTCTCCTCACGATCAGGAGAAACCATGAATCGACTTGTCACAACCGTGGCCACTGCAAGTGTTCTGCTGCTAGCGCTTGCCGCCTGCACTACTGCTTCAGTAGAACCCACCGAAACCGCCGAAGCAACCCCAGAATCGACCGAGACGGCTACAGCCTCGACAGCCACCTTTGCGGCATCCACGGGTGATTGCGACGCCATGGCTGCGACACTCCGTGACGTCGAAAGCGCGAACGCTGACCTCGCGGATCCCGAACTCACGGCAGTCTGCGATGGCGACACCCTCACCATCAGCAGCAACAGCATCCCCGACTATCTCTACATCGCGACGACACCGGGCTCGCCCAAGGTGTCCGAACTCACTATGACGATCCCTGTCACCCCTACGGAAGCTGACGAACCCGGCTCCGTGCCGTACCTCGGTGCTCTCGGAGTTGCCGTCAATGGAGTTCCCATCTACGGGCCGACCGAAGGCACCGGTGGAGATGTGCAATCCCTAGAAGGCGCGCTTTCGGTCTGCGGCAGCCACAGCGGCCCGACCGACTTCCACATCCACTGGTTTGGTTACGCCGATGGGGTCGACTGCCTCTACGACGCTGACGAAGTTGAAACCGGTGAATCACTCGTCGTGGGATGGGCTGCCGACGGCTACCCCATCATGTCCGGAGTCGTGTGCTCAGATGACGACTGCAGCGAGGTTGTTCAGCTCACGAGCAGTTGGCAACTCACCGACGAATCTCAATTCGCCACTGACACTTGGGCGGCCCACAGCTACGTTGAAGGCTCCGGTGACCTCGATGAGTGCAACGGACGCGTCGATAGCGACGGCCAATACCGGTATTACTCCACCACCACGTTCCCTTACTTCCTCGGCTGCTACTACGGCGATGTGGCAGATGACGCTTTGAGCGGTAACAACGCCGCAGCTCCCGGTGGCGGCCCTGCATGATCCCCGCGACTGAACGCGCGACAAACGCCGTAAATCCGGCCCGCCGTAACTTTCTCGCGTTCGGGTTACTCGCCCTCACCGGCACAGCGCTCGCCGCCTGCACAACCGCCGCCGCTGACGACGACGACACCAGCGCAGCTGAAGAAACGCCTAACGACACCGATATCGGTTTCTTCACGGACATGGCTCTACACCACGAACAAGCCCTCGCCATGTGCCAACGCGTGCTCGGTCGCGACAACGGCGACTCTGTGCAGTCGCTCGCCGCCGACATCCTTCAGAATCAATCGTTCGAACGGGGCGTCATGCACACGTGGCTCACGGTGTGGGGCGAGAGCACCGCGCCGCCTGAGACGGTGATGGCTTGGATGGGAATGGAGATGCCCGCAGCCGAGATGACGGGTCTCGCCACTGACGAACAGATGAGCTCCCTCTCGACCACAACCGGGATGGATCAGGGGCGACTCTTCTTGAACCTCATGCGCGCGCACCACGTCGGCGGTGTCCACATGGCCGCCTATGCGAACGAGCACGCCGCGGTGAGCACAGTGCGGGCAACAGCCGAGCGGATGGATGTCATCCAAACGTATGAAATTGGGATCATCGACCAGCTGCTCTCGACCACCTACCTCTAACGGGGCGCTCTTATTCAGAGTGATAGCCTCGATTGAGATACCCCCTCAGCCAAGGCCATCATGCTTTCGAATCCAAAAATAGCCGGAACACAAGCGTCCGCTGATGACTGCCTGTGTTCACCTTTCGTGACTGCGCTCAACGTTTCGGGCGCCGCTATCTCGGTCATCGGCGAACACGGTAACCAATCGACGGTGTGTGTGAGCGGCCGCCTCGCTGGCCGACTGGATGCTCTCCAGTTCGAACTCGGCGAGGGTCCAGGCCTGCAAGCACTCACTACCCGATCCCCTGTTCTCTGTTCCGACCTCGCTCACGTCCCCGACACGGCCTGGCCCGTGTTTCTGGGTGCCGCACGGGAGCTCGGCGTTGGCGCTATTTTTAGTTTCCCGATGATGCTGGGCACCGCGGTAGTCGGAGTGGTCGATTTGATCACCACGACACCTCGACCCGCTGACGCCGAGTTCATCTCGAGGGCCCAAGCGCTGACCCGTGATGTGGCGCTCACTGCCGTCGAACGAGCACTCACGGCCGCGCAACAACACAGCTCGCCCGAGTCTGATCAATCACCGGCGCTGCGACGCGAAGTCCACCAGGCGACAGGCATCATCATTTCGCAGCTGGCGCTCTCGGCACCGGATGCGTTTGCCCGACTACAGGCCCACGCATTCTCGACTGGGCGCCCCATCGACGATGTAGCACGTGACATAGTTACGCGCGTGCTTGAGTTCGATCCCCTCACCGAATAACCACCTCCCCCGCAGGAAAGAAGCTTCAGATGGATGGAACAACCCGCGAGGCCCAGATCAGTGCCGCATTCGTCACTGTTGCGGAAACGCTCACTGTCGACCATGACCTGGTCGACGTGCTTCACACGTTTGTCGAGCGTTGCGCAGAGATCGTTCGGATGGATGCTGGCGGGCTCGTTCTGGTTAACGACGCTGGTGAACTCCAACTCATGACATCCACGAACGAAGCAGCCGTCATGCTCGAGAGCATGCAACTTGAGGCAGCCGAAGGACCATGCCTCGATTGTTTCCGCACCGGAAATGCGGTGGCGATCGACAATATTTCAGCGTCCGAGGCGTCGACCGAATTTCGTGCCGCTGCCGTTGCCCAAGGCTTCAACTCGCTGTTGTCGATCCCTATGAAGGTCCAAGGCGCGGTTATCGGCACCATGAATCTCTTTCGCGCAACGACAGAAGCCGTCAGCTCTCGAGACGCTGCGGTAGCTCAAGCGCTCGCGGACGTCGCGACGATCGGCATAACCCACGAACGCGCACTCCAGCACGCTCACCTCGTAGAGGAACAGCTGCACAACGCTCTCAACAGCAGAATTGCCATCGAACAGGCGAAGGGTGTCATCGCAAACGGCTTGTCCCTCAGCATGGACGATGCCTTCGCACTCCTGCGCAAGTATTCCCGCGACTGCAACCGAACGATTCGGACAACCTCCGAAATGGTCAGTCGGCGCGAGATTACGGTGCAGCAGATTGTCGAAGCCGCAACCAAGAGATAGTGCTCTCAGCATTTCTTCAGAATCCGGTCATAAGCCCGGGTGTACGCTTTAAGTAGTTGCTCCAGACCTTGGCAACGGAATTTGTTCCGTTTCGACCAAGGATGGCAATGTCCAGCTCAGGTACAAGCCTCACCATCGGGGTTCTCTCCGAACAAAACTCGCGCGAGCATCGGGTCGCTCTTGATCCAACCGCGACCAAACACCTCGTTCACGCGGGCTTCACAGTGCTCGTCGAAGCGGGGTGCGGATCCGGGGCGAGCTTTACCGATGAAAACTACGTCGCCGCCGGAGCCACCCTCACTACCTCGTCTCAGATAATCGCTACGTGCGATGTACTCGCTTCTCTCTCGCTTCCCTCGTCGGATGTTACTGACGGTCTCGCCGCGGGGCGGACCGTTATCGGCCTTCTCGACCCGCTGAACAATCTCAGCCGAGTGTCAGCACTTGCTGGCCAGGGAATCACTCTCGTAGCGCTAGAGCTTCTCCCCCGAACGCTCAGCCGTGCCCAATCGATGGATGCTCTGAGTTCGCAGTCAAGCGCTGCGGGCTACCGCGCGGCTATCGTGGCCGCCGAAAAATTCGGACGCTACCTCCCGATGATGATCACGGCATCCGGTACTGCAACTCCGGCGAAGGCAATCGTCATTGGCACCGGCGTCGCCGGACTCCAAGCAATCGCCACGGTGAAGCGACTTGGTGCTGTCGTTACGGGCTACGACGTGCGGGAAGCATCCCGCACCGAGGTCGAGTCGCTCGGAGCTAAATTTCTCACGTCCTCGGTAGCTGCTGGCGCCGGAGAGGGCGGCTATGCCCGACCGATGACTGCGGCTGAGCAAGCCGTCCAGCAGAAAGAACTTGCGGATGCCCTCGTGAGCTTTGACATCATCATTACGACCGCAAAGGTGCCGGGTCGCACTCCCCCGCTGCTGGTCTCGCAAGACACTCTCGCCGCGCTGAAGCCCGGCACGGTGTGCGTCGACCTTGGCGCCAGCGACAAGGGCGGCAACGTATTCGGCTCGAGCGATGGTGAATCCTCAACGACCGTAAATGGCGTCGTAGTCGTCGGCGCCGGCAACCTTGCCGCCGACCTTCCTGCCTCGTCGTCTCTGATGTACGGCCGAAACGTCGCTGCTGTTCTCGAAGCGCTCGCCCCTGAAGGCGCAATCGCGATCGATCCCAGCGACGAAGTCCACAGCGCCATCGTCGTTTCCCATGCAGGAGAGGTCACGAGTGCCACCGTGCGTACAGCCCTCAATCTTGAGCCGCTCGGCTCCACCGAACCTCTGAAAGCTCAGGCCAACTGATGGAAACCCTGTACAGCAATCTCGCCATCTTCGTTCTCGCGCTTCTCGTGGGCGTTGAAGTGATCGGCAAGATTCCCTCGACCCTGCACACCCCGATGATGTCGGGATCAAATGCCATCCACGGGGTCGTGATCGCTGGTGCCGTTGTCACGGCATCGCTCGCTGATTCCCCTACCGGCTACATCCTGACCTTCATTGCGGGTGCCTTCGCGGCCGCGAACGTCTTCGGAGGCTATGTCGTCACTGACCGGATTCTGAAAATGTTCACGAGGCCGACGCCGCCCAAGACCGCTGAAACCAGCAGCACCACGGAGGACGCATCATGACCGGCTTCGAGTTTCTCGTCGGAATTCTCTACTTACTGTCGGCGTCGCTCTTCGTCGTCGGCCTTCACATGATGCGGGCACCCGCGACCGCCCGAAACGGTAACCGCATCTCTGCTGTCGGCATGATTATTGCCGTCCTAGCGACGATCATGCTTGCCCTCGTTGTCGATGGCGGCGAATGGATTGCGTGGGTTGCCCTCACTGCGGGCGTGCTCGTCGGTGCAGTGTTCGGGGTGTACCGTGCTCGCACCGTAAAAATGACCGATGTCCCTCAGCTCGTGAGCGTGTTCAACGCCGTCGGAGGCAGCGCGGCTGCCGCAATCGCCTTTGCCGCGTTCATTCTCGCGACGAGTGCCGATCCCCTCGAATTGACGGTCTCTATCCCCGTCGTGCTCGATGTCCTCATTGGCTCCATTACCTTCTCCGGCTCGCTGATCGCGGCTGGAAAGCTCCAGGGCATCATCCCCGGCAATCCCGTGACGTTCCCCGGCTCCCGCCTGCTCAACGCGCTCGTCGCGGCGATCGCGCTCGGTGCGAGTGTTGCGGCAGTGATGCTTCCCCACAACACACTGTTGCTCCTAGTGGTGCTCGTGACCGCACTCGTCCTCGGCATTCTTATGGTGCTGGCGATCGGTGGCGCCGATGCTCCCGTCGTCGTTTCGCTCCTCAACGCCCTGACCGGCCTCGCCGTAGCCATGGCTGGCTTTGCGATCGACAATCAGGCGCTCATCATCGCGGGTGCTCTGGTCGGCGCAGCGGGCACCATTCTGACGCTGCAGATGGCGCAAGCGATGAATCGCTCCGTGCTCTCGATCATCGTCGGCGGCTTCGGCACTGGCGAGGCTACGGCGACGGCAGGACCAGCGGATGCGGATCTCACCAATGTGCGAAGCCTCACCTCCGATGATGTCGCCATTCAGCTTGCCTATGCGCAACACGTGCTGATCGTGCCCGGCTACGGACTCGCCGCCGCCCAAGCCCAACATGAAGTCGCGGAGCTCGCCGCTCTGCTCATGGCCCACAACATCGACGTCAAATACGCGATTCACCCGGTTGCCGGCCGTATGCCAGGCCACATGAATGTGCTGCTGGCCGAAGCCAACGTGCCCTACGAACAAATGCTCCAGCTCGACGAGGCAAATGCAGCATTCGATAACTGCGATGTTGCTCTCGTAATCGGCGCCAATGACGTCTGCAACCCGGATGCTCGAAAGCCGGGCAATGCCGTCTCCGGAATGCCCATTCTCGACGCTGATCATGCCAAAGCCGTTGTCGTCATCAAGCGGTCGATGCGGCCTGGCTATGCGGGCATCACGAATCCACTGTTCACCGATCCCAAGACGGGGATGCTCTTTGCTGATGCCAAGAAGGCGCTCAAGGACATCACCGTCGCTGTCAAAGAATACGTCTCGGCCTAAACCGAGCAGAAGCCACCCGGCTTCGCTATCACCCATCCCTGAAGGAGCACGACGATGACTACACGCCCAGCCACCGCCCCCACTAAATCGCTCCACGAGACGCCGAAGGCGGTGGCACTCGAGAGCGATCTCGTAATCTCCGTCACCGGTCGTCGCGTTCTGGCAGCGTTGCGCCTTGCCACAGGATTCCTCTTCCTGTGGGCGTTCCTCGATAAGACCTTCGGGCTCGGTTTTTCTACCCCGGCCGAACGAGCATGGATCAATGGGGGCGGCCCGAGTCAGGGTTTCTTGACCGGTGACGCGGTTGTCGGCCCTCTAAAACCGGCGTTTGCCGCAATCGCGAGCCCCGCCTCCGACATTCTTTTTATGCTCGGGATGATCGGAATCGGTGTCGCAGTGATGCTGGGCATAGGCCTACGCATCAGTGCCGTCGCCGGAACCATCATGATGCTCCTGATGTATCTGGCGGAGTGGCCGTTCGCCGCGAACGCCGGCTCCACTAACCCGCTGGTGGATTACCACATCATCTACGCCCTCGCACTCATCACCATCGCTGTTCTGTCAGCCGGGGATACCTGGGGCGTTGGCCGGGCGTGGAAGCGCCTCAGCATTGTGCAGAAAATGCCGTGGCTCGTTTAGCAATTCGACCTTGCAACTGACAACCAACCCTTAATCGCTCAGGAGAAAGAAGAAAATCATGAAGGCAGCACGTTTCCACGGACGCAAAGACATCCGCATCGATGACATTCCGGAACCAGAGCTTCGGCCCGGCGCAGTCGCTATTGATGTCGCGTGGTGCGGCATCTGCGGCACAGACCTTCACGAATATCTCGAAGGCCCGATCTTCATCCCAGCAGCGGGGCATCCGCACCCACTGACTCACGAAGAAGTTCCCGTGACTATGGGTCACGAATTCTCGGGAACAATAACTGCTCTTGGCGAAGGGGTCACCGACCTCACGGTCGGAGAGAACGTTGTCGTGGAGCCGTACTTTGTGTGCGGCGAGTGCGCCCCCTGTCGCGCCGGCAACTACAACCTCTGCACCAAAATGGGCTTCATCGGGCTGGCTGGTGGGGGCGGTGGCTTGAGTGAAAAGATCGTCGTCGAACGTCGCTGGGTTCACCCGATCGGTGACATCCCCCTCGATCAGGCCGCGCTCATCGAACCCCTTGCTGTCGGCCATCACGCGTTCGTGCGCAGTGGCGCTAAAGCCGGAGATGTCGCGTTCATCGGTGGCGGTGGCCCTATCGGTCTTCTGCTCGCCGCCGTGCTCTCCGCCGAAGGAATCACCGTCATCATGTCTGAGCCAGGCACAGCGCGCCGCGAAATGGCGCTCTCGACGGGGGTCGCCGATCACGTGATCGATCCCAGTGTTGAGGATGCCGTAGCCAGAGTCATGGAATTGACCAACGGAGTCGGCGCCGACGTCGCATTCGAGTGCTCGAGCATCAACGCCGTACTCGACCAGCTTTTTGATGCGGTGAAGCCGACTGGCGTAATTGTGAACGTCTCCATCTGGGGTCACCCGGCGCAACTCGATATGCAAAAGCTCGTACTCAAAGAGATCGACCTGCGCGGCACGATTGCCTACGCGCATGATCACCCCGCAACCATCAAGCTCGTTCAGGATGGCAAGGTCAATCTTGAACCGTTCATCACCGGTCGGATTCATCTCGACAAGCTCATCGACGAGGGCTTCATGACCCTTATCGATCACAAGGAGACCGCCGTGAAGATCATTGTTCGTCCGGAGGTCAGCAATGTCTCATGACATGACGGAGGCCGGCTGGTCTCCACAGGGACCGGTCGTCGAGTTGTCCGATCAGGCAAGTCTGGATCTGCTTGCCAGCAAGAGCTTCGGTCATCTCGCTCTGAGCAATGATGGGCGGCCGGATATCTTCCCGGTCAACTACTACTGCGACAAGAAGACGATCCTGTTTCGCACTGCGTCAGGCTCAAAACTTCACGAGCTCACCGAGAACATGCATGTGGCTTTTGAAGTCGATGTGAAGACTCCTGACGACGTGTGGAGCGTCGTAGTCAGAGGGCTGGCAACGGTTCTTGACGATGCATCTCAGGTGACTGCTCAGGCGCTGAAGACCCTCCCCGATTGGGTTCCCATCGAGTCATTTGTCTACATCCTGATCGAACCAGAATCTATCCGCGGCCGTCTCTTCGAACGCCGCCTTCCGATAGGACACAGCTAACGCTCAGCACTACAACGATGGTCGGCCGCTTCTCTGAGCGACCGACCATTGTTGCGTCCCGGCGAAACCCGGTTGAGCCGCCGCGAGAGAAGCGCACTGCACGGCAACTAGTTACGCTGGGGGGATGAACGCATGCCCGTGCCAATCGTCCGAAACCTACGACGATTGTTGCGGCCGCTTCCATCGCGGTGAGGCACTGGCCCCCACCGCTGAACGGCTGATGCGTTCGCGCTATAGCGCCTACGTGCGTGGCGAAACCGATTACCTCCTGAAGACCTGGCATTCGTCTACCCGCCCGACAACGCTGGAGCTTGATCCGGATGTGCGCTGGTACCGTCTCGATATCGTCGCGCGCACGGGCGGCAGCATGTTCGACACGGCGGGTACTGTCGAGTTTCGGGCCCACTATCGCTTCGATGGCGGAGCCGACCAGCAACACGAGAACAGCAGATTTCTGCGCGAAAATGGCGCCTGGCTTTACGTTGATGCCGTCTAATGAGTGAGAACCAAGGAGAACCGGTGAACTACATACTCTCGATCGATCAGGGCACCACCAGCACCCGTGCGATCATCTTCGATCACGATGGCAAGCCGGTCACCTCTGGCCAGCTTGAGCATGACCAGATTTTCCCGAAAGCGGGTTGGGTCGAGCACGATGCCGCCCAAATTTGGAACAACACTCGAGAAGTAATTGGTCAGGCACTCTCCAAAGCGAACGTCACGCGCCACAGCATTGCCGCTGTCGGCATCACTAATCAGCGCGAAACGGCCATCATCTGGGACCGCGCGACCGGCAAGCCCGTCTACAACGCCATCGTCTGGCAAGACACCCGCACCCAGGCGATCATCGATCGCATTGCGGACGGCGACACCAACAAGTTCAAAAAGATCACCGGGCTGCCCCTCGCCACCTATTTTTCAGCATCCAAAATTGTGTGGATGCTTGAGAACGTCGACGGAGTTCGTGAGCGTGCCGAGGCGGGCGAGCTTGCCTTCGGAACCCCCGACACCTGGCTGTTGTGGAATCTCACCGGTGGGCCTGACGGCGGAGTTCACGCCACCGACGTCACTAATGCGAGCCGCACGCTGCTCATGGATCTCGAAACCCGCACGTGGAGCGACGACATCCTTTCCGAGCTGGGCATTCCTGCGTCGCTCATGCCCGACATCCGCAGTTCTTCCGAGGTCTACGGCACCGTTTCCACGTCGAGTTTGCTGCGCGAGGTGCCCGTTGCTGGCATTTTGGGCGACCAGCAGGCCGCGACCTTCGGGCAGGCTGCGTTCGACGCCGGCGAATCGAAAAACACTTACGGCACAGGCAACTTTCTGCTGACCAACACGGGCACTGACATCGTGCATTCCGAAAACGGCCTCATCACGACGCTCGCCTATCAGCTCGGCGATGATGCACCCCGCTACGCCATCGAAGGCTCGATTGCCGTGACGGGTTCACTCATTCAGTGGCTGCGTGACAATCTCGGCATCATTTCTCGGTCTGAAGAGGTTGAGACCCTCGCCGCCTCAGTCGACGACAATGGTGGCGTCTACTTTGTGCCAGCCTTCTCTGGCCTCTTTGCGCCTCATTGGCGTCCGGATGCCCGGGGAGCGATTCTCGGACTCACTCGTTTCGCCAACAAGGGCCACATAGCTCGCGCCGCGCTCGAAGCCACTGCGTTCCAGACCAGCGACGTCATCGAAGCCGCCAATGCGGATGCCGATGTTGCGATGACAGAGTTGCGGGTAGATGGTGGCATGGTCGCCAATTCCGCGCTCATGCAATTTCAAGCGGACATCCTCAACATGCCGGTCATCCGACCTGAGGTCGCAGAGACGACAGCATTGGGCGCTGCCTACGCTGCGGGCCTTGCGGTCGACTATTGGAGTGGCCTCGATGAGCTGCGCGATCGCTGGAGCGAGGGCGAGCGGTGGGAACCGACGATGGACGATGCCGAACGTGAGCGCCTCATCCGCAATTGGAAGAAGGCCATCACGAAAACTCTGGATTGGGTCAACGAAGACACCGACTAGGCGGTTCTAGCGGTTGGTGGCAGCGACCCACTCGTCGAGCTTGCTCGCGGCAAGCCCTGAATCCACGACGTGCTCGGCGCGCTCAAGTTGTTCTTTCAAGCGTGCCAGCAGCGGACGCTGACTCTGCTCGGGATCCTTCGCCAGCTCGAACGAGGCGAAGCCTGCCGCGGCGTTCAGCAACACAACGTCACGCGCCGGCGACTTTTCGCCAGCGAGTATCGAGCGGATGACCTGGGCGTTGTACTCGGGATCCTTGCCCAGTAGCGCCTCGATCGGCGCCCGCGGGATACCCAACTCCAGCGGGTCAAGATCGTGTTCGGTAACGAAACCGCGCGACACTTCCCAGACGTGGCTGTGCCCCGTGGTGGTCAGTTTGTCGATTCCATCGTCACCGCGGTAAACCAGCGCCGTCGCTCCGCGAGTCTGGAACACTCCGACGAGGAGACTGACACGTTCGCGGCTGCCGACACCGACCGCCGAGGCTTGCGGGCGGGCGGGGTTGCAGAGCGGACCAAGAATGTTGAACAGCGTCGGGATTCCTAGCTCGCGCCGTGTCGGGCCGGCATGTGCAAAACCGGGGTGGAACAGCGCAGCGTAAACGAACGTGATGCCCACCTCGGCTAGCACTTCGGCTACTCGCTCGGGCGTGAGATCCAGCTTGAGCCCCAGCGCGCTCAGAACATCGGATGCTCCGCTCTTGCTGCTCGCGGCACGATTGCCGTGCTTAATCACTGGCACGTCCCCCGCTGCCGCGATGATCGAGGCAACGGATGAGATGTTCAGCACGGCGCCGTAGGGGTCGCCACCGGTACCGACGATGTCCAACGCCATGGGATCCACGGGCAACGGCACGGCGCTGGCCAACGCAGCATCGCGAAAACCAACAATCTCGTCAACGGTCTCGCCCTTGATGCGTAGGGCGATCAACATCGCTGCTAATTGAGCGGATGTTGCTTCTCCGTTCATCACGGATTTCATCGCCCACTCAGCCTGACTAATCGACAAATCGGTGCGGGAAACAAGCGTCGTAAGGATTTCTGGCCAAGTTGGGGATGAAGACATGAGTGAAATCCTACCGATCCTGAACCGACAGGCCGGGGATTGAAAAACTAACGCCGAGTTATCAGCCATAATAGATACGTGACCACAGCTGCCCTCAACCGCTCTCTTGGAGCCCAGTCTGTCCAGCGACCGAACACTGTTGCGGTCGGTACCATCGTTTGGCTTGGTAGCGAGGTGATGTTCTTCGCCGGCCTTTTCGCCATCTACTTCACTCTGAAGTCGACGTCCCCCGAATTGTGGGCGGAGCAGACCGCCAAGCTCAATGTGCCATTTGCGACCACGATCACGATCATCCTCGTGCTCTCGTCGGTCACGTGCCAGTTCGGCGTCTTCGCCGCTGAGCGCATGCAAGTGCGTCGCACAGGCAAGCTCTTCGACATGCGCAAGTGGGGCATGACGGAATGGTTCTTCCTTACCTACTCCATGGGTGCTGTCTTCGTAACCGGTCAGGTTTTCGAGTACGCAACGCTGGTTTCTGAACACGTGAGCCTTTCGAGCGACTCCTACGGCTCGGCCTTCTACATCACCACCGGATTCCACGGACTCCACGTCGCCGGTGGCCTCATCGCCTTCTTGCTGGTTCTCGGCCGCGGATTCGCTGTCAAGAGCTTCGGACACAAAGAGGCAACGAGCGCAATCGTTGTTTCCTACTACTGGCACTTTGTCGACGTAGTGTGGATTGGCCTCTTCCTCATCATCTACGTGCTCAAATAAGAAACGGAATAGACGTAATGGCCACCAAGGCAGCTCGCGCGTCACGCAGGTCACAACCTGTCGGTCGACGCCATCCTCTTGCGACTGTAGCCCTCCTGCTCGTCGGTCTTCTGGGAACGGGCGGCGCGTACGCGCTGTTCACCTCGAGTGCAACGGCAGAGACCAGCGCATCCGCCGAAGCTCTTGTCGAAGAAGGCGGAAAGCTCTTCGCTGCAAACTGTGCAACGTGTCACGGTCTAGATCTCGAGGGCACGACTCAAGGCCCCACTCTCATCGGTGTAGGCGCCGCGGCGACTGACTTCCAAGTGGGAACGGGTCGCATGCCCCTCGCGTTCTCCGGACCGCAGGGTGAAGTAAAGCCCGTGCAGTTCACTGAGGAGCAGATCCAGGCTCTCTCCGTTTACGTCGCTTCGCAGGGCCCCGGCCCCGCAATTCCCGCCGACATGTACCTCACAGGTGATGGCTACGACGTTTCCAATGGTGCCGAACTATTCCGCATCAACTGCGCAATGTGCCACAACGTTGCCGGTGCTGGTGGAGCGCTCACCGAGGGCAAGTTTGCTCCCGCGCTCGCTGATGTAACCCCAAAGCACGCCTACGAGGCAATGCTCACCGGCCCGCAGAACATGCCCGTGTTCAATGACACCAACCTCACGCCTGAAGAAAAGGCCGACATCATCACGTACCTCAAGTACCTCGATGAGACGCCCTCTGTTGGTGGATTCACGCTTGGATCACTTGGCCCCGTGTCTGAGGGACTGTTCATCTGGATCTTCGGCCTTGGCGCGATCGTGGCAATCACGGTCTGGCTCACGGCTAAATCAAACTAGTTAGCGACCGCTGTACAGCGGACGGTTGAAGGGATAAGAATGGCAGACGACCACGGCGATACCGCCGGCAGCACCGCTGCGGGTAAGGACGTCGAGCAGCACGGGGCTCCTGCGCACAGCGCAGGTACCGCCGTCGTCGCAACCGACGAGGTGCCCAACCCTGGGTTTCCCCCGCATCGCCCCCGCGTAACGGATCTCGACCCCAAGGTCGACAAGCAACAGGAACGCCACGTTTCGACGCTGTTCCTCCTTTCCATTGTGGGAAGTGTGCTTGCCGTTGTCGCTTACTTCGTGTTCCCAATTGAGCCAGGAAATATGCAGTCGGTGCGTAACAACACCCTGTTCCTGGGTCTCGGCATAACACTGGGGCTGCTCGGTATCGGCATCGGTGCCGTTCACTGGTCCAAGGCTCTTATGCAGGGTCACGACCTTGTTGAGCAGCGCCACGGCACGCGAGGCAGCGAAGAAACTCGCGCCAAAGCCGTCGAGGTGTTCACTCTCGGCAACAAAGACTCCGGATTCGGCCGTCGCACCCTGTTGCGTCGCTCCCTCATCGGTGCCCTCGTTGTCACCCCGCTTCCCGCGATCGTGCTGTTCCGTGACCTAGCTCCGGCTGACGACCCGGTAGCTCTTCTCAAGCACACCTTCTGGGAAGAGGGCATGCGCTTGACGCGTGACCCCAGCGGAACCCCCATCAAGGCATCGGACCTCACCATTGGTTCAGCCTTCCAAGTGATCCCTGAAGGCCTCAACGACTCTGAGCACCGCATCGAGGAGAAGGCGAAAGCCTCCGTTCTCCTCGTTCGCCTCAAGCCTGAAGACCTCGAGGTCTCGGAGGGTCGCGAAGACTGGAACTACGACGGCATCGTCGCCTACTCCAAAATTTGCACCCACGTTGGATGCCCGGTGGCTCTCTACGAACAGCAGACGCATCACTTGCTGTGCCCGTGCCACCAATCACAGTTCGACATCAAGCGCGAAGCAGCCGTGATCTTCGGCCCAGCGAAGCGTCCACTTCCGCAATTGCCGATCACGGTCGACTCAGAGGGCTACCTCATCGCTAAGAGCGACTTCACTGAGCCCATCGGACCAAGCTTCTGGGAGCGCAAGCTATGACAACCACCCCCACCCAGGACGCACAGCCCAAGACACGCGGACAGCGTTTCACGGGAGCTGCAGCCAACTACATTGACGAGCGCACCAGCATTTCTGGGCTCGTCAAAGAGGTAGGTCGCAAGATCTTCCCCGACCACTGGTCGTTCATGCTCGGAGAGGTTGCTCTCTACAGCTTCATCGTGATTCTTCTTTCGGGAACGTTCCTGACGTTCTTCTTCGAAGCGTCGATGGTTGAAGTCCACTACGAGGGTTCTTACGCACCGCTCAAGGGAATCGAAATGTCAGCCGCCATGGCGTCGACACTAGACATCTCCTTCGACATCCGCGGCGGACTCTTGATGCGCCAGATCCACCACTGGGCAGCGCTGCTGTTCGTGGCCTCGATCGGTCTGCACATGCTCCGCGTGTACTTCACCGGCGCGTTCCGCAAGCCGCGTGAGATCAACTGGTTCATCGGCTTCGTACTCTTCGTACTCGCCATGGCAGAGGGCTTCACCGGCTACTCGCTCCCCGACGACCTGCTTTCCGGTAACGGTCTGCGCATCATCGACGGAATGGTCAAGGGAATCCCGGTCATCGGCACGTGGATCTCTTACCTGCTGTTTGGTGGAGAGTTCCCCGGCGTCGACATCGTCAGTCGCTTGTACATCCTGCACATCATGCTGCTGCCGGCGATCATCATCGCTGCAATCGGTATTCACATGCTGCTGCTCGTGATCAACAAGCACACCCAGTTCGCTGGCCCCGGTCGCACCAACGACAACGTCGTCGGTTCGCCCGTCATGCCTGGCTTCGCTGCGAAGGCTGGTGGATTCTTCTTCATCATCTTCGGTGTCATCACGCTGATCGCATCCACGTTCTCGATCAACCCCGTGTGGGTCTACGGCCCCTACGACCCCTCCCCTGTTTCGGCAGGTACCCAACCTGACTGGTACATCGGATTCGCCGACGGCGCTCTCCGACTCGTTCCGCCGGGGTGGGAAACCGAGTGGTTCGGCTTCACGTGGTCGTTCAACATCATCGCGCCGCTGGTGATTCTGGGACTCTTCATTGCCATCGTGGCCTTCTACCCCTTCATCGAGGCGTGGGTTACGGGCGACAAGCGTGAGCACCACATCGCTGACCGTCCCCGTAACGCTCCGACCCGTACCGCTATCGGTGCAGCCGGCGTCACGTTCTACGCAGTCCTCTGGGCCGCCGCGAGCTCTGACCTCATAGCAACTCACTTCAAGTTATCTATCGAAGGCGTTATCCACTCCTGCCAGGCTCTCCTTATCTTCGGGCCGATCATTGCGTACTTCCTCACGAAGCGTGTGTGCATCGGGCTCCAGAAGAAGGACCGCGAGATCGCTCTTCACGGTTACGAGTCGGGTCGTATTGTGCGCCTGCCGCACGGTGAATACATTGAGGTGCACGAGCAGCTCGACGACTACGAACTGTGGAAGCTCGTCAGCTACGACGACTACAAGCCGCTCATGGTGCGTCCGGATGCTCAAGGCCGCATCACCGTCGGACAGAAGTTCCGAGCGTCAGTGTCTCGCTGGTTCTTCGAAGACCGCATCGCGCCGGTCTCGCAGAAGGAAATCGAACAGTCCAAGGATGAGCACCACTAAAGCTGCTCCCCGCTACGACTGCTGTGGGCCTCGCCGAATTCATTTCGGCGGGGCCCACACTCGTTTAGGCACTCGGATGCCGCGCCGGTTGCTCCCCCACCGCGGGCCGGCAGGAGTCCGCTCCACCGCACACGTCACCGTGCGCCGACTCGCTCACGCCATGGCCGGCGACGGCGGCTCAACGCTGCTCAGCCAGGCCGCCGGACTGCCGGAGTGAGGGACTGCTGCTCCACCCGTGCGGTTGCTAACTAGCCCGCGGAACAGCTTCGGAGACCTGATCTGATTGTCTATGCGGTCAATCCGCGACGCGATTAGTCCGCGACGCCAGAAACGCTCTGGCGCCGATCGGACACCTCGGTAGCCGGGGCTGGATTTCCCCTGTCGTCACCGCACGCGTGCCGCATCGCTCCCATACGCGCAGACGCAGAGTGCGGCACACAGGGAACTGGGCACGGCCTGGCACGGCACGGCCTGGCACGGCCTCGCACTACTGCACGGCCTGGCGCAACCCGACACGGTTCGACACAGCAGGCAGCATCGCATGGCATGGCATGGCATGGCCTCGCATGGCCTCGCATGGCCTGGCCTCGCATGGCATGGCCCGGCACGGCCCGACCGGGGAGACGGCACGGCGCCACGGGCCTCTGCGCAGCTCGGAAGCAACCCTCTGCAGCCCCTAGTGGCCTATTGACGTGGCATGTGTGGCCGGCCGCGACGCCGATTCCAAAGTCGCGTCGCCCCGTGAGCATCCTGAGCCCCAGCACCCGACACCCAACACCCAACAGTGATCCGGGCACAGACTTCCACGGAAGCAAAAGACGGCGCGGACGCAGTTGGGGACGCTAGAGTCCCGTGGAGTTACTAAAAGACGCGCTTGAGAAAGTCCGCCGTCGACATGTAGCCGATGCGCTCAAAGAAGTCTGCAGAGCCGCGGCTGGGCACCGTGAGCTGGCGCACGCCACGCTCGAGACATACAGCCTCGACAGCTTCCACTAGTCGCGTACCGATTCCGGTGCTCTGAACAGTGCTATCAACAACGAGCTCCTGTAGTTGAGCGGAGCTGCCGTTGGTGTGCAGCAGGTGCGCAATCGTCGCGAAAGCGTAGCCGACGACGGCACTTTCCGATTTCTCGGCAACGAGGAGGAGCGTTGTCGCCCGGTCATCGACAGCATGTACAAATGCGGAGTCAAATGCCGACCGGTCCGGTGCGTACTCAGTTCCGAGTTGCTTGAGCAACTCGAACACTGAGGCAGCGTCGTTGGCGGTGGCAGGGCGAATCTGCACCGACTTAGCGGGCGAAGTATCCGCGGTAGTACTCATACGTCCACCCTACGAGGCTAACGACGAGGATACCTCCGCCGATGAATGCAATCCAGGCTCCAATGGCAACGCCCAGGAACACGAGCGAAGCAGCGCCGGCGAGAACGATCGGCCACCAGCTCCACGGGCTGTAGTGCCCTTGCTCGGCGTCGCCATCTTCGATATTGGCGTCGAGGCGATCCTCAGCGAGTTCGCCGCCCTGAGCTGCGTGCACCTTGCTCAGGTAGAAACCGATGAGAAGGAACAGGAGCCCGCTCAGCAGGAGAGCAATGGTGCCCACCCACTCGATGCGCTGGTGACTTGCGTCCAGTAGCGACCACACCGTGTACAGCCCTGAGAGGAGAAGGAAGAAGACGGTCAGAATCCAGTAGAGCTTGACGTTTGCATTCATCGGTTACTTCACCTTCTCGTCTGCGAGGTCGTAGACCGGTGCGTCAGGCGCATCCTTGCCTGGACCGATGCCAACAGGGATACCCGCTTCGGGGTGGTTGAGGTCGAATGCCGGAGATTCTGAACGAATTCGTGGGATCGACGTGAAGTTGTGTCGCGGAGGCGGGCAGCTTGTGGCCCACTCGAGCGAGCGTCCGTAGCCCCATGGGTCGTTGACAGTGACCTTAGGCGCCTTGCGCGTGGTCATGTACACGTTGAAGAGGAACGGGATCATCGACACTGCGAGGATGAACGCACCGATGGTTGACACCTGGTTCATCCACGTAACACCATCTTCAGCAAGGTAGGTGCGGTAACGACGCGGAAGCGCGACTACACCGGCCCAGTGCTGGATGAGGAACGTCATGTGGAAGCCGATGAAAAGCAACCAGAAGTGAATCTTGCCGAGACGCTCGTTGAGCATCTTGCCGGTCCACTTGGGCCACCAGAAGTAGAAACCGCTGAACATGGCGAACACGACGGTTCCAAATACGACGTAGTGGAAGTGAGCCACAACGAAGTACGTGTCAGAGACGTGGAAGTCGAGCGGCGGGCTAGCGAGGATAACACCGGTGAGTCCACCGAAAGTGAAGGTCACGAGGAAGCCAATAGCCCAGAGCATTGGCGTTTCGAACGTGATGGAGCCCCGCCACATTGTGCCAACCCAGTTGAAGATCTTCACCCCTGTAGGCACTGCGATAAGCATTGTCATCAGAGAGAAGAACGGGAGCAACACAGAGCCCGTGACGTACATGTGGTGAGCCCACACCGTTACGGACAGCGCAGCAATCGAGATTGTTGCGTAGACCAGAGTGGTGTATCCGAAGATCGGCTTGCGGCTGAAGACCGGGAATACTTCAGAGACGATTCCGAAGAACGGAAGCGCAATGATGTACACCTCGGGGTGGCCGAAGAACCAGAAGAGATGCTGCCACAACAGAACTCCACCATTGGCGGGGTCATAGATATGAGCGTCGAACACCCGGTCAGCACCGAGACCAAACATGGCCGCGGCCAAAACGGGGAACGCCATCAGGATCAGCAGCGACGTCACGAGGGTGTTCCAGGTGAAGATCGGCATGCGGAACATCGTCATGCCAGGAGCGCGCATCGTGATGATCGTAGTGATGAAGTTCACGCCACCCAAGATGGTACCGAAACCGCTCATCGCGAGACCGAATACCCAGAGGTTTCCACCGATTCCCGGGGAGAACGTGGTGCTGGAAAGCGGTGCGTAGGCGAACCAGCCGAATGATGCCGCGCCCTGCGGGGTGAGGAATCCAGCGACAGCAATCAGCGAACCGAAGCTGTAGAGCCAGTAGGCGAATGCGTTCAGTCGCGGGAAGGCAACGTCGGGAGCACCGATCTGAAGCGGCATGAGTACGTTCGCGAACCCAGCAAACAACGGGGTAGCAAACATCAGCAACATGATCGTGCCGTGCATGGTGAACAACTGGTTGTACTGCTCACCCGTTGCCACGATCGACAGTCCCGGCTCAAAGAGCTGGGCGCGGATGACAAGCGCCATCACACCGCCGAGAAGGAAGTAGAAGAAAGAAGTGATCAGGTACATGTACCCGATTGTTTTGTGGTCGGTCGAGGTGATCCAGTTCACCAAGACGTTGCCCTTACGTTCGACGCTCATGAGCCCTATTCCTCGTCGCTGCTGCCGTTGCCGGGCAAGTTCTGGTTGACGTTGTAATCGAGACCGAGTTGACCCTCGAAGCCAGCAGCACGCTGGGCGTCAATGTAGTCCTCGTACTCAGCCTCGGAGACGACCTTCACAGTGAAGAGCATGAGCGAGTGGTATTCACCACACAGCTCAGCGCACTTGCCCTGATAGGTGCCTTCCTTGGTGGGGATGAAGTACATGTAGTTGGTCTTGCCTGGCAGCATGTCCTTCTTGTACAAGAAGTCCACGACCCAGAACGAGTGAGCGACGTCGCGCGCCTCAACCTTGATCTCGACCTTCTTGTCGACAGGGAGAACCAGTTGGGGCAACGAGTCAACGTTGATGGTGCCATCCGGGTTGAAGTCTGCTTGAACACCGGGGCTGTAGACGTTTTCGTCAATGTAGTTGAAGTCCCACGCCCAGCGCTTTCCAATGACCTCAATCTGAACATCCGGGTTAACTTCAACAGCTTCAATAGCCGCCTGGTCACGCGCGGTGAAGGCGAAGAAGCCCAGAACCAAGATGAGCGGTACAACCGTGTAGAAGATCTCAATCGGCATGTTGTAACGGAGCTGGACCGGAAGACCGGTCTGTCCGCGACGACGGCGGTACACAACCGCTGCCCAGATGATGAGGCCCCAGGTGATGACACCAACGACCAGCAGAACGATCCACGATGTGACCCAGAGGCCAATCACGCTACTCGTGTGGTTGGTGGTGTCTGGACTTCCTGGCAAATATCCCTGCAACTGGTCCTGAGTACAGCCGGTCAGGACCAACATCGTAACCAGAGCGAGTGGAATCGCTGCCAATCGAATTCGGCGGTTAGAGCGCACCTGTGACCTCTCGAAGAACACGGACTAATACCTTTCCAGTGTATATGCAGCGAGAGGGGGTAGTGATTACCGGCTCGCCCCGCACAAGCGAAAAGGTGCACCGAATCGGCGCACCTTCTCAAAAAATTGCTATGAAATTAGTGGAAACTGTCGCCACAGGCACAACTGCCCTCGGCGTTGGGGTTGTCAATAGTGAACCCCTGCTTCTCGATGGTGTCTTCAAAATCGATGCTCGCACCTTCGAGGTACGGAACACTCATTTTGTCGACGACCACCTCGACACCCTCACCGAAGTCACGACTCACGTCGCCGTCGAGGAAGCGCTCGTCGAAGTAGAGCTGATAGATGAGTCCCGAGCATCCGCCCGGCTGAACGGCAAGCCGAAGACGCAAGTCATCGCGCCCCTCTTGCGACATGAGGCTACGAACCTTGTTCGAGGCAGCCTCAGTCAGTGCAACACCGTGGGTGTCAGTTTCAACAGCGGAATCAGTCATGACGTAATTCTACGCCCGACGTTCCAACTTTGCGAGCAGCAGCGCCTCCGTGAGGATAGCCCGCTTGAAAACGCCAAGGTGAAGCGACTCGTTGGGGCTGTGCGCCCGCGACTCGGGATCTTCGACTCCAGTCACAAGAATCTGGGCATCAGGGAAAACTTCAACAAGATCCGAAATGAACGGAATAGAGCCGCCAATCCCA
Source organism: Salinibacterium sp. NYA9b (assembly GCF_976973725.1). Taxonomy (NCBI): domain Bacteria; kingdom Bacillati; phylum Actinomycetota; class Actinomycetes; order Micrococcales; family Microbacteriaceae; genus Salinibacterium; species Salinibacterium sp. NYA9b. The sequence goes on along the minus strand of NZ_OZ333476.1, from coordinate 1,430,824 downwards.
GTCTCAAGCGGTTCGTTTCCCCACGCCTCGCGCATGGCTGACTTTACGACGTCTACAGCCCACCCGCTCGTATCGACGAGGAAAGGGCTACCCGTGTCGACGTCGGAAATTTCGAGATGCGCACCGAAGGGCGCGTGGGATTCGAGGTGGCTGCGAAGCGCTTCGAACGCGTCATCCGCATCCTGTCCAGGGGCAATTCGTGCACTCACCTTGACTGTGACAGTGGGCGCCAACGTGTTTGACGCGTTCTGGACGCTAGGCGCATCGATCCCGGTAACAGTGATTGCCGGCTTGTCCCACAATCGACTCAGCACACTTCCCGAACCCACTGAGGTGACGCCCTCGAGCAACCCTGCCTCGTGACGAAGTTTTTCTTCACTGAACTCCGGAGTCTCGGATTCACGACTCGTCAACCCCTGAACAGCGACAGCACCGTTCTTGTCGTGAAGGGTCGCCAGCAGTTTGATGGTCGCAAGCATCGCATCCGGAACCGCTCCCCCGAACATTCCCGAGTGAGAGGCGTGCGCCAACGTGGACACCTTAAGCTTGAAGGTCACGTTGCCACGGAGGCCGACCGTGAGCGACGGCGTGTTCACATCCCAATTGTCGGAGTCAGCAACCACGATCACATCAGCCGCGAGCTTGTCGCGGTTCTCGACGATGAAGTTAGCAAACGACCGCGAACCGAACTCCTCTTCGCCCTCGAAGAAAGCAACAAGGCCGAGATCAAAGTCGGGCCCAACGGTGTCGACGAAAGCGCGGATCGCCGCAACATGCGCCATGATCCCCGCCTTGTCATCAGCCGCGCCGCGACCGTAGAGACGATCACCGCGCACTGTCGGCTCGAAGGGAGGCGAATCCCAATCGGCATCCTGACCGGGAGGCTGCACATCGTGGTGCGCATACAAGAGAATGGTGGGCTTTCCGTTCTTCGCCTTGCGCGTGGCAAGCACAGCCGGATGCCCGAGCGTGTCGCCATCGATCGGCGCCTGAGCCAGCTCAACGGTGTCGAAAATTCCAATGCCGTCGATCAACGCTCGCGCAGCTTCAGCACTGCGAGCGACCTGATCTGCATCGAAGCCATCCCATGACACTGAAGGGATGCGAACCAACGTTGACAACTCCGCAATCGTGGCCGGTAAAGCGCCATCGACAGCCTCAGTTAGAGCAACGAGCAAAGGATCGGGAGTCGTCGACGCTGACGTCGGCTGCGGCGTGTGAGTCATACGAGTAATCTTAGATTGACACCAACGCAAGGAACCCCGTGGCAAAAACATCTTCGACCGAAAACACTCCCAATCCTGAGAACTCCGACGCGAACGACAGCGTCAGTTCCGGCAAAGGACGTCCCACCCCCACGCGCAAAGAACGTGAGGCCGCAAACCTTCGCCCGCTGGTCTCCAACGACCGCAAAGAAGCTAAGCGTACGGCTCGGGCCCAAATGCAGGTCGAACGCGAACGAGCTCGCGTAGGTATGGCGAATGGTGAAGAAAAATATCTGCCGATCCGCGATCGCGGTCCGCAGAAGCGTTTCGTGCGCGACTACGTTGACGCGCGCTTTAACGTGGGCGAGCTGCTTGTCCCCGTGATGTTCGCCGTGATTATCCTCACGTTCATCAACGACCCCACGATTCAAGCCCTCGGCTTGCTCTTCCTGTGGGGCTTCTTCATCATCGCCGCAATCGACGCCGTTCTACTCGGACTGCGCTTGCGCAAACTGATCAACGCCAAATTTGGTGAGTCTCGCGCCGAGCGCGTGCGCTGGTACGCCGCCATGCGATCGCTTCAGTTGCGCATCATGCGTTTGCCGAAGCCTCAGGTGAAGCGCGGCCAGTTCCCGAGCTAGTCACGACGCCGGCCGGTTCCTGAGGGAATCGGCTATGCAGCGTTCTCTGCGCGAAACAGTTTCGAGAGACCGCGATTGATTGAGCGCGCCCAGAACGGGCCGCGATAAATGAAGCCTGTGTAGCCCTGAACGAGTGTCGCTCCCTCGCGGAGACGCTCAGCGACATCCGCAGCCGTTTCGACGCCGCCCACTGAAATCACACAGAAATCGGCGGGAACAGCGGCGCGAATTACGCGCAAAAGCTCGAGCGAGCGAGCCGCGACAGGCTTGCCCGACACTCCCCCGGCTCCGGCGGCCTCAACGACGTCGACAGGGGTCGCAAGGCCCTCTCGCGACAGCGTGGTGTTGGTGGCGATGATGCCGTCGAGTTCGTCGACCGCAAGCTGAGCAATGGCCCGAGCCTCGTCATCCGAAACATCAGGGGCAATCTTGACCAGCACGGGAGTCTGTCCAGCAGCCGACTTGACCGCAACCAACAGCGGCTTGAGCTTGTCGATCTCCTGAAGGCCACGTAGCCCCGGAGTATTGGGGGAACTGACGTTCACCACTAAGTAGTCTGCGAGCGGCGCGAGGGCACGAGTGCTCGAGAGGTAGTCCGCAACGGCATCCTCGACGGCAACAACGCGCGACTTGCCAATGTTGATGCCGATGATCGGGCGCCCCGGGCGTTTACGAGCGCGCTCAATCACCATCGAGGCTTTGGACGCCCCCGCATTATTGAAGCCCATGCGGTTGATAACTCCGCGGTCGGCAACAAGCCGAAACAACCGCGGCTTGGGGTTGCCAGGCTGCGGTAACGCCGTAATCGTGCCGACTTCAACATGGCTGAAGCCCAATTGTCCGAGCCCGTGGATGCCGGAACCCGACTTATCGAAGCCTGCTGCGACACCGAACGGTGAATCAAAGGTCAGCCCCAGAGCTTTCACCTGAAGCGCAGGATCCACCGGACGCTGCAGTAGCGTGCCCACACCAATCACCGGAAGCACCTTGATCACCGAAAAGGCCAGCGAATGAGCAAACTCAGGGTCGAGCCGTTTGAGAACAGTGCGGAAAAAGAAGTCGTACATAGCTAACGGTGCTCTCAGCGATAGAAGGCGGGAAACAGCGAAACCGGATGGTTTAGTTAGGAGGCGGTGCCGTGATCCAACCGCAGTTGGCTAATAGCAGCATCGAAATCGTCGAGCGAGTCAAACGCCTGATAAACGCTCGCGAAACGCAAGTAGGCGACCTCGTCGAGATCGCGCAGCGGCGAAAGAATCGCTAGGCCGATCTCGTTGGCATCAATCTGAGCAGCGCCTGTCGCACGAATGGCCTCTTCAACCTTCTGCGCCAGCACTGCGAGGTCAGTATCCGTGACCGGGCGCCCCTGGCACGCTTTGCGCACGCCGCTCACGATCTTCTCGCGGCTAAAGGACTCGACAACACCGTTGCGTTTGATGACGTTCAACGAAGCGGTCTCGGTGGTCGAGAAACGGCGACCGCACTCGGGGCACTGCCGGCGACGACGGATCGAAAGACCATCATCGCTGGTGCGCGAATCAACAACCCTGCTGTCAGGATGCCTACAAAAAGGGCAATACATAGTGCCTTAAGAGTACCCGCTTAGCGGTCGCGGAATCGTTCACTCACGGCCGAACCGTGGGCAGGAAGATCCTCAGCAGAACTCAACGCCACAATGTGCGGCTCCAGCTCGCGGAGAGCGTCGTGGCTGTAGCGAATGATCTGCTGCGGGCGAAGGAAGGTATACGCCCCGAGCCCGGAAGAGAAGCGAGATTGACCGCCTGTAGGAAGCACGTGATTGGAGCCAGCGAGGTAGTCCCCCAAGCTCACGGGTGACTGATCACCCAAGAAAATTGCTCCGGCGTTATCGATCATGTCGAGCACGGCACCAGACTCTTCCGTCTGAATCTCGAGGTGCTCCGGGCCATACGCATTGCTGAGCGCGGCAGCAGCTGCCATATCGCTCACGAGGACGATCGCTGATTGCTGGCCGTCGAGAGCGGCGCTCGCGCGAACGGAGTGCGGCGTCACGGCAAGCTGCTCGGCCAAGTGCGTGCGAACGGCATCCGCAAGTTCTTCTGAGTCTGTAACAAGCACGGCGGCCGCAAGTTCATCGTGCTCTGCTTGACTCAACAAGTCGGCAGCAACAAGGCGCGGATCAGCAGAACCATCAGCGATAATCAAAATCTCGGTAGGGCCGGCCTCGGAATCGATGCCAACCACACCACGAACGGCACGTTTCGCCGCCGCTACGTAGACATTTCCCGGACCAGTGATGATGTCAACAGGGTCGAGCCCCAACTCCTGAACGCCATAGGCAAACGCGCCAATCGCACCGGCACCGCCCATCGCGTAGACCTCATCGACGCCAAGAAGACCGGCGGCGCCGAGGATCGTCGGGTGAACTGCTCCCCCAAACGCTCGTTGAGGCGGAGAGGCCAAGGCCACGGAAGAGACACCAGCGACCTGCGCCGGAACGACGTTCATGATCACACTCGACGGGTACACGGCCTTGCCGCCGGGAACGTAGAGACCGACCCGGTTGACAGGCTGCCAGCGCTGAATAATCTCGGCGCCGTCGCCCAACTGAGTCATCATCGCGGGCGGCACCTGCGCTTTGCTCGCAGTGCGCACTCGGTCGATTGCGAGTTCGAGAGCCTCGCGTACGGCAGGTTGGAGCGCCCGCGTGGCGCGAGTGATCTCATCCGCGTGAATTCGTACGCGCTCAGGAAGCACTCCATCGAGGCGCTCTGCTTGATCGAGCAACGCTTGCTCGCCGTGTTCGCGTACATCCTCAATCAGTTGGATGGCCGCGGCAGATGCAACAGACACGTCCATTTGGGCGCGAGGGATGACACGAGTGAGTTCCGCACGACTCAAAGCGGCGGACCGAAGATCAATAGTATTCAGCGACATAGCTCAACCATGCTAGTTCGTTATCTGCAAGGAATGCGCCTACTCCAATTAGGGTTGTAGCAAGCACATGGAAAATTCAGAAGTAGCAGACGGAATCGACGCCTTCAAAGGCGCCTTCAGACGACACGCAGCCGGCGTCGCAGTGATCACTTCGCTCGCGCCCGACGGCCACCCTGTCGGCTTCACCGCCACGTCTCTCGCCTCGCTTGCTGCCGTGCCACCGCTAGCCACCTTCAACATGGCTCAAGTCTCCAGTTCTTGGCCTGCCATCACCGTCGGCAACAGAGTTGCTATCCACATGCTCGGCCCGCGAAGCCGTCATCTGGCCGAGAAGATGGCGGCCGATCATGACCTGCGATTTGTGGGCGACCACTGGAGCCCAGGCGAACACGGCCTCCCGCTGCTTGAGGAAGCGACCGCGATCGCGATCGGACACATCATTGAAGTGCATCCCGTGCATAACAATGCGATTGTCGTCGTCGAAATCGACCACGGCACCCTTGGCACCGAAGACGAAGCATTGCTCTACCACGAACGCACTTATATGCGTCCCGTCGAGCTCACGGACGACGAGCAGCGCTAACGCGTTTCGTGCAGTCCTAGCCGAGGCAGCCCGGGCCAAGCAGCGACTTCAACTCTCCGTAGAGATCTGCCGAAACTTTCACCCGATACGGGAGCTCAAAGACCCGCGCAACATCGTCACGCACGAGGCGTAATCGCACCTCGATGTTTCCGGAATGACGGATGAGGACCTCGCCAAGTCCCGAAACAACCTCGGTCGTGGCTCGCTGTTCTTTTAGCGTCAGTACGATCGGCCCAGAACCCAAACTCGCACCTAGATCGGGCGAGAACATGCTCACTGCGTGCAGGTTCATGCCATCGTCGCGAGCACTCGCGCGACCGCGAACCACGACGATGGAGTCATTGACCAGCCCGGGCGCAAATTCTTGATAGGTCTTGCCCAAGAACATGACGTCGATTTCGCCGCCGAAGTCTTCGACGGTGACGATTCCGTACTGGTTACCGCTATTGCGGGCTACCCGATGTTGCACACTCGTCACCAACCCGGCGATCGAAACATGCTCGCCATCCGCGACCACGTCGCCCGAAAGCACCTCAGTGATGGTGAAGTCTTGATGCTTCGCCAGCTGAATCTCAAGACCCGATAGCGGGTGATCAGAAACATACAGGCCCAGCATTTCGCGCTCAAACGCGAGCTTGTCGCGCTTCGACCACTCCGGCCGCTCGGGAACGCCATCCTCGTCTTCGTTGAAATCGAAGATTCCGCCGAAGAGGTCTACTTGACCGTTGGCTTCGTTTCGTTTGAGGCTGACGGCTGAATCGCACGCGTCTTCGTGAATCTCCAACAGGCCACGACGGGTCGCCCCGAGCGAATCGAAGGCTCCCGACTTGATCAGAGACTCGACCGTGCGCTTGTTGGCGACTTGGATCGATACCTTCCGCAAGAAATCGTGGAACGATTCGAAGCGCTCCTTTTCAGTGCGCGCCCGAACGATTTGCTCCACAACCGCAGCGCCCACGTTGCGCACTGCTCCGAGACCGAATCGGATGTCGCCAGCCACAGCGGTGAAGTTCACCGTCGACTCGTTAACGTCTGGCGCCAGAACCTTGATGCCCATGCGACGGCACTCGCTCAAGTACATGCCCAGCTTGTCTTTGGAGTCACCAACACTCGTTAACAGCGCTGCCATGTATTCGGCGGGATAATTCGCCTTGAGGTACGCCGTCCAGTAGCTGAGCACGCCATAGCCGGCGCTGTGCGCCTTGTTGAAGGCGTAGTCGGCAAAGGGCATCAGGGTTTCCCAGAGGACCTTTACGGCCTCTTTACTGAAGCCGTTGTCGAGCATTCCGGTTTCGAAGCCGATGAACTGCTTGTCGAGTTCTTCCTTCTTCTTCTTACCCATTGCGCGACGCAAAACGTCGGCTTGACCCAGAGTGAAGCCTGCGACCTTTTGCGCCACAGACATCACTTGCTCTTGGTACACGATGAGGCCGAAGGTCGTGCCGAGAATTTCTTTCAGCGGCTCTTCAAGCTCGGGGTGGATCGCATCGATCCCTTCCAAGCCGTTCTTACGCAGCGCGTACTTGGTGTGGGAGTTCATGCCCATAGGACCCGGGCGGTACAGCGCGATTACAGCCGAGATGTCTTCGAAGTTGGTGGGTTTCAGCTGCTTGAGCAGCGCTCGCATGGGGCCGCCATCAAGCTGGAACACCCCGAGAGTGTCGCCTCGCGCCAGCAAATCGTACGTCTTCTGGTCGGCATCGAGATCGAGGTCTTCAATGATCAAAGGTGAACCAGTATTGGCAGCGATCATTTTGAGAGCATCTTCGATCACCGTGAGGTTACGAAGACCCAAGAAGTCCATCTTGATCAGGCCGAGGCTCTCCAACGGCGGCTGATCAAACTGGGTAATGATAGCGCCGTCATCTTCACGACGCATGATGGGAAGCACATCGAGCAATGGCTCTGCAGACAGCACAACGCCGGCGGCGTGCACACCCCACTGGCGCTTGAGTCCCTCGAGGCCAACAGCGGTTTCGAAGACCTTCGCCGCTTCATGGTCCGTATCGAGAATGCCCCGGATGTCGGCGGCTTCTTTGTACCGTGCCGCATCTTTATTGCGCACGTCGCCGAGGGAAATATCCTTTCCCATGATGGCGGGAGGCATCGCCTTCGTCAGCTTCTCACCGACCGAGTACGGCATTCCGAGCACGCGAGCGGAGTCTTTAAGAGCTTGCTTGGCTTTAATCGTTCCGTAGGTGACGATCTGCGCAACCCGGTCGTCACCATACTTGTCGGTGACATAGCGGATGACTTCGCCGCGGCGCCGGTCGTCAAAGTCGACGTCGACGTCGGGCATCGACACACGCTCGGGATTGAGGAAGCGCTCGAAGATTAGCCCGTGCGCAAGAGGGTCAAGTTCTGTGATGCCCACGGCATAGGACGCCATCGAGCCGGCGGCGGATCCACGCCCTGGTCCGACGCGGATGCCCTGGGACTTTGCCCATTCGATGAAGTCTGCGACCACCAAGAAGTAGCCGGGAAACCCCATCTGTTGAATGACATCGACCTCGTACTTCGCCTGGGCGAGGTGCGCGTCAGACGGTGCGTTGTTGAACCGTTTGTTCATGCCACGGGCGACCTCTTTTTCGAACCAGGTCGCCTCGGTCTCCCCTTCGGGAACAGGGAAACGTGGCATGAGGTCGCGGCCTTCGAAGCTGATCTCACTGCGTTCGGCAATAAGCAGCGTGTTGTCGCAGGCTTCAGGATGTTCGCGGAACAGCGACCGCATTTCAGCAGCCGTTTTAAGGTAAAACTCGCTCGAATCGAACTTGAAACGGTTCGGGTCGTCGAGCGTTGATGCCGACTGCACGCACAGGAGCGCGGCGTGTGCCGTGGCATCGTGAGCATGCGTGTAATGCAAGTCGTTCGTCGCGAGCAGAGGCATATCGAGCTCTTTAGCGAGCTTCAGAAGATCGAGCATTGTGCGGCGCTCGATATCGATGCCATGATCCATGATTTCAGCGAAGAAGTTTTCTTTGCCGAAAATGTCTTGGAACTCAGCCGCGGCTATTTTCGCCTCGTCGTACAGGCCAAGGCGGAGCTTCGTCTGAACTTCGCCACCGACACAGCCGGTTGTGGCGGTAATGCCCTTGGAGTACTCGCTCAGAAGTTCGCGGTCCATTCGAGGCTTGAAATAAAAACCTTCAATAGATGCTCGTGACGACAGCCGAAAGAGGTTGTGCATGCCTTCGTTGTTCTGGGCAAGCAATGTCATGTGGGTGTAAGCACCACTACCACCGACGTCATCACGCGTCTGGTGGCTACCGCCCCAACGCACCCGCGTCTTATCTCTTCGCGACGTGCCAGGGGTGACGTATGCCTCTGTGCCGATAATGGGCTTGATGCCGCGGGCTGTCGCCTGTTTCCAGAAGTCGTAAGCGCCGAACATGTTGCCATGGTCAGTGATGGCGATCGCGGGCATGCCCTGCTCAACAGCGGCATCCAAGAGCGGACCGACGCGAGCCGCTCCGTCGAGCATCGAGTACTCACTATGAACGTGCAAATGCACAAACGAGTCGTTATTGGCAGCCAAAGACACTCCGAATTCTTTCGAAATCCAGCCTAAGCCAGCGGGCCGACGAGACTATAACTGACGCGCCCTAGTCGGCTCGAAGCACCTCAAGTGCTGCCTGAAGGTCAGCCGGATACGGCGACTCGAACGAGACCTGTTCGCCCGTTGCGGGATGGGCAAAACCGAGCTTATGGGCATGCAACCACTGCCGCGTTAGTCCCAGCCGCGTCGAAATCGTGGGGTCGGCACCGTACATGGTGTCCCCGACACAGGGATGCCGTTGCGCGGCCATATGAACACGGATTTGATGCGTGCGCCCGGTCTCTAAGTGCACCTCGACCAGAGCGGCCGACGGGAACGCTTCCAACGTTTCGTAGTGGGTAATCGAGTCTTTGCCGCCCGAGACCACTGCAAATTTCCAGCTGGAGCCCGGATGACGCCCGATCGGCGCATCGATGGTGCCGGCGAGCGGGTCGGGGTGCCCCTGCACGACAGAGTGATAGATCTTGCTGACTTCACGGTCATGAAATGCACGCTTGAGTTCGGTGTAGGCCAGCTCAGACTTCGCGACCACCATGAGACCACTTGTTCCAGCATCTAGACGGTGGACGACTCCGGCACGCTCTGCGGCACCCGAGGTCGAAATGCGGTAACCCGCACCTGCTAGCGCGCCAAGTACCGTAACGCCATCCCAGCCAATTGAAGGGTGCGCCGCCACTCCGGCTGGCTTATCGACAACAACAATGTGCTCGTCGTCGTAGATAATGCCAAGAGAGTCAAGAACTACGGGGACGATCTGAGGCTCGGTCTTGGAAACCCACGATACTTCGAGCCAGGAACCGTCAACGAGGCGGTCAGACTTACCGACGGCAACACCATCCATCGTCACTCCGCCGCCCGCCGCTACCTCAGCGGCGAAGGTGCGGGAGAAACCCAGCAGTTTGGCGAGAGCTGCGTCGACGCGCTGCCCCGCAAGGCCCTCAGGAACCGGCAAGCTTCGGGTTTCCATGATGCTCCTTGATAGTGATGCGTTTAAACGGACGTGCCGCACTCCCCCAGCGCGGCTGGGATTGGTGCGAACACAGCAAAAGCCGCCAGCGGCGGCGGAGCCTAAGCTCTCACCGACCGACTGACGGCCATTGCAGAAAAACTAGCTACCGGAGAATCCGGAGAAGCTGGCGGGAGGCTGCTGTGCCGACTGAGGCGCAGCGAAGTCTTCCGGAGTCAAGTGACCAGAAGGCTGCGATGCCGGAGCCTGGCCCTGCTGAGCTGCTGAACCACCAGCGGTGACGAGGCTCGAAGAATCGAGATCGTGAAGCTGGCCTTCGATGTAGCTCTTGAGCTTCTCGCGGTACTCACGCTCGAAGCTGCGAAGGGACTCGATGCGACCCTCAAGAGCTTCACGTTCGCGTTCGAGAGTGCCGATCTGCTCGCGCTGCTGCGCTTCAGCCTCGGCAACGAGCTCAGCGGCTGTTGCCTTGCTTGCAGCCACAACTTCGGCGGCAGATGCCTTGCCCTCAGCGAGAATCTCGGCAGCGGATGCCTGACCCTCAGCGATAAGAGCGTCGCGCTTCTGAACGCCTTCGCGGACGTGCTCTTCGTGCAAGCGACGCGCGAGCTGAAGAAGATTGTTGGTGCTACTAGCGTCGTCGAGGACCGACGACGCCGGCTCGATGGCGGCGGGTGCAGCAGGAGCGGGCGCGCTTTCAATTGCAGCGGGCGCCGGAGCGGCAATCGCGGCAGGAGCAGCGGCAGCAGGAGCGCTACTCGCGTTCTGCTGAAGTTCAGTTGCGCGAGCCTCTGCAGCGCTCAAGCGCTGACGAAGCTCGTCGTTCTCTTGGTTAAGACGGCGCAATTCAACAACAACCTCGTCGAGGAAGTCATCGACGTCATCTTGGTCGTATCCCTCGCGGAATTTAGTTGATTCAAACCGCTTGTTGACCACGTCTTCTGGAGTCAAAGCCATTTCCGCCACCTCTAACACTTTCTTTCAACGTATACACAACGTTCAACGTTCGCATCACATCGTAGTAACGAAACCTGATTAGTTGCCGCATGCTCTCCGATAAGAGTACATCTGTCGCGGCTAGTTCTAAAAGCCCCGCAAAATGGAGGTAAGGATGATGCATACGAGCATGACCAGCATCCACGACAGATCGAGTGCTCCGTTGCCGATTCGAATCATCGGGACAACTTTGCGAACCGCCTTGATCGGAGGATCAGTGATCGTGAACACAAGCTCAGAAAGAACCAGTCCAATGCCGCTGGGGCGCCATCCTCTAGCGAAGACGACGACGAGATCGAGAATGAACCGAGCCCACATCGCGAACATGAACAAAGTGATGGCGTAGTAAGCCACCAGGGCGATAACAGAAACGGGATTCACCCCTCTAGATTAGCGGGCTTCACATCACCCGCCGTGCAGTGCGGCTACTGAGCGAAGAAGGAAGCGTCGACGTCAGACTCAACTTCAGCCTGTTCGCCGCTCACGGCAACGTGTGCCGGAGAAAGCAAGAAGACCTTGCTAGTGACGCGCTCGATCTTGCCGTAGAGGCCCTGCGAGAGTCCGCTGGCAAAGTCCACGAGACGACGAGCATCCGGCTCGCTCATCTGCGACAGGTTGATGATCACGGGGATGCCCTCGCGGAAGTTCTCAGCAATGAGCTGAGCATCCTTGTACTGGCGCGGGTGCACCGTCAAAATCTCGTTCATCTCTGCCTCCGCAGTGCTGGGTGCAGCGCGACGCAACGGAGTAACCGGGGCACGGTTAGAACTCGCTGGTGCGGGTGCTGCTGCAACAGGGGCAGCCGGCGCGGCTGGTCCCTGCTCGTACTCGTAGTCCTCATCGGCGAGGCCGAGGTAGACCATTGTCTTGCGCAGTGGGTTGGCCATGATAATCCTCCGAATGGTGAAGCTTCTGCTTCGAGATTAACCATGGTCGGGTCGTTTTCCCGTGATTGCCGTGCCAATTCGTAGGTGTGTCGCGCCTTCGGCAATAGCCTCGGCGAAGTCTCCTGACATGCCCATAGACAACGCTGCAGCCTCGGGATGGTTCAGCTGCACGCGCTCGGACAACGCCCGCAGAGCGGCGAAGGCAGGCCTTGGGTCGCCGTTGAGCGGCGCAACGCCCATGAGGCCGCGTAACCGCAGCCCTGACGCGGCAGCGACGCGGTCGGCGAAGGCTTCCAGCTCAGCGGGCACTACGCCACCGCGACCGGAATCATCGGTGAGGTTGACTTGAACGAACACATCAAGCTCAGTGTCAGCGTCGTCGTTGGCCAGCGCGGTGATCAATGAATCACGATCTACGGAGTGCACCGCCTGACAATAGGCCCGCACCTGGCGTGCTTTCTTGCTTTGCAACTGACCGACAAAGTTCCACCGCAAATCGAGGTCAGCCAACTCGGCCGCCTTCGGTTGCGCTTCCTGATGACGATTCTCGCCAATGTCACGAACGCCCAATCCGTGCAGCTCTCGGACGAGGCTCGCCGGATGGAACTTGGTAATGACGATGCGCGTGATTGACGACAGATCGCGGGATGCCGCGCGTGCGGCATCCGCGATCGTGTCGTCGACCTCTGCGAGTCGTTCGCCTAACGGAGTCAGGTCGACCATTGCGACTACTTCAGGAAGTCAGGAACGTCGAGATCGTTGTCGTTCTCGTCGTCATCATCGAAACTGCGATCGATCGGTGTCGCGGGAACTGCACTCGGCTGCGACTTCCAATCGGCTTCCTTGCTCGGAGCCTTCTCGTCAGCTGCGATGTGCTCGGCCGGGGGCTCGGGAACAACGTAGTTGGTGCGGCGACCCTCAACAGGCTTAGCCGAGGGCTCTCCCCCGTCGAAGCCAGCGGCAATGACGGTGACGCGAACCTCGTCGCCCAGAGTGTCGTCGATGACGGCACCAAAGATGATGTTGGCCTCACGGTGAACGGCTTCTTGAACCAGACGAGCGGCATCGTTGATTTCGAAGATACCGAGGTTTGATCCGCCCTGAATCGAGAGCAGCACGCCGTGCGCTCCGTCAATGCTGGCTTCGAGCAACGGTGACGCCACAGCAAGTTCTGCTGCTTTTATCGCCCGGTCGGCCCCGCGTGATGAGCCAATACCCATCAGTGCAGAACCGGCACCCTGCATGACCGACTTGACGTCGGCGAAGTCGAGGTTGATCAGACCCGGGGTCGTGATGAGGTCGGTAATGCCTTGAACGCCAGCAAGCAGAACCTGGTCGGCGGTCGAGAATGCTTCGAGCATGCTGATGCCGCGGTCGCTGATCTCAAGGAGGCGGTCGTTGGGAACGACGATCAGGGTGTCGACCTCGTTCTTGAGGGTCTCTACACCGATCTCTGCCTGAGACGAACGACGCTTGCCCTCGAAACCGAACGGCTTCGTGACAACACCAATCGTGAGCGCGCCGATCGACTTAGCGATGCGGGCGACGACGGGAGCACCACCGGTGCCCGTTCCACCACCCTCGCCTGCGGTAACAAAGACCATGTCGGCGCCCGCAAGCGCCTCTTCGATCTCTTCGGCGTGATCCTCGGCAGCACGACGGCCAACCTCAGGATCGGCGCCGGCTCCAAGTCCGCGCGTGAGTTCGCGACCGACGTCGAGCTTGACGTCTGCATCGCTCATGAGCAGCGCCTGGGCGTCGGTATTGATCGCAATAAACTCGACGCCTCGCAGGCCGAGCTCGATCATCCGGTTGACAGCGTTCACGCCACCGCCACCGATGCCGACTACCTTGATGACTGCGAGGTAGTTCTGGTTTGATGTCACTTTTCGGCCTCCACTGGAAACTATCAACCTCGACTTGAGGTTTAAAGTTATGCTCAGTATGTATTTCTTTTGTTGAGAGTATGCGGACAGCACCCCACACGGATGCACAACTGGCCGCGTGTCGGAAAGTGTTCTGGCAATTAGCGGCCTTGCCGCACGCTCAGCGCTCGCGAAGGGCTAGCTGGGACGGAAAATGCCATTGCTGGGAGCCGACACGTCGAACTCGCCCGCTTCATCCGACGATCGAGTAGAGATGAGTGCTTCGAGCAAAGCTGCCTTTTCGTCCGAATCGCTAGCGCTGCCCCACACCACACGCTGACCTACCCCGGTCAACACAAAGGACACGTCATCCTTGGTGGTCGCAGAAACGCTTTCGACCCGCGCTCGAAGCTCCGTTGGCAGAGATAACAAAACCTCCGTCGCCGCGGTAAAGGCAGAACTCGAGACATCCGCTCCCCCAATATCGATCAGCGGCACTCCGGGGATCCGTTCTGCTGATTCCTGGATGGTGATTCCAGCGGGATCGAGCAACGTGAACACTCCGTTGATCTTCACTGACCCAATCGGTTCGCGTTCAACAATGTGCACGAGCAAAGTATCGGGCGGCACAATTTCGGTGACATAACTGCGGATCAACGGGAAGACCGACAGTTCTTCGTTGATGGCATCAAAGTCTAGGAGCGCGAGCGGCGTTCCCTGTTGGGTCTCCACGGCAGCTTGCACCTCAGCGGGATCGATGCGGTTCGTTCCGTCAACAACTACCGTGCGCAACGCCAGAATCGGCGAGAACACAGCGACCGCGATGAGGGCGAGCAACACGGCGACGAGCCCAGAAACCGAGAGCCACACAAACTTACGCGTGCGTGCGCGACGCGTGAAACGGCGAAGCTCCGCTTTCTCTGCACGTTTGCGCGCCCGCGCAGCACGACGAAGCTGTCGCTTCGCGTGAACTTCAGGATTGGGTTCTCTGCGCTGCTTTGTGGGGCGCGGACGCGGGTCGGCCGTGGGCTTCGGCGCCGCTGTGGGCTTCGCTTCCGGCTTCGCTACGGATGGCCCGGGCTTCGGCGTGCGTGCGGATGTGGCGTCTTTCGCCGGCTGCGGCGAACGCTTTCGGCGAGACTTCGCCGGAGGCGGATCCGGCTGGGCAGCAGACTTATCGAACCCTTCAGGCCTCTTCACTCGGCACCTGATCTGCGACCGTCTCGGATGCCTCGACAACGGGATAACGATCGATCGCTGCGACAAGCTGCGGGATGATGCGATAAACATCACCACAGCTCAGGGTCATGACGATGTCACCCTCCTGAGCAATCTCAGCGACACGTTGCGCCGCCAACTCCCAGTCGGGCTGGTAGTCAACCCGGGAAGGATCAACGAAACCAGACGAGACGAGTTCTCCGGTGACACCAGGAATCGGGTCCTCACGCGCACCGAACACTCCGAGTACAACGGTGTGGTCTGCCAAGCGTTCGTAAACCTCGGCAAATTCAGGTGCCATGTCGCGGGTGCGACTAAAGAGATGCGGTTGGTGCACAGCGATCAATCGGCCGCTGCCCAACACACTGCGGGCACCGCTGAGGGCTGCTTCGACCTCGGTGGGGTGATGAGCGTAGTCGTCGTACACGCTCACTCCATCGACAACAGCATGCAGCTCGAAACGGCGCTGCGTGCCCGCAAAAGTGGACACCGCGTCAATAGCGGCTCCTAGTTCATGACCAAGACCGATCAGTACAGCGATCGCTCCTGCAGCGTTGAGGGCGTTGTGGTGCCCAGGGACAGCAAGTTGCACACGCTCTTCGCGACCGTCGACAACGACGGTGAATGCCACGGGCCCGAGAGACGTGACGGAATGGATGCGCACGGTCGCGTCATCCGCTTCACCAAACGTCACCACGTTGTCGTGCGTGAGTCGTTTGGTCACCCGAATTGCGCCAGCATCATCGCTGGAAACGACGACGGCTTCAGTAGCCCGCGACGCAAACTCTACGAAAGCGTCATCGAAGGCCTCGTGGGAGCCGTAGTGGTCGAGGTGATCCGCATCGACGTTGGTGATCAGGGCGACAGCGGTGGAATAGAGCAAAAATGAGCCATCAGACTCATCTGCTTCGACCACAAACAAATCATCGGTTCCTGAGCCCGAACTAGTGCCCAAGCCCTGAATCACGCCGCCGTTCACAAAGCTCGGAGACGTGCCCAGTTCGCGCAGCGCGGTGATGATCATTCCTGTCGACGTTGTCTTGCCGTGGGCGCCCGCGACGGCAACCAGACGAGTCGAGCCCACGAGCCAGGCGAGAGCTTGAGAGCGGTGGAGCACAGGAATGCCACGCTCAAGCGCAGCGAGGTACTCGGGGTTATCGGGCCAGAGCGCGCCCGTGTACACCAGCGCTTCCGCTTCACCGAGGTGAGCGGCGTCGTGGCCGATCGAGATCGTTGCACCCGCTGCGTTCAGCGATGCGGTGTTTGCGTTCGCGGCCTTGTCGGAACCGGTGACCGTAATTCCGGCATCCAAAAACATCTGGGCGATGCCGCTCATACCCGCGCCACCGACACCAACGAAGTGCGCCGAACGCAATGGTCCGGGCAACGGCATAGACAAGTCGGGAAAGATCATGATGTCAATGGTAGATCGCGGCCGAGGGCCAGATCGACGAGTTCAAGCATCCGGTCGGTTCCGTCGAGGGAACCAACGCTCGAGGCGCGGGCAGCCATGTCCGCAATAAGGGCACGTTTGCGCAGCATCGGAACGAGTTCGGAACTGACCCATTGGGGCACGAATCGGGAATCCGTGACGAGCACTGCGGCTCCGGCCTCTACTGCTGTACGAGCGTTGTATTTCTGCTCGCCATTGCCGACAGGGTACGGAACGTAAATCGCGGGGACGCCGAGCCCGGTGAGTTCGGCGACAGTTGATGTGCCCGCCCGCGCAATCGCAAGATCGGCCGCCGCGAGGGCGAGCTCCATGCGGTCGCAGTATTTGACCACGATGTAGCCGGGGAGTTGCTGATCATCGACAGCGTCTCGGTACTCCCCCGTAATGTGAAGCACTTGCCAGCCCGCGCCCAAAATGCGCGTGATCGACGCGGAAATAGTGTCGTTGATGCGTTTCGCTCCCGAGGAACCACCCGTCACCAGGAGGGTTGGCTTCTTGGGATCAAGGCCGAAAAAGGCATCCGCCTCGGTGCGCGCCGCAAAGCGGTCGAGATTCTCAATTTCGGCACGCAAGGGCATACCGACGACTACGCCGCCACGAATCGGAGTGCGGTCGAAGGCTGTGCCCACAAACTTCGTAAAGAAAGAGCCGAGACGGTTCGCGATGCCCGGGCGACTATTGGCCTCATGGATGACGAGAGGAACCCCCGCCTTGCGCGCGCCCAAGTAGGCCGGCGCCGCAACGTAGCCGCCGAACCCGACGACCACATCCACGCCGCGTTCGGCAATGATCGAGACGACCTCGTCAATAGTGGCGCGCAGCCGAGCCGGAAACTTTAGTGCAGCGCGGTTTGGCCGACGCGGAAACGGAAGCTTCGCGATCGTGAGAAGCTCAAAGCCGCGGGCCGGGACCAAGCGGGCCTCTAGCCCCTCCTTCGTGCCCAGAATCAACACCTCAGAGTCGGGTTCGCGCAGGCGAATCCGTTCGGCTACTGCGAGCAAAGGATTAACGTGGCCGGCGGTACCCCCACCGGCAAGGAGGTAAGTAGTCATCGGCGTCCTCGTGCTCGATTAGCCGCCAGCATGCGGGAACGGTCAGCTGCAGTTTGAGCAGGAGCAGCAGCGGGGGTCGCGGCACTCGGGGCCGCCGTAGGAGCACTCGCCGGCCCCGAAGGCCGAGGCGCAGCGGAGGCCGCCTTGTGGTCAGACCTCGCGAACGACAGCACAATTCCGATAGCCAGCAGCGTCGCGATGAGCGCAGAGCCACCCGTGGATATCAAGGGCAACGGAACTCCAAGAACGGGAAGAACTCCCAGCACCACCGCAAAATTCACGAACGCCTGGCCGACCGTCCACACCATAACGCCCGCGGTCGCGATGCGAACGAAGCTGTCGTTGGTGGTGCGGATGATGCGGATAAAGGCAACTGCCAACACGACGAACAACAGCAGAACGACGATCGCGCCAATAAGCCCGAGTTCCTCGCCGATGATCGCGAAAATATAGTCGTTGTCGGCGTGAGGCAGCCATCCGCGCTTGGCAACCGAGTTGCCAAGCCCGCGGCCAAAGAGACCGCCGCCGGCGAGAGCCCAATTCGCGTGATCGATTTGCCAGCACGAATCCTGATAGTCGAGCTCGGTGCATCCGTTCAACCAGATATCAATGCGCGAGGTACGAGAACTACTAGTGGTGGCGAACAGCAGCGCCCCGACAACAACGGCAAGGACACCGATCGACAGGAACTTCAGCCGCACACCGGCGAAGAAAAGGCACGCGAAGACGATGAGAAGCATGATGGATGCTGTTCCCAAGTCATTACCGATAAGCACGAACCCGATAGCGGCGCCGGCAACCGGCACAACAGGCAGCACTACCTGACGCCACTCACTCAGCACGTCTTGCTTGGTCGAGAGCACCCAGGCCACCCAGATGATCACGGCGACCTTCACGAACTCAGACGGTTGTGCGCTGAACGATCCGATTTGAATCCAGTTTCGGTTACCTCCGTACTCCAAACCGATACCGGGGACGAAGACGAGAAGCTGCAAGACCGCGCCAAGCACAAGCCCAGGAAACGCCCACCGCTTCCAGAATCTTGTCGGCGCGCGTGACGCAATGAGCATCAGCGGGATGCCCAAAAGAGCGAACAACCCCTGACGCAAGAAGCTGCCGAAGAATCCTTGATCGGCGGCGTAGGACTCCACCGATGACGATGAGAGCACCATCACGAGCCCAAAGATTACGAGGAAGAGCGTTGTTCCCAAGAGCAGGAAAAAGTTGCTCGATTCTCCCGAGAAAATGCGTTTGACCGGCACGCGAGCCGCGACAGGCTCCTGCTGCTTCGGAGATGCGTCCGCGGATGCGGCGTCAGGTTGCGAGGCTTTCGGCCCGTTGGTCGGCCCGCTACTCGGCCGCTGGGGTCGGTGTGGTCGCTGAGGAGGCGTCATCGTCGTTCCCTCCTACTCGTTCGAGCACTGCTGCTGCGAACTTGTCTCCGCGATCTGCGTAACTCGTGAATTGATCCATGGATGCTGCCGCTGGCGCCAACAAGACGGTGTCGCCTTCGGCAGCGATTCCGTGCGCCATCTCGACAGCACGGGGCATCACGTGATCAGTGTCAGTCGAGTCAACCTCGAAGACCGGAATCTGGGGCGCGTGTCGCTGGAATGCGGCCTGTATTGCCAGCCTGTCGTTACCAATGACAATTGCCGCCTTGAGCCTCGGTGCATGTTTTGCGATCAGCGGTGCGACATCAATGCCCTTGAGGAGGCCGCCCAGAATCCACACCACAGGGTCGGCCGCGGAAAGCGATGCACTCGCGGCGTGCGAATTAGTGGCCTTGGAATCGTTGATCCACGTCACTCCCCCGCTGACGAGCACAACCTGGTTACGGTGGCCATCAATTTCGAAACTAGCTACGCCCTCACGCACTGCGTCGATGCTTACGCCAGCGGCTCGAGTGAGTGCACTCGCCGCGAGAACATTGGCGACCATATGAGGCGCCGCAAGGTTGCGCTGGCGCAGCTCGTCGAGCGTGAAGAGTTCGAGGGCAGCGTTGTGGCGGTCATCGCCGAACGCGCGGTCAGCGAGCAAGTCGCTCACTATCCCGAAGTCGCTGGGACCCGGCGTATCGAGTCCAAAACCGATCGCCCGGCATCCCTCGACCACCTCAGCATTTTCGACCATGGCGAGCGTCTCGGGCACCGCGCGATTGTAAACAGCGGCAATCTTCGTGTTGGCGTACACAGTCGCTTTTGCGTACGCGTAGGCGTCGCGAGAACCGTGCCAATCGAGGTGGTCGTCGGCAAAATTGAGACAGACACTGGCGAGCGGTGAGATCGCACCAGCGCCCTCTCGCGGCATCCCATGAAGTTGAAAACTCGAGAGCTCAACGACGAGAAAGTCAAAGCCATCGGGGTAGCGAATAGCGTCAAGTACCGGGATCCCAATATTGCCGACTGCACCAGCTCGGAAGCCTGCCGTTGTCAGAATGTGGGCGGTCAGCTGAGCCGTGGTCGTTTTGCCGTTGGTGCCTGTGATGGCGATCCATTCGGCAGGCGTGCCTGTTTTGTCGCGCAGACGCCAAGCGAGCTCAATTTCGGTCCACATCGGCACAGCGTTTGTGCGGCACCACTCCACGAGAACGTGATCGAGCGGATAGCCAGGTGACACGATGACGACGTCCGGGGCGTGAGCGGTGAGCGCGGCCAGTTGTTCGTCGGCGCTTCCGCCAAGTGCCAGCTCGGCACCGATGACCTGCGTCATTTCAACGCGGTTCGCGGATGCGGCGTCTGCGACCACCAGCACGCGAGCCTTGAGTTCGGTGAGGGTGTCAGCCGCCGAGAAGCCGGTTGCACCCAGCCCGAGGACCGCGACGCTCAGTTCGCTCCAGGCCGAGTTCCAGCTGGTGAGTGAGGTGAGATCGCGCACGACTACTGATTGATCCATTCGAGATAGAAGGTTCCGACGCCGGCCGCGACGAAGAGCGCCGCAATAAGCCAGAAACGCACCACAACAGTGACTTCTGCCCAGCCTTTGAGCTCGAAGTGATGATGCAGCGGGCTCATGAGGAAAATACGCCTACCGCCGGTGATCTTGAAGTAAGCCCGTTGCAGAATCACGGAACCGGTGACGATAAGGAAGAGTCCACCGATCAGGATGAGCAGCAGCTCGGTGCGGCTCATGATTGCGAGAGCAGCAAGCGCGCCACCAAGGCCAAGTGAGCCGGTGTCGCCCATGAAGACCTGTGCCGGTGACGTGTTCCACCAGAGGAAGCCGATGAGAGCACCAACGATTGCGGCAGCGATGATCGCAAGGTCGAGCGGGTCGCGGACTTCGTAGCACTTGTACAGCACTTCGCGATCAATGGTGGGGTTGCTGCACGACTGATTGTTCTGCCAGAAACCGATGACAATGTACGACGCGATCGCGAAGATCGCTGAGCCGGTCGCGAGACCGTCAAGACCGTCGGCCACGTTCACACCGTTAGACGTGCTGACGATGATGAGAGTCACCCAAATCGCAAAGAGAATCGCGCCGGTAACCACTCCAAAAGTGGCGAGGTCGAGCCAGCTGATGTCGCGTAGTCCCGAGATCATCGATGATGCTGGTGTGAGTCCGCCAGGATCGGGGAAGTTGAGAGCGAGAGCAGCAAAACCTGCGGCGACGATGACCTGCCCAGCGACCTTCGACCAACCGCCAAGGCCGAGACTGCGCTGCTTGCGAGTCTTCATGAAGTCATCGATAAAGCCGATGATGCCAAGGCCAACCATGAGGTAAATAACCAGGAGGCCCGACAGTGTCACGTCCTCGCTGGCGACCCAGTGTCCGACGAAATAACCGATCGTCGCGCCCAGAATGAAGACGATTCCGCCCATTGTCGGGGTGCCACGCTTGGTGTGATGGCTCTCGGGACCGTCGTCACGAATGAATTGGCCCCACTTGAGGCGCACAAAGAGCTTGATGAAAAGCGGCGTGAGCAGCAGCGTGAAGAAAAGGGAGAAGCCCGCTGCAACGAGAAGCGCGATCATGCGGTCACCCCGGCGATCCGGTCACCCAGGTGCCGCAAGCCAGCAGAGTTCGACGATTTCACTAGCACGACGTCGCCCTCTCGCAGTTCTTCACGCAGCACAGCGTATGCCTCTTCGACGCTATCCACGAGGACCGACTCTCCATCCCACGAACCTTCAAGACCCGCTGCATTGTGGATGTGGCGCGCTTCGTGCCCGACCACAATGAGCTTCTGTACGTTCAATCGCACGATTAGCCGACCGATACGGTCATGCTCGTCGTTCGCATAGTCGCCGAGCTCAGCAAGCTCACCCAGCACCGCAACGGAGCGATTTTCGGGGCCAACGATCTGAACAAGCGTCTTGAGCGCAGCCGCCATCGAGTCAGGGCTCGCATTGTAGGCATCATTGATGACGGTGATGCCGCCGGGAGCCTCCAACAGCTCCATCCGCCAACGTTCGGCGCGCTCGATGGATTCGAGCGCCGCGACCGCGCGCGCGGGATCGATGCCCAGAGCGCGTGCTGCCGAAATCGCCGCCAGAGCGTTCGTGACATGGTGTTCGCCGAGAATGCGCAACTGCACGGGAATCATCGCGCCTCCGACGTGCAACTCAAACGCGGTTCCGTGGACCGTAGCCTGAATGTCGTCAGCCCACACCTCAGCACTCGAGTCGAGCCCGAACAGGGTGACGTTAGCCTCCGTCTGCTGCGCCATAGCTTTGACGCGACCGTCGTCGTTGTTCAAGACGGCAGTCGCGGACGAAGGCAGATGGGAGACCATCTCGGACTTTGCTCGGGCCGTGACTGCGGCATCCCCGAATTTGCCGATGTGGGCCAGACCCACCATCAGGACGATGCCGACGTCGGGCATGACAATCGACTGAAGGCGCGTGATGTCGCCAAGGCCGTCTGCTCCCATCTCGACAACGAGAAATTGAGTGGAATCAGTGACGTTGAGCATGGTGATGGGCGCACCGACATCGTTGTTGAACGAGCCCTGAGGCGCAACAGTTTCACCCTCGTGCTCCAGAATCGCGCGCAGCATGTTCTTCGTCGTCGTTTTACCGTTGGAACCGGTCACCGCGACAACTTTGAGATGACCCTTGCTTCGGACGGAAGCAACGACTGCGCGCGCGAGAGCTTGGAGAGCGATTACCCCGTCGGCAACAATGATCTGCGGAACGTCAAGATCGAGTAGTCGTTCGGCGACAACGAGCGTTGCGCCATTCGCTACTGCGGTGGCCGCGAAGAGGTGACCATCAGTGCTTTCGCCGCGCAGAGCAAAGAAGATGGAGCCTGCAGTGCTGAGCCGGGAGTCAGTTTGCACGCTGCTCGCGGGGAGGCGTTGCTGACCGTCGCTGCCATCACGGAGTTCTCCGCCAACGGCGGTGGCAATCTCGGCAATGCTCAGTTCGATCACGTGATGTGCTCCAGGGGTAGGGGACGCGGGGGAAGCTCACCAACGCAGCGGCAGATCCGGTCCCGAAGTGTTTGACGGGGTAACACGGTAGGTGGTGAGCGTTTGGGCCATGATGTCGCGGAAAGTCGAGGCAATGGCGCCGGAATATATGCTATCCGGGATCCCGGCTGTCGCGATCACTATGTACTCAGGGTCATCTGCTGGGGCGAGCCCCGCATAGGAAATCACTACGTTGCTGCCATAGGCACCGTTCTCGGCAACCTGCGCTGTTCCACTCTTTACGGCGACCCGATAGCCGGGAATCTGAAGATTCGGAGCCGAACCACTAGCGCTGTACACCATCTCCATCATTTGGAGAGTCTGATCAGCAGCCGTCTCGGAAATAACCCGAGTGCCTTCAGTTGACGGCGTATCGGTGACCGTGCCGTCAGGCCACGTGCAGCCCTCAACAAGAACGGGAGGAAGTCGAACACCATCGTTGCCGAGCGCCTGGTACGCGCTCGCCATCTGAATGGATGTCGTGCTGAGACCTTGGCCGAATTGAACGGCGTAGTTCGTACGCGCGTCCCAATCCTTGGCTTCGTAAAGAGTGCCGCTCGATTCACCGTTGAAGCCGATACCGGTTGCTTCACCGAGCCCGAACTTCTGAAGGTAATCATGTCGAGACGCGGCATCGAGAAGATCCGTGTACTGAGCAATGGCTGTATTGGAAGATTCCACAAGTGCTCCCGCGAGAGTCAATTGTTGGTCTTCGTGATAGAAGGAGTCGCTGATCGTTCCGCCGCCGTTGGTCAGCTCTAGCGCGTACGGCGAGACAACTTGCGTTTGCTGGTTGGCCACGCCCGCATCGATCAGAGAGGCAGCAGTCAGTGCTTTCACGGTCGAACCGGGCTCATAGGGCGTACTGAATGCTCGCGAGCCCAGGGCTCCACGCTCGGCGAGGTCGACGTTGTTGGGGTCCACGGTCGGCCAGTCGCTGACGGCAAGAAGGTGAGCATCGCTGACGCGCATCACGACACCCGTTGCCCACGTAGCGCCGAGCGACTCCGCGGTCTGCGCCATCCGCTGCTGAACGTAGAACTGAAGATCTCGGTCTATCGACAGCGCGAGCGTGCCACCGTCTTGCGGTTCGATCGATTCCACCGCGCTTCCGGGCAACGCGACGCCATCTTCACCACGCGCGTAACTCGCTTCAACGTCTTGACCGGCGAGGCACTCATCGCCTGTCAGCTCGACGCCGGCTTGCGGACCGTCGGTACCGATGAATCCCACGAGGTTGCCGGCGATTTCGCCGTTCGGGTAACTGCGTTCTGGACTCAGTTCGTAGTAGAGCCACGTGATGCCTAGCTCGCCAACGGTCTGATACTGCTCGAGAGTGATGCCCTTCGCCAAGTACTCGAAGTCTGACTCTGGGTTGTCCAGAATCATGGCGAGCAATTCATCAGGATCTCCCCCAATGATGTCCGTTATCTTCGTCAAGTCCTCAAGCACGACCACAGAAGCGTTCTCACGCAACAGGGTCACCCGTGGTGAGATGACGATATCGAAACGTTCGACACTGTCAGCGAGAACGGCGCCCTTCGTGTCAACGATGTCCCCGCGCGTTCCGTACGTCACCCGAGTCAGGGTTCGTTTGGTATCAGCTTCAGCGTTGAGCGTTTCTGCCTGCACGATCTGCAGGTCGACGAGACGAACCATGAAGACACCCGTCAACACCACGATGGTGAGGATGACAAATGCCACTCGCGCGCGAGTTGAGCGTGGTTTCATCGAGTCTCCCCCAGAAGGTTCATCTCAATCATCGCGTGACAGGTGCCGGAATCGCGTTATTGGAAGGCTGTGGCGCGGCGGTAGCCGAATCCGCAACAGCAGTTCCTGACGTGCTAGCAGCAGTCGTTGCGGCAGCAGTCTTGGCTGCGGCCGCGGCCGCAGCATTTTCCGCACTCACGAGCGGAACACCAGAAAGCAGCGTGTTGCCGACAAGGCCACAGTTGCCACCACATCCGGTGGGATCCGCGCTGCCCGGCAGGCGGAATACCGAACCATCCGAGATGTTCAGCGAATATGGCGTCGTGTTGGGAACCATGCCGAAGCCTGCTGCCTGAGCAGCGAGATTCTGTGACGACGACTGCAACGAGAGCGACTCAAGCAAGCTTTGCTCGGTGCGGATCAGCACCTTCTGCTCGTACTGCAACGAGTCGATCTGGTAGGCACCCTGGGTGACCACAATGCTGAGCAAGAGCTGCGCCGCAAGAATCACGAACAGGCTGCCAACGGTCACCACGGCGTAGAGCATGCGCGGTCGAGCTTTGCGCTGTGCCTTCGTCGTGACGATCTCGATGTGAGACGGGCGTTCCGTGGGCTGGTAAAGCGGCTGTGGCTGCGCATAAGCGAGGTTGGTGCTCATGAGATGACTCGCATTCGTTCTATTGCTCGCAGTCGTACGGGCTTTGCTCGAGGATTAAGGGCTTGTTCTGCTTCGCTCGCTTGCTCAGATCCACGAACAAGGAGTTTGAGCTCCGGCTTGTGCTCCGGAAGTTCAACCGGAAGCCCTGCCGGCGCAGTGGACTTGGAGCGGCGCTGTAGCTCACGCTTGACGATGCGGTCTTCCAGCGACTGATAGGCCAGCACGACCATTCGTCCGCCGAGGGCGAGCGAGTCGACGGCAGCGGGAATCGCCCGCTCGAGCACCGAGAGCTCTTGATTGACTTCGATTCGCAGCGCCTGGAACACGCGCTTTGCGGGATGTCCCGCACGCTGTGCCGCCGCCGGCGTAGCCGCAATGACCAGTTCCACCAGTTGAGCGGACGTCGTCAAGGGCTGCTGCTCACGAAACTGGACGATGCGGCTGGCGAAACGCGGCGCTAGCTTCTCGTCGCCATACGCGTAAAAGATGCGGCGAAGTTCGAGCTCGCTGTACGTTGCGAGGATGTGCTCGGCCGTGACGGGCGTCGAGGCATCCATCCGCATGTCTAGCGGAGCGTCTTGAGAATAGGAAAACCCGCGCTCAACACGGTCGAGTTGGAGTGAGGAGACTCCGAGGTCGAAGAAGATGCCCTCGACTGACGAGATTCCCAACGTAGCGAGTGCCTGCGGAATTTCGTCGTAGACAGCATGAACAAAGTGCGTGCGGCTAGCGAAAGGCTCAAGCCGGCGTCTAGCGATAGCAAGAGCGTCCTCGTCTCTGTCGATGCCCACGAGCGTGAGGTCCGGGAAACGCTGCAGGAAAGCCTCCGCGTGCCCGGCCATGCCGAGGGTGCCGTCAACAAGAACGGCTCCAGGAGCGTTCAGCGCCGGCGCGAGCAACTCAATCGAGCGCTCAAGGAGTACTGGGGTGTGGATGGTGTTGTCAGCCATGGCGTAAGGGCCTAGTTCTTGGATGCTGATCCCCATCCGATTCGACCTGATATCGGGGAAGAAAATCAGGGCGTTCGGCTGGGAGTCAGCGTCGAAGAGCTAGAAGAGTCCCGGAATCACCTCCTCGGTGGTGTTGACGAAATCGGCCTCGGTGGCCTCGTAGTAGTTGTTCCAGGCTTCGGTGTCCCAGATTTCAGCGCGGTTACCCGCACCGATCACAGTCAGGTCTCGCCCTAATCCGGCGTACTCACGTAGCCCAGCGGGGATCGTTACCCGGTGCTGCTTGTCAGGCGTCTCTTGGTTTGCACCAGAAAGAAAAAGACGCAAAAAATCGCGCCCCTGCTTGCTCGTGACAGGCGCCTTGCGAATCGCCTCGTGCATTACTTCGAACTCGCGCTGGCTGAAGACGTAGAGGCAACGTTCTTGGCCACGAGTGACCACGACGCCGGACGCGAGCTCCTCGCGAAACTTCGCCGGAAGGATGATGCGGCCCTTGTCGTCGAGCTTGGGGGCGTAGGTGCCTAGAAACACGGCGCCCTCCCCTCAATCTCCGGCCCGGATTCTGGTTGCCTCCACTTTACTCCACTTTCAACCACATATCTAAGGTTTTCGCGCACATTGCGTAAAAGTTATCCACAGAGGCCAGTGAATACAAGGAAACTAGGGGTGGAGGAAAATGGAGCAAAATCGACCGAATACACGTTTCCAACCCCGTTCTGGGCACAAAAAAAGGACCAGCCCGAAGGCTGGTCCTTGAAAGTGGAGAAGGTTGGAGTTAGCTATTGCCGTCCTGGCGGCGATCCCAACGCTGGTTGATTGTGTCCATAAATGACGTGCCGCGCTTGGCGGAGCGGCCCGATGAAGCCGACGACGGCTCCGGTACTTCGTGGTCGTCTCCAGCACGAGGTGGCGCCACGAAAAGCAGAACACCAACGAACATGACGACGAACCCAAGCACGCCCACGAGAGGCTGCTGAATGATCACGCCTGTCAACAATGCAATGATTCCAGCGACCCCGACTAGGACGCCAACAACCATCATTCGATAGTTGGGCTTGCCTTTGCGAGGGCTGACTGCGCTGACGAAATCGGCGTCGTTTTGATAGAGGCTGCGCTCCATCTCATCGAGGGCCCGCTGCTCTTGCTCTGAAAGCGGCATTCCGTTCCCCTCTCTCTGGGATTTACGGCTAGGTCTCTATAGTACGCCCCCATTCACTAGGTAGGCTAGACGAGTGCCTGAGAGTAACCAGTTAGTTGACCTTGTCCAGCTGAAAATCGATGAATTTCTCGCCGAGAAGCGCAATGAGCTTGACGCAATCGCCCCCGAGTTGACCGCCCTCACCGACGTTGGTAGCGCGCTCTTGTCTGGCGGCAAGCGTTTTCGGGCGCTCTTTTGCTACTGGGGATGGCAGGCAGTCGCCGGGCTCGCCTCGTCTGATGACCCGTTTGCTGAGAACTCCGTGAGTAAAGACCTCACGGGCGTACTGCTGTCAGCCTCCGCCCTCGAGCTCTTCCACGCCGCAGCACTCGTTCACGACGACATCATGGATCGCTCCGACACCCGCCGCGGTGCGCCTTCAGCCCATCGGCGCTTCGAGAAGATGCACCTCGACGGCGGATGGAGCGGCAACGCCGAGGCGTATGGAGAGTCATCCGCACTCCTGCTTGGTGATCTACTCCTGGGCTGGAGCGACGAGCTCTTGGGCCGTGGGATCGCGACACTCCCCCGCCCTTCGGCTTTGGCCGCGCGTAAGGAATTCATGACGATGCGCACGGAGGTCATGGCCGGGCAGTTCTTGGACATCCATGATGAAAGCGCATGGGCAAGCTACCCCGAGTCAGAAGCCCTTGACCGTGCGCAGCGCGTCTTGATCTACAAGTCTGCGAAGTACAGCGTTGAGGCCCCTCTTGCGCTTGGCGCCAGCCTGGGCGCCGGCACTGACGAACAAATGGCCACTCTTCGCGCCTTCGGTTTACCTCTCGGCGTTGCTTTCCAGCTGCGCGACGACGTGCTTGGTGTTTTCGGTGACCCGGAAGTGACGGGCAAGCCCGCCGGCGACGATCTTCGTGAAGGCAAGCGCACCGCCATCATCGCAATCGCTCGCGAAAAACTCTCGAAGAGCGCCAACGCCATCCTTGACGAACTGCTGGGTGACCCAGATCTCAGCGATGAGCAAGTGAACATGATTCGTTCGACGCTCGAAGAGTCGGGCGCCGTCGCGAAGGTTGAGAAGGCGATCTCGCGCAATCTCGAACGTGCGTGTGAGGCAATCGAGAACGCGGACCTTGCACCGACAGCGCGCGCACGCCTACTCGAGCTGGCCGAAGCGGCGACTACGAGATCGTTCTAGAGCGCTGGTGCGCAAGCGCACCGCGCAGCTAGTGATCTGGCGCGCTACGAGATCTTAGAAGCCGAGGGCCTGAGCGACGCGGCGGACTTCGGCCTTACGTCCAGCCCGGAGTGCTTCAACCGGCGCTACACCCAAACTCGGCTCGCTCGAAAGCAACCAGTTCATTGACTCATCGAGCGAGAAGCCCGCGTCAGAAAGCACGACAACGGTTCCCCTGAGCTCGCGCAGCGGCGCTCCGTCGACGATGAACACGTCGGGAACCTGCCACACTCCATCGATTTTGCTCGCGAGGAGAGCGCCTTCTTCAATGAGGCGACGCACTTGGCTCACCTTGAGCCCGAGAAGCTCGGTGAGGTCTGGAACAGTAAGCCAGTTGATGGTGGGTGATTCAGTCACACCTTAAGACTGCCACGACACTGGAGTTAAACCTGACAGTTCGCACGGCATACCCAGAATATTCACTAGCAACTTAGGTAACACCAGTCACATTGGCAACACCAGCCACAATGGTTGACACTAATAAGCTTCTGTGACAGCGTTGAGCCGGTGATCTCAGTGATCGCATGTACCTTCTCGGGGCCGGGAGCAGGAAGAACGCTATGACACACTTCATGATGGACGACACAGACAGCATTGCTGCGACCGTTTTTGCGGGGCTAGTGCCCGCACACGCAGTCGACACGCCTGATCGCGCTCGACGGATCGCCCAGCAGCGCTCCCGCATGAACCGCAGCGTCATGAACACGGTTCCTGTTCTCCTGGTTGGGTCCCTTGCCGCTGCGACCTTCAACCTCACCGGGCCCGTCGAACCGGTCAACGCCAGGACGCCTGATGACCCCCGGCTCTCCACTGAACGTGCCACTAAGCCTTCTCGTGTGACGACTCCCACGATCAGCGAGGCTTCGACAACGATCATCGGGCCCGCTCCGGCGAGCTACCGCGTTGCCGAAGGCGACACCGTCAGCGACATCGCTTCTCGCTATGGCCTCTCTACAGCATCCGTTCTGGCGCTGAATGGGTTGAGCTGGTCGTCAATGATCTTTCCCGGCCAGGAACTCAAGCTGACCAAGGATGTCGTCAACACCGTTCCCAGCGTGAACCACGTCAAGACCACCAATGGTCAGTACACAATCGTCGCTGGTGAC
Source organism: Salinibacterium sp. NYA9b (assembly GCF_976973725.1). Classification (NCBI taxonomy): domain Bacteria; kingdom Bacillati; phylum Actinomycetota; class Actinomycetes; order Micrococcales; family Microbacteriaceae; genus Salinibacterium; species Salinibacterium sp. NYA9b. The sequence continues at coordinate 1,401,255 of NZ_OZ333476.1, read as the reverse complement.
ACGATCAGCGGCATCTCGCACAAGTTTGGCGTCTCGACGATCTCGGTGATGTCGGCAAATGGCCTCGGCTGGTCGAGCATCATCTACCCGGGTCAATTGCTGATTATTCCCGGGAACTTGAGCTCTCCCACGCAAGAAACCGAAGAATACGATTTCACTGCGGATGAGGACGACGCCCCGAGCGACAGCGCTTCTTCGGCAGAGAGCGAGGATGCCGCAGAGGATGCCGCAGAGGCTCCAGTCGAAGTTGTGGTTGAAGCGCCGGCGCCGGTAGTTGAACCAGAGCCAGCACCGGTAGCCGAAACGGCCCCCGTCGAAGGAAGCACCTACCTCGTTGTTTCTGGCGACACCGTATCGTCGATCGCATCACGCGTCGGCATCTCGACTCAAGCGCTACTCGACGCAAACGGCCTGTCATCGTCAACCGTTATCTTTATCGGCGACAAACTGACGATTCCGTCATTGAGTTCTGTGCCGGCCAGCACAGGTGGAAGTGTCACCTACCTCAACTCCGAGATGCGGGCGAACGCAGAAGTCATCATTCAAGTCGGTCGCGATCTTGGCGTTTCCGACTATGGCATCACTATTGCCCTCGCGACTGCGATGCAAGAGTCGAGCCTACGCAACCTCACCTGGGGCGATCGCGACTCCGTTGGTCTCTTCCAGCAGCGCCCAAGCTCAGGCTGGGGAACTGTCAGCCAACTCACGACACCTTCCTATGCTGCGAAACTTTTTTACGGCGGACCGAGCAACCCAAATAAGGGAATCACGCGCGGATTGCTGGAGATCTCAGGCTGGCAGAACATGAGCGTAACGAAAGCGGCACAGGCCGTGCAGATCTCAGCTCACCCTGATGCCTACGCAAAATGGGAGACTTCCGCCCGATCTTGGCTAGAACAGCTCGGCTAAGAGCCAGAACAGCCGTGTCTAGCGGCACTCTCGAAGCTCAGAACTTTAGACTCTGAAGGTGAATGCGAACTCTACTGATCCGATGATCGGCCGTCTGCTCGACGGTCGGTATCAGATTCGTTCGCGGATCGCGCGCGGCGGCATGGCAACCGTGTACCTGGCTACTGACCAGCGTCTCGAGCGCAAAGTCGCCATCAAGGTCATGCACGGTCACCTTGCTGACGACAGCAAGTTCAAGGAACGCTTCGTGCAAGAGGCTCGATCCTCAGCGCGGCTAGCCCACCCCAACGTCGTCAACGTCTTCGATCAAGGTCAAGACAGCGATATGGCCTACTTGGTGATGGAATACCTGCCTGGCATCACGCTGCGCGATCTGCTGCTGGAACACCGCATCCTCACTACCGAGCAGACGCTCGACATTATGGAAGCCGTGCTCGCCGGCCTCGCCGCCGCCCACAAAGCTGGCATCGTTCACCGCGACCTCAAACCAGAGAACGTCTTGCTCGCCGACGACGGCCGCATCAAGATTGCGGACTTCGGACTAGCGCGCGCCGCTAGCGCCAACACCGCCACCGGCGCCTCGCTGCTCGGCACAATCGCGTATCTCTCCCCCGAACTCGTGACTCGTGGACTGGCAGACACCCGCAGCGACATCTACGCCGTCGGCATCATGATGTACGAAATGCTCGTAGGCGAGCAGCCCTTCAAGGGCGAGCAGCCCATGCAGATCGCTTACCAGCACGCCAATGACGCCGTGCCGAGCCCGAGTTCACGCAACCACCTGGTGCCCGCCGAACTCGACGACCTCGTGCTGTGGGCTACCGCGCGCGAGCCGGACGACCGCCCCAAAGACGCACGCGTGCTGCTCGACCAGCTGTACCAAACGCACAGCTCACTCATGACCGCCCTGCCGCCCACGGCATCCACCGCTGTACAACGAACGATGGTGCTCCCGAGCGCGCCGGCAGAAGAACCACAGAACTCGACGGCAGACACCCAGGTGTTCGGCGCAGAACTTCAGCAGGTTGCAGCTCCGGCTCCTACCCAAGTGTCCGAGAACACCACCACCCTGTCGACACGTGCCACGAAACGAAAGTCACGCGGCTGGTGGCTGCTCATCCTCATCGTTCTACTCGTCGGCGGTGCAGCCGGTGCTGGCTGGTACTTCGGCGCTGGCCCGGGCTCACAAGTGACGATTCCTGACAGCATCCGCAATGCAACGCCGGAAGAAGCCCAAGCAATCTTGGAAGACCTCGGGCTTGTTGTCAGTGATGAACTTGGCGAAACCTACGACCCCGTGGTCGCGGTCGATCTTGTGGCGAACTCAGCTCCCGAAGTGGGTGCGAGTGTGCCGAATGGCTCTCCCGTGCAGCTGCTGATCTCGCAAGGTCCGCGCCCGCTCGCTGTGCCTGACTTCTCTGGAATGACGGAAGAAGAAGCGCGTGCTGCTATCGAAGCAGCCCCCTTCACTCTCGTAGAGCCCATCATTAAACAGTTCGATAGCGATATCGCCGCCGGTCTCGTCGTTGATGTACTTGGTGCAGACTCTGCATCAATTCTCGGAGCCGAAAACTACGGTGAGCTTCAAGACGTAACCCTCGTCATCTCCGCAGGCTCGCTGCCCGATGTCACGTGCTCTACCGTCGACGAAGCAACGCAAACTCTTGCCGGCGTCGGGCTGAACGCGGAGACCGGCATCGAAGTGTTTAGCGATTGCCAAGAAGGCAGCGTCGTAGCCATCGACTCAGAAAAGAATGCGGATGGTGTTCCCCGCACATTCCGCGAAGGCGACACTGCGACTCTCATCACCTCGAAGGGCCCTGACCTCGTGCAGGTTCCCGACGTTTCTGGAGAGACGATCAACGGTGCCATCGCAGAGCTCGAGGAACTCGACTTCATCGTCAACGTCGAGACCGACCTGCCGCAGGGGTTCTGGGGTTCCGGCCTCGCCATAGTTTCCGGCACTGACCCATCAGCGGGCGAGGCGATCAAGCGCGGCTCTGAAGTCACCGTTTACGGTCCGCAGATCTAGCTACGGTTCCCGCCACTGCACCAAGTGGGCTGTGGCTCACTACACCGCGAAAAACGCCCGCCACCCGTGACGCTCTCCTGCGAGAGTGTGGGGATGGCGGGCGTTTTCAGTGATGCTAGAAAGCGCGAAGCTCCTCGGCTACCAAGAAAGCGAGTTCAAGCGACTGCATGTGGTTGAGTCGCGGGTCACACAGCGACTCGTAGCGAGTTGCGAGAGTAGCCTCATCGATCTGCTCCGAACCGCCCAGGCACTCCGTGACATCGTCGCCGGTGAGCTCAATGTGGATACCGCCGGGGTAGGTTCCCGCAGCGCGGTGCGACTCAAAGAAGCCCTTGACCTCATCAACAACATCGTCAAAGCGACGTGTCTTGTAGCCAGTGGGTGTGGTGAGCCCGTTGCCGTGCATCGGGTCGGTGATCCACAGCGGCGTCGCGTCCATCTCCTTGATGGCCTCAAGCAGCGGCGGAAGCGCATCGCGAACCTTGCCAGCACCCATGCGGGTAATGAAGGTCAGACGGCCGGGCTCGCGCTCAGGGTCAAGCTTGTCGATGAGCTGCTTCATGGTCTCGGGCGTCGTCGTCGGACCGAGCTTGACGCCGATCGGGTTACGCAGTCGCGAGAAGTAGTCGATGTGAGCACCATCGAGGTCGCGCGTGCGCTCCCCGATCCACAAGAAGTGGGCGCTCGTGTTGTACGGCGTGCCAGTGCGCGAATCAATGCGCGTCATCGGACGCTCGTAGTCCATGAGGAGACCCTCGTGACTCGAGTAGAACTCGGTGCGCTTGAGCTCGTCGAAGTCAGCGCCTGCCGCCTCCATGAAGCGCACAGCCTTGTCGATCTCTTTAGCGAGGCTTTCGTACTGGCGATTCGCCGGGTTAGCAGCGAAGCCCTTGTTCCACGAGTGCACCTGGCGAAGGTCAGCAAATCCACCCTGCGTGAACGCACGGATGAGGTTCAGTGTCGACGCTGCCGTGTGGTAACCCTCAACCAGACGGGCGGGGTCAGCAGTGCGAGACTCCGGCGTGAAGTCGTAACCATTAACGATGTCGCCACGGTATGCCGGCAACGTCACGTCGCCGCGCGTCTCAGAATCACTCGAGCGAGGCTTAGCAAACTGGCCAGCCATGCGGCCCATCTTCACGATGGGCTTCGAAGCGCCATACGTGAGGACAACAGCCATCTGCAGAATCGTCTTAACACGATCACTAATCTGCTGCGCGGTCGCTCCCGCGAAAGTCTCGGCGCAGTCACCGCCCTGCAGCAAGAATGCCTCACCCTGAGCTGCGCGCGCGAGGCGCGTACGCAGACGATCTACTTCGCCCGCGAAAACGAGGGGCGGCAGCGACGCAATCTTGCTGGAGGCTTCGCCAACGGCGTCGGCATCCGGCCATTGCGGCTGCTGCTTGATGGGGAGGGTGCGCCAGTTGTCTAGCCCCGCAAGCACGGCGGGATCAGCGAGCACGACTGGTTCTGACGGGTCGACCACGAGGAGTTTCCTTCATACAATTACTGCGAAAATGAACGGGTTTGTGACCCACTACGAGCCTACCGGCACAAGTGGGTGCTGAGTGTCACCGTTACGGCACTGCTCCACGGTGAGGTGTTGCACCACGTAACCGACTGGCTGCTACCGACGAGCGGCGCGATCCTTCACTGATGTTGCGTAGACATCGACGTACTCTTGACCGCTGATGCGGTTGAGCTCATACATGATCTCGTCGGTAATCGAACGAAGGATGAACCGGTCACCCTCCATCCCTTCGAAACGGCTGAAGTCGAGGGGCTCACCGAACACAATTCCGATGCGGCCCATGCGAGGGATCTTCGTGCCGATCGGCATCACTTTTTCGGTGTCGATCATGGCGACGGGAACAACAGGCACGTGGCCTTCAAGAATCATGCGTGCGACGCCGGTGCGGCCGCGATACATTTTTCCGTCGGGGCTGCGCGTTCCCTCGGGATAGATGCCGAGCACCTCTCCGCGAGCCAACACGGCTAAGCCCGTGTTCAAGGATGCTTCTGATGCTTTTCCGCCGGAACGGTCGATCGGCAACATGCCCGTGCCATTGAAGAAGGCACGCGAGAGCCAGCCCTTGACGCCTCGGCCAGTGAAATAGTCACTCTTGGCGAGAAAGAAGATGCGGCGGTCCATGATGAGCGGCAAGAACACCGAGTCGATGAACGACAGATGATTGCTAGCCAGAATGACGCCACCCTTGCGCGGGACGTTCTCCAGACCGGAAACCCACGGACGGAAGACGGTCTTCAAGATGGGACCGGCAACCAGATTCTTCATAAACCAATAGAACATGGCACCTCAATTCCTCGTCGCGGGACTCCCCACTCTACCGTTTGCCGGAACGTACCCCACAAACGGGTGCAAATTTTCTCCCGCGCCAATGCGCACGTGGTTAGGCGTGCCTGACCTCGCTAGAGTGGAGTAGACCACCTACCGGTGCCAAAGGAGTTGCCGTGAAACAGTTTGATGTACCAGCCATAGTTGAGGCTGACCCGGAAGCAAACGCTACCGATCTTTTGATGGATCGCGTTGCGGCCACACCCAATAACGCGTTGTTCTCGCTCCCCACCGCCAATGGTGGTTGGAGCGATGTGACTTCGTCAGAGTTTCTTACCCAAGTGAAAGCCCTGGCCAAGGGACTCGTCGCTGCTGGCATTGAGCCCGGCGACAAAATTGGCCTCATGTGCAAGACCCGCTATGAGTGGACGCTCATTGACTTCGCGACTTGGTTTGCGGGCGCAGTGCTCGTGCCAATTTACGAGACCAGCTCGCCCAGCCAGATTCTGTGGAACATCACGGACTCCGGCGCAACAGGGATGATCACGGAAACGCCCGATCACTTCGCACGCTTCGACGAGATTCGTGCCGACGTGCCGGGCATCGCCAATCTGTGGCAGATCGATTTGGGAGACCTCGACAAACTCGCCAAGTCGGGTACCGACGTCAGTGACGACGAGATCGAACGTCGCCGCAATCTGGCCAAGGGCTCCGATCTCGCGACGCTGATCTACACCTCGGGAACTACTGGAAAGCCCAAGGGCTGCATCATCACGCACTCCAACTTTGTTGAGCTGTGCCGCAACTCGCAAAAGGCGATCCCCGAGGTCGTCAACCCCGATTCGAGCACGCTGCTCTTTATTACGACAGCGCACATCTTTGCTCGCTTCATCTCGATCCTCTGTGTCCACGGCGGCGTCAAGGTCGGCCACCAGCCTGATACCAAGTTGCTGCTGCCCTCGATGGCGTCGTTCAAGCCGACATTCCTTTTGGCTGTGCCGCGGGTATTCGAGAAGGTCTACAACTCTTCCGAGCAGAAGGCCGAAGCTGGCGGCAAGGGCAAGATCTTCCGCAAGGCTGCCGATGTCGCGATCGCACACTCGAAGGCACTCGATGAGGGACACGTGCCGCTGGGGCTCAAGATCCAATTCGCTGTCTTCGACCGTCTCGTGCTCTCCAAGATTCGCGCAGCACTCGGCGGGCGCGTCAAGTACGCGGTCTCCGGATCCGCGCCACTCGGATTGCGTCTCGGTCACTTCTACCGCAGCCTCGGTCTCACGATCCTCGAGGGTTATGGGCTCACCGAGACCACGGCGCCGATTTCGGTGAACAAGCCGTCCAACTTCAAGATCGGCAAGGTCGGCCCGCCGCTCCCCGGCGTTTCGGTGCGGATTGCCGAAGACGGTGAGATTCAGGCCAAGGGCGTGTGCGTCTTCGAGGGGTACTGGAACAACCAGGCTGCCACCGACGACGTCTTTGAAGACGGGTGGTTCAAGACCGGAGACATCGGTCAGTTCGACGAAGATGGATACCTCGAGATCACCGGTCGCAAGAAGGAAATCATTGTGACCGCCGGCGGCAAGAACGTTGCTCCCGCAGCACTCGAAGACCCCATCCGCGCAAACCCGATCATCGGCCAGGTAATCGTCGTGGGTGAACAGCGTCCGTTCATTTCGGCCCTTGTCACTCTTGATGAAGAAATGCTGCCCGTGTGGCTCGCCAACAATGGGCTCGACGCAACCTGGACGTTGGAGCAGGCGGCGAAAAATCCCGCCGTCCTCGCCGAAGTCCAGCGTGCGATCGACGTGGGAAACTCCCGCGTCTCTCGTGCCGAGTCGATTCGTAAGTTCCACATCCTCGATGCGGACCTCACCGAGGAGAGCGGTCACCTGACGCCCAAGATGAGCATCAAGCGCAATGTGATTCTGGCTGACTTCGCCGATGTGATCGAGTCACTGTACTCAAACTCGCCGGCGACAGAAGGAATCTCACTGAAGTAGCACGACAAACGTTGAAGGCCCCGTCATACGCAAGTATGGCGGGGCCTTTGTCGCGTAGATCCCCCACAGCATGCGCTAGCGGGCGCACTCGATTACATGCCCTTTCTCGAAGCGAGAGGGCGCGTGACGCGGGTGAGGTTTAGTACCAGGGTGCCTGACGGATGGCGCGCATCGCTTCGCGCTTAGCCTCAGGTTCGAGTCCCTCAATATACAGATGGCCATCGAGATGATCGGTCTCGTGTTGCAGCGCCTGAGCCATAAGCCCTTCACCGCTGAGCTCAACAGGCTCGCCCGCGAGATCGACTCCGGTCACTCTGGCGAAGGGATAGCGGCGACGCAGGAAATAGAAGCCGGGCACAGATAAGCAGCCCTCATCCACCAGCTCCGACTCCCCCGAGACTTCGGCAAGCACCGGGTTGATGATGTAGCCGATATCGCCATCGATGTTGTAGCTGAATGCGCGCAAGCCGACGCCGATTTGGTTAGCGGCGAGCCCGGCGCGGCCGGGCAGCTTGACCGTCTCAATGAGGTCGTCGATGAGCGCAGCAGCACGGGCATCACCGATAACAATGGGATCGCATGCTGAGCGAAGGACGGGATCGCCAAACAGGCGAATCTCACGAACAGCCATAGTGTCAGTTAGCCCGAACTGCCGGAAGACCATCCATGACAACCGCCGCGAGTTCGCGAGCAGCAGCCTTGGTCAACCGGTTGAGGTCACGGTAGTGAACGACCGATCCCGTAGCCAAGCTGGGGTCGTAGGGCACGCGAACGATCTCACGAACGCGCGACTTGAAGTGAGCCTCAATCTCCTCAAGCTTCACCAAGTTGGTGCCCTGAGTGGCGGTGTTGATAGCCACGACAGCATTCTTGACGAGATCTTCGTGCCCATTGGATTCGAGCCACGTGAGAGTCTCTGATGCGAGACGCGCTTCGTCGACGCTGCCACCGGAAACGATGACAATCGAGTCAGCACGCTGCAGCGTTGCCCGCATCACCGAGTGAACAATTCCGGTTCCACAGTCAGTGATGGCGACCGAATAGAAACGTTCGGCCATATCGGCAACGACGTTGTAGTCGTTTTCGTCAAATGCTTCTGACACGTGTGGGTCAGTGTCGGATGCCAAAACGTCGAGACGAGTCTCGTCACGAGACACCACTGTTTGGAATTCGCTAAATGTGTGGAGCGACTCTGCACGCATCACGACATCGCGAACCGTTGCACGGGTTTGCTTATCAATTCGCTCGGCAAGCGTTCCGCGGTCGGGGTTGGCGTCGATCGCAATAATGCGGTCCTCGCGGGTATCTGCCAACGCCATTCCAAGAAGGGCTGTGATGGTGGTCTTACCGACCCCGCCCTTGCGGGTGAGAACAGGGACGAAACGCGTTCCACCGACGAAAGTCTTGGTAACACGAGCCTCAAGAGCCTTGCGCTCTTTCACGCGGTACGAATCGCCGAGGTTTACAAGATGGAACGTCGCAGCGTAAACGAGTTCTTGGAAGAATCCCTCGGGTGCTGCGGTGCGATTCTTCTTGCCAGGCTTGATGAGGCGCTCAGCGGTCAGCATCGTCGCCGTCTCTGGCGTCGTCGCGCGAACCTCGGTGCGCTGGCGACCGCGACGAGTCGTCGGGCGGTCTGCCGGTGGCAGCTCCGGAATAACAGCCACCTCGGGCACGGACTCGGGCGGGATAGTCACGACCGACTCCGGCGCAAACGTAATTGTGGTGGTTGCCATGGTTGCGACATCCACTTGATGAGCGTTGACAGCAACATCGTCGATCGCCACGGCAGCTTCATGCTCGGGCGTCTCGCGAACAGCGACCGGCAGCGAGAGCGTGAACGTCACGTTATCGGGGTTCGGAGCCTGCTCGACTGTCGACTCCTTCGCATCGTGATCGGTCGACGTATCGCGCTCGTCGACGGACGGCTGCACATCAGGTTCATTGCGCTTCGTAGTCACGTATCGATCCCCTCCAGAAAGCAAACACACCACTTTACCGCGTTAACGAGCGAGACGTGACCGATGTGCTTACAACGATCACGTCCCTACCCTACAAACTTCTGCGGATTAGCTGGGTTCGATTTCCACAAGCAAGTCGCCGCCGTCTACCTGCTGCGTCTTCGGAATGGCCAATCGCTTGACCGTTCCTGCAACAGATGCCGTGATTGCGGCTTCCATCTTCATCGCTTCGATCGAAGCCACAGTGTCGCCAACGGCAACGGTTGCGCCCTCTTCTACCTGCAACGTGACAACGCCGGAGAACGGTGCCGCGACGTGTCCAGGCTTAGACGCATCAGCCTTCTCAGCCGCAGTCGAGTCGACCTTGATGCTCTGATCGCGAATGAACACCGGACGCAACTGGCCATTGAGGGTCGCCATTACTGTGCGCATACCCTTCTCGTCAGCTTCACCGATCGCTTCGAGACCGACGAACAATTGCACGCCCTTCTCGATCTCGACAACGTGCTCGTGACCCTGCTGGATGCCGTAGAGGTAATCCTTGCTATCGAGGGCCGACAAGTCGCCATAGGTTTCGCGAGCCGTCTCAAAGATCTGGGTGGGACCAGCGAACAGCAACCGGTTGAGCGCTGAGCGTCGTTCCTGAGGTTCGCCATCGAGCGCGGCTTGATCGTCAGCACTGATTTCCTCAATGCCGATCTTGACGTTGCGCCCCTTCAGCACCTTCGAGCGGAAGGGCTCAGGCCAGCCACCGGGCAGTTCGCCCAACTCGCCAGCCATGAAGCCAATCACCGAATCAGGGATGTCGTACTTGTCGGGGTTCTCTTCGAAGTCAGCAGGATCGGCGTGCGCCGCTGCTAGAGCCAGCGCAAGGTCACCGACGACCTTCGACGACGGGGTGACCTTCGGCGGACGGCCGAGCATCTTGTTGGCCGCAGCGTAAAGGTTCTCGATTGTCTCGAACTGGTCAGCGAGACCCAGCGCAATCGCTTGCTGACGCAGGTTCGACAGTTGACCACCCGGAATTTCGTGGTGGTAGACCCGCCCTGTCGGACCGGGAAGGCCCGATTCGAACGGCGCGTAGGCGTGACGCACTGCCTCCCAGTAGGGCTCAAGATCGGAGACGGCGTCAAGCGAGATGCCCGTGTCGCGTTCGGTGTGGGCGAGAGCCGCGACCAAAGCCGACATGGATGGCTGGCTTGTCGTTCCTGCCATGGGAGCGCTCGCGACATCCACTGCGTCTGCACCGGCACGGGATGCCGCCAGCAGGGTAGCCAGCTGGCCGCCTGCCGTGTCGTGAGTGTGAACGTGCACCGGAGCATCGAAACGCTCACGCAAGGCCGCTACAAGCTTCTCAGCGGCTTCCGCCCGCAAGAGACCAGCCATGTCCTTGATCGCGAGCACATGGGCGCCGCTCTCCATGATCTGGTCGGCAAGCGTGAGGTAGTAGTCGAGCGTGTAGAGATCCTCATTCGGGTCAAGCAAGTCACCCGTGTAGCAGAGGGCAACTTCAGCAACAGCAGTGCCCGTGTTCAGCACAGCATCGATCGCCGGTCGCATCTGCGAAACATCGTTGAGCGCGTCAAAGATGCGGAAGATATCGACACCGGTATCAGCGGCCTCACGTACGAAGGCATCCGTAACTTCGGTCGGATACGGCGTGTAGCCAACCGTATTGCGACCGCGCAACAGCATCTGGATCGCCACGTTCGGCAGAGCTTCGCGCATGGACGCGAGACGCTCCCACGGGTCTTCAGCGAGGAAGCGCAGAGCGACGTCATACGTTGCTCCACCCCATGCTTCGACCGAGAGCAATTCTGGCGTCATGCGAGCCACGTGTGGCATTACCGCGACAAGGTCACGAGTGCGCACTCGAGTGGCGAGCAACGACTGGTGGGCGTCGCGGAAAGTGGTTTCGGTCACGGCAAGCGACTTCTGCTCGCGGAGAGCCGAGGCGAACCCGGCCGGGCCGAGCTCCAACAAACGCTGACGCGACCCCGCCGGAGCTTCTACCGAAAGATCGACCTCGGGCAGCTTCAATTGCGGGCTGATGATGCCAGCGCCATCGCCATTGGGCTGGTTGACCGTCACATCGGCCAACCACGTGAGGATCTTTGTTCCGCGGTCCTTGGAGCGATGCGAGTTGACGAGCCACGGGCGCTCGTCAATGAACGCGGTGCTCAAATCGCCCGCAATGAACTCGGGGTCATCGAGCACACCCTGAAGGAACGGGATGTTCGTGGTCACTCCGCGAAGGCGGAACTCAGCGAGTCCACGGCGGGCGCGACGCACAGCCGACGCGAAGTCGCGTCCACGGCACGTCATCTTGACGAGCATCGAGTCGAAGTGCGGAGAAATCTGCGAACCAGCAGAAACCGTTCCACCATCCAGACGGATGCCGGCGCCGCCAGGCGAGCGGTAGGTCGTGATTTTGCCGGTGTCGGGTCGGAACCCGCTGGCCGGGTCTTCGGTCGTGATGCGGCACTGGAGCGCCGCTCCACGCAGCTTGAGCTCGTCTTGACGCAGCCCTAACTCGTCGAGGGACTCCCCAAACGCGATTCGCATCTGCGATTGCACGAGGTCAACATCGGTGACTTCTTCGGTCACCGTGTGCTCAACCTGGATGCGCGGGTTCATCTCGATGAAGACGTGCTCGCCCTTGCGCTCCCCCGCCGTGTCGAGCAAGAACTCGACTGTGCCGGCATTGACGTAGTCAATTGACTTCGCAAAAGCGATCGCATCGCGGTACATCGCTTGACGCGTGTCTTCGTCGAGGTTTGGTGCCGGTGCGATCTCGACAACCTTCTGGTGACGACGTTGAACCGAGCAGTCACGCTCGAACAAGTGGATGGTGCCGCCATGGGCATCAGCGAGAATTTGGACTTCGATGTGGCGAGGGCGAACAACCGCCTGCTCAACAAACATCGTGGGGTCACCGAAAGCGCTGTCAGCTTCACGCATCGCCTCTTCGAGGGCGCCGCGCAAATCTTCCTTCTTCTCGACACGGCGCATACCGCGCCCTCCGCCGCCAGCTACAGCCTTGGCGAAGACCGGGAAACCAATCTCGTTGGCACCCGCGATGAGTTCATCGAGATCGGTGCTGGCCGGAGTTGACTTGAGAACGGGAACTCCCGCTGCAATTGCGTGTTCCTTGGCCGTGACCTTGTTGCCGGCCATCTCAAGCACCCGGGTCGGCGGTCCGATGAAAGTGATTCCCGCTTCCGCCGCTGCGCGAGCGAGGTCAGGATTCTCCGAAAGAAAGCCATAACCGGGGTAGATCGCGTCGGCGCCGGATTCTTTGGCGACGCGAATAATCTCCGAAACATCGAGGTATGCGCGGACAGGATGCCCCTCCTCACCGATCTGGTAAGCCTCATCAGCTTTCAGACGATGAACCGAATTTCGGTCTTCGTAAGGGAAAACGGCCACAGTTCTTGCCCCGAGCTCGACAGCCGCACGCATTGCGCGGATAGCAATCTCACCTCGGTTGGCAACGAGAATCTTCTTAAACATTCGGTCCTTCCTGACAAAAACCAAGCCTAGAGTGATTGAACTCTGGCAGTTTCCTCAAGGGTGCGCAAAAGTTGGCGGTGTTTTAGGTTTCTTAACAGTAGTGAAGGTATCGTCGTTACTCGTGCACGTACTTAGCGTTAGCTCCCTCAAGGGGGGCGTGGGAAAGACGACCGTCACGCTTGGGCTCGCTTCGGCAGCTTTCGCTCGCGGTCTTCGAACTCTCGTCGTCGACCTTGATCCCCAGTCCGATGTTTCGACCGGAATGGACATTGATGTCGCCGGTCACCTCAATGTGGCTGACGTGCTCGCGTCTCCGAAGGAGAAGATCGTGCGTGCCGCGATCGCGCCGAGTGGCTGGACCAGGGGCCGTCCCGGCAAAGTGGATGTGCTGATCGGTTCACCGTCCGCCATCAACTTCGACGGACCGCACCCCAGCATCCGCGATATTTGGAAGCTTGAAGAAGCCCTTGCCAATGTCGAAGCTGACTACGACCTCGTGCTCATTGACTGTGCACCATCTCTCAACGCGCTCACCCGCACAGCGTGGGCTGCCAGCGATCGTGTAGCGATTGTTACCGAACCCGGCCTGTTCTCCGTTGCTGCTGCCGACCGAGCCCTCCGCGCGATTGAAGAAATCCGCCGCGGACTCTCCCCTCGCCTTCAGCCGCTCGGCCTCATCGTGAACCGACTGCGTTCGCAGTCGCTTGAGCACCAGTTCCGCATCAAAGAACTACGCGACATGTTTGGACCGCTCGTGCTGTCACCACAGCTCCCCGAGCGCACATCGCTTCAGCAGGCACAGGGTGCCGCGAAGCCGCTCCACGTGTGGCCAGGCGAGAGCGCTCAAGAAATGGCGCGCTACTTTGACCAACTCCTTGATCGCGTCATGCGTGCGGCACGCATGGGCGAATACAGCAACGGCCAGTAGCGCACATTCGGCTTCGCCGAAGCCGGCGTAAGGCCGCGGCTGTTATAGCGAGCCCGAAGAGGCTCTGGCGAGCGCTGTCTAGGAAGCGCGGGATGCGCGGCGCTTAGCCAACTCATCCATGGGGTCTTCACCCTTGACCGTGTCGAGGTCGATGAGGCTTGTTTCGACCTCACGCAGGACCTTGCCTACGGCGATGCCAAAGACACCCTGGCCGCGGCTGACGAGGTCAATAACTTCGTCGTTTGACGTGCACAAATAGACACCGGCACCGTCACTCATCAGAGTGGTCTGCGCGAGGTCGTGAATGCCTGACTCACGAAGTTGGTTGACGGCGATACGGATCTGCTGAAGCGAGATTCCCGTGTCGAGGAGGCGCTTAACAAGTTTGAGCACCAAGATGTCGCGAAAGCCATAGAGTCGCTGCGAACCTGACCCTGCCGCGCTGCGGACAGTGGGCTCAACGAGCTGCGTGCGAGCCCAGTAATCGAGCTGACGATAGCTAATGCCGGCCGCACGGGCAGCGACGGCGCCACGGTAGCCAGAGTTATCGTCGAGGTCTGGCATTCCATCGGTAAAGAGGAGCCCAAGATCGTAGCGTGACTCTTCGCTACGGTTCACTTCACTCATGGCTTTGCCCCTTTAGTTCTGATTGATCAGCACGAAAACAACGAACCTTCATGTTGAAGTTGACGCTTAATGTTTCGTGTTACCCCACGGTAGTCACGCCCACTGCCTCTATCAACGACATTCGCAAAAAATCGGCGGCGTGTCGGAATCAGTCGGGTAAAACTGGGCCAACCTCGCGAAACCGCGTTCGGTGCGAGCCGAAAAACGGTCAACAGATCGACCGTACTACGAATCCAACCGACTGAGTGCGGATCGGATAAGACTGCTTCGAACAATCTCCAACTGGCCCGCAATTTCTCGCGCCATCTCCGCAGCACGTGCTCGACTTGACGCATCCTTGCGACGAGCAACCGGCATAAGAGCACTCTCGATAAGCCCCAGCTCCCGCTCTGCCGCCGCGCGGAAGCCACGAAGGTGTCGTGGCTCAATACCGCTGCGTTGGAGCTCTACAAGCGACTTGAGGACCGCAAGGGCATCTTCACCAAAAACATCGGAGGCAACAATGAGAGACGACGAAATAGCATCGCCCAACAGCATGGGGCTGGCGCCGGCTTCGCGGATCAGCTCATCGCGCGTGAGCTTGCGCTCGGCCGACAACATGGACGCGGCAGCAACCGCCCCGCCAGGCAGCTCAGGCGTGCGCCCGGCATCCATCTCTTCTAAATAGCCACGAATGACCTTCAGCGGAAGATAGTGGTCACGCTGCATCGTAAGAACAAAGCGCAAGCGCTCCATGTCTGCCGAAGAAAACTTGCGGTAACCCGAAGCAGTACGCGCCGGGGACACCAACTTGCGCTCTTCAAGAAAGCGCAGTTTTGAGGGAGTTAGATCAGGAAATTCAGGACTGAGCTTGGCAAGAACCTGCCCAATGCTCAGAAGCGCTGGTGCAGGAGTTGAACGCGTTTGACGCGCGACCCCAGCCACTAATTACCAGCCGCTGGCGCAAGATCGCGACGCGAAGGATAAAACGTGAGCTTGTACTTGCCGATCTGAACCTCAGCGCGGTCGCGAAGAACAGCAGTGGACTCAATGCGGTCGCCGCCAAGATAGGTGCCGTTGAGCGAGCCGAGGTCTTTGACCTCGAAGGCTGTGCCCGAACGCAAAAACTCGACATGACGACGGGAGACCGTGACATCGTCAAGAAAAATATCGGCCTCAGGGTGACGGCCCACCGTGGTGACGTCAGCATCTAAGAGGAAACGGGCACCCACATTCGGGCCACGACGGACAATCAACAGCGCAGAACCCGAAGGCAAGGCCGCGATCGCGTCTTGCTCGTCGACGGAAACGTCAACACCCATAGCAGCTACCTGCGCCGCGAACTCGTGACTGTACGTAGCAGTGGTGTCGATCCGCTCGACAATAGGCTGCGCGGACGTCTCATTTGCCGACTCTACGTCGGCGCCGTGACCATTATTCATTGACTCAACCATCGCAAACCTCCCTGACTGACCAGCGTATCGGATCAGAACACAACTCAGACCCTCGGAAGACGAGAAATACGGACGGATTGCGCAACATAAATGAAGCCAGCCCACCAATACAAGAACGCGCCCCAGAGCGCGAACGCCCACCCGATTGGATCAGTGACCCCGGCGATAGCCGGGAAAGCTTGGCCCAGCATCAGAATCGGCAACGCATAGAACAGTGCCGCCGTGGCAACTTTGCCCAAATGGTGCACCGGTAGCGGGCCAAAACCGTAGTTCGCCGAGATGATTCCCAAAATCACCAGCATGATGTCGCGCCCGACGATAACCAAGAACATCCACCAGGGGATGACGTCGCGCGCGGCGAGACCAATCAACGCGGCAAAAATAAACAGTCGGTCGGCCGCCGGATCAAGCAACTGGCCGAGCCGCGTGATTTGGTTGAAACGACGAGCAATCACGCCATCGAGGTAGTCGCTCAGACTGGAGAACACAAGAACGATCAAAGCCAACGCGTCTTGGGCAGAAATGATCAGATATAAGAAGACCGGAACCAACGCGAGCCGGATGAAGCTCAAGACATTGGGCACAGTCCACACACGATCGCTGATCTCGGGTGAACTACGGGTGGCCACCTTCTGAGTCTAGCCAGCATCCGCACGCAAAATGCCGCGAATGCAACGCAAACTTGTCGCGACGCAGGCGTACCCTTGAATGCATGTCATGCATCCGCTTCAATACCCCAGCCCAGCGGGAACAAATGCGAGCAATGGCCCCCTCGATGCTCACGGCCGAGGAAGCCGCGGAACTTCACCCTGCGCCCGAGGTAACCGCGAGCAAAATCGCGAGGATCCGCATACTGGCGGCCGACCCCAATCCGAAAATTCGCGAGAGTGCCGCGAGTAACCACAACACGCCCATCGACGTGTTCGAAACGCTCGCCCGCGATACTGACGACGGGGTGCGCGCCTGTGTGGCTCGTAACGAATACGCTCCCTGCGACGTGCTTCGGATGCTCGCCGACGACCCCTCGGAGACCGTGCGCGGTTTCCTAGCAATCAACTTCTTTGTTCCCGAAGACACCATGCTCACACTCGCCGCGGACACCAGCGCCACTGTGCAGCGACTCGTGCAGTGGAAAACTGAACTCGCCTCCGTCTAATGGCTGCCGGAACAGTTCGCGTCGATAGCTGGTTGTGGGCGGTGCGCGTCTACAAGACTCGCTCTCAAGCGACCACCGCGTGCCGTGCTGGCCACGTAAAGATTGGTGGAGCGAGCGTAAAGGCAGCGCAAGCTGTAAAAGTCGGTGACCAAGTGCGCGTTCGTATCGCCGGATTCGACCGCATTTTGGTCGTCAAACAGACCATCGTGAAGCGCGTTTCGGCAGTGACCGCTGCCGAGAGCTATGTCGACGAGACTCCCCCACCGCCCACTCGCGAAGAGCGTGCCTTCGCACCGATGCGTGATCGTGGCGCCGGTCGTCCCACCAAACGTGAGCGACGCGAGCTCGAGAAGCTACGCGGCCGAGACAGCGCAGACACCGGCGACGAATGGATGACCGAGCTTTAGCTCGCCTCAGTCCGATCCTCGGGCGCCCCCGCGTGCGCTTGAGCCTGATGTTGCGCCTCCGAGCGGGCCCGACGTGACACTAGCCACACAACTACAGCGGCAGAGGCAGACACCGCAACCACCCCGAGCAAGAACACCACGTTATCGATGCTCGCGCCCGTTGTGGCGGCCCATGACTCTGCACGGTACTGAGCGGTAATCGGGACGAAACCGCCCAGCGACGCGGTTCCGTCGCTGACCAGCAGAAGGATGCCGATCCCGATCGTGAGCGCGCCAGAAATAATCATGGTCCACGAATTTGACCAGTTGCGGATCCTGAGCGTGCGCGGACGCAGCCAGGAACGCCCACGAGATCCCACCCGCTTCCACACCGCAGCAAGCACGAGTAGAGGCACCGTGAGCCCGAGCGCATAGAGCGTAAGCATGATGGCGCCGTAGGCAGCGTTTCCACTCAGAGCCGCAACCGCAAGCACCGAACCAAGGATGGGGCCAGCGCAGACACCGGCGACCGCGTAAACCATGCCGAGGGCGAAAACGGAAACTGCAGAGGTTCGATCCGTCGCGGCATCCGCTTTTTCTGTTCGGCTGAAACCGGGAATCGGGATACCGAACAGTTGAATTGCTCCAGCGACGATCACCACGATTGCAGCGCCAACCACGAGAGCACCGCGATGCTCGTGAACGAGTGACCCCAGCGTGGCCGAGAACACTCCCAGCGGAACCAACGTGGTCACTAAACCACCAAAGAACAACCCCGTTCGGGCGAAAAGCTTTGCCGCTGAACCAAACGCATAGGCAAAAAACGCCGGCAGCAGCATGACCGAGCACGGGCTCAAGAGCGCAAACAACCCGCCGATGAACGCCCCGGCGTACCCGATGTCCACCGTTACTGGCCGGCCAATCGGAGTTGCTCATCGATCACGTCACGGAACACCTGAAGAGGCTGAGCACCCGCAATCGGCACATCGTCGATCACGATGGACGGCACACTCGAGACACCAATTTGCTGCGCTTCGGAAACGTTCGCTTGAACCCGAGCAATCAGAGCCGGACTGCTGAGGTCTGCCTCAAACTGAGCAAGGTCAGGAACCCCAATGTCGCGGGCGTACGCAAGAAGCTTTTCTCGGTCAATCTCGAGATGTCCCGTTTCGGGCGCCGATTCGTACACCGCTGTGTTGTATTCCCAAAAAAGATCTTGCTCGCCCGCCGCGTGGGCTGCAACAGCCGCCATCACCGAGGTTTCACCAAAAATGGGGTAATCGCGCCATTCGATGCGCAGCTGCCCAGCGTCGACGTATTCGCTGATCAGCTCAGGAAGCGTCTCGCGCGACAACACACCGCAGAACGGACAGCGATAGTCCGCATATTCGACGAGCACGACGGGAGCATCAATCGCCCCCATTGCCGTGGGGTCTCCTTCGATTCGACGCGCCAAGTCGATCGTGGGCTCGCTGCCCTCTTCGGCGGAGACCGACGGCAATGCCTGAGGCGTTGACGATCCGGAGTTTGCCTTGGCCCCGGCTACGAACGCGACGGTGAGCAGCACCAGCGCGCCGAGACCGCCGAGCAACATGCCGAGTTGCTTGCGAGAATACTTGCGGCGGCCCCGTGGAGCTCGGTTCGACTGTGGCTGGCCGCTGTTTTTCACGCTACAGATCCTCTCGGGGCACTCAACTACCCTGCTGCTCGACCCCAAGAAGAGTCATCCTCCACCCTACCCAGTGACGGCACACCGGAGCGCCAGAGCACTGCCCACCACCACGCTCACATCGCGGGTTTAGCCTGGTTTGCTCGCCGCACCATCGAGCCACAGCGTGTCTGACTCGTCGCTATGCGTGCCCGAAGTGCCAACATGTTTGGAGTCGATACGAGCACCCTTTCTCGATGACTCGAGAAGCCTCCTCTTAGTCTGCGGCGAGCAGGGCGTCGATCTGGCCGATAGCCTCTCGCATGCCTTCTTCCATGCCCATCTTCACCATTTCTTCGAGCTGCTCTGCTGACTCGAAGCCTGACAGGATCGTCAGCCGGGTGCCGCCGTTAATGGGCTCGAAGGTAAGGAGAGCGGTCGTAACACCGATATCCCCCGATGGTTCGCCCTGGTCATCCGCAAACTCATCTTCGATGGAAACTTCGCGCGGCTCGGTAATCGACAAGATGCGCCACATACCGTGCATTCGCTCACCATCAGGACCTTGCATGAAGTAATGAGCGCGCCCACCCGGCACAAACTCGTAGCGCACGAAAGTTGCCGGCCACTCGGGCGGCCCCCACCAGCGCTCGAGCTGACGCGGATCGCTCACCAGCTGCCAAGCGCGTTCAAGAGACGCAGCAAGTTCGGTGGTGGTCGTCAGGGTGAGTGCTTCAGGATCAGTGTGAGTTGTGACGTTCATTGCTTCACCATTTCTTTAGTCGTGAGGGATATCGACCCGAGCCCCTGAACTGGTGGGGCTCGGTGGTGCCTCAGTGGTTGCGTCATCCCGCAACACGTCAGCCATGTGCAGTGCACGCTGCTTCCACACCGCTTCGAAGTGAGAAAGAAGCTTTTGGATGTGATGAATCGAGGCGAGATTGCCACTGACAATCTGCTCGCGACCCTGCCGGGATTTTGTCACCAACCCTGCTGCTTGCAGGACGGCCACGTGCTTTTGCACTGCGGCGAAACTCATGTCGTAGCGCTCAGCGAGACGCGACACTGAAGCATTTTCGTGCAACACGCGATCGACGATGTCACGTCGGGTGGCATCGGCGAGGGCGCGGAACATCGCGTCAACTTCGGAGTCTGTCAATTCATATACAACCATTTGGTTGTATATTATGGCAGCGGGAAAATCAGCGCAAGGGGTAGCGAGAAAACTCTCGCCGCAGGCGCGCGCTGGGGAACGCTAGACCTTGCGCAGCGTCAAGATTTGCTCGGCGCGCCCGAACGGCCCCTGCTCGTCGTGGAGCACCGTGGAGGTCAGGCCAATGCCATCCGAGCCAAAGTTCACCGCATTCTCGAGACCGAGCCACTCACCAGCCGGCAGCCGGTACAAGTGCACCTGCAGGTCGACGTTGGGGAAGGCATACCCGCCCGCCCCCGGTTTGACGCGAGTGGCGATGCCGTTACTGGTGTCCACAAGGCCAGTCAGCCGAGCAAAGTCACTCACCGGCTCATCAACGAGCAAGGGATACGGCGTGCGCAACCACACCCGGCCACTGCCCGACGCGTGCTCGGGAAGCGCCCGCGCCTCAATCGACTGGATGTAGCCGCCGGGCCACTCGGAGAGGTTCACTGGCTCCCCCGCGAGCTCACGGCCGGGCATCCGTTGGTCAACGATTCCCTCAACCTCTGAGGTATCCGAAATTTGCAGACGCCACGCCGTCGCGCGCACGGCAACGCGGCCGCCCGCACTGAGCTCCGCCTGCACTAGTTCAATCGTTCGCCCTGGCCGCACCACCGACGCCACGATCTCGAAGTCGCCGGCAGGGATGAGACCCAAGATCTCGTAACTAATGCGAGCGATGCGGAGGCCTTCGCGTGCCTCAAACGCTTCGAGGACGTGCGCCAGAATACCGGCGACCGGAGCCATGTGCTGCTCGTGCGGATTCCACGCACCCTGCGCGTGAATGGTCGACTCGAAATGGGTGGAATCGTGTCGGAGATAGTAAGACTCTGCTTGTGGGGTCACTCCCCCAGACTAGTTAGCTCGTCGCGCGCCGGCATCATTTCGAAGCCCGCACTGCCCACCGACCACGAGCGCACCTCTAGTGCGATCGAAGTAACTTGATCAATTCAGCCTTCCTGAGCGCCGAATACCCCTGGAGACCCAGCTCCCGGGCTCTCTTCTCAAGATCCACCACGGTCCAATTGTCATAGGAACCTGCCTCTCCCCCGCGGTGCCCCACCTCGGAACGCCCGTCCCGCGCGGCAGCGTTAGAGATGCGAGCCGCCTTCTCCGCGGAAGCGCCGTCGTCCCTCAACGACTCGTACAGTTCAGGATCCTTGAGACGGGAGTTTTTGTTCTTAGGCATCTGCCTTCACCTTCCTGACGTTACCGACCACGGCGATAGTGAGTAAGTCGCGCTCTGGGCCGGGCGCCGCCGTTCGTGTTCTGCGAAACGTTACGCACCGCATCCGGCGTTGTTGGCGATTGTGCGAGAACGCTCAGCGAGCACGGACTGGATACCCAGCAAGATGGTGACTACAGCGAGAGCGACGAAGACAGCGCTAGAAGAGGGTCGGTTGCGGCATTGCGCGCGCCGCCAGCTCGGGTGGCATTTCCTCGGCGATGAGCGAACGACCGACTAGACCGGAATGTACCGGCGTATGGGCACGGGAACCGACGATTCCTGTCGCGGGATCGAGCAGTGTTCGCTCCAGCCCGTGACGACGGATAATCGGCTTCAGCTTGGCGGCCAACCACTGGCGATATTCCTTCGGGGCATAGTTGCCTCGCGAGTACATCGAACGATATTTGCCGAGCAGTTCAGGATGCGCCTGCTCAAGCCACCCGAGATACCACTCCTTTGTTCCCGGCTTCAGATGCAGTGCCGAGTACGTAATTGAGGTTGCCCCGGCCTCTTTAGCCTGAGAAACGGCACGCTCAAGATGGTCTCGCGTGTCGGTCAAGAACGGCAGAATCGGCATCAAAAAGACAGCGCAATCGAGTCCAGCATCGCGCACAGCGCTCACCGTCGCCAAGCGAGCCTTCGCGGTAGGCGTGCCAGGCTCGACGGACTGCTGTAGCTCGTCGTCGTAAATCGCGATCGACATGCCCACATCAACGGGAACATGCTCGCTTGCCTCTGACAAGAGGGCAAGATCGCGCCGCAACAACGTGCCTTTCGTCAAAATTGACAGGGGTGTTCCGGATGCCGCGAGGGCGGCAATGATGCCGGGCATCAGCCGATAACGACCCTCAGCGCGCTGGTACGGATCCGTATTCGTGCCGAGCGCGACCGGATGCCGCCCCCAACTGGGTTTGCTGAGCTCCTTAGCCAGAACCTCAGCCACGTTCACCTTGACGATGATCTGCGTGTCGAAGTCTTTGCCCGCGTCAAGATCGAGGAACTCGTGGGTCGGACGAGCGAAGCAATACGTGCACTGGTGCAGGCATCCGCGCATCGGATTGATCGTCCAACCGAAGGGCATATCGCTGGCCGTTGGCACTTTGTTGAGGGCGCTCTTGGCAAGTACTTCGTAAAAGGTGACGCCGTCGAACTCCGGGGTTCGCACCGTGCGCACCAAGTTGTTGAGCTTGGCGAGACCAGGCAGCGCGTCGGGGGCCTCGCTATTGACCTGCTGCCCACTCCATCGCATACCGTTTATTCGAACACATGTTCGAATAGTGCGCAAGCCGACGCGCGCGAGCCTAGGCCGCAGACACCAGCTCCCGCGCGAACTGTGCAATATCGCGAACCTGGGCCGAATCTCTCGTGAGCTTGGCCGTCGTGAGCGCGCCGTCGTAAAGAACAATGAGCCGCGTGATCACGCCCTCGGCCGCATCCGGCCCCATGATGTGGGTCACATGAGTGCGAAGCACCCGACGGTATCGGGCAATTGATGACTGCACGTCAGCCATGTCGGGGCACTCGATGGCCGCATTAGTGAAGGGGCAGCCGTAGAAAGTGCCCTCATCGACTTGATCAGCGACCGCGGTGAAGAGACGCGCGACGCGTTCTGCGGTCGAGGCGCGCTCGTCGTCGAACTCCGTCACCCGGTCCAACCAGGCATCCGCCTCTTCATCGAGGTAGGCCGCGATGAGAGCTTCTTTGCTCGGGAAGTGGTGATACATGCTGCCTTTGGCAACTCCCGCTTTCGCGATCACCGTATCGATTCCGGTGGCATTGATGCCATGCGTGTAGAAGAGATCCGCCGCGGTAGCGAGGAGTTTCATTCGCGAAGTCACGCGGATCTGAGGAGTTTCTGGGGCCATGTTGCAATTCTAGACGAATCCGTCTATATTTTCTAGACGGATCCGTCTAGAAACGCTGGATGGCCAACACAAGGAGTTTTCAATGTCAGACCTCAAGATTGCCGTCGTCATCCTCGAAACGCTCGAGAACAACAACGCTCGCGTCTACCGCGGCCTCAAGACCGCCCTCGAATTCAAGGCCGCTGGCGACGACGTGATCGTCATGTTCGACGGTTCAGGCGTTGAAACCCTCGCGAAGATTGCTGACGCTAGCCACCCCATGCACGGTCTCGTTACTGCTCTTGGCGACACGATCATCGGTGCCTGCGAGTTCTGCTCCAAGTCGCACAACGTCTTCGAGCCCATTCGCGATGGCGGCTTCCCCCTGCTTTCCGACAACGGTGGCGAAGCCAGCGTTCGTAAGCTCGTCGTCGACGGCTACCAGATCTTGAACTACTAGCGCCAACTCCCCCGAGCAGCGCAACGGCCCGGCGTGACCCACCACGACGGTGGGCACCCGGGCCGTGCACAGTTCTTCATCGACGTGAAGCGAGAACGCGCACTGCAACCAATCCGAGGATGACACCGAAGATCATGTGGCCCATCAAGGACAAGAGCGCCGCGGTATCGATAGCGAAGAGCGCACCGCCGAGCATGAGCGGCATCATCATGAGGGGTCCAAGGACCCACCAGATCGCGCCGTAGACGAAACCGACGACCGCACCACGGGCGTAGTTCGTGAGAAGCAGGTTGCCGAAGAGGACCGTTAGCCCGATTCCGATCATGATCGAAATCATGAGGTGAACGAGGAATCCCACGACGGCCGATTCAGAACCAACCATCATGGCGAGCGTGGGCAGCATGCCCATCATTGCCATCATCATCCCGAAGACGACACCACCGGCAACACCGCCGACGACACCCGCCAGGATGCGACGACCGAACGTGGCGGAGGAGTGAGAGGTGGTGGATTTGTTCGCGGTGGTGGAATCATTTGTTGCAGTCATTGAACTACCTTTCCCGTAGGTGTTGCGTGTAATTGGCGACACTACGGAAGGGGTGAGACGAGTTCAGCAATCTCGAATACACAGCGGCGATTGAAGCAGAGTGCGGTGTTGTCAACACCGAGGGCTGGCGATAATTAGCCACACGATCGAGCACCGCTGGCTCGCGAGCAGCGCTAGCGCTGCTATCGTCGTGGGAGTGTTTTCTAAAGTGACTGTTCCGACAACTCTCCAGACGCGAGACGGCGAAATGATTCTTCGCTACTCCGCTCTTGGCGACATCGACACCATTCTGCAGCTCCTCGCAGACGACGCGATTAGCGCGCTTCGAGGCGACAACGCACGACCAGAAGACCGCCCCGCCTACGAAAAGGCGTTCCACGCCATCGCCACGACGCCCGCGAATGCCCTCCTCGTTGTCGAAGCGCCCTCAGGGGATGTCGTCGCCACCATGCAATTGACCGCCATTCCCGGAATGGCCCGCCGTGGCTCGCACCGCCTCCAAGTCGAAGCCGTGAGAGTAGCCGCGAGCCAGCGTTCGAGCGGAATCGGCGGCGCAATGATGCGCTGGGTTATCGATACCGCAGCGCCCACGCTCGGTGCGTCCCTCATCCAGCTCACTTCTGACGAAGCCCGCACCGACGCCCACCGGTTCTACACGAAGCTTGGCTTTGAGGCGTCTCACATTGGTTTCAAGTACGCCGTCGACCTGCACCGCGAAACCCCAGCTCAGTAAACGCGGGTTCGCGGTGCACTAGCCACGGCAGGTGACCCCTCACGCCGATAGCGTGCGCCCGCATGCTCCGCCGGCAGCCTGTTGCCACGCCCGTGCAGCTTGTGGCGCAGCGTGCCTTCCACGTATTCCTCGGGATAGGTTCCGCGAGCCCGCAGCACCGGAATGACGTGCTCGACGACATCCTCAAACGTGCCCGGCGTGATCGCGTAGGCAAGGTTGAAGCCGTCGACATCCGTCTCTGCCACCCACGCCTCGAGCTCATCGGCGATCTCTTCGCCAGAGCCAATGATGAACGGCCCTAAACCACCAATCGCACCAAGCCGCGCGATGTCCCGAACCTTCCATTCGCTGCCGTCGTCATTGGCCTGCTGAAAGTTCGCCACCGTCGACTGGATTGCGTTGCTCTTGACATTGCCGATCGGCTCATCGAGGTCGTACTGCGAGAGGTCGATGCCCATCCATCCCGACATGAACACCAGCGCACCTTCTTCGCTGGCGTAGCTCAAGTAGTCGTCATACTTGGCGTGAGCCTTCTCCGTTGTCTCGTCCGTGATGATCGTCAGAAGCGTATAGATGCGCGCCGAGTAGCGATCGCGCCCTGCCTCTTCAAGAGCATCCCGGATGCGGCCCACCGTTGCTTTGAGCCCTGCCTTGGTCGATGCCGCGACGAAGATCGCTTCAGCGTTACCTGCGGCGAACTGGATTCCTCGCGGCGAAGCACCGGCCTGGTAAATGACCGGTGTTCGCTGCACCGACGGTTCTGACAAGTGGATGCCGGGAACAGTGAAATGTTTGCCCTTGTGCTCGATGTCATGCACCTTGCTGGGGTCAGTGAACACACCGGACTCCCGGTCACGAATCACAGCATCGTCTTCCCACGACCCCTCCCACAACTTGTAGAGCACCTCAAGATATTCGTCAGCGTGGTCGTAGCGATCATCGTGTTCGAGCTGATCGTCGTTGCCCATGTTGCGGGCAGCCGAGGGCAGGTAGCCGGTCACGACATTCCAACCGATCCGACCCTGCGTGAGGTGATCGAGCGTCGACATACGACGAGCAAAGGGGTAGGGATGCTCGTAGGCGGTTCCCGCCGTGATGCCGAATCCGAGGTTTTCCGTGACATGCGCCATGGCCGAGACGAGCAACAGCGGATCGTTCACCGGAACCTGGGCACCGTGGCGAATGGCGGCCTCATTCGAGCCGGCGTAGACGTCATAGGTGCCGAGGACATCCGCAATGAAGATGCCGTCAAAGGTTCCCTTTTCGAGCAGCTGCGCGAGTTCGGTCCAGTAATTGAGGTCTTTGTAACGCCACGATTGGTCGTCGGGATGGCGCCACATTCCGGAGGACTGGTGAGCGACGCAGTTCATATCGAAGGCGTTGAAGCGAATTTGTCTAGGCATGCCCTTATGGTGCGCCGCAGCATCCGATAGCGCACCTGAGCACGAAACAATCGGCGAAACAGAAGGACACATATCGACATATTCTCGCTTCGTCGCGTGCTCGGGTGCACGCTTGTCCGCATCCCCGAAACATTGGATGGACGAATGCACACGACAGCCCCCACTGCGCCTCGCACCGTCGAGCGCGCCCACCGCTCCGATGCCGATGCCCTGCCCGCCGCCGGGCTGAGTGCGGCCGAGTTTGCGGCTGCCTTTCGCCAGTATCCAGGTGGAGTTGCGATTGTGACGGCCGACTCTCCCCTCGGCCCTGTCGCCGTCACTGTGACGTCGATTGTGTCTGTGAGTGCGGATCCCCCGCTATTTGCGTTCTCCATTGGACATCAGGCATCCACCGCTACGGGGATCCGGAACGCGGATTCCTACGTCGTTCACTTTCTCAGCAGTGAACAATTGCCGATCGCGGAGCTGTGCGCGACAAGTGGCATCGATCGGTTCGCCGACCGCTCGCTGTGGTCGCGGCTGCCGAGCGGCGAGCCATACTTTCCGAGCGCTCCTGTGCGGATTGTTGGCCAGCGGGTCGATCAACTCGACACGGCGTCCGCGTCGTTAATTCTGGTTTTGGCGCAGGCGTCTCATGTGGGAAGCGAAACGGATGCTGCTCCCCCGCTGGTCTACCACGACCGCGGCTGGCACGAACTCGGCGAGCACTCGCAACTCGGGAAACGCTAGCTCCAGACTTTAGCTTGCAGTCGTTTCTGCCGCGTGGGCAGGCGCAGCGTCCTTGTCATCGCCCCAGCTCTCGACGAGCGTGATGCGGCCGCGGGATTCCTTGACCGCGAGCACCAGCGCGATGATACCGGTCGCTATTCCGATGACTCCCAGCGGGTTCGCGATACCGATGGCAATGCCGAGAGCGGGTTCGTTCGGCCCGCTCACGATTGTTTGCAGACCTTCTGGGGTGTTATCCGGAATCATGAGCCCCAGCAAGAACGCACAAACGCCGGAGGAAATGAGCATCGCGTGGGTGATGGGTCGCGTGCCGAAACCGCGAGTCTGCGTGCGCCGCATAGCCAGCCCGACGAGTACAAATACGACGCCGAACAGTATTCCAATCGTTGTCGCATAGACGATGGTGAGATCTCCACCGATGCCAAAGAGATGGCGTCCGAAAGAGACCCAGCCAGCCACCGCGATCCCGAAGCCAATCACGGCGACACCCGTGCGGCCAGATCTGGGCTCTCCTGGAGTCTCTCGAACTCGAATAGCGCTATACGTCACTGGCATTCCTTAATCTTGCGGCGTCTCCTCAATCGTAGCGATGACAAAACAGAAGGTGCGCCTCTCCCCACGAGAGACGCACCTTCGTCACAGAAGCAACGAGCGTGACCTACGGAGCTACGCACTCCTGAGACATCGTTCCCAACCCGGTAATTGCGCTGCGCACAACTTCGCCCGCGCGCAAATAGCGGGGCGGGTTCTGGCCGAAACCGACGCCGGGCGGTGTGCCAGTGAAGATCACATCGCCGGGGCGCAATTCAACAATGGACGAGAGTTCACTGACGAGTCGCGGCACAGAAAACACCATGTCGTTCATCGGTGCGCTCTGCACGAGAGCATCGTCGATCCAGCATTCGAGAGTGATCTCTGACTGCTCCAGAAAGCTTTCCGTGTCGACGAATACTGGCCCGAGCGGTGCGAACCCTGCGAACGATTTGCCGAGCGAAAACTGCGGTGGCACTCCTCGCATCTGCACGTCGCGCGCCGAGTAGTCCTGGCCAATGCAGAAGCCTGCGATCGCCGCGAGTCCGTCGGCTTCGGCGATGTTGCGACCGCCCGAGCCCACGACAGCAACCAGCTCGACTTCCCAATCGACACTATCGGTCGGCAATACGAGCGGTTCGAACGGACCCGAGATCGACGACGCAAACTTCGTGAAGACCATCGGATGCTCCGGAACGTTAAATCCGGACTCCGCAGCGTGGTCAACATAGTTGAGTCCGACCGCGAAAATCTGCTGCGGGGCGTGCGCGAGCGCACCCCACTGAGCAGGTTCAACTTCGGACTCGCTACGGTCGCTTGCTACGGCATCCGCCGCCCACGCCTGGAACGGCGCCCAGTCGCGGTAGAGCTCGTCGACCGTGGCCGAGAATCGACCAGCACTCGCACGCTCGATATCGACAACGGTGCCGTCGACGAGGAGCGACGATCGCCCGTCAATGACTGCGAGACGCATTGCTATTTCTCGGGAAGCGCGACGATCGCGTCGAGCTCAACGTCGAAGCCACGAAGGTTGGCCTGAATCGTCGTGCGCGCCGGGAGCGGTGCCGTGAGGAACTCTGCCGCGATCTCGTTGAACTCAGCGAAGTCATCGAGCGTCTTGAGGTACACGCCGTAACGTACGGTGTTTTCAAGGCTCGTACCGGCAGCCTGAGCAACGGTCTCGAGGTTGCGGAAGGTCTGGCGAACCTGCTCAGCGAAGGTCTCGCCGACGCGGTTGCTGTCTTTATCGAACGGGCCCTGACCGGCAAGGAACACGAGCGAGCCTGCGACGACAGCAGAGCTGTAGGTGCCGGCGGGCTGAGGAGCGTCTGGGGTGGTGATTGCGTGGAACATTGATGCCTTTCTTTGGGGTTGGTTGGGGTGCCCGCACTAAACCGTGCGGGGCTGATCGCCATGAAGGCGAGGAACTGACGCGAGAAGTTTCTTGGTGTAGTCGTGCTGAGGTGAGGTAAGAATGTCGGCGGCCGCGCCTGATTCGACGACTTCACCGTGATACATCACGTAGACGTAGTCGCAGAATCGCGCAACAACGCCCATGTCGTGAGTGATCATGAGCACCGCCATGCCGCGATCGTCAGCGAGAGCACCGATGGTCTCGAGCACTGCAGCTTGCACGGTCACGTCGAGCGCACTCGTCGCTTCATCCGCAATAAGCAGTCGGGGTGACGATGCGATCGCCATCGCGATCATGATGCGTTGGCGCATTCCGCCGCTGAGCTCGTGAGGGTACTGACGGTAGACCGCAGCGGGGTTGCGGATACCGACCGCATCCAAACTCTCGATAACGAGAGCCTTGGCCGTCTTTCGCAGCTCGGGGCGGTGCGCCACGAGAACGTCGCGCACTTGGTGCCCTACTCGGAACACCGGGTTGAGCACCGACATCGGGTCCTGGAAGATCATCGAGGCTTTCGCACCACGTACGCCCTGGATCGCCGAGAGCGGCGCTTTGAGAAGTTCACGACCATCGAGGGTGATGGACGATTCCTCGCCATAGTGGGCGATTCGTTCGTCATTCAAGCGCAACACCGACATCGCAGTGACCGACTTGCCGGAGCCCGATTCGCCAATGATTCCCACGCGAGTTCCCGCCTCGACGCGAATGGAAACACCGCGCACAGCGGGCGGGGCGGATGCCGAGAACCGTACCGAAAGGTCCCGGATTTCTAAGAGTGCTTGGTCGCTCATGCGCGGCTCCTCGTCACGTTTATCGGGCTAGTGAGATCGGGGTCGATCGACAGCGGACGGTGCCGCGACGCCGGATCGGGCTCAAGAACCGCTTCGATCAAGGCACGAGTGTAAGGGTGCTGCGGGTTGCTGAAGACTTCATCAGACGTTCCGTACTCCACAATCTCCCCCAAGTACATGACAGCGACTCGATGCGACATGGCGCGCACGACGCCCAGGTTGTGGGCAATAAACAGGTACGCGATTCCTTGAGTGCGTTGGAGCTCTTGAAGAAGTTCGAGCACTTGAGCTTGCACCGATACATCGAGCGCACTGGTCGGTTCGTCGCAGACGATCAGCGACGGGCTAACGCCAAGCGCCCGGGCAATCGCGATGCGCTGGCGTTGACCACCAGAGAACTCGTGTGGGTAGCGGCCTGCCATCTCCACCGACAGCCCAACTTGCTCGAGCAGTTCGCCCACGCGGGCACGGGCGCCTGAGCGCGGCACGATCTTGTGTACCAGCATGGGCTCCGCGATTTGCCGACCGACCGTCATCCGCGGGTCAAGTGTGGCGTACGGGTCTTGAAAGATCATCTGCAGGTCGCTGCGGATAGCGCGCATGCGGGTCGGCGTCACTTCGGCAAGGTTCTCACCTTGGTAGGTGATGGTTCCTTTGAAAGGCATCAATCCGAGCACGGCGCGCGCGACGGTCGACTTGCCCGACCCTGATTCGCCCACGAGCCCGACCGTCTCGCCGGCGGCGAGGGACAGCGAGACGTTATTGACGGCGGGCTTAGCGTTGCCCGTGCCATAGCGAACCGTGAGGTCTGAAATTTCTAGTAACGGTGAAGGGGTCATGCTGTTCTCCTTCTCAAGACGTGGCCAGGCAATTCATGGGTGTGACGGCCGTCGCGCACTACCCGTACGCCGTTCACAAAAACGTGGGTGACTCCTTGCGGCGCTTCCAATGGGGACGCGTAGGTTGCCCGGTCCGCAACGGTCGACGCATCGAATACCGTGACGTCAGCGCACGCACCCACAGCGAGCACGCCGCGGTCGGTGAAGCCCAGTCGAGCTGCCGGCTTCGCAGTCATCTTGTGCACGATCTCCACGGTGGTCATGCCAGCACGCGAGAGTTCGTCGAACGAACGCGGGAAGGTACCGATCGACCGCGGATGAGGCAGATTGGCCTCGTGGGTCAGGCTGAGGGCGAGCCCGTCCGATGCCACAGAAACGAGCGGATGCTGCAGTACCCGGAGTGCGTCGACGGGACGCGTACCGACGACAATCACGTCAACGTTGAGATCGTTCGCACTGAGGAGTTCCACAGCGAGGGCGCCCCACGACTGGTGAGCGGAGTCAGCAACCAGTTCTGCGAGCGTCTTGCTGACCGCGAGAGGAGTCGCCGAAGCCTTAGCGACCGTGATGGCTTCCGGTGGGAACCCTGCTCCCGACTCGAGCATCCCGGCAACGGCGGCCGGAGCCTCGGCAATGCGCTGGGCGATCTCGGCCACGGGAAGTGCTCGCAGCTCGGTCGGTAAGAGTTGAAGCATTGTGGTGTGACCGGCGAGATACGGATACGCATCGGCCTGAACATCGACCTCCGCGTTCTCGACGAGATCGATCGCGGCGTCAAGGGCGCTGCCATCGTCATCGCGGATTGAGCGAAAGTGGGAGATCTGGAGGCGTGCTCCGGAGGTCTCGGCGATCTGCAGCGCCTCGGTTACGGCAGCGGCTAGCCCATCGCCGTCGTAGGCACGCATGTGCATACTGAGCAAGGCGTTGTGCTGAGCGATCGAACGTGCGAGTTCAGTCAGTTCGTCCACGGGGCTCAGCTCGCCCGGCGAGTACATGAGGCCCAGGCTCAAGCCCCACGCGCCTGCCGCTAGTGCCTCCTGCAGCTCGGCGACCATGATCGCCCGTTGCTCGTTTTCCTGACCGGCGCCGAGCCCCGCCCGGGTCTGCGCGGCGAGCACAATTGTTCCGTGCCCCACCAGTGGTGCGACATTCGTCGCCGCCGGTGTGCTGTCGAGCGCGGCAAAGTACTCGCTTACCGAGTTCCAGTGCACGTCGACGTCAGCGACGATATCCACCGGGCCGATGATGGCGCGTACGTCGTCGGGGTTGCCGCGGATCGGCGCCGGGCTCAACCCGCAGTTGCCAATCACTTCGGTAGTGATGCCCTGCAGTACCCGAGATTCACATTCGGGGTACGCAAAACGGGTGAGATCGGAGTGCGTGTGGATGTCGATGAAACCTGGCGCCACGATGAGGCCGGCGCAGTCCACGACCACGTCGGCATCGCCCTCGGGAAAGTGACCGATGCCGGCGATCATTCCGTCGGCGATCAGCACGTCGGCGTCGAACAGCGGGGCGCCAGTTCCGTCGGCGACCTGCCCTCCGCGCAAGAGCGTGATGTGGGTCATGAGCGGCGCCGCCGTCTCATGGGGTTGGCGGATTCAGCGATCAGTTCGCCAGCGAACATCAGCACGGCAGCGACGAAGGTGATGACAAGGCCCGCCGAGATCGCGTACCAGGGAGACGTGACGTAGTAGTTTTTCGAAGCCTCGAGGATCGTGCCCCATGTGGAAGCCGGCAAATCGACGCCCAAACCGAGATAGCTCAGACCGGCTTCGATCAGAATGGCTTCTGCCATCAGCGTGGGGATCAGCGTCAACAGTGGACCGGCGGAGTTAGGAAGCACGTGGAGGCCCAAGATTTGAGTCGGTCGCACTCCCCCGACCCGCAGTGCTGTCACGAACTCGCGCTCCTTGAGACTGCGCGTTTGCGCTCGCATCAAAAGAAAGACGCGAGGGAAGAAGAGGAACCCAATAATGACCGTGAGCGACAGACTCGTGGTGCCGAAGCTCGCGACCATCAGAATGGCAAAGAGCACGAGAGGGAAAGCGAGCGTCGCCGAAGCGACACTCGTGAACGCGCCATCCACAAACCGTCCGGCGTTTCCGGCGATGAGGCCGGTGGGGAGACCGATGACGAGAGCAACGAGAACGCTGCCCGCCGCGATCACGAGTTCGAGTTGAGTGGAGTACACGAGCCGAGCCCAAACGTCGGCTCCCGCTTCATCAGTTCCCAGCGGATGCGCAAAACTCGGAGACAACAGGATGGACGACGCGTCAATCGCCGACGGCGAGTACGGGCTGAAGAGTGAGGGCCAGACCGCCATGAAAAGGGCTATCACGCCGATGACAATGAGCGAGAGTCTCGCGGGGCCGACGGCGGCGATGGCAGCGAAGGTGCGCGACAGGGGTGTTCCGCTCGTGCGGGGTTCTGTGAGTGTCATTCTGTGATCCTCGGGTCGACGAGACGGTAAGCGAGGTCTGCGAGGTAACCAACGAGCAGCACCACAATCGTGGTGAGCAAGACGGCGCCCTGCACTACTTGGTAGTCACGGTTGAGAACGCTCGACAGCAGGAGTTGGCCGATGCCGCCGAGGCCAAAGACGGCCTCAACGAGCACGGCGCCTCCGACGAGCGCTCCGATCTGTACTCCCACGATCGTGATCATCGGGGTGACAGCATTGCGCATGGCGTAGATAAAGACTCGGCGCGGTGTCGAAATGCCCATGGCCAGCGCTGTGCGCATGTAGTCCTGACGGAGAACGTCGGAGGCTTCGGCATAGACGAATCTCGTCAACACTCCCCCTAGGAAGATCGCCAGCGTCGTGACCGGCAGAATCATCTGGATGAAGAATTCCCCGAAGTCCTCGAAGGGGCTGGTGAATCCACCCGACGGCAGAATGTCGAGCGTGACCGAGAAGATGATGATGAGGAACAGGCCGAGCCAGACCGCAGGAATCGCGATCGCCAATGTCGTAACCAGACGCACTGCCCGGTCGACGATTCCGTTGCGGAAGTACGCAGCGGCCATTCCGAAGATTATGGAGAGCGGTACGGCAATGAGCACGGCTCCCAGGATGAGGAACAACGTGGGCGGAACAGCGCCCGCTACGAGTTCAACGACGGCTACCCCGCTGCGGCTCGAGACTCCAAAGTCTCCGCGCAGTATGTCGCCAAGCCAGATGCCGTACTGAACCGGCCAGGGCTGGTCGAGCCCCATTTCTGTTCGTAACCGCGCCAGCGTTTCCGCCGCATCCGGCCGCCCCGCCTGGGGACCGAGCAGCAGAACTGCCGGATCCCCAGGAGTGAGCCGAAGAGCGAGGAAGGCGAACACCGAGACGAACCACAAGACCACGGCGAGCTTTGCCGCCTCTATTCCTGCGCGTCGCATGATTTTCACGATGCTGCCTCCCTCGTTTCTTCTTCGTGTTGCGTGCTGTGTTGTGCGCGGTGTTACTTGCTGACGGTGACCTGCGAGAGCAGAGCCCAGCCGAGCGGGTTGACCTCGTAGCCCGAGACATCCGGACCAGCGATCGAAGCAACCGGGGTCGACTGCACGATCATGATGGGGAGTTCGTCAACGAGAATCTGCTGGAGTTCGCCGTAGAGCTCGCCCCGAGTTGCCTCGTCAGAGACGCGGGTAGCGTCAAGAACGAGATCGGATACCGTCTGGTTCTGGTAGTCATCCGCAAGGTGCGGAGTCATGATGATGTCGAAGAAGGAGTGGGGGTCCGCTCCTACGTTGAACACATTCCAGGTGGCGTCATAGCCGCGGCTAACGTAAGCGTCGAGCCAAACCGAAATCTCTGTGATGTTGACGTTCAAGGTCACATCGATTTCAGCCAAGGATGCCTGCCAGACGCGGGCGAGCTGTTCAGCTTCCGGGAAGCCGGAAGGTACTTCGAGCGAGAACTCGAGGTCAGACTCGCCAGCAGCAGCGAGCATTGTCGCGGCCTTGTCGAGGTCGTACTCGTAGCCATCCTGCTCGGAGTAGGCCCAGCTGCTCTCAGGTAACGGGCTCCAGCTGCTCGAGCCGCCGCCACCGTAGGCGATGTCCCGAATGGAGTCCTTGTCAAGGGCGTGTGCCAGAGCCTGGCGCACCATCGGGTCAGCAAGCTTTCCCGATGAGTTGAACTCGATCAGCGAGAGGCTGTTCGATGCCACTGGCTCCACGAGGGAGGCCCGGTCGGCGTCGAGCTGTGACACCGTCGCGGCCGATGCGCTGGCAAGAATGTCAACGCTTCCGCTGTAGAGGTTGTTAAGCGCGACCTGCTGGTCGGTGATGGGCTGCAGTCGAAGAGTTTCCGTCGGCGACACATCGCCGAAGTAGTCGTCGAAGCTGGTCAGCACGATCTCAGTGTTTGCCGTCCAGCTCTCGAACTCGTACGGGCCTGAGCCCACCGGGTCAGAAGTGGCGGTTTCGAAGCTCGAGGGAGCCACGATGGCGATCGATGCGAGCCCTGCGAGGAACGTAGCATCCGGGTTGTTGAGGGTGATGACGACAGTCGACTCATCCGTTGCCTCGTACGAGGCGACGTCGGCAAGACGGCCCGACCAGATGGAGTCTTCTGCTGTGCCGGCGCGCTCCATCGAAGCGATGACAGCATCAGCGTCAACTGAGGTTCCGTCGTGGAATACGGCATCCGGCGCTAGGCTGAACGTGAACACCGTTGCGTCTTCGTTTACCTCGTACGTCGCGAGGTCGGGCTGAAGCTTCAGCTCGGCGTCGTAGTCGACGAGAGACGAGAACACGAGCTCACGAATCGCAAATTCGAAGATGATGAGCTGATTGGTGTGAGGATCGAAGTTGTCAATGTCGCCCGCCAGAGCTACGACTACCTCATCCTTGATTGCTGCTGGGTCGTCGTTATTCGATGACTCAGCAGCGCATCCTGTAAGCACGAGCGAACTTACTGCGGCAAGGCCGATCAACGACCGACGCCATGGTGACTTGTTACTCATTGCGCTACCTTTCTGTTACTTCTCTTGGTTGGTGCAGGGGTGTTACTAGTGACCCGCGGGCTGGTTAGTGCCTACCGACGGGATTCCAAATGTCGACGACTTCGTTGCCGTCGACCACGTGTACGCGACTGAACATGTTCACGACGCCACACGCATGATTAGGGATGATTCGAACTCGGCTTCCGAAGCCGAGTTCGTCGATGCCGGCTCCGTTGAGGATGCCGTGCTCTTCGTACGCACGCTCGAAAACGATGTTGTCGGCGAGAGCTCCTTCGGGAACCGTCACGAGCCCCAGGGTGTCGCCGCGGTTAGAGCGGTCGGAGCTCATCGCCTTGATGCCCGCATCAATAACGCGACGATCGGCAGCGGGAACGCTCACCACGGTGCTGAGCACGGTAAGGGCGCACTGTGCGCTCAATGCCGATCCGAGTCGGAATTGGTTGGCATCGAAGAAGACGTAGGTTCCGGCGCGGGCTTCGGTGACACCAGATACGCGCGGTGCAGATTCCCAGCCGGGCGTCGAGCCGACTGAGACCACCGAGATGGTGTGACCGGATGCTCGCAGCTGTTCGGCTACGGCGACCAACGACGAGGCAGCGCCCGTTCCAGCCGCGACGATCTCATCGCGAGAGCCCTTGAGGCTCGCAAGCTGACCTTCGTGCATATAGACGCCATCGAGCAGGATGCCCGGCAAGGCGGCAATTTCAGCCGCGACGTCTTCCGCTGCGGCAGCCAGCACTCCCGTACGAGCGAGGCCAGTGTCGATCTCCAGAATGACCGGGATCGTAGAGTCAGCCGCCACTGCAGCCTGGGACAACACTGCAGCGAGTTCGACCGAGTCAATTCCGACCGCTAGGCGCGCGGTGTGGTTGGCCTCGGCGGCAAAGCGAGCCTTCTGAGCAGAAGCCGGAGCATTCGCCCAGAAGACGTCGTCGATTCCCGCCGCGAGCAAGGCCTCGGCCTCCGCCATTGTCGCGCAGGTGAATCCAACAGCGCCGGCCTGCAACTGCAGTCGAGCGACTTCAATCATTTTCGAGGTCTTGAAGTGAGGACGAAGAGCAACCTCCGCCTTCACCGCGAACTCCGCCATCATGCTGATGTTGCGCATCATCTGCGCGCGATCGATCAGCAAGGCCGGGGTCTCCACAGAATCGAACAGGGTGGGGCTGAAGGTCATGATCCGCTCCTCATCATGTCGGCGGCATCCCGAATCCACGAGAGTGTCGGTGCGGTTGCTGTGCCGTAGTTGTAGAGGGCGAGCTTGCTCACTCCCGAACCGCGGATGGCATCCACTTTCGACAGAAAGCTGTCTTTCGTCGGGTGGAAGCTAGGCCAGAGAGTGATCGCGGAGGCCAGGGACTCTGCTCCACGATCGGAGAGCGCGGCCGCGGCGAGAGTGTGGTCGAGTTCACGAGCAACCTCGCCAGCGGTCGGATAGTAGCTTTCGAGAACGAACGAGTCGGCGACGGCAACACTTGCTGCGACATCCACGCCCTCCATCCAGTTGCTGAAGGCGGGTCGGCCCCAGACGGCTGCGCTGAGGTCGAGCACTGCGCCCTTGGAGCGAATCTCGCGGGCAACACGGCCAGCGAGCTCGGTGACCACGTCGTTTCGCATGCGGGTGTACGCCGCAAGGTCGGGCCACATCATGTGGAGCGATGCAATCTCGGCGCCATCGTCGGCATCGCGACCCGCAGGCGCTTCGGCGTTCCAGGTGCGGTGAAGCTCCTGCGAGACTCGAAGGCGAAGAGCGCCGACGTCGACTCCGCGGGCCGTTCCCTGCTCGCGGCAGTGGCTGCAGAAGCACAGTGATAGTAAATACCGCGTGGTCGGGTCGAGGCGGGCGCCCCAGAGTTCGTGCGGGTGACCGTGGTTGTAGAGCAGGTACGAGAGGCTTTCGACCAACACGCGGTCGAACAGGCCAGAGCCAGCAATCTCGCCCACAAGCTCCACCGCGTACTGCTGTGCAGCCGGATTGGCCGGGCACAGTCCATGAGTGAAAGCGTCGCCGAAGCAGTTCTTGATGGCTGCTTCAGGGTGCTCAGTTGCCATCGTGGTGTTGTGGAAAGCGATGCCCCATCCGCTGAGAGCGACGCCGGCAACATCCGCAGCGCGCTTGAGCGAGGGATAAAGATCCGGATGCTCGGTCGCGATGGAGGAGGGCGGAACGGCCAAGCCGCTGAAGTTGTTGAAGCCGAGGGGCAAGTGACTCGTATTCGCTTCCGCCACCGTCGAGACACGGTCGAATCGGCGAGGAGAAATGACTTCGGCCGAGTGATACGCCGTGGCGATGACGAGGCGGTCAACACCGAGTTCGGCAACCGTCTCGACGACACGTTCGGGACCGTCAGCGATGACGTCCCAGGGGTAGATGAGAAGTGATACTTCAGACAACGGGAACCTCCTGATAAATCTGTTCGATCAAACCGAGAGTGGGTTCGAGATCGTCGAGCCCGAAACCCTCTTCTTCGTCGCGGAAGCTTGTCCACTGGCTAATGAACGGCGCCCGGTCGATGTTTATCGAAGGTCCGCTGCGCTCGATGCCGATAGCCGAGATCGACCACGAGCCATCCATATAAATGCGGGCCGTTCCTCTGGTGCCCATCACGATGAGCCCTGTACCGATGGGATCGAACGGCACCCACGACATATCAATGGTTGCAATCGTCGAGGCTCCGGCCCGCGCGATAACACTCGCGTGGTCTTCAGCCTCGTGAGCGGGGTTGACGCGCACGAGAGCTGCGGTTTGGAACTGCAACTCCTCACCGAGGATTGCGCGAGCACGGTCGAAGGCATGCACGCCATTCGTCACGAGCACTCCCCCGCCGCTGACAGCGGAGTTGAAGTACCACCCGGGAAGGCTGTCCTCTTCGAGATGAAACTGCATCCGGTCGCTGTAAGTCAGAATCTCGCCGAGTTCTCCGTCAGCGACGGCACTAACCACAGCTTTAACGCCAGCCCAGTGGCGGGTGGACATTCCGACGAAAAGTCGCCCACCTTTACTGAGAGCGTCACGCAGCGGTGCAGGATCTTGCCCAGGAACACGATGGGGTTTTTCCACGAGAACGTCGAGCCCCGCCGCAACCAGCTCTGTCGATTGCACGAGGTGCCCGGCAGAGGGAGTAGCGATGATCGCGCTATCGAGGTCGTGCTCCTGAGCAAGCGCCTCCTGCACGGAGGTATAGGTACTAGCGCCAGAGTCTATGACGCTAGCTCGCGCCAGGTCCGTGTCGACGACAGCAGCAATCTGGTCACCGACAGCACGAACTGCAACGGCCTGACGGTGACCCATCACCCCCGCACCAACGACAAGGACCCGGCGCGCACTCATGCGAAAATTCCTTCGCTCTTCATTTCCTGCAGTACGTCGCGAGCGGCCTCAAGAG
The DNA here is from genome assembly GCF_976973725.1 of Salinibacterium sp. NYA9b. Classification (NCBI taxonomy): domain Bacteria; kingdom Bacillati; phylum Actinomycetota; class Actinomycetes; order Micrococcales; family Microbacteriaceae; genus Salinibacterium; species Salinibacterium sp. NYA9b. The sequence goes on along the minus strand of NZ_OZ333476.1, from coordinate 1,362,305 downwards.
TGAGGTCGATGTCTGCTTCGGTGTGCGCGAGCGAAATGTGGTTGCGCTTGAGCGTCATGGGGTACATAACGAAACCGCGGTCGGTCATCCGACGGTGGAATGTGGCGTAGGCAACGTCGTTGTTCTCCAGAAGGTCGTTGTAGCTCTTGGGCTCACGGTCCATGAAGTAGCAGATGAAGACGCTGCCGAGGCCGGTCACGTGGGCCGCAATGCCGAGTTCGGTGGTGATGTCGCGAAGCCCATCCCGCATCCGAGCACCGAGGCGCCCGGTGTACTCGTGCATTCCCACTTCAGGATCACTGGCGACCGTCATGGTGGCAATTGCTGCAGCCATCGAGACGGGGCCGCCGTTGAAGGTACCGGCGAGCATCACGCCACCACCCGCTGACGAGAAGTTGTCCATAAGATCAGCGCGACCGCCGAGTCCCGCTACGGCGAAACCGTTCCCCATCGACTTGCCATAGCTGGTGAGGTCGGGGGTGATTCCGCAGATCTCTTGGTAGCCACCGGGAGCGTGACGGAAGCCAGTGATGACCTCGTCAAAGATCAGGATGCTTCCCTCAGCCTGGGTGATTTCACGCAAGCCTTCCAAGAAGGACTGGTCCGGAAGCAGGGCTCCAACGTTGTGAGGCACGGGTTCGAGGATGATCGCTGCGATCTGATCCGGGTAGCGCTCGTATAGCGCGCGAACCGAATCGAGGTCGTTGAAGTCAGCGACGAGCGTGGAACCGAGTGCGTCTTCGAGGATTCCGGTGGAGAGCGGGTCGACAGTTCCGATGCGGTCGGCGGGCGACGCGACGTTGCGAGCAACGGCATCTCCCCAGCCGTGGAAGCAGCCTTGGAACTTGAGAAGGTACTTGCGGCCGGTGACGCCACGAGCAAGTCGAACAGCTTGCATCGTGGCTTCGGTGCCACTCATTGTCGTGACGGATTTCTCAACCGAAGGGATGAGTTTCGCCACCATGCGAGCAACCTCGACTTCGAGTTCGCTCACGCCCAGCCCTACGAGGTCAAGGCCGTTCAAGCTCTGCGTAACTGCGGCTGTTACACGTTCGTCAGAGTGCCCCAACAAAATGGCACCGAACGCTGCGTGGTAGTCCACATAGCGGCGACCGTCATAGTCCGTCAGGTAAGCGCCCTGAGAATCGCGGAAGGCATACGGCGCACCAAAGTTCCGAGTTGCCGAATTCACTCCTCCGGGAATAAATTCTTTGGCTTCGCTGATCAGCGCAGCGGCTGTCCTAGGCACGGTATCTTGCTCCTTTTTAATCGATTGGGTATTCATCGCGGCGGGCTATCTGGCGAGCCGTGGGTCAGGGATCTCGAGAATCGAAAGAGCATCCTGGTGAAGGATCGACTCAACGGTTTCTTCGAGAACGTGGGGCAGGTTGCCCGCACGGAAGTCGGCAAGAGAACGGAAGCGCGCGATGGCGTCGGCCGGCTCCCATAGCGGGTAGTCGCTGCCGAAGAACAACTTGTTGACGACGCCCCACTCTTGAGCCATGACAAGAGCCATGAAGCCGTCCATGGGGCGGTGCCAGCTAGCTGACACGTCGGCAAACACGTTGGCGTGCTTGCGCAGAACGACAATGGCGTCGCGCTGCCACGGGTGACCCATATGCGCCATGATCTGCTTGAGATCCGGATGCCGGCGAGCGACTTCTTCGACAACGAGCGGTTGGCTGAGCGAGAGTCGGCCCTGCGCACTCGGTGTGGCTCCCATGTGCCAGAGGATGGTCATCCGGCGTTCGGAGCAGAGTCGGTAGAACTCATCGAACGCGGGGTCAAGCGGATCGAAGAGCGAGAGAACCGGGTAGAGCTTGACGCCCTTGAAGCCGAGTTCATACGCCTCATCGAGCTGGTCACGCCAGTCGGCGTCTAGCGGATCGAGCGCAGTGAAGGCGACCGTCGGCGTTGACAGCTGGGCGCAGTAGTCCGCGACGAAGCGGTTTGGAGTGTGCACGCCAGCACGGGTAGCGGCGAGGCCGAAGACGATCGCGACGTCGACGCCGGCCTTCTTCATCGCGGCGTCGTACATTTCCGGCGAGATGCGCGGGTACGGTTCGCCGTACGCAGGTTCCCAGTTCTTCTTGTGCTCGTCGCCCCAGTGTTCGGGCTGGTGGTTGTGGGTGTGGACATCAACGATCATGGTTATCTCCTTTTCGCTGGCCGCCGCGCTCAGCACGGAACGCGGCAACAAATCGTGGGTCGGCGGCAAGTTCGGCCGCCACATCGTGAACGCGCTGGGATAGCGATTCGCGCAACTCCGGCGCTAGCTCGCCGGCTGGCCCAGACACACTGATCGCGACAGGAACGTCGAGCCCCAGCGGGATAGGAACCGCGAGGCAAATAACGCCGAGGTCGCGCTCTTGGTCATCAAGGCTGTAGCCGCGTTCGCGAATGGTGGCGAGGTTCGCATCCATCTGCTCACGATTCACGATCGTGTACTCGGTGAAGCGCGCATAGGGCTCTTCGGGGAGGTGCTGGCTGATCTGATCTTCTTGGATCTCTGAGAGCAGCATCTTGCCGATGCCGGTGCAGTAGGTGTAGTCGAGTGAGCCGTCACGAGAGCGGAAGCGCAACGGACGGTCTGGTTCTTGCACGCACAGGTGCAGAGCCCAACGACCTTCAAGAACACCGAGGTTGGCGGTGAGACCTGTCGCATGAGCGAGAATCTTCAAGTACGGCGCGGCGACGTCGGCCGTGTTGGCGACTCGACGGTACGACTCGGAGATATCGAGCACTGCATGCCCCAGCGCGTACACCGGGGGGTCACCCTCGCGGTAGACAAAAGCTTCTTGCTCGAGCACCGAGAGCAACCGGATGAGGGTCGACTTGGGGAGTTCGAGCTCGACCGATAATTCAGCGAGGCTGAGCGCTTTCTCCTGCGCGCCGAGCACCTTGAGCACTTTGAGGGCCTTGACTAGCCCCTGTGAATGATACGACGTGGCACTGCGTTCCATGTGAAGGACTCTAACCAGCGCACTGCCAAAAGTGAAGCACATGGAATGTTAATTCCATGTTGCGCGATGTGGAACCCAGCGGAGCCTGCGGAGTCGAGAAAATGTCGCCAGGGTCGCTCCCCAGTGATTGCCCCGAATGCGGGGATTGTCTTGAGAGAGCCTCACCAGAAGACTGAGAAGAACTTTTTTTCTCGAGGAGACCAATTGGCTATGCCCAGCGACGGCCGTGTTGCCGTGTACATCGATTTCGACAACATCGTTATCTCGCGCTACAACCAAATACATGGCAACGGGCAGTTCTCCAAAGACAAAGCTCGAACTCATAACTCGGCTCGCACAACGCCGAGTGCTGTCGGCGTCAGGCTGCTCGAGGCCGAAGTGGATGTCGAGGCGATCCTCGACTACGCCTCCTCCTTCGGAACAGTTGCCTTCAGCCGCGCCTATGCCGACTGGTCTGTGCCGGTGAACGCCAGCTACCATAAGCAACTTGTCAATCGTGCCGTGGTTCTGGTTCAGCTCTTCCCCCTCACTGCCTTAATGAAAAATGGCGCCGACATCCGACTCGCCGTGGATGCCATGGAAGACATGTTTAGACTCCCTGACATCACACACGTCGTGATTGTGGCTGGTGACTCTGACTATGTGGCACTTGCCCAACGCGCGAAAACGCTCGGGCGCTTTGTCGTCGGAGTGGGAGTTGCCGGAGGAATAAGTGACGCTCTCACCTCATCGTGCGACAAGTTCGCAGACTACGACTCGCTGCCAGGCGTGCAGTACAAGACGCCGCCCACGCAGCCAGACCCCGGTGTGAGCGCCCAAGCGACCTCGTCAGCCCGGGCACCACAAGAGTTGACGCCCGCCGCGCCCTCCGTGAAGAAAGTCGTCAACGTCGCGAAGAAAGCTGCAGTTACGAAAGTCGTCAAGACCGCCCCCGCACAAAAGAGCGCCTCAAGCACCAATAAACCTGCGACAAAAGCCTCCCTGCCTAAGGCAGCGCCGACAAAGCAGGCGGCTACCGCCTCTCAGCCAACAAGTACTTCAACCGCCGACACTCCAGCCATCGGAATGCGGCCCTTCAAAATGCTCGTGCGGGCCATGCGACTTGTTCAGCAAAAGGAGGACTCCGAGTGGCTCAACAGCTCGGCGGTTAAAAACCAAATGCTGAGAATCGACCCATCTTTCAACGAGGCCGCGTTGAATTTCAAAACTTTCCGAAAATTTGTGGACTCACACAGCTCGAACGTCGAGGTGCGAGACCGAGAAGGAGCGCAAGAGCTGCGACTGCGCGCGAACGCGACTCAACCCAAGTAGCACTCGGAGGCACACCCACTGCAGGATGCGACGCGCGGTCGCGAAAAGCGAGCCATCAGCTTAGCAAGTGCGATCACGAGCACGCACGCTGAGAGCACGATGGTCACGAGACCACGACTTTGCGTACAGCTCCACCGTCGGGTCCGCGAACGAGTGCTGCAGTCGACGCTGCGCCCCCCACCGGAGTGGCGTTCAGCGGGCACGTCCACCCGCAGGACTCAGTTGAGCAACTGCTCCGCAAGCAGTTCGAGAGCGCGCACGCGCACAGGCGAGGTGTTCGCCGCGTCCGCATTGTGAGCCGACAACCCAGGCACGACCATTACTTCGTCTACACCGAAGCGGGTCGCGAGCGAGCGAATGCGTTGCGCTGCAGCCACGGGTTCGTCGATGACCCACCGTTCGGCCATGTCATCCACCATCTGTTGCTGCGGCGCAGCGAGTTCGGTGGCGGCGGCCTCTTCGATTGTCGAGAGCGGGCCGAGCGGCATGCCGCTGAGCAGGCGCGCCATTTGCTGAAGTTGGGGCAGGGCTGCGGCACGCGCATCCGCCGCCGTTTCGGCGACAGCCACGTTCAAGGTGAGGAACGTCTTGGGGGCCTTCAGCAGGTCTGACGGCACAAAGTTGTCGCGGTAGAGGCCAAGAATGCGCGCGGTGCCTTCGCCCGAGAAGTGGTGGGCAAAAACGTACGGCATGCCCTGAGCTGCGGCCAGCCGGGCCGAGTAGTCGCTTGAGCCGAGCAACCAAAGATCAGCAACGGATGCCGCGTTCGGCGTTGCCGTGAGTTCGTAGCTGCGTCCTTGCTGCAGTTGCAACGTGGCGCCCTCGGGATTCATGAGGCTGCGGATGTCGGCCACGTTGCGCGGGAACGCGTCGACGTCGCTAGTGGTGCCGGTCATCCGCAAGTAAGAAGTGATTACGGGGTCGCTGCCGGGAGCGCGACCAATACCGAGGTCGATACGACCAGGGAATGCCGCTTCAAGAATCGCGAACTGCTCCGCGACGACGAGGGGCGCGTGGTTGGGAAGCATGACTCCGCCAGAACCGACACGAATGCGCTTCGTTTGGGCGGCAAGAATGCCAATCAATACTGCAGGGTTCGTGGACGCCACGGCCTTCATATTGTGATGCTCGGCGACCCAGTACCGCGAGAAACCGAGGTCGTCGGCGCGCTGCGCGAGCGCGGTTGTCGCCGCCAGCGCGTCGGCCGAAGTCTGGTTGCTGCGAACAGGAATGAGATCAAGAACAGAAAGGCGAAGTGGTGTAGTCATCACTAGTATTCAACGCTCCCTAGGCGCGGATATTCCTGAGTGTGGCTGTGAGATTCGGTCCGTCGCACCCATGACCCCCGAACAGATAGCTATGGTGTCCAAATGAAGATTTCGGAGTTGAGCCAGCAGACCGGGGCTTCCGTGGCCACGATCAAGTACTACCTGCGCGAAGGCTTGCTGCCCGCGGGCGAGCGCTCGGCACCGAACCAGGCGACCTACGACGAAACTCATGTGCGCCGCATCCACATGATTCGTGCATTGACGGATGTGGGCGGGCTGTCTGTCTCCGATGCAAAACGAGTCACGAATGCAATCGACGGCGAGCTGCCCCTCACCCGCGCGTTTGAGATCGCCCAGAGCACCGTGTCGGAACACGTGCAGACCGAGTCGCTGGATGCAGACGCCCTGGCCGCCGTGGATGAGGCCGTCGCCGGCTGGGCATGCGGCCCTGACGACCCAGGACGTTTAGCTGCAGCGCGCGTGGTGACGACTTTGCGCCAAGCCGGCCAGGGCGCTGAGGCGCCCTGGCTCAAGGCCTATGCGCAGGCGGCCGAGTTGGTGGCTGAGGCGGACCTCGACCTTGTGGACACGCGCAGTGACCTTGCGTCACAGGCAGAAACAGTGGTGGTGGGCACCGTTCTTGGCGACACACTTTTTGCGGCGCTGCGTCGGAGCGCGCAAGCGGCGGCGACCATTCGTCGCTACGGAGACCCCGGTCGGTCGTAACGCCGACCAATTGCAGGAAAAAGGTACTTACGGATAGTGAAACTATCCGATAGTGTTGCTATCGACTTGAGGAGCAACCATGACCGCCACGCCCATCGCACCGTTCGGACTCAACCGCGCACTACTCCACGCACCGTTGCTGTGGCTCGCCATTCTGATGGCCATAGCGAGCATCCTGGCCGCGATCGGACTCGTTGTAGATCCGCGCCTTGTCACCGGTGCTCCCCTGTGGGCTAAACCCCTCAAGTTTTCCCTGTCGATCGGCCTGTACGCACTGACCTTGGCGTGGCTACTCGGAATGCTGCAACGACACATACGACTGACTTGGTGGCTCGGCACAATCACCGCCGTCTTTTTGGCAGTTGAAATGGTCGTCATCGGCGGCGCCGCTGCACTCGGCACCACGAGTCACTTCAACGTAAGCACCCCGCTCACGACGACACTCTGGTCGGTGATGGCAGTGTCGGTCGTGATCGTCTGGAGTGCCGCTATTTTCGTGGCGATCTTGCTGTGGCGTCAGCAGCTTTCGGACCGTGCTCGCGCCCTTGCTATCAGGGCTGGCCTCGTCATTGGCGTGGTCGGCATGGGATTGGCCTTCTTCATGACGTCGCCCAATGCTGAACAACTCAGCGATTTTCAGGGCATCGCCGGTGCACACACGGTTGGTCTCCCCGACGGTGGCGAGGGGTTGCCCCTTCTTGGCTGGAGCACCGTCGCCGGCGATCTCCGCGTTCCGCATTTCATTGGGATGCACGCCCTGCAGCTTCTCCCCCTCAGCGCACTCTTCTTAGAGCTCCTCGGACGCCGCTTCGGCGCGCTCCGCAACGAGGCCGTGCGACTCCGCATTGTGGCGATCCTCACGGTTCTCTATGGCGCGATTACCGTGGTCCTCACCGCGCAAGCGCTCAGCGGGCAATCGATCATGCAACCGGATGGCGTCGTGATCGCGGTCACCAGCGTGTTGTTGGCGAGCGCTGCTACCGCAATCGCATTCTCGCTGAAAGCGCAGCATCCGGTCGCCGCGCACTAGTCCGCCTGCGCGGCGCTGGCCCCTCACTCCCTAGACTGGGGCGATGCACGCTGCTGATTCGCCGCCATCCGATCCGACTTCGCCCATTGCGTCAGCGGAGCCGACGTCGACGGATGACACTCGAGAGCCGAAACGAACGCGGCGCCTCACCCGCACCATCTTTATTTCACTCGCCGCAATCGTTGTGCTGCTCGTGGCCGGAATGCTCGTGTGGGCGAACGTGGGGGTGATGCAGGCAGAGCCGGACGCACTGGAGAGCGTGCGCACGAACCCGGCCGTGCACATCACCGAAAATCAAAACTCCTTCATCCTCACCCCCACCGGTGACGCTTCAGGCGAAGGTCTCGTGTTCATCCCGGGAGCAAAGGTCAGCGCGGATGCCTACCTCTACAAGCTCTCTGGAGCGGTCGCCGAATCGGGGCTCACGGTTGTCGTGACGAAGCCCATCCTGAATCTCGCATTTTTCGACCAACGGTCACTTGACACTTTTACGGCGGCGGCGCCCGACGTCGATGAGTGGATAGTCGGCGGACATTCGCTCGGCGGCGTTCGAGCATGCCAATACGCCGAACAGCCCGACGTGAGCGGCCTCATTCTCTTCGGAAGCTACTGCGCCAACGACCTTTCCGAGGTTGACGCTCGCGTTCTGAGCATCAGCGGAAGCAATGACCTCCTGAGCACGCCCGAGAAAATCATGGATGCGGCTGACCTGCTGCCGACATCCACCACCTTCTTTCCCATCGACGGTGCCAACCACGCCAGCTTCGGTGACTACGGAGTGCAGGCCGGAGACGGTATCGCGACGCTCGATACGTCCGTAGTGCGCGACGTGATCGCCGCCGAAGTGAACAGTTTTGTGACCAATGGATAGCACCGAAGAAGCTATGGAAGTAGCGAACTGGGGTCTCGTGCTGATCCCAATTCTGGCGGTCATGGCACCATTGCTGGCGCGAGCGCTGTCTCCCCTAGTCCGCATCTCGATCGTTGTCTTCGAGCTTCTTCTCGGCATCATGATTGGGCCGAGCGTTCTTGGCTGGGTTGGCGAGTCAGAGTTTGTCGAACAACTTTCTGACTTCGGCCTCGCCATGCTGTTTTTCATGGCCGGGAACGAGATCCGGCTCAGCAACATTCGTGGTCGGAATGGTCGGCGTGCGTCGCTGGGTTGGCTTATCGGCTTGGTCGCCGGAATCGCCGTTGGCTTTCTCATCGAGCCAGGCTTCGGCGCTGTAGTCATTGGCATCGCATTGTGTTCGACTGCGCTCGGAGCGATCATGCCCATCCTGCGCGATGCCGGCGAACTTCCCACTCGCTTCGGCGGCTCCGCAGTCGCACTCGGCGCTGTCGGTGAATTCGGTCCGCTGATCGCCATCTCTATTTTTCTCGGCGCTAGCTCGCTCGGAGTCTCAACTGTCGTGCTTGGCGTATTCATCCTGATTGCGATGACCCTGTTGTTCCTCGCGGCGCGCATCGAACACAACTCGCTCCACCGCCTCGTGACCGCAACCCTGCACACCTCAGGTCAGTTCGCGATCCGGCTTGTCATCTTTATCGTTGCTGCGCTTGTTGTGCTGAGCATTGTTCTCGACCTGGATATGCTCCTCGGCGCATTCGTTGCCGGATTGCTCTGGCAGGTCATGATGCGCCAAGCGCCCGAGCGCGACCGCGCGATGGTCGACTCGAAGTTGGATGCCATTGCATTCGGATTCCTTGTTCCGATCTTCTACATCAACACGGGAGTGTCTTTCGAGCTCAGCGCTCTCACCTCAGACTGGAGCGTTGCGGCGCTCGTTCCGGTCTTCCTCGTGCTGCTGCTCATTGTGCGCGGAGTGCCATCGATGTTTGCTGCCCCGAAGGGCTCCAGCAAGCGTGATCGCGCCGCCCTCGGCCTTCTCGGAGCGACAGGGCTTCCCATCATTGTCGCTGTTACCGCAATCGGCGTCGACAGCGAATACATCGACTCCGGCACTGCTGCCGCTCTGGTCGGTGCCGGCCTGCTCTCCGTGCTCATCTACCCCGTAATCGCGATGGCCTTGCGCGGAGACGCAGCGGAATTGAAGTCGAGCAGCGCCGGGGACGGCGTTGAAGATTCTCCCCACGAGCCGCACATCGTCGAAGAGGCGTAAGAACCGCCGCGACCGCCGCCGCCGAGCCGCCGAGCCGCCTCCGTGCTTACGCGAGGATCGGGATCGTGCCCGTCGCGGTGTACCCCGCGGAGTGCGGCAATGGCTCGCCAAGAACATCCGACGTGTCGTGCGCGATAACGGCCGCTTCGGCAGGAGTCTCGACGTGGGCGTGAATGATCGGAATGGACTCGGTGAGCGCCACCAGGCCGTCGCTGATCGTGACGAGCGGATCGGCATCCGTGCTGGAGAAAATCGGGAACGAACGCCCCTCATCGGGCAAGCGGCGACCACGGCGAATGACCACAATCGTGGCGGCGGCAAGCGGGATGGCGACAGCGCTGGGAGCAGCAACCCAGAACGACGAGCTCATGAGCCCGTAAGCGCCCCACACGCTGTAGCCGAAGACCAACAACCACTGGGTCGTTTCGGAAATACCGGCAAGACGCACCGCGTCGTTGCGGCTCTGCCACGTGATGCGTGCCTGAGGAACCCACATGAGGAACGAGAAAACGGTGCCCGCGAATCCGAGTGCGTTAATAGCGATTTCGGTGATGTTCATACCGGTTGATCTGATCTTTCTGACGGCCTAGGGAAGAACTCCCGAGTGGGCACGATTGCCGGGCATCAACGCGATGTCACGCTCATTCTAAGCACAAATTATGTCGTGCACCAGCACCCCAAATGCGGCACTTTTTCGCTGCTCGCCAGCGTTACAGAATTGCGGTGGACTCGAGGGCCACCGCTCCCTTTGCTCGTCAGGACGCGTTCCACTTCCAATCAGCGACTTCGGGCATGTCTTCGCCGTGTTCGCGGGTGTATTGCTGCGCGTGCAGACGAGTGTCGTGCATCTCTTGCCAGAAGGCAGCATGCCTCGAGGTGAGGCCCGGCACGCGCTCGAGCACGTCAATCACCAAGTGATAGCGGTCGAGGTCGTTGAGCATCACCATGTCGAACGGTGTCGTCGTCGTACCCTCGTCTTTGTACCCACGCACATGCAGATTGGAGTGCCCGGCTCGCTTATACGTGAGGCGATGGATCAGCCACGGATAACCGTGGTGCGCAAAGATCACGGGCTTGTCTGTTGTGAAGATCGCATCGTATTCGGCGTCACTGAGACCGTGCGGATGCTCCGACTCGCTGTGCAGACGCATCAAGTCGATGACGTTGACGACGCGCACCCGCAGCTCGGGGATCCGCTCGCGCAAGATTTGCGCGGCCGCCAACGTTTCTAGGGTCGGGACGTCGCCGGCGCAGGCGAGTACGACATCCGGTTCTTCACCAACGACTTCGGTGCCTGCCCAGTCGAACAGGCCGATGCCGCGCGTGCAGTGCTCGATGGCAGCCGGCATATCGAGCCAGTTGTTTTCGGGATGTTTGCCCGCGATGACGACATTGATTTTGTCGACGGAACGAAGGCAGTGGTCGTAGGTGGCGATGAGGGTGTTGGCATCACACGGCAGATAGGCGCGCACCACATCGGGCTTTTTGTTCATGACTAGGTCAAGGAAGCCGGGGTCTTGATGCGAGGCACCGTTGTGATCTTGACGCCACACGTGCGAGCTCAGCAGATAGTTGAGCGACGACACTGGTCGACGCCACGGGATCGCGTTCGCCCCCTCAAGCCATTTGGCGTGCTGGTTGAACATCGAATCGACGATGTGGATGAACGCCTCGTACGAATTGAACATGCCGTGGCGGCCGGTGAGGAGGTATCCCTCGAGCCAGCCCTGACACTGATGTTCGCTGAGCATCTCCATTACGCGCCCCGCGCGAGCAAGATGATTGTCGGCGTCGATGGGCAGGAACTCGGCATCCCACTGTTTGTCGGTCACGTCGAAGACCGCGCTCAGTCGATTGGATGCCGTGACGTCGGCCCCAAAGATGCGGAAGTTGTCGGGGTTGTCGCGCACCACATCGCGCAGCCACTCCCCTAGCGCGCCCGTTGCCGAGCTAGTCGTTTCACCCGGATTCGGCACGTCAACGGCATAGTCCCGAAAGTCGGGCAGCCGCAACGGTGCTCGCAGGAGTCCGCCATTGGTCACCGGGTTGGCACTCATACGGCGATCGCCAGTCGGCGCGAGCGCGGTAGTTAGCGCGTTCGGTGCGCCACTCTCGTCGAAGAGTTCCTCAGGACGATACGAGGCCATCCATTCGTGAAGCTGCAGGAGGTGTTCCTCGGTATCGCGCACACTCGCGAGCGGCACCTGATGAGAACGCCAGTTGTTTTCGACAGGATGTCCGTCGACCACTTGTGGGCCCGTCCAGCCCTTGGGCGTGCGCAGAATGAGCATCGGCCAGGCCGGGCGCCCCTCGAGCGTTCCCGCCGCCGCATCCGCTTTGATCTGAGCGATGTGATCGACGATGTCATCGAGAGTCGCTGCCATGCGTTCGTGCACGGCGCGAGGGTCCTCGTCGTCAAACCCGCCCGAGACAACGTAGGGCGTATGCCCGTAGCCACGCATCAGGTCGCACAGTTCATCTTCAGGGATGCGGGCCAGCACAGTGGGGTTCGCGATCTTGTAACCATTGAGGTGCAAGATCGGCAGCACGACACCATCACGTTCGGGGTCGATGAACTTGTTCGAGTGCCAGCTCGTCGCGAGCGGCCCGGTTTCGGCCTCGCCATCGCCGACAACTGCCGCGACAAGAAGATTCGGGTTATCGAAGGCGGCGCCGTAGGCGTGCGACAGGGCATAGCCCAGCTCGCCACCCTCATGGATGGAGCCGGGAGTTTCGGGAGCCGCGTGGCTCGGAATGCCACCCGGGAACGAAAACTGTCTGAACAGCTTGCGGATGCCATCCGCGCTCTTATCAATATCGCCGTACGTTTCGCTGTAGGTGCCGTCGAGGTACGCACTCGCGACAACAGCGGGGCCGCCGTGTCCGGGGCCAGCAACAAAGATCGTGTCGGTGTCGCGTTCCTGAATAATGCGGTTCAGGTGAGCCCACACAAAGTTCAGTCCGGGCGTTGTGCCCCAGTGACCGAGGAGTCGGGGCTTAGTGTGCTCGCGGCGGAGGGGTTCACGCAACAGAGGGTTGTCGAGCAGATAGATCTGGCCGACCGCAAGATAGTTCGCTGCTCGCCACCACGCGTCCAGTTGGTCGAGAGTGTGGGGCTGCGCTTCGGCGGCACGAGGGCCACACCAAGGCTGACGGGCGACGGGTTCTTGAACAGGCACGAGATTCTCTCTTTTCTTCACGATGATGTGGTTGAGGTCATCCGTTCGATCGCTACTCAACTCTCGTTGAGGGCGCACCGCCAGTGTAGGAGCAGACCTCAGCTCTGTGGGCCGAATTCAGCGAGTCTGAGGGTACGCCGATACCGCGCACAGCGGCTCAGGCAGTTACCCTCAATACATGAGTTCCCGAAGCGCACGACAGCAGGGTGCGCTGGCGTCATGGAACGACGAACGTGGCTTTGGTTTTATTACCGTTGACGGCCCGAGCAGCGCCAACGGCGCGGGCAGCACTGGTAGCGGCAACCGCACCGGCGAAAGCGTCTTTGCCCACATCTCTGCCTTCCCACGCCGCGACGCCCGCCCGGCGCCCGGCGAACGGGTCAGCTTCACAGTCGAGACCACGAACGACGGTAAGACTCGAGCGCGCAGCATTCGCTACCTCTCCGCTTCAGGCCGCCCCATCCGCGCCCGCAAGAGCCGCCCGGGAACAATGAGTTACGTCGTATTGGCCACCTTCGCGATCGCGATCAGCATCGTCACCGCAATCGGTGCACTCCCGTGGCTCTTCGCAGCGCTTTACCTCGTGATGAGCGTCATCACTTATGCCTCCTACGCCACCGACAAAAAGGCGGCCCAAACTAGGCAATGGCGGGTCACAGAAAGCGCTCTGCTCGGGCTCGGACTCTTCGGCGGCTGGCCCGGAGCCATCGTTGCCCAACAGCGTCTTCGCCACAAAACTCAGAAGCCAATGTTCCGCCAAGCCTTCTGGGGCACCGTGGTTCTCAACATTTTGGTGTTCGCCATTCTGACAACCGCGTTACGCGAACCTGTTATCGAACTCTTTCGCTTGATCGTGACCGCAACCACGCCCTAGCGACCAGCCGTTACGCGAGCGAGAGAAAGAGTTTCTCGATCTCTTCTGATTGAGGCGAGCCTTCGGCATCCGGATTGATGAGGCACTCTTTCATCGCTTCGGAGATCACGAGGAACCCTGCGCGGTCAAGAGCTTTCGAGACTGCAGCCAGCTGGTGCACGACGTCGCGGCATTCGGCTCCCGTCTCGACGGTGGCGATCAGTGCGCCCAATTGCCCCTGAGCGCGACGCAAGCGATTCGCGATTTTCTTTTGCGCGTCGGGATCGGCTACCGACACTGATTCGGATGTGAAGGAATCCATAGTTGTCTCGCTTCTCTCGTGTGAGTTGACAGTTTTGATACCCCATGGGGTATAGTCTGAGCATACCCCCTAGGGTATTGCAACGGATAGCCAATCAACGAAAGCAGAGTTATGTGCAGAGCAGTCACGTGTCGCGTATGCGAGAAAACAACGTGGGCCGGATGCGGAGACCACATCCAGTCCATCAAGCGCAGCGTGCCCGCATCCAACTGGTGCAACGGCAAGCACTCGCAATCCGAGATTGACGCCGCAAAATCCACTCAGGGCGGCTTCTTTGCCCGCCTCTTCGGTCGTTAGGAGACCATATGTGCGCACAAGTTACTTGCCAGAACTGCAGTAAACCCACTTGGGCTGGCTGCGGAGAACACATCGAGGATGCCCTCGCCAACGTTGCCGAAAGCGATCGTTGCCACTGCTAACACGCAGACACCGTTAACGACCCACCGCCGCTAACGCCATCCCTCCCCCGGACATAGCGAACACTCACTGGAGTAAACATGCTTCTCGAACGCATCTATGACACCGACCTCGCTCAGGCTAGCTACTTCATCGGTTGCCAGGCCAAGGGCGAAGCGATCGTTGTTGACCCCCGCCGCGACCTCGACGTTTATCTTGAGATCGCCGCCAAGAACGGGATGACCATCACGGCCGTCACCGAAACCCACATTCATGCCGACTACCTTTCGGGCACCCGCGAGCTCGCCGCTCGCACCGGCGCGGAAATTCTCGTGTCAGACGAAGGTGGCCCCGACTGGACCTACGGAAGCGCTTTCGACGGTGCTGTGCGCATGAAAGACGGCCACATCATCACCCTCGGCAACATCACGCTGAAGGCTGTTCACACTCCCGGGCACACGCCCGAGCACCTCTCGTTCCTGGTGACTGATGGTGCGCAAGCGGACGCTCCCGGTTTCATGCTGAGCGGAGACTTCGTCTTCGTCGGAGACCTCGGCCGACCCGACCTCCTTGACGAAGCAGCCGGAGGCATTGATACCCGTTTCGGCGGAGCGAAAGACATTTTCGCGAGCCTGCGTGACCGCTTCCTCACTCTCCCCGACTATGTGCAGGTTTTGCCTGCCCACGGTGCCGGTAGTGCCTGCGGCAAAGCTCTCGGTGCAATTCCGACAACCACTGTCGGTTACGAGCGCGCGTTCGCGTGGTGGAGCCACTACGTCGAGAACAACGATGAGCAAGGCTTCATCGACGAGCTGCTGAATGGCCAACCGGATGCTCACGCCTACTTTGGGCGCATGAAGGTACAGAACCGTCAGGGCCCGAATGTTATGGGCACCGTTAGCCCGCTGCGTGAATACACGACCGAGGAAGTTGCGGCGGCTCTCGACGCCGACAGCGCCATTCTCATCGACACCCGTCACAACAGCGAAGTTCACCGTGGCACTGTGCCGCGATCCCTCAACGTTCCGGGCCCCGAGAAGGCCGCAAGCTACGGCGCCTGGGTGTACAACCCCGACGCTGAGACGCGGCCCGTCATCCTGCTTGCCGACGACCTTGAACACGCACAAGAGTTGCGCGATCACCTCGTGCGCGTGGGCATCGACACCGTGTCAGGCTTCGTGACGACCCTCGATGGACTCAACCTTGTTGTGCCCGAGCTCGTCGACCCCGCCACCCTCAATGACGTTGATCGCGTGCTTCTGCTCGACGTTCGCAACAAAACCGAGTTCGCCGAGGGACACATCCCCGGAGCAGAACAACTGAGCGGCGGCCGCGTCATGTGGTCGCTCGACCAGCTCCCCCACGAGGGAACCATCGTGACGTATTGCCAAAGCGGAGTGCGCAATAGCGTGGCCGCGAGTGCCCTGCGCCGCGCGGGCTACCACGTTGCCGAACTCGATGGCTCGTACCTTGGTTGGCTGGCAACTGCCAGCGCAGTACCCGCGGTGTAACGCGCCCTCATGGAGCCGAATCTGATTATCGCGCTGGCCCTCGCCGTGCTCGTGGGAGTTTCTCTCGGGATGCTCGGCGGGGGCGGCTCGATCCTCACCGTGCCGATCCTCACCTACGTTGCTGGCTTTGAGCCGCAGCAGGCGATCTCGGCTTCACTATTTATCGTGGGCGTCACGAGCGCTGTCAGCGTTTTTCATCATGCTCGAGCAGGGCGCGTTCGCTGGCGTACCGGATTAATTTTCGGCGTCGCTGGAATGGCAGGCGCTTTTGCCGGAGGCATCGTCGGCGGCTATATCCCTGGCACAGTGCTGATGGTGCTCTTCGCCGCCATGATGGTCGCCACCGCGACGGCCATGATCCGCGGGCGAAAGAAAGTACCGGCAGGATCAATTCACGAGCCCACACAGCTCCCGGTCATCCGCATTATTCGAGACGGCTTCTTCGTCGGCATCGCCGCCGGGCTCGTGGGTGCTGGGGGCGGCTTCCTCATCGTGCCCGCGCTCACTCTTCTCGGCGGGCTTCCGGTGGCGGTCGCCGTGGGCACCTCGCTGCTGATTATTGCGATGCAGTCGTCGGCAGGGCTCGTCGCCCACCTCTTTACCGTTGAGCTTCCCTGGCCAACCATCCTCGCGTTCACCGCGATCGCCGTAGCGGGCTCGTTTGTGGGTGCAGCGCTCGCGGGGCGCATTCCCGAAAGCGCTCTGCGCAAGGGATTCGGAATCTTCGTTCTCGTGATCGGAGCCTTCGTTCTCGTGCAAGAAATCCCGCAGTTTATTTCGCTCGTGACAGGAGCGTGACCGGTGTCGACCACCACGCCAACTAAAGCTCCCACCATCGGCTCCATTGTCGAGGGCTACAGCATCCCTGTCGTGAACGAGCGCGCAGTTCGCGTGGCTGCGGGCATGCTCCTTATTGGCGGTGCCGTCTCGATCGGCTTCGCGATTGTCGAGCATTCTGCGGTGCCGCTTCGCCCCTTCGGAGTGTTCTTCATGATGGATATGCTCCTGCGCGTCACGGTGGGTGATCGCTGGTCACCCACACTCGCGCTTGGTCGCCTCATCGTTCGCACGCACGAACCGAACTGGGTCGGCGCCCCGCAAAAAGAGTTCGCTTGGTGGCTCGGTTACGGTCTTGCGCTGATCTCCTGCGCCGGCATGGGGGTGCTCGGCGCTCCGCTCGAAGCGACCCTCGCACTCTGCAGCCTGTGCCTCACCATGCTGTTCCTCGAAGCCGCTTTCGGCATCTGCATTGGTTGCTCGCTTCAACGCCTGCTTTCGAAAACTCCACCCCAATACTGCCCAGGCGACACGTGCCGGGTTTCCGAATAACCACTCGTTCCACAAGGAGAAATAATGTTCCGTCCCCTCACCGCTCTCGCCGGTTCCCTCGTCGTGCTGGCTTCGATTGCCGGATGCTCGGCCGCAGGCGATTCCGTCGAACTCAGCGCTGACACCATCCTCATCGACGTTCGCACCCCGGCCGAATATGCGGCAGGGCATCTTGAGGGCGCTAACCTCCTCGACCTCAACGGAGGCGAATTTGCTGCAGCACTTCCCAGTCTCGACCCCGAGGCTGAGTACGCCGTCTATTGCAAGTCAGGCAACCGTTCAGGTCAGGCCGTCGCGCTGATGGAAGATGCGGGCTTCGAGAACGTTATTGATCTCGGCTCCATCGGTGAAGCAGAAGCATCCACCCAGATCGCAGTTGTGCAGTAACTCAACTCCATCCGTTCGTGGCCGCACATTCAAGCAATCGATGGATGCTGCGGCTCCGAACCACTGCGGTGAACACAACGCCCGCTTCCAGTACGCACTTCAGCGCCGACAACCGATTTGACCGCGCCACCGCGGGGTTTTCCCGCGTCGTGGTGCCCACCGCTCTCGGCGACGTTGTTGTGCACGTGGATCCGAATGCAGCTGCGCGCTCCGATACCGCCACTGTGCTTCTCCACGGTGCCGCAGGTTCGTGGACCACATGGTTGCCCCTCATCCGCGCCGCTCACAGCGCGCACGAACCATTGCAGAATGTGGTTGCGATCGATCTTCCCGGCTGGGGTGAGAGCGGAAGTGTCCGCCCTGGTACCTCGGTCGAAGACATGGTGGATGCAGTGGCCCACGTCACGAGAACCCTCGGCTTTGCGAGGTGGAACGTCTTCGGTCACTCTCTGGGAGGGCACCTTGCGCTCACGCTGGCGGCTCGGTATCCGGAGCGCACGTTGAGCGTGACGGCCATCTCGGCGACCGGACCTGGCGCGCTGGCGGTGCTGCGGCATCCGATTCGGCGTTTCACCGTTCTGCCGCTGTTGGCAGGGATGCTCGGTGCCATGCGGTTACTTTCCGCGCTCGGTCCTGCCGGACGAGTGGTCGTGCATGCGTTGCACCGCATGAGACTCCTCGCACCGCTCAGTGCTCCCCTTTTTGAGAACCGACGTGAGCTCGACAGTTCAGTATTCGATTCACTCGCCGCCGAAATCCGCCCGCGCTCGTTCGTTCAGGGTGCTGAGGCTGCGGCCCGTTACGACGAGCGAGAGTGGTCGAACATTGAGTGCCGCGTCACGCTGGTTCGTGGCGAACGAGACGCTTTTGTGAGCGCCACTGACGATGTCTGGTTTGCGAAAGCACTCCCTCATGCCACCCAGCAGGCGCTGGCGAATGTCGGCCACTTTGCGCACATAGAAACTGTAGGAGTGCGAACGTCGACTCCTCGGTCACGACAACTGGCTGCGTAGCGCAGGCTTGCAGCACTGCAGCACTGCAGCACTGCAGCACTGCAGCACTGTGGCAGTCTGCAAGAGAGGATCACGCGCGGTGTCGCTGAGATCAAGCAACTCGGTGCGATGAAGCACCGCGAGGGAGCACCTCTCAGTCCTGCGAGTGGCTAGCGTTGTCGGTAGTTAGTTTTTCTGTGGATAAAGGCGGTACTGGTGCTCCAACTCGACAACATCACCAAGAGCTTCGGGGTGCGCCCTGCACTCGACGGGGTGACCTTTGCCGTGCGCGATGGGCGCATGACGGGTTTCGTTGGTGGCAACGGCGCGGGCAAAACGACGACCATGCGCATCCTGTTGGGCGTTCTCAATGCGGATGCCGGTGAGATTCACCTCGACGGCAACCCTCTGGGCGCAGAACAACGGCGTCGTTTCGGCTACATGCCCGAAGAACGTGGGCTGTACCCGAAGATGAAGGTGCGGGAGCAGCTCGTCTATCTCGCTCGGCTCCATGGCTTCACGCAGGCCGCGGCTGGCCGCAACGCTGACAGCCTGCTTGAGGAACTCGGCCTCGGTGAGCGTCGCGATTCCACCCTCGAGAGCCTCTCGCTCGGAAATCAGCAGCGCGCGCAAATCGCAGCATCTCTCGTGCACGAGCCTGAAGTACTCGTGCTCGATGAGCCGTTCTCGGGGTTGGATCCCCTCGCCGTCGACACAGTCGTAGAGGCGCTCAAGCAGCGGGCGGCATCCGGCGCATCGGTGTTGTTCTCCTCGCACCAACTCGAAATCGTTGAGCGGCTCTGCGACGACCTAGTCATCATTGCGGATGGCAGCATCCGGGCATCCGGAGAACGCGAAGCTTTGCGCACCCAACACTCGGCACCGCGCTACGCCATCGCGTGCAGTAGCGACCTCGGCTGGCTTCGCGGCGAACCCGACATCACTGTGGTCGAGCTCGATGGCGGCCGCGCCACTTTCGATGCTGCCGAGCCCGCCGCGGCGCAGCGCGTCTTACGACGGGCACTCGCCGACGGCGACGTCACCTCTTTTTCGCCTCAGCGCGCATCCCTCGCCCAAATCTTCCGAGAGGTCATCTAATGAACGCCACTACTGCTGACCGCCGCTCCCCCCGCTTTGCGCACTCGGTAGCGCTTGTGGCCGAACGAGAAATCACCACACGACTGCGCTCCAAAAGCTTCCTCATCACCACCGGCATCCTGCTCCTTCTCGTTCTTGGCGGAGTGATTGCCGGCGGAATCATGTCGAAGAGCGTCTCGACCACGCCGGTGGCCGTCGTCAGTTCGGTGTCGTCCGAACTCTCGAACATCCCCGGACTCGAGATTACGGTCGTGGACAACCGCACTGACGCCGAAGCCCTCGTCACCGAGGGAACCGTGGATGCCGCGGTCGTGCCATCGGAGGATGGCTCCACGATTCCCGTTACCGTCATCGCCGCAAGCGATGCGCCGTCGTCGCTCATGCAGGGGCTCAGTGTGAGCCCGGAGCTGATCCTCCTCGACCCGAGCGACACGAGCTACCTTCTGAGCTATCTCGCTGCGTTCGGCTTCGGCATCATCTTCTTTGCTTCGGGCATGACGTTTGGCCCGATGATCGCCCAGAGCGTTGTGGAAGAAAAGCAGACACGCATCGTGGAGATTCTGATGTCGGCAGTGCCCGTTTCGGCGCTCATGGCCGGAAAGGTCATCGGCAACTCGCTACTGGCCTTCGCTCAAATCATCGCGATTGCGGTGCTGGCGATCGTCGGCCTTTCGGTCACCGGCCAGGCTGAGCTGCTGGCACTTTTGGGCGCACCGCTGCTGTGGTTCGTCGGATTCTTCATCATCGGCTTTATTCTGCTCGCGGCTCTGTTCGCCGCTGTTGGCGCCATGGTGTCCCGTCAAGAAGATCTGGGAACAACGATGACGCCCGTGACGATGCTCATCATGTTGCCGTACTTCGCAATCATCTTCCTGCACGACAACCCCGTCGCTCTGACGATCATGTCGTACGTGCCGTTCTCTGCACCGGTGGGGATGCCGATGCGCCTCTTCCTCGGAACCGCCGAATGGTGGGAGCCACTAATTTCCCTCGCGATACTCGTCATCACGGCCGGGCTCGCCATTCTTCTGGGCTCGCGCATCTACAACAACTCACTGCTGAAGGTGGGAAGCCGGGTGAGCTGGGCTCAGGCCATCAAGGGCTAACGAACGGTGATGTGCTCGTTGTCTGCCGGCATCGCGTCGCGCTCTTCTGATTCCTCGTCAACTGACACGGAACCGAAAACCATCGGTATTCCGTGCGCGGTCCAGACAGAGGCGCGATCCATCAACTGAGCGTGCACGTGGGGCTCGCTGGAGTTGCCTGAATTTCCGCAGGCGCCGATGGGCTGACCAGCTGTGACCCTATCGCCAACACCTACGATCGCTGATCGCTGCTTCACGTGGGCAACGAGGGCGAACACCCCGTCATCACCACGAATGGTGATGGTGTTTCCCACGATGAAACGCGGGCCGCCTAGTTCTCTGAGCGTGCCTTCGACCATCATGTAGCCGAAACCAAGCAGTGATGCACGGGCTCGGTGGTCTCGCTGCGAGTCGGCAACACGCACCACGACCCCGTCGATCATCGCTCGTACCGGCTCGCCAAACGCGGGATATTCGGTGGGGTATCGCAACACGATCCCGGTGCCGAACTCGGGCCTCACACGATCTGCGGGGTCGCAGACGAGGTCAACAGCGTGCGTCTGGCCGTAAGCGCGAACCCCGTGGCTTGGAACGCGCGTTGCGGGACTGTTCAATGCCATCCACCGGCCGGTCACCGGCGACGTCACTGTCCGTGGCTCCCACGTGGGCAGGAGTTTCACCCCGGGAATGACCACGGCGAGAACGAGCAGCATCCCCAGAATCCCCACCAAGGGCAGCACCGATGCCACCGTTTTTACCGGGACAAACGGAATAACCTGGGCGCCAATTGTGCCCACAAAGATCGCAATAACCGACACGAAGAGCAGCACGCCCCGCGCCCGGTAAATCGCACTGATCAGCCCATTCATAGCGTTGCTTTCTTTGCCGTGGATGCGCTCGTGCGCGCCTCTGAATTACCGGCGGTTAGCTGGCGAACCACTCTGAATCTCTCCAGCACCACGATGGTGTCATCGTTAACTGTGAACGCTGGGTCGCCGAGGTACGCACGCATGTCGTCGCCGTGCCAATAGCGTTCGTGACCAGCGCGCCATTGCGCAACCGAGGAATAGCCTTCGCCTTCTTCACGAGCGTGCTCCCACCCCACGTCGGCAAGCCGCCTCTGCTCGACAGCCATAATTTCGATCACGGCAACGGGGTCGTCTTGCGAATCCACCACAGCGTAGCGCTCCCCTGCCTCAGGCAGAGGGTCGTTTTCTATGCCGTATTCCACCAGAGTCGACGTCGTCGACGTTTTCTCTCCGGCCAGAATGGCCGCCACCAATGTGTCGCGCATCGGCCCGGGAAAACCGAATTCTGAGCGCGGCAAATCGCGCTCGTTGCTCGCCACTTCTAGTCTTCGGTAACAGGCTGCGGCGGAAGCTTGCGCACCTTTGCGCGGCGGCGACGGCGTGCCGGGATCATTGCGCGCATCTCTTCGAGCTTGCCGAAGCAGAGCAGGCGGTCGTTCGCCTCGAGCACAGTGCTGCGCCGGGGGTTCGGCACAACGTTGGAGCCGCGGTGCAGGGTGAGCACGGTGATGTCTTTCTCGCCGAGACCCGATTCGCCCAGCTGCTTGCCCACAAAATCCGCGTCGCTTCCGACAACGATTTCGGCAACGCCATAGCCGGTTGACACGCTGAGACGCTGGCGAACATCGATCTCGGGGAATGCCACCTGGTTGGCGATGTAGTCAATGATCGCGCCCGCGACATCCAACCCGGTTGCACGCTCAATGCCCTCAAGCCCGGGCGAGGAGTTGACCTCCATCACGAGCGGGCCATCTTTGCCCTCAAGCATGTCGACGCCGGCAACGCGCAAGCCCATAATCTGGGCGGCCTTGACGGCGGCGCGGTGGTACTCCGGCGTGAGTTCAACAGCTTCGACGTTGCCGCCGCGGTGCACGTTCGACCGAAATTCGTCGCCAACCGCAACGCGACGCATCGCCGCAACAACGCGGTCCCCCACGACGAGGGCTCGGATGTCGCGGCCCTTGCTCTCAGAGATGAAGCTCTGAATCAGCACGTTCTGTTTCGTCGAATGCAGGGTCTCGATGATCGCCTTAGCGACCTGAGTGTCCGGAGCGAGGATCACGCCAATGCCCTGCGTGCCTTCGAGCAGCTTGATGACGACGGGTGCACCGCCGACGCGCTCAATGGCCATCTCGACATCCGCCCGGTTGTGCACAAAGGTGGTCGCCGGCATGGCGATGTCGTGGCGAGAAAGAATCTGGGTGGCACGCAGCTTGTCGCGCGAGTTCGTAATTCCGCTCGAGGTGTTCGGCGTGTAGACATCCATTTGCTCGAACTGGCGAACAACAGCCGTGCCGAAGTAGGTGATGGAGTTGCCGATGCGGGGCAGGATGGCGTCGTAGTCCGACAGCAACTTGCCGCGATATTGCAGATCAGGTTCGTCACCCGTGAGGTCGATCGCGAAGCGCAAAGTGTTGAGAACCTTCACCGTATGCCCACGTTGCTCAGCGGCCGCCCGAAGTCGCACAGTGGAATACGCCTGCGGCGCACGGGAGAGGATAGCGAGTTTCATCGAATGACCTGCCAAGATAAGGGGGTGATAGAGCCCACCCATTCAAACACGATCGCAGGCTGGCGTGAGTGGGTTTCCTTGCCCGATCTTGGCGTGCCGTGGATAAAAGCCAAACTCGATACTGGGGCGCAGAGTTCTGCCCTCCATGCCGACGATATCGAAGAATTTGTGCGCGCCGATGGCAGCGAGTGGGTGCGTTTTCGCGTCCGCCCGTGGCAGAGGTCCGATAAGGACGACGCTGTCGTCGAATGCGCTATCCACGATCGCCGCACCGTACGTAGCTCGTCGGGGCACCGCGAGGATCGCATTGTCGTGTTGATCGATGTTGTGCTCTGCGGGCACACCGTCACCTCCGAAACGACGCTCACGAACCGTGACGAAATGGGCTTCCGGATGCTCGTGGGCCGCGAAGCACTCAGTCAAGAGTTTCTTGTTGACTCAGGCAAGTCATTTCTCGGCGGTCGACCGCCTCGTGTGACGCGTCGTCGCAATCAGGGCCAGGGCTAGTCGGGCTGCTGGCTCGTCATCCTCGTGCTGATCATTAGCCGCAGCCAAGGGCAGCCCGAAAGCGCACCGGCATGAGAAAGTTGTGGCCCCAGCGGCCGCTCACGCGAGTCATCGCCGCCGTTGTTGCGACCGCGCTGCTGGCTGCCGCGACCTTCGGCATCATCGCGGCCGTGCAATCCGCCGCGTTTGCGGCAACCTTCGTCCGCGCCCACGGCACCGACCTCGTGCTCCACGGCGAGACCTTCGAGTTCGCCGGTGCCAACAATTACTATCTCGGGCACAAGCCCGAGAGCACGGTAGTCGCGCTGCTTGACGACGCTGAAGCGGCAGGGCTCAGCGTCATCCGAACCTGGGGGTTTCAGGACTACGGAGACACCGACGGTTCGGGAGTTGCACCGCACGACTTCGAGGGTGTCTGGTACCAAGTGTGGGATGAGGCCGCGGGTGCCCCTGTCGTGAACTCGGGAGCGACCGGACTCGAGCACCTTGACATCGTGATCGCCGAGGCAGAAGCACGCGGCATCAAGCTCGTCATCCCCTTCACGAACAACTGGAATGCTTACGGCGGCATGGACCAGTACGTTCAGTGGGCTGGCCTCGACTCGCACGCCGATTTCTACACCGACGAACGCATTCGCGACTGGTACAAAGACTGGGTATCGACGGTACTGAATCGCACCAACACGATCACGGGCGTGCAGTACAAAAACGACCCGACGATCCTTGCCTGGGAACTCGCGAATGAGCCCAGCTGTGCAAGTTCAGGCGTCTTCGCCGACGGAGAGTGCGACACCTCAACCATCACCGAGTGGGCGGATGAGATGAGCACCTACGTGAAGTCGATCGACCGCAATCACCTGCTCAGCGTGGGTGACGAAGGATTCTTGTGCGGTGACGAAGACTCCTGGACGCTGAATCAACAATTTGGGGCATCTGGTTACGGCGCCGGCTTTGGCGAAAACTGTTCCAACGGCGTCGACACCGTTGCCCTCGCAGCTCTGCGCCACATCGACATCATGTCGATGCATCTCTACCCCGACACTTGGCAGGTCTCTACAGAATGGGGCACTGGCTGGATCGAGAAGCACGCCGAGGCCGCAGCAGAACTTGGCAAGCCCGTGTATCTGGGCGAGTTCGGGGTGAAGGATGGGTCAACCCGGTCTGACACCTACGCGACGTGGTTAGCAACAGTGCGCGACGGCGGCGTGGATGGTGCCCTCTTCTGGATGCTGGCATCCGACCAAGAAGACGGAAGCCCGTACCCGGACTACGACGGCTTCACCGTGTACTGCCCGAGCGATGCGTGCTCGGTTGCCGGAGATCACGCGGCGGTGATTCAGGGCGAGAACTAGCCGTTTCTCACACGCACTCACCTAGTCGACCATAGTGACCTGATTGCGCTCCCAGTCGTTCTGAGTATCGTGACCCCATGAGCATCGACATCCCCTCTCATGAAGACCTAGTAGCACTTTCGCAGCAACGCAACGAGGCAAGCGTTTCGCTGTATGTCTCGCCAGGATCGACCGATGGCGGGCCACCGATCGGTCGCGACACTGAGGCGGCGCGACTCGCGCTCCGCTCGGCAGCCACGGAAGCGATGGCAGAGCTCGGCGTGCTTGGCGTAGAAAAAGCTGAGTTAGACGCGATCGGCCAGTCGCTAGGAGCCTTGGATCACGACACCGGTTTTTGGGCTTCTTCTGCGCGTTCAGTCGCTGTCTTTGTCTCGCCAGAGATCACCCAGTCGTTCCGCCTGCGCAATGAACTTCCCACCCTCGTTGCCGTTGGTGATCGATTCGATCTTGGCCCGCTGCTGCGTGCAACCACGTTCGGTCACTCCGGCTATGTGCTGGCCGTAACACTGGGCAGTGTGCGACTTCTCTCCCTCAACGCCGATGATTCGAGCGACGAGATCGCATTGCCCGACCTCCCCGAGGATCTCGGCAGAACGCTTGAAACCGCCGACAATCACGGCAAGGCAGACACTCCTCGAGCGGATGGCGCCTTGGGGTCAAAGGTAGAACTTCGTCGCTACTGCTCGCTGATTCAGGAGGCGGTGCTCTCCGTCATGGGCAACTCGGGGTTGCCTTTGGTACTTGCCGCATCCTCCGACCTGAAGCCCGCCTATCGTGAAATCTCTACCTATCGTGGACTGCTCTCATCAGCCATTGACGCGAATCCCAGTTCGCTCTCGATCGACGATCTTGAGGATCGCGGCCGTGCCATTCTTGCCGAACACCACACCGACGAGCTCGCGTCGTGGCGCACGAAGTTCGGCAACAAACAGAGCAATGGACTCTCTAGTTCGCAGTTGAGCGATGTTTCCCACGCCGCCGCCGCCGGTCTCGTTGACACGCTTCTGTTCGATCTGGCGTCGACCGACGAGGGCAGTATCGACGAGTACGGCCAAATTGTCTTCGCCAGCGAGCCCGGCCCGAGCACGTACGGTCTCGTTGACGAGCTCGCCGCGCGCGTCTTGAGAACCGGTGGCACAGTCAAGGCAGTTCGAAGCGATGACCTCCCCGACGACTCGCCCGTTGCCGCAACATTCCGCGGACCGCTCTAGGTCTCGAATGCTGAAGGGCGCTGCAGCGGAGGTTTACCCTCGGCTGCAGCGCCCTTCGGCGTGTGTGGCGCGCAATGCACTCAGTGGGCGCAGTGCGCCCACCGGTCCATTGCAGCGGATGCGCCGGTGCACGCCCCTTCGACAGTTACTGGTGGGCGCCGCCGTCGATACGAATCTCGGTGCCGGTCACAAATGCGCCATCTTCACTAGCGAGCATGGCGACGACTCCGGCAACGGCTTCGGGCCCCGCGTACCCTTCCTTGATCGCTGGGGTCATCTTCATGAACAGCGAGTAATCGGCGTCTTCAGGAATACCAGGCCCCATGCTCTGCTTGCTCTCGCCGACGCCTTCGGTCATTCCTGAAGAGATCGATCCGGGCTGAACGGCAGTGAACCGGATTCCCTGCTTCGCGTACTCAGCGGCAAGCGCGTGCGTCATCGACTGAACGCCCCCCTTGCTCGCGGCGTACGCGGACATGTAGGGGTGACCAAAAGCCGCCGAGGTCGAGCTGAAATTTACGACCGCGGATCCGTTGCCCTCGAGCAGCGCGGGAATGGCCTCCCGAATCATGAGGAAGGTACCGACCAAGTTGACGTTGAGTACCTGCTGAAAGAGTTCAAGGGACGTCGAGTGGGTGTGCGACGAGCGCAGGATGCCAGCAGCATTGACGAGAACATCAAGTCCACCCAGCGTGCCTAGAGCAGTTGCGACAGCGGATTTCACCGACTCCTCGTCGGCAATGTTCACTACGACGGTGGAAAGGCGCGCTCCAGCTTCGCCCGCTTTGCTGACCGTATCTGCCAATCCCGCTTCGCTCACGTCGGCGGCAACGACGTCGCCGCCCTCGGCGAGGAGTCGAAGCACGGTGGCTTGGCCGATGCCTGAGCCTGCGCCGGTGACAATGGCGCGACGTCCGGAGAACCTGTTCATTGGGTGCCTTTCTAGGTGGGTGTTGGCCCCACGGTACGGCAAAGTGGCACAATGTGCCATAGTGACAGTTGATGCAGTTCACCATTCAGCGCGTACGCTCCTCTATATGAATGCAGAACCTCTCAGCCTCACGGAGCGTCGCAAGCGCGACACTCAGCTTGAGATAGCTCGCACAGCCGCGCGACTCTTCTCGGACCGCGGCGCGGCCGCAGTGACCGCCGAAGAGATCGCCCAGCAGTCCGGTGTTGCCGTACGCACCTTTTACCGGTATTTCAGCAGCAAGGAAGATGCCGTAGCTCCTCTTTTGACGATCGGCGCGGACCAATGGCACGCGCTCGTCGCCGCAGCCGACCCTGACGAAAATGTGCTCGCCGCCCTCGAACACACGATCTCCGCCGTACTTACCCCTCGCAATGCCGAGGAAATCGAGGGGCTGCGCTGGACACTTGGTCTGCTTCACGCCGCCACCAGCGACGCCGCTTTGCAACACGTGTGGCACCGCGTGAACTCCGACTCAGAGGTGCAACTCAGGTTGGTCCTTGCCCCCGTAATGCCGGCGGGTACAACCCCGTTGACTCTGCGCTTGCTCGCCGCAGCGGCCACGAGCGCTCTGCGCATCGCCCTCGAAGCCAGCGCTGAAGCCGATCGCACCATGAAGGATCCCAGCGTGCTCGCCTCGCACGCGTTAGACGCGTTCAGGCAGCTGACCAGCGGGCTAGATTTCGCACCGGCCCCGAGAGCTAGTTAGCCACGCCACTCTCGCCCCAGCAGCAGATTCTGCTGCTACCAACCCATCGTGCCCGGCGCGCCCTTGAACGGCCCGACGAGGTTCTTGGTGATCCAGCCACCGTAGAAATCTCCCTCTTGGGAGGTCACTAGCTCGCCGTCGATCTCGCACGAGTCCATCTGGCCCGGGTAGAGCGCAACGCGGGGCCCTAAGGCATCGAATCCTCGAGCGGGGTCGGGGTAAGTCCACCCCGCACGTTCGGCCACGACTCCCCCGGCGACCACGTCAAAGTAGTGCGCTTCGCCCTTGAACTCACAGAAGCTTGTGCCCACCACCGGCCGAAGCGCTCCGTCTACGAAAGACTCGAGGGGCAAGTAGTAGACGGGCGGATGACTCGTCTCCAGCACGCGCACAGTACCGGTGGTATCCGCAATCACTTCCCCGCCCAGTCGCACCACAACCCGCTGCGACATGTGCTCCACGCGTGGAGGACGCGGGTAGTCCCACACCGACTCTTGCCCCGCTTTCGGCGTGATGGGCTTGGGACGGGGAAGGCGGCGAGGTGCGGGTGCGGGCGTCATATACCCATCCTGCCGTTGGCTGCTGGGATGCTCCTGCACGAGTATGTGCTGCTAGCGCGACGCCGTTTCGAGGGCGCCCGGAACGCGAGCCGTGCGATGAGTATCGACGACAATCACAGTGCCCACGATCACGAGAGACAACGCCATCGAGGCAAGCACATCACTCGTCCAGTGGTAGCCGAGATAGAGGCGACTGACCGCTGTTCCGATGACAAAGATAACGGCCGTAACGTACGAAAGAGCGGCGATCCACGGTGCATGGCGGCGCGAAAACACGAGGAACGTGAGGATCAGAAAGAAGTCTGCAACGCCCAAAACATGCCCCGAGGGAAACGAGAACGTCATGTCGTGGCCGTAGAGCATGAGGTCAAGTGGCGGGCGGTCGCGCTGCACCACGCGAGTGATGATCTGCACAATGATGACGCCGGTAAGCGTGCCAGCAGCGAGCAAGAATGGTCGCCAGGAATGCTCAGCGCGGATGCCCCACGTGAGCGTCACCGCCAGCACGATAATCGGCAGCGCGATTGGCCCAAATATCTCGGTGAAGATGATCATCAGGAGAGTCAGGCTCTCTGATTGGTTCGACGCGAGCCATGCCTGGATCGCGGTATCCATGGGCTCAAGCACGGTGGGCTGCAACACTGCCCACCAGAGAAAGCCGAGAGCTGCAGCCCCTGTTGCCACCAAAATGCCGGCGACGACATACAGTCGCTTCTTCGTCGAAGTGGTCACGAGTCGCTCTTCGCTAAAGAGTCTGGAATGCAGTCGTGCTCGACGGGAATTGTTCATAGATGATGCGGGATCGTTCATGCTCCGGCTTCCGAGTGTGTCGTGGGGATAGGAGATAGTAACCCGAGAGGTGCTTCGCATACACTGTCCGTCATGAATGATGTTTCAGCGACTGGCGCAGCCCGCAGCGCACACAACAGCACGGCTCTTCGTGTTCTCGCACGACTCGGTTTTGCCGTCAATGGTCTTGTTCATATCTTGATCGGCGCTTTGGCCATTGGCATCGCGACGGGTGGCGGGAGCACGGATGCGGATCAGTCGGGCGCCTTCCGCCAGCTGGCGTCCAGTCCGGGTGGTGTCTTTCTCTTGTGGTCCGTTGTGATTGGCATGTTTGCGCTCGGCCTCTGGCTGCTCATTTCGGCCTTCTTGATGAAGGGAGGCGATTCCAAACGTCAGTGGGCACGACGCGGTGCGGAAGCCGCTAAGGGGCTCACCTACTTCGCTCTGGGTTCAACGGCGATTCCTTTTGCACTGGGCGGCTCTAGCGATTCCTCCAGCAGCACGAGCAGTCTCAGCGCTGATCTGATGGCCAACCCCGTTGGCCTTGTTGTGCTTATGGTGGCGGGAGTGGCCGTCGTGGGTGTCGGAGCGTATTTCGTCTACAAGGGCGCAACAAAGAAGTTCACCGAAGACATCTCGCTTCCTCGTGAGCCCCTCCGCAAAGCAGTTATTGGGCTCGGTATCTCTGGGTATATCGCTAAGGGAATCGCTATCGCCGTCGCAGGAGTGCTTGTGGTGGTCGCAGCTATAACGCACGACCCCAGCAAGTCCTCGGGCTTGGATGGCGCACTGACGAGTCTCACTGAGTTGCCGTTCGGCGTGGTGTTGCTGATCGTCATCGCGATCGGCCTCATTGCCTACGGACTCTATTGCTTCGTTCGCGCTCGGTTCGCTCGCTTGTAGATCGCGCTCGCCTCGCGAGCATTGAGCGTGCACGATGTTCGCGTATTTACGCCCCGGTACCAGCACGAGCGCTGGTGCCAGCGGCATTATTTTCTGGCCCGCGCCGCTTCCCTTTATGGATTCGGCGCTCACCATCGATCTTTGCCGCAAGCGGTGCGGCCACCACGATAGCGACCCCCACCCCGAGCAGGAGGGCACCGACCGTATCGGTGAGCCAGTGGGCTCCCAGGTAGGTACGACTCAACATCATGAGCACCGTGTAGATCGTTCCCGCGATCCACACCCATACCCGTGGGAAAAGGATCGCCAGCACGAGTGCCATCACGGCGGCATTACCGACGTGCCCAGAGGGGAACGAACCAAAGTCCACCGTCACGAGGATCGTGTCGGGGCGCGTTCGCGCAAAAAGATGCTTGAGCAGCTGAACGGAACCGCCGGTGAGCACCGTCGCTATGGTGAAATACAGGGCAGCCCACGGGCGTTTGATGAGCAGCAGAGCAATGATGATCACGCCGGGCACGATGAAACTCGCCACGATCCCCGCGCCGAGAAAGTTCATCATGAGCGACAGCGACTGCCACACCGGGTTTCGATAATCGGCAAGCACGGCCATCCACCACTCGTCGATGCCGAGGGGCATCCCCTTGTCTCGCAGCACGATGAGTGCTCCCAGGGCGATTACGAGCCCGAGGGAGGCGAGACCACTGATGAGCGGCCACAGACGACGGACGCGATGGGCGCGTTCGTCCGCTTCAACTTCGGGATGCGTGTTCACCATGACGCAATGCTAAAACTTTGTTCGGCGGGTTGCCTACCTTCGCAGAACTCCCGCGCCCGCAAGAGACTAGAGTCATCTCACTGTCGACTCCGGCCGGCACACAGCGGCGGCAGCCACACTGTCCGACGACCACCTAGCCACACCTGCGCCCCGCGGTGCAGCCCGACACGATAGAGGGAAACCGATGACCGCGAAGTCCACTAGAGGTGCATCGTCGCCGCACTCCGCCGCCGTCGTCTACAACCCCATCAAGGTTGATCTGGATGCCATTAAGGCAGCGGTCGCAACTCTCGAAAGCGAGACGGGCTGGGCGCCGACCACGTTCCACGCCACCAGCAAAGAAGATCCTGGTGTCGGTGCAACGAAAGAGGCTCTGGATGCTGGCGCCGATGTCGTGATCGTTGCGGGCGGCGATGGCACTGTGCGTGCTGTCGCGGAAGCCATTCACGACAGTGACGCCGCTCTGGCTCTCATGCCCTCGGGCACCGGTAATCTCTTTGCGCGCAATCTGGGCCTTCCCCTCGACGACATTGAGGGTGCGGTTCGAACCGCCTTCACCGGGGTCGATCGAGCAGTCGACATCGGGCTCATTGACATCCGCGATGAGAACGAGAAGGTTTCGAAGCACGCATTTGTC
The DNA here is from genome assembly GCF_976973725.1 of Salinibacterium sp. NYA9b. Lineage (NCBI taxonomy): Bacteria > Bacillati > Actinomycetota > Actinomycetes > Micrococcales > Microbacteriaceae > Salinibacterium > Salinibacterium sp. NYA9b. The sequence continues at coordinate 1,330,775 of NZ_OZ333476.1, read as the reverse complement.
GTCATGGCCGGCCTGGGGCTCGACGCCAAGATGTTGGCTAACACCGACGATGATCTCAAGAAAAGAATCGGCTGGCTCGCCTACGTGAGTGCGATCGCGAAAGCCCTCACCGACAGCAGCGAACTGCGCTTGGACTATCGTCTCGACTCTCGGCGTTCACGGTCTGCACGCGCCCACACCGTCATCGTGGGAAATTGCGGTTCACTGACGGCTAACGTTCTGTTGCTTCCGGATGCTGCCCCCGACAACGGATTCTTTGACGTCGCGGTGATGCGCCCTCAGGGCATCATCGGGTGGGTTCAAATTCTGGTGAAAGTGCTGTGGGAGAACGGAGTGCTTCGCCGCATCAGAGGTGGAAATCGCCTCACCACGAGGGACGTGCGAGCGCTGAGCTACGTGAAGGCGAAGCAATTGACGGTTCGTCTGAGCACGGCCGAAGAGATCGAGCTCGACGGCGATGGCTTCGGCAGGGCTATCGCTTTCAAGACGCGCATCAAAGCGGGCGGATTGCGGATTCGGATGCCGCAGGTCGAATCGAAGTAGCCAGACGCAGGGACAGGGCCGAGTGCTGACTGCCGCATGCTGAGTTAGCTCGGCTAGCTCGGCTCGCTCGGCTCCACCACCTCTGCCGCCGTCTCAGACTCAGCTTGCTCGGCTTGCTGTTTCTGCTGTTCGTGCTCAGCGTGTTCCAGCCGCGCGTTCAGAGCCGCGAGGATGCGGGCAATGTCCATGGATATTGCCGCGGAGGCGCCCATTGTCGTCGCGTTTGCGTCGGCTTTGCGGGCATCCAGTTCAGCCGTCAAGGCGGCAAGAGCATCGGCGGCGAGAGCGTGTGCCTCTTCCCGTTCTTCCACCGAATCCCAGTCGCGTAGTGCTGTTGCGAGAGCAGCCAGCGATGCGCTCAACGCTGGTCGCAATTCGGGCCGCAGCTGCACCTTGATTGGCGTTCCCCAGACGGCGCCGGTGAGCACATCCGTGATGTCGCGCACATGGAAGGTCACGTTTTCTAGCGCCGCGAGATCTTCATAATCCGCTTTCACGTCGCGGCGATACCGGCGGGCGCGCGGGTTTGCTTTGCGACTTTCGTCGGCGAGCAGCACAGCTTCGCGCACCTCGCCAGATACGGCGAGAAGGGAATCTTTGCCGGACGCCCAGCCGTCGCGTTCCGGCGGCCAGCTCTCGGCGAGGGCCTCAGCGATTTCGGAGAGATGGTCAGAGAGCACCGCGCGAAAGTTCGAGAGCTGCTGATCAACCGCGTTGTGGGTGAGCGCGGGAAAGATCAAAAGGTTGACGAGCAGCCCAACGACGATACCGAGAGTCGCCTGCTCGAGGTAGCCGAGCGAGTAGTCGTCGGCATCCGGCCCGCCAATGATGAGCACGAAAAGTACTGTGACAGGGATGTATTCGCGATTAGCGCCGAACCAGCCCGTGGCCGCGACGAGCGCCCCAGCACCGACGGCGAGGGACATCGTGAGCACGCTCGGCGAGCTGAAAATAATCACGGCTCCCGCAAGTACGATCGCGACGGCAAGGCTTCCCAGAGTTTGCGCCGCATTCCTCATCGACCCCATGAGCGTGGGATACATCGCAACGATCGCGCCAAGAGGGGCGTAGTAGGGGTAGTTGTCGGCCACGCCCGGTAGGTAGGGCGCGATCGTCCACGCGATTGCGACGGCAAGGCCGGTTTTCGCGGCCTGCAGCATGCGGGTCCGGGTGATATCGGACCGCATCCGTCCCGCCGTTTTTTTGACAGGCTGCAGCGTATTTTTCACCGGCTGCAGCCTGATGTCGTCGAGTCGAAGGCGTTTCACGCGTTCACCGTGATCTCGGCGGTGCCTGGAGATGGTTCCGGATGCTCGATCCTGACGCGATCGGGCCGGAAGCCGTGCTCGATCCCCCACAGCACCGCAGTGGTGCGGCTCGTCACGCCGATGGCGCGGTAGCAGCTGCGAATGTAGGTTTTGATCGAGTTGATCGAAAGGTGGGTGCGTTCGGCGATCTCCAAATTCGAGAGACCTTGGGTGATGAGGGCAAGCACTTCTGCTTCGCGCTCGGTGAGGCCTTCCTCGCGGCCGGGCCAGTCTCCCGCTTGGACAGTGGGAATGTTGGGGCCGCCAAGATGCACGCGTTCACTGCCTAGGTGGATAGCTTCAAGAGCCGCCACAAGTTTGGATGCGGGCAAGCCCTTCGACACGTAGCCGTCGGCACCATTGCGCAGCACCGCCGCGATGTGTGCCGGGTCTAAGTTCCACGAGTACACAACGACCGCGCCGATCGAAGAATTTGCGGCAAGCTGATGCACTACGGCTCGGTCACCTTGAGTGCCCGCAAAGGTGTCGTACAGGGCGATGTCAACGCGCTCATCCACCTGTTTATTGAGGTCGAGCTCTACGACACGGATGCGGTTGGTGTACGACCGCAGCATCCCGACGACACCACGGGCCACCACCTCGTAATCGTTGACGAGGGCAACATGCAGAGCATTCATGTGTCAACGATAAGTGTCGCTGCCTGGCCGTGGGGAAACTTCACCCCTAAGGGTGAAGTCATGCAGGTACCGCCCAGAATATTCTCAGCCTGTGGCGTGCCTGCCGCTCTACGCCAGCGCTGGCAGGCACGCCACGCCAACCCCCACTCCCCCACACGAATAGGAACTCTCATGAGCGCATCAGACAAGGTCGAGAACGCCGCCGAAGACTTCACCGGCAAGGCAAAAGAGGCGGCCGGCAAGGTCACCGATAACGAAAAGCTCGAAGCCGAAGGCCGTGCCGACCAAGCAAAGGCCGACCTGAAGAAGGCCGGCGAAAACGTGAAAGACGCGGTTTCGGAATAGCCGTTACCGTTCCCTGCAGTCTCCCCCACTAGTTCTTCCCGAAAGGCACATCATGAACACCCTTCTCATCATCGTCGCAATTATCGCCGTTGCCCTGCTCCTCACCGGCGGACTCGTGCAGTCGCTCAACTTCCTCCTCTGGGTCGGAATTGTGCTGGCTGTCATCGCCGTCATCGTCTTCCTCGCTCGCAAGCTCACCGGTGGTCGGGTCTAACACCAATAGTTTGCAGAGCTAGCTGAAGCAGTTCATCAGCCCTCCCCCCAGAGAACGATGAACTGAACGAGGTGCGCGCAACCCCCTGGTTGTGCGCACCTCTCTGTTAACGACGCACGACCCGAGGATCCCGAATGTGTAAAAAAGCTAACGCTCGCTCTAAGAACACCCCGCAACTTCCCGCTGTGGCGGTTGAACCACCGTGTGAAGGGGATTCGGATGTGATCGCGCCTCCGTTCCCTCCGCTCTCAGCGAGCGAGCACGCAGCACTCCACGCGAACGACGACCCGATCGCCGAGTGGATAGAAGAACTCGCTCCTACGACCGGGCCTTAACTAGGCGCGTTTCGTCGCGACGTACACGGTGTTGGATGAGACCCCACCGGTGAGCGCATTGTCAAAGTCGACCGCATGCGCGATCGGGTTCTCGAACACCTGGCCGAGGCGCTCCATGAATTGATCGTCACTCGGGTCATCCGACCACAGAGCAAAGACTCCGCCGTCAGTGAGATGAGCACGCACGCGACGAAGACCAGCAACGGTATAGAGGTCGGCGTGGCTGGGGTCGAGCTGGTGCCGGGGTGAGTGGTCGACATCCAGAAGGATCACGTCGTATGGCTCGGTCGGCTCGGCGCGCATCACGGCGAAGAAGTCGGCGTGGGTGAGAGTGGTGCGGCTGTCGCCGGTAAGTTCTGCGGATACCGGGAGCAGGCCACGATTGTGCCAATCGATCACGGCCGGCAGAGCATCGATCACTTCGAGTGACGCCACTCGCGAGTCGGCCAGAGCCGCGACGGCCGTGTAGCCGAGACCGAGTCCTCCATTGACGACGCGCAATGCGTCTCCGTTAGCCGCCGCAAGCCCAAGATCGGAAAGCGCGATTTCGGCCACAGTGAAGAGGCTCGACATGAGGTATTCCTCACCGAGCTTGACCTCATACACGTCAACATCGAGCGTTGGCTCACGTCGGCGTCGCAGGTTGAGTTCCCCCATCGGGGTCTCTTGAAAGTCGAGCTCTTCGAAGCGGGAGATAGCCATGGGTTGAGCCTACGTGTCGACGACCGTCGCCGACACCGCGCGGGTCTGGGCAGCTCTAGGCTGCAGCACCAGCAGCTGTTGCCTGCGGTACTTCGATGAGCTGTCCCGTGGAGACATCATAAATGTAGCCATAGACCGGAATGCCGCTCGGCACCAGAGGGTGAGCTTTGATTCGGGTGACGTCTTCGAGAACGCTCTCGGCCTGGTCCGCGATGGTGAGCCAATCAATATATTTGGCTTCGGCCGAGCCGGGACCGGTGCCCACGTCTTCGAATCCGGCATCGCCCAGAGCAGCGGTCTCAAGACTGTTGGCCAGAAGCCCCCGCATTACGTCATCGGTGAAGAACTGCATCCCGCAGTTGGTGTGGTGAATCACGAACCACTCCTTCGTGCCGAGGAGTTTGTACGAAATCACGAGTGACCGGATGGCGTCGTCGGATGCGCGTCCTCCCGCATTGCGGATGACGTGTGCGTCGCCCTCACTCAAGCCGGCGTATTGTGCGGGGTCTAGGCGCGCATCCATGCAAGTGAGGATCGCAAAGCCACGAGCGGGCGGCAAAGCGAGTTCGGATTTGTCGCCAAAGTTTTCGGCATAGGCGGCGTTGGCGGAGAGAACTTCGTCGAGCACTGACATGGTGCGCTCCTTCGTGGGTTCGGGGTTAGTGACGGATGTAGTTGACACGTCGCGAGCATAATCACCGATCCCGGGTAACGGCCGATTGTTTCGCTACGCTGCAGAGCTGCGCCTCACCGTCAGCTTTCTGTGGAGGCGCGCGAATATCCGAATTCGCCGTGATCCATGGCTCCACGCTGGCCGATACCGCGACTGCTCCCTATGCTGAGGAAATGACAACACTTGCGTGGGATGGCTATATCAATGCTCGAGATTTGGGCGGCTTTCCCACGGCGTTATCACGTAGCGGCGTGACAGCAGCGGGTCGAATCGCCCGCGGACCGCGCCGAGAGCGGTTGACCGCGGCCGGATGGGATGATGCGCGGGCCTGGGGTTTGGCATCCGTTGTTGATCTCCGCTGCGAGCACGAGGTTGGCCCGGGCGAGGGCGATCACGTGATTTCAGACGCGGCACTCGATGGCATCAGAATCGTCAACGCCCCCACTGAAGATCAGAACGATCCGGAGTTCTGGGAGACCTGCGCCCCCATTCTCGACTCCCCCGAATACTGGGCCCACAATTGGCGACTGCAACCCCATCTGGTGCTTGGCGCTCTCGAAGCCATCGCCTCGTCGCAACCGGGAACCCTGGTGCATTGCAGCGCAGGGCGCGATCGCACCGGGATGATCAGTGCGCTCCTTCTGGGCAATGCGGGGGTTGATCCCGCCGCCGTCGCCGCCGACTATGCAACCTCCGTACACGCAATGGCCGCCGTTGAGCAGCTTGCTCCCGGCGCCGAACCAGAAGAGATCCGCTCACCCGCTGAAGCGGACGAATGGATGCGCGACAAACTCCCCATTGTTCACGACACTGCCACGCGAACCCACGAGGTCTTCGACCTGCTCGGTGTCTCGATTGCGACGCGTTCGGCATTGCGCAGGCTGCTGATCGCCGAGCAGCCCACGCAATAGTCCAACGGTCGGGGTTTAGGGCGTCTCCGGGACTTCCGGCCCTTCGGGCGGCGCGGCTGGTGCCGGTGCCGGTGCATTTCGGTGCCGACCAGGTTGCGGTTTCTGGTGTCCCATTTCTCCTCCGATGCGACCGCCGAACGGCCGACCGTGGTCGGCGTATTCTTCGCGGAAGAACCCGAGGCGCCACTCGCCCATTTCCATTCGCGCGCCCGTTCTGAGCGTGCGCGCGCCGGGATCCTGACCCGTAAGCGGGCGCGATCCGCCACCCACGGCACCGATGGCGTGAAGCACGTACTCGTCATCGTCATCGTGCCGGATTTCGGCGTGGAACGGCTCGAGGCCGGGAAGCTGCAGGTCCGCGGCAGAAGACGATCCAATAGTGGTGACTTCTGATCGCAACTCGAACTCGCGCGGCACTTGGCCGTTCCAGTTTTCGGAGCCGACGACGAAGAACAGTCGAGGTCGCCCCGCCCCAGCCGTGTAGTGCGTCGTGGTGATCTGTTTGCGAACAAACCGATCGAACGTCGGCACCAGCGGCAGCAGCGTGCTGGGCGGAAACTGCATTTCGGATGCTGGAGACGCAGTCGAATCCCGCCGCCGCAGCAGCGGTGCAATCGCAGCGCGACTCCCCAGCGCGATATGAGGAGAGCCGGTGAGTACTCGCTGAGTAACGGAGGGCTTGATAGCACCGACGCGAGCAATGAGCCCGAGCGGTCCCGAGAGCGCGACAGTCAGCCCACGGTCGGCGAGAGCTTTAGCCGCGATACGCACGTCCTTGAGCTTGACTGTTCGCGCCTGCAGGAACAGCTCTGGCTTGCTCGAGAATACGTCGATTTCCATGCCGTTGGCGTTGATCGTGCCCGTCATTTTCTCTGTCTCGAGCTGTGAAGCTGGCTCCCCGCTGCCCGGTGACGCGGCATCCGCATCGTCAAGTATTGGTTCGATGAGCGAGAACGCCAGATCGATGTCGAACCTCGTTGAGGTACTCATCGTTACGGGGCGGTCGGTTCGGAGCCGGATCCCTCGCTGGTGGTCACCCGCAGGGTGCCGTTGAGCTTCCAGGTCGCGCGGGGCGCATCCTGGCCAACATCGCGGGGAACTTCGACGGTCATGTCGATGAAGTTGTAGTCGATGACAGCACTGCGACCGGTGAGATACGACCACATTTCTTTGCCAAGATCTGTCCAGTCTTGGATGTTGTGGGCGTCGGGGCCTGAACCGTTTTCGGCGGCTGCTGGGCTGTTGAGATCAGACATGGTTTCGTCCTTTTCGCTCGCGTTGAGGAATCGGGCAACCATCGTGATCGGTAGCCGCCCACTGTAATGCCACGATAATCGTGTGCCTCAGACGGTGGAAGAGTTGCGGCCCAGGTCACGGCATTCTCACTGGGAAGGACGGCGTGCGGAGCGGATGCTCGCGCTCCCCTAATTACGCTGCGGAGCGACCGCGGCCAACCAGCCCGGCACGCACGAGCAGCACGTAGAGCTGGCATCCGAGGCAGTAGTCGAAGACCGAGTTGAGGAACGCGGCGATGAATGCGAGCCCCGCGAAAATCACGAGAGCGTAGGGCACAGCCGCGAGGTGCAGCACAATCCCGATTACGGTGACGAGGAGGCCAACACCCTGCGAGAACGTAGGCGGGCGTGGGTCTTCGAGGTGGCTGGGCGCGCTGAGGCGCGGACGGATCGCGGCCTTGAAGAAGAGTCCATACGGGTGACGCTGGATGCCAGCGAAAGCGCCCCACGCGAACAGAGCCGTGATGAGGCTCAGGAGAATGAATGCCGGCTGGCTAGCGCGCTCGGCAAGGGTGGCCGGGAGGGCTGCTGCGGCATCCAGCCCGAGGCCGATCACGGTGAGCAGCAGCACGGCCGTGATGCCGGCGCCGAAGCGAGGACCACGCGGGTCGATTCCGGCCTGGCCCGGCTTGGCTGCAAGAGCTGCTTTGGAGTCGGAGAGTTGCGTCGTTCCGGCGGCGTGGGTGTCATTCGAAGTCATGGGAGTCGCTATCTGTGATGCGCGGGGTGCGGGCGCTGTCTCGGGGTGGACGGGTGCGAAAACTGGTCGTTAGACCAACGCGGGGGCGAGCATCCGGTCCAGTTCGGCACGGACGTCGTTGATCTTGGGGGCTCCGCCGATGCGGGCCTGCAGCACACCGTTGCCATCAAGGATGAACGTGGTCGGAGACTGCAACAGGTTGAACTGGTTGGCGATCTCGGGACGCGCGGTGACATCCACATTGACGTGAACAACGACGCCGGTTCCGTCATCGAACTCGCTGGCAAGACCGCTCAGCTGAGTGTGGACAGTAGGGCAGATCGCGCAGGCTGCGGTGGAGAATTGGACCAGGGTGACGCGACTGCCGAACGGGGCGGCACCGGGAATCGAGATGCGATTCTCTTCGGATGCGGCGGTCGAGGCGTCGGTTCGAGTGTGCTTAATGCGGCCGGTACGGGCACGCCAAACTAGGCCAAGCACAGTGGCGAGAGCCACGAGGCTAAGAAGCACAGTCAGGGTTTCCACAGCGTTCACCTTTCGAGGTTATTGCGAGTTCAGGGCCGTCGCCGTTGTGTGACGCGAAGTTACTGACGCGACGTCGTACGGGGACGGTTGGTTACCAAGAGAACAAGCCGAATGGGGCTCCGGATATTCCACAGGCCGCCAGAAATCTGGCGGCCTGTGGAACGAGCTGTGCTGATCGGGCGCGTCTTGCGGGCTCTGGGAGTCTTGCGAGCCTGATCAGTCGAGCAGCACTAGATGCTGTTGTGGTCCTTTACTGCCGCTTCCATGTCGGCAAGCCCAGGTGCCATAGCGGCGTCGACGGCGAGAGGGTTGGATGCGTTGAGCTCCTGCATTCCACGGCCATCGGGTGCCGATGCGTTGATCTCGTGCTCGTCTGAGGCAAGTCCGGTCATGACCTGAGCGACGACGTCAGAAACGGGGCGGCGCTCCCAATCAGCGTTCTGGCTGCTCATCATCTCGGTGTCGGTGGCGCCGGGGTAAACCGTGGCCACGTGCACGCCAGTGCCGTGCAGTTCGCGACGCATCGCTTCACCGAACGCAGCAAGACCAGACTTGGTGGCGGCGTAGACAGCGTAGAACGGCATCGCGACAAGGGCGATCTCGCTCGAGATGTTCAGGATGAGGCTTCCGTTGGCGGAACCGCTGGTGCGCAGCTGAGGCAACAGTGCCTGCGTAAGCAGCACCGGTGCGGTGAGGTTGAGGTCGATCATCGCGGTGGCTTCTGCTGCGGTGGACTCTTCGAGTCGGCCGGCACGCACGTTTCCGGCGTTGTTCACGAGAAGGTCGACGGTGTCCCACGACTTCACGGCGTCAGCGACGTTCTGTGCGCCATCCGCCTGGCCGAGGTCCTGAACCAGAATTTCGGATGTTCCACCGGCGTTCTTTACGAGGTCAGCAGTCTCCTGCAGGGTGGCTTCCTTGCGGCCAACGAGCAGCAGGTGTGCACCCTTGGCAGCGAATTCGAGGGCGATAGCCTGACCAATTCCTTGGCCAGCTCCGGTGATGATTCCGCGACGGTTGTTGAGATCCATTGTGGGGACGCTTCCTAATCTGGGGACGGGCCACGAGAGCGACCCGGAGAAAAACTCTCGTGCTGCTCGGGACGCTAGCACGGCATTCTGGGATTTACTACCGTACGGTTCTATATCCCAGCGCACTCAGAATGCCAAGTCGCCCCGGAGCTCCCCCGCTCGAATCCTCGCCCGCTCGTCGTTGCGCGCGGAAGAGAGCTCGCTCCATTTCCTATTTCCTATAGTATCTTTGAATGCGCGGTTGCGTAGAACTGCAGCTCAACGATGAGGAGCGAGAACAATGACCCGTTTGTGGAACGAACCAGCGGACTTTGCCAACGAGATGGTCGACGGATTCGTCCGGGCCAACACCAAGTGGGTCCGCAAAACTTCAGGAGGTGTGGCTCGCTCCACCCGCTCTGAAAACCCCGAAGTAGCCGTCGTGATCGGCGGTGGCTCCGGCCACTACCCCGCCTTCGCCGGACTCGTTGGGCCAGGACTCGCGCATGGAGCAGCAATGGGTAACCTCTTTGCCTCACCCTCTGCCCGCCAAGTTGAAGCCGTCATCCAAGCAACCCAGCAGGGCCGAGGCGTACTCCTCAGCTACGGAAACTACGCCGGCGACGTTATGCACTTCTCCACTGCCCAAGCCGCCGCGCGTGCAGCAGGCATCGAGTGCCGCTCAGTCGTCGTCACCGATGACATTTTCAGCGCACCGCCCACGGAGAAAGCAAAGCGCCGAGGAATCGCCGGCGACCTCACCGTCTTCAAAATCGCCGGCGCTGCAGCCGCAGCCGGACACGACCTTGACCATGTTGAGCGCGTCGCCCTTCTCGCCAACGAACGCACTCGCACCATGGGCGTTGCATTCTCCGGATGCACGCTCCCTGGCGCGTCGGAGCCGCTGTTTTCGGTGCCGGAAGGCCGCATGGCTATTGGCCTCGGCATCCATGGTGAACCAGGCCTCGAAGAGACCGACGTCCCCACAGCGAACGAGCTCTCTGAACTGTTCGTGGAACGACTTCTCGCCGAGGCCGAAATTCCCGACGGCGTCGCTCCGCAGGGCGCTCGTGTGGTTCCAGTGCTCAACGGTTTGGGGTCAGTAAAGAACGAAGAGCTCTTCGTCTTGTTCTCGCGCATCGCCGAGTTGCTCGAGGCCGCCGGCATCACCATCGTTGACCCGCAGGTTGGCGAGTTCTGCACGAGCTTCGACATGGCCGGAGTCTCGCTCACGCTGTTCTGGCTCGATGACGAACTTGAAGAACTCTGGAACGCGCCAGCAAGCACACCCGCTTTCCGCACCGGCTCCGCACAATCGGGCAACGTTGTTGCGGTCGAAGGCGACAACTCGGTGGTGGCTGACGACGCTATTGCTGCGTCGACAGCAGAGTCACAAGCCGCAGCAGCCACGATCGCCACCATGCTCTCCGCCATGAGCACCCTGATCGACGAGAACGCCGACGAACTCGGACGCTTGGATGCCGTTGCCGGCGACGGCGATCACGGTATCGGCATGCAGCGTGGCGTGAACGCTGCCGCAGCCGCCGCAACACAGGCTGCAGAGCGTGGGGCTGGTGCACAATCCCTTCTCAACCGTGCGGCCGATGAATGGTCTGACCGCGCCGGTGGAACCTCGGGGGCTCTATGGGGCGTAATCCTGAAGAGCGTAGGGGAACACCTCGGCGATACCGCCGAGATCACGGCTGACTCCGTCAGCGCAGGGGTAAGCGCTGCGAGCGATGCTGTGATGGCATACGGCGGAGCATCCGTGGGTGACAAGACTCTCGTCGATGCGCTGGTTCCTTTTGCGACCTCGCTCCGCGAGCGTGTAGCGGCCGGCGATCTTCTCGCTTCCGCTTGGGCTGAGGCTGCGCGGCAAGCGACTCTCGCTACCGAACGCACTAGCGGCATGATGCCGGGGCTCGGGCGCGCTCGCTCCCACGGTGAGAAGTCTCTCGGCACCCCTGACCCCGGAGCAGTGTCACTGTCGCTCATCGTGACGATGCTCGGTACGCAGCTCGCTGACGCCTAACTCCCACCACCTTTTTACCACCCATCGCAGAGAAAGTAGAAACACTATGTCCACACCATGGCGCGTTGTTATCGGCTCAGACGAGGCCGGATTCGACTACAAAGAGATCATCAAGCACGATCTGGAGAACAACCCGTTGATCAGTTCAGTGGTTGACGTTGGAGTATCAGCGGACGCGTCAAAGAACTACCCTGGCGTCGCCATCTCTGCCGCCGAAATCGTGGCTGCTGGTGAGGCTGACCGCGCCATCCTGATCTGTGGCACCGGTCTGGGTGTCGCGATCGCCGCCAACAAGGTTGCGGGCATCCGTGCGGTCACCGCGCACGATTCATTCTCGGTGGAGCGAAGCATTCTCTCTAATGATGCGCAGATCTTGTGCATGGGCCAGCGCGTTGTCGGTATCGAGCTTGCGCGCCGCAATGTTCGCGAGTGGCTCACCTACGAGTTCGACACGACGAGCGCGTCGAACGACAAGGTGCAAGAGATCTCTGACTACGAGAACGCTTAGTCATGTCTAGTCTCGGGAGCGTCAGGCCAGTGCAGGTTGGCGTCAGCTTGAAAATGTACTTCAGCCATGACCGCACCGTTGAGTGGTGCACCGCCGTGGCGGAAATCGCCCGCACTCACGACGCCGTGCTGTCGGGCGCTGCCGAGCTATTCGTTATTCCCACGTTCCCGTCAATTCCCGCCGCGCATCAGATACTCACTGGCGTTGCCCGAGTTGGTGCTCAAAACCTGAGCACGGAAGATGCTGGCGCCCTCACCGGCGAGGTGAGCGGCAGCGTTCTTGCCGAGGTCGGTTGCACGGTGGTCGAGGTGGGCCACGCGGAACGGCGACGTCTTTTTGGCGAAACCGATCCAATCGTCCGCGCCAAGACTGCGGCAGCTCTGCGCAATAATCTGCGGCCCGTGCTCTGCATCGGAGAGGCCCACCAGTCGACCGCCGCCGAGGCTGCAGCTGAGTGCATCCGCCAGCTTGATAATGCACTGATGGATGCTGACGCCGACGGCCATCGGGGCGCCATCACCGTCGCCTATGAACCCCACTGGGCTATTGGCGCGCCCGAGCCTGCTTCAGCCCGCCACATTCAGGATGTCTGTACTCTTCTTCGCGAATATGCCGCCCGTTTGGAGCTCCACCCAGGCTCCGCAGTGATCTATGGGGGAAGCGCCGGCCCGGGATTGCTCACCGAACTTGCCGGCACCGTGGATGGCCTATTCCTGGGGAGATTTGCGCACGATCCGGCCGCCATCCGATCGATCCTCGATGAAATAGGTAGAATCGCTTCCGATCGCACATCCGACCGTCCCGCCGTGGCCGGTCACTAGGGAAGGCTCCAATGACGACAGATTCGCTGTTCACATCGAACTCGTCGCCCTCCATCGAGCGCCGTGGATTGCGTGACCATGTGTATGACTGCGTGCTCGACGTGCTCCTGGGGCCCGGAGTTGAACCGGGCTCACGCCTCTCTATTGACACCATTGCTCGAGACCTTGGCGTCTCCCCCACTCCCGTTCGAGAAGCCCTCGTACAACTCGAACGCACGGGCCTCGTCACCCGAGTAGCCAATAAGGGCTATACCGTTGCTGAACCATTGGCCGCCGACCAACTCGAAGCACTCTTCGATGCTCGGCTCGTCTTGGAATCGGGGTCTGCCGCAATTGCTGCGCGCAATCCCGAGAAGCTGCTCCCCGTTCTTGAGAAGGCCCTCACCCAACACCTCAAGCTCACCGCTGCGGTTCACGAGGCCTCTCTCGTTGGCGAGATCCCGTTAGAACTATTGCGCGACTACTTCGCCGCCGACTGGAACTTTCACCACCTCATTTTTGAGCACACCCACAACCCATTCTTAATCGACATGTCCGAAGCGATTTCCACGCGAGTGCACCGGATGCGTCAAACCGTTGCCACGGGTGTGAGCGACGCCGAAGAAGCCACAGCAGAACACCGCGCCATCCTCGATGCCTTCCCCCACGGCCCCGAGGCTGTCGAAGCCGCCATGCGCAGTCACATCCTCAAAGTGCGCGATCGCGCCCGCGACGACTCTGTCCGCTAGCTAGCTCCGATTCGAACGTCGGCAGGTTCCGCGCGCGCTGTTTGGCGCGCCCTCGCTCAGAACGCCGCTCTGCGCGCTCGCGCCCACTCCTGCACGTTCTCGGCGCCTACTCCGGCACCTTGGGGACCTCATCTGTGCACTCTTTCTGGTGCGCCCGCCCGCTGTTTCCCCAGCCGCACCTTGTCTACCTTGCGTGCAATTCGAAAGATGCTATATGATCTACGATTAGATGCATCGGGTGAATAAGCCCGAGAATCAACAAAGGAGTTGGCAATATGGATTTCCCCACCGAACGCACCGTAATCGTCACCGGAGCAGTGTCTCCCCGCGGAATCGGTCGCTACACGGCGTCCTACCTCGCAGAGCGCGGCTGGAACATCGGAATCATCGATGTTGATCACGACAGCTCGGTCGCAGTAGCCGAAGAAATCGCATCCACCTACGGCGTCAAGGCCCTCGGCTATGGCGCAAACGTGACAGACCCTGAGTCTGTGGATGCCGCTGTCACCTCCTTCGAAGCCGGCCTTCCGCAAATTGTGGCCCTCGCCAACATCGCGGGCGTCAGCTCCCCCGTGCCGTACCTTGAGGTCACTCCGTCTGAGTGGTCGCGAGTGATGTCGATCAACCTCGACGGCGTGCACCACGTGTCGCAGCGTGTGGCTCGCATTCTGGTTGCCAACCGCATCGGCCGCATCGTCAACATTTCGTCGGTCTCCGCTCAGCGCGGTGGCGGCACGTTCAGCAAGACTGCCTACTCGGCATCGAAGGCCGGCGTTATTGGTCTCACTCGCTCGGTTGCTCGCGAACTCGGCGGGTTCAACATCACGGTCAACGCGATCTCGCCTGGCCCGATCGACACCGACATCATGGGTGGCACGCTTTCGGATGCTCGCAAAGACGAGCTCACTCAAGATCTGCTCACGAGCCGCATCGGTACGCCGCGCGATATCGCAGCAGCGATCCACTTCCTCATTGGCGAAGAGACTGGCTACATCACAGGCCAGACGCTCAACGTCGACGGCGGGCTTTACCTTCACTAACGATCGGCCTCACCTCAGCAGACGCTGAGGTCTCCGTTCCCTTTTCCCTTCTGCACTTTTGCCCGACTACGGTCGCGCCACAAACGTTAGGACAATGACGTGTCCGCATATACCGCTGATACTTGGCCCATCACTAGCTGCATGCTGGGGTTGGATACCACCACACGCGATGGAACACCGGCTCAGACTGCTGGCCCAGAGTTTTGGAGGAAGCAGCTCTCCAAGATTGCGAACCAGGGTTTCACCAATGTGGAGCTGTCGGATGCGTGGCTGAAGCCGGCTTTGTTGAGCAGCAGCGAGCGTACTGAGCTGGTCTCAATCGCGGCTGAACTGGGAATGAAGATCCCGTCGGTTCACATTCAGCGTGTCAGCGTGATTGAGCCGGGCAAGGAAGCCGAAAACTTGGCTTACCAGCACGCATCGATTGAGGCTGCGGCCGAGATGGGTATCAGCGTCTATTCAACGGGGCTGCACCAGCCGTTCAATCAGGCTCAGCGTGAAGCACTCTGGTTTTGGAATGGTCAGGGGCCGATTGACCCGGTCGGCGATACCGAGGTGTGGAACACTGCGGTCACTCGCATCCGAGAGCTCGCACGTCACGCTCAAGACCTCGGCATGATCACTTCGCTCGAGATGTATGAAGACACCTACATTGGCTCTTCAGACAGCGCTGTGCGTTTCGTTGAGGATGTCGGAACCGACCTCGTGGGCATCAACCCCGATGTCGGCAACCTGGTTCGCCTCCACCGCGAAGTTGAGGACTGGCGCGAGACATACGCCAAGACACTCCCCTACGCCAACTATTGGCACCTCAAGAATTACACCCGTGATGAGGCAGTCGACCACTCGTATTACGCAACTGCCCCGAGCACGTTGCGTGACGGCGTCATCAACTACCGCGAGGTAGTAGAACTCGCGGTTTCGCTGGGATACAGCGGAATTCTTACATGTGAGCACTATGGTGGCGATTCGATCAGCGTGTGTGGTGAAAACCAACGCCACTTGCGCGGCCTCCTCGCCGAAACTTTGGCGGGCTAAGCCACTGGTTTAGTCAGCCGCCACCGATCGCCCCCTCGACTGTAGAGAAACGGCGAATCCCGAAAAGATGCTCGCCACAACCCTGGAGACAATGATGACTCTCAACATCAACCCAACCGCTGGACTGTCAGCGTGACCGCGACCGTAGCCGAGCAGCGAACGCCGCGCTCGGGGTGGAGCAAGTTTGTGGCCACGTATCGTATCGAGGCAGCAATGTTGGGCGCACTTGTCCTGCTCGCTGTTGTCTTGACGATCATTGAGCCGCGCTTCTTGTCGTCGTCGAATATGCAGAACATCCTGTCGCAGGTGATGGTGCTCGGCATTATCGCGATCGGTCAAACGTTGGTGGTTCTCACCGGCGGCATTGACTTGTCGGTCGGCGGCATCGCCGCAGTTTCTATCGTGGTGGGCGGCTTGGTTATGCCGAGTGCTGGCGTTCTCGTTGGCGTGAGCGTGATGTTGCTCGTCGGCCTCTTAGCGGGGCTGGTCAACGGCATCCTCGTCGCCTACGTCAAGCTCGCCCCATTCATTGTGACGCTCGGGATGATGTCGATCACTGCGTCACTGGCGTACGTGCTTTCTGATGGCCGTTCCATCTTCAACCTGCCGGATGCCTTCGCATTCTTCGGCAAGGGAAACATCGCCGGCATCAAGTTTTATGTCATCGTCTTCGTCGTCCTTTATGTTGCGGCTCACTTCTTCTTGACACGAAGCAAGCCGGGTCGTTTCATCTATGCAATCGGCTCCAACCCTGAGGCTGCTCGCCTGTCGGGTATTCGGGTTTCCTTTTATCAGGTGATCCCCTACGCCGTCACTGGCCTGCTCTGCGCTTTGGCAATGACGATCGAGTCGTCGAGGCTCGGCACCATCGACCCCAACACCGGTAGCGGCTTCGAGTTGACCACGATCGCGGCGGTCGTTATCGGCGGCGCTTCGCTCATGGGAGGCAAGGGCAGCGTGCTCGGAACCCTGATCGGAATCTTCTTGATCGGCGTTCTTCAGAACGGCCTCAACATCATCGGCGTCAATGCGTTCTGGCAGGGCACGGCGTTGGGAACCGTCATTATCCTCGCCGTCGTTCTCGACCGAGTAGTTCGCGTTCGCAAACGCTAATTTTTCACCCGCACAAACACAGCAACACACACATATCAAAGGAGAATCATGCGTGTAACTAAACCCTTCATCGCCGCAGCGGCAATGGCAGCGTCAGCACTGGTGCTGTCCGGCTGTTCCATCGATGGAGCTGACTCAAGCGGTGCTAGCCCCGAGCTCACGGTTGCGGGGTGTGAGGCCTCGAACGTCGCCTACATCACCTCCGCCACGAGCGTCGCATTCTGGCGTTCGCTTTCGGTCGGCATCCAGGATGCAGCTGCAGAAGCTAGCGCTGAGGTCACGGTCTATGACTCAGACAACAGCCAAAGCAAGCAGCTTCAGAATGCTCAGGATGCGATCACTGCTGGCGTTGACGCCATCATCTTGTCGCCCACCGACACAGCCTCGGCTCCAGCCGTGCTCGACGCAGCTTCTGCTGCCGGCGTTCCGGTCATCATCGCTGACATCGGCACGGACAGTGGCGATTACGTCTCACTCATCAAGACCGACAACGTTGCTGCAGCGGAGGGCGCTGGCGAAGAACTCGTCGCAGCCCTTCAGGCAGCAGGCTTCGACGAGGGCGAAGTAGGCATCATCGGCATCTCGCAGACTCGCCAAAACGGTAAGGACCGCACCGAAGGGTTCTCGGGCCCGATCGAAGCAGCGGGTTACACCATTGTTCCCCTGCTCGAGTCGGCTGATTACACCCGTTCAGAAAGCCTCGGCTTCACTCAGGACCTCTTAGCCGGACACCCCGACCTTCTCGGTATCTTCACTGAGCACGACGAAGCAACTCAGGGTGCGCTGACCGCAATCGATGGAGCAGAAACTCCCATCGTTGTCGGCTTCGACGGCAGCCCTGACACTCTGGCATCCATCAAAGCGGGCGACGTAGCCGCTGCAGCAATGCAGCAGCCGGTACTGATGGGCCAAGAAGCATTCACCGCCGCGTGCAGCTTCTTGGATGGCGAAAGCGTTGATGCAGAAATCAGCGTAGAAACGATCCTGGTCACGACTGAGAACGTGCTCGCCATCGAAGACCAAGTACAAGACACCGTCTTCAAAGAATAGACATCGAGAACTGGCATGACTGTTAACATTCCGCTCCTCGAAGCTTCGGGGATTCAGAAGAGCTACGGTGCCACGCGCGCTCTGGCCGGTGTCAACTTTGACATCGGCCGGGGCGAGGTCGTCGCGCTGGTCGGAGAGAATGGCGCCGGCAAGTCAACGCTCGGCAAGATTCTTGCTGGCGCGACTGAGATGGATGAGGGCACGGTTTCCGTGAACGGCAAGCCAGTCTTGTTCCGCTCAACTAAGGACGCTCTCGACCACGGTGTTGCGATCGTTCTGCAAGAGTTCAATCTCATTCCTGAGATGACTGTGGCAGAGAACTTGTTTCTCACTCGCCCCTCTGGGTACCGCTGGGGTTGGTGGAAGAGCCGCAAGTCGCAGGTTGACCAGGCGTCGCACGCTATTGCTGACGCCTACATGGATTTCGGTATTGATCCCGAAGCGCTGGTGTCTGAGCTGAGTGTGGCCCAGCAGCAGATCGTCGAGATCATCCGTTCACTTTCGGTGGATGCTCAACTCTTCATTCTCGATGAGCCCTCCGCCGCTCTGGGCCGCCGCGAGACAGATTCGCTGCTTCAGCTCATTCGTCGTCTTCGCGAAGATGGCCGTTCGGTCATCATCGTCACGCACCGTCTTGATGAGGTTTATGCGGTTGCTGACCGCATCTTCGTTCTTCGCGATGGCGTAGCGCGCGGAGAGTTTGATCCTGCCACCACCAGTACCGACGATCTCATTGCGGCAATGGTGGGTCGTGCGCTCGATAAGGAGATGCACGAAGCACGTACCATCCAGGTTCCAGGTGAAGCTGTGCTCACGGTCGACAAACTTGTCGTTCAGGGCACGTCATCCGAGTGCTCATTTCAGGTTCGCCGCGGCGAAATTGTGGGTGTCGCGGGGCTCGTGGGTTCCGGCCGCACTGAGCTGATTCGCGCTATTTTCGGTGCAGACCCGGCCATGAGCGGAACGGTTGCTTTGGGTGGCACGTCGGGTGTCATCCGCTCGCCGCTTGCAGCCGTGCGCGCCGGTGCTGCCATGGTTTCTGAAGACCGCAAGACTCTTGGTCTCCACACCGCGCTCACCATTCACGACAATGTGGTGCTCTCCTATTTGGCGAAGCACGGCAAGTTTTGGCTTAACCGCAAGAAACTTGACGCGGATGTCGCCCAGCAGGTCGATGATCTGCGCATCAAGATCGGCGGAAGCTGGCTAGAAGCGGGTGTGCTCAGTGGCGGTAACCAGCAGAAAGTTGTGTTGGCGAAGTGGCTGCTGTCGAAGCCGGATCTGCTGATTCTGGATGAACCGACGCGAGGAATCGACGTGGGTGCTCGGGCCGAGTTCTACCGTGTGGTTGACGATCTTGTCGCTCAAGGCATGGCGGTGCTGATGGTATCGTCCGAGATGCCTGAAGTGCTGGCGCTCTCTGACCGCGTGCTTGTGATGAGCAAGGGCGCAATTGTCACCGAGCTCACCAGAGAAGAAGCGACCGAGGAACGAATTCTGTCCTTCACCGAGGTAATGGCCACCGCGTAAGCGCTGGCCCCGAAGAGAACGGATGCCCCATGGCTTTCCCTACCGGCACAATTGTTGATCTCACCCTTCTTCTGGCAGAGGAACTCCCCTGCACGTGGCCGGGCCACATGCCCTATCAACAGAAGACGTTCAACTTCTTTGAAGACGGCGGATCCACCGAGGCACACCTGCAATCTCATTGCGGCAGCTACCAAACGCGGTGGCTCCTCATTGACGAGCACACGGGAACCCATATGGATGCGCCTGCGCACTTCCTGCCGGGTTCCCACACCGGCATCGACGGAGCATCCGAGGTCGGCGACATCACTGCAGAACATGTTCCCCTGGAGCAGTTGATGGGCCCCGCCGTCGTAATCGACGTCGAGTTCTTGGTGGATGCCGAGATGGCGCCCGGCGTCAGCCCGGCGATCACAGCAGACCACATCCGGGATTTCGAGCGGGAGCACGGCGAGATCGCTGCTGGCGATATTGTGCTGTTTCGCGCCCGCTGGGATGAAAAGCACTATCGCGCTGGCCTCGACGGACGCGCGTACGCGCACAACGGCGTCATTCTCAAAACAGGTCCAGCCTGGCCCGCCCCGATCGCAGAAACGCTCGACTACCTGATCTCCAAGGGTGTGCGCTGTGTCGGCACCGACGGCCCCAGCATGGGATCTGCGCACGACGGCGGCGGCGTTCACCTCGCGGGCCTCGGCAACGGTGCAGTATTCATCGAAGCTCTCGGCCACCTCGGCGCACTGCCGACCCGTGGCGCAGACTTCGTGTTCGCACCGCTCAAGGTTGCGCGCGGCACCGGCGCGCCGGGGCGCGCGTTCGCGTTCGTCTAGACCAGCACTCGGCTACGCCGACAGAGTTTCGAGGGGCACCAGAAATACGGCACCCCTCGAAACGGTTCTGGCTAGATGCTTCTGACTAGATGCTGTTGTGGTCCTTTACTGCCGCTTCCATGTCGGCAAGCCCTGGTGCCATAGCGGCATCGACGGCGAGGGGGTTGGATGCGTTGAGCTCCTGCATTCCGCGGCCGTCGGGTGCCGATGCGTTGATCTCGTGCTCGTCTGAGGCAAGTCCGGTCATGACCTGAGCGACGACGTCAGAAACGGGGCGGCGCTCCCAGTCAGCGTTCTGGCTGCTCATCATCTCGGTGTCGGTGGCGCCGGGGTAAACCGTGGCCACGTGCACGCCAGTGCCGTGGAGTTCGCGACGCATCGCTTCACCGAACGCGGCGAGGCCAGACTTGGTGGCCGCATAGACGGCGTAGAACGGCATCGCTACAAGGGCGATCTCGCTCGAGATATTCAGGATGAGGCTTCCGTTGGCAGAACCGCTGGTGCGAAGCTGCGGCAACAGTGCCTGCGTAAGCAGCACCGGTGCGGTGAGGTTGAGGTCGATCATCGCGGTGGCTTCTGCTGCGGTGGACTCTTCGAGTCGGCCGGCACGCACGTTTCCGGCGTTGTTCACGAGAAGGTCAATGGTGTCCCACGACTTCACGGCGTCAGCAACGTTCTGTGCGCCATCCGCCTGGCCGAGGTCCTGAACCAGAATTTCGGATGTTCCACCGGCGTTTTTTACGAGGTCGGCAGTCTCCTGCAGGGTGGCTTCCTTGCGGCCAACGAGCAGCAGGTGTGCACCCTTGGCAGCGAATTCGAGGGCGATAGCCTGACCAATTCCTTGGCCAGCTCCGGTGATGATTCCGCGACGGTTGTTGAGATCCATTGTGGGGATCCTTCCTATTGTGGGGACGGGTCGCGAGGGCGACCCGGAAACAAACTCTCGTTATGTACCGAACGGTACCATAAACATCTGGCCGCTCTCCGAATAGGTCGGTATTCTGTTCCTCACACAATGACGTGCAACGGAAAAGAGGAGCTCATGCCTTACTTCACCGTAAATAAAAACGCCCAGCCCAACTCCGGCGACCACGAAGTTCATGATTTAGCTTCGACTCGAGGCTGTCTGCCCAGTGTCGACAATCGCACCGATCTTGGCGAGTTCGCCTCGTGCAGCGATGCTGTTACTGCCGCGAAGAGCCAGTACCCGAAAGTCAACGGCTGCTACTGGTGCGCGATCACCTGCCACACGACCTAACACTGCTCGCGCCAGTACTGTGTGACCATGCCGAACCGCATCCTCATTTCTGGCCCCGTGTCGTGGAACAGCATCGTCTATCTCGATCACTTGCCCGAACCTCGCCCGCACATGCAGTTTGCGCTAGAAGATTTCGAGACTGTCGGCGGCACCTCCGCCGGTAAGGCTCTGCACCTAGCCGGGTTGGGCCGAAGGGTCAGCTGCCTTACGGCGGCGGGTGATGATGCGGCGTCTATCCGGCTACGCGCGGTGTTGGAATCGGCGGGGATTGAGCTGCTGTGCGCCACCGTTCCCGGCGCCAGTGAACGCCATCTGAATCTGATGACGAAGGCCGGTGAGCGAGTGTCGCTCTACCTGTCGACCCCCGCTTTCATCGAGCCGGATGTCGCGCAGTTTCGCGCGCTGGCCGAAGGTGCGGAGGCGCTTGTTCTGGACCTATCGGAGACCTCTCGAGCGCTTCTCCCCGAGGCTGTGGCATCGGGTATCCCTATTTGGACCGATCTCCACGATTACGACGGCCGGTCAGATTTTCACGAACCGTTCGTTCAGGCAGCGTCGCACCTCTTCATGAACGCCGATGGGATGCCGGACCCGCTGCCTTTCATGCGCGATCGGGTGAACGCGGGAGCGACGGTGGTCGTGTGCACGCTAGGTGCCGAGGGAGCTATGGCGCTCGACGCCGATGGACTCCACCGAGTGGATGCCGTACCTGCCGAAATCCGCGACACAAACGGTGCCGGTGACGCATTCTTCGCAGGCTTTCTGCACGCAACACTGTCGGGCGCCGACACGGATGGGGCACTCGCTACGGCAGCCTCGCAGGCGGTAGTCGCGCTCGAGTCGAAGCACCTTCATCCGTGCGTTGAGAACGCGCTTGGGTAGTCTTCGATTTTCTTCGCCGAAGCCTGCCCTCGCGGCCATGATTCAGCAAACGCCTTCCACAGCATCGGCAGAAGCAGGGCCGAAATGACCAACAAGACACCGCCGAACACTAGAAAAACAGTCGGCGCATCGGTAGCCGTCGCCAAAAGCCCTGCGAGCCCAGCGCCCACAGGAAGCGCGATACGAGCCAGCACTAGGTAGGTGCTGCTAACACGGCCTAGCATGTGCGGTTCGACGGTGGCCTGCCGGATGGTGATGGTCATCACATTCCACACCGTGACGGCTGCACCGTTGAATGCAAGCAATACCGATGCGAGCCAGAGGTCACGTGTCCAGGTGAGGGCGATGATCGAGACCCCGCTAACGAAAACGGAAATGGCTGCAGCGCCTGGCGCGCCTAGTCCCCGAATGACCTGAATCGCGATGCGTGAACCGGCTAAGGAGCCGACTGCAGCCAGAGCCAGCATGATGCCGAACCCGATCTCGCCAGATTGCAAGTCGCGCAGCGCGTAGATCGCGGCAACTCCCCAAAACGCTCCGGACACTCCTGCCCATACCGCCAAGAGTAAGGACATGACGCTAAGCAGTCGAGAGTGCATCACTACGCGAATCCCCTCGGCCAGCTCCTCGAAGAAATCCCGGAGGCGCCCTCGCCGAAGCACTCGATGCGGCACAGCAGTTTCGGGCGCACCCTCCACTTCGCCCAGCGACACCAACGCAAGGGAAGCGGCAGCCAGCACCAGCACGTTCGCGAGTATCGGCAGTGGTTGAGCCACTGCGAACAGAATCCCGCCCAGCGCCCGCCCGACGAACATCTCGCCGACAATCTGGCCGGATTGCAGGTCAGAGTTCGCGCGTCCCAGATTGTCCGCAGCCACCAACCGGGGAAGGATCGCGTGTGATGCTGGATCCGAAACCGCCTCCCCCACCCCATACAGGAACGCGGCCGCGCACAGCATCGGGATATCGAGCGCCTCAAGGGCTATCGCGACCGCCACGACCGCCAACACGACCGCGCGCCCCGCCTGAGAGAACGCGATCAGCCGTCGCTTCCTTACCCGGTCTACGAAGACTCCGGCAACCTGCCCAAAGAGCAGCGCCGGCACGTACGTGAATACGGTCACCAACGCAATGAGTGTAGGGTTCTCGGTTACTTGAGTCGCCAGCAAGGGCAGTGCGACGAGACGGATGCCGTCGCCCACGTTGGTCGCAGTGACGGCGCCCCAGAAGACCCAGAACGGTCGCCCTTGCTTCTGCCCGCTGGACACTATTCGCTTCTCGTCGGACTGCCTACCGAATAGGTGAATGCGCCGAGCGAGACAATATCTCCGCCGTCGACCTCCAGCTGCCGGATGGATGCCAGTGCACTCTCCAGCAGGGCGACTGCGGCTTCTTTGCCAGCAGCATCCAACCTCACCTGCGAGACGAACAGTCGCTGGGACTGGCTTGCTTCCATCTGCGTTGCCAAGGCCCGGAGCACCGCGGGTCGGGCACCCGGTTCGCTGCCATCAGGATCGCCGTCAATGGACGGTGCCGTGATCCCCCAGAGTTGCTGTCGTCCGCCCCGAACCGTGCGCTCACCAACCTGGCGCACAATGCTGGCATGCTCGAGCACGCGCAAGTGGTAACTAATGCTGCCCTTGTGAAGCCCTAATTCGGTCGCGAGCTCGGCCATAGTCCACTCGCGGTCTCGCAGCAGCCGAAGCATGTCGAGCCTTGCAGCGTTGGCAAGGGCGCGCAGGTCGCCCGTGCCGGATGAATCGTCAGCCGGAACAGAGGCCGTGCCATCTACCGAATTCGTCATCTCATTAGTGTCAACGAGTGTCGACACTAATGTCAAGAAATTGTGGACAAGCCCATTCGCGCGACGGCGAGGGCACCGCTACCGCGGCGTCCGCGACCGCTTCAACGCCGCCATTGCCGCGCGGTCGAACCCGAAGGTACGGCGAGCAACGAATCCACCGATGGTCGTTCCGGCAGCCAAGCCGAGCCCGGTCGCGAGTGCCATGACCATCGAGGGCAGCGCATCGGTGACGCCGAACTCAGAATCCATGAGCGCGTAAATACCCCGGTACAAAGCAAGACCAGGGAGCAACGCAATAATGCCGACCATGTTGGTGGCGCCTTCTGGCACTTTCAGCCAGCGGTAGAGAAGGTAGCTCACGACGCCGGCCGCTGTTCCGGCAATGGCAGGAGCAAGCCCGGGCGACGACGCCAAGGGCAGCACGAACCAGTAGACGGCGTACACGAGGGCGGCACCCATCGCCATGATCGGGAGCAACCGCATCCGCACATAAGAAGCAAGGGCGAAGCCGACGGCGATGATGGCCGAGCCGACCATTCCCGAGACGACACTGCGGCTGTCCCCCAGCGTGTCACCGATCGCCACCGGGATTCCTAGGCGCAACGAGATGCTGAGCACGATCGAGATACCGACAGCAAGGCCGAGCGTCATCATGATGACCTCCATGCCGCGAGCCGTGGCGGTGACGTAGTAGCCGCCGATCGCGTCACTCGCCGCAGACGTGAGGCCGACACCGGACAGCAGCATGATGATTCCGGAGATCACAATCACGGTCGGGCTGTTCGATCCGGGAATATCGATCCCGATTGACCGCAGCCAAAACATGAACACCGCAATGACGCTGATGACGCCGGCAGCGGCCATCTGCGCGAAGAAAGCGGGGACCGACAAACGTTCAAGACGACGCGTCAGTACATCAGAGAGGGCGGCGGATATTGCAGCCACAAGAACCAGCACAAAGCTGGCGCCGAAGATCACAACAACACCTGCCGCGAGTATGCCCTTGCCGGCGGTGACGACCCAGCGTCGGTAGGGATGCGGTGTGGTGAGGATCGCGCCCAGCTCCTCGCGGGTCTCATCCACATCCCCCGGGCCGTCGGGCCCAGTGATCACATCGATGAGCCAGTACACGTTCTGCAGCCGCGTGTAGTCAATGGTGCGCACTTTTACGATGCGCATGATCGACATGGGGTCTTCGTTCATCCCGCGGTGTATCGAAACGGTGAGCGACGTAAAGGTGATGTCGACGTGCATTCCGGTAACGCCATAGGCGGTGCTGATGCGCAGCACGGTAGCCACAACGTCAGCAGCGGATGCTCCGGTCGCGAGCATCGCTTCGCCCGCGCGCAAACAGAGGTCGATGACCGAGCGCGCGTGACGCTGGGACAGCTGATGTTCGCTCCCCGGCAACGACAAGAGTTGAGTGGGCGCAGTGTTGGAGCGCAGGGCTCCCCCGGCCATGGTGATGAGGGATCGACTGATCCGTTGCTGGAATGCGCGAAGTCGATTGTTGCCCGTAGTCACCCCTCTAGGCTACGGGCTGCAACATGGGAATCGGTCCGCGACGGGACCAATATCCACCGCCACCTCAACTAAATCGACTACTCTGCACGATGGTGAAAAAATCCACCGCTCCGGATGCCGCACCCTGCGTTTCAGCTCAGGGCGGGCTCCCCCAACAACTACGGCACGCACCACTAGCCAACGAAAAGAAAACGAGTAAGCGATGACCCGAGTTCACCCCGTCATACGCACTGTCGGTGATGCCTTTCGCGGCATGCTGATTGGCTTCGCTGAGATCGTTCCCGGCGTCAGTGGCGGAACCATCGGCCTCCTTGTCGGCGTCTACGACACGCTCATCGATGGCGCCGGGCACCTCGCCCGTGGTGTGGCGCTCACGATCGCCGACGGCATCCGTGGTCGCGGCTTCTCTCGCGCTGGCGCGCACTTCCGCTCAGTGCGTTGGAATGTCGTGTTGCCCATTGGTATCGGGATGCTCGCCGCCATCGTGATCGGCGCTGCGCTGCTCGCTCCCCTGATCGAGCAATACCCCACCGGTACCCGCGCTGTCTCTGCCGGACTCATCGCCGCGTCACTCATCGTGCCCGCCCGCATGGTTGGTGGGCGTTGGACGTTCCCCGAGGTTCTGATCGGCCTCCTGGCCGCCGGTGTCGCTGTTGCGCTCACGGGCTTGCCGCGTGGCGGGGATGCGGATCCCACGCTCATCATCGTCTCGCTCGCTGCGGCCCTCGCGGTGTGCGCCCTCGTGCTGCCCGGAGTTTCGGGCTCCTACCTGCTGCTGATCCTCGGCATGTATGCGCCGACTCTCGCAGCCGTGAACGACCGCAACTTCGGCTACCTCGGCGCCTTCGCCCTCGGCGCCATCATCGGCCTAGGCCTCTTCGTCTCGGGCCTGCAGTGGCTCCTCAAGAACCGCCGCCGCGTCACCCTCGTCATCATGACCGGCCTCATGCTTGGCTCGCTGCGCGCTCTCTGGCCCTGGCAGACAGAGTCCGGCGAAGTACTCGCGCCCGAATCTGACTTCGGAGTCGTGCTGCTACTCATCGCCGTCGGTGCCGCGGTCGTGCTGGGCATCATCGCCGCAGAAGCTGCGCTCACGAAGCGGCGGATGCTCTCGCCAGAGATCGTGCCTGATCCGGAGCCGCGTTCAGACATCCCCAAGTAGACCCACGGCTTCTTGGTTGTTCGGATTCACTCGTGCTACTAGTGATATCAGACGCGAACCCACTCGAGAAAGGGTCGACGGATGTCGCCAATCCAACGGAACCATCCGGAAGCTCCTCTTCGCCCAGAGCAGCATTATTGATCGGCGAGACAAGCCCGTCGTGTTTCGGACCGAGTCCGACAACAGCGAAATCCAGGGCATAAGCAAGCGAATCATCGTCGCTACTTTGGGCTCTTGTCAGTGGCGATCGAACTGAGTGAGATCACACGCCTGCCATACGCCACCCACAACGAGCCACCTGCAACCAGATGGCTCGTTCGCAAAACTTAAAGGCTCTGGACGATGATCTCGCAAAAGTTGCATCCCTCCGGGTGTAAGAGGCGCAGGCCTGTGCACCGCGGATGAAACGAGCTGCTTGACCTAGCCTTTCCGAACAACATCCGGGAGCGTTCTCGCCGTGTGCCGGCTGGGGACATATCTATTCGCGTCAGTTCGGGCTGCTATGGATGGATCGGGGGCTTTACCTCATATGGTTGGCTCTATGACTGTTGAAATCGCTGCCCTGTTCGTAGGATCGCTCTCTGCCGCGACTTCGATTCTCAACGAAATTAGGAGGAAGCGGGATTCGGCCGCAGATCGCGGCTTGCTAACCGCTCTCTATGGACTGGATATGTCTGTTGCGCTCCATGGGATTTCAGACGTAGCGCTCGCGGAGCGAATGCGCGGCGCCATGACTAACAGTCATGCCCGAACTGTATTTTCGGATATTCAGATAAAGCGATTGTTGTCCGAGCTAGTGCTCACAACCGTCGTGGAGGACCAAGATTCGGCAGCTGCGTCGATTCGAGTGCTCGTCACAACACGTACGCAGTTCCTCCTGCAAGGCCAAGTCTCTGACGATGATTCCGAGTATTTTGCACACGGTCTCGTGTCACTTATGGATCAGTATTGCAAGCAACTGCTCGACGCTGCACTTGAGATCTCACCCGACGCAGTCATAAAGATGCAGAGCTTGAACGTTGCCAAGCGAACGCAAGCAATCCTCTTGCGCGTGTCAGAACAAGCCGATGCTGTGGCCCGAATTCTTGCTCCCGACAACCTTCAAGAACGTGAAGGATTCTATTCGGAGTATAAGAAGATCTGCGCGGAAGTCCATGGCGCGATCCAGCCTCCGGACTTCGAGACTAATCAGCGAATCCCCCTCAAGGACCTTTACGTTGGCCCAGCAATCTTCAAGCTCGCAGACGATGAAATCGACAGCCAGCTCACAATCGACGAGTTGCTCGATTCGCTCGACCGGACTGTTGTGCTCGGGGATCCTGGGGGAGGGAAATCAACTCTGTCGAATTATGTGGCGACGATGTGCTGCGAAGGGAATAACAGTCCTATCCCCTACCATTTGACGCTCCGCGAATTTGCCCCGTTCGCAGACTCGCTTTCGATTCTCCAGTTTATTGAAAGACAACTTCCTTCGCGGTACCAGATCGAGCCGCCAGAAGGCGCGGTTGCAGACACGCTGTTGGCAGGCGAGGCAGTGGTCATTTTCGACGGGCTCGACGAACTAATTGATCCGTCGAAACGACGCGCCATCACGGCTGCAGTTGAGACTTTTGGGATCAGATACCCGCTTACGCGAATCTTGGTGACGTCGCGACGAGTCGGCTATGAGCAAGCGAGATTGGATCCCGCTATTTTTCAATTGTTCAAAATCGACGGTTTCAGCAGGAGCCATGTAGCCGAGTATGTGCAGAAGTGGTTTTCTTCACAGACGGGGTATTCGGATGAAGAAGCGCACCGACTCTCGGCTCAGTTCATGACCCAGAGCAACACAGTCGCTGATTTATCTTCGAACCCTTTGATGCTCTCCCTCATGTGCATTATCTTTCGTGGCGAGAGCTTTATTCCTCGAAATCGGCCAGCAGTTTACGAAAAATGCGCCAATTTGCTTTTCGAGAAATGGGATGGCCATCGCCAAATCGAGGTCCCGCTGAGAGCTCGCGATCACGTCGATGCCGCAATGAAGCACATCGCGCACCTTTATCTAGTGAGTGGGGCCAGTGATCGGGGCATCACTCGGGTTGATTTGGTCCGCGAGATGACGAGCTACTTATTCCCTCGAGCGATGGAAACGCTAGAAGCAGCAGAACGCGCCGCAGAGGAATTCGTTGATTTCTGCGCGGGCCGCGCATGGGTCTTCTCAGATGCAGGAACTACCGCAACTGGAGAGCCAATATTCACCTTTACCCATAGGACCTTTATGGAGTACTTCGCCGCTGTTCATCTTGTGCGCACTTGCGACACCCCCGAAAAGCTCGCGCGGACCCTGCTACCTCGAATCGCCCGAGAGGAATGGGACGTCGTTGCGCAGCTCGCAGTGCAGCAGTGTGATAAATCTCACGATCAAGGGACCGAGCGAGCTCTGCGCGCGATACTTTACGATCCGCGGAAGCGAACACCAGAAAATAGAGGACGAATTCTCGATTTCGTAGCACGTTGTTGCCAGTTTGCCGTCTTCTCACCCGCGCTGATGCGGGAAATTTCTGCCGCATGCCTAGACTACTTTTTGACGGCTAAAGTTCAGTCAGACGGCAGATTTGATTTTCTGCATCCATGGTTAGCCCTCCAGTCTTCTGTGGTGGACGAGCAGGTCTCCCTCGCGGTAAGAGCCCAAAACGACTTGTTTCTTGAAGTGCTTTCGAACCCAGATGACCCTCGAATCACCAATGCAACTTACTTAAGTTTCTTAGGCCTCATCCGTCGTTTCAACGGCCGTATGCACGTTGAACGAAACCGTTCGTCAGAGTGGGACGACATGTTCACAGGTCTCGTTGCGCGGGGACTGGATCCAATCGAGGAGACTCTCGAATCGAATCCTGAATTCTGGATCTATCTCATTCTTGGTGCGGTCGTCCCGCCAAGCGAAGCGCTAGCTGCGATGCGCGCATCGGGGCTCTCTTTTTCCGAGATGTATTTCAAGACGCCAGCTCTAGAGAAACAAGACATCGCGGACCACAGTTTGGTGGCGATACTTCATTCGGTTGTTTCTCGCAACGAGAGCTGGATGCGTGTGGCTGACTTAGATATCTTGATTCATGTCGCCAGCGAATTTCTTGAAGACTACTCGAACGTGACCAGCGTAACCATCCCTGAGAGCTACTCCCCCGAGGAAGAATTCGGCTACTGGCAGCCGGTCATTCCAAGCCCAGAGTTCATGCGCGATAAGGAGCTACCCCAGACACTTGTCGATTTCATCCTGATTTCCGCGACTGCGATTTTTGAGCTACAGCGCGCAGAAGGCCCACGTTCAGAGATACGCATCGGCTCCGAATCCGGCTCGTCACTAGTGACTGTGCTCGAAAGTATGAAACCTTTAGCTTCGGCGACAGCCTTGGATTTCGCAACCAGGTGGCTCGCAGGTGACACCAACTTCTTTAATTCGGTCGTTGAGAATGTCAACGCGGTTTGAGCCGTGTCAAAGTGACGACTACACGACCAGAATCAGTTAGCGGCATCGTCGCCTAGTCCGGAAAGCTCGAACCACCGAGCTGCTAGCGTCTGGCGCGAAGACGAACGATACAGACGGCGGTCACAATGAGTCGCTGACGCCGAAACACGAAGGAGCAATCCTGAGTTCGCGCCGGTGATTCATTCACGCCGCACGGATATTCCATCGGAAGCGCTCGACAGGCCTTTTCGAAATGAGTCTTCACGAATTTAGGGTGAAATCTCAAGCCCACGAGGCGTTCCACTATCGCAACCTCCGGGGACGCGAGGGCGATCACACCCAGAGTGTTTAGTTCTATTGGCGGTCAATTCTGGTGGTTTTTCGCATGCACCGCTGCACTTCGCGATCTGTCAACTCGCTTTCCTGCCACCGTTTATCCTGCGCTACACCCGCAGTCGGAATCTTGAGGCGAACATCCCTCTCGAATAACCATTCCTATCGCACGCGCCCTCCCCCATCGGCCCAACGAGAACCTGGAGCTATTAGATTGTGATGTCCTCTGCTTGCTCAATCGCTAAGTCGAAGTCTTCAATCGTTTGCTTCGTAAAATCCGCACCCAGCGTAAACCGAATACGTCTCGACTCGCTGGCATGCATCATGTGGCTGTTCCAGTCACTTAGTACGTCAACACCACTCACGTCATAAACGGCGAGATCACTCTTGTAGACGTATCCGTCGATCGTGCAGTCAGTCTCGACCGTTACGCGCATAGCCATTTGGCCAGGTTCACCACTACTGAAAACTTCGAAGTTAACGGTACGGTCGTCAGGAAGAATTTCGTCAAACGTACCCCCCTCCAGCAATGTGTCAATCGGGCTGACTGTCATTCCCTCGCCGATGTACTCACCTATAGTCTCAGTAAGATCTTGCCCGTAAAGCTTTTCCAGAGCGCAGGCGGAGAGTTCGACAACTCGTTCTAAAGTGAGGCTCTCTTCAGCGACCCGAAGCATCTTCGCGAGCGGTTCGATCTCATCGTGGTGGAGCAATTCTGCGAGACTTTTCACGATGACCATTTTTTGCTTTGGTGAAATGTCGCTCTGCAAATGCGGATGCAACTGAAGATTGTCGTCGACGCAAAAGTCACTGTGATTCGCAGTCACGAAGATCAGCAGCGTTTCAGGGTCGTCGAGCCCGTTGCAGAGCTCACGGACGGTCTCCCAAAGAAGGGCGTCTCTGAAACCCTTCCCGCTCTCAGAAAAGGGTTTCCTAAAGTCGAGATCCCTGAATAGTACATCCGCGATCGGAATGTTCGGGAATGCCAAAACTTCTGCTTTCATGTCTTGAATGGCTTTCTCCCAAACACCATAGAACTCGGACCTGTCCATGACAGGCGGGTCATGAACGATGGGAGCGTCACCGACTTCACCAAGGATGCTGTTGAAGCCTTCTAGGGCATTCAGTAGCTTTGTTCGTTTCTCGGTAAACCTTTTCGCCCACTGCCTTGATAGCTCATGAAGGACGACGCTCGGGATCACTAATCGAACGTGCCCAGCCCGTGAAAGAGCCAAAACCTCTTTGCTATCCGCACGCGTCAACGCGTTCGGCCCAAACACCGCGTTGGTATCAAGGACTATTATCGGCTTCATCCCTGTAGCCTACTGAGGCTCTAGGCCCTGTCATATCGTTCCTACTTGTAGACGAGGCCCGGCACTCCGAGAAAGCGGTCGTCAAACTGACCCACAACCATACGATTAAGTGAAAATCGATCCTGCCCAGGGAATGCCCTGCCGACTGTGCCCAGAAAGGTCATGACGAAGTCTCATGCGGGCCTTGAACTTGTCCCGAGGCAGGTAGCCGGCACCGATGAAGGACCGTACTGCATAGAAGCGGTCACGTCGCTAGTTGAAATGGGTGTCCCGCTCGGTTTCGATCTCGAATCACATCGTGTCTTTACGTTCGCCCACAATGGAACGGTCGACGGGATCGTTGCTATATGAGTTGGAGAGCACGATTTCGGAGAGAGATTCCTTGCAAATCACGGCACCTTCAAGGAGATGCCGGCCACATGATTGTCGTGTCAGATCTGAGGGTATTTCGATCATCACCCGCCGATGTGAACCCCGGGCTGGAAGCTGCAGAGCGCGTTCCAGCCTGCGACACGCGCGAACGCCGCTCGCGCTACCAGAAGGCAAGGCTCAGCCAACTGGCGTAACTAGGCCTCTTGCTTACTGAGCCCGCGGGCCTCGCTCGGCGGAGGTTCCGGGCCGGAAATGCCAACACGCGCTTCAACAATGTTTCCCTGTTGTCGGTCGCGAGCACACTACCCAGCCGGGTAACCACATCAGAAGACCTTGAGACGCGTCTCGCCCCGGCGTTTTCGCGCCTCGCGCTGCCCAGCAGACTTCTTCAACGGGTGGCCGGCGTGCTCGAGCGTCGCAATTGGGCTGCCGGTGAAACATCCGACGACGCCACCGTCTCTGCAGGCCAGCGCGCGCTAGCTGACGCCGGTGTGGATGCCTCTGAAGTCGGCCTCCTCATTAATCCGTCGGTCAGCCGCGAGCACCTCGTCGAATTCGGGGAACGTGTAGCCGTCGCACCGCGCCTTCGAACCAGCTGAACCACACGCTGGCACGATTGCGAAACTGGGCCCCGCTCGAAGAATTGAGAGCTAGTACTTGCCTCGGCACCAGTGCGAACAATGACGCAACCCAAATCTCAGCTCTAGCGATTCTCCAACGAGCACGCTCGTTGTTCCATCAGCTCGCGCAACCGGAGCACCGCCGCAGCACGACTCGTGACTTGCAGCACGCGAAATACCCCTTCGAGGTGCTTCTTCACGGTTGACTCCGACATGCCGAGTTCGCGCGCGAGCTCGTTGTTCGAACCTCCGGTGCGCGCGAGGGTGAGCAGCACTTCGGCCTGACGACGGGTGAGACCTGCCACCAAGAGCGCGTTCGTGTCCGCTGCGACATCCTGTTGCCTACGCAACAGCAGCACCGTGGGGCCAAGCCGCACCGGATGCACGATGCACTGCCAGCGGTGCGTGCCGATGATCACATCGTGACGAGAATCGTTGCCCGGCGCTTGCGCGGTGTCGGCGATGATTGACGCGAGGCTGTCGGGAACACGGGCTCCGGCATCCAATACCGTCGACGACGACGCCTCCACCACGCCATCCGAGCGCACCGACACGACCGCCCAGGCGTAACGGTCCATCTCTGCATCCACGAGGCGGGAACGCTCAGCATCAAGCGACGAACGGTGGTGCATCGCGAGATGACCGCTCAGGGCGTCCATGACGGCAACGTCGCGATCGCTGAACTCCCCCAGCTGCTCGCTACGGTTCAGGGCATAGGCGACCACGACATCCGGTGGCGACGGCAACTGCGTCACCAGCTGAAAGCGCACGCCGAACGGTCCGTAGAAGTGGCGGTAGAGGTCGGTGCCGGTGACATCCGCACCGCCCACAACATCACAGAAGCGGATAGCGCCGAGCCCGCGCGCGGAGTTCGCCGCCGCGTTCAGCGGATGCTGGTGAAAATACTTGTCGTACTCAGGCTTGAGCCGGGTCGCTTTGGCAATCTCGGTGGCGGGCGAAATCACGTACCGAAAGTCGCGGGTGGCCAGGACCATGTCATTGAAGGATGCACTGTCGCAGTCGATGACTTCGCGCACAGCCTCGAGCACATCCGCAAATTCGAGGGGCGGATGCTGCGTAAGCCGACTGGCAACTCGCAAGACGGCTTGCGCATCAGAATCGCTGAGTCCCATGCTCAAATACCCTACCCGCGCGGCTACGCCGAAAGACGTATTGCACAACCACTCTGACGGCGAGGAACCTTGATCTCATGACAACTGCGCACTCATCCCTCATGCCCTCTTCCGTTCTCTGGGCGCGCAAAGCACGACTCGCAGCAATCGTTCTCGCTGTCACCGCAACGCTCGCTGCGTGCTCCCCCGCTGCCGACGAACCCGCAGACTCTGCCACGACAGAAGAAACGACGACAGCGGATGAGACGACGGGTGACGAAGGAACACCAGACGAGCCTGCTGCCGGTGGCTTCAGCTCCGACGATGTCGGCAACGCCACGCTCCGCATCGACGGCGTCGAGTTCCCGGATTTCACCGGGGAATGCGACATCAGCAGGCAGGCAGGCAAAGAAGACGTCGGAGACCTGAGCGAGCCTGGACTCTTCATGATCATCGCCCTCGACAATGTGAAAGCACACGAAGAGATGTCTATGAACCTCGTGTCAGTCGCTGATGGTGGATTCAGATTTGGAGACCTCGTAGAAGCTGCAGGGGTTGGCAGCCCCGCCAAGGGCGAACTAACGCCGCAGTCGGAACTGGGGCCGCGAACGGCCGATGGCAGCCGCGACATCGTCGAACTGCGCTTTGCCGGAGCCTTCGAAGACGGCACCCCAATCGAGGCAGACATTGTCTGCGAGCTGCAGAACGCGTTCTAGCTCGCGACACGCGCGAACGCCGCTCGCGCTACCAGAAGGCAAGGCTCAGTCAACTGGCGTAAACTAGGCCTCTTGCTTACTGAGCCCGCGGGGCTCGCTCGACGGAGGTTCCGTGGCCGGAAATGCCAACACGCGCTTCAACAATGTTTCCCTGTTGTCGGTCGCGAGCACACTACCCAGCCGGGTAACCACATCAGAAGACCTTGAGGCGCGCCTCGCCCCGGCGTTTTCGCGCCTCGCGCTGCCCAGCAGACTCCTGCAACGGGTGGCCGGTGTACTCGAGCGTCGCAACTGGGCTGCCGGTGAAACATCCGACGATGCCACCGTTGCCGCAGGCCAACGCGCGCTAGCCGAAGCCGGAGTGGATGCCTCTGAAGTCGGCCTCCTCATTAACACTTCGGTTAGCCGAAAGCACCTTGAGCCGTCGGTGGCGGTGCGCCTGCACCATGGCCTCGGCCTGCCCAGCTCGGCCATCAACTTCGACGTCGCGAACGCGTGTCTCGGTTTTGTGAGCGGCATGAACCTTGCCGCGAACATGATCGAGTCGGGCCAGATTCGCTACGCGATCATTGTCAATGGCGAAGACGCCGACGACATCCAAACCAACACCATCGACCGCCTCCTGAAGCAGGATTCCGATCGTGACGGCTTCATGAGCGAATTCGCGTCGCTCACGCTCGGCTCGGGAGCTGCCGCTGCCGTACTCGGACGCACCGACGAACACCCGGCCGGGCATCCGATTCTCGGTGGCGTCACTCGCGCGGCAACGCAGTTCCACGAACTCTGTGTCGGCAGCGTCGACGGTATGTTCACCGACGCGAAAGCCCTTCTCAAAGGTGGCCTCGACCTCGTCGTTTCGGCGTGGAAAGAGGCATCCACCGAATGGGATTGGTCAGCGATGGATCTGTACGTCACCCACCAGGTGTCGTCGGTGCACACCAACGCCATCGTCAAGGCAGCAAAACTCGACCGCGATCGCGTGCCCACTACTTTCCCGCAGTACGGCAACGTCGGCCCGGCGTCGATTCCCATCACGCTTGATGAAGCGCAAGGGTCGCTCAAGAAGGGCGACCGCGTTCTCCTGATGGGCGTGGGTTCCGGCCTCAACACCGCAATGATGGAGCTCGCATGGTGACTGAAGCCGCTTCCCGCCCGCCGCACGACCTGCCCGGGCTCGACCCGCGCTTCAGCCGAGTTACCTCCGTGCCCGGTAGCGGTGTGGATGCGGGACTCACCCGCGACTGGCACTACCTCGACACCGGCGACGAGTTGGCTCGCCTCGGCGTCCCCGTTGCCGGCACTATCTTGGCCGTTCACGGCAACCCGACGTGGTCGTACTACTGGCGCGAGCTGCTGACGCAATCGCTGCAGGCTGCTGAGGCTGAGGCTGAGGCTGCGGATGCATCTGGTAGCGCGGCGCCCGCGTGGCGCGTCATCGCCGTCGACCAGCTCGACATGGGCTTCTCTGAGCGCACCGGCATCCATCGTCCGCTCGCTCAACGAGTCGCCGATCTGAGCGCGTTCACCGACGCACTGTCTCTTGACGGCCCCGTGATCTCGCTAGGTCACGACTGGGGCGGCGTCGTCTCGCTCGGTTGGGCTGTCGATCACCCGGAGCATCTCTCGGGCGTCATGCTGTTGAACACGGCCGTCCATCACGAGACCAGCAAGCCAATCCCCGCGCCGCTGCGGCTGGCGCGCGCCCGTGGGATGCTGGCGGCATCCACCGTGCGCACCACCGCTTTCTTGGAGACCACGCTCGCGCTCACGACCGATTCGCTCGAACCGGCCGTGAAAAATGCGTACCGCGCGCCGTACCGCACGGCAGCACGTCGTGGCGGAATCGGCGGCTTCGTTGCCGACATTCCCGTCGATGCCAATCACGAAAGCTATCGCGAACTCGACCGGATCGCCAGCGCTGTGGCCACGCTCGACCTGCCGGCGCTCATGCTGTGGGGTCCGCGCGATCCGATCTTCAGCGACTACTACCTCGACGACCTCATCGAACGCCTCCCGCACGCGAACGTCCACCGCTTTGAGGGTGCCGGCCACCTCGTTGCCGAAGACGTTCCGTACGCCGACTCGGTGCTGACCTGGCTCGGCGACAATGCTGCGAGTCTCGCGAACCCGGGCTCGGCTTCGCCGTCGCCCCGGGAAGCGTTCGCTGCAGCATCCGCCTCCGCCGACGCCGACGATTCGAGCTTCGTGCCGCTCTGGCGCAACCTTGATGAACGCGCCGGCGACACCACCACCGCCGTGATCGACATGTCGACGCGCGGGCAACGCGGTCCTCAGCAGGTCAGTTGGCGACAGCTCTCGGACCGCGTGAGTCAGATCGCCGCCGGCCTCACCGCGATCGGTGTGACGAAGGGCCAGCGGGTCTCGTTGCTCGTCCCGCCCGGGCCGACACTCACCGCAGTGGTCTACGCCTGCCTGCGCATCGGCGCCATCATCGTCGTCGCGGATGCCGGCCTCGGCGTCAAGGGACTCACCCGTGCCGTGCGCGGATCGTGGCCCGACTTCATCATCGGCGAAGCCCCCGGCCTCACCGCCGCCCGCACGCTCGGTTGGCCCGGAGTGCGCATCTCCACCGCGCGACTGCCCAAGGTTTCCGCCGCAACGCTCGGAGTCTCGTACAGCCTGCGCGACCTCATCACGCTCGGCGCCAACACAGCCCTCCCCGCCGAACCGCGGGCTGAGGATGACGCAGCGATCCTCTTCACGTCAGGTTCAACCGGCCCGGCCAAGGGCGTTGTTTACCGTCACGGCCAGCTTTCTGCTCTGCGGGACGTGCTTGCGCGCCACTTCGAAGTCACCGCCGACACCGGGCTTGTCACCGGATTCGCTCCGTTCGCCCTGCTGGGTCCGGCACTCGGCACACGATCAGTGACGCCTGCGATGGATGTCTCGTCTCCCCGCACTCTCACCGCCCGCGCCGTCGCGGCCGCAGTGGAAGCATCCGGGGGCAGCATGGTGTTCCTCTCCCCCGCCTCGATCCTCAATGTCGTGGCAACCGCGGGAGATCTCACCGCGCACGACCGCAGCGAACTCGAGCGCGTGCGCACCTTCCTCTCTACTGGGGCACCGATCGGCGCAGAACTGCTCGCCTCGGCAGCCACCATCATGCCGAACGCAACACCGCACTCGCCCTACGGCATGACCGAATGTCTCTTGGTGACGGACATCACGCTCGACGGCATCCGTGATGCCGCCGGTGGCACTCATACCGGCGTGTGCGTGGGCAAGCCAATCGGCGAGAACCTCATTCGCATCAGCGCACTCGATTCCGACGGCGCCGCAACCGGAACACCGAGCACTGAGCCCGGGGTTCTTGGCGAGATCATCGTCTCGGCGCCGCACCTCAAGGATCACTACGATCGCCTGTGGCTCACCGATCGCGCCGCTGCGCGCGAGACTGCTGTCGACACGGATGCCGCGGGCGCGACGACCGCACCCGATGCGCCCTCCGCTCGCTGGCACCGCACCGGAGACGTTGGCCACCTCGATGAACTCGGCCGCCTCTGGGTCGAAGGCCGCCTTCCTCACGTGATCGTGACAGCAACGGGCCCGATCGCACCGGTCGGCGCCGAGCAGGATGTCGAGGGCGTCACCGCCGTGCGCCGTGCTGCTGTTGTGGGCGTCGGCCCGCACAAGCTGCGCCAAGCTGTCGCGGTAGTGGAAACTATCTCGCCGACCCGGAAGCCTGGGCTCGCCGACCCCGAACTGACGGCGGCCATTCGCGCGAGCACAAACCTGCCTCTCGTAGCCGTGCTTGCTGTTCCTCAGCTCCCGACAGACATCCGCCACAACTCCAAAATCGACCGCACACGGTTGTCCGAGTGGGCCGAGCGACTGCTGGCTGGCGGAAAGCCGACCGCACCATGATCGTGCTCGTCACCGGTGCATCCGGATTTCTCGGTCGCGCGGTTGCCGCAGAAGCAGTCGCCGCGGGGCACGACGTGCGCACGCTGCAACGACGGCCTTCTGGTGTCGACGGTGTCACCGACTTCCTCGGTTCGATTACTGACCCGGAGAACGTCGCGACTGCGATGGAAGGCGTCGAAGGCGTCATCCACCTCGCCGCGAAAGTATCGCTCGCCGGCGACCCGCACGCGTTTCACTCGGTCAACGTTGAAGGAACGCGCCTCGTTCTTGCCGCGGCCGAGGCTGCGGGCGTCTCGCGCTTCGTGCAGGTGTCGTCACCCTCGGTGGCGCACTCCGGCTCCGCGTTAGCCGGCGTTGGTGCCGAGCCTGCGTCACCCGAACACGCGCGCAGCGAATACGCGCGAACAAAGGCGCAAGCCGAACTGCTCGCTCTCGCCAGCGATTCCGACCGGATGCGCGTGGTTGCCATCCGGCCGCACCTAGTCTGGGGTCCTGGTGACACCCAGCTCGTTGGCCGCATCGTCGACCGAGCTCGCCGTGGACGCTTGCCGCTACTCAATGGCGGCACCGCCCTCATCGATACGACCTACGTCGACAACGCCGCATCCGGAATCGTCGCCGCCCTGCACCGCGCCGACGTCGCCCACGGCAAGGCCTACGTTCTGACCAACGGCGAACCGCGTCCCGTTGCCGACATCCTGGCGGGCATCTGCCTCGCGTCGGGAGTTCAGCCTCCGCGCTGGAGTGTCCCGGCCGCCGTTGGACGCACCGCTGGCTCTCTCGTCGAACGAGTGTGGGCAGTGCGCCCCGGTGCGGACGAGCCGCCCATGACGCGCTTCCTAGCCGAGCAGCTGTCGACAGCGCACTGGTTCGATCAGCGCGACATCCGCGAGGCGCTCGACTGGTCGCCCGCCGTGAGTATTGACGAAGGCCTACGCCGACTCGCCCGTCACGAGCGTTAGCGGGTACGCTCGGGGCACGAGCCACTCGGCTCACAGGAGGACAACGTCATGGCCGATAAATCACCCAAGAAATCATCCGGCAAGACTGTAGCCAGCAAGTCTCTCAAAGAGAAGCGCGCTGACAAGAAAGACAAGGCCGCCGGCAAGCGCAAGGACTAGAACTTGGTCAGCGGCGCGGGTGCTTCTTCGAACGGAAGCGCCCGACCCGCTGATGGGCGGTTGTGCACCGATACCGCAGCCCACGCGTCGCGCTCCATGTCCGCACTCAGCGGCGAATGAATCTGAACTACCAGTTGAAAACGTAGGTTGAACGGCGCGCAGAACTGGCGGTAGAGGTCGGTAGGGTGACATCCGCGAGCTGAAGAGGCGGATGCTCCGTGAACCGGCTCGGAAACTCGGCTGGGATTGGTCCTGGCCTGGGAGAAGTCTTCAAAGAGAGACTGGTCTTCACACGTTCTGGGTAGCCGACCCTGAAGCACGTCGACCAAACCAAGTCAGTGCATCGAGCACGTTTCCTATTCGCAGGCACGCGGCTCGAAGCTTTTCGAGGATCGTTGCGGAAAAAAGGAGCGTCGGTCCGCGTGCGTCCTACCGTCGCGCTGACGCCCTAGCGAGACCTAGGTTTGCCACCAGCCCCGTAAGTTGCGCGGAAGGGGCGACCCCGAGTTCGGTATCCAGAATCGCTGTGTAGTGCTTGACGTGGGCCAACGCGTCGGAGATATTGCCCTCGGCGAGGAATGCGGCGACGAGCGCTCTGCGTGGGCTCTCGCGCATCGGCTCCACCGCGATCGCGGCAAGTGCAGACTCGATCGCCTGCGCAAACTGACCCTTGCGACGGTACGACGCGGACATCTGCTCGAGAGCGTGCAGCGCCGTCATCCGAAAATGTTCACGCTCGATGTACACCCAGTCGTCGTCCCAGTCGGGCAGGAGCTCGTGCGCAAACCAGCCCAGCGGCACCACCACGCCTTCGTCGGGGTCGTGACCAGACGCGAGTGTGTCGGCAACACGAATGACGAGGTCGACGTCGGCCTCCACCTCAGCCCCGATCCATAGCATCTCGGCCTCGCCCTGGATGAGTTCGGGGAGCACCTTGCGCAGTCGCCACAGCGTAGATCTCAAGCAGGCGAATGCGTGATCCTGAGACGAATTGGGCCAGAGCACACCCGCGGCACGCGATCGTGGCACCGGCTGATGCTGCAGTCCAAGGTAGGCGACGAGCCGCGTCGCACTGGCCGGAATCGGGCGTGGCCTCCCGTCCTGGGTTACAGCGAACCCATTTAACAACGTGAGGTGCGTCCCACTTAGCGCGCCCATGTCCCACTCTCCACGGTCATCGTCGGCCCCTCCACGGGTCATCAATCGCGTGCCCACCACTCGCGGCTGGACCTCCACTTTATGACTGTTTGTCCTAGTTTGCGTCGATTGCGTCACCGCACTGTCACCGAGCGCTGTCGAGCGCGGAGATGCAACGGTGATGACGCGGTGATGGTCCCGCGATCACCATCGACGCTATGGATGAGGCACAACCACACGACGCCATGCTCTTCATTGCGGTGTGGCTCGAGGGAGGCCCGGAGCGGGCACTGCGGGTGAAAATCACTACCGTGGGCGATTACGCCGACGAAGTCTTCTACGCCACCACTGTTCCGGAGGCAGCCACCCAAGTGGAGCGGTGGCTGCGTCGTCAAGAAATGTCGCAACGGTGACGCTGCCATCACGCAGCGGTAACACTGCAGGGTTCATCGTGGGTCTCGCAACAGTCCACTTCAGCGGTCGTTGGGAGCAATGATGGAAACGGTTCACGGCACGTACGGCATGACGAGCGAGTCCTACCCACCCGCATTTACACCGCTAGTTGAGCCGAATCAGCTCCTCGAAGCAGGCACCGAGCCCCTGCAGCCGGAATCCCCTATGACCTCACCGTTCGCGGAGAGTTTCGCGACGCTCACCGAGGAGGAGTGGGAGGGTCAGGCACTCGAAGATCTCGCGAGCGAGATGGAGGATGAACAGTTCTCGGCTGCCGTCGACAGTCTGGTGAATGAGGCCGCGCGGCGCCATCTCAACGCAATGTCTGGGTGGCGCGAGGCCGAGGGTGGCTCTGCACTTGCGCAGAGCGACGTGGAGCAGTGGATGGAGTCCATCGTCTCCGAGGCGGAATACATGATCGATGAGCTGGAGCGCGAACACGACGGACAGTCACTCGAATGGTTTTCAGAACTTGAACTCGAAAACGAGTTGTTCGGTGCCGCCGAATACGAGGACAACGCTGGCAATCCGCTCGACTCTCAAGAACTCTTTTTCAAGGCCCTGCGGCGCAAGTTCAAGAAGGTGGTGAGTTTCGCCAAGAAGGTCATCAAGAAGGGCGTGAAGTTCATCGGCAATTTGAACCCGCTCAAGCGCATCTTCGCCGCCATCAAAAAGGCGGTGCGCCCGCTACTCAAGCGTGTCTTGCGCCGCGTGCTCGGCAAACTGCCACCACCATTGCGTGCCGTCGCGGTCCGTGTGGCCAAGAGGTTGGGGATCAAGACTGAGGTCAGCGAGCTCACCGAGGCCGAGGCGTTCGACCTCGACGTCGCGGGCGAACTCTTCGCCCCAGCGTTCAACACCGAGGGCGACTTTGAACACGAATCCGAATATGAGGGTGCACCCGGTGGCGACGCCTATGAGGCTGACGTCGCAACGCTCGACCGAGCCCGCGACCGCCTCGCGCATCAGCTCGCAGAAATGGAGAGCGGTCAGACGCCGCTGGCAGAGATGGAGCAGTTCTTGCCCGCCGTTATGCCGCTCCTCAAGATCGGCGTCAAGATCGTGGGCCGTAAGCGGGTGGTCGGCGTGGTCGCCAAGGCTCTCTCCGTCGTCATGGCTCCGCTGGTCGGGTCGCAGGCCGCAAAACTCCTGTCGCGCTACATCGCGGATTCGGGGTTGAAACTCATCGGCTTCGAGGCCGAGTCTGCCGCCAACGACCCCACGCTCGGAACATCCGCCCTCGTCGCGGCAGCTGAGGCGGCCGTGGCCCATGTCGCGACCCTCGACGAGTCTGTCCTTGACGACGACCGGCTGCTAGAGGGTGAGGTACAGGCCGCTTTCGCGGAGGCGGCCGCGCAACACATACCCGCTGCGCTCCTGCGCCCTGAGTTCGTGGACCCGTCGGCTGAGGGCGGAGTGTGGGTGTCGATGCCACGGGCAACCGCGCCAGTGTTTCGCTACAAGAAGTTCAGTCGGGTGATCCCGCTGCGGGTGCATAAGTCGCTCGCGCAGTCGGTGCGATTCACCAACGGAGAGACCCTGGAGTCGCGGATGCTCGAGGCAGGGGTCGAGGAGTGGCCCGCTGAGGGCGAACTGGAACTGTATGAGTTCCTGCCAGGTGGTGAGGTGGGCCACCTCACGGAGTACGAGTCAGACGGTGAAGCCTCGACCGCCGACGAGTTCGACGAGTTTTCCGAGGAAGTCGCCGGGATGCTGGCTCGCAACCGGCGCCTCGGCAGCAACGCCCGCGGGAGCGGGTCGCCGCGCAGGGTTTTCCGGATCAAAGTTGCGGGCAAGCGGCTGCGCAAGCGTTCCCCATTCTCAGTTCGACTCGACCTCTCGTCGCCACGACCGGAGATCCGCCTCTTGCTGCGCGTAGGCGAGCGCAGCGCCCATCGCATGGCGCGCATGCTCGACTCACGCCAACTTACCGAGGTAGTGAAGGTCGCGAGGTCGGTGTTCGGCGAGACTCTGACCGACGCGCTCGCGGCGCGGCTCGTCCACATGACCAAACGCCGCCAGATCACGATGCCGGAAGGATCCACCAAGAAATTGGCGGGAGTTCTGGTTACTGGGGCGATGACAGCCTTCTCGAAACAGCTCCCGGGGATGGCCTCGACGCTCAGTGCCGCCGCCAAGGACGCGGCCTCCGGAGTGACGCTCATGGTGACGTTCCGCTTCGCCGACAAGGCGGCGCTGATCGCCGCGTCGCCCGCGGAGCCCACGTTATCGATCAAAGCGGGGTACCACCGTGCCTAGTTCAGCAACAAAGCGCCAGCTCGCCGCGGAAATCGCCCACTGGTCGCTTGCCATCGACGCTCTCTATGATCTGGACACAGCGGCTTCTCCCGAGGGCTGGCGATCGCTCGAAAGTTATCTGAGCCGCAAGTTGAGAGACCGCATGCACGCCATGGTCGCGGAATTGCGGTCAGAGGGAGCCGACCTCATGCGCTGGCACGATGCCGGCGGCGAACCACACGAGGTGAGGCGCCGCCTACTCCGGCTGCGATCGCGTTACCTGCGCGCGGAGACGATCCTCGACTTCTATAGCACCGCGATCAACTCGCGATCCAATCCCACAATGGGATCGTTGCTGCGCGGCTACGACACGCTCGCGACCGACTCCATGGCTGCGGCTCTGCTCCCCCTCGGGCACGAGCCCATCCCGGCACTCGTCTACGCCGCGATCGGCAAGGGAGCGAGCGTGCTGCGGGCCGATGTCCAATTGTGGGACCACGCGCACCCCTCACCGGCCGCGGCCATCAAACTCACCCGGCACAATTTGTCGCACCCTACGGCCCTGTTCCACGAGACAGGACACCAGGTATCTCACCAAATCGGGTGGAAGGCCGAGCTGGCCGAGGCGCTCGAGCGCGAGCTGTCCCCAGCGTCCCGCAACGTCGCGCTGATGTGGGCGTCGTGGTCGAGCGAGATCGCGGCTGACGTCCACGCCTGGGCGCAGAGCGGCTGGTCGTCAGTCGCGGCACTCGCCAACGTGGTGGACGGCAGCACTCGCGAGGTCTTCCACATCCGACCGGGCGACCCCCATCCGTTCCCCGCGGCGCGCGTGGCATTCAACGTCGCTATGTGCCGCAGTTGGTTTGGCGCCGGTCCTTGGGACGACCTAGGTCAGGCGTGGCAGGAGCGACACGACGTCGAGAGCGCGGGACAGGCCGGCGAATTCATGACAATCAGCTCAGGGATGATGGAGCGCATCGTGGAGGTCTGCACCCGTAGGCCGATGAAGGCGTTTCAGGGCGCGACCGTCACCCACCTGATCGACCCGATGCGCGTCAGCCCTAGCGCGCTCGCCGCGCTCGCAACTCAAGCGGGACCGTCGCTCCTCACATCCACGTATCTGCGCCGGCGCGAACCGTTGCGCATCCTTGGTTTGCTTTCT
The DNA here is from genome assembly GCF_976973725.1 of Salinibacterium sp. NYA9b. Taxonomy (NCBI): domain Bacteria; kingdom Bacillati; phylum Actinomycetota; class Actinomycetes; order Micrococcales; family Microbacteriaceae; genus Salinibacterium; species Salinibacterium sp. NYA9b. Next base: position 1,286,353 of record NZ_OZ333476.1, on the reverse strand, counting down.
GCGCGGTCCCTTGAAGAGCCGCACAAGGCCGCCGAACATCGCGCGGTTCTCCGCAGTTGGGTTACCCAGGTGGGTGCCGATGCTATCGACGCCACTGGAGCGCGCACCAGCGTCACTTCGCCACCTTCAACACTTGTTGCCTAGGAAAGGAAAACCCTCATGACCACTAACGAGTCCACCGCACCCGCATCGACCGGGTGGGACGAGCGTCAATTCGAGGAGATGTTCGACAGGGCGATTGCACGCTTCGCCGGCGGGCCGTTGTCCGCGCCTCGCGACTCCGGGCCAACGCGCGAGGAGGTAGTTCAGTCGGACACGGCATTTCGGTACGGGATGATCACTGGTCTGCTGGGGAGAACCGGGCGAGGCGGCAAGTCCACGTTCAGCGGCTTTGTGCCGTCGACGCTGCACGGCAGAACGCTCGTCATCGAAATCCCTCCGCGTGCACGCCGCGGTGAGACGGTGGAGCTTACGCTGCGCACAAAATCTGGCGAGATCGACTACTACGATGCGGGCGAATTGTCCGACGCAGGCACCGTTGAGGTGCCAAGTCAATCATCCGGATCCGCAGTGGTACTCGCGGTGGTGTACGACTCCGCTGGTCGCATGATCGCTGCGTCTGCGCACCCGACGAAGAGTTCGGCACATCTGCCCGAACCCGCTGTCGGTGCCCGCTCGAACTCCCCCAAATCGCCGAAATCACCCAAGAACTAGGAGAGAAGCAATGTTCCTCAATCTAGCGAACACGTTTGTAGCGCAGGGCAAGCCCGCCACATCCGTTTTTCTCGTGCACCCGGTCCAGCTCAGTCGATGGCTCGACGAGGCCTGGGCCGCGGGCGCCCTCGTTCCGCCCCTCCCTGGCGTCACTCCCCCGAATGCCGCTCCCCTGCTCGGCGCGAGCCAGATCATCGAGGACCTCAATCTGCCAACGCAGGCTGCAGGGGGGCTGATCGATCCATCCGGAATCAGCGTCACTAACCCCGACAACTGGTCGCGCGTGCGCGGGCCGCTTGAGGCTTCCCCTGGATCGGGCGGGCTGATCTGGCACCAGCTGATTTACGCCTACCTTGTCGAGAGCACCGGCGTCATGGAGATCTTCTCGGAGGTGGTGCGCAGAATGGTGCTCGGCGAGACCCTCGGCTCGCTGTCGCCCGAGAGTGTGAAGTGGCTGCGCAGCACGGAGGAACTGTTCTTCAGGGATCCGCCACTGTTTTCCATCGGCGGCGTGATCAGCGAGATGCGGCCCTACGCCCGCGTGAACCGCCGCAACGCCTACTGGCGGATGTTCGGGCTCGACCTCCCGCACCAGATCCCCAACATCTGGGGCGGCGCCACGACCCCCGACGCGTGGAAACAGGGAGTCGGGAGCGGAGTGAACCTCGACTTCCGCGAGAAGTGGACGGAGTTGTTGCGCCAGGTCTGGATGGGACTCGAGAACCGCAAGAACGCGGCAGGAGTTAACCCCACGGATCCGTCGTACGTCGCGCTGCTGTGCCGTGCGATCCGCGACATGCTGAATCAACGCAGGCAGGGCGGCGCGCTGGCGCGCGAGGAGTTCGCGTACGTGTCCGCGCTCAGCTGGTTCGACCTGACATTGCGCTCAGACTCGCCGATCGTGAAGGACCTCAAGGCCCAGGCGAGTACGCCAGACGGGCGTCTCACGGCCATCGCAGAGCGGGTGGGAATGAAGTCCGCCACCCGAAGCCGCGAATTGCTGGAGATGGCGGAACTCTCGTCGAGCGTTCTCCGCGCCATTGAGTTGGGAATCTTCGACGATCCGGTCCAGGCCGAGGCCCTCTACTCACCCGCGTCGCAGTTGACCGAGGACATGAACGACCTCATCAACCTGTGGCAGTCAGCAACAGGCGATCGAGTCAAAGAGCGTCCCACCGGCACTGCTGTGACCGCCAGCGCGCAGCCGCTGCGCGTGCCACGCCCAGAACTCGCGGCCACCCGCGCAGGTGCCTGACATGTCGACCGCAGATTACTTCGCCGCCCCGGCGTCGCCGTTTGGGGAGGTGTCGGACGTCGATGCAGACGGCGCCGCGCTGAGCGAGTGGGAGTCGTCCTCCGCCTGGGAGGACTTCGCCGACGACGAGGGGCCATCCATAGCTGAACCGGTGGGTGGGGATGTCACCGCGGAAGAAGACGGTTGGGAGACTTCCGAGGACGAGTGGGTGACAAGCGAGTTCTTCGACGAGGGTGCACGTGAGGCAGGCGACGAGTGGCAGCGGGAGCCAAGCGAGTCGCTGCAGGCCGAGGGCGACTTCGAGTCCGAACAGGAGTGCGAGGTCGACGAAGAGGATGAATGGGAAGCGAGCTTTGAGGATCAGGCATCTGCCCCTGCGCCAGCTCAGGTCGGCGCGCCCCACGCTCCGGTCCCCTCTACTGGCGCCCACTTCCCCGTGCGCTCCACCCACGCCCAGCCCACCGAGGTGAACTACAAGGCGAGCGACGGGACCGGCGTGGGAAGAAACGCGGGGCGCCGCTTCTCTGCAGGTCGACCCGCACGGGGTCCATTCACGCGGAGGCACTGCGCCGTCGATCTCAACGCCGAAATCGGCGACGAGGTTGTGGCGTGTGAAGACGGCCGCATCGTCGCGTTCTACGGGTTCTGCTGCGGACAAACCAAGACCACGTGGGCACTGCTCGTGGAACACCCACAAGTGGTCATCAACTACGGAGAGGTCTCGCCCGACTCCCTCACCCGTCACGGGCTCAAGGTCGGAGACACCGTGACAGCGGGGCAAACCATCGGCCTCATCGGGCGAAACCCCGGCGGGGGGCACATGCTCCACTTCGAGATGTATACCCGAGGAACCACACGCAACAAGCGGTGGACGCACGGTCAGGCAGCACCTGTGGGATTGCTCGACCCCACGACCTACCTGCTCGCGACGCTCGGCACCACAGCCTCGGGGCCGTCGCCAGCACCCCGTTCTGCCCCCACTCCGCCCACACCAGGACCAGTGCGCCCTACTTTGAGGCGCGGCGCCCGCGGCAGTGCTGTGCGGGAGCTTCAGACCGCCCTCTCGGCGGCGGGATTCGCTACAGCCAGCGACGGCATCTTTGGCGCGGGAACGCAGGCGAGGGTCAAGGCGTTCCAGGCGGCGCGAGGGCTGAGTGCTGACGGCGTCGTTGGTCCCATCACGTGGGCGGCTCTCGGGTCACCGGCCGCAAGTGCTGCTGCGGGCGCAGGCGCCGCCGGGGCAGGGGCGGGATCCGCGTCGAGCACGACGTCCTCGGGAGCGGCTGGGTCTGCGTCGACGAGCGCTAACCTCGCGGGAATCACACTCGGCACGCTCGAGTGCACGACGCCGCGGGGCACCTTCACGTACCCCTTCTCTGCGGACGACCTCATCTGGTCTGCCAAGTTGCTGGTGCACGAGGCCGGCGGCGCTGACAACGCCGACAACGCCGCCGTGCTGTGGGCGATGTTCAACAGCTTTGCGCTATTCACGCACACGGTTTATCCGACATTCACCCGCTTTATTAGGGCGTATTCCACGACACTGCAGCCAGAGTTGCGCAACCGGCGCGCGGCCGAACGACACTACAACCGGCCGAGTAGTCACTTTGTGCGCACCGGTGGCGTCTACCCGGGGACCAACATTCCCCGAGGTCAGTTGCAGCGTCACCTCGACGTGCAGCGACAGCCGTGGTCCGCCGTGAAGCTTTCCGCCCGCCAACTCGCGCAGCGCGCGCTTCAGGGCAATTTGCCTAACCCCGGCATCGGACTCGCGAGCGAGTTCGCTTCGACGCGGGTGTACTACAGGCAGAATCATGGCGGCGCGGAGCCGACCCTGCAGCAGTGGTTGGAGTACACCCACACGTTTGCACGGAGAAAAAACTGGCAGTTTGTGGGCGACATCTCGGGCCTCGACCCCCGCAAGAACGCCTTCTTCCTCGACAATCGCGCCAGGTCCTTGCCCACCGATGCCGTACGTGTAATCCCGGCAACTGGCGCCCGAGAGCACGAGTGGGAGTATGAGTTCGGCGAGATCGGCGAACTCGATGAGGCCTTTGGTGCGAGCGAGCACGTGGATGCGGGTTGAGGGCCGCGGCCAGGGACGCCAGGTTAGCCAAACCCACAATCCGTGAGTTCGGGGTATTTCAGTAGCTTGCGACAACACATAAATCACCCAAGAGATCATGCGGCAAGACTGTAGCCAGCAAGTCTCTCAAAGAGAAGCGCGCTGACAAGAAAGACAAGGCCGCCGGCAAGCGCAAGGACTAAAACCCGCTCAACGGCGCGGCTGCTTCTGTTAGCAGAAGCACCCTCCCCGCTGATGGGCGGTCGGGCACAGGTAACGGTGCCGCGATCATCCCTTGGGCTGAAGGATGACAGCTCGCAAACCGTCCACGTCGCCAGTGGCTGCCTAGGCTTCGTATAGACGCTCAGCGACCGTTTCGGCCGACGCAGGGGTTGCGAGGGCGAACCAGAGAGCGTTAGCTACTCGGGGACGAACATCGTCAATATCGACCTGGCTCAGAACCCAAGTAGCGGCGGCACGAGATACATCACGGAGCGAAACGTCGCCAAGCGTGGAGATCTCCGCCGTGAGGTCTGGAGCAACAGTGCTTAGTCGCACAAACTTCAACCTAGTTTCTCTCGCGCGACGCCTGCTTCGCGACACAGGTTGCGGTAAGTGAAGAGCAAGTACACGGCGTATGCCGCCGTGGCGACCGCACCGCCGATTCCGGAGATCGCATATACAAAGGCCCACGAAATCTCTGGGCGCGCAGCAACCAGAAACCCGATCACTGCGAACACGACCGCGATTGGCGCGAGAAGAAAATCAATGCGACGTCGGAAGATGAACGCTAACGGGAAGAAATGAGCTCCGATGATGAGCGCCACAGCGGGAAACACTAGACGCCACTCACCGAGCAACGCGAGCACGATCGCTACGATCCACAGCGTGCCATAAGAGATTCCCGAAAGGATTCCCATGCGCTTTCCGATAAGCGCACCTTCAGCGGTGGGCACATTGGGAAAGTTGGCGGCGTGCCGGATGTTGCGGACTGAGAGAAACACGACGACCGCGGCATAGGCGACCCCCACGACGAAAATGAGCGTCCCGACAACGGGAGCAGCGAAGATCCACCAGATCAAATACACGAGCATGAAGAACACTTGCACGATCGGCTGATACGCGGTGTTGCGCGCTGCTGAACCAAACCATTCGGGAGTGTTAGTTGACATGAGGGAATCGTAGCGGTGATGTGGAGAAGAACTCACATCTTCGCCTTGTGAATGCGAAAAAAGGACTGTCCCGAAGGGCGATCCTTTTTCCGTATTGCGGGCTGACAGGATTTGAACCTGCGCCCCTTGCTCCGCTACCCCTTGCTCAGCTATCGGGTTCCGAGTCCCGGCTCCCCGCCCCAACCGAGACCGGGCTTGATGGAGTTCGCGCCATCGCGCCCTGAACTCGCAACAGCAATCCGGCGTTACCGAACGACGAATCCGGGGAAAGTGTCATTCTGATGGCTCATATTCTCCGGCGACGCGATCGGTCGATGGGGCGCGGGTCAAGAAGGTGAGTTTGTCGTCGCTCATGCTTCGATAGTTTTCTGGAGGGCGTCGAGGTACGCCTGCACGGGCTGTGCTCCGGAGATGCCCTGCTGTCAGTTGCTGGTTCCGAAAGGTAAGCAGCGCGCGCAGGTAGCGCAGACGGTCACCGTCCCGATCGACCGCCTCCCGATGCCGGCGGTCCGTGAGCGCTTCACGTGCTGAGTCGCGGTCGAGTCCGACCTCGTGAGCGAGGTCGACGAGCTCGTCTTTACGTCCGATGCGGCGGCCTTCGGTGAAATATGCGGTGAAGTGCCTCTTGAAGAGAGCTGCCCGGTTCCCAGTCTCGTCAGCAGCGTCGAGTCGGACCTCAACCGACCTGTAAGCGACGTCGACCTCACCCTCGAAAGCGGCGACGGCTTTCTCGAAGCGGAGGTGCGCGATGAGGCACCACACGCATTGAGGGTCTGACCAGACCTCAACTCGTACGGGAGCTGAAGTGGCGGATGTCATGGCAAGGTCTACTTTTCGGCCGAGTCGGTCTTGGGACCACGGATGAGGACGAAGAGCACGAGGACGGTCATCACGGCGACTCCGACCCACATGGCCTGCTGCCACCCGGCGATGAACGCCTCCTGCGCGGCAGCGAGGATCTGCTCGGCGTACTCACCGGCGTTGTGGCTGACGGCGGAGGCGTTGGCGATGCCTTCGCTCGCTGTGGCGGCGAGGTCCTCCGGTACGCCGTCAAGACGAGCTGAGATGGTGTTTTGGTATCCAGCAACAAGGAGTCCTCCAAGCAGGGCGATACCAAGCGCAGAGCCGAGTTCGCGGGTGAGATCGTTGAGTGCGGACGCCACGCCTTGTTGTTCCCGCGGGAGCGAAGAAGTGATGGCCTCGGTCGACGGAGTCATCGCCAGACCTGCGCCAAGTCCCATGACGATCAGCCCGGGAAGAACGCTGAGATAGCCGCCTGAAGCGGAGACGAGTGCTGCCATAAGTGCAAGCCCTATGGTGGTGATGCTCAGACCTCCGGCCATTGCTGCGCGGGCGCCGATCCGGGCCGCGAGGCGAGGCGCAAGGCCGGACGCGAGCATCATCAGCAGCGCCATCGGCATCATCCCGAGAGTGGCCAGCAGCCCGCTCCAGCCGAGTACGACTTGGAAGAACGGGTACAAGACCAGAGAGATTCCACCCTGAACGCCGAACAGGACCAGCAGCAGCGTGGTTCCGGAGGAGAGTCCACGGGTACGGAAGTGCCTCATGTCCAGCAGAGGGAACGGGGTGCGCAGCTCCCACACTACGAACCCGACGGTGGCGATCAGCGCGGCGGCCAGAGTGGCGAGAACGATTGGAGCAGTCCAGCCGAGTCCGGGGGCCTCATGCAGTGCGAAGGTGAATCCCACAGTGGCGATGATCGAGGTGAGAGTGCCGAGCAGGTCGAACCGGCCCGGGGCTAGTTCGCGAGAGTTCGGAACGGCACGGACTCCGATTAGCACCGCTGCAACCGTGAGCACGATGGGCAGCGCGAAGAGCCACCGCCAGGACGCAACATCCACCAGCAGGGCGGAGAGGTACATGCCGAGGATGCCGCCGCCACCGGCCACCGCGGTCCACAAGCCGATCGCTCTGGAACGCTCCTTGTCGGGGAACGAGGAAGTGATCACAGAGAGTGTGACGGGCATGATCATCGCCGCGCCGATACCACTGAGTAGGCGCGCTGCCAGCATGACCTCCACGATCGGGGCGACGGCGGCGGAGATATTCGCGATCCCGAAGACGATCAGCCCAACGATGAGGACGGGCTTGCGTCCCAGTCGGTCTCCTGCTGCGCCTAGGGGCAGCAGGAGAGCTGCGAGGGTGAGGGTGTAGGTATTGATGATCCAGAGCACTTGCCCTTGGGAGGCATGGAAGGTCGTTGCCAGCTGTGGCTGGGCGACGTTAAGGCCCGAGACGGAGGCGACGACGGCCATCAGTGCGATGCAGACGGCCCAGAGGATCGCACGCCGTCGGCGTGGATCATCGATGAGTGGCGAGGCGATGGCCGCATCGGTCGCAGGGGTGGAGGTCATAGTTGAGGAGTTCCTTTCACGGTTGGTTCCGCCCGTCCGAGACAGGACGGGCGGAAGGGGAAAACAGTGCCGAGTAGAGCCTCGGCGTGCAACGAAGGGGCGAGTTAGGTGAGGCGGTGCGCGCGGACGATCACGTCGCGCAGTTGCACGGGGTGATCGCCTAGATGGACCGTGCGGGTGTTCTCGTAGTTTGTCTCGATGCGCCAGTGAGGCCTAGCGAACAGAGACGTGATCCCGGTCAGCGTCACTGTCGCATCGTCAGGCTGCTCGTGGCCGTGGCGATGCCCCACGATCAGAAGTGTGCCGCCCGAGGCTACCCATGAGGCGATGCGCTCATAGAACGCGAGTTGCCCGATATCGGCGTGGGCATAACTGGTGACCACGAGATTCCATGTCTGTTCAGGTTCCCAGCGAGCAAGATCCGCTTCCAGCCACTCGATCCGGTCATCCAGACCGGCAGCGGCGGCACGCTTCTGGGCGGTTATCAGCGCTGTCGCAGAGATGTCGGCAGCGGTGACCGCCCAGCCACGTTCTGCCAGCCAGAGTGTCTCAGCCCCGGCACCGCAGCCTGCGTCAAACGCGGTCCCGACAGGCAGGTGCGTGATCTCAGCCGAGAGATAGGGATTGACGGGGAGGCGTTGGTCCTCGCCGGTCAGGGCTGGGGACCAGTGGTCCTCCCAGTAGCTCTTATCGAACTCGCGCATCACGCGTTTTCCAACGCGTTTTGGCTGTCGAGTGCGCGCTTGGCGCGGACGAACACCAGCTCAGTATTCATGGTCATTGCCCTGTCCTCCTGTCGTTCGGGATGTCTGAACCAGACTCCCTCGCGACCACAAGTGGTGGCAAATATTCTTGCCGAATGGCAAAATCAAGGTATGGATGAAACCGCTAGCCAGACTCTCGACACTGTCGGGCCCCGACTCAAGCACCTACGCCTGCGGCGTGACGTCACCCTGACCACGCTTGCTGCAGAGACCGGTGTATCCGCAAGTACGCTCTCCCGGCTGGAGGTCGGCCTGCGCCGACCGACGCTGGAGCAGCTCCTGCCGTTGGCCCGCTATTACGGCGTCACACTTGACTCCCTTGTTGACGCACCCCGCACTGCCAACCCCCGCGTCGATCTTCGCCCCATGTCGTGCACCGACGGGTCAATCATCATCCCGCTCACCCGCCGCCCCGGAGGCATCCAAGCATTCAAGTTTGTTCTTCCCACGGGCAACGACGATGCCGTCCCCGCCCTCCGCTCTCACGAGGGATACGACTGGGCCTATGTCCTCAACGGCACTTTGCGCCTCGTCCTTGGTGACCACGACCTCACCCTCCGCGCAGGAGAAGCCGCCGAATTCGACACACGGACCCCGCATTGGTTCGGCGCGACCAGCGCGGGCCCCGTTGAGTACCTCAGCCTCGTCGGGCGGCAGGGCCAACGCGCCCACATCCGTGCCACTACCGACGATCAATAGACTCAGGTACGTCGTCTTCCGCCTTATCGCACCACCGGTCATTAGCCTCCCTCGAGACATCTGCCTAGTGCGTGGTGATCATTGAGTGCCTCCGGGAAGTCCCCTGGATGAGGGCGCCCCTAAACGATGCGCTGCAACGCCAAGGGCGCCTCACCATCCCCGAGCCCACGGCCAGAGCATCGCGACAGATTCTGTCATCCACGGGTCGACCGCGCCTACTTGGCCAAGGGGGCAGGGAAGACGACGTTCAGAAACGACAAATCCCTAATGGAAATCACTTCTCATCAGGGATTTCCCGTGGGGCTGACAGGTTTTGAATCCGAGACCCCTTGACTCAAAATCGTGGAGTCTGCCAGACAGCGAACTGTGCCGGCTGCCCGCGGAAGCTCGTCGTGCGGGTTACGGGACCGCGGCACTTCAGCTGAAGCGGCCTTCTTGGGGTCGCCCCGTGTCAAGACGAATCCAGAAGCCCCGGTATGCACCTCCCCCTCAGACTCGGCCCCGCGGGCGGGGCTGGCTTACCGAAGTTTGCATAGCCTCTTCTCGTTGGCGGAGCACAATGAGAAATGAGACTCATGGTGTCGAAGATGCAAAACCCGGGATGGCTGAACTCACCGACGACCGGCTGAAGGCGATATTCGAGTCGCTCACAATCGAATGCCGCCTAACGCCTCACAACACCACCGAGCTGACAAGGCTCAACATCGACAATATTGAGGGCACCGCGCGCAACCCACAGTGGGAGCCGTTCGAGCGAAAGCATGAGCTCGCGATCAACGGCGCCTCCCTCATCAACGCTGTCAATCAAGCACGCGGTAGCGGGCGCTTAAGCCACGACGATCGCTCCCCGTCAAAGGTTCTCAGATTCACCAGCTTCCTCGGCAGGCAAAGGCCAGATCTGGCTCAATATAATGTCGGAACCGAGTCCAGGAGGGTGCTAGCGAGTGAACGTTTCAGTACCGGAGTTGCCGATCGCATCCGTGTAATCGAATGTGACTGTCGTATCGGTAACTGTGTAGGCGATGACGCTGGACTGGCCGTCCAACTCGAAACCAAGCCGGTAGCTCCCCGGTTCGATGGTTTCGAAATCGGTTATCACCGCCCCGCGGAGAGGCTCCCCTGCAGGCCGAGCCGGGGTCGTGTGTGGCTGTGGATCCACGGCATCATTCGACACGGTTACTTCGCCAACCAACCCGCCATTGATATAGGGGTACGTTTCGGTTCCGTGATAGTGATATCCCGCGTTCTCATCGGGATGGCCGTTGTACTCGTCGAGCGCTTGGAGAGCTGACCCGTCAGGCTCCAATGAGCCGTAGATCGCATAGCCGTCAAGCGCATAGGCGATCGGTTTTGCATAGCCAACGGCGCTCTCAAGGTGAAGCGGCGCCACGTGATAGTGGTAGTCGTCAGCTTTACCACAGTGACCGCCCCATTCGTCGAGTTCTCCCGCAAGGAGCGCGTCATCCCCGCGGTTGTTCAATGCGTTGAAAATGGGAACGCCATTCACTGCGAGGGCAATGGCCCCGCTAAAGAGACCCGTTTTGGCCGACACAGGAGTCTCAGCTAACGACGGAGAAACGGGCAACCGAAACGCGTTGTCGCCGCTGAACGGCTGCGGGAAAGGGAATTGTTGCTGCCAACTGGTAATCCCCACCATCATGTTGTGGGAGGGGAGGCCAGTGCTCTCGACCATCCAATAGTCACCGTTGACGAAGGTATTGACCGTCGACGCGAACTCGTCGAATCCCGACAGTCCCGCTACAGCGCTTTCGGAGGGGACTGTCGATGGGCTAGCCCCCAGCGTTTCCGTGGTCCCGACTGACTCTGCACCGCAGGCAGCAAGGAGCAGCGCGCCGATGCTCAGCCCACCGGCGCTAAGGAGCGCTCGACGCGAGAGGGCCGCGGTCCGCGGCTCATGCGGGTGCACGTGTTCGTGCGGGTGGACGTGTTCGTGCGGATGCACATGTTCATGCGGATGCACGTGGTCATGCGGATGGACATGCTCATGGGGATGGACGTGCTCATTCATAGCGTTGCAACTCCTGATGGTTCGTTGGTCCGAGATGGGGGCGATTCTGCACGGTGATGTGAGGGAAAATTCTCAGCCCGTTTGCGACGGTGCCACGCTGCCGAGAGCGATACGACGCACGCCGTCGCGAAGATCCCCAGAGCGATCTGGCCGACCACATCAGCAGTGGCGAGGATGAAGACGCCGAGTACAAGTGCGGCCGTGGACGATACTCCCGTCAGTACCAGGTTCACGACCTCGTGCCTATGCGTGTCGTTGCTGGCCCAACGGTATGCCCGCGTTGCGAGGTGGCCGCTGGCGGTATCTCCCAGGCTCATCCCCGCAAGGAAGAGGATCGGGAGACCGACACTGAGTTCCACCATCCCAGAGAACTGTGACGATGAGCCTCCCACGATGAGCAGCGACACCGATGCCGCGGTGTCGAGGCTGAGACCAAACAGCAGTCCCACAACATACATCCGGCCGGGCCTAGGTACTGTGCCAACGAAGCGCTGGAGCACCGGCCACAAGCCACCGCGCGCTCTGGGGCGCGATTCGGATTTGGGCCCACGCTGTTCTTGTCGCCGGGCGCGGACGATCCTGAGAGTGATCAGTGCATTGATGAGACCCACCAGAATGAGGAAACACCCTGAAATCGTGCCCGCGATGCCGGTGCCGTCTGGAAGCACCGAGAAACTCGGCGACTCTGTTGCACCTGCCACGTTCGCCGCAGAAAGGGAGACAAAAGCGATGGCCACCACCGAGACGACAAACACGACTGTGCCGTGCCCCAGAGAAAAGAAGAATCCCAGCGTTGCACGCGGTTTCCCCTGGCCAACCGCTATTCTCGCGGAGTTGTCGATCGCCATAAGGTGATCCGGATCAAACGCATGACGCAGGCCGATGAGATAAGCGACAACGCCCACACCGACCACTGCCGCGCCGGAACCACTCATGCCCGCCGGCAACAAAATGGCGACTCCCAGAAAATGAAAAAGGACTATCAACGTCCAGACCAGACGTGGATGTGAGCGGCCCCGTCCCGTCTGGTGGACAGCCGGCCGCAAGGTCGAACCGACTGCCCTAACGAACGCGAGTCTCTTCGGCTTGGTACGCCCGACGAAGGGTAATAGCTCCCCGTGATGCCCGTTGCCAGAGTCAGAAGTTCCTCTCGGCTGCTCCTCGATATCGCGCGACGACGTCAATCGTCTGAGGTTGATGTCGCCCATAACTACGGTGATTCGACGACAGTACGGAACAAGATCGTGTTGTCCTGGGTCAGGCTGTCTGCCCAAATTAGCTGCGCGCTGGCGTCCCACGCCACTTCGGTGTAGCCATCTTTAGGGCCGACTTCGGCGGCAGTGAACTCCGACGCGAAATTCCAGCTGGTGGAGTCGTAGCCGTCGGTGAACCAATCCGCGTCGGCCTCGGTCTCGGTGAACGTGCACTCCACATCCGGGGCACTCGAATTTTCGCAGCTCGTGTCTAGCGGAGCCCGTTGGGTCACCAACGATGACCACGACGAGTTCGTCACCGCGACCACAGAGCCGGCATCGTCAGTGACCTGTGCGATCAGCCCTCCGTCTCCCATCTGCTGGTTCGGCTCCCCAATGTATTCGAGCCCGGAGTCGGTCTCCTTGAAGTCTTTGGCCTCGATTGCGATCGTGAGCGGGTAGCTTGCTGTGAAGGTTATGGTCTCCTTGTTGAAGGAGCGTTCGGTTGTAATTGGCACCGAGTCTTCGCCCACGAGTTCGCCATTGACGTAAAGAGCGAACCAGTTGTCAGCCCATACGTCCGCGGTAAATGTTTGCTCTTCAGCAACAGAATCACTGGGTACCGATGTCGACGACGGCACGGACGAAGTCGACTCTGACACCTCCGCGGAAGTGTTCGAACACCCCGCGAGTACGAGCAACGATGCAGCAGCAACGCCTGCGATCAGAGTGGATCTGGCTTGCTGAGACATATGGGGCTCCAAGCGTTTGAGCGGCCGGTCTGACCGAAAGCCACCATCTCAGCCAAATCTTGCAATTGGCTATGGGCTGGCCTGTAGAGTGCCTGATCAGCAACGATTCACGCGGCAATGCGACGCATGGTGCAATCGTCAGCGGCTCAGCTACTCAAAGTGTCGGGTTGGTGTTGGGTTGCATACGGCGTCGCAAAATCCCATAGAAAAAGCCCCGGACTTCGTGAAAAGTCCGGGGCACATTGTCGGGCTGACAGGATTTGAACCTGCGACCCCCTGACTCAGAATCGTGGGGTCTGCGGAATACCGGACGGTGCCGGAAACCGCGGAAACATAGGGGATCTAAGGCGTCCTTGATCGAAAATGGTTCTGCCAATTACTGACGATTTCGAAGCAATACCGATTCAAAGTGTTGGGTTAGTGTTGGGCAAGGCTTGACGAACGACGTTTCGCAAACCGTTCACGTCACCGGTGGCTGCCTGAGCTTCGTACAGGCAATCAGCGACCGATTCAGACGATGCGGGCGCTATGAGGGCATAGCAGAGAGCGTTCACCGCACGCGCTCGGGCAAACGCGTGGGCGTATTCCACAAGGGTTTCATCACCCGCTTCTGACTCCTGAAGATCCCAGGCCAACTCATCCAGTTCTTGAACAAGCTCCCACAGCTGGTCACGAACTCGATCACTCACGCGCCGCTCCTTCAGAGCGGAGAGCGCTACGACGAGGCGAGGATCCCCTATCTTCACCTGCCCGAGCGCCCAAGCCACGACAGCGCTCGATATAGCACTTAGCTCGGAGCCGTCACGCTGGGATATCTCTTCCACAAGATCCGGCGCCACGGTGGCCAATCGCACAAAGCTCACTTCATTTTTCCTCTCACAACGCTCGCGGTTACTTGAAAAACGCGGATGTGGTGATCACCCAGTCAGGCTTGAGTTCATCCAATTCTTGATGCCAGGGCTCCAAGCCCAAAGACGCGCGAAGCGCCCCTTCCAATATGGCGGGGGCCACTGTTCTCCGGTACTGCAAGAAGTTGATTTCAGCCCGAGTCGCGGGTCGGCTTCGCGTGCCTGAATAGTCAATTACGTGGATATTATCTATAGTTCCCATTGCGACTTTGTAGGCGGGGAGACGCACCGCAGCATGCACAGCCGTCCGCGTCACTACCGTCCAGTGCCCTACATAGATTTTGGCGTCCAAAGACAGCGCGAGAAAAAGCACCGGCGACGTGAGCGCCTCTATTGCTCTCTCGGCCGCAACTTCGAGAGGGAGCACAGCGTCAAAGATAGCGAAATAGTAGTAGCTCTTTCGATACAATCCCACCACTTGCCCCACGCCTGCACGACCATCACCCGTAGGGACGATAAATACATCCCCGATAACGATCTTCTTCACTGCGGGTCCCTTCCAGCACCTGAGCAACTAGTTTCACTCATGTTGAACGCCGGCCGCTAGATCGGCGGGCGGGGGCGGAAAAGTAAGCACTTCAGTTCGGAAAACAGGTGCACTACCGGGCGCGATCAAGGCAAGTTGCACAATGAAATCTGGCAGCGCATCCGGGGAAGCCTCCCTGGAAGCATCTCGCGCGTCCGGTTCCGACACCCAATCAATCAGATGGACGGTGACCGCATAAATCCCTTTGCCCACAGCGATTTCAGTCCCGCCCCCCATGAGCGAACCAATTTCTTCTAGGGCACCCACCTGTATCAGCCCCTCGGTCTTCAGCAGATAGGGCTCCGATGTAACGAGTCGTAGCCTCTGTTCTCTTTCGGTGAGCGCTTCGGAACGAACTTCAATCTTAAAAGTTGAGTTCCCACCCACGTTCAGAGGAACAAGGGCACCCTCTTTTATCATCTTTATGATCGATTCGTCGTTATCGAACGCATCCTCCCACGCGTCCAAGTCAGTCACATGGGTGAAACGCGACGGTTCCCACAGCGCACACATTCCGGCACGAGTCGTCGAAAGAAAAGCAGGATGGGGCTGTTCAAAAATGGTCATTTTCTAAAACCTTGGTCCAATCGTGATTCTGCAAGAGACGATTCCTGTGGGCCAACCACAGCAGCCATTCAGTCGAAGAGTGCCGCGGTCGTAGTCAGCTCGTTGGGCTTCAGCTTGTCGAACAGCTCTAACCACGGTTCCAAACCTAAAGAAGCTCGCAAAGCCCGCTCGAATCGCACAGGAGAGACGGTCGACCGGAACTCCAAGAGGTCAACTTCGGCCTCAGTGGCCGGACGACTCCGAGTGCCTGTGTAGTCAATTACGTGAATATTATCTATGGTTCCCATAGAGACTTTGTATGCAGGAAGCAAGATCGACGGGTCCACTTCCGCGTGCGCTACGACGGGCCAATCTCCAAAAAAGATTTTGGCGTCTAACGACAACCCAAGGAAAAGCAACGGCGATTTGAGCGCCTCTATTGCTCTCTCGTCCGAAACTTCCAGCGGGACAACGGTGTCAAAGATCGCGAAATAGTAGTCACTCTTACCATACACTCCCACCACTTGCCCCACGCCTGCGCGACCATCGCCAGCAGGAATGATAAAGACATCCCCAACCTTGATTTTCGTTTTCACCTTGGACCGCCTCCAACATGGCAATAGTAAGCTTCGCTCACCTGATGTCTCATGTTAGCCAGACCGCGTCTGGGATAAACCATTTTCGTGCTCGAACTAAGCGCGAGGCCACAATCCGAAGGTGCTTGGGCATAGAAAAAGCCCCGGACTTCGTGAGAAATCCGGGGCACATTGTCGGGCTGACAGGATTTGAACCTGCGACCCCCTGACCCCCAGTCAGGTGCGCTACCAAGCTGCGCTACAGCCCGCGACAACTCGAATAGCTTACCGCGAAATCTGAGCGCCGATGTTCAGTTTTGCGCCAAAACGGCAACTCCGGCCAAATCAGTGAGACGAGATGCCGTGCGCGGCGGCGAAGAACTCGCGTTCATGCTCCGTCGATGCCACGAAAGCCGTGAGCATCGCATCCCGAACCGCCGGGGTAGCGTCTGCGGCGAGCGCCGTCACTATCGTGATGGCCTGCTCTGTGGCATCCGTGAACGCGTCGTCGGCATACGTGGTCAGCCAGTCGGCGTAGGGGTGCTCCGGGTGCGCCAGCGGGTGCAGTCGCGACCCGACGTCGTGGTAGACCCAGAAGCACGGCAACAGGGCTGCGGCAAGGACCGCGTAGTCACCACGAGCTGCCGTCGCCAGCAGATGGTTCAGGTACCCGGTGGTGGTCGCACTGGGCGAAGCCGCGAACAGCTCATCGGCCACAGACCACGACTCGTGCAATTGCAGCTCCGTCACGATGCAGCCCTCAGCACTCGATGCCCAGAACGCTTGCTCCGCCGCCGTGGGTGCCAGCCGGGCAGCTTCGGCGAGCGCCCGCGCATAATCGCGCAGGTAGAGCGCATCCTGAGCCAGGTACCAGACGAAGTCGCCCCGGTCGAGAGAACCATCCCCCAGCGCCCGCACAAAGTCACCATTGTCGATCTCAGCCCGCACGGAAGCGATCTCTGCCCACCACTGCTCGCGCACCTCAGCCGCGGTCAGCGCCGTCTCTACGCCTCCGCGCTCCCACGACCCCGCAAAGTGGCTAATCGGACCACGCCCGCTCCCCACCTGCAACGCCGCACCGGCACGGATGCTCTCGCTCAACCACCGCTTCGACTCCCCCACAGCAGCAGCCCACTCACCGCCGGCCGCAATCCGGGTTGCGAGCGCACTCGACAGCGAACAGCCAGTTCCGTGGGTGTTGCTGGTCTCTATACGGATGCCAGCAAACTCGGTCACGACAGCAGCATTCCCGGAACGGGCATCCACCAGCGCGTCCGGAGCCTCGGCCCCGCTCAAGTGTCCGCCCTTGGCCAGTACGCGCACCCCGTAGGAGGCAGAGACTCGCGCCGCCTGCTCCAGCACCTCAGGCCACGTCTCAGCGGCGGGTTCTGCGGCGATGATCGCGAGCTCAGGAATATTCGGCGTGACAAGGTCACACACCCGCACCAGGTCGCGCAGCGCCTGCTCGGCTTCGGCATCGAGCAGTCGGTCGCCACTCGTAGCGACCATCACCGGGTCGAGCACGACCAACGGAGGCCGCGCAGCCTCAAGCCACGCCCGCACGACACCGACAACCTCGACGGTGCCGAGCATGCCAATCTTCACGGCATCGATTGCCACATCGTCGCTCACCGCATCCAGTTGCTCGCGCAAGAACTCAGCGGGCGGCACATGCAGTCCGCGCACCCCCTGCGTGTTCTGCGCCGTCAGAGCCGTGATGGCCGCCATCCCGTAGCCACCATTGGCCGCGATCGACTTCAGATCGGCCTGGATACCCGCACCACCCGAAGGATCGCTGCCAGCAATGCTCAGAACGCGAGGAACCCGCAGACCGCTACCGCTTTCGCTCCGTGTCTGGTCCCGTAGCCCGCTCCGTGCCCCGCTCATGCGTCTTCTCCTTCGTCTTCGGCCGCTGGTACGCCAGCCCACGCTGCGGCGAGCGCGCGAGCCGCCTCTCGCGGATCAGCCGCACCACAGATGGCAGACACCACTGCAGCACCGTCTGCACCGCCCGCACGCAGCAGCGCGAGGTCATCCGGCCCCACCCCACCGATCGCCACGGTCGGTCGCTTACTCGCCGCAATGAGCTCGGCCATGTGATCGTGCCCGAGAGCATCCGGAGCGTCCTTCTTTGTCGTCGTGGGGTGCAAGGCCCCGATGCCGACATAGTCGACACCCGCCGACCCCACACTGGCGTCGTACAGTTGGTCGTCAGTCGATGCGCTCAGACCCACAATCGCCCCCGGGCCTACGAGCGCCCGCACCGACGCTGCGGGCAGATCGCCCTGCCCGACATGCACCCCAGCAACCCGAGCACCCATCTCGCGCGCAGCGAGATAGACATCGACTCGGTCATTGACGAGCACGGGCACCTTCAGCGCCACCGCCGTAGACACTCGAAGCACCAGATCAAGGAAGTCGCGGGCGGGCATGTCCTTCTCGCGCAGCTGCACGATCGTCACTCCCCCGGCCACAGCCTCGTACACGAGATCAACGAGGTCATGCCCGGCAGCTTTCGCCTGAGCCGAATCCGTCACTAAATAAGTGGAAAGGTCGAAACTCTCTCGGAAGCCGCTCATGCGATGACCCCCCGTTCTGCAATATCGTCCACCGAGACTTCGCTCAGGGCATCCAACAGCGCTACCGCAAAGCTTCCCGGCAGTGCCGAACGCTCCGCCGCGAGGTCGGCCGCTACCGTGTACACGCTCGTCGCCGCAACAGCAGCAGTCAGCGCATCCGGAGTCACCGCCGCAAACGCCGCCATGATCGCGCCAAGCGCACAGCCACCACCCGTCACCTTGGTCAGCACCGGATGCCCGTTAGAGAGCCTCACGACACTCACGCCATCGGTCACCATGTCCGTCGCACCCGATACCGCGACGACACCGCCGGTCACCCGCGCGAGCATCTGGGAGGCGGTGAGCGCGGCATCCACACTGCTCGTGCTGTCGACGCCTCGACCTCCCGTGCCCAATTCGGCGAGCGCCAGAATCTCTGAGGCGTTGCCCCGCACGATGGAAGGCCCGAGGTCACGCAGGCGATACGCGAGTGGTGTGCGCACCGGCAGAGCCCCTATGGCGACCGGGTCGAGCACCCAGGGCGTTCCGGCAGCATTGGCGGCCGGTGCAGCTTCAAGGGCTGCAGCGCGCTGCTCTTCGCGACAGGTACCGAGATTGATGAGCACTCCGGATGCCACGCCAGCGAACATGCCGGCTTCTTCCGGGATATCCACCATGGCCGGCGCTGCTCCCACAGCAAGCAACGCATTGGCAGTGAAGCCCACCACCACACTATTGGTGATGCACTGCACGAGAGGCGACGTCGATCTCACCGCCTCGAGCGCATCTTGAGTGGCGGTCAAAAAGTTTGGTGGCGTACGCGACATGCACGACATCCCTTCGCTAGTTCTAACTAGATCAGGTTCGACGGGTGTGTTCTCAGCCCCGCAGGGCACCCCGTGTCACAAGTTGTGCCTCAACGATAGCGGCTTGGCACGGTGTCGTGTTCGCCTCAGGCGAAAGGCAATGTGGACTATTTCAGTGCCGGATGTCGTTGCACCAAGCGACAATAAAGATGACGCGAGATCTGTGCACCCTTTTCAATCCCGGCTGCTGCTTCGTCCTACCGCTTCACACACGACAGGATTTCTATGACCAGCACGGCGCCGATCACCGGCAGCATCCCTCTTTTTGACCCCAACGATGACGGGCCAGCCAGCCCGGTCGATAACAGCGGCCGCAACCGTTTGGTCATCGGCCTGATGCTCGCTGCCACCTTCGTGGTGTTCCTCAACGAAACCTCGCTCGTCGTGGCGATCCCCCGCATCATGGAAGACCTCAACATCGAGCCGAGCACCGCTCAGTGGTTGTCGACGTCGTTCATGCTCACGATGGCCGTGGTGATTCCGATTACCGGATTCCTCATCCAACGCTTCACGACGCGTGGCATCTTCATCACCGCAATGTCTCTCTTTACCATCGGAACTCTGCTGGGGGCTATGGCGCCCACCTTTGCCGTGCTGATTGTGGGACGGGTGATTCAAGCCTCCGGTACCGCCATGATGCTCCCCCTGCTGATGACAACCGTGATGACTCTGGTTCCTGCCGCAACTCGTGGCAAGACCATGGGCAACGTTTCCATCGTCATGTCGATGGCCCCTGCCGTCGGACCAACCGTTGCTGGCCTCGTCTTGGCCGTCTTCGACTGGCGCTGGGTCTTCATCGTCATGATCCCCATCTCTGTCACCGCTCTCCTGCTCGGCATCACGAAGGTAAAGAACGTCACCGACCCCCGCAAGGTATCGATTGACATGCTGTCGGTCATCCTCTCGGCCATCGCCTTCTCCGGCCTGATCTACGGGCTCTCCAGCCTCGGAGAATCAGCCGCCGGAGACTCTGTTCTCATCGCCCCAGCCATCCCCATCAGCGCCGGCGCCATCAGTCTCGTGTTGTTCATCATCCGCCAGCTGAAGCTGCAGAAAACAGACAGTGCTCTTCTCGACCTGCGCACTTTCGCTGCCCCCGGCTTTGCCGTCGCAATCGGCCTCATGATGGTCATGATGGCCGCCCTCTTCGGCACCATCATCCTGCTGCCCATGTTCACGCAAAACGTTCTCGGGCTCGAACCCATCCAGAGCGGACTGCTCGTACTGCCCGGCAGCCTCGTCATGGGGTTCTTGAGCCCCTTCGTTGGCCGCCTCTACGACAAAGTCGGCCCGCGCCCCCTCATGATTCCGGGCTCGATACTGGTGAGCGCATCGTTGTGGAGCTTCACGCTGCTCTCCGAAACCAGCTCACCGTTCATGGTCGTCGCCATCCACGTACCCATGAGCATCGGACTCGCCTTCATGTTCACGCCGCTCTTCACCTCGGCACTGGGCACGCTCAAGCCACACCTGTACTCGCACGGCAGCGCCACCATCAGCACCGTGCAGCAACTTGCCGGCGCTGCAGGCACCGCGCTGTTCATCGCGCTCCTCACGGTGCAGTCGGTCGCCCTTGCCGCTGAAGGCGCGCCAGAGGCCACAGCGCTTGCTGGTGGTGTGCGCCTCGCGTTCATGGCCGGCGGCATCATCTCGCTCTTCGCGATCGTCGCCACGTTCTTCGTGAAGCGTCCCGAATCCGAAACGGCTCCGAGCGACGCCCCTGTCGCTCACTAACTGCACGGTGTGAGCGGACCGCCAACCGGCATCCGCTCACTCCCGGGCGTCACACTCCGGGCGTCACACCCCGGGCGTCACACCCCGGGCGTCACACCCCAGCGGTTAACGCACAAACGGCGAGCCCCTCTCGAAAGAGAGCGGCTCGCCGTTTGGCGTT
The DNA here is from genome assembly GCF_976973725.1 of Salinibacterium sp. NYA9b. Taxonomy (NCBI): domain Bacteria; kingdom Bacillati; phylum Actinomycetota; class Actinomycetes; order Micrococcales; family Microbacteriaceae; genus Salinibacterium; species Salinibacterium sp. NYA9b. Next base: position 1,265,462 of record NZ_OZ333476.1, on the reverse strand, counting down.
AAGCCGAAGCTTGTGACCTCGAGAACCTACTTGCGCTTGCGCTTCTCACGCACACGCATGTTGACCTGGATGGGGCTGCCATCGAAGCCGAAGATCTCGCGCAGTCGACGCGTAATGAATCGACGGTACTGCGGGTCCAAGAACCCGGTTGTGAAGAGCACGAACGTTGGCGGGCGGCTCGATGCCTGCGTACCAAAGAGGATGCGCGGCTGCTTGCCACCACGAAGCGGGTGAGGGTGCTCCTGCGTAAGTTCGGCCAGAAGCGCGTTGAACTTACCGGTCGGAATGCGGGTATCCCACGAGGCCAACGCCAGCTCAAGAGCCGGAACGAGCTTCTCCATGTGACGACCGGTCTTAGCCGAGATGTTCACGCGAGGAGCCCAGGCGACGTGCGCGAGGTCCTTGTCGATTTCTCGCTCGAGCAGGTCGCGACGTTCGTCGTCGAGAAGGTCCCACTTGTTGAAGGCCAAAACGAGCGCACGGCCCGATTCGAGCACGAGGTCAACGATCTTGAGGTCTTGAACGCTGAGCGGCTGGCTGACATCGAAGATGACAACAGCGACTTCAGCCTTTTCCAGTGCAGCGCTGGTGCGCAGCGTTGCATAGAAGTCAGCGCCCTGCGCCAAAGCAACACGACGACGGATGCCGGCCGTGTCAACGAAGCGCCAGAACTTGCCGCCGAGCTCAATCTGCTCGTCAACCGGGTCGCGAGTCGTGCCGGCGAGGTCGTTGACAACAACGCGCTCTTCGCCAGCAGTCTTGTTCAGCAGGCTCGACTTGCCGACGTTCGGGCGACCGAGGATAGCAACGCGGCGCGGGCCACCCACTTCTTCCTTGGCGACGGTCGAAATCTTCGGCAGAACCGTGAGCACGTGGTCGAGCAGGTCAGCAACACCACGGCCGTGAACGGCGGATGACGGCCACGGCTGACCAAGGCCGAGGCTCCAGAGCGCTGCGGCATCCGATTCCTGGTGGATGTCGTCAACCTTGTTGGCGACCAAAATCACGGGCTTCTTGGTGGCGCGAAGCATGCGCACGACGTGCTCGTCGGTGGAGGTGGGGCCAACCGTGGCATCCACAACAAAGAGCACAGCGTCGGCGAGGTCGATAGCGATCTCAGCCTGGGCAGCAACAGAAGCGTCGATGCCCTTAGCGTCGGGCTCCCAGCCGCCGGTGTCGACGATGGTGAAGTGACGGTTGTTCCACTCGGCCTTGTAGTTGACGCGGTCGCGGGTTACACCGGGGGTGTCCTCCACAACAGCTTCACGACGACCGATGATGCGGTTCACGAGAGCTGACTTGCCGACGTTCGGGCGACCAACGATCGCCAAAACCGGCAGGGCAGGCAGGTAGTAGATGGCATCCGGATCATCGGATGCGGAGTCGAGAACCGCGAGGTCGTCGTCTTCGAGGTCGTAGTCGCTCAGGCCGGCGCGGAGCGCAGACGTGCGCTGAGCAGCCTCTTCTTCGTTCATTCCCGAAAGACGCTCAACCAGATCTGGGTTCAGTTCGGGAAAGTCGTCTTCGGCGGGCGAATGATCGGCCATGGGTAGTCCTTTGTTTACATGCTGGAGCGAACAAAACTCGCGACGGCCGTCACGGTTTGATCGAAGTCAAGATTGGTGGAATCAATGGTGATGACTCCATCGGCGGCGTTCATGAAGTCCACGACTTTGGAGTCCTGCGCATCTCGATAACTGAGTTGTTGCGCGGTTGTCGTGCTCGATTCTCCGGAGAGTTCGGCCGCACGTCTTCCCATCCTAGCTTCTTCACTGGCTGTGAGCAGAATTCGAGCCTGAGCGTCCGGTGCAACCACGGTCGTGATGTCGCGTCCTTCGACCACAATTCCGGGTTTTTCGCTCCCCGCGATGATGCTGCGGAACAGGTCGACCATGTACTGCCGCACTTCGGGCACGCGTGCGATGTTCGAGACAACGCCCGTGATGCGGGGTTCGCGGATGTCGTCGGTCACGATCTCCGAGTCGACCTTCACAAAGTAGTTGTCAGGGTCAATCCCGATCGAGTACTCAAAACGTGGGAGCGTCTCGATGACGTCACCGGGCCCGAGGGTGTCGACACCGCGCTCGAGGCAGTGCAGGGCAAAACCGCGGTAGGCAGCGCCAGTGTCGAGGTAGTCGAAGCCGAGTTCGCGAGCAGTCGCTTTCGACACACTCGACTTTCCGCTGCCGGCCGGGCCATCAACGGCCACCACAACAAACGACGGGTTCTTGTTCACGCGAAAGTCTCTGCAATCTTCCAACCACGAGCTTCAAGCTCGCTTATCAATACGGCTTCCTTTTCGGGCAGCACCGAGATTTCAGCCAAACCGAACTGGGCACCCGGTGAATGCTCAAGGCGCAAGTCTTCCATGTTCACGTCGGCTTCGCCGATTTCGGTGAGCAGTCGGGCGAGCTCGCCTGGCTTGTCGTCGACCATGACGACGAGTTGGCTGTAGTGCTTGCTCGTTCCGTGCTTGCCGGGAATCCGCGCGACTCCGGCGTTGCCGCCGGCCAAAACTTCGGCGAGGGCACGACGGGCACCCGGAGCATCCGGAGTCTCGAGCGCCTCAATCGCCACACCGAGCTCGGTCTGCAGCTCGCGCAAAATCTCCGCAACGGGGCCCGAGTTTGCCCCCAGAATCTGCACCCACAGCTCGGGGGCGCTCGAGGCAATGCGGGTCGTGTCGCGCAGCCCTTGACCAGCAAGAGCAACAGCGGCATCGGATGCTCCCGCCAACCGATGCGCGAGCAAACTCGCCACCACTTGGGGAACGTGCGAAATCAGAGCCACCGCGTTGTCGTGATCGGAGGCTGACATCGCGACGGGAATAGCACCCAGCTCGATGACAACATCTTCGACCGCGCGACGACGGAAGGGCTCTCCCCTGCCGATGACCCAGGGCCGACCGATGAACAGGTCCGCGCGGGCCGCAATGGCGCCGCCACGTTCGCGTCCGGCGAGAGGATGCGAGCCAACGTAGCGATCAAGATCGGCACCCAGCGCAATGAGTTCCTCGAGCACGCCCACCTTCACGCTCGCGACATCCGTCACCGTGGCACGCGGCCAAGCAATGAGTTCGCGAGCGACAACCTCGGCGGTGACATCCGGCGGAACCGCCACAATCACGAGCGTCGGCTTATCGTCAGCCTGCGGCGCACGACCAGCGCCATAGTCAATCGCGAGGGTTGCGTTAGAGCGCGACGCATCGTGCAAAATCACATCGACGCCCTTGGCCCGCAGGCCGTGGCCGATGCTGGCACCGAGCAATCCCGCACCAACGATGCGTACTTGCCCAGTGATGCGGCCTAGGTTCACGACTGTTCCTCGGCCTCGCGGGCAATCGTCAGCACTGCACCCAACTCCACCTTCGTGAGGTTGCGAGTCTTTCCCAATCCGAGGCTTCCGAGGTTAAGCGGCCCAAACTGGCGACGAACGAGTTCGATTACCGGGTGGCCAACTTCTTCCATCATCCGGCGCACAATGCGGTTGCGGCCCGAGTGCAGGGTGAGCTCCACCATTGTCTGGTCGTTGGATGCTCGGCCGAGCGATCGCGCCTTGTCGACGGCGATCGGGCCGTCCTCAAGCTCGATGCCCTTCATGAGCTGCGAAATTGTTTGAGCGCTCACGGTGCCTTCGACCTTGGCGATGTAGGTCTTCATCACGCCGAAAGAGGGGTGGGCGAGCACGTGGGCAAGCTCGCCGTCGTTCGTGAGGACGAGCAAGCCAGAGGTCTGCACGTCGAGACGGCCGACGTTGAAGAGTCGTTCGTCGTAGTTGCCGGTGTACTGCATCAGGTCGGGGCGACCGCTCTCGTCGGACATGGAGCTCACCACGCCGACGGGCTTGTTGAGCATCACGTAGCGCTTGGTGGTGTCGAGCTGGATCGCACTACCGTCTACCGTCACGCGGTCGGTCGGCTTCACGCGACGGCCAGCTTCTTCAACGACCTTGCCGTTGACCGCAACGCGGCCCTGGTAGATCAAGTCTTCCGAAACGCGACGCGATGCCACACCGGCAGCGGCCATTACTTTTTGAAGGCGTTCGCCCTCGGGATTGCTGGGGCCTGAGCCATTAGCGTTGTTCATCAAAACCGTCCGTACCATCAGATAAAAGTGGCGAGATGGGAGGCAGCTCAGCAATGGAGTTGATCCCCAATTGTACGAGCATGAGCTCCGTTGTTTCGTAGTGGATGGCGCCCGTCTCGTTGTCGGTAAACGCTTCCGTAATAAGTCCTCGACTCAGTAGCGTACGCACTACTGAGTCAACATTCACCGCACGCACGGCAGCAATGGCTCCCCGGCTGATCGGTTGCTTGTATGCAATCACCGCAAGAGTCTCCAGCGCAGCCTGACTCAACCGCGATGGGTTTTGCGTATAAACAAAGTCGCGCACGGCCGAGTCGTAGTCTTCGCGCACATAAATTCGCCAGCCGCCACCGACTTCGCGGAGTTCAAAACCGCGTCGCGGGCCATCGCCTTCACCGTCGAAATCGGCGCACAGTGCAGTGATTGTCTTGCGGATCGCCGCCACGGGTGCGTTCAGGGCCGTTGCGAGGCTCACGAGGCTCTGCGGCTGGTCGGCAACCATGAAGATCGCCTCGAGCCCGCGGGCGAGGTCGACAACGGGGGTGGCTGTATGTTCGTCAGTTTCCATAATCTGCTCCCAGATTAGCGAGGCTATCGTCTGACCAGTGTTCTGCAGTCCAGCGCACGGTCAGTTCGCCTAAGGGTTCGATCTGTTCAAAGGCAACATTGCCGCCGCGATACAGCTCAAGCACAGCCAAGAAGCGCGCCACAACAACGCCCTTCAACTCGGCGCCGGCGATCAATTGGCGGAACGTCTTCGGCTCCCCCGCGCGCAACAGCGCGACGACATGCGCAGCCTGTTCGCGGATGCTGATGAGCGGTGCGTGCAAATGGTCGAGTCCCACGCTCGGAATCTCGCGCGGCGTGAACGCGAGGGCGGCGAAATCGTCGAGGCTGAGCGTCCACACGAGTTCGGGAGTTTGAGTGCGGTACTTCTCTTCCAAGCGCACCGATCGCACGGTGCGCGTCGCTTCCGCCTCGAAGTGCGAACCAAACCAGTCGCTCGCCTGTTTGAACGCGCGGTACTGCAGCAGACGCGCAAAGAGCAGGTCGCGCGCTTCGAGCAGCGCGACGTCTTCGGCATCCACGAGCTCACCCTGCGGAAGAAGCCCGGCAACCTTGAGGTCGAGCAGCGTGGCAGCAACGACCAAAAATTCGCTGGCCTGATCGAGCTCGTCGATGTCATCCGATCCGTTGTCGGATTCGAAATCGCGCAGGTACGCAATGAACTCATCTGTGATGCGCGACAGCGACACCTCGGTGATGTCGAGCTCATGCTTGGTGATGAGCGACAGCAGCAGGTCGAATGGACCGTTGAAGTTGTTGAGAGAGACCGAAAATCCTGGTGCGGATGCCTCGGTCTCGTCCACGTCGCTAGGCGACGGCGCCACGGGCGATCAGTTCTCGCGCCACCTGGCGGTAGGAGTGCGCCGCAGAGTGGTCGGGGGCGAAGGTCGTGATGGGGGCACCGGCCACGCTGGCATCCGGGAACTTCACGGTGCGACCGATAACGGTCTCGAGAACGTCGTCTCCAAAGTTTTCGACAACGCGTTCGAGCACTTCACGCGAGTGCAGGGTGCGCGCGTCAAACATTGTCGCGAGGATGCCATCGAGCTTGATCGCGGGGTTCAGGCGATCCTGAACCTTCTCGATTGTCTCCACGAGCAGGGCAACACCGCGCAGCGCGAAGAATTCGCATTCGAGCGGAATGAGCACGCCGTGAGCTGCCGTCAGCGCATTGACGGTGAGCAAACCGAGCGAAGGCTGGCAGTCGATGAGGATTACGTCGTACTGGTCGCTGACCTTGCGCAGTACGCGCGCCAGGATCGTTTCGCGAGCGACCTCATTGACGAGGTGCACTTCAGCGGCCGAGAGGTCGATGTTGGCTGGGATGACATCGAGACCGGGCACTTTGGTGTGAACGATCGCTTCTGCCGGGTTCTTGATCGTGCCGAGCAGCAGGTCGTAGATCGTGGGCACATCGTGAGTGGGAACGCCAAGGCCCGCCGAGAGCGCACCCTGAGGGTCGAAGTCGATGGCCAACACGCGGCGGCCATATTCAGCGAACGAGGCGCCAAGGTTAATCGTGGTGGTTGTCTTGCCGACGCCACCCTTTTGGTTGCACAACGAAATAATGCGTGCCGGGCCGTGGCCCGTGAGCGGTGGGGGTTCCGGAAAAACCGTGAGCGGCCGGCCGGTTGGGCCCATTGCCTGAACATCCAACCCCGCCAGCGTCGATTCGTTCTCGCGCTGTGTCGTCATACCAAAAGTTTACGTCGCGCATCCGTCGCAGCCCGCGCTCCCACGCGCGGACACGGCAGGGTCGCCTCTACCAAAGGTTGAAGGTTTGGCAGCGCGACACGCGGGTTAGCGGGGTCGCCGATCAGCCAGCAACGGCATCCCGTCACTCCCCCGGCGCTCGCTAACGTGCTCGCGGATGCGCCGTCGTGTACATGTCACGCAGCGTGTCAGCGGTGACCATGGTGTAAATCTGGGTTGTCGCCACCGAGGAGTGCCCCAGCAGTTCCTGCACTACGCGAACGTCGGCACCGCCCGAAAGAAGGTGCGTCGCAAAGGAGTGCCGAAAGGTGTGCGGCGAGATATCGATCTCAAGTTCTGCACGCTCGGCAGCGGCCTGGATGATCAGCCACACGTTTTGGCGAGACAGCCGAGCTCCCCGCGCCCCGAGAAACAACGCCGGGGTGGCCGCCCCCTTCGCCGAGAGCACGGGACGAGCACGCACGAGGTACTTCTCGATAGCCGACTGCGCAAAACTGCCGACGGGAACGATGCGCTGCTTGTTGCCCTTGCCGAGCAGGCGCACAATGTCGCCGTCGATCATGTCGTCGACGTTGAGTGCCGTGACCTCAGAAACGCGGGCACCGGTGGCATAGAGAAGCTCAAGCAGCGCAGTGTTGCGAAGCGAAATGACCTCATCGCCCGGGAAGGATGCCAGAACGGCAACCATCTGGTCGATCGTGATCGCCTTCGGCAATCGCATCGCTTGCTTCGGAATCGCGACGGTATGCGCGACGTCCTCCACCGCGAGCGATTCGTCGACGAAAAACGTGTGCAGCCCGCGCACTGTCGACAGCATGCGCGCGACCGAGGAGGCCGCGAGCGGACGCTCGGCATTCACTCGCAAGCTGTGCGCAAAGGCGGTCACGTCATCCGCTGACACTGCGGCGGGCGTGCTGAGACCGCGCGTACTGAGAAACGCCAGATAGCCGTCAAGATCGCGGCGATACGCTGCGAGAGTGTTCGCCGAAAGACCGCGTTCGATCGCCAGATGCCGCAGATAGCGTTCTGCGGCGATTGCAATCGCGCTTTTCGCTACGGGGCGCGCCGGCTCGGTCATGTCGCTCAACCTACCGCGAGAGGCTATTCAGCGTAGTTTCGCGGATGCCGCGGCCACGGTGCGTCTGGTGCGCCTAGCGTGTTCCAGCCACGGTCGCGTCCGAGTTGCGCCGCCAAGAGACCGAGGCACAGGATCGAGTTCTGCACGCGCCGCTCGAGAACCGCCTCAACGGCATCCTCCAGCGGAACCCAGCGCAGCTCAATACCGGCTTCTTCCGCATAGCGGTCAAACACTTCCCCAGTCGCGCTCACGCCACGGGCCAAGTAAATGCGCACCGCTTCATTGCTTCCGCCTGGCGAGGTCAGCATCTCGCTGAGCACATGCCACGATTCGGCTTGCAGGTCGGTTTCTTCGGCCAATTCGCGCTGAGCCGCCAACAGCGGTGACTCGTTCACGACATCGAGCAAGCCAGCCGGCAATTCCCAATCACGCAAGCGCACCGGATGCCGGTACTGCTTGATCAGGAGCACCCGGTCGCGCTCATCCATGGCCAGCACCGCAACGGCGCCGGTGTGGTTCACAAATTCGCGAGTGATCGCAGAACCGTCGAGTTGAAAACGCTCGCGGTCTACGTTCCACACGTGGCCAGCGAACACCGTTTCGGCGCTCAGCAGCTCCGGTGTGACGCGGTCGTCGCTGAGTTCGTTATGCATCATCCTGCTCAGTCACCTCAAAGAGGCGGCTGGACTTTTGGCGCTCGATTGCAGCGGCGACCAGTCCACGGAACAGCGGGTGGGCACGGTTGGGGCGCGAGAGCAGCTCGGGGTGAGCCTGCGTTCCCACGTAGTAGGGGTGCACCTCGCGCGGCAACTCGACGAATTCGACGAGGGTGCGGTCGGGCGAAATTCCCGAGAACTTCAGTCCGGCATCCGCAATCTGCTGGCGGTATTCGTTGTTGACTTCGTAGCGGTGACGGTGACGCTCGGCGGCCGTCGGCGCTCCGTAGATTTCTTCAACGATGGAGCCGGGCTCAAGGTTGGCGTTGTAGAGACCGAGACGCATCGTGCCGCCCATGTCTCCACCCGCGATGATGTCGACTTGCTCGGCCATCGTCGCGATCACCGGGTACTTGCTGTCGGCATCGAATTCCGTTGAGGATGCGCCTTCGAGGCCCGCCATATCGCGAGCGTATTCGATAACCATGCACTGCAGGCCAAGGCAGATTCCGAGGGCGGGGATGCCGTTCTCACGAACGAACTTCAGGGCGCCCAGCTTGCCTTCGATGCCGCGCACGCCGAAGCCACCGGGAACGATAATTCCGTCGAGATCGGAAAGCTGTTTGGCCGCGCCTTCGGGAGTTTCGCACTCGTCAGAGGGAACCCAACGGATGTTGACCTTGGCGCTGTTGGCGAACCCACCGGCGCGCAGTGCTTCGGTGACCGAGAGGTACGCATCGGGCAGGTCGATGTACTTGCCCACGAGACCAATGGAGACCTCGTTCTTGGGGTTGTGCACGGCTTCGAGCAGTTCGCTCCAGCCATCCCAGTTCACTGACTTTGCTTCGAGCCCGAGCTGGTTGATGATGTAGGCGTCGAGGCCCTGGCTGTGCAGCATTTCAGGGATGTCGTAGATGCTGGAAGCGTCGGTCGCGTTGACCACGGCGTCTTCTTCAACGTCACACATGAGCGCGATCTTGCGCTTGTTGGACTCGGAGACGGGGCGGTCGCTGCGCAGCACGAGAGCATCAGGCTGGATGCCGATCGAGCGCAATGCAGCAACGGAGTGCTGGGTTGGCTTTGTCTTCTGCTCACCAGAGGCTGCCATGAAGGGCACGAGCGAGACGTGCACGAAGAACACGTTCTTGCGTCCTAGCTCGTGGCGAACCTGGCGAGCCGATTCGATGAACGGCAGGCTTTCGATGTCGCCGACGGTTCCACCGATTTCGGTGATGATCACGTCGGGCTGCGGGTCTTCATCGCTGAAGGGGCCGGCAGCTTGCAGGCGCATACGGCGCTTGATCTCGTCGGTGATGTGCGGGATGACCTGCACGGTGTCACCGAGGTACTCGCCGCGACGCTCTTTGGCGATCACTTCGGAGTAGATCTGGCCCGTCGTGACGTTGGCTGCCTGGTTGAGCTTGATGTCGAGGAAGCGCTCGTAGTGACCAATGTCAAGGTCAGTTTCGGCGCCATCATCGGTGACAAAAACTTCACCGTGCTGGAAGGGGTTCATAGTGCCGGGATCCACGTTCAGATAGGGATCCAGCTTCTGCATGACGACGCGGAGCCCGCGTGCTGTCAGCAGGTTTCCGAGACTCGCCGCCGTGAGGCCTTTACCGAGAGAAGAGACGACTCCTCCGGTGACGAAGATGTGCTTTGTTACGACCGCGTTTGTATTGTCCACCACGGGGTTCCATCCTATGCCTCGTTGAGCTGTTTTGTCGCCGCGCAGGGGTGTTTCGTTATCGGCTTAACAGCTAAGGCCGTCGGCGAGGCCGGAAATGTGGCTGAAAGTGTGCGCGAAAGTGAGTCCAAAACTGTGCACGAAACTGTGTCCGAACGTCAGCGACCGAGAGCAGCGTTTTCGAGGTCGTGCGCGGTCTGAATAAGCTCGCGGGCGTGGGCAAGGCCAGACTCCGAGTCGGGCAATCCCGAGAGCAGTCGCGCCATTTCTGCGATGCGCGCCTCCCCCTCAAGCTTGTGAACACTGGAGGCCGTGACCGATCCGTCGTCGCCCTTGATGACGCTGAGGTGGTTGTCGGCAAACGCGGCCACTTGGGCCAGGTGCGTGACAACAATCACTTGGGCGGTGCGGCTCAGCAGAGCAAGCCGTTTGCCGATTTCGATCGCTGCGGCACCGCCGACACCCGCATCCACTTCATCGAAAATAAAGGTCGGAACCGGATCGTTGCCCGCAATGACGACCTCGATCGCGAGCATGACCCGTGAGAGCTCTCCCCCTGAAGCACCCTTGCCAAGCGGACGCGGCGGTGCTCCCGGGTGCGGCTGCAACAGGATCGCCACTTCATCTTTGCCGCTCAGCGAATAGTCGCTGCGGTCTTCGACCGTGACCACGATCTCGGCGTTGGCCATCGCAAGGTGGGTGAGTTCGTCGGTGACCGCGGCAGCAAGCCGTGCAGCGCTACGAGATCGCACGTCGCTCACCTTGGCTGCGAGCTCGATCAGTTCTGACTGACCTGCTTCGACCTGAGCCCGCAGCTCGTCGATGCGGGTGGAGTCATTATCGAGTTCCAGCAAGCGTTGGCTGCCGGTGTCGAGCACATCGACGACATCGTCGAGGGTCACGCCATGCTTGCGCACGAGAGCGGCAAGTTGGCCGCGACGATCTTCGACCTGTTCCAGTTCGCGGCTACCATCGGAATCCAGCCCGGCGAGGTAGCCAGAAAGATCTGTCGAGATTTCTCCCAGTGTGATGGATGCTGCCGCTAAGGCCTCAGCGATGGCGGCAAGTTGCGCGTCGTGCTCGGCGACCCGCTCAAGCCCTCGTTGGGCGCTGGCAAGCAGGGCCACTACATCGGAGCCTTCCTCCGCGTCATCCGCCGACAGCACCGCGTGGGCGCCTTCAGCGGCCAGCCTCAGACCTTCGAGGTTCGCCAGACGATCGGCTCGTTCCGTCAGCTCGACGTCTTCGCCGCGACGCACGTCGGCGGCTTCAATCTCATCGATCGCGACGCGGAGTTCGTCAGCCTCGCGACTGCGAAGATCGCTTTCCGCAACGAGTACATCGAGTTCGCCCTGGGCCGCCTGCCAACGACGGAACACTGTTTGATACTGCCCGAGCACGGTCGCGAGTTCGGCTCCCGCATAACGGTCGAGCGCATTTCGCTGAGCCGTCGACGACTTGAGGCGGATCTGCTCAGACTGGCCGTGAACGACCACGAGCTGGTCGCCCAGCTCGGTGAGCACACCGACCGGAGCACTACGACCGCCAACCACAGCACGGCTGCGACCCTCACGCGCAACGGTGCGCACAAGAAGAAGCTCTCCGTCGTCGAGGTCACCGCCGGCGTCGCGCACGCGCTCAGCGACCGCAGACGTGGGGTCAATGACCCATCGTCCCTCCACGGATGCTTGATCGCTATCGGCCCGGATGGCGGCAGCATCGGCCCGCTCGCCGAGCAGGAGGCCCAGGGCGGTCACGACCATCGTCTTTCCCGCGCCCGTCTCGCCCGTGAGCGCGGTAAACCCGGGGCTCAGCGGAAGTCGTGCTGAAGCGATAACACCGAGGTCGCGAATGGAGATCTCTTCGATCACGAGTCGGTTCCCTCCTCCGATGCTGGCCCACGCCATCCGTTGACCGGCAAATTGAATTTCTTGACAAGACGATCGGTGAATGGTCCTTGCGACAGTCTGGCTAGTCTCACCGGCACCGGTGAACGTCGCACGATCACACGAGCACCACGCGGAAGATCGAAAGCGCGTCGGCCATCGCACCACAACACGCCAATGCCCATATTGCGATCGAGAACCTCGACGGCGAGGGCCGAGTCTGGCCCCACGACAATGGGGCGCGCAAATAGCGCGTGAGCGCTTAGAGGAACAAGCAAGAGAGCATCAAGGCTCGGCCACACCACCGGGCCACCAGCGGAGAACGCGTAAGCGGTAGAGCCGGTCGGTGTGGACATGACGACGCCGTCGCAGCCGAATGAGGAAAGCGGTCGGCCATCGACCTCAATGACCACTTCGAGCATGCGCTCGCGACTCGCTTTTTCGACGGTCGCTTCGTTCAGCGCCCAGGTTTCGTAGACAACCTCAGAATCGACCTTCACGCGCACCGACAGCGTCATGCGCTCTTCAACGAGGTAATCGCGAGCCAGCGCGCGCTCCACAGTGGACGTGAGTTCTTCGCGTTCGCTCTCGGCCAAGAAACCGACGTGACCCAGGTTCACGCCGAGAAGCGGTGCACTGCAGCCCCGCGTCAGTTCGGCTGCGCGAAGAATTGTGCCATCGCCGCCAAGCACGATCACGAGCTCGAGCTCTCCGGTTTCGACTTCGTTGCCGAGGCGTCGCACCGGCGAGAGGTCGGGTTCCGCCTGCAGAATCGTTTCGTAGCTATCCGGCGCAAGCACCGGCACGATGCCTGCGCTGATGAGTTGATGGCACACCGAGATGGCGGCCGTCAGCGACTCCGCACGACCGGTGTGAGCGATGACCAGAATGTGACGATCAGAAGCATGAGAGTTCTCGGACTGCACCGTGCACCTCTCATTCGTAGTGATTGTTCGATTTGCCGCCACCGGCTGGTGGGTCGCGGCGATAGCAGAAACCTGCGTTAACCATTCTGTCGGATTCCCACAGCCACGTGCGCCCTGCACACGATTTTGGGGATATTGCTCCTGTGCACACGGGCGAATCCCAGCGTGGAGCCGAATCAGTTCACGCCCAGCCGCCTGTATACCTCCGGGGGTATCGTGTGCTGTGCGGCACAATCCGATGCGAAAGGAACCAAATCTAATGATGTGGAACTACGGAAACATGGGATGGGCTTGGGGATACGGCGTGCTGGCAGTTGTCGGCGTCGCCCTGCTGGTCTATGTCATTGTTCGTTTGGCGTCGAGCACGTCAAAGAGCAACGAAAAACCAGCGGACCCGAGGCACGATGAAGCCTCCGGCGCCAAACGAATCCTCCAAGAACGCTTCGCTCGCGGGGAGCTCACTGAGGAACAATACCGAGAGCATCTTCGGGTACTCGACGAGTCCCCGTAATGCGCGACATCAGCCGGCGTAACGCTCTGATCCTCGGCGGAGTCGGAGTAGCCAGTGTCGCTGTAGGCGGCACCGGTTTCTTCATCAATCAGCGTCACCCCTCGTCATCGTCGTCGGGAACCGTATCCGGCAACGCCTTCACGGAGCCTGTAGAGCTGCGCAGCAGAGACGGCGTGCTCACGGTCGACCTCGAATCATCGCCCCAACGGGTAAGCATCGCTGGCCGGGACGTAAACGCACTGAGCTACAACGGTGGCCTGCCGGGCCCCACTCTGCGCGTTCGTGCGGGAGACACCCTCAACGTGAACCTCAACAATGGGTTGGCAGATCCCAGCAACTTGCACGTTCACGGGCTCCACGTCTCCCCTAACGACAACAGCGACAACATGTTCGTCACGGTCGCGGCAGGAGAGTCCTTCGACTACCAATACACAGTGCCGGCCGATCATCCACCTGGCGTGTACTGGTATCACCCGCACCTCCACGGTTTTGTCGCCGAACAGGTCTTTGGCGGGCTTTACGGAGCCATCATCGTCGAAGACGCAGAAGTGATCCCCGCTGACCGGGAGCGCCTCCTCGTCATCTCCGATATCACCATCACCTCAGGCGGAAACATCCCATCGGCGTCGCCAATGGACGAAATGTCCGGGCGTGAGGGAGACCTCGTGCTTGTCAACGGGCAGCTCACGCCACATCTGACCGCGCAACCTGGTGAACGCGAGCGATGGCGCATCGTCAACGCCAGCGTTTCCCGCTACTTGCGACTGCGTCTTGATGGACAGCAAATGACCCTGCTTGGAATCGACTCCGGGCGGTTTGAAGCCCCACAGGAAGTCGACGAAATCCTGCTCGCGCCCGGCAACCGGGCAGACCTTCTGGTCACCGGTAGTGCCGGAACAGCCACACTGCGCACCCTCCCCAATGACCGCGGCTCGGCTGACGGGATGATGATGGGCGGCGACACCTCTCGAAGCATCGAAGAAATCACACTGGCCACGTTTACCGTGGTCGGCGAGAACGTCGACGCGCGACCAACGATCCCGCGCCAACCTGCCCAACGCGACCTCCGCACAGAAACTGTGAACGCGAGACGCGAATTGGTCTTCGCCATGGGCATGGGCGGCGGCATGGGTGCAGGCATGATGACCCCCACGATCAACGACCGCCCATTCGATGCCAGCCGCATCGACACCACCGTGCAGTTCGACAGCGTCGAGGAGTGGCTGCTGACAAACACCAGCACCCTCGATCATCCGCTGCACCTGCACGTCTGGCCAATGCAAATCATTGAACAGGATGGGCAGCCCGTCGACACCCTCCTGTGGCAAGACGTCGTAAACATTCCCGCACGCAGCACCACCCGTGTGCGGATCGCGTTCGAGGACTTCAGCGGAAAAACCGTCTACCACTGTCACATTCTCGACCACGAAGACAACGGGATGATGGGAATCATCTCCGCCAACTAGCACCAAGGAGACAACAATGAACTACGCACTCACCGTCACAGTCCCGCTCCCTTACGAGGAAGCGATTTCCGTGACGAAGCACGAACTAGCGAACCAGGGTTTCGGCGTTCTCACCGAAATTGACATCCGAGCGACCTTCACCACAAAACTCGGCGCCGAAAGCGCGGATGCGGTCGGCGACTACCTGATTCTGGGCGCATGCAACCCGGCCCTCGCGGAGCAAGCACTCGCCGCCGATCCTGACATGGGTCTGCTACTCCCGTGCAACGTCGTCATCCGTCGAAGCCAGTCGGCAGAGTCGACTACGGTTCAGACGATCAATCCCCAGACCATGGTTCAACTGAGCGAAGTCGCAGCAGTTCAGGCTGTTGCCGATCAAGCGGATGAACGACTTCGCGCCGCGCTAGCAGCTATCGAGGGCGCCAGCGGCAAGTAGTCCGACCTCAAGGCCTTCATCGCTCAGGCGATGGTAGCAACCTGCGATATCCACTCCGTCGGGTTGCTGCCGGCTGGGGCACTCAGCCACACAAGATACTCACGGTTTCCCGCGTTTCCCGCGATCGGTGACGAGATGACGCCTGCCGTGCCGAGACCAAGATCCCACGCCGCCCAGAGCACACCCATGATCGCTTCGTCACGAAGTGCGGCCCCGTGCACGATGCCCTCTCGAATGTTGGTTCGCCCAACTTCGAACTGCGGCTTCACAAGCAAAACAAAGTCTGCGGTTTCGCCCACCGAAGCGTGAAGCGCCGGGAGCACGGTGCGAAGCGAGATGAAGGACAGATCAGAGACCACAAGCGTGGGGATTTCGGATGTCCCGCTCAACTCCGCCAGAGATTCAGCGGTGAGATAGCGGGCATTCTCTCGCTCGATAACGCGCACTCGGGCATCCGACCGGATCAGGTCGACGAGTTGCCCGTGGCCGACGTCGAGCGCGATAACTTCGCGAGCACCTCGTTCGAGCAAAACTTGAGTGAAGCCGCCGGTCGACGCGCCAACATCGAGCGCGAGCTTGTCAGTCGCGTCGATACCGAAGGCGTCGAGACCCGCCACAAGTTTGTGGGCGGCCCGGCTTACGTAATGATCGGTCTCAGCGACCTCGATGACGTGGTCGTCGCTCACCGGAGTGGACGCTTTCGGAATCGCGATTCCTGACACCGTGACGAGACCGTCGGCAATCAGTTTGGCGGCGTGCGTGCGAGAACGCGCAAGACCGCGAGCAGCGAGAGCTGCGTCGAGCCGCACGCTAACCATTGCGCGAGAACGCGTCCTTGCCCTCGAGCTGCTGCTGCAGTTCGTCGTGAACCTGAGTGAAGGCGGCAGCTCGAGTTTCGAGCGGTTGGTCTTCGATCAGGCTCAGTCGTGACATCAGTCCATCGACCGGTGATTCATCGCTCATGCTCATGAATATAGCTCCGCTGGCACTTCAAGGGCGTAGATGGCGCTCCCCGAGTTCCAAATTGCTGCTGCGCCGGCACGCAATCGGTCGATGGATGTTCCGGCCGACGTCACGGTCAACCGTTGCCCTTCAAGGCGCACCGTCGCCGTTCCCACCGTCGTCATCACTGCGGCGCCGCCCTGCGTGACGATCGTTTCTGGATAGGGCTCATGCAGCCCACGCAGATCATCAACGATCATCGTCGGTCGCTCATCCGGGATACACGCCAGCACTTGCTTTGCTTGGTCAATGCCGGTCAGAACGAGAAGCGACGGGATGCCGGCCCTGTTAGCCCCGAGAATGTCGGTGTCGAGGCGGTCGCCAATCATCAACGCTTCGCGTGACTCGTAACGAGCAAAGGCCTCCTCGAAGATGGCCACTTCTGGCTTGCCAGCGACGATCGGCAAACGCCCAACGGCGGAATGCACTGCTGACACGAGGGTGCCGTTGCCGGGCGCTGTTCCGCGAGCCTGGGGAATCGTCCAGTCGGTGTTGGTGGCAATCCAGGGGATGCCGGCGTCGCCACCCTTGAGGGCGAACGATGCTTCTGCGAGATCTTTCCACCCCACATGCGGAGCGAAGCCTTGCACGACGGCCGCCGGCGAATCATCAGCCGACCGGGTGACCACGAAGCCTGACTTTTCAAGCTCGTTCGTCAGGCCGTCGCCGCCAACAACCATGATGGTCGAACCGGCAGGAACGATAGCGCGCAGCAGGCCCATGGCCGCTTGAGGCGAGGTCACCACGTCCCGCGGTTCCACGGTCAGTCCGAGTTCGCTCAAGTGCTCAGCAACGGATGCGTCGGTGCGCGACGCATTGTTCGTAATGTAGGCAACTTGCGGGCCATCGATCGCGTTCATGCTCTCGACGGCATACGGAATCGCATCCGGACCGCGATAGATAACTCCATCAAGGTCCGCGAGTACGAGCGCGACGCCCGTGAGAGGTGTCCTAGCTGACACGCTCGTCGTTTCCGTCGTCGTTCCCGTCAGTTTCATTAGTGACTTCCAGAGGCCCATTTGCATCCTCAACTTCTACTGCGGTGTCGCCGGATGCCTCGAATTCGAGCTCTTCTTCAATGACTTCGATTGTGGCGTCTTCGTCGTCGCCGAGCGCCGCTTCTGCGACATCCGCGCGAGCAAACCAGATGGCCGCTTCATCGTCACGGCCGAGCTCTTCGAGCACGGTGCCATAGGCGCCGAACAAGGCAGGGCTGTAGGTGAAGGCCTTATCGGGGTCGAGCTGCGGAATCTGCAACTCAACGAGCGCTTCTTCTGCATGGCCGAGGTCGAGGCGTGCTCCCGACATGGCAATAGCAAGCTCAGCTTGGACGGCCGAAGACAGCGTGCTGCGCTTCACCGAGCGACCAAGCTCGAGGGCCCGTTCCGGGCGCTCGAGTCCGCGCTCGCTATCGACCATCATCGGCAACTGGTCGTCACGACCAGTAATGCGACGGTACGTACGCAATTCGCGTAACGCCAAAGCGTAGTCGCCAGTCGCATAGGCGGTGATGGCGAGAGTCTCGCGAACAACTCCGATGCGGCCTGCACGGCGCGCAGCAGAAATAGCGTGCTGATGAGCAAGTTCAGGGTCTTCTTCGATGAGGCGCGACACCATTACCAGGTGAAGGGCGACACCCTCGGCGTTCTCTTTACTGAGGGTCTTGAGTTCGTTCGAAGCAACCCGGTCAAGCATTTTGGGCGTAACGCCCTCGGGAATCTCGGGAGCCTGGTGGTAGGCCCGAACCGAGCGGATGCCGAAGGGATCGCGATCCTCTTCAGGCTCACGTTCGCTTGCATCGCGGTCTCCGCGTGCGGGCGCTCCGCCCTTGGTCCAGAGTCGTTTCTCGTCGGGGCCACCACGGCGATCGGATCCGCGGTCGGGACGTCCGCCGCGCTCTGGGCGCCCTGAGCCATCGGAACGGAACGGGCGTGCCGGCCGGTCTCCCCTATCGGGACGATCGCCGGAACGCTGCGGACGGCTATCGCGGTCCCCGGAACGTGGTGGACGCGAGTCGCGGTCACGGTCACCGGAACGTGGTGGACGCGAGTCGCTATCGCCGGAGCGCTGCGGGCGACCATCGCGGTCACCGGCGGCATCGCGGCGTGGACGGCGGTCGTCACCCTCAGGCTTGTTGCGCCAAGGGCGGTCGGAGCCGGATGCTGGCTTTCCGCGTGCGGGTCCACCAGCGGCGTTGTCGCGGCGTGGTCTTCCATCGCTTGGTCGTCCCTCACCCGGACGTCCACCTGTGGGGCGTCCTCCAGATCGGGGCGCGCCAGAGCGGTTCCCGTGGGGTCGGCTGTCTTGCCGGCCGTCATTTTCTGAGGAATCGGTCATTCGTTGCTCCTGATTTTAGGGTGGGGACTTAACGCAAAATAGCCACCAGCTGTGTCTATGAAACACAGTGGTGGCTATTTTACAATTGAAGTCCGGCGGTGTCCTACTCTCCCACAAGGTCCCCCTTGCAGTACCATCGGCGCAGAGAGTCTTAGCTTCCGGGTTCGGAATGTAACCGGGCGTTTCCCTCTCGCTATGGCCGCCGAAACACTATTGATTTATGTATCAGTCTGGGCCAGTTCACATTGAAGAGCATTCCACCGAGGTGGGTGCTCAGCAGTGTGTGCTGGGCGCAGTTCCCGACCGTAAATCGGGAACCACAAAGTGGACGCGAGAATTCTTCTCAGTCACCATTCGACAACCCTAAGGTCGCCCAGTGAGGTGGGGTGTTATCAATTTATCGACTTATTAGTACTGGTCAGCTCCACAGGTCGTTAGTCCCTGCTTCCACATCCAGCCTATCAACGCAGTAGTCTAGCTGCGAGTCTCTCGGCCTAAGCCATGGAAATCTCATCTCGAAGCTGGCTTCCCGCTTAGATGCTTTCAGCGGTTATCCATTCCGAACGTAGCTAATCAGCGGTGCTCCTGGCGGAACAACTGACACACCAGAGGTTCGTCCATCCCGGTCCTCTCGTACTAGGGATAGATCTTCTCAAATTTCCTGCGCGCGCAGAGGATAGGGACCGAACTGTCTCACGACGTTCTAAACCCAGCTCGCGTACCGCTTTAATGGGCGAACAGCCCAACCCTTGGGACCTACTCCAGCCCCAGGATGCGACGAGCCGACATCGAGGTGCCAAACCATGCCGTCGATATGGACTCTTGGGCAAGATCAGCCTGTTATCCCCGAGGTACCTTTTATCCGTTGAGCGACAGCGCTTCCACAAGCCACTGCCGGATCACTAGTCCCGACTTTCGTCCCTGCTCGACTTGTCAGTCTCACAGTCAAGCTCCCTTGTGCACTTACACTCGACACCTGATTACCAACCAGGTTGAGGGAACCTTTGGGCGCCTCCGTTACTTTTTGGGAGGCAACCGCCCCAGTTAAACTACCCACCATGCACTGTCCCTGAACCGGATTACGGTTCGAAGTTAGATATCCAATATGACCAGAGTGGTATTTCAACAATGACTCCACCTGAACTAGCGTCCAAGCTTCACAGTCTCCCACCTATCCTACACAGGCCACACCGAACACCAATACAAAGCTATAGTAAAGGTCACGGGGTCTTTCCGTCCTTCTGCGCGTAACGAGCATCTTTACTCGTAGTGCAATTTCGCCGAGTTCGCGGTTGAGACAGCTGGGAAGTCGTTACGCCATTCGTGCAGGTCGGAACTTACCCGACAAGGAATTTCGCTACCTTAGGATGGTTATAGTTACCACCGCCGTTTACTGGGGCTTAAATTCACAGCTTCGCCTTACGGCTAACCGTTCCTCTTAACCTTCCAGCACCGGGCAGGCGTCAGTCCGTATACATCGTCTTGCGACTTAGCACGGACCTGTGTTTTTAGTAAACAGTCGCTTCCCACTGGTCTCTGCGGCCCTGCAGCGCTCCCGGAGCAAGTCCGTTCACGCCTTAGGCCCCCCTTATCCCGAAGTTACGGGGGCATTTTGCCGAGTTCCTTAACCACGATTCTCTCGATCTCCTTAGTATTCTCTACCTGATCACCTGAGTCGGTTTGGGGTACGGGTAACTTGAACCTCGCGTCGATGCTTTTCTTGGCAGCATAGGATCACTGATTTCGTCCGTGAGGACTACCCATCGAGTCTCAGCCGTAATGAGAGACGGATTTGCCTATCTCTCGGCCTACATTCTTAGACCGGGACAACCATCGCCCGGCTCAGCTACCTTCCTGCGTCACACCTGTTAATACGCTAACCGCACCAGAATAGGGTCGTACGCTAGGCCCCACGCCTCACCCCGAAGGGATTGGTCTAGGGGATTCAGATACTTAGCATTACTGGATTGGTTTGGGCGGTTCTTCGTCAGTACGGGAATATCAACCCGTTGTCCATCGACTACGCCTGTCGGCCTCGCCTTAGGTCCCGACTTACCCAGGGCGGATTAGCCTGGCCCTGGAACCCTTGATCATTCGGAGGACGGGTTTCTCGCCCGTCTTTCGCTACTCATGCCTGCATTCTCACTCGTGTAGCGTCCACGGCTGGTTTACACCGCCGCTTCACTCGCCACACGACGCTCTCCTACCACTCCGTACGGCTGAACCACGAAGGCTTACCTAAAATACGAAATCTACAACTTCGGTGGTGTGCTTGAGCCCCGTTACATTGTCGGCGCGGAATCACTTGACCAGTGAGCTATTACGCACTCTTTCAAGGGTGGCTGCTTCTAAGCCAACCTCCTGGTTGTCTATGCAACTCCACATCCTTTCCCACTTAGCACACGCTTGGGGACCTTAGTTGGTAGTCTGGGCTGTTACCCTCTCGACGATGAAGCTTATCCCCCACCGTCTCACTGCTGCGCTCTCACTTACCGGCATTCGGAGTTTGGCTAACGTCAGTAACCTTTTAGGGCCCATCAGCTATCCAGTAGCTCTACCTCCGGCAAGAAACACGCAACGCTGCACCTAAATGCATTTCGGAGAGAACCAGCTATCACGAAGTTTGATTGGCCTTTCACCCCTATCCACAGCTCATCCCCTCAGTTTTCAACCTAAGTGGGTTCGGTCCTCCACGTGCTCTTACACACGCTTCAACCTGGCCATGGATAGATCACTTCGCTTCGGGTCTAGAACCAGCGACTAAAACGCCCTATTAAGACTCGCTTTCGCTACGGCTGCCCCACACGGGTTAACCTCGCCACTGATCACTAACTCGCAGGCTCATTCTTCAAAAGGCACGCTGTCACAGCTACTAAGGCTGCTCCAACGGTTTGTAAGCAAACGGTTTCAGGTACTATTTCACTCCCCTCCCGGGGTACTTTTCACCTTTCCCTCACGGTACTTGTCCGCTATCGGTCATCTGGAAGTATTTAGGCTTATCAGGTGGTCCTGACAGATTCACACGGGATTTCTCGGGCCCCGTGCTACTTGGGATACTCTTCGGACCATTGCAACATTTCGACTACCGGGCTGGCACCGTCTATGGCTGGGCTTTCAATCCCATTCGTCTATATCACTTTGTAATCCTTGCTGTACGGCAGTAACAGCTGAAAAGTCCCACTACCCCGACCATGCAACGCCTGCCGGCTATCACACATGATCGGTTTGGCCTCTTCCGGTTTCGCTCGCCACTACTAACGGAATCACGGTTGTTTTCTCTTCCTGTGGGTACTGAGATGTTTCACTTCCCCACGTTCCCTCTACCCGCCCTATATATTCAGGCGGGAGTCACTGAGTCGTCTTGCAACGCCCAGCGGGGTTTCCCCATTCGGAAATCCTCGGATCAAAGCTCTATTATCAGCTCCCCGAGGCTTATCGCAGATTTATACGTCCTTCTTCGGCTCCAGATGCCAAGGCATCCACCGTTTGCTCTTAGAAAATTGATATCACATGAGTATAAGAATCGATCGCGACACCTAAGTGCCGAGATTGACCAATGAATTATTCCCCACAACCAAAGCTGTGAGGGTCATCGTTTATTTCTTGTGATCCGACCTTTCGGTCAGATCTAAGATGCTCGCGTCCACTGTGTAGTTCTCAAAATACGGGCGGTATCCTCCACCACAACCCCAAAGGGAAGCAGTACCAGGATCCGTTAGACCCAAACACCCTTGACAGGTGTTCACGGCCCTAAGGTACGAACACGAACCATCACAGTCCGTGGCCGGTCCCTCAGGACCCAACAACGTGCAAAGACCAGCACCCCTGAAACCCCTCGTTCCAACCGGCAAGCCGGCGTACTAAAGAAATAACAGTTCCTCTGATCACAATGTCAATGTTCCACCCATGAGCGCCGTCCAACCCGAACAGGCTGGTACGACTCGGCAACATAAATTCGTTCCCCACTAACTCTGTGTATACCGCAGAGACGAGAAAACGAGTTGCACGTGCTCCTTAGAAAGGAGGTGATCCAGCCGCACCTTCCGGTACGGCTACCTTGTTACGACTTAGTCCTAATTACCAATCCCACCTTCGACAGCTCCTCCCCTTGCGGGTTAGGCCACTGGCTTCGGGTGTTACCGACTTTCATGACTTGACGGGCGGTGTGTACAAGGCCCGGGAACGTATTCACCGCAGCGTTGCTGATCTGCGATTACTAGCGACTCCGACTTCATGAGGTCGAGTTGCAGACCTCAATCCGAACTGAGACCGACTTTTTGGGATTCGCTCCACCTCGCGGTATTGCAGCCCTTTGTATCGGCCATTGTAGCATGCGTGAAGCCCAAGACATAAGGGGCATGATGATTTGACGTCATCCCCACCTTCCTCCGAGTTGACCCCGGCAGTCTCCTTTGAGTTCCCACCATTACGTGCTGGCAACAAAGAACGAGGGTTGCGCTCGTTGCGGGACTTAACCCAACATCTCACGACACGAGCTGACGACAACCATGCACCACCTGTTTACGAGTGTCCAAAGAGTGAACTATTTCTAGCCCGTTCTCGTATATGTCAAGTCTTGGTAAGGTTCTTCGCGTTGCATCGAATTAATCCGCATGCTCCGCCGCTTGTGCGGGCCCCCGTCAATTCCTTTGAGTTTTAGCCTTGCGGCCGTACTCCCCAGGCGGGGAACTTAATGCGTTAGCTGCGACACAGAAACCGTGGAATGGCCCCTACATCTAGTTCCCAACGTTTACGGCATGGACTACCAGGGTATCTAATCCTGTTCGCTCCCCATGCTTTCGCTCCTCAGCGTCAGTAACGGCCCAGAGATCTGCCTTCGCCATTGGTGTTCCTCCTGATATCTGCGCATTCCACCGCTACACCAGGAATTCCAATCTCCCCTACCGCACTCTAGTCTGCCCGTACCCACTGCAGGCTGGGGGTTGAGCCCCCAGTTTTCACAGCAGACGCGACAAACCGCCTACGAGCTCTTTACGCCCAATAATTCCGGATAACGCTTGCACCCTACGTATTACCGCGGCTGCTGGCACGTAGTTAGCCGGTGCTTTTTCTGCAGGTACCGTCACTTTCGCTTCTTCCCTACTAAAAGAGGTTTACAACCCGAAGGCCGTCGTCCCTCACGCGGCGTTGCTGCATCAGGCTTGCGCCCATTGTGCAATATTCCCCACTGCTGCCTCCCGTAGGAGTCTGGACCGTGTCTCAGTTCCAGTGTGGCCGGTCACCCTCTCAGGCCGGCTACCCGTCGTAGGCTTGGTGAGCTATTACCTCACCAACTACCTGATAGGCCGCGAGTCCATCCTTGACCGAAATTCTTTCCAGCTCCTAGCCATGCGGCTGAAGCTCGTATCCGGTATTAGACGTCGTTTCCAACGCTTATTCCAGAGTCAAGGGCAGGTTACTCACGTGTTACTCACCCGTTCGCCACTAATCCACCAGAGCAAGCTCCGGCTTCATCGTTCGACTTGCATGTGTTAAGCACGCCGCCAGCGTTCATCCTGAGCCAGGATCAAACTCTCCATAAATGTTTGATTGCACCAACAAGCCGAAGCCCATCAATGCACATCTTGCGTCACCCGCACCCGGAATAGGGTGTCGAGGCAACAAGTTTGAAACTGACAGAACAAATCAATACTGACTTGCTTTGTTGTTTATATCTTTTTCCAAAGGAATCCGCTGCATAAACGAAACCGTTCTGATTAGAACAATTCCAATAAACACAGTCGGGTTTTTGGCATTTGACATTGTGCACGCTGTTGAGTTCTCAAGGATCGGACGCTCCTGACCTCCACCGCAAAACGGCTTCACCCCAGGGCTTTCAAAACCTGTGTTGGCAACCTCCGCTGAAAGCGAAAGGCAACCTGTCTAACTTACCAGCTTCAGCGTTGCTGTCAAATCCAATGAAGCGAACCAGAACGGCACACAAACAACAGACCAACACACGCGTGAAGCGGGAAGACATCCAACGATCCGATGACGGAACCTACATGAGGAACTCCGCTACCTGACCGGACTAAAACTATAACAGATTTAGAGGATGGTGGCCCCCACTTGAGGCCGGAAACCTAGCAGCAGAACTGCCCGGGACTTCCGAACCTTTGGGGTGACAAGAGGAAACATTACGTGCATTCTCGACGCCCCACCAACACCGACTGCATCCCGGGCGTGTCACGAAGATGAGGGCCCGCAAACACTGCACTGTGGTCAGACCTTGCGGTGAAGGGTGATGGTTTTCGACGACCTTCGTCTGGGCACCAGAGTGAACTACTCCCGCGGCCGGACTTCGTAAACCAGGTGAGCGAACTGACCGACAGCAGCAGCTGACGTCAACCGCAGACGATCAGAACCCAGCATCCGAGGGAAAAGCGGCGCCCCACCGATGACCGTCGCGGGAGCGAACGAGATCGAGATCTCATCGAGAGCGCCGGCATCGAAGAACTGGGCGGCGAGCTCTCCCCCACCCACGATCCAGATGTCGCCATCACCAGCCGCTTCGCGAATGGCGGGCAGGGCATCCGCAACACTGCCGTGGACGAAACGCACGTCTGCACCTTCCGGCACAGGCAGATCACGCGTAGTGAACACGAAGGTCGGCTTGTTGCCGAAATACTCTGCCCACTTGTGTGGCTGCGCAATCAGGTCTTCTTGCTTGAGCACCCACTCGTAGGTGGTCGACCCCTCGACCTGGACTGTCGCGGTAGGCGCAACCGCCGGCGCCTCGTCACTAGGCACCGCTAACAGCCAGTCGAGAGAATCAGCCTCATCGGCAAGGTAGCCGTTGAGGGTGGACGCGGTTTCGAAAAGAATGCGTGACATGCGATCAGGGTACGGCCATCGGACGACACCGGCGGGCTGGGAACACTCAGCCGCGCCAGCCCTGGGTCTAGGAAGTGACGAAGATTCCCGCGAGAGTCTTCTTGCCGCGACGGAGAACCGCCACGTTTCCGGCGAGAAGATCGCCGCCAACCGTCGCTTGGTCATCCGCTACCGCAACGTTGTTGAGGTAAACGCCGCCCTGCGAAATTGCGCGACGTGCTTCACTCGCACTCGACACCAGCTTCGTGTCGATGAGCAACTGCACGATCGTCGCATCCGCTGCCGTCTCGACGTGGGCAAGTTCTCGCAATGCTGCGGCAAGAGTGTCGGCATCCAACGAGGCCAATTCGCCCTGGCCGAACAGAGCAGCAGAAGCAGCAATCGCCGCGTCCGTTGCCGCGCGACCGTGCACGAGAGACGTGACTTCGTACGCGAGAGTCTTCTGTGCTTCACGCCTAAACGGCGCCTCAGCGACAGCGGTCTTGAGGGCCGTAATCTGATCGCGCGACAAGAACGTGAAGATCTTCACGCGCTCAATGACATCCGCATCGTCGGTATTGAGCCAGAACTGGTAGAACGCGTACGGACTCGTCATATTCGAGTCGAGCCAAATGGCGTTGCCTTCGCTCTTGCCGAACTTGGTGCCATCTGAGTTGGTGATGAGCGGGGTACCGATGGCGTGAACGCTCGCGCCCTCAGCCTTGTGGATGAGGTCGCTACCGCTTGTGAGGTTGCCCCACTGGTCGCTGCCCCCGGTCTGCAATACGCAGTCGTAGTTGCGGTAGAGCTCCAAGAAGTCCATGCCCTGCATGACTTGGTAGCTGAACTCCGTGTAGCTGATACCGGCGTCGCTGTTGAGGCGCGCGCTGACGGCATCCTTCTTGATCATCGTGCCGACTCGGAAGTACTTGCCGACATCGCGCAGAAAATCGATCGCGCTCATCGGCGCCGTCCAGTCGAGGTTGTTGACCATCCGCACCGCGTTGTCGCCCTCGGTGCTCAAGAACTTGGAGACCTGGGCTTGCAAGTAACTGACCCACTCGGCGACCGTTTCGTTGTCGTTGAGGGTGCGCTCGGCCGTGGGGCGTGGGTCGCCGATAAGACCGGTCGCTCCCCCGACGAGCCCGAGGGGCTTGTGGCCGGCCAGCTGAAGGCGGCGCAGCAGAAGCAGTTGCACGAGATTGCCCAGGTGAAGACTGGGTGCCGTGGGATCGAATCCGCAGTAGTACGTGATGGGGTCGCCATCGAGAAGCTTCTCAAGGGCATCCGCGTCGGTGGAGACATGCACGAGGCCACGCCACGTGAGTTCTTGCCACAGACTCTCGAAGGAGCTGTCGTTGTTCTGAGTACTGAGGGATTCTGATGCTGTCGCTGACACGTCATTAACCGTAGTGCCTAATACCGCAGTGGTGAGAGCAGCGAAAATGGCGGCATCCACAATGCTGAGGCACTGATTGTGGGGAATCAGGCTTGTGGACCTGATGTTGAGAAATCAATGCTGTAGCCTTTAGTTATGTTCGTGATTACAGCAGACCAACGAAACAGCCGCAGGAGCGCGGATGCCGTGGCTCATACCCTGCAGCGCATCAATATCGAGCGCGCGGATGACCTCGCCCTGCCCGCCGAACGCACCGCCGGAGACGAAGCCCAGATGCTGCTGACCTCGGCACAGGCCGCCCTCGACATCACGCTCGAACTCACCCGCACGGAACAGTGGAGCGTGGGAATCGGAATCGGAGCAGTGCCGCTGCCCTACGGAACCACTGTGCGCGCGACCAGCGGACGCGCTTTTCTCGCCGCCCGCGAAGCCATCGACCGCGCCAAAAAGAGTCCAGCCAAATGCGCCGTCGAATCCGACCCCTCGAGCGAGTTGGCTCACGACATCGAACCGCTCCTCGAACTGTTGATTTTGCTGCGCAACCGGCGCACCGCCAACGGTTGGGAACTCTACGACCTGCTCAGCACCGGCATCACTCAAGCCGATGCTGCTGAACGACTCGGCATCTCGCCACAGTCAGCCAGCCAGCGCGCGCTTGTCGCCGGACTACGCACCGAAGAAGATGCCGTTCGAGCTCTTGCGAACCTGCTCGACAAAGCACACAGTGGAGTAGTAACCGACAACGCGCTCAGCGCAGAGGAAGGCACGTCATGATCGGCTGGTGGATCGCGGTACTCGTTCTCACAATCGGAGCGATTGGTGCATCCATGATTGCGGCCCGCACCGACAAGTATTGGCTCGCCACCGTCTCACTGCTGCCCGTCGGAATTGCCCTCATTCTGGGATCGACCGGAAACCCTTTACCGGGTGATGCCTCTGGACTCGTCATCTTGCTCAGCGCAGCCCTCGTCGCCCTCGCGACCATTGCGGGTAGCCCCCTCGTGGCACTCGTGCTCTCGCTTGCCTCGTATCCGGCGCCCCGTGGTGAGCACGGCGGCATTCTCGTGATCGACGCCGACTCGCCCCTGCCCGAACGCGAAATCTTGCGCGGCGGAACCACGATCGGTTACCTCGAACGCTTCGCCTTCATCGCCTCGTTCATGGTGTGGCAGCCCGGCGCGATCGCCGTCATTGTCGCCATCAAAGGACTCGGTCGTTTCGCCGAACTGGAAAATGCGGCCGCGCGCGAACGATTCATCATCGGCACCCTCGTGAGCCTGGTGTGGGCCGGCTTGTGCACCGCGGCGCTGCTCGTCGGACGCTAAACCCGCTCGAGGGTCTTCTGCCTACGGTTGCTGCTGAGCGATTTCGCTGAGCGACTCGGGAGGCCGCGGCTTCTCGACCCATGTCACGAGCACCACCGAGACGATCATCAACAGGAGCCACGAACCAAGCTTCGCGATCGATACGAGTTCCCAACCGTCCGACTGATTCGGGTACACCCACGCATTCGACCAGGTTGCCACGTTCTCCGCGATCCAGATGAAGATCGAGACCAACACGAAGGCGACCAGCACGGGCATCCGGAACCGCGCCCGCGACACCCTGACGTGCATGACGGTGCGCCACCAGACCACCACGATGGCCGCGAAAAGGAACCACCGAACGTCGACGATGAAATGGTGGCTGAAGAAGTTGATGTAGATCAACGTGGCCACGATCGCGGTGATCCAGCGCCGCGGATAGCGATCGAAGCGAAGCTCGAAGAGGCGGAACACACGCACCATATACGAGCCGACCGCCGCATACATGAAGCCGCTATAGAGCGGGACGCCGAAGATGTGCAGCACACCATCGCCCTCGTACGTCCAGGATCCAGCATCCGTCTTGAAAATTTCCATCACGGTGCCCACGATGTGGAACAGGATGATCACGCGCAGTTCGCGCAGCGTCTCCAGCTTGAACACAACCATGAGAACTTGGATGGTGAGAGCCGCGAGCACTAAAAAGTCGTTGCGGGCGAGGGACGCCGACTCGGGGTACCAGAGGCGCGTGAGCACGAGAACGGCGAGTAGTGCTCCCCCGAACACGCAGGCCCAGGCTTGCTTGAGCACGAACACCGTGAACTCGATAGCCCACGTGCGGAGGCGCTGTGGTTGGACCCGACCGCTACCGTGCGGATGCTGCGGACCGCCATCGCGAACGCGGTCAAGACGCCGGTGCGCCCACTCATCAATCCGCTGCTCTAGCGGTGTGAAGCGGGCCACTAGCTGCGCTTGCGCTTCACTGCGGGGCGATACGGGGAAACGCTCGGCTCCCCCGGAATCCAGAAGCGCCACGGATACTCGTCGGCGCCGCCAGCACCCGCAACGCCCGTGCGCGGACCAACGCTGAACGGAGACTGCGACCGAGGCAGTTCTAGGCGGACACGACCCGACTCCAGGTTGGTTCCCGCGTCATCCAGCCGAATGCCCAGAGCCACCGCGAGTCGCGCCGGCCCCATAGCGAGGTCAGCCGGTTTCTTGGATGTTGCGCGACGTTCGGCCGCGACATCCATCCCCTCGATCACTTCGCCAGCACGTAAAAGGATTCCTGAGGCGACGCCCTCAGGCATGCACACCACATTCGCGCACGTGTGCATCCCGTAGGTGAAGTAGGTGTAGAGATGGCCGGGCGGGCCGTACATGACGGCATTGCGCTTGCCCGGCCCTCGAAAAGCGTGAGAACCAGGATCGACTTCGCCCATGTACGCCTCGACCTCGGTGAGCCGCACCGCGACCTCACCGACGCGCACGACAGCACCCAGCAAGAGCGGAGCAACCTCAGTCGCCGGCCTGCTGAGCAGTTCGAACACGTCTAGCGGATGACCTGCGGATCGAGAGCAGACGCGAGCACGCGAACACGCTCGGTGAGCTCGGCACGCTGCTCCGCAACGCGCACGGGAG
The DNA here is from genome assembly GCF_976973725.1 of Salinibacterium sp. NYA9b. NCBI lineage: Bacteria > Bacillati > Actinomycetota > Actinomycetes > Micrococcales > Microbacteriaceae > Salinibacterium > Salinibacterium sp. NYA9b. The sequence goes on along the minus strand of NZ_OZ333476.1, from coordinate 1,235,955 downwards.
CAGTTCCGCCAACACCGGCACGGCTCGACACCGAGCCTTCGACCGTAAGAACCGCGCGCACATCACCCGTGAGGTGAGGTGAAATGGCGGCGTAGTCGTCATCGGTCGGTTCGTGGAGTTCGAGCGAGTTGTCTTCACAGAAACGCACGAGGGAACCGCTGATTTCGTGAGCCTCGCGGAACGGAACATGCTGGCGAACCAGCCAGTCAGCAACATCCGTCGCCAAGGAGAACCCCTGAGGCGCAAGCTCGGCCATGCGCTCAGTGTTGAAGCGCAGCGTTGCCACCATGCCAGTGAACGCCGGCAAGAGCACTTCGAGAGTCTCGACGGAGTCGAACACGGGCTCTTTGTCTTCCTGAAGATCGCGGTTATACGCGAGCGGCAACGCCTTGAGCGTGGCAAGCAGGCCCGTGAGGTTACCGATAAGACGACCAGACTTGCCCCGAGCAAGCTCAGCGATGTCAGGGTTCTTCTTCTGGGGCATGATCGACGACCCCGTGGAATACGCATCATCGAGCTGCACGAAATCGAACTCGCGCGTGTTCCAGAGAATGATCTCTTCACTGAGTCGCGAAATGTCAATGCCGAGCTGCGCGGTGATGAACGCGAACTCTGCCACGACATCCCGGCTCGCGGTGGCATCGATCGAGTTTTCGGTGGGGCGAGCAAGCCCCAGTTCCCGAGCAACCAACGCGGGATCGAGCCCCAACGTGCTGCCCGCAAGCGCACCAGAACCATACGGCGATGTGGATGCGCGAACCTTCCAGTCCCGTAAGCGCTCGAGCGTGCGCACCAGAGGCCACGCGTGCGCGAGCAAATGATGCGCGAGCAGCACTGGCTGAGCATGCTGGAGGTGCGTGCGACCCGGCATGATGGCCGCATCGTGCTTCTCAGCCTGCGCCACAATGGCGTCAATCAGGTCGACAACCATCGCGGCAATTGCGCCCGCATGGTCGAGCAGGTACATGCGCACCAGAGTGGCGATTTGGTCGTTGCGGCTGCGTCCGGCACGGAGCTTGCCTCCGACCTCAGCCCCCGCACGCTCGATGAGCCCACGCTCGAGCGCGGCGTGAACGTCTTCCTCGGATTCGAGGGCGGTAAAACTGCCATCGGCAACCGCTGCACTCAACGATGTCAGGGCATCCGTCATCGTTTCGAGCTCAACATCGTCGAGGTACCCCGCGGCCGCGAGCGCAACAGCGTGCGCTCGCGAACCGGCGAGGTCATACTGCGCAAGCTGCCAGTCGAAGTGAGTTGATTTGCTCAACCGGGCAAGCTCAGGTGAAGGGCCACTTGCGAAGCGGGCTCCCCAGAGTTGTCCCTCACCAGTTTCGGCAGATTGCGCCATGATTAGCCCTGCTTTGCGTCGCGACGAGCCGAGATCTTGCTCGGCAGTGACCAGAGTTCGATGAAGCCCTTAGCGAGCGACTGGTCAAACGTGTCACCGGTGTCGTAGGTGGCGAGGCTGAAGTCGTAGAGGCTCTGCTCTGACTTGCGGCCAGTCGGTACCGCACGGCCAGCGTGGAGTGTCATACGGATTTCTCCGCTGACATAGCGCTGGGTGTCGTCGATGAACGCGTCAAGTGAACGCTTGAGACCTGAATACCAGAGTCCGTCGTACACGAGGTTCGACCATTCGGCCTCAACTCCACGCTTGTAACGGGAAAGGTCACGCTCGATCGTGAGTGACTCAAGCTCTTCGTGGGCGGCGATAAGAGCCATCGCGCCGGGAGCTTCGTAAACCTCACGGCTCTTGATACCGATGAGGCGGTCTTCGACCACGTCGATGCGGCCGATGCCGTGCTTGCCCGCGAGCGCATTCATGTGCTCAACGATGGCGAGAGCCGACATCGCGACGCCGTCGATGGCGACAGGAATTCCGGCTTCGAAAGTGATGGTCACTTCGTCGGCGGGCAGACCAGCGGCAGGATCAGCGGTGTACTCGTAAAGCTCTTCAATCGGAGCGTTCCACGGGTCCTCAAGGAATCCAGTCTCGACAGCGCGACCCCAGACGTTCTTGTCGATCGAGTAGGGGCTCGCGGCGGACTGGCGAATCGGAAGGTTGTGCTTTTCGGCGTAGATGATCGCCTTGTCACGGGTGAGCGCGAGGTCGCGGACCGGCGCGATGCTCGTGAGGTCGGGGGCGAGAGCCGCAACAGCTGCCTCGAAGCGAACCTGGTCGTTGCCCTTACCGGTGCAACCGTGAGCGACGCTGTCAGCGCCGAGAGCCTTGGCGGTGAGTGCAAGGTGACGCGAGATCACCGGACGGCTAAGAGCCGAAACCAGTGGGTAACGCTTCTGGTACAACGCGTTTGCCTTGAGTGCTGGCATCAGGAAGTCATCAGCGAACTCATCTTTGGCATCGATAACGATCGACTCAACAGCACCACAGTCAAGTGCGCGCTGACGGATGTCATCCATGTTTTCGCCGCCCTGGCCGACGTCAATCGCGAGCGCGACGACCTCTTTGCCTGTGGCGTCCTTGAGCCAGCCGATACCTACTGAAGTGTCGAGTCCGCCCGAGTAGGCGAGAACTACGCGTTCTGACATATGTTTTTCTCCTTGACGTCGTGAATCAGTTTAGGGAACTACAACGGCGGCTTCATGCCGCCAAAAACTAGGCAGCCTGTTCGAGCAACCAAATCATCAGTGCCTTCTGGGCGTGCAGGCGGTTCTCTGCCTCATCCCAGATCACACTTTGCGGACCGTCGATCACGTCGGCCTCAACCTCATACCCGCGGTCAGCAGGCAAGCAGTGCAAGAAGATCGCGTCTGGCTTAGCGAGCGCCATCAGCGCAGTGTCGACCTTGTATGCACCAAGAGAAGCCACGCGAGCGGCCTTCTCATCTTCTTTACCCATCGACACCCACGTGTCGGTGACAACAACATCCGCACCCGTCACGGCTTCAGCCGCGTCGGTGAGAATTGAAATCGAACCACCCGTGGATGCCGCGATCTTCTCCGCGTCAGCGACGACATCCGCCAACGGTAGGTAATCTTCGGGGCACGCGATGCGCACGTGCATTCCCGCGGTGGCGCCAGCGAGCAGGTAGGAGTGCACCATGTTGTCCGCACCATCACCGAGGAACGTGACGGTCAAGCCCTTGAGCTCACCCTTGTGTTCCCGGATCGTGAGCAAGTCAGCGAGCAACTGGCACGGGTGGAACTCGTCGCTGAGAGCGTTGATCACGGGAACCTGGGTTCCGTGCGCCATCTCAATGAGTCCCTCTTGGCCATAGGTGCGCCAGACAATAGCGGCGACCTGACGCTCAAGAACACGAGCCGTGTCTGAGGCTGTCTCCTTACCGCCGAGCTGACTGTTGGCAGTCGAAATGATGAGCGGCGAACCACCGAGGTCGGCAATACCGACGGCGAACGACACTCGCGTGCGGGTCGACGACTTGTCGAAGATCACAGCAACGGTCTGCGGACCCGCTAGCGGCTTTCGCCCCCAACGGTCGGCTTTTACTTTTTCGGCGAGATCGAGAATTTCGAGTTGCTCAGCCGGGCTGAGGTCATCGTCACGAAGAAAATGCCTGGTCATGATGCCTCCGTAGATGCTGTGTTGGTTACTTCGTTCAGCACCGTGCTGAACGTGTCAATGAATTCGGCGATTTCGGCATCGCCAACAATGAGGGGCGGAGCGAGTCGGACTGTCGACTCGTTGGGGGCGTTGACGATCAGCCCGTGATCGAGTGCCACTGCCACTACTCGCTGAGCGACGGGCTGCGAAAGCCCAATACCGATCAGGAGACCGCGACCGCGCAACTCACTCACCAGCGGTGAGCCGATCGCGTCGATAGCCGAGCGCAGCTCGACGCCTCGCGCGGCAGCGTTGGCGACGAGATCAGCATTCTCGATGTGCTCAAGCACGGCGTTGCTCACGGCACACACGAGCGGGTTTCCGCCAAAAGTGGTGCCATGCTGACCCGGCTGCAGGAGCGCGGATGCCGCCCCGAAGGTCACGAGAGCACCAATAGGCACTCCCCCGCCAATCCCCTTCGCGAGAGTGATCGCGTCAGGAACAATGCCGCTCGCTTGGAAGCCAAACCAGTCTCCCGTGCGTCCGGCGCCGGTCTGAATCTCGTCGACGATGAGCAGCACACCGTGTTGGGTGGTGAGTTCTCGCGCTGCTTGGAGGTAGTCCTCGGGCAACGGTTGCACGCCGGCTTCACCCTTGATGGGCTCCACGAAGAGTGCTGCGACATCCGGCCCGATCGCTGCGGCGAGTGCCTCAATGGTGGTGTCGATGAAATCAACGTTAGGCATCAGTGGTTCGAAGGGTTCGCGAAGCGCAGTCTTGCCCGTGATCGACAGCGCGCCGATCGAGCGACCGTGGAACGAGTCGTTCAACGAGAGGATGCGGGGGCGACCAGTGCGCCGCGCCAATTTAACGGCCGCTTCGTTGGCTTCGGTGCCCGAGTTAGCGAAGAAGACGCGCCCTTCGTCGCCCGCCCCAGAAATGCGAAGGAGACGTTCGGCGAGTGCCAATTGCGGTTCGGTCGCGAAGAAGTTCGAGACGTGAAGTAGGTTGGCTTGGTTCGTGAGCGCACCCACGACGGCAGGGTGATTGTGGCCGAGGGAGTTCACCGCGATACCGCCGAGAAAGTCGAGGTAGCGCTTGCCATCGGAATCGAAGACGGTGCAGCCTTCACCGCGCACGAGCTCCACCTTCGGCACACCGAACGTGTTCATCATGCGATGGGCGTAGTCATCTTTCCAAGTCATGCGGGTACCACCTCGGTGCCAATTCCATCTTGCGTGAATACTTCGAGCAGGATCGAGTGCGGGGCACGACCATCGATGATGGCGGCCTTCGGAACTCCGGCATCCACCGCTTCGAGGCAGGCGGTCATCTTCGGGATCATGCCCGATTCGAGGCTCGGCAGCAGCTCACGCAGCTCGTCAGTGTTGATGATCGAGACGAGCGACTCGCGGTTGGGCCAATCGCTGTACAAGCCAGCAACATCCGTGAGGATGACGAGCTTGGCAGCGTCGAGCGCAATCGCCAACGCCGCCGCTGCAGAGTCAGCGTTCACATTGAGCAAACCCGAAGCATCATCGGCGATCTCGCCGGCTTCTTGAGCCAGCGTGGAGACAACAGGGATGTTGTCACTCGCCAACACGTCGAGCACGCGCTGAGGATCAACCTCAGTGACGTTACCGACGAGTCCGAGATCGACGCGCTTGCCTTCGATTTCCTTGATCATGCGCTCACCGATGAACAGAGAGTGCTCATGACCGGCAATACCGTTGGCAAGATCTCCGTGCTCGTTGATGAGATCAACGAGTTCTGCACCCACCTGGTCGGTGAGAACATCCCGCACCACGTCAATGGACTCTTCTGTCGTCACGCGGTAACCAGCACGGAACTCCGATTCGATACCGCGAATCTTGAGTTCCTTGGTGATCTGGGGGCCGCCGCCGTGAACAATCACGGGGCGAACACCAGCAAGACGCAAATAAACCATGTCTTGCACAAAGGCACGCTTGAGTTCGTCGTTGATCATGGCGTTGCCGCCAAACTTCACCACAATGATGCGGTTGCGAAAACGCTTCAACCACGGAAGTGCCTCAATAAGCACTCCCGCCTTGGTCATGGCCTGCTCATGTTCAGCGCCGTGGGTAAAAGCCGGCATCAGCTGGAGTACGCGCTGTTCTCATGCACGTAATCGTGCGTGAGGTCGTTGGTCAGGATGGTCGCTTCGGCGTCGCCCGTCGCGAGATCGATCAGCACGTGCACAGCACGGCCCGTGAGATCTACCTCGTCACGTGAACGATCGGGGGCGCCCGCGTGGCAGACCCGCACACCGTTCATCGACACATCGACCGCGTAGGGGTCGAAGGCAGCATCCGTGGTTCCGATTGCAGCCAGCACCCGGCCCCAGTTGGGATCGTTGCCGAAGATCGCGGCCTTGAAGAGATTATTGCGAGCAACCGAACGGCCGACCACAACAGCGTCGTCTTCACTGAGCGCGCCCACAACTTCGATGCGGATGTCGTGGCTTGCGCCCTCAGCATCGCCCTGCAGTTGTTCGGCCAGATCGCTGCAGACGCTCGTGACAAGTGCGGCAAACTCTGCAGCATCCGGAGTCACGCCCGAGGCACCGGACGCCATCAGTGTTACTTGGTCGTTGGTCGACATGCAGCCGTCGGAGTCGAGACGGTCGAAACTCACGCGAGTGGCTTCCCGCAGGGCCGCGTCAAGGTCTGCTGCGGCGACAACGGCGTCAGTGGTGATGACTACGAGCATTGTCGCGAGGCCTGGCGCGAGCATCCCTGCCCCTTTGGCCATGCCGCCGACGGTGTAGCCGGTGCCGGTCGCGACAGTAGTTTTGGGCTTGCTGTCTGTGGTCATGATCGCGAGCGAAGCGTCGGTGCCGCCGTCAGCACTGAGCGCACTGACCGCTGCCGACATTCCGGCGAGCACTTTGTCTTGCGGAAGCGGTTCGCCGATAAGACCGGTCGAACAGACGAGGATGTCGCCCGCCGATGACCCGAGCGCTTCAGCAACGTGCTCTGCCGTAGCGTGCGTTACCTGAAAACCCTGCGGGCCCGTGAAGCAGTTGGCTCCGCCCGAGTTGAGGGCGATCGCCGTGGCGATGCCATCGTCGATGACCTGCTTGGACCAGATGATGGGATGAGCCTGCGCACGATTGCTCGTGAACACGGCGGCTGCATCGAAGCGTGGACCACGGTTGACGACGAGGGCGACGTCGAGCCCACCGCTCGCCTTGAGACCCGCTTCGACTCCGGCTGCTTCGAATCCTGCGGCTGATGTGACACTCATGGTGCTACTCCGTCCAGCGCCAGACCGAGGGTTTCCTCAAGGCCCAACGCAATATTTGTCGATTGAATGGCGGCGCCTGCGGTGCCCTTAACAAGATTGTCGATTGCACTGACCACGACTACACGGCGAGCGGCTTCATCAACCGCAAGCCCGATCAGGGCCGTGTTCGCGCCCAACGTATCAGCGGTGCGCGGGAACTGGCCTTCGGGGAGGACATGGATGAACGGCTCGTCGGCATACGCGGTTTCCCACGCTTCCCGAATCTGAGCTGCGGTGACCCCGTCGGCGAGCTTCGCGGTGGAGGTCGCCAAGATGCCGCGTGACATGGGCACGAGAACGGGAGTGAACGAGACCGTCACCGTCTCCGCGCCGGCGACCTTCAAGTTCTGCGCGATCTCCGGAGTGTGGCGATGAGTGCCACCAACGGCATACGCCGAAGCAGAGCCCATCATCTCGCTCGCCAAGAGGTTCACTTTCAGGCTCTTGCCCGCTCCCGAAGGCCCAACCGCAAGAACGGCCACAATATCTTCTGGCTCGATCAACGCGGAACGGATGCCGGGAGCTAATCCCAGCGTGATGGCCGTCACGTTGCAGCCGGGCACCGCAATACGCTTCGAACCGGCGAGGACTTGACGTTGCGTTCCCCCGGCGGCGTGCAGCAGTTCGGGCATCCCGTAGTCCCAGGCACCGTAGAACTCGCCGCCGTAGAACGCAGCCCAGTCGTCTTCACTGGTGAGGCGGTGATCGGCCCCACAGTCAACGACGAGAGTGTCGGGGCTGAGCTCAGCCGTCAACGCTCCCGACTTGCCGTGTGGCAGAGCAAAGAAAACAACATCGTGGCCGGCGAGCACTTCGGGCTCCGTCGGCTGGAAAACAAGGTGTGCGAGAGACCGCAAGTGCGGTTGCACATCGATGAGACGCTGACCGGCGTTACTAAACGCGGTCACTGTCGTGACATCGAACTCAGGATGGGTGGACAGCAGGCGAAGAAGCTCGCCACCGGCATAACCGCTGGCACCGGCCACAGCGACCGAAATTGACATGGAATTACCTTCAGTGGGTTCGGAATCGAGAACACTTGCGGCGGCGAATCACACACGACCTCGTGGGTTGTGGCGAAACTCCGCCTATCGTCGCTCGTCAGCCCCGCGGAGAACCGGCGAAGACGGCACCACAAAGCTCAGCGAGAATCGCTGGCTGCAAGTGCGGGAGTCGGTCACATTTATAGAGTAGTGCCCAGAGCGCACGGCAGGCTAATCGACAAACACAGAAAGCCGGTTGCTACTCAGCGAGTGGCAACCGGCTTTCGCCGTAACTGGCGGTTACTCGCGCAGCTCAGCGGCTACGCGTTCGCCGGCGAGAGCAACCGCGGCGTTCTTTGCATCGGTCGCTTCTGCCTGAGTGAGAGTGCGGTCGCTGGCACGGAAACGCAGCGCAAAAGTCAGCGACTTGTGTGACTCCGGGATGCCGGTGCCACGGTAGTCATCGACAAGCCGCACGTTCTCCAAAAGTTCGCCTGCACCCTCGCGAATGATGGCCAACAACTCGCCAGCCTGAACAGCCACCGGCACCACGAGAGACAGATCTTGCGTAGCGGCCGGGTAGGAGATGATCGGCGTCGCAGCGATATCTTCAGCAGCACTCGTGATCAGCACGGTGAGGTCGAGTTCAAGAACCGCAACAACGCGCGGCAAATCGAGTTCAAGAGCCAAAGCAGGAAGCAATTCGCCGGCATAGCCGACCGTGTGGTCGCCCACGCGAAGCTCGGCGGTGCGACCGGGGTGCATCGCCTGATGGCTCCCCGTCACGACGTCGATGTCGACCGAGAGAGTTGCCGCCAGCTGCTGAACCGTGGCGAGAGCATCCGCAAGCCCGCGAGAGAGTGGCTGCTGGCCCGGCTGGCGCGTAACAGCATCACCGAGGAACAGCGCGGCAACGTGCCAGGGCTGTTCGGGGATGCTCGCGCGCAGTTCGGCGAGAGCGGCGTCGCTGGGCAGCTCATAGCCGAGCGGCAACGAGGTACTTCCGTAACGGTGGCCCGCTTCGGGCAGGAACACTGTTCCGACTTCAAAGAGAGCAAGGTCCGTGAGCCCGCGAGAGACATTGCGGTGCGCGATTGCTGCGAGGCCCGGTAGCAACGAACGACGCAGGGTTGCGGCATCCGGGTCCAAGGCGTTCGCGAGTTTGATCGTGGTCGCTCCCCCAGCTTCCGGCGAACCAAAGAGATCGTTTGAGTGCTGAGAGATGAACGGGTAGGCCAAGACCTCGGTGAGGCCGGATGCCGCGAGGCTGTTAGAGACGGTGCGTCGCAAGCGCTGGGCGCGCGTGAGCCCGCGGCCCGGAGGGGCTACCGGCAGGACAGCCGGAATACGGTCGTAGCCCACGATGCGGGCAACTTCTTCGACGAGCGTGGTCTTATCACCGAGGTCGGGACGCCAACTCGGAGGGGTCACGCTCCAGCCAGTGTCGGTAACCGTGACTTCAGCGCCAATTGCCTGAAGCGAATCGGTGATCTCATCAGCGGAGTAGTTCACACCGATGAGGCCCTGAGCGTAGCCCTCGGGCAGGTCAACGACATCTGCAGCATGGTCGGCGAGCAGGTCGCTGCCGAGCTCGTCGACAGTTCCGCCACCCAACTCGACCAGCAGCTCGACGACGCGCGCTGCGGCCGCGGGAGCGACCAACGGGTCAACACCGCGCTCGAAACGACGCGATGCTTCACTGCCGAGCTTGTGACGACGAGCCGTGCGCGCGATCGAGATCGGTTCGAAGTTCGCTGCCTCAATCAGAACGTTGGTGGAGGCATCCGTAATTTCAGTGCTTGCCCCGCCCATGACGCCGGCCAAGCCGATGGGGCCGGACTCATCGGTGATGAGCAGGTCTTCGGGATTGAGCGTGCGCGACTTGTCGTCGAGGGTCGTGAGGGTCTCCCCCGCCTGAGCACGGCGAACCGTGAGGCCACCGGCTACGCGGTCGAGGTCGTACGCGTGAATCGGCTGCCCGAGCTCGAGCATCACATAGTTCGTGATGTCGACAGTGAGCGAGATCGAGCGGATGCCGGCAAGCGTCAACCGCGTAATCATCCACGACGGTGTTGGCTTGGTGACATCCACGTTCCGTACGACACGGGTAACGAAGGCTCGTACGCCGTCGCGCCCTCGAATGGGAGCGTTATCAGCGATGACCACGGGGAAACCGCTCGCCGCGGTAATCGTGGGAGCGTCAGCAGGGTCAGTGAAGGTCGCCCCAGTCGAGAGAGCGTATTCGCGAGCGACGCCGCGCAGCGACATCGCATAACCGCGGTCGGGCGTGACGTTGATCTCTACCGCGAAGTCGTCAAGGCCGAGCAGTTCAATCGCGCTCGTGCCGACCTCAGGGTCGAGACCTAGCGTGGACAGAACGAGGATGCCGTCGTGCTCGTCTCCGAGACCAAGCTCGCGCGTGGAGGCGATCATGCCGTCCGAGACGTGGCCGTAGGTCTTGCGCGCAGCGATCGGGAACGGGCCGGGAAGCACGGAGCCGGGCAGAGTAACTACGACCTTGTCGCCGACGACGAAGTTGTGCGCTCCACAGACGATGCCGCGAGGTTCGGCTTCGCCCACGTCGACCTGGCACCAGTTGATGGTCTTGCCATTGGACTGGGGTTCACCGACGAACTCGAGAACTTGGCCAACGACGACGGGACCAGAGATATCGAAGCCGTGAACGTCTTCTTCTTCGAAACCAACTTTAACGAGGGCAGCGTGAACCTGCTCGTGGGTAATGTCTGCGGGGATCTCAACGAATTCCCGCAACCAACTCATGGGAATTTTCATTAGACCACCATTCCGAACTGCTGGGAGAAGCGAATATCGCCCTCGACCATGTCTCGCATGTCATTCATTTCATTGCGGAACTGCAGCGTGCGCTCAATTCCCATACCGAAAGCAAAGCCTTGGTACTCGTCGGGGTCGATGCCAGCCGCACGCAGCACGTTGGGGTTGACCATGCCGCAGCCACCCCACTCCACCCAGCGGGCGCCACCCTTAGCGTTGGGCTGCCAGACGTCCATTTCGGCGCTGGGCTCCGTGAAGGGGAAGTAGTTGGGGCGCAGTCGAATCTGGGCGCCGTCGCCGAACATCGCGCGAGCGAGGTGCTCGAGCGTGCCCCGCAGGTTGGCCATGGTGAGGCCCTTATCGATCGCGATGCCCTCCAACTGGTGGAAGACGGGAGTGTGGGTAGCATCGAGTTCGTCGGTGCGGAACACGCGTCCGGGCGCGACAACGTAAACCGGGAGAGGACGCTCAAGCAGGGAGCGGATCTGAACCGGGCTCGTGTGCGTGCGCAACAGCAAGTGCGAGTCGACGGGGTCGATGAAGAACGTGTCTTGCATGGCCCGCGCAGGGTGGTCTTCGTCGAAGTTGAGCGCGTCGAAGTTGAACCACTCGTTTTCGAGCTCAGGGCCTTCCGCGACCTCCCAGCCCATGCCGACGAAGATGTCGCTCATGTGTTCCATGAGCAGGCTGAGCGGATGCCGGGCACCCTTCACATAGCGAGTGGCTACGGCCGTGACATCCACGGCTTCAGCCGCGAGCTTGGCTTGCTCTTCCGCAACCGCCAACTCGGCCTCGCGGGCGCTAAACGCGCCGTTGACGCGGCCGCGTGCTGCTCCGATGAGCTTGCCGGAGGTAGCGCGATCGGCGGGGGCGACGTTCTTCATCTGAGCGTTGAGCGCCGCAAGTGGCGAGCCCTCTGCAAGATGGGCGCCGCGCACCGTTTTGAGGTCGGCCATTGTCGCGGCGGATTCGATGGCAGCAAGAGCTGCTTCGACCGCTGCGGTTACCGCTGGTTCTGTGATCGGGGTGGGTTCAGACACAAGAACCGAGTTTAGCCGACACCGCTGTCGCAGGCCGCCCTCATTGCAGAGCTAGTACCCGCCGCCGCCAGTGCTGCCATTGTCGACGCCGTAGCTGGCGTGACCACGCGGCGGCATCGTGATGGCACGGGTGCCATCGACTCCCGGTTGCTTGGGTGCATTCGGGGTGGTCTCGCCATCCTTCGGCCCGCTCTTCTTCGCAACGTAGCGAGCAATGTAGGACAGGGTGAGGTTCATGACGAGGTAGATAACCAAACCAATAGCGAACAGCGTGAAGACGTACCGGCTGCCGTAGAAGTTTTGAAGCTCCTTGATCGTGCGCGAAAGCTCCGGGTACGCGACCACATACGCCAGCGACGTGTCCTTGAGCAGAACGACGAGCTGCGCCAAAATGATCGGCAGCATCTGTCGGAACGCCTGCGGAAACTCGATGATGAAGCGGGTCTGCAGCGAAGTGAGCCCGACGGAAAGCCCACCCTCACGTTGCCCCTTAGGCAACGAGCTAATGCCTGCTCGTAGCGCTTCACCGATAATGGCACCGTTGTAAATCGCGAGTCCAAGCACCCCGGCCCAGTACCCACCGGTGGAGAACATCAGGAAGACGAAGAAGATCAGCAGCAGCAGTGGCATACCGCGGAAGATCTCGAGGGCGATCGATGTGGGAATACGGACCCACTTGGATGCCGCGGTGCGGCCAAAGGAGAACAGAATTCCGATGATGATCGCGAGCACTGCCGCGACTCCCGCCATGCGCAGAGTATTGAGCACTCCGCGGCCAAAAGCGCCCCAGATTTCAGGGTCGGAGAGGATGTCGGTTCGCGACGGATCGAAAAGACCAGGCTGCTCGGCACCGTTAGCACTGACGCGGGGTGCCGCGAGGATGAAGTAGACCCAGACAATGAGGCCGATGATCAGTAGGGCACCGACAACAGATGCGATGGCCGAATTGCGCCGGGTCTTAGGACCGGGGGCGTCGTACAGTACGCTCGCGCTCATCGCAGCACCATAACCTTCTTCTCAATCGCTCCGGCTATCAGCCCGAGCGGAATAGTGATTGCTAAGTAAAGCGCAGCGGCGTAAATCAGGGTGAGCAGTACCAAGTCACCGTGGTCACGAGACGCAGCGCCGGTTGCTTTGAAGAGCTCGTTGACGAAGAAGGCTCCCGCCACCGAAGTGTTTTTGGTCAACGCGATGAACACGTTGATGAGCGGCGGGACGACCATGCGGCTTGCCTGCGGAAGAATCACGAGGCCAACTGTCTGAGTGAATCCCATGCCGACGCTGCGGGCAGCTTCGGCTTGACCGACGGGAACACCGTTGAACCCGGAACGGACAGCTTCAGCAACGAAGGGAGAGGTGTAGAGCGTCAGGCCGAGGGCAGCCAAGAGGAAGTAGTCGAGGTCAACACCGAGAATGGGAAGCACAAAAGCGCAGAAGAACAAGACGAGAAGCAACGGGATGTTGCGAAGTAGCTCGGTGTAGACCGTTGCGAAAACACGCAAAGAAGGAACCGGCGAAATACGCATCGCTGCGATGAGAACCCCGAGGATAAACGCGCCGACGCCGGCAATGCCCAACAGGGCCAACGTCAGAAGAAAGCCCTGCATGTAGAGCGGCGTTATATCGACAAGGGCGTCGATCGCGTTAGTGATGACGTCCATCCGGGCCTCCTGGAAAGTAAATGAATATGGCGTGGAAGGTGCCCGCCCGCGTTAGCCGCGGACGGGCACCGAGCACACTAGTTGCTGTAGCGGTCTACAGCGGGCGGGGTCGGGAGCTTCAGGACCTGGCCTGCAGTTGCTTCCCAAGCCGCATCCCACGAACCGTCGGAGTACGAGGTCTCGAGAACGTCGTTGATGTAGTCGCGGAAGGCGTCATCATCGTAACCAAGACCGATGCCGTAAGGCTCTTCGGTGAACGGGTTGCTGAGAACTTCGAACTCGCCAGCGTTCTGGTCGGCAAGGCCGGCCAAGATCACGTTGTCAGTGGTAACAGCGACAACCTTGCCGCTGCGAAGCGGCTCGAGGCAAGCGGAGTAAGCGTCAGTGGTGATGAGCTTGACGTCGTACTCAGCAATGTTCTTCTCTGAGGTCGAACCGGCAACGCTGCAGACGTCCATGCCTGCGAGGTCCTCGGGGCCAGTGATGCCCTCGGGGTTGTCTGCAAGAACGAGGATGTCCTGGCCTGCGTTGTAGTAAGGACCAGCGAAGGAGATAACTTCCTTGCGAGTGTCGTTGATCGTGTAAGTAGCGATCACGATGTCGACAGTGCCGTTCTCGATGAACGACTCGCGGTTAGCGGAAACAGTCTCTTTCCACTCAATGTTGTCTTCACTAATACCCAGCGAAGCAGCAATGATCTTGCCGATTTCGACGTCGAAACCAACGGGGTCGCCCGACGGTCCCTTGAGACCGAACAGCGGCTGGTCGAACTTGGTGCCGATGGTGATCTTGCCGGCGTCGGCGAGGTCAGCCATCGTGGTGCCTGCTTCGAACTCCGGAACGACGACGTCAGGATCAGTTGTTCCTGAGTCTGCTGCACATGCGCTGAGGCCAAGAAGACCTACGACGGCGATGGCAGAAATCATCAGACCTTTTTTGAGTCTCATGTGTTTCTCCTTGCTGCTGTGGGGATTACCCGCTGAGTTAGTGGGTAAGGATTTTCGAGAGGAAATCTTGCGCTCTCGGAGACTGGGGGTTGGTGAAGAACTGCTCGGGCTCGGCCTCTTCAACGATCTCGCCATCCGCCATGAAGATGACGCGGTCGGCAGCCTTGCGCGCGAAGCCCATTTCGTGGGTAACCACAAGCATGGTCATTCCGTCTTTGGCGAGCTGCACCATGACATCCAGAACCTCATTGATCATTTCGGGGTCGAGAGCCGACGTGGGCTCATCGAGCAAGATGATCTTCGGGTCCATCGCGAGCGAACGGGCAATAGCAACACGCTGCTGCTGTCCGCCGGAGAGCTGGGCAGGCATCTTGGATGCCTGGTTGCCGATACCAACGCGGTCGAGCAACTCCATCGCGTGCTTGTCAGCCTCGGCCTTGGAGAGCTTGCGAACCCGACGCGGGCCAAGCGTGACGTTCTCAAGAATCGTCTTGTGCGCGAAGAGGTTGAAGGACTGGAACACCATGCCGACGTCTGCGCGCAGCTTGGCGAGGCCAGCACCCTCTTCGGGAAGCAACTTGCCATCAATAGTGATGGTGCCGTCGTCAATGGTCTCGAGCCGGTTAATCGCACGACAGAGCGTGGACTTTCCCGAACCACTCGGCCCAATAACGACAACTACCTCGCCACGTTTAATTGTGGTGGAGATGTCTTTGAGCACGTGAAGCTCACCGTAATGTTTGTTGACATGGTCGATTACGACCAGAGGTTCACCGCTCTGTGCTGCCATAGGGCAAGACAACCACATGCCCGCGACGAGGGTCAATCGACGCGCCTAGATGTAACACGGTCGTGACACTAAATCACGAGCAATCGTGTCGATCAGTTGCTGCGTTGCGCGAAAGCACTCTCATAGAGACAAACGGATGCTGCAGTCGCCAGGTTCATTGACTCAGCGTGGCCATAAATCGGCACCGATATCACCCAGTCGGCCAAGGCGTAGTGCTCGTCGGTCAGGCCACGAGCCTCGTTGCCAAACAACCACGCCGAAGGCTCATTAAGAACGCCCTCGTTGCGGGCAGCCAGCAGATCGCCACCCTTGATGTCGGCGGCAAGTACGCGCAAGCCCTCGCCCTTAACGCGTTCGAGCACAGTTTCGAGCTCAGCGCCCACGGCAACGGGAAGGTGGAACAGTGACCCCGTCGTCGCGCGAACAACCTTGGGGTTGTAGAGATCAACGCTGCGACCGGTAAGGATCACGCCGTCGGCACCAGCAGCATCCGCGGCTCGGATGATCGTGCCGGCGTTGCCAGGGTCACGAACCTCTTCAAGAATGGCGATCAACTTAGGCCCGCCAGACAGAAGATCCTTCATCGACGTCGGGAACTGTCGGCAAACGGCAAGAATGCCTTGAGGGGTGACGGTGTCAGCCATTGTCTCGAGCACCTGCTCAGAAACAAACTCGATCTCGATCTCCGCTGCTTCAGCGGCACGAGCGAGATCGCTGTGGCGTTCGAGAGCGGTAGGAGTGGCGTAGAGCTCGACCAAAAGATCCGGGCGAAACTCGAGAGCTTCAGCTACGGATTGGGGGCCTTCCAAGAGAAAAAGCCCGGTCTCTGACCGGGCGCTCTTCTTTGCAAGTTTGGCCACTGCTCGTACACGTGGCGAGCGCGGGTTATCAATCACGCTCCTAACCCTAAGCTCGCGCCCCGCACATACGAGAATCGGCACGCTGTAGGGGCCAAATTGGTCGCTACAGCGTGCCGATTGCACGAATAGTTGTGCGGCTAGTTACGCAGCCGAACGGGGTGCCGACGTGTCAGCAGGAAGTGCAGCCTTAGCGGTTGCAACCAGCGACGCGAACGTGGCGGGCTCGGTGACAGCGAGGTCAGCGAGGATACGACGGTCAACCTGCACACCAGCAAGGTTCAGACCCTGGATGAGACGGTTGTAGGTGAGGCCGTTGGCACGCGATGCAGCATTGATGCGCTGGATCCACAGGCGACGGAATTCACCCTTGCGGGCGCGACGGTCGCGGTATGCGTATACGAGCGAGTGCGTGACTTGCTCTTTTGCCTTGCGGTACAGACGCGAACGCTGGCCGCGGTATCCCTTTGCGCGTTCGAGGATTACCCGACGCTTCTTGTGAGCGTTTACCGCCCTTTTAACTCTTGCCATGATGTATTCCTAAACCCTTTACTTACCGAGAAGCTTCTTGATTGTCTTGGCGTCCTGCGGCGCAATGACCTGATCCTGGTTGAGTGCGCGCTTACGCTTGCTGCTCTTAACCTCGAGGTTGTGTCGCATACCCGCCTGCTGCTTCATGACCTTGCCGCTACCGGTGACCTTGAAACGCTTCTTGGTGCCTGAGTGCGTCTTCTGCTTAGGCATCTTTCTCCTCTTTCTCTGGAACTTCTGCCTCACGAGGCTTCTTGTTAGCTACCTTGCGGGCCTCGGCTTCAGCCTTCGCCGTTGCCTTGGTCTTGTGTGGGCCAATAATCATGACCATGTTGCGACCGTCGATAGTCGGTGTCGATTCGATTGAACCGAACTCCGACACATCTTCGGCAAACTTCTGAAGCAAACGCACACCCTGATCGGGGCGAGACTGCTCACGGCCACGGAACAAGATCATTGCTTTGACCTTGTCGCCGCCTGCGAGGAATCCCTCGGCGCGCTTGCGCTTAGTTTCGTAGTCGTGCGTGTCGATCTTGAGACGGAAACGAACCTCTTTGAGAATCGTGTTCGTCTGATTACGACGAGCTTCTTTCGCCTTCTGCGCCTCTTCGTACTTGAACTTGCCGTAATCCATGATCTTGGCAACGGGAGGCTTAGAGCTGGGAGCAACCTCGACCAAATCAAGATCTGCCTCTTGGGCGAGTTTGAGGGCGACGTCAATGGAGACGACACCGACTTGTTCGCCGCCGGGTCCGACAAGACGGACCTCAGGGACTCGGATTCGGTCGTTGGTACGGGGATCGCTGATGCGTGTTCTCCTAACATTTCGTGGTGCGCGGCTAAACGGTAGTCGTCTAGTCAACGCAGTTCGGCGGATGCCGTGGCACGAAAGAGGATCGTCACGCAGCGAATGCTGCATCACCCTTTAAAGCTGCCCAGTCGACATCCGGAACAATGCGCAGATTCGAACACGAATTATGCGTACTGCACCGCCAGCGAACTGTGCGGGGTGTAACTACCCGGTAACCTTATATGCGGTTGACAGGTGGGAGAATCTCCACTTTCGTATCCGGGGCGAGCCCCGGGCCTGCATAAGAATAGCAGAGCGAACCCCAATAAGCGAAGGACATCATGAGCGAGCCCACCCACGACGAAACAAATGAAGCACGCGACATCTCAGAAGTGCCCGCAGTCGAGGTAATAAACACCGTCGCCGTGCACATGCTCAGCGCTGCCGCCGTGAAACTCGGCCTCTCTGATGGACCGGATGCGGAGTCCGAAAAGGACCTCGACGAAGCCCGCAAACTGATTACCGCTCTCGCCGGCCTTGTCACTGCCGCGGCTCCCGAAATCGGCGACCACCACGCTCGGCCCCTGCGCGACGGACTCCGCTCGGTTCAGCTCGCGTTCCGCGAAGAATCACGGTTCCCCGACGCCCCCGGCAAGGGACCAGGCGAAAAATACACCGGCCCCGTCAACTAAGCCGGCGCCCGCTAGTTACCGTCAGCTAGTGGGCAAGTCAGCGGCTGGTGCGCGAACGACCTGGACTGCGAGCGAATCGACCGACTGGGCGATGAGTTCAGAAGCACTCCAGCGTTCGCGCATCCTATCCATGACTGCATCTAGCGTTTCGCGGTCGAGCCCCTCGCGCATCGCAATCTGAACGACCAGCTCTGGGCCGTGCAGCCGAGCGCCGGGGTCACCGGCAAGAAGCTGGATATCAACGACGAACTCTTCACCCTGTGCGGATGCCGCGAACTCATCACGCACATCGGCACGCAAGAAGCTCGGCGTCCACGCAACAGACTGGGCGATCGCCCATACTGCCGGGCGCCGAAGGATGAACTCGCTGTCGCTCAGCGGATCGATGATCACGAGGTCAGTGTTTTCACTCGCGGCCGCCAGCGCAACACGAGTGCCTGCCGCCGGCACCGGCCGAGCATCCGGATTCCACGCCTTCATGGCGTCAACGGAACTGAAGACGGGCAAGACGGCGCGACCATCCGGACCAGTAACGGTGACGATGGAGAGCTCTTGGGTCTTGTCGACCGTGAGACCCTCGAGAGTGGTGCCGGTCTCCCCCGCTTTGGCAAGCAAGGGGATCAACAGTCGAGACACACGAACCTGATCTACGACCTCTGCCTCGGTGGCATCGCCAGCATGAAAGCGCGTGATGGTCGCCATCAAAGCCTCGGGCGCACTGCCGTCATCATCCGGCGACGAATTGGGCTCGAACGAACGGCCCTCCCACGGGACACCTGCAGAATCCGTTGAGTTCGTTTCAGCGCCCATGTCAGCTCCCGTGTCAGTGCCTAGGTCAGTACCGGTGTGAGTTACCGCGAGACGATCCGCTTAGTGCGACGAGACGTCGAGCGCTTCAGCGAGCGTGAATGCCTTGGCATAGAGAGCCTTGCCGACGATGGCGCCCTCGAGGCCCTGAGGAACAAGCTCGCGCAATTCGATGAGGTCATCCAAGCTGGAGACTCCCCCTGAGGCGATGACCGGGCGATGCGTGCGCTCCATTACCTGACGAAGCAATTCAATGTTGGGGCCCTGCAGCGTGCCGTCTTTCGTGACGTCAGTGACCACGTAGCGGCAGCATCCGGCAGATTCCAGGCGGTCGAGCACCGTCCAGATGTCGCCACCCTCTTGAGTCCAACCACGAGCAGCCAACGTCGTGCCACGAACGTCGAGGCCGACAGCAATTGCCTCTCCGTACTCGGCGATGACGTGAGCAGCCCACTCGGGGTTCTCCAACGCTGCGGTGCCCAGGTTGATGCGCTTTGCGCCAGTGGCAAGAGCTGCTTCCAGCGACTCGTCGTCGCGGATGCCGCCCGAAAGTTCGATATTGACGCGCTTGGGCGTCGACTTGATGACCTTCTTGATCATCGCGTGGTTGTTGCCACGACCGAAGGCAGCGTCGAGATCCACAAGGTGGATCCATTCGGCACCCTGATCGACCCAATCGTGAGCCGCAGCGCACGGGTCGCCGTAGCTCTTCTCAGTGCCTGCCTCGCCCTGTGTAAGGCGCACGGCCTTGCCGTCGGCTACATCCACTGCCGGAAGCAGGGTAAGACCGGGGGTTTTGTTGAACTCGCTCATAGATACGCTCTCTAAAGACCTGACCGCGGAACGCCGCGCACAAGCATCCGATACTAGTGCACGCAGAACACGCGCAAAATCAGAGGGTCTTCAACCAGTTGCCTAGCAGTCGGATTCCAGCTTCGCCCGACTTCTCCGGGTGAAATTGAGTGGCAGTCAAAGGTCCGTTTTCGACCGCGGCCAAGAAGCGCCCGCCGTGGTCTGCCCAGGTGAGCTTTGGCTGCGGAAAAGGCGGTTGAACGTCAAGCGTCCACTGCTGTGCGGCATAGGAGTGCACGAAATAGAAACGCTCATCCCGCACCGAATCGAACAGCGTCGTATCTTCGGGAGTTTCGACGGTATTCCACCCCATGTGAGGCAAAACCGGAGCGGGTAACTTTTCTACAACACCCGGCCACTCATTAAGGCCATCGGTCTGAATTCCGTGTTCGTCGCCCGAAGCGAAGAGCACCTGCATCCCGACACAGATGCCCATAACCGGCCGACTGCCCGTGAGGCGCTTCTCAATGATCGCGCCACCGCGCACGGACTCGAGCGCCGACATCACCGCTGCGAAAGCGCCAACGCCCGGCACGAGGAGCCCGTCGGCGGCTTCAGCGACAGAGCGATCCGCACTCAAGCGCACGTTCGCGCCAGCAGCCTCGAGAGCCTTCGCCGCCGAATGAATGTTGCCGGAACCGTAATCAAGGATGACAACCGAAGGAGCAACCACTCTAGAGCGCACCCTTCGTCGACGGAATGCCCGTTACCCGCGCATCCGGCTCCACCGCTGCACGCATAGCGCGAGCGAAGGCCTTGAACTCTGCCTCAGCAATGTGGTGCGGGTCGCGCCCGCCCAGAACTGTTACGTGCACGGTGATACCCGCGTTGTAGCTGATTGCCTCAAACACGTGACGCACCATAGAGCCCGTGAAGTGACCACCGATGAGGTGCATCTCAAAACCCGCAGGCTCTCCCGTGTGAACAAGGTAGGGACGACCGGAGACATCGACAACGGCGCGCACGAGTGCTTCATCGAGCGGGACGAGAGCGTCGCCGTAGCGCGAAATGCCAGCCTTGGTGCCAAGTGCTTGCTTGATAGCCATACCGAGCGCAATGCCGATGTCTTCAACCGTGTGGTGCACGTCAATGTGGGTGTCACCAGTGGCTTTGACGGTGAGGTCGATCAGCGAGTGCTTCGAGAACGCCGTAAGCATGTGGTCGTAAAAGGGCACGCTCGTGTCAATGGATGAGGTGCCAGTGCCGTCGAGATTGATCGAAAGCTCGATGCTCGACTCGCTGGTTTCACGCGTAATCGTCGCGGTGCGCTGTGAGGTCATTGTTCAACTCTACCGAGCGTCTGGAGGTCGGCCATCGCATCCAAGAATGCAGTGGTTTCCTCTTCGGTGCCGGCGGTGACTCGCAAGTGATGCGGAATGCCGACATCGCGGATCAGGATGTCCTGGATGAGGAGCTTATGGAACAGCTCCTGAGGGTCAGCAACATTGCCAAACAATACGAAGTTGGACTCACTGGGAACTGGGGTGAATCCCAATGCTTCAAGTCCAGCGCTCATACGGTCACGCTGCGCCTTGATCTCATCGACCATGGCGAGCATTTCCGGCGCGTGGGCCAGCGCTGCTACGGCTGCCGCCTGCGTGAGCGCCGACAGGTGGTACGGAAGTCGCACCAAACGCAGGGCATCCGCAATCGCGGGGTCAGCGGCGAGGTAACCGACTCGCGCGCCGGCGAAGGCGAATGCCTTGCTCATCGTGCGGGACACGAGAAGGCGCGGGCGGCCCTCAAGGAGCGACAGAGCCGATTCGCGATCAGAGAACTCGGCATACGCTTCGTCGACGAGCACGATGCCATCAGTAGCGTCGTAGGCGGCCACGATCGTGTCGTTGCTGACGGGGGTGCCGGTGGGGTTGTTAGGGGAACAGAGAAAAACAACATCGGGCGTGTGCTCAGCGATTGCAGCGACGACGCTCTCTGGCGTGATGTCATAGGCGGGATCGCGCGGTGCCGTGACCCATTCCGTGCCGGTGCCCGAAGCAATGATGGAGTGCATCGAATAGGTGGGCGGGAAGCCAAGCACGCGGCGACCTGGCCCGCCGAACGCCTGCAGCGTCTGCTGAAGTACTTCGTTGGAACCATTGGCCGCCCACATATTGTCGGCAGTAAGGCCGTGACCGAGGTAGGCCGCAAGTGATTCGCGGAGTTCAGTGAATTCGCGGTCGGGGTAGCGGTTGGCATTCATAACAGCGCCGGCGAGAGCCATGACAATGTCAGTGGCAACCGCCTCCGGAATCGGATGCGTGTTCTCGTTGACGTTCAGCTGGATGCGAACCGGATCGGTTGGTGCACCGTAGGGAGTGAGACCCCGGAGGTCATCACGAATGGGGAGATCTGATAGCGAAGTCACTTCACCAATGGTAGAGGAACAGGCTGTGGCCGGATGCCGTGGCCGTGGTGATGACGGCGGAGTTGGGAAGGCTAGTTGGAGAAGCTAGCGGGGATCGCGAGCTCTTGACCCGCGAAGATGTCTGCTGACGACATCTGATTCACTTCGATCAACTGGGCAACAACCTCGCGCGGGTCGTGACCCGGGGCGTGCTGCTCGGCGATGTTCCACAGGGACTGGCCCGCCGCGACATCGACATAGACGAAGGCGTTCTCGTTGGACTCGAGAGTCGCAGCAGCGCCGCCGCTGTTGAGCGAGATGAGAAGGGCCGCGATAACCAACGGCGTGGCCGCGAGAGTCATAAGGACGACGCGACCACGCGTGGTGAGGCGAAGACGCGGTGCGGACTGCCGTGCACGGACAGCCGCGTTAGGTGCAATCACAGCAGTAGACATCATTCGCTCCTCGTGGGGGTGGTATCGCATCCGGCTCTCGGCCGGGAGAACCGGATGCGAAGTTGTGTTCCGAACATACATTCGAATAGTTCGAATATCAAGTACATATTCGAAGAAGCCACTGACATTTACTCTCGACACTCGAACAAATGTTTGTTTTTGGCCCCTTCTGCGGATACAGTTTCGAATGAGCCACTGACATTGGAATCGTCGGTGGCAGAAACAGAGGACTCCGTGACTGACGCAACAGCACCCCGTGACGACGTTTCCGAGCGCGGAACACGGCGGCGCACCAGCCTGAGCGCTAAGCAGCAGGCGATCCTCGAGATGATTCAGCGAGCAGTCGCTACCCAGGGGTACCCGCCGAGCATGCGCGAGATCGGCGATGCCGTCGGTCTCTCCTCACTGTCGAGCGTTACCCACCAGCTCAACCAGCTGGAACTCAGTGGCTACGTGCGCCGCGACCCCAATCGCCCCCGCGCCATCGAAGTTCTTATTGACGTTCCCAACGCCGTCGACGAATCCAGCACGATCAGCCCGTCAATGGGCGACGCAGCAATGGTCCCGCTCGTCGGTCGCATCGCCGCCGGAATCCCCATCACCGCCGAGCAGCACGTTGAAGAAGTGTTCCCGCTCCCCCGTCAGCTCGTGGGCAAGGGCGAACTTTTCATGCTGAAGGTCGTGGGAGATTCCATGATCGATGCCGCTATCTGCGATGGCGACTGGGTGGTCGTGCGTCAACAGCAAACTGCCGAGAACGGCGATATTGTCGCCGCGATGCTTGACGAAGAAGCAACCGTGAAGGTCTTTCGTCAACGAGACGGCCACACGTGGCTACTGCCGCGTAACTCAAACTTCGAGCCGATCCTCGGCGACTACGCCCAAGTGCTTGGCAAGGTCGTCACCGTACTTCGCGCCATCAAGTAAGCGCCTTCCGGGTGAGGCCTGCCCTATGAGGTGGCGCCGACGTTGCCGACTAGGCTGTCGATGACCGCACGCACTTCGCCTTCGAGCGAAGTCGGCCACGGCGCTTCGACTTTATGCAGGCGAAGCGAAACGATGCCATGCAACGACGCCCAGAGGCGAAACGCTATGACGTTCGCAGTCGTGAGATCGGTGCCGGTCACATCCACAAGAAGGATGGCGGCGCTTTCAAGCAAACCCCAGTCTGCCTCGTGCGCTGAGTTGCCATGACGGTCGGCGCTTTCGAATAACAGTTGGTAGGCACCGGGATGCTCGATCCCCCACGTCGCGTAGGCGACCCCGAAGGCATAAGCCCGAGCGATCGGCGACGACGTGCCCTCTACAGCAGCACCAATGGCATGACCGAGCGCTTGCATCTGCGCCTGGATGACGGCGTCGATGAGGGCGTGTTGAGATTCAAAGTGAAGATAGACCGCAGCGGGCGAGACTGAGCACGCGCGTGCAACAGCGCGCAGCGAAGGCGGGGCGATGGACTGCGGGGTGAGAAGCATTTCGCTCGCGGCCGCGACAAGCTGATCTCGCAGCTGGTCTCCACTCCCGCGAGCGTTGCGTTGCCTGTCTCTCATAATTTCTCCGCTGGACATCGGGACTGTACACGTGTAAACATACATTACTGAACACCTGTACACCTAGAAAGGGCCGCCATGGCGATCTCCTACACCGGAACCACTGTCCTCGTCACCGGAGCAAGCTCGGGGCTTGGCGAAGAATTCGCCAGACAGCTCGCCGCCCGTGGCGCCGACCTCGTACTCGTTGCGCGTCGCATCGATCGACTAGAACAACTAGCAACCGAACTGCGTGCGAGCCACGGCGTGAACGTCACCCCGATCGAACGCGACCTGTCGACCCCGGATGCGGCATCCACTCTTGCCGCAGAACTCACCGAGCGCGGCATCCCGGTTCACAGCCTCGTGAACAACGCGGGGTTTGCGACCCGGAACAGGTTTGAGGATGAGGAACCCGCGCGAATTGATCAGGAAATCGCACTCAACGTTGGCGCCCTTGTAGCTCTGACCCGTCAGTTCTATCCTCAGTTGCGCAGCCACGACGCGGGAGTGCTTATCAACGTCGCTAGCACCGCTGGTTACCAGCCCGTGCCGTTCATGGCCGTCTACGGAGCAACCAAAGCGTTCGTCCTGAGCTTCACTGAGGCTCTCTGGTCTGAGGCGCAAGGCACCGGGCTCACAGTTCTCGCCCTTTCGCCCGGCGCTACCCGTACCGAGTTCTTTGACGTCGCTGGCGCCGGCGCTCAGGTCGGAAACTTCCGCACCTCCGTCGGCGTCGTTGCGCTGGCGCTTGCCACGGTAGACCGGCGCAACCCGCCGCCCAGCGTTATCGACGGCGGGATGAACCGTGCCACCACCATCATGACCAGGCTCGCCAGCCGCCGCCTTGTAGCCGCCATGACGAGACGTGTCACTGGTCGCGGCCTCAGCTAAGCGCGCAACCCAGAACTACGGCTGCGCGCTCGGCACGCTGCAGGCGAGAACGATTCTCGCTCCCGCCTAGGCCCGCTTCGAAACGAACTCTTCGATCTCTGGAACTCGCGCCGGGTGAACCAACGCGGTAACCAGCGTGCCCTCTTCGCGGTAATCGGTCGAGATCACTCGACCCTGCACGTGGAGACGCGAAATGACCTCGCCACGGTCATACGGCACGAGCAGAGTCACCTCGATCTCGGGAGAAGGCAGAAGTTCCGCGATGCGCGCATTGAGTTCGTCGATGCCCTCACCGGAGCGCGCCGAGACAAAGATGCCCGTCGGCTCCAGGCCACGAATCAGCAGACGCTGATCGTCATCCGCAAGATCGCTCTTGTTGAAAACAACGATCTCGGGAATGTCACGCGCACCGAGTTCGCCAATAACATCGCGCACCGTGGCGAGCTGAGCGCCAGGATCAGGATGCGACGCGTCGACAACGTGCACGATGACATCGGACTGACCGATCTCTTCGAGCGTCGAACGGAAAGCTTCCACCAGCTGATGCGGCAAGTTGCGCACGAAACCAACCGTGTCACTCAACGTGTACAGCCGACCATCGGCAGTTGCCGACTTGCGTACGGTGGCGTCGAGAGTCGCGAACAGCGCATTCTCGACGAGCACACCCGCGCGCGTCAGCCGGTTCAACAGGCTCGACTTGCCCGCGTTCGTATAGCCCGCGATTGCCACACTCGGAACCTCAAAGCGATCACGGTTTGCCCGCTTCGCTTCACGCGCCGGCGCAAAGCCCTTGATTTGCTTGCGCAGGCGTGCCATCCGCGTGTGGATACGGCGACGATCGAGCTCAATCTTGGTCTCACCGGGGCCACGGCTACCCATGCCGGCACCCGCACCACCGACCTGGCCACCAGCCTGGCGGGACATCGATTCACCCCAACCACGCAGACGGGGAAGCAAGTACTCCATTTGAGCGAGCTCCACCTGGGCCTTGCCCTCGCGGCTCGTCGCGTGCTGGCTGAAGATGTCAAGAATTACCGCAGTGCGGTCGATGACCTTGACACCCACAACGTCTTCAAGAGCGCGCCGCTGGCTGGGAGCAAGCTCGGTATCGGCGATCACGGTATCGGCGCCGGTCGCGGCCACCACGTCCTTCAGCTCACGCGCCTTGCCCTTGCCCAGGTACGTGCTCGGGTCGGGGTGGCTACGGCGCTGCAGGAGGCCGTCGAGCACGACGGCGCCCGCAGTCTCGGCTAGCGCAGAAAGCTCGCGAAGCGAGTTCTCGGCCTCGCGCAGGTTTCCCTGCCCGTAAATACCGATGAGTACTACGTTCTCGATGCGCAGCTGGCGGTATTCGACCTCGGTGACGTCATCAAGTTCGGTCGATAGACCTGCCACCCGCTTCAGGGCGTGGCGATCCTCGCGATCGAACTGGTCACCATCGCGATCGGACTCATAGTGAGCATCCGATTGCAGCGCCTGAGCGCCAGATTTGCCTGCTCCTTCGGAACCGAAGCGCGTCACTGCGGCATGGTCGGAGCTTTCTGCGGCCAGAACACGGTCGACGGAACGCTCGGCGTCGTCGCCGTTGGAGGCCTCGATACTGGTTTCTGTCGTGTTTCGCGTCATTGGGTTAACCCTACTTCTCTAGTTTTCGGTAAGTTCTGTGCATGGCTAACGAGCATTACTTCTCGTCATCACCCGAGAGTGATCTCAATTTGCGGACGATTCACGCGACCATTGCTGGTCTCGAACGCGAACTTGTCACGTCAAATGGGATCTTCAGTCCGGAACGGATCGACGCTGGAACCAAGGTTCTACTGGCGAACGTGCCCGCTCCTCCCCCGGGAGGAAACCTGCTTGACCTCGGTTGCGGCTGGGGACCGATGGCGCTCACCCTTGCCCTCGAGTCACCTCATGCAACGGTGTGGGCGGTGGACGTCAACGAGCGCGCACTGGATCTTGTACGCGCAAACGCCGAAAAATTGTCCATACCCAACATTAACGCGGTTTTGCCCGCAGATGTTCCCGAAGACATAACGTTTATGTCTATTTGGTCGAACCCGCCCATCCGCGTCGGCAAGAACGAGCTGCACAACATTCTCCAGACCTGGCTACCCCGTCTCGAAGAAGACGCCGACGCCTGGCTGGTAGTACAAAAGAACCTCGGATCGGATTCCCTCCACCGGTGGATGGAAGCAACCTTCCCCGACGACTTCAGTTTCACTCGCGCCGCAACGAACAAGGGCTACCGGCTACTGCGGGCGCGACACCACGCTGCCACGCTCGACGACGCTGACGCCTAGGCGGCAGCAAAGGGCCGTGAGCGGCCTTCAGGGGCTCGCTAAGCGAGTTCGAGGCTGCCGGTGTAAACGAGCTCGGCCGGACCGCTCAGCGACACGTGTTCGCCATCCTCGGTCGGGAACATGCGAACAACAACGGTTCCGCCGGGAACGGTGACCCGCCACTGGTGGGGAGCGCTCGCTCCGGCGTAATGACGAATAGCGAGAGCCGCGGCGACAGCACCCGTGCCACACGACAACGTTTCGCCACTGCCACGCTCATGCACGCGCATCCGGATCGAACCAACACCGTCTTTGACGAGTGGCTCGGCCGGCACCACGAATTCAACATTTGCGCCGTTTTCGGGCACAGGATCAATCACGGGAGTGTAGTTGAGGTCAGCCCCATCAAGCTCGGATTCTTCAGCGAGAGCCACAACCACGTGCGGGTTACCCACGTTGATGCCGAGCCCCGGACGGGCAACATCAAGCTCCTTGGCCCGCACAAGCGGTTCTCCGCCGTCAAGAGCCCAACGGCCCATATCGACCTGATAGCCGGCCATGTTGCGCTGAACATCGCGAACCCCGCTGCGCGTACCGATCGGCAAAGTGTCACCGGGCTCGAAATCAACAAAACCCTCATTAGCGAGGTACTCCGCGTAGACACGGATGCCGTTGCCACACATCTCGGAGATGCTGCCGTCGGCGTTGCGGTAGTCCATGAACCACTCGGCGTCGGCATCTTCGGCAAGAGCCGCAGCGCCCGCGTCGAGATTGCGGGACCGGACGGCGCGGATGATTCCATCGGCGCCCACACCAAAGTGACGATCGCAAATGGCCGCAACCTGCTTCGGGGTGAGATCAATCTCACCGTCCGGATCAGAAAACAGCACGAAGTCGTTGCCAGTTCCCTGACCTTTAGTGAAGTTAAGCGTTGCCATGCGTTCCATTCTCCCCCATCACGATCGACAGAGCGCGCTCTGCCCGCTCGGGATCGTCATACTGCAGCCAATGACAGTGGTCGTAGCGCTTGAACCAGCCCACCTGACGACGCGCATAGCGGCGCGTGAGGGCGGCCGTCTGCTCGATCGCGTCCGCCTCAGTGAGCGTGCCATCCAGCTGCTCGATCGCCTGGGCATACCCGATAGCGCGAGCGGCGGTGACGCCCAGCCCGCGCGGACGAAGCTCACGAACTTCATCGAGCAACCCGGAATCCCACATCTGCTGCACCCGGGCGTTGAGCCTCGGAACAAGTTCATCTCGCGGCGCGGCGACACCAATGATATGCGCGGGAGTCCATAACTTCTTTTCTTCGGGAAGCCCCGCCCCGAAAGGCTCACCCGTGATCTCAATCACCTCGAGCGCACGCACGATGCGTCGCCCGTTGCTCGCGCCAATCGAGTGCGCGGCCGCAGCATCACGCTGTTGAAGGCGCTGGAAAAGTAGCCCAACACCCAGCTCATCGAGTTCGGCTTCAAGACGCGCCCGAACCTCCGGGTCTCGGGCGGGAAATTGGAAGTCGTGGATCACGCTCGAAACGTAGAGTCCAGAGCCGCCAACCATGATCGGCACGCGCCCGGCGCTCTGGATTTGCCCGATGATTCGCCGCGCATCCGTTTGGTACTGAGCAACGCTGGCATCGTCGGTGGGGTCAAGCACATCGAGCAGGTGGTGTGGGATGCCTCGGCGCTGGTCGAGTGGCAGCTTCGCTGTGCCGATATCCATGCCCCGATACAGCTGCATGGCGTCGGCGTTGATGATCTCGGATGAGATGCCCTGACGCGCAAGACCGTCCGCGACGTTCAAGGAGAGTTCAGACTTACCGGTACCCGTCGCGCCGACGACCACGACGAGCGGGAACGCCACGGCGCTGTCGCTGTCGCTGTCGCTGTCAAGTGTCGGGTCGAGCGCGGAGCCGGGGTGGTCAGAGCGGGCAGAGAGTTCCAACGACGTGGTCAGTTCAGACTGCTCGCGCTTGGCATGCGGTGCTTGTGCCATTTCTTGCTTAGCGAAGGGAATCGCTGGGGTCGTAGATCGGTGTCGTGGCGACACGGATCGTGGGCAGACCGAGCGATACACGCGGACTCGCGTCTGCTGCGCCGGTGCCTGTGCTTGTGCTTGTGGGGACTCCACACGACGCTGCCTCGGCACGGTCCCAGGCATCTCCCGCACGAGTACGACGAATGTTGAGCACTCCCCCGGGTTCGGTGTCGGCAACGAGGTGGAACGCCGCAGCTTCGGTGATCGTGAGTGTCACGACGTCACCGGGGCGCGGCGTAGCGCTGCCCTCCGGAATGTTGAAGTGCACGAGTCGAGAGTCTTCAGCGCGGCCAGAGAGTCGCGCAGTTTCTGACTGCTTGCGGCCTTCCATCGCGGTCGCCATCACCTCGACGGTGCGGCCGATCTGCTTGTCATTTTCTTCGCGAGAGATCCTGTCCTGAAGGGCAGCGAGGCGCTCAAAGCGCTCTTGCACAACCTCTTTAGGAATCTGGTCTTCCATGGTGGCCGCGGGAGTTCCGGGACGAATGGAGTATTGGAAGGTGTACGCCGAGGCGAAACGTGATTCTTCAACCACACGCAGGGTGTCTTGGAAGTCTTCCTCGGTCTCACCGGGGAATCCCACAATGATGTCGGTCGTGATCGCGGCGTGAGGCATTTGCGCCCGCACTCGCTCAAGGATGCCGAGGAACTTGGTCGAACGGTAACTGCGGCGCATCGCTTTGAGGATGCGGTCGGAGCCTGATTGGAGCGGCATGTGAAGCTGCGGCATCACATTCGGAGTTTCCGCCATCGCGTCGATAACATCGTCGGTGAATGCTGCGGGGTGCGGGCTGGTGAACCTGACGCGTTCAAGGCCTTCGATGGAGCCCGTGGCGCGCAGCAGTTTGCTGAACGCTTGGCGGTCGCCAAACTCGACACCGTAGGAGTTCACGTTTTGGCCGAGGAGCGTGATTTCGGTAGCGCCGTCATCGACCACCGCTTGCACTTCGGCGAGAATTTCGCCTGGGCGACGGTCTTTCTCTTTGCCGCGGAGCGTGGGAACGATGCAGAATGTGCAGGTGTTGTTGCAGCCGACAGAGATCGACACCCACGCGCTGTGGGTTGATTCACGTCGGGTGGGCAAAGTCGAGGGAAAAACGTCGAGCGATTCGAGGATCTCGAGTTGGGCTTCTTCGTTATGGCGGGCCCGTTCGAGCAGTGTGGGCAGTGAGCCCATGTTGTGGGTGCCGAAGACGACGTCAACCCACGGAGCTTTCTCGAGGATGACGCCCTGATCCTTTTGAGCAAGACAGCCGCCGACAGCAATTTGCATGCCCTCGTGCTCTTTCTTAACGCTCGCCAACATGCCGAGGTTGCCGTACAGCTTGTTGTCGGCATTCTCGCGAACGGCACACGTGTTGATGACAACGACGTCCGCTTGGCTTTCAGTCGCTCGCACGTAGCCAGCGGCTTCGAGCGAGCCGCTCAGTCGTTCTGAATCGTGCACGTTCATCTGGCACCCGTAGGTGCGCACTTCGTAGCTGCGCGGGGTCGCCAGTTTTTCGTCAATCATGTGTTCCACCTTAAGCCTCAGCGTTGAGGAGGGTTGACAGGCGCGAAGCTCGCCGAACTTCTAGCGAAAGCGGGGACCGTTCGATGATCCGCCGGCACCGGGTGCCAGCGCGGTGTTGACTGCCGATGACACCACAGAGCCGGAGTAGCCTCTGCGAAGCAGGAATCCGCTGAGGCGGCGCTTGGCCGTTTCGTTGTCGAGTGAGCGGAGTTGTGGTGCGCGTTTGAGCGCGACTTCATTTGCGCGTTCTTGTTCTTCATCACGCTCAAAGTCGACGACGGCGTCAATATGCTCTTGGTCGATCTTTCGACGACGAAGTTCCGCAATGATTCCGCCGGAGCCGAGGCCTTTACGTTCGCGCAATGTGCGGGTGAGCGTTTCGGCGAGGGCCGCATCGTCGAGGAGCGCGGATCCTTCAAGACGCTCGATCTCTGCCTCGACCTCGTCGGACTCGAATTCACGCGTTCCGAGAAACTGGGTCATCTCGTGCGAGGACATCCCGCGGCGAGCAAGCGCCCGCATGCTGACTCGGCTGATCTCGGAGAAGCCGTCGCGGGCTTGCTTTCGTGCCTTGCGCGACGAACCATCTTCCGGCTCCACCGTTGCTGATCCGTTAGCGGGATGATCGGCCGAAACCGTTGCTTCTGAAGCAACCGGTTCAGGGACGAATCGTGGCTCGCGACGTGTTGCTGGCTGCGGTTCTTCTTCTTTTTCGCTGGCCGGACTGAAGTCACGCATTGTGGGCAGTGCGCGAAGCACAGCCTGCGGTTCTTCAACGGCCTCAGCTGCCCATTGTTCTTCTGCGGAGGATTCCTCCGGCGACGACTCCACCACATCAGCGCGCGCAGCGCTAGACCTGTCAGCAAAGAGGTTGATGACGGGGGCGATGTAATCGTCGTCGGAGGAATTCACCAGTACTACCTACTGCCCAGAAGCCTTCTTGAGGGGCGCGGCAGCAGTCTTAGCCGCCACCGGCAATGTGGGGCCGTCAGCTTTGGCCTCAGCCTTAGCACTGGCCTTAGCGGCTTTCTCCGCAACAGCGGCAGCATCAGCAAGCGCTTTTGCTTCGCTTGCATTGGCAGCCTTAGCTTCGGCGCCGACACCGAGCTTGCGCATGATCTTTTGCTCAATCTCTAGCGCGATGGCCGGATTTTGGAGCAGGAAAGCACGAGACTTCTCTTTGCCCTGGCCGAGCTGGTCGCCATCGTAGGTGTACCACGCGCCCGACTTGCGGACGATTTCGTGGTCGACACCGAAGTCGATGAGGCTACCTTCGCGGGAGATACCAATGCCGTAGAGGATGTCGAACTCCGCCTGCTTGAACGGCGGAGCCATCTTGTTCTTCACGACCTTGACTCGCGTGCGGTTACCCACCGCATCCGTGCCGTCTTTAAGCGTTTCGATACGACGGATGTCGAGGCGCACTGACGCGTAGAACTTGAGCGCCTTACCGCCGGCGGTGGTTTCGGGGCTACCGAAGAAGACACCGATCTTTTCGCGCAGCTGGTTAATGAAAATCATGGTGGTGTTGGTCTGGCTCAGGCCACCGGTGAGCTTGCGCAGCGCCTGCGACATGAGTCGAGCTTGAAGACCAACGTGCGTGTCGCCCATCTCACCTTCGATTTCTGCGCGCGGAACCAACGCAGCAACCGAGTCGATAACGATCAGGTCGATAGAGCCACTTCGCACCAGCATGTCGGCGATTTCAAGCGCCTGCTCACCGGTGTCGGGCTGGGAAACGAGAAGGGCATCGATGTCGACGCCAAGCTTCGCTGCGTATTCCGGGTCGAGCGCGTGCTCGGCGTCGATGAAAGCTGCGATTCCGCCATTGCGCTGGGCGTTGGCGATGGCGTGCAGGGTGAGCGTGGTCTTACCCGAAGATTCCGGGCCGTAGATCTCGACGATACGGCCGCGGGGAAGCCCACCTATGCCGAGTGCGACATCCAAAGCGATGGAGCCGGTGGGAATAACCTCGACCGGAGCACGCTCATCGCTGCCGAGGCGCATGACTGAGCCCTTGCCGAACTGACGGTCAATTTGAGCGAGTGCGGTCTCAAGGGACTTCTCGCGGTCTGCTACTGATGGCATTACTTCTTCTCCAGTGGTCGTAGGTTGCTGCCCATAGGCTGTCGTGATTGGCGTGGACCGATGATGCAAGGCCCGCAACCTCCCGACAAAGGCTGTGTTGCTAATGCCACGCTACGGGCATGCTCTGACATTCCAGAGAAGCGACGTGCGTAACTCATCCAAACTCAATATTCGAAAGGATGTTAGGGAGAAGACTACCAATATCGAACAGATGTTCGAACCTGCCACGCAGAAGCGAAAAGATTACTTCTTGGGCTCGCGCTGGCCAACGCCATAGCGGCGATCCGCGGGGACGTCCATAGCGTCACACAGGGCGGCCCACACCTGTTTCGCGGGAACACCACGCGAAAGCGCTTGAGCCGCGGTCACGCCGCCGACTGGACCAAGCACCTGATCGTTGACGAGAACGCGGCCGTAGGGCTCGCCGAACTCATCGGAGACAGCCAACCAGAACTCACTCAATCGCATTACTCCACCCTAAACGCGACAACAGCACGCCGAACGCACGAATGCCCCGCTCCACACCGGAACGGGGCACTGACGCGATGACAGCGACGTGATGACACTGACGTGATGGGGTTAGCGCGAAACCAGGTTCGAATCGAACTCTGCGACGAGTTCGTCGGGCAGAGTATCGGGAATCGTGGTTGCGCCTTCGATGACCGCTAGACGGTCGCCGACCTCGCGCATAATCACGGAGATGGGCGTATCGAGAGCTTCAGCTACCGAGGCAAGAATTTCAGAACTCGCCTCCTTCTGACCACGTTCAACCTCACTGAGGTATCCGAGAGCAACGCTCGCCTTACTTGCGACCTGTCGAAGGGTGCGTCCCTTTTGCAAGCGGAAGTCGCGGAGAACGTCACCGATTTCTTGACGAACTAGAACCATTGGACACTCCCTTTCTGACTGAATCGTGCGACCAGACTATTCTGGATAGCTAAGACTACAGCCACTTTATGTTCTGAACTCTAACCGCTCCACACTGGAGAAGCCTTGTGAGTTCGCTTACTGTAACCGAGCCGAAACATGGATTATTCCCGGCCTCTGCCACGACCTGTCACCAGTTCTGGGGACAACCAAACCACCTGCGAGAACTAGTCTTCCGACGTGAGGTAGTCATACAAACACTGCAGCGCCTCGTGCACGGCCTGCACACGAATCTCGTGTCGATCCCCCGCAAAGTGGAAATCTCTCGTCTCGACGAAGCCAGTGGCCGCGAAACCGATGAACACGGTTCCAGGCGGCTTGCCCTCGTGAGAGTCGGGCCCCGCGACACCCGTCGTTGCCAAGCCGAAGTAGGCCTGTTGCTCGCCGACCCCGAGAATGTCGCGCGCTCCCGTGGCCATGTGTGCTGCGACATCCGGATGCACCGTGCCGTGGATGGCGAGCAGACTTGCATCAACTCCGAGAACCTGATGTTTGATGGCGGTGTTGTAGGCCACCACTGCCCCATTGAGCACCGCGGAAGCACCGGGCACTGCCACGAGCGACGCGCACAACAGCCCTCCCGTCAAAGACTCGGCTAGAGCAAGGGTTTGTCGTTGTTCGGTGAGAATCGCCACGATCTTCGTGGCGAGTTCTTCAGTAGTCACTGGTGAAGGGTCACGCTCCTGAGTTGGATTTGCGGGTGTGGCGCCATGCCTGCCACAGGTATTCGATGCCGGTGTACATCGTCAAGATGAAAGCGATAGCCATCACGAACCAGTTCACCCAGAGGACCCACGGGCCGAGCACGGTGAACAACGGGACCAAGAAGAGAGAAATGGCGACGGCCTGCAGAACGGTCTTCAGCTTGCCTCCGCGGGAGGCCGGAACAACGACCTTCGACAGCACCGCAAAACGGTAGATCGTGATGCCGAACTCGCGGACCAAGATAAGGATCGTGATCCACCACGGCAGTTCACCCAGAATCGACAGGGCAACGAGAGCGCCACCGGTCAGAATCTTGTCGGCAATGGGATCGAGGATGATCCCGACGTTCGTGATGAGGTTTCTTCCGCGAGCCAGATGGCCATCGACGGTGTCAGTGACGATCGCGAAGATGAAGAGGGCTGCCGCCATATAGCGGATGAGCCCCATTTCGCCGTCATCGAGCAGCAGCATCCAAATGAAGAGCGGTGCTAGAAAGATCCGCACCACGGTGACGATGTTGGCGATGTTGGCATTCGACGCCGGAGAATCACCCTTGCGAACCATCCGACCACGAAATGAGCTGGTGCGGTGGGGCGGAGCGGATTCAGAAACTGGTTGGTCGCCCACGCGATCACTCCCGATCGGTCAAATTCCAGGCGTCCTCGTCTGAGGCGCTTTCTACTTCATCGTATCCGCTGAGAGACTCTTCTACCGCGTCAACCGGACCCGGCTCGTCTTCTCCCCGCAGTCGCGCGAGCACCGCTGGCAGCTGCTCAACCGACACGAGCACGTCACGCGCCTTCGAACCTTCTGATGGGCCGACGATCTCGCGCGATTCGAGCAAGTCCATAAGACGACCGGCCTTGGCGAACCCGACGCGCAGTTTGCGCTGCAGCATCGAGGTGGAGCCAAACTGCGTGCTGACAATGAGCTCGGTCGCCGCCAGCAGCACATCGAGGTCGTCCCCGATGTCAGCATCAATCTGCTTCTTCTCGGCGACAACAGCGACATCGTTGCGATACTCCGGTTGTGCCTGCGCGATCACGTGCTTCACGATTTCAGCTACTTCGCTCTCGGGAACCCACGCTCCTTGAACACGAATCGCCTTGGAAGCGCCCATCGGCAGGAAGAGTGCGTCTCCCTGACCGATGAGCTTGTCTGCGCCCGGCTGATCGAGGATCACGCGAGAGTCCGTCATGCTCGAGACCGCGAAAGCGAGTCGTGATGGCACGTTGGCCTTAATGAGTCCCGTGACGACGTCGACGCTGGGGCGCTGGGTGGCAAGCACGAGGTGGATTCCGGATGCTCGCGCCAACTGCGTGATTCGCACAATCGAGTCTTCGACGTCGCGCGGTGCGACCATCATGAGGTCGGCGAGCTCGTCGACAACGATCAGCAGGTACGGGTAGGGCTTGAGCTTGCGTTGGCTGCCTTCGGGAAGCTTGATCTCATCGGCGATGACCGCACGGTTGAAGTCGTCGATGTGACGGAAACCGAAACTGGCGAGATCGTCGTAGCGCATGTCCATCTCTTTCACGACCCACGCGAGGGCTTCAGCAGCCTTCTTCGGGTTCGTGATGATGGGCGTGATGAGGTGAGGAACCCCGGCATAGATCGAGAGCTCGACGCGCTTCGGGTCAATGAGAACCATGCGCACTTCGGCCGGCTTTGCCCGCATGAGCACCGAGGTGATCATGGAGTTCACAAAGCTCGACTTACCCGAGCCGGTCGAACCGGCAACCAACAGGTGGGGCATTTTCGCAAGGTTCGCTACGACAAAGCCACCCTCGACGTCCTTGCCAAGACCGATCGTCATGGGGTGTTCGCTCTTCGTGCTCGCGCTGGAACGCAGCACATCACCGAGCGACACGATCTCGCGGTCCTTGTTGGGAATCTCAACACCGATAGCGCTCTTGCCCGGGATGGGCGACAGGATGTTGACCTCGTTGCTTGCGACCGCGTAGCTGATGTTGCGGGCGAGCGCGGTGACGCGCTCCACCTTCACGCCAGGGCCGAGCTCAAGTTCATACCGCGTCACCGAGGGTCCGCGGCTGAAACCGGTGACCGTAGCATCCACGCTGAACTGCTTGAGCACTTCAGTGATCGCTGCAACGACTTCGTCATTCGCTGCCGAGCGCGACTTGGGCGGGGTTCCCGCCGAGAGCATCGCTGCCTGCGGGAGCCGATAGACCGAGGTCGACTGAGGAGTGGTCTCGTGCGGGCCGTCGAACTCGCCCGCATTGCCCTTTTCGCTCGCTTTGGTGGTGAAACCAGGCAGGATGCCGGGGCCGTCGTCACGCACGCCGGTGGCGGAAGCATCCACTTCTCCGGTCGCATACTTCTTGACCGCGTCTTCAGCCTTGAGGAGATCTTCGAGCAGCTCGACGCCGAACTCATCTTCTTTCTTGGTGAGATCTTTTGCTGCAGGCGGCTGAACCGGAGCGGCTGACGGCGAAGCGGTCGGGGCCACGATCTCAGTCGATTGGTCACGAGAAATTACGGGGCTATCAAAAGCCTTGTCTTGCGTCGGTTGCGACTTGTTGCGGCGCCACCAAGGCAGCGATCCCGTGTCGTTGGCATCCCCGAGCCCGATGTCGGTCAGAGACCCGAACTGAACGGAGTCGTTCGAGGTGGCACCAGCCTGAGCCTTGGCCGCGGCCCGTTCTTCATCCGTCTGCAGCTGTGCACCGAAAAGGTAAGCGTAAAGTTCGCGCAGTCGCGACGGCAGCCGATTGGGCGGGGTCTTCGTGACGATGAAGATCGAGAGCACCAGCAGAAGCACGATCAGGGGCACTGCAAGCCACACGCCACCAAGCCACAGCAGCGGATTAGCAAGCAGCCAGCCGAAGACGCCACCGGCGCGAGCAATAACTTCGGCGCCCTCTGAGGGATGCGGCTGCCCGGTGTACACGTGGCAGAGCGCTGCAACCGTCACGATAAGAATGCTGAGCCCGATGCCAATGCGGCCGTTGTCGTGAACGCTCGACGGATGCCGGAACATCCAGACCGCTAAGAGAAGCAGAATTACCGGCAATGCGAAGGCCACGCGCCCGACGAGACCACCGAAGGTGTATGCGTCGAGCGCGATCGCTACCGAGTCGGTGGGATTGAACCACTCGACGACGGCGCCAACGATCGCCAGCAGGAAGAAGAGGAAAGGAACACCGTCGCGACGCTCGTCTTTCGTGAGCTCTTCACGACCGAAAACGCGGAACGCTCCACCGACCATGTGTGCAAGCGCGAGCCACAGCTTGGTGAGGGGCCCTTCCGGCTCGACCGGAGGCTTCTTGCCTCGCGGCATCCGTTTAGTCGCTTGGGTCTTATTCGTGGTGTTTCTGGCGCGCGGTTTCGACGCACCCGAGCGCGAGGTCGACGATGTACGCGTAGCCATAATTCAACGCTACCGGTGGCCTCTGTCAGAGCGATGCAGCGACACTCATCGCGCCCGCTCTGCCGCACCAGCCCTAGTAGCGAATGGCATCGATAACTTTCACCCTGACCGCTACGAGTGCCGGCGTCAATCCCGCTAGCGCCCCTACTGCCGCGGATGCCGCGAGCGCGATCAACGCTGCCTCCAGCGGGAACGGTGGGAGATCTTGCACCCCGGGCGCAATGAGTTCTTGGACGGAGGGATTTTGAACGATGACGATCGCCAGCGCCACACCGATAACCCCCGCGGCGACCGATGCGACGACGCTCTCCATCATCACCGCGAAGAAGACTCGGCCAGCGGTGGCCCCAAAGGCTCGCCGTACTCCGATCTCTCGCACGCGGTACTTGACGGTCACGAGGGAGATGTTGACGAGGCCAAGAGCGCCGAGGAGAAGGATCAGGCCCGCGATGCCCCCGATCACCCATTGCAGAGGCTCGAGAGGACTAGGCCCGCCCCAGGCGAGATAGTCATTTCGGGTGACGATTGCTTGCCAGTCTGCGCCGAAGTCACCGACGATATCGCGAGTGATGATGTCTTGCAGCTGCGCGGATTGCTCTTCAGGAACCCACAGTTCGTAACTGATGTCGGATTGTTCCCCGGCGGAGGATCCGAGTAGGGCCCGGAATGGGTCGGCCAGCATCGACAGGGTGAGTCCCGTCGAGAAGGGTTGCGGGAGAAAGACTCCCACCACAACGGCGGTGGTGGTGGTCTCCCCTTCCAACACAATCGTCGGGTGGGTGCGCAGATCTGGGCGACCGAGCTGTTCGTAAAACTCGTCATTGATCACGACGGCGGGAGCAAGCCGGTTCGCATCCTCGTCGGTGAGCCAACGTCCCTCCCCGAGCTCAACGCGGTGCATGACACCATAGGCAGCGCTGACTCCCTGCACGGCCGTGTACTGCGAGCCGTTCACAAGGTTCGCCGTGACGCTTCCCCGCAATAGTGGAGTCGCATGGCTGATCTGGTAGCGCTCAATGATGTTTTCCATGCTGGCCATGAACGTGGTCGCGTCAGGATTCTGGGTTCCGCTTTCTTGGTACGGCGGATAGACGGCAAGCGTTGCGGGGCGACCGCTGCCCCGCTCAAACTGTTCCGTCTGGGCTTGGCCGAACACCGTCCCCGCTCCCACGACAGTGGCGAGTGCGCACACCGCGACACCGATACCGATCAGGCTCAACAAGACACGGGTGCGATTGATGCGCACCTCATCCCACGCTTCGACTACAGCCCCCACCGCACCGCTGAAGACCGCACCCCGCGGCTCGCGGCGAAGCTGCGCGAGAGCAGAGCCGGGGCGCGCGACCAATTCGGTGGATGCGGTCGGCTCAGCATCCACGCGTGTTGCGTCCGGTGGTGTCGTCTCCGTTACGTCGGCTCCCGTGAGAGCGATGGCGTCGTTCGGCTCGGTCGAAACGTGCTCAGTCTTTCTCTTTCGCCACCAGTTCATAGCGCAGCCTCAGGAAGGCTGGCCGCAAGCATCTTGTGCACGTCGATCGGCTCAAGAACCCCGCCGTCAAGACGGAAGTGCCGACGGGCGAGAGCTGCGACGTTCGGATCGTGCGTGATGGTGATGAGAGCAGCGCCTGACTGCTCAGCAACGTCATCCAACAGAGCCATCACCGTCTTGCCGGTCTCGACATCCAGAGCACCGGTCGGTTCGTCGGCGAGGATCAGGCGGGGGCTGCGAACAAGGGCGCGCGCGATAGCAACACGTTGTTGTTCACCGCCCGAGAGCTTCTCAGGCATCGAGGCCATCCGATCACCAAGCCCGACACGGTCGAGCATCTCTGCGGCGATAGCTTTACGTCGCCAAAATTGGCGCCCTGAGGCATAGAGCAAGGGGGTCATGACATTCTCGAGAGCCGTGCGGCCCGCAAGAAGATTGAACTGCTGAAAAATGAAGCCAACATCTCGTCCGCGCTTGCGATCGCGTTTGCTGCCCGCGAGTTTCTCGAGCGGCTCGCCGTCGAACACAATCCGACCTGAAGTGGGGTTGTCGATGAGCCCGAGGAGATTGAGCAGAGTTGATTTTCCTGACCCCGAGCGCCCCACAATGCTGATGTGGTCGCCAACCTCGACATCGAGAGTGATCCCTTTGAGGATCTCGAGTGTCGAGAAATCGGGCAACTCGACCGAGCGTGTGACTCCATCAAGCGAGAGCAACGGCATTAGTAACACACCACTTCGTCGCCGTCTTCGTAGCAGTTATCGGGAAGCGCCTCCTCGTCGACGGCTTCTGCGCCAGGCACGAACTGCAAGATAGTGTCACCCACTTCGAGGCCTGACACGACTTCGACGTTCACGCCGTCGTTGAGCCCCAAAACTACTTCTCTCAATTCGGTTGTGCCATCCGGCAGAACGAAATGAACGTTTCCGGAGCCGGCAGCACCCTCGACCGCAGTGATGGGCACAATCATGACGTCCTCGGCAATCCCGCCAGCAATTGTGATGTCGGCGGTGAGACCGGGAAAGACCACGACATCACTCGGCACGGTGCAGGACACTGTGGGCCCGGATGTCGCTTCCGCCCCCGCACCCGCCTCACTCGCCGACGCGAACGCGATGCTGAGCCCCGTGCAGGTAAAGGGCGCCGGACCGCCGTTGATGGCAACGCTCGCCTCTTTCGGACGATCCACGAGGCGATAAAGCTGTTCTGACGGTACGGTTCCGCTCACGATGTACGAGGGCGGAGCGACGCTGCCTACCGGAGACCCCACCTGAAACGACGACCCAATGAGCGCCGTGAAGTCCGTCAGCTTGCCCGTCGCCGGCGCCTCAACAATTTTCCACTGCGTTCCCGAGGTGCCATCGGGGTTGACCACTTCGGCCCGCAGCTTCAGGATCTCCTGACCCTTCTTTACCGATTGCCCGGCCGATACCGCCACTTCGCGCACCTCACCCGAGAGCGTCGCCGGGATCGGAACTGCTGCGGTAGCGGTGATGCTCCCCGTCAGCTCGACATCGTTGGTGATGGTTCCTGTCGCTACTTCGTAGTGCTGTTCTTCAATGGCGACCGTCGGGTACTCGAGACTGTCCTCGCTGAGAGCGTCACCAAAGAACGCGAATTTCACGAGCGCTGCCGCGATTATGGCAAAAATGATCATCCAGATGATGGGGAAGACCCACCTGCGCGCAACGCCCAATTGAAACCCCGAATCTGAAGGAAGCCCGTCGACACAGCCGAGCAATCTTCACATCACACCACCTCGGGGACCGAAAAACAAGCCCAACGTTCAACCGCGCGCAGACGTCAGCAATCCCCGGCGACGGCGCACGTGGAGAAAGGTTCCGGGTACACAAATGGCGCGGAAGCCGAAGCCGCCGCGCCATCCATAACACCTACGCTTCGATAATGACCGGAACGATCATCGGACGGCGACGGTGCTGAGTGTTCACCCAACGACCCACCGTGCGACGAACCACCTGAGCGAACGCGTGAGTATCGCGCGTGCCATTCTCGGCGGCATCCGTCAGCGCCTTGACCACCTGCGGAAGCACAGCGTCGAACACGCCTTCGTCTTCTGCGAAGCCTCGAGACTGGATCTCGGGCCCCACAATGACCTTGCCGGTTTGAGGATCCACCGCAACGAAGATGGAGATGAAACCCTCTTCGGCGAGGATACGGCGATCCTTGAGGTCGGCCTCCGTGATCTCGCCGACGCTCGAGCCATCGACGTACACGAAACCGACATCAAGCTGACCCACAACAGCCGCGTGGCCGTCCTTGAGGTCAATGACAGTGCCGTCTTCAGCAATGATCGTGTTTTCAGCGGGCACGCCCGACTGAATGGCGAGGTTCGCGTTTGCGACCAAGTGGCGGTACTCACCGTGAACGGGGAGAACATTCTTGGGGCGCAAGATGTTGTAGCAGTAGAGCAATTCGCCCGCAGCCGCGTGACCTGAGACGTGCACCTTGGCGTTCGCCTTGTGCACGACGTTGGCACCCAACTTGGTGAGGCCATTGATGACCCGGTACACCGCGTTCTCGTTGCCGGGGATGAGGCTCGAAGCGAGGATGACCGTGTCACCCTGACCGACCTCAATCTGGTGCTCCATGTTGGCCATGCGTGCCAGAACAGCCATCGGCTCGCCCTGGCTGCCGGTGGACATGTACACGAGCTGGTTGTCGGGGTAGTTGACGGCCTTCTTGGCGTCTAACAGAACCCCGTCGGGCACCTTGAGGAATCCGAGGTCTGACGCGATGCCCATGTTGCGCACCATGGAGCGCCCCATCAGAACAACCTTGCGGTTGTTGGCGATCGCGGCATCCAGAACCTGCTGAACACGATGGACGTGGCTCGAGAAGCTCGCGACGATAACGCGTCGCGGAGCCTTAGCGATAACCGCTTCGAGTACTGGGCCAATGTCGCGCTCGTTGGGCGTGAAGCCGGGAACGTCGGCGTTGGTGGAGTCGGAGAGGAACAGGTCGATTCCCGCTTCGCCCAGACGCGCAAACGCACGCAGGTCGGTGATGCGGTTATCGAGGGGCAACTGGTCCATCTTGAAGTCACCCGTGTGCAGGACGGTGCCCGCGTCAGTGGTGATGGCGACAGCAAGAGCATCCGGAATCGAGTGGTTGACGGCAACGAACTCAAGATCGAAGGGGCCGATCTTCTCTTTCTGGCCCTCGGTGACGTTGAGGGTGTACGGCTTGATGCGGTGCTCCTTGAGCTTCGCCTCAATCAACGCGAGCGTGAGAGTCGAACCGATCAGCGGGATGTCTTGGCGCAAACGCAAGAGATAGGGAACAGCACCGATGTGGTCCTCGTGGCCGTGCGTGAGCACAATGCCGAGGATGTCATCGAGACGATCACGAATCGAGCTGAAGTCGGGCAGGATCAGGTCGACACCGGGCTGGTGTTCCTCAGGGAACAACACGCCACAGTCAACGATGAGAATCTTGCCG
Organism: Salinibacterium sp. NYA9b; assembly: GCF_976973725.1. Lineage (NCBI taxonomy): Bacteria > Bacillati > Actinomycetota > Actinomycetes > Micrococcales > Microbacteriaceae > Salinibacterium > Salinibacterium sp. NYA9b. Next base: position 1,193,270 of record NZ_OZ333476.1, on the reverse strand, counting down.
TCAATTTCGAACGTGGTCATGTTGCGACCGATTTCGCCAAGACCACCAATCGGGGTGACACGAAGCGTGCCCGATTCGAGGGCGGGCGGATCAAAAATAGAAACTGGCATTCAGTACCTTGCAGCTAGTTGTGTGGGGCCGTCAGCCCCCGTGCGAAAAATGTGGGCCATGCCCGTGGCAGAGCCTACCCCGCGTGGGTGAACCTAGCGGGTTGCCCCGGCAATCTTGGGCAGGGCTCCCCCGGCCGCGGCATTGCGGTCAGGGCGAAAATTGGACAGATCGAGCCCCTTAATACCCGAGACGAGAGCCAACTCGTCTTCGATGAGGGCCGCCTCAGCGTCTTCGGGGCCTACGAGCGGCAAGCGCACGCGCGGACTCGAAATACGGCCGAGACCGTGAAGGATGTACTTGGCTGCAACCGTGCCGGGTACGTGAGTCATCGCAGCGCGCACGAGTGGCTCGAGAGCTTGGTGGGCGGCCGTTGCGGTTGCAAGGTCGCCAGCATTGACGGCATCCACGATCACGCGGTACGGCGCTGGCGCGATGTTGGCCGTCACGCCGATAAGGCCAGAGGCACCGATCGACAAGTGCGGCAAGACGTTGGAGTCGTCACCGGAGAAGTACATGAGGTCAGTCTGGTTGAGCACGCGGCTCACCTCGCTGAAGTCACCCTTGGCGTCTTTGACGGCGAGAATGTTGGGGTGCTTGGCGGCACGAAGAATGGTTTCGTACGTGATCGGGATTCCCGTGCGTCCGGGAATGTCATACAAGATCACCGGCAAATCAGTCGCGTCCGCAATCATGCGGAAGTGCGTGAGCACACCGGACTGAGTGGGCTTGTTGTAGTACGGCGTGACGATCATGACGCCGTCAGCGCCCGCCTTCTCGCTCGCTTTGTAGAGCTCGATGGCGTGTGCGGTCTCGTTGGAGCCACCGCCCGTGATGATCTTGGCGCGCCCACCAGAGACTGACTTGGCCACCTCTACGAGCTTGATCTTCTCGGGATCAGTGAGCGTGCTCGTCTCCCCCGTGGTGCCCGTGACGACGATGCCGTCGGCCCCAGAGGTGATCACGCTATCGATGTGCTTCTCTACATCGGCCCAATCGACTTCACCCTCAGAGGTGAAGGGCGTAATGAGCGCAACAAGGACTTGGCCGAAGGGATTCTCTTTAGTCACCCCTCTAGGCTACCGCTGCTGAGGCTCTTGGTTCTCGTAACGCAAAAATCGGTACCGGAGATCGGTGGATGACGTGTGCCAGCCGTCGACCGGATCGGTGGCGGCGAGCATCCACTCGTCATCGAGCGCGGGTGCCACTGTGTCGCCATCGAACGTGGCGGCGATCTCGGTAATCTCCACACGATCGGCATGATCAAGGACTGAGGAGAAGATTTCCGCTCCCCCGATGACCCACACGGTGTCCAGTGCGCCGGTGGCGTCAGCGTCAGCAGAAACGGCGGCCCCGGAATCAGCGGATGCCGCAGCCAGCTCAATCGCCGCGTCAACGCTGTGCGCGACTTCGGCTCCGCTCGCGGCCCACGTTTCTTGGCGAGTGACAACAATATTGCGTCGCCCTGGCAGTGGGCGAAACCGTGGATTCAGGGAATCCCACGTCTTGCGCCCCATGATGACGGGGCTGCCGAGGGTGAGTTCTTTGAAGTGTTTGAGGTCTTCGGGCAAGTGCCACGGCATCGAGCCGTCGTGACCGATGATTCCACCGGCGGACTGTGCCCAGATCAGGGCGACAGAGAAAGCGCGGCCGTTGCCGCTCACACTGCGACCGGGGCTTTGATGGCCGGGTGGTGCTCGTAGCCGACAACCTCAAAGTCTTCGAAGGTGTAGTCGAAGATGCTCGCTGGCTTCGTAGTGATCGCCAGCTGCGGTGCCGCAAACGGCTCGCGAGACAGCTGTTCTGTCACTTGCTCAACGTGGTTGTCGTAGATGTGGCAGTCGCCGCCCGTCCAGACGAAGTCACCGACCTCGAGACCGGTCTGCTCAGCGACAAGGTGAGTGAGCAGCGCGTAGCTCGCAATATTGAAGGGCACACCCAAGAACAGGTCGGCACTGCGCTGGTAGAGCTGGCAAGACAGCTTGCCGTCTGCAACATAGAACTGGAAGAACGCGTGACACGGCGCAAGAGCCATCTTGGGGATATCGGCGGGGTTCCACGCCGTCACAATCAACCGACGGGAATCGGGATTGTCTTTGATTTGCTCGATGACCTCGGAGATCTGGTCGATCTGCTCACCAGACGGTGTCGGCCAGGAGCGCCACTGAACCCCATAGACGGGGCCAAGCTCGCCGTCGGCATCCGCCCATTCATTCCAAATGCTGACGCCGTTGTCGCGCAACCATGACACGTTGCTTTCGCCGCGCAAGAACCACAACAGCTCGTAGGCGATCGATTTGAAATGCACCCGTTTAGTCGTGATGAGAGGAAACCCCTCGGCGAGGTTGAATCGCAGCTGACGCCCGAACACACTGCGTGTGCCCGTGCCGGTGCGGTCGCCCTTAGCTACGCCGTTCGCGAGAGTGTCGCGCAGCAGGTCTTCATATGGGGTTGCGATCGTGGATGCCATCGAACCAATAGTACTGAGTGCACCGTGCGTGGCGCCACGGTCCGGCAGCGCGGCGACCGGCACCGGTTTCACACGGCTTTCTCATGCGCGCTGCATAGCCAACGCATAGTGTTGAGATCGACGAAAGGACAGCAATGCCTGTTACGAGCGAAGCAACAACTCTCTGGTTCGGCGACCTCTTCAGCGGCAAAGGAACCACGTCGTTGGATTCCTCTGACGCCGCAGAATTCCCCGTTACCTGGGCCGCACGATCCGAAGGTCAAGAAGCAACAACGAACCCCGAAGAGCTTTTGGGTGCTGCCCATTCTGCGTGCTTTGCAATGGCGTTCTCTAACGGTCTCGCCGAGAACGGCACCCCGGCAGAAAGTCTTCAAGTCACTGCCGCTGTGACGTTCGATCCCGCCGAGGGCATCACCGGGAGCCACCTGCTGGTGAGCGCCAAAGTGGCGGACCTCAGCGAAGACGACTTTCAGCGATTGGCAACCGAAGCCAAAGAAGGTTGCCCCGTCTCACGGGCGCTGACCGGCATCCCCATCACCCTCGAAGCGAGCTTGGCCTAGCCATGAACGAGCCAGCTCCCCGTCCCCCGATTTCACGAGTCCTTGTTGCCGGCGCGTCTGGCTACATCGGAACAGAGCTGGTAGCCCAACTCACCGCGGCGGGATTCGAAGTGATGCAGCTTGTGCGTCGCGAACCGACTGCCGAGGGCGAATACGAGTGGGATCCACGAGCGGGCACGGCGGATGAACGGGCCATCGAGCGCGCAGACGCCGTCATCAACCTCGCTGGTGCGTCCACGGGCAAGCTCCCGTGGACGCCCAGCTATAAGCGCGAGATCCTGCGGTCGCGCGTTGACGGCACGCGAGCACTGGCCGAAGCTATTCGCCGCGCCTCGAATCCGCCCGTGGTGTTTCTCAGCGGGTCGGCCGTTGGCTACTTCGGCAGCCGCCCCGGTGAAGTGCTCACCGATGAGTCGAGCAAGGGAACAGGATTTCTCAGCGACGTCGTCTACGCCTGGGAGCAAGCAGCGCGGCTAACGCCGAGCACCACGCGGCTCGTCATGTTCCGCACCGGGATTGTGGTCGGCCAGGGCGGAGCATTCACACCGCTGAATTTCTTGACACGGTTCGGAGTTGGAAGCCGCCTCGGCAGTGGCACCCAGTATTGGCCGTGGATCAGCCTGCACGATGAAGCCGCGGCTATCGTCCATCTACTACGCAGCGACTTTGCCGGCGCCGTTTCGCTCGTCGGCCCTACCCCGGCGACAGCCGAAACCGTCACCACAACACTGGCGCGAAAAATGAAACGGCCACACTGGTTCGTCGTACCCAGCTTTGCGTTCCGGATGCTTGGCGACGCCGGTGAAGACCTCATCTTGGTCGATGAGAACGTTCAATCGCCCACACTTGCCAGCACGGGGTTCACGTTCCGCCACACGACTATCGAGCAGGCCATCGACGCATTCGTCGAGTAGAGGCGCCCTCGCCGACCAGCGAAGCTAGCTAGGCGGTGGGCGTCGGCTTCGCGCGCGAAAGCGCTATCGCCCGTCGCGTAGCCCAGCGGGCACGCTTGCGGTCGCCACTGGCGTCATACGCGAGCCCCAAGCGCAGCCAGGCGCGCCATGATTCTGGTGCAGCCTCAGCCTCGGAGCGATAGCGGTCGAAAGCGCGATCTGCCGTCGCCGGATCGGGGCGGCCGCTCGGTAAGAGCTCAACCGCCTCATCCGGCAGTGTGCCCTCATTCTCGAGGGTCGTGAGCAGCCGCTCGGCCCGGAAAATGAAAAACAATTCTGCGGCGAGCGCCCAAAAGCCGATCAGCGGCAGCACGAGCAAAGCCCAGCCCATGACGTTGGCAATGGGTTGATCGATGCGGATGAGCACGATCGAATAGTTGATCACGAAGATCATGTAGAGCGCGAGAAGCGCCACCATGCCCAGTGCGGCTATGCGTGTTTTCATGCGGAGGGTGTGCCCGATGCTGGTGAGAGGTCAATGAGTTGGTCGAGGCCCACTGTCACGCCGGTAGCGCTGACCACGGCACGGAGCCCTAACAGGATGCCGGCCTCGTAGGAATCCTGCGACATCGTACGGTGGTCGATGGTGAGCACTTCGCCTGGACCACCGAAAACGACCTGCTGGTGAGCGATCACTCCCGTCATCCGCAGGCTGTGCACCGGAATGCCGGCGACCTGCTCGCCACGGGCGCGCTGATCGACGTGCGGGGCCAACGCCGGGCCACGCTCCGAGCGAGCATCCGCCATGAGCTCGGCGGTGCGCACTGCGGTGCCCGACGGAGAATCGACCTTGGCGGCGTGGTGGCTCTCGATGATTTCGATCGAGTCGAAATAGCGAGCGGCGGCGGTCGCGAAGGAGGTCGCGAGGGCCGAGCCGAGAGAAAAGTTGGGGATGATGACTACGCCAGTCTCGGGAGTCTCCGTCAACGTTGAGCGCAAGCCCTGAACGCGGTCCTCGCTCCAGCCCGACGTACCGACGAGTACGCTCTTGCCGTTGCTGATCGCGAAATCGACAACCGAGGGTGAAACACTCGGCTCCGTGACATCCACCACAATGTCTGCCGCGAGCATCTCGCTGAGTTCAGACCGTGAGTTGAGGGCGGCGACGAGCGAGAAATCAGCAGCAGCCTCTACGACGCCACTGATGTATTTGCCCATGCGACCGGTTGCGCCGACTACCGCTACTTTCGTTGTCATTGTTCAAATCTACCAATCCTGAGCGGGCTCACCGACTACTCCCCCGCTGCGCCGCGAGTACTCTGGTGCTGTGCCACAGTTTCGCTCTCTTCCCGTGACGGATGCCCTCGCCCACGAACTTCTGACGGAATACTTCAGCTACCGCGCTGAGACCTTCCCGACGCCCTCCGGCTATGTCACGACGTTCCCCACGCCGGAACAGTTCTCTGAGCCGCGCGGGGTGTTCCTCGTCATCGAGACGGACCCCGAGCCTGCTGCCGGCCCCGAACGTGATGCGAAGCCCACCGTTGCACCGGGAGCATCCGCTCTTGATGCTCAGTCGCAGGCGACCGCACTCGGCTGTGGTGGCATCCGCCAGCTTGAGCCCGGTCGGTTCGAGGTGAAGCACCTGTGGGTGCGCCCCGAGGGTCGCGGTGCGGGTCTTGGCCGCCAGCTTCTCAGCGAACTCGAACGACGAGCACGCGCCTGGGGCGCTACGGAACTCGTACTCGACACCAACGAAAGCCTCGCCGCGGCAGGCGGGCTCTATCGTTCAAGCGGCTTCGAACCGTGCGAGCCCTACAACGACAATTCGAACGCCACTACCTGGTATCTCAAGACCCTGCGCTAATCGCTGTGTCTCAGTCCACTGCCACTGCCGCTCCAGCCTTGCGGAGCAGAGCTGTCTAGTAGGGCTGTCTAGTAGGGCTGTTCCGTGGGCAATCCGGTGCGAAGCTCAGCCGGCAAGTGGCCGAGGTCATTGTGCGTGACGAGCACGGGCGGCTTAGCACTGCGCACACGGATGATCGTCAGTCCGCAATTGGCTTGATTGAGGCCGAGCCAGCGCCACTGATCCCCGCCGAGCACTTCGCGCACGAACCACGAAATCACAAAGTTGTGGGTAATCAGAAGGTCATGACGGTCTTCGCGCGCCGGAGTCAAAAACTCGTTGACGGCGTCTTCCATCTGCGCCTGACCAGCGTCGATCTCTTCAGCCGTCACGGAACCGAAGAAGGGCTCAAAGGCTGCGGGCATATCGTGAGTGGGGCCACTGGGGATGCAGTCCATGAGCAGCGTCGTCGGCTGAGACTCGAGGGCGGGCATCCGCTCGGTCATAATCGCTGCCGTCTCCTCGGCACGCTGCAGCGGCGAATGGAACGCGCGCGTAAAGGGAACCCCGCTCAGTCGTTCGGAGATCGCTTGGGCCTGCCGGACACCTTTGCCCGACAACGGTCCGTCTGGCAACCCGTGCTCTGCGTCCTGCTGCTCTCCGTGCCGTACGAGATACAGGTAATGCGCCATCATCATTCCTTTGCTGATCTAGCTCTGGGCAACGCTGCCGAGAGCAAGCCCTGAGAACATCTCTTCGTTGACGGCCCCAACCGCTGCAATAGAGAGGGGGCGCGACGAGAGTTCGTGAGCAAGTTCTTGGATGTCGTCGGCAGTGACTGCCGAGATGCGGGCAATGGAGGCGTCGAGGTCGACGAACTCACCGAGAGTGAGCTCGCTGCGGCCGAGGCGTGACATGCGGGAATCGGAGTCTTCGAGCGCGAGCGCTGACCCTCCTCGCAGCTGGCCAATCGCGCGGCTGATCTCTTCGTCGGTGACGTGGGCGGTGCCGAGCTTATGAAACTCTTCGAGCATCAGGTCAGTGACCTGGGTTACTTTCTCGGGCGAGCATCCGGCGTAGATGCCAAAAACGCCTGCGTCGGAGTAGCTGGGCGAGAAGGAGTAGACGGAGTAGGCAAGCCCGCGCTTTTCGCGCACCTCTTGGAAGAGTCGCGATGACATGCCGCTGCCCAGGATGGAGTTCAACACCGTGAGCGTTGCGCGACGACTATCGGTCGCCGAGAGGCCTTCGACACCGGCGATGATGTTGGCCTGCTCGATCGGACGATGCGTGACGTGCAGTCGCTGGCCAGGGGTCAGCACCGGGGACAGGGCGCTACCGGAAAGGTCGCGACGGGCCACCGGGGCCGCTTCTGTCGAGAGGTCCCAGCCTGCCGCCACGAGGCACGACGTAATAGCGGCGACAAGTTCATCGTGGTCAACAGCCCCCGCGACCGTAATAACGAGGTCTTGCGGGCGGTAGTTGGCTTGGTAGTGATCCCAGACGGCATCGCGCGAGATCGCATTGATCGTCTCAGGGCTTCCCCCAATAGGACGGCCGAGCGGATGCGCGCCGAAGACGGCCTCAAAGTAGCGCTCGCTGGCAACATCCGTGGGATCGTCGTCGGCCATCGCCAGTTCCTCAAGGATGACGCCGCGCTCATTAGCGAACTCGGTGGGATCGATGAGGCTTGAGGTGAGCATGTCGCCAATGACGTCGATAGCCATCGGAAGGTCGATGTCTTGCACCTTGGCGTAGTAGCAGGTGTATTCCTTGGCCGTCATCGCGTTGTGCTCGCCGCCGACAGCGTCGAAGCTCACGGCAATGTCGAGCGCCGAGCGAGAGGCTGTGCCTTTGAACAAGAGGTGTTCAAGGAAGTGGGTGGCGCCGAACGTCTCAGGATGCTCGTCACGGGAGCCCGCAGCGACCCAGTAGCCCACGGTGGCGCTGCGCGCTCCGGGTACTTGCTCGCTCAGAATGCGCACACCGCTCGGCAAAACAGTTCTACGAACGAGACTGTCACCTGTTGCGGTGAACGACAGTTCGGGAAGGTCAAGAGGAAGAATTACAGCGTCGCTCATCACCACTGAGCCTACGTCATTTGTGTCTCTCCTGAGTCAGCGGCTCAAATGTGGTCGGATTCCGTCCCCCAAATTGGGGTGTAAAAAAGGGGACAGACAGACTTGTCTGTATGTCCTCATATGCTAATGTTCTTTGTAGGCACCCGAAGCCGACAACCCATCATCCGGACCCGAACCGGTTGATGTAAACCACATAACCCAGACCCGAATCCGGGTTATGAAACAAACCGCATCGCTTGGACCCGAATCTAGCGATGCACATAGTGGGGACAGTTCCTGATCCGAACCTCCACGGAAGGAGTGCGCTGCGATGGTATTTGAGACACCAGAGACCGCGCAGCGCGCTCCGGCCAAAGGCCGCATCTTAGAGACGGCCAACACCCTCTTCTACCAAGACGGCATTCTGAACGTCGGTGTAGACCGCATCATCGCCCAGTCGAGCGTGACCAAGGCAACCTTCTATAAGCACTACCGCTCAAAAGACAACCTCATCCTTGAGTACGTCAAGAGCCGCCGTGCCGCCGTTGAGGCCGAAGTTCAGTCGATCATCGACAATGCCGCCTCACCGCACGACGCCGTTCTTGGCCTCCTGGAGTCAGTCGCCGCCGAACTCACTAAGCCCGACTTCCGCGGATGCCCGTTCCTCAACGTTGTCGCGGAATTCCCCGACCCCACCCACCCGGTTCGCCTGCTGATCGCTGATCACCGCGACTGGTACAACGAGTCGCTGTACGAACTTATGCGCGCCGCAGAACATCCCTTTGCCGGAGACGCTGCTGACGAGCTCATGCTCGCCAAGGATGGCGCCCTCGCCGGCGGCTACGCCGGCGACACTATTGCCGCCGGCGCCGCTATGGCCCGCGTCGTCAAGCGCGTGCTCTCTGACGCCGTCAAGGTCTAGCCAGTCAGTCCCGCACCAACAGAGGCGCACTGGTCTCCTGAGCTCGCTAGTTACGCGAAGGCGCCCGTCGCATAAAGGCGTCAGCCGTATGAAGGCGTCAGCCGTATGAAGGCGTCAGCCGTATGAAGGCGTCTGGGGCAGAACGTGCTCGTCACCGTCGCGCGCTTGTTCCTGACACGCGTTAGTAGTGAGAAACGCGGTCAAGCTCCGCTGACTGATGCCGCGTCAATTGCACCCGCGCCGCTGCAATCAGCTCGGGAACCTGTTCGGCACGGCTAGCGCTGACCACCGGCGCTACAACGCCAGGCTTGTTCAAGAGCCAGGCCAGAGCGATCGTCGCGACACTCTCATCTTGCTCTTCGGCGACTCCGTCGAGAGCATTCAGAATTTTGATGCCACGGCGACGCAAGTACTGTGCCGCGTCGTGGCCGCGCGAGTTGAGCGCAAGATCGGCACGCTGCCGATACTTGCCGCTTAAGAATCCACTGGCGAGCGCGAATCGGGGCATTACGCCAAGCCCCTGAATCGCTGCCACATGCGCGAGCCCCGTTTCGTACTCGTGACGGTGAAGAAGATTGTAGTGCGCCTGTACCGCGACCATGGGCGCAACCCCCATCTGGCCGCAGGCAATGCGCGCCTGAATGAGTCGGTTGCCCGTGTGATCGGAACCACCGAAGTAGCGAACCTTGCCCTCACCAATCAGTTCGTCAACGGCGAGCAGCGTCTCATCGAAGTCGACACTCTCGTCGTCGACGTGCAAGTACAAAAGATCAATGTGGGATGTTCCCAATCGCGCAAGCGAAGCATCCACTGAGCGCTTGATGGCGTCAGCTTCCATGCCTGGGTTGTCGCGACTCTTCCCGACCTTGGTTGCGACCACAATCTGATCGCGGTTGCGGCGGACGCGCATCCACTTTCCGATCATGAGTTCGCTGCGACCGGACGCGTAGGAGTCTGCCGTGTCGATGAAGTTGCCTCCGCCGTCGGCAAAAGCATTGAGAATCGAGGCGGTTGCGGCATCATCTGCGGTCCAGCCGAAGATGTTTCCACTGAGCGCAAGAGGGAAGACACGGAGGTCAGACGACCCGATGACCCGAGTAGAGAAATGCTGCCCGGTTACTGGACGCGCGCGAGTGGAACCCGTCAGTGATTGCGTCGGGTGCACTTGCGTCATAACGGCCTCCCACAAGGCTTTTGGTAAGAATATGTCGCCATGGGAGTGAATGGCGGGAGGACAGACAGATCGTTATTAGTCCGTGTCGAAAACCGTCATTTTCGCGTCACACACCCCTCGAAAGTGTCGTCTGCGCATCATTCTCGCCATACTGGCCACAGCGCCGTTTTTGCTATCGAGAGGACCGTCACCGTGAATGACCCCAATTGGAAACTGCCCGAAGTACCCACCTTTGAACTCGAGAGTCCCGATTTCGAAGAGGGTGGCACACTCCCCCAGTGGGCCCGTTCAGGGATTGCGAACGCCGGCGGCGAAGATCGCTCCCCCACACTGCATTGGCACGGTTTCCCCTCCGGCACCAAGAGCTTCGCACTGACGGTCTTCGACCCCGACGCCCCCACCGGCAGCGGCTGGTGGCACTGGGCCGTCTACAACATCCCGGCCTCCGTTGAGTCGTTGCCCCAAGACGCCGGCAATCCGGATGCCCAGCTCATGCCCCATGGCGCGATCACCCTTCCCAACGAACTGCGGCTCACCTCGTTTCAGGGAGCGGCCCCTCCGTCCGACCATGGGCCGCACCGCTACGTCTTTACCGTGAGCGCCCTCAACGTCGAACGTCTCGACGTGCCAGAAGGAAGCACCCCGGCCATGCTCGGCTTCGCGCTGCGCGACTTCATCGTCGCGCGCGCGCAACTGATTGGCGTCTCGAGTACCTAGAGGATAGCTAGCGCCTGAAGCGCGCAGCAGCCAGTGCAGGCACGACAAACATCCCGTATCGGAAATACGGGCAATCGGGAGAACGCGAAAGTCTCTGAGTTAGGTGTTGCGGCGGTAGTAATGCGGAACGCGTTCGTAGCCTCGGCTGCGCATCTTCGCAACAACCACGCAAACGACCACGACGAAAACAACAATGCCGAGGGCCACCCACAAATACCATGCGGTCTCTAGCCAAATGAACATGTCGCTCATGAAGGCATCAAGAGGTGTAGTGATTCGGGTCACTCCCACACAATAGCGTGATCGACCCCCCGAAGCGGCACCCCAACGAAGGGCAGACAAGGGTGACTACCCCTGTCTTGCCTGCATTCCGATCAGACAATTTTTCGGAGGTGCACGATCGCGGCGGCGAGACTCACCGTTAACGACACAGCGCCCCTTCTCGTCGAGAAGGGGCGCTGTGTGATGTACGTCTAGCGGGACTTAGCTTTCGTCAGCGGGAGCCGCTGCTTCTGCTTCAGTCTCTTCCAAGACGGGAGCGAGCGAGAGCTTGCCACGGTCATCAATCTTCGTGATCTCAACCTGAATCTTCTGGCCGACTCCGAGAACGTCTTCGACGTTCTCAACACGCTTGCCACCGGCAAGCTTGCGAACCTCAGAGATGTGCAGCAGTCCGTCCTTGCCCGGGGTGAGCGATACGAATGCACCGAAGGTAGCGATCTTGACGACCGTACCCAAGAAGCGTTCGCCAACCTCAGGGTTGAGCGGGTTCGCGATGGCGTTGACCGCCGCGCGTGCAGCCTCGGCAGAAGGACCATCGACAGCGCCGATGTAGACGGTTCCGTCATCCTCAATCGAGATGTCGGCTCCGGTGTCATCCTGGATCTGGTTGATGTTCTTGCCCTTAGGGCCAATCAGCTCACCGATCTTGTCGATCGGAATCTGAACCGAGATCACGCGAGGCGCCGTGGGGGCCATCTCGTCGGGAGCGTCGATTGCAGCGTTGATCACCGAAAGAATCGCGGTACGCGCTTCCTTAGCCTGCTTGAGCGCTCCGTCGAGAACCGACGAAGGCAAACCAGCGAGCTTGGTGTCGAGCTGGATAGCGGTGATGAATTCGCTCGTACCGGCAACCTTGAAGTCCATGTCACCGAGTGCGTCTTCAGCACCGAGGATGTCGGTGAGAGCTGCGTAGCGCGTAACGCCATCAACTTCATCCGAGATCAGGCCCATGGCGATACCGGCGACGGGTGCGCGCAGCGGCACACCAGCGTTCAGCAGCGACAGAGTCGAAGCACAAACAGAACCCATCGACGTCGAACCGTTGGAGCCGAGAGCCTCGGATACCTGGCGGATCGCGTAAGGGAAGTCTTCACGAGCAGGAAGCACCGGTGCGATAGCGCGCTCGGCAAGGAAGCCGTGCCCGATCTCGCGACGCTTCGGGCTACCAACGCGACCGGTCTCACCAGTCGAGTAGGGCGGGAAGTTGTAGTGGTGCATGTAGCGCTTCTTGGTCACTGGTGCCAGTGAATCAATCTGCTGCTCCATCTTGAGCATGTTCAGCGTGGTGACACCCAAGATCTGAGTCTCGCCGCGCTGGAAGATTGCCGAACCGTGAACGCGAGGAATGACCTCGACCTCAGCATCGAGCGCACGAATGTCGCTCAAGCCACGGCCGTCGATACGGATGCCCTCGGTGAGTACGCGGGTACGCATAACCTTCTTGCTGACGGCCTTGTACGCTCCGCCAACCATGCCGAGTACGTCTTCGCTGAGTTCTTCAACGTCAACCTTGGACTGAACCTCAGCCTTGACGCGAGCCTTGAGCTCGTCGTCAGCGGTCTGGCGCTCGATCTTGTCAGCGATCTTGTACACGTCGCGAAGCTCAGCTTCAGCGATTTCGCTGACCGCGTTGTACGCCTGGTCGGAGTACGGCGGGAAGAGCTGGAACTCGGCAACAGGCTTGGCAGCCTTGTTGGCAACCTCGAGCTGAGCCTTGACGAGCTGCTTGAGGAACGGCTTGGATGCTTCGAGGCCCTGAGCAACAACAGCCTCGTCGGGCTTCGTGGCGCCAGCCTTGATGAGCTCCCAGCTGTTCTCGGTAGCTTCTGCCTCAACCATCATGATGGCGATGTCTTCTTCACCCTGGTCGTTGGTGACCATGCGGCCAGCAACGGTGAGGTCGAAGACAGCGTCAGCAAGCTGGCTGTGCTTCGGGAAGGCAACCCACTGGTCGTTGATCAGAGCCATGCGGATGCCGGCAACCGGACCATAGAACGGAAGTCCTGAGATCTGGGTGCTGAGCGATGCGGCGTTGATCGAGAGCGCGTCGTAGAACTCGTCCGGAGCGATGCTCAGAACGGTGATGACGATCTGAACTTCGTTGCGGAGGCCCTCAACGAAGGTCGGACGCATCGGACGGTCAATGAGACGGCAGACGAGGATCGCTTCCGTGGAGGGACGACCCTCGCGACGGAAGAAGCTGCCGGGGATCTTGCCCGCTGCGTAGGAACGCTCTTCAACATCCACAGTGAGTGGGAAGAAGTCGAAGCCTTCGCGCGGGTGCTTGCCAGCGCTGGTCGCGCTCAAGATCATTGTTTCTTCGTCGAGGTACGCAGCGACGGCACCCTGTGCCTGCTGAGCGAGTCGACCGGTTTCAAAGCGCACGGTGCGCTTGCCGAACTTGCCGTTATCGAGAACGGCTTCGGCGAATGTGATTTCTGGACCCTCCATGCGGGGGTTTCTCCTTTGTTTTACGTCGCGCACCCGTGTGGTGTGCGACTCGTCAAGGAGCAGGAGCGGGCAGAAGGACGCGATGGTTCATGCGCATGCCTAGAGTGGCGGCGCATGTCTGGCCAACAGTAGAAAGCCTCCGAACGACTCGGAAAATTACCACCGGTGACCAGCTTCTTGCCAGCCTGCTCCGTGCGTTGCCCTCTAACTAGCAGGACAACTCCCATAATCGTAGCACCGGGGGCCTGTGAAGCCCCAGAGATTGGTGCGCGACACGGACCAGGCACAGATTGTCATGCAGGTGGCCTACGCTGACGAGTATGGAACCCACAGAAGAAACACCCTCTGCGAGCGAAGAAAACAAGCGCAGGTTCCGCGAGGCGCTTGATCGCAAGCAGGGCAAGCAGACCGACCGGCCGGGACACCTGGATGCTGAATCAGCTATCCAAGGCACCCACGACCGGGCCGACCACAAACGCGATTTCCGCCGCAAGACCGGGTAACTGCACCGCGACGGATTAACGCAGACACGTTGTTATTGCGCTCCGAAGCTGCCGACAGGGCTAAAGCCCTCCGGCAGCGCAAAGGGGTCAATCACGCGGTCTGAACGATCGGAGACCGCGGCGAGCGCCGCAAGTTCTCCCGCCGCACGAGTGATTCGTGCCGGAAGAGTGCTCGAGGCACTACCGGCACCACTACCCCAGTCGGCAGATGCCGCATACACGCCGGTTGGTACAGCCACGGCGTGCAGGTAGCTGAATAGCGGTCGCATCGCATAGTCGATCGCGAGTGAGTGCCGATCGGTACCGCCGGTCGCGCCCAGTAGTACCGGCAGGTCCGTGAGTGATTGCGGGTCGAGCACGTCGATGAATGACTTGAACAGCCCGCTGTAGCTCGTGGTGAAGATGGGCGTGACGGCGATGAGCCCGTCAGCGCCGGTAACTGCGGCGATTGCTTCGTCGAGCTTCGTGCTCGGAAAGCCCGTGAGCAGATTGTTTGTCACGTCGTGTGCGAGGTCGCGCAACTCGATGACGGTCACCTCGGCATCGACACCACGTTCGCGCAGGTTGTTGACGGTTGCTTCGGTGAGACGGTCGGCGAGTAGTCGGGTTGACGAGGGCTGGCTGAGGCCAGCGGCGATGACGGCAATCTTCTTGACGTCGGACATGATGAGCTTCTTTCTGTGGATCTGACGGTGTGGATGCGCGGCGGGCCGCGAAACTAGACCGTCGCGGGGGCGTCGGCTGCGGAGGCGGCGAGAGCCGCATCACGCTTGGCGACGAGAGATGCGTGGGTTGGGGCATCCGGAACCTCGGCCGGACGGTTGGTGGCAAACTCCTTGCGAAGGACGGGAACGACCTCTTCACCGAGAATGTCGAGCTGCTCGAGAACTGTCTTGAGCGGCAGGCCAGCGTGATCCATGAGGAACAGCTGACGCTGGTAATCGCCGAAGTGTTCGCGCATCCCGGCATACTTATCGATGACCTCTTGCGGGCTGCCAACGGCAAGCGGTGTCTGGTCGGTGAAGTCTTCCATTGACGGCCCGTGGCCATACACGGGAGCGTTGTCGAAGTAGGGACGGAACTCTGCCTTGGCCGCCTGCGAGTTGCTGCGCATGAAGGCCTGACCACCGAGACCAACGATGGCCTGGGCCGCGGTGCCGTGGCCGTAGTGCTCAAAACGCTGACGGTAGTAGCTCACGAGGCGCATGTAGTGCTCTTTGGGCCAGAAGATGTTGTTGGCGAAGAAGCCGTCGCCGTAGAACGCGGCTTGCTCAGCGATCTCGGGACTGCGGATCGACCCGTGCCAGACGAAGGGAGGCACGCCATCCAGCGGCCGTGGCGTCGACTGGAAGCCCTGCAGCGGTGTGCGGTACTTGCCCTCCCAGTTGACGAATTCTTCGCGCCACAGCTTGTGCAGCAGCGAATAGTTTTCGATGGCCAGCGGGATGCCCTCGCGAATGTCTTTGCCAAACCACGGGTACACCGGCCCCGTGTTGCCGCGCCCCATCATGAGGTCAGCGCGACCGTCGGAGAGGTGCTGAAGCATCGCGTAGTCTTCCGCGATCTTCACGGGGTCGTTGGTCGTGATGAGCGTCGTGCTCGTCGACAGGATGAGTTTCTCGGTCTGAGCCGCGATGTACGCCAGCGTCGTGGTGGGGCTTGAGGAGACGAACGGAGGGTTGTGGTGCTCCCCCAGCGCGAAAACATCGAGCCCGACTTCTTCCGCCTTCCTGGCGATCGTCACGATGGCCTTGATGCGCTCGCCCTCACTGGGCGTTGTGCCGTTTGTCGGGTCAGTTGTGACGTCGCTCACGGTGAAAATTCCGAACTGCATGGTGTGCTCCGGTCTCCCAAAATCTGTCTGGATGAATCAGTTATCCGGTTCAACCACGCCGTTTCCCGATAATTCCGGCCCGGTACCGCCACATGGCGGTTAAGGGACTCTGAACGTGGAATGGCTGGCGGTACTGACGCGGAGCCGCCACGCTCTAGCGTGGAGATAGGCCGTCACACTGGCGTGACGCAGACCAATGGAGGTCTCATGACTACGAACAATGTTCATTCCGCTCCCCCGTTCGATGCCGAACTGGCTGCAGTGCTGTTGATCGTGAACGAGCAGCTACCGCCCACGCTCACTCCCGCGATGATCGAGCCTTTTCGGGCCGGGCTGGCTACGCCCGTCGCCGATTTGCTCGAAGGGCGGGCGATCACTCACCGCGAAGAGACCTTCGCTGGTCCCGGTGGGGACCTGCTGGTCTCCATTTTCCACCGCAACGATCACACAGTTGCCGGGCCAGGCATCGTTCACACGCACGGCGGTGGGATGATCATTGGCGACCGCTTCAGCGGCATGGAGACAATGCTCGCCTGGGTCGAAGAATTGGATGCCGTGGTGGTGTCGGTCGAGTACCGGTTGGCTCCCGAGCATCCTGACCCTGCTCCGGTCGAGGACTGCTACGCAACTCTCGTGTGGACGGCGGAGAACGCAGCACGGCTCGGAATCGACGCGACGAAGCTCGTTATTGCTGGTGGTAGCGCTGGAGGCGGCCTTGCTGCGGGCACGACGCTCTTGGCGCGCGACCGCAAGGGACCCGCGCTTGCCGCTCAAATGCTGATCTACCCGATGCTCGATGACCGCAACGAGACGGTGTCGAGCTATCAGATCGACGGCACAGGAGTCTGGGATCGTGGTAGCAATGACACCGGCTGGGATGCCCTGCTCGGAGACCGCCGCAAGACCGATGACGTCTCGATCTATGCGGCACCCGCGCGCGCGACGGACCTCAGCAACTTGCCGCCCGCCTTTATTGACGTGGGCACCTCGGAAGTATTCCGCGACGAAGATGTCGCCTACGCCTCAACCATCTGGGCATCGGGCGGCCACTGCGAACTGCACGTCTGGCCCGGTGGCTTCCACGGTTACGACGCCATGGCTCCTTTCGCCGCCCTCTCTATCGCCACTCAAGACGCTCGCCTCAACTGGTTGCGCCGCACGCTCGGCGTGTAACGAGCCAGCAGGGTCCAGCGCCACCAGTGCCCCTGCGGTTCGAGCGCTGACTGCGACTGTTCGTTCTGGGCAGGCCGCAATAGAGTAGGGCTCGAACCACAGAGGGCGGAACGAGAATGCAAGAACTAGCCGGGCGCTTGAAAGCACTCGATCCCGAAGCCAGCGAAACCCTGCGGGTGATCTCGTACTTCGACGCGCTCACCGCAGGCCACGCGAGCGCTGAAGTTCTCTTGCGCGGCGCCAGCATGCTTGCCGGATGCCCCGCCGGGTTCACCTCGCCAGCTCTCACCCTTCGCGTTGATGAGCGCGGACGTCGCAGCCCAGAAGCGGGCACACCGGCGTTCTGGCCAACACGGGCAGTCACCGGCGGCGGCACCGTATGGATCGAACGCGACGGAAACGCCCACGTGAACGACGACATGATTCTCGAACGAGTTGCGCTCGCCCTCGGCATCCTGTTCGAACGCACTGGGCCTGCTGAGTCCGTTCACAACCCGGTCGAAACACTGCTCGATTCGACAGAGAGCGCCGAGAGCCGACAGGCCGCAGCCCACGCTCTCCATTTGGTGGCCACGACCCGCTATCGCGTGATCACTCAGCCGGCGAGCACCACGAACGCCGCGGCCGGGCCGTCTGCCGTGATCACTACCGTCGCGGGTGCTGTGCGCGCCGAGATCATACTGAGCACGGATGCCGTGGCCGCTCCGCGCGCCGGCATCGGCATCGCTGCCTCCCCTTCCGATCTCATACGTTCCTGGTTATCGGCACTCACGGCGCTGCGCCTCACTTCCGATCATGAGCCCGTGCTTTATGGCGACGATCTTGGTTCGCTGTTGTTGCTCGCCGAAATCAGTCCCGCCGGAGCTCCGGAAAATTGCGATCTGCAATCGCTCGGCGTCGTTATCCGCGAGACTCCGCGCATCCTGCCGATGCTCGACACTCTCGCTGCGAGTGAAAGTTTGCGGGCCGCCGCCGCGACGCTCGGCTTTCACCACTCGACGGTGCAGTCCCGCGCGGAGGAACTCAGCGCGAAGCTCGGCTTCGATGTGCGAACCTCGCGCGGTCGCACACGCCTCTCTGTCGCTCTTGCCCTTCACCGCTTGGAGACAGCTCGGTTCGACTGAGCTGAGCCCGAACTAAGCCGAACAGAACCGGACCAACGCTTCAGCGGCGCTCGCTACGCGTCGCTGGAGAGCTGACCTCGCACGATGGAGTCGCCGGAGTGAGCCGGGTTTCCGTCGAACTGTTCCTCCGAGATGTCCACGAGGTCATAACTCGAGATATCGAGACCGTCGGGCACCGTGAACTGACCTGACGTTCCTTCGACGATTCCGAGGCTGACGAGAGCCGTGGCATCCGTCGTGATCAACCACACTTCGCGGTAACCGCCGTCGGTCGCGGGAGCATCAAAATTGACGTCAATGACCCGCGTGCCGTCGGGCAGTTGCTCGAGCTTTGCTTCGCCGGCGGAATCTGGCCAGTCGGGAAATGCAGCGAGCGTTGCGCTCGCGAGAATGGTGGGCTGTTCAGCCGGGCGGAACGTTGACCACAGTGCGGTTCCCGCGCTCGCGACCAGGGCGACGGCGGCCGCTGCAGCAACGATGCCGATCCACGGACGGCGACGGCGCGCAGCAAGCGAGTGCACGGTGCCACTCTCCGCAGTAATCGTTGCAGCTGACTCGTCCACCGCGACGTCGTCTCGTTCGACGCGTTTTTGGGCCAGCTCATCGCTGGGCACCCTGTCGTCAGCATCGCCAATAGCGGGGGCGGATGTCGCACTAGCGTCTTCTGCTGTCAGCGCCAGTTCGTCGCTGATGCGCTCCCACACGCGCGAGGGCGGCTGAAGCAACTCACCGGCGTCGAAGGTTGAGCGACCAACCATCGCGGCGCGGGACAAAACCTCGATTTCGCGGCGGCACTGGTCGCACTCGCTGACGTGCACACTGTCTTCAGGAAGGGCAACTTGCTCACCGAGGGCGAGCAGCGCCAG
This sequence comes from Salinibacterium sp. NYA9b, assembly GCF_976973725.1. Lineage (NCBI taxonomy): Bacteria > Bacillati > Actinomycetota > Actinomycetes > Micrococcales > Microbacteriaceae > Salinibacterium > Salinibacterium sp. NYA9b. The sequence goes on along the minus strand of NZ_OZ333476.1, from coordinate 1,174,287 downwards.
GATCTCTGGATCAACGTGTCGCATAAGTCGCCTCCAATCGTGTTCGCATCCGTTGCAGACTGCGCCGGATATGGCTCTTGACCGTTCCGAGAGGTAGTTCGAGACGGTCGGCTATTTGGTTGTGGGTGAGATCGTCGAAAAATGCCAATCTCATGATCGCTTGAGCATCTGGTTCGAGACGAGAGATTTCGTCGGCGACCATGAGCGTGTCCGCTAGGTCGAAGTCTTCCACGACTGCGTCTCCCCGAGATGTTGTGGCGGCCAACTCTTCTTGGAGCCGACGAATTCGAGCCCGCGCCTCATGCGTGTCCGCAATTTTATTCTTCGTGATTCCGACAAGCCACGCGGAGAGGCTCGAACGTTCGGGCTTGAAACTTGAGCGCCCGGTCCAGGCCGAGACGAAAACCTTTTGAGTCACATCCTCCGCGTCGCCACGGTCGCCGAGCGAGCGAACAGCAAGGGTGAAGACGAGCGACGACCAACGTTTATAGACCTCGGCGAGTGCGGCTTCGTCACCAGCGATGAACGCCTGCGTCATGCGGGCTTCGTCTGCGGCTTCGTTGTCCGTCATTGCTCTCCGGTTGAGGATGTCGTTCATAGCGGGTTAGCGATCGCTACAACGTTGTCAGAATATTGCCGCACATTTTCGTCGAACTGTCCACCACAGGTGAGAAGGACGATGCGTGGCGCTCCGTCTCGATCGAACACTTGGTCGAGTGGGACCTGGGCCTTCTGAATGTTCTGAACCGATTCGAGTTGATAGCGGTGATCGACGCCATCGTCGGTTGTCACAATGATTTCCGCTTGAGCTGGCATCGATGCCAGTCGCGAAAACGGTCCAAGACCTTGAATGAAGTCGTCGACATGGGCCGTGATGACAGTAGACCCTGTGTCGCTGCTCGGAGACGAGCCGTATTGGTACCAACCCGCAACGGTGATGTTTTCGGGGATCTCCATAAAGCCGTCGGGCTGGATACCGACCGGAGCAATCGAGATGTCCACGCCCACGGAGGGAATCTGAATGCGAACCGGGGCAGCAAGCTGCTCTACCGGCGCAAGTTCGCTGGACTGGCGGGGCACATCGATCTCTGCCGTGGGCAGTGGTGCCGGCACCGGGGCGATGGATTCTGCGGGGGCTGCAGCACAGCCAGCAAGGAGAAGCGCCATGACCGCGAGGGCTAGGATTCTCGGGGCCATGACGTTCTCCTTGCTGGGGTATGTGAGTGCTGGTGTTACTGGATCGTGCTGTGGAGGTTGTGCTGGTGACTACTTCGCTGCGCGTGCGGCGGAGAGTCGAGTTGCGGCGAATCCTGCGAGAGCAAGGAGTGCTGCGAGGCCACCGAGACCGGCGACGAGGATGCCGTTGTTGTTGTCAGCGGCGAGTCCTGCGGTTCCGGCGTCTACTCCACCGGGGTTCGAGTGGAGACCGTCGATGGTCTGCACGGCGAGGGTGAGGTTGTCGTCTGCGGCGCTGCCCCAGGCGTACACGATCGTGTTGACACCTTCGGCGATTTCGACGTCGGCCGGGCCAATGACGGGGTCAGTGGTTCCGGTGAGCGCGACAGCGGCGGAGATGGTTCCGACCGCGAGGTCAGCCTTCACTTCGTCGGGGTTGCTGAGGTTGTCGAAGGCGACTGCATCGTTGGCGAGCACGTCGACAGCAGGGGCTGCCGCAGTGTGGCGAACGGTCAAGCGGCCTTCACCCGCAGCAACAGTGCTGAGGTCGTTGGTAAAGAGGCTCGCCGTGGGATCGCCAGACTCGTCGAGGTGAGCAACAGCGGTGTAGCTCGTGTTGGCTTCGAGCGTGAGGTCGATGGGGCCGATAGCGGGCTCCGAGTCGTCGGCAGCATCAGAAGCGGTGATGGCGACCGTGTACGTGTCGGCGGGGAGGTCGAGGGGGCCTGCGAGGTCACCGGGCTCGAAGTCGTCGAGGGTGAGTTCACCGTTGACGTAGACGTCTACGGTGAGTCCCGGCACAGCGTGCAGAACATACAGGTCAGCAGTGGTGTCCGAGATGGCATTGGCGGGGATAGCGACTCCTACGGCGGCAATCGCTCCGGCGGCTACACCGGCAAAAATTTTGTTTCGCACTGTTCTTGTCCTCTCATGGTCGGGCGTAAATCGCCTTACATGGAGTACTTCCGGCTGAACCCCTGTTTTGGATGCAGCAATCTCAAAAAACTTTAACGTTTCTTTTCTGGGGCGGCCCGCTCGGCGCCCTCCGGAGTTGATTCTGGGCCAGCGGGCGTGGCTGCCGGAGCAGCTTTTCGGCGCCAACCGAGCCACGCCATGATGACCGCTCCTACGATGAGCGCCCAGAACGCGGAGCCGATTCCGATCACGGTGATGCCCGACGCGGCGACGAGAAAGGTCGCTATGGCCGCGATACGGTGCTCGGGAGCATCCAGAGCCGTGCGCACCGATGTGATGAGAGCACCGATTACCGCTAGCCCCGCAATGGCAACAACGACGATCGGAGGCGCTACCGAGACGAGCGCTGTGGCGAAGCCAGCGGCCAGCCCGATCACGACGTAGGTTGCCCCTGCGGACACCGATGCGATCCACCGCCGCTTCGGGTCATCGTGCGCCTCCTCGCTTGCCGTGAGCGCTGCCGTGATGGCAGCCAAATTGAGAGCGTGGCCTCCAAAGAACGCACTCGCCGCCGATGCTGCGCCCGTGACGGTGAGCGCGGGACCCGCGGGCACCGCGTAGCCGTAGGTGCGCATCACCGTGAAGCCAGGCACATTCTGACCCGCCATCGTCACGATAAACAGTGGAATGCCGAGGCTCACGATCAGAATCGGATCAAAAATCGGAACGACGGGAGTGAGCTGCGGCACGACGGCGGCATCCCCCAATAAACTGCCCTCGGTCGTGAGCGCAATCGCGACAATCGCCGCCACGAGCGCGCCGGGCACAGCCCAGCGCGGCGCCACCCTCAACAGGATCAGCCACACCACGACCATCGGCAGCCCCAGCAACGGGTAGTCAACCGAAGCCGTGATCGGAGCAAGACAAATGGGAAACAGGATACCCGCGAGCATCGCACTCGCGATCGGCTGCGGAATGCGAGTGATGAGGCGGCCCAGTGCCGGCACGAGGCCACACACCATGATGAGCACCCCACACACAATGAACGCGCCAACAGCCGCCTGAAACTCGACATCGCCCTGCGCCGCGACGATCAGCAACGCTGCTCCCGGAGTCGACCACGCCACGGTGATCGGCATCCGGTACCGCCAGGCCATACCGATCGTGACGAGCCCCATCATCACGGTCAGAATCAGCAGACCGGATGCCGCTTGCGCGTCACTAGCACCGACCGCCTGGAGCCCAGCAACAACGAGGGTGAACGACGACGCGAAACCGGCGATGCCCGCAATGATGCCGGTGGTGAGGAGCTGGAAAATAGTGGTTGTCGCTCTCTGCGCAGGGACGGGGCTAGGCCAGGTGGTGCGCTAGAGCGCGAGAACGATCTTTCCGCGGGAGTGACCCTCGAGGAGCTTCGTGTAGGCCTCAGAAACCTGCTCAAACGGGAAGATTGAATCAATCGGCACCTGCACGGAGCCGTCAGCAACCAGCGCGGCGAGCGCCGCGAGGTCGTCGGGGGTCGCACCGGCGGCACCGATACCCGATGTGCCGTATTCGGAAATGGCGGCGTAGTCGGCGATCGTGTTAATGCGGTGAGCTGGTGCGCCAAGCGCAAGCGCAGCATCCACAGTTTCGCGGCCGTTGTTGTCGAGAGCCGCGGTGATGCCCTCGGGACTAATCTCCAGAATCCGTTCGACCATGCCCTCGCCGTAACGAACCGGATGGATGCCGAGGGAACGCAAGAACTCGTGGTTCGATTCGCTGGCGGAGCCAATGACTTTCGCACCCTTGAGCATGGCAAGCTGAGCGGCAATAACGCCGACACCGCCCGCTGCTGCGCTCACCAAGACGGTATCGGCGGGTGTCAGATCGATTGCTTCGACACTCGCCCACGCGGTGCGCCCGACAATGTCGAGGCCACCGGCCTGTTCCCAACTGAGATCGCTGGGCTTTCGGACGAGCTTGTCGGCGGGAACGACAACGAAATCAGCTTGACCGCTGAAGCCCTTGCCACCGAGAACGTCATCCCCGACGGCCCATCGATCAACTCCAGCGCCAATCTCGTCAACGATACCGGCAAAATCGTTGCCGTTGCCACTCGGAAACTGCACATCTTGAGGAGCAGCCGTTGCTGCACCCCTGAAAACCTTCGAGTCAAAGGGATTGATGCCGGCGAACTTCACCCGCACTCGCACCTCACCTTCGCCCGCATGAGGTTCAGAGACTTCGGAAATCGTGAGCACTTCAGGCCCACCGAGCTGAGAATAAGTAACACGACGCGACATGGTTCGAGCCTAATGGGTGCGTCGCAGTTGCACACCGGGGCAATCGAACTGGGAGAATGAGAGAGTAAGGCACCACTTGACAACTCTGGATAAGGACCCTCATGAGCTCGTCTGACAGCACGACACCGCCAACCACTTCGGTGAATGATCTTCTTCCCGGCTTGCTGCGCGTGCACCGTGGTCAACTCATGGCGGTCGCCGTCATCGGACTCGTCCTGGGAGTGATCGGCCTGCTGTTCCCCGGCGCCACGTTGCTCACCATCGCGGTGCTCTTCGGTATCTACCTCATTGCCTCCGGCATGTACCGCGTCACCGCAGCCTTCGTTGCCAACAACCTCGACTCCCCGATGCGCTGGACGACCGGCCTCCTGGGACTCCTCGTCGTCATTGCTGGCATCCTGTGCCTTGCCAACCCCTTCCAGTCACTCATCGCACTCGCGCTCGTCATCGGAATCGGTTGGATTCTCGAAGGGATCGTTGACCTCGTCGGCGGCGTTCGCGGCACCATCCACCCCCGCTGGTTTGGCTGGGTTAGTGGAATCGTCTCGATGGCCGCTGGTGTTGCCATGTTCGTGCTTCCCGCTGCGGGCGTTTTCTCGCTCGTCGCGATCGGCGCGATCCTCATGATCGCCGTGAGCCTCACCACCCTGCTGACGCTGCCGCGCAAGCCCAAGACCGACGCAGAAAGCGCCACAGCCACCACCGTCTAGGGAGCACTCTCGACCGAATGGGGTCGGGCTAACCGCACGGTTCGCCCGACCCCATTCCGTTTAAACGGTGCAGCTCATTACTGGCGAAACTCGCACGGGGTCCAGCCGCTACGCAGTGCAGCTCATTCGTCGGACCGCACTGCCTCTGCAGGAAACAACAAAGGCCGCCATCGCATTGCGATGACGGCCTTTGGCAAGTGTGACGAATCGACTAGCGACGCAGTCCCAGCTTCTCGATCAGCGTACGGTAACGCGTGATGTCAACGTTCTGCAGGTAACCCAGCAGACGGCGACGCTGACCAACAAGAAGAAGCAGTCCACGACGTGAGTGGTGGTCGTGCTTGTGCATCTTGAGGTGCTCCGTGAGGTCGAGGATGCGACGAGTCATCATCGCGATCTGGACCTCGGGGGATCCCGTGTCACCTGGGTGGGTTGCGTATTCTTCGATGATCGCCTTCTTGATACTTGCTTCAAGTGCCATTAGGTAATCCCCTCTCTAGTCGTTGCGCGGTGCTCATAGCTGAATGCGCGAGCTCTCTTTATCCGCGGCCGTTAGACGGCAACCTTGAAAGCTTAGCAGAATGGATGCTCCGGCAGAACTATCCCGAGAAGAGCGCAAAGACAGCGGGAATCGCGAACGCCAGCATTGTGACGGTAGCCGCGAGGGCAACCGCTGCCCCGAAGACGATCCACAGCCGCGAGCGCCGGCGGGCGGCATCCACTTCTGTTCGCAATCGTTCGAATCGTGCCGTGAGTCGAACGCTCGCACCCGTGACGGCAGGGCGAACCTGCCAGCCCGCGAGGCGGCCAGCCACCGGCACGAGAGCCGCGACTTGAGCACGCGAATACACCGCTTCATGGCGGATCAACCAGCCAGCCAGCTCGCCGAGAGCAAGCACGGGTACCGGTGCTTTCGACCGGCCACGGATGAGATCGGATGCGCCGGTGAGCGCCACGATCGGCCGCACAGCGACATCGGCCGCGCCCCGTTGCACAAACTCTTCCGACAATTGCACCGCACGAGTTGTTGCATCGCGCACGTAGGCGGCACGGTGACCATTCACCAAAATCATGCGTCCCGCAGTGACAATTCTGTCCCCCGGATGCCGTCGGCTGCACACGATAAAGGCACCGGCCGGGCCTAACACTAGGTGGTCGGCGCCCACGCTCTGATCGTGATCGTCATCGGAGTGCGCGACCATCCAATCGGATCCCAGCGCGGCAAGCGCCACTGCCGACTCCAGCTCGCCGACTCCGTGCTGGTACAGATCCTTCGCTTCCGGAGACAACGGGCTCGTTCCGCGAAGGGCCCGAAACCAGGTGCGTGGTTCATGATCAGCTTGCGCTCGGAGACATGCAGCCATCGCAGCGCCAAAGCCGCGATCGAGCGTTGGGGTCGCCGGAGCCTGGTCTTCGTGTGCTGACTCGCTCACCGGATCCCCCAACATCGTTCTGTCAGAGAATATCTGGCGTCTCGCTTTCGCCCAACTCGACACGTCACGCGCCGACGCAGTTTAGGCTGAGTCCATGAACGTGGCGCCCTTGCTCGATCTACTCCTCGTAGTAGTTCTGCTGGGGTATGTCATCTACGGCCTTGTCATCGGACTCACTCGCGGCATCTTTGTGATCGCAGGCGTTGGTGTCGGCATCTTTTTTGCCACGATGCTCGCCCCGGCAGCATCCCAGCTCGTCGCTCTCCCCCAGCTGCGGGCGATAGTTGCGATCTCTGTTGCCATCGGGCTTGTTGCCCTTGGCCACGCTGTGGGAGTTGCTGCGGGCAAAGCAATCCACGTAGAAATCCAGACCAGCGCCTTGCGTGGAGCCAACCGCGCGGTTGGTGGCCTGGTGATCGGCGTCGTTGCGGCCCTCGTGATCTCGACAGTGAGCTTCAGCGCTGCCCAACTTGGCCTGCCGGTTCTCTCGCGCACCATTGCCTCCTCTGCGGTCATCCGAACGATTCAGGACATCACCCCCGATGTCGTCGAAGCGAGCATCGCCCGCTGGCGAACCGTGCTCACCGAACAAGCTCTGCCCCTGCTCGGCTCCCCTCTCGGCGACCCCAATGCTCTGATCCCGACGATCGACTCCGACAGTCCAGCACTGGCGGCCGCTGCACAATCGGTCGTACGGATTACCGGAAACGCATACGCCTGCGGTCAGGGTCAAACCGGCAGCGGGTTTGTCATCGCCCCTGAGCGTGTGATGACAAACGCGCACGTGATCTCGGGCACTACAGACCCCGTCGTGGAGGCGCTGAACGGTCAAGTGTTGCCTAGCACCATCGTGTACTTCGACTCCGTCAACGACCTCGCTGTACTCGCCGTTCCCGGATTGAGCCTCGATCCATTGCGCCTCGGCGTCACCGCTCGCCCCGGAACGAGCACGGCGATCCAGGGCTACCCCTACGGCGGTCCGTTCAGCACCCATGCCGCTCTCGTGCAGCACATCAGCACGTTTGAAAGTCCCGACATCTATGGGGATGGAGCTGCGCCGCGGGAGGTTTACACCCTCGCCGGTCAGGTAAATCCTGGCAATTCAGGCGGCCCGCTTCTCACTCTCGATGGAGAGTTCGTCGGAACCATTTTCGGCAGCAGCACCGAACAAAATAACGTCGGCTACGCTCTCACGCTGGATGCCGTTCAACCGGTAGTAGACAACGCTGCAGACCTGACGAGCACCGTTTCTAGCGGGGCGTGCATCGCGCGTTAGCCGGTGCCATCACGCCGCAGGAACTCGGCGACGGGTTAGAGAGCAACTCTCCGCCCACTCGTTACCGATTCATAGCTCTGCGAGGAGCACGGGCCGCTAGCGACCGAAAATTAGGTACTCCGGTGCATCCGGTGTTCCCGGGCACGTATCAATTGTCGATTCGCCGGCCGCGCTAAACGCAAACCATGACCAGTCGTCGCCGAGTTTTTTGCCGATCGAGCGCGGAATAAGGAAGCGAACAGTGGAGCCATCAACTTCGGCATCATCAGTGTCAAGGCTGTCGCTGTCGTCGCGGTAGAGCTCATAGGCCGAGACCTCGTCGATTTCGCCATCATCCAACTCCACTAAGAATTGGTAGGCACGCTCACCGTCAGCAGTCTCCGCATAGATCCCGAGCTGGGATGAATTCTGATCGACCGGTGCTGTGAGAGAAAACTCGATCGCGACTTCCTCCCGGTCCGATTGCGCCACCAGAACCGACTCGATATCGAGCGACGCAACCTCGCGCGTGAAATCGACACACTCGTTGCCACTCGATTCACTGGCAGGCGCAACCACGGTCGACTCAGGCTCCGGAGCGCGTGGTGCGAGCGATGGTGCGGACGAGGATGACGCGGCAACCGGAATCGCCGGCTCCTCGTTAGTCGATGCCGCCGCCAAGGTAACGACGACGGTCAAGACAACGGCAAAGACCACTAACAGAGCGACCCCGACGACCACAGGGACGACGGCGACGCGTCGGTTCACAGAAGGCTCGGAGGGCTCGGGAGTCACCCGGATACGCTAGCAGTGTTCCGCGAGCCTCTTCGTGCCGCAACAAAGCCAACCGCGATCAGAAGCTGACCGCCGGTGTAGAGCGTCATGATGAGAGCATCTGACTGCCACCACACCGCTGCTGGCGCAAAAAGTGCCCAGGCAAGCGCGGTGTCAGACGCCAAAAATAACACTGCTCCGGTTGCGATGAGCCGAGTGGTCGCGAACGCTGAGGCAGTGGATGCCGCCAACACGGCCCCGTAGGCCGCGAGTGGCACAAAAAATGACCCAAGGTCAGCCCGCAGCACGACGAGCAATCCCACCCACCACACGAGGAGGACGGCGGTAGCCCACGGAACTCGGCGGGAACGCACGGCCCTCAGGAACAGCACGAGGTACACCGCGTGGGCGGCGAGAAATGCGGCAAGCCCAATGATGAAGCTTGAGCTTGCGGCATCCGCTACAAAAATATCGCCGACCCAGGCCAGAGTGAGTGCACCGATAAAGGCGTAGTCAGGCCACCGAAACCCGCGCGCGGTCGCGAGAATGACCCCCACGCCGAGCGTCGGCATGAGGAGAAATTTGCTGGGGTTCGCCACTGCGTCCCAGCCCGCGAGAAGGCTCACGACGTGCACAATCGCCACCGCGACGTAGATCCCACACCATCGGAAGTTGACCACGCTCATAGCGTAGGGCGAATCACCGCTTTTGTGAATAATTATCGTAATTGGTCCGGCGTTGATGACGCCGGCGAGCGCGCTCGCGAGCCGCCGCCACGCTCAACGTCACCACGACGCCGATCGTGGCCCCCAGCGAATTCGACACAATGTCGCGCACGTCAGATACCCGAGAAGGAATGAACTGCTGCACCCATTCGATTCCCGCCGTAAGAATGACGGCCAGACCGAGAGCGAGCCACCAGCGACGCTTACCCACCAACAGCACGAAGAACAACCCGAGCGGCACAAACAGCGCGATATTCGCGACGAACTCAAGATCGTTGAACGTCAGCCACTGCGTCGCCGGGAAACGATCAAGGAAGACAGCAAACTGCCACAGCGGACCATCGCGTTGGTCAGGGGCCTGCGGGCTCAACGTCAACCACGCCACTACGGCGAGATAACTGAACGTGGCAGCGCTCAGATAAGGGTGACGCCGAAACATCCACCAATCGTGCCCTATGAATGCTCAGAAAGTGCTCGACGCGCTAGGAACTCATGACAAGACGGGCCAATACCGACACGAGAACCCACACCGACAAGAAGGTGACGATGAGGGCCACAACGATCCACAAGAAACTTCGGAGGCTTGCAGCGCGAACATCATGATGGATGCGCACGAAAGCGCGCGTCAGATTCCGCGACTTCTGCGCCGCCTGTTGGGGATGCGGCCAGGTTGTTCCCGCTTCAGCCGCGGTCGAGATTGTGGCAACTTCATCCCCGGTGAACACTTCGGGCGCGCTGGCGAGCCATTGCTCTAGCTGCGTGGAGGTGAGGACATGGACGTCAGCGGGGGCGGCCAGTAGTGAAACTTTTACCGGCTCGACCATGACGAGCACAGGAATAACCTCGACCTCGTGACCGAGCGCTGCCGTCAACGCCCTAGCGACCGCACGAGCAGCGGTGCGCGACGCAACGATAGCGGTGCTGACCGCTCGGGCAACGACGAGTTCGTCACCGTTGACCGCGACATCGTCACCCTGACAGTTCACGACGGTCACCGCGAAGATGCCGGCACGGCCAACAGCAAAGTGATCGAGAGAAGTTTCTCCAAGCGGAACCCCATGGAGCACGTCCCAACTGTGCCCGAGCCGATCAAGGATTGAGCCGACGAGGAGCTCGCCGACCGCACCGCGATACTGTGCGCGGCTTTCTTTGGTCAACGGAGAGACACCACACAAGCGCGCCACAAAACCTCGCGGCGCACGGCGCGATTGTGCCTCAACGACGGCAGCCATGGCTGACTGTCCGGCGATCCGGCCGCGAAGATCGATATTCTGCGGCACGCAGACCTCCAGCTCTCACATGCGTCTGAATGCATGCAGAAATACGTTGGGCCGGAGGCTCCCCCGCCTCCGGCCCGACTCGTGGCGAAGAATCGCTCCCGAGTGAAGGTTCCTCCCCCGAGGAATAACTTCTAGGTACATACTGCCGAACCTGTGAATCCGCCGAAACCCCCACTATTGGGCATACCCGAGTGGGGGTCAACTACTCAGACCACCCCTTATGACGGTTGCGGAATACCTTCAGGAAGGCCCTCAGCAGCCACGATGGCGAGCCGCTGAGTAGGTCGCGTCATGGCGACATACAGCGCCGCGGCACCCCGGGAAATCTCCTCCACGATCCGCTGTGGCTCCACCACAATGACCGAGTCGAACTCGAGTCCCTTCGACTCTTGTGGCGTCAGCACCGCGATGGGCCGATTGAGCCCCGCGGCACCCTCCCCGACCTCTCCTGCGAACGACTGCTGCAGGGCATCCACGATGGTTGCAGTCAAAGAATCGCTCACAATCACCGCAATGGTGCCGTCGTGGGAAATAGCACGGTCGGCTGTCACTACGGCGGAGACACTGGCAGCCAGCTGTTCGGGGGTCGAGACAGTGACCGCAACGGGCCACTCACTGTGACGAACGGCGCGCGATGGAGTGATCGAGACGTTGTGGGCCACCGCCACTGCCTCGGCAACCGCAACAATCTGCGACGGCGTGCGGTAGTTGACCGTGAGTTCCTCAAGACGCCAGTGGTCACCGATGTCGGCCGAGAGCGCCGCACCCCAGCTGGAGGTAGCTGCAGCAGCACTCGCCTGAGCGACGTCTCCGACAATCGTGAAGGACTTCAACGGATTGCGACGGGCCAGCAGTTTCCACTGCATGGGCGACAGCTCTTGAGCTTCATCAACGACGATGTGGCCGTATGTCCACGACCGGTCAGCGGATGCCAGCTCCGCCGTCGTTGACCGTTCGACACTCGCCTCGAAACCCTCAGCCAGCGTTTCCGCATCGATCATGCCGTCGACACCCATGTTGCGAATGGCCGCCGTAGCGTTCTCCACATCGCGTTTACGCTGCTGTTTGCGTTCGTGTTCCGCCGCGGTCTGGGCAACATCGACTTCACCGAGCAACTCGGCAGCTTCGTCGAGCAGGGCAACATCACTGATTGTGAACGGAACGTCCCGCTCGCGACGCAACAGTTCGCGCTGCTCTGGCGTCCAGTGCGGCGTAAGGCTCTGCAACCAACCAGGTCGGGCATAGAGGTCGTCGACGAGTTTTTGGGGCGTCAGCGGCATCCACGCCGTGTTGAGCGCCACCTTCACGTCGTGGGCGGTGCGAATGTCTTCCCTCAACCACTTCTGGTCGGCGTCATCGATCGTGTTGCCGTGGGCGCGCAACTGATTTGCGAGCAGACGGCTGATCCCCGCGATCGCTGCCTTGTTGAAAATCACCCGCGCAAGGTTGTGTGGTTTGTGAGAGTCCCACGCTTTTTGCATGGCGGAGCGCAGGAGTTCGGCAGGGACATCCAGGATCTCGCCGTTGATTTCTAGGCGCTGCGTCTCAGTCGGAACGACACGGCGCGAACGGACGGCACGCTTGATCAGAGCCGCCATTTCGAGCGAGCCCTTGAGCTGCGCCACCGCAGCGACATCATCGTGCCGCGCATCTTCGCCAGGGAACAGTTGCCCGAGGCTCGCCAACACAACGCCCGTTTCGCCGAGAGACGGCAGCACAGCTTCGATGTAACGCAAGAATGCGCGGGACGGTCCCACAATGAGCACACCGGATGCGGAGAGCCGTTCTCGATGCGAGTACAGCAAGAATGCAGCGCGATGCAGCGCGACCGCAGTTTTTCCGGTGCCGGGCCCACCCTGCACGACGAGCGCGCCGCGAAGTTCGGAGCGGATGATCGCATCCTGCTCAGCCTGAATCGTCGCGACAATGTCGCCCATGCGACCGGTGCGCTCCGCGGTGAGACTCGCCATGAGGGCGGCTTCGCCCTGAAGTGATGCTGCATCGGTCTCGAGGAGTTCAGCGTCAAAAATCTCATCGTCAATGCGCACGATGTCTCGGCCCTTGCTCTGCAGGTGCCGGCGGGCGCGGGCTCCTAGTGGCGTCGCGGCTGTGGCCTGATAAAACGCTCGGGCCTGAGGAACGCGCCAGTCGAGCAACAGCGAGCGCTGATCTTCGTCACGCAATCCGATGCGACCGATGTACCGCACCGGGCGTTCAACGGCGCTCTCGCTCTCGGCGTCAGTTTCAGTGCCGGCCTCGGTGTCAGTCTCGACTTCAAGTTCAAGGCGCCCGAAGGCGAGCCGCTCATCGATTTCGCGCAACTGACCGATCCGGTCTTCGTAGATGCGGGCGAATGCGTCCCGCTCTGAGCGGTTTTGGTGGGTGCCACCTGGCGCACTCCGGCGCACTGATTCGAGCTGCTCTTGAGCCGCATCTCTCAGGGCGTCGAGCCGCCGGTAGAGGCCGTGGACATAGTCCCGCTCGCGTTCAAGCTCACTCGATGACATCAGCTGTCCTCTCCAAATTGCGACCTCCAATCGTACGCGCTTTTTGACTATGATTTCGCCGCTTAACCCTTGCGCTCAGCGAAACTCAGTGGCAATCTAAAAGCAGTTAAACTCATCGCCCTCCAGGTCGCAGGCAGTGCCGCACCGGCGGGCGATGAGTCTGTTAAAGGACAAAGACTGAGCAGATCACCCCCAAAGGGAGGCTGCAGCAGACAGCATCCCAGCCTCTACGATGGGCTGATGCTTCGCTCTATCGACTATTCCGGGTTGATCTATCCCGTGAACCCGCACGATGTCGCAGAGTTCAAGCGCAACCGCCGGGATCTCTTCGGGTATTCGCAAGTGCAGCTCATGGGCAAAGTTGTGCTCGTCGGCGTTGCCGTAGTGGTGTTCATATTCGTCGCCGGCGGGCCACTCATTGCCATTGCGACCCATAACTTTCGCACTGTAGCGGCCACAGGCAACATTGGCCCGTCCGTTCCTGCGCTGATCATCGGTGCTCTTGTCGTGTCGATTGCGGGAGGCGCGCTCTATTCGCTCGTGCGGGCGTGGCGTAAAAATGGCGGACCATGGCAACGTTTTTATCGGATGAACACATTTGCCGAAGACAACGAACTGGTCTTTTCGCCCCGTGATCGAGTGATCGACTATCCGGGGCTGATTTTCGATGAAGGCGGAAACCGTTCCATGCGCAACCGCTTTCGAAGCGTGAGCGGTCGAACCCTCGATTACGGAAACTACCGCTACACCACCGGTTCGGGAAAGAACAAGCGAACCCATGACTGGGGATTCTTGGCGTTCGAACTCGACCGCGCTCTGCCCCACATGGTCCTCGATGCCACCGGCAATAACCAGCTTTTCGGCGTAAGCAATCTCCCGCAATCGTTCGCGAAAAACCAGATCCTGAAGCTCGAGGGTGACTTCAATTCGCACTTCACCCTCTATTGCCCGCGCGAGTACGAACGCGACGCCCTGTACATTTTCACGCCCGACCTGATGGCGCTGCTGATCGACAACGCGGGAGCGTACGACGTGGAAGTCGTCGACAAGTGGCTACTGGTGTACTCCCCGAAACCGTTTGACCTTGTTGACCCGGCGCAGCACCGCCGCCTCCTCGGCATCGCCGACACCGTCGGCACAAAAACGGTGCGGCAATCCCGTCGCTATGCCGATGAAAAAATCGGCGATTACAGCGTCAACCTAGTGGCTCCCCGCGGTCAACGCCTCAGGGCCGGTATCCCCGCAACCACGCTCGTAATGGTCGCGCTCTTCGCGGCAGTGTGGGGCATCCCTTTCGTACTGGGGATGTTCACCTAACGCTGCAGAGATCGTGTTCGGCCGGTGCGATCAGAGCGCTACGGTCGCCGCTCACCCGTGAGCGCGTGGCGTGCTTCGACGATTGCGCCGAGCAATACTGCCTCGTCGGCAATTGCGCCGATCCTGTCGCGGCCCGTAATGATGCGCTGACGCGCAAAAGCAAGCCGAGTGGCCTCTTGAATGTAAACCTTCATCGTGGCGCGCTTGTTGTGCTGCGCAGCCCAAGCAAGGGCCCGCCGACGGCCCTGGGAAGTCGCGAGCACCGGAACCTCATCCTGATTGAACCAGCCAGCGTTCGCGTACTCTGCGAGCCTTTCAAACGTCATCCGTTCTTCTTGGCGACGCAGGTAGACGACGATGATGATCGCGATCACGAAGAGCGGAACTTGCACGATGGCGTAGTAGCCAAAGAAGTCGTTGACGAAGAAGAGGGCGCCGTTCCACAGTGCGTGCAGCGCAATCGCGAGCCCAAGCCCAGCAGCGAAGACTCCGACACTGCGGGCGTTGCTTCGTGACCGCACGGCGAAGCCCAAAGCGATGCCAGTGCAGGCCGTAAACATGACGTGCGCGAACGGCGACATGAGGCCGCGAATGAGGAACAACTGCAGGATGCCCGTGCTGTTGTCTCCCACATTGAGGAGCTCGGAACCGAAGTACAGAATGTTCTCGGTAAAGGCGAAACCACCAGCGATCCACGCTCCATAGACGAGCCCATCAACCGGGCCATCGAAGTGGCGTCGTGCCACCCAGAAAATCACGAGGATGCCGAGGGCTTTGCCTGCTTCTTCCACGATGGGCGCCTGAATTGCCGCCGAGAAGAACGCGTAGCCGGGCCCTGGACCACCGAGCGAGTTGATCACGTTATCGATCTCGGCTCCCACAATGAGCGCAAGCAACACGGCAACGCCAGCGCCCCAGAGGAACGCAAAGACTACCGCGAGCCGCGGCTCAGGCTCCCAACGGTCGATCCACCGCACGGCAAAAAATACGACAGCAAGCGGGACTACGGCCAACACCCCGCCGATCGCAAAGGCGTCTGTTCCGATGCCCGAAATCACGTAGACAACAACAAAGAGGAGCACAAACGAGAGCGCGATGACTCCGAGAATTCCCAGAATCAGCAACCCCGGGCCCCGGGGCTGAGGCACATGGGGCGGCAACTGGTGCCTCCGCGCCTCGTCGGCGATCTCGGCAGATGCCGCAGTGGGGTGAGGGGCTGATCGCCCCGACGATGCCGTGAAATCGGGAGTCGCAGAAGAAGAATGGCTCTCGGTCATGTCAACGAGACTAACGTGCAGGCTGGACCCCGCTGCGTCACTGCTACTCGGTTTCTTGCTGCTCGCGCAGAATGCTGAGCGCGCGAGTGACTCGATCGCCGAGCCCCGCAACACGCTTCTTGGACGAGCGCTCCGCATCCACAATCAGGCTCATTAGTTCACCGCGGTAGACGTCTTGCGTCGACCGCACCGATGCTCCCAACGCGAGAGATGCCTGCGCAGCGCTGACGCCAATGATGAAGCTTGCCACCAGGGCGATCACGGCGATGACGACGGCTGGGCCCTGCGACGAACCCTGCGACGTTTCAATGACGGCAGCGATCACGAGGCCGAGGGCAAGGACGGGGGCGATGAGTCGATACGGGGTGCGCACGCTCAGTTGCAGTGCCGCGCTGACCGTGCCGGCGCCCGTGTTCACGCGACCACGGGATGCGCCGTCAATTGCCGAGACGCGTGCACGAAACTCGTCGACCTGGTCTTGATGGATGCGCAGCCCGGCAGACTCGATGAGTTCGTCGCGCACGAGACGGTAGCTATCCGCGGGCGGCCGAACGACCACGACGGCAATGATCGCCACAATCGTGACCGCAACAACCACCGTGCTGAGCGCGATAAGAATTGCGGCCGGTGCTTGTGCCGGTTCAGCAAAGAAAAGGCGCGTGCTCCAGTCGGCGGCAATGGTGAGCGCCACAATCCCCAGCCCAGCTGTCGGCACGATCCACGCCACCGGGTGCAAGCGCAACCGGGTTCGAACTCCACGCGCGAGGCGAAGGTCATCAAAGCGGGCTGTGGCGTAGTCAGCGAGTTGCGCCGAAAACGCAATGAGCCAGAGAGCTGCCAGAACGGTAAGGGCTGTCCACGAAGATTCCACGGTGCGACTGTAGCCGTTCACCGTCCCCTTCTGCACCGTCGTCGTGGAGCGTTGGGGAGAAACCCTGCCACAGTAATGTCTGATTTCCGCTGGTCATGCACCACAGGCAGTGACAGAGTTAAGCCATGGTCTCCCCCACGCTCAGCTTCGACGAGCAATACCGCGCCCTCTGCTCGCGGGATGCCCGCTTTGATGGCCAGTTCATTGCTGGCGTGCACTCCACGGGAATCTACTGTCGCCCCAGTTGCCCAGCCGTTGCGCCTCAACCACGCAACGTGCGTTTCTACCGCACCGCCGCCGCCGCGCACGAAGCGGGCCTTCGCGCCTGCAAACGCTGCCAACCGGATGCGGTTCCTGGCTCCCCCGAATGGAACCTCAACGACGATCTCGCCTCGCGCGCCATGCGGCTCATCGCCGATGGCGTTGTCGAACGCGACGGCGTCGAGGGCCTCTCAACTCGCCTCGGCTACACCAGCCGCCACCTCACCCGCGTGCTCTCTGCCGAGCTCGGAGCTGGCCCGCTTGCTCTGGCCCGCGCACACCGCGCGCAGGCCGCCCGCACCCTGCTCGCCGCGACAGAGCTCAGTATTTCTGACGTTGCCTTTGCTGCTGGCTTCTCCAGCATCCGTCAGTTCAACGACACCATTCAGGCTGTGTACGAAACCACGCCGAGCCAACTACGCGCCCTCGCCAGACGCGGAGCAGCAGCGCACCCGCACGCTGCCCACGAACGCCCTTCTTCTCTCACGCTGCGCTTGCCCACCCGCGCGCCGTTCGACGGTGCAGGGCTCATGACGTTCTTCGCGAATCACGCAGTAGCCGGCATCGAGACCGCCACCGACACCAGCCTTGAGCGCGCCATCCGGCTCCCCGGCGGCATAGCTCGGGTTCGTCTAGAGCTCGCAGACCAGGGCATCATCTGCACGGCCCAATTAGCCACAATTTCGGATGTCGCCCCGCTCGTCGCTCGAGTGCGTCGCCTCTTCGACCTCGACGCCGACTCGCTCGCGATCGATCACGCGCTGGGCAGCGATCCGACGCTGGCTGGGTCCGTGGCGCACGTTCCCGGAATGCGGCTCCCCGGCAGCGTCGACACCGAAGAGACTCTCTTCCGAACGCTCATCGGCCAGCAGATTTCCGTTGCTGCCGCCCGCACGGTGCACGCCCGCGTCGTGGACCAACTGGGCAGCGACGGTCTGTTCCCCTCCGCAGCAGTGCTGGCCGCATCCGGAGCCGAGGTTGTGCGGGGCCCGGCCACCCGCATACGAAGCATCCTCGGGGTCGCCGAAGCCATCGCCTCGGGTGATCTCGATCTTGATGTCTCGACCCCTGTCGACGAATTCACAGCAAAACTTGTCGCGATGCCCGGAATTGGTCCGTGGACGGCCGGCTACATGGCCATGCGTGTACTCGGAAACTCCGACATCATGCTCAGCAGCGACCTCGTGATTCGCCAAGGTGCTGGGGAGTTGGGGCTTCCTGACACAGCGAAAGCTCTCACCGAGTACTCCAGCCGGTGGGCACCGTGGCGAAGCTACGCCAGCATGCATCTGTGGCGATCACGGCCAGCACAGGTGGAGCGAAAGGCTACGTCACCGTAGGCTGGAGTCATGAACGCCAGACTCTTCATCCTCGGTTTCGGTATCGCTGTCGGATACGTTGTTGGCGCCCGCGCTGGCCGCGAACGTTACGACCAAATGAAGGGCAAAGCCACCCAGGTGTGGGAGAGCCCGCGAGTGTCGAGCGCGCGCACTTCGGTCGAAGAATATGCCCGCACTCAGGCTCCGATCGTGCGCGATAAAGCAACCGCCGTGGCCAAAGCGACCCCCGGCTTCGTGAGCGAGAAGGCGAAAGATGTCGCCGAGAACACTCGGGAGTTTGCCGAGCACACACGCGACACCGCCAAAGACCTCGCAGAGAATGCGAAGAAGTCGGCCAAAGAGCTGGCGGAGAACGCGAAAGAGTCGGCCAAAGAGCTCGCCGAAAACGCGAAAGAATCCGCCAAGAGCCTCGCCGATCGCGCTTCCAGCACCGCGCGCGGTGCCGTCGGTCGCGTCACGGAAACGGCCGACGACGTTCGCGAGAACGCCAATAAAGAATTAGCAGAGCTTCGCGAACGCGGCGAAGAAGCCATCGACCGCGCTTTCATCACCGCGGGTAAGGCTCGAGATGAAGCACTCGCGCCCCTCGATGACGAAGACGACGAGGATTACGACGAAACGGCCGCCCAGAAGTAGCGCCACCTGCACCACGCTTCGTTATCGCCAACGGGCGACCTGAGCATACAAAGACGCCCCATCTTCTCTCGAGAAGCTGGGGCGTCTTTCTGCTGTACCGGGTGGCTATTTTTCTTCCAACCAGGGCAGCGAGATCGCTGCTGTCATCGGCGAAGTTCCGCTGAGACGCTCAGGCGTGAGGACGCGCTTGACGTCTTCTTCCTTCATGAGCCCCGACGAGACGACAAGCTGCGCGATCGACGCGTTTGTCGTGAGCGCAGTGTGGGCAAGATTCGCTGCCGCCGCGTAGCCGATGTACGGGGTCAACGCCGTCACGACACCGACACTCGTCTCGACCTGAGCGGCAAGTCGTTCTTCATTGGCTGTGATGCCATCAATGCAGTTTTCTCGCAGCGTGCGGCAGGCGTTGGTCATCCACATCACTGACTGGAGGATCGAGTGAGCAATCACGGGCTCGAAGGCGTTGAGCTGCAATTGGCCAGCCTCCGCGGCCGCCGTGACCGTGGCATCCGCCCCGATAACGCTGAAGGCAACCTGGTTGACGACTTCGGGGATGACCGGGTTGACCTTGCCGGGCATGATCGACGACCCGGCTTGCTTGGCGGGCAAGTTGATCTCGCCGAAGCCAGCCTGCGGTCCGCTCGAGAGCAAGCGAAGGTCGTTACAGATCTTGGAAAGTTTGACAGCAGAGCGCTTGAGAACGCTGCTGAGGGTCATGAAGATTCCGACGTCGCTCGTGGCCTCGATGAGGTCGAACGCGGTCTTCATCTCGATGCCCGTCGCCTCGGTGAGGTGACGACGAACGGCCTCGGCGTAGCGGGAATCGGCCGTGATACCGGTGCCGATCGCGGTAGCGCCCATGTTGATCTCGCTCATGAACGGCAGCACCTCAGTGAGACGCGCGTAGTCCTCTTCGAGGGTGTGCGAGAAGCCCGTGAACTCTTGCCCAAGAGTCATCGGCACAGCGTCTTGCATTTGCGTGCGACCGATTTTGAGGATGTTGACGAACTCACGCCCCTTGGCGCCGAACGATTCCGAGAGCAACTCGTGCTCCACGAGCAGTCGGCGCACACCGAAGACCATCGCGAGCTTGATCGCCGTGGGGTACACGTCGTTCGTGCTCTGGCTGCGGTTGACGTCATCGATGGGATGCAGGAACGAGTATTCGCCCTTGCCGTGTCCCAAAATTTCCAGAGCCCGGTTCGCGATCACTTCGTTCGCGTTCATGTTGGTCGACGTGCCGGCGCCGCCCTGGATTACTCCGACGCAGAATTCTGCGTGCAGTGCGCCATCAAGGATCTCTTGGCAGGCCTGATCGATAGCGTGCGCCTTGCGTGATTCGAGAACGCCGAGTTCGGCGTTAGCGCGCGCTGCTGCCTGCTTGATGTGGGCGAGCGCGCGGACAAGATCGGGGTAAACGGAGATAGCGCGACGCGTGATCGGAAAGTTCTGCATCGCGCGTAGCGTGTGCACTCCCCAATACGCATCAACAGGGACCTCAAGCGAGCCGAGTGAATCGGATTCGATACGGGTTGCGGTGTTCTGCACAGAGGTGTTGCTCAACTCTTTTTCTCATCTCCATTGATTTTTGGCGCGACGCACAAGCGTTGTGATCACGCCTCAAGTGTACGCTCGCGCAGAGTCGTGCCGGAGGAAAGAGCGGTGGCCAGAAAGCCATTTCTTAACGCGGTGCTAGTCCTTGATAGCGTCGCGCAAGAGTGCCGAAAGAGCCTGCAATTGAATGTTCGCTTCGGCGACAACAGCCTCATCAGAACCGTCGAGTGCGCGGGCGGCAAGACCGGCCTTGCTGTCGATCAGTTCGGCGATGCGAGCATCGATCGTGTGGGCAGCGATGATGCGCCAGGCCGTGACAGGAAGCTCCTGACCGATGCGGTGCACGCGGTCGATTGCCTGCGTCTGCTCGGCGTTGGTCCAGCTCAGTTCGGCAAGCACGACGTTGGATGCTGCCTGCAGGTTGAGGCCGACGCCAGCCGCGGTGAGCGATGCAACCACAATCGCGACATCCGGATCATTGGCAAAGGAGTCAATGGCATTCTGACGTGCCTTGGCGCTCTGATCGCCACGGAT
The DNA here is from genome assembly GCF_976973725.1 of Salinibacterium sp. NYA9b. Lineage (NCBI taxonomy): Bacteria > Bacillati > Actinomycetota > Actinomycetes > Micrococcales > Microbacteriaceae > Salinibacterium > Salinibacterium sp. NYA9b. The sequence continues at coordinate 1,153,437 of NZ_OZ333476.1, read as the reverse complement.
GGAAACAGCCTTGAGGCCGACCTTCGCAAAGTGAGCCTCGGCGGTATCCATGACGTCAATGTGCTTGGCGAAGAAAACAACCTTGCCCACCGAGCGAGCGAGCTGGGCCGTGTAGTCGGCGGCCAGTGTTGCCTTGGCCTGACCGATGCGGCGCACCATCGTGAAGACGTTCTCGCCGGTGGTTGCACTCTTCGACTCTTCGAGTTCGGCGTGGGCAACAACGCGGATGAGGTCTTCAATGGCGACGTCTGGCTTGAGCTTGCGTACTCGCGTAAACCGGTCGACAAGACGAGCGGTGAGGGCTTGCTCGGCAGCACGAATCGAGCGACCGAGGTCGTTGTCGAGTTCGACGGGGATGTCAGCGATACGGCGAGCAGGGATGTCCGCGGCAACGTCGACCTTCTTGCGACGCACGATACCCATATCGATAACGGCGCGGCGCGCTTCGGAAAAGAAGCCAGGGTCGGCCGGGGTGAGATCGGTGTCTTCGAGCTTCGACATGAGCGGCGCGAGCGGCTTGGCGCCGTCGATCCAGCCGAGGAACTGCCAGATGGCTCGGAAGTCTTCAATCGAGTTGATCAGCGGGGTTCCCGTGAGCGCCATGAGCAACGCCTTCGGGTACGTCGCACGAATATTCTGCGACAGGTTCAAAACGTGCTTGGAGCGTTCAGATTTGAGGTTCTTAATGAAATGGGCTTCGTCGACGACCATGCCCTTGAAGCCAAAACGACCGAGCCAACCGACGTGGCGGTCAAGAACTTCGTAGTTGACGATGACAACGTCGCTGAAGGCATCAACCGTGTCGCCATCACCGTGAACGACTGTCGCACTGCGACCAGGAGTCCAGAGTTCCACTTCGCGTTCCCAGTTGGTTTTCACCACGTTGGGCACGACGACAAGCAAGGGGTAGGAGTTGGAAGCTTCCGCTGCCATGAGCGCCTGCGCGGTCTTGCCAAGTCCTGGTTCATCGGCGAGCAAGAAGGTGCGATGCCCCTGCTTGACGACCTCGACGAAACGCGCTTGGTGACGCATAAGTTCAAGACTTCCGCGCGTGCGCAGAGACTCGGCTTCTGGAAGCTCCATCGAGGCAGCTCCACCACCGGAGCCGTGCTCGAAAGCACGGAAGAGTGGATCGATGAGTTCCCAGTTGGCGAGCCGGTTGTTGTGTTCCTGCTGGGGAGCAATCGCGCTGAAATCGGGAGCTAAGAATGGATTCGCCATCTGCATTTGACGAACGGATGCCGGCACGACCTGCTTCTCGATCTGCTTGTCGACGGGCTTCGGCTCTTCGGTGATGATCAGTTCATCGGGGCTCAACTCGACACCAGCGTCGAGGAGGAGGTCACGGCGCAACGCCTTCGCTGCGGGAGTGATCGGCGCCGACTCCCCCAACATCGACAGCAGGCTTGTGTCTCGAGCGGCAGTCTTCGCGAGAATGCCCGCGAGGCCATCGAGCCGCTTTTGTTCGTTCGCGCGCTCAGAGTCCGTGAGGGTGGCATCTGTCTTCACCCGAGCACGCTCTTCGCGCAGCAGCAGTGCCGCCACTTGGAAGCGAGCCCGGTTGGCGGGCTTGAGCGGCCCCTTCTGCACGGCGGTTTCGACCTCACGGGCGGCACGGGCCAACACGGGGATCACGCCGGTGTCGTCACCGGGACGAGCACGACGACGCTGGGCACCGCCCGCTTGACGCTGACCCGAATTTTTGGGTCGTTTGTTGCGCTGTGCGGAATCGGACTTTGACGAGGTGGTCAATTATTCTCCTGGCGCTAGGCGAGCGGCTCAGTCGCGGGTACGAGGACTCATAGCCGTTGAACGAATAGACGTTGCCACGATAGGGACTTCAATTGAGTGACAACATCCACTCAAGTGAGCCAGACCCAACTGCGATGCGATTGGTGGTCTCAAGGGATGCGTGAATCAGTCTACGCAGAAAATCGCCAGAGTGCGCTATCCGCGCGAATTAACCTCGACTTGTGGAGTCGGTGACGCGTGCCCCAACGCCGACAGCGATGAACACGAGCGCTGCGGTGTAGTGCAGTCCTTGGAAGAGTTGGATGTCGGCAATCTCGATCGGGAAGATCGGATTCCACAGAATGGCAATCGGAATGAGGCCGATGGCCCACCACCACTGGCGCACCTGCCAGACGAGGACGACGCTGATGAGAGCGAGGATGCTCACCACGTAGCGCACGACCGTGAAGATCTCGGTTCCGACCACGCCGGCGCCAACCAACAACACGAGCACAGCAAGGATTGCGGCGGGTAGTGCCACGCGTCGGGGGCGATTCGGATACGTTGCACTCACTCGTTCGAATATACCCGTCTGAGGGTGGCCAGCTGCGCAGCGCGGCGCGCTAAACCCCGCCGCCGCCACCGCCACCGCCACCGCCGCCGGACGAACCGCCGCCGCCTGACCCTCCGCTTGAGCTACTCGAGGAACTGCCGGAGTACGAGCTGGCTACAGCGGTAGAAAAGCTCGAGATGCTCGACGCAAAGATGACAGCGTTGAAGCCACCGCTGCCGCGGTACCAGTCAGGCGAGCTATCGGCGTAGTAGCGGCTGAGCTCGGTCGACCATTCCTTCTCAAGCCCAAACAGAACCGCGTACGGCAGGAGCTTCTCGTACACCTTGAGGACGTCGGTGTTGCCTGTTGCTTCATTTCGCTCGCGCAAAGCGCCCTCGGGGCTTTGCAACATCCGCAAACGGTCGGCCTCTGCCAGGCGGATATAGAGCTTGAGCCCCTCCAGATGATCGCGCAGCTCGGCCCCGTGAGGGGTGAGCGGTGAACGCGCAAGAAGCGCCAGCGTGATCACGGCAGCAATGATGGCTGTCACAATGACCACGAAAGGCACCGCGGCGCCGTAGGAGCCCGAGATCAAGCTAATGCCGAAGAAGATGGCCAGAATGACCGCGACAACAGCGACGAGTAACGGCAGAAAATTGCGGCCGTGAACCTTGCGACGGTAGCCAGCATCCGCGAGACCCGAACGTTCCGCCATAATCAGCTTGTAGAGCTTCTGGCTGAGCTTGGCATCCGTTTTCTTCATATCCCGGATGGCGCCGTGTTGAAGCGACTGACCGAACAGGGCGCGCAAGATGTCGAGCTGGTGCCCCGTCACCCCTGTGGGGTCGGTCAGTTCGAGGCGGTACGTGGTGCGAGATGAAAAGAATCCGCTCGATTCTTCTTCGAGGATGCGCAGCTTGCCCCGCACCGCAAAGTCCAGAATCTGCGCGGCAATTGCCTTGTCGCTTTTCTTGATCACGAGGGCAGCGGTCACGACAGGGATGTCGCGGGGCGGTGCATACTCGGCGATGATCGTGGGGCGCCCAACAGCATCCGCGAGAGTGGTGCGACGAAGTCGGATAGCCCAGATAAGCGCTCCGATCGCCCCGATGAGTCCGAGCGGCTGAACGAATCCTGCCGCCGAACCAAAGTACGAGCTATCGCGCGCTACGAAAGTGTCGGGAACGAATCCGAACGCCACAGTCACGTTCTGGCCGGGCCCTATGAGGTCTCGAGTGGCGACGAAGGTGTCGGCGTCGAGCGTGGCGATTTCGCACTTCTCGGTGGAGCCGTCCGCACCCCAATAGCAATCGGGTTCGACGCTCAACGCCTCACTGAGCCCTTCGCCCATATGAATAGTGGCCGTGACCGAGCCGAACGGTTGATTCCAGCCGGTTCCGTTGGTGTCCCAGTAGAACTCGTCGGCGTTGGTGTCGGCGGCAAACCGCGTTACGTTCGAGCGGGTGTACGTGAAGACATACGTTTGCGGCCCCTCTACGAACGATCCGGAAGCACTCGTTACCAGCGTGAAGTCGCCGTCGTCTTCCACGTCGAAATCACGCGGCTCTCCCGCTTCATCCGTCACAGCAATGTTCTGAATATCGACAGGGTCACCCTTATAGAAATTGGGGATCGCCCGACGCATTCCGCGGTTTTGATCGGGCGGAAAGTTGGCGACGAAGGTCTCCACCGTGAGCAGCGTCGAGTGGCCTTCTGCGTCGCGATCAAGAAAGAAATCTGCGTCGTAGCTGTCGAACACGAAATCATCGAGGCCCGAGTGAACAACGCTGGTGACAGAGCTGCCGGCGTTACTGATGGCGACCGGATGCTCGGCTGCCGTCGCCGCGAGAGGTGCTGTTCCGAGCGCCAGCACGACCGCTAGCGCCCCCACGAGCCGCGCGCCGAGTCGCACGCTCAACCGTGCTCGAGTGCGTCGCTGCGCTCTGGTCGTCATGGCGTCTCCGTTTCCATCACCCTCGCGGGAAAACACGCACCGCCCAGCGCTCGCTAGAGTCGAGGTATGAAGAGTGCTTTGGCTGTCGAACATCTGCAGGAACTTGTTCGAATTCCCACCATTTCGCGGGAGGATGCCTCCACTACTGAATGGCAAGAGTTCGATCGTTTCGTCCAGACGCTGCGCAAACTGTATCCACTGTGCCACAGCCGGCTCGAGCGTGAAACGGTGCTGGACCATTCCCTGATTTTCCGTTGGCGTGGTCGCGCATCAACTGAGCCCGCCGTGCTCATGGGGCATTACGACGTCGTGGCAGCGACCGACGAGGGCTGGAAACGGCCGCCGTTCGCTGCCGAACTCAGCGGTAAAGACGATGAACAGCTGATCTGGGGTCGAGGCACGCTCGATGACAAAGGTTCTGTAGTCGCCATCCTTGAGGCAGTCGAGGCGCAGCTCGAGGCTGGTCTTGTTCCTGCCCAAGACATCTACTTGTGCTTCGGCCATGATGAAGAGACTCACGGCACCGGGGCGTCAGCGATTGTTGATCTCTTGGAAAGCCGTGGCGTCAGCCCCACCTTCGTGCTCGACGAGGGCGGTGCCATTGTCGATGATGTTTTTGAGCAGGTTGACTCCCCCATGGCGGTCGTTGGTGTTGCTGAGAAAGGCACGGCCGCTCTTCGCCTGACGGTCGACCAGTCGGGCGGTCACGCTTCCACCCCACCCCAGTTTCCCGCCGCGGTTCGTCTCGCTCAGGCCATCGTGCGCTTGAACTCTCGGCCATTCCCGTCTCGACTGACTCCCACGGGCGCCGACCTCCTGCGTCTGCTCGGCGAACACGCTGGCGGAGTAACCGGCTACTTGCTGCGCAACGTGTCGTGGACCAAAACCCTGCTGCTGCCGATTCTCGTGCGCAAAAGCGATGAACTCGCCGCCATGATGCGCACAACGCAAGCGGTCACGATTCTGGAGGGCGGTCACGCCGTCAACGCCATGCCGGAACGGGTCAGCGCGATAATCAATGTGCGCATTGCTGTGAACTCGAGCCTCGAAGAAACGGTCAAGCATGTCACGCGCGCGATCAACGACAAGCGCGTTCGAGTGACGGTCGACTCCCCCGGCGAACCATCGCCGGTTTCAGCCACCACCGGCCTGGCGTGGGAACTGCTGCGCTCAACGATCGAGAAGAGCTTCCCAGGAACCCTCGTAACGCCCTACGTACAAAACGGTGCAACCGACAGCCGCCACTTCACCCGCATCAGCACCGGCGTCTATCGCTTCACCCCGTTCGCGATGGCACGCGAGGTGCGCGACACTCTGCACGCCCGCAATGAGCGGATGCTCGTGAGCAGCTATCTCGACGGCATTGCGTTTTATCGAGCCCTCATCGCTTCGCTCTAGACGAGGCGGTCACGGCTGGGTTATCCCGCAGCGGCACGACGAGGCGCTAGCGGGAGGGTATTTGCGTCCGAGACTTCTTTCGCGATCCACGTGCCGAGCTCTGCCGGACGATCGGTGACGATTCCGTCAACGCCGAGGGCGACGGCATCCGACCACGTATCTGAATCGTTGAGGGTGTAGATCAAGATGCCGAGACCCGCATCATGCACGACTTGCACGAGATTCGGGTCGCGAGTGATGGCTTTCTTGCTCGTGACGAGTGCCACGGCGCCCGACGCGGCCGCGAGTTCAGCCGGATCGCCCACGATGTCACGAACGATAAGCATCCCGGGCAATTCGGGGCTCACCCGCTGCACGGCCTGCAGCGTCATGATGTCGAAGCTCCCGATGATCACGTGGTTGTTCACGCCATTGCGGGCAATCAGATCGGCGACGAGCGCGACCTGATCGTCGGTCCACGAGCCTTTGAGTTCCAGAATCGCGTTCTTTGTTGACCAGCGGAGCACTCCCAGAAACTGCTCAAGCGTGGGCACGGTGGCTCCGGCGAATTCCTCGCCGAACCACGAGCCAGCATCGAGGGCAGAAAGCTCCTCGTAGGTGTATTGCCACACCGGCCCAGTGCCGTCTGTTGTGCGATCAACGGTCCAGTCGTGCATGAGCACGGGAACGCCATCGGCCGTCAGCTGCACATCAGTTTCGACATAGTCGGCCGCGCTATCAAGCGCGAGACTCAAGGCCTCGATCGTGTTCTCGGGAGCAACCGTCTTGTCGCCGCGATGACCGGCGATGAACGCGGCCTCCCCCGGCGCCTTGAGCGAGGTGAAAACTCCCGCCGCATGCACGCGGGCGACGTTAGCGTTCAATACGAGAGCGAGCGTGATTGCCGTGACAATCGTGGCCGCTAGCGCAGCTCTCCGCGCTCGAAGATGGTGTTTCGGGTGTGCCAGGTGATGCGATGTCGCCATTGACTCGCCGTCCTTGTGTCGGGTTGCCGCACGTTCACGGTGACCCCACTATAGCGAGCCTGTTACCAATCCGTTACCTTTTGGGCGGATTAGTTAAGGCGTGTCTCAATCGCTGCCCGGTGCGGAATCGACGGCACAGCACCGTGGTTCTCCACCGAAATGGATGCCGCAGCCCCGGCAAAGCGCAACGCATCATCCATCATCATTCCCTCGACAACGCCCGCGGCGAAAGCACCACAGAACGTGTCGCCAGCGCCGGTAGCGTCTACGGCCGTGACACGGTGAGCGGGAACGACGACCGGCTCCGAGCCGACGCGGTGAAGAGCGGCACCCTTCGAACCCAAAGTGACGATGACAGTGGAGACGAGGCTCAAGAGGCGTTCGCCCACTCCCTCAAGGTCAGCGGACAGGCCGTTATCGCGCGCGAGCTCAGCAGCCTCGTGCTCGTTGACGATCAGGATGTCGAGGTTGTCGAGGAGTTCTTTGGGCAATGGCTGAATCGGCGCCGCGTTCAGAATCACCTGTGTGCCAACGGCGCGCGCAATACGCGCTGACTCGATCACCGTAGCCAGCGGGATCTCCAGCTGCATCATGAGAGCCGATGCTGTGCTGATCGCGGCGGAGTCTTCGCTCGTCAGGTTAGCGACGTCGTTATTGGCGCCGGCCTCAACGATGATCGTGTTCTCACCCGTGGGATCGACGGCGATGAGCGCGGTTCCGGTTGGCTTGTCTGTGGTCTTCAGGTGCGACACATCGATGGAGTCAGCCGCGAGACCGTCACGCACCATTTCTCCGAAACCATCGTTTCCGACGGCACCGATAAACGTGGTGGCTACTCCCGCGCGCGCTGCCGCAACCGCTTGGTTTTGGCCCTTGCCGCCCAGAGCAGTGTTCAGCCCCTGAGACATGACGGTCTCCCCCGGAGAGGGAATCCGTTCCACTCGAAAGACCTGATCAATATTTGCGCTACCGACGACGACGATTCCTGACATTAGTCAAAAGTAGCGCATTCCCGGCGCGAACGGCGCACTTTATTCGGCAGCGTCAGCTTCGGCGGCTGCCACAATCCGATTCACCATGCCACTAAAGATCACGCCATGGAACGGCAGAATTGCGGCCCAATAGAGCCGGCCGCCCAAACCACTCGGAAAGAACACGGCACGCTGGCGATACACGGCACCGTCAGCGCCGCGATCCTCCACCGTCAGTTCAAGCCACGCTCGCCCAGGGAGCTTCATCTCGGCACGCAAGCGCAAACTGTGCCCGCGGTCAATGCTTTCCACTCGCCAAAAGTCGAGGGCATCGCCTGTATTTAACGTGCTCGGATGGCGACGACCACGTCGTAGTCCGACCCCGCCAACGAGCTTGTCGAGCCAGCCGCGCAGAGCCCAGGCCAGCGGGAAGGAATACCACCCGTTCTCGCCACCGATTCCCTCGACGACGCCCCACAGGGCCTCCGCCGAAGCCGGAGTTTCACGTTCCCGAAGATCGGTAAAGACCGTGTGCCCCGTCCACTCCGGGTCGCTAGGAATCGGATCGCTCGGCGCACCAACAACGGTGGCGTCCTGCCAGCTCGTTTCAACCTCGCCGTCGCCCATCTTCACGAGAGCTAAGCGCACCGAAGCGCGGTATCCCGTGAGGCCGCCCTCGGGTTCCGGGATGAAATCTGACACCGACGTGTCGCGCACGACACAGTCGAACTGCAGCGATTCGATAATCGGAACGGCGAGCAAGCGCGGGATGGGCGTCACCAAGTTGACCCACTGCGAAGCCAACCACGGGGTCAGCACCGGTAATGACGCGATGGGGCGCTGGTGAAGGCCAGCCTCAAGGGCGTAGCCATTCATCATCTGGCCGTAACGCAACACATCCGGGCCACCGATGTCGAAACTGCGATTGAGATCTGCCGGCAATTCGAGGGCCGAAACGAGGTAGTAGAGCACGTCGCGCACCGCGATCGGCTGAATGAAGTTGCGCACCCACTTGGGTGCCGGCATGTAGGGCAGCACCTCGGTGAGGTGACGGATCATCTCGAAGGATGCCGACCCGGAACCGATGACGACTCCCGCATTGAACGCAATCGTGGGCACACCAGATTCCAGCAGGATGTTGCCGACCTCGGCACGACTGCGCAAATGGCGGCTCAGCTCAGCGATATCCCCCGCGGGGTGCAACCCACCGAGGTACACAATGCGTGAGACGCCGGCCTTCTTGGCTGCCTTCGCCACATTGTTTGCGGAGAGCTTCTCGGTCTTTTCGAAGTCGCCGGCAGCGCCCATGGCGTGCACCAAGTAATAGAGCGCATCGATATCGACCATGGCGTCCGTGAGTGAACTCGCGTCGGTGAGATCACCAACGACGACGTCAACATCTCCACGCCAGGGAACGTCGTGCAGCTTGCGGGGGTTGCGCACCAGAACGCGCACCGTGTGGCCTGCTTCGATCAGCCGAGGTACGAGTCGGCCACCCAAATATCCTGTTGCTCCAGTTACAAGAACGCGCATGCGGCAACCCTAGGCAGCGCGACTGGGAAGCAGCGCACAAACGCCTAGATACTCGCCGTAGGTTCTTCTATTGGCGGGCGCGACGCGCTACAGGCCGTCGCGACTTCAGACGACGCCACACCACAAACCAGAAGCCTCCGCCGACCGCAAGCAGGGTGAAGAAGATGGTCCACGAAATCCACGTGTAGTCCGGTTGAGTGCCATAGACGCTGGCCTGCAATTCGGCTTGAGTCAACGTGGGGGCTGCGTCGGCATCAATTTCGCCGATCGTGCCGTCAGCTGACGACCCCGACGACGAGTTCGACCCCGCCCCAGAATCCCCGGCGTCGGTTGCTGTCGGCGTGGGTGTGGGTGACGCGGAAGACGTCGCCGTTTCGCTCGACTCCTCAGAAGGCTCGGGAGCCGGTGCGGGAGCTGCGGAGGCGGCATCCGGTCCAGTGTGGCCGGGATAGGTCGCGAAAACCTGCACTCCCCACGTTGTGCCACCGCTCGTATAGAACGCGATACCGATGTCAGTGAACGCGCCCAAGATGTTCTCGCGGTGGCCCTGCGACGACATCCAGCCGTCATGCATGGCCTGCGCGGTGCGATACCCCTGCGCCACGTTCTCGCCGGCGGAACGCCAACCAGTCGGGATCTGATCCGAATAGTTGGGGTTGTGCGACATGTTGTTGCTCGCCGCCATCTTCTTGGCCCACGCCAACGCAACCGCGTCCATCTCTGCATTGCGGATGAGGCCGAGCTGACCGTCATCCCAGCGAGCTTGGTTCACAAGTCCGTGAATAGTGTCTGCCTCGGCGGCCGAGGCAGAACTTGCGGCACCGAGGGGAACAAGGAACATCGCCAAGAGAAGCGCAAAAAATGCGCTGGCGATACGAGACGGAGTGTGGCGTGAAAAAATCATTACTCAGCAAGTATCCGTAGATACGCGCGCCGGGCAACCCCCACGCCACACTTCTCGGCTAAATCAGAGACTTCGTGTGCCAGACCGTCTTCGTTTCGGTCCACTGAACGATGCGCTCGACGGACGGTGCGGGAACTCCCACGACCGGTCCCAGGACGCGCTTGAGCGTGTCGGCAGCCGCGATTTGAAGGTCAACCCACTCGAGCTGTTCTGCTCCGGCGAGGTCGAGACCATTGACATCCGCGTGGCTCGCAAGCCACGGCGCGATCTCGGCCGGTGACCCCGTAAGGATGTTGACGACGCCACCGGGAACGTCGCTCGTCGCGAGAACCTCAGAGAGGCTGATCGCGCTGAGCGGGGCGTTCTGGTGAGCAACCACGACAACCGTGTTTCCGCTGACGAGAGCCGGAGCAATGACACTCACGAGGCCCAACAACGACGACGAATCCTGCGGAGCCACAATGGCGATAACGCCACTCGGCTCAGGAGTGGAGAGGTTGAAGTACGGGCCCGAAACGGGGTTTCCGTTACCGGCAACCTGCACGTACTTGTCTGCCCAGCCCGCATACCAAACCCACGCATCAATTGCCGTATCGAGCTGTGCGGTCGCTGCCGACTTCGAGAGCGACTCCGTTGCCATGAGCTCGTCGATGAACTGCTCGCGACGACCCTCCAACAGTTCTGCAATGCGGTACAGCACCTGGCCGCGGTTGTAGCCCGTGGCCCCCGACCAACCGCTGAAGGCTGCACGGGCGGCGACTACGGCATCCCGAGCGTCCTTGCGGCTTGCCAGCGCTGCGTTCGCGAGGAAGGCACCCTTCTTGGTTGCTACCTCGTAGGTGCGGCCGCTTTCGCTGCGCGGAAACTTGCCACCGATGTAGAGCTTGTAGGTCTTAGGAACCGTGAGACGGGTCATTTCTTGCCACCTTTCGTGACGGCGGGCGCGGCCCATCCAGCGGATTCTAGGTAGGAGGCCAGTCCGTGACGGCCACCCTCGCGGCCGTAGCCACTCTCCTTGTAGCCACCGAATGGCGACGCAGGATCGAAACGGTTGAACGTGTTAGCCCAGATAACGCCAGCACGCAGCTTGTCAGCCACAGCAAGGACTCGTGAGCCCTTCTCGCTCCAGATGCCCGCAGACAGGCCGTAGGGCGTGTTGTTGGCCTTAGCGATAGCTTCTGCGGGGGTGCGGAACGTGAGAACGCTCAGCACCGGCCCGAAGACTTCTTCGCGAGCGATGCGACTCGAGGTCGACACGTTCGTGAAGATGGTGGGCGCGAACCAGAAACCGTTTTCGGGAATCGGGCAGTCGGCGGTCCACCGTTCTGAACCTTCCGCTTCACCGATATCGCTGAGTTCACGGATGCGGTCGAGCTGAGCCTTGGAGTTGATCGCACCGATGTCGGTGTTCTTGTCGAGCGGGTCACCCATGCGCAGCGTGGACAGTCGCGCCTTCAGACGATCGACGACCTCGTCGTGCACGTTCTCTTGAACCAGCAGTCGCGAACCTGCACAGCAGACGTGACCCTGGTTGAAGAAGATGCCGTTGACGATTCCCTCAATGGCTTGGTCCATGGGGGCGTCGTCGAAGACGATGTTCGCCGCCTTGCCACCGAGCTCGAGCGTGACCTTCTTGCCCGTGCCAGCAACCGACTTCGCGATTGCACGGCCAACACCGGTTGAGCCGGTGAAGGCAACCTTGTTGACGTCGGGGTGATTGACGAGCGCGTGGCCCGTGTCGCCAGCGCCGGTGACGATGTTGACGACACCCTTGGGCAAGTCAGCCTGCTGCAGGATTTCGGCGAAGATCATCGCGCTCAACGGGGTGGTCTCTGCCGGCTTGATCACGACGGTGTTTCCTGCCGCGAGCGCCGGAGCGATCTTCCACGCGAGCATGAGCAGCGGGAAGTTCCACGGGATTACCTGAGCGGCAACACCGAGCGACTGCGGGTTGGGGCCGAGACCGGCGTAGTCCAGCTTGTCGGCCCAACCGGCGTAGTAGAAGAACCAGGCAGCAACGAGAGGCACGTCAACGTCGCGGCTCTCCTTGATCGGCTTTCCGTTGTCGAGGCTCTCGGCAACAGCAAGCTCACGGGCCCGCTCCTGCACGAGGCGCGCAATGCGGAAGAGGTACTTGCCGCGGTCTGCGCCCGACAGCTTCGACCACGTGCGGTCGTAGGCCTTGCGGGCTGCAGCGACGGCGACATCCACATCGGCGCTGTTGGCGTTGGAGATCGAGGCGATCTCCTTTTCGGTTGCCGGTGAGATCGTGCTGAACGCGTCGCCGCGGCCATCCACAAATTCACCATCAATGAAGAGACCGTAGTGCTTCTTCAAGTGCAGAACCGAAGTCGATTCGGGGGCGGGGGCGTAGTCGAGAAAACTCGGGACCTTCGCGCTCAGTGCTTTGTCGTTCTCTGTCATGGTGTGCCTTAGTCAATCGTGACGTAGTCGGGGCCGGAGTAGTGGCCGGTGGTGAGCTTCTGACGCTGCATGAGCACGTCATTGAGAAGACTGGATGCTCCGAAACGGAACAGGTGCGGCTGAAGCCATTCCTCGCCCACCGTTTCAGCAACCGTGACGAGGTACTTGATGGCATCCTTCGAGCTGCGGATGCCGCCAGCCGGCTTCACCCCGATCTTCTCGCCGGTGAGCAAGTGCCAGTCGCGCACAACCTCAAGCATGAGGAGGGTGACGGGCAAAGTCGCTGCTGGCGCGACCTTTCCGGTTGACGTCTTGATGAAGTCTCCCCCGGCCAGAATTGCCAGCCAGGATGCGCGGCGAACGTTGTCGTAGGTGTTGAGCTCGCCGGTCTCCAAAATCACCTTGAGGTGAGCGTAGGTGCCGTTCTCGCGGCGGCAGGCTTCTTTGACAGCAACGATCTGATCGAAGACGACACCGTACTTGCCAGAGAGGAAGGCGCCACGGTCGATGACCATGTCGATTTCGTCTGCGCCGTTAGCGACGGCTTCTTTGGTGTCCATGATCTTGATCGGCAACGACGAGCGTCCGCTCGGGAACGCGGTGGCGACGGCAGCAACGTTGATTCCGTTGTCTGAGCCGTTTGACCAGGATGACCCGAGGGCTTCGGCCGCGTACGGAACCATGTCGCCATACACGCAGACAGCAGCGACCTGAGGGGTCGAGGCATCCGAAGCATCCGGCAGCACAGCTTTGGCCGCGAGTGAGCGAACCTTGCCAGGGGTGTCTGCGCCCTCAAGCGTGGTGAGGTCGATGAGCTTGATGATGGTGTCGAGGGCCCAGGCCTTTGACGTGGTTTTGATCGAGCGGGTGCCGAGCGCTGCGGCACGCTGCTCAAGACCGACCGCGTCGACGCCCGGGAGCCCCTCAAGGTGAAGCTTGAGAGATTTCTCGGTCAGGTCTGCTCCGATGAGATTGACCGCGCGCTCAGCAGGAGCGAGCGCGATGGCCGATTCGATTGTCATGTTGTTTCCTCCAGAAGGGCGTGAGCGGTGGCCTCATCGGTGACGATGACGGAACACAGCCCACTCGTAACGACGGCGCGCGCGACGTCATGTTTAGCGTCGCCAGCGACGACAAAAATTGCGTGCTCAGCAGCACGGAGCTCATCAAGGCCGATACCGACGGTTCGTTCATCGAGTGCCGAATCGACGATCTTGCCTGCGCTATCGATGTAGCGACCAACAACGTCGCCGACCGCTCCCTTAGCCACGAGTTCGTCGACATCGCTCTCAGTGAGGTAGCCGCTATCGACGTGCACGGAACTCGCTCCCGCAACACCGGCACTGTACAGATACGCGGATGCCGAAGCACCCAGCGTGCGCACACTCGCCACCGTGCGGTCACGTTCAATCGCACGCTTCGTTTCGACCTGCTCAAGAATTGCGGGGATCGGCAGCAGCGTTGCTTGACCGTGTCCCTTTTGCGCGATGGTCACTGCGGTCTGAGCGGCGGTTCCCTGCTTGCTGTTGAGGCTCACTCCGCCGTTGATCTGCACTACTTGCACACCGATGGTCCAGCCGTCAGCGAGCAAACGAGCGACCTCGTCAAGGGTTCGGCCCCAGCTCACGCCGAGGGTACGAGGAATGGGGCGCACAGCAGCGAGGTAGTCAGCCGCAGCCTGAGCCACGCGAGGGCTCACTTCTTCGTCTTCGGCGGGAAGCGGAACAACAACCGCATCTTTGAGGCCAAAGCGGTCTCGCAACTGACGTTCGATATCCAGCCGGCGGGCTCGGGGGTGCACGATCTCAATACGAACAATTCCGGCTTCGCGAGCGCGAGTGAGTAGGCGGCCCACTTTCCAGCGGGTTATTCCGAGGAGGGCGCCGACTTCGTCTTGCGTCTTGTTCTCTTCGTAATAGAGCTCGGCGACGCGCACGGCCAAGAGTTCGGTTGATTCATCCACTGCTGCCTCCTGCTTCAACGATAGAGTCACGGACACCGAGCTGCAACATATGCGGGGCCACTTGCTCAGATGAGCAGCAAGTGGCCGACGCGAGTGCGCACACGAGCAGCAAACACCCCCAAGCTGAACACCACACGAACGTCCACAGGTGCACCATGACCACCCCTCGAACCCAATAAGGTGGATGCCGTGACCACCACCACATCGAATCGCTATGCCCTTGCCATTGATATTGGCGGAACCAAAGTCGAAGCCGCTCTCGTCGACCCCCACGGCGTCGTTCTCACCCCGAGCCGCTTTCGCGCGCCAACGGGCCGCGCCTCCTCCAGCGCTCAGCTCGCTGACAGCGTGCGCACGGTCGTGCGACAGTCAATCGCTGAGCTTCCGGATGGCGCGGAGCTGCTCGGTGCTGGCATCGGCAGCGCTGGCCCCATCTCGGTGTCCCGCGGTGAGGTCTCCCCCTTGAACTTGCCCGCGTGGCGTGACTTCGGCGTTCGCGCCCTTGTCGAAGAAGAATTGCCAGGACTCACGGTGTCGCTGCGCGGCGATGGCAACTGCATCGCACTGGCAGAACACTGGATCGGTGCCGCTCAGGGAGTGAAGTACTTCATGGGCATGGTCGTCTCCACCGGCGTCGGCGGCGGGCTCATCCTCGACAACCAGCTCATCGACGGTCCCACGGGTAACGGCGGCCATTTCGGTCACGTCGAAGTTGGCGGAGAAACTGTCATCTGCGGCTGTGGCGGAACAGGCTGCGTCGAAGCAGTCGCCGCTGGCCCCAAAACCGTTGAATGGGCACAATCGCAGGGCTGGACTGGCACCACCGGCGAAGAGCTGTCTGCCGACTACGCCGCAGGAAACGACATTGCGATCGCCGCAGTACGCCGCTCGGCGCGTGCCGTTGGCCACGGCATCGCCTCGGCCACCGCACTCGTTGATCTTGAGCTCGTCGCAATCGGTGGCGGCTTCTCGCACGTTGCCGCCGACTACATCGATCTTGTTGCGGACGCGATCACCGATCGAGCGCCCTTCCCGTTCATTACGAAGGTGCGCGTCGTCGCGTCCGGGCTCTCCAGCGATGGCCCCCTTATCGGCGCCGCCTCTCTCGTGCACCACCCCGAACGGCTGAGCACGTCAGCTCTCGGCGACTAGTCAACTAGCCGCGCGCCGGTTAATCGTCGAGAGCCGCTGCCGGAAAGTCGATCTCGTCTTCGACGAAACTGGGGCGGGCGAGCATGACAGCGCTGATAAGCGCGAGCAGACTTGTGACGAGCAAGAACATCAAGGGCCAAACCCAGCCGCCGCTGAGCTCACGCACGAGAGCGACAGCAAACGGGCCAAGCGCCGCCACTGAGTAGGCAACGCTCTGCACGAAGCCGCTGAGGGCTGCCGAACCTTCATGGCTTCTCGTACGCAGGTTGATGAGCACGAGGCACAACGGGAACAGGATCGAACTGATTCCAACGAGCACGACCCACAGCCAGGTGGCGACCGTGGGGGCGAACGCAAGACCGGTGAAGCCAATCACGCCGGCAAACACTCCCCCGGCAATGACAACACCGATGTTCTGTACGCGGCTGGCAAGAATAGGGCTCAGGATGCCGAGCGGAATTCCGATGAGCCCAAAGAGAGACAGCATTGCCCCTGCTTCGACCGGGGTGAACTGAGCGGACTCGATAAGAATCTCTGGCAACCACGCAAAGAACGAGTAGAACGCGATCGATGAGACTCCGAAGGCGATCGTGATGGCCCACGCCGTTCGCGACTTCGCGACGGCCCACACCGAAATATGCGGTGTCAGCGGCAGTACACTCTCGTCGTTCACAGCCCGACGCTTGGCGTGGCGCCCCCGCAGCGTCAGTACGAGCCACGGGACAAACGCGGTAAGCGCGAGAGCAGCCCACACCGCAACGGACACACGCCAGCCAGAGGCGTCGGCGATCGGCGCTGCGAAGAACGCCGGAATCGCGGCGCCAAGCGAGATGAGCACGACATAGCCGCCCGTTACCGTCGCTAAACGGTCGGGGAAATACTTTTTGACAGCGGGAGGCAGCAGCACGTTGCCGATTCCCATTCCCGCAAGCGCGACAAAACTGCCAATCGCAAGCACGATGTAGTTATCGCTGACGGCACGCAAGCTCGAACCGGCCACCATGGCCGCCGCCGCAATGAGCAGTCCCGCGTCAAGACCGCGGGCGCGAGCGAGCGCTGGCGCCGCGACTCCGGCGATCGCAAAAGCGATCGGCGGCAACATCCCTAGCACCCCTAGGCCCAGGCTCGAGATCGGAATATCGTTTTCGATCACGCCGATAATCGGCGAAATAGCGGCAACCGCGGTTCGCACATTCAAAGCGACGAAGAGGATGCCAGCAAGCGCAAGAATGCGCCCCCTCCAGAGGGTGCGCGTGGGGGTAGTCATTCGCACGAGTCTACGTCGTGAAAAGCCCTACCTCTACGATGGTGGGTATCGCCGACAACTCGTGTCGGCTGGCATCTCAGGGAGATAAATATGGGTAACAGCGGATTCGATCTCGGTGACATCGGCGACGTCGTCGGCGATCTCGTCAAAGGCAAGGGTCTTGACACTGACGCTCTAGAGCCCATCTGGGAAGGCATCCAGCCGACCCTCAAAGGTCTCGACACCGACACGATCCTCGAGACTGTCGCGAACTGGGCCAAAGACCTCAACCTGCCGATCATCGGCGATGTGCCCGATGACATCGTGGAGAACCTCAAGAACGGCGTCAAGGTTCCCCTCAACAAGCTCATCAAGGGCTAACCCTCAAGAACTATTTCTTGGGCGTCTTTTTTGCCGAGACGCCCAAGATTTCTCTCACCGCAATCTCATCAAGGCACATTTGCTCGATAAGAGCATCAACTGTCGTGTACTTGACCATGCCGCGAACGTATTCCACAAACTCGATTTCGACACGCTTGCCATAGATATCGAAATCTTGGTCGAGCGCGTGCGCTTCAACCTGCTTCTCGGGCACCCCATCAAAAGTCGGGTTATTGCCGATAGAAACCGCGGACGCAAAGCGAACCCCGTCAACCACAAGCCAGGCTGCATACACGCCATCAGCGGGAATGAAACCCTCAGAATTTCGGCCCAAATTGGCGGTCGGATACCCGAGCTCTCGTCCGCGTTGCTGGCCGAGCACCACCACGCCGCGCACCGAGTGTGGGGCGGTGAGCAATTGCCCCGCTTCGGCCACGCGACCCTCGGAGAGAAGCTCGCGCACAAAGGTTGACGAGACGCGACGCCCTTCCTCAAGAGCAATGTCATCGATGACGACGACGTCAAAACCATGGTTATTGCCCAGAGTGCGAAGCAGGGCGACATCGCCAGCGCCGCGAGCGCCGAAACGGAAATCGGCCCCGACGAGAACAACCTTGGTATCGAGCGCCCCCGCGAGCACCGTCGCGACAAAGTCGTCAGCCGAGACTTCGCTGAGGGCACGGTCAAAGGTCAAGACAAGAGCGGCGTCGACGTCGGTCGTGGCCAGTCGTTCCAGCTTCTGCTCCTTGCTCAGCAAGGGTTGCGGGCACGCTGCAGGGTTCAACAGGCTCATCGGATTGCGGTCAAACGTCACCACAACAGAGCGCAAACCGCGTTCGGCGGCAACCGCGCGCAACCGCGCCAACACCGCACGGTGCCCGCTGTGCACGCCATCAAACTTGCCGATGGTGACGGCAACCGGACCAAAGGTCGCGGGAACAACGTCAATTGAATCGAAAACATCCATGTCAGCGTCTCCCCTCAGCACGACGCACCCGATACAGCCAGATAAGGCCAAGCACCGGAAGAGCGAGAGGCACGAAGAGGTAGCCGGCGCCGAAAGCAGACCAGACAGTATCTGCCGGGAACAACACGGCATCCACGAGACTGAGGATTCCGACGGTAATCACTCCGACAAGTTCAAACACGATCGCGATCACAGCGACGCGGAACCAGACACGACCCGAGCGAATGAGCGCGACAGTGGCAACGATGTAGACAAGCCCCGCAAGACCAGACAACAGATACGCCACGGGCGCCTCATCGAACTTTGTAGCGATTTGAAACAGTGACCGAGCGGTAGCGCCCAGCGCCATCACCGCATAAACGGCGATCAGCACTCGGCCGATGCCCGAGGCAGTCGAAGAAGCTTTCCTAGTCATCACATTCAACTTTAGGCGCTCTCGGCTAGGCCAATTGCACAAACCAGATTTGGCTCATGCGGTAAACCATGATGGCGATCGACAAACACGCCACCCCCAAGATCACCGTGCTCCAGCGGTTGCGCTCGATAAGCCCCCACATGACCGCTGCGGGAGGGATCAGGATGGCCGAGACCAAGTAGATCCAGAACTCTAGAGAACTACCCGTCGCCACATTCCCGAGCAACGGCGCAATGATCGCCATGACCAGTTGGACGATGAGCAACAGCTCAACCAGCAACGTTGCCCCCAAGGTGTAATCATTGGGCTTCACTCGCGCGAAGCCGACAATCACGGCGCCAAGGCCTGCGGTGACCGCCACAACGATCTGAACCCACACAAACCACTCAACCATTGTTCGGGGTTCCTTCCTCAGAGGCGGACTCGCCGTCGCCCGGCACCAGAAGCTCAGGCGCTGCTGGCTCGGCATCCGGTCGAAAATTCGAGAGGATTCGGGCGCGACCATCAACAATTTCGAGGAGGCCGACCAAGCGGCCCTCTGAGTTGAGCGCCGCAAGTGCCCCCTCGCCCTGGGGCTCCAAAGCAATTTGCTTGCCCTGCGCCAAATCAGCAGCCTGCTCATCATCGAGCTCAACAGTGTCAAAGAGCACTCGGGCCACGACGGCCGGCGCCACGAGCTTCGTTTCAAGGTCCTCATCGACAGCACTCGCCTCCTCGACGGAGAACGGCCCAACCCGAGTGCGACGCAGCACCGTCAGGTGACCGCCAACTCCCAGCGCCTCCCCCATATCGCGAGCAAGAGCGCGGATGTAGGTGCCGGAGGAACAATCCACTCGAACCTTCACATCGATGAACTCTCCGCGCGCAATCTCGAGCACCTCGAAAGCAGAAACCGTGACCGCTCGCTCAGCAAGCACGACCTCTTCGCCCGCGCGAGCCAACGTGTAAGCGCGGCGACCATCTACCTTGATGGCGCTCACGGAGCTGGGGCGCTGCGAGATAGCGCCAGTGAGATTGGTGACGGAGTGCGCGATGGCATCGTCGGAGACGGCAGCGAGAGCCGCGGCATCCGCGGTCTCAGAGAGTTCGCCCTCAGCGTCGTCAGTGTTTGACGATGCCCCCAAACGAATCGTGGCGGTGTACTGCTTGTCGAGCCCGACGAGATATGTGAGCAGGCGAGTCGCATTGTTGACGCCGAGCACAAGGAGCCCGGTGGCCATCGGGTCAAGCGTTCCGGCGTGGCCGATCTTGCGGGTGCCCACTGATTTGCGGGCCCGTGAGATCACGCCATGGCTCGTGATGCCTTGAGGCTTATCCACGAACAGAATCCCGCTCGTCGGATTGCGCGGCGGCTTAGCCATGACATTCCTTTCCGCACGGGTGCCCCGGATGGGCAGCCCCACAACTTTAGCCAATTCTGACGCGGTCGATGTGCGGCGCTCCATTGCGTCGGTCACGAAAAATGTTCACGCAGTACGCCTAGACTTCCCCTATGCGAATCGGCGTTATTGGGGCGGGTGCCGTCGGCGGTGCAATAGCAGCGTTGCTCGCGCGCGCTGGCAATGATGTCGAAGTGACGGCACGAGGAGCTCACCTCCACGCCATCCGCGAATCGGGCCTCACCCTCACCGGCGCGTGGGGAGACAGCGTCTCTCGCGTGCGTGCCTCTGGCACGCTCAGCCGCATCAACGAGCTCGTGATCGTCGCCACAAAAGCGCACGACGCCGAAGAAGCGATTCGCGAGAACATTCGCTTTTTGCGTGACCTCCCCGTTGTCATCTTTCAAAACGGCCTCGACTCGCTCGACGTTGCCACCTACGCCTCGCCGCGGTCAGACATCATCGGCGGGCTCGCCACCTTCGCCTCCTCGTTCCTCTCCCCCGGCGCCATCTATGTCACCGCCGCCGGCCCGAGCTATTTGGGCGTTGCCGGAGACAACGATGTGCCAGCACGTTATGCCGCAAACGCGCTCAACGCGGTCATGCCGACCTTCGCTGTGTCCAACTTTCGCGGTGCGCAGTGGACAAAGCTCGTCATCAACCAAGTCAATGCGCTTCCTGCGGTTACTGGCCGTAGCGTGCAAGACGTCATCGAAGAGCCCTTGCTGCGACAGATAATGACCGCGAGCATGCGCGAAACAGCACGCACTGCCCTTGCCGCCGGCATCCGCTTCGAGACGCTTCAGGGACTCTCCCACCGACGCCTTCGTAATCTGGCACGGTCACCGCTGTGGCTCGGTCAGATCATCCCCCTGCTCATGAGCCGGCGAATGGGGCGCACCCCCAATCCTGGCTCGACGCTGCAGAGCATTCGTCGCGGTCAACCCAGTGAAGTGGATGCCCTCAACGG
Source organism: Salinibacterium sp. NYA9b (assembly GCF_976973725.1). Classification (NCBI taxonomy): domain Bacteria; kingdom Bacillati; phylum Actinomycetota; class Actinomycetes; order Micrococcales; family Microbacteriaceae; genus Salinibacterium; species Salinibacterium sp. NYA9b. The sequence goes on along the minus strand of NZ_OZ333476.1, from coordinate 1,132,531 downwards.
TGCCGTGGTGCGTGCCGCTGACGAACTGAACCGTGCCGCTCCCCTCAACGCACTGATGGTCGAACTTGTTCACGGCGTCGAAGAGACCGGCAATTTTCTGACCACGGAGGATGTTGCCGCGCGATTCGCTGCGCTCGACACCACGCCTCCCTCCACGCGTTAGCCAGCGCTCCACAGCCCCACACAACGCACCCCACGACCCCGACGAAACCGACAAACCTCCGTGACCGCAGAAACCACGACGGCCGACCGCGCTGAACTCGCCAGGCTCATCGGTGACTGGTTCGTCGAATATGGCCGCGATCTGCCCTGGCGACACGACGGCTTCGGCGCGTGGGGAATCCTCGTGAGCGAGATCATGCTCCAGCAAACCCCGGTCGTTCGCGTGATCCCACGGCTCGAACAGTGGCTCGAACGCTGGCCATCGCCCGCCGCCCTCGCCGCTTCCGCCCCTGGCGACGCTGTTCGGGCGTGGGAACGCCTCGGGTACCCGCGCCGTGCCCTCAACCTGCACGCCGCCGCAACCGCCATCGCGGAGCAGCACAACAACGTGGTTCCCGAGGATGTGCCGACCCTGCTGGCGCTGCCCGGGATCGGCGACTACACGGCTCGCGCTGTCGCCGTGTTCGCCTACGGCCACCATCATCCGGTCGTTGACACCAATGTGCGGCGGGTGATCGCCCGGGCCGTCAACGGCGAGGGCGAAGCCGGCCCGCCCTCGAACAAACGAGACCTCGCAGCCATGGAGCAGCTGCTCCCGGATGACCGGGCTGCCTCTCCACTCACAAATGCCGCCGTCATGGAACTGGGCGCGATCGTGTGCACGGCCAAGAAACCGCTATGCGAGCAATGCCCGGTGCGCGAACTGTGCGCGTGGCGTGCTGCCGGTTACCCGGCCTATGAGGGCAAACGGCAGGTGGTGCAGAAAAAGTTTGAGGGCTCAGACCGGCAAGTGCGCGGTCTGATCCTTGCCGAGCTTCGGGCCAGCGATGTGCCGGTCACCGCAGACGAAATCACGCAGGTGTGGGCGGATGCCGAACAGCGTGAGCGCGCACTAGCAGGTCTCCTGAAAGACGGACTCGCCGTCGCTGAGGACTCGGGCTACGTGCTGCCCTAACGGGCGTGAATCAGCCGCTCTGCCGGCACGCGGCAGTCGCTAGGCGTGGGTGGTGTCTTCCTCGTCGTCGTCAAACCCTGCGGCTTCTTCTTCGGCGGCGAGATCGCGAGGCTTAACGTAAGGATCTTCGTCCCCCGCGTAGCGTGCGGTCTTCTTGAGTACTTCAACTGAGGCGTCGCGCTGCTGCGCTTCCGTCAGGAGCGACTCAATGAGGGCAGCGTTCTCGGGGATTCCGTCGGCAATGAACTCGATAGACGGCGTCAGGCGGGCTGTAATGTTCTTGCCCACTTCACGGCGCACGAGGCCGGTGGCCGATTTGAGAGCCGCTGCGCTGTCGCTGCGTTCTTCGTCGGTGCCGTACACCGTGTAGAAGACCGAGGCATGCTGGAGGTCGCCGGTTACCCGGACGTCAGTGATGGTGACAAAGCCGAGGCGCGGGTCTCGGATGCCGCGCTCAAGCGTTTTGGCAACGATCACTTTGATACGGTCGGCCATTTTCGCGGCACGAGCTGCGTCAACCATCTCTACTCCTTCTATAACTTTTGCTGCCTCGAGAATAACCGAGGCGTTGACGGCACCAAGGTCAGGAAGCTTGCGGAGCCTGCGTAGCTCCGCTTCCTGACCTGGGTGCCGTCATAAGCCAGCGAGATTAGACTCGCGGCTTTTCCTTCATTTCAATTGTCTCGATCTCGTCACCGATTTGGATGTCGTTGAACTTACCAAGTCCGATACCGGCTTCGTAGTCGGTACGAACTTCAGTGACGTCATCCTTGAAGCGACGCAGCGAGTCGATCGCGAGGTTGTCGCCAACGACGACACCTTCGCGGATAACTCGTGCCTTGGCGTTTCGCGTGATCGTTCCCGAACGCACGATGACACCAGCGATGTTTCCGACCTTGGAGGAACGGAAGATCTCGCGGATCTCAGCAACACCCGACTGAACTTCTTCAAATTCAGGCTTGAGCATTCCCTTGAGCGAGTTCTCAACGTCTTCAAGTGCGGCGTAGATGACCGAGTAGAAGCGCACGTCGACACCTTCGCGAACGGCGCGCTCGCGTGCCTTCGGGTCGGGGCGAACGTTGAATCCAATGATGATGGCGTTGTCGACCGTGGCGAGGTTGATGTCGCTTTCGGTAACAGCACCGACACCGCGGTGGATGATGCGCAGCTGAACCGAGTCATCAACATCAATCTTGAGCAGCGACTCTTCGAGGGCTTCAACAGCACCCGATACGTCACCCTTGATGATGAGGTTGAGCGATTCGACCTTGCCGTCTTCGAGGGCCTTCGTGAAGTCCTCGAGGCTGATGCGCTTGCGGCTACGAGCGAGCATTGCGTTGCGCTCTGCTGCTTCGCGCTTTTCAGCGATCTGGCGGGCCATGCGGTCGTCGTCGGTAACCAAGAACACGTCGCCGGCCTTGGGTACTGAAGTCAGACCGAGTACGGCAACGGGGCGCGAAGGCTCCGCGTGAGTAACCGATCCACCATTCTCGTCGAACATGGCACGAACGCGACCGTAAGCGGTACCCGCAACGATGGGGTCTCCGATTTCAAGTGTTCCCGACTGGATGAGCACGGTAGCAACAGCACCGCGACCCTTGTCGAGCTTGGCTTCAATCGCGACACCACGAGCGTCCTTGTTGGGGTTTGCGCGCAGGTCGAGTCCGGCATCCGCTGTCAGGAGCACTGCGTCAAGAAGCTCGGTGATACCGACCTTGTTGAGCGCCGAGACATCCATGAACATGGTGTCTCCGCCGTACTCTTCTGCAACGAGGCCGAATTCGGTGAGCTGCTGGCGCACCTTGGCCGGGTTTGCACCCTCTTTATCGATCTTGTTGATCGCGACAACGATCGGAACGTTTGCTGCCTGAGCGTGGTTGAGTGCTTCAACCGTCTGGGGCATGATTCCGTCGTCTGCTGCAACCACGAGGATGGCAACGTCGGTGACCTGAGCACCACGAGCACGCATAGCGGTGAACGCTTCGTGACCCGGGGTGTCAATGAAGGTGATCGGACGTTCGATACCGTCGTGCTCCTTGACGACCTGGTAAGCACCAATGTGCTGCGTGATGCCGCCGGCTTCGCCAGCAACAACGTTGGCGTTACGGATGGCGTCAAGCAGCTTGGTCTTACCGTGGTCGACGTGACCCATGACGGTAACAACGGGAGGACGGATGACGAGTTCGTCGTCTGATTCGTCTTCGAGTTCTTGAGAGAGGTCCATGTCGAAGCCGAGCAACAACTCGCGGTCTTCTTCTTCTGGCGAGACCATTTCGATCTTGAAGCCAAGTTCTTCACCGAGGATGTCGAACGTTGCCTCGTCGAGAGACTCGGTCGCTGTCGCCATCTGTCCCAAGTGGAACAGCACGGTGACGAGGTTTCCGGGGCTCGTGTCGATCTTGTCGGCAAAGTCGGTGATCGATGCACCACGGCGAAGGCGAATAACTTCCTTGCCGTTTCCGCGGGGGACGCTAACGCCACCAAGCGACGGTGCTTCTCTCAGTTCGAACTCTGCCCGCTTCGCCCGCTTGGACTTGCGTGCCTTGCTCTTGCCGCCACCGCGACCGAAAGCACCTGCGGTGCCTCCGCCGGGACCGCGACCGCGACCGCCGGCTGGTGGACGGTTAGGCCCAAAGTTGTTTCCTGGTGCTCCACCGGGACGGAATCCGCCACCAGCTCCACCTGGGCGTGCGCCGGCTCCTGCTCCAGCAGGACCGCCTGGACGCTGACCGAAGCCACCGGGGCGCTGACCCTGACCGGGTCCACCCGGACGAGGTGCACCGGGACGAGGTGAACCTGGGCGCGGCGAACCGGGACGAGGTGCACCCGGACGCGGAGCGCCAGGACGAGGCAAGCCCGGACGCGGAGCGCCGGGACGAGGAATCGAGCTTGCGCCACCGGCAGGTGCGGGACGCCCCATGCCTTGATTGGAGGCGAAAGGGTTGTTTCCCGGACGGGGAGTACCCGGACGAGGAACAGAGGAAGGGTTGGGAGCATCTGCTGCGCCGCCCTCGGGCTTTGCACCAGACTCGGCAGAAGCCTTTTCTGCGGCCAGTGCCTTTTCAGCAGCCAGTGCCTGAGCTTGACGCTCGGCAACCGTCAGAGGAGCGGGAGCCGCGCCTTCTTCTGGTTCAGCAGCGTGCTCGGGCTCCGGTGCTGCTGCGGGTGCTTCCTCAGCAACAGGTGCTGGGGTCGGCGCGCTTGGCATCGGAGTTTTGGGCTTCGGTGTCGCTTTAGCGGCAGCCTTCGGCGCGGCCTTGGGAGCAGCCTTGGGCTTCTCCGGCTCTGCCGGTGCTTTCGCTGCGTCAGCTTCGAGTGCAGCCTTCAACCGTCGTGCGACGGGGGGCTCAATGCTCGATGACGGGCCCTTAACGAATTCGCCCATTTCTTTGAGCTTCGCTAGAGCAGCCTTGCTATCGACGCCAGCTTCGGCGGCGACTTCGTGTACGCGTGGTTTTGCAGCCACTTTTCTCCTGTCTGGGTCTGCTCCCAGACAGGGGCAGACCACTAATTACGGACGGAACTCATTTCGAGCCGCTCATTAGTTGTCCATAGGTCAATCAGCCTGTTCGTTAGGGGACATCGGTTGATGTCCCGCCTCATATTCAGCTAACACTGAAAGAAGTGCTCCGGTATCTAGCGGTGGTTCCACCTTCAACGCACGTGCAAAAGCTCTGCGTTTGATTGCAGACTCAAAACACGTGGTTGTGGGATGAAGCCACGCACCGCGACCCGGAAGTGTGGCCGAATGGTCGGCCACAACCGCACCGTGAGATGCGATAACCCTCAGTAACGAGGATCTGCTGGCGCTCGCGCGACAGCCAATACACGTTCTTACTGCTTCCATGATACCCCTACTCTGCAATCCCGCACTCCCCCGCGCCCGACACTGAGCGCACGCGGAGATGGAACGCTACTGGCTCTCCCCTCAGCACACTGCGCTGAGGGGAGAGCCAGGCGAACGACTATTAGTCGTCGAGAATCGAGTCGGGCTGGATGTCGATGCGCGCGCCGGTGAGCTTGGCAGCCAGTCGGGCGTTTTGCCCTTCCTTGCCAATCGCCAATGACAGTTGGTAGTCGGGCACGAGGGCACGCACTGCCTTGGTGGCCTCATCGATCACGAAGGAGCTCGATACCTTGGCGGGCGAGAGAGCATTAGCAACAAACGTGGCCAGGTTCTCGGAGTAGTCGACGATGTCGATTTTCTCGTTGTTGAGCTCCGCCGTTACTGCCCGCACACGCTGGCCGAGCTCGCCAATGCACGAACCCTTCGCGTTGATGCCGGTCTCGGTTGCCCGAACCGCCATCTTGGTGCGGTGGCCCGCCTCGCGGGCTACAGAAGTGATTTCTACCAGTCCGCTGGCAATTTCTGGAACCTCAAGCGCGAAGAGCTTGCGAACGAGCGACGGGTGGGTACGGCTGACCGTAATCTGCGGCCCCTTGTCGCCCTTGTTCACTGCGGTGACGTACACCCGGATGCGTGATCCGTGCGTGTATTCCTCGCTGGGGACCTGCTCTTCGGGAGGCATGATTGCCTCCACCGAGCCGAGGTCGATGTGGATCATGCGCGGGTTGGGACCCTGCTGGATCACTCCGGCAACGATGTCTCCCTCGCGACCCTTGAACTCGCCAAGAACCTTGTCGTCACCAATGTCGCGCAAGCGCTGGTTGATGACCTGTTTTGCCGCGAACGCTGCAATACGTCCGAAATCACTGGGGCTGTCTTCAGCCTCGCCAATAACCGCACCCTCTTCGTCATACTCAGGGACCCAGACACTGACGTGTCCGGTTTTGCGGTCGAGCACAACGCGAGCGGTCGGCTGTACTTCTACAGCCTTACCTTCGGGAGCCTCAACGTGCTTGAGATAGGCGCTCAAAATCGCCTGCTCAATGATCTGCACCAGTTCTTCGAACGGTATCTCTCGCTCGCGCTCCATCATGCGCAGCACGCTCAAGTCGATATCCATTGAGGACCTCCGATATTCATTTAGGGGTTGTGACTCAGAACCGTCTGCGGCTCCGAACTTGCTAGTTTAGCTGGCTTATGTGGTGAGTGCGGCGACGACGTCGGCGACAGGGGTGCTCGTTCGCTCGTTCGTCGCGCGATCCCAGACTTCGACCATTCCATTGGCGGCATCGCGACCGACAATCACAATCATGGGTACACCGAGGAGCTCAGCATCGCCGAACTTCACGCCGGGCGAGACCTTCGGGCGATCATCGAAGAGCACGTCAAGGCCGGCCTGCTCGAGCGAGCTGACAAGCCCTTCAGCGGTCTCGTAGACGACAGCATCCTTGCCTGCCGCAACGATGTGCACGTCGAAGGGGCTGATCTGCTTGGGCCACAACAGGCCCTTGCCGTCATTCGTGGTCTCAGCGATGGCCGCCATCAAACGGGTGACACCGATTCCGTAGGACCCCATCGTGACGGTGACAAGCTTGCCGTTCTCATCGAGAACCTTCAGTCCGAGCACCTCGGCATACTTGCGGCCGAGCTGGAAGACGTGACCGATTTCCATGCCGCGAGCGGTCTCAATGGGACCGCTGCCGTCAGGGGCAGGATCGCCGGCACGGACATCCGCCACCTCAACGGTGCCATCAGAGATGAAGTCACGACCGGCCACGAGACCGAGAACGTGCTTTTCGTGGAGATTGGCACCCGTGATCCACTGCGTGCCATCAACGACGCGGGGGTCGAGCACGAAGCGCACGCCCGTCGTCGACTTCTCGCCGATGACAGCACCCTCGGGCGACCACGGACCGATGTAGCCCTTGACGAAGCCGGGGTTTCCCTCGCGCTTGGCCAGTTCGGCGAAGTCTTTTTCCGTGGCAGGTTCGACCTCAGCGGGCGCGAAGGCAACCTCGGCGCGCTTCATATCGACGTCGCGGTCACCGGGCAAACCGACGACGACGAGCTCGCGCGTGCCATCGATCGAGGTAAGAGCCAGAACGATGTTCTTGAGCGTGTCTGCTGCAGTCCAAGGACGATCGTCGCGGGGCTGCTCTTCGTTAGCGAGAGCAACAAGAGTGTCGATCGTGGGAGTGTTCGGCGAATCGAAAACCAGCGGGGCGGGCAGGCCGTCAATCGGCAATGCCTCGGGAACAGTCGTGCGGTACGCCTCAACGTTGGCGGCGTAGCCACCAGCCGAGCGCACGAAGGTGTCTTCGCCGACGGGGGTGGGGTGCAGGAACTCTTCGCTCTTGGAGCCACCCATCGCACCGGCATCCGCCGACACGACAACGTACTCGAGGCCCAAGCGGTTGAAGATGCGCTCGTAGGCGTCGCGGTGCTGCTGGTACGAGACGTCGAGTCCAGCATCCGTGTAGTCGAAGGAGTAGCTGTCTTTCATCGAGAACTCGCGACCACGCAGCAGACCGGCACGGGGGCGGGCCTCATCGCGGTACTTGTCCTGGATTTGGTACAGCGAGAGCGGCAAGTCTTTGTAGCTCGAGTACAGGTCTTTCACGAGCAGCGTGAAGACCTCTTCGTGCGTGGGTGCCAACAGGTAGTCGGCGTCTTTGCGGTCTTTAAGACGGAAGATGCCGTCACCGTACTCAGTCCAGCGGCCCGTGAGCTCGTACGGTTCGCGCGGCAGCAGAGCCGGGAACAACACCTCTTGGGCACCAAACGACTCGAGTTCCTCACGGATGACCGCTTCGATCTTGCGGCGAACTTTAAGCCCGAGTGGCAACCACGCAAAAACACCGGGAGCCTGACGACGGATGTAGCCGGCGCGCACCAAAAGGCGGTGGCTTGCTACTTCAGCATCGACGGGATCTTCGCGAAGCGTGCGGACAAAGAGTTGAGAGAGACGTGTAGACACGCCTCAATGGTAGTGCGCCTACGGGGTGAGAACTTGCGGACTTCCCGTGGCACCGGCAGGCATCTCTGCTGCGATGCGGTTGGCCTCTTCGATCAAAGTCGCCACGATGTCTGCTTCGGGAACAGTCTTGATGACTTCACCCTTCACAAAGATCTGGCCCTTGCCGTTACCACTGGCAACACCGAGGTCAGCTTCGCGAGCTTCACCCGGTCCGTTGACTACGCAACCCATGACGGCGACGCGCAGAGGAACCGTCATGCCCTCGAGGCCCTCAGTGACATCGTTCGCGAGCTTGTAGACATCGACCTGCGCGCGACCACACGAGGGGCACGAGACGATTTCAAGCTTGCGCTCACGTAGGTTGAGCGACTGCAAAATTTGCAGGCCTACCTTGATCTCTTGCACGGGAGGAGCCGACAGCGAGACACGAATCGTGTCTCCGATGCCCTCCGAGAGCAGGATGCCGAACGCCGTAGCGCTCTTGATCGTGCCCTGGAACTCCGGGCCCGCCTCGGTCACACCGAGGTGCAGCGGCCAGTCGCCGCGCTCTGCGAGCATGCGGTACGCCTTGACCATGACGATGGGGTCATTGTGCTTGACCGAAATTTTGAAGTCGTGAAAGTCGTGCTCTTCGAAGAGGCTTGCCTCCCAGACAGCGCTCTCCACGAGCGCTTCTGCGGTGGCCTTGCCGTACTTCTGGAGCAGGCTCGGCTCAAGAGAGCCGGCGTTGATACCAATGCGCAGACTTGTGCCCGCATCCTTGGCAGCCTTAGCAATCTCGCCAACCTTGTCGTCGAACTTGCGAATGTTGCCCGGGTTGACGCGCACGGCGCCTACTCCGGCATCGATCGCCGAGAACACGTAGCGCGGCTGGAAGTGGATGTCGGCAATAACCGGAATCTGGCTTTTCTTCGCGATGATGTGCAGAACATCCGCGTCATCCTGATGAGGCACAGCAACACGCACGATGTCACAACCGGATGCCGTGAGTTCGGCAATCTGCTGCAGCGTCGCGTCAATGTTGGTGGTCTGCGTCGTCGTCATGGACTGGACGCTCACTTGTGACTCGCTGCCGACGCCTACTGAACCGACCTTGATCTGCCGGGTCTTGCGACGGGGAGCGAGGACTTCAGGGACTTTCGGCATTCCGAGATTAATTGCTGGCACTAACCCATCCTAAAGCCGACTCCTGAACATCAGCGGAACGCTAGCGCGCGCCGAGGTGAGCAGTCAGTGCGTCGACGAACTCCTGCGGGCGCTCCAGGTGTGCTGAGTGGCCGCAGTTCTCCCACGCCAACTCGGTGTATTGCCCACCGTTGGCCTGGTACTGGTCGAACACGGCGCGGGTCTGCTCGATCATCGGCTGCGGCGGAGCGACCTCGGCGCCGGGCCAGCCGGGAATCACGCCAAGCTGCCCCAAAAAGTTCAGGTCGAACCCCGAGGCATCCGACACAATCGCGTCTTGCAGGCCGCGCACCCACAAAATGCGCGGCTTGGTGGCAAGTTCGGTAATGCCGCTGACGTTGAAGTGGTCGGGCGTCATGGTGTTGAGCACTCCGCGACCGCCGGGACCAAAGCCGGGCCACGGCTCAACAGCAACCGAGTCACCAGGGTAGTTGTCGTCGCCGGTGGCGGTCGTGAGCATCGACTCGACCCACAGATCTTCGTGCTCGGTGTGGGCTGCGGCATCCGCCACATAGGCCGTACGGAACACCATGCGAGCGGATGTCGGCGAATCGTCGGCCGCATCGCCCGCGTTCAATTGAGCGACGAAGTCGGGGTTCGCTCCCCCGCCGCCCGTGCCAGAGCACTCCGGATTGAGGAGCTCGCCGTTAGCCCCCTTCGTTCCGCCAAAGCCATAGGGCGAGACCGGTGAAACGAACGAGACGGTGTCGACACGGTCAGCGTGGTCGAGCATGAACTGCATGACGACTCCGCCGCCCATGCTCCAGCCGACAAAGCTCGCACGCTCGATGCTGAGCGCGTCGAGCACGGCTGCGATGTCGTCGGAAAAGTCGCGAACGCCGCGGGTGGCATCCACGGGAAGAGTTTCGCTGTCACCGAAGCCGCGCAGGTCAATCGCCACCGCGCGAACACTGCTATCGAGCGCGAGCATCGTCGGCTGCCAGAACAGCGACGACGAGACGTTTCCGTGCACGAACACCACCGTCGAAGTTGCGCTGTCGGATGGGCGCTCGAGAACCGACGCGACAATGCGCGGTGTGGTGACGCTGTGCTGAACGATGCCGTCGAGAAGGGTAGCCATGGTGTGTCCTTTGGTGAGTGGAACTACGGGTAGTGGCGAAATTGTTTAGGAGGCGAGCTCGACGATGAGCTCGGGTTCGGTGGCGGCGCGGACGGTTGCTTCGTCAACGCCGGGAGCGAGTTCGCGAAGAACGAGACCACGGTCGGTCACATCGATCACCGCAAGATCGGTGATGATGCGGTGCACGACACTCCGGCCCGTGAGCGGCAGGGAGCATTCGTTCACGATCTTGGGGCTGCCATCTTTGGCGACATGCTCCATGAGCACGATGACGCGCGCAGCGCCGTGTACGAGGTCCATGGCGCCGCCTGGGCCCTTGATCATCTTGCCGGGAATCATCCAATTGGCGAGATCGCCGGCAACGGACACCTGCATGGCACCGAGGATGGCCGCATCGATTTTGCCGCCGCGGATCATGCCGAAGCTCATAGCGGAGTCAAAGAAGGCGGTGCCCGGGAGGGTCGTGACCGTCTCCTTTCCCGCGTTGATGAGGTCGGGGTCGACGTTCTCTTCGGTCGGGTATGGCCCAACGCCCAAAATGCCGTTCTCCGACTGCAGCACAACCGTGCGGCCCTCAGGAACGTAGTTGGGCACGAGGGTCGGAAGGCCGATACCGAGGTTCACATAGGAGCCGTCGGCCAGTTCGAGCGCGGCACGCGCCGCCATTTCTTCGCGAGTCAAAGCCATTATGCGACCACCTTCTGCACTGTGCGACGTTCGATCCGTTTCTCGACATCGGAGCCAACCTCGATGATCCGCGTGACATACACGCCGGGCAGGTGAACGGCATCCGGTTCTATCTCGCCTGGCTCGACGAGTTCTTCGACCTGGGCGATGCACACGCGGCCCGCCATTGCGGCAAGGGGCGAGAAGTTGCGGGCCGACTTCGCGAAGACGAGGTTGCCGTGACGGTCGCCCTTGAGCGCGTGCACGAGTGAGAAGTCGGTCGTGATCGCTTCTTCGAGCACAAAATCTTTCGCGATGCCGTGGACATCGAACGAGCGCACCTCTTTTTGAGGCGAGGCAATCGCGATGCCGCCCGAACCGTCGTACCGACGCGGCAGGCCGCCCTCGGCAACCTGCGTGCCCACACCCGTCTGAGTGAAGAACGCACCAATACCCGACCCGCCAGCACGAAGCTTTTCGGCAAGAGTGCCCTGGGGAGTCAACTCGACTTCAAGCTCGCCCGTTAAAAACTGGCGCTCGAACTCCTTATTTTCCCCGACATACGACGATGTCATCTTGCGGATGCGGCGGGCAGCCAGCAGAACGCCGAGCCCCCAATCATCCACACCACAGTTATTGCTGACGATGCTGAGGTCATCTGACCCCAGCTCAAGCAACGCCTGAATGAGCACCATCGGATTTCCGCACAGGCCAAATCCGCCAACGGCCAGAGATGCCCCGCTGGGAATATCAGCGATTGCTTCGGCCGCCGACCCCACTGTCTTATCGATGCTCACGCTCGGACCTCCCGCGGTTGATTCGCCAATATTTCAGTCATGACGCCCGCAACACGGTCTGCACCGCGCGGCGTCAAAGTAATCGTGTAGTGATTGACCCCTGGCGCCTCATGAAATGTCACGTGAGGAAGCTCCGACCGCCAGTGGTCGCACTGTTCCGGAGAATACAACGCCGGAACCTGATTGAGAAGACCCCGCGGTGCCCGGATGAAGTGCACCGGCATCGTGAGCCCCTGAAGCCCTGCGAGATAGTCGGTGTCGCCGCTCAGCTGCAGGGCATCGAAACTCACTGCCGCTAGGTTGCTCGCCGGGTGCAACTCGGGGGCGGTTCCCACCAAGTCATAGTCGACATAGTCGCGGATGGCCTCAGTGAAATTATCGGCAAACGCCGGATGCACTCGCCAGAAGTCTTGGTAACTCTCGCGATCGGCGAATGTCATCGACAGCCGATCAACAGCCGGCCCCAGAATCACCTGCGGCAGGTCTTCCATCGACACACCCTCCGGTGCCGGAATCGGCAAACCGCCATCAATCAAGAGGAGGCTGGAGACACGCTCCGGGGACTGCGCCGCCAAGGTTGCCGCGACGAAAGCACCCATCGAATGCCCGACGACGAGCGCGGACGCAGTGCCGGTTGCAGCCAACAGCGCGTTCATGTCCTTGGCGTGCTGCGGCATCCCGAACGGGGCGGGAAGATCACGGCTGGCGCCACGCCCCCGCAGGTCAGGAGCGATCACCCGGTAGTCGAGAAAAGCTGCGGCCACGAGCGGCCACGACATGTGGGAGGCCGTAATGCCGTGGATGAGCAGGATGGTGCCGCGCGGTTCCGACTCGGGCTCCCACACTGCTGCGGCGAGCTCGCCGCCGTCGACCGTGCACGTGATGGTGGTGTGTTGCTCGGTCATCGTGCGCTCCAGCCGCCATCCATCGTGTACGAGGCACCTGTGACCATTCCGGCCGTGTCCCCTGCGAGCCAGAGCACGAGATCGGCGACCTCACTCGGTTCGAGGAGTCGCTTGATCGCGCTCTCGGTGAGCATGACTTTCTCGACAACTTCAGACTCGGGGATGCCGTGCACTGTCGCCTGATCGGCAATCTGCTTTTCGACCAGCGGGGTTCGCACGTAGCCGGGGTTGACGCAATTACTCGTGACACCGTGGGCGCCACCTTCGAGCGCTGTGACCTTGGAGAAGCCCTCAAGCCCGTGCTTCGCGGTGACATACGCCGACTTGTACGGCGAGGCACGGAGGCCGTGCACCGAACTGATGTTGATGATGCGGCCGAATTCACGCTCGTACATCTTCGGCAGAGCAGCCCGAACGAGCAAGAACGGTGCCTTGACCATGAGGTCAAGGATGCGGCTAAACATCACCGGATCGAAGCTCTCGATGGGACTGACGTGTTGGATTCCTGCGTTGTTGACGATGACATCCACATCGAGAGTGAGATCGGCGAGCGCCGCAGTGTCTGTGAGATCGACTTCCCAGACTTCACCGCCAATGCGGTCGGCTTGAGCTTTCGCGGCATCACCATTGAGGTCCGCCACAATGACGTGGGCTCCCGCGCGAGCAAGGGATTCGGTGCACGCGGCACCGATTCCGCTCGCTCCGCCGGTGACGAGGGCTCGACGGCCCGTGAGATCGGTCATTTCTCGACTCCTTCGGTGCGCGGCTCTGGCACAGCCAAAGCGCGGCGGATAAACGTAATCATTTGATCGAGAACTTCATCGGGCACGCGCGAGGTGCCGCTCGCGGTCGGGTCAGCATCGTGGCCGGCGTCGGGCGAATCGCCCCACAGCACCCAGCGCATCCCGATCATTTCGCCGATTCCCATGAGGGCCCACGCGGCGACCGTCGGGTCGATGTCACCGATTTCGCCGAGCAGTTGAGCTTCTTTGAGGCCCTCGATGTAGCCGTCGACGATGCGGGAATAGTGCAGGCGCAGCGACTTGGGCGACACAAATTCGGCCTCGCGCACGACACGGTAAAGGGCGGGGTGTTCGGCGGTGAATTCAAAGAAGGCCCTGAATCCAGCACGTTCTGATTCGATGCGGTTGGATGCCGCCCCCGACGCTTCGCTCATGGCACGACGAACGCGGCGGTTGAGATCCTCAACGAGCTCTTCGAAGATTTCGAGCTTGCTCGCGAAGTAGAGATAGAAAGTGCCCTGGCCTACGCCGGCCTCTTCCGTAATGCGCACGACAGAGGCATCCGTGTAGCCATAGCGGGCAAAGATTGTTTCGGCAGCCTCGATCAGTTTCGTCTTAGTGCGAGTGCCGCGAGCGGTAAGGGGTGTGCTCATGAACTGATCCGTCCGTGTTGTAAGGGCTGTTCTGTCCATTGCTCCAGCAGCACCCGGCGGCGAACTTTGTCGCTGGATGACCGAGGAATACGGTCAACGAAGATGACCCGTTTGGGAACTTTGAACTTGGCGAGACTTGCCCGCGCAAACTCAAGAACGTCGGTCTCGTCGGTCGATGCTCCTGATCGCACGACAACCCAGGCGATAGCGACTTCGCCCCACGTCTCGTCGGGAACCCCAACGACAGCGACGTCGGCGATTGCCGGATGCCCGAAGAGCACCCCTTCGATCTCGGCGGGCGCTACGGACTCTCCCCCGGTGATGAAGATGTCTTTGAGGCGGTCGAGAACGCGATAGTAGCCTTCCGCGTCACGACTGACGAGATCGCCGGTTGCCAGCCAACCATCACGCAGAGCAAGCGCGGTGGCTTCGGGAGAACGAAAGTAGCCGCTGAAGACTCCGGGCCCGTGCACGAGCAACTCGCCCTGGCCTGCGCCCTCGATGCGTTCCCCCGTGACGGGGTCGGCGATGTCGACATCCACGTGAGGGTAGGGCTTGCCCGCTGAGCCGATGCGGGTGCGTGCTTCTTCATCGGGCAGGCACAACACGTTGGGTGCCGCTTCGGTGAGGCCGTAGCCCTGTGTGAGAGCGACGCCGCGGCTGTGCCAGACCCGCAAGAGCGGTTCGGGCATCGGCGCTCCCCCGACAATGGCGTGTTCGAGGCTCGAGAGGTCGCTGGAGGCGAAGCGCGGATGCTGCGACAAGATCAAGTAGTTCGCAGGCACGCCCATCATCGTGGTGATGCGACGGTCGGCGATGAGCTGCAGCACGCGGGCCGGATCAAAGGTGCGCTCGAGCACGACGGTCGCGCCCATCCACCAGGCCAGCAGCGGCTGAATGTTCCAACCACCGACGTGGTACTGCGGCATGACCGCGAGCACGGTGTCGGCGCTCGTGATCTCGGCGGTGCGCGAGAGCGAGAGGTTGGTCCAGAAGCAATTGGCGTGAGTAAGGATCGCGCCCTTGGCCTGGTCGAGCGTTCCCGAGGTGAAGATGATGAGCAGCGCATCGTCGTCGCGCACGGGGCGACGCACGGGCTCGCCGCTCGCGTGCTGGAGCGGGGCGACCATGTCGCGTTCAATACCGTGAGTGCCGAGGATGCCGCGAGCAATCGGCACGATAAGACGATCAGTGGCGAGAGTGGCCAGGGTTGCAAATTCGTCCTCAACGAGCAGCAGTGCGGGGTCTGCCTGTTCCAGTTGCTGGGCGATCTCTCGCGGCGACAGTCGCCACGAGAGCGGCACGAGCACGAGTCCTGCTTTGGCGCAGGCGAAGAACACGACAACGTGGTCCGAGCTATTGCCCGTGATGGTGGCGATGCGATCGCCGACACCGTAGCCGCCATCGAGGAAGGCTTCGGCGAGCGCCGTGGCACGGTCATCCAATTGGCGGTAGGTCAGTACGACGCCGCGGTCATCGACAGCAACACGGTCTGGGGTGGCGAGCGCGCGGTCAGCGGTCCACCGCCCTAGCGTGTGGAGCCCTTCAGACTGGGTCATTCCGCCTCCTCAAGCAGCTTGCGCTCTGACGGCGTGGCAGAGGTGCCTGTGGAGAGGCGCTGCACCGCACCGGCGATTCCTCCGGGAAGGAACAACACCACAAGGATAAACAGGGTGCCGAGGATAAAGAGCGGTTCGGAGAGAGGAATGCGCAAAATCGCGGGAAGCCCATCGATGGCATCCGAACTTGCGAGCGCTGTGAGCCGCTGGTCAAGCAGCGTGTAGATGATGCCACCAACGATCGCACCCCAGCGCGAGCCGACACCTCCGAGCACCACAATCACGAGGATCGTGAGCGTGAAGTCGGCCGAGGTTGCCCGCGGTGTTGTGCCGCTCTGCAGCAGCAAGTGCACCATCCCCACGAGCGAGGCCAACACGGAGGCGATGACAAACGCCATGAGCTTCACGCCGAAGGGGCGAAGGCCAAGCACTCGCACGCGCAGCTCGTTTTCGCGGGTTGCCGTCACTGCATGACCGGCACGAGAGTTTTCGAACCACGCGACAATCACGAACACGACGACGAGCAGTGCGAGTGAGAGCCAGTACAGGTTGCGGGTGTTGATCACTCCGATGAAGAAATCAGGGATGTGCTCGGTGTCGAGCCGCAGGCCTTCTTCGCCACCCGTGATGCCGGGGTTGCGTCGCACAAGCACGTTGCCGGCTTGAGCGAAAGCGAGCGTGACCATTGCAAAGGAAATCCCCGTGACTCGAAGGCTCAGCGAGCCCAGAAGATACGCGGCGGCAATGACAACCGCGAGAGTGAGACCGAGAGCGGGAATCAGCGTCAACTCGGTCTGCTGCAGCACGATGCCGAGACCATAGGCCCCGAGAGCGAAGTACAGCGCG
Source organism: Salinibacterium sp. NYA9b (assembly GCF_976973725.1). Lineage (NCBI taxonomy): Bacteria > Bacillati > Actinomycetota > Actinomycetes > Micrococcales > Microbacteriaceae > Salinibacterium > Salinibacterium sp. NYA9b. The sequence continues at coordinate 1,116,155 of NZ_OZ333476.1, read as the reverse complement.
TGGCCGAAGGACAGCATCCCGGCAGTGCCAAACAGCAAGTGGTAACTGAGCGCCAGCGATGCAAAGAGCAAAGCGAGCGCGAGCAGTTGCAGCGTGCCGGGTGTGTAGGTGGCGCCCGGCAGCACGCCGGGGATCGAGAGGTTGAGCAGTGGCAGCAGGGCGGCTACAACGACGAGAACGCCACCAACGATCCACCAGGTGCGCTGACTCAGGTGTGCGAGCGACTTCATGCTTTCTTCCCCAAGATTCCGGTTGGGCGCACCAACAAGACGACGGCGAGCAGGAGAACGACCATGAGGTCACCTGTTCCACCCCAGAAATAGTTCGCAAACTGCTGCAGGACGGCGACCACCACCGACGCGATAGCGGCGCCAGCGAGTGAGCCCAGACCACCGATCACGGTGACGATGAACGCAAAGATCAGTAGCGATCCGCCGAGCTGGGGCGAAACGTAGCCGAAGTAGTGCGAGGCGAGGACGCCGCCCAAACCGGCGGCAGCGCCACCGATCGCGAACACGACCGTGAAGGCCTTGCGCACATCGATACCGAGTGCAGTCACCATGGACCGATTCTCAACACCGGCCCGAATGATGAGGCCGAAGCGGGTGTAGCGCAGGAACGCAACGATTCCGAGCAGTACCAGGACTGCCGCACCGATCATCAAGAAGCGATCGTTGGGAACGCGTGCCCCTAAAATTTCGGTGGTCTGCGACAGCCACGGGGGTGCTGTCACGTAGATCGGATCGGTGCCCCAGATGCCCTCGAACAGAGCAACCGTCGCGAGCGCCAATCCGACCGTCACGAGCACTTGCTCGATATGCCGGTTGTAGAGGCGTCGGATGAGCAGAAACTCCGTCGCGGCAGCAACAGCAGCGCCGACGACCATTCCGAGCAGCATCGAGGCGATGAGGGTGCCCCAGCTTTCGCCGCCCATCCGTCTCGATAGCTCCCAGCCAGCGAAGGCACCGAGAGTCAGGAACGAGCCGTGCGCAAAGTTCAGCACGCCCATGAGGCCGTAAATCAGCGAGAGACCGGATGCGACCAAGAAGTAGAGCGCACCGAGGCCGAGTCCTGTGATGAGCAGGAGAATTATGGTGCTCACGCGACCCCCAACAATTCTTTCGTGAGGGCTTCGTTGCCCAAGAGTTCTTCGGCGCTGCCGTCGTAAACCACGCGACCGCCTTCGAGCACGATGGCCTTCTCGGCGAGCATCCGCACGACCTGCAAGTTTTGTTCGACCAGGAGCACCGGCACGGTTTGAGCGGCACGCTCGAGTGCTTTCGCGACATCCATCACGATGAGCGGGGCGAGGCCCTTGGTCGGTTCATCGACGAGCAGCACTCGGTTGTCGTTCACGAGCGCTCGTGCCAGTGACACCATCTGCTGTTGACCACCCGAGAGGGTGCCGGCAAGCTGACCGGCCCGCGCAATGAGGTCCGGAAAAAGTTCTTCAATGAGCTGGCGGTTCGGCGTGGAATCGCGCTCTGCCAGCCGAAGGTTTTCGTTCACGGTGAGCGAGGCAAAAACTTCGCGGTCTTCGGGAACATAACCAACACCCCGCTGCACGATGCGGTGAGTCGGTTCGCGATCAACACGCTCCCCCGCAATTGTCACGTCACCCGAGCGCTCGATGAGGCCCATGATCGCTCGCAGAGTGCTCGTCTTACCGACACCATTGCGGCCGAGAAGCGCCGTCACACCGACGGGGAGCATCTCAAAGCTCACATCCTCGACAACTTGCTGACCCTCAATGTTGGCGTTCAAACCAGCAACCGTCAGAATCGATTCGGTCATAGTGGAGCCCCCAAATAGGCCTTCTGCACCGCTTCGTCTGCCATGACGGCATCCGGGGTGTCACACGCGAGCAAACTGCCATGGTGCATCACTGCCACCCGGTCGACCAGGCCAAGGACGACATCCATGTGATGTTCGACCATCAGCACGGTGCGACCCGACTGGTGAACCTGGCGAATAACTTCGGTGAGCCCGGCAACGTCGCCAGAAGCAACACCGGCCATCGGCTCGTCGAGCAGGATGACGCTGGGATCGGTGGCCAGCAACATGGCGATTTCGAGCTTGCGCTTGTCACCGTGGGAGAGCACCCCCGCCTCCGTAGCGGCGTGGTGGCTGAGCCCGACCTCGTCGAGGCGAGCTCGAGCAATTGTGGTCGCTTTGTCGTGCGAGCGCGGGAAGCGAAGCACCGAGGTGGCACCGCCCAGTTTCACTTGAGCGGCGAGACGCACGTTCTCCAGCGCACTGAGCGCCGGGAAGAGGCTGGATGTTTGAAAGGTTCTGCCGAGCCCAGCCCGGGCCCGCGCATCAATGGTCTGATTCGTGACATCGCGCCCCTCGAGGGTGACTGTTCCCGTTGTCGGAGTCATCACTCCCGAGATGAGGTTGAAGAGCGTCGTTTTTCCGGCCCCATTCGGGCCGATCACGCCGAGCATCTCACCCTGGGCGATCGAGAGAGACACGTCATCGATGATGACGGCTCCCCCGATCGTGAGGGCAAGGTGCTCGACCGTGAGCACGGGCTGGTTCGACATAGTTCGCTAGGTACTTACTCTGCGATGGGCGGGGTTACGGCGTCAGCATCAACGGCCGTGACGAGCTCAGGAATCCACGAGTCGCCATCAGCAACAAGCGAAACCTGGAACATCGGCTGGATCATCGCGTGGTCTTCAGCGCGAACCGTGATCGATCCCTTGACGGAATCGAAGGTCCAGCCTTCGAGCGCGGCGATCATGGCGTCAACATCGTCGCCACCTTCGCGCACTGCCTGAACAACCATCTGAGCGGCAACGAAGCCGTCTGGCGAGAACAGGTCGGCTTGCTTACCCTCTGCTTCGAGGTAGCTGACCATGGCGCTGTTGGCATCATTGTCAGTTGCTCCCGCAAAGTAGTGGTTGAGGAAGCTGATCTTGTCGCTCGCGGCACCGTAAGCGCCATAGGTCGAGATGTCACCAAGACCGGTTGCGACAGGAACGCTGTCAAACACACCCTGCTGGCTGAGGGCCTCCCACATCGCACCCGAGGTTGCACCGGCCCACGCCACGAACACGAGGTCAGGCTGCGCATCAACGATCTGCTGGGCAAACGGGGTGAACTCAGTAGCATCTTCGGGAACGAGCAGGCTCGTCACGTCAGCACCCTGGCCGCCAAGAACGGCGGTTGCTGCGGCAACGTTGCCCTGACCGAATGCAGTGTCCTGACCGAAGACCAGAACAGACTGGCCTGCCGGGTCACCGATGAAGGTACCGGCGGTTGCGACGTCTTGGTAGCTCTGACGACCCGAGCGGAACGTGTACTCGTTCACGCCGGTGATGCCGTCAGCCGCTGCCGGTCCTGAGATGTAGAGAACCTTGTTTTGCTCGGCCTGCTCAGCAAGCGCGAGCGCGATTCCGGAGGAAACCGTGCCGATGATGATCTTCTGGCCTTGGCCAATCACATCTTTCGCTGCCGTGACCGCCTTGTCGGCGTCGCCAGCGTCATCCGTGATTTCGATGTTCAGCTCACGACCATCAACGGCGCCTGTGCCGTCGGTGGCGTAGTCGAGCCCAGCGTCGAAGCCAGCGAGGTAGGCCTCACCGTAGGCCGCGAGGGGGCCGGTCTGGGAAGTGATGATTGAAATGTCGACGGGGGCGAGCTCGTCGCCGCCACTTCCGCCGTCAACACTCGGGGCACAGCCCGCCAGTGTGAGTGCAACCGTCGCAATTAACGCCGGAGCGAGGTACTTTTTACTGACCCGCATGATGGGACCTTTCCTGCTGCCTTAGGAGGATTGTGATCTGAACCTGAGACCCGGTTCAGGTTTCATGTAGCCTATGGTTGCGCAACCGCGCTGTCAACAACGGCGCCCAAACAAAGGAGTTTGCACAGTGGCCAACACCCCCGCACCCAACGACGTAGTGATCCTTTCCGCCACACGCACCCCACAAGGGAAACTGCGCGGACAGCTCGCTTCGCTCACCGCCGTCGAGCTAGGCGCCATCGCACTTCGGGCCGCCGTTGAACGCTCCGGCGTGGATGTCGACTCCATCGATCAAGTGATCTTCGGTCAAGTGATCCAGGCCGGCGCTGGCCAAAACCCAGCCCGCCAGACCTCCATCGCGGCAGGCCTCGCTTGGAAGACCCCGGCCGTCACCGTCAACAAGGTCTGCCTGTCAGGGCTCGCCGCCATTGTGGATGCTGCGCGCCTCATCCGTCTCGGAGAAGCCAACGTAGTGGCCGCCGGTGGCCAAGAGTCAATGACCAATGCCCCTCACGTGCTCCCCGGGTCGCGCATGGGCTGGGCGTACGGAACCGTGTCAGCACTCGACACCGCAGCGCACGACGCCCTCACCGACGCGTTTGATGCTGAATCGATGGGCGCAAGCACCGAACGCCACAACGGACGCCTCGAGATCGGTCGCACCGAACAGGACGAGATCGCTGCCGCCTCGCACCAGCGAGCAGCCGCCGCGATTGAGGCCGGAGTATTTGCCGACGAAATCGTGCCCGTCACTATCCCCCAACGCAAGGGCGACGACCTCGTTCTGGACACGGATGAGGGCGTACGCGCCAACACCACTGTCGACACTTTGGCGGGGTTGCGCCCCGCCTTCGATCCCGAGGGCACCATCACCGCGGGCAACTCGTCGCCGCTGAGCGATGGCGCTTCTGCCGTGATTCTGGCCAGCCGCGCGTGGGCCGAAGAACACAATCTGCCGTGGCTTGCGGTGCTCGACCGCTCGGGTCACGTCGCTGGCCCCGATAACTCATTGCACTCGCAGCCCGCTCGCGCGATCGCGGCAGCGCTCGATAACGCGGGTTGGACGGCCGACGACCTCGACTTCGCCGAAATCAACGAAGCCTTTGCCGCGGTAAGCCTGCGTTCAACCGCCGAGCTCGGGTTGAGCCACGACATCGTGAACATCCACGGCGGCGCAATCGCGATCGGCCACCCGGTCGGAGCATCCGGTGCTCGCCTCGTCGTACATGCCGCGCACGAGCTGGCACGCCGCGGCTCAGGCCGCGCTGCCGTTGCGCTCTGCGGTGGCGGCGGTCAGGGCGACGCCCTGCTGCTCACGCGCTAGTACAGCGTCGGTGCGGTCGCTGCGGTCTCGTTCACGTGAACGAGACCGCAGCGCCCACCAGAGGTACCCGCTCTGCTAGAACGGCCTGTGCTGCCAGACGGCCAGCTCAGCTAGAACGGCCCGCTCTGTTAGAACGGCCCGCTCTGTTAGAACGGCGAAATCGGCTTCACAATGTCGGCGTACACCAGCAGCAACGTCATGATGCCCAGCAGCACGACAACCACGAGAGTCAGCGGCACAAACTTGGCGGTGTCGAGCGGACCAGGATCAGGCTTGCCGAACAGTTTCGCGAAGAAGCGACGAATGCCTTCGAAGAGTGCGCCCGCAACGTGTCCGCCGTCAAGAGGCAGCAACGGCACCAGGTTGAACACGAAGAGTGCAACGTTAAGCGAGCCCACCAAGCTGATGAGGTAAGCAGCACGGTCGGTGACCGTCGCCGCTTCCAAACTCGTTGCCTCTCCAGCAATACGACCGACACCGACGAGGCCGATCGGGCCATTCGGGTCGCGCTCTTCGGGGCCGAACGCTGCATTGACCACGTCAATCATGCGCTGCGGGAGTGTCAGCACAACCTTGGCCACGGCAACCACGTTGTCTCCCACTGCGGGCAACACAGCGGTCACCGGCTGCTGAACCGTCTCTGCGGCCGGGCCAATTCCTAAGAAGCCGTACTCCTCGGTCTGCGCTTCGCCCTCATCGTTCTCTACGATCTGACCGCTGTCGTCATACACGTATCGTTCCGCGAGCAGAGGCTCAGCAGTGAGGGTGACTTCTGCTCCGGCACGCTCGACCACGATCGTGAGTTGATCCCCCGCGGCGGCGCGAATGTGCTCGGTAATCTGCTCCCAGGTCTCGATGGGCTCACCGTCCATCGAGACAATGCGATCGTCAGGTTGGATGCCGGCAGCAAGAGCAGGGGCAGCTGGGTCGCTATCGGTACAGGCGTCGCGGTCGGCTGAGGCCGGGATCACACACTCCGAGACGCTACTGATGGTCGTCGAGGCCTGAGCTGTTCCAAAACCCATCAACAGAATCGCAAACATGACGATCGCGATGAGGAGGTTCATGAACGGACCACCGAGCATGATGATGATGCGCTTGAACACCGGGAGTTTGTAGAACGCCCGCGACTCATCGACATCGGTGAGCGTATCGGCGCTGGACTCCCGGGCATCCTGCACGAGAGTTTGGAAGACACTCGTCGTGGAACTGCGTGAATTGTCGTGTGATTTGCCGGGTGGGAACATGCCCGCCATGGAGATATATCCGCCGAGTGGAATGGCCTTGAGACCGTACTCAGTCTCACCGCGCTTGCGGGAGAAAAGAGTCGGGCCGAACCCGATCATGTACTGACTCACGCGCACGCCGAAGAGCTTCGCCGGCACCAAATGACCAATTTCATGCAGGCCAATAGAGATAGCAAGCCCGACAACAAGAATCAGGACACCAAGAATGTACAAGAGCGCGTTTTCCACTCGCTAAGAATAGTCACGAGCACCGACGCCCGCCTGTACTCGTGCTGTGGAAGCCCCAGAACAACCCCGCTTGGGGGGCGAATACCGCGCTAGGAGCGGGTCGCTACGACCGCGTCCGCTGCCTGTCGTGCCCACGACTCGGCAGCCGCGAGCGCCTCGAGAGTGAGCTCGGTTGCTTCGTGGCTCTGCACAACCTGCTCAACGACATCCAAAATATCGAGGTAGCTGATTGCGCCGGCGTGGAACGCGAGCACCGCTTGCTCGTTCGCGGCGTTGAACACAGCCGGGAACGTGAGGCCTGCGGCGCCAACGGCCTTTGCCATTTCGACAGCCGGGAACACCTCGTTGTCGAGTGGTTCGAAGTTCCACGTGCTCGTCGTCGTCCAGTCGAGTGGCGCTCCAACACCGGCAACTCGTTCCGGCCACGCCAAACCAAGAGAAATCGGCAACCGCATATCGGGAGGACTCGCCTGAGCGATCGTCGAGCCATCAACAAACTCAACCATCGAATGCACAATGGACTGCGGATGCACGGTGACCGCGATGCGGTCATAGGGCACGCCGAACAACAAGTGCGCCTCGATCACTTCGAGACCCTTGTTCACGAGCGTCGACGAGTTCGTCGTCACCACTAGACCCATATCCCACGTGGGGTGGGCGAGCGCTTCGCGCGGAGTCACGTTCTGGAGCGACTCCCGGGTACGACCACGGAAAGGACCGCCGGATGCCGTGAGCACCAGGCGCCGCACCTCTGAGCTTTCGCCCGAGCGCAACGCTTGAGCGATCGCCGAGTGCTCCGAGTCGACAGGAACAATTTGGCCGGGTTTCGCCCGCGACATGACGAGCTCACCGCCGACGATGAGGCTCTCTTTGTTGGCGAGGGCCAGCGTGGCACCGGATTCGAGCGCCGCGAGCGTTGGCCCGAGGCCCACAGAACCGGTGATGCCGTTCACGACGACATCGGCAGGGACATCCCGCACGAGCTGGGCGGCCTGTTCGGCACCGAAAGCGATGTGTTTCACTCCGAAGCGTGCCGCCTGCTCTTCGACGAGCGTGCGGTTAGTGCCTGCCGCCAGACCGACGACCTCGAATCGATCACGGTTTGCCTCAATAACTTCGAGGGTTTGCGTGCCGATCGAGCCCGTCGATCCGAGCAGAATTATCTTGCGCATCCCGCTACTTTAGTTTGCTCGCACAAATGTGCGCCAATATTGAAGCGGAATTAGCCGAGACCGAGGATGTCAACGACAAACACGATCGTGTCGGTGCCCGCAATACCTGCGCTCTCATTGCCTGCTTCGCCGTAGCCTTCGCTTGGCGGAAGAACAGCGATGATCTGCGATCCGACTTGCTGACCTTCGAGTGCAGTCTTGAACCCGCTGACAACCTGGCCAGTGTTGAACGTGGAAGGTTCACCGCGAGCCCAGCTCTCATCAAAGATTTCGCCCGTAGTCCAGTTCATGCCCACATAGTGGACCACGACATCCGAGTTCTCTTCGACGGTCTCGCCAGCGCCCTGCTTGAGCACAGCAACCTCGAGCTCGGCGGGCGGGTCAGTGTCGGGGATGGTGATCGTCGGGCGACCGTCGTCATCGAGCTCGACAGCCGGGAATCCGTCTACGGCCGGCTGGTCTTCGCCATCGGCACGCGGAAGAGCAGGCTCAGCGGGCTCGTCGACGGAAATGACATCAACAACGAAAACGATGTCGTCATCTGCGCCGACTCCGAGCGATTCGCGGCTGGCGTCATCGGCAAAGGACTCCTCGGGAGGAATAACACCGACGAGGCGTGAGCCAGCGGTGGAACACTCAATGGTCTTGACGATTCCGACCAAGAACTGCTCGGCGTCCACGGGGAAGGGGGTGAGACCTGCCTCGTCGTACGTTGTGGCGGAGAGTTCTTCCCCGGTCGTGCCGCTGTACAGCGAGAACTGAACGTTCGCGGTCGATGCTTCAACCGCGAGCAGATCGCCGTCACCGGCAATAGCAACCGTGCGCTCAGTCTCTGAGACGTTGGTCGGGAAGTCGATCGTGACCTCAGGTTTTGCGCCAAAGTCGCCGCTGACCTCAACGGCATCCGAAGCGGAGCCGGATGACGTCGGAACGCAATCACCAGATCCCTCTGCCGTCGTGGAATCTGCGGGAGAACACGCCGCAAGCGACGCCACAACGCCGATGGTCAACAGAAATGGAATCGCTTTACGCACAAGAACCCTTCACAACACGAACACGGAGCACCAATCCTGCCCCACCGCGGCTGTACAAAGCGTGTGGAATCGCCGCCGAAACCTCGACAGTTCGCCCTGTAGTCGCTATGACAGACGCTGCGGCGCTCCTGAAACCGGCGCGCACCGCCGCTACTCCCCCGCTGGGGCCTCCACAATGATGCGGGGCTGGTGCAGCACGGGGAAGTTGACGGATGAGGCAATGAAGCATTTCTGGCTTGCTTCAGCGTGAGCATCCATGGCATCTTCCACACTGCCGGCCGCAATCGTGACAACGGGTCGCAGGGTGACCGACGTGAAATGCCCGCCACCGTTATCCGTCTGCTTCATCGTGCCTGAAACCTCGTCGTGATAGGCCGTGACGACGATGCCGCGACTCACGGCAACGTGCAGGTAGCTCAGCATGTGGCACTGGCTGAGCGCCGCAATGAGCAATTCCTCGGGATTCCAGCGATCCGCCGATCCGTGAAAGACGCGAGCGCTCGAGCCATCAATCGGATGCTTGCCCACTGCTGTGATCTCGTTGTGGCGAGAGTAACCACGGTAGCTCGTGGTGCCCTCACCCAAGTTTCCCGACCATTCCAAGCGCACTTCAAAATTGTGGTCGATGTTCATCAGAACCTCCTTGGCCAGCTTCAGCAGCCAGCATCGGCGAACGCGTTGGGCGATCGGGCAAAACTTCTCTCGCCATCACGCTAGCGGTCAACGCTGGGAGTGAGCGAAACCGTTCCCCATCATGAAGGCTGCCGCGCCCACACGCGCTCTCGCGGCGATAACGTAGGAGAGTGAACTCCCCCTCGACAACTGCCGCTGCCGCTCTCACCGTTAACGACACCGTTCAACTCGCCGTACTCGAACGCTCGGGCATGATCGAGTCACGCCATTTGGGTGCCGCTGTAGTGCTCTCCCCCGACGGCACTGAGCGACGACGCCTCGGCAACCCCGACGCTCTCATCTACCCGCGTTCGACTCTCAAGCCCATGCAGGCGATCACTGTGCTTCGTGCGGGCGTCACTCTCACCGACGAACAGCTCGTGCTAGCGAGCGCCAGCCACACCGGCAGCCAACGTCACCAAGATGTCGTGGCTTCGACTCTGGCCGCATACGGTCTTACCGAAGACGACCTGCGCTGCCCACCCGACTGGCCAGCCGACTCCGAAACCCGACGCGCCTCCGACGCTCCCCGTCGCCTCGCGATGAACTGTTCAGGCAAGCACGCGAGCTTCTTGGCGGCCTGCGTCGTGAATGAGTGGCCGCTAGAAAGTTACCTCGAGCACGAGCATCCGCTGCAGGAGCGCATTCGGCAGACGGTGATTGAGTTCACGGGTCAGCCGCTTGCCCATGAGGGAACGGATGGATGCGGGGCTCCCGTCTTTGCCATGAGCCTCGTCTCACTGGCCACCGCCATTCAGCGCGTGGTTACCGCCACGTCAGACACCGATCCGAACGCCGCCGCCCTCGTGAGCGCCATTCGGGCCAACGCGTGGGGACTCGACATGCCCCAGGTTGCCGAGGCGATGGACACCCTCGGGATTATCGCGAAACGCGGGGCCGAGGGCGTGCTCATTGCCGCTGCCCCCGACGGCACCACGGTGACCCTCAAGATTCTTGACGGATCGATCCGACCGCTGCTTCCCGTCGGGCTTTCGCTGTTGGCCGAAGCTGGCGCGCTCGATGCGGATGCTGTGGCTGGTGTACTGGCAGCCACGACCGAGCAGGTGCTCGGCCGTGGACTACCCGTTGGCGAACTCCGTTTCGAGCTCGCCTAGAACTCTCCGCGAACTCGCGCGCTAACCCTTGCCTGTTATGCGGCGGAATTCAGCGTTGAATGACTGATCGTCGGTAGTGCTGAGCGTGCGGAAAGTGCGCGCTCGCGACATTGCCGTCGCATTCGGGAAAGTGAATTGATTCGACGCCAGCGCCGGGAAGTTCTCGATGGCGTACTCAAGCGTTCCGTCGACGGGGCTCACACAGTGAATCCACTCCACAACTTCAGTGGCGACGGAAGGCTCGTAGTAGAAGTTCATAAGCTTTTCTGCACTCGCCTTGTGGACTGCACCTGCAGGGATCACGAGAGAGTCAGTGAAGAATGTTCCGCCTGAACCGGGAAGCAAGAACTTAAATTTCTCGTAACCCGCTTGCGCATTGAGAACGGCAACGTCTCCAGCGCGAGCGAACCCGGCGATAGCTTCGCCCGACTTGAGCTTCTCTAGGTATTCACTACCGTAAACACCAAGAATGTGCTTCGACGTCAAGTGCTCTTCGAGCACGGCGCTTGCCTTCTTGTATTCCTCGATACCCCAGTTTTCCTCGGCAATATCGATCCCCTGCGCAAGCAGCAGCATGCCCATGGTGTGGCGCATTTCGGCGAGGACGACAACTTTGCCCTTGAGGTCATCGTTCCAGAGTTGATCGACCGAGAGCACTCCACGGGGGTACTCTTCAGCGTTCCACGCGAGTCCGATAAAACCACTTTGCCAGGGAAGCGAGTAGCTGCGATCAGGGTCAAAGTCGGGACTCGCAAGCGACTCTGTGAGATTGACTTTGTTGGGGATGTTCGCGGCGTCCATCTCTTGGGCGTACCCGAACCGGATGAGCCGTGCTGCCATCCAGTCGCTGACACAGATGATGTCTGTGCCTGTCGGCTCGCCCAACGAGAGCTGATCTTTCATCGTCAGGTAGAAACCAACGTTGTCTTCAACGACAGCCTTGTATTCGACCTCGACGCCGGTCTCCTCATAGAAAGCTTTAAGCGTGGGAGAGCGTCCGCTGAGGTCTTCGTCGATGTACGACGGCCAGCTTGCCCAGACGAGCTTGTTGTCGCTGTCGGAAATATCATTCGCATCTGACCCATCCGGCGCAGCACATGCTGCGAGAGCGAGCGCGGACGCACCGAGCCCCGCTCCTTGCAGCAGTCGCCTGCGGCTGAGTTGAGATTGCTTCGCCTGCAGCATTAGCTGCTGGATCGCAGGATCCTGCGGAAGTGGTCTCGTCACTGTTTCTCCTTCGCCCCCACCAGTTACCCCGATGGTAGTGAGCGCGGTCTGCTTTGTTATAGCCCCAGTTAGGAGGGGCCTTGCGGGTTCGTTGCAATAATTCCATGTTTCCGAACTAAATTCGCCCAATAATTGTGCCCAATTCGGGTACCGCATGATTTTGGTCGTGGCTGCGGAGCTCGCTGTTCCCACTGGGGTCACAAGCACCGTGCTCACCAGCTAGCGGTGTGGGGCCAGCACCTCGCTGTGGCTGGCGTGAGGCAGCCGCACCCGGCGAACTGGTCCAGTTTCGCTAAGGCACCAGTACTCGCGTGAGCCTGCCGTCAGCGGCGGCGGCAGCTCGCGAGTGCGGGCAAGTTGGCGGTAGTCGCTGAGGGTGCAGCCATCGAGCACGATGGTGGCGTGGGGGCGCAACGCCGCCAGGGCACCCCACCGTGATTGCCATTCATCGACTGATCCGATGATCGCGATGGGAGAACTCGGCTCATTCGGGCTAACCAAGAGCTCCCGTTCGGCTCCCGGTGCCCCTTCGACGTGCCTTGTTTCCCAGCCAGCAGCAGCACACGCTGCTGCGGTGACCGAGGGGCGACTGCTGACGACAACAATGTGCTCGGTGCCCGACAGCGTCGTTGTCGCACTTCGTTCTGCCACCGGAAGGTAGTGATCACTCTGCGCGATTTGCACTCTCTTGCCCTGCCAGAGGCCTCCTCCTGCTGGCACCGCGGGGATGTACTCATCCGTGGTCCCGCCGGAAAGAATGAATTCTTGCCTACTGCTGAAACGCAGGCGAAGAACGCTCGGCATCAGCTGTGAGAGTGACTGCAGCGGTGAGGTGATTCGTTGGGCGCTCGCAATAACCCACATGTTATTAGCGGGGCCTTCCCTCAGCACGCGAGTGAGCCGTTCGACAACGACAGCCCGGTATTCATCGTCGAAACGAGCGAGCACGGCATCGATGTCGTCAATCACAATGTGGCTTGGTGGCCGCGGTATCGCTGCGTCATCGCTGTAGTCGAGTCGACCGTAGGCGCCTGCGAGCGTGTCCCAGAAGGCGGCGGGCTCGGCACTCATGACGATCACCGTTGCCGTGCTGATGTGGGCAAGCGTGGTGAGAGCCGTTGTTTTTCCACTGCCAGATGACCCCACGATCAACAGGTGCCCGTCTGCGGCTGAGGACCAGCCAGCACGCCCGTGGCGTTGAAGTTCAGGCAGATCTGTCAACCCAAAATAGAGAGTGTCTGAGTTCACTGCATCCGAGGGTGCGCTGTCGTTGTCCTCCGCCGCCAGCACCGCGGCGAGCGCGACGTGCTCGCTGAGCGGTTCGCACCACGGCCGTCTCGGCGGAGCAGAGACGGGCCAACGCTCAGCAACGTGACGAATATCGTGAGGCGAGACGAGCGCGAACTGCACGAGCTCGGCCGAGGACGAGCCATGGGCAACCCACGCACGACCTTTGGCGTCCGCCGGTAGCTCGGCGGCGCGATCGCTGCCGATGACGGCCGAACTATCGGCACCGTTGTTGACGCGAAGGGAGATCCGCAGGTCCGCGTTAGCAAGAAGCGCGTCGCGCACAACTCCGGAAGGTCGTTGCGTACAGAGGATCAGGTGCACGCCCAACGAGCGGCCTCGCGCCGCGATATCGCTGAATAGAGCATGCAGCTGTGGGTAGTCCGCCATCATCGCCGCGAACTCATCAACCACGATCACGAGACGCGGCACACTCGCGAGCTCTGAGATATCTCGCACGCCGGCCTGAGCCAGCGCACGCTCGCGGTATCGGAGCTCGGCACGAAGACTCGCGAAGGCCCGCGCCGCAGCTGTCTCATCAAGATCGGTAATGATGCCCACGGTGTGCGGCAGTTGGGTGAGGGCCGCAAACGCGGAGCCCCCTTTGAAATCGACGAGCAAAAAGGTCACGTCGTCTGGCGACACTTCGGCCGCCATCGCGAGCACCCACGCAATGAGGAGTTCGCTCTTGCCACTACCAGTAGTGCCGCCCACGATGGCGTGGGGCCCGTTGACAACAAGATCAATACTGAGCTCTCCTGACACCGCGACGGCGGGGCGCGCGGCTAGCGATCGTCGAGATTCCACTCGAGAGGTGAGGAGCGAGACGGGGCGTTTCTCGAGTTCATCGAAGGCAAGTGAATCGGGAAGAACATCCTGACCCGAAGCAAGACCATCGCGGGCAGCGATATCGTGTGCCGCTCGTACCCAAACTAACGCTTGCTCTCTGCCGAGAAACGACGGCTCGAAGTCGCGGCGTTGATGACGGTCAGGATGTCTAACCACAGCCACGCTCGCGGCGTTCGTGCGGATCACAATGCGATGCCCGCTCGGCACTTGGTTTTCTTCCCCCACTATCGTGATGGAAACGCGGGGCTGGGAATCGCCAAGCGTTCCCCACTGCACGCTCGCGATCTCTCCGCCCGTTCCAGCAGCATCCGCACCCCGCTCTGTTGCTCCACTCGAACGCAACAGTCGGTGCGGGAGTCGTTCTCCCCAGGATTCTGTTGCGAATACTCCTGTGAGTCGCACCCAGCTTGAGGTGGGTGCGAGGGTGCGAGCGAGTTGGATCGCGAGTGATCGTGCCAGTGACAACGCCATCGGGCTGTTGCCACAGAGCGCGATACCTAGGCGCGCGTTCACAGCAATCGGCGCTCGGCTCAGATGCTCTGCCTGCTCCGTCAGACTCCGATACGTGTCTTCGACGTCTGTCGACACAGCGTCATGCGCCGCAGTGCGATCAATGGCGATGCTGCTGCGTACACTGCCGTAGCCGAGGTGGACGGGAAGGACATCGTGGGGCTCGCGCATCCACTTCGACGCATCAGTGAGTACGTCATTGACCAACATGATCGCCGCAGGGGTTTTTTCAGCCAGTTCGACGAGTTCGCGGCGATGGTAGGCGCGAATTTCTTTCGCCGTCGTGGCTGTGTCGGCACAGAAGCGTGCCCGTTCGACGCGCCTCGTTCTGCGCGCCGTCACTCGTGAATCGATGTAGCTACCGGTCGCTGCCAATGGCCCCAAAGCGGCGAAAAGGAGGGCAAAGGTCGAGCCAGTGATCAGCCAGATCGCGACCGACGCCACCACCGGTACCGTGGCGGCCACTAGCGGGAATCGAAAGGGGGCAGGCGCCTGCGGTGGAGCAGGCAAGAAAACACGGGTGTCAGGGGTTCGAGATTCGGTCACGTCCCTACTTCACCAGGGCTGGCTAGCGCACAACAGAGCGCGCCCTCGTCAGTGGAGAGCCCCGCTTAATGCACGCTGTGCAGGGGTGGTTGCAGCGATCGATACGCTCATTGCGTTCAATGCCGGCAGCCCGTTAGCTGACGATGAAGAACTGTTCCCCGATTTCAACTCGCGTTCCGCGGACGACGCGGTAGCGCTTGCCTGGCTCACATCGCTTCGGCTCTCCGCCTGGCTCGCGAACGATCGTTCCGTTTCCGGAATACCGGTCGCTGATCCAGAACACTCCACTCATCTGCCCGAACTCCAAGTGAGTCTTAGACACCGACTTGCTGGGGTCAGTAATCGGCACGACGATGTCGAACTTTTCGGAAGGCTCTGGGATCGGATTACGACCGACAAGGCCGGTTCCTGTCACGATCACGCTATCCCCCGTGCTGAATTGGAGCACGAAACGAGTACCAGTGACGCTGCGAACAACGATCCGGGTGTCTTCAATATCCTCATCATCAGCGCCGACGGATGCGAGTGGCACCGGCGGCGAGATGGGGAGTTCTACGCGCTGGTGAGACTTCGGAGGCGGAGCGAGTACCGAGAATGGTTTCGAGCCCGTAGAGAGCGCATCAGCGGCATCCAGAGCATCATCAGGCTCGCCTTCGGGCTCAAGATCGGGTGCAACTGTCAGATCCGGTGCCGCCGAGGAATATGGCTCCGGCTCGAGCAATGGCTCCGGTTCAGTCACGGAGGCGAACTCATCACTCACTACTGACTGCTCGGCAATGGGAGCTGCGGCTTCGACTGGCTGCAGCGCTTCTGGGGCTGCTGCCTCAGCATCTGGCGCTGCGGCCGACTCTGTAGCCGCTGGCATCTCTGCATCCAGCTCCATGTCGTTCGCAAGCGGAGCGTGCGAGTCTTCGGCCACGGGGACGAGAGCTTCAGCAGCCGTGACCTCGCTGTGGTCGATCGTCTCTACCTGGTCATGTGCACTTTCGTCGGAAGAAGCTGCTTCCTGCACGATGGTGTGTGGCGTGGATGCTGCGGCGCGAGCACCAGGGCCAACGCCGTGACGCACGAAACCGCAGGAGCCACAGAAGATGTCGGATTCAGCCAGAACGGTGCCACACTGCTGACACGTCTCAACGGATGAGCCAATCAGTGCGGCCGCTTCCTCGACTGCGGGCTCTGCTTGGACAGCTGCTACCGCCGCCGCGACTTCACCGCGCGGTTGGGTCCCGTGCTCTCCTGCTCCGTGGGGTGCCGGTCCGGTTGCAACAGCGGCCGATTCTTCGGGCCCGGCTACCGCAGAGGGAGCTGGCTGGCTATCGACACGTTCAGAGGCGACGGGCGCGAAGGCGGATGCACGCAAGCGCTCTGCAGTCGTGAAGAGCGGTTCCTCACCCAACGGACGTACTGGCTTCACGTGAAGGCGCACTGGCTCTTCTTCGACAGCCTCAGGACGACCCAACTTACTCAAGTCGGGCTCGAAAGCGGACCGAGAAAGCGGTGCTGGCTCTACAAGCGGCTCAGGTTCCACTAGCGGTTCTGGTTCTGGTTCAGGTTCTGGCTCTGGCTCTGGCTCTGGCTCAGGTTCGGGCTCGGGCTCGGGCTCGGGCTCGGGCTCAGGCTCTGGCGCGGAATCGAGTTCCGGTTCGAGCACTACTTCAGCGTCGGCGCCGGACTCAAGCTTCGTGTCGAGCGATGCCTCGGACTCGGACGATCCGGCCAGTTCAGGCTCAACAAGCGCTTCAAGGCGCGCCTCGGGCTCACCAACCGCAGCATCAGCATCGTGCGCTACAAACTCTGCGACAGGCTCCGGTTCATTCGGTTCGTGTGCTTCGACGTCGATCTCTGCCGTCGTCCCATCGGCTTCCGTGTCAGCCTGAGATTCCGAGTGAGTTTCGGGCTCTTCCGCAGATTCGGCTGCGACTTCTTCGGCACGCACGAACTCGGAAACCTCCGATTCAGCGGCCGCGGGATCGGTCTCCCGTTCAATTTCGGCGACGGGCTCAACATTGCTGACTGGCTCGGCATCAGCCTCGGCATCAGCCTGGGGTTCGGGCTCGGGCTCGGGCTCGGGCTCGGGCTCGGGCTCGACAGTAGCCACGGGCTCAACTACCGCACGCTCGGGAGCCTCGTCGGTCGCCGGTTCGGGCGCAGCGTCAGTGTCCTGTTTTTCGTCAGCGACCGCGACATAATCCGCATCTACCGCGAGCGGAGTCGATTCCTCGAGGATCGGCGCCGGCATACCTCGCCAGCTTTCGTTCGTGTCAGATTGTGGCTGTTCGCGCACAAAGTCATCGTCGACTACGCCGCCAGAGGAAGGTTCGGCTGCAAGCGCAGCAGCCGCTTCCGCAACTGTCGTGAAGTACGGTTCAGCATCCGGCGCGGCGGTCGATGCGACGGGGAGGTTCTGGTCGAAGGTGAGAAGCGCAGGGTTTGCGACCTCGTCGTAGGGGCCGTCCTCATCGAACGGAAGCACCTCGTCATAGGGGCCGTCTTCATCGAACGGAATAGGGTGTTCCGGCTCGTCCGCAGCAGCTGGCGCTGCATCGCTCGGGATCTCAACGTCGGCGGAGTCAGACACGACCGCCTCCGCGGATTGCTCTGCACGCGAAGCATCAGCCTCGGAACGAACTACGTCAGCGGCAGCCGAGAGCACAAGCGGGTCACCCAGCCGCAGCGTGCGGGCGCCATCCGCCAGCACGTCAGGCGCTGACACCAAGGCATCGCGAAGTGCTGCAGGCAGCTCTGTGCCGTTGTCCGAGTCGACATCGTCTATGGCCACAGCGTCGGCTGACGCGTTCTCGGCAACGTCCACCGGCTTCTCTACGCTGACAGGCGCCAGCTCGGCGAGCACGGGGGCAGAAGCATCCACACCATCGGATGCCGTAGCCGGATTGTGCCCAGCCGGTGCCTCTTCAGCGTGTTCGGGAACGGAGCTCGTCGCAGCCGCAGCCGCAGCGGAATCAGCCGCAGCGGACCCACGATTCCGACGGCGACGCAGGTTCGTTGGTGTTTCATCGGCGGCGCCTTCCGCGCGCTCAGAACGCGCAGGAGCGACAGCAGCAGGCGGGGTCACGTCGCCTCCGACAGCACCCCGGCGGGCGCGACGAGACATCGCAGGCCGCCCACACTCAGCACAATAGACGGCATCGGCGGGTAGTTGCGTCGCGCAGAAAGAGCAATTCACGGGTGGTCCTCTATCGCTTAAACAGACTTGTGACACTATAACCACCGAGCGATCGCAGTGATATTTTGGTCCTGAACCGCGCCCAGCGCGACAGTCCAGTATTGAGTTGAGTTTCCAGTTCCGTCACGTTCGTCCAGAACGCGTCGGCTTCAACAGTTTCCGGTTCAGCTCCGGAGAAAATCGCACGGTCAGCGTGCTCGGCGAGTCCGCGAGCATCCGGAGTGGCCATCACAGCAGCGACTTCCGTTCGTGTTCCCGATATGGGGGGCGAATAGCCGTGGTCGATGAGGGAATCCTCGAATTCTTGCCATCCACCGCTGATCTGTTCGACCGTCGAATCGGCACGCTTACGAAGCTGACGGCGTCGCACCTTCGCGGCAATAATCAGCAGGAAAGGTGCCGCAATGACCAAGATCACCAACAGCGTCCAGCCCGCAACTCGCAATACGGCGAGCACGGCTTGGAGCACAGGGTCGAGGTCAGGTTGCAGCGCCTGTTCGCTGTCAGGATTCGACTGGCGGTTGGTCGTGTCCGATTCAATTTCGGGCGGCTGAACCACAGTTTGGGGCCGCGCAACCTGCGCAATGTCGTCAGGATTCTCTTCCGGAATCTCGCGCAGCGGCGGGTTGGGATCGATCGTGACCCAGCCGTACTCGGCTGTGTTCACTTCGATCCACGCAGAAACGTCGTCGCCTCGAATTTGAGGATCTGAGGTAATAAACCCGAGAACAACGCGGGTGGGGAATCCCAGTTCATTCGCCATCACGGATGCGGCCACCGCATATTGTTCGCCATCACCAATCATGCGTGGGGCAGTAAACAGCTCCGCAATACGATCGGCAGAATGCCCCGACCTACTGGCGGGTTCATCAATACCGACCCCGTGGCTGATGTAACCATCGGCCGCGAGGCCGTCGAGCATGGCGGTGAGGCGCTCCCCCGGCGTCGTTACTGCGCGAACGTATTGGTCCAGCCGCTCGGTGAGTTCTTCCGGCGAATCTTGGACCGGGGGCACTTCTGCCAGCCCAGGCGTTACCGTGCTGAGTTCTTCGGCGCTCGGTTGCACCGGGACAACGCCCTCAAACGTGTAGGTATCTCCGCTCTCAACTCCGCCAACAACCGCGGCCGTTCCGGAAACTTTGTTGTAGTAGAAGGAATCACGAAGATCCGGTGCGCGCTCACCGAAGAAATCGACCTGCTCGAATAGGCCGACAGTAGGTAGCCAGACGCCCTCATAGCCTGCGATCGTGATCGTCAAATCGACCTGATCACCGTCAACGTCGGATTGATCGAAACGAGACGGTACTCGCGAGAACGAACCCGACTCACTCGAGACTCGTCCGCTACCCACCGCATACACGACACCGTTGTAGCTATCGAGTGTCGCTAGTCTCACGCGGGTACCCAGCGGAACTCCCGACACCTCAAACAACACAGAGTTCGCGGTGCTGGGCTGCCAATAGCGACGGAAGCCCGAAAGCGGGCTCACATAATCGCGAGGATCGAATGGCTCCACAATCGCCGTCCTGAGCACGGCACGATTGTTTGTAGGCGGTGCCACGTTCGCCGCCACCAACGCCACTCCCGAGGCAATAGCCAAGATGACGACAGCGCTGACCATGGTGCGTACACCGGCGAATCCGAACTCGCGTTTGCGTCGAGCGACTCCGGGCGCATCCATCGCTGCTTCAAGGGCATTGACGGTGTCGCGACGACGACGCCAACGGAACCACACCATCGCGAGCGCAATCACAATCAGGAGCGCCAGCGCGAGAGGTACAGGCTGGTCGGGGTAGGTCGGGCCCAGTGCGATTGCCATGACAAAAATGACGATTGATGGCACGACAGACAATTCCGCGAGAGCCGTGCGATATGCGACGCTCAAAGAGATAACGGTGCCGAAAAACACCAGAACAAGGGCGGGCACGAGTAGAGCTTGATAGTTTCCGACCGGCAGCGAAATGGTCAGCAACTGTTTCCATCCGAGCGCCACACCCAACACAAGGTCGCTCAGGCCCTCGGGTGTCGGCACGACTCCCCATTGCGTCTCTGACGGGACCGCCACGGGAACACCGATGACCACGAACACGATCACGGCGACCACCGACGTCGTCAGGAATGACCAGCGACGCCAGAGCGAGACGATGGCCACCGCAGAGCCTGCAAGCACGCCGACAGCGATCAATACGGTGAGATCTGTCGTGCGATAAATCGGCCACAGCGCTGCAGATGCGAGCGCGACAGTGACCCAGAGCAGAGCTCCGGAGACAACAACGAAGGATCGAGAGACTGGTGCGGTCATGCACCCGCCGATCGTGCGAGGGCTCTCTTGAGTTCTTCGAGATACCCGATGGTGAGCACACTGAGTCCTGAAACTCGTCGTAGCCCCGGAACCGCTTCCGGGTCACACACAATCGCTACCACTTCGACATTCGTCGCGAATTTGGTCGACGCTGCACGCAACTGCTGCGAAGTCACCGTCGATCCACAGATCAAGAACGCAACAGAAACTCCACTGGTCTGCTCTGACGTTACGCGCGCGACGTCGATGAGGCGCAGCGCTGTATCGGCACGTTGAACGCGGGTGAGGTCATCAAGAAGGCGGGTACCAGTGAGGGTAGAAAGCGCCCTTACCGCGAAGATCTTTCTCTTGGCAAACTGCGGCGTTTGCTCACTCGCGACGACTGTCACCGTGCGGGCATCCCGGATCGCCTGAGCGCCAAGCGAACCAGCGACGCTCACTGCCATTTCGAACTCGTAGTCGTTCGAGTAGTCGGTCGTCGCCAAGCTCAAGGCGATGACCAGGTGGCTGCGTCGGGTTTCCTCAAACTGGCGCACCATGTAGCGGCCTGTACGAGCTGTTGTTTTCCAGTGGATGTTGCGTCGCTCGTCACCGCGCACGTACTCCCGCAGCGCGTGAAACGAGATGTCGTTGTTGGCGAGGTCCTTGGTGGGGTTACCTTCCAAGTCGCGGATTAGTCCCGTGCTCACACTCGGGATGCTGATGGTGCGGGGGTGCACAAAAACTTCTGCGGACTCGGTCCAGACCAGCTCGCGGCGCACGAGTCCCACCGGGTCGGCACGCACCGTGCGCACGGGGCCGACTGTAATGACACCGCGTCGATGAGTAGGGATCGGAAACTCGTGAGTCGCCGAACTGCCCTGGCGCAAACTCGGTAACACGGCTTCGGCATAGGTGGCCGCAACGGGGATCTCCGCGATAACGCCGAGACTGCGACGCTTGCCTTCGTTTTCTCCCCGTACCTCGCCGGTCGCGAGCTCACCGACGACGACACGATGGTGCCCCACGTGAAGGCTGATCGTTAATTGACTGCGCCCAAAGAGATAAATCGCGGCCATGAGCGCGATTGCAGCGAGCGCAAACCCTACGACGACAAGTTCTTGCCAGGCGATCGTGTACCCCACGATGAGCGTGACCGGCACGAGCACAAGCACGACCCAGCCGACAGGGGTGACGACTGCCGTAATGCGTTTGGCGTACCGGGAAAAGGTCGCGCGTGCCAGCACCGCGAAACGGACAAGCGCGACAATCAGGTCAGCAAGAAACCCCGTGCGGTAACCGACGAGCCGCGTTCGCGCATTGTCGAGGCCACGAATAGCGGTGGGAAAGTCTGCATCCGAGCGTGACTTATCGCCGCTCGGACCTGATTGTTCCGGCGCGGTGTACTGTGGCTGCCCTTTCGCCGAGCGGTTGAGGAGTGAACTCACACGGCTTGCCGCTCTGTGGGCGGTGGGTTCTCGATCAGAATCTGAGCGATCACGCTTGAGGCAGTAACGCCCTCGAACTCGGCTTCAGCATCGATGACGAGACGATGAGCCAAAACCGATTCGGCAAGAGCCTTGACGTCATCCGGCACAACGTAGTGACGGCCATTAGACGCTGCGAGAGTCTTTGCTGCTCGGATCAATGCCAGCGCACCGCGAACACTCACACCGAGACGCACTTCGGCAGCGCTTCGCGTCGCTTCGACTAGGCGACTCACGTAGTCGTTGATTGTGGGATCGACGTGCACTGTGCGTGCGAGCTGCGCCATTTCGACGACGAGTTCTGCGCTCACGACAGGCTCGATGGCGGTCGAGTGTGCGGCGACGCCGGCACCGTCGAGGATGCGCAGCGTGGACGCACGGTCGGGGTATCCGATGGAGGCCTTCATCAAGAAGCGGTCAAGTTGTGCTTCGGGCAGGCGATACGTTCCGGCTTGCTCGATAGGGTTTTGGGTTGCGATGACCATGAACGGCGAGCCAACGGGGTGCGTGACTCCGTCGACAGTCACTTGCCCCTCTTCCATCACTTCAAGAAGAGCGGCCTGGGTCTTGGGGCTTGCGCGGTTGATTTCGTCGGCGAGAACGATGTTGGAGAAAATCGGTCCGGCGTGAAATTCGAACTTGTTATCGCGCTGATCAAAGATGCTGACACCGGTGATGTCACCCGGCAAAAGGTCGGGAGTGAACTGGATGCGGTTGGTCGTTCCCGAGACGCTCTGCGCAATGGCGCGAGCAAACGAGGTCTTTCCCGTTCCGGGGTAGTCCTCGAGAAGTAGGTGCCCTTCGCTCAGTAGTGCCGTGAAGCCAAGGCGCACGACGAACGTTTTTCCGAGCAGAACTTGCTCGACGTTCGTCACGAGTCGATTAAAGCTTTCCGCGAACCATGCGGCTTCGTCGGGAGTCATGGTCATAGCGCACCTCTAGTCATAGTCATATCCGTTATAAGTTCTGTCGTAGATCTGACCGCCATTGGCGATCACGCGAATAACGAGCGTGGGGTTCGCCACGAGGAGCGCCACATCGGCGTGACAACTTCCGCCAGGCACGGTGGTGTCTGCCGTCTGCCACGGACCTAAGGTGAGTCCGCCGCAACGGTAGCGCACACTCTCGTACGTTCCGCTTGGCCAATCGAGCCATTCGAAGGTGCCACTTTCGTTCAGCACATCATTATCCGAAGTGAACGTCAGCCCCGCTACGGAAGGATTCACGGGAATGCCGAGCGCAAAGGGTGCTGACCATTCGGGCTGACAGATTGGTCCTGATCCGTAGCTGCGGCAGGCACGAACTTCCACGGAGATGTTTTGACCGTACTGCTGGCCGCCATCAGCGGTGAGGAAGGAGCCGAGAGCTACTGGCCCGTAGATGGTTCCCGGAACGCTGCCACCGCTGAGCCTGTAGTACAGGGTGTAGTCGCTGTTGAGCGTGTCAGAGCCCATCGCTCCCCCGTTCACGGTGAAGTCAAAGCGGTTTCCGTTCGCCACCGGGCCTGCGGTCGTGAGCGCCGTCACAACGGCTGGCGGGGTATGGGCGACAACCGTCGGCGACGCCGTGCAGCCTTGGCCGTTGAAGGCGAATACCACCATCGTGTACGTGCGGTTAGGCGAGAGTCCGCTGAAGGTCGCTGATGTGCCCGAGCCAACCGATGCTAGCTTCGCGCCCCTGGCGGTGATCGAGCCGTTCGCCGAACAGGTTGGCTCGGCGCCGGTATAGGCCGCTGCTGTGTAGGCGGTTACCGGGCGACCGTTTTCGTTGAACGCAGCGGGCCAGGTCAATTCAGCGGTGGTGTCGTTGACGACGGTAGCCACCGGCGCAGTGAGAGCGATGGGCGGACCGGCTGGGATCGCACTGCGCGGTTCACTCGTGTTCCAGACCGAGAGCGCGGTGTAGGCAGCATTTCGTGGGCTCACGGTGTATGTCACGGCTACGCCGTTGTCGAGTACCCACGTTGACGGAGTCTCCCACGTGCAGGTAGTGCCATCACACTGAGCAAGGCCGAGCGTCGTTTCGAAGCCACCGACGACAACACGGTAGCGGTCAACAGCGGAACCGCCTGCCGGTGTCGGCACCGCATTCCACGTCAGGCGAAGTCCATGATCAAGGGGTGATGCGCTGAGCGTCGTCGGCGCTACGGGGATGATGTCTGACCACACAGAGTCGGCAAGCGTAACGGGGTCCGATTCTCCAATGGCGTTGATCGCTACGACAGTGACCTTGACGGAGTTGGTTGGTCCGTTTCCGGTGGTCGGAATCGCGCACGTCGTTCCAGCACACTCGACCGTGTTGACGAGTACACCAGCGGCTTTCGTCGTCACCCGGTACGAAGTGATTGCCGAGTTGTTGGCCGGCCCAGCGTTCCAGCGCATCATGATCGTCTTGTCGCCAAAACCGCTCGGTCCGAGGTTCGAAACCGGGTCTGGTTTGTCTTGGACCGACACGACAACCGTGCCCCAGACATACCGCGTCACGTCATTGGTGGCATCCGCGACGCGATATTGCAGGTTTACGTCACCAGGAACCGCTTCGCTAGAGACTGTGACGGTCAGTGTGCTGTTGTCACTGCTCGGGACGATCGAGAGTCCCGTGGGAATAGATCCGCCACCGAGTCCACGGATATCGACCACTCGCAGTGGCGCTCCGGGGAAGGGGTTGGTGGAGGCATCATTGGCAAGCACATCAACGACAGTTGTCTCGCCGCGTTTCGCAATAGCGAGGTCGGCGGCTGGGCTCGCGAGGGGGCGCGTTGACGGCACCACGTTCAACTCGATGCGACCAGATTTGCCCTCGGAGAGATCATCGCGAACACCGAGCGAAATCGAGGTGCGCGTTCCCTTGAACGCGCTGTTGTTCGCCCGAAGCGTCAACATCGTGCCCTCGAGCGCGTAGCTGAAGCCTTCCGGCAGCGGGCTCAGGACCGAATAAGCGAGCTCGTCGAGGTCGTCAGGGTACGGGTAGTTCGTCAGCTTGAGGAGATCGATCTCCTTTTCCTGACCCGGTTCAAAGTCGATGACAGCGCCGCCGAAAACGGGGGCTTGATTGTCGCGGGGAAGCACGTCGATGGGCAGCACCAAAATAGCTGTACGGCCCTCAGGATCTGTCGCCGAAGTGCCATCGGTCACTTCGAACGAAATGGATGCCGGCCCAAAGTACTTTTCCGCCGAAGTGAAGACGAGAGTGTCCTCGTCGCGCACGAGGTCAGCGCCATCGCTGTGGGTGGCCAGCACTGTGCTGGAGTCGGTGAGGCGCACGGGCTTGTCGCCGACCGCGATGATGTAGTCGTTGAGGTCGATTACGAGCGTGCTCTCACTATTGATGCTGAGTTTCTGAGCTCGGCGATCAATTTGCGGCAAAGCGTCGTTATATCCCGGCACCTTAATGAACGCGTAGCTGAAGACGGTGGGGTCGGCGGGGTTCGTCACACGGAAGGGAATGATTTGCCCGACATCTCCCACAGAGACTTCGATCTGCTTGTCTGATGTCACGCGGGCTGCATCGCCGTAGCCCGGGTAGATCCCAAGCGTGAGGGTTCCGGGGTCGCCGTCGGCAAAGAACACTCCCGAGAGAACATCGACAGTGACGCGGTTGCGATCCAGCACATCTGAGAGGGTCAAGACGCTATCGGTGGCGATGGGATACGCCGGTTTGGCCTCGGGGTCGACGGTAACGCGGATGAAGTTTTGGCTCGAGCCGCCCGTCTCGTTTTCGATGACGTAAATGATGCCGTAGTCGCCAGGTTCTTCGGGCGGCGTGACCTTCACCACATCCCCATCGATCTCTGCGACGGTGGTGGAATCGTTGGGCTCTACCGACACCACCGACAGCTGGCTGCCGTCGGGGTCGGAGTCATTCGCGAGCACCTGCACCGACACAGTGATGCCCGGCTTGACCGTCACTTCATCGATGATCGCTACCGGGTTGCGGGCACCATCAAGGCGCGGACTAATCCCGATGTTGATTTCGCCGTTTGCGCGCGCACCGAGGGAGTCAATGAGGGTGTAGCTAAAGGTGTCGGTTCCGGCCGAGTACTCACCAGCCTGATAAACGAAGGTATTGGACTCAACATCGATGACGGCACCCTTGCTCGGGTTCGTCGCTTGGCCAAGCAACTGCACCGAGTCGCCGTCGGGGTCTGCCGATGTCAGCGGAATCTGCACGCGCACGGTGTCGCCTGCCAGCACGCGGGCTGTCACTGTTGGGGGCACAGGAGGGTTATTGCTTGAGGCGTCGAGCTCGCGCACCGCGATTCGCACGATCGCGGTTGCCGACTGTCCATCGGGGCCAGCAACTTGGTACGCGGCCGTGAAGTTTCCCGTGCGATCAGGCGCAAGGTAGCGCAGCACTTCGCCGGAGGCAAAGAGCAGTCCCGAGTCTTCAGGGAGGTCTTGCGCAAGCTTCGGCACCAGAGTCAGTTCGAGCCCATCGGGGTGTTCGTCATTGTCGAGCACGCGGATGTCGACGGCTTGTCCCACACGAACGGTGACGGAGTCGTCGTTCGCGATCGGCGCTTGAAGCCGGGACGGTGCCGCAATTTCGACAACCGTGATGACACCAACGGCATCCGCTAACCCATTGCTGATGCGGTAGTTGAAGCTGACCGGCCCGTCATCGAGTGGGGCCTCCAAGCTCACACGAACGAGTCGTTGTTCCAAGATTTCTGCACGAACGCCCGAGCTCACGGGAAGGTTCATGATCTCGGTGACCAGCAGCACTCCACCGGCCGGGTCTACGTCGGTACCAGCGACATCGATTCGCTCGTTCTGAAGAGTTTGCACGAAGACAGTTTTCGGAACGGTAATGGGCGAGGTGTTGGCGTCTGGCGGAGCAACCACATCGATTCGCACAATTGCGGTGAACGTGAGGTTGCCATCGGTGACGACATATTCGAGGTTGTGGCTTCGAATTTCGTCGCTCTGGAATCGGAAGGTACCGGTCTCGTAGCTCGGCAAGACTTGAGCGCCCGTCTTCGCGGGAACGCTATTGAGGCGGATGTTGCCGTTGCCTCCGCGCACGTGGCTCAGCGGCGAGACGGTGACTTCCTTGCCCGCATAGGCGAGCACAACGAACGGGTCTGCCTCGATGGGCACTTCGCCCGCTGGTTTGACCGAAACGGATACACCGCCCGAGCTTTCGCTCGTGCCATCCGATACGACGAGGGTGACGACCTTGAGTTCTCCACCAGCACCAGAGTCCGAGAAGACGAGGTCTCCCCCCGGCTTGTAGCTGACAGCATCAGGTGCCGAAACGGAGGCGCTCGTCAAGTAAAAAGGGTCGCCATCAGGGTCGACCCAGTCGCCCAAGATTTGGTTGGATACACGGCCGCCAGACTGCACCGTAAATTTCGTCGCTCGCACCTGTTCTGGCGGTGAATTCTCGGAGTCGGCTCGGATATCAATCGTTGCGGTCGCGCTGGCGGTACCCCCGCGACCATCGCTGACGGTGTAGTCGAAACTGACTTGACCACTCGCACCGGGTTCGAGCGTGATCTGAATCTGCTGGCGCTCGTTGATGCGGTCGATTCGTCCGATGCTGGGGTTGATCGTCGGAAGACTCTCCACCACCAGCACATCGCCATTGGCGTCGTAGTCGTTGAGCAAAACGGGCAAGACGGTGGCACGCCCGGGGCGAGCTCCAAAGCTGTCGTCTACCGCGACCGGGGGTTGCTGAACAGTGTCAACCTCTGGTTCGACGTCGAGAAGGTTCTGTTCAACTTCAGGCTCTTCATCTTCAGCCGTGATGAGTTGGTTCCAGTTGTCGATCAACTCACCGGAGCTTTGTACCGCCCACGTCCGGCCGGAGAGACGGTCGTTGAGCACGGCGCGCGAACCATTGACCGAATAGGAGAGCTGCGCGTTAGCTTCCATTCCGCTCAGTTGCAGCATGACACCCTCACCGGCATCGCTGGGGCAGCGGCGCCAGTTCTCGCCACTCGTCCAGGCGGCGAACTCGCAATCGCCCAAGCGGAGCGGAGGTGCCGCGACCCCGGATTGACCCGTAGCGAGCCCTACCGCTGCGGCGCCGCTGAGCGGAACGCTAATGACTCCCTGGCTGTATCCGATAAGCACGCGCTCACCGTTTATCGAGGGAATCTGCACAACCGTGCCGTTGCCGCCGTCCACGAGGCCGGTGAGGTCGACAGTGCGACCGTCCATGTACAGCAGTTCGGCATCCGAATCGAGAACGGCCCATTGACCAGCAACCGAAGTAATGCTGAGTTCCGCATTGGGGTCGAGTTCTAGACTCACGCTTGATTCAGCGGTGTCAGAAATCGCCGCGTTTACCCGGAAGAGTTGGCTTGTCGACGGAGAGAACGCGAAGAGTAAGCCGTCGTCGTCAACGCTGACGATCGCATCAGCGCCCAGGCTCAAGGATGCCGGTGATTCCGCATCGAAATTGAGGAAGTCCTCGTAGGACCTAATCCAGAGGTCGCCCGTGCCATGTTCGAGAACAACAACGTTGTCTCCCGCGAAATAGACCTCGGGCTGATTGGGCGGAAGAGCGACGCTCTCCTCGATCTCGGACACGGCGGGATCGACAACATCGATCGCACTTTCCGATCGGTCGAATAGCAAAACACTCTCGCCGTGCTGAATAACTTCGAGGTCAGCACTCCGCGCATTCACGACAGAGTTGATCTCAAGAACTTCCGTGCTCGCGCGCCCGATCGCTTGCTCTTGATTGTTCGCCACCCAGACAGCACCGTCTGCCAAGTCGACCTGCTGTGCGGTGTAACCGGTCGACACAATTGCGACCGTGGCTACCAACGCCACGATCGCAGAGACACTCACCACGCCGATCACTGTTGAGCGACGCGCTTTGCCCCAGCGCTTAATCACAGCCACCCATCATCACGGCAACACCGCGCATTTCTGCGCGCTCGCTGCGCCCGATTTGCCGTCGCGGGTCACTGTCACAGAGATGCAGACGTTTTCGCCAGACTCAGCGTCAACCACAAAGCTGGGTTCTCGCTGTTGCAGCGGTGGTTGGTTGTCTGTTGTTGTGATTTGGTATGAGTCACCTGGTTCGAGTCCAGGATCGAACCACGAGAACTCAACGACATCGGTCGAGACCGTAGCGCTAATGTCGCTCACAGTCGGGATGTCGGTGGAACCAGTCTGCAATTGCACGAGCGTGACGGTGGCGCCGAGCACGACCACGAGCGCGGCGACCGCAACACCAATCCACGCAATAGTTTGCATGCCGCGAGTACGCGGAATCGGACTCATTCCTGTCTTGCGGCGAGACATCTTGCCCTCTGCCGCTTCACTCTCGAATGAACCAAAGCTGTCGTCGACCGCGGCAGGGCGCCGGCGTTTGCGACGCTGTGACGACGTCATCGGTGCAGCTTGACCCGGACGAACCCGAGTGCGGTCTTCAAGCTCAGCCACGGTTGCGAGCGCCCAGTCATCCATAGCAACTTCTATGGCGGTCTGGGAGAGGCCGAGCTCAGATTCCACGGCCTGCAGCTCGTGCACGAGTTCTAGCACGCTGCCCTGGCGCGCTTCAGGTTTGCGTGACATCGCCCGGTTGAGCGCACGTTCAAGACTCTCGGGCACATCGCTGCGACCGGTCGTACGGGGCTTCGCGCGGTTGATTCGAGAAATAAGGTCTGTCGACTTGTTCGACTCCCCCGGCACCTCGAAGGGGGAACGCCCCGCTAGGAGCGAGTACACCGTCGCGGCATAGGACCACAGCTCGGATTCAATAGTGCCGGCCGTCTCATCCATCAACACTTCTGGAGCAGACCACGGGATCGACATTCCCACGGCTTCAAGATTCTCGGACTCACTCAGCGTTGCCGCGATACCGAAGTCTGAGAGCACAGGATGGCCGTATGCGGTCGTCAGAATATTGGAAGGCTTGATGTCGCGGTGCAAGACACCGGCGCGGTGGGCAGTCTCGATCGCGCTACCGATCTTGATGGCGATCCGCAGCACCTCGGGCACGGGAAGTCGCTCCAGGCGGTAGCGCTGGCTGAGCGTGGAGGAACACAGTTCCATCACCAAGTAGGGGCGACCGTCAGACGAGACGCTCGCCTGGTACACGGTGAGGATTGAAGGATGCGAACTGAGCTGCGCCATAAGGTTCGCTTCAGCCTGAAACATGAGGCGAACCTGGTCGTTGACGACCTCGCTGAGCATAACCTTGACGGCGACTTGGCGACGCGGCATATTCTGCTCATACAAGAACACATCGGCGAATCCACCGGAGCCCAAAACGTGCACATGTGAGAACCCGGGCAGGGCAGGCGGATCTGAGGGCAGTCTTCGAGCCACAGAAACACCCCTAACATGTCGTCGAGTTCGATCATTCTAAGTGAGGAAAGCACTCACAAATCGGATTCTGCCCCTTGTTTGGGGTCAGATGGTCTGTCCCCAGTATGGAGGACTAGACGACTATGTCGCTGTAGGCACTTCTAACACGTCAATGACAATTGCCGTGATGTTGTCGCGGCCGCCGCTGTCGAGTGCAGAATCAATGAGTTCTGAGACTGTTTCCTCTGCCGAATTATGCTTCGCGAAAATCTGCGAAATCTCGACGTCGGAGACCTCGCGGGTAAGGCCATCCGAGCAAATCAAGAGCCGTTGACCGCGCTGAATCGGCAGCATCCAGAAGTCGGGCGATGGGGTCGCGTTGAAGCCCACCGCGCGAGTGATGATGTTGGCATCAGGATGATCCTCCGCTTCTTCGCGCGAAATCACCCCGGCGTCCACAAGATCCTGAACAACCGAGTGGTCTCGCGTGACCTGTACCAATCGATCGTTCTCGTAGTCGTAAACGCGGCTGTCACCGACATTAAAGACAGCGAAGCTTGCCGATTCGTGGTGCTCCGTGACGACGACACCCGTTACCGTCGTACCGACCCCCAACTCGCTATCTTGAGCGATAAGTCCGATGTAGTCCGTTGCTCGTTCGAGAGCTCGCTCAACGGCCCGGGCTGGCAAGAAGTCTCCCGTGATCGCGTCATCCAGTCGCTCGACAACGGCAGCGCTCGCCAAATCGCCGGCAGAGTGGCCGCCCATGCCATCTGCGACAGCAAACATCGGAGAACGCGCGACGTAGCTGTCCTCGTTTGCGGCGCGCCGATGGCCCGTATGAGTTCCCGCAGCCCACGCAAACGTAAACGTTTGCTGTTCTCGCCCTGGTAGAGCGATGGTGTGCTTCGGGTTGTTGCCGCCGATTTCGGTCACGGCTACCTTCCTGCCCGTTTTACTCCAGACGCCGCCGAGGCAGAATCCGAATGATGTTTCCGTCACCAATATCCACTAGCGTGCCGGTCGAAACGACCACCGACTCACCCTGACGGAGTTTTCGTGCAGCATTGCCTGGCACTTGAACGATGGACCCGTTCGTCGATCGAAGATCAGTCACGATCACCGAAGCTCCCAATTGTCGCACTTCGACGTGCGTCTCAGAGACTTCCCGCAGCGGCGATTGCACCGCAACCAAACGTGGTCCAACACCTTTAACGATGCGCGGTGGTCGCGGATCACGACCGAATACGCACGCATGCTCAAGCGAGTGAGCCTGCCCCGATCCGTCGAGTTGCACTCGGTAGTACAACGCAGACGACGCGGATGCTGGCGGTGCCGACGACTGCTGAGGAGGCTTCACTTGCGCTGCAACGCGCGCTCGCAATCGTGCCGCCTCTTGAGCGGTCGTGGCTGACGCTTGCTTCGCCTGAGCTTCCACCGGGCGTTCGTACGGCTGCACGGTGGGGGGTCGACGCCGAGAACTGAGGATGATCGTGTCCTCGAGGTCGGGAACGTTCGACCACACCGTGGGCCGCTGGCCCGCCGTTATCGTGTCGTCAAAGTCATGCCTCACGCCGCAATCTTAGACACGCTTGACGATTTCTCGTGGGAGCCGGTCACGCTTGTCCGATAAAACTCATCACGTGTTTGATGCGCGTGTAGTCCTCGAAGCCATAGCTCGACAGATCTTTGCCGTATCCGGAGTGCTTGAAACCACCGTGAGGCATCTCGGCGACGATCGGAATGTGGGTGTTGATCCACACGCAACCGAAGTCGAGGTGCTTTGCGAATCGCATTGCACGACCGTGATCGCGAGTCCACACACTCGAAGCCAAACCGTAGTTGACGTCGTTGGCCCACTCAAGGGCTTGGTTCTCATCCGTGAATTTTTGAACGGTGATGACCGGGCCAAAGATCTCGTTCTGTACGGCAGAATCGTGTTGCAGCAACCCGGAGACAATCGTGGCTTCGTAGAAGTAGCCCTGGCTTCCTTGGCGCGCTCCCCCGAGTTCGACGTGAGCGTGCGACGGCAGCTCTTCAATCACGCGTGAGACTTGAGCGAGCTGGTTTGCGTTGTTCACGGCCCCGAAGTAAACGTCTTCATGGGGTGCACCCGTTGTCGCGTTATCGCGCGTCCAGGCCACGAGGGCTGCCACGAATTCGTCATGAACCCGCTCGTGCACGATCACCCGCGTCGCTGCAGTGCAGTCCTGTCCCGCGTTGAAGTAGCCGGCGGCTCCGATGCCTGCAACAGCAGACTCGATGTCGGCATCGTCAAAGACAATGACCGGAGCCTTGCCGCCTAGCTCCAAGTGCACACGCTTGAGATCAACGGATGCCGCCTTAGCAACTTCCATTCCGGCCCGCACTGAGCCCGTAATCGACACCATTTGCGGCGTCTTGTGGTCGATCATGAGACCGCCGGTGGTGCGGTCTCCGGTGAGAACGTTGAAGACGCCCGCTGGCAGAAACTCGGATGCGACCTCTGCGAACAGCAGGGTGGCCGACGGTGTCGTGTCGCTGGGCTTCAGCACCGTCGTGTTGCCGGCCGCGATGGCGGGGGCGACTTTCCAGACGGCCATGTTGAGCGGATAGTTCCACGGCGCCACTTGACCGATAACGCCGATGGGCTCACGGCGAATCGATGACGTGTGGTCCTTCATATATTCAGCGGAAGCCATTCCGGAGAGGTGTCTGGCTTCTCCCGCGAAGAATCGGATTTGGTCAACCGAGAGCATGATCTCGTCAGCGACGAGGCTGGCGCGGGGCTTTCCGGTGTCTTTCGATTCAAGGTCAGCGAACTCGTCGGCGCGCGCTTCCATCGCGTCGGCAATGCGGAAGAGGGCGAGCTGACGTTCCGAGGGAGTCGTCTCGCCCCAGGTTTCGAAGGCGGTCGACGCTGCGGCGTAGGCGGCATCCACGTCAGCGGCTGACGAGACAGGCGACTCGGCGTAGCTGTGCTCGGTCGCGGGGTCGATCACGTCGAAACTTGACTCGGTGCGCGCGGCTACGTACTCGCCGTTGATGAAGTTCTTGATTTCTGAAGCGCTCATGCGTCAACGATAGCGAGGGTGTCATCCGGAATCTACCCTCAGACTGACGGTTTCCGCAGCAAAATCACTATTTTGATTCGGAATCGCTTGCAGAAGCGGGTTTCAACTGACAAAATCGAGGCATGACCACCCCGTCGCGTAGTTCCGCAAGCAAGCCTGTGCATCTCGACGATGTTTCGAAAGCCATCATTGAGCAACTTCAGAACGATGGCCGACGCTCCTACGCCGAGATCGGTAAGGCAGTTGGCCTCAGTGAAGCCGCCGTTCGTCAGCGCGTGCAGAAGCTGACAGACTCCGGCGTCATGCAGGTCGTCGCGGTTACCGACCCCATGCAGCTTGGCTTTTTTCGCCAAGCCATGATCGGCATCCAAGTCTCGGGAGACACCACAGTCGTTGCCGAAACGATTGGAAAACTGCCCGCTGTCGACTACGTCGTTCTTACTGCCGGCAGCTTCGACATCCTCGCCGAAGTGGTCTGTGAAAACGACGACGACTTGATCGACCTTCTCAACCGCGACATTCGCGGGATCGACGGCGTGCGTTCGACGGAAACCTTCGTCTACCTGCGCCTCCACAAGCAGTTCTACAACTGGGGAACGCGCTAAGCGTTCCTCACAACCCTCAAGAAAGTGTCAGCCATGTCAGAGTACGACGAAGCCGATCTTCAACAAAAAGCCAAAGACCACCTGTGGATGCACTTCTCTCGCCAATCGGTGATGGAAGACGGTGCCGGGGTTCCCATCATTGTGCGCGGCGAAGGCCACCACATTTATGACAGCAAAGGCAACAAGTACTTCGACGGCTTGAGCGGACTTTTCGTGGTCAATGCTGGCCACGGCCGCAAGCGCCTCGCTGAGGTTGCTGCCAAGCAGGCCGAAGAGCTCGCGTTCTTCCCGCTTTGGTCCTACGCGCACCCCAGCGCCATCGAGCTGGCTGATCGCCTGGCTGGCTACGCGCCCGGTGACCTCAACCGTGTGTTCTTCTCCACCGGCGGCGGCGAAGCCGTTGAGACTGCATTCAAGCTAGCCAAGCAGTACTGGAAGCTGCAGGGCCGTCACACCAAGCACAAGGTGATTTCCCGCGCGGTTGCCTACCACGGCACCCCGCAGGGCGCACTGGCCATCACCGGCATCCCCGGCATGAAGGAGATGTTTGAGCCTCTCGTTCCTGGTGGATTCCGCGTGCCGAACACTAACTATTACCGCGCAGAAGAAATGGGCTTCCACGGCACCGAAGAAGAATTCGGCCTGTGGGCGGCTAACCGCATCGAAGAAATGATCCTCTTCGAAGGCCCCGAGACTGTCGCAGCCGTCTTCCTTGAGCCCGTGCAGAATTCGGGTGGATGCTTCCCGCCTCCCCCCGGCTACTTCCAACGTGTTCGCGAGATCTGTGACGAATACGACGTACTGCTGGTCAGCGACGAAGTCATTTGTGCCTTCGGTCGCCTTGGCCACATGTTCGCGTGCGACGCCTACGACTACATTCCCGACATGATCACGTGCGCCAAGGGCATGACGAGTGGATACTCGCCCATCGGTGCCACGATCGTGTCTGACCGCGTCTACGAGCCCTTCAAGCACGGCGCGACGACGTTCTACCACGGGTACACCTTCGGTGGACATCCGGTGTCTGCCGCGGTTGCGCTGGCAAACCTCGACATTTTCGAGGAAGAGAAGATCAACGAGCACGTTCGCGAGAACTCACCGAAGTTCCGCGCTGCGCTTGAGCGCCTGCTCGATCTGCCCATCGTCGGCGATGTGCGCGGCGACGGCTACTTCTTTGGCATCGAACTCGTGAAAGACAAAGCGACGAAGGAAACCTTCAACGACGACGAGTCAGAGCGCCTGTTGCGCGGCTTCCTGTCGAAGGCACTCTTCGACGCCGGGCTGTACTGCCGCGCGGATGACCGTGGAGATCCTGTGATTCAGCTGGCACCGCCCCTCACGATCGGTCCTGCTGAATTTGACGAGATAGAATCGATGCTGCGCTCGGTCTTGACCGAAGCATGGAGCCGTCTCTAGAACTCACCACGTTCGCCCTCCCTCTGACCCCACGGCTCAGATAGAGTTCTTTTCGTGAGCATTGAGGATAAATCGCTAACGCAGCGTCCCCACGAGAGCGATACGCGCATTACTGTTGCGCGCGTTATCGCGATCGTGCTCGCTGTCGCGCTCAATCTTGCGGTTATCGCGACTGGCGTCTGGGCGCTCACTAATCAGCAGCGCATTTCGGATCAGTTTGCGGTGTGGGATTTTGAACCGTCAGCGACTGTCCAGGCCTATGTCACCACGGCGGCGATGTCTGACGAGGGCCAGTTCCTTTTCTATGCCAGTCACCCTGAGATTCAGACGAACCCGATTTTCAACACCACGTGCTCCAACGTCGAGGAGAACTTCGGCGTGCTCGGATGCTACTTTCCGAGCAGCAAGTCAATCTTCCTTTACGACGTCACAGATGAGCGTCTCGACGGCATCGAAGAAGTCGTCGCTGCCCACGAGATGTTGCACGCCGCGTGGGACCGCCTCTCAACTACCGAGCAGGATCGCTTGACGACTCTGCTCGAAGCAGCAGCCGAGAGCATGAAAGACGATCCCGAATTCGCGACCACCCTTGAGTTCTATGCGAAGACTGAGCCGGGGGAACGGTCGAACGAGCTGCACTCAATCATCGGCACCGAATTCGCTGATGTCAGCCCTGAGCTTGAGGCTCACTACGCGGAGTACTTCACTGACCGCGCCACGGTGGTGGCGCTCCACGAGAAGTCGAACGCGGTGTTTACCGAACAGCTGGAGGCCAGTGCAAAACTCGTCGACCAACTCGATGTGCTTCGCGCGAGTATCGACGACGACTACGCGACCTACAACTCCGGCTATGACGAGCTCAACAACGACATCGACAGTTTCAATTCACGCGCCGATGAGGGCGATTTCAACACCCTCGATCAGTTCAACAGTGAACGCAACGAACTCATTAGTCGTCAGGATTACCTCAACACTCTCTACGACTCCATCGAAGCGGATGTCGACACCTACGACGACCTCGTGAAGCAGCTCGAGGCGCTCAACACCACAATCAGCGAGCTCAACCAGAGCATCAACATTGAACCTCGCAACGAAGACGGCATCTAGCACCTCTCCTCACCAGCGCTCCGAATCCTCTCGGAATTGCAATGTCCGAAAATAGCCAGCAGGTCGCGAACTGCGCAGCGTACGCTCGACACATGCACACGATCACATCCCCCTCCACCGGGGTCGCGTACCTGCTCAGGGTGCCGTCACCCATCGGCCGCATTGAGCTCACGAGCGACGGCGAACACGTCACGGGTCTCGCCATCGAGAACGCTGGCGCGCTCCCCCACGATCACCAGGCCGAGGCCTCGTGCGACGTACTCACGCACGCCGCTCAGCAGCTCAGCGAATATTTCGAAGGCAAGCGTCGCTCCTTTGATCTCCCCCTTTCCACCACGGGCACTGAGTTTCAGCGATCGGTGTGGCTCCAACTCGGCCAGCTCCCTTTCGGTGCCGCTGTGTCGTATGCCGACATCGGCCGCGCCACCGGGCGACCAAGTGCGGGCAGGGCCGTTGGCGGCGCTGTCGGCGCCAATCCCATCCCGATCATCGTCCCCTGCCACCGGGTACTCGCTTCCAACCAGCGCATCACCGGCTATAGCGGTGGCGAAGGCGTTCCCACCAAGCAGTGGCTGCTCAAGCATGAGGGGATCGCTCACAAGTGAGCGAACGTGAAGCACTGATTGTTGGCCCCGACGGGCGCTCTCGGTGCAGCTGGGTTGGCGACGACGAGCTCTATCGCAATTACCACGACGAGGAATGGGGCAACCCACTCCGCGGCGACCACCGTCTGTTCGAGAAGATCATGCTCGAAGCATTCCAAGCCGGGTTGTCGTGGATCACGATCCTGCGCCGGCGCGAGGGCATCCGCGAGGCGTTCGATCAGTTCGATGTGGCAACGATCGCGCACTACGGCGACGACGACGTGGCCCGCCTCCTCGACGATCCGCGTATCATTCGTAATCGGCTGAAAGTCTCCGCTGCCATCACCAACGCGAAGGCAACTCTGGCGCTAACGGAGAACGCCCCGGGTGCGCTCGACACTCTTCTGTGGAGCTTCGCTCCTCCCGCTCGCCCTGAACGGCTGCGCACTTTTGACGAAGTACCGGCCATCACCCCGGAGTCCACCGCGATGAGCAAAGCGCTAAAAGCACACGGCTTTCGCTTTGTTGGACCGACGACGATGTACGCCCTCATGCAATCCGCCGGCATGGTTGACGACCACCTCGAGGGCTGCTGGCGCGTGGCGTAATCGTAACGCGGCGTGAGCTACGCGTTCTCTACGACGAGGTCCAGTTCGCCAGGGGCGCCAGGTTCAAGACGGAAGCCTGCGCCGTTTGCCCAGGTCAGTAGCGAATCGATCGATTCATGGTCGATCCCCGCTCTGATGAGAGCGCGCGCAAAGAGACCCTTTGACTTTTTGTTGAAATGGCTGAGCGCAACCCGTTTGCCGTCAGCGCCTTCAGTCACCACCCGGAGGTAGACGCTACGGGGAGAGGTCGCTCCAAGTTGGGCGTACGCCTCCGACCGAAAATCTAGTTGGAGCCCCTCTACCGCAGCCAAGGCAGCCGTGACGGAGGCTCTCCAGTGACGCTTCAAGGGAACGCCGGGCACCTTTGAGTTATGCGAGAGTCGGTATGCGGGAATGGGATCTCCCGCACCGATGGGGCCGAATAGCGCTGAGTGCACGACTACACACTTCTCGGCGAAGGCCCATTCTTCCGGCGTCAACGAGGCGGCGTCGAGTCCGTCAAAGAGCACTCCCGTGTAGCGCTTGAGCGCCGGCATTACCGGAGCGACAGCGAGTGTGCGGTTGCGTTCAACTTCAAAAAGTTGTTTCGTGCTGATGCCGAGAGCGCTCTGTGCTGCGTCGGGATCGCCGGAAAGCTCGATGAGCGCGTTCGAGACAGCTTGTCGTTCCTCAGTCAGTTCTGGGAACGAAAGCTGCCCATAGTCGAGGGCAGCGTTGCCGTCTCCCCCGTCACGTTTTGTTTCCGAGGGTGGAAGAAGAATGATCACGCGTCAAGAAATGCGGATGCCCGTTCGACGTTCACGCCGATGGGGCCCGCCGAGTCGAGAGTGATGCGCGCGACAGCGCCGCTCACTCCGCCCCACGGGGAATACTCTTCAACACTCTGCTCTACGGCGTCACGGTCGGGCGCGCCTGCAAGCGCACGCTTCGCAGCGCGTTCCACGAGTCGTTGTTCATGCACGGCTTCGTCTGAGCACACCACTTCAATGAAGCGGATGCCGGAGCCAGTGCGTTCCGCGAGACTGACCCATTGTTCACGGGCCGGATCCACCGCGTTGACGGCATCGATGATGATGTCGTCGTCGTTCAGCAAGACTGATTCTGCAAGCGCCTCAGCCACCAGATAGGCAGCAAGTCCGATGGGTTGTCCGGCACTGATGCCGGCCTTCAGAATTGCTGTCTCAATCTGGTCGACGGAGAGCACGGTGGTCTTGCGCCGGGCGCCCACGACCTCTGCGATCGTGGTTTTTCCTGCACCCGGCAACCCGGCCATCGCTATAAGCATGTTAGAAAACTAGACGAGTTCAGCGGTGCTTGCCACCACTGTTACGGTGTTGTGCTCAACCGAGAGGAAGCCGTTGTCCGCGGTAGCGGTCACGTTCTTGCCGTCTGTGGTGGTCACACGAACCTCTCCCTGAGCCAGAATCGCGAGTAGCGGTTCGTGGCCGGGAAGAATACCGATCTCACCTTCAGTGGTGCGAGCGATGAGCTGGCTCGCCTCCCCCGACCAGATTTCCTGGTCGGCGGAGACGACGCTCACTGTCAGAACTGCCATTGTTAGGAGTTCTCTTTCTGAATCTTGGCCCACTGCTCTTCGACATCGTTGATGCCACCGACGTTGAAGAACGCCTGCTCAGCAACGTGGTCGAACTCGCCCTTGACGATCGCGTCGAACGACTCGATGGTCTCCTTGAGCGGAACAGTCGATCCCTCAACACCGGTGAACTTCTTCGCCATGTAGGTGTTCTGCGAGAGGAACTGCTGGATGCGACGTGCGCGCGATACGGTGATCTTGTCTTCTTCAGAGAGCTCGTCAACACCGAGGATCGCGATGATCTCCTGGAGTTCCTTGTTCTTCTGCAGAATCTGCTTCACGTTGGTCGCGACACGGTAGTGGTCGGCACCTAGGTAACGGGGGTCGAGGATACGACTCGTCGAGGTGAGCGGGTCAACGGCGGGGTACAGACCCTTCGATGCGATTTCACGGCTGAGCTCAGTCGTGGCGTCGAGGTGGGCGAAGGTGGTTGCCGGAGCCGGGTCGGTGTAGTCATCGGCAGGCACGTAAATTGCCTGCAGCGACGTAATCGAGTGACCACGCGTCGAGGTGATGCGCTCCTGAAGGATACCCATCTCGTCGGCGAGGTTCGGCTGGTAACCAACGGCAGAAGGCATGCGGCCGAGAAGCGTCGAAACTTCACCACCGGCCTGCGTGAAGCGGAAGATGTTGTCGATGAAGAGCAACACGTCTTGCTTCTGAACGTCACGGAAGTACTCAGCCATAGTGAGAGCCGAGAGCGCAACGCGAAGACGCGTTCCTGGCGGCTCGTCCATCTGGCCGAAGACTAGAGCAGTCTTGTCGAAGACTCCCGCTTCTTCCATCTCGACGATGAGGTCGTTACCTTCACGGGTACGCTCACCAACACCGGCGAATACCGAAACACCACCGTGGTCGGAGGCAACGCGCTGGATCATTTCCTGGATCAGAACGGTCTTACCGACACCGGCACCACCGAAGAGACCAATCTTTCCACCGAGCACGTAGGGCGTGAGAAGGTCGATGACCTTGATACCGGTTTCGAAGAGTTCCGTCTTCGACTCAAGCTGGTCGAATGCCGGGGGCTTGCGGTGGATGGGCCAGCGCTCGGTAATTTCAACGGTCTCGCCGTTGACCTTGCCGTCTTCATCTGCGTTGAGGATGTCACCCGTGACGTTGAAGACCTTGCCCTTGGTGACATCACCAACAGGAACAGTGATCTGCTCGCCAGAGTCACGAACCTCTTGTCCACGGACAAGTCCGTCAGTGGGCTTGAGCGCGATGGCGCGAACTACGTCGTCACCGAGGTGCTGAGCTACTTCGAGAGTGATCTCGGTTGTCTCGCCGCCGATGGTGACGTTGGTCTTGAGCGCGTTGTAGATTCCGGGGATCGAATCATGCGGGAACTCGACGTCTACAACTGGGCCGATTACGCGCGAGATGCGACCGATACCGGCAACATTCGCAGCAGGAACCGTCTTGGCAGCTGCCTTCTTTGCAGGCGTCTTCTTGGCGGGGGCCTTTACGGCTGCCGCCTTCGTCGCTGCTGCTTTTGTGGTTGCTGCCTTTGCAGCGGGGGCCTTCTTGGCCGGGGCTTTTTCAGTCATGGCTTCCCTATCTATGGTTCTTACTTAGCCGAGCTGAGGGCGTCCGCGCCGCCCACGATCTCGGAAATCTGCTGGGTGATCTCCGACTGACGCGCGTTGTTGGCCAAGCGCGTGTAGTCGTTGATGAGCTTGTCTGCGTTGTCGCTTGCAGACTTCATTGCCTTCTGCGTTGCTGCATGCTTTGCAGCGGCAGACTGGAGCATGGCGTTGAAGATACGGCTCTCGATATACACAGGAAGCAAGGCGTCGAGCACCTTGTCTACCTCTGGTTCGAACTCATAGAGCGGAAGGATCTCCGACTCTTCGGGTGCTTCAACACCTTCAACGATCTCCAGTGGGAGAAGACGAACAACCTCAGGAACCTGCAGAAGCATGCTCACTAGGCGGTTGTACACGATGTGGATTTCGTCCACTCCGCCTTCGCTTGCCGGCTGCAAGAATTTGCTGACGACGGCGTCACCGATTTCTTTGGCGACCTCGAACTCTGGTGAGTCCGTGCCGCCAGTCCAAATCTGCTCTGCATCGCGCTTGCGGAAGGCAAAGTACGCGGCGGACTTACGCCCAACCAGGTAGTAAACGACCTCTTTGCCTTCGGCTTCGAGTCGAGCTGCGAGTTCGCCAGCTTCGCGGAGAACGTTCGTGTTGAACGCTCCCGCAAGTCCGCGGTCACTCGAGAAGATAACAACCGCAGCGCGGTCAATCGTCTCGGGCTCAGTTGTCAGCACGTGATCGACGTTCGAGAAAGTCGCCACCGCCGAGACGGCACGCGTGACCGCACGTGAGTACGGACCCGATGCAGCTACTCTCTGCTTCGCCTTTTGAATGCGCG
Organism: Salinibacterium sp. NYA9b; assembly: GCF_976973725.1. Taxonomy (NCBI): domain Bacteria; kingdom Bacillati; phylum Actinomycetota; class Actinomycetes; order Micrococcales; family Microbacteriaceae; genus Salinibacterium; species Salinibacterium sp. NYA9b. Next base: position 1,074,628 of record NZ_OZ333476.1, on the reverse strand, counting down.
ACGCGGAGATCAGCTCCATCGCGCGTGTGATCTTCTTGGTCGTCTTGGCAGAACTAATTTTCTGCCGGTAGACCCGAAGTTGCGCTCCCATGGCTTTCTAACTTTCTATGTCGTGTTGGTCGATGATCACTGGTGCGAAGCTCAGCGCTTCTGCTTGACGATCTTCTCTTGAGCGATGTCTTCTTCAGCGATCTCTTCGAACTGCTCAGAACCAACGGAGTTGAGGGACTTGCCCTCACCCGTCTGGAAGCCAAGCTTGAAGGCTTCAACTCCGGCATCCATGTCAGCGATCAGCTGGTCATCGAGTGCGTTCTTCTCGCGAAGGGTGTCGAGAACCTTGGTGTTGCGGGCGAGGTAATCGTGCAGCTCGCTCTCAAAACGCAGGATGTCTTCGACAGGAACCTCATCGAGCTTGCCGTTGGTGCCGGCCCAGATCGATACAACCTGCTTCTCGACGGGGAACGGCGAGTACTGCGGTTGGCGAAGCAGCTCGGTGAGGCGAGCGCCTCGAGCGAGCTGGCGACGGCTGGTGGGGTCGAGGTCGGATGCGAACATCGCGAATGCTTCGAGCGAGCGGTACTGAGCGAGCTCGAGCTTCAGCGTTCCCGAAACCTTCTTGATCGACTTGACCTGAGCGTCTCCACCCACACGCGAAACCGAGATTCCTACGTCGACTGCTGGACGCTGGTTGGCGTTGAACAGGTCGGACTGGAGGAAGATCTGGCCGTCGGTGATCGAGATCACGTTGGTCGGGATGTAGGCCGCGACGTCGTTTGCCTTGGTCTCGATGATGGGCAGACCCGTCATCGATCCGGCACCGAGCTCGTCGGAGAGCTTGGCACAACGCTCGAGCAGACGGGAGTGCAGGTAGAACACGTCACCGGGGTAAGCCTCACGCCCTGGCGGACGACGCAGGAGCAGCGATACTGCACGGTAAGCCTCAGCCTGCTTGGAGAGGTCATCGAAGATGATCAGTACGTGCTTGCCGCCGTACATCCAGTGCTGGCCGATGGCCGAACCGGTGTAAGGAGCGAGGTACTTGAATCCTGCGGGGTCGGATGCGGGAGCGGCCACGATGGTGGTGTACTCCATGGCGCCGGCTTCTTCGAGTGCGCCCTTGACGGCAGCAATCGTCGAACCCTTTTGACCGATAGCAACGTAGATGCAGCGAACCTGCTTGTTCTCGTCGCCGGACTCCCAGTTTTGCTTCTGGTTGATGATGGTGTCGATCGCGATGGCCGTCTTACCGGTCTGGCGGTCACCAATGATGAGCTGGCGCTGGCCACGGCCGATCGGGATCATGGCGTCAATTGCCTTGATTCCGGTCTGCATGGGCTCGTGGACGCTCTTGCGGTCCATGACGCCGGGAGCCTGAAGCTCGAGTGCACGACGGCCCTCAGCCTTGATCTCGCCGAGACCATCGATCGGGGCGCCCAGGGGGTCAACCACACGACCGAGGAAGGCGTCGCCGACGGGAGCGGAAAGTACTTCGCCGGTGCGAGTAACTTCCATGCCTTCGACGATGCCGGTGAACTCACCGAGGATGACGACACCGATCTCGTCTTCGTCGAGGTTCTGAGCGAGGCCCAGGGTGCCATCGGCGAAGCGAATGAGTTCGTTGGCCATGACGCCGGGGAGGCCGTCAACGTGTGCGATACCGTCGGCAGCGTCTACGACGGTGCCCGTCTCGGTCGTCGCAGCCTTGCCAGGCTCGTAAGCCTTGACGAAGTCCTTGAGCGCGTCGCGGATGTCGTCCGGACTAATGCTGAGTTCTGCCATTGTGTTTTCCTATTCCGTGGAAAGGTCTGCTAACTCGCTAGCCCGCGAGTTGGATCCTGAGGTCATTGAGCTTGGTGGAAACGCTGCCGTCGATGACTTCGTCACCGATCTGAACGCGTACCCCACCGATGAGCGAGGGGTCGATACGAACGTTGAGCTTGAGCTCGCGTCCGTAGTTCTTGGTGAGGCCGGCGCGCAGACGTTCGAGCTGTGCGGCCTTCAACGGCGCGGCAGTCGTAATTGTCGCGACTGACTCGCCCGCTTGGTCGGCCACGATGTCGGCGGCCGTTGCGACGAGTTCACCGATACGGCGGCCACGCGGCTGCTGCACGAGCTGGTCGATGATGGCGATTGACTGATCGGAGGCTTTGCCTGCGAGCAGTTCGCGAACCAATGACGACTTCGATGCAGCGGAACCAAGTTTGCTTCCGACAGCGAGTTCTAGCTCAGCATCAGATGACACGGTGTCGCCGAAGGCGAACAGTTCGTCATCAATGGAGAGCTTCGCCGGAGCGGACTTCGCAATTGCGCGAATGCCGATCTCTTCAATTCCTGCGAGCAGGTCATCGGCATCCGACCAACGAACACTCACGATGGCTGAAAGTACGGTGCGCGCTGACGCGCTCAGCGACGAGAAAACCGAACCGACAATGGCGGCCTTGTCTTTCGCAGCGGCGGCAGGATCGGCCAAAGCGGAGCGCAGTTGAGCGGAATCGCCCACGACACGCCCTGCTTCAAACAGCTCTGCGCCAGTGGCCAGAGAGTTCTTGACAGTGACGGATGACAGAGCATCCTTCGCTGCTACAAGCGCTTCTCTCGTAGCTGATCCCATTACTTCTTCGCCTTCGCCTTCTCTGAAGCCTCAAGGTCAGCCAGGAACTGGTCGACGAGTGCGGAGGACTTCTTGTCGTCCGTCAAGCTCTGCCCGATAACGCCCGATGCGAGGTCGATGGCCATTGAGCCAACTTCGCTGCGGAGCGAGACGAGAGCTGCTTGGCGCTCTGCTTCGATCGTGGCTTGGGCGTTCGCAGTGATGCGAGCAGCCTCAACCGTTGCCTGCTCTTTGAGCTCGTTGACGATCTCGGTGCCCTCAAGTCGTGCCTGTTCGCGAATCTTCGCGGCCTCGGCACGCCCCTCGGCGAGTTGCGTCTTGTACTGCTCAAGAGCTTCAGCGGCTTCAGCCTGAGCGATCTCAGCCTTCTTGATGCCACCTTCGATGGCATCAGCGCGAGCATCAAGCGTCTTCGTCAGTGCAGGAAGGAACTTCTTCCAGAAGAAGAACAAGATGATAGCGAAACAAACCGCTGACCAAATAATGTCGTAGTCCGCAGGAAGAAGCGGGTTGATTACATCACCCTCAGTTTCTTCTGCAGCAGCCAGTAGTGCGCTAAGCATCCCAGCCTCCTCAATCAGTTGTTAGTAATTAGCCGGGGAACGGGATGAATGCAACTGCGATCGCGATGAACGCGAGCGCCTCGGTGAATGCAATACCGAGGAACATGAGGCCCGTGAGGCGACCCTGAAGTTCTGGTTGGCGTGCAACGGACTCAACGGTCTTGCCCACAACGATGCCTACACCGATTGCGGGTCCTATGGTTGCAACACCGAATGCGAGGGGTGCAATGTTTCCAGTCAGCTCTGCGACGTTCATTTGTGTTTCCTTCCGTGGTTTTCTAATCCAGGCGAGTGCCGGGATCGGTCTAGTGCTCTTCGACCAGCGCGAGCTGGATGTATACGGCGGTCAGGAATGTGAAGACATAAGCCTGAAGTACCGCAACAAGGAGTTCGAAGATTGTGAAGATGAAGCCAAAGGCGAGGGTTCCAATGCTGAAGAGACCGAAGAGGCCACCAGCAGTGAACAAGAAGAAGTGCGTTGCCGAGAAGCACAGCACGAGAAGCATGTGACCCGCGATCATGTTCATCAGGAGTCGCAGTGCGAGAGTTACCGGACGAAGGATGAACGTAGAAACGAACTCAATCGGAGTAACGATGAAGTAGAGCGGCCACGGCACACCGGCGGGAAAGAGCGACGCCTTGAAGAAGGTGATGCCCTGCTTCTTGATACCGGCGTAGATGAAAACGACGTAGGCAACAAGAGCGAGAACGAGTGGGACACCGATTACGGCTGTACCGGCGACATTGAGCCCAGGGACAATACCCGTGAGGTTCATCGCTAGCACCATGAAGAACATCGTGGCGAGCAACGGCATGAACCGCTTGCCGTCTTCCTTGCCCAGCGCGCCATCCGCGATGTTGGACTGAACGAAACCAACAGCCATCTCGAGGATGCTTTGGCCGCGACCCGGAATCATCCGCATGCGACGGGTGCCGACCCAGAACAACAGAATCAGCACGGCGACCGCGATGAAGCGGACCAACATGAGTCTGTTGATTTCGAAGGGGGTGTCTACGAATAGAAACCCGGGCGGGACAAATTCAATGAGCGACGGGCCATGAAAGCCCCCATCGCCTGATCCGTCATCGGTGGCAAAGGGCGCTAAGAGCGCGAGAGCGTTATATAACAGCGCTGTCTCCAGAATCGGGGCGTGTAACTACGCGGCGATGAAAATTGGGGGGTTGTAACAGGAACTAACTCTATCAAGAGAATTACGCTCACGACGAATCTGCGGGCGAATCCGCCAGATTAGTTTGACGTCGAGGTATCTTCACCTGGCAACTGCACTCCGGGCACGTAACTTTCGCGCGCCCGAACGAACGCCAGCACATCGACGATGAGGCTACCGAGCACCGCCGCGAGGATCGAGAAGAAGAATACGACAGGCTCCAAGAACGGCTGGCCGCGCAGCACAACCAAGATGGCGATGAACAGGACAAACTTGATCAGCCACGCGCCCAGAACGATGGCGAAGAAAATGGTGCTCGATGAATCGCCCCCGGTTGCCCGCGACGCGATCACAATGGTGCCGGCAGTAAGCGCCATAAAGAGGGCGGTGAGTCCAGCGCCGGTCAAAGCACTGATCAGCCCGGAGGTGTCTGCGACGAGGTACCCCACGATGGAGCCGACCACAGCGATGCTGACGGTCAAGATTGCCCCGTAGGCGATCGCGCGGCCGAGAATTGCGGAGGACTTCATTCGGTGGGTTCCTTTGTCTTGTGCTGGGTCGAGCTGTCGTTGGAGGCGGCATCCAGACCGTCATATCGTGCATCGTCGAGAGATTCTTGCTCGGCCGCGAGGCGCTGGGCAGCAGCCTCACGCGACTTGCGTCGACTGAGAGGCGCCAGCGTGAGAGCAGCACAGCCAGCGAGGCCGACGACGAACATGAGCGCCGCCCACCGCCACGGCACGAACGTGAAGGCGAGAACGCCGACCGAGGCCACAAACGTCCAGCTGTAGAGGATGAGAACAGCGTGCAGGTGGGAGTGGCCCATGTCCAGCAGACGGTGGTGCAGATGTTTGCGGTCCGCCGTGAAGGGAGACTTGCCAGCGCGAAGACGACGGGTGACCGCCATCCCGAAGTCAAGCAACGGGATGATGAGCACTGCGATGGGCAACAGGATGGGGATGAAGGCCGGCAAGAAATCAAGGGTGAACTTGTCTGGCTGAGCCAGATAGCCAGCATCCACTTGACCGGTGACCGAAATGGCGGATGCCGCCATGAGAAGGCCAACCAGCAGCGCCCCAGCATCGCCCATGAACATCTTCGCGGGATGGAAGTTGATGGGCAGGAACCCGACGCACGCACCGATCAAGATCGCGGTTGTGAGGGACGCCAAGTTGAAGTATTCCGTCTGCGCTTGGCCCTGCAAGAGGTACGCGTAGATGAAGAAGACGCTGTTGGCGATGACCGCCACCCCGGCGACGAGACCATCAAGACCATCAATGAAGTTGACGGCGTTCATCACGAGCACGACGGCGAAGATGGTGAGGATCAGCGACACATAGGGCGAGACGATGGTTTGCCCACCGATCGGCAGCGTCGAGAGCTGGACTCCCTGCCACGCGAGAACACCGGCCGCGATGATCTGCCCGGCCAGTTTGGTCAACCAGTCAAGGTCCCACACATCATCGGCGACACCAATAACGACGATAATGAGCGCTGCGCCGAGGAGACCGAAAACCTTGCCCGGCTCGTTGAAGATCAGCGAGAAATTGCCCAGCGAGGACGCAACAGCAAATGCCACAACGATGCCAATGAACATCGCAACTCCGCCCAAGCGCGGTGTGGGCGTCGTGTGGACGTCACGCTGGCGAACCTGCGGATACAACTTGTACTTGAGGCTCAGCTTGAGCACCAACAGCGCGAGGCCGTAGGTGACCATTGCGGCGATACCCGCAATGAGGAAGTAAAAAACTATTCGCACCGATCGGCCCCGATCAGCTCGCGAATGGCGTCGGCCGAAATGACGCCCTCACGCACGATACGCAACTTGCCGCCGTCGACAAGCAACCCCGTCGCATCCACAATCGTGGAAGCGAGTTCGCCACCCTCGCCATCGTCGAGGTACACCGAAACCGACTCCCCCAGCATCTCTTTTGCCGCCGCCGCCGAGCGTGCCGCCGGCAGACCCGTGCTGTTGGCGCTCGAGACCGCAAGCGGGCCCGTCTCCGACAGCAGTTCGAGAGCAATACGGCTTGATGGCATGCGCAAAGCAACCGTGCCCTGGGTCTCGCCCAGATCCCAGATCAGCGAAGGCTGCGCCGGAAGAATGATCGTGAGGCCACCGGGCCAAAACTCGGCGACCAGAGTGCGCACTTCGTCAGGAACCTGAGCGGCAAGCGCATCCAGGGTCGGGATGCCCGGGATCAGCACCGGTGGAGGCGACTGCCTTGTGCGCCCCTTGGCATCAATCAGCTTCTGCACCGCCTCGGGCTGGAATGCATCAGCAGCCACCCCGTAAACAGTGTCAGTGGGGATCACGACGAGATCGCCGCGGCCAATAGCCACGCGAGCGAGTCGCATGCCGGTCAGGAGCTGTGCTTCGTCGGCACAATCAAAAAGGTCATCCATGTCCCCAACATGGTACCGGGCGAAACAGTGAAAGACTGATCACGACTAACAGATAGCGATGGCCAACAATGACGCTGCTTTTCATCTTTGACATGGATGACGTGCTCTATGAGTACGACTGGCGTGCACGAATGGCCGCTCTCAGCGAGCTGACCGGCCGTAGTTTTCTCGAATTGCGGCGCCTGTGGTGGCACGACGATGGCGAATTTGGTGCCGAAGCAGGCCTGTATCCGACCGGCGAAGAGTACCTCGCGGCCTTTGAAGAAGCGATCGGGCGGAGCGTGGATGTCGAGCGCTGGCTAGAGATTCGGTCCACTGCGATGACGGCCTGGCCTGATTCGCTCGCGGCCGCCCGACGCGCGTCAGAACTGGGTCAGGCGACCCTGCTCACCAACAACGGGTCACTGCTCGGAGACAACCTGCCCGTGGTCGCCCCCGAGCTCGTGGATATTTTCGGCACCCACTTGCGCACGTCGAGCTTCTACGGTGCTCGCAAGCCGGATCCGGTCGTGTTCGAGCGAACCCTGAAGGCCTATGGCGTGGATGCCCACAACGCGTTCTTCGCTGACGATATGGCCGAGAATATTGCGGGCGCCGAATCTCTCGGCATCACCGGCCACCATTTTCGCAGCGGAGCAGAACTGCACCAGGCGATTGAAGAGTTTGCGGCCGGTCGCACCTAGAGCGCCTTTGGTTTAGAGCCCGAACGGCTGCGTCTGCGAGCCGCGGTCGGTTACAGCAGCGCTGTAGTGGCGCGGTCGCGGCCGAGGAGGTCTTTGTGGTGAGCTACGGCGTTCCAGCCGTCCGCCGTGAGCAGCGCGGCCAATGCCGGAGCTTGCTCTTCGCCGTGCTCGAGCACGAGAGTGCCGCCCTGGTGCAACAGACGGCGAGCCGTCGTTGAGACGCGGCGTACGACATCCATGCCGTCTTCTCCGCCGTAGAGCGCCAGAGCGGGGTCGTGGAGTTGCACTTCGATATCGCGCGGGATTGCGGCCGCGGGAATGTAAGGCGGGTTCGAAATGACCACGTCAACGGTGCCGTCGAGTTCAGGGAAAGCGTCCCCCAAGTCGGCGTTGATGAGTGTCGCATTGTCTGCGCCATAGCGACGAAAATTCTCGCTTGTGTACGGCATCGCGTCCGGTGACAGCTCGACCGCATAAATACGAGCGCGCGGCACCTCGGTGGCCATCGAGAGCGCAATCGCGCCGCTGCCGGTGCCGAGATCGACACCGATCGGCTCGGGAGTTGCGCTCGCGTTGAGGGCATCGATCGCGAACTGCACGACAGTTTCCGTTTCGGGCCGCGGCACAAAGACGCCGGGACCAACGCGCAATTCGAGATTGCGGAAGGGCGCGATGCCCGTGATGTGCTGCAACGGCTCGCGCGCAGCACGGCGGACAACGAGTTCGCGAACGGTAGCTTCTGCCGCAGCCGACACCAGCGCACCGGTGACCAGGCGAACCCGCAACTCGCCACGGCTCAACTCGAGCACATGCGCAACCAGCAGCTCAGCATCAACGCCAGGAGAAGGAACTCCCGCAGCACTCAACGACTCAGTGCCGCTGCCTACAAGGTCAGCGACACTGATGTTGTGCTCGGCAGTCACTGCCTCGCTCAGGAGTCGTTTCCTACAGCGGCCAATCGTGCCTCTTCATCAGCCATGATGCACGACTGGATGACAGGCTCGAGCGCGCCGTTGATCGCCTGATCAAGGTTGTAGGCCTTATATCCGGTGCGGTGATCCGCAATCCGGTTCTCAGGGAAGTTATACGTGCGAATGCGCTCGGAGCGATCCATCGTGCGGATCTGGCTCTTGCGGTACTCGCTCGCCTCGGCATCCGCTTCTTCTTGATAACGAGCCAAGATGCGCGCGCGCAGCACTCGCATACCGGCTTCGCGGTTTTGCAGTTGCGATTTCTCGTTCTGCATAGCCACGACGATACCGGTCGGAAGGTGAGTAATACGAACAGCGGAGTCAGTGGTGTTCACCGACTGGCCACCGGGACCCGAGGAACGGTAAACATCGATCTTGAGATCGTTCTGGCTGATCTCCACCTCTTCAGGCTCGTCAACCTCAGGGAACACGAGCACACCAGCAGCGGAGGTGTGGATGCGACCTTGAGACTCAGTGGCGGGCACACGCTGAACGCGGTGCACTCCCCCCTCGTACTTCAAGTGCGCCCAGACGCCCTCAGCGGGATCGCTCGAGTTGCCCTTGACAGCCAACTGAACATCTTTGATGCCACCGAGGTCGCTCGAGGTCTGCTCGATGATCTCTGTCTTCCACTTCTTTGACTCTGCATAGTGCAAGTACATGCGCAGCAGGTCGCCAGCGAAGAGCGCCGATTCGGCGCCGCCCTCCCCCATCTTGATTTCCATGATCACGTCACGGGAATCGTTGGGGTCACGCGGAATCAGAATGCGACGAAGCTTCTCTTGAGCAGCCTCGAGAGTCTCGGTGAGCCCGGGGATCTCTGCAGCGAACGACTCATCTTCGTCAGCCATTTCGGTGGCTGCCGCAAGGTCATCCGTCAACTGACGCCAGTTATGGTACGCCGCAACAATGCGCGACAACTCGGCGTAACGTCGGTTGACTTTCTTCGAGCGGACCGGGTCTGAGTGGAGCTCGGGGTCAGCTAGCTGACCTTCGAGCTCCCCATGCTCGGTCAGCAGCGACTGTACTGACTCGAACATAGTTAGTCCTCTTTTGTGCCGTTAGTGGAAGGAAGTGACTTCTGGATCTGCATGAGGAACTCAACGTTCGACTGCGTCTCCTTCAGCTTATTCAACACGATCTCGAGCGCAGCCTGCTGGTCGAGACCAGCAAGGGCGCGACGCAAGTTCCAAGTGACCTTGACTTCGTCGGCACCGAGAAGCATCTCTTCGCGACGTGTTCCGGATGCATTGAAGTCGACCGCGGGGAAGATGCGCTTGTCAGCCAGCTGGCGCGACAGACGCAGTTCCATGTTGCCGGTGCCCTTGAACTCTTCGAAGATAACCTCGTCCATCTTCGAACCGGTCTCGACGAGCGCGGTAGCGATGATGGTGAGCGAGCCGCCCTCTTCAACGTTGCGAGCCGCACCGAAGAAACGCTTCGGCGGGTACAGCGCTGCGGAGTCGACGCCACCGGAAAGAACGCGGCCTGAGGCCGGTGCAGTCAGGTTGTAGGCACGACCGAGGCGCGTGATCGAGTCGAGCAGTACGACTACGTCGTGACCGAGCTCGACGAGACGCTTAGCGCGCTCGATAGCCAATTCGGCAACCGTGGTGTGGTCTTCAGCGGGACGGTCGAAGGTCGAAGCAATAACTTCGCCCTTGACAGTGCGCTGCATGTCCGTAACTTCTTCTGGGCGCTCGTCAACGAGAACGACCATGAGGTGAACCTCGGGGTTGTTCTTGGAGATCGCGTTTGCGATGGCCTGAAGAATCTGCGTCTTGCCTGCCTTAGGCGGCGAGACGATCAGTCCGCGCTGGCCCTTGCCGATCGGAGCAGCAAGGTCGATCATGCGCGTCGACAGCATCGACGGCTCAGTCTCGAGACGCAGACGATCCTGCGGATAGAGCGGGGTGAGCTTGCCGAATTCAACACGGTTCGCCGCCTCTTCAACGGGAAGACCGTTGATCGAGTCGATGCGCACGATCGCGTTGTACTTCTGGCGGCCCTGGCTGTTGTCGCCCTCACGCGGCTGGCGAATAGCGCCAACAACGGCGTCACCCTTGCGGAGGTTGTACTTCTTGACCTGGCCAAGCGACACGTACACGTCACTGTTACCGGGAAGGTAACCAGTGGTGCGCACGAAAGCGTAGTTGTCGAGAACGTCGAGGATGCCGGCAACCGGAATCAGTACGTCATCGTCGGTGATCTCGGGCTCGAAGTCGTCGCCCATGTTTCCACGGCCACGCTTGCGGTCACGGTAACGACCGCGTCCACCGCGCTCGGAGTCAACGTCACCGCCGCGCGAGTCATCGTTGTTGCGGCTGTTTCCGCCGTTGTTGCCATTGCGGTTTCCGCCGTTGTTGCCCTCAGCGTTGTTGCCATCGCCATTGTTGTTCTGGCGGCGGTTGTTGTTCTGACGGCCCGAACCCTCACCGTTTTGGCTGCTGCCATTGCGGCTGCGGTTGCGGTTGCGGTTACGGCCCGAACCCGACTCATTGTCGGAGTCGTTGTCGTCGTTGCTGTCAGAACCGTTGTTCTTGTCAGCGTTGCTGTTCTTGTCAGCGTTGCTGTTCTTGTCAGCGCTGTTGTTCTTGTCGTCGGAGTTCTTGTCAGAGTTGTCGGCGTTGTTGCTGCCCTTGTCACCCTTGTTGTCGCTCTTACGGTTGTCGTTCTTGTTGCCGCCCTTGGCAGCCTTGGTGTCGTTGTCGGTCGACGTTGCGTCGGCCGAAGCTGCGCTGTCGTCGCTCGAAGCGTCCGCTGCTGCAGCGCTACGGCTGGAGCTGCGACGGTTGCGCTTAGGAGCTGCATCGGCTGCGGGAGCATCGGTGGATGCTGCTGCGCTGGTGGATGCGGTGGTGCTGGCTGCGGCATCCGATTCAGGAGCAACTGCAGCGTCAGTCTTCTTCTTGCGAGGAGCCGTCTTCGGCTTGTCTGCTGCACTGTCGGCGGCAGGTGCCTGAGCAGCTGAATCCTTCGACGATGAAGCGCTCTTGTCTACCTGAGGAGCGCCAGCGGGGCTTTCGGTACCAGCGATGGCGGCACCGTCAGTGCTCGTGACACGGCGCGAAGCGCGCTTGCGGACCGGAGCTGCTGCAGCCTCTGCGGGTGGGGTTGATGCGGTGTTGCTGTTGTTCTTCTCGTTAATTGCGTCCACGAGATCTCCTTTGCGAAGTTTGGAAGTACCGGTGATGCCGCGTTCGGCTGCCATAGCTTGAAGCTCGGGCAGTCGCAACGCGCTCAGCGCGGCACGGGAATCCACGCTTGATGCGTGGTTGTTGACGTCAGTCACTACTTGGGGTTCCTTTCCCCAGCCAAGATTGATTTCCTTGGTGGAGAGCTAGTCGCTCACCGATGTCTGCGCGGATGCGCAGGAATCTAAATTCGGGGATACGACGGGTGAAGTGCGACCGGGAGGCTACGACTACGCCGAAGCTTCTACCTGGTGCTCATTCACTGTAGCACCTTTGAAGTCCACGGCTAAGAGGAGGCTTTCCCACGGCGTTGCGGCGTGCTCCTGCACGAGAGCCGCGGCCTCGAGACGCCTCGCGGGGTCGTCAGCCAGCACCAGAACCGAGGGCCCGGCACCGGAAACAACCGCAGCATGGCCGTGCGAGCGCAGCATCCGGATCAGCTCTGTGGTCTGCGGCATCGCTGCAGCGCGGTAGTCCTGATGCAGGCGATCGCCGGTGGCTTCGAGCAACACTTCAGGGCTCTGCGTGAGTGCCGCAATGAGGAGCGCAGCCCGCGAGACGTTGTAGACAGCGTCGGCGTAGGGCACGGCATCCGGTTGCAAACTGCGCGCATGCGCCGTCGAGACCCGGAAGTCGGGCACGAGAACAAGAGGTGACACTCCACGGTGCACCATCAGCTTCTTGGCCTGCGGCCCCGAGTCGGTGGTCCACGCGATCGTGAGCCCACCCAAGAGTGCAGGCGCGACGTTATCGGGGTGCCCCTCAAGTTCTGTGGCGAGCACGAGGAGGATTGCGGCATCCATCTCGACGATGCCCTCAAGCAGCCCCTTGGCCGCCATGACGCCCGAAACGATTGCCGCAGCAGACGAACCAAGTCCCCCACCGTGCGGGATGACATTGGTCGCCGACACGTGCAGTGCCGGCATGGTCTGCCCGAAGTGAGTAAAGCAGTGCTGGATCGCCTGAATGACGAGGTTTGACTCATCGGTCGCGACGATTCCGGCGCCAACACCCGTGACATCAATCGTGACGCCCGCGCCGTCGACCGCAGTGACGATCAGCTCGTCATAATGCGACAGCGCAAGCCCAAGCGTGTCGAACCCCGGGCCAAGGTTGGCCGAAGTCGCCGGCACACGCACGACGACACTGCGACCGACCAGCGAGGTCATGCCTTCGCCAGCCCCAGAAAACGGGCACTGACGTCGCTGAGCTGTGCCTTCGGGGCCGCCGTTGTCACACCGAGACGGTCGGCGTGCTCGTGAAGAAGACTTTCCCGCTGCTGGTTCTTGAATTCACTGCCCATTGGCTACAGTCCTTCGACTCTCAACACAGACACAACATCGCGCACAACCGAGTTCTCGGTCAGTGCTGCCACCGTGGCGGCTAGCGATTCATCGGTCGCTTCGTGCGTAACCGTAATAAGGGTAGCGCTCGGCACTCCCTCAGTTACCGCGCCGACAGTCTGATTAACCGCCTCGACAGAGACACCGTTGTCGCTAAAGACAGCAGCAATTGTGGCGAGCACACCGGGCTCATCAACCACCGTCAAGGTGATCTGGTAGCGCGTCGTGACGCGAGAGATCGGCAAAATGGGCAGGTTAGCGTGCGTCGACTCGGCAACGCCAGGGCCACCAATGACGTGGCGGCGAGCAGCAGATACGACGTCACCGAGAACAGCGGATGCTGTTTCGATTCCGCCAGCACCAGCGCCATAGAACATGAGGCTGCCCGCAGCTTCGGCCTCAACAAACACAGCGTTGTTCGCGCCATGCACCGCAGCGAGCGGGTGAGTCAGCGGAACAAGCGCGGGATGCACGCGAGAGCTGACACCAGCGGTGGTGCCGTCAGCGTTGAGGATGCGTTCGCAAATGGCCAGCAGTTTGACGACATAGCCAGCCTTGCGAGCCGCAACGACCTGCTCGGCGGTGACGCCCGTGATTCCCTCACGGTAAACCGATTCCAGCGGAACGCGAGTGTGGAACGCGAGGCTCGAGAGCAGGGATGCTTTCTGGGCGGCGTCATAGCCTTCGATATCTGCCGTGGGGTCGGCTTCGGCATACCCCAGTCGAGTCGCCTCGGCGAGGGCGTCGTCGAAGCTGTCGCCCGTGGCATCCATGCGGTCAAGAATGTAGTTCGTGGTGCCGTTGACGATGCCGAGGATGCGCTTGACGCGGTCGCCAGCGAGGCTGTCGCGCAGTGGACGAATGATGGGGATCGCGCCAGCAACGGCAGCTTCGTAGTAAAGCTGCGCGCCGACCTGGGCGGCCTCTTCGAAGAGTTCAGCTCCGTGGTGAGCAAGAAGCGCCTTGTTGGCGGTGATGACGTCGGCGCCCGAGTGCAGAGCCTTGAGGATCCAGGTGCGCGCGGGCTCGAGGCCACCAATCAGCTCAATCACGATGTCCGCTCCGACGATGAGCGACTCTGCATCGGTCGTCAGAAGTTCTTTCGGGATGCTGGTGTCGCGGGGAGCGTCGAGGTCACGAACGGCGACGCCAACGACTTCGAGTCCGGCTCCGGCACGGGCAGCGAGTTCATCAGCGTGTTCAAGCAACAGTGCGGTGACCTGCGATCCGACACTCCCTCCGCCCAAAACTGCGACGCGAAGGTTGCGGTATTCGATCATTCAGAGTCTCCCGATGGTTTAATTCCCGCGTCGCGGCTGAGTAGGTCGTCTTCGGTTTCGCCGCGCACAATGATGCGGGCGTGGCCATCGCGCACCGCAACGACGGGCGGGCGCGCAAGATAGTTGTAGTTGTTGGACATCGCCCAACCGTAGGCACCGGTCGCAGGCACGGCAATCACATCATCGATCGCAACGTCACCGGGCACATATTCGGCGCGCACCACAATGTCGCCGGCCTCACAGTGCTTGCCCACAATGCGTGCAAGCTCAGGGGCAGCATCCGAAACCCGATTGGCGATGCGAGCCGAATAGTCGGCCTCATAAAGAGCGGGGCGAATGTTGTCGCTCATGCCGCCATCAACGCTGACGTACTTGCGCACGGCGACGCCATCAACGAGCACATCCTTAATCGTGCCCACTGTGTACAGCGTGGTTGTCGACGGGCCAATGATCGACCGGCCGGGCTCAATCGCAATGATCGGCACCGGGATCTCGAGCCGAGCGCACTCAGCCTCAACAATCGTAGCCAGCGACGCAGCAAGCTCAGCCACCGGCAAAGCCTGATCAACCGAGGTATACGCGATGCCAAAACCGCCACCCAAATTGAGCTCGGGCACCGGAGCAACCACCGACAAACGCGCATGCAACTCAAGCAAACGACGTGCCGCCTCAGCAAAGCCCGCCGTATCAAAAATTTGCGAACCAATATGCGAATGGATTCCCACAAAATCCAACGAAGGATGCGAGCGGATCTGCTCCACAAGCGCTTCAGCCTCAGCGAGCGGGACACCAAACTTCTGGTCCTCCCGCGCCGTCGCCAAGTACTCGTGGGTCGATGCGTGAACCCCGCTGTTGATGCGCAAACGCACCCGCTGGGTTCGACCGTGCCGTGTGGCGGCTTCAGCAACCCGACCGATTTCGACGACGCTGTCGATAACGATGGGGCCGATGCCCGCGCGCACGGCACGGTCGATCTCGGAAAGACTTTTGTTGTTGCCGTGGAATCCCAAACGCGACGCATCGACGCCGGCCGCGAGTGCAACCGCCATCTCACCAGCGCTGGCGACATCGATGTTGAGGCCGGCGGCCGTCATCCAGCGAACCACCTCTGTGCACAGGAACGCCTTGCCCGCGTAATACACCTTGGCTGCGGAGCCAATGCGAGCGAACTCGGTATCGAAGGCGGCCTTGATCTCGGTCGCGCGAGCAATGGCATCCGCTTCGTCGACGACGTACACGGGGGTGCCGAAGCGGGAGACGAGATCGCCAGCGGTAACGCCAGCAATCGTCAATTCACCGTTTGCAGCGCGCGCTGCAGTGCGTGACCAGACGGTCGACGGCAAAGAATTTGCTTCGGCAGGAGCTTCGAGCCACTCGGGCGCCAGCGGGTTCGCGAACACAGTCGCACCTCACAGAGATGTAGACGGAAAACGGCGGATTGTGTCCGCACGGGCGTTGGGGATGCTGACCACTCTAACGGCTGGCGCCGCTAGCGTTGAATCGGGTTACGGCGCTGGACACGTGCCGTATTGCTTCCACGCGGCATCATCGAGCGCGATGCCATCAGCATTGAGTTGGATGACCAGGTTGTCGTTGGCTACCGCAACCGAATCGATCGTCAGCGCCGTCGGCAACGAGGACGCAACGCAGAACTCTTGAGAGCTGAGCAGGCTGCCCGCCAGACCCGAAACGAGCGGATTCTGTCGCAAATCGGCAACCGAAATCTGCTCGTCGCCCAAGATGACCGATTCTGGTTCGAAGGCGATCGAGTCCCCCGCGGCAACCGGCACCAGATCGAGGGCAACGGGGATCTCAAAGAACAGGAGCTTAAAGACCGTCGATACCCGGATGGCGCTGCCTTCGAGTTCAATCGAGTCGAGCCCGGTACCGCTCAGCGTTGTCGCAAGCTTCGATACCTCTGCGCCGGTGATCGCGACATCCATCGAGACTGTGTCGATCGGCTGCGACGACACCACAGGAACCCCGGTAGCAACGACCCGCACGGATGACTCGAGGCCGTTTACCTCAAACCGATCGATGTCGATCGTCACCACAGCGAGACCGCCCGTGAGCGCCTGAAGGATCAGCGAGCCCGAGCCTAAATCGACAGCAACGCCCTCACTGGATTCCAAGTCGAGCGACGAGGCAATCTCGTCTTGGGCGATGCGGACCGCTGCGGTGCGCCCGACAGTCTCTACGAGGACAACACCGACGATCAGGATGAGGAGAATGACCCCGGCGATAACCCAACCAATCCAGCTGCGTCGCTTGCGCTTCGCAACGGCGTAGCCGGTGGCTGCCTCAGGGGCAGAATCCGCGGCGCCGTCGAGGCGCAACTCAATGGTGGGCTGATCGTCGGAAGCCACGGACGCTACATCCGCTCCGGGGCGCTGACTCCGAGCATCCAGAGACTGTTTCGCAGCACTTGACCGACAGCATCGTTGACCCAGAGGCGCGTGCGGTGAACGTCGGTGACTTCTTCATCGTTCATCGGCGTGACGCGGCACTGGTCGTACCAGCGGTGGTAGCTGCCGGCGAGTTCTTCCGCGAAGCGCGCGATGCGGTGCGGTTCACGCAACTCTGCGGCCTGAGCCACGATGCGCGGGAACTCAGCAAGAACGCCGAGAAGGATGCTCTCGGTTTCGTTCGTGAGCAACGAAGCATCGAAGACGCTGCGATCCACTCCCGACTCCCCCGCATTGCGCGCGACGCTGTGAGTGCGCGCGTGAGCGTACTGAACGTAGAAGACGGGGTTGTCGTTCGTGCGCTTTTGCAGAATCTCGGGGTCAAGGGTGAGCGGCGAATCAGCGGGGTAGCGCGCGAGCGAGTAGCGCAGGGCATCCGTTCCGAGCCATTCGCGAAGATCGTCGAGCTCGATAATGTTGCCGGCACGCTTCGAGAGGCGAGCACCGTTGATGCTGACGAGTTGCCCGATGAGCACCTCGATGTCTTTGTTGGGGTCGTCACCGGCAGCGCCCGCGAGCGCCTTGAGACGGTGAACGTAACCGTGGTGGTCGGCACCGAGCAGGTAGATCTTGTGGGCGTAGCCACGGTCGCCCTTGCTGAGGTAGTAGGCCGCATCGGCGGCGAAGTAGGTGTAAATGCCGTTGCCGCGCTTGATCACGCGATCTTTGTCGTCGCCAAAGTCGGTGGTTTTGACCCACACCGCGTCGTCACTGTCGGCGACATGGCCCTGAGCCCGCAAGCGCTCAACAGCAGTATCGATAGCGCTCTTGCCGTCGTCCTTTACCGCGTGAAGGTCACGCTCGCTGAACCAGACATCGAAGTGCACGTTGAACGCCGCGAGCGACTTCTTGATTTCGCCGAGCTGAAGCTCATAGCCACGCTCGCGCGCAACAGCGATGGCTTCATCGTGGTCGAGTTCAAGAATTTCGGGATTCGAGGCGAGCACTCGCTGAGCGAGCTCGGCAACATAAGCGCCCGGGTAGCCGTTCTCCGGAGTGGGCTCACCCTTCGCCGACGCCAGAATCGATGCCCCAAAGTTGTCCATCTGGTTGCCGGCATCGTTGATGTAGAACTCGCTCACCAGTTCAGCACCAGCGGACTTGAGCACGCGCGCAAGCGAATCGCCCAGAGCAGCCCACCGAGTGTGACCAATGTGCAACGGGCCGGTGGGGTTGGCCGAAACAAACTCCAAGTTAATGGTCTGACCCGCGAGGGAATCATTGCGACCGTAGGCCTCGCCCTGCTCAACGATGGTCTTCGCGAGCGCACCCGCGGCAGCGGCATCCAGGGTGATGTTAATGAAGCCGGGGCCCGCAACATCTACCGAGGCGATGCCGTCGATCGCACGCGCCTGCTCGGCGATTTCAGTCGCGAGCTCACGGGGGTTGGCACCCAGCGGCTTCGCCAACTTCATAGCGATATTGGATGCCCAATCACCGTGATCGCGGTTGCGCGGTCGTTCTAGCACCAAGTCACTCACGGTCAGGCCCAAATCGGGCGTGCCGCGGTCAGCCGCAATGCGGGAGACGACAGAGAGCAAGGTGGCAGAAAGATCAGCAGGATTCACCCCTTAAGAGTACTGGGTGGCGACTGAGCTTCTGGCGCAGTTCGCGACAATGCCGGGTCACTGCACTTCGTTGGTGTCAGAGGTCACCAGAATGGAACCATGGCTTCTCGACTTCGCGTTATTCCTGCAGTGATCGCACTGAGTGCATCGGCTCTCCTCTTGAGCGCGTGCGTTCCCACCGAGCCAGACCCGGTCGGGCCGAACCCCACTCGCACGATCGACCCCGACAGCACCGCAACGCCCGAGGCCGAACCGACCGCGACAACCTCCCCCGATCCGGAGGCAACGCCCGTTGACATCGCGTGTACAGAGCTCATCTCGCCGCAAGCTATGTATGACTTCAACTCGAACTTCTTGCTGCTGAACAGCTTTACTCCGCCCGCAGGCTCCACGGCAGAAACAGCCTTTGAATCCCGGGGCACCATCTGCCGATGGGAAAACTCCACCAGCGGAGTCACCATTGACGTGTCGGTTGCGCAACCGACTCCTGCAAAGTACGACTCGCTCAAGTCGAACTCTGGCGCGTCCACAAGCAGCTTCGATGGCTACTTCGCGGTCTCGGGAGGCGTCGGCACAGCCCAAGTATTCGCCGGAGCCTACTGGGCAACCCTCAGTTCGCCAGCGTTCTTCGAAGCTGCGGATGCCGCTGACCTCGTCGCTGACGTGGAAGCCGCGCTGAACTAGCTACCGCCGTGGTGGCTGTGCGGCTTTACGGAAGCTGAACCGGCGAGCGGTGATCGTCTATCGGAAGCGTGTCTGCCGTCACGGTGATCGAAAGCTTCTGCAAGAACAGGTCAGCCCAGTGATTGGTGAGGAAGGCCGTATCGGCTGCATCCCTGCCCGTAGCAATGCGCACGAGTGACTGACGCGGAGCAAGCCCGGTGGAATCCACAACCCACCAAGCACCGTCTACATACGCCTCGGCGACGGCATGGAAATCCATGGGGCTCAGCCCGGGCGCATACACCGAGGTATACCGCGCCGGCACATCTTTGGCGCGCAGCATCGAAATAGTGAGGTGCGCGTAGTCGCGGCATACGCCCTGGCGCGCCAACATCGAATGGGCTGCACCATCGGTCGCCAAGGAGATGCCTGGCGTGTACCGCATGTTTGCCCCGACCCAATCCCGCACAGCCAGGAGCAACTCGTGACCCGTCTGGCTCGGGAACAACGAACGAGCACTCGGAAGCAGAACATCGGATTCGCAATACCGACTCGGCCGCAAATACTCGATCAGGTCGATCTCGTTGACCGGCGCAGGTTCGGGGGTTTCCTCAACGGTGGCGGCGTAGTCCACGACAAGACGCCCTGGGCCAGCAATCAGCGAGTGCAGGCGGGTTCCGCGCGCATCGACCAACTCTGTTGGCTGCTGGGGCTCACCATCCAACACAAAATCAACGGACTCGGATGCCGTATTCCAGCGAGCAGACACCGCAATGCTAAAGACCATTTCGGTGCGACCACGAAGGTCAAGTTCTTGGTGGGATGACACGGTACGCAGCATCCCCCGATAATGTCACGAGAAGCTGAACCGGGCATCACCACAGCGTGCTAAATGTGGGAACGATTGCTTGCTAAGATGGAGCCCTTGCCTTCGTAGCTCAGGGGATAGAGCGCCGGTTTCCGGTACCGTAGGTCGGGGGTTCGATTCCCTCCGGGGGCACTGTTATTTTCACCGCACGTTCGCTGCGTGCTGTTCTGGCCACGCGATGGCTGATTGCTTTTAGCTGCTAGTTAACGACGCAGCAGGCCTCAGCGCCGGCATCCGTGCTTGTCGCAACAGACGCGAGCATCTTGACGGGCTCGGCGAAGGCTTCGCAGCAGAGTTCATAGACGTTGGAACGACCGCGGGGCGTGACCGTGACGAGGCCGTTGTCGCGCAGGGGCGCCAAGTGGTGACTCACGAGCGTTTGACTGAGGCCGGTGGCATCCGTGAGTTCACGCACGGTGTGTGCGCGTTCAGTCAGCAACAGTACGAGCTGCAACCGGTTAGGGTCGCCGAGGGCACGCAGGAGTGGCGCCAAACTTTGGGCGCGCTCGGCTGTGGCTGACCAAGTGGGCTTCTGAATTGTCAGAAGTTCGACGCGTTCGCTCATAACAGCGATCCTACATCGTTTCTTTGTTATCAACAGTAGTTGCTGTTATCGTGAGCGAACGCTAGTAGTGCTGCTGGCGAACAACATGAGGAGAGCAATGACCGCCGCACCTTCCCCCGCACGCCCGCTACCCGTCGTCGTTATCGGAGCCGGCCCCATCGGGCTCGCCGCCGCCGCCAACCTCAACAAACGCGGCATCGACACCATCGTGCTCGAAGCGGGAGAACACGCCGGGGACGCGATCAGCCAGTGGGGTCACGTCTCACTTTTCTCCCCCTGGCGCTACAGCATCGACCCGGTCGGCCGGGAATTGCTCGAAAAAACAGACTGGGTCTCCCCCGACCCCGAAGCCCTACCCACCGGCTCCGAACTCGTTCACGACTACCTCCTGCCGCTCGCTGCAGCCCCCGAACTTGCCCCGCTCATTCGCTACAACAGCCGCGTGATTGGCACGTCGCGCCAGGGCATCGATTCCACCAGAACTATTGGCCGCGAGCGCCACCCGCTGCTGGTTCGCGTTGACTCCGCTGATGGCGTGTACGACATCCTCGCGTCGGCGATTATCGACGCCTCCGGCACGTGGGGTCATGACAATCCCATCGGCGCCTCTGGGCTCCCGGCGACCGGCGAAATCGACAGCGCTGCGTGGCTCGCGGGCCCGCTGCCCGACGTTCTCGGCACCGATCGTGCGCGTTTCGCCGGCAAGCACACCCTCGTGATTGGCATGGGTCACTCGGCCGCCAACACCCTCATTGCGCTTGCCGAGCTACGTGAGAGCGCACCCGGCACAGAAATCACGTGGGCCATTCGTGGGCGCTCCGCTCGCCGCCTCTACGGCGGTGGCACTGCCGATGAGTTGCCGGGCCGTGGCGCACTCGGGACCCGACTGAAGGGTGCTGTGGAATCCGGCGCCATTACGCTGCTCACTGACTTCACCATCACCGAGCTTGCACCTCAGCCCGATGGTCGACTGCGCGTAATCAGCAGTAACCCCGATGGCGAACAATCCGTGACCGTGGATGCTCTCGCCGCCGCCACCGGCTTTCGCCCTGACCTCAGCATCCTGCGTGAACTGCACCTCAGCTTCGACCCCGTGCTTGAGGCTCCCGTCGCGCTTGCACCTCTCATCGACCCGAACGTGCACAGCTGTGGCACCGTCGAGCCACACGGCGCTAGCGTGCTCGCCCACCCCGAGAAGAATGTCTACGTGGTCGGCATGAAGAGCTATGGCCGGGCGCCAACATTCCTCATGGCTACCGGGTACGAACAAGTGCGCTCCGTGGTCGCTGCGATCGCGGGCGATACGGCGAGCGCTGGTCGCGTCAACCTGATGCTGCCTGAAACGGGCGTGTGCTGCAGCTCCAGCGGCGGAGGCTGCTGAGCCGGCTCCACGACTCGTCAGGGGCGTTCGTTGCGGTCTCCCGCCGGGCGCCCCTATTCTTCGAGCACGATGCCCAAGTGGGCAGCAAGCATCGGGGCGAACTCAGCCAGTTGGTAAGAGTTGATGGTGGCGCCCTTAAGATGCTCGACTCCAGTGACGTGGCGCAACTCGAGGGCACGCAGGTCGAAATTCGTCAGCGTTGCGCGGGTGAGATCGAGGGTATTTACCTGGGTATTGGCGAATGAAACTCGGTTGGCTGTTGCGGCACCAAGATCGAGTTCATCGATCAGGCAGTCGTCAAACAGCACATCCTGAAGGTGGGCACCGCGCAGATTCAGGTAGCCAATGCGGCAGTGCGTAAAACGAACCGACTTCCACGTGGACTCATAAAACTCAGCGGAGCCCAGGCGGGACCCTTCGATGCTCACATCGCGAAGATTCGAGCGCGGTGCCGTGAAGATGGGAGCGTTGAGCTTCTCGAACCGGCTCTCTACAAAGGTCGCCGCCCGAAAGTCTGCCCCGTTGGCCTCCAGGTCGGAGAACTCGCACTCAGAAAACGAGACACCCGAGAGATCCTGATCGCTGAGATCGGATGTCTCAAACCGTTGACCGTCATAACTTTCGTGGGCCCGCAGCAGCGTGGCCTCGCCCTTAGCGAGGTTCTCAAGCTGCAGAGCATCGATGAGCGGTGCAGCGGTTGCCGTTTTCTTAGCCATGCAATCAATTGCTCCCTCAAGTAGCCGGTGTCGTGCCGAACCGAAGTTACCCCACGCGACCGACGCCGCCCACTAATCTGTTGCCATGACGCCTCCCGCAACTGCCGCTGACCGAGTCGCCCACTTTTCACGCAAGCTTGACTTCGAAACTGATCCCTCGGATGTCGGAGCTGCCCTCGAGACACAGGAACGTTTCGTATTGATCGATTCCCGAGGCGATGCCGCCTGGAATCAGGGCCACGCCGCCGGAGCCGTGCACATGCCAACTGCGGACATCAGCGCGCGGGCCGGCAACGAGATCGCCCTCGATATGCCCGTTGTCGTGTATTGCTGGGGCCCGGGCTGCAATGGCGGCACGAAAGCCGCCCTCGAGTTCGCACGACTCGGCTTCGAAGTTCGCGAAATGATCGGCGGCTTCGAATACTGGGCGCGCGAAGGCTACCCCGTCGCTGACAGCAACGGACCAGTCATCCGCGAAAAGGATCCGCTCACTGCGCCGGTTTCAGCGATCTCCTGCGACTGCTAACCGCGCCAACACCCAGCCGCCGAGATCGGCGCCGTGCGCGAGCCCAGTCCGCAAACGCCTTGCGAGATGTCTGCGCCAACTAGTAGCTTGCAGCCATAACTGGGGGCGGTGGGCTGATTTATTCTCGCAACCGTTCCCCTAGGGTTTTTAACAACTGTTTCAAAAGGGGAATCAATGGAGTTCGCAGAACGACTCGCCGCACTCGCGCTCAAGGTCAAGAACCAGCGCGAGGCGATCCAAACCGAAGAAGCCACGAAGAACGCGTTCATCATGCCGTTCATCTCGACAATCCTCGGCTACGACGTGTTCAACCCGCTTGAGGTCGTTCCTGAGTTCACTGCCGATGTCGGCGTGAAAAAGGGCGAGAAGATCGACTACGCCATTATGCGCGACGGTGAAGTCCAGATCTTGATCGAGTGCAAAAAGTCAACGGAATCCCTTCGTATCGAGCATGCATCTCAACTGTTCCGTTACTTCGCGGTAACAAACGCGCGCATCGCAGTGCTCACCAATGGAGAGGTTTACCACTTCTACACTGACCTCGATGCACCAAACAGAATGGACGATAAGCCATTCTTGATCCTTGATTTGTCCGAGATTGACGAAACCTTGCTGCCTGAGCTCAGCAAGCTGACGCGGGACGCATTCGACCTCGATTCAGTAATCAATGCAGCCGAAGAACTCAAGTACGTCGGCGCCCTCAAACGCACAATTGCAACGCTGTTTCGCGAATCCTCTGATGAGTGGGTCAAGTTCGTCACGTCACGCGTTTACGACAAAGCCTTCACTCAGAAGGTCCGAGAACAGTTCACTCCACTCGTCAATAAAGCCTCGAAGCAGTTTTTGAATGATCAGGTGAATGACCGCCTGAAGGCAGCTCTGGGGTCGTCGACTTATCCTGCGACGACGACAGATGCTGCAGCGGAGAGTGTGAGCAGCGAGCCCGTTGTCGAAGCTGATCTTGACCGAGATACTGAAATTGAGACCACCCTTGAGGAACTCGAGGGTTACCAAATCGTCAAGGCGATTGCTTGTAGTGAAGTGAAACCTCAGCGCGTCGTCCACAGGGATGCGAAATCCTATTTTGCGGTCCTCCTAGACGACAACAACCGAAAGACCATCGCGCGTCTTCACTTCAACAGCAAGAAGCAGAAGTACATCGGCACATTTGACGCTGAAAAAGTCGAGACGAAGCATCCAATTGGGTCTCTCGACGAGATATACAAATACGCTCAGGAAATTCGAGCTGCAGTTCAACTGCACGATAGCTAGACCAAGAGTCAGAGTGCAGGCGGCACGTCGAACGAGTCCCGCCTGCACCCATGAGCTTTACCCGGCGTCAGCCGCGTGCGACTCCAAGAATTCGTAGAGCTCGCGATCATCCACTCCTGGGAAGGTTCCCGAGGGCAGCGGCGAGAGAATGTGGGCGTGAAGTTTGGCGCTCGACCAGGCGTTGCCTGACCAGCGATCGCGCAACTCGTCTTCGGGTTTGCGACAGCAGCTTTCGTCGGGGCAGGTTGACGACTGGCGCACGTCCGTAGCCCGGCCGCGGAACCATTTCGAGTGCGCAAAGGGCACCCCGATGGTGATGGAGAATTCTTCCGCATCCGTTGTTCCCGTTTGGGTTGACTCGAAGAAGCTGCCTTCTGGGGTGTCGGTGTATTGGTAGAACTCTGTCGTACGGTTGGTGCGCGTGAACGCTGTTCGCGCGCTCCAATTGCGGCACACGAACTGGCCCTCCGCTGAACCGGTGACGTCAACGGGCAGCCGCAGACCATCATTTTCGTAGGCCTTGTAGACAGCCCCATCGTCACCGACGCGCAAGAAGTGCGTTTCGAGATCGAGGTGCGAGGTTGCCAAGTTGGTGAAGCGCAGCGCAGCCGCTTCGTGGGTGACGCCAAATGCATCCCGAAAATCTTCAACAGCGATATTGCGATTCGTCTTGGCTTCGCTCAAGAACGCAACGGACTGCTTGAGGGGCATGAGCACTGCCGCCGCAAAGTAGTTAATTTCGAGACGCTGGTGCAAGAACTCGGCGTAGCTGGTGGGTTCGGTGTGCCCAAGAACGCGGTGCGCCATCGCTTGAAGCGCCATGGAGCGCAAGCCGTGACCGCCAGGAATGGATGCCGGTGGCAAGTAGATGCGCCCATGTTTAAGGTCCGTTACCGAGCGTGCTGAATGCGGCAGGTCGTGCACATGCACGAGCTCAAAGCCGAGCGATTCTGCCATCAGGCTCACGGCCCGGTGAGTCAGGGCACCCGAGGTGTGATTTCCGGCAATCGTCAACTTTTCGGCTTCTTTTTCAAGCTCAGGCAAGTAGTTGTCGAGGGCACGCATGCGGATCCGCAACTCCGTGTTGGCACGACGGGCCTCTTCTGGCGTGGCAATTGCTTTGCGCGACCGCGTCGAAAGTTCATGGTGAAGACCCACGATTGCCTCGAGCGTCTCATCGGGAATGCCCTTTGACGGGCGAATCTTGGGCAACCCCAGCGAGGCGTAGATGGTGCTGCGTTGCAAGCGATCCAGCTCAATTTCGAGGGCTGCGCGCTTGGTAGGCGGCGACTCCTCCAAGAGATCAGCAAGTTGGATGTCCGTGGCTGCGGCAATCGCCGACAGAAGAGTGAGGCGGGGTTCTCGTCGCCCGTTCTCCATCAGCGAGAGCTGACTACCGGCCACACCGACCTTGTCTCCCAACTGATCGAGGGTCATGCCGGAGGTTGTGCGGAAATGTCGGATGCGTTGCCCGAGAGTCACAAGATCATTCACACGTTCACTATAACTAAAGAATAGTGATTCTTTCCACTCGATTCGCCAACATCACTAGCAAAACTGGGTCATCATCGAATAACAACAGTTTTTTCAGCACTACAACTCTTCAGCGGAAGGTAGAAATGAGCATCGCCGAGATGACAAGGACGCACTTCTCCGCACCCGACGGAACAAACCAAAGCGTTATTACATGGGTGGAACAGATCGCCACCCTCACGCAACCCGACGACATTGTCTGGTGCGACGGAAGCCCCGAAGAAGCAGACGAACTCGCAGCCGAGATGGTCGCTGCCGGAACGCTCACCCGCCTGAATGACGAGTACCGCCCCCACAGCTACCTCGCCCGCAGCGACCCGAGTGATGTCGCTCGTGTCGAAGCGCGAACCTTCATTTGCTCCGCCGACGAAGCAGACGCTGGCCCCTCCAACAACTGGGCCGAGCCTGCAGATATGCGCAACACGCTTGACGGCCTCTTTGCCGGCAGCATGCGCGGTCGCCGGATGTACGTTGTTCCCTTCTCCATGGGCCCGCTCGGTTCCCCGCTCGCCAAGATCGGCGTGCAGGTAACGGACTCCCCCTACGTCGTCATGAGCATGGGCATCATGACGCGAATGGGAACCGCCGTTCTTAATGCCATCGATGACTCCACTGAATGGGTGCGCGCCATCCACTCGGTCGGTGCACCGCTGGATGCCGGCCAGACTGACGTGCCGTGGCCCTGCAACCAGACCAAATACATCAGCCACTTCCCCGAGACTCGCGAAATCTGGTCATTCGGTTCCGCGTACGGCGGCAACGCGATTCTCGCGAAGAAGTCATTCGCACTGCGCATCGCTTCGGTGATCGCTCGCGAAGAGGGCTGGCTTGCTGAGCACATGTTGCTCCTCAAGCTCACCAACCCCCGCGGTCGCGTGTTCCACATCGCTGCAGCATTCCCCAGCGCCTGCGGCAAGACCAACTTGGCCATGCTCAAGCCGACCATCCCCGGCTGGAAGGCCGAGACGATTGGCGACGACATCGCGTGGCTCGGCAAGGGAGCTGATGGCCGCCTACGCGCCATCAACCCTGAAGCTGGCTTCTTTGGAGTGGCACCGGGCACCGGCTACGCCACCAACGAAACCGCGATGGACACCATCTGGGGCAACACCGTTTTCACCAACGTCGGCCTGAAAGATAACGGCGACGTGTGGTGGGAAGGCATGAGCGATGAGGTGCCTGAGCACCTTATCGATTGGCAGGGTAACGACTGGACGCCAGAATCTGGCACCCCGTCGGCTCACCCGAACTCACGTTTTACTGTGGCAGCAGCACAATGTCCCAGCATCGCAGATGACTGGGAATCGCCACAGGGCGTCGTAATCGACGCCATAATCTTCGGCGGTCGCCGCGCGACCAACGTGCCGCTAGTGGTGGAGGCACGAGATTGGGAGCATGGCGTCTACCTGGGCGCCACTATCTCATCTGAGCGGACGGCGGCTGCCGAAGGCACCATTGGTGAACTACGGAGAGATCCGTTCGCCATGATGCCCTTCTGTGGATACAACATGGCAGACCATTGGGCCCACTGGCTCTCGGTCGGCCAGGATCTCCGCGGATCCGGCACAGTGCCACGCATTTTCCAAGTCAACTGGTTCCGCAAGGGTGCCGATGGTTCCTTCCTGTGGCCAGGATTTGGCGAAAACTCACGCGTGCTCGAGTGGATTCTCAACCGCGTTGACGGAACGGTTGCCGCCCGCGAAAGTGCTCTGGGGTTGATGCCGCGTGAAGGCGACCTCAACATCGACGGCCTCGAACTCGGCGATGACACCATGGAACAGCTTTTCGCGATCGATAATGACTCGTGGATCGCCGAAGCCGAGGCCACCGAAGAATTCTTCGCCACATTCGGAGACCGTGTTCCTGCCGCAGTTTCTCGCCAACTTGAGCAGCTGAAAACGCGTCTCCAGAGCTAACCAACGAAACCGCCTCGCCGTTCGTCTTTATTAGTGTGACCACAATTGCGCTAACTATTGGCCATTCCTCGGCCACAATAGAGACGACGGCGAGGAGGGGCTCAGTGACTGAGACCGAGAACACCCCTGCCCGCTGGGAAGACGTAGTTACTCAACTCGTCGAAGAGCGCGGCGAAGCACTGACGCGCTATGCGTACCTCATTTCGGGGAACCGAGACGATGCCTCCGACCTTGTGCACGATGCCCTCGTGAAAACATTCGGTCGCCTGCGCAACGGTTTTGGCATCGCCAGCGCCGAAGCCTATGTGCGTCGAGCGATTCTGAACACCTACCTTGACCGCGGTCGAAAGATCAGCCGCTGGCGCAAGATTGCCCACCTCACGGTAGAGCCCGACATCCACGAATCTGCGGATGCTGATACCGAGGCTCGCTTGGATTTGCAGTCTCAACTAATGAAGTTGCGACCCCGCGAGCGCGCCTGTGTTGTGCTTCGTTACTACGAAGACCTCAAGGTGGACGACATCGCTGCGACGCTAGATATCAGCTCAGGGGCTGTAAAACGTTATTTGAGCGACGCACTCGGCCGCATGGCTGTGAGCCTTGATCGCGATGCTGCCGACACCGTAGGAGGCCACCGTGGTTGATGAAAACGAGCTTCGCGCACACCTGACGTCGGGCGAACCGCCCGCCATAGCTATTGATACTGCGGCTGTAATTTCACGAAGCAAGTCACGTCGTCGACCGCGCCAGTGGGCTGTGGGCGTGGTGGGGGCTCTCGCAGTGAGTTCGCTGATCTTTACAGGAGCCAACGTTATTCCGCTGTTCTCGAGCAGTGATACCGCGGTGAGTATGTTGGCGGACGATTCTGCTCCGGAGTCGGCCGCGGATTCGTCTGACGCAGGAGCAGCGCAGGCCGCTCCCGATGATTCCCGCGCTTTTGGCCTGTGTGGTGAGACGATTCCGGTGGAGTCCGCGTCGCCCTTCGGCTTGACGCTCGAACTCGAACTACCGGCAGAAGTCGTGGCGTCGGGCAGCGCCTTCGGAACGGTACGACTGACCAATGACTCGGATGCCCCCGTGCAGGGAACAACCGCGTCGGTGCCTGACGTGAATCTCCTCGACGATTCCATCGTGATTTCCCACAGCCCCGATGCGCAGATTCTCTCGGTCATGCCCGTGAATTTGCAGCCTGGCCAAAGCATCGAGTTCTCTGTGGCAATCGCCATCTACGACTGCACCACCATCGACACGGGCGGAATGGTTGACCCCGGCACGTATGCGGTCAGCAGCACACTCGCGTTCGTACCCACCGACCCAGCCGACGGCGCCGCCGCTGAGGTACGCAGCGAACAGATGCCGATCGTTCTGCAATAACCCAAGGTTCCTGTCGTTAGACTCGCCGTGTCACTTTTGTCGACGAAGGAGCACCCTGTGAAGGCACGATTGGGCACCGTTTTCGCCCTCGCTGCGGCATTAGCTTTACTCGCTGCACCCCCTGCCCTGGCCGATGACCCGGTGAGCCTCGATGGCGCGTACGTCGTCGATTCCGCGGGAGTACTTGCGGGCGATAGCGGCGACGTCACCGACGCGCTGGATTCGTTGTATGACCGGGCCGGCATCCAACTCTTCGTTGTGTATGTCGACGAGTTCACTAACCCGTCGTCTCCCATTGATTGGGCGGATGCCACAGCCGAAGCTAACGGGCTCGGTGATGACGATTTGCTGCTCGCTGTTGCCGTCTCGCAGCGCCAGTACGCGCTGTCCGTTGCCGCCGATGCTCCCCTGACCGATGCCGAGTTGGATGCAGCGGAAGCCGCCATTGAGTCGCAACTGCGCGACGATAACTGGGGTCAGGCTGCGATCGCGGGCGCTGACTCACTCGCCGGCGATTCTGCTGCGGGCTCCGGCACAGGCAGCGACTCCGGCACAGGCACGGAATCCGGCACGACCGAGTCGTCGAGTGGCGGCATTTCGGTGTTGCCGATCGTGGGCGGGGTGGCCGTGATCGGTGTCGGCGCTTACGTGTTTTACCGCGTTCGCCGCCGCGGCAACACAGGTGCCGCTGCTGGCACCCCTGTCGAGAGCGTGTCGCAAGAGGAACTCGACCGCCGGGCCGGCAGTGCGCTGGTCGAGCTGGATGACGCTCTCAAGACAAGCGAGCAAGAGCTCGGTTTTGCTGAGGCTCAGTTTGGCGCGGCGGCCACGACTAACTTCGCAGCATCACTGAAAGAGGCGAGCGCTGCGGTGGCGCAGGCGTTCCGCATCCGTCAGAAGCTCGATGACAGTGAGCCCGAGACTGCTGAGCAGAAGCGGGCGATGACGATCGAGATTATCGAGCTGTGTGAGCGCGCAGACGATGTGCTTGATGCTCAAGCGGCCGCGTTTGAGGAACTGCGCAAGCTCGAAACGAATGCCCCCGCAGCCCTCGCCGAAACGTCGACGCTGATCGCGAAGGCGTCGGAGCGATTGCCCTCAACCGAGAGAGCCCTCGAAGCGCTCCGAGGTCGCTATGCGCCGGTTGCTATCGAAGCCGTGACTGACAATGGTGAACGCGCTCGCGCCTTGCTCGCCTCGGCCGTTGCCGATTCCACCGCCGCCAGCGCTGCCATCGAGGCTCAGAAGCCGAGCGAAGCCGCCGTCGGTGTTCGCACCGCTCAGGCAGAACTCGGCCAGGCCATCCAACTCATGGATGCCGTTGACTCCCTGGCGACAGAGCTGGAGTCTGCCGAGACCCAGCTTGCGGCCACGATCACTGACACCACGGGCGATATTGCTGCTGCTCGCGCGCTGCCGAACGATGCCACTGCCGGAGCGTTGCAGCCGGCGATCGCGGCTGCCGAAGCGGCTCTGGCGACGGCGCAGTCCGCGACGGATAACCCGGTGGCGAGCCTCAGCACTCTGGGTGATGCCAATGCGGCGCTCGAGACAGTTTTTGTCGGCGTGCGCGATCAGCAAGCTGCCTTCGCCCACGCCGCTACGCAGCTGTCGGCGGCTTTGGCCGCAGCGCAGTCCCGCATTACGACCACGGCGCAGTTCATCACCACCCGCCGCGGCGGTGTGGGGGCGACGGCGCGAACGAGAATCAGCGAAGCAGACCGTCAGTTCAAGCAGGCGTTGGCTTTGCAGACATCCGATCCCGTGACGGCGTTGACGCATGCGCGTCAGGCTGATCAGTTGGCAGCAAGCGCCTATGACCTCGCTCAGCGTGAGGTGTCACAATTCTCGACGGGCAGCAGTTCCGGTTCGGGAATGCTTGGCGGCCTGGGTGGCGCGGTTGGCGGCAGCGGTGGTAGCGACCTCTTGGGCGGCATCATCGGTGGTTTGATCGGTGGCAGCCTCGGGTCGCGGTCGTCACGACCGTCCAGTGGCGGTTCGTGGGGCGGGGGCTCTCGCTCGGGTGGATTCTCGGGTGGCGGCGGTAGACGTTCCGGTGGAAGTTCTGGACGCAGTGGTGGCGGTCGCAGTCGCGGCGGTAGATTCTAAGTACGGTTTCTTCGAAAACTCACGAAAGGCACTTCGCATGGCAAAGCAGTCGATTCTCGGTCGTATTTCACAAATGGTGAAGGCGAACATCAATTCAATCCTCGATCAGGCTGAGGACCCGCAGCTCATGCTCGACCAGCTGGTTCGTGATTACACCAACTCCATTGCGGATGCGGAGAGCGCCGTCGCTCAGACCATCGGCAACTTGCGCCTCATGGAGCAGGACCACGTTGAAGACCGCAACGCTGCTTCGGACTGGGGCCGCAAGGCTCTTGCCGCCAGCGTCAAGGGAGACGAACTTCGCGCCGCCGGCAATGCCGCTGACGCCGACAAGTTCGACAACCTTGCCAAGATCGCCATCGGACGTCAGGTTTCTGCCGAGAACGAAGCTCGCGCCGCTGCCCCCACGATCGCTGCACAGACGCAGGTCGTCGACCAGCTCAAGAGCGGCCTCGACGGAATGCGCGCCAAGCTGAGCGAACTCACCGCAAAGCGCGACGAGCTCGTCGCCCGTTCCAAGACTGTCGAAGCTCAGTCGCAGGTTCACGATGCCCTCAAGTCGATCGACCTCCTCGACCCGACGAGCGACCTCGGTCGTTTCGAAGACAAGATCCGTCGCGAAGAAGCCAAGGTTCTCGGTCAGCAGGAGCTTGCAGCATCCAGCCTCGATGCTCAGTTCGAAGGTCTCGAAGACCTCGGCAAGGTCACCGAAGTCGAAGCACGACTCGCTGCTCTCAAGGCTGGCGGCGCCCAGGCACTCACCGCCGGCGAATAGTTCGCCCGCACGAAAGTTCACACCATGGCACTCACTTATGTTGTCGTGCCCCAGTGGCAGGGTTCGGGTTCTTCTCGAGCCATGCAGCTGGTCGACGGAGCCGAGTCGATTCGGGGAGATCTTCCCTCCGCAGCGACTCGCTCCGTCGATGTCCCGCTTGAGGCGGGCGACCACCAGGGCACGGGCATCCACCGCTACAGTTCGCTGCTGCTCGTGCGTGATCGCACTCGCAATGCTCTCGCTGCCGACGACACACCCCACCTCACGATTGGTGGTGACTGTGGCGTTGAACTCGCCGCAATCGAGCATGTGAGTGCTCAGCAACCGGCCGTGGTGTGGTTTGACGCGCATCCCGACCTGCACACCGCGGCTTCCAGCCCGTCTGGCGCGTTCACTGGCATGGTGTTGCGCACCCTGCTGGGTGATGGACCGGCAGAACTTGTTCCCGAGCATCCGGTGCGCGCTGATCGGGTCATTCTGGCCGGAGTGCGCTCGATCGACACTGCTGAAGATGAATACATCACGCAGTCCGACATCCGGATGCTGGGCCCCGCCACTTTCTCAACCGAAGCGTTGCTCGAGGCCATCACCGCCACCGGTGCCGACAGCGTCTACTTGCACATCGACCTCGACGTGCTCGATCCTGCCGCACTAGCCGGGCTCGGCTCCCCCGTGCCGTTCGGGCTCGAAGCGTCCGCGCTCACCGAAGCCATTCGCGCGGTGCTCGCGAAGTTCCCGCTTGCGGGAGCGGGCATTACCGAGTTTGCTCCGTCATCCGCAGCCCATGCCGTGGATGATCTGCCGACCATTTTGCGATTGATTGGCGCCCTGAGCAGCGCCAACACTCATTCGCGTGGTTCTTCAGAAACCTCGACAGAAACCGAGTAGTTCGCGCCGTTGACATCACTGAGGGTGACACGGCTGTCGAAGTCTTCACCGAGCGTGGTGTCGGTGAGAACGCAATCGAGCTTGGTGCCGTTCTTGAGCGGGATGCTGTCGTCACCGCAGTCCATTTCGGGCAGTTCTCCCGTGGATTGTTCGAGCGCGCCTGCTGCCGTGGCGGCGATCTCACTCGCGGGGACTTCTACCGGAGGCTCACTCGAGCAGCCGGCGATGAGCGCCGTCGACGCGAGCGTAAGTACGAGGATTGCGGAACGCAACACAGGAGCCTCCGAAAAGTTGGTGTGGGTATGAGCTTATCGCCAGCATCCGGCGACAGAACAGTCGGTGAGTCGTAGTCTGAAGACATGACTGACGCCAACACCAGCACGCCGAAAATCACTGTGGAGCGAGACGGTCACGTCTTGCTCATCGGACTCAATCGCACCGACAAGCGCAACGCGGCCGACATGGAGATGTTGCAGCAACTGGCGCTGGCCTATGGCGAGCTTGAGCGCGATCCCGAGCTGCGGGCAGGTTTCGTTTTTGCTCACGGCGACCACTTCACTGGCGGCCTCGACCTTGCCGACATCGGCCCCCGCATCGGAGCGGATGGGCTCGATATGGTTCCCGAGGGCGGCATCAACCCGTGGCAGGTGTCGGGCGAAAAGCTCTCGAAGCCCGTCGTGATTGCGGTGCAGGGCACGTGCCTCACGCTCGGTATCGAGCTGCTGTTGGCGAGCGACATTGCCGTCGCCGCTGATTCGACCGTCTTCGGTCAGGTTGAAGTCTCGCGCGGCATCCTGCCGTTCGGCGGAGCCACCATTCGCTTCCCGCGCCAAGTGGGCTGGTCGAATGCGATGCGCTGGATTCTCACCGGCGACAGCTTCGATGCGGCCGAAGCGCACCGCATCGGGATGGTGCAAGAAGTTGTGCCGCACGGTGAGCAGTACGCGCGTGGCCTCGAACTGGCTCACCGCGTTGCCGCCCGGGCCCCGCTCGCGGTGCAAGCCGCGCTGGCTAATGCGAACCTAGCGATCCGCGAGGGCGATGCCGCCGCTGAGGCTGGCCTTCAGCCGGCACTCGTAGCCGTTGCCCAGAGTAAAGATGCCAGAATTGGCATGGAAGCCTTTATGACCCGCACGACCGCCGAGTTCATCGGCAAGTAGGATCGCCGGCGCAACCAACCCCGGCAACACGCGCACCACCAACGCGAAGGAGTTCGAAATGACCGAGAACAACTGGGATGTCATTGTCATTGGAGCCGGAGCGGTTGGTGAAAACATTGCAGATCGCGCCGTTCAGGGCGGGCTCAGCGTCGTACTGATCGAGAGCGAACTCGTGGGCGGTGAGTGCTCGTACTGGGCCTGTATGCCCTCGAAGGCCCTCATCCGCAGCGGTCTCGCACTTCGTGCCGTCGAGAAGCTACCGGGCGCCGCCGAAGCCGTCACCGGTGGCATCAACGTCGAGGCTCTCCTCGCCCGCCGCAACAGCTTCACCAGCAATTGGGATGACGCTGGTCAGGTGAAGTGGGTGAAGAAAGCGGGAATCGGGCTCGAGCGTGGTCACGCTCGCCTCGACGGAGAGAAGAAGGTCACCGTCACGGCTGACGACGGAACTGTGAAGACCTTGACTGCCAATCATGCGGTGGTCGTCGCGACCGGCTCCGACCCGAAGCTTCCCAACATTCCCGGGTTGATCGACGCTAAGCCGTGGACCCCGCGTGAAGCGACCGCGGTGAAAGTTGTTCCCGAATCATTCGCGATCATCGGCGGCGGCGTTGTAGGCGTCGAGATGGCCACTGCCTACCTCGACCTCGGTGCCGAGGTCACTCTGTTTGCCCGCAGCGGACTCCTCAACGGTCAGGAAGACTTCGCCGGCGAGATGGTGGAGAAGGCGCTCAAAGAGCGCGGCGTCACCATCGTTGCGGCCTCCCCCACGAGCGTGGAACGCACCGCTGACGGCGTCGTGATCACTACCGACGATGCCACTTTTACGGCATCCGAAGTTCTCATTGCTACGGGTCGCGCCGCGCGCACGAACGACATTGGGCTTGAGAGCGTTGGCCTCACTCCGGGCGACTGGCTTTCGGTTGACGACACGATGCTCGTGCACGACACTGACTGGCTGTACGCCGTGGGTGACGTCAACCACCGTGCGCTGCTCACTCATCAGGGCAAGTACCAGGCCCGTGCTGCCGGTGATGTGATTGCTGCCCGCGCTAAGGGCGAAACCGTGGATGACGCCCCCTGGGGTGCGCACGTTGCGACCGCCGATCACGGCGCTGTTCCGCAAGTCACGTTTAGCGATCCCGAAGTTGCTTCGGTGGGTGTCATGTCTCACGATGCCGAGAAGCAGGGCATTGACGCTCAGGTCGTCGACTACAACATTGGTTGGGTTGCCGGCGCGAGCCTGCAGGCTGACG
The DNA here is from genome assembly GCF_976973725.1 of Salinibacterium sp. NYA9b. Classification (NCBI taxonomy): domain Bacteria; kingdom Bacillati; phylum Actinomycetota; class Actinomycetes; order Micrococcales; family Microbacteriaceae; genus Salinibacterium; species Salinibacterium sp. NYA9b. The sequence goes on along the minus strand of NZ_OZ333476.1, from coordinate 1,039,373 downwards.
GCTACGAAGGCCACGCACGACTTGTGATTGATCGCGAACGTCAGGTCATTATCGGCGCGACTTTTGTGGGTCAGGATGTCGCGGAGTTGCTGCACTCGGCCACCATCGCCATCGTCGGCGAGGTTCCCATCGCGCGCCTGTGGCACGCGGTTCCCTCGTACCCCACGATCAGTGAGGTGTGGCTGCGACTGCTCGAAACCATCGGGCGCCCGTGAGCCGAGCGCTAACGCTGGGCACGCGACTCGGGCGCGCTTTGGCGCGCGCCGAACACAGTCCGCGCGCTCAGCGAGTGCTGCTGAACCCCGTTGTTACGCGACCCGGTTACTGGTTTGCTACGGCATCCGGGCTGCTGTGGGGTGGCGTGCTGAGCGGACTGCGGGTGCGTTCTCAGGGCGGCGTTATCGTTGCCGAGCACGTGCCTCGCTGGGCCTTTGGTCGTGGCGGCACCACGATTGGCGCCGTGTATCTGACCTGCGACAACGCGAGCGATAACGTGCTCGCGCATGAGGCTGTGCACCGCGAGCAGTGGCGCAAGTACGGGTTGTGGTTCATCCCGCTGTATCTGTTGGCGGGACAAAACCCGCTGACGAACCGCTTTGAGGTGGAGGCGGGGCTGGAGTTGGGTGGCTATGTGCGCGCGAAATCAACGCGTGCGCCGAAAGGCAGCCCGAAGAGTTAGCGGGCGGATGCTGGGCGCGAGCTAGTTGGAGCTGAGCAGGCGTGCGGGGCCCTGATGGGCAACCCAGGCGTAGACGGTGCTCTCGCCGAAGGCACTAACGGGCAGCATTTCGCTGAGCCATGCATCGACCGAGCGGGCAACGCTTTGGCCGCGTTCGCGCAGCAACCAGCACACGCTGAAACGGCCAGGAGCCGATAGCGGCTGGATGTCGTCTGCCGAATCGACCTCGATGAACACCTGGCCGCGTGAACGGGCCGGCAATGTCGCGAGAATCATCGAGATTGCGTCGATCGAGGTCTCGTCTCCCGCGAGCAGCACGCGGTCAGCCGACTGGGGATTCCAGGCGATCTGCGGGGTGAAGAGTTCGGGAAACATTGATCCCAGTATAGGCATGCCTTACCTAAATAACGAAGCCCTCTCGGCGGACTCCAAGCAGCGGCTTCGCGGCCGCCACGACAGCACGACGCGCGGCTTTGAGGAACCTAAGTATTTCTTTTGTTCTGCAACAATCGAGTATGACCAACAGCAGTGAGACTGCACCCAATCAGCGGCCCACAAGGGCAGCCAAGTGATCCTCATCAAGCCTCGTGACCTCAGTCGCGAGCAAGCCAAACGCCACTTGGCGCATGCGGAAAATACGCGGGAGTTTCGGCTCACCGAGTTAGCGCATTGGATGGCCACTAGTGGCGGACCTATCGATGAGATGGATGGCTCTTTGGCCAGCGTGGAGCCGCTATGGAGGTGGGTCCAGACCTTTCCCGAGTCTGACGAAGCGAACCTAATCCCGGCCGAGTGGCGAACAGATGAATCGATTGGCTTCGGCTTCATTCCCAAGGTTAAGTACCGTCGGCGCCAGTACATCGCTCAAGCATTGCCAAGCTACATCCTTGAAGTTCTGCGGCGCCTTGAGCCGTCAACCCACTTCAGTCTCTACAACTGGGGAGGAAAAAACCACGCTCATTTCAACACGCTGGTGTACCGGGCGGATTTCGCCCCCACTCCAAAGCTGAATTCACTCGACATGTGGGCTGCGACTGGAATGTTTCATGGGAAGAGGGTTTCGTTTGAGAAGTTCTTTTCCTGGTTCTCAACCGAGTTTGGTGATTGGACCGCTCTAGCGCGAGATGACCCTCGTGGTGCATCGATCCTCGCCCCGCTGGTCACACGACCTCTGAGCGACTTCGATTCGTTGCGCAATCCTCCGGAGTTTGTGTCTGAACCCAGAGTCGCCCCCGACAAGTCGGCTCCAGCCCTTGCGCAACTGGAAGAGGACGAGTTCATGATCGCGCCTCGCGACTATGACCCCGACGATCTTGCCGTCGGCCAGCCGTTGGACTCTGAGGTCGTGCATCACGCTCTCCTAGAGATGGATGCGAGCTTGGGTGGCGGCGGCACCATCACCGAACCCGCCGTGTGGCTTTCTGCCGCGCACGCTGATCTTGCCCTCGGTTCCGTGGCTGGCGCAACGATCTTCATCGCCGACGGTGCTGTGCGCGGAGTCGGGTTCGAAATCGGCGAGATCACCGAGAAGGAGTGGCGCACTCTCTCGAAACAGATGCGAGCACTAGCGAAGTCGCTAGGTGTGCACTTCGCTCCCGACCAAGACGAGAGCTGGAAAGCGAACCAGTAGCACTAAGCCCCAAACGCCACCGGATGCCGCGAGCCCCACTGGAAGCGGCGCTCGAGTTGCGAGCCAATCGCGAGCAGCACATCCTCGCGACCGGGGCGGCCAATGAGTTGCACGCCCATCGGCAGGCCTTCCGCGGTTTCGTGCACGGGGAGGCTGATCGCGGGCAGGCCTGAGACGTTGACGAAGCTCGTCCACGGCGTGTACTGCACTTGCTTCGCGAAGTTCTCGAAGGCATCCTCGGCATGAAACCAGCCGAGCGGGCGCGGTGTCATCGCCATCGCCGGGGTCAGCACGGCATCGTAGGTCGAGAACTGGCGGATGACGCTGCGCTCGAACCGAGACAGCGTCGCGATGGCGACGCCCACGTTGCGCGCGCTCATCCGACGTCCGCTTTCGATGAGCCATTTCGTGAGGGGTTCCACGAGCTCCAGTTGCTCGCCGTCGAGCGGGATTCCGGCGGCTCCCGCTTGCCACAGCACCGTGAAGGCTTCGGCATATTCGGGTGAGGGGTCGAGCGCGAAGTCTTCGCTGCCGTGGCCGAGCTGGTCGAGCGCGGTGCGGGCGAGGGTGAGAGCATCCTGTGCCTCTGGCGAAACAGAAATCTCGTAGGTGTCATCCCACGGCGAGGTTGTCATGACGCCGATGTTGAAGGTGCCCTCGCCGCGGATCGCGGCGTTGAGGAACGCGCCGCCGTCCCACGTTGGCGGACCAACCGAGAAGGGCGAGGGGCCAGCGATGCCATCGAGGAGCAACGCAGCATCCGCCACCGTGCGAGCCAGCGGCCCGGTCACCGGAAGCTGGCCGAGACTGCCGAAACCGCTGCCCGCGGGCACACGACCACGCGAAGGCTTGAGTCCGACAAGTCCGGTCGCCGCGGCGGGGATGCGAATCGAGCCACCGCCGTCCGAGCCGGGCGCGAACGGCAACAGCCCCGCAGAAACGGCGACTGCTGCTCCCCCGCTGCTGCCGCCGGAGCCCAGCGAAGTGTCCCAGGGGTTCACGGCCGGGGCATCCGAAAGCGGTTCGGTGTAGGCGGGAAGGCCGAATTCGGGGGTTGCTGTTTTTCCGAGACTGATCGCGCCGGCAGCATCGAGAACGTCGGCAATCTCATCCGACACCTCGGGCACGAAGTCGGCAAAGGCGCGCGACCCATACGCGGTGCGCACTCCGGCGCGGGCCCACAAGTCTTTTTCGCCCGAGGGCAGTCCCCAGAGAGCGGAGGCGCGGGAGCCAGAAGCCTCGAGCTCCGCAGCACGCTGGCGCGCAGCATCCGGAGTCACGACCGTGAAGGCGCCCAACTCAGGGTTCAGCCGTTTGATGCGATCGAGGTAGCACTCCACGAGTTCGCTGGGCTTGAGCTCGCCCGCTCGCACGAGATGGAGCTGCTCAAGGGCGGTGAGGCGATGAAGTTCTGACACGGATTCAGCCTAAGGGGGTTGACAACGACCCGCCATGCTGGTTGGTTAGTTACATCACCAACTAACCAACTAGCCACCGCGCTGTGACCGCAAGACCGCGGCACCGCTAGATCACCACCCGCACTCAGAAAGGAGGCTCAGATGGATGACTCTCGCCCCCTCTTCGCGCAGGTCGCCGAGAACATTGAGAACGACATCATCTCCGGCGCACTGCCCGAAGAAGGCCAGGCTCCCTCGATCAACGAGTTCGCAGCCTTCTATCGCATCAACCCCGCGACCGCCCTCAAAGGCGTGAACGTGCTCGTCGATGCCGGAATTCTCTACAAGAAACGAGGAATCGGAATGTTCGTCGCCACCGGCGCTCAAGAACAACTCAAAGGTGCCCGCCGCGACAGCTTCAGCAGCGAGTACGTTCGCCCCCTCTTGGCCGAAGCAGAAAAGCTCGGCATCGACTCTGCCCAACTCACCCAGATGATCGCCAAGGAGGCGAACAACTCATGACCCCCACCATCGAGGTCACTAACCTCAGCAAGCACTTCGGCAAAGTAAATGCCGTCAACGACGTGAGCTTTACCGTCGAAGAGAACAAGATCTACGGCCTCCTCGGCCGCAACGGCGCTGGCAAGACCACGCTGATGCAGCTGCTCACCGGCCAAGAATTTGCCTCGAGCGGCACCATCTCACTGTTCGGCCAGCCCCCGGTCGAGAACGCCAAGGTTCTGCAGAACACCTGCTTCATCAAAGAGAGCCAGCGTTACCCCGAAGACTTCCGCCCCAAAGACGTCTTCACAACTGCCCCGTGGTTCTTCGCCAACTGGGATCAAGAATTCGCCGATCGCCTGATCGCCGACTTCCGCCTCCCCCTCGACCGCCGCATCAAGAAACTCTCGCGCGGCCAGCTCTCCTCCATCGGCGTCATCGTCGGCCTCGCCTCGCGCGCCCCGCTCACCTTCTTCGATGAGCCCTACCTGGGGTTGGATGCCGTGGCTCGCCAAATCTTTTACGACCGCCTTCTTGAGGACTACGCCACCCACCCCCGCACCGTGATCCTCTCCACTCACCTCATTGACGAGGTCAGCAACCTGCTCGAACACGTTCTCGTGATCGACGAAGGCAAGCTCCTCATCAACGAGGATGCCGAAACTCTCCGCAATCGCGCCACCAACGTTGTCGGCATGAAGACCGCCGTCGCGGCGTTCATCGGCGACCGCGAAGTGTTGCACCGCGACGGCATCGGCGGGCTCAGCTCCGTGACTGTCGCCGGGCTCAGCGAAAGCGAGCGCCGCGACGCGCACGCTGCCGGGCTGGAACTGTCACCGGTGTCGCTGCAGCAGCTCATCATCCAACTCACCCGCACCGAAACCAAGGAATTCGAGGCCAGCGCATGAGCACCACAACAACGGCTCTCGCCCATCCGGCAAGCCCCCTGAAGCGCATTACGCGCGTCGCCAAACTGCACTTTGCCAACCCCTGGACGACCCTCGGCTTACCGTGGATCATTCTCGGAGTGATCTTTGTCGGGTCGCTCACGATCTGGTGGCTGATCTACTCGGCGCTCTCTCCCGAGCAAAGAGAAGGCGCACTCGAGGGAACAGAATTTGGTGGATCCAGCTTCTTCATCTTCATTTACATGATGGTGGTGGCGATTCAAGCGATCAGCATCACGTTCCCGTTTGCACTCGGCTATGGCGTCACTCGTCGTGACTACTACCTCGGCAGCGCTCTCGCCTTCGTCGCTCTTGCCGTGATCTACACAACAGGTCTCACCGTGCTCGGAGCAATCGAAAAGGCAACCAACGGCTGGGGCATGGGCGGAACGATGTTCGCACCGATTTACTTCGGTGAATCTGCGCCGGAACGCATCTTCGTCACGTTCGTGCTGTTCCTGTTCTTCCTCTTCTTCGGTTCCGCGATTGCTGCGGTCTGGGTGCGGTGGAAGGCAACCGGCGTCACGATGTTCTTCATCATCGTCGGGGCGCTCCTCGTCGGCCTGATCGCGCTGACCACCTTTACCGACTCGTGGGCTGCCGTGGGCTCCACGCTGGTCGACCTCGGCGTACTCGGCGTCGCCGCCTGGAGCCTCGGGCTCACCGCGATCAGCGGCGTGGCCGGGTTCGTGCTGCTACGGCGGGCAACTCCGCGCAACGCGGCCTAGCCCGGAGGCTGCGGTCGATAGCCCAACCCAGAGACACGGATGCCCGGCTCTCCCCTTGCGGGAGGCCGGGCATCCGTGCGTTCAGGAAGTATTTGTTCGCGGCTGAAGCGCTACGCGTCGAGCGACTTCTGCAGCAGGTACGTGCCGACCCAGCGGTCGAACTTGAAGCCAACGCGCGTGAGGTGCCCGATCGATTCGAAGCCCAGTTTCTGGTGAAGGTGCACAGACGCTTCGGTTCCCTCATCCGAGATCACGGCAATGACTTCGCGGATGCCGATCTGCCGTCCACGATCGAGCAGTTCGGTGAGCAACGCACCGCCCACACCCTGCCCTGTGGCCGCCGGCGAAAGATAGATCGACCCCTCGACGGTGTGCTTGTAGGCAGCCTTGGGGCGCCACGGGAACATCGCGGCATAGCCGAGCACGCGCTCGTTGTCGTCGACAGCGACGATGAACGGCAGCCCGGACTCTTCGACGCCGCTTCGCTTGGCGGTCATGATCTCGGGCGTGACCTCGACGATGTCGAAAGTGACGACGGTCGTGCTCACATAGTGGCCGTAGATTTCGGCGAGCGCCACATCATCCGCTGCGATGGCGTCTCTAAAGTGGTGTGCCATGGCTGCTCCCGAGGTGTCGTGACAAATGATGCAAGTGGTGAGGGGTGACGCGCCCTTAATTTTAGGGGTCGAGCTACTGGTCAACGCGCCAGTCGATAGGTGCAGCGCCCTGCGCCTGGAGCGCCGCGTTCACTCGACTAAACGGCTTCGAGCCAAAGAACCCGCGCCGAGCGGACAACGGGCTCGGGTGCGCGCTCACGATCGCCAGCGTATCCCCCAGCAATTGCGCAACGGAGGCCGCATCCTTGCCCCACAGCACCGCGACGAGTGGTTGTGGCCTCGCCGCGAGCGCCCGAATCGCGTGGGCTGTCACTTCTTCCCAGCCGTGACGACGATGGGAGCCCGTCTCCCCCTCCTGCACCGTCAGCACCCTGTTAAGTAACAGCACGCCTTGGCTCTGCCACGCACTCAGATCGGGGTGCGCCGCGGGAGGGATGCCGAGATCATCTTTCAATTCCTTGTAGATGTTGGCGAGGCTCCGTGGTAACGGTCGCACCGCCCGGCCGGCCGAGAACGCGAGCCCCACGGCGTGCCCGGGCGTCGGATACGGGTCTTGGCCGACGATGAGAACCCGCACCTGATCGAAGGGCGCTTCGAAGGCGCGCAGTACCGCATCTGGCCGGGGCAGCCACGGCCGCCCGGCAGCGGTTTCAGCGTCGAGAAACGTCGTGATCGCCTTCAGCTGACCCTCTAACGGGTGTAATTCGCGAGACCACCCGGGGTCGACACTGCTCAAGTCCATGTCACTACGCTAATGCGCGCCCGGTCTACCGATAGCATCCGTTCATGTCATTCCTGCGCGGAAAATCCGGGGCCATCACGATGGGCCTCATCGGCTACCTCTTCTTTGTCGAGCTGGTGAGCGGAATCATTCAGGGGTACTACATCCCACTGATCCCTGACATCGTCGATCACCTCGGCATCCGCGATGCAGACTTCAACTGGTTCGAGGCTGCGCAGCTGCTGCTGAGCGCCATTGTGGTGCCGATTCTGGCGAAGCTCGGCGACATGCACGGCCACAAGCGCATACTGCTCATTTCGACCGTTCTCACCGCCGGCGCAACCTGGTGGCTCGCCTTCACCGGTGATTTCACGAGCTTCTTGATCGCGTGGGCTCTGCAAGGCTTCTACGTTGTTTGGCTCCCGCTCGAAGTCGCACTGATCTTTGACCGTGGACGCGTCACCGGCATGGGCGCATCACAGACCCGTCGGGCCGCAGGATTCCTGGTGGTTGCCCTCGAAGCCGGTGCCATCATGGGCGCCCTCGGTGGCGGCCGCATCTTCAAAGCCTTCGGCGAAAACGTTCAACAGACTCTGATGATCCCCGCGATCGCCGTAACGATCGTCTTCTTCGTGATCCTGTTCGGCGTTCCCGAATCGAAACCGCTCCCGGGCCGCAGTCTCGACTTCTGGGGTTTCGTAATCCTCACGATCGGCCTCTTGCTCATCACATCAGGGCTTACGTTCTTGCGCATCAACGGACCAGGGGCTCTGTGGGTGTACGTCATCATGCTCGCCGGTGTCGCCACCTTCATTCCGTGGGGCCGCTACGAACTGCGCCAAAAAGACCCAGCGATCGATCTTCGGATGCTGCGCGACCCGAGCATGTGGCCCATTCAACTCACGGCGGGGCTCGTCGGCATTAGCTTGCTCGGCGCCCAGGCACCGCTCGCGACCTTCGCCGGCACCGACCCGATCAACGGCTATGGCCTCGGCATGGAATCCGATGAGATTTCGTACATCATCGGCGCCTACCTCGTTTCGATGATTGTGGGAGCGCTTCTCTTCCCGATTCTGTCGAAGTGGAAGAGCCCGCGCGTCGCGCTCATCGTGGCCACCTTCTTTGTCGCGACCGGCTACCTGATGTTCTTGCCGTTCCACGCGACAGTGCTGAGCGTCTTCCTCAACATGAGCATTGCGGGTCTTGGCTCGGGTGCGCTCGTCGGCGCACTGCCCGCTGCGGCCGCAGCCGCTGCTCCGCGGGGCCAGACGGGCATCGCGACAGCCCTCACCAACACGACGAAGACGATTGGTGGCTCGTTCGCGTCGGCAATCTTCGCCATCGTGCTTTTGGCCGGCGCGGCATCCGCTGTCACCGAAACCGCCTCAAGCCTGTTCGGCTACCTGACGGTGTTCACGATCTGCGGTGTTGGTGCACTCGTCGCCGCCGTGCTCCTGTTCTTGGTGCCGAAGCTCGCGTTCGCCGACGTCGTGGACGAGATCGAGGAGCTCGTTCCAGTGGCAGGAGCTGGAGCGGACGACGCTGCGACCGAGAGCGCCGAACCTACGACAGCCCCAGGAAATAGCAACGACTAACGAACCTTCAGCTCACCGCGGATCATTTTGAAGGGTGCAGCCTGAGCAACCGGCTTAATCGTGACGAGGTCGAGGTTGACGAACGGCGGCAGCTCAAGAGCGTGCACAATTGCCTCGGCAATGTCGTCGGCTACCAGCGGGTCGGGCACATTCTCATAGACGGTGTCGGCCTTGGCCGCATCGCCACCGAAACGAACGAGCGCAAACTCTTCTGTCTTCACCATGCCGGGAGCAACCTCGATCACCCGGATCGGCTCCCCCGCAAGCTCCAGCCGCAACACAGCGGTCAGGGCGTGCTGGGCAAACTTGGCTGCGTTGTAGCCGCTGCCGCCCTCGTAAGGCACGGATGCCGCAATTGACGTAATCATGAGGATGCTCGCCGTGTCGCCCTCCACGATCCCTTCGCGCAACAGGGGCAAGAGTGCACTGGTTACTCGCTTGGTTCCCACAACGTTGACGTCGAACATCCGGATCCAGTCATCCGCGTCGCTCTCTTCAACACTCGCGACGCCGAGCGCGCCACCGGCATTGTTGACGAGCGCGTGGATGGGGCCAAGCTCACGCAGGTAGGCAGCGAGCGCCTCGACGTCATCCTGTTTCGTCACGTCGGCAACGAACGTGTCAACGCCGGTGTCGGCCGCGAGCGCCGCAAGCCGTTCCTCCCGTCGCGCGACAGCAACCACCTGCCAGCCATGTTTCACAAAACGACGTGCAGTCGCTTCGCCGATTCCTGAACTTGCGCCGGTAACTACTACTCGCTTGATCGCCATCCTTTAACGGTAGTGGCTTGGAGCAGTGGCCAGCCACCGGATGCCGCCCACGCGGCAGGCAAGCAGGCTTTAGTGTTCGTTCGCGACGAGGTATTCGGCCGACGCCAGAATCGCATCGGTGGAGGAAATATAGGTAAAGCCCAAGTCACGCGGGGCATCAGAACCATCAACATCGAGGTTGCGCTGGATGGAGCCGGCAAGCGCCCGCACTGCGGGGTTGAAGGGAGCAACAACTTTCACGAGCCAGTCGGGCAGTTGCCGGGTGGTGATCTTGCGCTGCGGATAGGCATTCTTGAGCACCGTGCTGGCTTCGGTAATCATCATCGCCCCTGCGTTCGCGGGATACCGCTTGCCGATCGCCACCGCACTGTCAATCGCTGTGACGTGCATGCGGGCAACGTCACGAACATCCACGATGGGCAGGTTCGACTTGGGGTAAGCCGGATCGACGCCACCGAGGAATCGCTCAACATACGCCAACGAGGTGGCGTAGTACTCATCCATGGGCGGGCCAAAGACGGCACCGGGGTTGATCGTCGTGAGTTGCATCTCGGGGTGCTCCGCTACGAATTCCCATGCAGCTCGCTCCGCCAAGGTTTTGGATGCTTCATAGGCGGTGGTGTCGGGATGCTTCGGGTCTGTCCAATTCGCGGGCGTCGAGACATCCATTCGCGGCTTGGCTGAATCTTTATAGATTGCGGCGCAACTGGAGGTGAGGACGACACGATGCACGCCGGCGGCCTGCGCGGCGACGAGCGCCCGCCGAGTGCCCTCGACAGCGGGGCGAATGATTTCCTGCGGGTCCTTAGGCTCATCGACCGGGAAGGGTGACGCAGTGTGGAGAAGCACATCTACCCCCACCATCGCCTCGGCCCAGCCCTCGTCGGAGAGCAGGTCGAGGGAGACAAAACTCAGGTCGGCACCGGGAAACAACGCCTCAACTTGGGCTTGTCGCGTGTGTGAGCGCACTGCGGCTTTCACCGAGTAGTCATGCTCCAGCAGCTCACGGACGATGTGTTTAGCGATGAAGCCCGAGGCGCCGGTAACGAGCACGGTAGTCATTTGTCTCCTCGAAGGGTTCCTGCAGCGAGCTGTCGGTTCAATCTAGTTCCCACAACTGGAGAAAAAGCACACGAACCTCACGGCCTCGCAGATTACACTTCGACGAATGACCGGAGCTTCTCTCACCACTTCGCCGCCTGCGCGCGCCCCCAAAGTGCGACTCCCCCACTGGGACAACGCCCGCTTTCTCGCCGTCACCCTCGTGGTGATTGGCCACGGTATCCAGCGGCTCACGTACGACTCCAACAACGCCTTAGCGCTGTACCTCTTTATCTATGCGTTTCACATGCCCGCCTTCGCGATTATCAGTGGTTATTTCTCCAAGCCGGGTCCGCCATCGGCGCTTCAGATGCGTCGAGTTCTCACCGACATTCTGCTGCCGTACTTCATCATGGAAGCCATCTGGTCGATCGTGAAGTTCTTCGCGGAGGGCACGACTGACCTCAACCCGTCGAAGCCCAGCTGGACGCTCTGGTTCCTTCTCGCTCTCGGCATTTTCCGCCTGGTGCTCCCGTACCTCGCACTATTGCGATGGCCGCTGCTGTGGGCAATCATCGGCTCTGTCGGTGTCGGGTACTTCGACAACGTTGACAGCACCTTCTCGCTCTCTCGCGCCATCGGCATCCTTCCTTTCTTCGTGTTGGGGTGGAAACTCAATGAGTGGAAGCTCATGGAGCGTTGGAAGGTCGCCGAACGCTCGGTCTGGCTCATTCGGGCACTCGCCGTCACGATCTTCTTCGGGTGGATCGCCATCATCCTCAGCAACATTGAACTGTGGCGCACCATCAACCTGCGCTTCTGGTTCTTCTACGACGACTCCTACCAGGGCCTCGGTGAAGACCAGTGGTGGGCTGGCGCGGTCCGGCTCGGCCTCATCGCGCTCGCTATCCTGCTGAGCGCAGCGTTCTTCGCTCTCGTGCCTCGCCGCCATACGTGGATAACGGATGCCGGCCAGGCCACCATGTACGTCTACCTCCTGCACAGCTTCGTCCTCTATCCACTGCGCGAAAGCGGACTACTGATGGATGAACGGTCCTCGGCTATGTGGCTCGTGAGCATGGTGCTCGGCTCCATCGGTATCGCGCTCGTGCTGTCGACTCCGCTGATCAAGAAGATTTTCCGGCCCATTATTGAGCCCAAACCCAACTGGGTATTCGCCCCCTTACCGAAAGAGACAGATCTGTCTACTAAAAAACGGTGAGTTACGACATATTTCACGAGTGATTGACCACCCCACGGGGCCTGCTTAGGCTCACAGTGTGGCGGACATCCCGATCCACCAACCGACCTAGGAGGCCGCCGTGAGCGACTGGAACTTTGAAACCAAGCAGATCCACTCGGGCGCGCAGCCTGACCCCACGACCAACTCGCGGGCGACACCGATCTACAAGACGACCGCTTATGTGTTCAACAACGCGGATCACGCGAAGAACCTCTTCGCGCTGGCCGAATTCGGCAACATCTACACCCGCATCCAGAATCCCACCCAGGATGTCGTCGAGCAGCGCGTAGCCGCCCTCGAAGGCGGAACCGCAGCGCTGTTGCTCGCTTCCGGCCAATCGGCAACGACGTTCGCCGTGCTCAACATTGCGCAGGCTGGCGACCACATCGTCTCGTCGTCGTCCGTCTACGGCGGAACCTACAACCTCTTCAAGTACACGCTCGCGAAGCTCGGCATCGAAACCACCTTCGTTGAGAATCAGGATGACGCCGCCGAGTGGGCTGCCGCTATCCGCCCCAACACCAAGCTCCTGTTCGCGGAGACCATCGGCAACCCGCGCATCAACGTGCTCGACATCGAGCTCGTCGCCGACGTCGCCCACGCTGCTGGGGTTCCGCTGATCGTCGACAACACCATCGCTACTCCGTACCTGATTCGTCCGTTCGAGCACGGCGCCGACATCATCGTTCACTCGGCCACCAAGTTCTTGGGCGGCCACGGCACGGTTCTGGGTGGAGTCATCGTCGATGGCGGCAAGTTCGAGTGGTCGAAGAACGTCGACAAGTTCCCCGGTCTCACCGAGCCTGACCCGTCGTACCACGGCGCCAGCTACACCGGCGTTCTTGGCGATGCCATCGCGTACATCATCAAGGCCCGCGTTCAGTTGCTGCGCGACCTTGGCTCGGCCATCTCCCCCGACAGCGCTTTCTCGCTCATCCAGGGAATCGAAACACTCAGCCTGCGCATTGAGCGTCACGTGCAGAACGCTCAAGCAATCGCCGAGTGGCTCGACAGCCACGACGACGTTGACACGGTCTACTACGCCGGACTGCCCTCGAGCCCGTGGTACGCGAACGCCAACAAGTACGCGCCCAAGGGTGTCGGTGGAGTTCTCTCCTTCGAACTCAAGGGTGGAGTGGATGCTGGCCGCTCGTTCGTGAACAGTGTCGAGCTCTTCAGCCACGTCGCCAACATCGGTGACGTGCGCAGCCTCATCATTCACCCCGCATCGACGACCCACTCGCAGCTCTCCCCCGAGCAGCAGTTGACCGCCGGAGTAACACCAGGACTGGTGCGACTCTCGGTGGGCCTCGAGAACATCGAGGACATCAAGGCCGACCTGCAAACCGGTTTTGATGCCGCACGCGCTACCGCCGCAGAGGCGCGCGCCCGCGTCTAAGACTGCTGGCTTCACCAGTGGCGGCAGTGCTCTTCGGAGCGCTGCCGCCACTGCCTCGTTAACGCGGTCGGCAGCCACCGGCTCCGTAATAATTTCGTGCCACACAGAATAGTTCGCGATACTTAAGACGACATGGACTGGCAGACACCTGAAGACACTGTTCCTTCGGCATTCATCACTGACGCAAACGTGCGTTCGCTCCTCGGCAAGCCCCCGGCGACGGGCGCGTGGCGCGAGGGCGATCCGGTAGGTCACCGTCAGTTCGTCACCGTCACCGATCTCGCTTTGGAGTTCAGCCGCCGCCTTCCCTCAGCGCGTATCGCTTACGAAACGCACGGCACTCTCAACGACGACGCGTCAAACGCGATCCTCGTCGCCCACGCCCTCACCGGTGACAGCCACATTGTGGGCAACCCCGGAAACGGACACGCTACCGCCGGATGGTGGAACGATCTTGTGGGTCCAGGCAAAGCCATCGACACGGACCGCTGGTTCGTCGTCTCCCCCAATATCTTGGGCGGCTGTCAAGGCAGCACCGGTCCGGCATCCCATGCCCCCGACGGAGCCGAGTTCGGCGCCCGCTTCCCGTTCATCACGATCCGCGACCAAGTAGCCGCCCAGGTCGCCCTCAGCGATGCCCTCGGCATCGACAAGTGGGCGGCGGTAATCGGTGGCTCGATGGGCGGCATGCACGCGCTGGAATGGGCGGTCGCGCATCCCGATCGCCTCGACAAAGTAGCCATCTTGGCCGCACCGCCGGTCTCCACAGCCGACCAGATCGCTCACAACTCAGTTCAGGTCGAGTCGTTGCGTACTGACCCTGCCTTCGCCGATGGTGCTTACTACGATGCCGCCGATGGCGACGGGCCCCACCGCGGGCTCGCGCTGGCGCGTCGCCTCGCACTGCTCAACTACCGCTCTTCCGACGAGCTCAATGAACGCTTTGCCCGCACGTGGCAAAGCGACGTGAGCCCGTGGGGCAAGGGTGGCCGTTACGCCATCGAAAGCTACCTCGACTTTCACGGAAACAAATTCGCGCGCCGCTTCGATGCCAATAGCTACGTCACCCTCGTCGAAGCAATGAGCTCCCACGACATTGCGCGCGGTCGCGGCACCGTCGCTCAAGCGCTGGCTCGCGCCACGATGCCCGCGCTCGTGCTTGGCATCGACAGCGATCGACTCTTCCCCGTGTCCGGCCAAGAGATCATTGCCGAGCACCTGCCAGGCAATATCGATGGAGCGCTGCCGCATGTCATCCATTCGCCCTTCGGGCACGACGGCTTCCTGATTGAAGATGCGCTCGTGAGCGCCCAGCTAAAACGCCTGCTCGCCCTCTAAATCTCCTGAGAATCACCCCGCATCGAGCGTGTTGGGCGAAAAAATGTCGCTTTCTCATGACAAACGGCGGTGCGTCACCCCCGATGGAGGGGCGGAATGTGCAAACATTGCCACAAATGGACCTCACCACAAAAGAACGAGATCGCCTACTTCAGCGCACTGCGCGAGTAGCGAGTCTCAGTTTTCTGATCGTTTCAGTCGTGTGCCTGAGCATCCCCGACGCAGTGTCGACGACAACACTGCTGCTATGCCTCCCGTTGTACGTGGTGATGGGCGTTGTGCAGTTCCAAACCGGAAACAGCCGGTCGCTCGGCTGGGTCATCCCGTCGTTCGTGGTTGGCATCGTCGCCATCCTGCTTATCGCCGGCACACCGGGTGGACCAAGTCAGGCCGGGCTCTCCGCTGTTGCCCAGCTCTCGTCGGCTTCCCTCGCCTGCCTCGCCATCGTGCTGACAACCACCCTGCTGCGGCGCATCGTGCTGCTCGTCAGCTTTCTCGCCGTCGCGAGCGTCACGATTATTTCGCTCGCGCCGTTCCAACCGCCCGTGCGCACTCTCGCCCTCGTGATCTTCGGCTGGATCCTCGCTGCACTCATCGGCTTCTGGATTAGCTCCGGTGTTCCGCAGGCCGTGCGCCGCATCGCCAGCATCGGTCGCGCCCACCGGGCAGAACGCCAAGCAAGCGAGACTGAAGCCCAGCGCCGCCAGGGTGCTCGACTACTTCACGACACCGTTCTGGCCACCCTCACTCTGCTCGCCCACTCCGGTGTCGGCGTTTCAGCAGAGGCAATGCGTCAGCAAGCGGGCGACGATGCCCGCCTCTTGCGTCAGCTGCGTCTCGGTGCCACTCCCACGCCGCAAGCATCCGGCGACTACAACCTCAGCGCCCCGGTGAGCGAGACGGTGCTCGGCACCACGCTCGAGTCGGTCAAGCAGCGCTTCGGCCGCATGGGCCTCGAAGTGAGCTGGCACGGCACCGGCCAAGTCCTGCTCCCCAGCGACGTCCTCGACGCTTTCCTACTCGCACTCGCTGAGTGTCTCGAAAACGTTCGCCGCCATTCCGGTGTTACAGAAGCTCACGTCACGATCACCGAAGACAACACCACCGTTCGCGCCATGATCACCGACTCCGGTGTCGGCTTCATCCTCGACGATGTAGATTCGGCAAGCCTCGGCTTCAAAGAGTCCGTCGTCGCACGGTTGAAAGAAGTCGGCGGGCAAGCACGACTGTTCTCCACGCCCGGTTCCGGAACGACCGTCGTCTTGGAGGTTCCCCGATGACCTACGCTCCCCCCGAAGAAAACACTCTCGGCGTCATCGTCGGCGGCAAACCACGCCATGCCAAGAGCGCCGCTGTCCGGCGCCTCGCGGGCGACGACACTCCCCGACTCATTGGCCTCGGCACCGGTTTCGTCGGCGTCGGAGCGGCCATTCTGGTGAGCCTTCGCGCGATCTACGGTCTTGTGTGGCTCGTAATCCAATGGGACATCTACCCCAACCCCGTCACCGCAGCTATCGCGTGGGTGCTGCTGATCATCATCATCATCGGCACCATCACGGTGGTGCAGCTCACGAGCGGCCAACTTCCGCTCTGGATGTTCGTGCTCTTCCTTGGGGGTCTCGCCGCCGTCATGGCGCTCGACATCTTCGCCATCTGGGATCTGCACAACATCGGCGGCCACGCGACCTCCGCGGTTGCGGCCGGAATGGCGCTGCTTCTTGTGCTGACGGTTCGCCCCAGTGCCGACATCATCATCGCTGTCTCTGCCGTCGGCGCAGGCTTAGCCGCCGCCATCGTGGTCAATGTGCCCCTGACCAACGACAACATCGCTCCTCAGATCACGACCGTGGCGTTCGCCGTGCTCCCCACCGTGATCGGGCTCACCCTCATCGTCAACTTCCGCCAACTCGTGCAGGTCGAACTCGACCGAGTGCTCGTACAGAGCACCCTCACGGCGCCACGCTTTGCCGTCGGCATGATGGCATCCGAAGAACTTGCCCGCCTCGACCTCGCCGCTGAAAAGCTGCTCGACTCCGTGGCAAACGGTTCAACCAAATTGCCGTTGCAACCCAAAATTGCCTCGACCGCAGCATCCCTCGCCACCGAATTGCGGCTGCACCTCATTGAGGGGCGCCGCGAAACCTGGCTCTATCACGCGATCACCGAGTCTGACCTGCTCGGCAAATCCGTAACACTCACCGACAAGGGAAGCCTTGCCGGTTTGCTCGACCCCACCCAGCGAGATGGCTTGCTGTCCACTGCGTGGCTCTTTGTGACCGACACCACCAAACGCGGAGCCAAGAACTCCGTCCACATCACAATCGCGCCATCAACTACCGTTTTGGCGTCCGGTTTCGAAGACAAAGTGGCGGTCGGAATTTCGATCAGCTCAACCGGAGTGGCACGAAATCGTGTCGACGCCTCCACGTGGGAAGCGGTCGCAAAGGTCGGAACCTATACCGACTCCATCGAGAACTCCAGCGTGCGCCTCGACATTGAATGCCTCGTCGAGAACCCCGCCGACCAATAATTTTCGTAAGATAAGACGAACGACCAGAGGACCTAATCGTGACTGAACCAACAAAGCGCATCCGGCTCGCCATCGTTGACGACCACCGAATGTTGCTCGGTGCGCTCACCGAGTGGATTCGCCAGGCCGCCGCCGACATCGACATGGTTGTTGCCGTGCCGACGTGGCCCGAACTCACGATCCACCCCGAGTTCCCCGTCGACGTTGTGCTCCTCGACCTCGACCTCAAAGACAACATCCCGGTCTCGCTCAAGATCAACACCCTCAAGTCGATGAACGTGCGCGTCGTCCTCATGAGCACCTATTCCGAGCCCAACGTGGTTCGCGAAGCTCTCGCCGCTGGTGCCCTCGGCTACCTCGTCAAGAGCGAAGACGCTGACATGATCGTGGAAGCGATTCGCGCAGCGTCCAAGGGTGAATCGTTCATTTCCGCCGAACTCGACTTGGCGATCAACGCCGACGAAATCGGTGGAGCCCCCAAGCTCAGCGCCCAAGAACGTCGCGTCATGGCGCTCTATGGCGGCGGCGAGCCCGTCAAGTCGGTCGCCTACCAACTCAGCATCTCCGAAGAGACTGCCAAGAGCTACCTCAAGCGCATTCGCGAGAAGTACCGCGTCGCAGGCTTCGATGTTGGCACCAAGGTAGCGCTGCGCAAGCGCGCCCTCGAAGACGGCATCCTCATCGAGACCGACACGATGCACCACCTCTAGGCTGCACCGCCCGGCACCACGCTTAAACGCAATCGCCCTGTCCCACTGCGTGTGGGACAGGGCGATTGCGTTGCGCGGGTTGCGCGGAATGCACGGAATGCACGGAATGCGTGCTCGCACACATGCTAATGCTGGCGCTCAGCGACTAGCTCTCAGCTGCTAGCTCTCAGCTGCTAGCTCTCAGCGCGGATGATCGCTTGCTCGAGGCGCTCAACCTTGCCGGTCATCTCCCCGGTGCGACCGGGGCGGATGTCGGCCTTCAGCACGAGCGAGACACGGGAACCAAATTGCCCGACAGCTTCTGTCGCGGCCTTGACGACGGCAAAGACTTCGTCCCAGTCTCCCTCGATGGTCGTAAACATCGAGTCGGTCTGGTTCGGAAGCCCCGAGTCGCGCACCACTTTTACGGCGGCCGCTACGGCATCGTGGACCGAATCGGTTCCGTCGGAACCACCACTGGGTGCGATTGAGAATGCGACGATCATGCTGACTCCTTTGCCGTGGGGCGTTCGAGGGGCGGGTTGTAGGGGGTTGAGAAGAACGGCTGGGGCGTGTGTTCCCCGCTCGCAGACGAGCGAGAACCGAGCCGTACGAGCTGCACGATTGCCCACACCAGCAGGGCGAGAAGGAGCACGTTTCGCACTGTCAGAATGGCAACCATGATGGGGTCGGCAGCCAAGAGCTGGTCATAAAAGTACGGATACACCAGCTGGGTAAGGGCGGCAATGATGAGGGCGAGCACCGCGGGCATCCGGAACCGAAGCGACCCCTCGGCGCGAGCGGTGAGCAGCCCAAGAACGATCGGTACCGCGAGCCAGCCAACAAACTGAGGCGAACCGACCTTATTGACCACGATGAGCGCGGTCACGAGGGCGAGACTCACCATCGAAAAAACGCCGAGAGTTGAGGAGCCCGCGCGCGTTGCTCTCACGCCCAGCACAGCGATCACGAGAATGACCACTCCCAGCAGCGGTGTCATGAGGGCCGCCGCGAGTTGCACTCCAGCTCCGGTCACTTGAAAAGTGAGAATCGAGGCGTCGTAGTAGATGAAAGTGTTGGGCACGCCGGCGACGGCCTGCCAGAGCCAGAACGCGGCGACGGGAGATTCAATCTGGATGCCGCGGCCCGTCTGCTCGCTGACGAAGCTGAAGATGTTCATCCCGGAGCCTGCCAACAGCGCGAACACCACGACCGTGGCAGTCGTTCCCGCGGCAGCGATCGCAACGGCCCAGCGATGGCGCAGCGTGATGAACGCCGCGAGCAGGAGTGCTGCAGGCCACACCTTGATCCAGGTGGCACACGCCAACACGATTCCTGCCGCTCGCGGGTGCCTGCTCAGCAGCCGCACTCCGACAAGCGCGACAGCTACCGTCACCGCGTCAATGCGACCAAGCGCAATCGGGCCGAGCGCCAGCAAGAAGACCAGCCACCACCATCCGATAATCACTCCCGCGCGCGAGCGACCCCAGCGGGTGAGAAAACCAAGCGCGACGAGGTTGAGGAGCATCACGAGGGCCAGCCAGGTCGCACCAATCTGACCGATGCCGAAGGTGACAGACGCGAGAATCGGCACGATCGCGAGCAGCGGATACACCCACGGCATATCGACGCCCACCACGATGCCCGAGGCGTAGGCCTGCTGCGCCCAGCCGGCGTACACGATAGTGACGTCCCCGAAGGGGTTTCCGGGGCCCTGAAGGTTGAGCAGCCCCAGCACGAGATGCACGGCGATAAAGAGAAGCCAGAGCGCGAAGGCGCTGACGGTGTGGAGGTTCAGCACGCCGCTGCAGAAGCAGGTGCAGTGCCGCCAGCGATCGCCGCAAGTTCCGCGACGATCTGCGGAACGTGAGCACACAGGTCGAGAATGGTGAGCGGGCCGCCAGCGCTGGCGGCCTGCGCGGCGCGGCCGTGAACGTAAGACGCGGTGGCAGCGAGCCCCACGAGCTGTGCCGGATCGGCGAGCACCGCGTCACTGTGAGTTGCGACCAGAGCCCCGAGGATGCCGCCGAGAGCGTCACCGGCGCCAGCAGTAGCCAACCAAGCCGGTGCAGCCGCAACCGCGACTGTCGTTGTTCCGTCGGAGATGTACGTCGTGTGGCCCTTGAGTAGCACGGTGCAGCCGAGTGTGGTCGCGGCGGATTGCGCCCAGTCACGCGGCGCGGCAGCGATATCGTCAACGTCTGCGCCGAGCAACCTCGCGAGCTCACGGTAGTGCGGGGTGATCACCGTCGGGGTGTTCACTCGGTGCACTACGTCAAGGGCTCCCCCGTCGAGCACAATGGGCCCGTTCTGACTGATCGCCGCGGCAATGCGTTTCTCAGCATCCGGCTCACGGTCGGCATGGTCCATGCCCGACCCGATCAGCCAGGCTTGCACCCGGCCGTCAGCCATGACCGCTTCGGGGCGACGCTGCAAAATCAGGTTCTCGGCACGCTCAGCACCGAGGTAGCGGATCATGCCCACCCCGGTTCGAGCGGCAGCTTCGACACCGATAACGGCGGCCCCCGGATACTGCGCAGATCCCGTGATCAAGCCAAGCACCCCGCGGGAGTACTTGTCATCAGAGTCTCGGGGCAGAGCGATGTGACGTGCCGCCTCAGCAGCACCCCACATCGGCTCAGTCTCCATGGATGTCAACGATAGTTGAGAACGCCGCTAGCGACGCCGGGTGGCGTCTTGCACTTCGCCGACGAGCACTTCAATGATGTCTTCGAGGAACAGCACACCCGTTGTCTCGCCTGTGGCATCGAAGCTGCGAGCAACGTGCACTCCCGAACGACGCATTGTCGCCAGCGCATCTTCGAGGTCAGTCTCGCAGTACATCGAAATGAGCTGACGAATCCGCTTCGGCGGCACTGGCTCCGAGAATTCACTCTCGTCGAGGTCAATGACGTCTTTCAAATGCAGGTAGCCCGTGGGCTCCCCCGCATCGTTCAGCAGGATGTAGCGCGAGAATCCACGCTGAGCGACCGCCTTTTCGAGATCGGCAGGTGCGGCAGCTTCGGGCAGCGTGACGAGCCCCGACATCGGGATTGCGACATCCCGAACCTTTTTGGAGGTGAACTCAAACGCACCGGTGAGAGTGCCACCGGCATCCATCAGCACGCCTTCTCGCTTCGACTGGGCAACAATCGTGGCGACCTCGTCGAGAGTAAATACGCTGTTCGCTTCGTTCTTCGGCACAACCTTGAAGAGCCGCAGGATGCCGTTCGCGATCGCGTTGAGGGCAACGATGATGGGGCGGAAGACTGTCGCGATGAACACGAGCGGCGGCGCCAAGATGAGCACCGCACGATCAGGAATCGAGAACGACAAGTTCTTGGGCACCATTTCTCCGAGCACGACGTGCAAGAACGAGACAATGATCAGCGCGAGAATAAACGCCACAGTACTGATCAGTTCTTCGCTTAGCCCGGTCAGCGCCAGTGGCACTTCGAGCAAGTGGTGAATCGCCGGTTCTGACACATTCAGAATCAGCAGCGAACACACGGTGATGCCCAGTTGGCACGCCGCGAGCATGAGCGTTGCGTGTTCCATCGCCCACAGCGCGGTCTTTGCCGAACGTGAACCGGATGCCGCAAGCGGCTCAATCTGTGAGCGTCGCGCCGAAATGACGGCAAACTCTGCCCCCACGAAGAAGGCATTGATGATGAGCAGAACGAAAAGCCAGATGATTCCCCAGACGTCCATTAGCGCACCACCTCGGCATCGCTTGTGGCGTCAATCGGATCGGGGGTAAACCTCACGCGGTCGATGCGTCGACCTTCCAGTCGTTCAATGCGGAACACTCCGCCGGCGGCGGAGATGGTGTCGCCGGTGCGCGGCACACGGCCGAGTTCGCTCATGAGCCACCCCGCAACCGTTTCATATGGTCCCTCTTCGGGAACTTCAACGCCCGTGCGCTCAAGAAGCTCATCGGGGCGCAGAATTGCGGGGAACGTGAACCAGTCACGAGAACGCACCACATCCGCTTTGGAGCGGTCATGCTCGTCGGACACTTCACCGACAAGCTCTTCCACGAGGTCTTCGAGAGTAGCGACTCCGGCAGTCCCGCCGTATTCGTCAACGACTACAGCCATCTGATAGCCGCGTCCGCGCAGTTCTGAGAGCAGAGCATCCAATCGCATCGTCTCTGGCACTTGGAGCGCTTCGGTCTGCAGCGCAGAAACGGGCACGTCGGCTCGCTTCTTGTGGGGCACCGCAACGGCCTGCTTGATGTGCACAAAGCCCACAACATCGTCGATGCTGTCGTCGATCACAGGGAAGCGAGAAAAGCCGGTGCGCTTGGCGAGGTCAATGACGTCTTGCGCACTGTCGGTGCGGTCGATGCTGTCAACCCGCGGCCTCGGCGTCATCACGTCTTGCGCCGTGTGATCGGCAAAGGCGAGCGTGCGCGCGAGCAGTGTGGCAGTGTCCGCTTCCAAGCTGCCTTGGCTAGCCGAGCGGCGAACGAGGGATGTCAGCTCTTCTGCCGTGCGAGCGCCCGACAATTCTTCTTTCGGCTCGATTCCCACGGAACGGAGGATCGCGTTCGCCGTGTTGTTGAGCAGGCTCACGGCCGGCTTGAACACCGTCGTGAAAAGAACTTGGAACGGCACGACAAATTTTGCGGTGGCGCGTGGCAACGCGAGAGCAAAGTTCTTGGGAACCAGCTCGCCCACGATCATAGAGAGCAGCGTGGCAAAGGTGATCGCCAGCACGCTAGCAAGCACGACCACAACGCCCTCGGGGAGCACTTCGCCGAGCGGAACCGATAGCCAAATACTGAAGGCCGGTTCGAGGGTATAGCCAGCGAGAAGAGTCGTGAGAGTGATTCCCAGCTGGGCGCTCGACAGGTGAGTCGACGTGTGCTTGAGCGCCGCGATTACGGGGGAAAGTCGCTTTTCGCCCCGCTCTTGTCGTGACTCAAGATCGGAACGATCGAGGTTGACGAGAGCAAACTCAGAGGCGACGAAGAAGCCAGTGCCGACGGTCAGCACGAGGCCGGCGGCGAGGAGAAGCCATTCATTCATGACAGTTCACCTCCAGCCGCGGAGGTAGGTAGAGAACGGGCGAGAAACAGGTGATGGTCGCACGGAGAAGGGCCCCGGCGACAACTAGAGGGAGGGTCGTCCATTATGGGCCCAATTATAGGACAGATTCCTTAGGAACTGCCGATCTACTACCAGCTGACGGGCAGGGCTTTTCCCTCTTCGTACCCGGCAGCCGACTGGATGCCCACCAACGCCCGCTCGCGGAACTCCGTCAAAGTGGCCGCCCCGGCATAGGTGCACGAGCTGCGCACCCCCGACGTGATCATGTCGACGAGATCGTCGAGAGACGGTCGAGCGGGATCAAGATAGATCTTGGAGCCAGAAATCCCCTCAGCAAAGAGTTCTTTGCGAGCGAGATCGTAAGCATCGAGGCCACCAAAGCGAGCCCGCACTGCCTTGGTCGACGCCATCCCCCAACTGGTTTTGTAGAGCGCACCGGCATAATCGTGACGCAGTTCGCCTGGGGCTTCGATCGTGCCAGCAAACCACGAACCGATCATGACGGATGCTGCGCCAGCGGCGAGCGCGAGTGCAACGTCACGCGGGTAGCGCACCCCGCCGTCAGCCCACACGTGGGCGCCGAGTTCGCGCGCGGTTGCCGCCGTCTCAAGCACTGCGGAGAACTGCGGACGGCCGACCGCGGTCATCATGCGCGTGGTGCACATAGCGCCGGGGCCGACACCGACCTTGATGATGGTTGCTCCTGCTCCAACAAGGTCTCGCACGGCGGCGCTCGTCACCACGTTGCCTGCAACTAGCGGTACGCCGAGGTCGAGGGCGGCGACGGTTTCGATCGCGCGCACCATGCCTTCTTGGTGTCCGTGCGCGGTGTCAAGAACGAGAGCACACGCACCGGCAGCGACGAGAGCGCGCGCACGCGCCCCCACGTCGCCGTTGATGCCGAGTGCTGCAGCGACGGCAAGCTTGCCGTGGCTGTCGAGGGCTGGTGTGTAGAGCGTCGAGCGGAGCGCACTTGTCTTGCTTGTGGTTCCCACCACTGTCGCGCCCACTACGACGGGCGCGAAGGAGATTCCTCGCTCTACGAGGAGGTCGAAAAGTTCACGGGAGCTGCCAAACTCGGCCCGCTCGATCGCCTGCGTGTCAGCGCGAGCGATATCGCCGAGCGCTGCACCGGGCATTGCCGAGGCCAGCTGTTCGGCATCTACGACTCCGGCGAGTTCGCCGTCGTTCAGGAGCACAACCCCGTGCCCTGGCAGCGGAGGCACGAGCAGAAGCGCCTTCTCAACGGTGTCGTGCGGGCTCAAGAAAACTGCCGAGTCGAGGTCGCTTGGCTGATCGCGCACCCACGCGAGGGCGTCGGCCATGTCATCGTCGCTGAGGTCTTGCGGGAGCACGCCGAGTCCGCCGCGGCGTGCGAGGCTAGCGGCCAGCCGTGGCCCTGTCACGGAATTCATGTTGGATGCTACGAGCGGAATGGTCGCGGGCGTTCCGTCACCGGGTGCCAGCGAAACTGCCATCCGACTCCCCACCGCGGAGTGGCTGGGAACCAAAAACACGTCTGAGTAGGTCAAGTCGTGCGTGGGTCTGGTCTCGTAGAAATCCATGGTGACGAGCCTAATTGCCACCAGATGAAAACAATCTGCAGAAAAGTCAGGAAAATAACGGAGATCGCCGCCCCACGACCAGCAGACGCACAACAAAGCGATTAACATTGGGAGGGATGTCTGGCGCGCAGACCGCGCGCCGTTTTTGTGAACACCAGAACTGAAAGTAGGCGGTTTGACGTGTCAGGCCAAGTAACCGGAACCGCAGCGGACGGAGACTCCTCGAGCGACTTCGGGGCCAACGAATGGTTGGTCGACGAGATGTACGAAAAGTACCTCGAAGACAAGAATCTAGTAGCGGAATCCTGGTGGCCCTTTCTCGAGAGCTACCAGCCCTCGGCTGACTTGACTCCGTCAAGCGCCGTTCCCACGTCGACGACTCCGGATGCTCCGGCCGCAGCCCCGGCGACGACGCCCGCTGCACCGCAGCCCGCCGCCGCAACTCCTGAAGCTCCCGCGGCTCCCGCCTCGTCGGCCGCCACCGCAGTAGCTCCCGCCGCCGCTGCTTCTCCCGCAGCTCCCGCAGCCGACGCCAAGTCCTTCGTCGATGAGGCAAACCCCAGCACGGGCAGCCAGCCAATCGCCCGCACCACGTCGATTGAGCCGAAGCCGCAGCCGATCCCGGCCGAGGCCCCTGCAACCACTCCGATCGAGACCCTCAAGGCCGAGGCCGCTGCTAAGCCCAAGACGGTAAACGCGGTTGCTCCCCTGCGAGGCGCTGCGAAAGCCCTCGCCTCGAACATGGACTCGAGCCTCACGGTTCCGACCGCTACGAGCGTTCGCACCATTCCCGCGAAGCTCATGATCGACAACCGCATTGTCATCAACAACCACTTGAAGCGTGCTCGCGGTGGCAAGGTGTCGTTCACCCACCTCATCGCGTGGGCCATCATCGAAACTCTCAAAGAGTTCCCCAGCCAGAACGTCTTCTACGACGAGCCAAACGGCAAGCCGTCTGTTGTCACTCCGGCGCACATCAACCTCGGCATCGCCATCGACATGCCGAAGCCGGACGGCACCCGTGCGCTTGTTGTTCCCGGCATCAAGAACGCCGAGACCATGGGCTTCGGCGAGTTCCTTGCTGCCTACGAAGATGTGGTGTCCCGCGCTCGCGCGAACAAGCTGACCGGCCCCGATTACATGGGCAACACGATTTCGCTGACCAACCCGGGTGGGATCGGCACCGAGCATTCTGTGCCCCGCCTCATGCGCGGTTCGGGAACGATCGTCGGTGCAGGAGCGCTTGAGTACCCGGCCGAGTTCCAGGGTGCAAGCCTTCGTACCCTCACCGAATTGGGTATCGGCAAGACGGTTACCCTCACGAGCACCTACGACCACCGCGTTATTCAGGGTGCTGGTTCGGGTGAGTTCCTCAAGAAGATCCACGAGCGCCTCATCGGTGCCAACAACTTCTACGAAGACATCTTCGCAGCGTTGCGCATCCCCTACGACCCCATTCACTGGGCCAACGACATCAACGTCGACCTCGCCGACAACATCAACAAGACGTCGCGCGTTCAGGAACTGATTAACTCGTTCCGCGTTCGTGGTCATCTCATGGCTGACACTGACCCGCTGGAGTACCGTCAGCGCTCACACCCTGACCTCGACATCTCGAGTCACGGCCTCACTTTCTGGGATCTCGACCGTGAGTTCGTCACTGGCGGTTTCGGTGGCAAGCGCCAAGCACTCCTGCGGGAGATTCTTGGCACCCTGCGTGATGCTTACTGCCGCACCGTTGGCATCGAGTACATGCACATTCAGAACCCGGAACAGCGCCGCTGGATCCAGGATCACGTCGAGAAGCCGTACAGCAAGCCTGGCCACGACGAGCAGATGCGCATCCTGGGCAAGCTCAACGAAGCCGAAGCTTTCGAGACCTTCCTGCAGACCAAGTACGTCGGCCAGAAGCGCTTCAGCCTTGAGGGTGGAGAGTCGACAATTGCGCTGCTGGATGCTGTCATCCAGAAGGCCGCAGAAGCCAACCTTGAAGAGGTTGCCATCGGTATGGCCCACCGCGGCCGCCTGAGCGTTCTCACGAACATCGCCGGAAAAACCTACGGTCAAATCTTCCGTGAGTTCGAGGGAACCCAAGACCCCCGCACCGTTCAGGGTTCGGGTGACGTCAAGTACCACCTCGGCACCGAGGGCACCTTTACGGCAGCTGACGGTCGTCAGATCCCTGTCTATCTTGCCGCTAACCCTTCGCACCTTGAAGCGGTGGATGGCGTTCTCGAGGGAATCGTCCGCGCCAAGCAAGACCGTCGCCCGATTGGCTCCTACGCTGTTCTGCCCGTCATGGTTCACGGAGACGCGGCCATGGCCGGTCAAGGCATCGTCGTTGAGATTTTGCAGATGTCGCAGCTGCGTGCCTACCGCACGGGTGGAACCATCCACGTCAACATCAACAACCAGGTTGGCTTTACGACTCCGCCGAGCGAGGGCCGCACGTCGCAGTACTCGACGGATGTTGCCAAGACTGTTCAGGCACCGATCTTCCATGTGAACGGTGACGACCCTGAAGCTGTTGTTCGCGTTGCTGAGCTCGCCTTCGCCTATCGCCAAAAGTTCCACCGCGATGTTGTTATCGATCTAATTTGCTACCGCCGCCGCGGTCACAACGAGGGCGACGACCCCTCGATGACGCAGCCGCTGATGTACAACCTGATCGAAGCCAAGCGTTCCGTTCGTACTCTCTACACCGAGGGTCTCGTCGGTCGTGGCGACATCACTCAGGAAGAGTACGAAGCCAGCCATCAGGACTTCCAAGACCGCCTTGAGCGCGCCTTTGCCGAAACGCATGCCGCTCAGACCGGTTCGATGCCGATCCTCAGCAAGGATGGCAACGGAGTTTCTGACCTTGAGCGTCCCGGCTCGCAGCGCGACGATGCTATCGGAGAGCCCATCACGACGGGCATCGACGAGAGCGTTGTTCACCTCATTGGTGATGCTCACGCGAACCCGCCGGCGAACTTCACCGTGCACAAGAAGCTGCAGGCTCTGTTGAAGAAGCGCACTGACATGAGCCGCAAGGGCGGAATCGACTGGGCATTTGCCGAGTTGCTCGCTATCGGTTCTGTTCTCCTCGAGGGAACCCCGGTGCGCATGGCCGGTCAGGATGCTCGTCGAGGCACCTTCGTTCAGCGCCACGCTGTGCTCCACGACCGCGAAAACGGTCAAGAGTGGCTGCCGCTGCAGAACCTCTCCGAGAACCAGTCGCGCTTCTGGATCTACGATTCGCTGCTCAGCGAGTACGCCGCTCTCGGCTTCGAGTACGGCTACTCGGTAGAACGCGCCGATGCTCTGGTCATGTGGGAAGCCCAGTTCGGTGACTTCGCCAACGGTGCCCAAATCGTCGTCGATGAGTTCATTTCGAGCGCCGAGCAGAAGTGGGCTCAGCGTTCAAGCGTCGTCATGCTCCTGCCGCACGGCTATGAAGGCCAGGGTCCCGACCACTCCTCCGCCCGCATCGAGCGCTACCTGCAGATGTGTGCCGAGAACAACATGATCGTGGCTCGCCCGTCGACGCCGGCATCGTATTTCCACTTGCTACGTCGCCAGGCCTACTCGCGTCCGCGCCGTCCGCTGATCGTGTTCACCCCCAAGGCGATGCTTCGCCTGCGCGGTGCCACCAGCGACGTTGCTGACTTCACGAGTGGTCGCTTCGAGCCCGTTCTCGACGACGTGCGTCTCGACGACAAGTCAGCCGTCACCCGCGTCATCGTGACGTCAGGCAAGACCTACTACGACATTGCCGCTGAGCTCGACAAGCGCGAGATCAAGCACATTGCTGTAGTGCGCATGGAGCAGTTCTACCCGCTCCCCGTTGCCGACATGACCGAGGTTCTTGACAAGTACCCGAACGCTGACATCGTGTGGACTCAGGATGAGCCTGAGAACCAGGGTGCCTGGCCGTTCATCAGCCTGGAACTCCAGCGCCACATTCAGTCGCGTGAGATCAAGCTCGCATCGCGTCCGGCATCCGCCTCACCGGCGACCGGTTCGTCGAAGCGCAGCGCGCTCGAGCAGGCCGAACTGATCGACCACGCGATTACCCAGCCGTAACCGCAACCGCGTTAACCACGAAAGCGGGCATCCTCCGAGGAGGGTGCCCGCTTTCGTGTTCGCGGTGAGCAACCGTAGGCGCTCAGCGCTAGAGAGTGTTTAGGCGCCCGCCAGCTTCGACAAGATCGCGCTGCGC
The DNA here is from genome assembly GCF_976973725.1 of Salinibacterium sp. NYA9b. Classification (NCBI taxonomy): domain Bacteria; kingdom Bacillati; phylum Actinomycetota; class Actinomycetes; order Micrococcales; family Microbacteriaceae; genus Salinibacterium; species Salinibacterium sp. NYA9b. Next base: position 1,010,728 of record NZ_OZ333476.1, on the reverse strand, counting down.
AGATCATCCGGGGCCGTCTCGCGGCAGGCCTGCTTGACCTTGAGCTTCAACGCGAGCGCCACAAGGTGTTCGCTTGAGCAGGACTCGCAGTTGTCGAGATGGTTTGAGACATCCTGAAAGTCGGCCTCGTTGAGTTCGCGGTCGAGGTATTCCTCGAGTTCGGCTTTTGCTTTTTCGCAACCGCAGTCGGTCATTTCGTGCTCCTTGATGCTGCTGGCGTGCCGGGGGTGCGGTCACGCGCGTAGTCGGCTAGTAGTTCACGCAACATGCGACGGCCACGGTGCAGTCGACTCATTACGGTGCCTACGGGGGTTTTCATGATGTCGGCGATCTCCTGATAGGAGAAGCCTTCGACGTCGGCGAAGTAGACCGCAAGGCGGAAGTCTTCGGGAATAGATTGCAGAGCATCCTTCACCGCACTGTCGGGCAAGTGATCGATAGCTTCTGCTTCAGCCGACCGTGTCGAGACAGACTGAGTGACAGATTCTGCGCCGCCCAATTGCCAGTCTTCAAGATCATCGATCGTGCCCTGATACGGGTTGCGCTGATTCTTGCGGTAAATATTGATGAAGGTGTTGGTCTGGATGCGATACAACCAGGCCTTCAAGTTCGTGCCCTGCTGGAATTGTCCGAACGCCTGGAACGCCTTGATGAAGGTCTCTTGAACGAGATCTGCAGCGTCCGTAGGGTTGCGGGTCATCCGCATTGCAGCGCCAAAAAGCTGGTCCATAAAGGGCAGCGCTTGCTCTTCAAACTGTCGTCGCTTCTCGTCAGCGGCAGCATCGGTGGCGCTGGGCTCAACTCTGTCGGTAGTCATTAGCGACAATTCTAGTTCGCTGATGACGGCATCCTGCTGAGTATTCAGTACTACGGTCATACGGGCGCCTCCTCCGTGGGGTCTTAAACGCCGATACTCTTAGTAACTGATGTTCGTATCTAAGTATTCCAACCCAGAGTTCAGCCCGTATGACGACGAGACGGTGCCAGACACCACGGTGCCCGGAAACTGGCGGGCGCCGACCGTCACTCACGCACTCTCCGCATCGCTGAGTTTGCCGGGAAGCAAGAGCCTCACGAACCGCGAATTGGTCTTGGCTGCTCTCGCCGATGGCCCATCGCGATTGCACTCGCCTCTTCATTCGCGCGATAGCGCTCTCATGATTCAAGCGTTGCGTGCGCTTGGCGTCGGGATCACGGAGATCCCGACCGGCAACGCCTTCGGTCCCGATCTGCACGTCACCCCGGGCGAACTCGAAGGTGGCACCTCAATCGATTGTGGTCTCGCAGGAACGGTCATGCGTTTCCTGCCGCCCGTTGCGGCGCTCGCCCTCGGACCGGTCGCTTTTGATGGCGACGAAGCTGCCCTTCGTCGCCCCATGCGCACCACGATTGACTCGCTGCGAGCGCTCGGCGTGGATGTGTCCGACGACGGTCGCGGAACCCTCCCCTTCAGCCTGTACGGCATGGGCACGGTTGCCGGCGGCGACGTCAGCATCGATGCCTCGGCATCCAGCCAATTCGTTTCTGGTCTTCTTCTTGCGGCAGCACGCTTTGAGAAGGGGCTGACGCTTCGTCACACCGGCGACAAGCTGCCGAGCATGCCGCACATCGAGATGACGGTCGCATGCCTAGCTGCACGTGGGGTCACGGTGGAGAGTCCGGAACCCGGGGTGTGGGTTGTTCCCGCTGGCCCGATCCGTGCGATCGACGTGGCGCTCGAGCCCGACCTCTCTAATGCCGCGCCGTTCTTGGCGGCTGCGATCGTGGCCGGCGGAACCGTCACGATCGAAGGCTGGCCAGAGTCAACCACTCAGGTCGGTGCTGACCTTGAGCAGCTGCTTCCCCTTTTCGGCGCGACGGTCACGCGCAAAGATGGTGCGCTCACTGTCGATGGCGGCGTAGGCGTCGTGGGCGGCCAGCGCTACCCCGGCATTGAGCTCGACCTCTCTACCGGTGGCGAACTCGCTCCCGCAATCGTGGCGATCGCTGCGCTGGCGTCATCCGCGAGCACCATCACAGGAATTGGTCACTTGCGCGGCCACGAAACCGACCGTCTCGCAGCGCTCCGCACCGAGATCAACGCACTCGGCGGATCCGTCACCGAACTCGACGACGGTCTTCACATTGAGCCGGCCGAACTGCACGGTGGCGTATGGCACAGCTACGAAGACCACCGGATGTCGACCGCCGGCGCCATCATCGGTCTCGCCATTGAGGGCGTAGAGATCGAGGGCATCGAGTCGACCGCCAAGACGCTCCCCCAGTTCCCGGAGCTGTGGCGCACGCTCGTCGGCGACGCACCGCTGACCACCGACACTCTCGGATTGCTCTAACGATGAGTTGGCTCACCGGCGACGACGACGATGACGACCGCAAGTACAGCGAATACGACGAGAGCTCGATTCGCATGCGGCCGAACCCCAAAGCCAACAAGCCGCGAAGCAAGATTCGCCCCGACCACGCCGACGCCATTGAGGGGCGCGTCTTCAGCGTCGATCGCGGTCGCTACGGAATTTGGGTAGACGAGGGCACGCCAGACGAACGCCAAATCATTGCCGCTCGGGCCCGCGAACTCGGTCGCAACCAGCAGGGCAAAGTGTCTGTCGTGACGGGTGACTGGGTCGATCTCGTGGGCGATACGAGCGGCACCGATGGCACTCTCGCGCGTATCGTCCGCATCCGCGAGCGCACCACGCTGCTTCGCCGCAGCGCCGACGACACGGATGCCGTTGAACGCATCATCGTCGCCAACGCCGACCAGATGCTGATTGTTGTCGCCGCCGCCGACCCGGAGCCACGGCCGCGCCTAGTTGACCGCTATCTCGTGGCGGCCTTTGATGCGGGGATTGATCCCATCCTGTGCATCACCAAGACTGACTTGCAAGATCCGGCGCCGTTCTTGGAGAACTTTGCGGGTCTCGATCTGACAGTGATCGAGAGCCGTTCAGATGAGGTTCCCCTTGACGAGCTGCGCGCGCTCTTGGAAGGCCACACTACGGTTGCGGTCGGCCACTCGGGAGTGGGCAAATCGACGCTCGTGAATGCTCTTGTACCCGACGCTAATCGCGCGGTCGGCCATGTCAATGCGGTCACCGGGCGTGGGCGTCACACGTCATCGTCGACCATTTCGTATCGCGTGGGCACCGGCTGGGTTGTCGATACTCCCGGAGTTCGATCCTTTGGCCTCGGTCACATCGACCCGAGCAAGATCTTGTCGTCCTTTACTGACTTGGCCGAGCTTGCCGAAGAATGTCCGCGCGGCTGCACTCATTTGCCCGATGCTCCCGACTGCGCGATTGCAGAAGCGGTCGCTGGCGGAGCGCTCGGCGAGGTCGGCAAGTTGCGCCTCGACTCGTTCCAGCGGCTCATCACGACACTCGGTTCCGCTAGCGTGTAGTCGTGACCGAATACACTCTCGCCGACGATCTTTCCCTCGCGCTCGCCCTCGCCGGCGATGCTGACCTCATCTCGCTCGACCGCTTCACCGCGCTGGACCTTGAGATCACGACAAAGCCCGACCGCACGCCTGTGACGGATGCCGACAAAGCTGTTGAGCGCAGCATCCGTGCCGGAATTGCTGCTGCCCGCCCCGGAGACTCGATTCTCGGAGAAGAGTATGGCGAGGCCGGAGACTCGAACCGCCAGTGGATTATCGATCCCATCGATGGCACCTCCAACTTTTTGCGCGGCGTCCCCATCTGGGGAACGCTTATCTCGCTCGTCATCGATGGTGTGCCCCAGGTTGGCGTGGTCAGTTCCCCCGCTCTGGGTAAGCGGTGGTGGGCGGCAACTGGTCACGGCGCTTTCGCTCAGGCCCGCGATGGCGAGCCCGAACAGATCTCAGTGAGCAAGGTGTCTTCGCTTGAGGCAGCATCCATCAGCTACAACAGCCTGCCGGGCTGGGATGAAGCTGGTCGCCTCGATGCGGTCGTTGCGTTGACTCGTGCCACGTGGCGTTCGCGCGCGATCGGCGATATGTGGGCGTACATGCTGCTCGCCGAAGGTGCGCTCGACGTCGTGGGCGAATTCGACTTGAAGCCGTATGACATGGCAGCGTTGATCCCCATTGTGTTGGAGGCGGGTGGTCGTTTCACTTCTGTTGAAGGCGTTCCGGGACCGTGGGAAGGTAACGCTCTGGCAACAAATGGCGTACTTCATGACGAAGTTCTGGGGTTTTTGAGCTCTCACTAGGGTTTCGCCCGCTTCTGTTAGCTGTGAATACGCTGAGTTTCACTAAGCTTGACCAGAACGAAGCGTGACTACCTCAGACGAAAGAGACCCACTTCCATGACGACAGAGAACATCTGGCGCCGGACGCTCGCCATCGCCACCATTGCTGTTGCAGCAGTGGCGCTCAGTGGCTGCAGCATCCTCGATCAAGTTACCAACCAAATTTCGGATGCCGTCGACCCCGGAGCCGGCACCACGCAAGACATCTTCAGCCTCGTTATTGGCGACTGTGAAGTCGGCAACCAAGACGGTGGCGAAGTTTCCAGCACCAAAACCGTCGACTGCGCGGAGCCGCACGATGCTGAGGTCTACGCTGCGTCCTACATGGCCGAGGGTGACTTCCCCGGTGACTCCGCAATCGAAGATCAGGCGACGGCTGACTGCTACGCAGAGTTCGGAACCTTTATCGGCGCGGACTACGAAGACTCGGTCTACGACTTCTCCTGGTACTACCCCACTGAGGGCAGCTGGTCAGAGGGCGACCGCGAAATCTTGTGCCTCGTCTATGACCCCTCAGGCAACCAGATCAGTGGTTCGCTTGCAGGTGCAGCAGAGTAATCTTCTTACCCGTTCGGCCGACCAAGACACCGTCTTTGTCGGCCGTTCTGGCGTTAACGGGAAGAACTGAGAGCATGGGGACGTTGCATCCGGTATCCGGATAAGAAACGCTGGAGCACGTCGATACGAAAGTGGTAACGGATAATGAAGATCGAATTCCCCGGCTCCAACGGTTCCATGCTGGCGGCGCGTCTCGACCTCCCCGATGGCACTCCTTCTGCTTTCGCCCTTTTCGCGCACTGCTTCACGTGCTCGAAAGACTCATTCGCTGCCTCACGCATTTCGAAAGCACTTGTTGACTACGGCATCGCCGTATTGCGTTTTGACTTCACGGGCTTGGGCGGCTCCGACGGTGATTTCTCGAATACCAACTTCAGCTCGAACATCGACGATGTCGTCGCCGCCACCGAATACCTCGGCACCAACTACCGTGCGCCTACGATTCTTATCGGGCACTCACTCGGTGGAGCCGCAGTGCTCGCTGCCGCGCACCGCGTGCCGTCGACTCGTGCTGTCGTCACACTCGGCAGCCCAAGCGATCCGGCGCACATCACGAATCTCTTCGCCCACGCCAGCGCCGAGATTGCGGCTGCGGGAGAAGCAATGGTTCAGCTGGGCGGTCGCGAGTTCCGCATCCGCAAGCAACTCCTCGACGACATCGCCGCCCAACCGCAGTCCGCTCGATTGCGCGATCTTGATGCCGCCCTGTTGGTTATGCACTCCCCCATCGACCAGACGGTGGGGGTCGACAACGCGCGAGAGATTTTCGAAACAGCGAAGCACCCCAAGTCTTTTGTGGCGCTCGATGGCGCGGATCATCTCCTGAGCAATCGGGACGATGCTGCTTTCGCGGCGAGCATGATCGCGGCGTGGTCAGCTCGCTATGCTTTCGACGGCGCGGCGGCTCCTCAGCCGACAAAGAGCGACACTGGCACAAAAACCGCTGCGGTTGTCAACCCGAGCGCGGTTATTACTGCCGACGGCAGCTCGGTGATCGTCACCGAGAGCGGTCCGGCGCGCTACGAACAGCGAGTATTCGCGTCGGGGCACGAACTGATCTCTGATGAGCCTGCACCGCTGAGCGAGAATCATGGCGCTGCACCGTATGACTTCGTCTTGGCTGGTCTCGGAAGCTGCACCTCCATCACGATCAGGATGTACGCCGACCGCAAGAAGATGCCGCTGAAGTCGGTAAGCGTGCGCCTCACTCGCGAGCGGATCGATGCGGCCACGTGCGAGCACTGCACCTCAACCGAGGGCATGGTCGAGCATTTCACTCGTGAGCTCACCTTCGAGGGTGAACTCACCGATGAGCAACGAGCTTCTCTGCTCGTCATTGCCGACAAGTGCCCTGTACACCGCTCTCTCGAGGGCGAGATCTCGATCACGACTACAGAACGCTCCTCAGTTCACTAGCCCTCTCAGCATCCGAGGGTTACAGTAGTTAGGTAAGCCTAACTTTTAGTGAAATGAGCCGGCGCCCGCGCCCATCGCCTATGACAATTGAACGTGACTCCGTCAAGCATCCCCTCGTTATCCGCCACCTGACGGTCAGCGCCTTCAGCCACCCGGCGCCGTCGATTGCGCGCATCACCCTCAGCGGTGATGAACTCGCCGGATTTGTCAGCAGCGGCCCCACCGACCACGTCAAGGTATTCTTTCCCGATCCCGCAACCGGCGTGCTCACTGCACCCACGATGACCGCCGATGGAATCAAGAAGCCCAAGGGCGAGGGCAAGGTTATTTCGCGTGACTACACCCCGCTCGGCTTCCGCAGCGATGCTGGTCGTCACGAGCTCGATATCGACTTCGTCGTCCACGGTGATGAGGGGCCTGCCTCCGCCTGGGCCGGCTCAGCCGCCGCTGGCGACAGCCTCGTCATCGCGGGCCCGCGCGGATCACGACTGCTGCCTGTTGGCGCAACCCACGTCATCCTGATCGCGGACGAGACTGCGTTTCCTGCAGCCTCGCGCTGGATCAACATGCTCCCCACCTCGGTAAACATCACCGCCCTGTTCGATGTCGCCGACGACAGCCTTGAGAGCTACTTCAGTGACGAGCAGAAGGCTCGAATGGATGCCGAGTGGTACTACCGTCGCGACGGCCTCGGCCAGCTGGAGGCTGCCCTCCGAGCGCTCGGCGAAATTGGTGAGTCGACCTTCGTGTTCCTCGCCGGCGAAGCAACCACACTCGTGCCGCTCCGCCGCTACTTGCGTCGCGAGTTGGGATTGCCCAAACAGCAGGTGACGGCCGACGGTTACTGGCGTCGTGGCGTGACGAACGCTGACCACCACGAGCCGATCGACCCCTCAGACCCCGAGGACTAAACGGTCTTTGCGAGCGTGCGTTCCTCGCCGAGATGCCGGGCACGCATGCTCGCCTGAGCACAACCCCGGCGTGAGATTGACGGGTCTGCGAGGCAGGCTCAAGTGTATGCTGATGGCACAAGTGAACAGCCGTCATTCCGCTGCGGGAGAGTCCTTCCGATCGATGGTTGGCGCCGTAGGAGCAAACCCTCTCCGGGAATCTCTCAGGCCCCAGTACCGCAGTGGATAGGCAACTCTGAAAAGTAGTCGGCCCTGCCCGACTCGCCGACGGGGCAACGCAACGCCACAAGCGTGCGGAAACTCTCAGGCCCAATACAGAGCGGAGAGGACTCAACGACGCCCGCACGACGCAGTGTGGTGAAGAAACGGAGTCACCGTGGCCATTCGCAATCTGACCCCCCGAACTGAAGTACCGACGCCCTCGCTCGAAGAAGTGCCCCTGAGCAGCTTCGATCTGTTCACTGTCGGCATCGGCCCTTCCAGCTCGCACACCGTCGGCCCCATGCGCGCCGCTGCGTCCTTCGCCGCTGATCTTTCCGAACACGGGATGCTCGACGCTGTCGCCACTCTCAGCGTTCGCCTCTACGGCTCTCTCGCCGCAACCGGTGCTGGCCACGGCACGATGAGCGCGGTGCTCATTGGCTTGGAGGGAAAGCTCCCCGACCAGGTTCTCCCCGCCGAGATGGACCAGATTCTGGCCCGCATCGAAGAATCCGGGCTGCTGCACGTGAGCGCGAGCCGCGATGTGCCGTTCCGCGAATCCGATATTGCCCTGCACCCGCTCACCGTGCTCGACGGGCATCCCAATGGCATGCGTTTTGCAGCATACGATGCGGATGGCGCCGCAATCCTTGAGGCAACGTACTTCTCGATCGGTGGCGGTTTCATCTATCGTGAGGGCGACAACCGTGATGGCAGCTCCTCTAGCGGCCCAGCCGTCGTCGCGGATCCGCTGCCGTTCCGCACTGCTGCACAATTGCTCGCGCACTGCCGCACCGAGGGGCTCAGCTTCAGCGGTGTGATGTTGCGTAACGAGTTGGCCCGCCGCCCCGAGTCTGAGGTGGTTGCTGGCCTCCTGCACCTCCGCGATGTCATGGATGAGTGCAAGAACAATAGCCTTGAACGCACCGGCAACCTGCCCGGCAATTTGAAGGTGCGTCGCCGGGCTCCCGAGTGGCACCGACGCTTGCGCGAAGAAGACCCCAACCGCGATCCGAACTTCTGGCAGGAATGGGTCAACCTCGTTGCCCTTGCCGTCAACGAAGAAAATGCGTCGGGTGGCCGGGTCGTCACTGCCCCCACTAACGGTGCTGCCGGCATCATCCCGGCTGTGCTGTTTTATGCGACCCACTATGCGCCTGGCATGAAAGATGCCGACCAAGCGACGAAGGATGACGCTACCGTGCGCTTCTTGCTGGCCAGCGCGGCCGTGGGCGTGCTCTACAAGCGCATGGCTTCGATCTCGGGCGCCGAGGTCGGCTGTCAGGGCGAGGTCGGCTCGGCCTCCTCTATGGCTGCTGCGGGGCTCGCGGAAATTCTCGGTGGAACTCCCGCACAGGTCGAGAACGCGGCCGAGATCGCGATGGAACACAACCTCGGCCTCACGTGCGATCCCATTGGCGGTCTCGTACAGATCCCGTGCATTGAACGCAATGCGATTGCTGCCTCGAAGGCGATCAACGCTGCAAAGATGGCGTTGTGGGGCGATGGCGAGCACCGTGTCTCGCTCGATGAGGTCATTATCACCATGGCCGAGACCGGCAAGGATATGAGTTCGCGCTACAAGGAAACGTCGATGGGCGGTCTCGCCGTCAACGTCGTCGAGTGCTAGCGCGCACGAAAATACCGCAGCGACAGCGCGCTAACGCGCGGCGCGGAGGTAGCGCAGCAGCAGTGTTCCGTCGGGCGCGGACAGTGCGTGCGCGAGCGACATATTCTGCGGTGTCGCATCCGCCGCATCCACAATTCGCCGAGCAGACCCGCCTTCGAGCCGCGGGCTCACGGTGAGACAGAGTTCGTCAACAACGCCCTGAGCGATCATGGTCGCGAAGAGTGTCGGACCGCCTTCGCTGTGCTGCTGCACAAGTCCGCGTTCCGCGAGAAGGTGTTTCATCTCGACGGTATCTACGGCAGCGTCTCCCGCAATGATCACGTCAGCGACCTCTTCGATTCGTTTGCGGTTCTCCGCGGGTGCGCTCTCGGTGGTCACCACGAGGGGGCGCGTGGCATAGCTGCCCAGGTCTCCCGGTTCCAGCCGCAGGGATGCCGTCACAATGGCAAACGGTGGCTGAGCAGCGAGTCCTTGCGAAGTCCGCCACCCGGCAGATTCCTCGTCGAGAGCGAGATTGCGGTAACCCTCCTGGCGCACTGTCCCTGCGCCAACGACGATGACATCCGCAAGCCGTCGAAGCAGCCCGAAGACACGACCGTCTGAGTCCGTGCCAAGCCCACCAGACACTCCCTCGTGGGTGGCAGCGCCATCGATGCTCGACACAAAGTTCGCGCGCAACCACGGCACTGATCGATCAGCCACCGCGTAGCTCGCGAGAAGTTGCTCGTCGGTGAGCGGCGCCCCAGCGCTGAGGGAGTGAATTTCGGATGCGTCGGCCACAGTGCCTACCTTTCGTTGATGTCGGACATGTTGTGCTTCAGCAGCGCGGGCTCGCGGAGCCCCAGGATCGCTTCCGTCATGCGCACGGCAGCTACCGTTTCAGCGACCTCGTGTACCCGCACGACCCGCGCGCCATTGAGGATGGATGCCACGGCGGCAGCCAGCGAACCTTCTAACCGTTCACGCTTCGGCTTATCAAGCACTTCGCCGATGAAGTCTTTATTGGAGAGAGCGACGAGGGTCGGCAACCCGAGTTCGGTGATTACATCGAGGCGGCGGGTGAGTTCGAGACTATGCACGGTGTTTTTGTTGAGGTCGTGACCGGGATCGACAAACAATCGCTCGTCGGGAACGCCCGCGGCACGAGCCTGTTCCACTCGGCTCTGAAGAAAGTCACGCACTTCTGTCGCTACATCGTCGTACTGCGGCCGAGCGAACTGGGTGCGTGGCTGCGCCCGCGAATGAACGAGAATGAGTGATGCACCGCTGGCGGCAACAACGCCGGCGAGGTCAGGGTCGCTCAAGCCCGTGGTGTCATTAATCACCGTGGCACCGGCCGCGATACTCCGGCGAGCAACCTCAGCATGGAAGGTGTCGACCGAGATCACGACGTCGGATGCTTCGCGAAGCGCCTGCACAACGGGAACGACGCGCTCGCACTCCTCCTCGACACTCAGCGGGTCGCCCGGAGCGAATGGAACGCCGCCGATGTCGATCCAATCGGCCCCTTGCTCGACAGCCCGCAGCGACGCGGCAACAGCATCCTCGAGCGCGTAGTTGGTTCCCGCATCGTAAAAGGAATCGGGCGTGCGATTCACGATCGCCATCACCGCAACGTTGCGCGAGAAATCAAAGGTTCGATCGCCAATAGTCCGTCGTGGATTCCGCAGCGGCGGGAGGTCAAAACTCATACTCCCCATACTGGGCGACGATGCTGACAAGTGCATCTCAACCTCGCCGGGCCGCGCAGAGCGGAGGGCTAGTCTCGCCGCGATAAATTGCGCGGGCTAGCGCGTGAGCTCACGAGCGCAGTGCATGGCGACGCTCACGTTCGCCGCCCCTCAGGACAGCGCTGACCGCGCCGGAGCAATCACGGAGTCGACGATCGCTTCGATAGCGAATTCCGATGCTCGGCCGAGGTCGACGGCCTTGGGGTCGAGGAGCCACTGCACTTGCAGCCCGTCCATCACCGCTAAAATGCTGGCGGACGCGAGGTCGATCTTTTCTTTCGACGTGATTCCGTGCTCGGCGCACACCATCTTAAAGGCGTCGGAGACCGCACCTCGCAGCACTTCATACCGCTTTTCGAAAAAGTCGCGCCCGGGGTGATCGTCTGTCACTGACTCCGCAGACAGCACAGCATAGGCCTGAACGATACCCGGGCGGCCCTCATTGATAAACGCCGTGCGAACTAGGTGGCGGAAAAGTGCGATCCCGTCCGGGATATGTTGCTCTTCGAGATCAGCAACGTCTGTCTCATCGCGGAGGGCAAGCACTTCGAGAAGAAGTTTGTCCTTTGAACCGAAGTGATGCAGGATTCCGGCGTGAGTCATGCCCACTTCGTCGGCAATCTCTTGCAGCGTTCCGCCGGTAAAGCCCTTGTTGCCAAAGATTTCGACCGCGGCATCGAGGATGTCACGGCGCCGAGCGAGCGTCTCAGGCCGGGAACGGGGTGGCCGCCGATTAACTGCCATGGTTCGCCTCCCCCTTTAGCTGCTTTCCGGATGAAAGTATATCTGCGCACGAGCATCGAGATCGACTAAACGGATGCTTGCTTAACTTACTTACTTGATTGTAAGGTAAAACCGCACTCAGTTCGACGCCGTCGTCGTCCTTCGGACACGCCCGGCGTCACACACTCACACGCACAGGGTCGTGCGCCCACACGAAGGAGAATAGCAATGAGGCTAAGAACATCCATCGGTGCCATCGGCATCGCGGCGGCGCTGGCGCTGACCGGCTGCGCCACGAGCGCCGGCGATAGCGTTAGCGGTAGCGGCGCGGCACTCACAATCGCAAAGCCAGACGGCGCGATCACCACCGAATCCCACAACCCCTATTTGGGCGACTCGTCAGCGTCGAAGTATGGCTACGCCAAAGTCATTTTCGAAACTCTGGCTCTCGTCAACCCGACAGGTGACCTCAGCACTACCCCGTGGCTCGCGGAGTCCGTGGAGTGGAACGACGACTACACCGAGCTGACTGTCGTGCCCCGCAGCGGCGTGACCTGGAGTGATGGCACCGCCTTTACCGGCGACGACATCGTGTTCACGTTTGACCAGTTCCTCAACGGTACGCTCGCCGACACCAGCGGCCTCAAGTACGAGGGTGCGACTGTCGACGGAGACGCCATCACGCTCACGTTCGGCGACTCGAAGTATGTCGCGCAGGCTCGCGTTCTGCACACCCCCATAGTGCCCAAGCACATCTGGGAGAACATCGAAGACCCCAACACTGACCCGCTCACCGAAGAAGGTCTCGCTGTCGGCACCGGTCCCTACGTTCTCGACAACTGGTCGACGGAATCTGTCACCCTCACGGCGAACCCGAATTACTGGGGCGGCGACCTTGCGGTGCCGGAACTGCACTACGTTTCGTACGGCGACAACGCAGCCCTCACCACCGCGCTCGTCTCTGGCGAAGCCGACTGGGCGCAGGCGTTCATCCCACAAATCGAGGCGAGCTACCTAGCCGCGGATGAGGCGAATCATTTCCTCGTGTCGCCCACCGCGGGAGCAGGCACCCTGTTCATGAACCTTCAGACGAAGCCGTTCAATGACCCGGCTCTCCGCGAAGCGTTGGCATGGACTATTGATCGTCAGGCCTACGTCGACATTGCGCGTGAAGGAGCGAGCGAGGCGATTTGGAGCGTGACCGGGCTGAGCGATCTTCTCGAGAATGAAATCCTGCCCGAGTACAGCGGCCAGAATTACAAGGTCGACGTCGATAAAGCGAAGCAAATCCTTACGGATGCCGGCTACACCTGGCAAAACGACAGTCTGATCGACCCTGATGGCGAGGCCGTCTCGTTCTCGATCTCGGTTCCTGCTGGCTGGAGCGACTGGAACACTGAGCAGGCTTTGATCGCTGAAGAACTGAGCGAAGGCCTCGGCATCAATGTCAACGTTGACCAGCCTGACTGGGGCGGCTGGGACGCCGCGCGTCAAGAAGGAACGTTCCAGGCGATCATCCATTGGCTCGAGGACACGGGCAATGCATATGGCCTGTACACCTCGACCATGGACACCAAGTGGATCGTCGATGATCGCGCTCAGTTCAACTTCGGACGATTCGACGACTCCGCGGTCACTGAAGCGTTGAACACCTACGCGAACACCGCTTCCGACGATGAGCGAACGGCTGCTCTCGAGGTTATCCAGAAAGCCTTCGTAGACAACGTTCCCGCGATTCCGCTCGGGGCGCACCCGCTCCTCGGCGAATACAACACCCGGAACTACGTTGGGTTCCCCACCGAGGACGATCAGTACGCGTCAGCGGATCCGACTCAACCGGGAATTGTGCAGATCCTTGCGAAGCTGACACCAACTAGTTAGCTAACGGGCTAACAACTCCACCGCTGGCGGGGCAGTGCGGCTATCGCACTCGCCCCGCCAGCCATTCAGCCAGTCAGCCATCAGCCATCAGGAATAAGTCGTCAGGCGCTAGACACCAAGCGCTAGGCACCAAGAAAGCGAGCATGAACCAATGGGAGAATCCCTGCTTTCCGTCAGAGACTTCTCGGTCGTCTACGACGTCGATCCGCCCGTGGAGGCCGTTACCAACGTCAACATTGACCTTCGTCGCGGCGAGATCCTCGGGCTGGCCGGCGAGAGCGGATGCGGCAAGACCACCCTTGCCTACGGAGTCCAGAGACTACTCAAAGCCCCCGCGGTAATTACCAGCGGTTCCGTCGTCTTCCACGACTCGTCGGGCGAGGACATTGAGATCAACGCGCTAGACCCCGAAGACATGCGCCGGTTTCGTTGGGACAAGATCTCTATGGTGTTCCAGGGCGCCATGAACTCTCTCAACCCCGTAGCGACGATCGGATCACAGCTCGAAGACGTTTTCGAGGTCCACCGGCCGACACACACCAAAGCGGAGCGACGCACCGCGGTTAGTGAACTGCTTGAGATCGTCAAAGTTGGCGTACAGCGGTACCGCTCCTTTCCCCACGAGCTGTCCGGCGGTATGCGCCAGCGCGTAATGATCGCTATGGCACTCGCCCTCCGCCCGCAGCTGATGGTGATGGATGAGCCGACCACAGCACTCGATGTGCTCGTGCAGCGCGAGATTCTGCGTCAAATTTCTGCTTTGCGCCATGAATTCGGCTTCTCTGTCATCTTCATCACACATGACCTCCCCCTTCTCCTCGAAATCAGCGATCGCATCGCGATCATGCGAGACGGCGAGATCGTTGAGCTCGACACGGCAGAGCAAATCTGGACTAATCCGCAAAACGATTACGCAAAGTCACTACTGGCATCCTTCCCGCGCCTCACCGGTGAGAAAGGCCTGGTTTCGCGATGAGCCTTCTCGAATTCGATGCTGTCACCAAGATTTACTCTGTACGGGGCGCCGGCCAGATTAAGGCGCTGGATGATGTGAGCTTTACGCTCCAGTCCGGCCACACAACCGGGCTTGTCGGCCAGTCAGGAAGCGGCAAGTCGACAATCGCGAAGATTCTCACTCAACTCGAAACGCCAACGACCGGCGAGGTGCGTTTGGGGGGAAAGCCGATCCCCCGTCGCGGGAAGGGTCTTCGCTCCTACCGCCAGCAGCTGCGTATGGTCTTCCAAGATCCGTTCGCCTCGCTCAACCCGTACCACTCGATCGGTTACCACATCCAGCGTCCGCTTCAGCTCGACAATGTCGTGCCGAAGGAACAGCTCGACGACGAAGTGCGACGCCTTCTCGGCCGCGTGCACCTTGAGCCAAACACCGTCATCGACCGACGGCCCCACGAACTTTCCGGAGGCCAGCGGCAGCGCGTTGCCATTGCCCGCGCGCTTGCTTCTCGGCCACAGTTCCTCGTCGCCGATGAACCAGTCTCGATGCTCGATGTGTCAATCCGTCTCGGGGTGCTCAACTTGCTCGCCGATCTTCAACGCGAAGAGGGCCTCGGGGTGCTGTACATCACCCACGATCTGGCGACCGCTCGCCACTTCAGCGACGAGATTATCGTGCTCAACCAGGGTCGGGTGGTCGAACGCGGAGCCGCCGATGACGTCATACTTCGCCCGCAAAACCCTTACACACAAAGGCTTCGTGCGGCATCCCCCGATCCCGATAGGCACTTCGGGTCGGCAACCGGCATTCTCGGAGGAACCCAGTGACCGCTATCCAGCCTCAGCCTTTCACCGACGATTCTGACAGCGTCGATGCTGACACCACCCCCACGAACGCCGTCAAGGGACACTCGCGTATCCCCTGGAGGTTCCTCGGCGGCCGCGCGCTGTTCTACCTCTTCACGCTATGGGCCGCGATCACGATCAATTTTTTCCTGCCTCGCATGATGAAGGGCGACGCGGTCACCCAATACCTCGCCCGAAACCGCAACGTCACTCCCGAGGCCGCCGAGGCGCTGCGCTCGCTCCTCGGCCTCGACACCGATAAATCACTTCTGCAACAGTATGTGGAGTACCTAGGTCTTCTGCTTCGCGGCGATCTCGGAGTCTCGCTGCTGCACGGCCTGCGCCCCGTCACTGAAGTCATCAGTCAATCCCTCCCCTGGACTCTGGGTCTCGTAGGCTTCGCGACCCTCATCTCTTTCGCGATCGGAACCATTGGCGGCGCGATTGTCGGATGGCGACGCGGGAGCAAGCTCGATGCCCTCATTCCCATCACCACATTCCTGAGCACCATCCCTTACTTCTGGCTTGGCCTACTCGCAATCGCCCTCTTCTCGGTGAACCTCGGCTGGTTCCCGATCGGCAAGGCATACGGTGTCGGGATCTCGCCGGAGCTCTCGTTCGAGTTCATCGGCCAAGTGATCCATCACGGAACCTTGCCAGCGCTCACCATCGTCATCGCGTCACTGGGCGGATGGATGCTCGGCATGCGCAACATGATGCTCACCGTGCTCGATGAGGACTATGTCATGGTGGCGCAAGCCAAGGGAATGCCGAACAGCCGAGTGCTCTGGGGATATGCGGCACGCAATGCTGTGCTCCCCCAGATTCAGAGCTTTGCCTTATCGATCGGATTCATAGTCGGCGGCACGATCGTGATGGAGGTGGTGTTCAGCTACCCGGGGCTTGGCAAACTGCTCCTCGATGCCACCAATGCGAAGGACTACGCGCTCATGCAGGGTGTCTTCCTCGTGATCACTCTCTCAGTGTTGCTGGCGAATGTGCTCGCAGACATTGCCTACGCATTCCTTGACCCGCGCACGCGTCAGACGGAGGACTGAGCCATGAAAACAAGTGTGAACGATACCTCGACCAGCCGCCCGGCGTGGACTCCAGAAACTGCGCTAATCAATACACTCCACAAGCGCCGCGGTGGCTACGGTCCCGAGAAGCCAACGTTCTGGACGAAGCTGGGTTCAGCCTTTGCGATGTTCCGTAACGGCAAATCGATCGCGGGACTGTCGATCCTCGGCTTTTTCGTACTCGTGGCAATTTTCGCTGATGTGCTGGCGCCATATTCGCCCACAGCCATCGACAACACCGCTCGCTTTCAACCCCCGTCCGCGGCGCACTGGTTGGGCACCACCCACATCGGCGAGGATGTGTTGAGTCAAGTAATCCACGGCACTCGTGGTGTCATCGTTGTGGGCTTTCTTGCTGCAATCATCGCCACCACGATCGCGATTATCGTCGGAGTTATCTCTGGCTACGTACGAGGCTGGCGCAGCGAGGGACTCTCTGCTCTCACGAATGTCTTCCTTGTGATCCCGGGGTTGCCGCTCATCATCATCGTTGCATCGATGTTCGATGATCCACCTTTGATCCTGATCGCTGCGGTACTTGGTGTCATCGGATGGGCGTGGGGCGCGCGGGTGTTGCGCGCCCAGACGATGTCTCTGCGCAATCGCGATTTCATTCAAGCAGCCCGCGCCAACGGCGAGCCGCTCCACCGAATCATCCTGGTCGAAATGCTTCCCAACCTCATGGCGCTTATCGCTGCGAGCTTCGTGGGGACCGTGACCGCGGCGATCCTCGGGCTCACGACTCTGTCGTACATCGGGGTTATCCCTGTCACAACCTACAACTGGGGCACGATTCTCAACTGGGCAGGTGCCCAAGGCGCGTTTCGCCAAGATCAGTGGTGGTGGTACATGCCTCCGGGACTCTGCATCGCGGCCATCGGCGTCGCCCTGTCGCTGATCAATTTCGGTATCGACGAATACGTCAACCCACGATTGAGGTCTGCCGGAGAACGGGCACGGGCAATGAAGAAGAAGGGCCTGAACGTCAACGACACTGTGACAGCCGTTCGGCCAGCGACAACAGCATCACCATCAGCATCACTAACGACGGAGAACTCGTGACCGGCACCAACACCACCGCCCCCCTCTACCGCGACCCGACAAGTACCGTCGACGACAGAGTCCTCGACCTCCTCTCGCGAATGACCGTTGAGGAGAAAGTCGGGCAGATGATGCAGCTCGACGCGCGCGAGGACCTACCGGAACAAGTACTGCGTCAACACGTGGGGTCGATCTTGCACGCGTCGCCTGAACGCCTCGCGATCGCGCACGAGCTTGTCGCCCAGACCCGGCTTCAGATCCCGCTCATCGTCGGCGAGGACTGCATCCATGGCCACTCGTTTTTCGAAGGCGCCACTATTTTCCCAACTCAACTCGGAATGGCGGCGTCGTGGGATCCCGACCTGCTCGAGCGTGTCGCGCGGGCTACCGCTAAAGAGGTCGCTGCCACCGGCGTGCACTGGACCTTTTCGCCTGTGTTGTGTATCGCTCGCGACCTGCGCTGGGGGCGCATCAACGAGACCTTTGGCGAGGACCCCTTCCTCATCGGAGAACTCGCTTCGGCTATGGTGCGGGGATATCAAGGCGATGGCCCCCAAGACAGCACAGCCATCCTCGCGACCGCCAAACACTTTGCCGGATACTCTGAAACTCAAGGTGGGCGCGACGCCAGCGAAGCTGACATTTCCCGGCGCAAGCTCCGCTCCTGGTTCCTTCCGCCATTCGAACGAGTGGCAAAGGAAGGCTGCCGCACTTTCATGCTGGGATATCAGACGACCGACGGCGTGCCAATTACAATCAACGATTGGCTTCTCAACGATGTACTGCGCGGCGAATGGGGCTACACCGGAACCCTCATCACCGACTGGGACAACGTCGGACGCATGGTCTGGGAACAGCAGGTTCAACCGGATTACGCACACGCCGCAGCCGCAGCAGTAAAGGCCGGCAACGACATGGTCATGACAACTCCCGGGTTCTTCCACGGTGCTCTCGAGGCCATCGAACGAGGTCTGCTCGTCGAGGAAGATCTCGACCCTGCGGTCTCGCGCATCTTGCGCCTGAAATTCGAGTTCGGGCTTTTCGAGAATCCCCGACACCCCGATGCCAGCCGGATCGACACGGTTCTCGCAAGCGAACCGCACCGTACCCTCAATCGTGAGACTGCCCGTCGCTCGCTCGTTCTCCTGCGCAACGACGGCACACTCCCCCTCCTCAACGCGACGGATGAGGATGCCCCCGCCCACACGGAGGCAACGCCGCGTCGAGTGGCGGTAGTCGGACCTCTCGCTGATGACGCGCAAACGCAGCTCGGCGACTGGGCTGGCTCATCGGGGCAGGCGGACTGGCTGCCGAACGGACACCCCCGCGACATGATCACGACCACTCTCGATGGTCTACGCCTCGCTTGCCCCGCTGATTGGACCATCGACTACGCAGAGGGGGCCAACATACTGACGCTCGACGATGATCCTGAGGGTGCATTTTTCCCTGATGGTCAGCCACGCCCGCCGTTAGTGGTGCCCTGCCCGCCAGATGAAAAGATGATCGCCGCCGCGGTCTCCGCGGCACGCCAGAGCGACGTCGCCGTAGTGGTCGTCGGGGACAGAATCGAACTAGTCGGCGAAGGCCGCTCGACCGCGACCCTTGAACTCATTGGTGGCCAGAACGCGCTCATCGATGCGATCGCGGAAACAGGGACGCCCTTTGTTCTCGTACTTCTCGCCTCGAAACCCCTCGTGCTACCACCGTCGGCTGATCGCGCGGCTGCTCTGCTGTGGGCCGCAAACCCCGGCATGGAGGGTGGTCAGGCAATCGCCGAAGTGCTCCTCGGGATCGTCGAGCCGAGCGGACGCCTTCCCATTTCTTTCGCGCGTCACGCCGGGCAACAGCCCACCTACTACAACCAGATCCGCGGGCAACATGGAAACCGTTACGCTGACCTCACCCAGAGCCCCGCATATGCATTCGGAGAGGGACTCTCCTATACGACGGTCAAATACGACAACCTTCGGATCATCGGGGACGAATACGGCCTCGACGGCACCGTTCAGGCAGAGGTGACAGTGACAAATACCGGTACCCGACCGACCCGCGAGGTTGTTCAGGTATACATCCGCGACCAAGTCACATCCGTGAGCTGGGCAGACAAGGAGCTCAAGACTTACCGCCTCGTCGACCTCAACCCAGGCGAGTCGCAGGCGGTCTCGATCGAACTCGACGTTGCCGACTGCACCCTTGTAGATGCCAACGCGACGCGTCGCGTCGAACCCGGAACCTTTGAATTGCTCGTCGGGCCCTCGTCGCGCAACGAAGTGCTCCTCGCGGCCCCGTTCTCCGTCCTCGCATCCGTATAGGAACCGGTGACGACCCCCGACTCTGGAGATACGGCGAACCAGAAGGGATTCCTCGACTTCGGCCGCTGATTGCGCGCTCCGTTCCTTCAAGGAAAACTGACCTTGTAGCCCACTATCCCTATACTGGGCGACACAACCGACCTCCCCAGCGGGATCCGCGTAGACAAGGTTCTAACCCGTGACCACATTCACGATTGCTCGAATATATGGCGTACAAGAGAATGCCGACGCCTACAGAATTCTCGTCGACAGACTCTGGCCGCGCTGCATTACACAGACAGACGCTGCGCTCGACGAATGGTGCAAAGACCTGGCGCCTACTTCGGAACTACGAAAGTGGTGGAACCACGATCCGGAATCCCTGAACGAATTCGCCGACCGCTATCGTGCGGAGCTCGACGACAACGTCCTGCTCCCCGACATCCTGAGTCGACTAACCACGCATGCGCACGTCACACTGCTCTATGGGGCTAAAGATCCTCACGTAAACCACGCTGTGATTCTAGGCGACTACCTTGCCGAGCACTCCTGAGCGGATCTGGGCCCGTGCACGGTTCTGCACTCGGCACCCCGAAACGACGGATCTCTGCGACATCATCGCCGGAACCGCACGACAAACTACTGCGGGAGAAGAAACGCCCCGCAACAATGGACGCAGCGGCTAGCGCCACAGCGATCGCCTAGAGAAGCCAGCAGCTAGCGGCTAGCGCGGAATGAGTTAGCCACGCAGCAGCAGCATGCCAGCAAGCACAGATGCTGCGGCGATAAGCAGCGAAATACCGAGCAGCACAGCGTGCACACGGTAGAACGCGGTGGCCTTTCCCGCGGTGTCGCGCGCGCGGGGGTCAGCGCTGACGCGCTTGAAGAACCGCGGCCATGCGATGACATTGAACAACGCGCTAATAAACAGAATGATTGCGGCAAACAGCTCCATGATGTTCTCAGCCTACGCCGCGCTCGAGGGCCGTTGCGCCAACCCTCCGATGAAACCTGCGAGACAATGGGTGGATGCTCGAGTACACGTTACGCGGAGGCCCCGGCGCCAACGCCGAAGCCGAACTCGAAGTCAAACGCTCACGCTTCCTCTGCCACATCGTCCGAGTCGACAACGAAGCGGATGCTCGAGACGTCATCGAACAGGCGCGTAAAACCCATTGGGACGCCCGGCACCACTGCTCGGCGTTTGTGCTCGGCTCTTCGACAGAGGCCGATCAGGTCCGCCGATCAAACGATGATGGTGAGCCGTCCGGAACCGGCGGGCGCCCCATTCTCGACGTGATCACTGGTCGCAACCTCGTTGATTGCGTTGCGGTGGTGACACGCTATTTCGGCGGCACCCTCTTGGGCACCGGTGGTCTTATTCGCGCCTACTCGGATGCCACGGCACTCGCCGTCGATGACTTACGGGCACAGAAGCGCCTTGTGCTTCGAGAACGTCGTGAGCTGTTTCAGCTGGCGCTCCCCCATGCGGATGCCGGCCGGGTTGAGTCTGAGCTGCGCCAACACGGCGTCACGGTAGTCGGCACCGAATACGGCAGCGCAGCGGTGATGACGTTGGCGGCAGACCCTGGCGACGAATCAGCTCTGGCCGAGCGGGTTGCCGGCATCACGTCGGGTGCACGATCGCTAGAGCCTGTCGGCTCCGAGTGGGTCGACGCGGAGCTCCGTTAGCCCAGCGCGGGGTGTCTGTCCGCTCGACGCCGAGCTTCGATCGAACGAAAACTGCACCCGGCGGTGGACGGAGATTGTCCGGTGGTTAACGCAAAATAGCCACACCCCGAAGGGTGTGGCTATTTTACAATTGAAGTCCGGCGGTGTCCTACTCTCCCACAAGGTCCCCCTTGCAGTACCATCGGCGCAGAGAGTCTTAGCTTCCGGGTTCGGAATGTAACCGGGCGTTTCCCTCTCGCTATGGCCGCCGAAACACTATTGATTTATGTATCAGTCTGGGCCAGTTCACATTGAAGAGCATTCCACCGAGGTGGGTGCTCAGCAGTGTGTGCTGGGCGCAGTTCCCGACCGTAAATCGGGAACCACAAAGTGGACGCGAGAATTCTTCTCAGTCACCATTCGACAACCCTAAGGTCGCCCAGTGAGGTGGGGTGTTATCAATTTATCGACTTATTAGTACTGGTCAGCTCCACAGGTCGTTAGTCCCTGCTTCCACATCCAGCCTATCAACGCAGTAGTCTAGCTGCGAGTCTCTCGGCCTAAGCCATGGAAATCTCATCTCGAAGCTGGCTTCCCGCTTAGATGCTTTCAGCGGTTATCCATTCCGAACGTAGCTAATCAGCGGTGCTCCTGGCGGAACAACTGACACACCAGAGGTTCGTCCATCCCGGTCCTCTCGTACTAGGGATAGATCTTCTCAAATTTCCTGCGCGCGCAGAGGATAGGGACCGAACTGTCTCACGACGTTCTAAACCCAGCTCGCGTACCGCTTTAATGGGCGAACAGCCCAACCCTTGGGACCTACTCCAGCCCCAGGATGCGACGAGCCGACATCGAGGTGCCAAACCATGCCGTCGATATGGACTCTTGGGCAAGATCAGCCTGTTATCCCCGAGGTACCTTTTATCCGTTGAGCGACAGCGCTTCCACAAGCCACTGCCGGATCACTAGTCCCGACTTTCGTCCCTGCTCGACTTGTCAGTCTCACAGTCAAGCTCCCTTGTGCACTTACACTCGACACCTGATTACCAACCAGGTTGAGGGAACCTTTGGGCGCCTCCGTTACTTTTTGGGAGGCAACCGCCCCAGTTAAACTACCCACCATGCACTGTCCCTGAACCGGATTACGGTTCGAAGTTAGATATCCAATATGACCAGAGTGGTATTTCAACAATGACTCCACCTGAACTAGCGTCCAAGCTTCACAGTCTCCCACCTATCCTACACAGGCCACACCGAACACCAATACAAAGCTATAGTAAAGGTCACGGGGTCTTTCCGTCCTTCTGCGCGTAACGAGCATCTTTACTCGTAGTGCAATTTCGCCGAGTTCGCGGTTGAGACAGCTGGGAAGTCGTTACGCCATTCGTGCAGGTCGGAACTTACCCGACAAGGAATTTCGCTACCTTAGGATGGTTATAGTTACCACCGCCGTTTACTGGGGCTTAAATTCACAGCTTCGCCTTACGGCTAACCGTTCCTCTTAACCTTCCAGCACCGGGCAGGCGTCAGTCCGTATACATCGTCTTGCGACTTAGCACGGACCTGTGTTTTTAGTAAACAGTCGCTTCCCACTGGTCTCTGCGGCCCTGCAGCGCTCCCGGAGCAAGTCCGTTCACGCCTTAGGCCCCCCTTATCCCGAAGTTACGGGGGCATTTTGCCGAGTTCCTTAACCACGATTCTCTCGATCTCCTTAGTATTCTCTACCTGATCACCTGAGTCGGTTTGGGGTACGGGTAACTTGAACCTCGCGTCGATGCTTTTCTTGGCAGCATAGGATCACTGATTTCGTCCGTGAGGACTACCCATCGAGTCTCAGCCGTAATGAGAGACGGATTTGCCTATCTCTCGGCCTACATTCTTAGACCGGGACAACCATCGCCCGGCTCAGCTACCTTCCTGCGTCACACCTGTTAATACGCTAACCGCACCAGAATAGGGTCGTACGCTAGGCCCCACGCCTCACCCCGAAGGGATTGGTCTAGGGGATTCAGATACTTAGCATTACTGGATTGGTTTGGGCGGTTCTTCGTCAGTACGGGAATATCAACCCGTTGTCCATCGACTACGCCTGTCGGCCTCGCCTTAGGTCCCGACTTACCCAGGGCGGATTAGCCTGGCCCTGGAACCCTTGATCATTCGGAGGACGGGTTTCTCGCCCGTCTTTCGCTACTCATGCCTGCATTCTCACTCGTGTAGCGTCCACGGCTGGTTTACACCGCCGCTTCACTCGCCACACGACGCTCTCCTACCACTCCGTACGGCTGAACCACGAAGGCTTACCTAAAATACGAAATCTACAACTTCGGTGGTGTGCTTGAGCCCCGTTACATTGTCGGCGCGGAATCACTTGACCAGTGAGCTATTACGCACTCTTTCAAGGGTGGCTGCTTCTAAGCCAACCTCCTGGTTGTCTATGCAACTCCACATCCTTTCCCACTTAGCACACGCTTGGGGACCTTAGTTGGTAGTCTGGGCTGTTACCCTCTCGACGATGAAGCTTATCCCCCACCGTCTCACTGCTGCGCTCTCACTTACCGGCATTCGGAGTTTGGCTAACGTCAGTAACCTTTTAGGGCCCATCAGCTATCCAGTAGCTCTACCTCCGGCAAGAAACACGCAACGCTGCACCTAAATGCATTTCGGAGAGAACCAGCTATCACGAAGTTTGATTGGCCTTTCACCCCTATCCACAGCTCATCCCCTCAGTTTTCAACCTAAGTGGGTTCGGTCCTCCACGTGCTCTTACACACGCTTCAACCTGGCCATGGATAGATCACTTCGCTTCGGGTCTAGAACCAGCGACTAAAACGCCCTATTAAGACTCGCTTTCGCTACGGCTGCCCCACACGGGTTAACCTCGCCACTGATCACTAACTCGCAGGCTCATTCTTCAAAAGGCACGCTGTCACAGCTACTAAGGCTGCTCCAACGGTTTGTAAGCAAACGGTTTCAGGTACTATTTCACTCCCCTCCCGGGGTACTTTTCACCTTTCCCTCACGGTACTTGTCCGCTATCGGTCATCTGGAAGTATTTAGGCTTATCAGGTGGTCCTGACAGATTCACACGGGATTTCTCGGGCCCCGTGCTACTTGGGATACTCTTCGGACCATTGCAACATTTCGACTACCGGGCTGGCACCGTCTATGGCTGGGCTTTCAATCCCATTCGTCTATATCACTTTGTAATCCTTGCTGTACGGCAGTAACAGCTGAAAAGTCCCACTACCCCGACCATGCAACGCCTGCCGGCTATCACACATGATCGGTTTGGCCTCTTCCGGTTTCGCTCGCCACTACTAACGGAATCACGGTTGTTTTCTCTTCCTGTGGGTACTGAGATGTTTCACTTCCCCACGTTCCCTCTACCCGCCCTATATATTCAGGCGGGAGTCACTGAGTCGTCTTGCAACGCCCAGCGGGGTTTCCCCATTCGGAAATCCTCGGATCAAAGCTCTATTATCAGCTCCCCGAGGCTTATCGCAGATTTATACGTCCTTCTTCGGCTCCAGATGCCAAGGCATCCACCGTTTGCTCTTAGAAAATTGATATCACATGAGTATAAGAATCGATCGCGACACCTAAGTGCCGAGATTGACCAATGAATTATTCCCCACAACCAAAGCTGTGAGGGTCATCGTTTATTTCTTGTGATCCGACCTTTCGGTCAGATCTAAGATGCTCGCGTCCACTGTGTAGTTCTCAAAATACGGGCGGTATCCTCCACCACAACCCCAAAGGGAAGCAGTACCAGGATCCGTTAGACCCAAACACCCTTGACAGGTGTTCACGGCCCTAAGGTACGAACACGAACCATCACAGTCCGTGGCCGGTCCCTCAGGACCCAACAACGTGCAAAGACCAGCACCCCTGAAACCCCTCGTTCCAACCGGCAAGCCGGCGTACTAAAGAAATAACAGTTCCTCTGATCACAATGTCAATGTTCCACCCATGAGCGCCGTCCAACCCGAACAGGCTGGTACGACTCGGCAACATAAATTCGTTCCCCACTAACTCTGTGTATACCGCAGAGACGAGAAAACGAGTTGCACGTGCTCCTTAGAAAGGAGGTGATCCAGCCGCACCTTCCGGTACGGCTACCTTGTTACGACTTAGTCCTAATTACCAATCCCACCTTCGACAGCTCCTCCCCTTGCGGGTTAGGCCACTGGCTTCGGGTGTTACCGACTTTCATGACTTGACGGGCGGTGTGTACAAGGCCCGGGAACGTATTCACCGCAGCGTTGCTGATCTGCGATTACTAGCGACTCCGACTTCATGAGGTCGAGTTGCAGACCTCAATCCGAACTGAGACCGACTTTTTGGGATTCGCTCCACCTCGCGGTATTGCAGCCCTTTGTATCGGCCATTGTAGCATGCGTGAAGCCCAAGACATAAGGGGCATGATGATTTGACGTCATCCCCACCTTCCTCCGAGTTGACCCCGGCAGTCTCCTTTGAGTTCCCACCATTACGTGCTGGCAACAAAGAACGAGGGTTGCGCTCGTTGCGGGACTTAACCCAACATCTCACGACACGAGCTGACGACAACCATGCACCACCTGTTTACGAGTGTCCAAAGAGTGAACTATTTCTAGCCCGTTCTCGTATATGTCAAGTCTTGGTAAGGTTCTTCGCGTTGCATCGAATTAATCCGCATGCTCCGCCGCTTGTGCGGGCCCCCGTCAATTCCTTTGAGTTTTAGCCTTGCGGCCGTACTCCCCAGGCGGGGAACTTAATGCGTTAGCTGCGACACAGAAACCGTGGAATGGCCCCTACATCTAGTTCCCAACGTTTACGGCATGGACTACCAGGGTATCTAATCCTGTTCGCTCCCCATGCTTTCGCTCCTCAGCGTCAGTAACGGCCCAGAGATCTGCCTTCGCCATTGGTGTTCCTCCTGATATCTGCGCATTCCACCGCTACACCAGGAATTCCAATCTCCCCTACCGCACTCTAGTCTGCCCGTACCCACTGCAGGCTGGGGGTTGAGCCCCCAGTTTTCACAGCAGACGCGACAAACCGCCTACGAGCTCTTTACGCCCAATAATTCCGGATAACGCTTGCACCCTACGTATTACCGCGGCTGCTGGCACGTAGTTAGCCGGTGCTTTTTCTGCAGGTACCGTCACTTTCGCTTCTTCCCTACTAAAAGAGGTTTACAACCCGAAGGCCGTCGTCCCTCACGCGGCGTTGCTGCATCAGGCTTGCGCCCATTGTGCAATATTCCCCACTGCTGCCTCCCGTAGGAGTCTGGACCGTGTCTCAGTTCCAGTGTGGCCGGTCACCCTCTCAGGCCGGCTACCCGTCGTAGGCTTGGTGAGCTATTACCTCACCAACTACCTGATAGGCCGCGAGTCCATCCTTGACCGAAATTCTTTCCAGCTCCTAGCCATGCGGCTGAAGCTCGTATCCGGTATTAGACGTCGTTTCCAACGCTTATTCCAGAGTCAAGGGCAGGTTACTCACGTGTTACTCACCCGTTCGCCACTAATCCACCAGAGCAAGCTCCGGCTTCATCGTTCGACTTGCATGTGTTAAGCACGCCGCCAGCGTTCATCCTGAGCCAGGATCAAACTCTCCATAAATGTTTGATTGCACCAACAAGCCGAAGCCCATCAATGCACATCTTGCGTCACCCGCACCCGGAATAGGGTGTCGAGGCAACAAGTTTGAAACTGACAGAACAAATCAATACTGACTTGCTTTGTTGTTTATATCTTTTTCCAAAGGAATCCGCTGCATAAACGAAACCGTTCTGATTAGAACAATTCCAATAAACACAGTCGGGTTTTTGGCATTTGACATTGTGCACGCTGTTGAGTTCTCAAGGATCGGACGCTCCTGACCTCCACCGCAAAACGGATTCACCCCAGGGCTTTCAAAACCTATGTTGGCAACCTCCGCTGAAAGCGAAAGGCAACCTGTCTAACTTACCAGCAATACCGCGCTTGTCAAACCAGCAGAACTGCACCAGAACGGCACACAACAACTGATCAACACGCGAATAAAGCGGGTTCTCATCCTAAGATCTGACACCGCAACCCACAAGAGGTAAACCGATGTTTGACTCGACCCAAACCTAAAAGATTTCGGAGGATGGTGGCCCCCACTTGAGGCCGGAAACCTAGCAGCAGAACTGCCCGGGACTTCCGCACCTTTGGGGTGACAAGAGGAAACATTACGTGCATTTTGCCCCCCTCGCCAACACCGCGTGCATCCCGGGCGCGTCGCACCGTTGCACCCCCTGAAACATGGGGATGTGCACCACTCACCAACCTCGTTCGCCGCGCCCTGATGCACAGGCCCTCGCCACATCCGACTCTCTCCACCTTTTTCTCGAGCCGCACCCTCGAGACGTGTGCGTACGCAAAGATGGTTTCGTGCCCAGTTTCACCACACGAGCCGCACGGCTCGACGACGCCAAAGAGCTCGCTAGCGTGCATACGCAATCTTGGAAAGAGACCTACACCGGGTTGTTTCCTGAACAAGCCTGGAGCGATGAGGCTCGGCAGCGACGCGAAGCGATGTGGAACGAGCTCCTCACCGACGCGAACACGACAACAGTGGTGGCTGAGGTTCGTTCCCACATCATCGGATTCGCTCAGGCGCACCACAATCGCGATGACCCCGATCTGCCCTCCGAAGAGCTCGCCATGATCTATGTTCTCGCCAGTGCTCATGGCACGGGCGCAGGCCAGTCGTTGATCGACGCAGTGCTGGGAGGCGCAGCCGCAAGCGTCTGGGTGCTTGAACAGAATCCGCGCGCTCGCGCCTTTTATGCCAGAAACCGCTTCATGTACGACGGCACCGTTCGCGAAATGGATTTCAATCCGAACATCCGCGAACTCCGACTCGCTCGTTCATAGCGAAGACACTCCCCCGCGGACCTCGTGGCGACTAGACGCAACACGCCAATAATCATATTATTGGACAATCACAGGGTGTAGAGCTGCATTCGCGGCCCCACCGCTGCTTCAACGCAAGGGACTGCAATGACTTGGATGGTAACGGGCGGCGCCGGCTATATCGGCGCCCACGTAGCTCGCGCGCTACTGAATTCCGGAATGAAAACAGTGATCGTTGATGACCTCTCCAGTGGGTTCACGCGAT
Organism: Salinibacterium sp. NYA9b; assembly: GCF_976973725.1. Taxonomy (NCBI): domain Bacteria; kingdom Bacillati; phylum Actinomycetota; class Actinomycetes; order Micrococcales; family Microbacteriaceae; genus Salinibacterium; species Salinibacterium sp. NYA9b. Next base: position 982,429 of record NZ_OZ333476.1, on the reverse strand, counting down.
TCATTCCGCAGGACGCCGTATTCGTGCAGGCCGACATCCGAGACAAAAATGCACTCATTGAAACGATGGCCGCCCACGACGTAACCGGCGTCATCCACGTTGCTGGCTACAAGTACGCCGGCGTCTCCGTGCAGCGGCCGCTCCACACGTACGCACAGAATGTCACCGGCACACTCGCCTTACTCGAAGCAATGCAGGAATCGAAGATCGACCAAATCGTGTTCTCCTCGAGTGCCGCCGTGTACGGGACACCGGATGTCGATCTGGTGACCGAAGACACAGCGAAAGATCCCCTCTCCCCCTACGGAGAATCAAAATTGATCGGCGAATGGCTATTGCGCGACGAAGCCGTTGCCACTGGACTGCGGCACACCTCGCTTCGCTACTTCAACGTCGTCGGTTCCGGCGACCCCGTTGTCTACGACACGAGCCCCCATAATCTGTTCCCCCTTGTCTTCGAAGCACTCGTCGCGGGTAAGACACCGCGGATCAACGGCACCGACTACCCCACACCAGACGGCACCAACGTGCGCGACTACGTACACGTTGCCGACATCGCCGCCGCCCACGTCGCTGCCGCCCGCCGGCTTGACGCTCATGAATCAATCGAGCCTGCCTACAACCTCGGCAGCGGAAACGGACTCTCCGTCGCAGAGATCATGACCGCTATCGCGACCGTCACCGGAATCGACTTCACCCCGGAGATCGCACCGCGTCGGCCCGGCGACCCGCCCCGCATCGTTGCTAATGGTGATCTTGCCGCCCGCGACCTCGACTGGAAAATGCGGCACACCGCAGAAGAAATGGTTCGAAGTGCTTGGGATGCTCGCCTTCGCGCCGACAATGACAGCGCTACCCAGGGAAGTGCAGAATGACTTCGAAGATCACCAAACGACCGACAACTCTTGCCGATGGTCGCGAGCTCATCTACTTCGACGACGCCGACACCACGCTGGGCGAGGAGCGATCGGTCGACAGCCGGGTGCTCGACCCTCGACCGGCTACCGCGACGATGCGACAAGACATCCTCACGGGAGAATGGGTCTCCGTGGCCGCGGCCCGACAGAACCGAGTCTTCCTCCCGCCCGCAGATCAAGACCCGCTGGCGCCACAAACTCCCCAGAATCCGTCAGAGGTTCCCGCACTCTACGACGTGGCGGTCTTTGAAAACCGTTCGCCATCATTCGGGCCAGACCTCGCCGGAAGCGAAAACAGCCCGACCGGGCTCGACGACCTTGCCGACCTCGGCCTCGGCCGCACCCGCAGCTCCATCGGGCGTTGTGAAGTGGTGTGCTTCAGCCCCGACCACGAAGGATCGTTCGGCACTCAAACCCCGAGCCGTGCTCGCACCGTTATTGAAGCGTGGGCGGATCGGACCGAGGCGCTCTCGGCACTCGACGGCGTGCAGCAGGTTTTCCCCTTCGAGAACCGCGGAGAAGCGATCGGCGTGACACTGCTTCACCCACACGGGCAGATCTACTCGTACCCGTACATCACGCCCAAAACACAGCGAACTCTGGATGCGATTGATCGCACCAGCCCCGACATGTTTCAGCGCATCCTCGACTTCGAACGCGCGGGCGACCGCGTCGTGCTGAGCGGAGAACACTGGACTGCCTTCGTGCCGTTTGCGGCACGCTGGCCCATCGAAGTGCACATGCTGCCGCACCGCCAGATTCCTGACTTCGCTGCAACATCCACTGAAGAACGCGACGAACTCTCCACAATGTATCTGAAACTGCTCCGTGGAATCGATGCGATCTATGACACCCCCACGCCCTACATCGCGGCGTGGCATCAGGCACCCGTGAACCGTGCGCGCGACACCTTCCGCCTGCACCTCCAACTGACCTCGCCCCGACGCGCGGCAGACAAACTGAAGTACCTTGCCGGATCCGAATCGGCAATGGGCGCCTGGATCGCTGACGTCACTCCAGAGGCCGCAGCCGAGAACATCCGAAAGGCAATCGAACGAGCATGAGCGACACAGTGCAGCAGCTACGCAAACGATTCAGCGAACTAACCGGACACGAGCCGGACGGCGTCTGGTCAGCACCGGGCCGCGTCAATCTCATCGGTGAACACACCGACTACAACGAAGGCTTTGTGCTGCCGTTCGCTATCGATCGCCGCACTCGCGCCGCCGTTGGGCTGCGCGCCGACGGCGTCATCCGCGTCACCAGCACGTTCGATGACACGTCAATTGAGGTTCCGCTTTCTGGACTCGACGCAGCGCGTTCCGCGGGTGAAATCGTTGGCTGGAGCGCGTACCCGCTCGGCGTTGCCTGGGCCCTCGGCCAACACGGCGCCGACCTGAACGGTGTGCCGGGCGTTGATATCCTCATCGATTCCACCGTGCCCGTCGGCGCAGGCCTGTCGTCGTCGGCCGCAATTGAAAGCTCCGTAGCCTTAGCCCTCGACGACCTGTGGAAGCTCGGATTCTCGCGCGAGCAACTGGCGAAGGTAGGGCAGCTCGCCGAAAACGAAGTCGTCGGCGCCCCCACCGGAATCATGGACCAGTCTGCGTCTCTCTTAGGCGCTACAGATTCAGCAGTGTTTCTCGACTGCCGCTCCCTTGATGTCGAGGTCGTACCGCTCGGGCTTGCACCAGCGGAATTGAGCATTCTCGTGATGGACACACGCGTCTCGCACTCTCACGCCACCGGGGGCTACTCCGAACGCCGTGCATCCTGCGAAGCTGGCGCTGCCGCCCTGGGTGCTTCGTCGTTGCGCGATGTGAGCGTCGCCGATCTGGAACGCGCTCAAGAAATTCTTGACGATGTGACGTTCCGCCGAGTCCGTCACGTGGTCACCGAAAATCAGCGCGTGCTGGACACCGTTCGCGCCCTCAACGAAGAAGGCCCGCTCGCCATTGGTGCGCTGCTTGATGCATCGCACGTGTCGATGCGCGACGACTTCGAAATCTCCATCCCCGAACTCGATCTTGTCGTCGAAACAGCGCGCGAACACGGCGCGATCGGCGCGCGGATGACCGGAGGAGGCTTCGGCGGAGCAGCAATCGCTCTCGTTCCGCACGCCCGAGTGTCAGAAGTCGAAGTCGCGGTGAAGGAAGCCTTTGCAGCCCGCGGATTCACCGAACCCATGACGTTTACCGTGACTCCCTCTCAGGGAGCAGAACGGAACGATGCCAACTAGGCAGAGTTTCTGAAACTCACAACGCGACAACGACCGGTGGTGGAGATGGGGGGAATTGAACCCCCGTCCACTGCTGTAATTCTGTGCCTTCTACGGGTGTATCTTGTGCAGACGTTCTACTCGGCTCTGATCTTTGCCACAAGCACCTAGATCAACAAGCCCAGCCAGAGTGCAAGTCCCACGTAGCCCTCAGGCGTAACTACGCAGCAATCTCTCTAAATTGCGCCAGAATCCGGGTAGAGAGCATTCCCGGCCTGACGGACTTCTTTAGTGCGCTCGCTTAGGCAGCGAGGGCGAAGTCAGTGCGCTTTGAATTGGCACTTATAGTTTGCAGTCATCGTTAACGAGATAAGGCTGCATTCTCGACCCGCTTCTCACAGTTTTGCAGGCAATGTCGAAACCGATCATCCCCCTGTGTGGGTCGTTGTCGCGCTGTGGAGTTATCAATTGCTACCTAATGAACAGGTAGCCCTCTAGTGTAGGTCGGATTCGGCGCAGTAGCCAGCCCTGCACCCAGGCAGCGAACGCTGCCAGCGAACGCAACGCCCGCATCCAGTATCGGCGAAGTAGATTTGGTTCATGACCGATACAACTCAAGCCCTCCCCGCCAAAATCACTATGTTTGGCGCAGACTGGTGCCGCGACTGCGTGCGCTCCGAAGCACTTCTCAACTCGTTGAACATTGACTGGGAAAAAGTCGATGTGGAGAAAGATCCCACGGCAGCAGATCGCGCCCACGCCATCAGCGGCCGCCTCAACATTCCTGTCGTGCACTTCACTGACGGAACCTTCCAAGTGGAGCCCAGCGACAAGGAGCTGAAGGCCAAGCTCGAAGAACTCGGCGCCATCTAACAATGTCCCTCGTCATCACTGTTCGAGGCGAGCATGAATCGTGGCACCCTGCCGAACGCGGCATCGTGCATCTGGCGGTATCGATAGACGGTCCCGACCGGAGTGAGGTCTTCGATGCTGCACTGCAGTCGTCGAGTCGGGTGCATGCCCTCCTCGCCAAGCTCGCCTCGAACGATGGTGCAATTACGCGGTGGTCATCTGACACCGTGCGCGTCACCTCCCAACGGCCGTGGAATAACGCCGGCCAACAATTGCCGCTCGTGCACTCCGCCGCGATCGACTACATCGCGCGGTTCAAGGACTTTGACGCGCTCGCACTCTTCATCGAATACGTCAGTGCGGTCGACAACACTGCGGTGAAGTATGTCGAGTGGGAACTCACCGAAGAATCCACTCGTGCCGCACACGCACACACCCGACGCCTTGCCGTTACGGATGCCCTCACCAAGGCACACGAGTACGCAGCGAGTGTGGGGCTCACCGAGGTAACCGCTCTCGCCATTGCGGATCCAGGGATGCTCGACCACGTCGGTCCCGCAGGCGATCACGATCGCTTTGCCAGCGCTGCAGCCATGCGGATGTCAGGTGCGCCCTCGGATGGTGCCCAGCTGACGCTCAACCCCGAGAAGATCGCGATCTCGGCACGCGTCGAGGCGCGGTTCAGCGCACGCTAACGGGCGTGGAAACGGGTACAGAGACGAGAGCGGAAACGAAGTTCCGCTACTCCCCCATGTTTTTGCGGGCCGAAATCGCCCGGTCTGATTCGCGCTTGTCTTGGCGCTCACGCAGCGTCTGACGCTTGTCATACTCGCGCTTGCCCTTGGCAACAGCGAGCTCAACTTTGGCGCGGCCATCCAAGAAATAGATCGACAAGGGAACGAGCGTGTAGCCGCCCTGCTTGATCTTGTTGTGAATCTTCAGGATCTGCTCTTTGTGCAGCAACATTTTGCGCTTGCGACGCGGAGGATGATTGTTCCACGACCCCTGAAAGAACTCAGGAATATGCACGGCATCCAACCACGCCTCAGCATGGTCGTCGATATAGCCGTAGCCATCGATCAGGCTGGCGCGCCCTAACCGCAGAGACTTGACCTCAGTACCCGACAGCACAAGACCAGCCTCAAAGGTGTCTTCAATGCTGTAGTCGTGGCGCGCCTTACGGTTGCTGGCAACAACCTTTCGGTCACCTTCCTTGGGCATGGTTCACTTCTCTCTTCGATACGTTGGATGCTGCAATGCTATGGCGGATGCCGACAGTGCAGCAGACCAGTTTAGCGCGAGAGTGGCCCGGCGACTACACCTTGAGATAACGACTGATCGCGACGCCGGCGGATACCGCAGCAAGCGCGGCGCCGGAGACGATGAGAATGGGCACGACCAGCAGCGCCTCTTCCATTCCGAGCAGGCTTGTATTGAGGGGAAGCGTTGAGGCCAGATAGCCGCGAACGAAGAACTGCACGATCGCGACAATCGCACCGCCTGCGAGGACTGACCCGATCAACGAGGCGAAAACACCCTCAAGGATGAATGGCGTCTGGATGAATCTGTTGGACGCACCCACGAGTCTCATAATGCCGAGCTCTCGCCGTCGAGAGAAGGCGCTCAGCCGGATGGTCGTGGCAATCAGCAGCACCGCAGCGACCAGCATCAGACCAGCGACCCCAATCGCGGTGTAACTAGCGGCGTTCAGAATGGCAAAAATCGGTTCCAGATAGGCCCGCTGATCTTCGACACTCTCAACTCCCGCAAGCCCAGACAGACTCTCGATGAGCACATCGGCCTGCTCGGGATCGACGAGGTTCACCCGGAAGCTCTCGTTCAACGACTCCGGGGTAATGATGCCCTCGAACGTCGTGTCAGCGAACTGTTCCTTGAAGTTTTCGTAGGCCTGCTCGTGCGTCTCGAACTCGACCTCGTTGATGTACGGCGCGAGAGTCGGCGAATCGAGCTGTTGCTGCACCGACGCGATCTGATCTTCAGTCGCCTCAGCCAGGGTGCAATTGCCGGTCGTATCGATCTCGGTGCACATGTAGACCGCCACTTGCGCACGGTCGTACCAGTAGCCCTTCATCTGCCCGATTTGCATCTGCAGAAGAATGGATGCGCCCACGAACGTGAGCGAGATAAAGGTCACCAGAACGACGGAGACCACCATCGACAGGTTGCGGCGCAGTCCGCTGCCGACCTCTCCTAAGATCAGTCCGAGCCTCATGCGTCGAGCCCCTCACCCTGAGATGACGGCGAGGTCATCGGGCGCGCCGGAGACTGGGTCGCAGTCGGCGCGGCGCTCGTTGGCTTGCTCGCAGCAGGATGCGGAATACGCCCCTGAGTCGGAACAGTCTGGGTTTGATACCCACCCTGAAGTTCGTCGCGCACAATCTGACCGCCGATAAGTTCGATCACTCGGCGCTTCATCTGATCGACGATGCCGGCATCGTGGGTAGCCATCAGCACGGTCGTGCCGCCAAGGTTAATGCGCTCGAGGAGCGTCATGATTCCCGCAGCAGTAGCCGGGTCAAGGTTTCCGGTCGGCTCATCCGCAAGCATGATGGCTGGCTTGTTCACCACAGCGCGAGCGATCGCCACACGCTGCTGCTCACCACCCGAAAGTTCATGAGGAAAACGATTCGATTTACCGGCAAGACCGACCATTTTGAGAGCATCCGGAACAGCCTCTTGGATGAAACCCCGGCTCTTGCCGATGACCTGCAGCGTGAACGCCACATTGTCGAAGACCGTCTTGTTGGGCAGCAGGCGGAAGTCTTGGAAGACCACACCAAGGTTGCGACGGAAATAGGGCACCTTGCGGCTCGACAGCGTATTCAAGTGCTGACCGAGCACGTGGATGGAACCCTTCGTGGGGTTCTCCTCTTTGAGGATTAGCCGCAAAAAGCTCGACTTGCCCGAGCCAGATGCGCCAACCAAGAACACGAACTCGCCCTTAAGGATCTCAAGGTCAACAGAGTTCAGCGCCGGTCGTGTCGTGCCCGGATACGACTTCGAAACAGAATCAAAACGAATCATTTGGAGCCAGCCTAAGGAGCCTTGCCCGAGAACGCGGCAGCGACGCACCGCAGGCACGTACTCACAGGGTGGCCCAGTTCAGGGCACACCGGCACCGAAAGACGGAACAGTGGCGCCCCGGGTAGACCGGGCGGTCGCGGTTATTCGATGGTGCGCTTGCGCCACTTGATTCCGGCCGAGATGAAACCGTCAAGGTCACCGTCGAACACATTCGAAGGATTGTTGACCTCAAACTCCGTGCGGAGGTCTTTCACCATTTGATACGGCGCCAAAACGTAGCTGCGCATCTGATCGCCCCAGCTCGCCGTAATGACACCCGCGATTTCCTTCTTGGTGGCCGCTTCTTGCTCACGCTGCAGCAGCAACAGCCGCGACTGCAAAACCCGCATGGCGGCAGCACGGTTCTGAATCTGGCTCTTCTCGTTCTGACAACTCACCACAATTCCCGTGGGCAAGTGAGTGATGCGCACCGCGGAGTCCGTCGTGTTAACCGACTGGCCACCGGGGCCGGAAGACCGGAAGACATCGACACGGATGTCGTTCTCGGGAACTTCGACAACATCCGTCGTCTCAATAAGAGGAACAACTTCGACCGCGGCAAAGCTCGTCTGGCGCTTGCCTGCCGAGTTGAACGGGCTCATGCGCACCAGACGGTGCGTGCCAGCCTCGACACTGAGCGTTCCGAAAGCGAAGGGAGCGTCGACCTCGAACGTGGCCGACTTGATGCCGGCTTCTTCGGCATAGCTCGTGTCGAGCACGCGTGTGGGATACGAGTGCTGCTCGGCGTACCGCAAGTACATGCGCAACAGCATTTCGGCGAAATCGGCGGCGTCGACGCCACCGGCTCCCGCGCGAATGGTGATGACAGCGGGTCGCTGATCAAACTCACCGTTGAGAAGGGTTTGTACCTCGAGGTCACCCAGAGTCTTCTTGATGCCCCTGAGTTCGGTGCGAGCATCCGCCGCTGCCTGATCGTCACTCTCTTCGTTGGCCAACTCGACCATGATCTCGAGATCGTCAAGGCGACTCGAAATGGAATTGATCTTGGCCAGCTCAGCCTGGCGGTGGCTCAGGTCACTCGTGACCTTCTGCGCCTTATCGGTGTCATCCCACAGATCGGGGGCACCAGCCGCCTCGCTCAATCGTGCGATCTCCGACGTGAGCCGGTCGGTGTCGACCACCTGGCGAATGTCCGCAAAGGTGGAGCGAAGCGCCGCGATGTCGTCAGAAAAGTCCAGTTCATCCATGTCACCAACCAGACTACCCGCGAACCCCACGCGACACCTGTTGGCCGAGTTCCCGTTCGCACGCACCCTCTGGCCCGCACGACATATTATGGACGGCGATGAGCACAACAGGACAACCCTTTAGCTGGCGCTCGATCGGGCTTCCCGTTCTCTTGCCGACACTGCTTTTTTCGATCGGTGAAGGCGCCATCATCCCGCTGATTCCGATCGCTGCCGACAGCCTCGGAGCGACCCTCGCGATAGCTGGCCTTGTTGCTGCCGTGCTGACGATCGGCGAACTGTTCGGCAACATCCCGAGCGGATGGCTCATCTCCCGTGTTGGCGAACGCCCGGCCATGATCGGCGCGAGTGCACTCTCCATCATCGGAGTAGTGATCGCGATTCTCGCCCCCAACCCCGTCGCACTCGGATTCGGTGTGCTGCTGCTCGGCCTTGCCGCCGCCGTGTTTGCTTTGGCACGACATGCTTTTCTCACGAGCTTCGTTCCCGTTGCCTATCGCGCCCGCGCACTCTCGACACTCGGCGGAACCTTCAGGCTCGGCGTCTTCATCGGACCGTTCATCTCGGCCGGGGTCATTCACCTCACCGGTACCGTGACTGCTGCCTTCTGGATTCATGTTGTGGCAGCACTAGCCGCCGCCGCGGTGCTCCTTCTCCTTCCCGACCCAGCAACGACCTTCGGCGCGGTTCACACTTCCCGCGTCAACAACCGCACGCTGCGTGACGGTGAAGCGCTTGTAGAGCAGGAATCACACGGGCTTTTCGCTACCGTGTGCCGCAATCGTGCGCTGCTCTCACGCCTCGGCCTCGGTGCCGCCGTCATCGGAGCAATGCGTGCCAGTCGTCAGGTGATCTTGCCGCTGTGGGCCGTCAGCATTGGGCTCGCCGACACCAACACCGCCATCATCATCGGCATCGCCGGTGCTGTGGACTTCGCCCTCTTCTACACGGGCGGCCAGATCATGGACCGCTTCGGCCGACTCTGGACCGCCGTGCCTTCCCTCGTCGGCCTCGGCATCGGCCACCTTGTGCTCTCCTTCACCCACGACTCAGCGCAGAACGTGGGTTGGTTCATCTTCGCCGCCATGTTCCTGTCGCTCGCGAACGGTTTGGGAAGCGGCATCCTGATGACCCTCGGTGCCGACCTTGCTCCGCAATCCAACCCCGCCCCGTTCCTCGGAGCCTGGCGCTTTACCGGTGGCGTCGGCCAGGCATCCTCTCCCCTGCTCATCGCGGGGATTACGGCTGTGGCCTCCATCTCTTTCGCTGCGGGGGCTGTCGGGATACTCGGTCTCATCGGCGCCGGAATCATGGTGCGGTACGTGCCGCGTTACATCACGAAACCGCAGCGCTAGGCACCGAGATCTAGCCGGTGCCAGCCGGTCTTCTCCGGCGAGCCCGGAGCCCTAGACTGGCGAAATGATCCCGAACAGCAACCTGATTGCCTTCGTGCTCATCGCGCTGCCGATCATCCTGATTCCCGGGCCTAGTGTGCTGTTCTTGATCGGGCGTTCGCTTTCGCTCGGAAAGCTCGGCGGCATCATCAGCTCGCTGGGAAATGCCACCGGCGGCGTCACTCTCGTCTTCGCCGTCGCCTTTGGCGTCGGCACGATCATCGCGCAATCCGTTATTGCGTTCACCGTCGTGAAATACCTCGGTGCCGCCTACCTGATTTACCTCGGTATTCAAGCGATTCGTCACCGCAACGATCACACGACAGCGGATGACGCAGCTCCCCGCCCACAGTCACGCTGGCGCATCTTCGGCCAAGGTTTCATTGTCGGCATCACGAATCCCAAAGCGACCGTGTTTTTCGTCGCTGTTTTGCCGCAGTTCGTGAGCTTCGGAGCCGGGAACGTGCAACTGCAATTGCTCGTTTTGGGGCTGCTGTTTATGGCGATTGCTGTGGTGACAGACACGTCGTGGGCGATCGCTGCCGGTTTTGCGCGCGACTGGTTCGCGCGCTCACCGCAGAGAATCACCACCCTCAGCGCAACCGGTGGGGTGGCGTTGATTGCGCTGGGAGTGGGATCTCTATTTATCCCGCATGCTAAGCAATAGCGGCAATAACATCCGGAATCGGGGTCGACCCATCAGTGAACTCGATGGTCTGACCGATGGTGTTGTCGGCATCAATCACTTCGGCGAGAACCCGGGCCACGTTGTCGCGACTCGTGTGCTCGTCGGTGGCGTCATCGCCGACGCCGATCATGCCCGATGCTGGTTCACTCGAGAGTGAACCCGGGCCGACAATGGTGTACTCAAGGGGGCCCGTGCGGAGGTGTTCATCGGCAGCAGCCTTTGCTTCTGCATACGCGAAGAAAGCGTTGTCTTCGGGAACACCGTGGTCAAAACCGGCACCCTTGTACGAGACCATGACGTAGCGCTTGACGCCCGCGTGGGCAGCAGCATCCATGGTGCGGATGGCCGCGTCACGGTCAACTGAATAGGTGCGTTCGGGGCTTCCCCCACCAGCGCCCGCCGAGAACACGACGACATCGTGTCCCGTAAAGACTTCAGAGAGCTCTTCGGCACTGAGTGCCTCAATGTCTGCAATGACGGGCATGGCGCCCGTGGCGCTGATGTCAGCCTCCTGCTCAGGCTTGCGGACCAACGAGTGCACGTGGTGACCGCGAGAGGTGAGAAGCTCGGCCAGACTCAGGGCAATCTTGCCGTGGCCCCCGACGATAGCGATTCGTTTCATGGCTAACTCCTTTGCTTCGGTGATGCGCCTGCGAGAAGCGCACCATCCACGCTACGGATCGAAACTCCCTGTTCGCTGGGTGGAGTGTGATCGCGGGCTGGAGGATTGCGGTGTGCTCGCGACCGACCTCCAGACAACGCTACGAAAAGACCGAGCGAGCGTTAGCCGTAACTTCGATACGCAGGCCCTCCGGGACCAAGAGCGAGACGAACGGTGGCTTCCAATAGGCAGACAGCGAGACCGTCGCGCTGGAACTGTCGACGCTCGTCGCCTGCTCGATGGCGAGACCGTCGAACTCTGCGGTCGGGGCGGCAGCGACATACTCCCCCACCGCGTCCGCGACCTTGGTGGGCGTCAATTGCGGGCGAAACCCCTGGGGCGTTCGCAGCACATCGTCGAGATCGTAGGATTCTGCTCCGACGAGAGCAGCGCCATCCGCCAGTGTGAAGAGTCGTTTGCGTTCCAGATAGAGCGAGGTTGCCGCGACCACCAGAAAGATGAGCACGAGAGAGAGGAAGCCATAGAAGATGGTGAGCAGGAGTGCAGAACCATCGTCGTCGCGCAGCCCATCGCGCCGGCTCACTAGCGCGACCCCGCAAACTGAGAAACCTGCTGCGTTGCGGCCGCATCGAGCGGCACCTCTAGAGGAAATGACCCAGTCAAGACCGGCGGCGCCAGCGGGAGCGGCACAGCAATTGCCACCTGTACGGTGACGAAGTTGTGGCGGGAAAGACAATCGCTGGGATCGGGCGCGCACGAGATTGTGACCGCCGCGCTTGCGGCATCCACGTTGTGATTGTCGAGGGCGAACTCGACCGCGCGCGACGCCGCCGCGTTTGCCTCGCTGAGAGTGTCAGCCTGAACGAACACACGCGCCGCCTGGCGGGCAGCGCCCTCAGCGGCAAGAGCTGCGGACTGAATCGCGGACATCGTGAGCACCAGATACACGAGCGGGATGAGCATCACCATGCCGACCGTAATGAACTCCAGGGATGACGAACCCCGTTCATCAGCGAACCTGCTCGATTGCCGCATGGGCCGACACCTCCAAGCCATCGCTAATACCGATAAGGCCAAAGAGCGGGAGCGGAGCTCGTACGGTGATGAGCACGGCGGGTTGCCCGAGGTGGGATGTGGTGCTCGCACTCACATCCGAGGCATAGCCGGGCGACAGCGCCGTTGAGATGAGGTCACGAGTGCGAGTGACGCCATCACCCAACGAGGTGTCGGCAAGGGAGGCATAGCGTGCACCCTCGGCCGCGGCATCCAACACCGTATTGCGGATGTGCAGGGCAAGAGCCAGCTGGATGACGCTGAGCGTCAACACCGTCAACAGAGCGGAGACGAGAACGAACTCCACCACGGCGGACCCGGATTCGTCAGCGCGCAGCCGCCTGCCGCGTTCGCGCCAGCGCGCACGCATTAGAAGCCGGTGACGCGATCAATGGCCTGTTCAAAAACCGAGCTGAGTGCTGGACCCGCAAGACCCCAAATAATGACCACAAGGACGGTGTGTACGTCATAGGGGTATTATGTTCCCATGAGATCAGTCATCTATTGCCGCATCAGCCAAGACCGCGACGGGGACTCCCTCGGCGTTGAGCGTCAAGAGGCTGAGTGCCGCGCTCTCGCGGAGCGCCTAGGGCACGAGATCGACCACGTCTACGTCGACAACGACATCAGCGCGACGAACGGCAAGGTGCGACCGGAGTTCGAGGCCATGCTCAACGCTCGCCCGGAGTCGATCATTGCGTGGCATCAAGACCGCTTGCTTCGACTGACCTCTGATCTGGAGAAGGTCATCAGCCTCAACGTGCCGGTCTACACGGTGACCGCTGGCACCCTCGACCTGTCGACTCCTGCCGGTCGTGCCGTCGCGCGTACCGTAGCCGCGTGGTCGACCTACGAAGGAGAGCAGAAGGCAGTCCGTCAGAAGTCGGCCAACGTGCAACGTGCCGCTGCCGGTGTCTGGCAATTCTCGCGACGGCCTTACGGCTACGAGCGGGTGAACGGTGAAGTCGTCATCGTGCCGGACGAGGCCGAGATCGTGCGCGAGGGTTACCGGCGCTACCTCGACGGCGAGACCTACTACGCGCTGGCGAAGGACTGGACAGAGCGCGAGGTTCCCGGTTCATGGTCAATGGCACGAGTGCGCTCGATGCTCCGCAATCCGGCCTACGCGGGAGAGCGCCACTACAAGGGCGAGTATGCCGGTGAGGGCAACTGGGAACCGGTGATCGACAAGGCGACGTGGAGTGCCTACGTTCGGATGCGGTCGCGCCGCAAGCGCGCGGGTGACTGGAGTACCGCGACGAAACACCTCTTGTCTGGGATAGCCAAGTGCGGAGTGTGCGGGAACAATCTCACGGCACGAGCTGACCGCTCCTATATGTCGCTGGCGTGTACGGCGAACTGGTGCACCTCGCGGAAGATGGAACACGTCGAGGACTTCGTGGTCGAGGTTCTGCTGGCGCGCTTAGCTGACCCGCAAGTCGTGGCCGGACTCAGCACCACGCCAGACTCCGCGCCGCTGGAGGAGGAGCTGACCACCTTGCGCGAACGTCGTGACGACCTCGCCGCGTTGCTGGCTGACGGCCTGTTGAGCCGTGACGTGGTGCGCGAGAAAGCGGAAGACATGACGCACCGCATCAAGGTGCTGGAGGCACGGCTCGACTTCATGAGGACGGCCTCGCCGCTGACTGACCTCGTGCTGGCCGAGAGCGTCCCGGCGCGGTGGGAGGCGCTGCCGCTGCCGATGAAGCGCCGAGTGCTGTCGGAGCTAATGGTCGTGACGGTGAACCGTGCCCCTAGTGGTCGACACGCGTTCGACCCGTCGACCGTGAACATCGAGTGGGTTTCCAGAAACTAGCCGTTACTCATTCGTGACCTATTCCATTTTGGTCTCCGCTGGAACTCGCTTAATCTTGGTTACACACCAAGGCGCAACGAACCAGTGAATCAGTAAAACAGACAAAGCCGCGAAACAGTAAAGCAGCGAACACGCCTCCAATTATTCAACTTGGAGACACTTCATGTCACTACTTTCACTCGGAGCCAAGGTTGCTCGGCAACACAAGCTCAAGGGCGCAACGCACCCTGACACCCTCGCCGCTCGCGCTGAGCTAACCGCCGCGCACATCAAGCGCATCATGGATGACGCACCGCCACTGGACGAGGAACAACTCGACCGCATCCTCGGCATCCTCAAGTCGGGAGGCAACCGATGAACCGCTACGAAGCACTCCCCTTCTATGGCATCGGCTTCGGCCTCGTGTTCATCGGCATCGTCTTCACGATTGCAGGTATCTAATGAGCGACCAGCTATTCGCCGCACGAGCGGCGTTCGGTATCAGCCACATCACCATGATGACCGAGGAGCAGATCGCCGCGTACAACGCCGACCGTCCTGTTCCGTGGGGCCACGGTAAGACCGAGACCGAGATTCACGCTGAGGTCGACCGCCGCGTTGCAGTTTGGGAAACTGAACGCGCGAAAGACCGACCAGCACGAGAGGCGAAGTGGGAGGAGTACGTTGACGCGCTCAGCGCCTCCGTGGTTGCTGAGGCCGAACTCGCCAAGACCGAAGACGAGGACGACCCATTCGCGGAGGTGCTTGCTGCGAATATGACGGGACAAGAGATCATGTTCGAGCGTGATGTCGCGAACCGAGTCGCAAGCCTCGAAATCGACCAAGAAGCACGACGACGCGTTGCTGCCAAGAACTACGACGGCCTCGGCGGTCTCCTCTCGTGGGACGACTTGGAGGACGTGGGCGCGCTCAATTGGCTCGTGCCCGGTTGGATTCCGATGGGAGAGACAGCGTTCCTCGTTGCCAAGCGCAACCTCGGCAAGTCGATGTTCTCGTTCGCACTCGGTTTCAGCGTCGCGCTCGGTATGCCGTTCCTCGACGAGCCGACCACGCAAGGCAAGGTGTTGTTCGTTCTCGGTGAAGGTAGCCGTGGCTTCATGAAGCGCCTCAAGGCGTGGGCGCTGGCGAACGGGGTGAACCCGAACGACCTCCGCGATCAGGTGGCGGTCTACAAGGGCGGCAAGATCAACAACGACGAGAGCCTTGCCGACATGCAACGCGCAATCGACGCTCTCGACCCCGCGCTGGTCGTGTTCGACACCTACTCCAGCCTCTCCGGCGTAGTGAACGAGATCGACGCAGCCGAGAACGCCGAAGTGCTGAATCGCATCAAGCGCGCCGCGCCGGATGCCGCCGTGCTTGTCCTCGCACACCCGAACGCCGAGAGCGAGAACACGACCGCACCGCGCCTTCGTGGCTCCTCGGTGCTGTCCTCCAACGTCGACACGGTGATCACCATGTTCAAGGACAAGGGTCGAGTGGTGCCGGGAATGCCGTTCGACGACTGGCTGGCGATCTCGACCGCCGAGCCTCACGCTGGCAAGCAGAAGGACGAGTCGAACAAGACGCTGCATGGTCTGTCGGTGTTGGCGAACGTGGAGGGTGCGTACCTCGACTACGTCAGCGCCACACCGATGTCGGCATCTGACCGGTGGGTTTCTGGAAACCTCACGCTGGGTGCAATGGTCACCGTCAAGGCGCTCCTGGCAGAGTCAGGAGCATCCCCTAACACCGTGCGCAATCACCTGAAAGACTCGACGCTGGTGACCGCATGGCCGTCAACAAGTGGTGGGCCGACGGAGTACCGCCGAGACCGCTGAGGTTACCAAGGTTGCCAAGGTTACCAATTGGTAGGCTCCCCCGAATTGGTAACCTCACCCCTTATATTTACTGGCATCGGAGGGTGGTTACCAATGCGCGCAGGGTGAGTAGAGGTACTCGTAGAGCTACTTTTGCGCTTGGTAACCTCCACAAAAGAACAACGAAAGGAGGGGTCGGAATTAGGCGATTCCGGCTCCTCGTTCGTGACTATGGAGTTACGGCTTGAGTGCGAAGAACGACAACCGCAGCCAGTCGAAGAAAAGCTTGGATCGTCTCTTGAGAGCGAAGACCCCCCGCAATTCGCCCAACTCGCCCGACTTCTGACTTAGTCTGAGCGTTTTGGTTCGCTTTCGGGACAACGTCGGCGCTTCACGCCATGTCAGAACGAAGTCCCACTCAAAGTCCGGGAAGTCTCCGGAAGGAAAGTTCCTACCGTGCTCACGTTCGGAACTTCCCGTCACCCTACTCACGCTGTAGACCGTCGGCTCTGAAGGTTTCAACTCAGTGAGGTAGTCGAGATGCTCAAAATCGGATTGCCCCCGATGCTTGACCGAAAGCAAAACGTCGTGGGCGGAAGCTTTCCCCATGTTCGTCAGCTCAAAGGTCACGGTGGAACTCTGAGACCCGTCTCCTGAGATTCGCCTGATCAGCCTTCCCACGTGGAAAGGCTTCGGGAACTGACGCAACGCTAAGAACGACGCGACGACTGAAAGAGCCGAGAAGGCTAGCGCCACGATTGCAATGATCAACGATGCTGAGATATCCACATCGACAACCTATCGTGAACCCAAACCTCGACTTGATACAATGGCTGGTACAATGAGCGCATGACCGAAGCGCATCGAACGCCAGAGTATTTCAAGAACTCTCGGATAGTTCGGCGCATGGTGTCGGCTCGGCTCAAGCGTGGCGATCAGGTCAACTGCATCGGCTGTGGCTGGCCCATTGCCGCAGACCAACTCTTCGACGTTGGACATCGGCGTGACGCGCATCGAGGTGGAAGCAACAGCCTCGACAACCTCGGCCCACAACACCGCAAAGAGAATCGAGCGGCAGGCGGAAGAGCCGGAGCATTGGCAACCAATCAAGCGTCCCGCCGCGCAAAGAGATTGCCGTCGTGGTGATGAAGACGAAAGATGTTTTTTTTGAGAAACGATGATGCTATCCCCGCCAAGGCTCACAAAGCAGCCTCTCTCCCTAAGTCACTACTCGACAAGCTGCCGGAGGAGGTTCGAGACCACCCGCTTCTGAAAGAGAAGGCGTGGGTGAAGTTCCGCGACGAGGGGCTGTCGGCACTGGTCGAAACCGAGATGGTCACCACGCCACAGTCTCGCGCTGAGTTTCTAATGGGCGCATACCTCCTCGACGCAACGGTGAAAGTCGGCGGTCTCCTGAACAGCGTCAAGCCTCAGATGCTTCGCGTCGTCGACATCCTCGGCGCTGGCAAGTTCAAGAACGCCGTCCTCATGCCGCGTCGATCTTCCAAGACCACGACGCTCTTCTGCATCCTCCTCGGACGGTGTGCGCTCGACGACCTCCACCTCGCTGGCTTCACCCTCGCGACGACGCAGAAGAAGACAGCGGAGCGTTACCGGGTCGACGTGTACGGGCCAATCACCCGCCGCTGGCCTGACCCTGACACTCGACCGGTGAAGCTCTACAAGGGCAACGGCACGGAGCGCGTGGAGTTCCCGAACGGCTCGGTGCTGTCCGTGCTGTCCCCAGACGGTGACGCGTTCCGCTCCGGCGCATACGACACGCTTCTCGTGGACGAGGGCGGCGAGGCTTCGGACGAGATGGGTGACGACATCGTCTCCTCGGTTCTGCCAGCGTTCGACACTCGACCCAATGGACAGTTCGTCGTGGCCGGTACTGCCGCCGACTTCCGCGAGGGCAACATCTTGTGGGACATGCTGCACGACCCTCGCTCCGGCAAGCTGAGCTTCACCGTTGCCGACAGCGTGACCGACGAACAGCTTGCCGCATGGGAACCCTCGGACGATCACCCCGAAGCGTGTGTGCGCGATCTCGTAGTGGCCATGCACCCCGGCGTTGATAGCGGCCTGACGACTCTCGACAAGATTGAGGACAACGCCTCGACGCTCTCGGTTGGTCAGTTCGCGCGGGAATACCTCGGAGTGTTCGGCACCGTCGGCACGAAGAGCGGAATCGTGAACCTCACGAAGTGGACGAACGGAGGCTCTGGTGCCGCTCTGCCGACTCCACCTGAGCGCTTCGGCTTGGCGTACGCTCCGCATCCCGATCAGCGCTGTGGCTCCATCCTCGCCGCGTGGAGGGACGAGAGCGGTCGTACTGTCCTCCTCCAGCTCGAACACAAGACCGGCATCGAGTGGATGGCTACGGCAGCGGCGCGGTTCGCGCGTAAGTACGGCGAGGAGATCACGTTCGACGCTGGTCAGCAAGTGGCCTCCCTCATTCAAGAACGACTCCACCGCTCGAAGCCGCGACCGAAACTGCACCCCCTGGCCTTCGCCGACATCAAGAAGGCAGCGGCGCTGCTGATCGACGAGATCGACCGAGACAACGTGACGCACTTCCGTCAGCCGGAACTCGACAACGCGGCGCTCCTCGCGGTGAAGCGCAAGGCTGGCATCAACGGCTGGGCGCTTGGCCGTGGTGACGCTGAGGACGACATCACTGGACTCGAAGCCGCAAGCCTCGCGCTCTACGCCTACGACCAGCAGAAACCGAAGACTCCCCGACGAAAGCCAACAATCCGAACTTAGTGGTACAAAGAGTAATACAAAGTCCCCTTCACCTGATACAATGGCTAATACAAAGCCACGATCAGGAGGTCTCCATTGGGACTGTTGGACATCTTTAGAAGTCCTGTCACTCTGACCTCCTTGGCTACGCCGGTTGCGTTGTCCCTTGAGTCTCCCAACCAAACCTCCTCCCTCGCCAAGGTCGTCTACGCGGAGTACTTCGCTGGCGAACTTGGCGAGGTTTCCCGGCTCTCAGCTCTCCAGATTCCCGCGCTCAAGAAGGCACGAACACTTCTGATCTCCACCATCGCCAGCCTCCCGCTCCGCGAGTACAAGGACGGCGTGGAGGTCGAGCAGAAATGGCTCCGCAACTCCGCCTCCGGCATCAGCCCTTGGCACCGTGCCGCTGGCATCGTCGACGATCTCCTCTTCTACGACTGGAGTCTCCTCGCTGTCGAGCGTGACAAAGACGGCCAGATCATTGACGCGGTTCGCGTTCCCCAAGAGCGCTGGAGCATCGACTCTAAGGGCACGATCAGCGTCGACGGTCATGGACTCCCGGCCTCTCAGGTCATCCTCATTCCCGGCTCAGGTGATGGCGGGATTCTCGCCGCTGGCGCTTCGACCATCAAGGGCGCTCGCGCCGTGGAGCGCGCGTGGGTAAGCCGCGCACAGGCTCCAATCCCAATGGTCGAGCTTCATCAGATCACCGACGACGAGATGGAAGACGAAGAGATCGACGAACTGGTCGAGTCGTGGAACATCGCTCGCTCCAGCGCCACCGGCGCTACCGGCTTCACCGACAAGCGCATCGAGGTTCGCACTCACGGCGACAAGAGCGGCGGTGAGTCCCACCTCGAAGACCAGCGCAACGCTGTCGTCCTCGACGTAGCTCGCCTCACCGGAGTTCCGGCATCGGTGCTGGACGGCTCTCAGTCGGAGGCATCACTGACCTACTCCACCTCGGAGGGGAACCGCAACGACTTCATCGACTACTCCCTCCAGTACCTCCTCGCGCCGATTGAGGCTCGCCTCTCCCTGGACGACGTGTCCGGCGCTGGCAGTGTCATTCGCTTCGACAAGACGGCACTGGTCACGCGGGAGCAGCCAGCAGTCAACTCACCGACGAAGGACTAATCCATGACCAACGCACTATTCGCAGACATCGAGAACCGGACGCTCCGCGGTCTCTTGCTCCCATACAACGAACTCTCCAGCCCCTCGGTTTCTGAAACCGCGCCGGTGATGTTCGCCAAGGGCACCGTCGAGATTCCGGCTGACGTATCGGCGCTCAACGCCAACCGACTCCACAGCCAGTTCGCGCCGGTCGCTCGCTTCACGAAGGTCGAAGAGACCGAGGCCGGCATCGTCGCTCACTTCGCCGTGGCCAAGACCGAGGACGGCGACAACCTCCTCCTCGAAGCCGCTGACGACGACGTGACGAAGCGACCGCGCCTCAGCGCTGAAATCCGTGGCCTCGTGCGCGACGGTGCCAACGCAGTCAAGGCCGCACTCACCGGTGCCGCGTTCGTACCTCAAGGAGCGTTCGCCTCAGCCGCTCTCTTCTCCATTGCCGACGAACTCGACGACGGCCTCGAAGAGCGCATCAAAGCAGTAGTGAAGGCCGCAATGGCCGAACACTCCCCCAATACCAACGACACCCCGTCCGAGGACTCTCCAATCCAGCAGGAAGAAGAAGCTATGACTGCATCAGCAGCAGCAGCAGTACCGGACGGGCTTACCGCTCCGGCTGAACCCACCTCCACGAGCGTGAACACCCTGTTCTCCGCTCTGATTGCTCCTCGCGACAGCGTCGACACCCTCCAGAAGATTGGCCGCGAGACCGGCGACCTCTTCGCAATCAGCCCTGTTCAGCACTCCGGCCCTTCCACGGTGACCATCGGTGCCGACGTTCAGGTTCCGCAGGTTCTCGGTGAACTCTGGAAGCGTCGTGCGTATCAGCGCAAGTTCACTCCCCTGTTCAACCAGAGCGCACTCACGAGCATGAAGGCTCGCGGCTGGCGCTTCGTCGAGGGCAAGGAACCCGTCGTCGGTGACTACACCGGCAACACCGCCGAGATTCCCTCGAACGCAATCGACACCGAAGAGGTCACGGTCGACGCGCTCCGCATTGCCGGTGGCCACAAGCTCGACCGTCGTTTCGCTGACTTCGGTGACACGTCGATCATTGCGTCGTACTTCGACCACATGACCGACGACTACAGCCGCAAGACCGACGCAAAGGCTCTCGCCGCTGCACTCGCTGGCGCGACCACGATGACCTCCACGGTCGCTGGCACCGGCATTGCGACTGGTCTCTCGGCAATCGTTGACGGCGCTCTTGCCGTGATCGCATCCGAGAACACTCCCTCGTTCGCAATCGTGTCTCCTGAACTCTGGCGCGACATCGTCCTCACCCCGAACGAGTCGGTGCTGGGTTACCTCAGCGCCTCGCTCGGCCTCGAAGAGGGCAGCACCGCTGGCTTCCGCGTCATCCCCGGCAACGTCGGAACCGGCAAGGTTCTCGTCGGTGCCAAGGAGGCCATGACCACGTTCGAGCTTCCCGGTGTCCCGATTCGCGTTGAGGGCATCGACCCTCACCACGGCGCAATCGACCCGGCACTGTTCGGGTACTACGCCAACCTCGTGAACGCGACGAAGGCTCTCCAGCTCGTCACCGCGTACACCGCTGGCGAATAGCGAATAGGGGCATAGGCAATGGCTACATGGCACGACATCGAATCAGTACGAGAGGAGTGGCTTGACGCTCCCGAAAGTGATGACCTCCTCGAAGAACTTGTCGAAGTCGCGCAGCAGAGCGTCGTTGCCTATGCCCCGAAACTCGTCGAGCCGGAGGACGAGGAGACCGAACAGGTCATCCCCACGAACTACCGGTACGCGCAACTCCAGCAGGTCAAGAACTTGTGGAACGCGGGACGAGTTGATTCATCGGGAGGTGTGGGTGACGACGGCTTCGTGTTCCGTCCCCACCCTCTCGACTGGGTAATCAAACAGATTCTTCGACCTCGACGGGCGGTGCCTCGTGTCCGGTAACTCAGTGCGCGATTGGCTCGTCACCGAGCTAACTCCGCTCCTGCCACCTAAGTGGAAGATCAGCGCCAATCAAGTCGGCGTGGAGACCATCAGCAACGTCACCGTCGTCATCAAACATCTGGGAATCCAGAAGCTCGCTGAGGCTCCCGTCCATCACCTCGCGAACGACGTGACCATCACGATCATCGACCCGCACACAGACCAAATACGAGCCGAGAACGCACTCGACGACCTCGTGCTTGAACTCGTCACGGCGCTCGACTCACTGCCCGGTCTCACCCTCGTGAGGGCCAAGAAAGTCTTCGTCTCGGAGACCTACCTCGGCTGGGACATCGAAACATCAATCTTCTCCCGAAAGGAGAAAAAGTAATGGCTGAAATCGCAGTAGTACCAATCGTCATGAAGGACGTGGTTCTCGAAATCGAGGACGACGACTTCGCCGCCGCCGTTAGCTCGGCAATGCTCACCCCGTCGTCTTCGTCGGTCGTGTTCAAGGGTCTCAAGGCCGATGCAGTCTTCACCGACGTAACCGCCGCAACGTGGACTCTCGCGCTCACCTTCGCTCAGGACTGGGCAACGGCTGGCTCGCTCTCGCTCTACCTGTTCAACAACGAAGGCGCTGTCGTGGATGCGGTTCTCAAGCCTCAGTCCGGCATCGGCCCGTCGTTCGCGGTCGAGATCGTGATCACTCCTGGCGCAATCGGTGGAGCAGTCGACACGACCGCAACCGCCACCGTGACGCTTGGCGTTCAGGGCAAGCCGACTCTCGTTCCCGCCGTCTAACAATGGCATCGAACGGACGCATCTCGATTCTGCTGTCGAAAGACTTGCAGACGCTCTTGAGCGCCGTCCGTCAGATTCCGAAGGAGGTGGCGGCTGAGGTTCGCAAGCAGACCAAAGCCGCCGCCTTCCCCATCTGGGGCGAAGAGGTACGAGGCCGCACCGTAAGCCGCCAGCAGGTTTCAGTCCTGTCGGACACGGCGCGCGTTGCGGTCAGTGACTCGAACGTCCTCCTCCGCTCTGCCGCTGTCGGCAAGCTCTCGGACGGAACACCGAAGTCCGTGCTGGCGTTCGGAACCGAGTTCGGCGGAAACCCGAACAAGATCATCCATTCCAAGACGAAGAAGGGCAAGCCGTACACGCGCAAGCAAGGACGGCAGTTCCCGCTTCCACGTCGCGGCGGCTATGTCGTGTATCCAGCGGCGCGTGAGTCCATTCCGCGTCTGGCATCTCTTTGGGTGCAGACCACCATCAGAACAATTCATGAAGCATTCGAGAAAGGCGGGGCGCGCTAATGGCTAAGGGCATTGAAATTGGTATCGGCTCCGAGACCAAAGCTTTCAAGCAAGGCATCGAGTCTGGCGTAATCGAACCGATCGAGGATGCGGTCGACGCACTCGACGACCTCGGACGCAACAAGGGCACCGACAAGCTGGAGGACGGCTTCGAGGATGCGCAGCGCGCTTCCAAGGAACTCAAGAAGGAAGTTTCAGAAACCGCCGACAACATCGAGAAGGACTTCAAGAAGTCCTACGCGAAGATGAAGCAGGACTCCGAGTCCGGCACGACGAAGGCGAAGGCTGACCTCAAAGAGCTAGGCAACGAAGCGCGTCAGAACGCCGCTGAGACCTTCTCCAGCTTCGATGGCTCGGCTGAGTCGTTCGCTGACGGCATCCAAGGAACCCTCGGTGGCATCGTGTCCAGCCTTGGCCCTATCGGTGCCGCCGCTGGTGCCGCTGGCGCTCTCGGCATCGGTCTGATCATCGCTGGCATCGAAGACGCTGAGGACGAGTCTGAGGAGTTCCGCGAGAAGGTCGCTGATCTCACGAAAGACTTCATCGACTTTGGCATCGTAGGCAAGCGCTCCACCGCCTCGATTCTCGACCAGCTCGAAGACATGGCGACCGAGACCGACGACAACAGGGACAGCCTGGACGACCTCCGCAAGATCGCGGAACGCCTCTCAATCCCGTTCGACGACCTGACGAAGATTTACCTCGAAGGCGGTGACGCGCTCGGAGACCAGATCACCGTCACCGAAAAGTTGATCGAAAAAGAGCAGGAGATGGTCGAAGAGCAGGAGCGCTCCATTGCCCTCCAGCAGGGCCGAGGCAACGCGAACCGCGACCACCTGAACGACCTCACCGCACAGCGCGACATGCTCCAAGAGCAGAAGGACGCAATCGACGCAGCGCAGGAAGCGGAACTCACCTACCTCGCTTCGGGTGCTTCCGAGTTCGAGGTCAAGGTTGGACTGATCAAGTCCATCGACGCTGCCTACGACGACGCAGCCGCCAGCGTTCAGGACTTCATCAACGACGAAACCGGGATGCTCGACGTGGCCGCGTATATCGCGGCGATGGAAGCGAAGTCCGGAGCGCTCAAGAACTATCAGGACGACCTCGCGAACTCCGGTCTCTCGGATGACGCGAAGAGCTTCCTGAATGAACAGGGTGCCGAGTCTGCCGCGCTCATGGTGCAGGGCTACAAGGATGCTTCCCCGGCGCAGCAAGCGGAACTCATGCGCATCTGGTCTGAGGCTGGCCGAGAGAACTCCGGCGAGTACGTCAAGACCGGTCAGCAGGGATTCGACGGGGCGAAGCTCAAGGCTCCCGAAGTCCTCATGAAGACACCCGATGTCAGCAGCACCGTGAACGGCATCCAGCGTCAACTCAACAACCGCGCCGTGACCGTGCGCGTCAAGACGGTCGACCAGTACGGACGGGAACTCTTCTAATGGCATCCACGATTTCCGCGTTCGGGTACTCGATTACCCCGGAGCTGGTCGACGGCTACAAGTCGTCGCGCGAGAGCCGCAACGTGATTCACACCATCCTCGGTACGAACACTCCAGCGGTAACTCTTCGCACGGCTGGCCTTCGCACCGGCACACTCACGGCGTTGTTCAAGACGTTGGCTGAGGCACAAGTGCTGGAGAACGCTCTGCTGGCCGGAGCGGTCTTGACGTTCGCTGACACCGACAACGACGGACTCCTCATGGACTTTGTTGTCGACGGTGAGATCAGCGTCGAGTTGGAAGACGACGGCCGCGCACTGTGGCTTGTCGAGTTCGACTATCAGGAGGTCTCGTAGTGAGTGCCATGCCGATCAACACGAGCAGCTACACCGCCAAGGTGATGGGCATCGTCGTCGAGGCCGCACACGACGTTGAGATTCCCGCAGGAGATTCCTACTCGCAGGGTTTCGAGTCGAGCGTCGACGGCTGGACGGCTGATGCTTTTTCGTCAGTCAGCACCAGTACCAGCTACAAGCGAAGCGGCTCTCGCTCGCTAAAAGTTCTGTCTCTCAGCGACAATTTCGCGACAGTTACGCGCACACTTACCGGCCTTGTGGTTGGCGTCGAGTACACGCTCGCTTGTTTAGCGAACGGAGGCGGCTCTGGCCCAGCGCCGGTAGACATTGGCATCACTGGCAAGGGCAACAGCGGCACAAGCAGTTCCGCACCTTCCGGTTTCGAGCTTCGATCTTTCACATTTACAGCATCGGCGACGAGTCACGAAGCGGTTCTCGACATCTCGTTCGGTACTGCATGGTGGACTTCGGGAGATGCGGTGTGGTTCGACGACATCACGCTCTCCCACGGCGGTTACACCGAACACCTCGAAGAGATCACCGAGGACTTCTCGCTCGAAGTGAAGTCGGCTGAGGTCACCCTCGACGAGACTCGCGCGCCTTACGTTCAGGCCGAGATCACTTGTGCGCTGCCTCCGTTCGACGCGCTGGAGTCCATCGACCCGCGACTGAACCTCCGCGTGGAGGTCACCGCGACTCAAGAGTGGATTCAGCCGGTGCGCGACCCGCAGACTCGCACCTTCGATCTCCTCCTCCACGAGCGCACAATCGACCACGACGAGGCCGAACTCACGCTCCGTCTGGTCAGTGACGAAGCGCTCCTTATCGACGCTGGAAACGACAGCACGAGCCCCACGCGCATCTACGGCCTCTCGGTCAAGGACGCGGTCGACTCAACACTCACCGGCCACGGCTTCGCGCTGGAGGCCGGAGCGCTCGACGCCGACCTCGAAGCGCTACCGCCGACGCTGCCGGTCATCACGAACTACGCGACCACACCCATCCCCACACTCTCGAACAACTGGACTGGGCACTCAAGCACGAACAAGACCATCCTCAGTGGCGGATACATGGGACGGGACGTGTTCCGCACCACCCGCACGAGTTCATCAGGCAACTACGCAATCTACCTTGGGGAAGACAACGCAATCCCCCTGACAACAGGAGTCGATTACGTGGTGAGAGTGAAGACCCGCTCAAGCGTAGGAGCCACCCGCACACTCCGGCTCAAGGCCAGCAGTGGGGCGATCCTCAAGACCGTAGACATCGACATGGCGGCTAACGAGTGGACAGACGCTCGGCTGACCTTCACTGTGCAAAGCGGCGATTCCCCATACGGTTTTTCACTGCTGAGCTTGCCTGACCCCAGCGGCACAACGCTGGACATGACCGATCTCACGGTCTTCACTGCCGACGACGACACCGCTCAGGACGGTGTGTACTTCAACGGCTCGACTACAGATGACGAGTTCGACACGTTCGCATGGACAGGCACCACTAACGCTTCGACCTCGACTCGAACGAACCTCCTCAACTCCGACGCGTTCATCCAGACACCCGGCACCCTCGACTGGGACTACGTCGCGCCGCTCGTGCAAGCCGGTGGCCTTCGACTGTTCTGCGACGAGAAGCGAGACTGGCGACTCGTCGACCCGCTCAGCTACTCCGTGCCGGGACAGATCAACGTGGCCGCTGGCACGAACGCCACCTCTGGCCGGGACACGATCTCGCGCCAGCAGGAGGCATGGTTCGACTCAATCGTGATCGAGTACCGCTGGACTGACGCTGAGGGACTTCCGCAGGTCGCTTATGACGCAGCAAGCAACGGCGGAACGAAGATGCTCAAGAAGGTCATCGAGCGTCCGTTCCCCGGTGCCGGTGCTGCCGCTTCCATCCTCGCCTTGTACTCCGGTCGCGGTCGAACGCTTGACGTTGAGGCGCTGACCGACTTGAACGCGACTCCCGGCATGGCGCTCGTTATGACGCTACCGGGAACGCCGGCGCAGGTCGGCGTGGTCTCCAGCGTGACGTGGAAGTGGAGCGCCGAGGGCGACTCCGACGAGATGCGCATCGGCTCACGCGGCCTCCTCGACACACCCTCAACCGCATGGCTTCTCCAGCCGGACGGTTACGCATGGAACGAAGTACCAGTCGGTCAGGACTGGACAGAATACGAAACCCCTAGTTAGGACACATCATGGCAAACGGAGATGCAGCAGGAGCGAAGGGCTGGGACGTAGTTCCCAACACCGACGACGTGAAGGTCGGCTACGACGAGATCAACTACTCACGCGACCTCGTGGCCGCCGAGCAGGACGCTCGCGTGGCCGCTGACGCGCTCAAGCTCAACGCGTCCAGGATCATCATTAGCAGCACCACGCCAGCAGTCGTGAACGGTGCGCTCCTCTTCAAGTACACCGCGTAATGACTGACGTAGGTTTCGGCGGCAACAACGGCTCCGCCAACGATGGTTCAGGTGAGTGGGTTCGCTCGAAGATCAGCCTCCCCTCTGGCCGCGACATGTTCAACGGGTCTAACGCTGTCCTCGTTACCGCAATGGGACTCTACGTCGGCGGCTACTTTAGTTCGCCCTCAATCTCGGTGCAGCTCAACTCTTCACGCTCGTCCGCGTTCACAGTGGCATCAGACAGTCCACCAGTAGCGTTCACCGGGTACAAGTCAATCCCGAACACCCTCGTGAACGGTGGCACCGGATACGTGTACGCGATCACCGGCGGCGGACGTATCTACTTCGGGCGCTCCTCGACCTCCGGCACGAACGCAGTGTTCAACTCGAACGGCTACGGCTGGTCTGGCACCCTCGGCGGCGCGCTTCGCTACGTGGAAGCACCCTCGGCTCCACGTTCGGTGTCAGTCGTGTCGAGCGTTGCCGGTCAAGCGACCGTGTCGTGGAGCGCACCCTCCAGCGACGGCGGAACGAGCGTGACGGGCTACGTCATTCAGTACTCGACCTCGTCGTCGTTCACTGGCGCTTCCAGCACGACCTCGACCAGCACGTCGAAGACGCTGACCGGCCTTCTACCGGGACGCAAATACTACTTCCGAGTCATGGCGACCAACGCCGTGACCTCGGCGGCTGGCACTTGGGGAACTGCCAGTAGCTCGACCAACACTCTCGTCCTCTCCGGCGCAAAGTACGGAGTCGACGGCGAGTGGAAGGACTGCGAGGTCTACTACGGCCTCAACGGGGTATGGGTGCCG
The DNA here is from genome assembly GCF_976973725.1 of Salinibacterium sp. NYA9b. Taxonomy (NCBI): domain Bacteria; kingdom Bacillati; phylum Actinomycetota; class Actinomycetes; order Micrococcales; family Microbacteriaceae; genus Salinibacterium; species Salinibacterium sp. NYA9b. The sequence continues at coordinate 954,661 of NZ_OZ333476.1, read as the reverse complement.
GTCTCGGTGGGTTTCGGCGAAGACGATCAATGGAAGTCGATGGAATGAACGACAGCAATATGAACAAGACAGCAATCACACTTGGCTACTTCGGACTGGGAGTCGTGGCGGTGATCGGAGTTATCACGACGGTCATCTTCGCGCCCGATGCCAAGGACGACGTAATCCAGTTTGTCGGCACGATCATGGCCGTGGCCTCGACCGGCGCGGTGACGTTCTACATGCTGGGCAAACAGAACGAGAAGGTCGAGAAGATTCAGCATCAGACCAACGGGACGCTGTCGGCATTGCGCGAAGAGAACACTCGACTCCAGCAGGAGAAGATCGAGTGGCTTCTCAAGGAGAACGAGAAGTAGCGCCATCCATGGTGGACATCTAGAGTAGAAAGTAGGAAAGCCGCCCGTAGCTCCAACTACGGGCGACCGGCCCTACTGGGGTCACCATCTTGCTATCGCCATCTTTCACATGGCATCTATTCGAATAGAGACTCAAGCCTTCGCTTTCGCGGGGGCTTGAGCTGCTTTAACTCTAAGGGCGAATCCGCTACTCACAGGCATAAGGGTTTTACACAAGCGGCTCCGCGAGTGCGAACGAGTAGTAGTGGAACGTCAAAAAATGCCCCTATCGGTCCACATCTGCTCTCATAGACTCATTTATCGGTCACGTCACGATTCAGTAACGGAACTACATGCCTGTAGTTCTCCACAGAAATCGACTCGATTATGCACACGTTGAGTGCGAAACACCGGCCAGATCAGGACTTATCCCCAACTTGCTCACAACCCAATTCGGCACCAAAGCGCCTAAAAACGCTTTTTCAGCATGTTTCATGCTTCGTCAATCGGTGCCACTCGCGTTCGATTGAAACCGAGCGAGGCGCTAAATACCCCTATGACGATATGACCGCTAGACCTGCGGTCATGAGAGTAATCAGCACCCAGCCCGGTACGTCTCCTCGCTCTGAGGTGAGCGCTCGGGTGCCTCGGGTAAGCCCGCTCTTCAGTAGCAATTGAGATGATTTCACTCTGTAATCATTGAGCGAAACACAATTGTGCGTAAAGATTTTCCACAACGAGCGAGAGCGACTAACCAGAGACGACGCGGCGCGACTCCCCGCGCGGGCCACTCCCCCGTTCGCTATTCTTCGGGCGCGTCTCGCTTTGCCTTGTCCTGCAACTCGGCTTGCAGCGCCTGCAACCGCTCGACCTCGTCTTCGACGATGGCGTCTGCCTGCGCGATGTTGTCAGGCGATACCAATCCGGTGTCGGCAAGAATCGCGTCTTCGGTGACCTGCGAGATTCCGCCGCCAGACTGCGCGGCTTTCTTGCGGAGGCGATCGAGTGCCGCGCGAAGGGGGTGCACGGGTTCGCGAAGCAGCGGTTCTTCGACCTCGAGGCCATAGAACGTGCCAATCTGGTCCACGAACTGAGCGCGTTGCGCGCGATCGTAGGCACGCCGCTCTCGGCTGAACGCCGTCACCGTGGCTGCACACATCATGAGCATCACGACACTGAAGGGCAATGCAGACAGAATTGCCGCCGTTTGCAAAGTCTGCAGCCCCCCTGTCACCAGGAGAGCGATTGCCAAGAATGAGGCAAGCAGCGCGAAGAAGATCCGGATGCGCTTGGGTGGTTCTGCCGAGCCACCGGTTGCGATCATCGACATCACGAGGGCACCAGAATCCGCCGAGGTGACAAAGAAGATGCCGATAAGCAGGATCGCTCCGAATGTGAGAGCGGTTCCCGCTGGCAACCCCGCGAGAAGATCGAATAACGCCGAATCGGCATCCACCGATCCATCTGCGGCGACGAGCCCGCCCTGACCGTAGAGCTCACGGTAGATGGCATTTCCGCCGAGAACGCTGAACCAGAGGAAGGTGAGCACGGTCGGGACGAGCATGACGCCGCCCACGAACTCGCGCACGGTGCGACCTTTTGACACCCGCGCAATGAAGACGCCAACGAACGGTGCCCACGACATCCACCAGCCCCAGTAGAAGGTGGTCCAGCCGGCCTGCCACTGTTCGCCAGCATCGCCCTGGTAGGCGCTGACGTTAAAAGCGAGGCCGATGAAGCCTTGGAGATAGTTACCCATGGACTGAACGAACTCGCGGAACAGGAACGCCGTGGGACCGACGATCAGGAGGAATACCAAAAGCACCGCAGCGAGCAGGAGATTAGTAGTGGAGAGCCACTTCATGCCGCGGCCGATACCCGACACCAGCGACAGGATGGTGAACGCGATGATGACGACGATGACGGAGATCTGGGTGGTGAGGTTCGATTCGGCGATGCCAGTCTTTTCGAGACCGGCAGAGATCTGAAGTACGCCGAGACCGAGAGACGTAGCAACACCGAACACGGTGCCGACGAGCGCGATGACGTCGATGAGGTTGCCCCAGCCGCCCCGAACGCGCTTGCCGAGCAGCGGCTCAAGAGTCCAGCGAATCGAGATGGGGCGACCGCGACGATGAATGGCGTACGCGAGCGCGAGGCCGACCACTACGTAAATAGCCCAGGCGTGCACACCCCAGTGCAGGAACGTTTGACTCATGGCTTGCTGGGCGAGCTGAATCTCCGTGCCCGAAACACCAGGACGCGGGTTCGCGAAATGGCTGAGCGGTTCGGCAACACCATAGAAAACGAGGCCGATGCCCATGCCCGCGGCAAACAGGAAGGAGATCCAGGCGATCATCGAGAACTCAGGCTCGTCGTCATCCTTTCCCAATTTAATATCGCCGTAGCGACTAAACCCCAGATACAGCGCGAAGGCCACAAAGAAGGCCGCGATGAGCACGTAATACCAACTGAAAGAGTTGATAACGCTCGACTGCAGGGTGGAAAAAACGGCGTTAGCGAGGTTCGGCGCAATGATCGCGAACGCCGTGATCGCGATGATCAGCCCTGCTGCTGGCCAGAAAACCCAGGGGGCGAGCATCCGCGTCGCTATAGGTCTCTGCGGCAGATCAGTCTCTGTGGGGGTTGTCGATTCTGCGGTCATGAGATCTCCGATCGCGTGGCAATTGCTGCATCAACAGTACAGAGCGATTGCGCGTAAATCACACTGCGACGAGGGTTCTTTCGCGCTACTGCTCCGATTGGAAGCGGTAACCGAGCTGCCAGCGGGCGCTGTCAATAGTGTCGAGAATCGCGACAGTTTCATCAAGGGTGTGCACGGGTGATTCGGTGAGGCCCTGAGCAACAAAACTCGCGAGCGCCGTTGCCTGGTAGCTGAGACCGCGGTGGCCAACTACGCCGGTCTCGTCTTTCCAGTGAATTGATTCGCCGTTGAAGCCCGGCTTTGAGAGCGTCAGCGAAGTGGGCGTGAAGAAGCCGTTGCCGACCTCCAGCAGCGCCTCGGTGCCGGCGACGGATGCCGTGATGGGGGTGCGCGCGAGCAACGTGGTGTTGAGCTGGGCCTGAGCCGCGCTCGCATAGCTGAGGGTAAGGAGAGATTGAGCATCCACCCCACTCTCGATGAGCGACCCCACATTGTGCACGGCAGAAGGTGCGCCCAGAATCTGTGATGCGAAGGCGATCGGGTAAATGCCGAGGTCGAGCAGGGCTCCTCCCCCGCCGTCGAGCGAGCGAACCCGGTGCCCCTCAGGAATGTGCTGGCCGTGGTCGGCGGTGACGAGGTGAATATCGCCCAAGGTTCCGTCAGCAACAAGTTGGTTGATGATTGAGGTTTGGGGCAGGTAGCGAGTCCACATCGCTTCCATCGCGAACACCCCGGCGGCCCGGGCTGCGGCCACAATCTCGCGCGCTTCGGCACCGGTCATGGCGAACGGCTTCTCCACCAGAATGTGCTTGCCCGCGGCGATCGACTGCAGCGCTAGATCGCGGTGAACGTGCTGCTGCGCGGCGATGTAAATCACGTCGACGTCGGGGTTGGCCAACAGCTCGGCATAGTCGCCGTAGGCCTTCTCGATGCCCCAGGTGTTCGCAAAGTCTTGGGCACGATCAAGGCTGCGGGATGCCACGGCCACGAGCTTCTGCTCAGTGTGCGCTTGCACCGCCTCCGCGAACGTCGCGGCGATTCCACCGGGCGCCATGATGCCCCAGCGCAGTGCCGGAACGGAGTCTGCTGCGGGAATGATCGGGGCCGGGAACGTGGTGGGGAACACAAGCATCCTTCTCGTTGGGGAGGACTGCGGCGGCGCAGGCCTCGACCAGTCTAAGTCGCGAACAGGCGTTGGCCTCCGTGCGCAGTTGGCCTCCGAAGTGGGCGCCCAGAAGAGCGATCTCCGCCCGAACGACCCGGGGCTAGGACTGCTTCTGCTAGCGTCAGCCCTTTGTGCTTGGGATTACCTCTCCTGCAGCTCCTCCACCCGACCAACCGGAGAACTATCGTGATTCCTCGCCCTAAAATCTTGCCCAGCATTACCGCTGTCGCCCTTGCGCTTGCCTTGACTTTCGCCGGCGCACTGCCAGCGAACGCCGCCGCAACGTACCTCGTCAACAGTTGGGGCGGCATGCCAGACGCGTTCGCTTACGCGTCCGATGGCGGCACCGTGAAACTCATTGCCGATATCGTTGCTCCGGCAGGCAGGTCAATAACGGTCAAACCGGGCGAATCGATCACGCTTGACCTCAACGGGCATGACCTCACCGTCAACAATGACGTCCCTGACTCTCTGGCGGCGATTGAGGTTCCCAGCACCTCCACGCTCACCATCATTGCCCCCGGCGGCGGAACGCTCACAGTAACCGGAGGCCGGTACAGTGCGGGCATCGGCGGCAATGAAGGCAACGCTGGCGGCTCCGTCATCGTTAACAGTGGCACCATCACCGCACAAGGCGGCCGCTTCGGCGCGGGCATCGGCGGCGGAGACGGCGGTGACGGCGGCACCACCACCGTCAACGGCGGCACCATCACCGCAACCGGCGGCTACCACGGCGCAGGCATCGGCGGCGGCCAGGAAGGCGACGGCGGCTCCGTCATCGTCAACAGCGGCACAATCCTCGCAACCGGCGGCTACCACGGCGCAGGCATCGGCGGCGGCCTTAACGGCAACGGCGGCACCACCACCAACAGCGGCACCATCACCGCAACCGGCGGCAACAGAAGCGCAGGCATCGGCGGCGGCCTTAACGGCAACGGCGGCACCACCTCTCAGAGCGGCGGCACCATCAGCGCGATCGGAGGCTTCGCGGCCGCAGGCATCGGCGGCGGCCAGGAAGGCGACGGCGGCACCACGACCGTTAGCGGTGGCACGCTAGACGCAACCGGAGGCGGCAGTGGCGCGGGCATCGGCGGCGGATATCAGGGCAACGGCGGCACCACCATCCTCACCGGAGGCACCACCACCGCTACCGGCGACAACTCAGGCGCAGGCATCGGCGGCGGCCAGAACAGCTCCTCCTCTGGAGTACTCGACATTCATGGCATCGGCGCACCAGGGGCAGCAACTAATGGTGGAGACCCGAACGGTGCCCTCATCACCAATTCCACGACTCCGGCAGGGATCGGCTATACGGCCGCTACCGCCACTGTTGGCTCCGGCGGTCAGATCAGTGTCGAATTCGTGCGCATCGCGACCTTCGACGCGGCCGGCGGAACGGCAACCGACACCGCATTTGTTGCCATCGGCGACACTCTCACCGAACCCACCGACCCCACCCGCACCGGCTACACCTTCGCCGGCTGGACAGTCAGCGGCGCCGCCTACGACTTCACCACCCCGGTGACCACGCCACTGACGCTAACCGCGACGTGGACAGAGGTTCCCGCCAACTACATCATTAGCTTCGATGCCGCTGACGGAACAACCACAGCAGACGTGTCAGTCTCCGATGGCGACACCCTCAGCGCACCCACCGACCCCACCCGCACCGGCTACACCTTCGCCGGCTGGATGGTCAGCGGCGCCGCCTACGACTTCACCAATCCGGTGACCGCACCGCTGACGCTGACCGCTACGTGGACAGAGGTGCCCGCGACCGGTGGCACCCCCACCGCTGACGTCACGCTCGCTGCTACAGGTTTTGCGTTAGCGCCCCACCTCTCCGTAGGTGCAACATTGCTCGTGGCCGGCTTCGCCCTCCTCGTGCTTCGCCGACGCGTCACCGCCCGGCAGCGATAGCGCAACACGAGTCCCCCGCGAACCCGCGCTGCGTTCCCCATAACGCGACTTGTGGAAAACCTGAGACATGATTCAGGTTTCACTGTACGGTGATTCTGACGGTGCGTCGCTCGACGGCGGCTGCCGTCAGCGTCGCGCTTGTGTCGCGGCGCGCAATGCGGCCGGGACATCCGCGCAATGACGCACGGAGCGAAGACCGCATTGCGACGTGCGGAGGTATTCCGAATGTCCACTGTTAAACGCCGGCTCACCATCCCGGCAGTACTCGCCTCTCTCGCCCTCGTCAGCGCCACGCTGGCCGGAGCGCCACTCGCGGCCCAAGCGATCACGTGTCCACCCGGTTTCGAGATGCTGCCGGGGTGCAGCAACTCGTCCGACCCCGGCGGCTCCGACACCGTTCCGGGCACGTGGAGCACCGAAACGGTTGCCGGGATGAGCACTCGTATCTACGCGCCATCCACCGCAGCCGAACTGCCGGCCGGACGCGCCCTCATGATCAGCCTCCACGGCTGCGCGCAGAAAGCGAGCGACTTCCAAGCGAACGCCAACTGGGTGGCCGCCGCCGAAGACTACGGAATGATCGTCGCCCTCCCCGATGCGCCCAACGGTGGCGTCGTGTTCGGCTGCTGGGATTACTACGACTCCAACCATTCCCGCAGCAACCCCGCGCGGCATGACGACAATCTGTTGAACCTCGCCACAACGTTGAGCGCGCGTGCTTCTCTCGGCATCGATGCCGACCAGGTCTATATTTCTGGGTTGTCATCCGGTGGTGGAGAAACCATGGTGATGGGATGCCTCGCCCCCGACGTTTTTGCGGGAATGGGTATCAATGCCGGCCCCACGGTGGGCACCACGTCGGGCCAGATCTCAAGTGTGGCCGTATCGAAGGCGCAGGGCACGAATACCTGCACCACCTTCGGCAGCGGCAATACCGCGGCTTTCTCCACACAACTCACCTCGGTGATCTACGGCAGCAATGACTCCACCGTCTCGACCGGCTACAACACCTTGAACGGCCAGATCATGGCCGGCATTTATGGGGCATCCAGCACGTCAACGTTTAGTTTGAGCGGCTTCGCTGGCAACAACACTGCTGGCTCGGGCACGCTTTATTCAGATGCCGCGGGGCCACGGGTTTCGGTGATTCAGAACTCGAACCTCGGCCACAACTGGCCAGCGGGCGCAGGCACGGGAGGAACGTACATCAACGCGAACAGCCTTGACTACCCGGCGTATGTGACCGGGTTCTTCTTCGACAACAACCGTCGCGTCGACCGGACTGGGACGCCAGGGCCGACGCCGACGCCCACGCCGACTCCCACCTCGACGCCAACGCCAACGCCAACGCCAACGCCGGATCCTGAACCTGTGACGTGCTTCACTGCGACCAATTTCCAGCATGCGGCGGCGGGGCGAGCCTTCGCCTACGGGGTCAATCCTTACAACCCGTATTACGCGAAGGGATCGCTGAGCTACCTCGGTCAAGGCGATGCAACGATCACGAGTCTCTCGCAGGTCTCAGCGACAAGCTGGGCGAAGGCGGCGAGCTGCGGCTAGCCGTCGGCACGGCCGACTAATGCTCTCGAAGGGCGTCTCCGGGACTCCTACTGCTCCGGAGACGCTCGACAGCGGTACCGCGCAGCGAGAAAGTTGAGCGAACTGGCGCCGCCCCAGCGTGCTCGGTTCGTGAGCACCACCCTGCGCCGACGCGAAACCGCACACCATAAATGGGGTCACTCGCGCGCTCCCAGCCGAGCATCAACCTGCTAACTTCTAGATAACCACTGCGGAATGAATGATGTTCCGAACGATCACCCGGAGATCAGTCATGCTCGCACGCCCTTTCGTTAAGACCGCTGCGCTCGCCACCGCGCTGGCGCTCCCCCTAGCTCTCGCTGTGGCGGATCCCGCAACAGCGGCAACCGTCACCGTCACCGCTTGGGGTGATTTGAAAGCCGCGTTCTTGATCGACGGCGACACCGTCGTCCTCGGCGCCGACATCACCGCCCCCAGCGCAGAATCGCTAGCAATCGACCTAGGTGAAGCCATCACCCTCGATCTGAATGGCCACACCCTCAGCATCACCACTCCGCCCACCACTGCAGCCGCGGTCGGAGTGCCGGACACCTCGACACTCACCATCAACGCCACCGGCGGCGGCACACTCACCGCAACCGGCGGCCAGGCCGGTGCAGGCATCGGCGGCGACTACAACCGCGCCGGCGGCACCACCATCATCAACGGCGGCACCATCACCGCAACCGGCGGCCAGGCCGGTGCAGGCATCGGCGGCGGCTACTACGGCGCCGGGGGAACCACCACCATCAACGGCGGCACCACCACCGCAACCGGCGGCCAGGGAGGTGCAGGCATCGGCGGCGGCTACAACCGCGCCGGCGGCACCACCATCATCAACGGCACCACCATCATCAACGGCGGCACCATCACCGCAACCGGCGGCGAGAACGGTGCAGGTATCGGCGGCGGCCACCTCGGTGTTGGCGGCACAACCACCATCAACGGCGGCACCATCACCGCAAACGGCGGCATCGGCAGCGCCGGCATCGGCGGCGGCAACGGCGATGGTGGCGCTGGTGGCGGCGGCAGCGACGGAGGTGGCGGTGGCAGCGACGGCGGCATCACCACCATTAACGGCGGCACCACCAGCGCAACCGGCGGCGTCAGCGGTGCCGGCATCGGCGGCGGTAATTTGAGCGCCAGCGGCGGTTTCACCGCCCTCACCGGCGGCACTACTACCGCAACCGGAGGCGCCTCCGCCTCCGGTATTGGCAGCGGCGACGGCGGCGGCGGGAACTCCGGTGCCCTAGATATTCACGGCTTCCCGAATACTGGCGCCGCACTCGATGGTGGAGGCCCGCAAGCCTCCCTAATCACCAACACGGTCGCACCGACCGGGATCGGCTACTCGGCCGTCTCTTCCCTAGTTGGCGAAGGCGGAAAGATCATCGTCGGGTTCAATTACCTCGTCACCTTGGATGCGGCCGGCGGCATCAGCGCCCCCGCTGCAGCAATCAACGCTGGCGACACCATCACCGCACCCGCCGACCCTGCCCGTGACGGCTACACCTTCACCGGGTGGACCCTCAACGGCGTTACCTACAACTTCGCCGCCCCTGTCACCGAACCAATCACACTGACTGCAACCTGGGCCATCGTGGTTGCCGCTCCCGGAGAACTCGCGGCCACAGGTATCGATCCGGTGCCGGGTCTGAGCGCGGCGGCGCTTCTGCTGTTGGCTGGCCTCGCTCTCATCGCGCTCCGTCGACGCACCAGCGCCCGCCGAGGTTAACGATGGCGCGGTGGCTCGAACCGTGGGAGCCTCCGCGCGATACCTTCGCGCCACGAAAGCTGAAAACACGGCGGCTGTGCGCAACAAAAGTTAGCGAACTGGCCCGGCACCCGGCATGCTTAAGCGGTGACCGATAACAGTGCGCCCGCGATCCTCTCGCTTGAGCGCCTGCGGGCCTCTCTTGCGGATGCTGGATTGACCCTAGAACTCGACGGTGTTGTGACGCAGCGCGAAGCTGCCGCAGCCGCCGTCCGCCAGATTGACGACTACATTCGCCCCCGCTTGGCCGATCTCGATGCACCGCTGCTGGCGGTGGTGGGTGGCTCCACTGGCTCGGGTAAGTCGACAATCGTGAACGCGCTGCTCGGCGTCGCGACGACTCGGGCCGGCGTCATCCGCCCCACAACGCGTCAACCGATTCTGGTGCACGCTCCCGTGGATGCGGGATGGTTCGCGAGCGACCGCATCCTTCCGGGGCTTGCGCGCGTGCGCGGCCGCATCAGCGCAGCAGGAACGCCTGCCTCTAGTGCGGGAGATGCTCCGGAGGAGTCGCGCATCGGGGAACTCATGCTTCTCGAACACGAAAGTGTTCCGCGGTCGCTCGCGATCATCGACGCTCCGGATATCGACTCTGTCGCGGATGAAAACCGGGCGCTGGCGACTCAGTTGCTCGCGGCCGCCGATCTGTGGCTGTTCGTCACGACCGCCAACCGCTACGCCGACGCCGTGCCGTGGCGGCTGCTCGAGAGCGCTGCCGCCCGCTCAATCACCGTCGGCATCGTGCTCAACCGGGTGCCGCCGGGCGCGCTTGACGAAGTTCTCCCCGACCTGCAAACCATGCTGCGCGAGCGCGGCCTCAGCGACGCCCCCATCTTCTCGATCGACGAACAGCCTCTCGACGAACTGGGAATGTTGCCTGCCAGCGCAGTCGAACGCCCGCGCGAATGGCTGACCTCAATAGCCGGCGACCGCGCCGAGCGATCGCGCATCGCCGCCCGCACCCTCAGCGGAGCCATCGTCGAACTCGACCGCCACGTTGCCGTGATTGCGGATGCCCGCCAGCAGCAACTCGACTGGATCGACGCCGCACGCGCCGCCGCCGCCGCACACTACGAAACTGCGCTCGAAGCCGTAGATGCCGCCACCCAGAACGGCGCCCTCATGCGCGGTGAAGTACTCGCCCGCTGGCAAGATTTTGTGGGAACCTCCGACTTCTTCAGAAAAGTTGACTCGTGGTTCTCGGCAGCCCGCGACCGCGCCACAGCATGGATCACCGGCAAACCCAGCCCCGTCGTGGAAGTCGAAACCCAGATCGAAACCGGACTGCAGACCGTAATCGTTGACCAAGCGGGGCGCGCTGCTGCAGCAGCGTGGGCCGGGCTAGAACGAACCGCAGCGGGCAAGGCCATCGCTGAACGGCATCCGGAACTTGCTCGCGAAAGCGCTGAGCTGCCTCAGGCCGCGACCGCGATGATTCGTGAATGGCAGGGCGCGCTCATGCAGCTCATTCACGACAACGCGGGAGATAAGCGCATCCGGGCTCGCATTCTGTCGCTCGGACTGAACGTTGTGACAGTCGCCCTCATGATCGTGGTGTTCGCCTCGACCGGTGGACTCACCGGGGGCGAGATTGCCATTGCGGGTGGTTCGGCCGTGCTCGGCCAAAAGCTGCTCGAAACGATCTTTGGCGAGGATGCCGTGCGCCGGCTCGCAAGCGAGGCCCGCGACGACCTGCATGCGCGCGTTCGTGTTCTGTTCGATGCGGAGATCGCTCGCTTGAGTGTCGCGTTGGAGCCGCTGCGTTTCGGTGCAACTCCCGATTCGCTGCGACGTGAATCGCAAGCCCTGCTCGACGATGTCGCGCGTGCGGCGGAGGACAACTCGTGAGCGCCGCCAAGCCCAGCCTCGACGAGCGGATTGCCGCGCTGCGCACGGTCACTGAGGCGGGCGGCGGTCGCATCCCGGCCGAGTTGCTCGACAATGCCCGTGCCCTGCTGACACAGACGGAAGCGCGCCGTTCCCGCTCCCCCGAACACACCGTGGTTGGCGTCTTCGGCGCTACCGGATCGGGCAAGTCGAGTCTGGTCAACGCTCTTGTGGGCGACGAGGTTGCGGTGGCGCATGTTCGCCGCCCGACTACTTCGCAGGCTCTCGCGGTGACGTGGGAGGCTGCCGGCGCGAGTGAACTGCTCGACTGGCTTGAGGTTCGTGAGCGGGTCGAGCGGTCGACACCCTTTGATTCTCGCGCCAGCAAGCTCGTGCTTGTCGACCTGCCCGACGTCGATTCTGTGGAGGCCAGCAATCGTGCTGTCGCCGAACGTCTTGCCGGTCAAGTGGATGCTCTGATCTGGGTTGTGGACCCGCAAAAGTATGCCGACGATGTGTTGCACGCGCAGTTCATCGCGCCGCACGCCAAGCACGCCGCCGTGACTCTGGTCGTGCTCAACCAGGTCGACCTGTTGAGCGCGGATGATCGTGCCGCCGTCGTGACGTCGCTGCAGGCCATTGTGGAACGCGACGGTCTTCCGCGCGCCCGCGTGCTGCCTGTGAGCGCCCGCACTGGTGAGGGTGTTGATGCGTTGCGTCAGGCAATTGGCGACCTTGCCGCGTCAAAGACGGTGCGGGATGCGCGGCTCAGCGCTGACGTGCAGACCATCGCTGCGCGCATCGACGATCCGGGTTTCCCGCAGAAGGTCAGCGCGAAGAGCACCGCTCGATTGCGCGATGAGGTGGGCACAGCCGCGGGCGTCGACATCGTGGCATCCGCTGTTGCCCGCTCGTACCGCAAGCGTTCCGGGCAAGCCACCGGCTGGCCGCTCGTCTCCTGGATCGGTCGCTTGCGCGCCGACCCCCTCACCCGCTTGGGCCTCGGGCCGAAGCGTCGTGGCGACGACCCTGACGTGCATCGCACGAGCATGCCACTGCTCAGCGCCGGCGCCCAGGCTCGGATGTCGATGGCCGTGCGCACCTTCACTGACGAAGCCGGCGCGGGAGTTTCTGCCCCGTGGCGGGCTGCCGCGCGCACCACAGCCGAGCAGGCTCTAGACACTCTGCCGGCCACTCTCGATCTCGCCATCGCCCGCACGCCTCTGCCCGCGAAGGGTTCCTGGTGGTGGGTGCTCGTGGGCATCGTGCAGTGGATCGCCACGATCGCCGGCTTGGGCGGAGCGCTCTGGTTAGTGGGCACCGCGCTGCTGCCGACGTTCGGCTTGCCCGCGTTCCCGCTCCCCGCCGTGGAGGAAGGTCCGCTCACTGGATGGGCGATACCGACGCTGCTACTGCTTGCGGCCGTGCTCGTGGGCATCGTGCTCGGTCTGTTATCGGCAGCGCTCAGCGCGTTGACCGCCGTTGGCCGCCGCCGCCGTGCCCGCCGCCGTCTTCTCACCGCGGTGACCGAGGTTGTGCAGCGGGATGTCGTGACTCCCGTCGCGACCGCGCTCGAGCAGGCGCGGGCGGTGTCGGCCGCGCTGCAGGTTGCGCGGCGCTAGAGCGATCCTCGGGTCCCTGCGTCGCTAACGGCGGCTGGGATGCAGGGTCGTCACGCCCTAGTAATCCGGGCAGTGCCAGCCGTAGCCACCGACACCCATCACGACGCCGAAAAGCGCGAGGAAGGGCGAGGAAACTACCGCAACGATTCCCATAGCAATGCCGTGGCTGTTCTTGGCGATCACAGAGACTACGAGTGCCACTAGCGATCCTCCGATGAGAATCGCGTAGGAGATCAGCACCGGAAACGCGAAGGGGTTATCGACGCTTGTCGCGCAAGGATCAACTTCTAAGGCCAGCTGAGTAGCTCTCATCCCGCCTAACGAGAACAGTAGTCCGAGGCACGCAGCAGCGATCGGGATCGCCCAGAGGAGGCTCCAGTTGATCCGCATTCGGCGGCCCGTGGTTTCCCTAGCGCGCACTATCTTCGTTGAGCGCACAGTGCTCCACATCTACGGTGCCAATAAAGATGGCCGTTTGGTTCCACACCCAGTCTCCTGAGGCGAGGTCACCAGCACCAAAATACCCGGCGATGTTTCCCTCGCCAGGAAGACCTTCGCTGCGTACGGAAACGGATTCCCACTCTGCTGTGGGCGTGTGGGCATCGAGGTGGAACACATCGCCGGTCGTGACGTTTCCTACGACAGAGGCGCTCGTGGGGTCTCCGACAGGTTCACCATCTGGGCCGATCCATTCAACGTCGAAGGAGTCGGTGTTGCGGGCATCACAGGTGGCGAAGTCGAGACTGCCCTCGGCATTGAGCCGCGCGGCAACACGATTCACGTAGGAACAGCCCGCAAGCAGCACTGCAATCGCCAACACTGAGACAGCGGCGGCTGATCGTTGAAAACGCCTCATGTCCACACCTTAGGGCAATGCAGGAAGCGATCCGATATCGATCTGATTACTCGCTAGAACCCCACCTGCAGCACGAAGATGCCGGGGAAGATCGCGAAAGCAATCGTGATGGGCAGGATAAGGAACACGAGCGGGAAGAGCATCGCGACCTCCTTCTTGCCGGCGAGCTCGAGCAGTTCACGCTTGGACTCTTCACGAGCATCCTGAGCTTGAGCTTGCAGCACTTCAGACAGCGGACTACCGCGATCGAGGGCTCCCAAGATTTGGTCGACACAGCGCGAGAACGGGGCGAGTTCCAACTCGCGGGCGAGCACTCCCAGAGTCTCGCCAAAAGGAAGGCCCGTATTGACCGATGAGACCACGCGAGCGAGTTCTCGCGACAGCTCACCGCCGCCGACGTGCGAGACGCGACGCACGGCATCCAAGATTCCTTCGCCAGCCGACAGGCTGAGCGCCAAGAACTCGAGCACGACGGGCAACTCTGCAGTGAGACGACGGATGCGGTTCTTGGCTGCGCGTTGCAGCAGATAGTCACGAAGCGTGATGCCCGCAACACCGCCGACGACCACCAGCACTGCTTGGGCCGCGAATGGCACCTGTTGCCGATTGGCGACGGCAATATCGAAAACGACGCCCGCCATCGCACCGCCGAGAACGGCGACGAGTTGTTGCGACCGGTAGGCCTCGAGGGTCAGTTCGGAGCCAGACTGGCGGAGCCGTCGCAGAATCTGGTCGCTGCCGCCCACCACCGACGCGAGCGTCTCGCGCAACCAGCGCGCAACAGGAACGAGCAGTACGCCCAACACCGGCAGCGGCCCGACCGAGCGCGGGGCCAAATGTTCCCGTGCGCCGGCGGAGACGTCAATCACATACGGGGCAACTCTCGTCGCCAAGGTGGGTCGACTCAGCCGCGGGATGAGGCTCAGAATCGACCACAGGCCGAGCCCTCCGGCGATTCCGGCGACAAGTGCCCAGGCCAGCGCGTCACTCATGCGAACCACCGCGGCTGATCGGGAAGGCGACCAATGCCCGCCATGATTCGATACGCAACAACAGAGAGAACCAGCCCGGCGACAATCAGGGCAGCACCGCCCGCTGAGTTGTAAGCGAGTGCGGCTTCAGGCCGTGTGGTGAGCAAGAACAGCACCACCCACGGTGCGGCCAGACCGAGCCGCGCCGCATTCATCACCCATGATTGGCGCGCTTCGATCTCCGAACGAATAGCTGCCTCCTGGCGTAAGTAGACGCTGAGGCTGCGAAGAACGTTCGTGAGTTCGCTTCCGCCCACTTCGCGCGACATCCGCAAGGTTTCAAGGATGCGGTCGGCGACCGGGTCGGCGAGCGCCACCTTAAGTTCGTCGACGGCTACCGAGAAGTTTCCTGTTCCCCGATAACGCACAGCGAAGGCGACGAAGGCGGCGCGCGTTACCGCTGGCCCCGTCTGAGCGAGTGTCATGAGGCTGTCGGGAAGAGCAAGCCCTGACCGCACGGCGGACACCAACTGGTCAACGACATCGGGCCACACCACGCGAGTGGCCCGGCGACGCATGCGAGCGCGCCAGCTGATCCCGAGCGTCGGCAACACAAGGGCGGCCGCGGCAGCACACAGCACGACGGCGATCACCGATGTCAGCACAAAGGTGATGGCTGCTACAGCGAAGCTCAATGCGAGCGACACAATCACCACAACCACCGGACTAGTGGTCGGGAGCCCCGCCTGCACGAGTCGTTCGCTCAGCCGGAGCGAGAACGCGGAACGGCCACGCACCCGGCGTTCGCCCGTAGCCGGCCAGAGAAAGGTAGCCGCGATAAGGACGACACCGACCGCGAGCACGATGCCCAACATCAGGCTCATGCGACAACCTTCAACAAGTGTGAGACCGCGTCGATGCCTGTGGCCTGAAATTTGGAGAGCCGCGCGGGCACGGCACCCGTGTGGGCGAGTGTGCCGTCCACGATGCGGAAGAGCAGACTGCTGTCGATAACCCCGTCACTGACCTCACCGGTGAGCGAGGAGATTTCGACCACGCGTCTCGTGCCGTCGGCGGTCAGTTCGCAATGCACCACGACATCCACTGAACTGGCCACCGTTGGCACCACAAAGCTGGAGTCGATGTTGCGGCCAGCAAGCAGCGGAAGCGTGCACAGCTTCACGAGAGCCTCGCGCGCACTGTTGGCGTGAATGCTCGACATGCCCGGCAAACCGCTATTGAGCGCAATAAGGAGGTCGAGCGATTCGGCATCGCGCACTTCGCCCACGACCAGTCGTTCGGGGCGCATGCGCAACGCTTCTTTGATGAGGCGACGCAGGCTGATCTCGCCCGTGCCTTCGAGGCTGGGTTGGCGACACTGCATGCCGACGTGGTCGTGACTGGCAACGCTCAGCTCGAAGGTTTCCTCGACCGTAACGACTCGCTCGTTCGGTCGGGCCGCCGCCAGCAAGGCGTTGAGCATGGTGGTCTTGCCGCTCTGCGTTGCGCCCGAAACCACAATGTTCTGCCCCGACAGCACGCACAGCCGCAAATAGTCGGCCGCGTGCCGGGTGAGACTGCCGAGTTCGACAAGGCGATCAAGATCGCGGATGCTCCGGCTGAACTTGCGCACGTTCACGGCCCAGTGGCGCCGGGTGACATCCGGAATCACGACGTGCAGTCGCGAACCATCGGGCAGCGAAGCGTCGACGAACGGTGAACTCAAGTCGACGCGGCGGCCCGAGGTTTGCAGCATGCGCTCCACCAGATCACGAACCTGACCATCAGTGAGGCGGATGCCGGTGAACTCGGGAACCCCGTTGCGGGCCACAAATATCTGCTCAGGCCCGTTAATCCACAGCTCCTCAACGGTGTCATCGTCGAAGAACGGCTGGAGCGGACCGTACCCGGTCAGCGCCGCCACCACCTCGCGGGCGGCCTGAGCTTCATCCGCCAGCAACGGCACCGAGCCACCCAGCGCACGCTCGCTGTAGCGACGCACCTCATCACGCACATACCGCGAGGCAAGTTCGCTGTCCCGCGACAGATCAACGCCGTCACGGCGAACCCTCTGGCGAACCTGATCGGCGATGGTCGTCAGAGCGTTAGACATGCTCATATTGTGCGGAGTGAGCGGCCAGCGCTTCGGCCGTTGTCCACAGGAACCACGCTGCGGCAGGTTCGATCCCGGCCCAAAGGCTGAGGGCGGTGCAGCATTACGCCACACCGCCTCGAGCGTCTGTTCTCAATCCTCCCTAGCTGAGGAGCTTCGCGTTCTCACGAATGATGGCGCTTCGACGCTGTGCAAAATGTGCGGTCATCAGTAGCAAACCAGCCAAGAGCAACACAAGCGCAGAAGCAGTAGTGGAGTTCGTTGCACTGCTTCCCGTCCAAGCAAGACGACTCGTGGTCGTGCCCGGTCCGCCTACTGCGGTTGTGCAGAGCGGGTCGCCCTCGACGCATTCCGTCGAAACCGTCTCGGTGGAGACGAAGAGGAAGTTACTCAGCTGACTATCGCCACGATCCGCGGGAGCTCGAACGATAACCGTGTAGGTCACATCCGCACTTTCTCCCGGCGAGAGAACGCCTGTGATTGTGAAGCGGCCGTTCGCAATCGCAGACACGGTAAGGCGCTGCGATGTTGCTGTTGGGCTCTGGCCTAGGTCGGCGTCATCGAGCACGCCGCTCATGTCATCCGTGTAAGCGACGGGCGCATCGAATGCGGAGTTATTAGAGAACGTGAGCGTGTAGCTGATGGTCTCTCCGGGGTTCACCAATGACGCGAATGCACGGTCCGAAGTCTTGACCGCAATGATCGTGCCGACAGGCACTTCTTCGGTCAAGTGCTGAGTACACAACGCATCGCCAGCGTTACATTCCGCAGGAATCGGATCGCCCGTTGCCATCAGGTAGTTGGTGAGGATGCTGTCGTTTCGATCAGCGAAATCGCTGACCGTCACTTGGTAGGTGACCGTTGCTACGCTGTTTGCCGGCAGAAGGCCATTGATAGTGAACTCATCGTTGGTGACCGCCGATGCCACCACTCCGGCAAAGTTCGATACGGGTGCCGAAGTGAGCGTCGCGTCGTCGAGCACTGCGGCCAGGCTGTCGTAGTAATCGACGGTCGACTCGAAGTTGGTGTTGTTTTCAAACGTCAAGGTGTAGTTGATCGTGTCGCCCGGATGCACGACCGAGTTGTAAGCCCGGTCCGACGTTTTCTCGGGGGTCGTTGATCCAACGCACGAAATCGCGTCGTCGGTGTTGTTGTCCGTGACAGGATCCGTTTCGTTGCCGACCACGTTCGCGACATTGGTGATGCAGTCGCCGGACGTACTCGGTACCGCAGCGACAACGGTGTACGTGACAGATTCCCCGGCCAAAAGCTGACCACCGGGGCAGGTCACGGTGTTTCCGGACACAGCACAGCCGTAAGCGGAGACCGCAGTCAACGGCCCGGGCACGACATCAACCACTTGGTGACCCGTCGAAGTTCCCGGACCGTTATTGGTAACGGTCAGGTCGTACTGAATCGTTGATGCCGGGGTGTAAATTGCCGGGCCAGTCTTAACAATGCTCAAGTCTGCAATACCGCCAAGATAGGTTGCATCATTGTCGTAGGAGGACGGCGCCGAACTCGTCGAGACTAGCGTGAAGGTCGGGGCTGTTGCGCCCGGATCTGACACGGCGATCTGGTAGATGATTCCGGAGGCGTTATGAATTATACCGAGGTTGCCGTTGCCGTAAGTCCAAGCGCCACCAAAACCTCCGCCGGCCCCTACTTGCTGCCATAGCGGCGGGAATAAAGACACGGAGCCGTCCAATGCGATACGGACGATTTGGCGTGAAGCATCAACGCCCCACATAAAGCCGTCTGCGTAGGTGATGTCACTCACGCCGGCATTGTCATAGGGAGCACCATTGAGGGTCATCGTAAGGGGCGTCGTCTGGAGCGTCGCAAGATCGACGACTTGCCACTCGCTCGACAGACCGTGGTTTACCCAGAAACGACCAGCCGCATCGATTGCCGCAGAGTTGTAGGCAAAGGGGTCACCGTTCGCGTTAATGCCGGGAATCGCGGGAAGCACCAAGGACGTTGGCGTGACATACCCACCTTCACCGACTCTTACCACTGTATTCGCGACAATTACGGTAACGCCGTCCGATGCGAGACCGCCACGAGTCGCAACTGCGTAAACGAAATTGTCCGCGGTATTGAATGCAATCGCGTTGTAGTTAATTTGAGCGACGCCCACTTGCTGAAATGTGGACCCGGCGGGACCCGCGACTATGGCGTTAAGGGTAGTGACCGCACCACCACCACTAGGGCCTTGCGCAAGGAACACCGTAGACAGGTTCGGGTCGAAAGGATCGCCTGGTGCTGCAGCAGCCGGCGTAGCTACTGCGACAGCCATAGCGAGGCTAAGGGTAAGGGTTGTGATCGTGGAAACCACTCTCGAGAAAGCATTCCGACTTCCTCTTCGCGGTGTGGCACTTGTCGTGTGCATGGTGGCCTTTCTGGGTGCGTTAATCGGGTTCGCGCTAAAACTGGGGACTACAGCGGGGTCAGACTTCGTCGGGATCTTTCTCGGGGCTTCGAGGATGTCGGCTAGGGCGCGGCGACAAACGCCAGGGAAACAGCTGAGCACTCCCCGGCGACGACGTCGGGTCCAACGCTGAATCCTGAACTAGCGGCGAGAGATCCATTGCCTCCGTCACCAGCGTGTGAGAGCCCGTGCCCTGTCTAGGAAGATCACTCGGATCGACGCGAACCACCGCGAGACTGCTACCAACCACAATGTCCTCCATCCGACCGATAACACCAACGCTTGAAACCCGCGCCGACGTAGTCGTTTCGTTAGCCAGCCCGAAGATGGTTATTCTTCGCTGGCTTTTCTTTTGTCGTACGGTGAGAGTCGAAAAGTGGCCGGGGGTAACGAAGAAATGCCAAAATCTGCTAGAAATGGATCAATCCGAACAAGACCGAGGGATTTCCCGACCCTCCTGTTATAGGCATGTGCACCACGGGGACGAGTCTGCGGGGGCAGCATTGTCTGAAGCACCAACCATCGAAACTGACAGCTCTGATGCTGACCTCATCACAAGTGTGCGTCGAGGCGAATTAGAGGCTTTCGGCACTCTTTTCGCCCGCCATCACGAGTGCGCTCTGCACTATGCACGCCGGCTCTCGTCAAGCACGACGCTAGACGCCGACGATCTCGTCGCCGAAGCATTCGAACAAATACTCGGCGTTCTTCAGCGCGGGAAAGGCCCAGAGGAGTTCTTCCGCGCCTACCTCTACACCGTCATCCGCAATAGCTTTCACGCGCATGCGAAGGCTGATGCGAACTCAGTCTTGGTGGATGATTTCGAGCCTGTCGAGCGCGAAGTCATCACACGTCAACACGGCGAGACCGATCCCACGATCGAACATTTCGAGAGCAGAGTCGTAGTCCGCGCTTTCGGCGCCCTTTCAGAGAACTGGCAAGCAGTGCTCTGGTATCTCGACGTCGAAGGGCTTACCCCCACGGCGGTTGCCTCCATCATGGGGATGAAGCCGAAGGCGGTATCGATGCTTCGGCTTCGAGCACGCGAGGGGCTTCGCGAGTTGTATCTGCAATCGCATCTCAACGAACTCGAGCCACTGGTGGCAAGCGGCGCCGCCCGCGACTGCCAAGAGATCGCCAAAAAGTTGGGGTCATTTACCCGCCAGACGCTCCGCCGCAGAGAAAGCGAAGTGGTCCTTGCACACGTTGCGGGCTGCGAGAACTGTGCCGCCATTTGTGCTGAGCTGCGCGACGTCAACCGCGGCCTCTTGGGAGTAATCGCGGTGCTCATTCTGGGTGGCTCCGCCTTCGATTTTGTTCGAGCAGCTCCCGTTCACGCGGTCACCGCAAGCTCCGATTCTGACGTGTTGGCGGGTTCCCAAGCCACTGGCTTTAATGCCGCGGTTGGTGCGCCCGCGGCGGCTGCGACCGCAGCGCGCGCGATTCCTTATATCTCGCGACTAGCGGCGACAGTGGCTGCAGCAAGCGCCGCGGTTCTAGCGACCGCCGTGATCATCTCCGGCGCCGGAGCCGGCTGGACTGAGACAGTGCTAGCGGGCAACTCCGTTGACGACGGAATGACTCAGAGCCAACTCGACGAGGGTAGGCGCGAAGGCCGGGAAACCGGCATCGATCTCGCGGGCGATGCTGCGTCGGGTGATGGGACTAATGCGGTGACTACTCCCGCTCCCTCGACGCCATCGGCCGTGGCCACGAACACCCCCGAACCACAATCAGGAGCAGGTTCTTCCAGCACGCCCCCGTCACAGACCCCCACGGATCCAGCCCCGATAGTGGCTCTGCCCGATCCGGTCAGCAACGGCACTTTCGATTCCAGCGGATACGCCAACGCGGGCGGCCAGTTTCACCCCGGCGACAACTTCGGCGGCTGGCTAGTGATCAGCCGCTTTGGCCCCCCGGGCGACGTTGCGATGCAAATCTGGTCACCGGAGCTCGGGTCGTCATTCGCCGCACCATTCACGAATGGCCCCTGGGCCAGCATCGCTGGGGTGATCCACCAGGAGGTTCCGACCGTGATCGGTCAGAGCTACGTGCTGACGTACGACACACGAGCCTCCGGAGCACCGACGGCGGATGGACAGGCAGGATGGCCTGGCGGCGATGGCGGCCGTTTCTATATCGAAGGGGAGCTAGTCGACACCTTTGTGACCTTGAGCGACTCCGCCATTGACCACCGATCACTCAACTTCACAGCAACCGGCCACACCACCCGAGTGTCAATCGCAAGCTCCAACGCTTCGCCAGTCGGAATCGACAACGTTAGCGTGAGTGCGAGTTCGGCTCAGCCGTAACTCAAGAAGAGTTGAGGCAAGCGCAATCCCTCTGAAGCAGAGGAGGTTGCTTCACGGCGACTCCCCGATAGCCGTTCTCCTGATATGATGATTACATCAATTCAGCAAGTGGGCGATTACTCGCTGTCACAACTACAGCGCAACCACATCGCCCGCACAGCGCACGCACCGATCAGGAGCACATGAATGGCCGTTCTCGATGAGCGCAGGCCGCTCTACGAAATCAAGGCGAACCTCTTCAAGGGGCTCGCGCATCCTCACCGCATCCGGGTGCTCGAAATCTTGTCAGCGGCCGACGAAGCCTCTGTCGCCGAGATGCTGACCGCGACAGGCCTCGAAGCCTCCCACCTCTCGCAACACCTCGCCGTGCTGCGCCGCTACGGGCTCGTCGTCTCCGAACGTCGCGCGAGCGTCGTCTACTACCGCCTCGCTCACCCCCAAATTTCTGAACTCCTCCGTGTCGCGCGCGTGCTGCTCGGCGAAATCCTTGCCGACACCGACAGCCAACGCGATCTCGTTGCCGGACTACCCACGATTCCGGATGCCCGATGAAACGTTCCTGGAAAGAGCTCCTGCCGAGCGCGAAAGACTACCGCCTGCTGCGCACCAGCTGGCGGGGCGATCTGATCGCGGGAATCACCGTCGGAATCGTCGCCCTCCCCCTCGCCCTTGCCTTTGGCGTGAGCTCAGGAGTTGGCGCTGAAGCGGGGCTCATCACCGCCATCGTCGCCGGCATCGTCGCGGCCGTCTTCGGTGGCTCGAACGTGCAGGTCTCGGGCCCCACCGGTGCCATGGTCGTGGTGCTTGCCCCCATCGTGGTTAGTTCTGGCGTTGAAGCGGTGGCGATCGTCACCCTGCTGGCGGGCATCATCGTTGTCATTGCCGGAGTGCTGCGCCTCGGCCGCACCGTCAGCTACATTCCCTGGCCAGTGATCGAAGGCTTCACCGTCGGCATCGGCATCATCATCTTCCTGCAGCAAGTGCCCTCCGCGCTCGGCACCGAAGGCACCGAACACCCCACCAACGCCGTGCTCGCCGCCATCGCCTTCATCACTGCCGCCCAGTGGCCCGCCGCCCTGCTGCCCCTCGCCGTTGTTGCCGCCGTGATTGCCATCATGTTGTTGCTCTCGCGCATCAGCGGGCGCCTTCCGGCATCCTTCATCGCCATTGCGATCGTCACCATCCTTGCCCAGGCGCTGAACCTTCCGCTGGCCACCATCGGCGAGCTTCCCGCATCCTTGCCCTCACCGACCGTGCCGTCATTCGACTTCGATCTGCTCACCCTCATCGGGCCGGCGTTCGCCGTCGCCGCCCTCGCCGCCATCGAATCCCTGCTCTCCGCGCGCGTCGCCGCTGGCATGTCAGACACGGGCCCCTACAACGCCGATCGCGAACTTGTGGGCCAAGGGTTGGCATCCGTCGCCTCCAGCTTCTTTGGCGGGATGCCGGCCACCGGCGCCATCGCCCGCACCGCCGTGAACGTGCGGTCTGGCGGTCGCACTCGCCTCTCGGCAGTCGTGCATGCCCTCGCGCTACTGACCGTCGTCTACCTGGCCGCTCAGGTTGTCGCCGTCATCCCGCTGGCAGCACTCTCGGGCGTTCTCATGGCCACCGCGGCCCGCATGATGTCGCCGACCCTAATCAAGACAATGCTGCGCACCGGCAAATCTGAAGCCGCCGTGTTCGTGATCACGGGCATCATCACCGTGAGTTTCGACCTCATCATTGCGGTCGGCATCGGAATCGCGGCCGCAGCCTTCTTCGCTCTCCGCACGATGAGCAAAGCCAGCGGCGTTCACCGCGAAGAGCTTCCGGGCTCCCCCGAACCCGGCGACGAACGCATCGCGCTGTTCCGTATCGATGGGTCCCTGTTCTTTGGAGCAGCGGAACGCCTCATCGACCGCATCAACGAACACGAAGGCCTCGAAGTCGTGATCGTGCGGCTGTCGCAACTGCACCTCGTTGATGCCACAGGTGCCCACACCCTCACCGAACTCATCACTGCTCTCGAGAAGCGCGGCGTGACCGTGATCATCAAGGGCATCCGCCCCGAACATTTGGATGTGCTGAAACGGCTCGGAGTGATCAGCTCGCTGCGGCACCCCAACCATTTGTTCGCCGACCTCGAGCCCGCGATCGAGCACGCACGTTCGCACATTCGTCGAGCAGAGCTGGCGCGCTAACCCAGCGCGCCGCTCACGAACTCGGCTAGCTCAGAGTGGGCGTCACCTTGTTCTTGGCGACCCCAGAAACCCACAACCCGCTGTCTTTCACGATGCGTTCTTGAGTGTCGTAGTCGACCCGCACGATGCCGAAGCGCTTCGAATAGCCGTAGCCCCACTCGAAGTTGTCGAGCAGTGACCACACGAGATACCCCTGCAGGTTCACCCCGCGCTGCATCGCTCGATGCGCGGCCGTGAAGTGCCGGTTGAGATAGTCGACCCGGTCGACATCGTGCACCCGACCATCCGTCACCTCGTCGTCAAACGCGGCACCGTTTTCAGTGATCATCAACGGCAGGTCGGGGAACCGCTCGCTCAGATCAACGAGCAACTCCTCAAGACCATCGGGGGCAATGTTCCACCCCATCGCCGTGTAAGGGCCGTCCTGCTTGAGAAACTCGACGTTGCGGCTGCCCGGCCACGCGGAGCCACCCATGTCTTTGTGTCCGTCGTTCATCGCCCGCTCGCTCACGCCATCCCACATCTTCACCGTGACCGTGGAGTAATAGTTGACGCCCAAGAAATCGAGCGGCTGATGAATGGTCGCCAGATCGCCCGCGTGCACAAACGACCAATCGGTGACCTCGCTCGTGTCGGCAATGAAGTCATCGTCGTAGCGACCGAGCAGCATCGGGCTCGTGAAGGCGCGGTTCGCGAGCGCATCGATGCGACGCGTGGCCTCGGCATCCTCACCCCGAATGACGTGAAAGTTGAGGGTCGCCGACACCTCCGGCGAATTCGTCGCGGCGGCACGGATGCGGGGCACGGCCATTCCGTGCGCGAGATTGAGGTGGTGCACGGCTGCGAGCGCGTCAGAATCCCGCGCGCGACCGGGGGCATGCGACGCCGAGCCGTAACCCAAGTAGGCGGAACACCATGGCTCGTTGAGGGTCGTCCATGTGTGCACGCGATCGCCAAGGGCAGTGGCGGCGAGCTCAGCGTATTCGGCGAACCACATGGCGGTATCGCGCTCAGGCCAACCGCCCTCATCCTCAAGTTCTTGCGGCAGATCCCAGTGATACAGAGTGGCGATGGGGCGGATGCCGCGGGTCAGCAGACCATCGACGAGCCGCGAGTAAAACGAGACTCCCTTCGGGTTGATCGGGCCCTGCCCGCCCGGCTGAAAGCGCGGCCATGAGATGGAGAAGCGGTAGGCGTCGAGGCCGAGCTCGGCCATGAGATCGAGGTCGGACTCTAAACGGTAATAGTGGTCGTCGGCAACATCGCCGGTATCGCCGTTCCAGGTCTTGCCCGGGGTGTGGCTGAAGGTATCCCAGATGGATTCGGTGCGCCCGCCATCACGCGCAGCGCCCTCTACTTGATACGCCGCCGTCGCGGAGCCGACGATGAAGTTGGGCGGAAACACGAGACCAGAATCACGGTAATCGGAGTTCATCTAGTAACCCTAAGACCGGGAGCTTCGATTTGGCCGAAACTATCCCGAGGTAACGAAGCGGTGAGGCTAGAGCGCCGCCGGGTCTTCGAGAAGCGCAGCGAAAGCAAGCTCAGCGGCACCGATCATGAGCAGATCTGCGCCAAGCTGAGCGGGCACGATCTGCACGCCCTCGAATGATGCTTCGAGCGACTGGCTGCGCACGCGCTCGATCAAGAATTCGGGGTCGAACGCGAAGATGGATGCCAAGAAGCCACCCAAAACAATTACTTCAGGATTCAACACATTCACCGCGTTGCGCAGCGACGTGCCGAGCGCGAGCAGCTGGCGGCGCACCAACTCACTCACCGCAGGATCAGTGGGTTCGCGCAGCGCGGCATCCAACGTTTCGGCATCAACGTTGGTGAGGCCAAGCGCCTGCAGCAGATCAGCGCGGTTCACTTCGGTCTCGAGGCTGCCCTCTTCGCGAGTGCCCTTCTCGGCGACACCATTCTCGACGCGCACGTGGCCGAACTCGCCGGCATAGCCGGCACGACCGGTGAGAGGCCGCCCGCCGCTGATGATGCCGCCACCGATACCGCTGGCACCACCGTTGAGGTAGATGAGGTCATCGATGTCGCGGCCAGCGCCGTAGATGTGCTCGCCGAGCGCACCCACACTCGCGTCGTTGGCGGTGGAGACCGGATAGCCGGTCGCCTCGGCTAGCAGTTCCGTGACGGGTTCATCCCGCCAGTGAAGGTGAGGTGCCCAGCGCACGAGGCCATCTTCGACGCGGACGAGACCGGGCGCCGCAATACCGATACCGACGATGCGGCCCGACGTTTCGTACTCCCCGCGCACGCTCTCGATGATCAGGCTCGAGATCTTCACGAACTCGGAAACAGAAGGGGGCGTTTCTGTCTCGTAGCGGATGCGCTTCAAGAGCGAACCGTCGAGGCCCACGACTCCGACGGTGATGGCGTCGATCTCGGGGTTGACCGCGATGGCAACCGTGCGAGCATCCGCGTTCACCATCGGGGACGGGCGACCTACCTGCCGAGTGGGATCTGGCTCACTTTCGTACGCCAACCCCAGCTCGGTGAGCTCGGCCACGAGCGCCGCAATAGTCGAGCGGTTGAGCCCCGTCTGCGAAGTCAACTGTGAGCGGCGCTGAGCCCCGCGATGAAGCAGGGTCAGCACGCGCGACAGGTTGTGCCGCCGAGTGCGATCGCCGCGCCCACCAGTACCGGTCGACGACGGCAGCGACGACGAGGGCGGGGTGTTCTGGTTCACGGGCGGTTCCACTCGATTGGCAATAAAACGTTGATGCTAAGACTAGCGACGTCCGGCGCGGCGCTTGCTCATGACATCGAACGCCACGGCAAGCAACAGCACAAGTCCCTTGATCGTTTGCTGCCAGGCGGCATCCACCGAGAGGATCGACAGGCCCATGTTGAGCACACCCATAATGAGCGCACCGATTACGGCACCGATGACCGTACCGACACCACCGGTGACCGCCGCGCCACCGATGAAGACGGCAGCGATGGCATCCAGTTCGAAGCTTTGACCAGCGGATGCCACAGCACCACCAGCACGCGCCGTCGTGACGACACCCGCGAGACCCGCCAGCACGCCCATGTTCACGAAGACGAAGAAGTTGATCCACGACGTCTTCACACCACTCATCTGCGCGGCGAAGAGGTTGCCACCGATCGCGTAGACGTGACGGCCAAAGACGGTCTGGTTCAACACGAACGTGAAGAGCAGAATCAGCACGGCCAAGATGATCAGGATGATCGGGGTTCCGCGGTAGGCAGAGAGCTGGAAGGTGAGCGCCAAGATTACGACCGCAGCGACACCGTTCTTGATCCAGAACGAAACGCTGCGCTCCACGGGAAGTTCAAGACTGCGTTGCTTGGCGCGACTGCGCACTTGCTGAGTGATCAGCATTGCTACCGCAAGAACGCCCAAGACAATTGTGAGGATGTCGCGACTGCCGCGACCTTCACCAATCGTGCCAAACAACTCGGGCAGCCAGCCGCCGCCGATCGCGTTGAACTCGCCGGGAAGCGCGTTGATCGTGCCGCCCGTGAGGAACACGAGCGTGAGACCGCGGAACAACAGCATGCCCGCGAGCGTGACGATGAAGGCCGGGATACCTACGAAGGCCACCCAGAATCCCTGCCACGCTCCGACCGCTGCGCCGAGCAGAAGCGAGATGATGACGGCCGCCCACCAGGGCATCCCCCACTGGCTCATTGAGATCGCGGCAACCGCACCGACCATCGCCACGACGGAGCCCACCGAGAGGTCGATGTGTCCCGCGATAATCACGATGACCATGCCCACGGCGAGAATCAGCACATAGGCGTTCTGCTGGATGAGGTTGTTGAGGTTTCCGGGCAGCAGAAGCCGGCCATCCGTCAACACCTGGAACAGGATGACGATGACGGCGAGCGCGGCGAGGATGCCGTACTGACGCAGGTCGACCCGCATCTTGGGCAGTTTACGAGTGGGGGTTGTGGTGCTCATCGGGTTAGTCCTTTCCCGCGGTCATCAAGTGCATGAGTCGTTCTTGGGTAGCGTCGGCGCGATCGATCTCGCCGGTGATGGTGCCTTCGGAGATCGCATAGATGCGGTCGCAGAGTCCGAGAAGCTCCGGTAGTTCTGAGGAGATCACGACGACCGCTTTGCCCTGACGGGCGAGATCGTTGATGATTCCGTAGATTTCGTACTTGGCACCGACATCGATGCCGCGGGTGGGTTCGTCGAGAATCAGGATGTCGGGGCCGGAGAACATCCATTTGCTCAAGACAACCTTTTGCTGGTTGCCTCCCGAGAGGTTGCCGGCGAGCACCGACACGTTCGGAGTCTTGATGTTCATTTGGCCGCGGTAGTCCTCGGCGACCTTGTTCTCCGCAAAGCGGTCAACGATGCCGAAGCGTGAGAGCTTCGAGAGCGCTGCCGCTGAGATATTGACCGCGATGCTGCCAATCAGGTTGAGGCCGAAGTGTTTACGGTCTTCGGTGGCGTACGCGATGCCGTGGCCGATCGCCTCGCTGACGGTCTTGACCGAGATCTCTTTGCCCTCTTTGAACGCGGTGCCGCTGATGTGGCTGCCATAGGAGCGACCGAAGATGCTCATCGCGAGTTCGGTGCGCCCTGCGCCCATGAGCCCAGCGAAGCCGACGATTTCGCCCGCCCGCACCGAGAACGAGGCGTCATCGACAACCTTGCGCGTGGTGTCGACCGGATGATGCACCGTCCAGTTCTCCACCCGGAATAGCTCATCGCCAATCTCTGGGGTGTGCGGCGGGAACATGCTGTCGAGGTCACGGCCGACCATCGCGCGAATGATGCGCGCTTCCGTGGCATCCGCTTCCTTCATCTCGAAGGTTTCGATGGTCTGGCCATCGCGGATGATCGTGACGGTATCCGCAATACGGCGAATCTCTTTGAGCTTGTGCGAAATGATGATGCACGTAATGCCCTGGCCGCGAAGGCTGTTGATGAGGTCGAGCAAGTGTGCCGAGTCTTCATCGTTGAGGGCCGCCGTTGGCTCATCCAGAATCAGCAGCTTCACTTGCTTGGAGAGGGCCTTAGCGATCTCCACAAGCTGTTGCTTGCCGACACCGAGTTCGAGCACGGGCGTGCTGGGTAGTTCGTCGAGGCCGACGCGCGCGAGCAACATGGTTGCTTCGCGGTTGGTCTTGGGCCAGTCGACAACACCGCGCGTGGCGATCTCGTTACCGAGGAAGATGTTCTCTGCAATAGAGAGGTAGGGACTCAACGCGAGCTCCTGGTGAATGATGACGATGCCGTCGGCCTCGGAATCGTTGATCGACCGGTACGCGGTCTCGTGGTTCTCAAAGGTGATGCTGCCGCCATAGCTGCCGACGGGATAGACCCCGCTCAGCACCTTCATGAGGGTTGATTTACCGGCGCCGTTTTCACCGCAAATAGCGTGAACGTGTCCGCGTTCGACCTCGAGGCTCACGCCGTCGAGGGCGCGAACGCCGCCGCTGAAGTCTTTTGTGATCTGGTTCATGCTGAGGATGGCAGTCATGAGTGTGCTCCGCTCGCAGTGACTTTCGGGGGACGGCTGCTGTGCCGTCCCCCGATCGTCGAATCGTATTACTGGGATCTAGCCGGGGCTAGAGTCCTACGTCTGAGGCCTTCAGGAATTCGGAGTCGATGAGCTTCGACTGCACGTCATCCTTCACAACAACCTCGGGCGCAATGAGGAACGCGGGAACAACCTTTTCACCGTTGTCGTACGTTTCGGTGTCGTTGATCTCCGGCTCGTCGCCGGCCATGATCGCCTCGATGAAACCGAAGACGACGTTGCCCAGTTCGCGGGTATCCTTCCAGACCGTCATCGACTGCTCGCCAGCGAGGATGTTGACGACGCTAGCCTTGTCGGCATCCTGACCGGTCAAGAGCGGCCAGTCGGTGCCTGCGGTGTAACCAGCGCTGCGAAGCGAAGCGGCAATACCCTGAGCGAGGCTGTCGTTGGGAGAAAGAACGACGTCGATCTTCTCGCCACCGGTGTAGAACGAACCCAGACGGTTGTCGAGTTCGGACTGAGCCGAGTCAGACTTCCAGCCGAGGATTCCGATGCTTGCCCAGTCATCGTTGCTCGCCGGAGCCTTGCCCGAAGGAACAACCAGCTGGCCGTTCTCTACATAAGGAAGCAAGACATCCCACGCGCCAGAGAAGAAGAACTTGGCGTTGTTGTCGTCGGGGCTACCGGCGAAAGGCTCAAGGTTGAACGGGCCGGCGCCATCAGCAAGTCCGAGCTGTTCTTCGATGAACTCACCCTGAAGCTGGCCAACCTTGTAGTTGTCGAACGTCGCGTAGTAGTCGACGTCGGGAGTGCCGTTGATCAGACGGTCGTAAGAAATGACGGCGATGTCCTGTGCTGCCGCATCGGCGAGCACCGGGGCCAGAAGCTCTCCGTCGATTGCCGCGATGACGAGGACGTCAACGCCCGAAGCGATCTGGTTCTGAATCTGGCTGATCTGAGTATCGGCCTTGTCGTCCGCGTACTGCAGGTCTGCCGAGTAGCCAGCATCTTCGAGCTGGGCCTTGAGGCCTTCGCCGTCGTTGATCCAGCGTTCGAGGCTGCGGGTAGGCATCGAGATACCGACGCTACCTTCACTGCCGCCGCCAGTTCCTGCTTCGTCGCTGCTGCAGGCGGCGAGTCCGAATGCCATTACAGTCGCTGCTGCGACCGCAATTATCTTCTTCATTGACATCGTGTTGTCCCTTTCAAATGTGATTGCCGGGCAACAAGCCAGCCACACGGGGGTATGACCGGCCGGGGCTTGGCTGCGGTCCTCACGAGAGACGAAGAGCACGGGCCGGATTACCAGCGCCGTGGAGCGCTACTTCGTTGTATCGCGAGGGGCAGCGGTAAGCGCCCCGTTTTGTTGATAGAGCGAACTTATATTGCTTCATACGTTGAATGCAACAACTTTCGAAAACTTTCGCCAAATTGATGCCTCAAGTCAGTAAATACATGGATCTTCTTTTGCGTTCCGAGATTGACGTGACTGCTTTACCGAAGTATGTTGTTCTCAATAACTTATTGCCAACGCTGTCAACGGAGAGCCTCAATGCCTACACAACCCACCCCCGCCGACAAGTTCTCCTTCGGGCTCTGGACTATCGGTTACAACGGAGCCGACCCCTTCGGTGGCCCCACTCGCGCCCCGCTCGATGTCGTTCACGGCGTCGAGAAGCTCGCCGAGCTCGGCGCCTACGGTCTTACCTTCCACGACGATGACCTCTTCGCCTTCGGATCGACGGATGCCGAACGCCAGAAGCAGATCGACCGCCTGAAGCAAGTACTCAGCGACACCGGCCTCATCGTGCCGATGGTCACCACCAACCTCTTTAGCGCTCCCGTCTTCAAAGACGGCGGATTCACCTCCAACGACCGCGGTGTTCGCCGCTTCGCTATGCGCAAAGCAATGCGTCAGCTCGAACTCGGCGTAGAGCTCGGCGCCAAGACCTTCGTCATGTGGGGCGGCCGCGAGGGAGCAGAGTACGACTCCGCGAAAGACGTTCGCTCCGCCCTGGAGCGCTACCGCGAAGCTCTCAACCTGTTTGGTGACCATGTCACCGAAAAGGGCTACGACATCCGCTTCGCGATTGAGCCCAAGCCCAACGAGCCCCGCGGCGACATCTTGCTGCCGACCGTCGGCCACGCGATTGCGTTCATCGAAACTCTTGAGCGCCCTGAACTGTTCGGCGTGAACCCCGAAGTTGGCCACGAGCAGATGGCTGGCTTGAACTTCACTTCGGGCATCGCTCAGGCGCTGTACCAAGACAAACTGTTCCACATTGACCTCAACGGCCAGCGTGGAATCAAGTACGACCAAGACCTCGTCTTCGGTCACGGCGACCTGCACAACGCGTTCTCGCTCGTCGACCTGCTCGAAAACGGTGGCCCCGACGGAGGTCAGAGCTACACCGGCCCGCGTCACTTCGACTACAAGCCGAGCCGCACCGAAGACTCGACCGGCGTCTGGGATTCCGCGGCCGCCAACATGCGCACCTACCTGCTCCTCAAGGAGCGCGCAGCCGCATTCCGTGCCGACCCCGATGTGCAAGAAGCTCTTGAAGCTGCGCGCGTCTTCGAACTGGCCGAGAACACTCTCGGCGAGAATGAAAGCTATGACGACCTGCTGGCAGACCGCGCCTCGTACGAAGACTTCGACTACGAGGCGTATTTCAATGGCAAGGGCTTCGGCTTCGTTCGCCTGCAGCAGCTCGCAACCGAGCACCTCATGGGCGCCCGCTAAATGACCCTCGTCGCGGGGATCGACTCCTCAACCCAGTCCTGCAAGATCGTGATCGTGGATGCCGCGACCGGCGCACTCGTGCGCACCGGCCGCGCTTCCCATCCGGCCGGCACCGAGGTTGATCCGAATGCCTGGTGGGTGGCTCTCAACGACGCCATCACCGAGGCGGGCGGGCTGGATGACGTCTCCGCGATTTCGGTCGGCGGCCAACAACACGGAATGGTCGTGTTGGATGCCGCTGGCCGGGTCATCCGCCCAGCCCTGCTGTGGAATGACACCCGGTCTGCTGCCGCAGCCGACACCCTCAGCGCCGAGTTTCCCGACCTCGCCAAGCGCACCGGCTCGAAGCCGGTTGCGTCGTTCACGTCAACGAAGCTGCGCTGGCTGCGCGATGCCGAGCCCGAGAACGCCGCCCTTGTTGCCGCCGTGTGCCTGCCGCACGACTGGTTGACCTGGCGTTTGCGCGGCTTCGGCCCCGAGAATCCTGAACTGACTGAGTTGGTGACCGACCGCTCTGACGCGAGCGGCACCGGCTACTTCAACTCCGTCACCAATACCTACGACGACGAGGTTTTCACGGCAGCACTCGGGCGCAGTTCCGTGACCGATGGTGTGGTGTTGCCCCGCATCGTCGCGCCAGGTGAATCCGCAGGCACTGTCGCGGGAACCGCCATCGAGATTGGCTGCGGCGCTGGCGACAACGCCGGAGCAGCACTCGGCTTGGGCGCACGAGCAGGCGATGTCGTCGTCTCGATCGGCACCAGCGGAACCGTCTTCGCTGTTACCGAAACTCAGGTTCCTGACTCCACCGGCACCGTGGCAGGCTTCGCCGATGCCAGCGGCATCTTCCTGCCCCTCGTCGCCACCATGAACGCCGCCCGCGTGCTCGACAGCACCGCAACACTTCTGGGCGTCACCCACGATGAGCTCGGCATTCTCGCGCTCGAAGCGACCCCCGGCGCTAGCGGACTCGTGCTGCAGCCCTACTTCGAAGGCGAACGAACCCCCAACCTTCCGGATGCCACAGCAACCCTCTTCGGCATGACGCTTGCCTCCACGACCCGCCCGTCACTCGCGCGTGCCGCCGTCGAGGGACTGCTGTGTGGACTCGCGGATGGCCTCGACGCTCTCGGTCGCCAAGGAGTTTCCGCCGAGCGCATCCTCCTCATCGGTGGCGCCGCCCAAAACCCCGCAGTGTCGACCATCGCGTCCCAGGTGTTTGCGGTGCCGGTCGTGGTTCCCGAGCCCGCAGAGTATGTCGCGCTGGGCGCCGCAGCCCAGGCGGCGTGGGTGCTCGACGGCACACGCCCCGACTGGGCTATCGC
The DNA here is from genome assembly GCF_976973725.1 of Salinibacterium sp. NYA9b. NCBI lineage: Bacteria > Bacillati > Actinomycetota > Actinomycetes > Micrococcales > Microbacteriaceae > Salinibacterium > Salinibacterium sp. NYA9b. The sequence goes on along the minus strand of NZ_OZ333476.1, from coordinate 921,361 downwards.
CACTGTGGCGGAGCCGGCATCCGACTTCCACCCGATTATTCGGGAGCAGTACGCGCGTTACGCGGTGTGATTCGGCTCACTTTCGTGCACGGTCAACAGGCCACGTAACAGGCTTTCGAACTGGGCTCGCTCGCTTGCGCTGAGTGATTCCAGTAGGCGTTCCTCGTTCTCAAGGTGGTCGGCGAGCGCCGCTTCGATGGTGCGCGTTCCTTGCTCGGTGAGCGCTACACGGATGGTGCGCCGGTTCTCGGGATCGACGTCGCGCGAGATGAGCCCTTTCGTGACGAGTCGATCAAGCCGATTGGTGATCGCTCCCGAGGTGACCATGGCGCTGGCCGAAAGCGCGCCCGCGGTGAGGCCGCGTGGTCCGGCATCCGTTCGCAGCAGGGTCGCGAGAATGTCGAACTCCCCCGGTTGCAGACCGTGCGTCTCGAAAACGTCGCTTTGCGCGCGCTCGAGGAGTCGGGTGAGGCGGGACAGTCTCCCGAGCACGCCCATGGCCGAGACGTTGAGGTCGGGGCGCACCGCGGCCCATTGGGCGAGGATGCGATCGACGCTGTCTGTCATGATGCCTCAGAATCTCTCAACGTTGAATTGTTTGACGAATCCAGCATAACCCCGCTAGATTGTTTAACGTTCAACTATTCAATGCTAAGGAGTTCTCATGCGGCTGCGCGACACTCTCATCACCGCCATTGCGCCCATCGCGTGGGGCACCACCTACATCGTCACCACCGAGCTGCTGCCGACCGGGCACCCCCTCTTCGCCTCCCTCGTGCGCGCGCTGCCCGCCGGCCTGATCGCCCTCGCCATCGCCCGTCAGCTGCCCCACGGCGCCTGGTGGTGGAAATCCCTCGTGCTCGGCGTGCTCAACATCGGCGCCTTCTTTCCCCTGCTTTTCATCGCTGCTTACCGCCTCCCCGGCGGAGTCGCCGCCACCCTTGGCGCCGCCCAGCCCCTCATCGTTGCCGTGCTCATCGTCGTAGTCTTTCGCCAAAGCGCTCCCTGGCGACTCGTGATCTGGGGCATCATCGGCGCACTCGGCGTTGCCCTCGTTGTGTTGCGGGCGAGTGCTCAACTCGACACCCTCGGCCTCATCGCCGGGCTCGCCGGCACGGCATCCATGGCGCTCGGAGTGCTTCTCTCAAAGCACTGGGGAAAACCGCCCGAGGTATCGGCACTCAGCTATGCCGGCTGGCTTCTCACCGCCGGCGGGCTCTTCCTCCTCCCCATCACACTGCTCGCAGAGGGCATTCCGGCAACGCTCAGCGGGCCCGCTATCGCCGGCTATGCGTGGCTAGGGATCGTCGGCGGCATCGTTGCCTACACACTCTGGTTTCGAGGCGTTCGAATCGTGCCGATTTCATCACTCGCCGTGCTCGGTTTACTCTCCCCCCTCACTGCAGCCACGCTCGGCGCACTCCTCCTTGGCGAACGTTTTAGCGCACTCCAACTACTCGGGTTTGGGCTGGCTCTTGCGGCAATAGTCGGGGCACAAATTCCCGCTCGCACACCCACCCCAATCCCCTCTCGATGACCCCTGCCGCGGTCGAGACCAGCGCCGAATTGGTCTAGAAAATCGTCCGACTTCCCCGAGAACACGGCACGTCTTGAGGGGACAGACAGAACGTTCTGGTCAGCATTTATGGGGGCAATTGTTAACGACACCCAAACGGGGGTCTACTACCCCGCTTCGGGGGCTTGCATGCTTCAGTGAGAAAGAACCGTAGAACGAACTCCTGGGGGAGGGATCAGATGGCAGAGCACGTAATCCTGTTTGCCGGGCCAATGGGCGCCGGCAAGACCTCCGCTATTCGCGCCCTCAGCGAGATCGATGTCGTCAGCACGGAGGCCGCAAATAGCGACCGAAGCGTCGCCGACAAACCCACCACCACGGTGGCTCTCGACTACGGCGAAATCGGCATCAACGAGGCCGAGAAAGTTCGCCTGTATGGCGTTCCCGGTCAACGTCGATTCGACTTCATGTGGACGATTCTCGCCGAACGAGCCGAGGGCGTACTGCTGCTGGTGAATGCGGATGCCGACAACCCTGTCGAGACCGCCATCGAATACGTCAAAGAATTTTTCGCTCTCTACGAGCGCGGCGGAATCGTCATCGGCCTCACACGGGCCGACCTCGTGCCCCGCGCGCTGATCGAGGAATACGCCAACGCTCTTGCCGATGAAATGCCTGACGTGATGATCCCGGTGCTTACCGTGGATGCTCGTTCCCAGGAAGAGATGATGACGCTCCTCATGACCCTCATCGCCAACATCGAGCTCAAGCAAGCCGTCGCCGACAGTATCGGTGTCGGCGTCGGTTCCGGTGGACGGAGGGCACGATGACTCTCGCGCCCCACCTCGACTCCAAGTACATCGTCCGAGGCGAACTCGCCTTGGGCGGACTTCGCGACCTAGCACCGTCGCTTCGCTACGCATCCCTTCTGACAGAAGACGGATTCAGCGTCGTTTCGGTAGCCGGTAAAGAATTTGACAGCAATCGATTCGCGAGCATGGCCAGTTCCACTCAGGCCCTCGCCGACGCTGTCGCTAGAGAATTGCAGCTCGGAGACAACGAGTTTGTGATCGTCGCGGCTGAACAAGGCCACGTCGTACAAGTACGAGTCCAAGGCCACCCGCTGGTACTCGCCGCACTTTTCACCGATCGAGAAACCATTGGCGGGTCGTTGACCGCTGCGCGCCGAACCGCGCGAAGGCTCACAACCCTCCTGATGGCGAAGTAGTACAAACCGAAAACCCGCTGGCCCCGAACTACCCGCGTAACCCGCACTAACCCGCACTAACCCGCACTAACCCGCACTAACCCGCAAGCAACACAAGCAGTACCTGAGCATGCACGACCCGAAACACCCGCAGTAGGACCAGGAACTACGAACAGAACGCGATCACTTGTCTAACCCGCAGATCACATTCTGACTCGAGGATTTTTACCCGAAGAACCACCGCGATGCACCCTCGGCACCGCACACCAATTCACGCAGGAGGCGTGAAGATGACTACATACGCAACCAACATCCCCGCCGGCTGGTACCCCGACCCGCTTGGCCTCCCCCAGCTGCGCTGGTGGGATAACCACACCTGGACTGACCAGATCTCTGGAGCACGCGCACCGCTCGTGCACCAGCTGGTCGATGTCGACTTCGCCGACCCCACCGACGACGAGCTCGACGATCACGTCCAGCCCGCCACCGCGACGACGCCGATCGGCCGCGAAACGACACCGGAGCCGACCTTGGCGAGCACGCTCCGCCAGCTCGAAGCCCCCATGCCCGAACAGGCCGTTGACTCGGCTACCGCCGGCGACCCGACTGTCGGCTTCATGGGCGAGCCCTCCAGCGACGACTTCGATCCATCGATTCTCGTTTCAGAGTGGGCGCAGGTTGCTGAAGCAATCAAGATCGCCTCGAGCAGCGCGCAACCAACCGTTTTGGCGATCACCTCATCCAGCTTCCCAATGCTCGTCATCGATGTGAACGAGCGCGCCTACTGGTGGAAAGCTGAAATCACCGACTTCCCGACGCACCCGGTCAGCATCAACGTGCGTAGCCACATCCGCGAAGAAGTGATTATGCCCACGGGTGCCGGTTTTGACCTCAACCCGCTGCTGTGGATGATCGGCAACACCGGTTACGCTCACACTCCCGCACCGTGGCTCGTCGATGGTGCCCGCTACCGTCTGCGTCGCTGGCCGAATATCACCAACCTTCCGCACGATGCTGACCAGCTGCGCATGACCTCGATCCTGAGCCATGCACCGCTGTCGGCGAAGGAACTTTCGGCGATTGCCGAGACGTTGCCCACTGCAGCACACGCACTCCTTGCGGCGCTGAGCCTCATGAACATCCTGCGCATCCTTCCCGGTGCCAGCGAAGACGAAACTGACACTCCGGCACCAGCGCCGGCACCTCAGGGCCTCTTCGCACGACTCCGCGGACGCCACAAGCGCTAACGATCTCAGCCGAGAGGGTGGGCATATTGCCCGGCTCACCCCTCGACTGAATAATCCTTGATTTCGGATGCCGCTGGCTTAGAGTGTCGGCATGACTCCGTTTTCGTCGCCCGCGTCCCATTTCGCGCGGTGGGCTACCGCCGCCTATCTCAGCGCTGGACTTCTGGGCGCTAATCAGTTCTTCTTCGGCGCCTACGGCGCAGTCGGCACAGCTCCGGCAGAGTTTCCCGTCTTAGTCACCGTCGTTGGCGCCGCGGTCGGAGTTTTTGCGATCGTGCTGCTCGCATTCGCCGTGGTCATGACGGGGTTCGCGATCAAAGCCGGATGGAGCGCTCGTTCACAGCCTGCGCGAGAGACCACCGCGGAGACGGCCGGCGACCGCCGCTACACTCTCGATCCGCCGGCGACCGCGCCGCTCTCACGTCGAACGCGATTGTCGATCAGCACCGGTACCGTCGTGGCGATGATGGCCGTAGTCACGATCGGAATACTGAATATCTTTATCTGGAATCCGCTGACCAAAGCTCCCGGGCTCACGCTTGACGAGATCTACGCAGCCATGACTGCGGCGGGAGAACTCGGGCCCGACCCGTTCCCTTGGATTTGGGCCATTTTCTGGCCCCTCGTCGCACTCGCTTTCGCGGGCCTCACGGCGTTGCCCACTTTCGCGAATATCATCACCGTGCGCGGGATGCTCATCCTTAGTTGCGTAATTCTGAGCGTGGCGATCTTCTTCCACTGGTTCGCCGGCTTCTCGATGGGCATGGGGCTGGCCGATACCTTCTTCGTCAGTGGCGGTGATGCCGCGAGCCCCGGCATGCTGCTCAGCATTCTCGGGCAGCTGCTCGCCGTTGCCGCGCTCTTCCTCGCCATCACCCCCAAACGCACAAACGCGGGCCGCCTGCCGGAGCAGACGACCCGCGTCGTTACGAACTAGCTAGCTTGCGCTGAGCCTCTTAGCTGTGAACCGCAGCGAGGGTGCGGCGGTCTTCGAGCAGCTGAGGCCAGAGCTTGCGACGGTCGCGCACGACGAAGCCACGCGCAATGAAGCGGTCTTTGCCATCGAAGCGAGGGGCGTACATCGAACGACCATGCATGGCGCGCAGGTTGTCGAGCATCAGCAGGTCGCCCGGCTGCAGCACGTGCGCGTCGCGGTGCTCAATGTAGGTCTCGACGACCTTGCCGAGCAGACGCTGAGCTTCAGCGGTGATGCCGTGCATGAGGTCTTGGTCAACGAGGATGTACGGGTCGTCCTCTGGACCGGTGATGATCGGGAACGGACCACGAACGGCATCCGGGCGAGGAATGTATGGCTGGAACGACTCGTCGATCGTGGTTGCCCACAGCGGCTGGCGCAGCTTGGCAACCTCTTCAGGAGTCATCTGGGCAACAAGCTTGCGACCCGAGAATGCATACGTCTTGGCGTTCTCGTCACCGCGAAGGGCACCGAGGATCACATAGTCAGGCTTGAAGTCAGAGAAGCACTGCTCGGTGTGAGCTTCGAGCTCGACCTTCGAGCCCTGCGACTGCTGAGTTACAGCAAGCTTCGGGTTGGGGACCATGTCTTGAATGAGGTGGCCGTTGCCCTCAGCCTCGTAGGCAACCATGCTGCCGAGGAGGTGAGCAAGCATGCCCATTTCTTTCGCGAAGATGGTGGCGGCGCCCAGACCGCTCTTGTTGTCGAGCGGAGTATCTGTAAGGTCTTCGTCGACATACAGGCCACGCACAACCATGATGCCGGCTTCGGAGCCGACCTCAGCAAAATTCAAAACAGCCGCACGGACCTCTTCAGGCAAACTGAACGCTGCAGCGAGAGCTTGGCGACCGAAGTCATCCGGGTTCTCATTAGGGTGCGCAGTAATGCGCTCGGCAGCGGTACGGATCGCTTCGGCAGTGGCCGAGTCGAGGGTGAACAGGCTCGATTGGAGCTCGTGAACGGTAATGTCGCTCTCCTTGCTTCGTGCGATGCGCTAGCTGTGGCTCACAGGGCTCTTGGAAGGCGCAATCGCGGACATCGTCTCCATAGGGAAGACACTTCATAAATTACACCCTCCACCTCCAAAAACACGAGGATGGCGGGGCCGACGGGGCCGTGCACAGCAAAGTTGAAGCAATCCCATAGGCGCAAACACAACCGCTCCAGTCGCGATAAGATAATCCGGCCAGCGGGAGTGGTGAAATTGGTATACACGCAGGATTTAGGTTCCTGTGCTTTCGAGCGTGCGGGTTCAAGTCCCGCCTTCCGCACAACGTGATTTTGGGAATTTTTCCGATGCGCTGCAACCAGTTACGGCTCGATGAGCTGTGATAACTAGCTCACCGGCCACCAGCGAGGTCATGAGCGAGATTGCGGGTTGTCACATAAAGGCGTCGATATCGCTCATAGGCTGCGTCATAGGTTTCCGCGAGTGAATGGTTGGGCGCAACAGTGTGGCTGTACCTCACGGTCTCCGCAGCGTCCGCCAGTGAAGCGAAGACTCCGACTCCAACACCGGCGCGAAGCGCATCGCCGAGGGAAGCACCGATTGTTTCGTCTGGCACGCTTTGGGCGCGCCCCGTGACATCTGAGACGATCTGAAGCAATAGCTCGTTTTGTGCTCCGCCACCGACCGCAAGCACGCGGGAGGCCGTATACCCTTCCGCAGCCATCTTGTCAAGGTTCTCGCGAATACTAAACGCGATTCCCTCTAGCAGCGCACGGTAAATATCGCCACGCGTGTGCTGAAGGGTGAGCCCAAAAATGACGCCGCGTGCTAGCGGATCGTCGATCGGGGTGCGCTCCCCCGAAAGGTAGGGCAACGCAATTATTCCGTGCGCTCCCGGGGTTGAGCCTGCGGCCAGTTCCGCCAAAGCCGCGAAGGAAGGTATGCCAGCATTCTGCTCTTCCGCGACTTCCGCAGACCCGAACTCGTCACGGAACCAGGCTGTAACGTTACCGAGATTGTTCGTTCCGCCTGCTAGTGAGAATGTGCCCTCCTCCAGGAAATGGCCCGGCCAGAAACTCGTCGTGCTGGGAACTGATTCGCATTGCAAGATGAAGAATCCTGTCGACCCGTACATCAGCATGAGATCGCCGGGGGCCGCGAGTCCAGCGCTTGTTGCTTCAGCCGCGGCATCCGCTGTGCCGGCGACCACCGGCGTTCCCACAGCCAACCCCGTGCGCAGCGCTGCATCCGCAGTTATTGATCCGACTACATCGGTGCTCCACACCAATCGCGGTAAGAGATCGGCAGGGCAGATGCTCTCGAACCCCGGAAGCCACGATCTACCGTCTGCAGAAACCAGCGGCGAATAGTTTGTGGACAGATAGCTGTCTAGGGTGCGCTGACCTGTCAGACGGAGCACAAGATACGCTTCCGCACCAACGATTGATCGTGTAGCGGCCCACACCTCTGGCTCGTTCTTCTGCAGCCACAGTAGCTTCGGCACAACGGACTGCGACGTGAGCGAGACGTCGAGACCTTGCACTGAGAGAGAAGCTTCCAACTCCCGGCATTCGACAACCGCCCGCGAGTCGATTCCATAGAGAATTCCGGGACGAAGCGGTTGGTCATCAGCGTCAAGCGGCAGCACACACGGCCCTATCGCGCTCACCGCCATCCCCACGATGTCGCCGGGATCGATTCCGACGATGAGTTCCTGACACAGCGCTACGAGGTCGCCCCACCACACCGCATCCGCGTCCTGTTCGAAGTGACCGGGTCGAGGCGTATCGACGCCATGCGGCACACTCGCTGTTGCCACAATTCGGCCAGATTCGTCCGTCAGAACGCCCTTTGAGGAGGCCGTTCCGACATCGATGCCCAGCAACATTCGCATCAGTTGTCCACCGAATTAGAAGCTGTAGGTGCCATGCTCAACAACCGTTCGGCCGTCGACCCGCACCGATCCGGTTGCGCGGATGTCCTTGACGATGTCCCAATGGATCGATGACTCATTCGTGCCGCCGCATTCGGGATAAGCGCGACCGAGTGCGATGTGGCAGGTTCCGCCAATTTTCTCGTCGAGCAGGATGTCGTTGCTGAAGCGATCGATCCACTGATTCGTTCCGATCGCGAATTCACCAATCGCCGTTGCCCCAGCGTCCGACGCGAGGATTGTGGAAAGGAACTCCTGTTCCGTTGACGACGTTGCAGAGACGAGGGTTCCGTGTTCCCAAGTGAGTCGGAGGTCGCGAACGAGTCGCCCACCGAGCACTGCGGGATTTTCAAACCAAATGGTGCCGTGCTCGGTTCCGGTGACAGGAGCGGTCATGATCTCACCATCTGGCATGTTGATGAAGCCAGGAGACGCGATCCACTTTCGACCCTCGACCGAAAAACTGAGGTCGGTTCCGGTGCCGAGAATTCGCACTGTCTTCGCACCGTCAAGAGTGTCAGCCCAGCTCTGCCATACCGACACCTCTGCTGCCCAGTCGAGCAGGCTGGAACGAAAAAACATTTCGGTGAGCTCTTCAAGGGAACACCCGGCTTGGGCCGCAAAATGCTCATCCGGTATTCTCACGAGAGACCAACGGGTATTTTGCCACCGAAGAGCCGAGACTTTGCCCTGCGCTGCTTGATTGACGGCGAGTCGGCTCGCGGGAATCGAATCGTGGATCGAGATATCGAAACCGCCACGAAGGGCGATGTAGACATCCGCCCAGTCCATTCCGTATGCCTCAATCTCGGGGACCCACGCTAGTTGCTCGTCGGAGCCGTGTTCGAGAACGGAGTGGCGAGTCTGCTCGGACAGGAATTGCACCTGTGGTAATCCTCCCGCCTTGATCACCGCGTCGAACACACCACGGGCGAGAGGAAATGAGCCGATCTCGCCCATGGCAATCATGACCCGCTCGCCCGGCTGCACCTTGGTCGAGTAATTCACGAGGATCGCACCAAGCTCGGCCCAGCGAGGGTCGCCCTCCAAACCAGCCATGCGCTACTTCTCTCCGCGGAACTCGCGGGCTGCGGTCATTAGGGCAACGACTCGCTCCTCACTGGCCTCGTTCCAAATGTAGCCGTCACGCTTGAACGCAGTCCCGATAACGGCACCGTCGGCGATCGCGAGTTGACTGGCAACAGTCGAGACGTTGACACCGGTGTTGGCGAAAACTGGCGTCTCTGGCACGGCGTCCTTTACGGTCTTCAGGATCGCGGAATCAGTTGTCGCACCTGCGGTGAGGCCCGAAACGCACAGCACGTCAGGACCGCAGTTGAAGACTGTCGAGCGTGCGACCGAGGCGATATCACGATCGGCGAGGTACACAGCAGACTCCGGAACAATGTTGTACATCAGACGAACGCCCATGCCGTCAACCTCGCGGCGATGGCGAGCGACTTCACCGCTGTTGGTGTTCCACATTCCGTAGTCGCTCGCATAGACACCACTGAATATTTCGCGAACAAATTGGCCACCGGTTGCGACGGCAAGGTCAATGCTCGCGGTCGGATCCCACAGCACGTTGACCCCATAGGGCACGGTGATCTCGCTCTTCAGCTCGCCAATGACGCGAGCCATTGTTGCTGTGGTAATCGGATGGGCCTTCAGAAGGTACGGAAGGCTCGCTTCATTGGAGAACATAATCGCATCGACCCCACCATTCTGCAGCGCGTGGAGGTCGCGGCGAGCCGCTTCGAGAACTTTCTCTACACCGCCGTCAGCGTCGTAGCCGGGGTCACCGGGCATCGCGAGCAGGTGGCACATTGCAACCACGGGCTTGTGCGTCCCGTAAACGTCCTGGATCCAGTTCATGTTGTACTTCCTCTTTCTGGTGCTAATTGAGCGAATTATTGGCGCGGCGATACCGGCCGGAAAGTGTTACGTGGCTGATCCAGCCTCAGTGGCGAGGACGGCTGCCTCCGCGATGATGACTTTGACACCGGAGAGTCTCAGTTGCTCGGCAAGTTCCCCCGTAGGGGCTACATCCGTGACGAGCTTGTCGATGATGTCGAGTCCCGCGATCCGCGCGAAGGCGACCCTGCCAAATTTGCTCGAATCTGCGACGACGATCACCTCCTTAGCCGAACCAACCATCGATTGTTTGACGAGCACGTCGTCCCAGTTGTAGTCGGAGAGACCGAAGCTCGCATCGATACCGGCGGCCGCGAGAATGAGGCGATCGACCGAGAGATCTTGGAAGGCGCGGGTCGCGAAATCGCCGGTGAGAGAGCCCTCCCCTGTGCGCAGCATGCCTCCTGTAAGCACTACCCGCAGTTCCGGGTTCTCAGACAGCGCCTGCGCTGCGCGCATCGACGGAGTGACAACCGTAATATTTCGGCGACCGGTGAGCATTCGCGCCACCCCAAGAGCCGTGGATCCCGTGTCGATGGCGATCGAGTCGCTCTCGGCGATGAGAGCGGCAGCGGTGCGCGCGATACGCGACTTTGCCTCAGATGCCTCGTTGGCGCGCACGAGGTATGGCGGCTCGAAGCTCCGTCCTCTCCCGATGACGGCACCTCCGTGCACACGACGAGCAAGTCCCGCTTTCTCAAGTTCGAGAAGGTCCCGACGCACGGTCATGGGCGACACGTGGAACCTTTCAGCGGCGTCCACCACCGATACGGAACCGCGCTCCTCAAGCGCTTGGAGCAATTCAGACCTTCTGCGATTCAACTTCACGAGACAGCCCTCATTGGGCGCGTGGTGAGTGATTCAGGAGTCGGCGTTTGCTTCTTCTTGCCTCGCCGCGACATCGTCTGAATTGTGACTACAACGAGCAGCAATGCTCCCCAAGCAAAGTCTCGGAAGAAGTTGCTGTCGCCAAGCCCGACCAGCAACATGTTGAGACCGGTCGAGAGCATTTGAAGCGCGATGAGAGCCAGAACCACACCGCTGACTCTGCCTGAACCACCGGTCACTGCGACGCCGCCGAGTACCACGATCAGGATCGTGACGAGGACGTAGCTCGATCCGTAATTGGGGTTCGCCGCGTCAGTCCGGGCCATTACGACGATGCCAGCGAGTGCGGCGAGCATGCTGCAGATGATGTGCGTGATGAGAACGACACGACCGTTTCGTACACCCGAGAACAGCGATGCCCGCGGGTTGGCACCGAGCAAGTACATAGTGGTGCCCATCGGTGTGCGATTAAGAAGAACCCAGACAGCGACAATGACAGCGGCAAGGATGAGCGCCGGCACGGGGATATAGGCGATCGATGCGCTGCCGATTCCGGACAGCTCGGTCGGGAACCCATACAGCGAGACTCCGTTACTCAACACCGTCGCAATTCCGCCGAAAAGGGTGAGCGTCGCCAGCGTTGCCAGAATCGCCGGAACACCGAGATATCCGATTAGTACACCGTTGACGATGCCGCACAGGAGTCCCACCAGCAGCGCGACGGTGATGCCGACAGCAAGCGCACCGGGGCCAGACGTCGCCTGGATTGGCGCCATCGCAATCGCGGCTGCGATAGCCGAGAGGTTCGCGACCGCACTTACCGATAGGTCAATGCCTCCGATCACCATCGCGAGCATCATGGCGAGTGCCAGAATGCCGAGATCTGAGATCTGCAGCGCCATCGACGTGAAATTACGGGAGCTCAGGAAGGTGTCCGCTTTGAGCGCGGAGAGCAACACAAGAATTCCGAGGACAAACCCGATCAGGAGCCGAATGTGACGGTCTGCCGGCCAGATGGTCGAAATCGCGCGCGTTCCAAAAGTAGCGAATGTGGACATGTCAGGAACCTCCAGTTGCGGCGCGACGCTGACGGAGAGCCCGCAACGCCGGCACCCCGGTGCCGATGATGAGAACGACCCCCACGGCGACCTGCTGCCACGTCGCGGGGAGACCGACGAGAACGAGTGAGTTCTGCACGATTCCAATAAGCAGGACTCCAAGCAGGGCCCCGACGACGGTGCCGCGGCCACCAGTAATGAGCGCGCCACCAAGCACGACCGCAGCGATGACAGCAAGCTCCGATCCTTGTAGCCCGACCGGATTCGCGTTGCGATATAGAGTCGCAAACGTGACACCAGCGATGGAAGCAAGTCCACCGACGGTCGCGTAGATGAAGTAGTGAACCCTGCGCACATCGACCCCCGAGCGTTCCGCGACCGTCGCGTTACCGCCAAGCGCGTAGATCTGACGACCGAGCGTCGTGTGGTTGAGGAGGAGCCAAACCAGCACGGCGAGAACCACCAAGATCACTACCGCCGGATGCAGGCTCGTGGTTCCTGCGCCGTTGGGGTTCGGCACAGTGAGCAGGCTCGCCTGCGAAAACTCGATGGTTCCCGCCGGGAGGGCAAAAATCGACTGACCTCCGAGAAAGAAGAGGGCACCACCGTAGAACAGGCTCGAGGTTCCCAATGTCACGATGAGCGTTGGCACCTGGAATCTTGCGACAAAGAAACCGTTGAATAACCCAAAGGCAATGCCGATCGGGGCGGCGACCAAGTAGAAAATAATGCCGCTCCCGTCGAACTGGGCGGCGACAAGAATGGTAGCCGCGGCGAAACTCGATACGTTTGCAATGGCCGGGAACGAAACATCCACACCACCGGAAATCATGACAAGTAAGACGCCAAGAGACAGGATTCCGGTGACAGTGAGCAATCGGAGCAGATCGAAAATGTTCGACACCGACAAGAAGGCCGGGTTGATTGCTGTGATGATGACGCTCACCGCGATAATCGCCGCAGCAATAGTGAATTCGTTGGAGCGGAGAAGTCGTTTCGCGACGCTGCGAGAGCGAACGACGGGCGTTGTCTTCTCGGCTACGGCGCTCACGATGCCACCAGCAAAGTGTTGAGTTCCTGTTCGGTGATGTCTTTTCGAGCGAAAGTGTCGGTCACTTGTCCTCCACGCATGAGCAAGATGCGGTGACACACATCGAGCAGTTCAGGAATGTCATCCGAAATAACGACGATGCCCATCCCGTTGCCCGCTAGGTCACGTAGCAAGTCGAGAATTTGAGCCTTCGAGCCAATGTCTACGCCGACTGTTGGTCCGTTAAGGACCAGAATTTGTGGCTTGGCCGACAACCACTTAGCGAGAACAACCCGCTGCTGATTCCCACCAGACAGTGTGGACACCGCCTGGGTCACCGTTGGTGCCTTGATGGCGAGGTTTGCCACCCAATCGACGGCGAGTTTCAGCGCCGCTTTCACATCGAGCAGACCAAATCTGTTGCCTAAATCGCCTACCGTCCGAATGACGATGTTGTCTTTTATCGAGTGCTCAAGAAACAACCCCTCGGTCAAACGATCCTCCGGGACGAAACCGATGCCGTGGGCGATGGCGTCCTGAACTGAGTTCAGTTCCACTGGCTTGTCGTTAATGAGGACGACGCCGCTTGTTGGCGGAAGCATTCCAAAGAGCGAGAGCGCGAGGGTATCGCGTCCAGAACCAAGAAGACCGGTGACACCGACGATCTCCCCAGCCTTGAGCGATAGATTTACGTCGCTGTAGCAGCCAGAGCGCGAAGCTGAATCGAGCTGAAGCAGCATGGGGCTGTCATCCGCAACCGGTGCAGCAATGTTGTGACCGTATTCGATCGCGCGCCCCGTCATCGCGGTGACCAGCGCCGATCGGTCGAACGAATCTGCTGCGGCATCCGCAACCTTCGTACCATTTCGAAGGACAACGGTGTGATCAGAAATCTCGGCGACTTCGTCAAGTTTGTGGCTAACGAAGAGGGTCGAGATGCCTTCTGCCTTGAGCCCCTTGACAACGTCAAGGAGCGCCACCACCTCTCGCTGCGACAAGGCAGTGGTCGGTTCATCCATCACGATGAGCTTGGCATCGGTGACGAGAGCTGCGGCGATTGCGACAAGCTGCCGGTCGACCATCGGCAGGTCGCCGGCTAAAGCTTCGAGATCGAGGTCGATCCTGATCCGACGAAGCACTGCGCTCGCGATGGCATTCACGCGCTTGCGATCGAAGCGACCGATCCGACCTGCGACTTGGGAAGCGAAGGCGATGTTCTCCGCAACGCTGAGATTTGGGTAGAGAGAAAAGTCTTGATAGATCACTTGGATGCCTGCCTTGAGAGCATCTGTCGGGCGATAAGAGGTACGGTTCACCCCACCAATGACGAACTCGCCAGCACTGGGTGCGTGCACCCCAGCGAGGATCTTAATAAGAGTGGACTTTCCTGATCCGTTTTCGCCAACGAGACAGCAGATTTCTCCTGCGCCTATCTCCAAGTCGACATCGTGGAGAGCGGTGACCCCGGCAAAATCCTTACCAATCCCGGTCATGCTCACGATCGTCTCGTTCACGGTGTGTCCTTTCGATGGTGGGCCCTGCCCGCTGGAGATGGGCCAGCGGGCAGGGCTGCACTTGGTTGCGAGCAACTTCTCGCGGCGCTTGAGTGTGTGCCGCGCTGCAGACTAGAAGTTGTAGTCAGCCATGTTCTCCGCAGTGATATTGACCCAGGCGCTGCCCGTGATGACCTTGCCGTCAAGCGTGATCGATTCAAAGCCAGCAACACCGAGGTCGGTGCCTTCGGCGATTTCCTCGCCCTGCAGCACCATGAGTGCGACCTTGTTTGCGGCGTAGCCAGCGTCTGCAGGATCCCAGGTGGTCACGAGGTCGATCGCCCCGGTCTTCAGGAGGTCACCAGCGTACGAAACGATGCTGGTTCCGAGCACTGATACCGCGTCCTGCAAGCCTGCTTCTTCAACCGCTTGCCCAGCACCGACGACATCAAGCGCGTCGCCGCCAATAATGCCCTTGAGGTTCGGGTACGTCGCGATGAGCTGCTTCATCTGCGCGTACGACGTGTTCTGATCCGATCCAGTCACCTGGCGGTCACCAACAAGTTTCATGTCGGGGTAATTAGCCTCGCCGTGCGCGATAGCGGCATCCATCCATTCGTTTTGTGCGGTCGAATCGAGGCTCCCGACGAAGACGGCAAAGTCCCCGGTCTCGCCAGAGAGTGCCGCGAGCTCGTCCATGAGGTGCTCGCCATAGGCGGTGTTGTCAAAAGCTTCGACGTTGTAGACAGCATTTTCTACGTTGGATGCTTCGTGAGTCACGACAACGACACCTTCAGCCATCGCCTGTTTCATAACAGGTTCCATCGAGGCGACCTCAGTGGGGACAACGATGAGTGCGTCGATTCCCTGTGCGAGCTGATCCTGAGCGACCTGCACCTGTAACGCAGGATCTGCCGTCGATGGCCCTTGTTCAAAAGCGGTCACGCCAGTGTCAGTGCCGAACTGCAACACACCAATCTCCATGCGCTTGAACCAGTCAAATCCCATCGATTTAACATTCGTGGCGAAGACCAGTTCTGAGACTTCCTTGCCTGCTCCAACCCATTCGATGTCGGTTCCGTCTGCCTCAGGAACCGTGGTTGTTGTGCAGGCGGCGAGGGAGATAGTGACGGCTAGGGCAGCAAATGCTGCCGTTACTCGTGTGGTGCGCATAGGTGACACTCCTTGATTTCGATGGCTGGTGGGAGAAACCTTTCGAAACTGAGCGAATGTTCGTTCGTACATCCTGCGTGTCGCTCCAGCTCGAATTCGCACAACCGTAGCAGCGGATTTCACCGGTCGACGAACCACGAAATTGACTGCAGATCCCCGATTTCTGGCCTATATTTCGGCGACGTTACGGTGGAATGACCCCGACGTATCAGAACTCGTCGAATCGAACAGTTCGCACACAAACGCACAAGAATGAGGTGGGTCAGGACGTGGCGAGTTTCTGTGAAAAAAGTTTCTTCGAACTCGCATCCAGAATCGTTGAGCGGCGTGTCGCAGGATCACGCCGACACGGCAGATGAACCTTCTGATGTCACGACGGTCTTGCCGATGGCTCCGCCGGTTTCCACGAGTGCGTGCGCGGCCCGCAGCTGTTCTGCGTTGAGCGGGCTGAACGTGTGCGTGAGCGTCGTGCGGATCCGTCCGGCATCCACCAGATCGGCGACTTCGCCCAGCAGTTCGTGCTGCAGCACCATGTCGGCGGTGTGCTGGGCTGATCGAGTGAACATGAGTTCCCAGTGCCAGCTGAGCGCCTTTGCCTTGAGCGACAGCAGGTCGAGCCCGGCCTCGTCGTCGATGGCCACGATCTCGCCGAACGGCTTGAGCAGTTCCACGATCGCGGGCAGGTTCTTTCCGGTCTGCGACGTGAAGACCCAGTCCACGCCCTCTGGTGCAACGTCGGCGACGTTGGCCGCGAGGTCGCCACAGTGGTTGACCACAGCATCCGCCCCCATTTCGGTGACCCAGGCTCGGGTTTCGTCGCGCGACGCCGTGGCGATCACGCGCACGCCGGTCAGTTCCTTGGCGAGTTGAATGAGGATCGACCCCACTCCCCCAGCGGCTCCCAGAACGAGCAGAGTGCCCGTGCTGGCGCTCGTGAGCTTGAGCTTGTGAAAGAGCGCCTCGTAGGCGGTGATGGTCGTCAGCGGCATTGCTGCCGCTTCAGCGTGGCTCAGGCTCGACGGCTTGCGTCCGACGATGCGCTCATCGACCAGGTGCATCCGCGAATAGGTTCCGGGGCGAGTGATGTCGCCGGCGTACCAAACCTCATCGCCCGGCTGGAAGAGTGTCACGTCGGGGCCGACGGCGGCAACAACACCGGAGGCATCCCAGCCGAGAACACGATCGGCTACTTCTCCGCCAGCCCGCACTTTCACATCAACGGGGTTGACCGAAACTGCAGCAACTTCCACGAGGATGTCGTGGCCGGTTGGTGCGTCAACGGTCAGTTCTGCGTCGATCAGGCTTCCCTCGCTCTCAATCGGTCCGCCAGTGCGGGTGATGACGGCGGGGGCTGCTGAGCCGATGCTGAAAGGGGAGGGAGCTGACATGTTCATGGGGTCCTTTGCGTGATCGCTGGCGTGTGCCACCACGCTAAACCGCTCATAGTGGTGACCCGCAAGGGAGGCAAGTTACCCCGAGGTAAGTGTCTAGACGAGTGCGCGCGCTGCCTCAGTGCGCTGCGCGTGCTCGAGTTGTGACTCGGCCCAGACACGCAATGCCTCGAGAGGAACACCGGCTTCGTGGCCGAGTGGGGTCAGGGTGTATTCCACGCGAAGAGGAACCTCGGCAAAGACTTCGCGATCGACGATTCCGTAGTCTTCGAGCTTGCGCAGCGTGCTCGTGAGCACCTTCGGCGAAATTCCATCGAGGTGACGCTGAAGCTCACCGAAGCGCATCCGACCGCCTAACAGGGCACCGATCGCGAGGGCTGACCACTTGCTGGCGACGACATCCAGCAAATCGCGGCACGGACACGTGGCCGAGAAAACGTTACCCAGGTGCACATGGTCATGATTGGTGCTGGGTTCGAGACTCATTCCCACTCCTTGATAGTTACTTTCTTTAGGAAAGCAAGAATACGCAGTTTTACGCAGAACCGGGGGTATCCCCCACAGCGAGGCCCCTCCAGCACGCGTTACTCTGTGACGTACATAGCTAACGTCGCCGACTACGCGCACCTAGCCGACGATTCTGGAGAACCCCCTTGGTAGGCACCGCCCTTATCCCTTGGCTCGATCCCCAAAACCTGATCACCGGTTTTGGGGCCTTCGCGCTGCTGGGCGTTGCCTTCATCGTCTTTGCCGAGACCGGGCTCCTCGTCGGATTCTTTCTTCCTGGCGATACTCTGCTTCTCATCACCGGCGTTCTCACCTTTGCCGGCGTCATCGAATATGACATTTGGTGGGTCTGTTTAGCTATAAGCCTTGCCGCCTTCCTCGGCGGTGAGGTCGGTTATCTCATTGGGCACAAAGTGGGCCCCAAGATCTTTGAACGCAAAGAGACAGGTCTCTTTAGCGTCGAAAATGTCAAACGCACCAATGCCTTCTTCACCCGCTTCGGCGGTCTCGCCGTCATCATGGCGCGCTTCGTGCCGATCGTGCGCACTTTCGCACCGGTCGCGGCGGGCGTTGGCCACATGGACTACCGCAAGTACTCGCTCTACAACGCGATCGGCGCTCTCATCTGGGGCTCTGGGCTCACCTTCGGCGGCTACTTGCTCGGCTACATTCCCTGGCTTAGCGATTTCATCGTCGAGTACATCGACCTGATACTGCTCGCCGCTGTGACCCTCACCGTGCTACCGACGGCGTACCACTACTTCCGCTCGTCCTACAAAGCGAAGAAGGCGCGCGAAACTGGCCGCGCCGAGGCTCTCGACGATGCCGAAGCAGAAAAGCTAGCCCTGCACCCGAAAGACTTCAACCAAGACTTCGACGACTAGGCCAGAAGCCGCTATTCCTGAGGCGAACGCTTACGGATGGCGGTCACGGCCTGCTGAGCAGCGCGACGGACCTCAATGTCTTCGTCTTTTACGAGCTCGGAGATCGTCTCAACGACATCGAGCGAACCGACCGTCCCGAGGGCGCGAGCTGCCGACGCGCGAACGCGGGCAGTGTCGTCCGTCAGGAGCGCCACAAGCTGCTCGCGAGCGTCGAGTCGACGAGTAGCAACAACACGCGTCGCCATCTCGCGCACACGCCACGCTTGGTTACTGAGAGCGGCGCGTACGGCATCCGCAGCACTGTCGTTCCAGGCGTGCAGTAGCGCGCGCGTTCCCCACAGCTCAGGCCAGTAGAGCACCGGAGCGCCGTCGAGGATGCCCTGAGCATGTTCGCCACCGACAATCAGCAGGAACTCTTTGCCCTCGTTGTTGCCCTCGATAAGAGAGACGGCACGTTCGACAATGACGGCTTCGCCATGGCGTTCGCTCGCGGCCGTAATGCGGGCTGCGATGGGGAGTTCAAGATCTACTGCGTGGGGATCATCATGTTCAGACACGCCTCAACCCTACGTTGTTGCGCCCGACGCCGAGACCGCAGCGCACATACTCGCCGACGATCGGCAGGCGACGACTAGTTGCCAAGCAGCTGAGTGCGCACGATCGGCATGATCGCGGCGAATGCCTGAGCACGGTGACTGAGCGCATCCTTCTGGTCAGAGGTGAGGTCGGCGGATGTTCCCGGCTGGCCATCCGGACAGAAAATCGGGTCGTAGCCGAACCCTTCAGTTCCGCTCCGCTCGGTTGCGACAGTGCCCGGCCAGAGTGCGAGCTCCACGAACTCGTGAACCTCTGCTGTGGAGGCACCAGAAGCGTCGGCTGTGCCAGCAACACCGGCCGGCACCACGAACGCTGCCGCACACGCGAACTGGGCGGCGCGGTCATCCCTGCCAACCATGTTGGCCAGCAGAAGTTCAAGGTTGTCGACGTCGTTGCGGGTTCCCGCATACCGAGCCGAGTGGATGCCGGGGGCACCGCCCAGCGCATCAACACAGATTCCGGAATCGTCTGCGAGCGCCGGCAGCCCGGTGTGGGCAGCGGCGGCCCGCGCTTTGATCAGCGCGTTGGCTTGGAACGTGTCGCCGTCTTCAACCGGCTCAGGGCCGTCGTAGGCGACGAGCTCGAGGCCGTCGAGCGCTGGGCCAAGGATGCGGCGCAGCTCAGCAACTTTGTGAGCGTTGTGGGTGGCGAGAACGATGCGCACGACTACGCGCCAGTGAGGGTGGTGCTGCTCTGGCCGAGAGTGGCAGCTTGAATCGCGGTGAGCTGCGTGCCGCCCGCGAGAGCGAGGTCGAGCAGCGAGTCGAGTTCGTTACGGTCGAAGGGTGCGCCTTCGGCGGTGCCCTGAACTTCAACGAAGAGACCGCGACCGGTGACAACAACGTTCATGTCGGTCTCGGCACGGACGTCTTCGACGTAGGCGAGGTCGAGCATCGGCTCACCGTCGATGATTCCGACGCTCACTGCGGCGAGCGAATCGAAGAGAGCCTTCGAGTTCTTGCCGATGAACTTCTTCTCACGGCCCCACTCGATGGCGTCAGCGAGCGCGATGTACGCACCCGTGATCGCTGCCGTGCGGGTTCCGCCGTCGGCCTGAAGAACGTCGCAGTCGATCACGATTGTGTTTTCGCCGAGCGCCTTCATGTCAACGACAGCGCGAAGGCTGCGGCCAATGAGGCGCGAGATTTCGTGGGTGCGTCCGCCGACCTTGCCCTTGACGGCTTCGCGGTCCATGCGGCTGTTCGTGCTGCGGGGAAGCATCGAGTACTCGGCCGTAACCCAGCCTTTGCCCTTGCCTGCCATCCAGCGCGGAACACCATTGGTGAAGGATGCCGTGCACAGCACCTTGGTCTTACCGAACGAGATTAGTGCTGAACCCTCAGCCTGGTCGCTCCATCCACGCTCAATTGTTACTTCGCGCAGTTCGTTGTTTTCGCGGCCATCGTGACGGGTCATGTTTCTACTCTCTATCGGTCTATCGGTCTATCGGTCTATCGGTGAAGTCTGGTGGTCGTAAGCGGTGGGTGCTCGCTAGGAAAGCGGTGGCAGGCTGATCGCGCCGGTCTCAAAAGTTTCGACGCTCACAATGTTTGGTCCCATGAAACGGGAGGCCAGACTGGTGAAGCCCTGTTTGTCTGGGCCTGTCGCTTCGAAGGCATGACGAGCGGGTGCCGTGGATTCGCGCAGCAAGTTGTGAGCGACGAGAGTGCTGTATACGTCGTAGGCGGTTTCTTCCGCACTCGAGACGAGTGTGACATCCCGCCCCATCACATACTGAATCGCCGCCGAAATGTGTGGGTAGTGCGTGCAGCCGAGCACGAGAGTGTCGATCTCGGCAGCCTTGAGCGGCGCCAAATACTCTTCGGCAACAGCAAGAACTTCTGGCCCGGTTGTGATGCCGGCTTCTACGAACTCGACGAAACGGGGGCAGGCCTGCGTGAACAATTCGATGCCGGATGCCGCAGCAAAGGCATCCTCGTAGGCCCGCGACTTGATCGTGCCCTCGGTGCCAATCACTCCGACGCGACCATTGCGGGTCTGACGCACTGCCGCCCTCGTAGCGGGCTGGATCACTTCGACCACTTCGATGCCGTACGCCTCGGTGTACCGCTCGCGGGCATCCCGCAGCATTGCAGCGGAGGCCGTGTTGCAGGCAATCACGAGCAACTTCACGCCGT
Source organism: Salinibacterium sp. NYA9b (assembly GCF_976973725.1). Lineage (NCBI taxonomy): Bacteria > Bacillati > Actinomycetota > Actinomycetes > Micrococcales > Microbacteriaceae > Salinibacterium > Salinibacterium sp. NYA9b. The sequence continues at coordinate 900,520 of NZ_OZ333476.1, read as the reverse complement.
CGTCAACGAGGCGGTCCATTACTTCGAGCGAATAGCGACGCACATCGGCAATCGGCTTGGGGCCGTACGGCGAGTGCAGAGTGTCGCCCACATACAGAATCGATTCGTGCGGCAACTGGTCAATGATCGCTCGGGCTACGGTGAGGCCACCGACTCCAGAGTCGAAAACGCCAATAGGTGCATCAGTCACGTCTTCAATCGTAGTGGTGGATGCCCGCACACTCCCCGACAGCGTTGAAGGACTGTCGCGTACTCTGGTCGGGTGAGTACCGCTCTGCTAACAGACCAATACGAGCTGACCATGCTCGACGCCGCTATCGGCAGTGGCCGCCACGAACGCCAGTGTGTGTTCGAAGTGTTTGCCCGCCGCCTTCCCGACAGCCGCCGCTACGGCGTTGTTGCCGGAACCGGACGCCTTCTCGAACTCATCGAACAGTTCCGCTTCGGCGACGACGAGCTTGGGTTCCTTTCGCGCAACGCGATCGTGAGCCCCACCACGATCGATTGGCTCGCCAACTATCGTTTCACCGGCGATATCAGTGGTTACCGGGAGGGTGACGCCTACTTCCCGGGCTCCCCCGTGCTCACCGTTGAGGGCTCCTTCGCCGAAGCTGTGCTGCTGGAGACACTCGCGTTAAGCGTGCTGAACTACGATTCCGCTGTCGCCTCCGCTGCTGCGCGCATGGTGTCTGCCGCCGACGGGCGACCCATCGCAGAGATGGGATCACGCCGCACTGGAGAACGCTCTGCCGTGGCATCCGCTCGCGCCGCCTACATCGCCGGCTTCAGCGCAACGAGCAACCTTGAGGCAGGGCGCAGTTGGGGCGTGCCCACGATGGGAACCGCAGCGCACTCGTTCACGCTGCTGCACGACTCCGAAGAAGAAGCATTCCAAGCGCAGGTCGACGCCCTCGGGCCTTCGACAACCCTCCTGGTCGACACGTACGACGTCGAGACTGCGGTCGAGCTGGCCGTGAAGGTCGCCGGAACCGGATTGGGCGCTGTGCGCATCGACTCTGGTGACCTTGCCGTTCAAGTCGCTGCCGTTCGAGCCCAACTGGACTCGCTGGGAGCAACGAAAACACGCATCACCGTGACGAACGACCTCGACGAACACGCGATCGCAGCGTTGCGCGCCGCCCCTGTCGACTCATTCGGCGTGGGCACTTCCGTGGTCACCGGTTCAGGTTTTCCCGCCGCCGGCATGGTCTACAAACTTGTCGCACACCACAACGATGCGGGCGAATGGGTATCCGTCGCCAAGAAGTCGACGGCGAAGGCCACCATTGGCGGTCACAAGGCGGCGGTGCGCGCTCTCGACAATGGCGTCGCATCCATGGAACTTATCTATCAAGAGTCCGAAGGACGCCCGGATGTCGAGGGCCGAGACCTCAACGTTCCGCTCATGACCGCGGGCATTGCCGATCACCAGTGGGTCGGTGATGGCGGCACGCTTGCTGCCCGCGATCACTGCGAAACGGCCATGTCAGAACTGCCGCAAACCGCGTTCCGGTTGTCGCGCGGAGAACCTGTACTGCCCACGGTCTACCGCTAGGGCTGTGTGCCGAGCGAAAAAGCTTGAGCGTTAGCCCTTCATCTTTTCGTAGACCTCTTTGCAGGTCGGGCAGATGGGAAACTTTTCGGGGTCGCGGCCTGGGGTCCAGAGTTTTCCGCACAGGGCACGAATCGGCTTGCCCGAGAGCGCCGATTCCATGATCTTGTTTTTGGGTGCGTAGTGCGAGAAGCGCTCGTGGTCGCCCTCTTCAACCTGCTCTTGGTTGAGCAGTTCTTCGAGTTCGCGGTCGAGCGTGTCGGTTCCGCCGCCAGTGCTATCGGTGTCAGCCATGGATCGATTCTACTTCCGTCGCCGTAAGCCATTGTCTTTGCTTCCGCAAAGGTGGCTTGGGATGTGCTGGATCAGTTCTGTGAGGAGAGCGCGAGCAGTTCGGGGCCGCGGCGGACCATGATTCGCCCGCCCCCGTACACGCCGATGAGGAGCACGACAAGACCGAGGGCTACACCCACGATGAATGCTGCCCACTGTGGTTGCAGGTCGGTGAAGGGGTTGAAGAAGACAACGCCCAACACGGGCAATCCGAACAGCACGGTGATCGCGAAGGTAAACGATTGCACCGTAGCCGCATTCGATACGAGCGCTTGGGGCTGAATGAACGCACCGTGGCCGGGCAGCGGTGCCGCGTAGGGGAATGCTGCGGAGCTGATGCTGGAAACGCCGAGTCCTGCGAAGAGCAAGCAGAGGCTGAGGCCGATGAGCCCAGGCAGCGCTTCTCCATTGCCGACAATGACAACAGTGAGGATGCTGCCGACGACGGCGAGCGGGATGCCCACGAGCAAGTTGGGCACGATGCGCCCCCACCGGTCATCGGAGCCACGGGTGTGGGCCGAGACGTGGGTCCAGAGTGCGGTGTTGTCGTGAGCAACATCGTTGTGGGCACTCCAGCCGAGGAAGAGGCACATGACGGGCACGGGGATCCACGCGATCACGTCGGCTCCGATGCCGCCGACGAGAAGAGCGGCAACCATTCCGATGGGGATGATGGGGATGGCGGCGAGTGCGACAAAATATCGTGCATCCCGAGCCCAGTAGCTGAGGCTTCGTGCCGCGATGGCGCCCAGTGGCGTTGACGGCATGAGGCGGAACCAGCCGAGGCCCGAACGGTACGTTTCGACGGCGCTGCGCTCAGGGCGAGAGAGCACGTAGCCCAAGAGGAAGTACCAGCAGGCTGCGAGAACAGCCAAAAAGCCGACCGCGATCGCGAGCTTGCCCACAACGTCGCTGCTGTCTCCGGCTGCTGCGGAGGCCGGCGCGCTAAATGCGACGCCGAGGGGCGTCCATTCCATCACCGCGGCAACCCGGCGAATCACGGGCAACACTTGGGATTGGTAGTCGGCGAGAGCGAGCATGACGGCGATGGGCAGTGAGGCAACCACGAGAGCAATCGCGACAATGCCGAAGCCTTCCCGCAAACGCCGGGTGCTCAAGTAGCGGGCCGCGATGAGGCTGGCGAGTCGAGCTCCGACAATGGCCGTGACGAATACGACGATTCCCGACAGCACGGCGATAAGGGCGGATGCGAGGCTTGCCGACCACGCGATGACTTGCGCCACGGCGAGCCCGGCCAGCATCACCGTGGGGATACTGACGGCACCGGCGAGCAGCAGAAGCAGCGCGAGGCGGATGCGGGTGACGGGGAGGTAGGAGAATCTGCGCGGGTCGAGTGCGTCATCCGCGTTCCACCCGAGGGGCATCACGAGAAAGCCGAGCAGAACGGCGGAGCCGAAGACGACGAGTGTGGCTCCCGCAACTTCGGGGGTGGTGTTGCGCAGGTCGGCAACGGCGAGGATGGCCATCACGAATAGGACGGCGCTGTAGATCAGCACCAGTCCCATGGCGGATGCTACGAGCGGTCCTCGGCGAAACGCGTTCGCCAGGATGGTTAGTCTCAGTCGGAGAAACTGCTCAACCACTCGAGCCCTCCCCCACTGGAATTTTTGCCGGTCAACTGCACGAAGCGGTCTTCGAGCGACATTCCATTGCGCACTTCGTCGATGGTGCCGTCGGCGAGCAGTCGTCCTTCGACGATGACGGCAACGTGGCTGCAGACGCGTTGAACGAGTTCCATGCGGTGGCTGGAGAGCAGCACGGTGCCGCCGGCATCGACATACTGCTTGAGGATGCGGGTGACGGTTGCCGCCGAAACGGGGTCAACCGATTCGAAGGGTTCGTCGAGCACGAGTAGGCGCGGCGAGTGGATCATGGCTGCGGCGAGCGCGACCTTCTTGAGCATCCCGGACGAGTAGTCGCTTACGAGGCGGCCCATGACGTCGTCGAGGCCGAAGGCGGTGGCGAGGTCAGCGGAGCGCTTGCGCACTTCGGTGGCGTCGAGTCCGCGCAGCACTCCCGAGTAGTAGAGCAGTTGCGAACCCGTGAGGCGGTCGAAAATGCGCAGGCGGTCGGGCAGTACGCCGATGGAGCGCTTGGCGACTTCTGGTGACGCCCACACGTCGACTCCGTTGACGGTGGCACTTCCCGAGTCGGGGCGCAGCAGACCGGTGATCATGGAGAGCGTTGTGGTTTTACCGGCGCCGTTGGGGCCAACAATTCCGTAGAACACTCCCGCGCGCACGCTCAAACGAATGTCATCAACCGCGACAGTGTCGCCGAAGCCCTTCGACAATCCGCTGACTTCCAATACGACGTCGCTGGATGTCGCTTCAAGTCCGTGGCCCACAGTGGCGTCGACCGCAACCAGGGCGTCGCTCGCGGCCGCAGGTTCTAGCTCAGGTTCTGTTGTGGTTTCGTCGGTGGGTTCCGCCTCGGCTGCTGCCGCGCGTTCCGGCGCGGGAGCCGTCGTTGCCGCCACCGCGGTTTCGGACTCAGGTTCTGCGTCGTCGCCAGCGGCGCTCGTGGTCGCTGCCTCAGCTGTGTCGGCGACGAAGTCGGATTCGGACTCGGCAGCGCGATCAGCGTCAGCGTCAGCGTCAGCGTCAGCGTCAGCGAGCTTCTGGTCTTCAGTAGTTTCAGCGTCAGCGTTCTCGCCATCAGCCTTCAGCGCTTCGGCTTCCGCAGCAGCTTCCTCAGCCTCAGCCTTGTCAGCGGCGACCCGCTCTGCCTCGACACGTTCGGCTTCAGCCTTCTCGGCTTCGGCACGCTCTGCTTCGACCCGCTCGGCTTCACGCTTGTCGTCTTCTGCCTTCTCAGCTGCGGCCTTGTCAGCGGCAGCCTTCTCGGCGAGCGCCTTTTTCTCGGCCGCTTCCGCTGCGGGCGCAGCGAACTGCGATGCAAGAGCACGCAGGCGTGCGAGTCCAGCGAGTACGGCATCCGGCTTCTCTGCGGGTTCTACGGCCGCGGGCTCCGCGTCGTCCTCCGCGTCAGAGTCGCTCTCAGCGTCAGAATCGTCCTCCGCGTCAGAGTCGCTCTCAGCGTCAGAATCGTCCTTCGCGTCGGCGTCGCTCTTCGCGTCACTAGTGGTGTCATCCGCAGCTGCCGGTTCTGCAGCAACGTCAGCGGTGGCGCCCGGGGCGCGCGAATCGGCAACGACACTCGCGTCGGCCTTGTCAGCATCCGTCGTGACCTCGGTGCTCTCAGCGATTACAAGATCGTCAACGAGCGCCTCAACGTCGACCGCTCCAACAGCATCCGAGTCGGGGGCAGCCGTCTCCGACGCAGCAGGCTTCGGCACGGTCGGCTTGGGTGCGGTGGGTTTCGGTGCGGTCGGCTTAGGCGCCGTCGAGCCCCGGGCCGCTTGGCTCGTCGTTGCGGCAGCGCTAGCGGCACCAGTCTTGGCGACACCACTCTTGGCGGCACTGGGCTTGGCGGCACTGGGCTTGGCGGCACTGGGCTTGGCGGCACTTGGCTTCGCTGCACCACTCTTTGCGGCACTCGACTTGGCTGCGCCGGGTTTCGCAGCAGCACGCTTCGTTGCGGTTGGAGTCGGCTTCGCGGCAGTCGACTTGCTCGCGGCGCTCTTCACCGTCGTCGGCGACGGTTTCGGAGCGGTCGGCGACTCACCGGCAGACGCATCAACATTTGACGCATCTACGTTTGACGCATCAACGTTTGCGGCAGCACTACTTGTAGTGCTGGCCGGCGTCTTGCGAGCGGCGGGCTTCTTGGCGGCGGGCTTACGAGTAGCAGGAGTTGTTGGCTTAGCGATAGACGATTTTGCTTGAGAACCACGGGCCGTAGCCGGCTTCCGGGTGCTGCTCGCGGGCTTCGTTACCGGCGTTTCAACAGACTTCGTGCCCTCGTCGGGTGTTTGGGCGTTTTCCACTGTCCAAACCTACCAATCAGATGCGCAGAGAATGAGCCTGCATCACAAATAGGCAACAACCCTCCAAAATCTATGGAGTTCTCGGCCGACACAGTTAGCCTGACTATCGCACAAAGGTGTGTCGTTTTTTCCAATCTCGGGTTAACAGTAGGTAAATCATGAACCTTGAACCCGAGCCCCAGAACTACTGAGGAGACCACCATGACTACACAGGTCGTAATTTTAGCTGCCGGAATGGGCAGCCGTTTGGGCCGCTCGTTGCCGAAGCCGCTTACTGAGCTCAGCGATGGCCGCACCATCATGCAGCAGCAGTTCGACAACATCCGTCACGCTTTCGGCAACAATGCCAAGGTCACGATCGTTGTCGGCTACAAGCTTGAGCACATCATCGAAGCATTCCCTGAGGCATCGTTCGTCTACAACGAGCAGTATGACCAGACCAACACCTCCAAGAGCCTCATGCGTGCACTGCAGGCATCCGCTCCTGGTGGAGTTCTCTGGATGAACGGCGACGTTGTCTTCGACCCGACCGCTCTTGAGCGTGCCGCGGCCATGGTTGCTCGCGACCAGTCCTTCGTCAGCGTCAACACCGCGAAGGTCTCTGACGAAGAAGTCAAGTACACGACCGACGCTGAGGGCTACATCAAGGAACTCTCCAAGACCGTCAAGGGCGGACTGGGCGAGGCCGTTGGCATCAACTACATTTCGCGTGACGCCAAAGCAACTCTCGTGCGTCACCTCAAGAAGGTCGGCGACCAGGACTACTTCGAACGCGGCATTGAGCTCGCCATCGAAGAAGACCGCCTGCTCATCGAGCCCGTCGACATTTCTGACCTGTACGCCATCGAGGTGGACTTCGCTGAAGACCTCGAGCGTGCCAACCTCTTCGTCTAACGAGACATCTGGCTCAAGTGAGCCTCCCAGCTTTTGCCCGTTTCGCACTCAGTGCGAGGCGGGCATTGCTGCTTAAAGTGAAGAATCGCTCACACAACTGCGAATGAGTGCGGCTGATTGTCGAATTGCCCGTTTACTATAGGGGCGTGGCGAACACAGCACTGGAGCGACCTGCATGGTCTCCCCTCACCCGATACCGCCGCACTCTCTGGTTGCTCACCATGCGCGACCTCCGCGTGCGGTATTCCACCTCAGCCCTCGGCTACGTGTGGTCCGTTCTCGACCCTCTGGTCATGGCGGGCATTTACTGGTTCGTTTTCACTCAGGTCTTCGACAAGGCTGTGGGCGAGCAGCCCTACATCGTGTTCCTGCTCAGCGCTCTGCTGCCCTGGATGTGGTTCAACGGTGCAGTATCGGATGCCACGCGTGCCTACCTGCGTGAGGCCAAGCTCATCCGGTCCACCAAAATCCCTCGCACGATCTGGGTTGCCCGGCTCGTGCTCTCTAAGGGGATCGAGTTCATCGCGAGCCTGCCAGTGCTCGCCTTCTTCGCTATCGCGAGCGGTGCCGTGCTGCACTGGGAGGCAATCTACTTCGTGCTTGGCGTGCTGCTGCAGGCGGTACTCACGATCGGCGTTGGCCTGATTGTGGCGCCACTGGTGGTGTTCTTCCGCGACCTTGAGCGAGCAACCAAGCTCGCGCTGCGCTTTCTGTTTTATGCCTCGCCCATCATTTACGGCATCCCCGATTTGGAGAAGCTTGGCCTCGACGGTCTCGCCGCGTTCAATCCGCTCGCCGGAATTTTTTCGCTGTATCGTGCCGCGTTCTTCCCTGAGCAACTCGATTGGTATGCCGTGATCATTGGAGCTCTCATGAGCCTGATCCTCGTCGCTGTCGGAATCCTTGTCTTCACGCGCACCGAGCGTGCCGTGCTGAAAGAGATCTAATGGGCGACAACTACGTCATTCGGGTTGACGACGCCGGCATCCGGTTCCGCCTCAACCGCCGCTCACGCCGCAGCTTCAAAGACCTCTTTGCTGGCCGCAAGCGCCGCGCACGCTCTGACGAGTTCTGGGCGCTGCGCAACGTCAGTTTCGATGTCACCGCTGGTGAAGCAATTGGTGTTGTTGGCCGCAACGGTCAGGGCAAGTCCACGCTACTCAAGCTCGTGGCCGAAGTCATGCTCGCCGACGAAGGCACCGTGCACGTTGGTGAGGGCGTCGCCCCGCTCATCGAAATCACGGGTGGATTCGTTGACGACTTGAGCGTGCGCGACAACGTGTACCTCACGGCAGGCCTGCACGGCATGACCAAGCGCGAGATCAACGAACGCTTCGACGAGATCATCGAGTTCGCCGAAATCGAACGTTTTATCGATACGCCCTACAAGCATCTTTCGAGCGGGATGCGCGTGCGCATTGCTTTCGCCGTGATCTCGCGCCTCGAGGAACCCATCATTTTGGTGGATGAAGTTCTCGCCGTTGGCGACAAGGCATTCCGCGAGAAGTGTTACCGCCGCATCGAGGAACTCTTGAAGGGCGGCCGCACGCTCTTCTTCGTCTCCCACAACGAACGAGACCTACGCCGCTTCTGCACGCGAGGCCTCTACCTCGACAAGGGTGAGCTCGTGCTCGACGGGCCGATCAACGATGTGCTCGCGCGCTATAACGAGGACTACGGCGCCTAACCGTCCAACGACGCACCAACGTCACGGTTGCTCAACGGCTGCCCAACTCTCGGAGTGCCGTCAGAGTCCTCCGGTACGGTTAAAACTATGGCTAAGAGCGAAGTGAGCACCTCACACCCCATGGTGGTGCGCGGAATCGACCGAGTACTCACCGTGCAGCGTCCCGTCGTGTTGGCCCATATCCGCAGCATCCGTCGCAGCAAGCCGCACGCGACTCCGGATGAGATTATTGCCGTTCTGGAGCGCCGCTATCTGGCCGCCGTCACCACCGGTGGCGCCCTCGTAGGCGCAAGTGCCGCCATCCCCGCCGTCGGCACGGGAACCTCGCTCGCGCTCTCGAGCGTTGAGACGGCCGGGTTCCTTGAGGCCAGCGCGCTCTTTGCTCAATCGGTCACTGAAGTGCACGGCATCGTCGTTGATGACCCCGACCGCGCACGCGCGCTCGTTATGACGATGGTGCTCGGCACCGCCGGCAGCGACCTCGTAAAACAACTGGCCGCTCAAGCAAGCGGCACGGGCGCCGCGCGCTCGGCGTACTGGGGCGAAACCCTCGCCAAGGGCCTGCCAACCACGCTCATGGGTCCGATTGCTGACCGCATCAAGCACACCTTCCTCAAACGGTATGCTGCAGCCCAAGGTACCAACATCGTGGGTCGCCTGATGCCCTTCGGTATCGGCGCCGTGATCGGCGGTGGCGGAAACAACATTCTGGGCCGTCAGATTATCCGCACAGCCCGCCAAGGCTTCGGGCCAGCACCGGCAACCCTGCCATCCTGGCTTGAGCCCGTAATTGCGCTGCCGAAAGCGCCCAAGACGCCCAAAGTGCGCGGCGAGCGCAAGAAGCTACCGGCGCTGCCCAAATTGCCGCAATTGCCGCAGCGACGCAAGCGCCAAGGATGGGTCGAGCTCGAGAGCGACGACCAGCCCTAGATCAGCTACTCGTTAGACGTCGGCTCATCATCGTCATCCTCGAAAGGATCCGCTTCGCTCGACGGTCGATCGCCAATGTGCAACTGGGCGTGGCGATGCCACAGGGCGATCAACGTTTCAATGGCTGCGTGGAAGCGAGCAGTCGCAGCGCCAGGAGTCGTGTCACCGAAGTGACGCTCAGCCCAATAACCAAGGCGTTCCTTCGCCTCAGTGTCGAACTGCACGCGCTGGGCGATCGAAAGGATGTCGCCAGCCTGGTCGGCGCGTAACCACTCGCACGCTCCAAGGTAGCCACCCTCATCGATGTCAGCGTGCTCCGAGAGCGGACGCGTGACGATGAGCGGTTTGCCGGTGGCGAGCCGGTCATAGACCATCGCCGAAACGTCAGTGATGGCGACATCCGCTGCAACAAGCTGCCAGCCCATCTCTTTGCCGTCGTCGTAGATGTGCTGCACTGATGGGTCAGTTTCGTTCGCTTCAGCAATCGCAGCAATGATCGCGATGTTGGCTCGCTTGTATTCAGGGTCGACAACACCACTGCGGGGGTGCGGGCGATAAATCAGGCGGTGCTTGTCGCTCGCGAGAACCGCGTTCGTCAAAGCAACGCCGTGACTGGCGATGGAACCGTAGGCGGCAGCATCGCGGTCGCCCTCCCAAGTGGGGGCGTAGAGCACAACGGTGCGGTCGTCGGGAGCGTAGGGCAATTCTCCGGCGAAATGGTCGGCCTGCGGACGCCCGATCGGGATTGCCTTCTTGGCGACATCGAAATCCCAGAGCTTGTAGCTCAAACGATCGAGCGCGGCATCCCCGGCCACAAGACTGAAGTCGTAAGCCTTGAACTGGTTCGTCGTCATGTACATCTTGTCGCTCTCACCATGGTTGATGAAAACGTGCCACATGTGGCCGTACCGGAACATCTGGAAGTTTTTGGCGTTCTGGTTGACGTAGAAGATGATCTTCAACGGCTGCTCGGCCACAAACTGCTCAAGCTCAGATACTCGACGCAAATAGACGGTTGGTACCGGCGCTTCATCCCACAACGCCAGCACTGAACTCGGTGACCGCGAAATGATCGCTACCGGAAAGCTCTTCGAGAGTTCGGCTAGCGGGGCATACCACTGGCGCATTTGGTAAAGATTGACCTTGGTATCAGCGAAGTAAACCGCGATGCTCACCGAACCAGGAACGGGTAGCGGATGCTCGGCTATGAGGTTCGCTACTCGACGCCGATTGCGGCGCGAACGCAACATAGAGCGCACCACCTTGCGTGCGGTTATGAAGTCTTTCAGTAGCGCCATGATCACAATCAAATCATCGGAGGGTCAATAGAACACCTCACCCGCCGCTCCGTTATCGAGCCGATGCTGATCCAGCGGCAGGTAGTTGGACCGCGCTTTCGATAGTACCTGCCCTCCCCTCGGAGGCCCCTACCCGGCGAGACCGCTGGGAACCGCAGGATTTTGGGGATTATAGAGGTACGATTGATAGAATGACCGATTCTGATTCAACCGCACCGTCTGATACCACCGAGACCGCGATCACTTTCTCCGACCTCGCTCTCAGCGATGCGGTACTGAAAGCGGTTCGCGACATTGGCTACGAGACGCCTTCGGCTATCCAAGCAGCCACTATTCCTACTCTTCTGGAGGGGCGCGACGTAGTCGGCCTCGCCCAGACCGGCACGGGAAAAACTGCAGCGTTCGCGCTGCCGATTCTCTCGCGCCTCGACGTTTCCCAGAGCAAGCCTCAGGCACTCGTGCTCTCCCCCACCCGCGAACTCGCGTTGCAGGTGTGTGAGGCATTCGAGAAGTACGCCACTCACATGCGCGGCGTGCACGTGCTCCCCGTTTACGGTGGGCAGGCCTACGGCGTTCAGCTGTCGGCACTGCGCCGCGGTGTTCACGTTGTTGTCGGTACTCCCGGCCGCATCATGGACCACCTCGCCAAGGGCACGCTCGACCTTTCCGAGCTCAAGTACCTCGTTCTCGATGAGGCCGACGAAATGCTCAAGATGGGTTTCGCCGAAGATGTTGAGACGATCCTCGCTGACACCCCTGACGACAAACAGGTTGCACTCTTCTCGGCCACGATGCCGGCGCAAATCCGCCGCATCTCCAAGAAGTACCTGAACAACGCCGAAGAAATCACGGTCAAGTCGCAGACCACCACCTCGGCAAACACGAGCCAGCGTTACCTCGTTGTCTCGTACCCGCAGAAGGTCGATGCGCTCACCCGCATCCTCGAGGTCGAAAACTTCGAAGGAATGATCGTCTTCGTTCGCACGAAGAGCGAAACCGAAAACTTGGCTGAGAAGCTGCGCGCCCGTGGTTACTCGGCCGCCGCCATCAGCGGTGACGTGGCTCAGGCCCAGCGTGAGCGCACCGTCAACCAGCTCAAGTCGGGCAAGCTCGACATCCTCGTAGCAACAGACGTTGCAGCTCGTGGACTCGACGTTGACCGCATCAGCCACGTCGTGAACTTCGACATCCCCGTTGACACCGAGTCGTACGTGCACCGCATTGGTCGCACAGGTCGCGCCGGTCGCAGTGGTTCGGCGATCAGCTTCGTCACTCCTCGCGAGCGTCGACTGCTGACTGCCATCGAGAAGGCAACACGCCAGCCGCTCACTCAGATGCAGCTTCCTTCGGTTGAAGACGTCAACTCCACGCGACTCACTCGCTTCGATGACGCCATCACTGAAGCACTCAACCAGCAGCCTCGCATTTCGGCCTTCCGCGACATCATTGCTCACTACGTTGAGCACCACGATATTCCTGAGGCGGATGTTGCTGCCGCTCTTGCCGTTGTAGCCCAGGGCGAGACTCCCCTGTTGCTGTCGGCAGAAGAGGAACGCGCCCAGCGCTTCATCGAGCGCGACGACCGCAAGGCACGCACCGATCGCCCCGAGCGTGGCGGAGAACGCGGCGGAGATCGTGGCGACCGCCCCGAGCGTCGCCCCCGTTCGACCAAGCCGATGGCTGCCTACCGCATAGAGGTCGGCAAGCGTCACCGCGTTGAACCCCGCCAGATCGTTGGCGCTCTCGCCAACGAGGGTGGCCTCAGCCGCGACGACTTCGGTCACATTCAGATTCGTCCGGACTTCTCGCTCGTCGAGTTGCCCGCCGACATGTCGAAAGATGTGTTGGAGCGACTGCGCGACACTCGCATCAGCGGCAAGCTGATCGAGATCGCTCCCGACCGCAAGGCAAACGGCGGCGGAGCGCGAGGCGGAGACGGCAAGTACCCCAGCCGCGATCGCTCATTCGAGGGTGGCGCTCGCGCTAACCGCGAACGTGAAGAATCACGTGGCTACAACAACCGCGATTCTGCGCCCCGGAACGATGCCGGTCGCGACAACACATCGCGTGACAGTGGCAACCGTTACGAAGATCGTCCGACGCGCAAGCCTCGTACCAAGTACTAAATTCACACCGACGAACGGCGTTCTGCGAAAGCGGGGCGCCGTTCGTTCGTTAACGCGAGAGGGTCGCTCTAGATCACTGGAGGGCGCCCGGCACGCGCCATCCGCACCACGGTCGCCCAGCCCATGCTTCGGCGACCACCCGGGTTCTCTCGCCAGCCCGCAAACCAGCCGCCCCACCAGGCACGCATGCCCACCGGGTTGCGGGCTGAGCGCAGAACTTGGATAGCCGTCCAGCTGGCAACATAGATCGGCACCAACAGCACCGGCAGGTTGCGCTTGGCCAACCACACGCGGTTGCGGGCATTGAGGCGGTAGTAGTAGCTGTGACGAGCCGGATCGATTGCCGGATGATTCGCCACCAAGTTGCCGGCGTACCAAGCGCGTTTGCCGGCACCCCACACTCGCCACGCGAGCTCTATGCCTTCGTGGGCATAGAAGTAGGGGTCGCCCCACCCACCGATCTCGTCGAAGAGCGGACGCGGCATCAATACAGCGCCCTCCCACACGGAAAACACATCACTCGGATGCCGTGGGTCGCCCTTGCGAATGCGCGGAATCCAGCGGCGTGGGTTCTCTTTGCCCTCGGCATCCTCTACGCGCGGCTGCAGCAGTCCAATGCTCGGATCAGCCTGCATGAGCGCCACAGCGTCGCTGAGGAACGTCGGAGATGGGATGCTGGCGTCGTCGTCGAGAAAGAAGATCCAGTCACCCTGCACGTGCTCGACACCGCGATTGCGGCCCGCGGGGATGCCCAGGTTGGCCTCGAGGTGAAGACCGCGGACGGCATCCGGAAGCCCGGTGGGGTTCCAGCCATTGCCGACCACGATGATGTCGAGTTCAACGCTTTGCTGCGCCTGCAGCGAGGCAAGGCCGCGCGCGAGGTCGTCGGGGCGCTTTCCCTGACTGAGGGAAACAACGCCGATGCGGTGGGTCATGAGCGAACGCGCTTGGACGCCATGATGGCCACAAAGTGACCGGCGAGTGCGAGAAGTGCGAGCGGCAGCAGAATGAGCAGCACAGTGCGCTCTGCGGCGAGTGCGGGCACGAAGAGTGCGACGATCGCCGTTGCGAACGCGATCATCGTGAGCTCAACCGAGTGGTACAGGCGATGGAAAGGTACGAAGCGAGCAAGGCGACGGAGTTTCGCCACGACGCTATGGCTCGGCACCGCCTCACCCTTGCGGTCGCTGAGTTTGTCGAGGCCGGCATTGGCTCGAGCAACGTGCACCATGTCATTGAGAGCCTTGTTCAGCACGATGATGAGGGCAAGAGCGAAACCGGCAGTGGTCCACGCGAAGTCGGCGGGGAAGTCGAGCGGCCAGCCCGCAGCGCGGAGGCCGAGGGCAATCGGGATGAGCGCTTCTGTGCTGTAGTGCCCGACCTTGTCGAGGAATACCCCTGCTGGCGAACGCGTGTTGCGCCAGCGAGCAACTTCACCATCGCTGCAGTCAACGAGCATCTGCAGTTGGCCGAGGAAGAGGGCGAGAGCAGCACCGGTCATGCCGGGGATGAGCAACGCGGCGGCCGTGAGCCAGCCGGTGAGGATCATGAGCCCGGTGACACCGTTAGCGCTGATGGACGTCTTGAGGAGCATCCACGTCAGGTAGGGGGAAATGTCGCGCAGGTAGAGCGATGCCGTCCAGTGTTCAGCATTGGCTCGCAGGCGCACCTCTGGCGGTTGCGTTACTTCGCGCAGTTGGGCGATGCTTTCGGGGCGCGTAGCGGGCTGCGGTGGTGTGTGAGGAGACACGGTATTACCTTCCCGTATGCGCTGTGATGTTCTTGGTGAGTTTCAGGAATCCGAGAATGAACCCGCTGCCCCAGCCAAAGTGGATACAGGGAAGCACGATCAGATACCAAAGACCTGATCGTAGCCCGTCTTTCGCCGCGGCAACAGCAGCCGCAGCAATGACGAAGAGTGCGTAGATCGCGGGCGCAGCGTAGGCGACGGCCAGCCAGCCGGTGCCGGTGCTGCTCGCAACAATTCCGAGGATGAGCCCGACTACGGTGCCGACAACAGCCAACGGTGGCACGAAATAGCGCAGCGAATTTGCCGTTCCAAAGCGGCGAGCGAGCTCACCGCGCCAAATGCCGGTGGCAACGAACTGTCGAATAAGGGTGCGCAGGTTGGACCGCGGCCGGTAGACGACTTCAAGTTCGGGCGTGAACCAGACGGTGCCGCCGGTAGCGCGCAAACGGCGGTTCAGCTCCCAGTCTTGGCCGCGCTTAATGTCTTCGTCAAAGAGTCCGACCTCAACGAGACGTTCACGCTGGAAGACGCCAAGGTAAGCGGTATCAGCTGGGCCCTCTTTGCCGCCCGTGTGATGCTGGGTGCCACCGAGACCTTCAGGCGACCCGTAGGCGTGAGCGACAGCCCGTTCGAAAGGCGTGCGGCCTTGAGCTTTCATGATGCCGCCAACGTTGTCGGCACCGGTGCGTTCAAGAGTGTCAACCGCGACGCGGGTGTAGTTGGCCGGCAACACGGAGTGCGCATCGACACGAACCACGATCGGATACGTGGAAGCGCGGATAGCAGCGTTGAGCCCGCCGGGAGTGGAACCAAGTTCGTTGGTGATGTGACGGATGCGCGGATCAACCCGCGCCATTTCGTCGATGACGGCATTGGTGCCATCGATGCTCGGACCCAGCGCGAGCACGATCTCGAAGGGACCCTCATAGTCTTGGGCTGTGAGGCTGTCGACGGCTGCCTCAATGTGTTCAACTTCGTTGAGTACGGGCATCACGTACGACACACCAGTGAGGGCTTGAGCCTTCTTTGCCATGGGTTCCAATACGTCGGGCCGGGTTGTCGGTCGAGCTTATCGCGTAGGGCGCGAATTGCAGCGGTTACACACGTGTGCGGCGTGCGCAGGCTTAGGGCCCGCACACGCCGCACACGTGGTCATTCGGTGTTACTGGAGAGCACCGAGAGTGACGTCGACGGTGTATCCCTTGCCGTCACGCACGTAGGTGAGAGGCGTGGTTTCGCCTGCCGATTGAGCACGCACCTGAGCGGTGAGGTCTGTCTTGTTGGTGATGGGGAGTCCATCGAATCCGGTGACGATGTCGCCTACCTTGAGTCCGGCATCCTCAGCTGCTCCACCGGCGACGATGTCGACGATGCTGGCACCAACTACTTCTGCATCGCTCTGGATGGGGTCGTCGGTCACATCGGCGACTGCAGCTCCGAGGAGACCGTGGGTGGCCGTTCCGCTTTCGAGGATCTCGTTGGCGACACGGCTGGCAACGTTCGAGGGGATCGCGAAGCCAACACCGATGCTGCCTGCGGTTCCACCGGAGGAGGCGATGGCGACGTTGATTCCGATGAGTTCACCGTCGGAGTTCAGCAGGGCGCCACCGGAGTTGCCGGGGTTGATCGCGGCATCCGTCTGGATCACGGCGAGGGCTACTGAGGCCTGAGCAGACGAGTTTTGTCCGTTTTCTTGGCCGTTTTCGCCGAAGAGGTCGAAGTTCCAGAGGTCTTGATCGCCGCTGTCGTCGGGGGCTTCAGTGCTTGCCTCGGGGTCTTCGGATAGAGCCGATGAAGCGATCGTGATGCTGCGGTTGAGTGCGCTCACAATTCCGCTCGTGACGGTTCCCGAGAGTCCCAGGGGCGCACCGATCGCGACGGTGCTGTCTCCTACGTTGAGCTCACTGGAGTCGGCAATGCTGATGAAGGGCATGTCGCTGACGTCATCAATGTGAATGACGGCGATATCGGAGATGGCGTCGAAGCCGATGACGGTCGCCGAAAGCAAGCGTCCGTCGCTGGTGGTGACGGTGACGGCGGGGTCTGCGACTTCACCATCGAGGGTAACTACGTGAGCGTTGGTGATGACGTTGCCGTCTTCACTAATGATCACGCCGGATCCGCTTCCGCCTGCGTTCTGGCCCGTCACGTTGATGGTGACGATCGCGGGAGCAGCCTTAGCGACAACCGAGGTGACGAGAGTTGCGTTCCCCGGGTCGTTGACGGTGATGGATGCGGGGCTCGCGGTGCCGCTGACAGCTGACGTCGCTTGGTTTCCGAGCGCCCAGAGCGTGACGCCTGCACCGGATGCACCGCCGAGGAGCGCGACGATGGCAAATCCGGCTACGAGGCCGAGTGTCATGCGGGGCTTTTTCTTGGGTGCGGCAGGATCGGCAGCTGCTGCTGGAACTGCAGCCGGGCCGAAGCTTGCGCCGGGGTGTGCCCCTGTTTCAGCAGAGGCTGAGTCCGTCTGCACGGTGGGTGCAGCGGGGGCCATGGCGGCCGAAGATGTGACGAGCTCAGCAGGTGCGCTTGGAGTCGCAGCGTTCGCGGCAATCGCTGTACCTGCAGCGGGCGGGGCTTCCACCGGGGCGGCACTGGGTGCGGCTTCGGTGGAGGAAGTCTGTGTGGGCGCGCTGTCGACGCCGGCGGGTGTTTCCGCGGTATTGCCTGCTGCGGGAGTTTCCGCAGTGTTGGCTGCGACGGGAGTCGCTGAAACCTGGGGTGCTGTTTCGGGGGTGCTGGTTGGGGTGCTGTTCTCTTCGGGTGTTGCATCTTCGGGTGTTTCTTCGGGGGTGGGTTCTTCGGGGACCTGAGTCATGGTGTGCTCCTTTCAGCGATGCAAGCTTCCATCGCTAACCTGTGCATTCTATTTAGGTCTGCTGTGGGTGGGCTGCGCGGTTGAAAGGAGTTGACCTCGACACCGAGCTGGTAGCCCGGTTTCGCGGGGTTTTTGTTCTGTGTTCGGTTTGTGGTCGAGAGGATTAGCAGCCGATTCCGGTGGGGTTGGCGATGCAGTCTTGGTCGACGAGCACTGTGGTGGCGTGCCCGGCGGTCGCGGTGAGGGGCGGCGCGACGATGGTGAGGGTGCCGACGACGTTCTGCCAACTGCTGCCGGCGACACGGTATTCAGCGGCATAGGTGACGGCGAGACTGATCGTGTAGTTGCCAGGCTCCTCAAACACGTGACTGGTGGGTGTCGGATCGAATTCGGCGATCTTGCTCTTCGCCCAGGTGGTTCCTGCAGTGCCGAGGGTGGAGGTGGTGCCGTCGCCGTAGTCCCAGTTGTAGGAGGTGGGCGTGAATCTGACTTGGGCGGTGCCGCCGAAGAGGGTGCCGTCTACGACGTGGGCGGATGTCGTGGCGTAGAAGTTGGTGTCGAGGCCGACGATCATCCACTGGTTGGGTTGCATCCCCGCAGTGGGAGGTCGAGGGCGGAAGGTCGCGATATCGGTAATGCTGAGCGGCCCGGTGGCGTCCGTGGCTTTCGGAGGTGGATTTCCGATGACTTTGCAGCCCAAGGGAACGCCCTCACCGCAACGGAGGTTCACGATGGGCTCAGTCGCCACCGAGTTTGCTGAACTACCAGCGACGTCGTCTCCCCCACTGCCGGACGAGCCACCGGTTTCCCTGGTGGATTCAACATCCACTCCGCCTGAAGAGTACGAACCAGTGAGTACATCCCCGTCGCTCGGAGTGTCGGAGACATCGGCACCCGACGGAGCTGCGGAGACAAAAACTGCTGTCAGCAGAAGAGCGGCGAGCGTTTTTAACATTCCGGATCTGCCCAGACTGCACGTTGAGAAATCGAGAGGCGCTCGCTAGCGGGATCAAAGTCAAAGCTGGCTTCGAACTGCACACGATCACGTCGATCAGAAGGGACCAAGGACTTTCCGTTTTTGTCCAGAAGATCTACATCGCTAACGTCGTGGCAGAGATAAACCGAAATGATCTCCTTGTTCCCACCTGTTGCTGAGTAGCGCTGCAACGTCATCGAATCGAAAGTTGTAGCACCTGTGCTGTGACTACCGTCGGCTGCAATCGCCTCGTAGCCATCGATAGAGATTTGGGCGAATTCACCCGTAGCTACTGCAGCTATCCGTTCAGCATCCGCCCCGGCTTCCTGCAATATGAGATCTGAAATATGCAAATACTCCGCATACGCCTCCTCGGCTGCCGCGAGCGCTTCTTCGTCGGTCGCGTAGGGCGCAACGAACGTGGCTGCGGGCTCGGGTGGGGTCGTCGCATCGGAAGGCACGCATCCACTCAGCAGCGCTAAGAGGAGCACGCCAACCGACGCACGTACGAGGTTCGGTAGCCGCATATATCGACGCTAGGCATCCGCCACGATCGGGGCGCTCGACTTTCACAGCCAGACGCCGCATCCAGCACCGCAAGTGGTTAGGCTTGCGGAACAATGACAGTCACCGGATCTTGGGAACGCGCCGCCAATGGCGCCATGCTGCTCGGCGCCGACGGGCAGCTGAGCCAAACAATTTTTGCCGAAATGTCGGCCCTTGCCGTTACCAGCGGCGCCATCAACTTGGGTCAAGGTTTTCCTGACGAAGACGGACCAGCCGAAGTGTTGGATGCCGCCCGCAAAGCAATCAGTGACGGTGCCAACCAGTACCCGCCAGGCAACGGTTTCCCGGTGCTGCGCAACGCGATCGCCGAACACCAAGAACGTTTCTACGGAATCGAACTCGACCCCGACACCGAAGTTCTCGCGACAGCGGGTGCCACCGAGGCGCTAGCCGCCACGATCCTTGCACTCACCAACGAAGGCGACGAGGTCATCACCCTCGAACCGTTCTACGACGCCTACGGCGCCATGATCAACTACGCGCGCGCCACCCACGTGACGGTGCCGCTGCGCTCCCCCGACTTTCAGCCCAACCACGACGACATCCGCGCCGCCTTCAGCGGGCGCACTCGCCTCATTATCCTGAACAGCCCACACAACCCCACCGGTGCTGTACTCGACCGCGAAACCCTCGAACTGATCGTGGAGCTCGCCCACAAATATGACGCTCTTATCGTCACCGACGAAGTGTACGAACACATCACCTTCGGCTTCGAACACATCCCGGTCGCCAGCCTTCCGGGTGCGTTCGACCGCACGATCAGCATCTCGAGTGGCGGCAAAACGTTCAACACCACGGGCTGGAAAATCGGGTGGATCACCGCACCCCAGCCCATCCTGCAGGCCATCATGGCGGTGAAGCAATACCTCACCTATGTCAACGGTGCACCACTCCAGCACGGCATCGCCGCAGGCCTTGGTCTCCCCGACAGCTACTTCGACGAACTCGCCAGCGGCCTCGCCCGCAAACGCGACACCCTCAGCGCTGGTCTCCGCAACGCAGGCTTCGACGTGAGCACACCCCAAGCCGGCTACTTCATCATTGCGGATGCCGCACCCCTCGGAGTGACGGACGCTGCAGAATTCTGCCGCCAGCTGCCGGAGCTCGCCGGAGTCGTCGGAATCCCTGTCACCGCGTTCGTGCACCCCGCGAACCACGGCGACTACAACACGCTCATCCGCTTCGCCTACTGCAAAAAGCCCGACGTGCTCGAGCGGGCTGCGGCTCAACTCTCAGGGATGAAGCTGCGTCACTAACGCACCAGCGTAAGAATTTCCGCGCCATCATCGGTAATGGCAATCGTGTGCTCGCTGTGGGCTGTACGGCAACCGGTCACGCTGCGCAAAGTCCAGCCATCGGCATCCGTCACCAGCTCAGCAGTATCAGCCATCACCCACGGCTCCAAAGCCAGCAGCATCCCCGCGCGAAGCGGATAACCCCGGCCTGGCCGCCCGTCGTTGGCCACGTGAGGGTCCTGGTGCATTGTGGAGCCAATACCGTGACCGCCAAACTCCATATTGATGGGATACCCCGCCTCGCTGAGCACGGTACCGATCGCATGTGAAATGTCGCCAATCCGGTTGCCGGGTCGCGCCGCCGCAATGCCCTCAGCGAGCGCCCGCTGCGTGACGTCGATCAGCGCGAGGCTCTCTGCCGGCTGCGACGCCCCCACGACAAAACTGATCGCCGAATCTGCTGCGACACCGTCGAGAATCACCGCGAGGTCGAGAGTAAGAAGGTCGCCCTCGGCGAGCGAGTAGTCGCGCGGTAGGCCATGAAGCACCGCGTCATTCACCGCCGTGCAAATGTAGTGACCGAATGCGCCGCGACCGAACGAAGGCGCATAGTCGACGTAGCAGGAGGTAGCACCAGCTTCCAGAATCATCGACTGAGCCCAACGGTCAATTTCGAGCAGGTTAGTACCGACCTTCGCTCGACCTTTCAACGTCTGCAAAATGTGGGCGACCAGAGCCCCTGTCTCCCGTGCACGAAGCAACTCTCCTGGGCTAAGAATTTCGATCATTGACGCCTCCACACCAGAACATTTCGAATAACTATACCGGCCATATTATCCCGGTATAGAATCGACGCATGGTCCGATTGCCGCTCTCCCCCTCTGAAGTCGACCGCGGAAAACGCCTCGGCATGGCGCTGCGGCGCGGGCGCGGCACACGGTCGATCCTCGACACCGCTCTTGCCGCGGGCATCTCTCCTGAGACCCTTCGCAAGATCGAGACGGGACGCATCGCTACCCCGGCATTCCCCACCATCGCGGCCGTCGCCGACGCTATTGGGCTTTCTCTGGATGAGGTCTGGGCCGAAGTTCGGGAGCCGGAACAGCGGCGCTCGGCCTAACGCTCCTCGAGCGGGTGCACGCCATAGCGACGCAACGATAGCGCCGGATTGGTCGCCCGCACCTCGTCGAGGCGAGCGTACTCAATGTGGGCGACAGCGACATCCGTGCGCTCACCGATCGTCACAAGCTCAACACCCATGGGGTCGACGACCATGCTGTTGCCGACGCCAATCGGCGGGGCGTGATCGGCAGCGGCGACAAAGACGGTGTTCTCGATCGCCCGCGCCGTGAGCAGCGTGCGCCAGTGGTATTCCTTGAGCGGACCGCGCACCCACTCGGCGGGCACGACGATGAGGTTGGCTCCGGCATCCACCAAACGGCGTGACACCTCCGGAAAACGGATGTCGTAGCAAGTCTGCAAACCGACCGTGAAGCCCTCCCAGGCGAAGGTCTGCGGCGCGGCAATCGACCCGGGGATGACCCAGTCGGATTCGCGCTGCCCGAAGGCGTCGTAGAGGTGCTGCTTGCTGTAGGTCGCGACGATGGAGCCTGTCGGCGCAATCGCGACGAGGGTGTTCCAGAAGCGGTTTTCTTCATCGCTCGACTGCAACATGCCCGCAGCGACATGAATCCGCAACCGCTGCGCGAGCGAGGTCAACGCCTGCACGAAAGGACCATCGAGAGGCTCGGCGGCGGTGACCCAGTCCTCGCCCATCGTTGCGGTGAAGTACGACGAGTACTCCGGAAAGATCACAAAACTCGCGCCACGTTCGACGGCACGCTCAGCGAGCTCGGTGATCTGCGCGATGTTCTCATCGCGATCGTGGCCGGGAACGAACTGGGCAACGGCGATAGTCGAAGCGGGAGTCATAAGCCCAGCCTACGACCCCGCTTCTCCAGCGCCCAGAGGTAGCGGTGCGAAAACGGCTACGCGCCGCCCTCCGCAATCTGCTTGCGATACGGCAGCAGCGCGGCTTTCATGCCAATTCCGAGCACGCCTACGAGACGACCGTCGCGATAGTAACCAACGGCAGCCTGGTCGCCGAGGTCTCCCTCAAGCACGCGGATGTCGTCATCCGACACCAGCCCCAACAGACCGTAGGCCTGCAGTTTGATCTCGAACTGGTTAGACCAGAACGACGGCACCGGAGCGAAGGGTTTCGCCACCACATCAGCAAAGGAACCGTCGTCGGCAAGGTGTGCCGCCAGCACGGCACCAGCACGCTTGCCGGTGTCGGTCGGGATGTTCCAGTGCTCGACGCGACGCGGAACGTCATCGAACATGGGGTTCGGGAAGCGAGCAATATCGCCCACCACGTAGACGTCATCGAGAGCGATTCCATCGGTCGTGACCGCGCGCATCGCGTTGTCGGCGAGCACCCCATCCGAGACATCAAGGTTCGTGCCCTCAAGCCACTCGATGTTGCAGTGCGAACCAACAGACTCAATCACAACATCGGCCTCAATAACGCGGCCATCGCTCAGCTCAACAGACTCGACCGCAGCCTCGCCGTTGATCGCCGCAACAGTCACACCGGAGAAAATCTCTACGCCCTCTTCGGTGAGACGGCGACGCATTTCCTTCGCGACGAGGTCACCCAAAGGACGCATCATGGGCTCAGCACTCGGCGTCACAATAGTGACCGCGCAGCCCAACTTGCGAGCGGTGGCGCTCAGTTCGCAACCCAAGAAACCCGAGCCGACAACGACGACGCGGGCACCCGGTGTGAGTTCCGCACGCAGAGCCATCGCGTCATCCAGCGAACGAACAACGTGACGGCCAGCGATCGGGGCAAAATCCAAGCGGCGAGCGCGAAGACCCGTCGCAATAACCAAGGCACGCCACTCCTGCACAGACCCGTCATCGGTGGTGAGAGTGTGCGCATCGAGGTCGACTGCGGTTGCCCGCACCCCGAGCATCCACTCAACATCGCCCATTTCGGCGCGCGACGGAAACGCCACAGCCTCATGGGTCACGTCAGTGGCCAAGACCTCTTTGGAGAGCGGCGGACGGTTATAGGGGGCGTGAAGTTCTTCGCCAACCACGCGGATAGCACCGGTGTAGCCCGAACGGCGAAGAGACTCCGCCGCGCGCAGCCCACCCATCGCCGCACCGACAATAACGACCGGTGCGGCGGGGTTAGCCACAGTCACTATTCGACGATTCGAATGGCCTGCATCGGGCACACATCAACAGCGGCTTCAATGTTGTCGCGCTCCGAGTCGGGCGCTTCAGCCACATACTCGAGCTTGTCGTCGTCGTTGAGCTTGAAGTTGTCGGGTGCCTCGAACACACACTGGCCGTAGTGCTGGCACTGGTTCATGTCGACTTCGATTTTGATCATCGCTTTTCCTCAACTTTCGACGGGTAGAGATCTTTCGACGGAGTTCGAATGCCTCGGAACTCCCAGTCGCCACCCATTGCTGTCGACATTACCTCTTCACTCTCGGTGGGTTGTGCCCCCACGTCGGTGCGGATGGCAGTCGGGCCCGTAACGATGCGGTTCGTGAGCTTGCCCAGACCTTCGACTTCGACCTCAACAACGTCGCCAGGCTGAACCGGACGCGAGAACGCGGGCGTTCCCGAGAACAGCATGTCACCGGGGCTCAACGTGATCGTGCGTGCGATGTCGGCCACGAGGTAGTTCATGTCCCACTCCATATTGTCGGTGTTGTCGTCTTGCTTGACCTCACCGTTCACGATGGTGCGCAACTGCTTGCCGCGGAAATCCCAGTCCGTGACGAGACCGGGGCCAACCGGGGCGAGAGTGTCGCTGCCCTTCACACGAAGCATGGAACCGGCATCCGTGTCTCGGAAATCGTGCAGACCGTAGTCGTTGCCGATCGAGTAACCGGCGATATAGTCGCTGGCTTGCTCGGGCGACACGTTGCGGCACGTGCGACCGATGACGATGACAATCTCACCCTCAAAGTTCAACCACTTGCAGCCTTCAGGGCGCACAACATCACCCTTGTGGGTGTTGAGTGCGGTGACCGGCTTCTGAAAGTAGGTCGGTGCAGCGGGCAGCTTGGTCATGAATTCTTCGGTGCGGCTTGCGTAGTTCAAGTGCACGGCAATGATCTTGCTCGGCTCGGTCGGAGGCAAATGGATCGCCTCGTCGACTCCCACCTCGCGGCCATCGCCGGAGACGAGAACGTCACCGTGACGCGTTACCTGCGTCGGGTATCCATCAAGAAGTATTCTGCGGAGTTCAGTCACGAGAGAGAACCACATCCTTTGCTGCTGGGAAGCCACCTTCTGGCTTCGGGAACCACACGTGAACCTGACCGGTACCGATGGAGTTTTCGTAGTCGCTGTACATTACGCCGGGAGCGGTGCAGGCTTCTTCACCGATGGCACCCGCCGTCATGAGCCAATGACCAAACATGGCCTCGGGGCGAACCTTCTGGAACGCGGGCATGGTTTCCAACACCTGCGCGTGGTCGCCAGCCTTGAACCAGTCGAGACGTTCGTAGTCTGCCTCGCGGGCAGCATCCGAGAAAATGTGGGCCGGATCGGCCATCTCGTGCTTGCGCAGATCGCGCAGCTTGTAGAACGTGTGCGAGAGGGCACCGGAGGCGAGCAGGATGACGCGGCGGTCGCTCTTGGCAATCGCTTCACCAATCGCACGCCCCGCGCGCAAGAAGTCTTCATCGGTGGCGGTCTGACAAATAGAGACGCTCACCCACTTCTTATCGGGCAAGCCCTTGCCGAGGTACTCCCACAGGTTGATCGTGGCGTACATGATCGGCAGGTACTCGTCGTCGATCGGAGTGATCCACGTGCCGTTCTTTTCAGCCTGCTCCCCCATGAGCTTCGCGAGCTCGGGGTCGCCGATGAAGTCGTACGGCACACCGCTCATTCCACGAGGAAGCTCCTCCGACGTGAACTTGCCGTGGCGACGCTCGTGCGCCGTAACGACGAATTCAACCGTGGTCGCCCAGTGGCTGTCGAGCACGACAACAGTGTCGTAATCGTCATTCTCGAAGTAGTCCTTGCGGAGTCGTTCGAGGCCTTCAACGAGCGTTGAATCTTTGCCCTCATTGAGTTCCATGCGGATCTCTTGAGGCAACATGATCGTAGGTACGTGGGCGATCAGCCCAGCGCCAACAACTTCTCCCATGACTATTCCTTCCATCCGTTCGGTGAAACCACCGTGTTCTTTACATCTGCGTAGAAATCAAATGACCAGGTACCGCCCTCGCGGCCAACACCCGACTTCTTGGAGCCACCGAACGGTGCGCGCAAGTCGCGCACAAAGAAGCAGTTGACCCAGATCGTGCCGGCAACCAGCTGCTTGGCGATGACGTCGGCGTGCTCACGATTGCCCGCAACGAGGATGGCGGCGAGCCCGAATTCGGTTCCGTTGGCCATCGCGACGAGTTCTTCGTCGGTCGTGAATGTCTGCATTGTCAGCACCGGCCCGAAGACCTCCTGCGTGACGATCTCGCTTCCGAGCGCAGGGTTCTTGACGAGCGTTGGCGTGAAGTAGAGACCGCCGAGTTCAGCGTTCGGCCCACCACCGAAGAGGATGTCTGCTCCGCCTTCCTTGGCGCGATCGACGAATCCCTTGATGCGCTCGAAGTGCACGCGGTGAACCTGCGGGCCGATGTCGGTCTCGATGTCGCGAGGGTCGCCCTGACGCAGGGACTCGACCTTCGCTTGGAATGCTGCAGCAAAGTCATCCGCGATATTTTCGTGAACGAGGATGCGGGTGCCGGAGAGGCACACCTGGCCGGCGTTGTCGTACTGCTCAACGGCAAGGGTTGCTGCGAGCTCGAGGTCGGCGTCTTCCATGACGATGCACGGGCTCTTGCCGCCCAGCTCAAAGCTGCACGGGGTGAGGTTGTCGGCTGCGGCGCGAGCGATGGACTTTGCGGTCGGCACTGAACCGGTGAATGAGATGCGGCTGAGGTCGGGGTGTTCCACGAGCGAGGCACCCGCCTCTTTTCCATACCCCTGTACGACGTTGAAGACTCCAGCGGGAAGACCCGCTTCAGCGGTGATGTCGGCGAAGAGGGATGCCGTGAGCGGCGTCCACTCGGCCGGCTTCAGCACTACCGTGTCGCCCGCGGCGAGCGCCGGAGCGATCTTCCAGGTGGCGAGCATGAGCGGCGCGTTCCACGGCGTGATGAGAGCGGCGACTCCCGAGGGATCCCACGAGACGTGGTTGTTGTGACCACGAGTTTCGAAGTCGGGATGCCCGAGGTCGTTCACGAGGTAGTCAGCGAAGAAACGGAAGTTGTGGGCCACTCGCGGCATGACACCGCGTAGGTGGCTGCGCAGGAGCGCGCCGTTGTCCATCGTTTCGACGTTGGCGAGGTCGCTGATGCGCTCTTCGACGAGGTCGGCGATCTTGTGCATGATTGCTGCACGGTCTTTCGGGCTGGTGGCAGCCCATCCGGGGAATGCTGCACGGGCTGCGGCGACAGCCATGTCGACTTCGCGTTGGCCTCCGCGGGAGATTTCTCCGAGGGCGCTGGCATCGATCGGTGACACATTGGTGAAGGTGTCGGCGGAGGCGACGCGCTCTCCGTTGATGAAGTGCCGCGTATCGACGGTCACTCCTGCTACTTGAACGTTGGTCATAGTGTTCCCGTCTCGAATCGCTCGCCGTTAAGTCATTCGGATGCTAATGACTTACCTTAGCGAGTGATTCGACCCCAAACAAGCATTAGGGGGAACCGACCACCAAAAATTCTGGGCTGACTAGTTTTTGGGCTCCACGCCAGCAGTGATCACGCGCAGCATCTCGGCCAGCTCTTCGCGCTTGCTGGGATCAACCGGGCCAGTGACAGCCTGTTCTTGAAGGTTGAAGGCAGGAAAGAGCTCGACCATGAGCTCGCGACCGCGGTCGGTGAGGTTCACCACAACGAGGCGGCCGTCGCTCGCACTCCGCTCACGAATGAGCCAGCCGCGGCGCTCAAGGGTTGTGAGAACCCCCGTGAGCGTGGCCTTAGAGAATCCACCCTCGAGAGCGATTTGGCGAGTCTCGATCGGCTCCCAAATCCAAGTAACCCACAGCACAACAAAGGCCGTCCACGAGAGGTTGTGCTCCGAAAGCACTGTGCGCTCAAAGTGATTGCGCACGGCGTTTGCGGCGCGAAAGAGGTTCGAGGCAACAGCCATAGCGGAGTAATCGAGCGGCAAGCCGCCGACCTTCGCCTGCACTTGGCGTTCAGTCTCAGTCAGTGTGTGTGGTCCGGCCACGGAGGGTCCCCTCGCTCGCGTTTAGCTCCGGTTACTCTATCCAACCCCCGGCGTTCAGAAAGTTTTTGCGCGCATCGCTCACAGAATCGTGCCGGTGTGGCATATTGTTTGTATCCAAACAACCCACGGAGGATTGAGTTGACTTCAATGGCGAACGTCACCCTGGCAGACCTAGATCTGTTCGAGAACGGCACACCCTGGAACGTGTTCGACAAGCTTCGCGCTGACGCACCCGTGCACTGGTCAGAAGAACCAGCGCCCAACCACGGCTTCTGGTCGCTCACCCGCTACCACGACATCGTTTCGGTGTTGCGAGACACCGAGACGTTCTCCAGCGAACGCGGCACCGTCAATCTCGAAGAACTCGACGCTGACCAAATTGAGGCTCGCAAGTCGATGCTCGAGACCGACGGCGTTCGTCATCGCGCACTTCGCCGTCTCATGCAGGGCGAGTTCACCCCTCGGGCTGTCGCCGGCTACGAGACCTTCCTCCGTGGTCTCACCGCAAGCACTCTCGATGCAGCGTTCGCCAACAAGGAATTCGAATTCGTCGACCAGGTCGCGGCCGACTTCCCCATCCGCGTGCTCGCCAAAATGCTTGACGTGCCCGACACCGACATCTACAAGCTCATTGACTGGGGCAACCGGATGATCGGAAACGACGATCCGGAACACGCTGATGTTCTGGCCAGCTCCGCCGAGAGTGAAGAGTTCCGCCTGTTACCGTTCCGCTCCCCCGCTGCCCGCGAGGTGTTCGAGTACGGCAATGACCTCGCCAATCAACGTCGCGGCAAAGACGGCACCGACCTCGTATCGCGCCTCGTCAACCAGACGCCGATGGACGGCGTAGAGCTCAGCGAGCGTGACTTCAACAGCTATTTCTTGCTGCTCGTTGTTGCGGGAAACGAAACCACGCGTCACACCATTACTCACTCCATGAACTACCTCATGGACAACCCTGACCAGCTTGAGCTGTTGCAAGAAAAACCTGAGCTGATCCCGTGGGCGGTCGAAGAGTTCTTGCGTATGGCGAGCCCGGTCTACCACTTCCGTCGCACCGCGACGAAGGACACCGAGATCAACGGCCAAGCCATCAAGGAGGGCCAGAAGGTCGTCACCTGGTTTGCTGCAGGCAACCGCGACCCCGAAGTCTTCGAAAACCCCTACAAGATGGATGTCACCCGCAACCCCAACGAACATATGGCGTTCGGTCGTGGCGGCCCGCACATGTGTCTCGGAAACTCTCTGGCACGCCTAGAGATCCGTATCATGTTCGAGAACCTGTTGCCCCGGATCTCCGGAATGACGAAGCTCAGTGAACCTGACCGTCTGCGCAGCAATTTCGTCAACGGAATCAAGCGACTCCCGGTACGCGTTGAATTAGCAAAGTAGGCACATGAGCGAGGTAGTTGCATGAGCGAAGTTCGGCCACAAGGCAGACCCCACGCAGTATGGGGCGACGAGACTGAAGTAGTGCAGCTCGCCCTCGACTGGACCGCCAAAAGAATGGTCCGTAAAACCGACCCCCTGTCAACTGCTCGGCCCGCGGCCGATCTGGCGGCAGAGGTTGGTGAAGCGATCCGTCCCGAAGGCATTGGCGGCGCGGAAGCCCTGCGTATTTTTGACGAGATTCTTGAGCCGGCAACTCGTGCTCAAGATGACCCGTTGAACCTCGCTTACATCGCGGCCGCGCCCACTCGCGCAGCAGTCGCGTTTGACCTCGTCACCAGTTCTGCCAACATTTTTGGTGGCCTCTGGGAGTCGGGTGCTGGCGCGATCTTTGCCGAGAACCAAGCCCTGCAGTGGATCATCGGGCTGCTCGGTTGGCCAGAGACCGCTGGCGGCACTTTTGTTTCCGGCGGCACCTCGGGCAACCTTTCGGCGCTCATGACCGCGCGAGAAACAGCCAAGACTCGTCGCGGTGGCCGCCCGGCTGGGGGTTGGCAACTCGCGTGCACCACCAACGCGCATTCGTCGATCCAGTCGGCGGCGAAAGCACTCGACGTTGACGTCGTCGATGTCCCCATTGACGAACGAGGGCACATGACCGGAGCTGCCCTGCGGGCCGTTCTCGAACAGTCACCGAACGTGTTTGCTGTTGTGGCATCCGCTGGCACCACCAACGAAGGCCTCGTCGACGACCTTTCTGACATCGCCGATGTCTGCGAAGAATTCGGGGTCTGGATGCACGTCGACGGCGCCTACGGTGGTGCGGGGCTCGCCGCCCCGAGCATCCGCCACCTCTTCGACGGTGTTGAACGGGCTGACAGCTTTATCGTCGACCCGCACAAGTGGCTCTTCGCACCCTATGACTGCTGTGCGCTGGTGTATCGCGAGCCCGAGCTGGCTCGCGCCGTGCACTCCCAGCACGCCAGCTATCTGGATGCCATCGACCGCGACGAGTGGAACCCCAGCGAGCTCGCACTGCACCTTTCACGGCGCGTGCGCGGACTGCCCCTCTGGTTCAGTCTCGCTACCCACGGCACCGATAAGTATCGGGATGCGATCGAGGCCTCAGTGACGACCGCCCGCGAAGTCGCTCGGGCGATTGAGGCGACCGACTATCTCGAACTCGTGCGCGAGCCAGAGCTCTCGGTGCTGCTGTTTGTGCGCACCGGCTGGACGGCCGAGCAGTATTCAGCGTGGTCGAAGCAAGCGGCTCATGACGGCGTCATTCTGTGCGTGCCGACATCCTGGCGCGGTCAGAGCGTGCTGCGACTCGCCTTCGTGAACCCCGATACCGAGGTTGCCAAGGTGATGGCGGCGCTTGAAACGCTGCGATAACGTGCGCCTGGGGTAGTTTTAGGCCACGGCGATGAAGCCGACCGGTGCACGAAAGGGGTGACGAGATGAACACAGCTGTTTCTTTGACCGAATTGGCGGCAACAGAATTAGCGAGTGCTGTCGCGTCGAATAACGGGCGAAGCGCGCTGACGATCTGTGGCGGCCGGGACGCGAAACTGCGACAGACGTTGATGGCACTGCGCGCCGGCGAAGGCCTCTCCGAGCATTCCAGCCCCGGTGAGGCGACCCTGCAGGTGATCGTCGGCCATATCGCTTTGCGATCCTCCGACGAATCGTGGGAGGGCAAGCCAGGCGATCTGCTCCCCATTCCCATCGAGGTTCATGCCGTGGATGCGCTCGAAGACTCCGTGATTTTACTCACGGTCGTGAAAGCGCAGTAGGCCCGCTCGCTAGCCATGCTCGGCGAGCGAACCCAGCCAGCGAGCACTGGCTAGCCGAGCTTCGCCACGCGGTCGAGGAATGCATCCACGAGTGCGGCCGTGCGCTGACCGGCGACGGCCTCTTCCGCACGGGTCTGCGCGAGCATCACCGCGGCGTTTTGACCATCGGCGGTCACTTCATCGATGCCGCCCTGGTCGAGCCACCCCTCAAGAATTGCTTCGTTGAGCTCAGGATGAAATTGCACGGCGAGACTGCGGCCATACGTGAAGGCTTGAGGTGCCACGGGGTTGCGGGCGATCTCGACGGCGCCTTCGGGCATCGTCCACTGGTCATAGTGGAACTGGAACCACGGGCCGTTGGAGACTAACGAGGTGTCATCGCTATAAATGGCGGTCCAGCCGATTTCGGCTTTCTGACCCCGCGCTACCGTGCCGCCGAGAGCGCGAGCAATCAGTTGGCCTCCGAAACAAATGCCGAGCACCGGGATGTCCGCCTCGATGATGGTGCGCACCCACGCGAGCTCTGGCTGCAACCAGCGGCCGATGCACGCGTCATCCCACGCACCCCACGGCGCTCCCATGGGGATCACGAGGTCGTACTGCGACGCATCCGGAAATTCGAAGTCAACGTTCGGGTTGTCGAAATTCTCCTCGGTGACGACCATGATCTCGTCGATCTCAAAGCCGCGTTCCCGCAGGCGATCCCCCACTGGGCCGCTCGCGGTGACGTGATCGTGTTGCACCAGGAGAGCTCTCATCTGTGTACCTTTCAGGTAAATTTCTGGCGATGAGTGGACAGCCACACCGCTGTGTGCCTTAGTATCGCACTAATCGTTCAGTGCCGAACGATTTATTTTTCGGAGGAAGAATGACTCTCGACATAGCAGCACTTCAAGCAGACTTGCAGGCAAAAGGGATCGATGTTCTGCGCCTGATTTTCCCGGATGTGCTGGGAATCACCCGCTCAAAAGATCTTCTCGTCAGCCAATTGCATCGCACGAAGTCTCCGCTGTTCTGCCAAGGCGTGTGGGTAACAACCACCGGCGGGGGCGTGCTCGACGGAAACGACATCATGTCATCCGGCCTTCCCGACCTCCTCACCCAGATCGACCCCGAGACCCTCACGATGATGCCGTGGGAGCCCGGCGTTGCCCTCGTCATCGGCGATGCATTCAACCCCGACCACAGCCCCAGCGACGTCGCACCACGTTCGGTGCTGCAGAACGTGATCGCAGAATATGCCGCCCTCGGCCTCACCCCGACCGTCGGCCCCGAACTTGAGTTCTATATCGCCAACTACGACGAAGACAACGGGTGGAGCCGCAGCCTCAGCCGCACCGGCCGTGTCTACACGACCGGCGAGCACGTCGACCCCGGTGGGCAATTCCTCAACCTCATGCGCATGCTCGACGGCATGGACATCGGCGTCTTCGCCGGCAACCACGAATTCAGCCCCTCGCAATACGAAATCAATCTCTGGCACAGCGAGGCACTGGATGCCGCCGACCGCACTTTCCTCTTCAAGACCGCCGTGCGCGACATCGTCGCCCGCACCGGCAAGCACGCCCTCTTCGTGGGCAAGCCCTGGGACGACGAAGGCGGCAGCGGATTCCACCTGCACTTCTCCGTCGTCGACAGCGACGGCAACAACATCATGTCGGATGGCGGCGCTGGGCTCTCAGAGACCGCCAACCACATGATCGGTGGAATCCTCGCCCACGCCGGATCACTCGCCGCACTCTCGAACCCCACCGTCAACGCCTACAAGCGCCTCGGCCCGGACACTCTGGCCCCCTACCGCGCCAACTGGGGCCACGACAACCGCAGCGCAATGCTGAGGGTGCCGCCTGAGCGCGGCGCGGGAACGCGACTGGAAGTGCGCCTCGGGGACCCGGCAGCGAACCCGTATCTGCTGATCGCATCCACTCTGGCTGCTGGCCTTGATGGCATCAAGCGCAAGCTCACGGCACCCGCAGCAGTCGCGGGCTGGGCCTACGAAGACGAGTCGGCACCGATCTTGCCGATGACTCTCAGCGCCGCCCTAGACGCTCTCGACGCCGACACGGTGATGCGCGAGACCATGGGCAGCACTGTGATTGATGTCTTCAGCGTGCTCAAGCGCGATGAAGTGATGCGCTACGAAGACTCTGTCGCCGACAAGACGACGCGCGACATCAGCCAGTGGGAGATCGACGAATACTTCGCCGACTACTAAACCGGTGAACCGCTAGACACACGAAAAGCCCCGCCGAAGTTCTCGGCGGGGCTTTTTGCGGTGAAAGAGGTTAGATAGCGTTCGAGCGGTCCTCTACGAGCTCGCCACCGTTGAAGGTGACGCCGATCTCGCGGTAGTAGCCGCCGAGAATCTCTTGCACGGGCAGGATCGAGTGCAGCTCATCCCATTGCGAATCGCCGAGGTGAAGCTCGGCGTCACCCTTCCAGGTCTCGCCAATCTCGACGTCGGTGCCGCCCATCGTGATGAGTTGGTCGAGGGACATGCCGGCATCCTTGCTGATGGAGGGCATGAACCGGCTGTGCAGCATTTTGTGGCCGTTGACGAAGCCGTTGCTTTCAGCAGGCTCACGCAGCGTGACGACGGCCGAAGCGAGGCGGTGATCGTACGCCGCGATGGAGGCGCCGAACTGGCCACCGTTCTCGAGCTTGGGAGTGGCCTTGCCCGCGTTGAAGACGCGAGTAACAGCGATGTTGCCGAGCTTCTTGGGGTAGCCCTGAAACCAACCGCGGCCGATGGCGAAGTCTTTGTTGACCCAGATGGCGACGCAGCGGCTGTACACGATGCCCTTGTGCGAGCACCGCACCACCATGAAGGCTTCGAGGTATTGAGCGCGCACAGGGTCGAGCAGTTCGAGGCCGCCAGTGCTGCAGGACTGCCAGTCGGCCCACACGATGGCAACAGCGCCAGGCTGTTCAGGGGCGAGGTCAATATCGTCAGGGAGGATCGCACGTACGTTGGCTGGATCGGTCAGATACTCGACAGTGAGCAGCGTTCCCGAGTAGTACCAGGGCATCTTCGGCACGAGCGAACTTGACCCTTGAGGGGTGAGTGGAGGAAGAAATCCGTTGAGTTCGGTCATGCGCCAGAGTGTAGCCCAAAACGGTTCGTATCCGAATGAATTTCCAGAAACCCTTGACTAAGTCACCCTGTCTTCGCCATTGTTGAACCCAACTCGTTCGGATACGGACGACTTGATTTAGAACTCAACGAGGAGTTTCACTATGGCGCTTGACCAAAAATCCCAGGAAAGCCCCGATCGGACCCTGCGCAAAGGGCGACTCGGCGTAATCGGAATCGTCTTCTTTGTCGTGGCTGCCGCCGCACCACTCGTCGGAATGACCGGCGCCGTGCCCGTCGCCATCGTTCTCGGCAACGGTGCAGCAGCCCCCGGCGCTTACCTCTTCGCCGGCATCGTGCTTCTCCTGTTCAGCGTCGGCTACGCCGCGATGAGCCAACGCGTCACCAACACCGGTGCGTTCTTCGCCTACGTCGGTCGCGGACTCGGGCGCAACGCCGGAATCGCATCCTCCTTCGTTTCTGTACTCGCCTACCTCACCATCCAGCTCGCCATTTATGGCTTCTTTGGTGGAGTGATGGCCGGACAGGTTGGGCTTCTCCCCTGGTGGGCCTGGACACTTCTCGCGTGGATCGTCGTTACTGGCCTCTCGCTTGCTCGCGTTGACGTCGGCGCCAAGCTGCTCGGCGTACTGATGCTCGCCGAGCTCATCGTTCTCGTGATCGCTGCCGTCGCGATCCTCGCCGATGGCGGCCCCGAGGGCCTCAACTGGGCCGCATCGTTCTCGCCTGACCTGATCATGGCTGGCGGCCTCGCTGGCTCAGCCGGAATCGCCTTCGCGTTCGCGTTCGCTTCCTTCATCGGCTTCGAAGCCACCGCCATCTACGGCGAAGAAAGCAAGGACCCGAAACGCGCCGTACCCCGTGCGACCTACCTCGCGGTCGGCCTCATCACCGTGCTGTTCGCGTTCACCGCTTTCGCCCTCGTCACCGGCATGGGCGCCTCGAACGTGATCGACCAGACGCTCGAACGTTCAGCCGGTCTCGAAGACCCGGCCGCCGTGCTCTTCACTCTCGCGAGCGAATACGTCGGACCGTGGCTTGCCACGCTCATGAGCATCCTCGTGCTCTCGAGCCTGTTTGCCGGACTGCTCGCGTTCCAGAACGCCGCAAGCCGCTACCTGTTCGCGCTCGGCCGCGGTGGCGTGCTGGCGCGTTCAGTGGGAACCGTAAACGGTCGCGGAGCCCCCGGCCGCGCATCCATCATCGTGTCGATCATTAGCGGTGTGGTGATCGTTCTGTTCGCCGCCTTCCAGCTCGACCCCGTCGGCAACATGTTCTTCTGGTTCAGTGGCCTCGCCGTGGTGGCGATCGTGCTCATCGAAGCGCTCGTCTGCGTGGCGATCATCCGCTTCTTCTTGATGAACAAGGGCACCGAGAACATCTTCGTCACCATGATCGCGCCGATCCTGGCATTCATTGGTCTCGTTCTCGCCGAGTACCTGCTGATGTCACGCTTCGGCCTCCTCGCCGGTGATCTCACGCTTGCCGCCGGAGTCGACCCGACCGTCACCGCATTCGGACTCAACGCCTTCGGCTGGTTCCTCGTGCTGTCACCATTCATCGCTCTTGTGATCGGCTACATCGTGTCGATGGTTCGCAAGGACCTCAACGAAGAACTGCTGCAGGATGTGATTTCCTAAATCCCGCACACGAATGGCCCCGACACTTCGGTGTCGGGGCCATTCGGTAGTCAAAGGGAGCGCGGTGAAACGCCGTTAGATCGCCGCGCCGTTAGGGCGTAGCCCCAGTCGCGACGGGTCGCTCTGGCTGATTGGCCCAAGCAGACCACGATCCGGGAAAGAGGGCCGGGCGGAAGCCCGCAACCGTCAGCGCCAGAGCATCGTGCGCCGCCGTCACCCCGGAACCGCAATACACCCCCACCGCACGATCGACACTGACGCCGAGGGCTTCGTAGCGTTCGCGCAATGTGTCGGGGTCGAGGAAGTGACCAGCGTCATCCAAGTTTGCTGATGTCGGAGCGCTGATCGCCCCGGGGATGTGGCCGGCACGAGGATCGATCGGCTCGGTCTCGCCCCGGTAGCGTTCACCGGCGCGAGCATCGAGCAGCACGCCATTCGCCGGAAGCGACGCAGCGTCGTCGGCACTCAACACGGGCTCGTGACCAGCGCTCAGCGTGATCGCGCCCGGCACGACACTCGTCATATCGTCAGCGCCGACAGCGAGTGGATGCCCGGCCGTCGTCCACGCGGACAGCGCGCCATCGAGTACCCGCACGTCGGAAGCGCCCATGTAACGCAGCAACCACCACGCGCGGCCCGCAGCAAGACTGTTCCAGTCGTCATAGACAACAACTGTGTCGCCATCGTTGAGACCCCAGCCGCGCGCGGCAGCCTGAAAATCTGCGGCATCAGGCAACGGATGCCGCCCCTCCTGCGGTTCCCCATGGCGGGCGAGCTCGGTGTCGAGGTCGACGTACACCGCACCAGGGATGTGCCCTTCCCTATAGAGAGGTAGCCCAGCGGGCCCGCCCAAGCTCCAGCGCACATCGAGAACCCGTACCGG
This sequence comes from Salinibacterium sp. NYA9b, assembly GCF_976973725.1. Classification (NCBI taxonomy): domain Bacteria; kingdom Bacillati; phylum Actinomycetota; class Actinomycetes; order Micrococcales; family Microbacteriaceae; genus Salinibacterium; species Salinibacterium sp. NYA9b. The sequence goes on along the minus strand of NZ_OZ333476.1, from coordinate 864,367 downwards.
CGCTCCCCCGGAGGACGCATCGTTGAGCAGTGCGGCAAGTTCGTTCGCGGTGACGAGGGGGTGTGGCATCCGAGGCTCCGATCGTGGGGATAGTTCCATGATGACATTCGCCGCGGCGATGCCGTGACTGGCCATAACACTGGCGCCCATCTCCACGCGCCCAGATGAGGGGGATGCTTAATTCCGAAATTATCTCAATAATGGTGTGTAGCGTCGCGGCAACTCGAAGTACCGCGAGATCTTGCGAACAGGGAGCCAGATTCAACGATGTCGAACACCATGGCCGAATGCCCCCTGTGCGAAAACTATGGTGCCCACGAACGCTCTGACAGCAATTGGTTCCGCTGTGCGCACTGCACCACGTCGTGGGGGTGCCCCGCCGACATCCCTAACGATGCCGACGGGGCCGTACAACTCAATTAGCTCCGAGGTTCGTCCCGACCGTCAGCAGCGAGAAGCTCCTCCTCGACGGCGCCGCCATACCCCTCCTTTTGAGGATCCCCGTGGAGCCCGCCAGAGATCGCGTATTCCTCTTCAGGCGAGAGCACGAGGCGCTTGCGACCGTAGAGCCCGAAGATCGCAAGCATCACGATGTAGACCACAGCGATGGCGCCGATCGCCGGACGAGCGGGCTCGTTGATGAAGAAGCCGAAGAAGATCGCCAACGAAAGAACGCCGCCGATAATAGCTCCGGGAACACCCCAGGGGCTGCGGTAGGGGCGGTTTGCGTTCGGGTATTTCTTGCGCAAAATCAGGAACGACACCATCTGCAGCACGTAAGCAATAACAGCGCCCCACACCGCGATGTTCAAGACGATTGCACCCGCGACACCATCTGCGCCGCCGAGGCTGTCAACGAGAACCAGAGCGACGTAGCCGATAATTGCGCCCACTAAGAGCGCAACAGCGGGAGTCTGACGCTTGCCGGTGAGCGACAAGAATTTCGGGTAATAACCGGCGCGTGACAGTGAATACATGTTGCGTCCGTAAGCAAACATGATTCCCTGCAACGACGCGAAGAGCCCGATGAGCGCAAACAACGCGAGGGCCGCCGCTGCTTGGTCTCCGACGATCGCACGGAATCCATCGAGTAGGGGTTCTCCCGACGTAGAAATCTCAGAAGCACCAACGATTCCCGTGTTGAGGAAGAGCACCAGAAGACCCGTGATGATCAGCGTCGTGCGAGCGATCAACCCGGCCTTCGGGATGTCACGCACAGGGTTGTGAGCCTCTTCCGCAGCGAGCGGCAACTCTTCGATTCCCAAGAAGAACCACATGGCATAGGGAAGCGCGAAGAGAATCGGCACTATGCCATGAGGCAGGAAGGATGATTGCCCCGGGTCGGCGGCGATGTTGAACAAGTTGTCCCAGCTGAAAAGACCGGAGAATGCTGCCATGACGGAGAAGACGAGCAGGATGGTGATCGAAACAATCGCCACGATGATCGCAAATTTGAATGAAATCGCTGCGCCGGCCGAGTTTAGCCCGATGAACACGATGTACAGAATCAGCCACCACACTGGCGCCGGCAGCGAGAAGCCCAAGAGCTCGCTCGTAATGAAGTCGGCATATCCCGCTGAGAAGTAAACGATGACCGCCGTAGTAGCAACGTATTCAATCGTCTCAGCGAGCCCCGTGACGAAGCCGCCCCACGGGCCCATTGCGGCACGAGCGAAGGAGTAAGCTCCGCCGGTGTGTGGCATGGCGGATGCCATTTCACCGATGCTGAAGATCATTCCGTAATACATAAAGATGAGCAGGGCGAAGGCGATCAGCATTCCGCCGAAGCCAGCGAACCCGATTCCGAAGTTCCAGCCGGAGAAGTCGCCCGAGATAACGGCTGCAACCGCGAGCCCCCACAGCCCCCAGATTCCCGCCGTGCGTTTGAGTGTGCGTTTCTCGAAATACCCGGCCGCAGCCGTCGTGTATTTCACCCCGGAGACGTTCAGTGTGTCTTTGGACATCCTGTTTCCTTTGCAGTCTGGTTGCGTGCACCGACGGGTCGATCACACAATGCTGGGAGAATCCTTGCGATGACTATACGGTTATCAATGGTTGTTGACTACCCATAATCCACAGAAATTTCCCGCGATGTTGGGGAAGATTTATGAGCAACACAGTCATCGATGTGTTCTAATGGTCGGAAAGCGCACCATTTGACTTGCTTAATGAGGAGAAGTTAATGTCCCCCAGCTCCGGTAACCTCACGCTCGCAGAACTCAAAGACGATGTTGCCAGTGGCGCAGTCGACACGGTTCTCGTAGCTTTCACCGACATGCAGGGACGACTGGTGGGCAAGCGCCTCTCAGCGAGACTCTTTCTTGAGGATGCCGCGGATCACGGTGCCGAATGCTGCAACTATCTCTTGGCCGTTGACGTCGACATGAACACTGTCGAGGGCTACGCCATGTCGAGCTGGTCGCGCGGTTATGGCGACATGGTCATGGTGCCCGACATCGGCACCCTCCGTCGCGCGCCCTGGCTCACGGCAACCGCCCTAGTAACTGCCGACCTGCGCTGGCATGACGAAACGCCCGTGGCGCCCTCTCCCCGTCAGATTCTCAAAGCCCAACTCGCCCGCCTCGCAGAACGTGGCCTCGATACGTTCGTCGCCACTGAGCTCGAATTCATTGTCTTCGACGACAGTTACCGCGACGCCTGGAAGAAGGGATATCGCGAGCTGACTGCCGCCACCGACTACAACATCGACTACAACGTGCTGGCGTCCACACGAATGGAACCGCTGCTGCGCGACATCCGCAACGGTATGGATGGCGCCGGCATGTATTGCGAGGGCGTCAAAGGCGAGTGCAACCCTGGCCAGCAAGAGATCGGCTTCCGCTACGCCTCAGCCCTCGACACGTGCGACAACCACTCGATCTACAAGAACGGCGCGAAAGAAATCGCCGATGCGCACGGCAAGAGCCTCACCTTCATGGCGAAGTACAACGAGAAGGAAGGCAATAGCTGCCACATCCACATCAGTCTGCGAGGAACCGACGGCACCGCCGTCTTTGCCGACAAGGATGCCGAACACGGCATGTCAAAAATGTTCCGTCACTTTATTGCGGGCCAGCTCGCGGTGATGCGCGAACTCACGCTCTTCTCCGCCCCCAACATTAACTCGTACAAGCGCTACGTTCCGGGAAGCTTTGCTCCCACCGCACTCGCCTGGGGTCTCGATAACCGCACGTGTGCGCTGCGCGTCGTTGGTCAAGGCCACGGAATGCGCGTCGAAAACCGCGTGCCCGGCGGAGACGTGAATCAGTACCTTGCCGTCAGCGCCCTCATCGCGGCCGGGCTCTACGGAATCGACAACGAGCTTGAACTCGACGATGCCTTTGAAGGCAACGCCTACACGAGCGATGTTCCGCGGGTTCCGGCAACGCTGCGTGAAGCGGCCGATCTGTTCGCGTCATCCACCTTTGCCCGTGACGCTTTCGGCGATGAAGTAGTTGACCATTACCTCAACTACGCCGCGATTGAACTGGCTGCCTTTGATTCTGCAGTAACCGATTGGGAAAAGGTGCGCGGCTTTGAACGACTCTGATCGGCCCATTATCGGCCTGACCACCTACCTCGAACAGTCGCAGACTGGTGTGTGGGATGTTCCCGCATCCTTCTTGCCGAAGGCCTACTTTGAAGCGGTCACTCGCGCCGGTGGCATCGTCGTGCTGCTGCCGCCACAACCGGTCAGCCCCGAGATTGCTCGCCGGGTGCTACACGGTCTCGACGGCCTCATCATCACCGGTGGCAAAGACATCAATCCGGCGCGCTACGGCCACGAGCCGCATCCCACCACCGATGATCCTCGACTCGATCGTGATGCGTGGGAAGACGAACTGATGCGTCAGGCCCTCGATGCCGACCTCCCTTTTCTCGGCATCTGTCGCGGGGCTCAAATTCTCAATGTCGCGTTGGGAGGCACCCTGCACCAACACCTCCCTGAAGTGGTCGGCCACAGTGACTATCAACTCGGCGGCGGCAACTTCAGCCACACCCCCGTAGAGATCGAGCCCAACACCCGAATCGATAAGGTTCTCGGCGGACAAACCGAACCACTCGTCGTTCCCCTCTATCACCACCAAGCGATTGATCAACTGGCCGAGGGGCTCGTCGTCACGGCCCGCACGAGCGACGGCGTGATCGAAGCTGTCGAACTGCCTACCGCGACTTTTGCGGTTGCAGTGCAGTGGCATCCCGAGGCAGCGCCAGAAGACATCCGACTATTCGCGGGCTTGGTCGACGCAGCCCGAATCAACCGAAAGGCTCTCGCGTGAGCACCTATACCGTCATCAATCCCGCAACCGAGGCCGAGATTGGCTCGGTCGATCTCCTCGACATCGAAGCGACGGATGCCGCAATCGCCCGCGCCGCAGTCGCCCAGAAAGCATGGGCTCGCGTCTCCCCCGCCGACAAGGCGCTCATGCTGCGTCGCTTCGCGCAGACTGTCGACGGCGACGTCGAGAACCTTGCAGCGCTGGAGGTTAGCAACTCCGGGCATCCGATCTCGCAGGCTCGCTGGGAAGCCGGTCACGTCCGTGACGTTCTCAACTACTACGCTGCAGCTCCCGAGCGGATGTTCGGCCAGCAGATTCCCGTAGCTGGCGGACTCAACGTCACCTTCCACGAGCCGCTCGGCGTTGTGGGCGTCATCACCCCGTGGAACTTCCCGATGACGATCGCGGCATGGGGATTCGCTCCGGCACTCGCCGCCGGTAACGCCGTCGTGCTGAAGCCTGCCGAGTGGACGCCGCTCACGAGCATCCGTCTCGGTGAACTTGCTCTCGAAGCGGGCCTCCCCGAAGGGCTATTTCAGGTTCTTCCCGGCAAGGGTTCGGTAGTCGGCGAGCGCTTCGTGACGAACCCCACCGTACGCAAAGTGGTGTTCACAGGATCGACTGCCGTCGGCAAAAAGATCATGGCCGGCTGCGCGGATCAAGTGAAGCGCGTCACGCTCGAACTGGGCGGCAAGAGCGCCAACATCGTGTTCGCGGATGCCGATCTAGAGAAAGCTGCGGCGTCGGCACCCTACGGCGTCTTTGAGAACGCAGGCCAGGACTGCTGTGCCCGCAGCCGCATTCTGGTGGAGCGCAGCGCCTACGACCGCTTCATGGAACTTCTTGAACCCGCCGTTGCTGGCGTGAAGGTGGGAGATCCGACGGATGAAGCGACAGAAATGGGGCCGTTGGTGTCAGCAAAGCACCTCGCTTCTGTGCAGTCCTACGTGCCGGCCGATGCGCCTGTTGCTTTCCGCGGCAGCGCTCCCGACGGAGCAGGATACTGGTTCGCCCCGACGGTGTTGACGCCAGCATCGCGCAATGATCGCTGCGTGACCGATGAGATCTTCGGGCCCGTGGTCACGGTGCTTCCCTTCGACGACGAGAACGATGCTCTGCAGTTGGCCAACGACTCCGACTATGGGCTTTCGGGTTCGATTTGGACTCGGGATGTCAGCCGGGCAATTCGGGTTTCCCGAGGTGTCGAGGCCGGCAACCTCTCCGTGAACTCGCACTCCTCGGTGCGGTACTCCACGCCCTTCGGTGGCTTCAAGCAGTCCGGCCTCGGCCGCGAGCTTGGCCCCGATGCACCGCTGAATTTCACGGAAACCAAGAACGTTTTCATCGCTGTTGATTAACCCTCTCGACACCTTTTATCCAAGGAGCATCACATGACCATTACCCCTCTTGACCTCACGCAGCGCCTCGCAGGCAAAGTGGCCGTCATTACCGGCGGAGCGAGCGGCATCGGCCTGGCCACCGCGCGCCGCTTCGCCGCCGAGGGCGCCACCGTCGTCATCGGCGACATGGACGAGACGACGGGTCTCGCGGCCGCTGAACTTGTTGGCGGCCACTTCATCAAAGTCAACGTGACGGATGAGGCGCAGGTGAACGCCCTCTTCGACACCACCGCCAGCACCTACGGCTCAGTCGACATCGCCTTCAACAACGCCGGGATTTCCCCGCCAGAGGATGACTCGATCGTGACGACCGAACTGCCGGCGTGGGAAAAGGTTCAAGACGTCAATCTCAAGTCTGTGTACCTGTGCTGCCGCGCGGCTCTGCGGCACATGGTCAAGCAGGGCAAGGGCTCGATCATTAACACGGCATCCTTCGTCGCTATTATGGGATCAGCGACCAGCCAGATTTCGTACACCGCTTCCAAAGGTGGCGTGCTGGCGATGAGTCGTGAGTTGGGCGTGCAGTTCGCCCGGGAGGGAATTCGAGTCAATGCACTCTGCCCTGGCCCCACGAGCACTCCCCTGCTTCAAGAACTTTTCGCAAAAGACCCGGAACGTGCCGCTCGTCGTCTCGTCCACATCCCCATGGGCCGTTTCGCCGAAGCAGACGAACTCGCAGCCGCGGTTGCGTTCCTTGCCAGCGATGACTCTTCATTCATCACCGCGTCGACGTTCATCGTCGATGGTGGCATCAGCTCTGCCTACACGACACCGCTGTAATGGATGAGCCGACCGGTCTCCACGGAGAGTTGCTGCTGCGCCCGGTGCGCGGGGGCAACTCTTTCGAGGAGACCGTTCAGCGCCTCCTTCAGACAGTTCGTCTTGGGCTGGTCGCTCCCGGCGAACGTTTGCCCGCTGAACGAGAACTCGCCACGATGCTCTCGGTTAGTCGAGACACCGTGCGTGACGCTATCGCCTCGCTCAGCGACGCTGGCTATCTCGTGTCGCGACGCGGTCGCTATGGGGGAACATTTGTCAGCGACGTGCTGCCGACACATATTCCGGGCTCACCCTCAGACGACTCGGTGGGGCCAGCACGCCCGCTCACCCCCGAAGTGATCGAAGACACGCTCACCCTGCGGGAGATCCTCGAAGTCGGCGGAGCGCGCGCGGCTGCAGGTCGCGCCCTCACTCCCACTGAGCGAGAACTTCTCTGGCAGAGCCTGAGCAACGCGAATGCCGCAAGCGACGAAGAATACCGCCGGCTCGATTCGCGCTTTCACCTCATGGTGGGCGAGCTCGCCGGTTCTGCTTCCCTCACTCCGTTGATTGCCGATGTACGGATGCGCGTCAATGAGTTGCTCGACAGCATCCCCTCGCTCGGCCCCAACATCGCGCACTCCAACACTCAGCACGAACAAATAGCCATTGCGATTCTGACCGGACGTCCGGATGCTGCCGCCCAAGCAATGAGTGAACACCTCGCGGGCACGGCGCTCTTGCTGCGCGGCTTCCTCGAGTAGCGGCCGAAGCTCCGATTCACGTTGCGGGCACTCCCGCTACTCAGAAATCCGGCATACGCTGAAGGCATGCTCACCCCACCTGAAGCCGCGAAGGTTCCCACCGAACGCATCCAGCATGGCGACCACTACGTCGACAATTACGAGTGGATGCGCGACAAAGAGAGCCCCGACACCCTCGCGCATCTCCACGCCGAGAACGCGTTCACCGCTGCGCGCACGAGTCACCTGAGCGTGTTGCAGGAGCAGATCTTTGAAGAGATCAAGGCCCGCACGCAGGAGACCGATCTGAGCGTTCCGGTTCGCCGTGGGCAGTGGTGGTATTTCAGCCGCACCGAAGAGGGCAAGCAGTACGCGATCCATTGCCGCGCGCCGATTGCGGCCGACGACGACTGGACTCCGCCGACGATTGCCGAGCCTGTGGCTGGTGACGCTGAGGGTGCTGCCACGGATGCCGCTGCCGCCGCTCCCACGACGCTCCCCGGTGAGCAGATCCTTCTCGACAACAACGTCGAAGCAGAGGGGCACGACTTCTTCAGCCTCGGCTCGTTCTCGCTCAGCGACGACGGAACCCTGTTGCTCTACGGTGTCGACATCGAAGGCGACGAGCGGTACACGTTGCGCGTGCGCCAGCTCGGTGATGCCGCTGCAGCGAGCGCTGACACGAGCGGCCCCTCCGACGCTGGGACCGTCATCCGCTTCAGCTCCGCCGATGACCTTCCGGACGAGATTCCGGGCACCGCGGGTGGCGCGCTCTTGGATGCCACGGGCAAGTACGTCTTCTATACGACGGTTGATGATGCGTGGCGCCCCGATACCGTCTGGCGCTACGAACTGGGCACTGCTGCGGCATCCGCGGTGCAGGTGTTTCATGAGCCCGACGAGAGTTTCTGGGTGGGCGTTGGGCGTTCGCGCAGTGGCAAGTATCTGGCGATCGAGGCCGGTTCACGCCTGACGAGCGAGACGCGACTGCTCGACACGAGCGACCCGACCGGTGAGTTCGAGGTCGTCTGGCCGCGCGAAGTCGGCGTCGAGTACGACGTCGAGCACGTGGTGGTTGGCACGCAAGATCGTCTGCTGATTGTGCACAACAAGGATGCAATCAACTTCGAGCTCGTGAGTGTTGCGGCGGCGGATCCCCTCGGCGAGCGCCGCGTGATCCTCCCCCACAATGAAGCCGTGCGCCTCGAGGGCGTGGATGCCTTCAAGGACTTTGTGGCCATCGAGTACCGCCGCGAGGGTCTCACCCGCGTGGCGATTGCGATCGTTCCGAAGCATGGCGGACGCTACGAAGACATTCCGCATGAACTGAAGTTCGACGACGAACTTTTCACCGTTGGCCTCAGCTCCAACCCCGAATGGAATCAGCCGAGCATCCGTCTCAGCTATGGCAGTTTCGTGACCCCGACGATCGTCTACGACTACCTCGTGGATGACAACGAACTCGTCGTGCGCAAACAGCAGCCGGTGCTTGGCCGCTTTGATCCCGCGCTATACACCCAGCGTCGCGAGTGGGCCACGGCCTCCGACGGCACTCGCGTGCCGATCTCCCTCGTGTACCGCAACGACCTCGTGGTGCCCGGCACCCCGGCCCCGACCGTGCTCTACGGCTACGGCTCGTACGAGATCAGCATTGACCCGGGCTTTACCGCTGCCCGCCTGAGCCTGCTCGACCGCGGCATGGTGTTCGCGGTCGCCCACGTGCGCGGCGGTGGCGAACTGGGCCGCACCTGGTACGAGGGCGGCAAGAAGCTGCACAAGCGCAACACGTTCACCGACTTTGTCGCGTGCGCCCATCACCTCATCGACACCGATGTCACGTCAAGCGATCGACTCGTTGCTGAGGGCGGAAGCGCCGGCGGTCTGCTCATGGGTGCCGTCGCGAACCTGGCCCCGCAACTGTTCTCGGGCATCCTCGCGGTCGTCCCCTTCGTCGACCCGCTCACCTCGATCCTTGACCCCTCGCTGCCGCTGACCGTCATCGAGTGGGACGAGTGGGGTGACCCCCTGCACAACGAGGAGGTTTACTACTACATGAAGTCGTATTCCCCCATCGAGAATGTGCACGACACTCACTACCCGCGCATCCTCGCCGTGACCTCGCTCAATGACACGCGCGTGCTCTACGTCGAGCCGGCCAAATGGGTTGCCCGACTGCGCGAGGTGGGAGCGGATGCTCTGCTCAAGACCGAGATGGCGGCAGGCCACGGCGGCGTCTCCGGTCGCTACGACGCGTGGCGCGAGCGTGCCTTCAACTACGCGTGGATGGTGGATGTGACGCGCGACTCAGTGGGCTGATCGGGAAGTCTCCTCGTCAGCGAGCTGATCGGGAGCGCTCCGCGTCAGCGAGCAGCAGCGATGTTTCGACTCGCCAGCCAGAGCACGATTGTGCTGGCAATCGGAAGCATTGCAAAGAGCAGCGGTGCGCTGAGCCAACTTGACGCCAACACGATGCTCGCGACGCTGACGAGCAGCACCGCGTCAGCCTGCCAGAGCACGATCAGCACGCCAGAAAGGTCTCCTGCCGCGGTAGGGATAGGTGCGAGGAGTTCGATCGGCATTTGCCCCTTAGTGGCGTTCATCATTCGAACGGTGATGACAAACAGCGCGAATACGACCGCCATAGCAACGCTCAGGAGCGACGCACCGGTAGCAGTCGCGGCCAGAGCTCCCGAGCCCACGAAAACGAACACCCCGGCCACCGGAAGCAGCGCGTGCAGCGCGAACTCTTTCGCTACACCGAAACCGTAAAGCGGCACTGCGACAGCGGTATCGGCGGCGTGGCGAAAGCCATCGCTCCACACGCCGAGCGCGAGAAACGCAATGATTCCGCCGAGTAGGGCCGGTGCCCACGCAACCGTCGCGGGCACAGCACTCATGCTCGCGAGCACGAACCCTGAGACGAGCAGCGACAGCGCCGCAACGATGGGTCGTTCGGGAGAACGCAGCGAGCCAACAAGATCACGCACGAACATCAGTACGGGCATTGGCACATTCCGCACTGCTCTCCAACGACGACCCGCGGTCGGAAGGCTCCGAAACTCTGCGAATGCTCCCGCAAGGTCGGCTGTCGCACTGAACGTGGCGGCGCTGCTCCAGCGCTGCGCCTGAGCTCTCAATTCAGGACCGCGGATGCTGTCCAAGAGTCGCGGAATAGCGAGGGCGGCGATGATCGCCATCACCACCAACGCCACAAACGCTGGCCACGCCGGAAGCGCGGCGCCAGGGTAGAGCAGTGCAAACCAGCCCCACGGCGTTGCGGCCAGTCCGCCCGGAATCGCTGCCATGCCGAGTGACGCCACTGCGAGCGCCGCCGCTACTTGTTGTGAGGTGGGCGTCGACACGCTCTGGCCGAGCAACCACGCAATTGAGGCAAGGATGCCGATCAGTACTGTCGCCGCTACGAACGCGATGACGGAGAGCGCTGTCGCCGCGCCCGCCACTGCGAGCGCAGAAGCGAGGACCAGCGCGACCGCGGTGAGCGCCACCACGAGTTGTGAGGCCGAGATAAGAAACGGGCGCCGCAGTGTGTGACGGCGAGGCAGATGATTGCTCGCGACGACGTTGCTGCGGAACAGATCCATGACCGCTGGTCCGCGAGCGCGTCCGACCACGACAAGTCCGGCAAAGAGCAACCCGGTGATCGCGGAGAGCACCGCCGGCGCGGTTGGGCTCGCCACTAGGGCCATCACGTCGGGAGTGGCAAGGCCAAGCACCGCCATCCGAATAATGGGTACGCCAACAATGAGCAGAAGCAACACGCTCATATAGATCACGTACGTGAGTTCGCTCTCACTCTGTGCCTGCCGGTCGCGGCGCAGTTGCTGCAGACGCCGAAGCGTCGGATCGGATGCCATTACGAGCGTGTCAATGCAACAGTGCTGCCGCTCACAGCGTCGATCAGTTTCGCGTTGTGCGAGGCAAAGAGCAGTGTCGTGCCCTCAGCGACGAGACCTCTCAGGATGCGGGCGACCTGGCTTCGGCGTTCCTTGTCGAGTCGCTGTTCTGGCTCGTCGAGCAGCAGCACGTCGAAGGGCCGTGCGATTGCGAGAGCCAAGGAGAACATCTGGGTTTGGCCCGACGAGAGTTCGTGGGCGAAGCGCGTTCGCAGGCGAGTAAGGCCGAAGTCATCGAGCAGCACTGCGGCCCGCTCGCGAGCGACAGGAACCTCCGCACCCCACGAGACGCCGACCATGGTCAGTTGCTCGTCGAGGGTGAGATCGCGGGCGAACGAGGTGTGGCCGATATGACCCGCCACCATTCGTCGAAAAGCCGGGCTTCGCTCATCCGCTGGCAGCTCACCGACGTGCGCGCTTCCCGTTGTTGGCGCAATCAGGCCAGCGAGCACTCGCAGCAACGTGGTTTTCCCGGCACCATTGGCGCCGATGATGGCCGCTGCAGTGCCTGGCGAGATGTCGAACGACACCGACTCCAAGAGCGGCACGTCATCGATGCGAACAGCAAGGGAGTCGACTCGGATGCCGAAACTCCCGTCAGCTCCCGCAACTGCTGCCGTGTCCTGAGATTTCCCCATGAAATCCAGTGTAGCTAGAGGGTGCGAAAAATGCTCCTGCTAGTCAGTCCACCACTCGTCGTACATCGACACCGGCACCGCACGCTTGTGGCGAGTGTTGAGGAACTTCTTCTCGATATCGGCGGCGGCCTCGGCGGGCACTTCGAGGCCCTCAAGGTAGTCGTCGATGTGCTCGTAGGTGACGCCCAGGTTGGCTTCGTCGGCCTGGCCGGGCGTGTGGTCGAGCAGGTCGGCGGTCGGCACCTTTTCATAGAGGCGCTCGGGAGCATTGAGGTGCTTGAGCAGCTGCTTGCCCTGGCGCTTCGTGAGGCCCGTGAGCGGCAACACATCAGCACCACCATCACCGAACTTGGTGAAGAAGCCTGTGACGGCTTCGGCCGCATGGTCTGTTCCGACCACGAGGTAGCCGAGCTGCCCCGCAATCGCGTACTGCGCCACCATGCGCTCGCGTGCCTTCACGTTGCCCTTGTTGAAGTCTGTAATCGGCTCGCCCATCGCATCCGCGAATTCGGCGGCGATGCCGTCAACAGCCCGCTGGATGTTGAAGGTCACTTCGCGGTCAGCCTCAATAAAGTCGAGCGCCAGTTGCGCATCGTCTTCGTCGTGCTGCACACCGTGCGGCAGCCGCACGGCCACGAACTGTGCTTCGATACCCTCCGCTCGCAGTTCAGTGACGGCAAGCTGACAGATTCGCCCGGCAAGCGACGAATCCTGACCACCGCTGATGCCCAAGACGAGGCCCTTGGCGTGCGAAGCCGTGAGATATTCCTTGAGAAACTCAATGCGCCGGCGAATCTGTCCAGCAGGGTCGATCGTGGCTTGGGTGTTCAACTCGGAAATGATGCGCGCCTGCAACGAAGTCATGCGTTAAATCTAACCCGGAGCGGTGTCATTAGGATTGTTCATTTTTACTGCGCCGCAGACTCTCGGCGGGTTAGCCTGAAACTGTTACGCCCACGAAACACAGGAGCTCCGGATGATCGACCAACTACTTCGCCCCAAGATTGCGTTTTGGACAGGGCTCGGCCTGCTCATCGTGGGATTCGTTCTGGGCAACTTCGTGATTCCCAACCTTTATTGGGCCGCGCAATCGATCGGCTTCCCGCTCGCTTCGCAGTTCGCAAGCGGCCTTGCCGGTGGGGTCGAGTTTCTCACTCAGATCGCACGCCTCGTCGGCCCGGTATTGATCGTCGGCGCACTCGTCATGCTGAAGATCGAGCGCACTTCTGGGGGAACGCGCGCGAGCTAAGCCAGCTCCTGCGCGATCTCCCACGGCAGCCCAGACGGGTCGAGAAACACGGCAGTACGACGACCCCACGGCCGATCAATGGGGCCGTTGACGAGCTCGACGCCATGCTCGCGCACAGCAGCACACGCGGCATCCACATCGGGTACATTCACTGTCAGCATTACGGATGCTGCTGCTCTCGCTTCTGCGATCGGCTCGGGCGCTATCAACGCGGGGGCTTCGGTTCGCGCTAAGACGTTGATCACGATGGCACCAACGCGCAGCGCGACCGAGACGTCGTCTTCAAAGAGGATGGGCGCGGCAAAGACGGTGGTGTAGAACTCTCGGGATGCAGGAATGTCATCCGCAAACACCGTGATCGCTTCTACGTTGTCTAACGAACTGGTCATCGGTCTTTCCCTCCGTTTTTCACCAACGACACGTCCTGAACGGCACACGATTGTTTTGATACCGGTGGGTTCTAAATATCCACGAATGGACGTAGAGTGGATGAATGAGCACCACATTAACACCAACCGCTGGCCGCCCTCGAGCGTTCGACGAAGAAGCTGTGCTCAACCAGCTCACCGCGCTGTTCTGGCAGCAGGGTTACGGCAATACCTCCATGACAGACATTGTTGAAGCCAGCGGGGTTCACAAACCCAGCCTGTACCGCACCTTCGGAAGCAAAGAGGAACTCTTCGCGACCGTGCTTCGGCGCTACCTCGGCGAGCGCATGGCGATGCTCGCGCAGCTGCGCGCTGAATCCGGGACCGGCATTGCCGGCATCCACACTTTCTTCGACAAGTTTGAAGAATTCGCGGGCACCGACGAGGGCAGTTGGGGCTGCCTCATGGTGATGAGTGCGAACGAATTGCGGGGCAGCACGCCAGGCTACGAAGACTTCTCCGTCGAGAACAGCCGTGCTCTTCACGCGCAGATGACGGCTCTCGCAGCCCTCGCGTTCCCCGGTTCGACCGAGAATGACGAGCTGACCGCGCAACGAGCCGACATGCTCTCGCTGTTGTTCTTCGGGCTTCAAGTCACCATCCGCTCCCAAGCTGGTGCCGAGCACGTGCATTCTGCGTTTGCCTCCATCCACGCGCTCGTCGACACCTGGCGCTAGGCCTCCCCGCCTGCTAGCTCGCCAGATAATCGCGGACACCCGAATTGGGCGGTGGTCTGGTCGCTTCGTGATCGCTAGAGTTGTGGGGTGATCGTCGCACCCGAAGCGACTTCACGCTAAAGGATTCACTGTGAAGTACCCGATTAAAACTGCACTCGTCGCTGCCCTCGCGACCTCGCTCGTTGCGCTCGTCGCTACGCCGGCATCCGCTGCCACCTATGCGAACGTCTCGGCCGAAGCATCCGGAAACAACATTGCCGGTCGTGCTGCCGCCACCACCCTTCGCGATGCCTGGGGCGCCGCCATCACCGCGCGTGGCGGAACCGTTCCCGCGCCTCTCGTCATCAACGGAACCCACAACGACCCGCTGTCAGGAGTAATTGCAACTACCGCCGGGGGCACGACCGTCTCCGTTGAACGCACCATGTACACGCCCGGCGCCACAACAACGTATGTCGGCATCAGTCCGAACTCGGGGATCGCACAATGCACGGGCAGCGGCAACACGCTTCAGAGCAGCTCACCCCGGCCGTCACTTCTCGATGGCAATAGCGGCTGCACAAACGGCGCTGGCTTCAGCTACGGGGCATCCGGCGGCAATTCGCAAGAAGCAAACACCCGTGATGCTTTCGAATTCACCTTCTCCACGGGCGTACTCGCCTTCGGCGGTTGGTTCGGTGACCTTGAGACGCGCACCGACGGGTCGGGCGTGCCAGCGCTCGTGCGCCTCTACGACACCGATGACCTTCTCCTTTCTGAAGAAGAAGTCGTTCCCAGCGGCGACCAAAGCCTCTGCGGCACTGACCCTGACGGCTGTGGCAACCGCAGCACACGCTGGATCGGATTCACCGCTGACCTCACGACTCCGGTCGCACGCATGGTGGTCATTGTCGGAGACGAACACGAGACAGGAACCGCCGTCGCGGAAGGGATGAGCTTCATCGGTCCCTCGGTCGTTGATGGCACTGCGGAACTCACCATCGCGAAGACAGCGACCCCGTTGCCCGCGGGCGCGACCGCCGTGGGCGACGACATCGACTACAGCTTCCTCGTCACCAACTCAGGAACGCTCGCACTCGGCAACGTCGCCGTCACCGACGCGGGAGCGCACAACCTGTCCTGCCCCGCGAATGCCCTCGCGGCGACCGAGACGATGATCTGCACCGCCGAGCATGCCGTAACCCAAGACGACATTGACGCGGGCAGCTACACCAACTCAGCTACCGCATCCGGCAAGGTCTGGAATGAGACGGTCACCTCGGCCGCAGATACCGCCACAACCACGATCAATCAGGCACCCGCGCTCGACCTCGCTCAGAGCGCAAACACCACGACTTATACTGCCGCCGGCGATACCGTGGCGTTCACCGTTTCGGCAACCAACACCGGCAATACGACGCTCGAGAACATCGTCGTCACCAGCACTTTGCCGACTCTGTCGTTCGACTGTTCGGCAATGCCCGCTGACCTTCTCCCTGGCGCTACGGCGATCTGCACAGCAACCTTGATAGTCACGGATGTCGGAGCCGACTTCTCGAGCGTCGCAATGGTGGCATCCGATCAGCTTTCACTCGCATCAGATGCCACCACCATCCGTTTCGCTGGAGCTTTACTGCCGGCAACCGGCTCGGACGCCACACACACGACTCTCGCGGCAGCCTTCCTGCTCATCGCGGGGTCGACGCTGCTCGCCGTCCGCCGAAACCCAGCACGGCGACGTCAGTAAGTTCAGCGGAGACAACTCCCGTCTCGCCCGACCTCCACGGCTCGGAAACACAAGCACCATGAGGCGTACTAGGCGATCCACATTCGCTGTTGTCGACGATTCCGCGTACGTTTCATACACACCGGTTTGTCTACAACGGAGGACACTGGAGCATGAGACACGCGCTGCGCCGACTGACTCTTCGAGTGCTCGTCGTCGCTGCCTGCTCTGCCGCAGCACTCGCGTTAGCCGCACCGGCGGCGGCCGCACCCGCCTCCCCTGCGTCTGCGTCTGCGTCTGCGTTCGCGTCAGCGTTCTCGCCGGCCTTCTCGATCAACGCCACAGCGAGCGGCACCGCCGTGGCCGCTGTCGACGACCCCGATGCGCTTGACCCCGGAGCGCCAGAGACTCCCCCAGCGACGATCACTCCGAGCCCGACTTCTACGCTCGATCCACTCCCAACACCGACTGCCCCTTCCACTTCGATTCCCACCCCCACTCCGGTCCCCTCCGAGACCGCTACTCCGACCCCCAGCGTCACGCCCACGCCGGTCGAGACTCCGGTCGATGAGGTCGAGGTTGTTCCCCTGCCGGCAACACCGCCAAGCGTTGCGACCTCCACCGTTTCGCTCACGTCACTACTGATCGCAATCGCTGTGCTGGCCGCGAGCCTCTTTGTGCTCTGGCTCGCCCTTCGCCGGCGCTCCCTCCCAGAGCACACTGCCGCACCGGCAGCACCGTTGCGCGACAGAAATACCTCCGCTGGTGTGGTGCTCGATTCATTGGCGGATGTCGGTGAAGCGATGATCGACAGCGGCTATCCCGTCAGCATGGTTCGTTCTGCGGTGCAGGATGTGGCCACCGCAAACGGGTATCCCTCCGCTGAAGTCATCGTGTTTCCGACGGCGATATTGGTGTCGTTGGATGCCGACGGCTCTGCCCAGACCCGCGCCGTCTCGGCTGGCCGACGTTCCTATTTACTTCACCATGTTGACGTGATTGACCGCGTCGTCAAAGTGGGGCGGGTTCGGGCTGGCTCTAGCGCGTGGGTAACTCGCCAGCTCGCCAAGGTACGAGAGCTTTCTGCACCGTTTTCTCCTGTTCAACGAGTCTTCGCCTATGCCCTCACGTCAGCAGCAATCTCGGTTCTTTTGGGATCGTCATGGCTGGGAGTGCTGTTAGCTGCGGTTCTTGGCCTCGGCGTCGGCACGCTGCTCTTGCTTGGCGAACGACTCCCCTCCGCCTACACGGCTCTCGTCATTGTGGGGGCAGCGCTCGGCTCGTCACTGATTGTGCTGCTTGTAGCCCGCATCTCCGCGGACTCCGGAGTGCTGCCGTCGCTCGTGGCCCCTCTCGTCATCCTGTTGCCGGGTGGGCTGCTCACGACAGCTGTGATCGAGCTTGCGACCGGCCACATCATGTCGGGTTCCGCCCGCGCCGCAGCCGGAGCCATGCGGCTACTGCTGCTCGCCGTCGGCATAGTGTCCGCCGGCGCCCTCGTGGGAGTTCCTACGATCAATCTCGATGTGTCGAGCGAGCCACTCGGCCCGATCGCCCCGTGGGTCGCGGTCGCCGTGTTTGGACTAGGCATCACGGTTTATCAGTGCGCTCGGCCCACATCCATTCCGTGGATCATGCTCGTGCTCTACGTTGCCTACGGCGCCCAAGTAATTGGTGACGTGCTGTTCGGCGGCGTGCTCTCGGCTCTCATCGGTGCCATTGCCATGACTCCCGTCGCGGTTCTCGTCGCCCGACACCGCAGCGGGCCTCCCGCCATCGTCAGCTTCCTCCCTGCGTTCTGGTTGCTCGTACCGGGGGCGCTGGGCCTCGTGGGCGTCACAGAGGTCTTAGGCGGCAACACAGGAGCGTTCAGCAGCCTCGTCACGACCGTCGGAACGATGATCGCAATCGCCTTGGGCGTGCTCATCGGCCTTGCCGCTTCAAGCTCGCTACGAGACCAACGCATCCCGCAGCTCTTCGACTTCCTTGAGCCCGCTCCCGCGACCGAGCCAGTGACGGTGTCGGCACCAACCCATCAGCACGACGGTGAACAGGACGCTGAACCCGCGGTTGAACCCGCGGCCGACAAATAGCCGCCGAACCTTACTGAGTCGTCACCTTTTCCAACACGTTCCACAGCGCGCGCTGCCCGTCCGGGTTCGTGAAATGACTCTGGGTCGCGGCGGTGAGCGGTCCCGTCATTTTCTTCGGCGGTGACGCGAAGAAGGCGCCGGTCACCTCATCCGAGAATTCGATCGCGCGGAGGTAGCGAGCAGCCGCCGTCGGAACGCTGTGTGAGACACCAGGAATGAGTTTCATGAGCGGCAGCAGCACTCTGCGCATGATCGCGGGCATCCCCCGCGACGCTTTCGTATCCGGAGTGTTGCCTGGCGACACCGCGTTCACCGTAATGCCTGCGGGAAGTTGGGTGGCGAGCTCTTTCGCCCACCAGACAGCAAACGTCTTGGCCGTCGCATACTGACTGTTGTTGCTGTATTTCAGGGGTGGCTCTGCGCGAAGAACGGCCTCGATCGCGCATTCCAGATCACCATCGAAGGATGCCGCAGCCAACTCAGCAACGTCAACGACCGTGAACGAGGGAACATCTCCGCGCGCGGCCTCCGACCCGGCAATGATGATGCGCGCGTGGGCGCTCAGCATCCCGCCCCGGAGCAGGTGCATAGTAAACGCGTGGTGGCCGGTGAGCGTGGCTGACATGATCTGTTCGATGCCCGCCGATGTTCGGCGCAATTGCGTCGTGGAGGCGACGCCCGCGTTGAGGATGAGAGCGTCGATAGCAGTGCCGTCGGCGATGACGGTTTCGGCAGCCAGAGAGACGGAGCTGAAGTCGTCAAGGTCGAGAGTCACGGGCACAAACTGAGCGCCGGGAACTCGTGCACTGAGTGAAACCCCAGCCTCCGCGACTTTCTCGTCCGTGCGCGCCGTGATGATGATGCGGCCGTAGCCTGCCTCGGCGAGTTGCGCTGCGGCTTCCCAGCCCACACCGGAGCTTGCACCTGTGACGAGGGCGGTCATGCGTGCGTGGGGATTCATCGTGAGTCTCTCTCTGGTCACACACCGTCGAAAAGCGTCGCAGAACCGGCGACCAGCGAGAACAGTGCAGCCAAGAATCTCACACCCGCGGGCGGATCCCGCATCCGAATGCGCTGCCTGAGCTCGTTAACGCAAAAATCCCGGTCTCAATGAGACCGGGATTCTTTACGTGGTTGCGGGGACAGGATTTGAACCTGCGACCTCTGGGTTATGAGCCCAGCGAGCTACCGAACTGCTCCACCCCGCGGCGTATATAAAGCGTAACACAGGGTGAACGGCACGAAAACCGAACTCAGCGGGCTCACAGTGTGCTGCGGCCCGCTGAGACAGAATTTGCTATTCGGTGGCGGCGATTGCGCGCTCGATTGCGTCGACCATTTTCTGGTCAGCTTCTGCAGCAGCGACGAGGTCGTTGTCTGCATAGGCGGCGTTACGGTCGGCAAGCGCTGACTTGTAGT
The DNA here is from genome assembly GCF_976973725.1 of Salinibacterium sp. NYA9b. Classification (NCBI taxonomy): domain Bacteria; kingdom Bacillati; phylum Actinomycetota; class Actinomycetes; order Micrococcales; family Microbacteriaceae; genus Salinibacterium; species Salinibacterium sp. NYA9b. Next base: position 845,062 of record NZ_OZ333476.1, on the reverse strand, counting down.
CGGCGAGTGCACTGTCGAGTGCCGCATTGTCACCGGGAGTGACAACCGGTGCATCCGGGTCTACTGGCGCATCCGGGTCAACGGGAACATCCGGCGTTACCGGAACTTCACCGTCGCCGGCTTCGGCGCCAGAGTCTCCGCCAAACAGTGTGTCGAGTGCTTCGTCGAGAGTGTCTTCGAAGGCAATCTCGTCACCGAACGACACCAGCACCTTGCGCAGCAGTGGGTACTGAGTTCCGCTGGTCGACTGAACGTAGACCGGCTGCACGTACAGCAGCCCGCCGCCGACGGGGAGCGTCAGCAAGTTACCAAGCTTCACCTCGGTGTCGCCCTGCTGGAGAAGTGCCAGCTGGTTGGCCACGATCGTGTCGGTATTAAAGCTGTTCTGCACCTGTCCGGGACCAGGAATCGTGTCCTGCTTCGGCAGCGTCAGCAACGTGAGCTTGCCATAATCAGGTCCCGCATCCGAGTTCGCCGTCAAATAACCGGTGAGAACACTTCGACTGGCGTCTGCTGTTCCCTTAGGAATGAAGGTCGAGTAGAGAGTGAACGCGGGGTCTTCTGTTCCCGGAACCTGCATAGTGAGGTAGTACGGGGGCTGAAGCGAACCGGTTCCAGAAACCGGATCCTCCGGGCTAACCCACTGGTCATCACTCGAGTAGAACGAGCCAGCATCCGTCACGTGGAAGGATCCCAGAATTTCGCGCTGAACCTTGAACAGGTCGGCGGGGTACCGCACGTGATCGAGCAACTCAACGCTCATGTCGCTTTGCGGCAACAGGGTGTTCGGGAAGATCTTGTTCCACGTTTGCAGAACTGGTTCCTCGTCATCCCAGGCGTAGAGCTTCACCGAACCGTCATACGCATCAACAGTCGCCTTGACCGAGTTGCGGATGTAGTTGATGTCGTCGAGCGCGAACTGCGGCGCCGGCGTGTAGCTGTCGGCAATCGCGCTAGAAAGCTGCTCAACCTGCGAGTACGGGTAGTTAGCACCCGTGGTGTAGCCGTCGACGATCCACACAATCCGGTCGTCCACAATGGCCGGGTACACGTCACTGTCAAGGGTGAGGTACGGAGCAACCTTCGCTACACGCTCGAGAGGCTCGCGATCGTAGAGAATCTGCGACTCGTCAGTTACGTCTGAGGCGAGGAAGATCTGCTCAGACTGGAACTTCACCGCGTAGACAAGCTTCTTGAAGATGTTGTCGAGCACAGGCCCGCCGTCGCCCTCAAACGTCGTCGTGGCGTTCTGTTCGCTGTCTTCTCCACCCGAGGGGTAGTCGAGTTCGATGTCGTCAGAGCCTTCAGGGGCACCAACAATCGAGTACTCGGGTGAATTTTCACCGAAGTACACGCGAGGGTTGTAATCGCCGAGATCTCCAGTGCTCGGGATGCCCGACTCGAGGAACACCGGCTGACCGTCGGCAGCACGCTGGTTACCGAAAGCCGCAACGACGCCATAACCGTGGGTGTAGACGACTGCGTTGTTGTACCACGACTGTGACTCGCCAAGACCGGACTGGTTGAGCTCACGAACCGCAATCACGGTGTCTTGAGTTTCGCCATCAATCTCATAGCGGTCAACGTCGAGGTGGCTACCGAACTGGTAGTACTGCTTGAACTGCTCGAGCTGCGCAAATGCTGCTGGGGCGATCGCGGGGTCGAGAATTCGGATGTTGGCCGTCGTGGCTGCGTCTGCACGAAGCGCACCGGGCTCAGCATCCGTTGTCGCGCTGTAAGGAACTTCGTCTACATCAGCGACACCGTACGCATCCCTCGTCGCTTGAATACTTCGATCAATATATTCGGACTCGTAGGTACGCGCGTTGGGGTCTACCTGGAAGCGCTGAACGATCCACGGGTAGAGGTTTCCAACGACCAGACCACTAATGAGCAGCAAGGCGGTACCGATCATCGGAAGACGCCAGCGGCCAATGATCGCCGTGACGATGAAGAGGATGGCCACGATCGCCGCGATGCCGGCGAGAATCGCACGGCCCGGGATGGTGGCGTTTGCCTCGGTGTAGCTTGCACCGGTCTGCAGGAAGCCCTGGCTGGTGGAATACAACGTCGTGTACTGGTCAAGCCAGATGCTGACGGCCTGCAGTGCGAAGAAAATGCTTGCGGTGATCGCAAGCTGCACTCGAGCGGAACGCGAAATGCGCACCTCACGACCGTGAACGCTCAGAGCACCGTAAAGGTAGCTTGTGGCGAGCGCGCCGATGAACGAGATGATCAACACGGCGGACGCGAAGCCAACGATGGAGTGGTACATCGGGAGCTCGTAGAAGTAGAACGAGATGTCCAAGCCGAACTGCGGGTCGGTCTCACCGAACGAGCTGCGGTTCAGCCATTGCAAAGCAACGGGCCAGGCGCTCGCTGAGGAGACACCACCGAAGATGCCGAGCAGAACCGGGATGCCGACCATGGCGAGCTTGCGCAGCGGTTCGACAACCTGCTGGTAGCCCTCAAGCTGTGCATTGAGTTTGGCGTAGATGGGGCGTGCGCGGAAGGCGACCAGCAGGCTGACGCCTACGGGAACGGCCATCGCGACGAAGCCGATGATGAACATCACGGCTGTAGCGATCCACTGGGTAGTGAGAACCTCCAAATACCCGGCCTGGCTAAACCAGAGCACATCGGCGTAGAGGTTCGAGAACAAGAAGAACGCGATAACAATGACAGCGAGAATTATCGCCGTAATCGTAAACGCAGACCTCGTCTTGCTCGTCGGGGCTGATTGGGTTTGGCTCGACACAGTACTTTGCTCCTGAAATTGGGGGCTTAGAGCTATCTTAAAGGTCTTTCATGGGCGCGGGGCTGGTGATCGCTCTCAGCGTTACACAAGCTCCGTGCAATGTTCTACACAGGGCTGTGTGCTGGAGGCAGCACACAGGAAGGTTCGTAGCAAAGTTGACGGATCAGGCAGCGCTCAATTGGCGCTGCATGAAGGCAGTCCCGCGCCGCTCAAGCCGCCGCGAATGCTGGCAAGCGCGACGAGCGCATCGTTGAGGTCGTCGACCGCATAGACGGTGAGTCCCTTGGGAGTGTTTTCTGCGACCTCGTCACAGTTTTCGACGGGCGCAAGGAAGAAGTCGGCACCGGCAGCCTGGGCGCCATACATCTTCTGCTGGATGCCACCGATCGGGCCGACATCGCCTGTTGCGGTGATCGTTCCTGTGCCAGCAACTTCGGTGCCGCCGTTGATTGCGCCAGGCGTGAGCTTGTCGATGATTCCGAGCGCAAACATCATTCCCGCGCTCGGTCCGCCAACGTTCTCCAACTGGATCTTCACGTCGACCGGGAAGTTGTACGCGCTACCCACCACAACACCAATGACCGGGATGGCGTCGTCGCCTTCGCTCATTGTGGGGGTGATCTCGACGGTCAATTCTTCGTCTTCGCGCTCGAATACAACCTCGGCGGGAGTTGTGGTTCCGTTTGCTGCGATCTCGTCGCGCAGTCCCGCAACGTCGGCAAAAGTCTCACCGTTCACGCTGCGGATGATGTCGCCTGCTTCGAGCACGCCTTCTGATGGCCCGCCAGCGGAGGTTTCCGCAACGGTCAGCGTGGCATCAAATTCGTAGCCCAGGTCAGAGAGCGCTGCGGCAATTGCTTCCTGCTGCGAGGTCTCCATCTGGATGCGACCGGCTTCGGTGGAATCCTCGACCGTTACGCCAACGGGATAAACAGCTTCGACCGGAACAATTGCTTTGCTGCGATCGAAGTAGGCGGCGCCAACCTCAAACCAGCTGAGCGGTGAATCGGGGTTTCCCAACACGTTGACTGTCAGCATGTCGAGCGCACCCTCTGTGGGGTAGGTCGTCTCGACCGGAATCTGAATGAGCGGCACGAGGGCGCCTTCAATTTCCACGTCGCCCAAAGTGTCGTACACCGGGCCAGGTTGCTCGATGATGTACGGCGAAGGTACGAGGGTTGCCAGCAGGGTTCCTACAAGCGCGACGCTCAGAACCAGCCATCCCAGCCAGCCACTTCGGGCGCGGCTCGATGAAGGTTCGGGTCGATTATCAGTAAACAGGGCCACCTAGGTCCTTACGGGGTGGGAGCGGTGTTCGCCACAGGCGCACGGTAAGAGTCACTAGCCTAGGTCAAAACTCAGCCGCGCACGGCATCGAGCGGCTAGCGTTAAAGCATGGCTGACGATGCTGAGAACAATTCCGAAGACGAGTTCCGCGACATGATGCGCGACTTTCTGTCGGGCGAGGGCGAAATCGATCCGGCGAAATTGGCTGGTGCGGCAGGGTTGCCCAACGATCCTGCGATGATTCAGCAACTGCTGAGCCAGCTCCAGAACGCGCTCGGCAAGAGCGGCGATGGAATCAACTGGGACATTGCTCTTGAGCAGGCCAAGAACCTCGCGTCGCAAAGCACCGTGGTGTCATTGCCTGCCGAACGCACCAAACTCGAGCAGGCCCTCCATGTGGCTGCGCTCTGGCTCGACGAGGTCACCGACATCTCCGAGCTCACCGTGGAACCCAAGCTGCTCAGCCGCAGCGAATGGGTCACCATCACGATGCCCATCTGGACCCAGCTTGCTGAACCAGTGGCCAACTCGATCGCCAATTCCCTCACGGACGTTCTCAAGCAGAACGCGCCAGAAGAGATGGATGAGATGCTCAGCGGTGCCAGCAAAGTCATGCGCAACATCGGCGGCACCCTCTTCGCCATGCAGCTCGGCCAGGTCGTTGGTCAGTTGTCGAGCGAAGTGGTGTCGGGCGGCGACATCGGCATCCCCCTCTTCGACGAGCAACAGGCGGTGCTCGTTCCGCAGAGTGTCTTCGCGTTCGGCAACGGTCTCGACCTGCCCGACAGCGAGATTCACCTCTACTTGGCGGTGCGCGAGCTCGCGCACGCCCGACTCTTCCGCCACGCAAAGTGGCTGCGTCTGCAGTTCATGACCTCCGTCACGGCCTATGCGCACGACATCCACATTGATTCGGATGCCATTGCTGAGCTGGCCAGCGGCTTCGACCCCAACAACCCTGAAGAGCTTCGCGACGCAATGACCAACGGTTCGCTGATTCCACCGAAGAGCGAAGAACAGCGCGAGGCCCTAGAGCGCCTCGAGACCGTGCTGGCCCTTGTCGAAGGCTGGGTGGATGTTGTGACGGCGGCCGCTACTTCGCGACTTCCTGCGCGCAGTGCGATCGCGGAGACAGTACGACGCCGTCGTGCTTCTGGCGGCCCCGCCGAGTCTGCTTTTGCCACTCTCGTGGGTCTCGAATTGCGCCCGCGCCGCCTGCGTGAAGCGGCAGCGATGTGGCAACACGTCACCGACGAACTTGGCGCCGACCAACGCGATGCACTGTGGTCACACCCCGACTTGATGCCGACGGCAGCCGATATCGACGATCCCGCGGCCTTGGTTGCGCGACTGCGTGATGGCGGCAGCACTCTGGACGACGTTGATCAAGCCATCAATGACCTTCTCAACGATGAGTCGGGAGATCGCCCTCACGAGGGCGAAAGCTCCTAGCCCTCAGCGAGCAGACTGCGGGCCTCCCACTACGACGGGCGCGCGTGTAGCAAGTTTTTGTCGTCCATAGTTCATCTTCGGGCTGTGGAATCTTCACACTGACCAATCGGACAGTTGTGCACAATGGGCACATGATGCTGCGTGTAGACCCCCGACTACCGCTCGTGTGGCGATCCCCTACGAGTGCTCAGTTCGGCATTGACCCACCCGTCGTTGTATTGCCCCGCGTCACCGAGACTCAAGAGAAGATCCTCTCTGCTCTCGTGGCCGGCATCAGCCGGAGTGGCATCGGCATGCTGGCGAAGTCGCACCCCGACGAATGCAACGATCTGCTTGATGCGCTTTCGCGGGTGCTGGTCGCTACTCCCCCGCAGCCGCCGAGCGCTCACGTCGCGGTTCTAGGTTCAGGCGTTCTCGTCGAGTCCATTGCGCGCATTCTCGCCGCCAGCGGGGTGAGCGTTGATGTCGCTTCCACTCCTGATGAACTCACTAACCCCGATCCAGATCTTGCGATCGTCGTCGGTCACTTCGTGATTCCGCCATCGGTGCACTCACACTGGCTTCGCCGCGATGTGCCCCACATGCCCGTCGTCATCACCGACTCTGCTGCCGAAGTTGGCCCGGTCGTTACTCCTGGAATCACCGGATGCCTGTTATGCATCGATCTTCATCGCCGAGATGCCGACCCGTCCTGGCCTGCCATCGCCACCCAACTCATGGGTCGCACCTCACTCGCGCACACCCCCACGCTCGTTGCTGAAGCCGCCGGGGAGGCGAGCCGCATGGCCCTGCATCGTCTCGGTCGCAGCGGGTACACCGTCTTCGACCAGACACCGGCCGACGCTACGTCATCGGTGCGCATCGATCACGCCACGGGCCGCCGCGATGAAAGCTTGCGCTTTCGGCATCCAGAATGTGGTTGCCAACAGGTGACGAACGTTACAAGCGTTGAGTCCGGTCCCGAACGTCGTCGAGGAAGCGGCTGGGGGCACGACGCGCAGCCCGGCCTGTTTGTGCGCTAGCCGACCACGACATCCCGAGTGATCGTCGCGCACGGGTAATACCGACGTACAGCAGACGACGTTCTTCGTCGATCGCTTCTGGGGTGCGGGCGTAGCTGATGGGCAAAAGGCCCTCATTGAGGCCGATGAGGTGCACGCACTCCCACTCCAGGCCCTTGGCCGAGTGCAGGGTTGCGAGGTTTACAGCGGAACGCAGAGGTTCGTTGTTGCTGCTCTGGCGATCGACAAGGTCGGCCACGAACTCCCGCAGCGTCATCTCGGCAGCGGCATCCTCGGCGAGACGCATGATCACGTTGAGCGATTCCCACCGCTCGCGAACGGCGCCGGCGGTCTCGGGTGGTTCTTGCGACCATCCAATGGAGCGCAGGATGTCGCTGACTGACTTGAACAGTGGCTCGGTAGCGGTCGTGATTGAGGCACCACGCAACAGCATGATGGCCTCTTTAACTTCGCGCTGGTCAAAGAAGCGAGTCGCTCCGCGCACGAGGAAAGGCACGCCGGCCGCGGTGAGCGCGGCCTCAATGGGCTGCGACTGAGCGTTGATGCGATAGAGCACGGCGATGTCTTCCGGGCTGGTTCCCGCGGCAATTTGGGCCGCGACTGCGGCGGCAATGGCGGCGGCCTCGGCGTTGTCATCGTCGTAGCCAGTGACCTGCGGGGTCGGCGAGTGCTCGGTTGTTGCCGCCTGCAGGGTGAGCGCACCCTTCTGGTTCGCCATCAACTTGTTCGCGGTGTGCACAATCTCGGGAGTCGAACGGTAGTTGCGTTCGAGTCGAAGTACCGCAGCGTTGTCATGTTGCGAAGCGAAGCGCAGCAAGAAGTCAGGGCTCGCTCCGGCAAAGGAGTAAATAGTCTGGCTCACATCGCCGACGACACAAAGATCATCGCGGTCGCCCACCCACAGCCGCAGCAGTTCGTGTTGCAGCGGGGAAACGTCCTGATATTCATCCACGACAAAGAAACGGTATTGCTCGCGCACCTGCTGAGCGATGCGGGGCTCAGCCTCGATCATGCCTGCTGCAGCCAAGAGCACGTCTTCGAAATCGATCTGGCGCCGGGCATCCTTGATCGACTCGTAGGCGGACTGGAGTTCGACCATCTTGTCGATAGTCAGGGCCGCGGGTACCGTACGGCCGGCATTGCCGTATTGCTCCACCGACATCCGCGACGTCTTTCGCCACTCGATTTCGGCCGCGACATCCCGCAACGTTGCGGTATCGAGCTTGAGTTTGATCGAGTCGGCAGCGTGCGCAATCATGCGCGCTTTGCCCTCGAGGAGACGCGGCATCGTGCCACCGATGGTCTGCGGCCAAAAAGCGTTGAGTTGGGAGAGAGCCGAGGCGTGGAAGGTGCGCGCGGCGACGCCTTCTGCCCCGAGGCCACGCAGGCGCCCGCGCAGTTCCCCCGCGGCGCGATTCGTAAAGGTCAGAGCCATCACTCGGCCAGGAGGGTACACACCGGTCGCGACGCCGTACGCAATGCGGTGAGTGATTGCGCGAGTCTTTCCCGTGCCGGCACCCGCGAGAAGGCATACCGGTCCAAGGAGCGTTTCGGCGGCCTGACGCTGGCCCTCGTCTAGTGCGTCGAGTAATTCGTTAGCGTCAAGCGTCACGGTTGTTCGTCAATCGGTTGGCCGTACCAGTGCTCGATGATGGCGCGAGCGATCGAAGCATGGCCCGGCAGGCGGATGTCATTGAGAGAGTTCGCAAGCTCGTCGCGGCTGAACCAACGCAGGTCAAGAATCTCGGTGCCATCCGGGGTACCGGGGCCCTTGAAACCGGGAGCAACGGATGCCGTGAAGCCGAGCATGAGCGAGGCCGGAAACGGCCAGGGCTGGCTGCCCAAATAGACGGGATCAACCACGGGAACGCCGGATTCCTCAAAGATCTCGCGCTGCACGGCAGACTCCAACGACTCCCCCGGCTCCACAAAGCCGGCAAGCAACGAGTACCGGTTCGATTCCCAGAGTGCGTTCGACCCGAGCAGCAAGCGGTCGTCGTTGTCGGTGACGCCCACAATGATCGCGGGATCAGTGCGCGGAAAGACTTCAAGCTTGGAGGCGACATCGCGGCGCACCCAACCGGCCTTCTCCACGACGGTCGGCTCTCCCGTGCGAGGTGAGAACAAGTGCGAGGAATGCCAATTCAAGATCGCGAGCGCTTCAGTGAAGAGCCCCGCATCGCGATCGCTCAGCTGTGGAGCAATACTGCGCAGGTTGCCCCACTCGGCCTCGGCAAAGTGTCCGGCATCCTCAAGTTCGACCGTCACGATGGGGGTGCCCACTGGTTCCGGACTCGTGGTCGACATCGAGCGCCCCAGATAGACGCTCGTGTGGCCGCGCTCGATCGCATCCGGGTGCAAGAGCGCTAACGAACCGTCGGCAGACAGCAGCGCCGAGCCATTGAAAATGGGCAGCACGCGGGTGCCCGATTCGCGCCACAAGCGGTCAAGAAGACGCGGGTCTTCCCGAGCTAGGTGGTCACGATCGATCTCATATCGCGACAGTGGCAGTCGCGAAAGAAAAGCCTGTGACATGTATCGACCCCGTCCCAAGTGCGTGGCGTGCGGCAAATGCACGTCAGAGCAACCTACCCTGAGTGTTATGGCCAGATCACATCTCACTCTAGCCGCGCTGGCGACCTCTGCTGTCGAGGGACTCGAAGTTGCCGCAGCCGCCCCGTTCGGCACCGGCAACGGAAACGACTTCGATTCGGCGCTCATCACTGACCGCGCCGGCAAACACTGGATTATTCGTGTGCCGCGAAACGCTGCGGCCGAGAACGTACAGTCCGCCGACCTCGTCGCTTTGCGCGCATTAAGCGCTGGCGTACGCACTCGACTCCCGTTCAATGTCACGAGCTATGCGGGCCAGGTTCCCGTCGGACAAACGCGCGGCATCGTCTACGAATTTGTGTACGGCAGCAAAGTTCCGATGCGCTCGTACACGACCGGTCCTGGGTCGCTTGCGGCATCCATCGGTTCCGCGATCGCCGCGATTCACGCTCTTCCGACAAGCTTCGTTGCGGATGCCGGACTCCCCGTGCAGACCGCCGGCGAGTGCCTCCGTTCCTGCATTTCAATCATCGATCGCGCCGCCGCCACTAAGTTGGTGCCCGCAGCACTGCTCGAACGCTGGCGCAAAGCGGCCGAAGATTCCAAGCTCTGGCAGTTCCAGCCCAGCGTCGTCAATGGTTCCCTCGTCTCCGATTCGTTCCTGAGCGCCGACAACGCTGTGACCGGCGTGCTCGGCTGGCAAGACATCAAGGTCGGCGATCCGGCAACAGACCTACAGTGGCTGCTTGGTCCGCGCAATGACGCGATCATCGACACCGCCTTCGGTGCCTATGCGGATGCTCGCGGAGCCGGCGACCGCCAGCTCAAGCAACGCGCCACCTTCTATGCCGAACTCTCGGTCGCGAAGTGGTTGCTGCACGGCACCGAAGTGCGCAGTACCGAAATCGTTGACGACGCCGGTGAGATGCTCACGACACTGCTCGATGACATTCGTGACGACGTCATGAACCCCATCAGCGCCAACACGATGCCGACCATGGCAGTGGACGAAGTTGAGGCAATGCTGCGCAAGGACAACCGCGCAGTTTAGTTTCACCGGCGTTAGCGCCGTGGCTCGTTGGTCCGTTGACGCGGTGACGCGTTGGCACGCGCCGTGCCGCACTGCGCGTGCCGCACACGCCGTTCCGCATGCGCCATTCTCACCGCGCCTGCTCGCTACTTGCGTTCGCGGCGCCTCCGCGACGATGAACGTAGGAGCGTCGAGCGCAACTTTCGCAACTTCATGCCGCGAGGTTCCGACGGCACTGCTGCGGCATCCACGATGGTGATGGGCTCGGTGATCGCGCGCGACTGATGCTTCGGCACGATGGCCACCCAACGACCGGCTCGGCGCGGCGCCACTTTTACTGTGAGGCGACCGGAGCGGGCGAGCACGATAGCGATGCCGATCGCGACCGCGGCGGGCACACCACCGGCGATGACGAAGGCAAGCTTGGCGCCCCAGAGTTCGGCGATGGTTCCCATGAGCGGACCACCGACGGCCTGGCCGCCAAGAATCACCATGACCCAGAAGGCCATAACGCGACCACGAATGACGAGGTTCGACGAGAGTTGAACCATCGTTTCAGCGGCAGTCATGAGGAGCAGTCGGCTGAGGCCGATACCGATCAGCACACCCAAGAACATGCCGTAGATGGGCACGATGCCCGCGAGCATCATCATGGCACCGTAGAGCACCGCTCCAAAGATGATCGTGCGCAGGCGGAGACTCGCTCGGCGGGCTGAAGCAAGCGCTCCGAGCAGGGCACCGATCGCAGCGAGTGAGTTGTACAGGCCGTAACCGCTGGCGCCGGTGTCGTAGACGGTGTTGGCCATGGCAGCGAGAAGCGTGGGCATCGGCATCCCGAACACAGCGACAACGAAAACCATCACCATTGTCCAGAACAGTGTGGGTTTGGCACGAATGTAGCGAATCGCTTCGCGAATTTGGCCCTTTGATTCCGGAGCCCGCGGGGCGATCAGCAGTTCGTTCTTGCGCATGGACGCCAGGATGATCACTCCGATGACCACCGCGACAGCGTTGATGCCGATTGCCCAGCCGGAGCCAGCGGCAACGATGAGTGCTCCACTCAGGGCAGGCCCGAGGAAGGCGCCCGAGTGGAAAATCGACGCGTTGAGGCTGATGGCATTGCGCAGATGGCGAGGTCCAACGAGCTCGTTGACGAACACCGCACGAGCAGGGTTGTCGAAGACCTGGATGATACCCATCAGGAGCACGAGCAGATAGACGAGCCAGAGCTGGGCGACCCCCATGATGGTGATGATTGCGAGCGCAAGACTGAGCATGCCGATGATGGACTGCGCGACCATCAGAGTCGCCCGCTTGTCGAAACGGTCGGCGATCACTCCGGCATACGCGCCAAGGATGATCGTCGGCGTGAACTGAATGGCGATCGTCAGGCCGACGAGCGCTACGTTTCCCGTGAGTTCGAGAACGAGCCAGTCGACGGCGATGCGCTGCACCCACGCCGCCGTGTACGCGATGAATTGCGCGATGACGTAGAGGCGGTAGTTGTGGAGCCGCAGGGAGCTGAAGGTATCGCGCCAGAGCGGCCGTTGCATGACCGCCGAAATTGGCACGGTCGCCGGCGACGTCTCAGATGGCATGCTCACACGCTCAAGCGTATTGTCTGCTCACTCATTTCACGGCATAATCAACGCTATAAATTCGATTACGTTTCGTAATGGGGCATTGTGTTTGATCCTGTCTTGCTGAAATCGTTCGTCGCCGTCGCCGACACCCTCAGCTTCACCGACGCCGCTCGCACCCTTGAACTCAGCCAGCCCACGATTAGCCAACACATCCGCAAGCTCGAAGCTGCTGCAGGCCGGATACTCGTGCTTCGCGACACTCGCACCGTCTCCCTCACTGACAACGGTGAGGCCATGCTCGGCTTTGCGCGCGCAATTCTGGCTGCCGAAGACCAGGCGGTGAAGTACTTCACTGGCTCTGCGATGCGCGGCCGGCTTCGGTTCGGATCAGCCGATGACCTTGCCCTTACCCAGTTGCCGCGCATCCTGCGTGACTTTCGCCAGCTCTATCCACACATCAATCTCGAGCTCACCGTGAGTCAGAGCGGCAATCTCGTACGCCGCCTGCAGGCCGGTCAGCTCGACCTCGTTTTCGTCAAGCAAGACGCTGGAGCGGAGGGCGGACGCTTGGTGCGCCGCGACCGGATGGTGTGGCTTGGCCACAAGAGCATGACCGCGGAATCGGGGACACCGGTTCCGCTGATCGCCTATCAGGCGCCCAGTCTGGGGCGTGCGTACGCGATGCGCGCGCTTGAGGCTGTCGGACGCACCTGGCGCATCACCTGCAATGTGAAGGAAGTGAATGGGGCTCTCGCCGCTGTGCGGGCAGGCATCGGAATCGCAGTATTTCCGCAGTCGCTCATCCCGCCCGACTTGGCCCAGGTGCCAGCATCATTCAATCTGCCAGAGCTCGGCGACGTCGACTTTGTGTTGCTCGACAACCCCATGGCAGCCCGAGAACCAATCGAAGCGCTCAGCACCGCCATTCTGAGCCGCCCGGTGCAGCGGCGCTCCTAGCCGCCGACAGGCTCAACCACCGAAACTGGGTGCGGCGCCGACAGACTTCGCCCAGGCGTCACGCAGTTCGGCCTCGTCGGAGATGTGTTCAGGCCGAATCACGATGTCATCAGCGACGAAGTAGAACGCCGCATCGATCTTCTCGGGCGGCACGCCCTTCCACTGCGCGTAGGCCAGGCGGTAGAGCGCAAGCTGCAGTTGCTTCGCTTCGAGGTCGGCCGCATCCTGCGGGGCCCGACCGGTCTTCCAATCGACGATTTCGAAACGGTCACCGTCGGCATACACGGCATCGATCTTGCAAATGACGACGCGGTCACCGAAGGGGACGTGAATCTCGATCTCAACATCGACCGGTTTGCGCGTGGCCCACGCCGAACGCTCGAAGGTGGCTTGCAATTCGGCGAGCTTTTCGACATCCGCCGCGTTCTCGCCTTCGAACCCATCAAAATCAGTGCCATCAATTTCGAGAACAAAAGCATCAAGCGTTTCGGTGGATGCTGTAGAACCGAATCGCGATTCGACCCACTCGTGAAATTGGGTTCCGAGGCGCGTGGCCCGGTAGGGCCTTTCGGGCATGGGACGACGGAGCGAGAGAGCGACGGCTTCGGGATCGGCGATGTAGTCCTTGAAGCGCGAGGCCGGGATGCGCTGCGGCAGTGGAGTGCGGCGGGCTTCGCTCGCGGCACGACTGCGTTCGGCAAGCAGCAGGTCGATCTCGTGCGACCAGAGGCCGTCGGCGCCGGGGTCGGCTGTGGCGACGAGGTGCGCGGCGGTTTCAACGCTCGTACGACGGTTGCCGAGCGGATCGAAGGGCCAGAGCGGGTCGACGACATCGTTGAGGGTGGGGTTCTCATCGTTGACCGGGTCGGCGGGAAGCTCTTCGATCAGCCCGCGCTCTTCGAGCTCTTGCAGGAAGATACTCGGTGCTTGTGGTTTGCTGCGGCTCGACCAGAACGAACCGGTCAGCAGCAGATTGTCGCGGGCACGCGTGATCGCAACGTAGCCGAGGCGTCGTTCTTCTGCCTGGTGGCGGTCAGCCAGTGCCGATTTGAATTCTTTGAGAGAGCCATCGAACTCGGATTGGTAGTGCGCACTCTCCCACTCGAGTTCGGGTAGTTCGCCGGCGTCGCCACGAAACGCGAAGGGCAGCTTGCCAAAACTTACCCACCCTTTGCCCTCGCGGGAGGTGGCTGGCACTTCGCCCTCCACTAAGCGGGGCACGGCCACGAGATCCCATTCCAACCCTTTGGAGGCGTGAATCGTGAGCAATTGCACCGTGCCGGCTTCGGCATCGTCACTGCGCGGGCCCATCATGTCTTGCTGCGTTGCTCGTCGTAGCCACGACAAGAAGCTGCCCAAGTTTGCCTGATCATCACTGGCCAAGAAGCCTGCAAGCTCATCGTGGAAGGCATACAGATTCGCCATTCCGTAGGCCTGTGGGCGGCTCGCCACCACCTCGATGTCGAGGAGCAGCTCTTGCTCAAGCAAGCGCACGAGATCGCCGAGTTCGAGCCCTGCACGCGAACGGAAGAATGCCAATTGCTTGGCGGCATCCTTAAGTCGAGACAGGCCTTCTTCGCTGAAACCCTTGAGCTGCGAGTGACTTGCGGGAGCCTCCCCCACGAAGTCGAGAGCATCGACAATGGATGCCGAATCATCGACGGCGACGGAGTCCCGCATCCGCTGGCGCACTTCGGCGCTCAGCTCCTGCTGCGTGACTGAGCGGCTCAGCAACCAGCGCGAGAGTGACGCGAGCTCTTGGAGATCGCGCGGGCCGATGGACCAGCGCGCGCCCGACAGCAGCCGAATGAGTTCAGAGCCAGCGGTGGGGTCGTGGATCACGGTGAGCGCGCTCACAAGATCAACGATTTCGGGGGTCGAGAGCAGGCCACCGATGCCGAGCACATGGTACGGAACGTCTTCTGCGCCGAGGGCAGTTGCGAAACGCTCCATGTCGCTGCGACGCCGGAACAGGATGGCGGCGGTCGGCGGGGTGGGAGCCTCAGCGTCAGGATCGGGGTTGTAGTGGTTCCACGCCTGCGGCGCTAGGGCACGAGCAAACCACTTCGCGACGCCGTGGGCTTCTTCATCAATGTGTTCGAAATAAAACGTGTCGACCGATCCAGCGGGGGCGGCGGGCCGAGCACCGAGCGATTCGACGCGCACTGGTGAGCGTGCGCTGAGCGGTTCGACGATGACGTTGGCGGCGTCGAGCACGGTGGTGGCATTGCGCCAACTCGTAGAGAGAGCGAAATATTGCGCATCAGCGTTCTCGGTGAAGTCACGGCTGAAGCGCGCGAGGTTAGCGGCGCTGGCTCCACGCCAGCCATAAATGGACTGGTGCGGGTCGCCGACGGCCATGACCGAATGGTTGCCGAAGAGGCGTGCGAGCAGTCGGGTTTGCACGACGCTCGTGTCTTGGTATTCGTCGAGAAGAACGACCCGATAGCGGTCTTGGTAGTGCGCAACAACGTCGTCGGAGCGCTCAGCCACCTCAAGCGCGAGCGCAACCTGGTCGCTAAATTCGAGGAGACCCTGCGCCCGCTTCTGCTGGGCATACTGAACAGCCAACGTCAGCAGCGGCGCGAGCGAACCAACCTCTTTCACGGCGTCAATAACCGAGGCGTAGGGGGTTTTCTTGCGGGCAGTCTCGGCGTAGGGAAGCCCGGAAATCTGGGTGAAGCGCTCCGCGTAGACGGCAACGTCAGCGGCATTGGCGACGTTGTCACTGAGCGCATGGCTGAGGTCGAGAACGGCCTCGGTGAGCGCGCTGATCGACTTTTCGAGGCCGATGAGCCGTTCATCCGTGCTCGACACCACAAGTTTGCGCGCGAGTTGCCAGGAGGACGGATCGTTGAGGAGAGTCGATTCGGGTTCGCGACCGATCAGGAGCGCATTTTCGGTGAAGAGTGCGCTGGCAAAGGAGTTGTAGGTCGAGATAGTGGGTTGATCGAACTCGATCGATGCCGTCTCGGGGGTCGCCACAAATCGTTCGGGATGCGCGCTTTGCACGTCGCGCAGGATCGCGATGCGTTCGCTCACGCGCTTGCTGAGCGAACCCGCGGCTTTTCGTGTGAAGGTGAGGCCGAGAATCTGGTCGGGGCTCACTAAGTTGTTGGCGACGAGCCACACGACGCGGCTGGCCATCGTGTCGGTCTTGCCGCTGCCCGCGCCGGCGACGACGAGGGCGGGGCTCAAGGGCGCCTCGATCACCACACGCTGTTGTTCGGTGGGAGCGTGGATGCCCATGAGACCGGCGAGGTCGACAGAAGAGATCATCGGGCACTCACCGCCGGCACGACGTGGATGCGGCAGTTGCCGAAGCTCCACGGATCGGTGCAGTGGCTGCTGACCCTGGCTACGAATACGCTGCCGGCCATTCCGCGGGCATCCACGATCACGCGCTGTCGAAACAGTTCGAGCTCCTCGTCGTTCATCGGTTGCTGCTTGGGGGCGTCATAGTCGCGCGTCTTGGCCGACGGCGAGAGCACAACAAGCTTCGCTCCCCCGTTGTCGAGCCCCTTAGGCACACCCTCGATCGCGCCGGACACGAAAGCGAGTTGGTAAGCGGCGAGCTGCGGATGATCGGCAACGGCCTTATCGCTCGATGGCTCGTTCTTGCCTGTCTTGAGGTCGACGATCACGGCAGTGGTACCGCCGTACATCTCGACGCGGTCTATTTTTCCGCTCAGCAGGGCTTGTTCGAGCGGCAATTCAAACTTCATCTCATTGCTGATGAGTTCTCCACCATCGGCAGTGAAATCACGGAGGTAGGTAGCGAGATGCTGCGTGAGTTTCTTGGCCCGCAGCTTTTCGGCGTCCGACTGCCAACTCGCTTCGAAGCTCATCTGGCTCCAGCGCTCTTCGACGGCCTTGAAAAGAGCGTCAGCGCTGAAGTCGGTGGCCTTCTCCGCAACATCATGGATGAGCGTACCGAGGTTCGAGGCGGTGTTTGTCGTCGAGCCACCCAGCTGGTCGATCGCCCAGTGCAGCGGGCACGTTTCGAACGATTCCATGCGCGAGGGAGACACCCGCACTTCCGCATCCGGTTCGGTCAGGTCGACAAGCGGCGCGGTGGTGCTTGGCGCGCGAAGCCCGTACCAGGAGCGCGGATCGGCACCGGGAACACTCTCGCCGGCGAGGCGTGCCAGCGACGCCGCAGCAGCCTCCGGCTGAGAGCCCGTGGTCAGCTCGCGGCGCAGCACGCCCACGAGCCCACGCAGGCTGAGCGGCGGGCGCGAACGCACGGGCTCATCCGGTTCGGGAATGAGCGTCAAGAATGGGGACGGCATGTTGTCGTCACCGGCCACGGCAGTGACGATCACCTCGCTCGTGGCCCGCGACACGGCCTGGGCGAACATCCGTAACTCGTCGTGGAGCACTTCGCGGCGACGGTCGGCGACCGCGAGCTTCTCCCCCGCCAGCACACGCGGCAGATCGTGGGCTCCGAGCAACGAGCCACGCACGCGCAGGTTGGGCCACACGTTCTCTTGCATGCCGGCAACCACCACGACATCGAACTCTTGGCCGATGACGGATGCCGGCGTTCCGACCGTGACCGAGTCAACGATCGACCGCGCGGCGAGGGTGTCTTCCGCGACATCGGCCGAGAGCCATTCGTTGAGAAAAACGTTGGCGGGGGCATCCGGTCGACGCTCCACAAAGCGCTTGGCCGAGGAGAACAGGGCAACCACGGCATCGAGGTGACGGTTGGCTTCTTCGGCGACAACGCCCGCGCCCAGTGCTTGCTCGAACCAGCGATCGGCGAGCCCGCTGCGCTGCCATGCGCCCCACAGGAGTTCTTCGATGGTGTCGCCTGCGGCCCCCGCAGCGGCGGTTTCGCGAAGGTTCTTGGCGACCGCTGCAGCCTGCCGGGCGACGCGATTGTCGATCGTGACGAACCCGGCCGGAGCCGCAAGCGCCTGCGCGATCAACTCGTCGGCCGAGTCGTAAATTTCGGCACCGAGCGCTTCGTGACGCAGCGCAGCCTTGAGGCGCCGCAGCGAGACGGTGTCGAAACCGCCAACGGAACTGCACAGCAGCTCGACGGCTGCTGCGGCATCCAGCGGGCGACGTGTCAATGCCAGCTCAAGCAGAACGATTAAGCCGTTGACGCTGAATTCGTCACGCACGGCACTGCGCGCACTCGACACGCTGGTCACCACTTCGAGGGTGCGCAACTGCCGGGCCAGCGATGGAATCAGCGAACCGGTGCGCACGATGACGGCCATTCGCGACCACGGCACCGACTCGAGCACATGCTTCTCGCGCAGGTGGCGCGCGATGAACGCAACCTCTTCGGCCGGTGTCGTCAGCTGAAAACTGTGGATGCTCGACGGCGCTGTGGCGACCGCCGGCGACTTGCGCTGCTCAATGAGCCCCGCAACACCGATGCGCTGGGTGAGATTGGTAACCGTCTGACGCAGCTCAGCACTGTGCCGATGCACCGATGACAAAAACAACGATTCACAGTGCTCAAGGTGAAGGCGTGTCGCCCACTGCGACAGCACGGCAGGCTGCGCGCCCCGGAACGACCCCGTGGTGAGGTCAGGATCGCCGAAACCGATGATCGTAATGCCGCGACTGGCGAGTGCCCGCACGAGAGAAATGGTGGCCTCGGTGAGTTCGTGGGCATCGTCGAGCACCACCAACCGCAGCCGGTCGATAGCTGCATATTGGCCGCCCTCAATCAGCCCAGCGGCCTCAGCCAGCAGCTCGCTCGCGTCGAAATGCCGATCGCGATAGCTGGCCTTCACCTGGTCGTACACAGAAATAAACGCGGATGCCGCCACCCATTCCGGTCGATCGGTGCGTTCCCCGAGCGCCGCCAAGTCAGCGGGAGTGACCCCAAACTCGACACAGCGCATCATGAGATCTCGCAACTCGGTGCGGAACCCCCGCAGGCGGCGAACCTCTGGATCGAGGTGGGCCGGCCACGGCGCTCCCGTGCCGTCAGCGATTTCGCCCGCCAGCAGGTCAGAAATAATTTGGTCTTGCTCAGCGCCTGTGAGCAGTGTTGGCGGGCCTTCTCCGGCAACAGCAGCAGCCTCGCGAATCACTTCGAACGCGAGCGAGTTCGCGGTTCGTGCCATTGGCCCCAAGGTGGGCGCATCAATGCGCGCCGCCAAACGATCACGCAGCGCCGTCGCACTCTGACGGGTGGCCGACAGCACCACAATCTGCTCGGGCGACCAGCCGCGGGCGTGCACACGCTGCGCCACCAGCTCAACAAGAGTCTCGGTTTTACCCGTGCCCGGCGCTCCAACAACGATCGCGCTCATATCGTCGGCGAGGTCGACAACAGCGCGCTGAGAATCGTCGAGCGTATGCGGTGCGTTAGCCGCGGCATCCGCACGCTCAGAGGGCAAGGTGACCATGCGTCAACGCTATCGGGATGCGCTGACAGTGAACGTGATATTCATCGCGCCCCGTTGTGTCGTAATCTTGGGTCGTGGACATTAGCATCGGTATCAACAACAGCCCCCGTGAGATCAACTTCGAGTCGGCACAGTCGTCGAGCGAGGTCGAGACCATCATCGCCGAGGCATTGAACTCGGATGCCAAGTACGTGAGCCTGCGTGACGCCAAGGGCAAGCTTTACATCGTTCCTACCGCGTCAGTCTCCTACGTCGAACTCGGCGAAGAAGAGTCGCGCCGCATCGGATTCGTGGCCTAACAGTGGAACTGCTGTTCGTCACCGTCATCGGAGCGTCGCTCGCGACCATCATTCGTTACCTGCTGCCGTCGCGCGGCATGTACGGTGCGGCGCTGTTGCCCGCTATCGGTGCTGCCGTTACCGCAACCGTGTGGGTTGCTCTGGTCTGGGTCGGCCTCACATTTGACGGCACCTGGATCTGGGTTGCGAGCCTGCTCGCCGGCATTGCCGTGGCTCTGGTCGTCGCTATCCGCCTACCGCGTCACCGCGAAGTCGCCGATGTGCGTTCCTTCGAAGCGCTCTCGCGCAGCTAACTGAACGCAGTTCGCTAGGCGGTCAGGCCGAGCGCATCCATTCGACGGGTGTGCGCGGCAATGAGCTCGGTAAACACCGGCTCAACCTGCGCCTCCGTGGTGCGAGTGTGGTCAGGGAACACGAGCGCGGAACGCGCCAACAGCATCATGTCGCCCATGAGCCGACGGCCCCACATCGCCAGTCGCGAATCAAGGCGGGGATTGGCATCGATCGCTGCCTGCAGATATTCAGCGAGAACCTTCTCGCCTGACTCTCCGCGGAAAATTTCGACGAGTCGAGTGTGTGATTCCGTGGGAAGCCCGGCAGCAAGTCGCGCGTAAAAGTCGTCAAAGAATCCGGCGCTCAGGTAGGCGGTGATGAGCGATTCGTACCAGTCAGCGCCACGAGCGATGCGTTCGAAGTTGTCGACGGCTTCAGTGAATTGGTCCATCACTTCGGCAGGCGAGCCGCCAGCCTTCGTGATTTCTTCCACCAACCGGCGGTGCTTCGACAGCGACAACTCCGCCGCTTTGCCGATCGAGGTCTTCGCAGCGGTAGTGGGAGCGTTAGAAATGACGCGCGAGAGGTTCTCAAAGATCTTGAGCTGCACATACGCTGCGCGCCCCAAGAAGGCGAGAATGTCGGGAGTGAACTCCGCGAGGGCTACTTTTTCGGTCGCTGCAACATCAGATCGTGACCGAAGGCGAGGCACTTCGATGCGACCTGGCTTGCGCGAAAACCACTTAACCACGGAGCCAGCTTAGAGCGTGCGAGAGCCCTGCGCAGTTGCAACAACCCGCCTCGCCGCCTCAATTCACGGCCTCGACCCAGCAGAACCCGCTAAACTACGGGCATCCCCCCGACTCAGGAGGGGGTCCGGCGCCCCAGGTCAAAAAGGGCGCATCGCACCTAGACGGGCTTCATACGTGACTTTTTCAGAACTCAATATCGATCAGGACATGGTCGATGCTCTTGCCACCAAGGGCATCATCGAACCGTTCCCGATCCAAACTCAAACCATTCCTATGGGCCTCGCAGGCCAGGACATCATCGGTCAGGCCAAGACCGGTACCGGTAAGACACTCGGCTTCGGGCTTCCCGTGCTGCAGTCGCTCGGCAAAGATCCCGAGCCCGGAGTAAAGGCACTCATTGTGGTGCCGACTCGCGAACTCTGTGTTCAGGTAGCTGAAGACCTCGTGCTCGCGGCATCCAACCGCTCAACCAAGGTCGCTGCCATTTATGGTGGCAAAGCTTACGAAGGTCAGGTCGAACAGATCAAGGCCGGCGCCCAAGTGATCGTCGGCACGCCTGGTCGATTGCTCGACCTCGCCAGCCAGCGCATGCTCTCGCTCAAAGACATCAAAGTGATGGTCTTGGATGAGGCAGACAAGATGCTCGACCTCGGCTTCCTTGCCGACATCGAGAAGCTGTTCGCGCAGACGCCTCCTACTCGTCACACGATGCTGTTCTCGGCAACGATGCCCGGCCCGATTGTGGCTCTCGCTCGTCGCTTCATGAACAAGCCCATCCACATCCGCGCCACTGACCCCGACGAGGGCCTGACGCAGAAGAACATCAAGCACGTCGTTTACCGCGCGCACAACCTCGACAAAGACGAGGTCATCGCGCGCATCCTGCAGGCGGAGGGTCGCGGCAAGACTGTTGTCTTCACGCGCACCAAGCGTGCTGCTGCCAAGCTTGTTGAAGAGCTGAACGACCGCGGCTTCAACGCTGCTGCCGTGCACGGCGACCTCAACCAAGAGCAGCGTGAGCGCGCCATGGCTGCGTTCAAGGCTGGCAAGAAAGACATTCTTATCGCGACGGATGTTGCGGCACGAGGCATCGACGTCAACGACGTCACCCACGTGATCAACCACACCATCCCCGACGACCACGACACCTACCTGCACCGCGCTGGCCGTACCGGTCGCGCCGGCAAGACCGGTGTTGCTGTCACGTTCGTGGACTGGGCAGACATGCTCAAGTGGACGCACATCAACAAGGCGCTCGAAATGGGCATACCCGAGCCGACCGAGACCTACTCGTCGAGCCCGCACCTCTTCTCCGACCTCGACATTCCTGAGGGAACTAAGGGCCGCCTTCCTGGTTCGCACGCTCCGGCTGTGCGCACCAGTGGAGCTGCTTCGGGCTCGGGATCAGGATCAGGCGGTGGCCGCGGATCACAGCGTTCAACCGACTCTTCGCGTCCTCCCCGCAACCGCACGCGCTCTGGATCGGGTTCCGACTCCAATGCGCGTTCACGCTCGAGCGAGGGCGATTCTGTTTCCAGCGCACGCGCGGCTGACGACAACGTCCGCCCCGAAGGCGGCGGCACCCACGATGGTGGAGCCCCCGCCCGTCGCAAGCGCACGCGTCGCCGTCGCGGCGGAAACGAAGGCGCACCCACTGCGCCTCCGACCGCGTAGCGCACGCCGCCCGTCAGATTCATAAGAAAGCCCCACCTCGAGTGGGGCTTTCTTCGTGAGGGCCCGGCGCACGCTGCAGCCGCCAATAACTGCTCTCAGCGCGGTTAGCACAAGCACTGGTTTTATCGCCAGAACAGGCGCACAATAGAAAAAATGTTCCTCAGCGCACGGTAGCGAAGGAGGAGAACAATGCCGGTGCAACAGAAGAACTCTTCACCAGATTTCATGCCCGTTCTCTCTGCCGGGCGCCATCGCACTCCCCGCCGGGGCGGCTGCTTCATGGAGTTCGCCTCCTATCTTGCCGGCGAAAAATGGAGCGATCATCCTTCGTGCACTCATCCGGCGCTGGCCCTTCTGGCGCGTCTCGTGAACGACTGCACCGCCGACCACGATCGCTCGGAGCTCGTCGAGCTCATTCCATCGGTGATTGGCGTCACAAGCGACGATCCACGCCTGGCGCTTCGTATCGCGCTGCGTGCAGCAACGACCGCTCTGCCGATCGCCAGTGAAGGACGTCAGCGTGCTCTTGCCGTTGGCATCCTCTCGACACAGTCGCAACTGGCTGCATTCGAGCCCCTCCCCCACGACGATCTGAAAGATGCGGTTGCCTTCGCGTTCGCGCAAGCCCCAGCGGCTGAGTTCTGGGCGCGCACGTTCAGTGCGGAGTGCCCCAGCGATCATCGCGCGCGCCATAGTCGTGAGGTGACGCGAATGGCCCAGTCGATCATCCGCACGTCCGTCATTGGCATCGCCTACGCGTGCTCCCCCAGCGCTGACGCGCGGCTCAAAGCGCTGCTTCAGGGTGCCATCGATGATTGCCGGATGCTCGTCGCCAACACTGCCGCAGAGGCCACCGCCACTACGGCATCGCCGAAGCCTCGGACACGGTCGCGCTCGCGGGCGAGGTCGCTTCTACGGTCGTAGCGAGTCAGCGACACCACGAAGCGTGTTCGCCGACTCGGTGAGCAGGCGCAACTCAGTCTCGCTAAAGGTGGTTTCTTTGATCGGTGCCGCCCCGGCTGCGCTCACGATGCAGGGCACTGACAGTGCGACACCGCTGAGTCCATGGAAGTCAGTGAGCACGGGAGCAACCGGCATGACGGAGTGTTTGTCACCAAGGATCGCTTCCACGATGTGGGCGGTCGATAACCCGATCGCATAGTTCGTCGCGCCTTTGCCCTCGATGACTTTGTAGGCGGCGTTACGGACACCGTCGGCGATCTCGTCGAGCTCGGCTTCTGTCATGCGGGGGTGGCCGTCGCGTTGCCATTCCAGAATCGGCACGCCACCGATGGTGGCGCGCGACCACAGCGGAAACTCTGAGTCACCGTGTTCGCCAATAATCGACGCGTGAACGCTAGAAGGTGAGACGCCAGCGCGCTCGGCAAGCTTCCAGCGCAGTCGCGAGGTATCGAGCACAGTGCCAGACGCAAAAATACGCTCCGGCGCCAGGCCCGACTGCTCTTGCGCGAGCACCGTGAGCACGTCACAGGGGTTGGTCACGATGACATAAATCGCGTCGGGGGCGACCTCCATCAGCTGCGGCATCATCGAACCGATAATGCGCGCGTTGACATCAGCAAGTTCGATGCGGGACTGGCCGGGATTCTGCTTCGCGCCAGCGGTGATCACCACAACGTGCGAGCCCTTCACGACCGAGATGTCGCTCCCGCCCATAATCTGACTCGACCCGGTGAACTGAGTGCCGTGGGCAAGGTCAAGCACTTCGGCATCCACCTTTTTAGTGGCAATGTCGTACAGCGCAATCTGGCGGGCAGAGCCTCTGATCAGCGCAGCGTAGGCGGCACTAGCCCCCACGCTTCCGGCTCCAACAATGGTCAGCTTTGAGTTCTCGACAAGGCTCATGCGATTAGTGTCCCACGACTGCCCTGCGCCGGTCGCGGCCGTAGCCGTGGTACGAGCTAGGCGTGCGCGGCCGACGCGTATGCGAGGGCAGATTCGCTGCGGCATCCGACAATCGCTGGCGCTTGCCCAATGAGGGCGTCATTGGTGATTGCCTCCACCATGAAGAGGGCGAAATCGGTGCGGCGCGTGAGGTTACTCTCCAAGATCGGCGAACCGACGGCGGAGCTCCAGACGGGCAGGCCCTCGCTCTCGCCCTCTTCAAGATCGCTGCCTCGCACGAGCGTCCACTGCGTGTTGCTCGCGAAGATCTGTTCTGCGGCGCGGGTCTGATCAGCGATGTCGACGGCGCGCACCGCCTTCGCGAGCCAGGATGCGATGGCCACCGTCGCGAGGAAGCGTCGCGAATAAACGTCGGCTGCACTCGCTCTCACATGCCAGCCGCACGAGAAGATCAGTCGTGCCCCAGCCGGAGCGAAATCCATGACGGCTTGCGCTGTGCGTGACGAGTAATCCCGCACGCCCCACGGCGCAAGAACCGTCAATACGGCGGTGCAGCCCGCGACCGCTCGCTCAATGACGCTGCGATCAGAGGTCTCCCCCGGTATTACCGTGATGCGGTCGCCGAAGTGTTCAAGCTTCGTCACGCTCTTCGGGCGGCACACTCCCACGACTTCATAACCGCGTTCAAGTGCGTGAACTGCTAAATACTGGCCGAGCTTGCCGGAGATGCCAACGATGCACACGCGCTGGCGTGCGGCCGGGGTTGCTGGACGACTGTTTTCGGAGCTGGTCATGGTTTCCTCTCGAATGAACCTTACGCCGTAAGATTACCTTACGAAGTAAGATAGTCAATGCCCCCTACGACAAGGAGCAGCCGAGTGCCAGACAAGAGCCGAACGCGCACCGCCAAGAAGCGCCCCCCGATCACGCGCGAAGCCGTGCTCGCCGCCGCCCTCGAGCTTGCCGATGCAGAGGGCTCCGCTGCTCTCACGATGCGCAAACTCGCCGATCGCATCGGCGTAGAAGCGATGTCGATTTACTACCACGTGCCCAACAAGGATGCGATCCTCACGGGCCTTGTCGATCTGGTCTTCGGAGAAATCGAACTCCCCACCACCGAACACGGTTGGCGGCGGGCCATGCACGACCGCGCCGTCTCCACCCGCAACGTGCTCGTGCGCCATCGCTGGGCCATCGGGCTCATGGATTCACGCCGAGACCCCGGTCTTTCGACGCTTCGTCACCACGATGCCGTCATCGGCGCCCTGCGCGCCGGCGGTTTTTCCATTGCCGGTGCTGCCCATGCCTTTTCCGCGCTCGACAGCTATATCTACGGTTTCGTGCTGCAAGAACTCAGCCTGCCGTTCGACACCTCAGAAGAACTCACCGAGGTCGCCGAGGGAATCGTCACCGAGATGCCGGTCGGCGAATTTCCGCACCTCACCGAAATGGCCGTTGGCCACGCGATGCTGCCCGGCTACAGCTACGCCAACGAATTTGAGATCGGCCTCGAGCTCATCCTCGATTCACTCGAACAGCGCCTGCCCCTCCCCGGCTGGGGCGAGGCGGTCGCTACGCGCTAGGCCGTCATCGCCGCAGCGAGCTGCGCAATGATGCGTTCCAGAATGGGGCGCGACGTCGCTAGGTTCACCCGGATGTGACCGGCGCCCACCGCACCGTAGCCGACACCACCATTGACCCGGATGCCCGCCTTCTCCGCCAACATCTCGGAGAGCTCTGGCTCGTCCGAGTAGGCGCGCAAGTCGAGCCAGGCCAGATAAGTGCCCTGCATCGGAGCCATGCGTGCCTCCGGCAGCAGTTCTGCGAGCGCCGCCCGCGCATACTCGATGTTGCCTTCTATGTACTCGCGCACTTCGCCGAGCCACGGCTCGCCACCGAGGTACGCGGCGGTGTTGAGGCGCATTCCGGGGGTGCTGGCACCGTGTGACGCCATCCAGCCGATCGTTTCCCACAGCGCGCGGTCGGCGTCGTTGCTCAGGATGATTTGGGCACACTTGAGCCCGGGCAGGTTGAAGGCCTTCGACGTGCTGGTCGCTGTGATCGCAACGCGTGCTCCGGCATCCGAGACGCTCGCCAACGGCACGTGCTTCGTGCCGAACAGCGTGAGCGGCGAGTGGATCTCGTCACTGAAGACACGAGCCCCATGAGCATCGGCGACATCGGCGAGCGCCGACAACTCATCAGCCGTGAAAACCTTGCCGGTGGGGTTGCCGGGGTTAGCGAGAACGAAAAGGTTCGCGCCCGCAGCGAAGTGACGAGCTACGTCGTCGAGGTCAATTGAGAAACTGCCGTCGTCGCCGCGCAGCATGGGCGACTCAATGACCTCACGGCCGAAAGTCTTCGGCAACAGGAGGAAGGGCATGTAGGCAGGAGTCGGCACGATTACCGGCGCACCAGGCTTGCTGAACTCGAGGATGGCAAGCTCTAGCCCTTTAAGGACGTCAGCGAGCGGGTGAACATCTGCGGCATCCACTTTCCAGCCGTATTGCTCGTGGTGCCATTTCGCGGTCGCCGAGTTCATCTCGAGGGCGACGGATTCTGCGGGATACCCGAACTCGAGGCGCTCGGCGATCGAGGCCCATTCGTCGAGCACAGCAGGTGCCGTGCCAAAGTCCATCTCAGCGACGCCGGCGCACAGCAGTTCACCTTCGGGTGCAGTCCATTTGTTGCTGCCTCGGCTGCGGAGCAATTCGGGGGTGAGGGCGTTCCACTGTTCGGCGTTGCTGGTCATGCTGTCTCCTACTCGGCGGGGTGATGCGTGTGCGCTGGCCTGTGGGGCCACGCAGTCGTTAGGGAGTGGTGTCCGCGATGAACGGCTTCGAACCGGTCGCACGGGCAATAAGTTTGTCGAGCACTTCGGGGTCAGTCGTGTTCTCGGCCAGACGGTTGGGCTTGCCTTCTCCGTGGTAGTCGCTGGAGCCGGTGATTTCGAGACCGAATTTCTTGACGACGGTGAGCAACCACTCTTTGCCATCGTCGGTATTGTCGCGGTGATAAACCTCGAGCCCGAAGAGCCCGTTGTCGACGAGTTCGCGGATCACCGCGTCATCCATTGAGCGGTATTTTCCGTGGGCGGCTGGATGCGCGAGCACGGGCACTCCCCCGGCAGCGACGATCATCTTGACGCCCTCGAGCGGA
Source organism: Salinibacterium sp. NYA9b (assembly GCF_976973725.1). NCBI lineage: Bacteria > Bacillati > Actinomycetota > Actinomycetes > Micrococcales > Microbacteriaceae > Salinibacterium > Salinibacterium sp. NYA9b. The sequence goes on along the minus strand of NZ_OZ333476.1, from coordinate 818,020 downwards.
GTCGGCGCGTAGTACTTCTCGTAATACCCGCCCTGCCAGTGCAGGATGCTCTCGAACGCAGCGCTGCGGTTGGCAACGTGCCCCTTGCGCACGAGTGCGTCAGCGATGTGCGGGCGCCCCAGCGTTGTGCCGTCCGACGATTCGGCGAGCACGTCATCCCACGTCAGGTCGTAGTCGAGAGAGATCTTCTCGACAATGCGCTCGGCACGACGAAGCCGACCATCACGAATGCGTGCCGTTTCGGTCACGATGGTGCGATCGAGCGGATTGAACAGATAGGCGAGCACGTGAACGCTGGCTGGCCCAAAGTTGGTACTCAACTCCATGCCCGGAATCACGTTGATTCCCGACACGGATGCCGCAGAGATCGCCTCCTGCCAGCCAGCGGTGGAGTCGTGGTCGGTGAGCGCTACCGTTCCGAGCCCAGCGCGAGCGGCGGACCGCACGAGCTGGGTTGGCGTTTCGGTACCGTCGGACACGGCACTGTGAGTGTGCAGGTCGATCGGTGTGTTGAGCATTATGCAAGCCTATTGCTCTAGGCTCAGGTCGCTATGATTCAACGCTTTCTTGCGGCGATCTTTATACTCGCCACCGCAGCCGCCCTTATTGTCGCGGCCTGGCCACAACTGTTCTCTCTTGAGCAGACGGTTGGCATTGCCCAGGTGGTTTCGCTGCGCGGACTCAGCGCTGCCGCAGCCTTCATTGCTGTGCTGGCCTTGACGCTCATTGCACTCTTGTCGGCGCGGATGCACCGCTTCGCGGCATCCCTCGCTGTGGTCACTCTCGCTTTTAGCGCGCTCACTCTTGTGGTGTTGGCGACTCGCGGGTTCGGCAGCCCGGGCTTCGAGACGAAAGCAGAAGGCGACGTGACCGTGTTGTCGTGGAACACTCTCGGCGACGCTCCCGGGGCCGAAGCGATTGCAGACCTCGCGTTAGAAAATGACGCCGACATCGTGGCATTGCCCGAAACCACCCGAGAGTTGGGCTTTGAGATTGCCCAACTGATGGCAGCAGCCGACCGACCGATGTGGGTTCACACGGTTGCCTACGACCAGATCTCGAAGTCGCGATCAACAACCGTGCTCATCAGCGTTGCTCTGGGCGAATACGACGTAGACCTGCAGGCGCGCACCACGTCAACGCTGCCGAGTGTCGTAGCGATTCCTCAAGACCCCGCCAATCCCACGATTGTGGCCGTGCACGCCGTCGCCCCCGTGCGAGGCGAGATGACGAACTGGCGCACCGACCTCGACTGGCTGGCCGAACAGTGCCGCGCAACCAATGTCATCCTCGCTGGGGATTTCAATTCGACCCTCGACCACTACGCGTCGCTCACCGATGGCGCAGACTTTGCGCTCGGTAGTTGCACGGATGCCGCGTCCACGACCGATAACGCCGCCATCGGCACCTGGCCGACCCAGTTGCCGTCGCTCCTGGGTGCTCCCATCGATCATGTGATGTCCACCAGCGAGTGGACCACGACGGGGATGCGCGTAGTCGAGTCTCATGATGGGTTCGGCAGTGACCACCGCCCTATTCTCGCGACACTCTCTCGCACTCAGTAGCCGCCCAGCCTGAGCGCCGACTACCCCGCAATCAGGCGAACACTGAGGGACCCTCTCGATAGTGCGTTTTACCGTGCAACGAGAGACACTAGAGGTATGGCAGATACTTCGACACCCAGCCCCCGCGCGACCTCTAACCGTTCTACAACTCCGCAGTCTTCGGGCTTCGCTGAGTACATCTCTTCGGGGTGGGCTGAGCGCGTTGACGCCGAGGTCACTCCCCGCGAGCAGTCTGCTTTTGCTGCTGCCCGCCGCGAGCGCCTCTCGCAGCTTCATGTCGGCCAGCGCCTCATCATTCCGGCAGGTGCCGCCAAGGTGCGTTCCAACGACACCGACTACCCGTTCCGCGCCCACTCCACCTTTGCGCACGTCACCGGGTGGGGTTCGGATGTTGTTGCCGGCAGTGTGCTCGTGATGGAACCAACCGCTGATGGTCATTCGGCCACCCTGTACTTCCGTCCGACTGCAGGCCGTGACACGAGTGAGTTCTACGCGAACCCGGATGTCGGAGAGTTCTGGACCGGACCGCGCCCCTCTCTCGACAACGTAGCCACCGATCTCGGCCTTGCGACTCTCCCGTTGGTGGAGTTTGAGGCAGTGCTCGACAGCGTCGACGCCTCGACTGTGATCGTGCGCGACGCCGACCGCGACGTCACCGACCAGGTTGATGGCCGCCGTCTGCTCGCCGCCGATTCTGAAGCTCTCGAGCATGACGGTGACGACGAATTGAGCCGCGACCTCAGCGAGCTACGCCTCGTCAAGGACTCCTACGAGGTCACCGAAATGCGCGCAGCCGTTGATGCCACGCAGATGGGCTTCAACGACGTCATCGCTGACCTGCCCGCCATCGTGGAGCACACCCGCGGCGAGCGCCTCGTAGAGGGCACCTTCAACCGTCGCGCCCGCGCCGAGGGCAACACGGTCGGCTACGACACCATTGCCGCTTCTGGCCCGCACGCGTGCGTCTTGCACTGGACCCGCAACGATGGTCCGGTCAATGCCGGCGACCTCATCCTGATCGACGCCGGTATTGAGCTCGACAGCTACTACACGGCCGACATCACGCGCACCCTGCCCATCAGCGGCACCTTCACCGAGGTGCAGCGTCGCGTATACAACGCGGTGTTGGAAGCGGCAGATGCGGCGTTCGCTATCGTGCGCCCCGGAATCAAGTTCCGCGACATCCACGCCGAAGCAATGCGGGTCATCGCTGAGAAGACTGCCGAGTGGGGCTTCCTGCCTGTCTCCGCCGAAGAGTCGCTGCAGGCTGACAAGCAGTTCCACCGCCGCTACATGGTGCACGGCACAAGCCACCACCTCGGCATTGACGTGCACGACTGCGCTGCAGCCCGTCGCGACATGTACCTTGATGGCGTGCTGGAGCCCGGCATGGTCTTCACGATCGAGCCCGGCCTCTACTTCCAGCCCGACGATCTCACCGTTCCCGAGGAATACCGCGGCATCGGCGTGCGCATCGAAGACGACATCGTCGTTACCGAAGACGGTGCCGAGAACCTGTCGGTGAACATCCCACGAACAGCGGATGCCGTAGAAGCGTGGATCGCCCGCTCCTAGTTGTGTAGGCGCGCGTCAGCCAATCGCGGCGCGCGCCACCTCAGCACTGCAAGACCGCAGCACTGCGAGTAAGCGGCGCCTGCCCGCTATTTGGCGGCTTTGTCTGAGCGTTCGGTATCGGAGCCTTCGGCATCCGACTCAGTGCTCTCGTTGCTCTCGACCGTTCCTGAGGGAGTCGGCACGTGCGGTGCTGCGTGTACGCCGTGCGCGCTGGCAGCCGTTCCCAGAATTGTGTGAGCCTTGGCGGTGAGGCCGGGAGCGATGATGATGTCGTAGTGCTCGGCAAGCAGTTGAGAGCTCGCCGCGTAGTCGCGACGCTTGCGCATGATCGAGTAGTTGACGACACCGAAGATCATGCCGATTCCAGCACCGGCCACGATAGCGGCAAAGAAGATGCCGATCTGCTGCGTGCTGAACGGCGAAATGATCGTGGAGATCAGTCCGAAGAAGAGTCCGAGCCAGGCACCGCTCGTGGCACCGGAGAGTGCGGCACGACCATAACTGAGGCGTGCAGTGACCACTTCGACGGTCGTGAGCTCACGACCGACGATCGCGACGCCTTTGATATCGAACTCTGCTTTGGCTAGTTGGTTGATTACGGCTTGGGCGTCGGTGTAGCTGGCATACCGGCCAAGTACGTCTCCGCGGGGCACGCTCGTCTGAAGAGGTGCGCGGCGGGAAAATCCACTGAAGTTACTCATCGGTTCATTCTCCCATGCAGGGGTAGGGTTTTACTTGTGAGCACCTCAAGAGTATTCGTCGCCCGATTGGTGGGCTGCTCAATTTTCGACCCCAATGGCGACCGCGTGGGCAAGGTCCGCGACGTGCTGGTCGTTGAGCGCGGCGATGCGAGCCCTCGCGTAGTCGGAATGATCGCTGAAGTTCCCGGTAAACGCCATGTTTTCTTGTCGATTGGTCGCGTCACGAGCATTGGCTCCGGCCAGATCATCACCACGGGTCTTCTGAACTTGCGCCGCTTCGAGCAGCGCGGTGGCGAAATCCGTGTCATGGCTGAGCTATTGGGCCGGCGCGTGTCGATGCGCGATGGCTCTGGCGAAGCTCAAATCGAAGATGTGTCGATCGAAGAGGTCGACATTGGCGAGTGGGAAATCAGCCAGCTATTCTTGCGTCGCCCCAAGGCCAGCGGTTCACCGCTCTTCGCGAAGGGCCCCACCGATTTCGCGGCCTGGGATGAGCTGAAGCACAACACGCACGAGGGCGAAGCACAGTCGGCCACTCAACTGGTTGCGAGCTTCTCTGACCTGCTGCCTGCCGACCTCGCGAATGCCATGCTCGAACTTCCCATGCAGCGCATGATGGAAGTGGCTGAAGAACTTTCTGACGACCGCCTCGCTGACGTGCTCGAAGAGATGCCCGAGAACGAGCAGGTTGCTCTTCTCAATAAGCTCGACGACGATCGTGCGGCTGATGTGCTCGACGAGATGCAGCCGGATGACGCGGCCGACCTCATCGCTCATCTCAGCGATGAGCGCGGCGAGACACTCCTCGATCTCATGGAGCCCGAAGAAGCCGAAGATGTGCGCTTCTTGCTCAGCTACGCCCCCGATACGGCAGGTGGACTCATGACCACCGAGCCCATCATTGTTTCTGCTGACGCCACTGTTGCTGAGGGTCTCGCCCTCATCCGTCGTCACGACCTTGCCCCGGCGCTCGGTGCCGCCATTTGTGTCACGCTGCCGCCCTATGAGCCGCCGACAGGTCGCCTGCTCGGCATGGTGCACTTTCAGCGGATGCTGCGCTACCCGCCCAATGAACGCTTGGGTGCCCTGATCGACCAATCGCTTGAACCGGTACGCTCGTCCACGACTGCCGCAGAAGTGTCGCGCATTCTCGCGAGTTATGACCTCGTCTCAGTGCCCGTGGTCGATGACAACCATCGCTTGCTCGGGGTGGTGACCATTGACGACGTGCTTGACCATCTGCTTCCCGATGACTGGCGAAGTACCACCGACGAGTCGGCGAGCTTCGACGACACCTCAACTAGACCTCTAACCATCGTTCAGCAGAAAGAAATTCGCGCAGGGAGGGCACCCCGTGGCACTAGCTAAGCGGTCATCTCGATCACAGCGCAATGAACAGCGCCTCGATACCCCTAAGGGTTTGCGCAGCGGTTTTGGCATGTTCCAGAGTCGCGACCGCATGGGCCGCTACTCCGAGGCTTTTGCCCGCGGTATGGGAACCCCGTGGTTCCTCGTCGGCCTTTCCGCCTTCGTGGGCGTCTGGTTGATCTACAACACAAGTGCGCCGCTGGATGCGCAGTTTGACCCGCGTTCCACCAACTTCACCCTGCTCACGCTCATCCTGTCGCTGCAGGCCTCCTACGCTGCGCCCATGATTCTGCTCGCCCAGAACCGTCAAGATGACCGCGACCGCGTGCAGATTGAACAAGACCGTCAGCGTGCAGAACGCAACCTCAACGACACCGAATACTTGGCACGCGAGGTTGTTGCGCTGCGCCTGGCCATGACTGACCTTGCCAGCAAGGACTTCATTCGCGCTGAACTTCGCGGTCTGCTCGAAGAACTCGAGAAAGACGACGACGCCGAAGCCGACACGGAGAACCGTGAACGCTGAGCTCGAAGCCGCGGTACTTACCTCCCTCGCCTCGGTGATCGACCCCGAGATTCGGCGACCCGTGACAGAGCTCGACATGATCTCTGGGGTTTCTGTCGACGACGCTGGTGCGGCATCCGTTGGCCTGACGTTGACGATTGTCGGATGCCCGGCCGCAACCTCTATCGAACGTGACGTGCGCGAGGCTACCGAGCGTGTGCCCGGCATCACGGCGGTGACCGTTGACGTGTCGATCATGTCGCCGGCGCAGCGAACTGCCCTCACCGAGAAGCTGCGCAAGGGCAAGCCCAAGACGATGCAGTTCGGGCCAGATTCGCTCACCCAGATTGTGGCCGTGACGAGCGGCAAGGGTGGCGTCGGCAAGTCGACGCTCACCGCGAACCTTGCGGTCTCGATGGCCCAGAGCGGCCTGCGCGTCGGAGTGATCGACGCCGATGTGTTCGGCTTCTCGATCCCGGGACTCCTCGGTCTGCACGGCGCCAAGCCCACTCAGGTGGGCGAGATGATTTTGCCGCCTGTCGCCTATGACGTGAAGGTCATCTCGATCGGCATGTTCGTCGAAGAGAACACGGCAGTTTCGTGGCGTGGGCCCATGTTGCACCGCACGATTCAGCAATTCTTGACCGATGTGTTCTTTGGCGATCTCGATGTGTTGCTGCTCGATCTGCCTCCCGGCACCGGCGATGTCGCTATCTCGCTCGGGCAATTGCTGCCGCACTCCGATGTGGTTGTCGTGACGACTCCGCAATCGGCCGCCGCCGATGTTGCTGAACGCAGCGGCCTTGTCGCTCGGCAAACCGGTCAACGAGTGATCGGTGTCATCGAAAATATGGCAGGTCTCCCCCAGCCCGACGGCAGCGTGCTCGAACTTTTCGGTTCTGGTGGTGGGGCGGATGCCGCAGCCAAGCTCTCCACGCCAGACGAGCCGGTCTCGGTGCTGGCCTCGATCCCCCTTAGCATCGCCCTGCGCGAGGGTGGCGATTCCGGGGTGCCCGTGGTGATCGCGGCTCCCGAGGATCCGGCGGCTCAGGCCATCACGGGTCTCGCCACGACTCTCCGTTCGCTCAAGCGCAGCGTTGCCGGCCGCAAGTTGGGGCTCAGCCCCCGCTAACGCTGCGCCCCGATTGCGCGCTAATCCGCCCCGTTAACGCAAAAACACCACAGCAATAGTTGCTGTGGTGTTGCGTAAACCGGCTGGCGGTTGGCTACGGCATGGTGTTGTAGCGACGGGTGGGCACGCGACGGTATCCGTCGGTTGCAACGGCACGCAGGGTTGCGGCGATACCGGTTGCAGCTAGTGCCGCGATGATGATTAGTTCGAAGTTCATGTCTATAGTCTGGCCGCGACCAACCTTTTAGAACAAGATGATCTTCCTTATCTAACCTTGTAGAGTAACTACATGGATATTCGGCGCTTGGAGTTGCTTCGCGAGCTAGCCGACCGCGGCAGCATTACCGCGGTCGCCAAGGCGACGATGCGCACGCCATCCGCTGTGTCTCAGCAGCTCAAAATTCTGGAACGCGAGGCCGGAATCCCTCTCACCGAGCGCGTAGGTCGCGGCATCGTGTTGACGTCGGCCGGCCGGGCGCTCGCCCACACGGCGGCCGATGTGGCCACCGCAATTGAGAAAGCCGAAGCGCTGTGGAACGACTTTCGAGAGTCCCCACGCGGTGACGTCACCATGACCATCTTCCCTACCGGCGGCGAGATGCTACTACCGGGGCTTTTCCACGCCGTGAATCGGCAGCCGGGGCTCACCCTGAGCTGCAACGACCAAGACTCTGTGCTCGAAGATGTCGCCAACCTCACTGCCGACTACGACGTTGTCGTTTCCGACTCGCCTCACGTGCTCCCCGCCTGGACCGAACGGGGGCTCGCTGTCGTTCCGCTCATGCGTGAGTCTCTGGATGTCGCTCTGCCCGAAGATCATCCGCTCGGCCGCAAGGCGGCGCTCACTCCCGCCGACCTTCTCGACGAAACGTGGATCGGGGTTCCTTCCGGTCTGCCGTTCGACCGCATCCTCCGGCGAATCGAAGCGGCAAACGGTGCCCCCGCGAAGGTTGCCCAGCGCCTGACGGACAACAGCATTGTGGAAGCTGTCGTGGCGGCAGGGCACGGCATCGCCATCCTGCCGCGCTTCACGACCCGAGACCGCGAGAACGGCCTCATCACCCGCCCCCTCAAGGGTGTTCCCTCGTCGCGCCTCATCTCAGCTCTGCTGCGCCCCGACCGCGCAGAACGTCCCTCCGTGCGCGCGATCGTCAAGGCCCTCGTCGATGAGGCGACGCGCTTCGAACGTGAGCACACGGTCTAGCGCCGCCGCGCATCCGCCCGCTTAGAATCACGGAGTGGAATACTCGCTACGCCCCAGCACCGCGCACGACCTCGACTGGTTGCTTGACCTTCGCACAGTCGAACTTCGGGCCGACCTCGAACGCCACGGCATCTTCGACCCCGTGCGGGTGCGCACCTGGATGAGCGATGCTTTCGCACCGGAGAACACCCAGATCATTCAGGTTGCTGGCGAAGACGTTGGCTCGATTAGCGTGCGCCCCGAAGCGGATGCCCTCTGGATCGAGCACTTCTACCTGCCCGCGCGTCTGCAGGGGCAGGGCATCGGAAGTCAGGTTCTCACCGAGGTGCTCGCCCGGCCAGACCTTCGACCGTTTCGCCTCATGGTGCTTCAGGGCAGCGCCGCGCTGCGGCTCTACGAACGACACGGCTTCACGCCCTACGACCAGGACGACCACGACGTGTGGCTGACGCGACCCGCCTCAACCTCGTAACGCTCGAAGCGACGGCGCTCTACTCAGTCGGCTCGATCAGTCGCGCGAGCAACTCGATAAGCAGGCGTTCGGTGAGCGGTGCCGGCATCGCGGCGATGAGAGCCAACAGTGGCGCCATCCGGTCGGGAAGTCCTTGGTCGCCAGCACCGATGCCCAACGCGCCGAGGAGACCCGCTGCGGTCGCCGAATCGAGGGGTGCGGCATCCGGGTCACCCAACGCTGCGAGCGCCTCAGCGGGCAACGTGGCCAGCACAGCTTCGACAGAGACGGCGGGCACACCGCGCACTTCGTCAGCCGCCACCCGCAGCGCCGCGCTCAAGTCGTCGAGCACGTTCGCAGTCACGGGAGTCACCGTGAGGTGGGTCGTGGCGGGCAGCATCGTGCCGTCACTCTGCACGAGTGAGGGCTGCAGTTGCAGCAAGAAGCCGTGCTCGCGCGTCTGGTCGGCCCAGTGGTGCGGGTCAACGCGACGATCCGCAGCAACGGAATCATCGGATGCGATAGCCAACAGCGGTCCGACCGGGTTGCCCACAACGCGGAGGCCTTCAATCTTGCCAATCACGTCGCGCAGGGCCTGAGTGGACCGCGCACACGACTCGGAGAGCTCGGCGAGCCCACTCGTGCCGAGTGCCTGAATAATCGCCCACGCAGCCGCGAGCGGCCCCGCCGACTTCGAGCCCAAGATGGTGGGGTTGACGATCGGGTAACCAGGCCACTGCGTTGTCGCAAAGTATTGCGTGCGTTGGCGGTCACGACCGCGCTGCAGGATCACCGAGGCGCCCTTGGGCGAGTAGCCAAACTTGTGCAGGTCGGCGCTGATGCTCGTGACGCCCGGTACTTCAAAGTTCCAGGGCTCAACACCCTCCCAGAACGGCAGAACCCAGCCGCCGATGCAGGCATCAACGTGACAGGCGATTCCGTGCTCGGATGCCGCAGCAGCGACCTCAACGACAGGGTCCATCGCGGCGTGCGCATAGCTCGGAGCTGAGACCACTACGAGCGCAACATCGTCGCCCATGCGTGCAATGAGATCGTCCGCGGCAACGTCGCCGCCCGGCCCGACCGGCACGAGGTCGAGTTCAAGGCCAAAGTAGTGTGCTGCTTTCTGGAACGCCGCATGCACCGTCACGGGAGCCAACAACCGGGGCATTCCCGTGCGCGCCGAAGCGCCTGTTCCCCGCCACACATCGCGCGCCGTCTTGACGGCCAGCAGACAACTTTCGGTACCGCCAGTAGTGACAGTGCCGACGACATCCTCATCGCCACCAAGCAGGTCGCAAGCAAAGCCGAGCACTTCGCGTTCCATGACGGCAACCGAGGTGAAGGTGGTCGGGTCGAGGCCGTTGACGGGCTGCACGGCACGAATGGCGTGCGCCGCCAGTTCGTCGAGCTCCGCGAGGCCAGAGTCGTAGACATACGACAGCACATGCCCACCGTGGGTGGGAGCATCCGCTTCGCGTAGCGCGTTAAGGCGCTCAAGAATATCGGCGGGCTGGTGGTCGAACTTCATCGGGTCTCCTGATCGTTCGAAGTGGTGGTTGGGCCACTTGTGGGGTGTGGTTCGGCATCGGCATGGTCAATGTCGCTGCGGCGCAACGGGTAGCGCCTAAAGGTCAGCAGCGAGAGGCCGATGATCACGGCGGGCACGATGCTGAAGCTGATGATGATTCCAGCGATGGCCGAATCGGGCTGGGCGACCGTCTGGTTGGCGACCGATTCGAGGTAGCCGGATGCCGCGAGCACGGTCGTGAGCACGGTGGCACCGAGTGCCATGCCCGTGGTTTCGCCCGCAGTCCACACGCCGCCAAAGGTGCCGGCCGAGGCCAGCTTGTGGCGACGGGAGTCGTGGGAGATCACGTCGGGCAGCATCGACATCGGCAGTGCTTGCATTCCCGCGTAGCCTGCTCCGGCGAGCGCGACGGGGGCGTAAATCCACGCACCGGGCGCCCACAGTTGCGGCACGATTAGTAGGGCGCCGAGACCGTAGCAGGCGGAGGCCCAGACGAACGCGCGCTCCTTGCCGATGCGGCGGGAGATGGCAGCCCACACCGGCGCGAACAGAAGCGCTGGCCCGATCAGCGAGACGAACAGGATCGCAACACCGGTGCCGAGCACCCAGGTAGCAACGTATTGGGCACCGGCCAGCATGACTCCGGTCGCGAGCCCCTGCAGCAGAAACGTCAGCAGCAGGGCGCGGAACGGTTGGCTGCGTTTGAGCGCGGCAACTCCGGCGCGATACGTCTCCACGATCGATACGGTCGGCGTCACCGACATCGTGCCGGTGGGCGCCGAGAACGAGGAGATGACGAGCGAGACGCCCATGAGGGCGGCCGCAGAAAGTGCCATGACGAGATAGCCGAGCCGTTCATCCGCAAAGGCATCACGAATCTCGGGCGCCCCCGCACCGAATAGCAAGATCGCCACTGTGAGCACGACGACGCGCACCGCGAGCAACCGCGTGCGTTCGTCATAGCTGCGGGTGAGTTCGGCGGGCAGGGCGATATACGGCACCTGAAACAGGCTGAAGGCCGTTGCCGTAGCGACAAAGGCAATGAACACCCAGATGCCCGACGCAAGCGGGCCAATGCCGGCAGGCACCGCAAACGTCACAACGAACAGAATCGGCAAGAGGATGGCGCCCACGAGCATGGCCGGTCGCCGAGTGCCGCGGTGAGCCAGACTGCGGTCGCTGCGGGCACCGATCACGGGATCGATGATCACATCCCACACTTTGGCTGTGGTGACGAGGATGCCGGCGGCGAGCGCGGCGATCCCCAGAGTGTCGGTCAGGTAGTACACGAGCACAAGCCCGGGCAAGGCACCAAAACCCCCAGTGCCGAGAGAACCAATGGCATAGGTGGCGATGGAGCTTCGGGTAAGAGCTCGCGGCGCTGCGGTCGTCATCTTCGTGAGCCTAGCGCTTTGCTCAGCCGAAATTGTGGCGCACGGTCGTAGTGTTGAGTTATGTCGCCACACACAGTCACTTCGCTCATCGGGTCACGTCGCCGCGACACTCTCGTCGCCCAATTGCGGTGCACCACCTCCGACACGGCCACCGTGATTGCGCCCTTCACGGGCAAGGCCCTGCATGAGCTGCCGCAGAGTTCGACCCGCGATGTTCGGGATGCCGCGACATCCGCCCGCCGAGCGCAACGCGCCTGGCAGTCCGCTGGCTTTGCCTACCGTCGCCGCGTGCTGCTGCGCGCCCACGATCTGCTGCTAGAACGCAAGGATGAGCTTCTCGACCTGCTGCAAACCGAGTCGGGCAAGACGCGTGGTCAAGCGTTCGAAGAGATCTTTCAGGCCGCGACAATCACGCGCTACTACGCCGTTTCTGCCGAGCGGGTGTTGGCAACGAAGCGTCGCCGAGCGGGTATTCCGCTGCTGATGTCGACGCGCGTCAGCTACTCCCCCAAGCAACTCATCGGTGTCGTCACGCCGTGGAACTACCCGATCGCCCTCGGGGCAATGGATATCGTTCCCGCCCTCGCTGCCGGCAGTGCCGTCATCCAGAAGATCGACAATCAGGGTGCGCTCTCGATGCTCGCGACCCGCGAGGCCTACATTGACGCGGGCGTCCCCGCCGCCGTCTGGCCGATTGTGGCGGGCCCCGGCGATCAGGTCGGCAACGCTGTCGTCGATAACAGCGACTACATCTGCTTCACGGGCTCAACGCCCACCGGCACCAAGGTCGGCAAGCGCGCCGCCGGACGTCTCATCGGCGCCTCCCTTGAGTTGGGTGGCAAGAACCCGCTGCTCGTGCTCGGTGACGCCGACCCGGTGCAGGCCGCTGAGGATGCCGTCTATGCCTGCTTCGCCTCCATGGGCCAGCTGTGCGTCTCCATCGAACGCATCTACGTGCACAAGTCGATCGCTGCGGAGTTCAGTCGCGAGTTCGCCACGCGTGTGAAGGCGCTCACTCAAACCTCTGCTCTCGACTATTCGGGAGACGTGGGCTCACTCACGTCGCAGGCTCAGCTCGAGCGCGTCCAGGCGCACGTGGAGGATGCCATCACAAAGGGTGCCACCGTGCTCGCTGGTGGTGTTCCCCGCCCCGATCTCGGCCCCTACTTCTACGCTCCGACCGTGCTGACGGATGTCACCGCCGAGATGGAGTGCTTTGCGAACGAAACTTTCGGCCCGGTCGTTGCTATCACGGCTGTCGAGAGCGATACCGAAGCAATTGACCGTGCCAACGACACTGAGTTCGGGCTCAACGCCTCGATCTTCAGTGGCTCCATCGCCCATGCGCGCCGCCTTGCCGATCGCTTGGATGCGGGCAGCGTCAACATCAACGAGGGCTACCGCGGTAGCTTCTCGAGCGTCGATGCGCCGATGGGTGGCATGAAGCACTCCGGGCTAGGGCGCCGCAATGGGCCCGAGGGCATCCTGCGCTTCGTACAATCGCGCACGGTCTCGCAGTCGAACGGCATTCTGCAGTTGCCGCGCTCTGGTGCTGAGTTCGCCGCGATGGCCGGGCTCATGGTGACGCTGTTGGGCGTGCTGAAGTTGCTGCGCCGCCGCTAACCGCGGCTGGTCGCGAGGGAGATGGGGAGCTACGTCGCTTCGTTATCGAAGGGCGCGACTTCGCCGGCCTTCAGTTCAGCTTTGAGTTGCGATTGGCGTTCAGCGAGCGCTGCTTGCCGTTCGGCATAGGCGGCTGAGCGCGGGGGCCGCACTTTAACGGGCGGCGTCTCATCTTCAAGCAGGGCATCGCGGATGATGCGACGCGGGTCGTACTGGCGCGGGTCAAGCTGCTTCCAGTCGATGTCGTCGAAGTCGGGGCCCATCTCTTCACGCATGCGATCTTTAGCGCCATTGGCCATGTCACGCAGCGAGCGGACGAGGCGTGCGAGTTGCGACGCGTAGTAGGGCAAACGGTCGGGGCCAAGCAAAAAGACAGCGATGATCCCAATGATCAGCAGTTTGTCGAATGTGAGACCGAAGGACACCCGTTTAGCTTACCGGTGCCTTCGCTCGCTGCGTCTACAGTTGACACAGCGATAGGAGCAATGTGTCAGACAAGCAGTTGAGTTGGAAGTACGCCGAGGAGTTCGTCGTCGAACCCCCAGAGATCGCTGCGGCGCGCGTGCATTCCAGTGAGCTGGGAATCGAAGCGGTGAGCCCCGCCGTCGGCGCCCAGTTGGCGTTGCTTGCTGCCGCTACCGGCGCCAAGAGCATCATCGAAGTGGGCACCGGTGTCGGCATTAGTGGACTCTGGATGCTCGCCGGCAGTCCCGGCGCTTTGCTCACCACTATCGACTCCGAGATCGACCACCAGCAGGTTGCTCGCTCAGTCTTTGCTGAGGCAGGCATTCAGGCGAACCGAGTGCGCCAAATCGGCGGCAGGGCATCCGAGGTTCTTCCTCGCATGAACGAGTCAAGCTACGACCTCGTGTTTATCGATGCCGACCCACAGTCAGTGATCGAGTATGTCGAGCACGGCCTCCGCTTGGTACGTCCCGGTGGCGTTGTGGCTGTCGCGCATGCCCTCTGGCGCGATCGTGTTCCGGATCCCGCGCAGCGCGATGCCACGGTTTCGAACTTCCGTTCGCTGCTCAAAGAGATTTCTCAGTCGACCGCCGTGATCAGTTCGTTGATCCCCGTCGGCGACGGGCTTTTGCAGCTCACCAAGCTCAGCGACTAACGCGCTCAGCGAACGCTCACTCGGCGTTCAGCATTGTGTCCGTACTGTGGATGAACAATCGCCACCCTGTACGTACACGACAGAGCGCGCGCTGCCGAGGAACTTGGGGTCTCCGCACGCCGTGAGAACGGAGCATCCATGAACAGCAATGATCGTGACGGCTGGGTTCGCGTTCGAGGGGCCCGCGAAAACAACCTCGCCAACATCGACCTCGATGTGCCCCGGGATTGCATGGTCGCCTTTACCGGCATCTCCGGCTCGGGAAAGTCCTCCCTTGCGTTCGGAACGCTCTACGCCGAGGCTCAGCGCCGCTACTTCGAGTCGGTCGCGCCCTATGCACGCCGGCTGCTCAACCAGGTCGGCGCTCCGGACGTCACCGACATCACTGGTTTGCCCCCTGCGGTTGCGCTTCAACAGCGCCGCGGAGCGCCCAGCTCGCGCTCAAGCGTCGGCACAATCACCACACTCTCCAACCTGTTGCGCATGTTGTATTCCCGCGCCGGCACGTATCCCGCTGGTGTCTCGCACTTGTCTGCCGAAGCGTTCTCGCCCAACACGGTGGCCGGCGCCTGCCCGCGCTGTCACGGTCTTGGCGTGGTGCATGACGTCGCTGAGGACCTCCTCGTTCCCGATGACTCTCTCTCGATTCGCGACGGTGCAATCGCTGCCTGGCCCGGCGCCTGGCAGGGCGCGAACCTCAAGAGCATCGTCAACGGCCTCGGCATCGATACCCGCGCGCCGTGGAACTCGCTCAGCCGCAAGGATCGCGACTGGCTGCTGTACACCGAAGAACAGCCCTCCGTCTTTATCCAGCGCGAAGAGGGTCGCATCGATCACGGTTACAACGGCAAGTTCTGGAGCGCCCGCAAGCACATCATGAACGTGCTCTCGCAGTCCCAGAGCGAGCGGATGCGCGAGCGCGCGCTCCGCTTTGTGCAGAGCATGACGTGCCCCGAGTGTGGCGGCAGCGGTCTGCAGGCGAACGCCCTCTCCGTTACCTTCGCGGGGCTCAGCATCGCCGAACTGAACCAGGTGCCGCTCACCGCTCTCGCGGACCGATTGCGAGAAGGCATGGGTCGGGCTGATTCCGAAAGCGAATCGTCCGAAGGCAACGAGGTTGCACATCGCATCGGCGATGACGTGATCGCCCGCGTGGATGTTCTTCTCGACCTTGGCTTGGGGTACCTCAGTCTGGGGCGCAACTCCACCACCCTCTCCCCCGGCGAAGCCCAGCGCTTGCGCATCGCTACTCAACTGCGCTCGGGCCTCTTCGGGGTCGTCTATGTGCTCGACGAGCCCTCAGCGGGACTGCACCCGGCGGATGCCGCACCGCTATTGAAAGTGCTCGACCGTTTGACGGAATCCGGCAACTCTCTCTTCGTCGTGGAGCACGACCTTGACGTCATTCGGCGTGCCGACTGGATCGTCGACATCGGTCCCGGTGCTGGTGAAGGCGGCGGGCAGCTCGTGTACTCCGGCCCCGTTGACGGCCTCAAGGATGTGCCCGAATCGGTCACCGGCCGCTATCTCTTTCCGCAGCAAGCGCAGCCGCTGCGCGAGGTGCGCACCCCGGAGTCCTGGGTGCGCCTCGACAAGGCGTCGCTGCACAACATCCGCGATCTCACCGTCGACTTCCCGCTTGGAGTGATGACCGCCGTCACGGGTGTGTCAGGTTCGGGCAAGTCAACGCTCGTGACCCAGGTACTCGCGCAGGCGGTGCGCTCTCATCTCGGTACTGCTCCGGATGACGCCACCGAAGCGGATGACCAGCCGCACGACCTGACGCTCGAAGACACCACCGGGCTCGACTCTTTCGATCGCCTCGTGCTCGTCGACCAGCGCCCCATCGGACGCACCCCGCGCTCGAACCTCGCGACCTACACCGGAATGTTCGATGTCGTTCGCAAGCTCTTCGCGGCAACCGACGAAGCTCAGAAGCGCGGGTATACCGCGAGCCGGTTCTCCTTCAACGTGGCCGGCGGACGTTGCGAGACTTGCCAGGGCGAGGGCTTTGTCTCGGTCGAACTGCTGTTCTTGCCCGGAACGTACGCTCCCTGCCACACCTGCCACGGGGCGCGCTACAACGACGAAACGCTCGAAGTCACCTACCTTGGCAAGAACATCGCCGAAGTACTGGGCATGACCGTCAACACCGCCGCAGACTTCTTTGCCGGATCCACCTCGGCGCTGCGCAGCCTCGACACCCTGCGCGATGTTGGCCTCGGCTACCTGCGTCTCGGCCAGCCAGCCACAGAACTCAGCGGTGGAGAAGCGCAGCGCATCAAGCTCGCGACCGAGCTGCAGCGCGCCCGTCGCGGCCACGCGCTCTACCTGCTCGACGAACCGACGTCGGGGCTGCATCCTTCCGACACCGAGCTTTTGCTCGCCCAGCTTCAACAACTCGTGGATGCCGGCAACACTGTCGTGCTTGTCGAGCACGACCTCGCCACCATTGCTGCCAGCGACTGGGTGATCGACTTGGGCCCCAGCGGCGGAGACAAGGGCGGCACGATCGTCGCCACAGGAACCCCCCGCGAGGTTGCCGCGGGCGACGGCGCGACAGCGAAGTACCTCAGCGAGTGGATCGGTACCCGAGCAGCGGGCTGACCGCACGCGCCGCGGGCTAACCACAACCATCGCGCGTTAACCACAAAACACCGAACACGAAGTGATCGTGTTCGGTGCTGTGTGTCGACTAGCTTCACGCTGTGAGCGTGGGCCGCCGATTAAGGCTGAGAAGGAAAGCTAGGCGGGAGTAACAACACCCGCGAGTGCGTCATGCAATTCTTTTGCTTCATCGTCGTTTACAGAAACAACGAGACGACCGCCGCCTTCGAGAGGTACACGCACGACAATAAGTCGGCCCTCTTTGACAGCCTCCATCGGCCCGTCACCGGTCCTCGGCTTCATGGCTGCCATAGATAGTCCCCTTTCATCGGTACTACGTTCTATTATCCAGCAAAGACCGCCGATACTGAAACTCTGTCGAGTCATTAACCCCAGGGGTACCCCTAGGGCGGGGTCCAGTCATAGCCATCCACCCACCACGCGAGGTGGATCCAGGCCCACTGTCCTGCAATGCACGCCGCGAGGAGCAGTCCGCGATACACCCGCGACTGCGGCAACGCGAGGGCGCCCGCCAGCGGGAACATGGGCATCAGGAGACGGAATGTGCTCGATTGTGGAAAGAATACGGCCAACAAATACAGCGCATAACTGGCAACCCACAAGCGCAGATCTACCCCGAGGCGTCGCGCAGGATTCGTGAAAAGAAAAACAAAGAAAGCGAGAACACCAGCGACGAGCATCACCAGCAAGAGCCACAGCGGCATCCGCCACCACTGAGCCCAAAATTCGGCCCCTTGGATCCAGGCCGCGAACGGTACCAACTCGCCGTACCCGACGTAGGGCGCCCGCCACGCGAGCTCGGTGTCGGTGTAGGCCGTGAGCGACCCCGTGGTCACCGCTGCGATGAGCAGCCAGGCAAAGCCCATCACGAGGCTGAAGGCAGTTGCCGAGAGTGCAGCAACGCGCTCGCGCAGCGAAAAGTCTTCACTGCGGCGAACCCACCAGCGATAAACCACGTGTAGTCCGAGCGCGAGCGCAAAGGCCAATCCGCTCGGGCGGGTGAGGGACATGACCGCGATCACCGGCAACAGCATCCAGTATTGGCGCTTCATCAACCAGTAGAGCGCCAAGGTGAGCAAGAAGAGATGCATCGACTCGGCGTAGGAGACCTGCAGGATGGCCGAGAGTGGCGCGAAGCAGAAGATGGCGACCGCGAACAGGGCGGTGCCGGCGGGCAACACAAGGTGCATCACGCGGTAGAACAGCAGTGCGGCCCCCAGCGAGAACGCGACCGAGACGATGACGCCCGCCACGGCGAAGTCGAGCGTTGTCAGCGTCATGACGAACCGCACAACGGCGGGATAACCGGGCATGAAAGCCCACGCATTCTCGGCGACGTGACCGGCGTCGGTCAGCGGCAACTCCGAGGGATACCCGGTCAGCGCAATGATGTAATACCAGTGGCCGTCCCAGATTTTCGCGAACGAGAAATAGTCGGGGGCAGGGCCCGTCCACGGGTTTTGCCCTTGGATGGATGCGAACCACAGCAGCAGCGAAGTCGTCACGACCCGCGAGGCAGCAAAGATCGCGATAACGGCGATCCACCAGCGCTCGGGAGCAAGTATCGCGGTTGTTGCGCAGCGCACCGTGGAGGTGAGCGAGCTGGTAGAGGCTAGCGAGCCGTCAGCCACGCCCGCAGTCCCTGCTCGCACGCCACGATCTCACTGGTGGCGACGCGCTCGTCGTCGGCGTGGGCGCGCAACGGGTTACCGGGGCCGTAGTTCACGGCGGGAACGCCGAGTTCAGCGAAGCGTGCCACATCAGTCCAGCCATACTTCGGGGCTGCTGTGCCACCGACCGCGGCGAGGAAGTCACGGGCGAGCGGAGCATCCAGTCCGGGGCGTGCGCCGCCAGCAAGGTCGGTGACTTCGAACTCGAAGCCGGCAAAGACCTCACGCAAGTGCTGGATCGCTTGCTCGGTACTGCGGTCGGGGGCGAACCGAAAGTTCACGGTCACCGTCGCGGCATCCGGAATCACATTGCCGGCAACACCACCGGTGATGCCGACGGCGTTGAGGCCCTCACGATAGACCAGGCCATCAACTTCGTGCTGTTCGGGCTCATAGGCGGCCAGAATGGCCAGCACCGGTGCTGCGGCGTGGATGGCGTTCTCGCCCATCCAGGCACGCGCAGAGTGTGCGCGCAGCCCCGTGAGCGAAATGTCGATGCGAGCGGTGCCGTTGCAGCCGCCCTCCACTGTCGCGTTCGACGGTTCGCCAATGATCGCAAAGTCGCCCGCCATCAGGTCGGGGCGGTTGCGCGCAATGCGGCCGAGCCCGTTAAGGTCAGCGGCGACTTCTTCGTGGTCGTAGAAAATCCAGGTCACGTCAACCGCGGGGTCGGTGAGCTCTGCCGCGAGCTTGAGCGCGATAGCCACGCCGCCCTTCATATCAACGGTGCCGCGGCCTACGAGGTTTTCCTCACCGTCGATCATCTCGAGGGTTGTCGGCAGGTTCTCGTTCACGGGAACCGTATCGAGGTGCCCGGCGATCACGACGCGCTGCGCCTTGCCGCCGTTCGTGCGGGCAACGACGGCATCCGCATCCCGAATCACTTCAAGGTGGCTGAACGCCTTGAGGGCCGTCTCTACGGCATCCGCGATGCGCTGTTCGTTGCCAGAAACCGACTCGATATCGCAAATCTGGCGGGTCAGGTCGGGGCTTGACGCACCCAAATCGAGCACGGGAACGGTGAGATCGGTCGCAGGCATGCACCCAGTGTAAGTAACCTTGATGCATGACTTCGCGCACAGCATGGGGATACGGACTCGCAACAATCGCCAGCGACGGAACAACACTTGACGTGTGGTTCCCCGCTCCGCACCTGGGATCCATCCCTGAGGGCACTGACCCGCACTACACCCCCGCCGATCTTGAAGAGCACTTGGGGGCCGACGAGCGCCGCCGCGTGCGCACCGAATTCGTGACCGTTGAGATCGATTTGGATGCCGCACCGCAGAACGTTGCCGACGCCTACCTGCGTCTGCACCTGCTCAGCCACCTGCTCGTGCAGCCCAACAGCATCAACCTCGACGGTCTCTTCGGCGCCCTGCCGATCGTCGTCTGGACCAACGCCGGCGCGGTGCACCCCGACGACTTCCGCGAACTGCGCGTCTCGCTCAAGCGCCACGGCATCGTCGTGACCGGCATCGACAAGTTCCCACGGATGCTCGACTACGTCCTGCCCGAGCGCGTGCGTATCGCCGATGCCTCGCGCGTGCGCCTCGGCGCCTACCTCTCTCCCGGCACCACCGTCATGCACGAGGGCTTCGTCAACTTCAACGCCGGCACGCTCGGCAGCTCGATGGTCGAGGGCCGCATCTCTCAAGGTGTCGTTGTGGGTGACGGTGCCGACATCGGCGGTGGAGCATCCATCATGGGAACCCTCAGTGGCGGTGGAACCGAGCGTGTCTCGATCGGTGAGCGCGCGCTCTTGGGCGCCAACTCGGGAATCGGAATCGCGATCGGTGACGACACTGTCGTCGAGGCTGGGCTCTACGTCACGGCCGGCACCAAAGTCACCATCATTGATGGTTCGGCGACGCCGCGCCGCGTCAAGGCCGTCGAACTGAGCGGAGTCAACGGACTGCTATTCCGCCGTAACTCTGTGACCGGCGCCGTCGAGGTGCTGCCTCGCAGCGGCAGCGGTGTCGAGCTGAACACCGCACTGCACGCCTAACGATCCGCGCTGTGCGGTCCGCTCATCCGAACCGCACGCCCCCCAAACACGAACGGCCGGTTCCCCGAGGGGAACCGGCCGTTCGTCGTAAAGCTGCTGGTGCGCTAGCGCTGCGGCCAGTCGCGGGCTGCAGGGCCCGTGTAGAGCTGCTGCGGGCGACCGATTTTGGTCTTGGGGTCCTGGTTCATCTCGCGCCAGTTGGCGATCCAGCCCGGCAGACGACCGATGGCGAAGAGCACCGTGAACATGCGTGGCGGGAAACCCATTGCCTTGTAGATAACACCGGTGTAGAAGTCGACGTTGGGGTACAGCTTGCGCTCGATGAAGTAATCATCGGCCAAAGCGACCTCTTCGAGTTCACGAGCAATATCGAGCAGCGGGTCGCTGACGCCCAAATTGGCGAGCACCTCATCCGCACTCTCTTTGACGAGACGTGCACGCGGGTCGAAGCTCTTGTACACGCGGTGGCCGAAGCCCATCAGGCGCACGCCGTCTTCTTTGCGCTTCACACGATCAACAAACTTCTGAACGCCTTCGCCCGATTCTTGGATCTCGCCAAGCATCTTGAGAACGGCTTCGTTGGCACCACCGTGAAGCGGACCGTAGAGAGCATTGATACCGGCGGAGATCGAAGCGAAAATGTTGGCTTCGGTCGAGCCGACCAGGCGCACCGTGGAGGTGGACGCGTTCTGCTCGTGGTCTTCGTGCAAAATTAGCAGGCGATCGAGCGCCTTGCTCAGCACGGGGTTGACCTCGTACTCCTCGGCCATGTTGCCGAAGTTGAGCTTCAAGAAGTTGTCGACAAAACTCATCGAGTTGTCGGGATACAGCAGTGCCTGACCGAGTGACTTCTTGTGAGCGTAGGCCGCTATGACGGGCAACTTTGCCAGCAAACGGATGGTCGAGATCTCGACCTGCTCGGGGTCACGCACGTCGTGCGAGTCTTCGTAATAGGTCGATAGAGCCGACACCGCACTGGAGAGCACTGACATGGGGTGCGCGCTCGGCGGAAGGGCGTCGAAGAAGCGACGGAGGTCTTCGTGCAGCAGAGTATGCCGACGGATCTTCTCATCGAACTCTTCGAGCTGCGACTTCGACGGCAGTTCACCGTAAATCAGCAGCCAGGCTACTTCGAGATAGGTGGAGTTGGCCGCGACATCTTCGATCGCATACCCGCGGTAGCGCAGGATTCCACGGTCGCCATCGATGTACGTGATCTCACTGCGGGTTGACGCAGTGTTCACGAAACCTTGATCAAGCGCCGTGTATCCGGTCTGCTTCATGAAGGTGGAGATATCGATGCTGTTGTGACCATCGACCCCACGGATAATGGGAAATTCTGCAGCACCGCCCGGAAAGTGGAGGGTGGCCTTCTCTGGGTCTTGAGGGGCTTCATTCACCGCTACAGCCTACAAGGGTTGAATGGCCACTGTCACACCAACCAACCAAACCAGACCGGTTTTAGAGGTCAACGACAAGGCCTTCGCCGGTTAGTGCACTTAAGCGAGCAAATCGAGGCGAGCGACCGCGTCAGCAATAGTGTCGTCACTCGCGGTGAGCGCGATTCGCACGTGTCGCGCAGGGCTCTCGCCGTAGAACGAACCCGGGACCACGAGGATGCCGGACTGCGCCAAATCTCCGACCGTCTGCCACGAGTCTTCGTACTTTGTGGCCCACAAGTAGAGGCCTGCAACGCTATCGTCCACGAAGAATCCCGCCCGGTTCAAAGCGGGCAGCAGCTTGGCACGACGTGCACGATAGAGCTCCCGTTGGGCGGCAACGTGGGCGTCATCCTGAAGGGCGGTGACCATCGCGGCTTGCACGGGGCCGGGCACGAGGAGTCCGACGTGTTTGCGCACGGCGAGTAGCTCTGAGATGAGCCCCGAGCATCCGGCCACAAAAGCGGCACGGTAGCCGGCCAAATTCGACTGCTTACTGAGCGAATACACCGCAAGCACTGACGACCGATCGCTGCCAATTACCTCGGGATCGAGAATGGATGGCGTGGGGTCGGGGCCATTCCAGTTGAGTTCGGCGTAGCACTCGTCTGAGGCGATCACCGCACCCAATTCGCGAGCGCGGGCAACAGCAGCGCGCAGCTGTTCAACGTCAGCCACACGGCCATCAGGGTTGCCTGGGCTGTTCAGCCAGACGAGAGCAGTGTTTTCGGGCCACGATGCCGGGTCGTCGGATGCCACAGCAGTAGCGCCAACCATGGCCGCCCCAATGGCATACGTCGGGTACGCAACCGAAGGATGCACGACGACGTCGTCTTTGCCGAGCCCCAGCAGCAGCGGCAGCAGTGCCACCAACTCTTTGGAACCGACGGTCGGCAGAATATTGTTGACGGTGAGCCCTGGCACACCACGGCGGCGCTCGAACCACTCCACGATGGCCTCGCGCAGCTGAACTGTGCCCATAGCGGTGGGGTAGGCGTGAGCATCCGTGGCCGTCGCCAAACTGTCGCGGATAACCGTGGGGGTGGGGTCTACCGGTGAACCGACAGACAGATCAACGAAGCCGTCGGGGTGAGTGCGCGCAATCGTGCCGTACGGCACAAGCGAATCCCAAGGAAAATCGGGGAGAGCCAACGGCGTGCGCGCCATTAGTCTGAGGACCCGCCACCCTCAGGCAGGGCCGCAATGAGGGCATGATCCTTGGGGATCACACCGACCTTTGCTGCGCCGCCGGGCGAGCTCACCTCGAGGAGATCAAAAAACTCAACGTTGGCCTTGTAGTAGTCGGCCCACTTATCGGGCAGGTCATCTTCGTAATAGATGGCCTCAACCGGACACACCGGCTCGCACGCACCACAGTCAACACACTCATCCGGGTGGATGTAGAGCATGCGGTCGCCTTCATAAATACAGTCGACTGGGCATTCATCTACACACGCGCGATCCTTAAGATCGACACAGGGCTGAGCGATGACGTAGGTCAAGAGATATCCGCACCTTTCACGGGAGAGTTCAACTCAATGTTAGCGCGGCTCGCCGACGAAACCTGACGGTTCACCCGAGGCCACCCCACCACAATGAGCACCACAAGCACCGGCGCAAAGGTCCACACGTAACCCGCAACATTTGCCGGGATCAAAATTGTTCCGCCTGGCATTGCCGTAGCCAAGATTGCCGACATCACCAGAACACCGAGCGAGGCAAAACCTGCCGCGACTCGGGTGTCATAGATCAAGCGCAGGCCCAGAATGAGCGCCGTCACGAGCGTGACAGACACCACAATTCCCCACGGCACACGAACATTGCCGATCGTGAACGCCGACTGATGCACCGCGGTCAAGACGAGACCGACCAATGCGCCCAAGGCGAGCGACACCAGCGCCAAGATGACGCGCTCCACACGGCTGCGTTCGCCAATCACCAATTCGCGGCGACGCAAGCGGCGCAAATATTCCGGAGGCGTCGAGACGCTCTCCCCCACCGGCACCTCATTGCGATAAATCTCGGTAGCCCGGCGCTTGAACGCGAGCGCCGTTGCCGACGACACCGCCACGCCACGATCAACAGGAACAGCGGATGCCGTATAGAAAGGCACCCCCGCAAGCTCTGTCGCCAACACCGTGGCCTCGTGCACGAGCAGCGCCTCAGCGCCGCGCGCCGTACCGCTGGACTCCTTGGCGTAGCTCACGACGACATCCGGCTTCAACGAGGTGATCGCTGCAGCGAGGTCAGACGCGAGAGCGCGGGCGTCGAGCTTGCTGAACTGGCGACCGTTGTCTTCACGCAAGATGTGGTGAGAGGTAATGCCAAGAATTTCGCGGACAACCTCATCGACGGAAACCGCCGTGCGTTCCCCGGTGTCGGTGCGGGTGTCAGCGTCGGTGTCGGTGTCCGCATCCGCATCCGCATCAGTAGCGGAGTCAGCAACGGCGGTGTTCGCTTCAGCGCTGCCGCCCGTCGCGGCGCTTAAGGCCACAGAACCAGGCACTGCGGCGCCGTGCGAGACCGTCTCTGGCACGCTTCCGGTCGAGGGCGATGCCTCAATAGCGGCGGTCGCGTTGTTGCTGCAGCTGAGCACAATGAGTTCAGTGCCACGCTGAACAAGCGTTGCAATGGTGGCGCCGAAGACGTACGCCTCATCTTCTGGGCGTGCGGCAACAACCAATACCCGTTGTGCGCGATCTTTCACGGCCATTCCTCCACCATTTATTCTGCAGTAGACAGAATAAGCACAGGTAGCCGAATTAGGGTTGCTTAGGTTAGGCTTACCAACCTGTCCAGAACTCAATCGACAAGAGAGTCTCGTGCTCGCAAACTTCCTGATCGGCCTACGAGAAGGCCTTGAAGCCGCGCTTGTGGTTGGCATTCTCATCGCCTACGTTCGCAAGATCGATCGCACCGATGTACTCCCCCGCATCTGGCTCGGAGTGGCTATTGCCGTCGTGTTGTCCCTCGGCCTCGGTGCGAGTCTCACGTTTGGCGCCTATGGCTTGTCATTCCAGGCTCAAGAGCTCATCGGCGGCATCCTCTCTATCGTTGCGACCGCCTTTGTCACGTGGATGATCTTCTGGATGCTGCGCGCAGCACGCGGCCTCGGTCGCGAACTGCGCAGCGAGGTTGATTCTCATCTCACGGGCGCCGGCTGGGGTCTCGTTCTCGTCGCGTTCCTCGCGGTCGGTCGCGAAGGTATCGAAACCGCCCTCTTTATTTGGGCAGCAGTGCAGGCGAGCGGCTCGACCGCACTCCCCCTCACTGGCGCAGCACTCGGCATCGCTGCCGCAATCGTGCTCGGCTACCTCATCTACCGCGGCGTCGTCAGCATCAACCTCACTCGCTTCTTCACCTGGACAGGCGCGATCCTCATCATCGTCGCCGCCGGCGTGCTCTCCTACGGTGTGCATGATCTGCAGGAGGCTGGCGTGCTGCCGGGCCTGCACGCGCTCGCTTTCGACGTCAGCGCGGCTATCCCGCCCGACAGCTGGTACGGCACTTTGCTCAAGGGCACGCTCAACTTCTCCCCCGCAACCACGTGGCTCGAAGCCGGTGTGTGGCTCGCCTATGTCGGGGCTGTCATGACGATTTTCATCCGCACTGTTCGCGGCAACAAGCGTGCTGACAAGCCGCTGCTGCCCGAAGCACACCTCAGCACTCAAGGAGCCTGATGACCACCCGCCCCACCCGCTACGGATTCGCCGCGGCGGCAACTGTCGCCGCGCTCGCTCTCACCGGCTGCGTTGCTAACAGCACCGAAGCCACCGCCGACAACACAATCACTGTCGACAGCAGCGCCACGGACTGCGCCGTGAGCGCCAGCGAAGCGCCAAGCGGCACCCTTGTCTTCTCCGTCACGAACTCCGGTGACCAGGTCACCGAGTTCTACCTGCTGGCGGATGACGGGCTGCGCATCGTCGGCGAGGTCGAGAACATCGGCCCCGGCATCAGTCGCGATCTCGTCGTACTGGCTCAACCGGGTGACTACTTCACGGTCTGCAAGCCAGGCATGATCGGCGAGGGAGTTGGCACGGCCGCGTTTACGGTCACCGATTCGGGTACAGATTTGTCGTTCAGCGGTGACACTGCCGAGCAAATCGCCGCGGCTAACGCCAATTACAAGAGCTACGTCAAGGATCAGATTGAGAATCTCGTCGTAGGCACAGAAGACTTTGCTGCCGCGTACATCGCGGGCGACGATGACGCTGCTCGCGCTCTCTACGCCCCCACGCGCGTGTTCTGGGAGCGTGTCGAAACAGTCGCTGAGTCGTTCGGTGACCTCGACCCCCGCATGGATCTGCGCGAAGCCGACCTTGAAGACGGTCAAGAGTGGACCGGCTGGCACGCCATGGAGAAAGACCTCTGGCCTGCGGATGCCGAAGCCGGCTTCGAACCCTACGACCAGTCCAAGCGTGAAGCGCTTGCGTCGCAACTCGTCGAAGACACCAACACGCTGTACAACAACGTGCAAGATCTTGAGTTCACACTCGACCAGCAGACCAACGGCGCCATCGGCCTCCTCGACGAGGTGGCCAGTGGCAAGGTGACCGGAGAAGAAGAGTTCTGGTCGCACACCGACCTCTGGGATTTCCAAGCCAATATTGATGGCGCTCGTGTGCTCTACGACGGCGTTCGCGACATCCTCGTCGCCAAGGATGCCGATCTTGCGGCCACCCTCGACGCGGAGTTCGACGAGCTGCAGGTATTGCTGGATGCCCAGCGTGAAGGCGATGGCTTCCGCCTCTACACTGAGCTGTCCACGAGCGAAATTCGCGCGTTCTCCGATCAGGTGAACGCACTCGCCGAGCCCCTGTCCCGTCTCACCGCGGTGCTGGTGCTCTAACTCCACTCCGCCCCTCCCTGGCCGCTGCAGACAGCAAGCGCCGCCCACCACCCCACACCGAAAGAACTGCAATGCCGACAGATGACACCAAGGGTCTCTCCCGCCGCGGCCTCCTCGGGCTCGCCGGGGCTGGTGTCGTGGGTGCCGGACTCGGCGTTGGTGGGGCTTTCGCCTTCGGCGGCGGTGACGGCTCGTCGACGACGGGCAACGATGTCGCCGCGACCTACCCGTTCTTCGGCGATCACCAATCGGGCATCATTACGCCGGCTCAGGATCGACTGCACTTCGCCGCCTTTGACGTCAATGACATCTCTCGCGACGAACTCATCGAATTGCTTCAAGACTGGAGCTACGCCGCCGCGCGCATGACTACCGGCGAAGCCGCAGGCGACTACGGCCCCGCGAGTGGACCCTACGATGCGCCACCGGATGACACGGGCGAAGCCCTCGACCTGCCACCGGGTGGTCTCACGATCACTTTCGGGTTCGGCCCCGCCCTGTTCGATGACCGCTTCGGGCTCGCCGGCAAACGACCAGCAGCCCTCATTGACCTCCCCAAGTTCCCCAGTGACGCTCTGCTGCCCGAACTCGTCGGCGGTGACCTCTGCATCCAAGCGTGCAGTGACGACCCGCAGGTCGCCGTTCACGCGATCCGCAACCTCTCGCGCATCGCCTTTGGCCGCGCCACATTGCGCTGGTCTCAGCTCGGCTTCGGCCGCACCTCGTCAACAACGCAAGCGCAGAAGACGCCCCGCAACCTGTTCGGCTTCAAAGACGGCACTGCAAACCTCCGCGCCGAAGATACCGACGGCGTGAATGAACATGTGTGGGCGGCATCCAACGATGGAACCTCGTGGATGACCGGCGGCTCCTATCTCGTCAGCCGAAAGATTCGCATGACCATCGAAACGTGGGACCGCACCTCGCTCCGTGAACAAGAGACGATCTTCGGGCGCACCAAGGGTGAAGGCGCACCGCTCAGCGGCGGTTCCGAGTTCACCGACCCCGACTTTGAACAGGCTGGTCGCGATGATGCGCCGCTGATTGACGAGAATTCACACATGAAGCTCGCCCACCCCGACACTCACGGCGGCGCACAAATTCTGCGACGCGGCTACAACTTCGTCGATGGCAACGATGAGCTCGGGCGCCTCAACGCTGGCCTGTTCTTCATCAGCTTCCAGCGCGATCCCGAAACCCAGTTCGTGCCGATTCAGCTTGCGCTCTCCCGCAACGACCTCATGAACGAATACGTGCGTTACGTCGGCTCAGCGATCTTCGCCGTGCCGCCAGGGGCGCACTCGGGCAGTTTCATCGGAGCTGGGATGTTCGACCTCGCCTAACACGGTCGACCACCGCCGCTAGGCAGCCA
The DNA here is from genome assembly GCF_976973725.1 of Salinibacterium sp. NYA9b. NCBI lineage: Bacteria > Bacillati > Actinomycetota > Actinomycetes > Micrococcales > Microbacteriaceae > Salinibacterium > Salinibacterium sp. NYA9b. The sequence continues at coordinate 789,882 of NZ_OZ333476.1, read as the reverse complement.
GCCGTCGGGCTTGCTCGCCCTTCCGACCACTGACCTTCCGAGCTCTGTGCCGAAGTAGCCTATTCGCCCATCGAAGCGGGCGCGACAGTGTAGTTCGCGGTGTAGCCATCATCGGTGTGCGCGACGAGGACGACGACATTCCACGAATCGTTTGAGAAGAGAACCGAACCGGCACCATCAGCACCGCTGGCTTGCACTTGTGACTCGTAACCGGCATCCGCAAATTGCGTTTCGATGGCATCGAGGGGCGATTCAGTGCCCGTCAAGATGGTGATGTTGTAGCCGCGGTTATCTCCGTCGCCGGCAGCAATACCAAACTGCACTTCGCCGGCGGCCAGTGGCACCGCGCTGGGGAAGCCCTCGGGAACCTCATCGCCGCCGAGGCTCACTTTGCCGCCCGTAGCCTGTTCCACGATTCCACCGATGGGGCTATCGCCGAAACAGCCCGATAGCGCTGGCGTAATGGCCAAGGCCAGAACGAGGGCGACGGATGCGCTAACACTGCGGCGGGCGCTCAACATGACTAACTCCAGAAGTGACGCGATGGTGCGGCTGAATGCGCCGTTAACCAACGATGCAGCCACGATCAGGATGACCGTAGCTGCATCGTACTCCGCGCAGATTGCTGACTCATGTGAGCCTGCTGCGAGAAGAAAGGTTAGGCGTTTTGCTTCTTCATACGCGACGTGCTGCGTGCGCGAGCGTTGGCATCGAGCTCGACCTTACGGATTCGCACGAACTCCGGAGTTACCTCTACGCACTCGTCTTCGCGAGCGAATTCGAGGCACTCTTCCAACGTGAGCTTGCGCGACGGAGTCATACGCTCGAACGAGTCCGAGGTCGACTGGCGCATGTTGGTGAGCTGCTTTTCCTTAGTGATGTTGACGTCCATGTCGTCGGCTCGTGAGTTCTCGCCAACAACCATGCCTTCGTAGACCTCCTGCGTGGGCTCAACGAAGAACGACATGCGCTCCTGCAAAGCAACCATCGCGAACGGAGTAGCCGCACCGGCACGGTCAGCGACGATTGAGCCGTTGACACGGGTAAGAATTTCGCCGGCCCACTGGTCATAGCCGTGCGAGACCGCGTTGGCGATACCAGCACCGCGGGTGATGGTCATGAACTCGGTGCGGAATCCAATGAGACCACGCGAAGGAACAACGAACTCCATGCGAACCCAGCCGGTGCCGTGGTTGCTCATGCCGTCCATGCGGCCCTTGCGGGCGGCGAGAAGCTGAGTGATTGCACCCAAGTACTCTTCTGGAGCGTCGATCGTGAGGTGCTCGAACGGCTCGTGAAGCTTGCCGTCGACCCGCTTGGTAACTACCTGAGGCTTACCGACGGTGAGCTCGAAGCCTTCGCGACGCATCTGCTCAACGAGGATGGCGAGAGCAAGCTCTCCACGACCCTGAACTTCCCAAGCATCCGGACGACCGATGTCGACGAGCTTGAGCGAGACGTTACCGACGAGTTCGCGGTCGAGACGGTCCTTGACCATGCGAGCGGTGAGCTTGTGGCCCTTGACCTTGCCGATGACCGGCGAGGTGTTGGTTCCGATGGTCATCGAGATTGCGGGGTCGTCGACCGTGATGGTCGGCAACGGGCGAACATCGTTGGGGTCACAGAGAGTTTCACCAATGAAGATGTCCTCGAAGCCTGCAACAGCGACGATGTCGCCGGGGCCGGCGCTTTCGGCCGGGTAACGGTCGAGAGCCTTCGTGATCATGAGCTCGGTGACGCGCACGTTAGCGACGCTTCCATCGTGCTTGACCCAGGCAACAGTCTGGCCCTTCTTGATGGTGCCGTTGAAGACACGCAGAAGAGCAAGACGGCCGAGGAACGGCGAGGAGTCAAGGTTGGTAACCCAGGCCTGCAGGGGGTGCTCGTCGTCGTACGACGGTGCGGGAACGTGCTTGAGGATGGCGTCGAACAAAGGCTCAAGGTCATCGTTGTCAGGCAAGGTGCCGTTCTCGGGCTTGTTCCAGCTCGCAGCACCGGCACGGCCGGAAGCGTAAACGATCGGGACATCAAGAATGGCGTCCAAGTCGAGGTCGGGAACGTCGTCTGCCATGTCGCTCGCGAGGCCGAGGAGCAGGTCCTGGCTTTCGGCAACAACTTCGTCAATGCGCGCATCCGGACGGTCAGTCTTGTTGACCAACAGGATCACGGGAAGCTTGGCTTCAAGAGCCTTACGAAGAACGAAGCGAGTCTGCGGAAGCGGGCCCTCACTGGCGTCAACGAGCAGAACAACACCGTCAACCATGCTGAGTCCACGCTCAACCTCGCCACCGAAGTCGGCGTGGCCGGGGGTGTCGATGACGTTGATCGTGATGGGACCATCGGTGGCGTACTTGCCGTTGTACGAAATCGCGGTGTTCTTCGCGAGAATCGTGATGCCCTTTTCGCGCTCGAGCTCGTTCGAGTCCATTGCGCGCTCTTCGAGGTGCGCGTGCGCTTCGAACGAGTTCGTCTGGCGAAGCATCGCGTCAACGAGAGTTGTCTTTCCGTGGTCAACGTGGGCAACGATTGCTACGTTGCGCAAATCGCTGCGAGTGGCCATAGCCATAGCAATATTCCTTAATTCATTGGAGGCTGTGCGGTCTTTCACCGCAGACGCTGCGCAGAAATTCTCGGCAGCAGATCGGCGGCCTGATGCCACCGGGTAAAGATCTTGGGAGGGCGCAGAAGATCATTCAGAGTATCCTGCTCCACCAGTTTACCCTGTTTGACAAGATTTATCGCAGCCGCCCCATAAGGGAGTCGAAAATGCTAAGGCTTCCACTCCCACACGTTCCACCATACGCCTGGATTCAGCGACGATAGCGAGACGTCAGCAACCCGGTCTTGGTCGAACGCGATTGTGGTGGGGTATTGAAATAACGGCATTCCATAGGATGCACTCCACAGCGCAGCATCCGCCGTCTTCAGGGCGTTCGATCGCCCTTCGTCATCGAGGGCGGGGTCAGTCGCATCGGCGATCAGCGAATCGACCGTTGGATCCGAAAAGTAATTGAGGTTGGCATAGCCATCGGTGCCGTAGATAGCCGCCGAAAGACCTACGCCGGGGCGAGGATTCTGCCAGCTGAATAGCGCTGCATCGTACGCACCGGGGGTGCCGAGTTGGTCACGCCAGTCATCAGTCGAACAATCACTCACCACGAAACCCGCCGCCTTGGCAGACTCGGCAATGAACGCGTACTCGGCGGCACGCATGTCGTCGGCGGCGTCATAGAGGATGCATACGGCAGGCTTCGAGACGCCCGCTTCGGCAAGGAGTTCTTTGGCGCCGGCAATGTCTGGCTCGACGAAGTCGGCGGAACCGTTAGCGGCACGCGCGCTGCGATAGTCCTCATCGCCGGGAGCGAAGAGGAATGAGTCACGCGGCGTTGCTCGGGGATACAGCTCCCCCAGCGCAGTCTGAACAACTGCGGCGCGCGGCACCGTTGCGAGGAAGGCTTGACGCACGAGCGGGTCGTCGAAGGCGCCACTCTTTGATTCCGCGAATTGCAGGTCAAGGTGTTCAAAGCTATCGGTGGTGCCATCGATGACGGTGGCGTTCATCGTCGCGAGAGCATTGCGCACATCCTGATTCATCGTCGGCACTGCCACTTGCACAGCACCGACAAGCAACGCCTGTGCCTGCGCGAGCGGATCGCTCATGAACCGAACGCGAATCTCCTGAAACGTCGGCTCGCGCATGCCGCTGTAGTTTTCATTGGCACGGAGCGTCACGTATTGATTCGCCACAAAATCTGAAACTACGTACGGCCCGTTCGAGACAACAAGGCTTTTGTTCGCGGGCATGCCTTCGAAATTGAAGACGGTATTCCAGGTGCGAGCAATCGCGGCAAGATCATTCTCATTGCCCTCACTAATGGCCGAGAAAACGCGCTCTTTCGCCGCAATCGAGTCGTCACTAGCAAACGCCATCATGCCAACAACATGAGCGGGTTTGGCGGCAGACTCCGCACCAAAGAAGGCAGATTGCCAGTTGGCTGTCGGTTCATCGAACACGAGGGTGAGCGACATCCGGTCGTCGCTCATCTGCGGCATTTCAGTGACGAGAGCGATTCCGGTATCTCCCGTAGCGCTCGCGTCGAACAGCACGCGGTCATCCGAACGATCTATTGGCGCCCCGGTTTCGGGATCCACCGTGCTTGCGGCATCCGCATCAGGGGCATTAAGCGCACCGGATGTCGCAGCCCACTCGAGAAGCAGATCAACGGCGTCCACGGCGGAACCGTCTGACCAGCGCACGCCGTCAGACACCGTGTAGGTCACCGCGAGGGGGTCATCGGAGACCTTCTCGAAGTGGCCAAAAGACTCATCGCGCACAAGCGCTGACGTGTCATCAAAATAGGTGAAGCCTGAGCCTGTGGCATAGGCGATCGTCGCGTTGGTGTCACTCGCGCCAAAGGACGTTGACGGGTTTCCCGACGTATAGGGGTGGGTGACCGCGACGGTGAGCTCAGAGCCTTCGATGGTGGGCGATTGCTGAGGAACACAGCCTGCCAACACCAATGCTGCGGCGGCGGCAACAGCAAGGCTCGCCGTAATTCTTGTGGCGCTCACGAAACCCCTCCTGCACACGGACACACAGCGCGCGGTGGCACGCTAGAAACGAGTCTAAGTCAGAAGGGCCGCTCCCCGAGTGGGGAACGGCCCTTCTGCACCGAGAAACTAGGCGCCGAGTGTGATGTTGGCGCCGGGGATCGCTTCGAGCAATTCCTGTGTGTAGGGATTGCTGGAGTTCTCAAAGACCTCGTCTGTTGACGCGGCTTCTACGATGCGGCCACCCTGCATGACGCAGACGTTATCCGCGACCAACCGCACGACAGCAAGGTCGTGGGTGATGAACAGGTAGGTCAGATCGAGCTCAGTCTGCAGTTCGGTGAGCAAGTTGAGAACTTGCCCCTGAACCAGCACATCGAGCGCCGACACTGCTTCGTCAAGCACCAGAACTTCTGGCTTGAGCGCCAACGCCCGAGCGATAGCCACCCGCTGACGCTGACCACCGGAGAGCTCGCCGGGGTAACGATGACGTGCGGCCTGCGGAAGCGAGACCTGATCAAGCAATTCGCTCACGCGCTTGAAACGCTCTTTCGCTGTGCCCAGCTTATGAGCCAGCAGCGGCTCAGCGATCGTGTTGCCTACGCTGTATTGCGGATCGAGCGAACCGTAGGGATCTTGGAACACGGGCTGTACACGGCGACGGAACTCGAGGAGCTCCTGTCCCTTGATTCCGGCAAGGTCTTTGCCATCAAACTCGATGGTTCCGCTCGTGAGGGACTCAAGTTGCAGAATCAGCTTGGCCACCGTGGACTTGCCAGAACCAGACTCTCCAACCAGGGCGGTCGTCGTGCCTTTCTTGACGCCGAACGAGATGTCGTTGACTGCGAGGAGCTTGTCCTTGCGGAACCCCTGCTTGCGAATCTCGTAGACCTTGGTGATGTTGCTTACCTTGATCAGGTCTTGATCTGCCGCAGCTTCTCGAGTCGCAGCTCGAGCAATGAGGGCCTCATCGAGCGATCCTTCCCCGAAAATCTTCGGGGCTTCGCCGTCGGGGCTCGACGTCTTGATCGATTGAATACGACGCGATGCCAAGCTCGGCGCCGCAGAAACAAGACGCTGAGTGTAAGGATGCTGCGGGTTCTCAAGAATCTCCCGCGACGGGCCTGACTCAACAACCTTGCCCTTGTACATCACCACGAGCTGTTCTGCGCGCTCCGCGGCAAGGCCGAGGTCGTGCGTGATGAACAACACTGACGTGCCGTAGTCACGCGTGAGCGTTTGCAGGTGATCGAGGATCTGACGTTGCACCGTGACGTCGAGTGCTGAGGTCGGCTCGTCGGCGATCAGGAGCTTCGGGCGGGCGGAGAGCCCGATACCGATGAGTACGCGCTGGCGCATTCCTCCCGAGAACTGATGGGGGTACTGCTTCAGGCGCTCGCTCGCGTCGCTCAGACCAGCTTCCTGCAGCACTTCGATAGTGCGCTCTCTCGCTTGTTTGCCTTGAGCAAGCCCGTTGGCCCTGATCGCCTCTTCGACTTGAAAGCCGATGCTCCAGACGGGGTTGAGGTTCGACATGGGGTCTTGGGGAACGTAACCGATCTGGCTACCGCGCACTTCAGCGAATTGAGCGTCAGTGAAGGTAGAAAGATCGTTTCCCTCGAACTCAATCGAACCGCCGACGACCTTTCCGGCGCCGGGAAGAAGCCCGATGACAGCTTGGGCCGTCGTGGACTTGCCCGATCCGGATTCGCCAACGATCGCCAACGACTGCCCTTGGTAGAGCGTGAGGTCGACACCACGCACGGCGGAGACGATTCCGCGCTGCGTTTCGAAGCCCACTTCGAGCCCGCGGATTTTCAGCAGCGGGGTTTCTTCGGTAGAAGCGTCAGGAGTCACTGGAACTGTTTCTGGATTGGTCATCGGCGTGCTCTCGCTTCCGGGTCAAGGGCATCGCGAACTACGTCGCCGAACATGAGGAAGGCGAGAACGGTGATCGACAGCGCAGCCGATGGCAGCAACAGGGTCTGCGGATGCGTGCGAACCGTTACTTGCGCCTGGTTGATCTCGTTTCCCCACGACATCACGGTCGGGGGCAGGCCGATTCCGAGGAACCCCAGCGTCGCTTCAGCAACGATGAAGATACCCAGCGACACGGTCGCTACGACGATTACCGGCGCGATTGCGTTGGGCACGACGTGGCGCACGAGTGTCTTGAATCGCGAGACACCGAGTGCTGCTGACGCAGTGACGTAGTCAGAGTTGCGTGCCGAGAGAACTGCACCACGCATGATTCGAGCGATCTGTGGCCACGCAAAGAGCGACAGCACGAGCGAGACCGTCAGAGCGTCGCGAACCGAGATAACCGAGAACAGAACGATTGCTCCGAGAACGGTGGGGACAGCGAAGAAGACGTCACCAAGACGCGAGACGATCGAATCGAGGAGCCCGCCATAGAAGCCAGCAAGAGCTCCGATGACGCCGCCGAAGAGCGTGACGATCACGGTGGTCAACAGACCGATCGTCACCGAAGCCTGGGTTCCGAAGATGATTCGCGAGTAGACGTCGCAGCCTTGACGGTTGAACCCGAGCGGATGACCGGCCTGCGGATCGCCATTGCTGAACTTCAGGTAGCACTCGCGTGGATCGACGCTCGCAAATAATCCCGGGAACAGGGCGACGATAAGGATCACGAAGATGAGACTGGAGGAAATCCAGAACATGGGACGACGACGCATGGCCTCCCACGCATCGGTCCATGTGCTGCGAGCCTTTCCGGTTTCGTCAACCTGATCGACCTCGGCTACCGGGGTTTCCGCCAGCGAGGCGATGAAGTGTTCTTGACCGGGCCGTTGGCGGCCAGTGTTGTTACTTTGCATAACGAATCCTTGGGTCGAGCGCGGCGTAGAGCAAGTCGACGAGCAAGTTGGCGAGCACGAAGATGATGACCATCACTGCAACGAACGAGACGACTGTGGGGCCTTCTCCCAACGTGATTGCTCGGTAGACGGTTCCACCGACACCGTTAATGTTGAAGATTCCTTCAGTTACGATCGCGCCGACCATGAGCGAACCGATGTCGACACCCAGGTAGGTGACGACGGGAACGAGCGAGTTCCGCAGAACGTGCACGGTAACCACACGACGTCGAGAAAGCCCCTTCGCCGTTGCGGTGCGCACAAAGTCAGCGTTGAGGTTGTCTGCGACGCTCGCACGAGTAAGCCGCACGATGTAGGCAAACGACACCGAGGCCAGCACGATCGCGGGCAAGATCAACTCGCCCCAGGGGGCCGAGCCGCTCACCGTTGTTCTCGCCCAGCCAAGCTGGATACCGAAGACGAATTGCAGCACGAAACCAACCACGAAGGTGGGGACCGAAATGAGCAGAAGGCTGATGACAAGAGCGGAAGCGTCGAAGAGCTTTCCCTTGCGAAGACCAGCAACGAGACCAACGATGATTCCGAAGAATGCTTCGATCGCGAGCGCAAGAATGGCGAGGCGCGCAGTGATTGGGAAGGCCTGAGCCATGACATCAACCACGGGGCGACCCGAGAAAGTGGTTCCGAGATCACCCTGAAACAGTCCGCCAATGTAGAGCAGGTACTGAACGAGGAACGGCTTGTCGAGGTTGTACTCGGCCCGAATAGCTTCGATCACTCCCGGAGCTGGCGGGTGGTCGCCGTACAGAGCGGCGATGGGATCGCCAGGAACGGCGAAAACCATGAAGTAGATCAGAAAGGTCGCGCCGAAAAATACGGGGATCATCTGAAGGAAACGCTTGCCGGCGTACCACAGCATTAGATGGTTTCCTCGGAGGAACGGATAAGCATAAGAGTCACAATCACTGAATGAGGGTACTCAGTGTAATGCCCGGGGCCAAAACAGCCCCGGGCATCACACGTTGAGAGTGGAAACTGGGTAAACCGATGAACTACTTAGTTCTTGGTTACCTCGTTGTACAGCGGGACAGAGTCCCAACCGAATACAACGTTGTCAACGCTGTCAGAGTAGACACCGGTGACGTTGGAGTACCACAGCGGGATCGAAGGAAGGTCGACCAAGAGAACTTCTTGAGCTTCCTGGTACTTCGCTGTTGCCTCTTCTACCGAGGTTGCGCTAGCACCCTCAGCAAGGATGGCTTCGAACTCGGGGCTCGAGTAGCCTTCCTTGTTCGAGCCAGCGCCATCAACGTAGAGCGGGCCGAGGAAGTTGTACAGCGACGGGTAGTCAGCTTGCCATCCAGCACGAGTTCCACCGGTGAGTGCGTTAGCGTCACGGTCGTTGAGTGCGTCAGCGAACGTGGGGTATGCCTTGCCCTGAGCTTCAATTCCGAGCGAGTTGCTGATGCTGTTAGCAACAGCGTCAACCCATGCCTGGTGTCCGCCATCAGCGTTGTATGCGAGGTCGAAGACAGTGTCTCCGTACGGCGCAATTGCGTCAGCTTCTGCCCACAGCTTCTTGGCCTCATCCGGGTTGAAGTCAAGAACTTCAGCACCAGCAAGGTTGTCGGAGTGACCAGCGATTACCGGCGAAGTGAAGTCGGTAGCGGGGGTACGGGTGCCCTGGAAGATGACATCCGTGATCTCAGCGCGGTCGATCGACATCGAGATCGCTGCACGACGCAGCTCTCCCTCTTCGCCCGACCAGTGCTCGAGGTAGTAAGGCAGGTTGAACGCCTGGAAGATTGCTGCAGGCTGGTTCACCGAACGACCAGGGAAGTCTGAATCGTAGGTAGCAAATGCCGAGTCGGGGACAGCATCGAGGATATCAAGGTTGCCACCGAGAGCGTCAGCGTATGCCGCGTCCTGGCTGGTGTAGAAGATGATCGAAACGCCACCGTTGGCGGGCGTACGAACACCGTCGTAGTCAGGGTTCGTGACGAGGTCGATCTGTACGTCGTGCTGCCAAGCGCCTTCTTCGGCGAGCATGTACGGACCGTTACCGATGGGGTTCTCGCCGAAAACGTCGAGGTCTTCCCATGCAGCCTCAGGCAACGGCATGAATGCCGAGTAGCCGAGACGCAGCGGGAAGTCTGCTTCAGGGTTGATGAGAGCAACGGTGAACTCAGTGTCGCTTACAGCATCAAGACCGGTAAGTTCTGACTCTTCGTCGTAGCTGAAGCCTTCGATGTTGTCGAAGAAGTACGAGGAGCTCTGTGCGTTGCTGAGGAGCGCGCCGTACTGCCAGGCCTTAATGAAGGAGTCCGACGTGACGGGCTCACCGTTAGTGAAGGTCCAGCCCTCGTTAAGCGTGACGGTCCAGTTTTGGCCATCCTCAGACTCGATCGACTGAGCGACTTCGTTTTCTACATCGCCATCGGCGGTGTACGAAACCAGACCAGCGAAGATCGAGGTAACAATCTTTCCACCGCCAGTTTCAGTGGTGTTCGTCGGAATGAGCGACTGCTGTGGCTCGCTTCCGTTCGTGGTGATGATCGCGGCGCTGTCACCTTCGGCAGGCGCCTCGCTCGCCGAGCAGCCCGCAAGAGCGAGCGCTGAGGCTGACAGCAGTGCGACTGCACTGATGCCTATGCGTGATCTCTTCAATGTTTCCTCCTGTGCAGAATTGTGCAAACGGCACGGAATTTTTGACGCCGCACCGCGCTTGATAGTTCACACCCTAAAACGGGGGGATGCCCCAAGCAAAACTGTAAAGCCAAACGTTACACAGCAGTAACGCTCGTGAAGATTATGTGCATACTTTGCAGAATTCCCGCGCACTAACGCTGTCATTCACTACAAATCTGCGCAATCGCGTCCGGAGCAGCACCCAGCAACGTGAGTTAACATCTTTCCATGTCGCAACCGAGCCCGGCTTCCCGCACGCCCCAGTCCATACTGATCTTTGACGGTGACTGCGCATTTTGCACTCTCTGGGTCAATCGTTTGCAGGCCATTCTTCCGGTGTTTCCCGAAAGCACTCCCTGGCAATGGACCGATCTCGATGACTACGCGCTGACTCAGGACGACGTCGAGAAAGCAGCCTGGTTCGTGACTCCTACTCGACAGTTCGCTGGACACATGGCTTTCTCCGCCCTCCTCAGAATTCAGCCACAGATCGGATGGCGCTTCCTCGGCCACCTCATTGCCACTGAGCCATTCAGCACCATCGCCTCTCTCGGCTACCGCTTCGTCGCGCGCTACCGCCACCGTCTGCCCGGCGGAACACCAGCCTGCGCCGTGCGCCCCTCCGCGTGAGTTCAACACCAGCGCTTCCCCAATCGCGCGGGCGACTGTGGTCAGAAATATCGATCGTTCTTGCACTCTCGCTTGGAGCATCCGCGATCTATTCGATCGTCTCGATCACGAACAGGCTGACCCGCACCGAATCGTTGTCGCAGCAAACCGCAACGCTGAACTCGTCACTCAGCACACGGCCAACTTTCGACCTGATCTACCAGTTGCTGGGAATCACCTTTGATCTCGCGCCCGTCGCGCTCGTAGCGTTTCTCTTGTGGAACACCACAAAGCCTCGACTGTCGCGACTCGGAATCGACTTCACACGACCGGTTCGCGATGGCCTGACCGGCGTCGCACTGGCACTAGCGATTGGAATCCCCGGAATTGCCGTGTACCTCGGCGGGCGCGCTCTCGGCGTCACCGTGAACGTGGTTCCGGCTGCACTCGACCAGTACTGGTGGACCGTGCCCGTGCTACTGCTCTCGGCTCTGCGTGCGGGCATCACCGAAGAAGTCATCGTGATCGGCTACCTGTACGCCCGACTTGGCGACCTTGGCTGGGGCCGGTGGCAGATCATTATCTCGACTGCAATACTGCGCGGCACCTACCACCTCTATCAGGGCATCGGCGCGTTTATTGGCAATGTCGCCATGGGGTTGCTCTTTGGCTGGCTCTACACGCGCTATCGCCGCGTGTTGCCTCTCGTGATCGCCCACACGCTCATCGACGCCGCGATCTTTGTCGGCTACGGCTGGGCTCTCGGCGCCTTCCCCGCGCTCTTGGGCACCACCCAATAAGTTCTCCACAACCGGTACCGCTCGCCGGATGCGAGGCGTAGAGTGTGGCGCATGTCGCCGGAAATCACTATTGAAACAGTGCCAAGCCATATCGTTGCCGGCATCGAGTTCTCGACAACGATGGAGACTCTGCCTGCCGACATGAGCAGCGTTATCGATACCCTGCTCGCCGAAACCGCCGACTCTGCCATCACCGTCCTCGGGCCCGTGATGGCCGTATACACCGACGAGATGCGCGCTGATGGGCCGTGGAACTGCGAGGTCTGCGTTCCGGTCGCAAACGGTCTCATCGATCATCCGGTTCTCACGACACATGAACTCGCCGGTGGCCGTGTCGCCACCGTCACGCACACGGGCCCGTACGACGGCCTGAAGACGACCTATAACGCCATCTTTGGATGGTTCACCGAACACGGTCACACTTACGCCGGAGCGCCGCGCGAGATCTATCTCAACGCGCCTGGCGAGGTCGATGACGCGGAACTCCTGACCCGCATCGAGTTTCCCGTGGTTCCCGCCGCGGGATAGCCCCCCGAGAGGAAACGCCGATGAAAACGAACCCTTACCTGAGCTTCAGAGACAATGCTCGCGAAGCCCTCACCTACTACCAGTCCGTCTTCGGCGGCACCACGGAAATCCACACCTTTGCCGATTTCAATGCCAGTGAAGATCCTGATGAACAAGAGTGGGTCATGCACGGACAGCTGGAGTCCCCGGCCGGAATCACTCTCATGATGGCCGACACCCCGAAAACACAGGAATACGCCCCCGGTGGGCCGATGTCGATCTCAATTGCGGGATTCCTCAGCGAAAAAGCCGCCATCGAGAACTACTGGGACAAGCTGTGCGACGGTGGACGAATCGACATGCCGCTCGAGCGCGCCGAATGGGGCGGGATCTTCGGAATGGTACTCGACCGCTACTCCGTGAACTGGATCGTCAGCATCAGCGACGACAACGAGACGCGTTAGCTCTCGGCCAGTTCAGCCGGCCACCCCGGCTGCTACGTGCAGTTTGGGCGACACGACCGTTGACTCAGGGCATCCACGAGCACCTTGCCGAGGTCCTCGGGCACAGCAGCGGAATACGCTGCACCACCCGTCGACTGGGCAATCTCTGTCATTGACTTGAGGTCAGTGTCGGGACCGAATCCGATCAAGATCACCGGAACGGGCTCATTCGGGTCGTCAATCGCCTTCAGGTTTTTCAGAAGCGCCGACAGGCTGATGCCGTTGTCATCTTCGTTGTAGCCATCAGTGATGAGCAGAACCGAGTTGATCTTCGACGGGTCGTAATCTTCCTTGACCTCCTTGACCGCAGCCAAGATGGTGTCATAGAGCCCCGTGTAGCCGTAAATGCGATCCGGCAACGATGCGACGACGCCGTTGATCTGCGACACGTGAGCGGGATCTGACAGCGGCGCAATCGGCGACAGCGGTTCCCAGTCTTGGGTGCCGATACGGTTTTGCGAGAAGGCCCACACCCCCAGCTCGGCTTCACCCGAGAACTTTGACAGCGCCTCGCTTGCCGCAAGCTGGAACACGTCGATGCGGCGCAGGCCGTTACTCGCCGGGTCGAGCATGGAACCTGAAGTGTCAATGACAACGAGAAGTCGCGAACGAAGCGTCAGAACACTCCACGAGCGAAGAATCTCGATCTGGACGGCAGCATCCGCCGTCGGCTTCGCTTCGGTTGCTGTCTCGGGGACTCCTGTCACCCTCAAGTCACCGCCGCCGTCAGCATCGCGGAACCCCTGCTTGGCCAAGACTTCAGCGGACAAGCGCGTCGCCGCAGCCAGTGCCGTCAAAAGCCGTTGGGGAGAGTCGGCCGCAGTTATCTCGCTCGCCACTGCAGCAGAAGCCGTAGTAGACGTCGACGTAGCAGAAGCGGAAGTCTCCGCTGTCTCATCCCCACTAATGACCTCAACGAAGGGGTAGGTCAATTCGACCGTGCCGTCCGTCGGATACAGCGCAATCATGGGCGAGGACTCTGACGCACTGTTATAAGTGGCAACTTCGCGTTCCGTCGTCACGACAACGGTGGGCAGCGTTGCATCAGTCGCCAGCCCGAAGGCCTCTTCGGACGTTTGGGGAATTGTCTTTCCCATGGCGATCATGGCGCCGGCGAACTGGCGCGGATCTTCAGCAGACGAAACCGACTGGAGCTGCGCAAGCCCGGCAAGACTCGCGGTATTCGCCTCGGGATCGGGCACAAGGGTCGTTACGGTTCCGGTGAGCAGTGATTCCCACGACAGCGGGGTGTCTCCGAGTTTGGCTACTTGGGACGCCGATGTGGCCAGCACGACGGGCGTACTCGCGACGTAGTCGGTGATCTCGAGCTCGGGAGCAGTGCGCCCGAGCGAATCAGCCATCGACGTAACGCGATCAAGCCAGGCCGCCGAATCGGGAACCCACGCATCGAGATCGCCCGCAACACCCGAAGCGAACAGCGCAGCAGTGTCTGCGGAGACGAGCGAACGCACTTCGGTCTCGGTGCAGTTGCCGTCAGCCTCATCGAACTCCGCCGCGACAATGGTCAGTGCGGGAGCAATCGACGGGTCAGCCGCAATCACCACAGGGCGAGTCTCAGTGCAGCCGCCAGCGAGAGGCGCAACAGCGTTGGAAATCCATCCAATAGCACCCAATTGGATGCCAGCGAGCGAGAGCGCAGCAATAGCAACTAGCGCAATAGGCGCCAGCCACCAGCGTTTCTTCCACCGCTGCCAAAAGGTCTTACGGTGTCGATGCCGTCGGGTGGTCACGAACGTCTCCAGTCGGTGAAACAGCGATTTGGGGTTGTCGGGTCAACCACTCGCCGTACACCAGACGCACATTACAACATCCGGAGAGGGAAAATCCAGCCAAAGTGAAGAATTTTCTCCACAGGAGAGGCCGATGCCAGATGAATACTGGTGTCCCACTTTCGGGGGACAAATTTATGGCGCGTGCAGAACCGAACTGGATCGGTTCTGCACGCGCCATTTTCCGTCGCAGAGGCGACGAAAACTAGTGCGATTTATTAGTGCGCAAACGCCTCAATCGGAGGGCACGAGCAGACCAGATTGCGGTCGCCATAGGCGTTGTCAACACGACGAACCGGCGGCCAGTACTTGCCCGACACGAGGGAGCTCAACGGATACACCGCTTGCTCCCGCGAGTACGAGTGATCCCAGTCGCCCGCGATCACCGAATGCGCCGTGTGCGGAGCATTGATGAGGGGGTTGTCGTCGGCAGGCCACGTTCCGGCCGCCACGGCATCCGCTTCTTCCTTGATGGCAATCATCGCGTCGATGAAGCGATCAAGCTCGGCGAGGTCTTCGCTCTCGGTGGGCTCGACCATGAGCGTGCCCGATACAGGGAACGACATCGTCGGTGCGTGGAAACCGTAGTCAATGAGGCGCTTGGCGACATCGTTGTTGTCGATGCCGGTCGCCTCCTTGAGCGGACGCAAATCGAGGATGCACTCGTGCGCAACGAGGCCGTTGTCTCCCGCGTAGAGCACGGGGAAATGGTCGCGAAGGCGCACCGCAATGTAGTTCGCGGAGAGCACCGCGGCACCGGTTGCCGCCTTGAGGCCGGCCGATCCCATCATGCGCACGTACGCCCACGTGATGGGCAGGATGCTCGGGCTTCCGTAGGGCGCAGCGCTCACCGCTCCCCCGGCGTGAACATACGGACCGGCAGCACCGGTCTGCATGTCGAATGCCGGATGGTGCTGGCTCTGCGCCATGGGATGGCCAGGCAAGAACTTGGCCAAGTGTGCTTTCGCAACGACCGGACCAACCCCGGGGCCGCCGCCGCCGTGCGGGATGCAGAAGGTCTTGTGCAGGTTGAGGTGGCTGACGTCGCCGCCAAAGTCACCGAACCGCGCGTAACCGAGCAGAGCGTTGAGGTTGGCACCGTCAACGTACACCTGTCCACCAGCGTCGTGCACAGCCTGCGTGATCTCACGCACTTCGTGCTCGTACACCCCGTGAGTCGAGGGGTAGGTAATCATGAGGGCGGCGATTTCACTCGCGTGCTCAGCGATCTTGGCGCGCAGATCATCGAGGTCGACGTTGCCGAGGTCATCGCAGGCCACGACCACGACACGCATTCCGGCGAGCATCGCGCTGGCGGCGTTGGTGCCGTGAGCACTCGACGGGATGAGGCAGATCGTACGTTCCGGATTACCGTTCGCACGGTGGTAGCCACGAATCGCGAGGAGCCCCGCGAGTTCGCCCTGGCTGCCCGCGTTCGGCTGCAACGACGCGGTGTCGTACCCGGTGACCTCGGTGAGCCACGACTCGAGGTGCGAAATCATGACGAGGTACCCGGAGACATCTTCGGCAGGAGCGAAGGGGTGGATGCCCGCAAATTCCGGCCAGCTCACCGCTTCCATCTCGCTTGCAGCGTTCAGCTTCATCGTGCACGAGCCCAGCGGGATCATGCCGCGGTCGAGCGCGTAGTCCTTGTCGGCGAGGTACTTGAGGTAGCGCATCATGCTCGTCTCCGAGCGGTGCGTGTTGAAGACCGGGTGCGTGAGGTACTCGCTCGTGCGGTTGAGAGCCTCGGGAATGGTGGTGTCGTCGGGCGAGTAGCTGAAGAAACCACCCTCCAGCCCGAAGGCGTCGGCGAGATCATTCTCTTGTGCGGCGAGCATTCCGCCATAGGGCTGCGTCGATACTTCGTCGAAGCTCACACGCACAGTGTCAGCATCCACGACATAAATCAGGATGTCACTCTCGAGTGCCTTGGCGGCGATCGCCTGAGCCTGGCCCTTTTTCGTCACCGAGAGGGTGTCAAAGAAGGTGCTGTTCTCGACCGTGTAGCCCGCGGCGGTCAGGCGTGCCGCGAACTTGGCAGTGTCGTGGTGAATGCGCTGAGCGATTCGCTTGAGACCTTGGGGACCGTGATAGACGGCATACATGGATGCCATGACAGCCAACAAAACCTGTGCAGTACAGATGTTGGAGGTCGCCTTCTCGCGGCGGATGTGCTGCTCACGCGCCTGCAACGAAAGGCGGTAGGCGGGGTCGCCGGCGGCATCCTGAGATACGCCGACGAGGCGGCCGGGCAACTGACGTTCGAGGCCCTTGCGCACGGACATGTAGCCGGCGTGCGGTCCGCCGAAGCCCATCGGAACGCCGAAGCGTTGCGTGGTGCCGACAGCAACATCTGCGCCGAGTTCTCCTGGCGACTTCAGCATCGTGAGGGCGAGCAGGTCGGCAGCAACAACAGCGAGTCCACCGTGAGCCTTGACCGCGGCGATAACCTCGCTGGAATCCCACACGCGACCGGTTGCACCCGGGTACTGGATGAGCGCACCAAAGCATTCCGGCAGCTCAGGGTTCGCACCGAGCGTGGCCAGGTCGAGCTCTACAAGCTCAATTCCGAGAGCCTCCGCGCGGTTCGCCAGCAGAGCCTTGGTCTGCGGAAAAGTGTCGGCATCCACGATGAACACGGGCGACTCCACGCGAGCCGCACGGCGCGCAAGAAGCATTCCCTCCACAGCGGCGGTGCCCTCATCGAGCATCGACGCGTTTGTCGTGGTCATGCCTGCAAGGTCTGCAACCATCGTCTGGAAGTTGAGGAGCGCCTCAAGGCGACCCTGCGAAATTTCCGGCTGGTACGGCGTGTACGCCGTGTACCAGCTCGGGTTCTCGAGCACGTTTCGCTTGATCACAGCGGGCGTAATGGTGTCGTAATACCCGAGACCGATCATGCTGCGACGAACCTTGTTCGCGCCAGCGAGGGCGCGCAGTTCGGCGAGCGCCTCACGCTCAGAGGCAGGAGCCGGGATCGTGGAATTCACGACCGGAGTCTGGTGAATGGCGGGCGGAACCGCGGCATCCACGAGCGATTCGAGGCTGTCGTAGCCGACAGCGGCCAACATGCTGGCCTGGGCTGCGTCATCCGTGCCGATGTGGCGGTCAGCAAACGTGCCGCTGATGAAAGGGTTGGGCATTATTCGCCTGTCAATGCGGTGTATTCGTCGAGGCTGAGCATCGACGGGAGTTCAGTAAATTCGATCTTCACGAGCCAGCCTTCACCGAAGGGGTCGCTGTTGACGAGTTCGGGGCTGTCGGCGACAGCATCGTTGGATTCGACAACGGTTCCCGCAACGGGAGCAAAGAGTTCACCCACCGACTTGGTCGACTCGATCTCGCCGACGATCTTGCCCTCAGCGACGGTGGCGCCGACCTTGGGCAGGTCAACGAAGACGATGTCGCCCAGTTTGCCTGCCGCGAAGTCGGTGATTCCGACCGTCGCGATGGTGCCGTCGACCAGCACCCATTCGTGCTCGGCGGTGTACTGCAATTCGCTCTTCTCAGCCATGATCAGGCCTCTCTTTTGTAGAAGGGTAGGGAAACAACGGATGCAGCAATGCGACTGCCCCGCACATCAATGTGAAGCTCGGTGCCGACCTCACTCACGTCGGAGTCGACGTAAGCCATAGCGATCGGGTGCCCCAGCGTTGGCGACAGCGCGCCGGAGGTGATGACTCCCACCTCGGTGTCACCGTGAAAAAGAAGGTAGTCAGCGCGACCGGCGCGACGGCCCTCGGCGGCGAGACCGACGAGAACGCGAGCACCGGCATCCGGGCCCGCTTCGATCGCGCTGCGACCGACGAAGTCACCTTCCTTGCTGAGTGCAACAACGCGGCCGAGGCCAGCCTGCACGGGGAAGGTGCCGAGGTTGAGTTCGTGTCCATACAGCGGCATGCCCGCTTCGAGGCGGAGAGTGTCTCGGCACGCGAGACCGGCGGGCACGAGACCGAGAGGTTCGCCGGCAACCGTGAGTGCAGCCCAGAGGTCGGCCGCGGCATCCACGTGAATGTACAGCTCAAAGCCGTCTTCGCCCGTGTAGCCGGTGCGGCCGATAATGAGGTCGGCGCCATTGAAGGTGGCCGCGGTTTCGCGGTAGTACTTGAGTTCGTCGAGCGGTGTCGCAAAGCCGGTGAGCCCCGCGGTCGCCTCGAGGATGGCACGCGAGACCGGCCCCTGAACGGCGATCAGCGCATAGTCGTCGCTCTCATCGGTGACCGCTACGTCAAAGTCGACGGCCCGTTCAGTGAGCGCTGTCGCTGCGGCAAAGCGGTTTCCGGCATTGGCGACAACCAAGAAGTGGTCATCAGCGAGGCGGTAGGTGACGAGGTCATCGATGATGCCGCCTGCTTCGTTGAGCAACAGACTGTACTTGGCCTGCGCAAGAGCGATGCTTGAGAGCTTGCCCGCGAGCGCGTAGTCGAGGTACGCGCCAGCGTCAGCGCCGCGCACGTGAATCTCGGCCATGTGCGAGATGTCGAAAATGCCGGCAGCGGTGCGCACGGCATGGTGCTCGGCGAGGTCGGAGCTGTACCGCACCGGCATCATCCAGCCAGCGAAATCGGTGAACGCAGCACCGAGTTGCTCATGGATGCTGTGCAGCGGTGAATACCTCACCGCGGTGGGCGAAGATTCAGCGGATGAAGCTTCAGAACTTGATACATCGGTCACGGAGTTCTCCTGGCGCATGGGCTAGTGAATAGAACTCCCCCTCTGTGATGAGCCTGAGAGCTTCACACGCTAAACGCTAGCGAGCTTTCACCGTCGGCGGAACCTCAGGGTGATGCGAGGTTCTCTTTCCAGAGTGGCCAAGTGCGATGCGGTACATGAACCTGAGAGATTGGCGGGGAGGCTTGCTCCTTCGGTGCCGGCCTGGCGCCTGCCAATTTCTGTTGACTAGCGCTAGATGCCCGGCTCTCCCGCATCGTGTTGCGGCCCGATGTTCAGTTGTGAGTTCAGCATAGCAATGCGGGGCGGATGCTCGCGCCGATGAGCACGCCGAGAGCGAGCAATTCGTGCCCTTTCGGCCGACTGGTGCTCGGGTGGTCTACAGCAGCGACGCGGATGGGCATCAGCGGTCGGTCTAGAGAAGTGCTGAGCTGAGCAACAAACTGGTTTCGCTGTTCACGACACCCTCCACATTGCGCATGCGGGCCAAGACACGGTCAAAGTTGCTCAGGCTGTCGGTGCGGATGTCGGCGACCAGATCCCACGCGCCATTGGTGGTGTGGAGTTCATGGATCTCGGGCAGACCGCGCAGCTGGCTGATCACGGAATCCGTCGATCGCCCTTCTACCTCGACAAAGGCAATCGCCCGGATGAAAGAAGGGTCGCGGTCTTCTCTAATGCGGATCGAGAACCCGAGAACCGTGCCGTTGCTCACGAGGCGATCGATACGGCTTGTGACGGTCGCGCGCGTGACGTTAAGTCGACGCGAGAGGCTCGCCACTGACTCGCGCGCATCAGCTCGAAGGGCGGCTAAGAGGCGGCGATCAAGGTCATCTAAGTCAGACATGAACAAATTGTACAATTTTGCCTCCCATTATGCATAGTTATTGGCCGGAAATAGGGTTGACTGGGAGTTGTAGGTACATAGTGCATATTCGTAACGTAGGAAGCTCTAATACCGCAACGAAAGGAGTGACCATGGTTCACTACGTAGACGTCAACAACATGCGCCGCTGGATTGCCGACACCGGCATCGAGCCGATCATTATGGGCATCGTGGGTTACCTCGAACAGGATTATGCCAAGTGGCCCCAGTTCGACAAGTCACCTCGCGTTGCCGCCCACTCCCCCGAAGGCGTCATCGAATTGATGCCGACGAGCGATGGCGAAACGTACGGCTTCAAGTACGTCAACGGCCACCCTTCCAACCCTGCACTGGGCTTCCAGACCGTCACCGCGCTCGGCATGCTCGCTCGCGTCGACAACGGCTACCCCACGTTCTTCTCGGAGATGACCCTGCTCACGGCATTGCGCACCTCTGCGACCTCCGTCATGGCGGCGCGCGCCTTGGCTCGCCCCGACTCGAGCGTTCTCGCCCTCATCGGCACCGGCACTCAGTCGGAGTTCCAGGCACTCGGCTTCCGCGCCGGCCTCGGCATCACGAGCCTGCGCGTCTGGGACACCGACCCCGCTGCGATGGACAAGTTCATTCGCAACGTTGAGCCACTCGGTTTCGACATCGTGCGCGCAACCTCAGCAGCAGACGCTGTTGCGGGCGCCGACATCGTCACGACCTGCACCGCAGACAAGAAGAACGCGACGATTCTCACCGCCGACATGATCGAACCCGGAATGCACCTCAACGCCATTGGCGGAGACTGCCCGGGCAAGACAGAGCTCGAAGAGGCCATCGTGCGCAACTCGACCGTGTTTGTCGAGTTCCCGGAGCAGACCCGCATCGAGGGTGAGATCCAGCAGCTTGAAGCTGACTCCCCCATCACCGAGCTGTGGGAAGTGCTCGCTGGGACCGCAACTGGCCGCACGTCTGCCGAAGAAGTAACCCTCTTCGACTCCGTTGGCTTCGCAATCGAAGACTTCTCGGCCCTGCGCTATGTCTTCGATGCCGTGCGCGACACCGACTACGCCACCGACCTTGACCTCATTGCCGACCCGGCAGACCCCAAGGACCTGTTCTCGCTCGTATCGCGCGTTCCTGCGCTGACCGCATAAACCACCGGTGAGCGTTCAAGCCCCGACGGCCGCTGTTCTCATCCGCCCTCACCGGTTCACACCGAATAGCCAAACTGCGGGCGACAATGCCTTCCAGTCAACGGATCCCAGCCGAACCCCGGATGAGATCGCTCGCGCCGCGTACGACGAATCCACCCAGGTGGCCGAGACGTTGCGTGACGCGGGCGTGAACATCCACGTGTTCGAGGATGAGGAGAGCACGCGCCCCGACAGTGTGTTCCCGAACAACTGGTTCTCGACACACAGTGGTGGCCGCGTTGCCGTGTACCCGATGTATGCGCCGAACCGCCGCACGGAACGACGCACCGATGTCATCGAGATGTTGAAGCACGACTTTCGGGTGCAGGATGTTGTCGACTATTCCGGCCTGGAACACGACGGCATCTACCTCGAGGGCACCGGCGCGATGGTCATCGACCACACCAACCGGGTGGCGTATGCGGCTGAGTCGCACCGCGCCAACCCGCTCGCGTTAGAGCGGTTCTGCGCTTCGTTTGGCTACGAGCCGATGATGTTTGAGGCCCGCGATAGCCACGGTGTGCCGATTTATCACACCAACGTCATGATGTGCATCGCGACGGATTTCGCCATGATCGGTCTCGACCTGATCGCCTCGGGAGACCGCCGGATGGAGATGGCTGAACGCTTGACCGCTCCGGGCCGCACTCTGATCGACCTCACGGCTGATCAGATTGCGAACTTCGCGGGCAACGCTCTCGAGCTGAAGACTCCGAACGGCCGCATCTTGGCACTCTCTACCCGGGCACTCGCGAGCCTCACGCCGGCTCAGCGCTCGGTGATCGAAGCGAGTTGCGAGATCGTGCCGCTGGATATTCCGACGATTGAGTTGGCTGGTGGTTCTGTGCGCTGCATGGTGGCCGGCATCCACTTGGATCGTCGTTCACGCATGGCGGCCGATGTTGCCGCCGGCGTTCCTGCTGCCGGCGCTGCCGAAGCAGCCCCGACAGCAGGCGCCTAGCCAATCTGTGGCGGAAGCGGGTCCCTCCGCTTTCGCCGCAGACCGCAGCAACCTGCGACACCGGTGGTGCCGCAGGTGCTGGGCGTTCGCTAACTGCAGTTCGGGCGGCAGTCGCGCTGTGACAACGCCTCGAGCATCACATTGCTGAGCTCGGTGGGGTTGTTTGCTTGGTAGGCCGTTCCACCGGTGACCTGGGCGATCTTTCGCATCGCCTCGACGTCGGTGTCTGGCCCAATTCCGACGAGCACCACGGGAACGGGCTCGTCGGTGTTCTTGTCAATCATCGCGTTCAGTTCGTCGACCAGCTTCTCCAAGGAGATGCCGTTGTCGTCTTCGTTGCGACCGTCAGTGATGAGGATCACCGAGTTGACTTTGTCGGGGTTGAAGTCTTCGCGCACGTGCGTCACCGCAGCCAGAACGGTGTCGTTGAGGCCGGTGTAGCCGTTGATGCGCGACGGGAGTGTGTCGATGATCGCCTGAAGGCTCTCGACATGCTCGGGGTCATTCATCGAGCGGATGCCCGCGACGTCTTCCCAGTCTTCAGTGCCGACTCGCTCCTTGGAGAAGAGCCACATGCCCAGCTCGTCATCCTCCGAGAGAGTGCTGAAGGCATCCTCCGCGGAGTTTTGGAACATCTCAATGCGGCGCTGACCATCCCAGGCCCGCTCAAGCATGGAACCTGAGACGTCAACGACGGTGAGGATGCGCGAGCGAAGGTTGAGGGCGTTCCAGTTGCGCAGGATGCCGACGAGTTCGTCGGTGTCTCCGACGGTCTTGGTGGCCACCGGGGCTGCGATGACACCGGACGCGAGGATCTCCCCCTCACCGGCGTTGTCGCGGAAGCCTTCGGCGTTCAAAACCTGAGATGAGCCTCGAACGAGGTCAGCAAATTCCTCGAGGAGTTTCGTGCGGGAGGTCTCAAGCTCGGCGAGTTCTGTGCGCTCTTCTTCCGTCATCCGTGACGCTTCGAGCTCGGTGACTCCCGAGCTATCAACCACCACAAAGGGGTAGGTGAGGGCAACGGTACCTTCGGACGGATAGAGCGCCACCAGAGGCTCGTCAGGGCTGGACGCGTTGTGTTCCACAATCTCGCGCTCGGTCGCGAGCGCAACCATGCGGGAGTCGGAGATCTGGAGCTCGGTGAACGCTGCCTTCGTGGAATCGGGAATTGAGCGCCCCAGATTCATCAGCACTCGATCGAAGTCAGCAGGGTCGGTGTCTGCGGCAAGGTCATTGAGCGTAGCCAGCGCGATCATGCTCGCTGATGACGACTCGGGATCGGGCAGCAACGTGCGGTAGCGGCCGTCGAGGATTGCACCCCAGCCCACCTCTGACGCTTCGAACTCCGCGACCTTCACGGCCGGGGTTGCCAGCACAAGCGGGCTCGAGGCGATCGAATCCCACTCCTGAATCTTGGGGATTTCGCGGCCGAGAGCAGTCGCTGTGCTCTCCACTCGGTTGAGCCAGATCGGCGAATCAGGGATCCAGGCGTCGGCACCAGTGGACGTGCCAGATGCCAGCAACGCGGCAGTATCAGCGGAGCGCTGCGTCACGATCTTGACGGAGAGGCACTGGCCAACGTGCTCAGCGTTGAAAGCATTCGCAACCGTTTGGACGGTCGACGAGATGGTGGGATCGGTGACGACGACGAGTTCGGTTGCGTTCGGGCATCCGAAAGTCTGGGCCACAAAATCGTCGAGCTTGTTCTGGGCGGCCAGCGCTACGAGAGCGCCACCACCGGCGAGGGACAAAGTGAGCAGGGTTGCGAGGGCGGGTGTACTAGCGCGGAGGAACCAGGATTTAATTGTTCTGGAACGGTGGCGAGGTCGGGACACAGGGGGACTCCATCGATCACGGGTGCTCATGGTTTCGGGGGAACCACAAGTTGACCCCCTTTCGGGGGTCTACACAATAGTGACACAATTTCGCGTCAGTGAAACGGTTACCTACAGGCTTTTCTCACTTATGCGATCGAAAACTGCCGATGTCACCACAAAGGCGCGCACAATCGAGCCCCTGCGCAACAATGCGTCGTCGCTCAATCAGAGCGCTGGCAGCTGCATCGCGCACCACAACAACTTCACGCCCGCCACAACAGCCTCACGCCCGCCACGACAAAAGCGCACCTAGCCAGCTTTCGTGACTTCGTAGTCAAAAGGATCGGATTCGAGACTCATCGAGTCGTATACGGATGCCGCCAGCGGAGTGCGCGTCGCCGCAGACTCTAGAGCCGAATCTCGAGTGCCACAGACTGCCCCGCAGTGCCACGGACCTTTTGCGCGAAACGAATCGCGGTGTACTTGGCACCGTATTTTTTCTTCAAGGCCGCATCCATGGCATCCAACGTCACCGTGTCGTCGCGCACGGTTGCCGTTGCCGGCACCGCAACGGCTCCTTCGGCAATGTTGCCGCGCATATCGCAGGGCGTGACCTCGACCCGAGGGGTGTGCCGCACCCGCTTCACCTTGCCTGAGGAGGGCGCCGTCGTGACGAACAATCGGTCCCGGTCGGCGACCACCCACACCGGTGTCGACACCGGCTCCCCTGACTTGCGGAAGGTAGTGACAGAGACATAGGTCTCGGTGGCGAGTGTGGAAAAGTCAGCGGCAGTCATGCGCCCATTATCCCCGTGGCACTACGCCTTGAAGTTGATCAGCTTGTGAGTGCCGTCACAAAACGGCTTTATTGCCGAGACCCCACATCGACAAAGAGCAACCGTTGTGCGTGTCTGCTCAATAGCTTCACCGTCGGAGGAGCGCAGGTCAATCTCGCCGCGGACGAGCAGTGGCCCGTTGGTGCAGGCCACTATCTCAACGTCATCTTTACTCTCTGACGAACTCATCGGCCCGCTCCCGCGCTCGTGATCGATGCGGAGGACGCGGGATCATCGCCCCTACCGGTGAGCACTGCGTCGAAGGGGAAAGGCTTACGCAGCGACGACTCTCCGGCCATCCACGACTCGAGGATGTGCTCGCCTACCCAGTCGTCGATCAGCAGGCACGCACGGGCACCGAAGAAGATCTCGCTGAGCAAGGCCGGCTCGCTCTCGGCAAGCCCGCCGGCGAGGTCGCGGGCGGCAATTTGCTCGTGAACGGCATCCGCTTCAACGTGTTCGTCGAAGTACTCGGTGACGTTCTTGCCGAAACCTAATCGACGAAAACCGCGGGCGTAGAGCCCGTTGGGAATCGACGATGTCATTTCGAATGCCGCCAGATGCCCTGCGATCGCGCCCCGGAGACGGCGATTCATGCCGAACAGAGAAATCATGTTGAACGAGGCGAGCGTGATGGCCGGGGCGAAATTAACATAGGTGCCGTAGCGAGAGTCGAGCCCAATGCCCCTCATCGATCGCGCGAACAACTCCGAGTGCATCCGCTCGCGTCGACCGTTGCCGTATTCGTCCGCCTGGATTTCCACGAGCGCAGCCTTCGCCCGCCCGGTAAGTCTCGGGATCGCCCACGAGTGTGGATCGGCCTCTTTCAGCGTGTACACGGAGCGCTGCACCATGAACTCGACGGCCTGTTCGCGGGTAAGACTCTTCGCGACGTGGCGCGAGAGACTCGGTCCGGCATCCGGATCAGGAGCAGTGAGGGCGAAAAGCGCCTTCGCGACATCTTCTGCCGCAGCGTTGGGGAGCTCTGGCGTGGGCACTAGGCGTCGGAGCTGGCCTTCGAACGCTCGTTCCAGCTCAAGGCGAGCGGCGATGGTATCGACATGCCATTCCCATTGGTCACCGTTTTCGACGACGCGGCCGTAGTACAGACCGTAAAGAAGGTAGAGGGCAAGCTGCACGTCGTCATCACGCACTAGGTCGCGCCCGCTCTCGATAGCCGCGGTCACTTCGTCGGCAAGACCGTTGATCGTGTGAGGTGGCGACTGGCTCGCGAAAGCGTCGATGAGCAGCGAGCTGATCGGGCCGCGAGGCTCAATCTCCTCGTCGTGCCAATTTTCGCAGAGAGCGCTGGCTGCATCTGGAATGGTGTTGGGGACTACTGCGGGTGCGTCGTAACCTGCGCCGTTGTGGGGTGCGGTTTCGTGCGCTGGAGAGTTCTCCGTGGGGTGCATCATGACCTCTCCGATCGTGTCGAAGCCCTGAGAGCGGGCACCCGATTGCCCGCTCAGCTTCATTGGTGAACTTATGTTGCCAACCGTTTCGGGCGCCGTCAACGCAATTGCCGCGCTCCCAAATATTTCTCAGTAAGCTCACCGAGAACGCTCAACTGATAGGTCTACCGGTGGATGCCGCGGCGGCGAGCAGCCGGCACGTTGGGTCACTGCTGCTCGCGAGCCGACGCTGCTGCGGCGCGCGAGTGCTATGTTGTTGCACGTCCCCACGGGAGCCCACAGGCAAGGGCTGAGAGGAAGCTGACGCAGCTTCGACCGTTGAACCTCCCGGGTAATGCCGGCGAAGGAAGTACGGCTCATGCGCCCCACTAGCTCGTCCCCCGCTGTCTCTGTTGCTGCAACCGACTCTGCTGCTCCGCTCGGCACCCGCCGTGCAGTGCGCGGCGGCATCTTCGGCAACTATGTCGACCAGTTCGACATCTTCTTGCCGGTCATCGCCCTGGCCCCGGCATCCGCTCAGCTGTTTGGCTCGGACAATCTGGTCGGGAACGCAGGCCTGATCTTCGTCGCAACCCTGCTGGGGCGCCCGATCGGGGCGGCGATCTTCGGATCGATCTCTGACCGCATCGGGCGAACGGCAACCACGAAAGTTGCTCTGCTCGGTGTCGCGCTCACGACGCTGCTGATCGCGCTCGTTCCCGATCACACGGTGCTGGGCAGCGGCACGCTGGCCGCGATTTTGCTGCTGCGGTTTGTCGGCGGCATCTTCCTGGGCGGCGAATACACCTCCGCCATTCCGCTCGCGATGGAATGGTCGCGGCCCGAACGGCGCGGCCTCGTCAGCGGCCTCATCATGTGGATGTCGCCCTGGGCCAACGCGTCGATCGCGGGCATGGTGTTCGTGCTGCAGAGCGTGCTCGACGCCGCCGCCTATAGCCAGTGGGGCTGGCGAACGCTCTTCATTCTGGGCTCGCTGCTCGCCTTCACCATGCTGTTCTACTACCGTGCGCGGGTCGAAGAGTCGCCGCAGTGGCAACGTCCATTGCAGCGCACTAGCCCGTTGAAAGAGATTCTCGTCGGCCGCCACCGCCGTGCGCTCTGGCAAGTGTTCATCATGATGAGCGGGCTCTGGTTGCTGACCAACATGGCGATTCCGGTGATGGCCGGACAACTCGGTTCCGGCGCAGGGGCGCTGGGCGCGACAGGGACACTGGATGGTCGAACCCTGTCATTCGCGATGATGATCGGCACCGCGGCATCCGCTCTCACCATGGCAGCCTGCGGTCACCTCTCGACCTTCACCGGACGGCGACGCTTCTTTATAGGTTTTGGGCTATTGACTGCCGTGGCCGGACCGCTCGCGTTTCTCGCGGTGTTTGCGGCACCCAGCCTGGGGCAGCTCGTGCTCGGAGTAGTCGCGCTTCAAGTCGTGACGGTGTCGGCGTACGGGCCAGTCGGGGCGTACCTCGTGGAGCGGTTCCCCACTTCGGTGCGCGCGAGCGGGTACGGGGTCGGGTACAGCCTGTCAATCGTGATTCCCGCGCTCTACCCGTACTACCTGCCCGCGATGCAAGGCGTGTTGGGGCAGCAGGGTGCGGTTGCGGCGTTGCTCGCACTCGGCGGGGTGCTGATTGCTGTGGGGGCGTTTCTGGGGCCGGAGACGGCGGGGGTTGATCTTGACGGTGAGTCGCAGCCTCAGTTGCGCAGCTGACCCACTGCATCGACGTCGGGGGCGGCCGGCGCATGGCGGGGCTTACCGTCGGAGGTGTCCCCGCCCCCGATTCGATTGCTGCGTTCGGTGAGCGCAACGAGTCCGAGGTGTCGGTCCGAGGTCCAGCACACCAGTCGCCCTTTGTGATCCTTGGTGCGAGACAGGATGCCCGCCTCACCGAGTTGGTTGAGAGCGCCCTGTGCGGCGACCGTCGAGACTCCATAGGTTGCTGCGACCCGCTCTGCTGTCAGAACAGGTTCGGATGCGAGATTCTTGAGCACACTCACAACGACGGCTCCCCGCCGTGGTTGCGCTGGCGACAGCCCGCTCTCGGTTCGAAAAGCGAAAAGCTGATCGAGCAGTACGCCGTCGAGCTGCGTGATGTCTTGGGCGAGTTCGACGGCGTTGGACGCAGCCTGCTCGGCCGCACGCGAGAATCCGACAATCCAATCATCGACACGATCTGCCCGGAAATCGGTGAGGCCGTCGATGTAGGAGTCTTTGTTGCCGGCGAAAACGGTGGAGATCGGCACGAGAATGTTGCGCAGGGCATCCGACCGCTTCAGCACCGTGTGGATGAGAGCTCGGCCCGTGCGACCGTTGCCATCGATAAAAGGGTGAATGGTTTCGAACTGAGCGTGGGCGAGCGCCGCCCGAACGACAGGGTTGCCTTCAGTGGCGCTGACAAACTGGGCAAGGTTATCGAGCAATCGGCGCACCTCAGTTTCGGGAGGCGGCACGAACTCTGCCCTCAGCGGCGACCAGCCATTTCCGCCGACCCAGTTTTGCTCGCGACGGATCCCAGCCGGGAGGGACGGCTCGATAACGTGTTGCAGATGTTCGATGTCAGAGACGCTGACCGGCCTCGTGCGGTCAGCCAGCACATCGATCGACTCTTCCGTTGCTCTCACGTTTGCAATCACGTCGAGGGCAACGCTCTTGCCCTGGTGCAATACTTCGGCGATCGCAAGTTTTTTGGGAGTGACCCGGTTTCCTTCAATCCACGACGAAGAGATACTTTCGGACCGGATCAGGAGATGGTTGAGGTATCGACTTTTCGCGCCAATGCGTTCGTCTGCCCGCGCGAGAACGGCGAGGGCATCCGTTGCCGCCTGGCTTGCTTCATCGGAAATTCGTGGGAGCACTAAATCTAGCTCGTCGGGAACGAACGCACGAAACGTGCCAGCTGCGCGGTCTTTGCGGCTCAACCCAGCGCCATCTTGTGGATTCCACAGCAGATCGACGTAGTACATGGTGGCCACCTAAGGTTCGCGAATGGGGCGATAAAATAAGTTTAGTGCATCTAACCTTATTTTAGGCGTCGTCGCGAGTGACGGGTCTACGCCGTCGAAGAGGTCGGATTCTCAGGCGACCGAAGGCGCGCTCTCCGCATCGACCACGGGCATCACGTGCTTCACGAGCGCCTCGAGAATACGAGTGTTGAACTCGACCCCGAGCTGGTTGGGCACGGTAACCAACAGGGTGTCGGCGGCCTGCACTGCCGCATCGCGTGCGAGCTCGGCGGCGATCACATCGGGGGCTCCGATATAGGAGCGGCCGAAACGAGAGCGTGAACCGCCGAGCATGCCGACTTGATCGCGCTGCTCGACCTGACCCTGGATGCCAAAGTAGTACTCGGTCTCGTCATCAATGATGGGCAGGATGCTGCGGCTCACCGAAACCCGTGGTGCACGGTCGTGGCCGGCACTCGCCCACGCATCCCGGAACATCGCAATCTGTTCGGCCTGCAGCTCATCGAAGGGAACTCCGGTGTCTTCGGTGAGAAGCGTCGAACTCATCAGGTTCATCCCTTGCTCCGCCGTCCAGATGGCTGTGGCGCGGGTGCCTGCGCCCCACCAGATGCGTTCACTGAGTCCGGGCGCCTGCGGCTGAATCGGCTGCAGAGCGCTCGTGCCAATCATCTGCGGATTGCCGGGAGCGAGCCCTTCGCCCGCGATCGCACGGCGAAACTTATCCATGTGGGCGCGAGCCATGTCGGCATCGCTCTCTCCCGCTGCCGGTTCGTAACCGAAAGCGCGCCATCCGTCGATCACCGTTTCGGGTGAGCCTCGGCTGATGCCTAGCTGCAGTCGTCCCGCGGAAATGAGATCTGCTTGCGCCGCTAGTTCTGCCATGGCCAGAGGGTGCTCGTAGCGCATGTCGATGACGCCGGTACCGAGCTCGATGGTGCTGGTGCGGGCAGCCGCGGCGGAGAGCAACGGCCACGGCGATGCATGCTGGCGCGCGAAATGGTGCACTCGAAAGTAGGCACCGTCGACGCCGACTTCCTCTGCCGCAACGGCGAGCTCCACTGCCTGCAGCAGCGCGTCAGCTCCAGTGCGAGTGCGCGACCCCTCAACGTCTTGCCAGTGCCCGAAAGAGAGGAACCCAAGTTTTGTCATACCGGCGAAACCGGTGACTCGGGCGCGCTATTCCCGAGCGAGAGGGCAACGCCGTCGAGGATGTCGTGCTCGCTCGTCGTGACCCACTCGAGCGGGTGACCTGCTGCAGCCGCCGCCTCCGCCACTCGGTGAAGAACCGTGGCCCAGATGATGGCGCCGGAGGCAATCACGTCGACGCGGCCAGGGTGCATGTAGGGCAAGGCTTCGCGTTCGGCGCGGGGCATGAGGGTAAGCGCTTCGCAGGAACGGAGCACCGCGGCGAGAGGCAAGCGGCTGCCGCTGATCGCGACCGGGTCGTAGCTCGTGAGGCCGAGGGCGTGCGCGGTGATTGTGGTGACGGTGCCCGCGACTCCGATGACCTCGGTGGCCTGTGAAAGATCGACAGTTGCGGTTGCGATGTCGAGCGCTGCGACAACGTCGCTACGGATGGCGGCGAGCTCAGATTCGGAGGGCGGGTCGCTCGTGATGTTGCGCTCCGCCAAGCGCACGCAGCCAACATCCATCGAATATGCCGCTTCAGGGATGTTGTCACCGATCACAAGCTCAGTGGAGCCGCCGCCGAGGTCAACGACGAGGTGTTGGGGCGTTAGCGCGCCGTTGGTTACGGCATTTGGCTCGGGTGCGGGCAACGCCGTGAGCGCTCCGCGGAACGACAGCGCGGCTTCTTCGGTTCCGGCAATCACTTCGACCGGCACGCCCAGAATCGCGACGACCGCGTCGGTGAACTCGGCAC
Organism: Salinibacterium sp. NYA9b; assembly: GCF_976973725.1. Taxonomy (NCBI): domain Bacteria; kingdom Bacillati; phylum Actinomycetota; class Actinomycetes; order Micrococcales; family Microbacteriaceae; genus Salinibacterium; species Salinibacterium sp. NYA9b. The sequence goes on along the minus strand of NZ_OZ333476.1, from coordinate 759,002 downwards.
GGTTGGCGGCATCCCGTGTGGCAGAGGTAGCGACGAAACGGATGCGCTCGGCACCGTGCTCGCGGCACAGATCAGCGTAGCGGCGCACGGCCGCGATGGTGCGGTCGAGCGCGGCCTGGCTGAACTGGCCGGTGCGGTCGACGCCCTCCCCCAGACGCACGACTTCGAGGGTGCGCAGCACATCGGTCAGCCCGCCGTGCCCGTCGAGGTCGGCGATGAGCAGGCGGATCGAGTTGGTTCCGCAATCGATGGCGGCGACTCGGGTCATGAGTTCTCCAGAAGTGCGGTGGTGGAGCTAGTAGGTGGGGACTAGCGGGCGCGGACTAGCGAACGACGACGAGGGCTTCGTTGCGTTTCAAAAATCCCGGCTTCCACGGTGGGTCGTAGCGGGCGAAGTACACGGCACCCAAGGGTGCGACGCAGTCACGGTTGAGGGCAGCGAGCAGAGCATCCGCATTCTGTTGGTATTTCTCTTCGTTGGAACCACCGCTAAATCGCCGCGCGGCCACCCGCTGCTCGGGAACCTCGGTCGTGCGCACGGTGGCGTCACGAGGGGCGGGAACGCTCGTTGCTCCGGCAGGCATCACAAAACTCACGGTGTATTTCTTCGATTCTCCGGGAGCCTGAATGACCGGCGCTGTCATGGAAATGTTCGATGCGCTGATGTACCGGATGAGCGGACGAAATCCTTGATTGCCGGCCTCAAAGAACGAACCGTCGGCATCCACCTGCGCCAGAATGTGCGCCGGATACAGCCGCACTTCGTAACCATCATGCTCAGAAATCACGGTGTACGGCTGCTTTTCGGTCATGCCGTCACCCTACGCCTGCGCGCCTTGAACGAGCCTGACGATTCACCGTGCAGGAAGCCCTCAGTCGCGGGAGCCTAAACCTTCTTGACGACGCTCGACTTGAGCTGCATCTGCCCGAAACCGTCGACCTTGCAGTCGATGTCGTGGTCGCCAACACCATCAACGAGGCGGATGTTGCGCACCTTCGTTCCGACCTTGATCGACGTGGGGCTGCCCTTGACCTTGAGGTCCTTGACGATGCTCACCGTGTCGCCATCGGCGAGGGGCGTGCCGAATGCGTCCTTGATGACTGCGGCGTTTTGTTCTGCTTCGGCAGCGGCATCCGCTTCACTCGGCGACCACTCGTGCGCGCACATCGGGCACACCAGCAGCGAGCCCATTTCGTAGGCGAGGTCGCTTGAGCAGTTCGGGCAGAGGGGTAGAGCGTCAGACATAAGGCACTTTCGGCTAGGCACCAATCGGGCTGGCGCAGCGCTGAACTAGTCGCTAATGGTCAATTTTACCTGATTGCACCGTTGCAGATTAGCGAGCCGATCTGGAATACGACCGGCCACGCTCACGTTGCACCCCACGACATCGCAGATCGACTCTGTTCAGCTTCTGAAAGGCCTCTTCATGACCATGCTTCACGACCGTCTCGCCGCGACCGACTCCCCCATCCTTGATGTGCTTGCCGAACGGTGGAGCCCCCGCCACTTCGATGCCACCGCACCGCTCGATGAGGCGGCGCTGCAGAATGCTCTCGAAGCTGCTCGCTGGGCACCCTCGGCATACAACAGCCAGCCCTGGCGCGTCGTCGTCGCCCGTCGTGGAACCCCGCAACACGACGCCATCGTTTCCTCACTTATCGCGTTCAACCAGTCGTGGGCCGGGTCCGCATCAGCACTACTCGTCTTCCTGACGGAACACCACAACCCCGAGGGCAAGCCGCAGCCGACAGCCCTCTACGACACCGGCCAGGCCGTCGCCTACTTCACGATCCAGGCTCAGAGCCACGGACTGTTCAGCCACCAGATGTCAGGGTTCGACCCGGATGCCGCAGCAGCGGCCCTCGACATCGACCCCCACTTCACCCCCACCACGGTCATGGCCGTTGGCGCACTGGGTGACCCCGCGGAAATGACCGACGTCATCCGCGAGCGCGAAACCGCACCCCGCGCACGACGCGCCGCCGCAGAGTCGGTACTCGTTAACGCCTAAGGCTTGATGTCGCCCGCGATCAGTTCACGCAGCGCGGTCACGATGCCATTCTTCACGTCGGCCGACAGGTGCGAGACAAGGACGTGGGCGACGCCCGGCTCGGTAATGATGGCCGTCGCTTTGTCATCCAGCTTGATGGATGCCGGGTCGATTGCACTGCGGTGCGATACGACCGGTTCTTCCATCAGGTCACACGAGCGAACCGCGACATCGGTGACGACAATGCCGTACACGCCGGCGAAGGTTTTATCGAGCGATGCGAACGCTATGGTCTCGCCGCCGCCCAAGCCGATCTTGGGGCCGAACTTCTTGATCATCTTGGCGAGGCGCGGGTCATCGGCCAGCAATACATCGCTACGGATGCCGAGCTCTGCCAGCCGCGGAACCAGCTCAGCAGCAGTCGCGTTCTCAGTCTCGTCCTCGCCCGGCTCACCCGCGACGGCGAGCCCGAGCGCCTGCGAGAGCTGCACGACGCTCCTCACGGCATCCTCGAGAAGCTGAGTGAGCCGGAACTCTGGAGAGTGGCCCTCAACCGAGTCGGCTCCGATGAGCTTCACCATGTCTGACCAGTCGAAGGCACTGCCAACGGAACTGATCAGGGCATGACTGGAGGCGACCGGATCTGCCGAGGTGACGGGCAGCATCCGATAGTTGGGAAGCTCACGCCCGAACACTCCCGCGAACTTGTCTTGAATAACGATGCGCTGATCGGTCACGAGAAAACCCAGAGTCTGGCGCTTTCGTGTGAAGCGATTCATGGCGTGGTAGCCGACAAACAGCAGCGGCACCTCGTTCGGTCGCGGAGCATCCGCAAGCAACAGCTGCTCGACAGCATCGTCGAAGACTCGAGCAGCGTCGTCAAAGACCGGGTGGTCTTTCTGGCCGGGAAGGAACACCACCGGCTGCAGATCAGACGCAAGGTCCTTGGCCCACAGCGAGAGCCGGGCAGCGATCGTGTTCGTCGCCGAGCGGTGGGCCGCGGGAATGTCGCGAAGGTACTCTTCCGCTGTCGTCATGAACTGGTTCCTTTCGAAGGCCGGCAGGTTGTGCGACTAGTCGCGGAAGAGCGCACTATTCGCGGCCGTCTTCGAGCGGGATGAGCATCGTGCGGAATTCGCCTTCTGCGGCGTGGATGTCCCAGATGCGAGAAGCGACGTCATCGATGCCGTTGGGCAGCTGAAGCTTGGGAATGCCGCCCGGGATAACGAGCTGACGGATGCGGATCCCCTCCCCTTCGAGCGTCTCGTACAGCATCTCGCCGTAGGCACTCTCGGCGGGGAACGCGAGCGACGTTCCCGCGAAGCCGGCGCGGGCCTTCACCGAGGTGCCACCGTTGATCAGGATGATGCTGCCGTGGCCAGCCTCCCGCATTGCGGGCAGCACTGCACGCACGGTGTGGATGAGGCCGAGGGCTGAGAACTGGAGTGCTTCGAGCGCGAGTTCGGGAGTCAGATCGAGCACCGGCTTCAGGTAGTCGCGCGACGGAAGCGGGCTGTACTGCACGGCGGTGATGGGTCCGAGTTCGGCGGCCGCACGAGCGAGCGAGCTTTCGAGTTGCGCCGGCTCGCGCACGTCCGCAGCAAAACCGCGGGCGGTCACGCCATCCGTTTCGAGCTCAATGGCGAGAGCGTCTAGCTTCGACTGATCCCGTGAAATCAGTGCGACAGCGAAGCCCTCGCGCCCAAACCTGCGGGCGACTGCAGCGCCCAGTCCGGGGCCTGCTCCGATGATGGCGATAACGGGCATGAGATTCCTTCGCTGGACGTGTTTGGCGGGCTGTGCTGCTTGAAAAAGCCTACCGGCGTTCTCCTGATCAATTCGAACGGGATGACTCACGAACAATGGCGATGACGCAAGCGCGTGCTGCCGCTAAAACTCTTCGTCTGTAATGCCTAGTTTCTCTTTAGTAGCGGCCGCTTCGTCCGCGTCGAGCCAAGCGAAATCGTAGCGACCGTTGTGTGGCGACTTGTGGCCGCTGAATTCGAAGTATCCCGCTTGCAGCTCCCGCACGGTGATCCACGGTGGATAGTCTTCCTGGGATCGCTCGTGAGTGCCGTCGGCCCAGACGACGATGTACCAGACCCACCATGTCTGCTGGAAGAGACTCAATGGCGATACGAAGTGCCCTACGACTGACGCGATGTGGCCGGCTTCGACGCCATCTTTCGTTAAGACACCAACGCCTCCCTCGAACGGATCCAGGGTTTCGTCCGGGATCGGAGGCTTGACATGCTTCTTCCAGAAAGACCGAATCATGGTCTAGGCCTAGCCCAGAAGTCCGCTCTGCGTCAGCCCAGCGGTCATGATCGTGAGCCAGACAGCGAAGAAAGCAACTTGGAACAACGTGCCCGCGATGCCGATGATGATCGCTGCGCGAGCTAGCCCGCGACCCGATTCCCCACTCGACGTGATCTGCTTGCGACCCATTGCGCCCAGCACCACCCCCACGATCGGAATCATGAACGCGGCGATGAATCCGATGAGTGCGAGCGTGTTCGTGCGCGGGACAGGGCTTGTTGTCATACGTCATAGTGGCACGACCGCGGAAAGACGTCGTGCGACACTGCGAGACGCGCCTAGTTGTTGGAGCGGAATTCCACCGCGTTCCGTAGCCGATTGACCTCGGTGTGTTGTTCAGATGACCAGCACCGGCTCCGTGCAACGACAGTAGAATTGCAGGAGCCCAACGAAGGAGACTTATGTGCCGCGTGCTCGCCTACCTCGGTCCTGAGACACCACTGGAGAACCTCCTCCTCAAGCCAGAGAACAGCCTGATCAACCAGGCACTCGACCCCGAACGGCACCCCGAGCTCCAGTTGGCCGGATGGGGATTCGGGATCTGGGGCGAGCACCTGCTGAAGCCCGAAGAACCCTTCATCTACCGCCGCCCCATGGCGGCCTTTTACGACGACAACGCCAGCCGGATGATCCCCAGCCTCCAGGCCAGCACGATGTTGGCGCATGTGCGAGCCGCGGCGTACGACTCGAAGGTCGTGATGGTCGACGAGAACTGCCACCCGTTCTCCTTCGAGGAGACCCCGTGGATCGTCGCCCAAAATGGCTACCTGCCGAATTGGCAGCTCCTGCAGCGCGAGCTGCTGCAGCACTGCGAGGATCGGTATCTCAAACAAATGCGCGGGAACACGGACACCGAGTTCATCTACGTGCTACTCCTCTCGCTGCTCGAGGGTGACAGCAACGAGGACGTCCAACGAGCGATCGAGAAGCTCATCGAGCTGATCGCCCAGGCGATGAAGGACCTCGACCTCGGCGCTCTGACCAAGTTGAAAATGGCCCTCGTGTCAGCCGACCGCATCATCGGTATCAACGTCGGCCTCGGTCATCACGGTGAGACCAACCCCGCTGGTGACTGGAAGGAGCTGCGGAAGTCAGCCCCCGACAGCGACGACTTCGCGCTCTCGATGCTCCTCGAACCGATGTACCTACTGATGGGGCGCAACTTCGAGGACGACGCAACGACCTACGATTTTGAGGAGAGCAGCGAGGATGACGCGACCGGTGTCATATTCGCCTCCGAGCCCTTGACCGAGGGTGACGACTGGTCGCTTCTCGAGTTCGGCGAGATCGTCTTCCTCGAGAAGGACGGGGAGCGCATCACCAGAACCACCAACACGCTGAAGGTCTCAGCGCGCTAGGTGTTCTTCTCACAGAGATTGTGAGCAGCCTGGCGTGACGGAAGACGAAAACCCCTAGTTGTTGAAGCGGAACTCCACGACGTCGCCGTCGCTCATGACGTATTCCTTGCCCTCAACGCGGGCCTTGCCCTTGGCGCGAGCCTCAGCGATGGAGCCTGTCTCAACGAGGTCGTCGAAGCCGATGACCTCCGCCTTGATGAAGCCCTTTTCGAAGTCGGTGTGGATGACGCCGGCAGCCTGAGGCGCCTTGGCACCCTTCGGGATCGTCCAGGCACGAGTCTCTTTCGGACCAGCCGTGAGGTACGTCTGCAGGCCGAGAGTGTCGAAACCGATGCGGGCGAGCTGGTCGAGACCGCTCTCTTCCTGACCGGTGCTCGCGAGAAGCTCTGCGGCATCCTCTTCGTCGAGGTCGATGAGTTCGGCCTCCAGCTTGGCATCGAGGAAGATGGCCTTCGCGGGGGCAACCAGGGCTGCCAATTCGGCGAGCTTTTCGGTGCTGCCCAGCACCGCTTCATCCACGTTGAAAACGTAAATGAATGGCTTGGAGGTGAGTAGACCCAGTTCACTGATCAGCTCAAGTTCAATCTTGGTCGCCGCCGACAACGGCTTGCCCTCATTGAGGAACGCCTGCGCAGCAAGCGCAGCCTCGAGAACGGCGGGCTCAACACGCTTGGTCTTGAGTTCCTTCTCGTACCGCGCAACAGCCTTTTCAAGCGTCTGTAGGTCAGCGAGAATCAGCTCGGTATTGATGGTCTCCATATCGGATGCCGCATCAACTTTGCCGTCGACGTGAATAACATCCGGGTCGCTAAAGCCGCGCACGACCTGAGCGATGGCGTCAGCCTCGCGAATGTTCGCCAAGAACTTGTTGCCCAGACCTTCGCCCTCGCTGGCGCCCTGCACAATGCCGGCGATGTCAACGAAAGAGACCGGAGCGGGCAGGATGCGCTCACTGCCGAAGATGCCCGCAAGCACCTTGAGGCGCGGGTCGGGCAGGTTAACGATGCCCACGTTAGGTTCGATGGTCGCGAACGGATAGTTCGCGGCGAGCACCGAATTCTTGGTCAGGGCGTTAAAGAGGGTGGACTTGCCGACATTCGGGAGTCCAACGATTGCAATAGTGAGAGCCACAGAAGACAATCCTACCGGCGATAGCGGCCCCGAGGTACGGGACCGCTATCGCGACGGTAATGCGGACTATGTGTTAGGCGTCGCTCTGCGGGAAGCCCAGGTTGATTCCACCGTGGCTCGGGTCGAGCCAGCGGCTGGTTACAGCCTTCTGACGGGTGAAGAAACGGATCGCGTCGGGGCCATAAGCCTTCGTGTCGCCGAACATCGAATCCTTCCAGCCGCCGAAGGAGAAGAAGGCAACCGGAACGGGGATCGGAACGTTGATGCCGACCATGCCGACCTCAACTTCGCGCTGGAAGCGACGAGCCGCTCCGCCATCGTTCGTGAAGATCGCGGTGCCGTTTCCGTACTGCGAGGAGTTGATCAGGGCGAGCCCTTCTTCGTAGCTCTGAACGCGAATCACGCCGAGAACCGGTCCGAAGATTTCGTGCTTGTAGACATCCGAATCCGTGGAGACGTTGTCGATGAGCGTCGGGCCGAGCCAGAAGCCGTTAGCGTCGCCATCGATCTCGATGCCGCGTCCATCAACGACGACAGTGGAGCCGTCAGCCTCAGCAAGCTCGATGTAGCCAGCAACCTTGTCGCGGTGCTGCTGCGTGATGAGCGGACCCATGTCGCAGGAGCGAGTTCCGTCGCCAACCTTGAGGGTCGACATCCGCTCGCTGACCTTGGCGATGAGCTCGTCAGCAACAGGCTCGACAGCAACGACGACCGAGATCGCCATGCAACGCTCGCCAGCGGAACCGAACCCAGCGTTGACAGCAGAGTCAGCAACGAGGTCGAGGTCCGCATCCGGAAGCACCAGCATGTGGTTCTTCGCGCCACCAAGAGCCTGAACGCGCTTGCCGTGGTGAGCAGCGGTTTCGTAGATGTACTTGGCGATCGGGGTGGAACCAACGAACGAGACGCTGGCAACATCGGGGTGCTCAAGAAGAGTGTCAACGGCGAGCTTGTCACCGTGAACAACGTTGAAGACACCGTCAGGAAGGCCTGCCTCGGTGAAAAGCTCTGCCATCCAGAGCGAGGCGGACGGGTCCTTCTCGCTGGGCTTCAAAACAACCGTGTTACCGGCGGCAACGGCCATCGGGAAAAACCACATCGGCACCATGGCCGGGAAGTTGAAGGGGCTGATGATCGAGACAACGCCGAGCGGCTGCTGCAACGAGTACACGTCAACACCGGTTGACACGTTTTCGCTGTACTCGCCCTTGCTGAGCTGGGCGATGCCACAGGCGTAGTCGAGAACTTCAAGGCCACGGGCGATCTCGCCAGCAGCATCTGAAAGCACCTTGCCGTGCTCGGCGGTGATGATGGCAGCAAGCTCATCCTTGCGAGCGTTGAAAAGCTCGCGGAAAGCAAACATTACCGCGGTGCGCTTGGCGAGCGACGTGTTGCCCCAGGCGGGGAAGGCAGCCTTAGCCGCGGCAACACCAGCGTTGACATCAGCGACGGATGCGAGAGGAACGGTGCGAGCGACAGCGCCCGTTGCGGGGTTGAAGACGTCGCCACGGTTGGGCGAATCGCCCTCGGTAGCGGAGCCGTTGATCCAGTGCGGAATCGTAGAGTACATGGGCCTACTTTCGATCGGAGGTGTGCCCAGTCTGCAACCCATCCGATCTGCAATCAAGGCCTATTAGTGCACGGGCAATCTGCAGAAACGCACACGCTGGTGTGAGGCGCTAGTTGAAGGGCAATAGCTCTGAACCGCGCCGCGCAACCTCGCGATGCAACGCCGCTCGCACCAGCTGAACGGCCTCGACATCCGCGGCCTCTTTGCGCACCGAAAGAGCGAACTCCAAGCGGAAACTGACCTCGTCGGGCAGCACTGCAACGAGGCCTGGTTCGGGCTCGGCCATGAAGGCGTGCAGCAGCCCAATGCCTGCTCCCTGACGCGTGGCCTCGAGTTGCGCAAACACACTCGTGGAACCGAATCCGACGCGCATGCCGCCGAGTACCGGGGCGAGGTCGAGCTCGCGAACCGTGAGCAGGGCATCCACATAAAAGACCAGCGGATGGCTGTCGAGATCGGCAACAGAATGAATCGGTGGATGCGTCGCGACATAGCCGGGCGAGGCATAGAGACGCAGCGCGTAGGCGGCGAGCGGCTCAGAGGCGAGGCGTGAGGTCGCCGTCGTACCGATCGTGATCGCCAGATCGAAGCCTGCGCCACGCAAACTCAGCGGGCGGGTAGAGGTGACCAGCTCGACCGTGATGGCCGGATGCTCCGCCTGCACTGCCGCGAGCGCTGCCGTCACAAAGGTGGCCCCGAATCCATCGGGCGCGACGATGCGCACGGTGCCGCGCACTTCGTCCGCTCCCCCGCTGGTCGCCCCGACGACGTTTTCAACGATGTTCTCGAGCCCGGCGGCGCGGGTGGCAACTTCGCGGCCGATGGCGGTGAGTTCCCAGCCGTCAGCGCCACGGTCAAGGAGGCGCACCCCGAGGGCTGCTTCAAGCCGGTCGATGCGGCGACGCACGGTGGTGTGGTCGACGCCGAGCAGAGTTGCTGCCGACACCATTCGGCCGGCGCGGGCTACAGCAATGAGGTAGCGCAGATCGTCGGTGCTCACATCGAGCGGATGCACGGAATCGCTAGCCATGCGTTAACCCTAGGGGCGCTTCGGGACAACTGCCGCAGGGCATCCCTCAATGTCGTCGCCGACTGGCACACTGGCGGAATGGATCCCCTCGTCGCCCTCATCGTTGGTCTACTCGTGGGCGCCGTCCTCGGCGTCGTGATTGGCCTGCTCATTGCCCGTGTTCGCGCGACCGCGCCGACGGGCCGCGTTGACCCCGAAGTGCTGGAGGCTCGCCATCAGGCGGCGATCGCGAACGTGACTGCCGGCGAGCGCGAACAGCAGTCTCGACTGGCAGCGGAGCTGGCATCCATCACGGCACGGTCTGAAGCGCTGAGCGAGCAAGTGGCGTCACTGCAAGCGCAGTACCGCGAGACCCTCGATCGCCAGCGGGATGAAGCTGCGGCTCTCGTTGAGCGCGAACGTCGCGAATCTAAGGTTCTGCAGGCGCTCACCCCCGTGCAAGAAACGCTACGCACGATGCAGAACAAGGTCACCGAGTTGGAGTCGCAGCGCAGTCTGCAACACGGCGAGCTGAGCCAGCAACTCAAATCAGCCACCGAATCCGAAGAGCGCCTGCGCAGCACCGCCGAATCACTGGCCTCGGCCCTGCGCAACAACTCGACGCGTGGCGTCTGGGGCGAGACCCAGCTTCGCAATGTCGTGCAGGCCGCTGGCCTCATCGAACGGGTCGACTTCGACCTGCAATCGAGCATCAATTCGGATGCCGGTGCCGGCCGCCCCGACATGGTCGTGCACCTTCCCGGCGGCAAGAACATCGCGGTCGACGCCAAAGTTCCCTTCACCGCCTTCTTGGAGGCGAGCCAGATCTCAGTCACCGCGACGGGAGAAGAAGGTGCCCGCCGCGAGGCCCTCATCAAGCAGCACGTCAAGGTGATGCGCGGCCACATCGACACCCTCGCCAGCAAGGCCTACTGGGCCGGGCTCGAGGCCTCCCCCGAGCTCGTTATTGCGTTCATCCCGAGCGAATCGCTCGTATCGTCAGCGATGGAAGCTGACCCGTCAATCATGGATTACGCCTTCAGCAAGCGCGTCGCTCTTGCCTCCCCCGTGACCCTGTGGTCAGTGTTGAAGACGGTGGCGTTCTCCTGGCAGCAAGACGTGCTCACCGACCAAGCCAAGACGCTGTTTGATCTCAGCAAAGAGCTCTACCAGCGCCTCGCCACGCTTGCCGAGCACGCTGACAAACTGCGTCGCTCAATAGACACCACCGTGAACAGTTACAACCAGTTCGCGAACTCGCTCGAGAGCCGCGTGCTCGTGACCGCCCGCAAGCTCAATGCCCTCGACGAATCGAAAGTCATCGGAGACACCCACACGGTTGAGGGCACGCCAAAGCACATCACGGCAGCCGAAATGGAACTCGAACTGCCCACCGACAGCGACGGCCGTTAACGAGAACTGGCGCGCTCTCCGAGACGGAGAACGCGCCAATTGAAGGCTGTCTTTAGTGGTCGAGCCACTTCTCGGCGAGGTGATCAGCCGAAATGCGGCGGATCGTTCCCGAGTGTGAACGCAACACAATCGACTCCGTGCGGATGATGGGGCCGTAGCGACGCACACCCTTCACGAGTCCACCATCGGTGACACCCGTCGCAACGAAGAACGTGTTGTCGCTGGCGACCATTTCGTCAGCAGTGTAGACGTGATCGAACTTGAGCCCGGCATCCATTCCGCGTTGACGCTCATCGTCAGACTGCGGGTACAGGATCGTCTGGATTTCACCGCCGAGTGCCTTGATGGCACACGCCGTAGCAACGCCCTCGGGGCTGCCGCCGATACCAACACACATGTCAATGCGTGTGCCGTACAGCGCAGCGTTGATTCCGCCGGCAACGTCACCGTCGAGCATGAGGCGCGTACCCGCACCAGCTTCGCGGATGTCGTCGATGAGTTGGGCGTGACGCGGACGGTCAAGCACCGCAACCACGATGTCTTCAGGACGCTTGCCCTTAGCCTTCGCGAGCGCGCGGATGTTCTCGCCGATGGGCTTGTGGATGTCGATAACCCCGATGCCTTCAGCACCGGTGACGATCTTGTCCATGTAGAAAACGGTGGATGCGTCGAGCATCGTGCCGCGGTCAGAAACAGCAATCATCGAGATTGCGTTCTGTCGCCCGGCTGCCGTGAGCGACGTGCCGTCGATAGGGTCAACCGCGATGTCGCAGGCTGGCCCGCGACCGGTGCCGACGTGCTCACCATTGAAGAGCATGGGGGCGTTGTCTTTTTCGCCCTCGCCAATAACAACAAGGCCATCGAAGTCGACGGTGCCCAAGAACTTGCGCATCGCATCAACCGCGGCGCCATCGGCGCCAAGCTTGTCGCCCTTACCGATGAAGGGAACGGCGCGAATCGCGGCCGCTTCGGTTGCCCGCACAAGCTCAAGAGCGAGGTTGCGATCGGGGTGGAGGAATAGCGTGCCGGTTTCTGTACTCACCTAGAGGCATCCTTCGTTGAGAGTGGTCGACTGGGGACGCGCCGGTGGTGGTCAGCGCAGCCCTCAGTCTATCCGAATCGTTCCACCGCCTTCGGTCGTTACCGGAGAGATCGCACTAACGTGCAACAGTTCGCGCCCACACAGAGGCGGTGGATAGAATCGAGGCGAGCCGGACCAGAGCGGTAGTCGGTACCGCATGAGGAGAGACAACAATGCCAGTCGCAACCCCAGACCAGTACGCAGAAATGCTCGACAAGGCGAAGAAGAACTCCTTCGCCTACCCCGCCATCAACGTTTCGTCGTCGTCCACCATCAACGGCGTGCTTCAGGGCCTCAGCGATGCTGGCTCTGACGGCATCATCCAAGTCACCACGGGTGGCGCAGACTACTTCGCTGGCCAGTCGGTCAAGGCACGCGCATCCGGAGCACTCGCTTTCGCTGCGTTCGTCACCGAAGCCGCCAAGAACTACCCCGTCACGGTTGCTCTGCACACCGACCACTGCCCCAAGAACGCTCTCGATGACTTTGTCTACCCGCTCATCGCGGCATCCGAAGCTGAGGTCAAGGCCGGTCGCAACCCGATCTTCCAGTCGCACATGTGGGACGGCTCAGCTGTTCCCCTCGACGAGAACCTCGCCATCGCACGCGACATCCTTCCCCGCATGAAGGCCATCAACTCGATTCTCGAAGTTGAAATCGGCGTCGTCGGCGGAGAAGAAGATGGTGTCAGCCACGACATCAACGACAGCCTCTACACGACGCTAGATGACGTGATCGCTACCGTCGAAGCGCTCGGCCTCGGCGAGCAGGGCCGCTACATCGCAGCCCTCACCTTCGGCAACGTGCACGGTGTGTACAAGCCCGGAAACGTGAAGCTTCGCCCTGAACTGCTCGGTGAAATCCAGGCCGGCATCACCGCGAAGTACGGCACCGATGCTAACCCGCTCGACCTCGTCTTCCACGGCGGATCAGGTTCGACCGATGAAGAGATCGCGACCGCTGTCGCCAACGGTGTTATCAAGATGAACATCGACACCGACACCCAGTACGCCTACAGCCGCTCGATTGCGGACAGCGTTCTGAAGAACTACGACGGCTTCCTCAAGGTTGACGGCGAAGTTGGCAACAAGAAGATTTACGACCCCCGCGCCTGGGGCAAGACAGCAGAGTCGGCTCTCGCCCTCCGCGTTGTTGAAGCCACCAAGCAGCTCGGTTCGGCTGGATTCTCCAGCAAGTAGCGCTCGTTGCGAATAGGGGTTGACCTTCGGGTCAGCCCCTATTCGTCGTTAACAGCGGCGGCGGCTTTGTCGCCGCCAGCAGCTCGGCGCACTCAAAGACAGCAGGAACGGCTACTGCAGGCTTTCGACGTACGCCATGAAACCGGGGTCGCTGAGCACAGCAACGAAGATCGCCACCATGAGCGCTAGCCCCGCGACGCTCGCACCGATGAGGGGAATCCAGAAGGCGATTCGTTTGCGCTGAATTTGCAGCAACGCGAAGATGATGGTGAGCACGAGGGCGGCAATGCGAACGATGTTGGCAACGCCGCCGGCATCCGTGGCGATGGCGTCAGACGAGAAATCGTCCATGCCCTGAGCCGCGAGGCCCTCCCGCAGCACCGGGCCAAGGTTAGCTACCGTGCTGAACGTGTTGATGATGTCCGCCACGCCGAAAAGCAACAGGGTTGCAGTAAGAAAGACGTCCCACAGGCGATGTTTACGCGCGGGTGCCTCCGCGTTAGCGCCGTGACCGGTGAGGCCAGCCGCCGCACCACGCTGATGCTGCGCGTTGAGCGAGGAATCGGGAATGATCGGCATGATCGGCGGTGCCATCGCGGCAGGATCAGTCGCTGACTCTCCAGCGCCGACCTCGCTCGTGCCTTCTGGCGCGGTGGGAGGCAGGGGTGCATACTCGCCGTATTTCGGGCGTGGGCGCGGGTCTGTCATAGATTTTATTGCCAATCAAGTTTGCGATTGCGGCCACCGAGGCCACGCTCATCGGGGTTGCCTGCAGCGTCGGTGCGCAGTTCTTTGGGCAGCGAGAACATCAGATCTTCCTCGGCGGTGACGACAGTCGAGACGTCGCCGTACCCTGCTTCTGCGAGGTCAGCCAGCACTTCTTGAACCAAAACTTCGGGAACGGATGCTCCGCTCGTGACGCCAACCGTGGCGACACCGTCGAGCCACTCTTGCTTGATCTCGCTGGCGTAATCGACTCGGTAGGCCGCTTTAGCACCGTATTCGAGAGCGACATCGACGAGGCGCACCGTGTTAGAGCTGTTGGCGCTGCCGACGACGATGACGAGTTCAGCGTCTTCAGCAACCTTCTTGATGGCCACCTGACGGTTCTGCGTGGCGTAACAAATGTCGTCGCTCGGCGGATCTTGAAGTGTAGGGAACCGTTCGCGCAGCAGGCGAACTGTCTCCATCGTTTCATCGACGCTCAACGTGGTCTGCGACAGCCAGACGAGGTTGTCGGTGTTCTCGACCACAATGTTGGGCACATCGGCGGGGCTATTGACGAGGATGGTGCGCTCGGGCGCGTGGCCCATCGTGCCTTCAACCTCTTCGTGGCCATCATGGCCGATCAGCAAGATTTGGTAGTTGTCGCGAGCGAACCGCGTTGCTTCGCGGTGCACCTTCGTGACGAGCGGGCAGGTTGCGTCGATTGCATGCAGCTCGCGGTCGGAGGCTCCCTTAACAACAGCCGGCGAGACACCGTGGGCAGAAAAGACAACGGTTGATCCTTCGGGGATCTCGTCGACCTCATCCACAAAAATGGCGCCTTGCGCTTCGAGCGTCGTCACGACGTGAATGTTGTGAACAATTTGCTTGCGCACATAGACAGGAGCGCCGTAGTTAGCGAGCGCTTTTTCGACAGCAATGACAGCGCGGTCGACTCCCGCGCAGTAGCCGCGCGGGGCCGCTAATACGACACGTTTTGAGCCTGCGACCGGCAAATTTTTCAATTGCTCTCGGCGTGCGGGCATAGGGGGCATCGCTAGCGCTTGGGCGCTTCCGTTAGAAATCGTGCTCACTTGGATGATTCTACCGAACACCGCTGCACGAACGCCGAACGGAGAGCAGTATCAGCGGCATCCTCTACCCTGTAATCACAAGCTTGAGGAGGCTAGGTGACGATCACAGAGGGACCGCCCACCGTCGATACTCCATGGCCGGTGTCGGTGCTGTCGCACAAGATCCGCGGCTGGATCGAACGACTCGGCACGGCCTGGGTCGAAGGCGAGATCACCCAGTGGGGTGGTTCGGGCGGCAACATCTACGGCAAGCTCAAAGACCTTGAAGTGGATGCCACCATCTCGTTCACCATTTGGTCGTCGGTGCGCACCAAGTTGCCCAAGGATCTCAAGCAGGGCGATCGCGTTGTCGCGCTCGTCAAACCTAACTACTGGGTCAAGGGCGGAACGCTCACCATGCAGGTGCTCGAGATGCGGCACGTCGGGCTTGGCGACTTGCTCGAGAAGCTCGAACTGCTGCGCCAGAAATTGCGCGCCGAGGGCCTCTTCGAGCACAAAAAGCCCCTGCCCTTCTTGCCCAACTGCATCGGGCTTGTCACGGCGAAAGACAGCGACGCTGAAAAAGACGTGATTCGCAACGCTCAGCTACGCTGGCCCGCCGTGAAGTTCCGCACCGCCCATGCGGCCGTGCAGGGCGAGCGTGCCGTCAACGAGGTGTCTCAGGGCATCCGAGAATTGGATGCCGATCCCGAGGTCGATGTCATCATCGTCGCCCGTGGGGGTGGCGACTTTCAGAACCTGCTCGTGTTCAGCGATGAATCCTTGGTGCGCACGGCCGCGGCCTGCGTCACTCCGCTGGTGTCGGCGATTGGGCATGAGAACGATCGACCGCTGCTCGACGAGGTTGCTGATTTGCGGGCATCCACCCCCACTGATGCGGCGAAACGTGTCGTGCCGGATGTCGCTGAAGAGTTGAGTCGCGTGCAGCAAGCGCGTTCAGGCATGCGACTGCGCATCACCCAGCGCCTCAGTTATGAGGGCGATCGTTTGGAATCGCTGCGCACCCGTCCGGTACTAGCGAACCCGGTGTCGCTTGTCGACGCGCACGCCGACGAGCTTTCGCGGTACGTCTCGCGCAGCAACGAACTGGTAGAGCGCGCGATTGAGAAAGCACACGCCGGGGTCACCGAGCTGACGGGCCAATTGCGAGCCCTCTCCCCTCAACGCACACTGCAGCGCGGCTATGCCATCGCGCAACTGCCTGATGGCACTGCCGTGCGTTCCACTTCTGATGCCCCCGACGGCACTGAGCTCCTGCTCACCGTTGCCGACGGCAAGATTTCCACCACCGTTACCGGCCAGCCGGCAGACGACTAGAGAACAGTAGAATTACATCGTGGCTACCCCCAATGAAACCCCTGTCAGTGAGCTCAGTTATGAAGAAGCTCGGGATGAGCTCATTGCTGTAGTCAACGAACTCGAACAGGGTTCGGCAACGCTCGAACAATCGCTGGCGTTCTGGGAACGCGGCGAGGCTCTCGCCCAGCGGTGCGAAGAGTGGCTGATTGGCGCCCGCGCCCGGCTTGACGCCGCCCGCAGCGCCGGCACGGCTAGTGACTCTGCTGACGCGAGCACCGACCAGTAATGGCTAAGAACACCGAACCGCGCATCGTCGCTGAGCTGGGTCGCCCCGAGACGCCAGAAGAGACTTTCGCGCGCAAGGCAGAGAACTCGCGCAAGCACCGTGCCAACCAGACGCTCCTCAACCTGGTCGGCGCCACGGTGGCATCCCTCGTGGTCGTGTTATTTCTTGTGCTCGTTGTTGTTCGCCCCGGCGAAGAAACCCCCGTGGTCGCCGACTACCAGACCATCGCCGCCGATGCTCAAGTCGATTCGAGCGCGCCGCTTCTCGCCCCCTCCTTGCCAGAGTCCTGGTACGCCAACTCGGCGCGACTGGGAACCACTTCGTCAGTGCAGACCTGGTACATCGGACTTGTGACGCCATCCACCGACACCTCGGGGGCGCAGTTCATCGCGCTCGAACAGGGCATCGAAGCGAACCCCACGTGGGTCGGAATCGTGACGGATGGCGCCCTCGCGACCGGCACGATCGTGATCGATGGAATCGAATGGACGATTTACGATCGCCGTTCGGACTCGGACACCGGAAACTATGCGTACGTGCTCTCGGCGGAGCTTGCAGGCAGCACTGTTGTGCTTCACGGAACCGCCGCCGATTCAGAGTTCGAACTACTTGCGGCATCCATCGCCGCCGATGTGGAGACACCATGACGAACCCCACCAAAACACCCGCCCAAGTGTGGAATGAGATGTCGCGCGGCAACGAGCGATTCGTTTCTGGCGCACCGGCGCATCCCCGTCAAGATGTAGATCGTCGCACCGAGCTGGCCAATGCTCAAGCACCGCACGCCGCGCTGTTCGGCTGCAGCGACTCCCGCCTCGCAGCCGAAATCATTTTCGACAAAGGCCTCGGTGATCTCTTCGTCGTGCGAAACGCCGGTCAAGTCATCTCCAGCTCCGTCGTGGGCTCTCTCGAATATGCGGTGAGCGTGCTCAACGTTCCACTGATTCTCGTTCTCGGCCACGACGAATGTGGTGCTGTTGCTGCTGCCATCGAATCCCAGACAGCGGATGCTCCCGCGCTGCCCCCACACATCCAATCGTTGATTTCAAAAATTGTGCCCGCCGTGCGTCGCGTTGCTGGCAGTGAATCTGGCACCGTGGAGATCGACTCGATCAATGCGTATGACGTGGGACGCATTCATTTGCGCGCCACCATCCTCGAACTCATGAATGCGTCCGAACTCATCAGCGATGCTGTGGCCGCAGGTACCCTTGCAGTAGTAGGCGCGAACTACCGTTTGCTTGAGGGTCGGGCTGTGCCCGATCTCGTCATCGGCACGGTTTAGCGCCCTCCACCACGTCTCACCCAGTTCGCTCGCAAACAAAGGATTACAACGCTGTGACGAGTTCCACCGAATACCGCATCGAACACGACACCATGGGCGAGGTACGCGTGCCCAAGGATGCCCTCTACGGCGCTCAGACGCAGCGCGCAGTAGAGAACTTTCCCATCTCGGGCACCGGCCTTGAGCCCGCTCAGATCGTCGCTCTCGCCCGCGTCAAGCGTGCCGCCGCAATCGCCAACAGCGAACTCGGCAAGCTCGACCCCGCCATCGCGGATGCCATTGTGGGCGCCGCAGACCAGATCATCGACGGTCAGTTCCACAACCAGTTCCCGGTAGACACCTACCAGACCGGCAGCGGCACCTCCTCGAACATGAACATGAACGAAGTTCTTGCGCGACTCGCCACCGACTCGCTCGGCAGTGCCGTTCACCCCAACGACCACGTGAACGCATCGCAGTCGTCGAACGACGTGTTCCCCACCTCGGTGCACCTTGCCGTGACCGGTGCGCTTATCGGTGACCTCATCCCGTCGCTTGAGCACCTCGCTGCAGCGCTCGACGTGAAGGCAGAACTGTGGAAGGGCGCGGTCAAGGCTGGCCGTACCCACCTCATGGATGCCACTCCCGTCACCCTCGGCCAAGAATTTGCCGGCTACGCCCGCCAGATTCGTCTCGGCATCGCCCGCATCCAGTCGGCAATCCCCCGCGTCGCAGAGGTTCCCCTCGGCGGCACCGCCGTCGGCACAGGCATCAACACCCCACTCGGCTTCCCGCAGCGCGTCATCGAGATCCTCGCCGAGAACTCCGGTCTGCCGATCACCGAGGCTGAAGACCACTTCGAAGCTCAGGGTGCGCGCGACTCCCTCGTAGAGGCATCCGGTGCTCTTCGCGTGATCGCCGTCTCCGTTACCAAGATCTGCAACGACCTCCGCTGGATGGGCTCAGGCCCCAACACCGGTCTCGGCGAATTGCAGATCCCCGATCTCCAGCCCGGCTCCTCGATCATGCCCGGCAAGGTCAACCCGGTCATCCCCGAAGCCGTGCTCATGGTCTGTGCTCGCGTTATCGGAAACGACGCGACGATCGCGTGGGGTGGAGCATCCGGAGCCTTCGAACTCAACGTTGCGATCCCCGTGATGGGAACCTCGCTGCTCGAGTCGAGCCGCCTGCTCTCCAACTCGCTGCGCGCCCTCGCCGACAAGACCGTTGACGGTCTCGAAGCGAACCTCGAGCGCGCCCTCGCCCTTGCCGAATCATCGCCGTCGATCGTGACGCCGCTGAACAAGATCATCGGGTACGAAGCAGCGTCCAAGATTGCCAAGCACGCTGTTGCACAGTCAATTACCGTGCGTGAAGCCGTCATTGATCTCGGCTTTGTTGAGCGCGGCGAAGTCACGCTCGAACAGTTGGATGCCGCCCTCGACGTTCTGTCGATGACGACACCTGGCTAACTAGTTGTATCAAGCAGTGTGAGCGGCGTTCCGTCGAGGCCCTCGACGGAACGCTCTCCGATCACATCATTCAATGTGATCGGGATGAGCACTGAGCCGGTGAGGTCTTCACCGAGCGGGCACGCTTCTGCGTTGTCGGGCTTCGAACCATCGCTTGGCGTGGGCAAGCCATACTGAACCGCGATTTGCACGCTCTCGGGCCCCTCAACGACGACAACCCGACGAGGAACACACAGCAGCGGGCCACGCACATGAATCAAGACATCAGCTCGACCAATCGTCGAATCTGTTTCGTCGGGCTCACTGCCGATGTAGCCCGGAATGTTCGTGGTGCCTAGCCGCGAAAAGGGTTCGAGGTCGAGCAAGTACAGCGGCGCCGCCTCATCGTCGTTCACCGGGAGGTAATTCTCGATCGGTACCTCAACGAGGGCGGGATCAGGCGTCGTCGCGGGTTGGAACGTGCGGTACACGAACAACGGTGCTGGCGATCCCCACGTCTGTTCGAGAACGCTGACGTGCGAGGGCTCTTGCGGTGTGCGTGCGGTAGTAGCGATCACGGCGAAAACCACCACGAGCAGGGCGAGCCCGAGCGCAATGCCAGCGATGAGTTGGCGAGAAGCGTAAGCCGCGCCGCCTGGCTCTGAGGAGTGGGCGTTAGCTACCGACCACGAAAAAAGGCTCCGCCATTGGTTTCGGGGTGCGAGTATCGCCCACACCACGGCAACCCCAAGGGGAATTGCCAAAAACCACCACACCGAGCCCACGAGAAAACCTTACGTTGTCTGATCGCGCCGCGCTGACACTCACGCGGCGCGCTCAGACTTTGAGAGCCAATCGTTAGGCGATGTCGTTGCCCTCCAGAAGCTCGGTGACGAGGGCAGCGATTGCCGATCGTTCCGATCGCGTGAGGGTGATGTGCCCGAAGAGCGAATGTCCCTTGAGCGTTTCAATCACTGAAGCGACTCCATCGTGGCGTCCGACGCGGAGGTTGTCGCGCTGTGCCACATCGTGGGTCAACACCACACGTGAGTTCTGACCGATGCGGCTGAGCACCGTCAACAGAACATTGCGCTCAAGCGACTGCGCCTCATCCACAATCACAAATGCATCGTGAAGCGAACGACCACGGATGTGAGTGAGCGGAAGCACCTCGAGCAGTCCCCGATCAAGCACTTCCTCGAGAACGTTTTCCGAGACAACGGAGCCGAGAGTGTCGAACACTGCCTGCGCCCAGGGGTTCATCTTCTCGGCCGCATCGCCGGGTAGGTAGCCCAATTCCTGACCACCGACGGCGTAGAGCGGACGGAACACCATGATCTTGCGGTGCTGCTGCTTCTCCAACACTGCTTCCAAGCCAGCACACAGAGCGAGGGCAGACTTTCCCGTACCGGCGCTTCCCCCGAGCGAGACGATGCCCAGTTCAGGATCAAGAAGCATTTCGATCGCTAGTCGCTGCTCGGCGCTACGACCGTGCAGTCCGAAGATTTCGCGATCGCCTCGAACGAGCGACATCGTGCCGCGGGCCGTCACCCGGGCCAAGGCCGAACCTCGTTCGGAGGTGACCACAAGCCCGGTGTTGATGGGCAGATCTCCCACCGCCCGCGTCTGCAAACGCTCCTTGTCATAGAGCTCGGCGACCTGATCGCCGCTGAGTTCAATCTCAGCCTGGCCAGTCCACCCCGAGTCGACAGCGAGTTCTGCGCGGTATTCCTCGGCCGCGAGACCGATGGATGCCGCCTTCACCCGGAGGGGAAGATCTTTCGAGACGACCGTGACGTCCAGCCCCTCGTTCGCGAGGTTGAGCGCAACGGCAAGGATTCGCGAGTCGTTATCGCCCAGCTGCAGCCCGGAGGGAAGCACAGACATATTGGAGTGGTTGAGTTCGACGCGCAGCGTGCCACCGTCGTCGCCCACCGAGATGGGAAAGTCGAGGCGCTCATGCTTGACGCGCATCTCGTCGAGACTGCGCAGCGCTTGCCTGGCGAAGTACCCAATCTCGGGGTCGTTGCGCTTGGCTTCGAGTTCGGTGATCACTACAACGGGCAGAACAACATTGTGTTCAGCAAACCGCTTGATCGAGCTCGGATCGGAGAGCAAAACTGATGTATCAAGAACGTAAGTACGTTCGGCTTGTCGTTGGGCCCGCCCTCCCGCCTTCGACGTGGTGATCGTGGTCTTGGGGGTTGCTAGGTCGGCCAACGTGCACTCCATCCCCGAGTGCGAGCACTCGGATCCAGTCTGCGAAGACGGCCAGTACTTTACGAAAACGAACTTACGTGGCCGTCTCGATCAGGCGCCATACCTGATGGATTGAACGCTAAACCCGTCACGCAATCTGGGCGCAGCGACACGCCACAAGACACCATCGCGTCACATTTCGTTCGCGGTTAGGCACCGAAGCGACGGTTGCGCCGCGAGAAATCACGAAGGGCGCGCAAGAAATCGACTTCACGCAGATCGGGCCCGAGTGCTTCCATGAAATACAACTCGCTGTGGGCAGATTGCCACAACATGAAGTCGCTAATACGCTGCTCCCCCGAGGTACGGATAACGAGGTCGGGATCGGGCTGACCCTTGGTGTAGAGGTGCTCACCAATGAGTTCGGGAGTGAGAAGTTCAGCGAGCGCGTCAAGGCTGTGACCTTCATCGCTATGGTTGCGCACGATACGGCGCATGGCTTCGGCGATTTCGTGGCGTCCGCCGTAGCCGATGGCGAGGTTCACGTGCAGGCCGGTGTTGTCTGCGGTGCGCTCGTGAGCACCCTTGAGCTGCGCTTTGAGCTGCTCGGGGAGACCAACATCCGATCCCACATGCTGAACGCGCCAGTCGCGGAAGTGCGACAGATCTTCGGCAAGGTCACCAATGATTGTGAACAGCTCTTTCAGCTCTTCTGGCGATCGGCTTGTGAGATTGTCGGTGGAGAGCAGGTAAAGCGTCGCCACTGAAATGTCGAGGTCGTCGCACCACACCAAAAACTCTCGATACTTGGCCGCACCGGCTCGATGGCCGTGCGCTGCCGTCTCAAGATCTTTCAATTTAGCCCAGCGCCTGTTGCCATCAATGATCATGGCTACGTGGCGCGGCAATTGCTGGCCCTCTAGCTGGCGCCGCAGTTTTTTCTGGTAAAGACCGTAAAGAAAACCGCGACCTAATGCAGACTGTCGCTTACTCACGGGACTACGTTAGACCACTGCGGCGCTCAGCAAGTGAATCTACGTCAGGCGTAAACTGTGAGCATGAACCAAGATGCCGCCGATATCGCTGCTGCAGCGGCCGTTGAACAGGAAGACGCCTCGCGCCTTCCCGAGCTTCCGTTCGTCGATGATGTGATGACGAACGACCCGGCGGAGAAGAAGCCGACGTGGCGTGGTTGGATCCACGCGGGCACGTTCCCCGTTGCTATAGCGCTGGGCGTCATTCTGCTCGTGATGGCCGATGGCACCGCTGCCAAGGTCAGTTCAGCAGTGTTCGTCGCCTCGTCGCTCATGCTGTTCGGCATTTCTGCCCTGTACCACCGCTTCAACTGGAGCGAGAAGACGCGGATGATGCTGAAGCGTTTCGATCACTCCAATATTTTCTTGCTCATTGCCGGTTCCTATACCCCGATCACGGTTTTGGCGCTTCCGCCGGAGAAGGCGACCATTTTGCTGTGGATCGTCTGGAGCGGCGCTGCTCTCGGCATCGGCTTCCGGATCTTCTGGGTAGGGGCCCCGCGCTGGCTCTACGTTCCCCTGTATGTGCTGCTCGGTTGGGGCGCGATGATGTTTATCGTCGACTTCTTCCAAGCGAACTGGATCATGATGACCCTCATCTTGGCCGGTGGACTGTTCTACACCGTTGGTGCCGTCATCTACGGTCTCAAGCGACCGAATCCCGTGCCCGGAGTGTTCGGGTTCCACGAGATTTTTCACACGCTGACGCTACTGGCGTTCCTCTGCCACTGGGTCGGCATCTTCCTTGTGGCGACTAATCCGCCCGTTGTGTAGGCGCAGCATCATCAGCATCGCCCGCATCAGCATCGCCGGAATCAGCCGAATCATCAGCCGCACCCTCGGTGAGACCATCAGTTTTGCCGGCGGCAGCAGCCTGCTCGGCCCGGATCGTTTCCTGCGCGAGCGCCCGGTAGCGAACGCGGCGCACGCGACGGTTCATGTCCATGACGATAACCAACGTGGCGACCGCGACGAACAGGATGCCGATGAAGCCGAGCACGCCGGGAGTGACCAAGTTGGGGTCGCCCTCGTAGGCCGGGTACAGCGTCGGCTCAGGGCTGGGAGTAGCCGTCCAGAGAATCGCACTGGTTGCGAGCGAAGTGAAAGAAATCAACTGTTGTCCTCTGGGATGTTCACTCCATGATTTCATCATGCGAGTTTGCGAATAACCTTGCAGTAACAAGAATACCGTCGCAAGAAGGAGCCCCGCGTGCCCGAAGCATCCAGTAACCCCACTGGCACGGCTCGCAGCGCCGCATCCGGCACCGCAGCAGCCACCGATTTGGATGCCCGTTATGGTCGCAGCCCGAAAGCGAAACGCAACAACCGGGTGATTGTGATCGCCGTCGCAGTAGCCTTCGTTGCGGTCTTCACGGCCTGGCTGGTGTGGGGCGGCCTGTTGGAATCACCCGCTCAGTTCGAGGCAAAAGACACCGGCTACGAGCTCATTGATGACACTGCGGTCGAGGTGCGGTGGCAATTCAACGTTGCCGAGAACCAGGATGCTCGCTGTGCAGTGCAGGCCCTCAACTCCACTTTTGCCATCATCGGTTGGAAAGTCGTCGACGTTCCCGGGAGCGATCAGCGCAATCGGGAGTTGAGCACCACCGTTCGCACGACCGAACTAGCAGTGTCAGGCTTGATCTACCGGTGCTGGCTCACCTAGGCTGTAGCAAATCATCTCGAAACCGGTCGTCTTCGGCCGGTTTCTCTTTTGTATAGGGAGAAACACAGTGGCTGCAGAAAACGACGTCACGTGGTTGACCCAGGAGGCGTTCGACCGTCGCACCGCCGAACTGGAACAGCTCACGGGCGAAGCACGGTACGACATCGCCAAGAAGATTGAAGCCGCCCGCGAAGAAGGCGACCTCAAAGAGAACGGTGGCTACCACGCTGCCAAGGAAGAGCAGGGCAAAATTGAGGCCCGCATCCGCGTTCTCACCCAGCTTCTTCGCCATGCCGTAGTCGGCGACGTTCAAGATGACGACGGTGTCGTTGAGCCCGGAATTCTGGTCACGGCCGAGATCATGGGCGAAGAAAGTGTCTTCTTGCTCGGCAGCCGTGAAATCGTTGCCGAAGATAGCGATCTCGATGTTTACAGCGAGAAGAGCCCGCTCGGTCTCGCCATCAACGGGCTCAAGGTCGGGCAATCGAAGAAGTACACCGCCCCTAACGGCAAAGAGATTACCGTCAAGATTCTGAAGATCGCGACCTACTCCGGCTAACTATCTAGCCTGACTAGAAGTCGACCTGAGGGTCAAATCCTTCGTCTCTGAGCCGCGCGAGCACTGACTCCGCGTGCTCAGGGCCACGGGTTTCAATGTGCAGTTCGAGCTGAACCTGGCTGAACTGCACTTTGTTGTTGTGCCTGCTGTGCAGCACCTCAACAACGTTGGCGTTCGCTTCGGCGACGAGCGCCGAGATGCGCGCCAATTGACCGGGGCGGTCAGGCAGCGGGATGCGCAAACGCAAATAGCGTTCGGATGCCGAAAGTCCGTGACTGATGATGCGTTCCATCATCATGGGGTCGATGTTGCCACCGCTCAGCAGCACCACAGTGTTGCCGCTTGGCGAGATCTTGCCCGCCAAGATGGCAGCAACTCCGACCGCGCCCGCCGGCTCGACGACCTGCTTGGCGCGCTCTAGAAGAACGAGCACCGCGTAGGCGATCTGGTCGTCAGAGACGGTGATCACTTCATCCACGAGGTCGCGGACCATGCTGAAGTTGAGCACGCCCGGGCGGCTGACAGCGATGCCGTCAGCGATCGTGGGAGTGGTGCGCACTTCAACGATTTCGCCCTTCTCGAGCGAGGGGGTGTACGCAGACGCGTTGGCTGCCTGCACCCCGATGACGCGCACGTTACGGCCTTCGAGGCGGGCACGCTGTTTGATCGCACCGGCAACGCCGGAAACGAGTCCGCCGCCGCCGATGGGAACGATGATCGTGTCGACCTGGGGAACCTGATCGAACACTTCAAGCGCGAGAGTTCCTTGACCCGCCACCACATCTTCATGATCGAAGGGATGGATGAGCACGGCACCGGTCTCTTCAGAGAAACGGGCGGCCGCACGCAACGGCTCTTCGACGGTGTGACCGCGCAGTACGACCTCGGCACCGTAATCGCGCGTGGCCTGCAGCTTCGGCAGGGGCACGCCTACGGGCATGAAAATGGTCGACTTGATACCTAGCTCACGGGCGGCGAAAGCGACGCCCTGGGCGTGGTTTCCGGCCGAGGCGGCCACGACTCCGCGCGCCTTCTCCTCCTCGGAGAGCCCCGCAAGACGGTTATAGGCTCCACGCAGCTTGAAGGAGCCCGTGCGCTGAAGGTTCTCGCACTTGAGAAAGACGGGTGAGCCCAAGATTTCCGCGAGAAAACGCGAAGTCTGCATGGGGGTGACATCGGCAACTTCTGCGACCCGGACGCGTGCTGCTTCGTACTCAGCGAGCGTGGGGCCGGGCATCCGGTTATTTACCATTACCGAGCACGTCCGTGATCGTGGGGCGACCATTGAGACGCCAATCGCCGCTGGCGATGTATTTGGTCATGACATTGACGACCGCGACGAGCGGCACGGCAAATAGCGCGCCGGGGATACCGGCCACGAATGAGCCAGCGGCTACCGCGAAGACGACGGCGAGGGGGTGAACCTTCACTGCCGTGCCCATCACGAGCGGCTGGAGAATATGACCTTCAAGTTGTTGCACAAGCAAAACGATTCCCAACATGATCACGGCGGGGAGTGGACCCAAGAAGACGAGGGCGATGAACACCGCGAGCGCCCCTGTAACAAGTGCACCCACGACGGGGATAAACGAACCTAAGAACACGGCGACGGCAATGGGGATGACGAGCGGGAACCCACCGTAAAACAAACCGAGGATCCACGCACCGACGCCGATGCCGATGGCATCCACCGCGGCCACAAAAATTTGCACCTTGACGAACGTGGTGAGGGTGAGCCATCCCGCTACTCCGGCGCCATCGACCGCGTTACGAGCCTTGCGCGGGAAGAGTCGAACAGTCCACGCCCAGATGCCCTTGCCATCGACCAATACGAAGATGGTTGCGAACAGGCTCAAGAGCGCACCGGTGAGAACGTGACCGGCTGTGGAACCGACCGAGAGGATGCCCGAGACGAGCGCTTGAGAGTCACGCTGGATGACGTCAAAAATCTCGGTGAGGTAACCATCGAGGTCTTGGTCACTGAGCTGCAGCGGAGAGTTGCGCAGGAATTCACGCAGGTTCTCGTAGGCGGTGGCCGACTGAGTTTGAAGAGCGGGCAGCCCGGAACGGACTTGGCCGACGACGACCACAACGAGGCCGCTGACTACGGCAAAAAATCCGATCAAAACCACAGTGACGGCAAGCCAGCGCGGCCATTTAATGCGCACCAAGAAACCGACAACGGGAACGAGAAGCGCCCCGATAAGAATCGCGATCAGGAACGGAATCACGATGTATTTGAGCGTAATCACCAAATAGATGAGAACTGCGACGAGGCCCAATACGACAAGCATGCGCCAGGAGTAGGCAGCCGCTATCGAAAGCCCGGCGGGAACCTCAGCGGCGTCTGTTGTGCTGGCGCGTGACGAGACCCGACTGTCTGGTTTCTTAGGTCGACCGAATATCACGTGCCTATCTTAGTTGTGCCAGAGTGCGCACTTGCTGCGCCCCAATTCGATCGCGTGTGGCCGCTACTTCTTCACCTTGGGAGGCAGTGCACTCACGGGTGCACCCTTGAGCCGCACCGTGACAGCCTCACCGGGCAGCGGATGCCGCTCCACCTCATGCTGGATGGCAACGACCGTGTCGTCGAAGAGTCGCACGCGCGTGCGGCGCAGGGAGCCCAAGAAGCTCGACGAGATGACCGTGCCGGCGATTCCGTCGGTGGAGAGGGCGATGTCTTCCGGGCGAACGAGCGCGATGACGGGGCCATCAGGCATGGGGTCGCCGAGAAGGTTGAGGCTGCAGCCGTGGAGGGTGACTTGGCCGTCAATCAGCTCGGCGGGCATCCGGTTGCTGAGACCAACAAAGTCGGCGACGAAGGCATTGGCTGGCGTCGCATAGAGCTCTTCTGGCGTGCCGATTTGTTCGATGCGACCGTCGCGCATGACGGCGACGCGGTCGGCGACGGCGAGCGCCTCTTCTTGGTCGTGGGTCACGAAGACGGTCGTGATGCCGAGTTCAGTTTGCAGGCGACGAATCTCTTCGCGCAGCTGCACCCGCACCTTGGCATCGAGGGCACTGAGCGGCTCATCGAGGAGCAGCACTCGGGGGCGCGTGACGAGGGCACGGGCGAGAGCAACACGTTGCTGTTGGCCACCCGAGAGCTGGTGGGCGAAGCGGTCTTGGTGCTTCGTGAGACCGACCATGTCCAAGGTCTCGAGGGCACGTTCGCGGCGACGAGCGGCGGTAACCTTGCGCATCTTGAGGCCAAACTCCACGTTCTCGAGCACCGTCATGTGTGGGAACAGCGAGTAGGCCTGAAAGACCATCCCGATGTCGCGCTTATTCGTGGGAGTGTCTGCGACATCCACGCCATCGATGAGGATGCGACCGCTGTCGATGCTCTCAAGCCCGGAGATACTGCGCAGCGCGGTGGTCTTGCCGCAGCCGGAGGGACCGAGCAGCGCTACGAGTTCGCCGGGGGCAACGTCGAGGTCGATGCTGTTGAGCGCGGTGTGGCCCGAGAAAGCCTTCACGACGGCACTGAGCTGAACGGTTGCTCCCGCAGTCGGCGTGTGGGTGGCGGTGGGGCCCGTCATAGTAAACGTGGCGGTCATGATTTTCTCCTAGAGGGCGTTGCTGATCCGAGGCGGCCGATGATCAGCAGCAAGACGAAAGCGAGGGCAAGGGCGGCGAGCGCAAAGATCACAGCAACCCAGGGGTCGGACTGCGAGACCTGAAGCAGCGCGGTTTGCAGGTTGCGACGATTGAGCAGGCTCGCAATGGTGAACTCACCAAGCACGACCGCAATCGAGATGAAGGATGCCGCGAGCACTCCCCGGCGCAGGTTCGGCAGCAGGATCGTCCACAGCACGGTCAGCCAGCCGGCACCGAGAGTGCTGGCCGCTTCGCTGAGGGTCTTCACGGGGATCGCATCGAGGTTGCCCTGAATGGCGCGATAGGCATACGGCAACACGGTGATGCCATAGGCGAAAGCGAGAGTCCAGGTGGAGCCGCCGAGCACTTGCACGACCACCGAGTACACCGGCGCGAGACCGACGACGAGCACGATGGCGGGCACCGTGATGGGGATGATGCAGATGAATTCGAGGGTGCGCTTGAGGCGCGGGAACTGCATGTGCACAAGCACCATCGTCGGCAGCAGCAACACGAGCACGATGGCGACGGTGACGGCGGCGAGCACGAGTGAGTTCTCGATCGCCTGATACAGACCGCGGTAGGTGCGGGCGCTGTCTTCGGTGAAGAGTCCCGTCCAGTGGCTTGTCGTGTAGTCGCCGGCGAGGCCGTTGCGGAAGGTGAACTCGATCATCGCGATCACGGGGATCAGGAAGATACCGCCGATGATGCCGAGGATGAGTCGGCGGGCAAGCGTGCTCGGCTCGGCTCCGATGCGCACGGCTTGGTTCGCGGTTTTCGGGCTCCGCTCTGCGGGCGCTGACGCGGGAGCGGGCTCCACCGGGCTCAGCGGCGCTGCCATGTCGGCGCTCACTTTTGCCACCGCGAGGTGCGAGCCTGCAGCACGGAGTACGCCCACATGACGACGACCATGACCACGATCATCCCGAGCGCAAGAGCGCCCGCCATATTTTCGCGGCCGAGAACGGTTTCGCTGACGAGCGCCGCACGGATCTGGAGGGGCACGATTTGCGAGCCCTGGCTGATGAGGGCGGCAGCCGTGGCGAATGACGAGAAGGCGTTGGCGAAGAGCAACAGTAGCGAGCCGAGGAACGCCGGGGCGAGCACGGGGGCGGCGATGTAGCGCCAGTAGGCGAAGCGGGTGCCGCCGAGCGTTGCACTGGCTTCGGCCCACTGCGGGCGCAGCGCGGTGAGGGCGGGCAGGAAGGTGATCACTATGAGGGGAACCTGAAAGTAGACGTAGGGAAGGATGAGGCCGGGCACCTGATAGAGCCACACGCCATCCGCAAAAATATCGACGCCGAAGGTGTCACGCAGAATGACCGTGACGAGCCCTTGCACGCCGATCGTCGCGATGAACGCGAAGGCGAGCATCACGCCACCGAACTGGGCGAGCACGCTGGCCGCCGACTCGATGATCGTACGCAGTAGGCCACCAACCTTGGTGCCGAGCATCGCGTAGCAAATGAGGGCACCCACAACGGCACCGATCACGGCGGTGACACCCGAGAGCCAGAACGAGCTACCAAAGGTGGCGAGGATGGTCGGGGTAAACAGTCCCGTGATGTTGTCGAACGTCAGCGAACCGTCGTCGGAGAAGAAGCCCGTGACCACCGCAAGGATGGTGGGAAGGGCAAGGAAGATGAGAACGTAGGCCGCAAACGGCGTTAGCCCCGCATAAGCGAGGCGACGACGCCGATTCGACGGCTTGACCAGGGCCACCCGAGGATGGTGCCGAGCGGTGAGCTCGACACCATCCTGTTCGGGCGCTGGCGCGGTGGCTAGCGACACGATGTATTAGCTAAAGGTGCGTGAGGGAATCAGCGTTAGCCGATTGCCGCAGCCCACTTCTCAGCCAGGATCGTTGCGTTTTCTTCAGCCTGCTCGGGGGTCGGGGTGACAAGTTCACCCTCGAGGGCACCGAGCGCGTCGAGTGCTGCGGTGTCAACGGTTCCGGCATCCTGCAGAGCCTGAATCGTGACCGGGTAAGCGCCACCGACGATGAAGAGGTTCTGCGCTTCGGGGCTGTAGAGGAATTCTTGCCAGAGACGCGCAGCAGCCGGGTGCGGGGCATCCTTGCTGACGGCCTGGTTGTAGAAGCTCGTGTACACAGCGCCGGGAAGAGTCGTGACCTTCCAGCCGTCAACCGTTGCTGCGGCAGCGAGGTTGTTGTAGCTCCAGTCGAAGGCAACCTTGGTCTCGCCGGCAGCAATGGTTGCTCCCGTGACGTTGACCGGGATGAAGTTGCCGGCGTCGTTGAGCTCTTCGAAGAACTCGATGCCGGGCGTGAAGTCATCGAGGGTTCCACCACTGTGAACCGTGGCGAGTCCGACAGCAGCGAAAGCCGCTCCGGCCTGCGTGGGGTCACCGTTCAGCGCAACAGCGCCACGGTAGTCAGCCTTGAGCAGGTCATCGAGACTCGTGGGCTCGGGAACCGAGTTGGAGTCATAACCGATCGACATGCTGCCGGTGTAGTCGTTGACCCAGAGGCCGGTTGCTTCCTTGTTGCCCTCAGGAATTTCATCCCAGTTGGCAACCATGTAGGGAGCGAAGTAGTCAAGGCTGTCGAGCGTGACAGCGGTACCGAGGTCGAAGACGTCAGGAGCGGTGTCCTGGCCCTTGAGGTTGTCAGCAGCGGCGATTTCTTCGGCGCTAGAAACGTCGGGGTCAGCCGAGTTGACGATGATGTCGTACTTCTCTTCGAAGAGAGCCTTGATCTCGCCATAGTTTGCCCAGTTGTCAGGCAACGCAATGACATTGAGTTCGCCCTCAGCCTGCGCGGCTGCGATAAGAGCGTCCATTCCACCGAAGTCTTCAACGGTGGTGGCAGTCGATGCGTCAACATCGCCAGCAGCTGCCTCAGTGGTGCTGCAACCACTGAGTGAAATCGCCGAAGCTGCAACGAGTGCAACAGCGGCGAGGGTGCGCTTAGTGAACAAGACTTCCTCCAACGACCGTCGCAGCCGCCCGCGCTGTAAACGGGCAGAGGGTACCGAAACGATCCGGAGTTGACGGTACGCAGCCTGATGCGGCGTTCGCTTTCATCTTGGTAAACGAACGATGAACGATACAAACACAATTACTCGGTGGAGCTGTTCGGCGCCCTAGCGAGTGGATGTCGCCGCCGCTCGGTAGAGTCGAGCCGTGGTTGATTCCCTCTCTGCAGCGCAAGCACGCCGAGTGCTGCTCGCCGCCCAAGGCTTTGGGCGCGGCACCGCGACTGCGGCCAACCCCGCGGGAACGCGACAGCTCAACCTACTTTTTGACCGCATCCGGCTGCTGCAACTCGACTCGGTCAACGTGTTCGAGCGCAGTCACTACCAGCCGGTGTTCGCTCGCCTCGGCCACTACGACAAGGCCGCTCTTGATGCGCTGACGTTCCGCACGCCAACCGCGCGCATGCCCGGCCGGTACGTCGAATACTGGGCGCACGAAGCCGCGCTCATTCCGCTCGAATCGTGGCCGTTGTGGCGCTGGAAGATGGAGTCGCTGCGCGAACGCGATGCCGTGCGCTACGAATGGGTGCGTGACAACCAGCCCATGCTGCAGTGGCTGCGCGAAGAACTCGCCACCACCGGCCCCGTTACCGCCCGCGAGATCGAACACGAGGCCAACCGCCGCACCGGACCCTGGTGGGGGTGGTCTGACGTCAAGCAAGGACTCGAAATGCTGTTCCGCTGGGGCGAAGTCGTCAGCGCCGGCCGCACCCGCTTCGAACGCACCTACGCGCTGACCGAGCACCTGATTCCGGCCGAGCTGCGCGAGCGTGAGGTGTCCCGCTCCGACGCGCACCGCGCCCTGATTGCTGAGTCAGCACGGGCGCTGGGTATCGGCACGGCATCCGACCTCGCCGACTACTTTCGCCTCAAAGGCGCTGACGTTCGCCCGGCTATTGCCGAACTAGCGGATGCCGGCGAGCTCGTTCCCGTGACCGTGCGCGGCTGGGATCAGCCCGCCTGGCTGCACCGGGAGGCGCGAATCCCCCGCCGCATCGACCACGTCGCCCTGCTCTCGCCCTTCGACCCCGTGGTCTGGGATCGCAAACGCGCCGAACGCATGTTTGGGTTCCACTACCGCATCGAGATTTACACGCCCGAGCCGCAACGCCAGTTCGGCTACTACTCACTGCCTGTGCTCGTGGATGACGCCCTCGTCGGCCGCATCGACCTCAAGACCGACCGCCAAGCGGGTGTGCTTCGCGTGCAATCCGCGTGGCACGAAGACGGAATCGACGCCCTGCCCGGAGGCACCGGAGCCCTCGCCGAACGCATCGTGCCCAGCCTGCGCGAGATCGCGCACTGGCAAGGCATGGGCGAGATTGCCGTGACCGGCCGCGGCACCCTCTCCCCCGCCATCGAGGCAGAGTTGCAGCGCTAGCCAGCACCAGCTGAACGCCGCGACTGCGGCAGCCAGAATCAGCTCCGTCGGCTAGAAGCCTCCGCCGATCTTGCCAAGACGCGCAACACGGTCAGCGAGCGGCGGATGCGTGCTGAAGAGACGATCCATGATGCCCGGCTTCGTCGGATCCGAAATCCACATGTGGGCCATCGTCGAGTTTTGCTTCTGCATCGGACGGCTGTAATCCGACAGCTTCTGCAAAGCGCTAGCCAGAGCATCCGGGTGACGCGTCGTCAACGCACCAGTGGCATCCGCAAGATATTCACGCTGACGCGAAATCGACGCCTGCACTGCCGCCGCGACAAGCGGCGAAATGAGGAGAGCAGCCAGTCCAACGATAATCATCACGGGGTTCGAGTTGTTGTTATTGCCGCGACCGCCAAACAGAGTGAAGCGCAACGCAATGTCCGAAATAAAACCGACAGCAACGACGAGACCGAACACGATCATCGATACCCGGATGTCATAGTTCTGCACGTGACCCATCTCATGGGCCATCACACCCTCGAGCTCCGAATCGTCAAGCAGATCTAGGAGCCCCGTTGTCGCAGCAACAGCAGCATGTTCCGGGTCACGCCCGGTAGCGAAAGCGTTCGGCGCCGGATCGTTGACGATGTACACCTTGGGCATCGGCGTGCCTGTCGTGATCGACAGGTTCTCGACAATGCGGTACAACCGCGGATTGTCGGATTTTTGAATCTCGACAGCGCCGCTCATTGCCAACGCCTGCTTCGACGCCGCGTAGTACTGAATCAGCGTGAACGCACCGGCACCAATGATCGTGCCGATCGTGATTGTCATCGGGTCGCCCCCCATCAGGAAGCTCAGCGCAAAGCCGAGAAACCCAATGAGGATAACGAACAGGATGATGATCAGAACGGTGTTGCGCTTGTTTTTCGCTATGGCGCGATACATCTAGAACATCCTGGTCACGCGGTTAGAAAGACGAAGACTTAGAACTGCACGCGCGGCGGCTCAGCGATGGATGCGGCATCCGCAACCTCGAAGAACTCACGCTCGTGGAAACCAAGATTGCGCGCGAACAACGTGTTCGGGAAGATCTTGATCTTGGTGTTGAGCTCGCGCACACCACCGTTGTAGAAACGACGGCTGGCCTGAATCTTGTCTTCAGTGTCAACAAGTTCGCCCTGAAGCTGAAGGTAGTTCTGGCTGGCCTGCAGCTGCGGGTACGCCTCAGCGACAGCAAAGATGCTCTTGAGGGCAGACTGCATGTGGTTCTCGGCAGCAGCCGCATCGACGGGACCCTGAGCGTTCAACGACTCGGCGCGGGCCTTCGTGACGGCCTCAAAGACGCCCTTCTCGTGCGCGGCATAGCCCTTGACCGTCTCGATGAGGTTCGGCAGCAGGTCAGCACGACGCTTGAGTTGCACCGTGATATCGCTCCACGCCTCATCAACGCGCACGTTGAGCGTGACCAGCGAGTTATACGTCGACCACAGGTAGATGCCGACGATGACTGCGAGCAGGACGATTACGCCGATTACGATCAGGAATTCCATGCCTCAACTATAGAACGTGCTCCTGTGCCTCCACCGAGAAACTGGGCCACTTGCGACCCCCAATAAAGGGCGGACACACCGCTCTACTCCGGCTATGTGAACGTCTTAGTTCCCGTGATCGTGGAGGTGACGAACTTGCCAATCACCGGCGCTGTCAGCAGGGCGAGGCCCGCGCGGCGCTTCCAGAGCTGGAACAGGGTGTGCGGCAGAAAACCGTTCGCTGCCCGACGGCCAGCGGCCTGCTTATCGGCGACCAGCGGCATCCATTCTTCTTCGTATTCGGCGAAGGTGGCGCTGAGTTCTCGATCGCTCGAAATCTTTTCGGCCAAGAGCAATCCACCAGCGATCGCCAACGACGCTCCCTGCCCGGCAAGCAACGAAACCGCTTGGCACGCATCGCCCGCGAAGACAACGCGGCCACGACTCCACACGGGCAGTTCGATCTGGGCAACCTGGTCGTAGTAAATCTTGTCGGGCTCCGGGCACTTCTCGAGCGCCTCAGCAACGTCATCGCCCATGCCCGCGTAGGCAGAGCGAATGGCCGCACGCGTATCGGCAGGAAGCACCGTGTCGTTCACGCGGTGGGCAGCGAAAAGCGCCACCTTGCCATCGCGCAATCCATACAAACCGACCATGCGATCCAGCTCATCTGTTGAGATCAGAGCGTCGCCGAGCTTGGCGTGAAGGCGTGGAGAGTCGAACGTATAAGCGCAGGTGTGCATCCCCAGCTGGCGATCGAACGCCGCCGAATCACCAAAGAGATCATGCCGAACAGCCGAATGGATGCCATCCGCTGCCACCACAATGTCTCCCGAAATGCGCGACCCATCGGCGAGCACCGTGGTGACGTAATCGGTGCGGTCTTCGACCGATACAACGGCGCTGCCGAGCCGCAGTTCAACGCTCTCGGGGAGCACGTCGAAAAGGGTTTGTTCGAGGTCTTGGCGCATCAGGCTCATCAACTTGCCGCCCTCGTTGGCCGCCACAAGCTCATAATCAATTGCTTGACTGCGGCCGTTGGGGCGCACAAAACGGGCCTCGCTAATCGGGTATCGCAGCTCGCGCAAACGATCCAGAATGCCCATCTTCTCGGCGGCGTCATAGCCGGGCCCAAAGAAGTCGATCATGTAGCCCTGCGTGCGGCGCTCGGGAGCAGCCTCCAGAAGCACAACCTCCCACCCGCGTTCAGCCAGCTGACCGGCGACCGTGAGTCCAGCGATTCCTGCTCCACACACAATGGCTTTGATAATCGCGCCCTTTCTCGTACTGCTCGACTCGTGCATTAAAGCTTGAGCCGCTATCGCCCCAACACTTGGCGCAGATAGTCGTTCGCAAACACGCGACCAGGATCAAGCCGATCGCGAATGCTCAAGAACTCATTGAAACCCGGATACGCCGCCGCGAGCGATTCGGCTTGCCGGTTATGCAATTTTCCCCAGTGAGGTCGCCCATCGTGGGCCATCATGATCGCCTCCACCTCCCGAAAATACTCGGCCGGGTCTTCGCGCCAATACCGGTGCACCGCGACATAGCCGGTGGCCCGCCCCGACGCGGTCGACAGCAGCAATGAGTCCGCAGCAGCCGAACGCACCTCGATCGGGAATGAAACTTTCCACCCTCGATCGGCGATCAGCTTCTGGATGGCGCGCACGGCATCCGGAACAGCCTCGATGGGGAGGGCATATTCCATTTCGCGAAAGCGTACGGTGCGATCGGTGACGAAGACGGTGCTCGAGACGTCGGTGAACTCGCGATTGCCCGAGAGCTTCACGGCGAGACGATTGATGGGCGGGATGATCGCTGGCACGGTTTTACCCGCCGCGCAGATCGCGCGGAAAACGCCGTTGGCCATGAACTCGTCATCGACCCAGCGGGAGAACTTCGTGAGCGGATGCCGCGGCGCATCACCCGGTAAGCGTGTGTTGCTCTTGGTGAGAGCCGTCTCGGTGTGCGGCCAGACGTAGAACTCAAAGTGGTCAGTTTCGGCACTGCGTTGCAGCCACTCAGCGAGGACGGTGGCAGCGGGTTCAGGGCGCTCCACTGCGTGCAGCAAAAAGGTCGGCACGCATTCGATCGTGACATCGACGAGGATGCCGAGGGCGCCAAGGCCGAGGGCCGCGGCCGGGAGCAGTTTTGGGTTTTCGGTCGCGTTGATGCGCAGCACTTCGCCGGCGGCGGTCACGAGCGTGACGCCGCGCACGGAAGTGGCGATGCCGCCGAACTGGGCACCGGTGCCGTGAGTGCCGGTGGAGATCGCGCCGGCAATCGTCTGGCGATCGATGTCGCCCATGTTGGCGAGGGCGAGCCCGAGTGGTTCGAGCAGCGCCGGGAGCTCGAAGAGGTGTGTGCCGGCACCGAGCGTGACGTGCGTTCCTTCGACCGCCAGCACCCCGGCGAGTGCACCGACGTCGAGATGCACGCCATCGGTTGCCGCAATCGAGGTGAAGCTGTGGCCGGCACCCCAGGCCTTGACAGTCACGCCGTTCTCGCGCGCGAAGTGCACCGCCGCGATGACCTCGTCGACGCTCTCCGGGCGAGCCGCGAACTCGGGACGCGAACGCTCAGAACGGCCCCAATTGCGCCACACGGAACCGGGACTCAGGGATGCCGGAGTCGGGCTCGACGCGCGGCGCTCGGCTGGCGGCATCCACTCGGGAGTCGTCACAGGAAGGCTTTGCCTTCGCCGCGGTAGGTCGGAACGGTATCGACGATGCGACCGTCAGCGACGACCGCGAACTCGTTGAGGTGCTCAGACAGCTCGCCCGCTTTCGTGTGGCGGAACCAGACGCGGTCTCCGATCTGGAGGTGCTCCGCTGCGGGGCCCGTGAGCGGTGACTGCACTTCGCCGGCACCCTCGCGCGGCACATACTTGAGCCCTTTCGGCCAGGTGGGCTGGGGCATCCGGTCGACGCCCGCTTCACCCGAGGCGATCCAGCCGCCACCGTGCACTGTCGCAATATCGAGGGAGTATTTGCGGTCGACCGCGAGCGCGAACGCGGCGGCCGGCGCCGGGGTGAAGTGGCTGTAGTTGTCGAAAAGGTGCGGGCCGAAGAGTCCGCTGCCCGCCGCAATCTCAGTGACCGCGGTGTCTTCGGCAGTGGACTCAAGCGAGCCGGTTCCCCCACCGTTCACGAACTCGAGTTCGGCAATCTCGCTGATCGAGGCGACAATCTCGCCCCGACGTTCGCGCAGTTCCTTGGCGGATGCCGTCTGCATGACATCGAGCAGGCGGCCATAAGCGGCCTTGTGCGGCGGGCGATTGCCCACTCCCGCGATCTGCGCTTCGTACGCCATCACTCCGACCAGCGTGAATCCGGCACGATCGACGACCGTGCTCGCGAGCGTGCGCGCTTGCGCCGCCGAGCGCACGGGAGAGCGGTGCGCACCGACGTGACCGAGCAGGGGCGACTGGAACGAGGCATCCACATCAATGCAGACGCGGATCGTTTCGCGGTGCTGAGGAGACACCACTGAGTCAACAAAATCGAGGTGCTCAACCGAGTCGATCATGAGCGTGACGCGTTCGGCGAGCGCCGGGCTCGTGCCGAGGGCTGCAATTGCCGCACGATCCACCGCGGGGTAGCCGACCACCACATCGTCAATGGTCTCGGCCAGCCAGAGAGCCTCGGTGAGCGTGTAGGCGAGAACGCCCCGGAACTCGTCGAGCTCGAGCACGGCATCCATCACCGCACGAACTCGAATCGACTTGCTCGCCACCCGAATCGGCACCCCGGAAGCCCGGCGAACCATATCGGCAGCATTGTGTGACAGCGCCTCGAGCGACAGCACCCCATACGGAGCGTCGAGGGAGTGCGTGGCATCCGCGAGGCTCTGCCAATAGCTCTCGGGGCTGTGCCAGAGCGGTGCGGGGGTGCTGAGCAGCTTCACGGGTTCCTTCGGGCAGGGCGTGGGCGGTCCTGCGCTGATGCAACCTGCTGCGGCACCAGCGCCTTAGTTGCTCAACTTTCCCAGAACCCTGCGCGCAGCACAATTGCCGCGAACCACTGCGGCGAGCATCCGGTGCGAAGTTACGACCCCAATTGGCCGACGGCGTGGGCGATCACAAGGGCGAGCATGATGAAGGCACCCAGCGACTGCACCAGCAACAACAGCTTCACGCGCGGCGAGAGCGGCATCGCGGCACCGGGGCTGAACGCCATCGATCCGATGGCCGATTCGTAGAGATAGTCGGTGAAGGATGGCGTCCAGCCGATGGCGGCGGATGATCGGCCTTTTACCTCATCAATCGCATCATGGTCTTCGTCCTGGGCGAAGCGAAAGTCGGCGAGCGGAAGCGCAGATCGATCACTCGTGTGACGCGTGACCGGACCACCGCGATCCAACTCCCAATAGACAAGCGCAAACGCAATCATGTTGGTGAGCCAGACCTGCGTGGCGGCCAAGAGCATCGAGGGGCCATCCTTCGCCCCGGTAGTGACGAGCACAATCACCACAAAGACGAGCGCGGCCACGTTGGCGATGGCGAGCAACAGCGCGAGACCCACCGACAGAGTGCGTGACCATGAGGTTTGCTTCACCAGCCGCACCGGATTGAGGGCGATCACGGGAATCAGCATGACCAGGCCAAGCGCTACGACCACAATGCGCACGGGGACCGGCATG
Source organism: Salinibacterium sp. NYA9b (assembly GCF_976973725.1). NCBI lineage: Bacteria > Bacillati > Actinomycetota > Actinomycetes > Micrococcales > Microbacteriaceae > Salinibacterium > Salinibacterium sp. NYA9b. Next base: position 720,233 of record NZ_OZ333476.1, on the reverse strand, counting down.
ATCACGGTCGGCAAGAAGGCATAGCTGGCCAATACCACCAGCACACCGGCAGCGGCCGGCCACCGATGCTCACCGCGAGCATGGCGTTTGATGAGTTTGTCTTGCTGGGCGTCGACGTCAGTTTCGTCGCGAGATTTCTTGGGCACGGCTCATTATCACTCCGCCCTTGACGAATTGGCTGAGGTGATTTTAGGTAAGAGGATGACTTTCGCAAACGTAGGCACCATCGGAGTGCAGCCCGGCCACCGCGACGAAGTTGTGGCCATCCTCACGCGCCGCAGCACAGACCTCGATAGCGCCGGATGCCTCAGCTACGAGGTGGGCGTCAGCGACGAGTATCCCGACACCGTGTTCGTTTCGGAGCTCTGGGAATCGGCCGAAGCCCACCAACTTTCGCTGCAACTCGCGAGCGTGCAGGCAGCGATCAAGGAAGCACTTCCGCTACTGAGCGGTGAAATGGGCGGCCACCGTTTCGAAGTAGTCGGGTCACCGCTGCGCAGCTAAGCGATACGTCGTTCCGGGAAGACCCAGCGCACCAGCCCGAAGCCGATCGCCGCACCGATGAGCTGAGCCGCGATGAAACCGGGAGCCGAGCCTGGGGCGATTCCTGCGAACGTGTCGCTGAACATCCGGCCGATGGTGATGGCGGGGTTCGCAAAGCTCGTGGAGCTCGTGAAGAAATAGGCGCCGCCGATGTAGACGCCAACAGCGATAGGCGCCAGGTTCGCGCGACCGGTGCGCACGAGGGCGAAGATCACCATGATGAGTCCGGCGGTTGCCACGACCTCGCTCAAGAAATGCCCCGGTGTGAGTCGCACGGTCGTGCTGATGGTCACGGCGGCCTGCCCGAACATGAGGTTCGCGAGAATCGCGCCGACGATGCATCCGACAATCTGGGTCGGAATGTAGAGGGCGGTGTCACGCCACGAGCGCAGCCCGCTGAGCGAATCGACGATCGACACGACCGGATTGAAGTGGGCGCCGCTGACGGTCATGAAGACCAGAATGAGCACGCCAAGACCGAAGGCGGTTGCGAGGGCGTTCTCGAGAAGCTGCAGGCCGACATCGTTGGGGGAAAGCTGTTGGGCGGCAATTCCGGAGCCGATAACGACGGCGGCAAGGCCGGCGCTTCCGAGGAATTCGGCGGTGAGGCGTCGGGCCACGGCAAAGGAATGGGTCGCAGTCATTCCGCGATCATACCCAAACATTGATAACTGTCTATGAATCGGATGTTGTCCTTTAGACTTCTACCCATGCCAGCGACCGAGTCACCCGCCTCCGCTCGCGAAAGCGAACGCGCCATTGCCGAGCGCATCGCTCACAGCATGCGCGCCATTGCGGATCCCACCCGGGTGCAAATATTGCGTCTGCTTATGGATGCCCCGGATGGCCGCCGCGGGGTCACCGACCTTGCCGCCCGCCTCGGCCTCACGCAACCGACCGTGAGCCATCACGTGCGCATCATGGCCACCGACGGAATCTTGCAGAGCACTCAAGAGGGCCGCCAGGTCTGGTATTCGCTCGTGCAATCCCGCCTCGCCGACGTCTTCGACTTTGTGCAGCACTCCCCCGCTGACGCCTCCGCCGCTGCCGTCGATCCTGCGATTCTGGCCCGCATCACCGACGACCTCGCCCTGCGCTTCGCGGGGGTCTTCTCTCGCGAAACCGTCGCCGAGTATGTGGCGAGCAGCTACGAACTGCTGCGCCAGGGCGCGCCGCGCGATCGCCATTTGTCGTCGCACACCTCCCGGTTCGCCGCCGACCGTCTGGGGTCGCTTGCGCTTGCTGACTCCGACGAGGTGACGGATGCCGCGGCATCCGGTGCGCCAACCGACGTGCTGTTTGTGTGCGTACAGAATGCGGGTCGCTCGCAAATGGCATCCGCAATTTTGCGGTCTCTTGCTGGCGATCGGGTGCGCGTGCTCACCGCCGGATCAGAGCCCACCGAGACCATCAATCCGAAGATCGTGGCGGCTCTCGACGAGATTGGCGTCTCGGTCGATGGTGAGTACCCGAAGCCGCTCACTGACGAGGTCGTGCGGGGTGCGGATGTCGTGATCACGATGGGCTGCGGCGATGCGTGCCCCATTTATCCCGGCCGTCGCTACCTCGATTGGGAACTCCCCGACCCCGCCGAGCTCGGCATGGATGGCGTGCGAGCCGTGCGTGATGACATCGACGCGCGAGTGCGTGCGCTGCTTCAGTCGCTGCCGCCGGTGAACGCTGCGTGAACTAACTCACGCTCATCCTGTCTTCGTTCGCGCGAGACATAGACCTTCATCTATGCTTTGTGCATGACTACTGAGACCGCCACCACCGCCAAGCCCGTCGTTCTGTTCGTGTGCATCCACAACGCTGGCCGCTCGCAAATGGCCGCCGGCTACATGACGGCGCTATCGGATGGCGCGGTCGAGGTGCGTTCGGGAGGTTCTGAGCCCGGCAACGAAATCAACCCCATCGCGATTCAGGCCATGGCCGAAGAGGGCATCGACATCTCGAAGGCAGTCCCCCAGCTCATGACCACCGACCAGGTGCAGGCCTCGGATGTTGTCATCACGATGGGCTGCGGCGACGTCTGCCCCATCTTCCCCGGCAAGCGCTACGAAGACTGGGAACTCGTCGACCCGAAGGGCAAGGGCCTCGACGAGGTTCGGCCGATTCGTGATGACATCAAGGCGCGCATCCAGAAGCTGCTGGCGGAGATCCTTCCCGCTTAAGGATTGATTAAACGAGTAAAGGCGGTCGCTGTGCGACCGCCTTTACTCGTTAACTCGTGCAGTGCCCCGACAGGGACTCGAACCCTGACTGTGATGATTTTAAGTCATCTGCCTCTGCCAATTGGGCTATCGGGGCACGCCCCACGCTTTCGCGTGGAGCATGCAGTCACGCTACTTGGGGCGTGAAGCGAATTCTTCGAATGCGCGGCGCGGTTCTACGCGTGCCTCGAGCGAAATGGTGTCGCGACCCCAGAAGAAGTTCGTGATCCAGTTGCTGAAGACGCGAGCCTTGCGCTCGAACATTGGCATCGCCATGCCGTGGTAGCCACGGTGCATGAACCACGCTGGGAAACCCTTGACCGCGATCTTGCCCGACTGGAAAACGCCGTGGTAGAGACCGAGACCGGCAACGGCACCCTGGTTCTTGTGGAAGTAGTCCTTGGTCTCTTCGCCGCGAAGCGAAGCCACAATGTTCTTGGCCATGAGCTTGGCCTGGCGAACAGCGTGCTGAGCGTTCGGAACGCAGAAGCCGCCAACGCCACCACCGGTGAGGTCAGGAACAGCACACACGTCGCCGGCACCCCAGGCACCCTCGACAACACCGTCATCGTTGATGACACGGAGGTCTGCCTGTACGCGGATGCGTCCACGCTCTTCGATGGGAAGGTCAGTGCTACGCACGACCGGGTTGGCCATAACGCCAGCGGTCCACACGATGGTGTCTGACTCGAAGCTTTCGCCGGTCGACAACTCAACCACGCCATCCACAGCCGACTTCAGCTGGGTGTCGAGGTGGATCTGTGCGCCACGGTCAGCGAGGTTCTTGATAACCCACTTGCTCGTCTCGAGCGACACCTCGGGCATGATGCGGCCCATGGCTTCGATGAGGTGGAAGTGAGTGTCTTCGAAGTTAAGGCTCGGGTAGAGCGGCAGCAGTGACGAGGCAAGGCTGCGCATTTCGCCGAAGGCTTCGATACCGGCGAAGCCGCCACCGACAACGACGAACGTCAGCAGACGGTCGCGCTCGGGGCCTGCAGGCAGGTTGGATGCCTTGTCAAAGTTGGTGAGAAGACGGTCACGAACGGCAACAGCCTCTTCGATCGTCTTCATGCCGATGGCTTCGTCAGCAACGCCCGGGATCGGGAAGGTGCGCGAAACGGCGCCAGCGGTAACGACAACGAGGTCGTAGTCGATCTCCCACGAGTCACCCACTTCAGGCTGAATCGTTGCAGTCTTCGCCTCGTGGTTGATTCCGGTGACCTTCGCCGTGACGACCTTGGTGGTCTTCAAGTGGCGACGGTGCGGAACAACCGCGTGGCGAGGCTCAATGGAGCCTGCTGCAACCTCAGGCAAGAAAGGCTGGTACGTCATGTAGGGAAGAGGGTCCACCATGGTGACCTCAGCTTCGCCGCGACGCAGCCACTTTTCGAGCTTACGAGCAGTGTAAAAACCGGCGTAACCGCCGCCGACAATCAAGATTTTTGGCACGAGTTAGAGTCTCCTAAAAGGGAAGTTCGCCACCAAACTTACTCTGTCTCGCGCAGACTCCTAAACCGACGCCAAGCTAAGACGCCCGAACCGGCCAAAATCATCAAGAAAATCGCATAAATTGCAAGTGGTACGCCCACATTACGAAGCATGCTCACGGTAGGGAGCACGGTTCCGAGCGGACTGACCGGCCCCGCGACATCCGGAGCCACCTCAGGAATCGGCGTAGCCGTCGGGCTAAAGCTCGGCACCGGAATCGGCGTTGACGCCGCGCGACGGTAGATCGTGATCCACTCCGCGAGACTGCCCATCGGGTTCTCGTCGACGAGCGGAACGTTTGCTGTCACCGCTGCTTCGGCGTCGATCAGACCAAAGCCGTAAATCGCGTCTGCGCCGGGAGCACCCGTGTCATGTGCCGTCGACACAATGCGATTAATAACGTTGTTCGCATCCAGTTCAGGATGCGCGGCCCGCACGAGCGCAACGACACCGGCCACAATCGGGGTTGCCCCGCTGGTGCCGTTCCACAAAACGTGCGAACCGCCGGGAGCGACGCCGACCAGATCTTCGCTTGGCGCGGCCACACCAATCGTGATGCCCTGAGTGGAGGCGTTGAAACTCGCGACGCCGTTAACGTCGACACCCGCAACGGTCAAAACACCGGGCATCGTCGCAGGCGCACCCACCGAGGCGGTTCCGCTGCCACGGTTGCCCGCCGCCGCCACGACAACAACGTCATTGTCCATTGCGTACAGGAATGCGCTGTCCCAGCTGAGCGGCCAGTCCAGAGTCTCGCGGGTCAGCGACAGATTGATGACATCAGCGCCCTGATCGACCGCATAGCGAACTGCCTGAGCGATCTGGTCATCCGAACTGATCGGACCACCCGTGAAGCCGATAGAGATCGCCAAAATGTTAGCTGCGGGAGCCGCACCAATCACGCCAGCGCCCGTGCCGGTGCCACGGCCAGCCGCGAGCGACGCCACGAGTGTGCCGTGGGCCGGATTGTCGTCGCCTACCGGCGTTTGGCCGTCAGGTGAACCCTGGCCCGAGAAATCTGTTCCCCCCGTGACAGCTCCGACGAGCTCTTTCACCGAGCCGTCAACACCGGTGTCGATCACGGCGATCGTGACGCCGGCACCCTTGGTGGTCTTCCACGCGGCTTCGATGCCGTACTCCTGAAGCCAATATTCTTGGTCGCGCACCGCATCCGCGTGGGCAGGAGTCGCCACCAATAGCGAAGCGAGGCTCGCCATCAGTATCGCGCCAGCAGCCCACCGCTTCACTGTTGTGTCTCCCCCGCCGCCTTCGCTGAGGCGTTTGTCGTCGCGGAGGTGCCAGCGCTGGCCACCCCTGAATAGTCGGGGCACTGGCACACGGTCGGGCTCCACGAGGCGCGCTCAAGAGCAATGTCGCCAATCGGGTTGACGCCAGGGCCTGCTGCCAGTGAATGCCCGACGAGAGCGTGCAAGCACTTCACTCGCGTGGGCATGCCGCCAGCAGAAACGCCGGCCAGCTCGGGAACGACCTCGATGCCATCCCGGTCGGCAATGTAAGCCTCGTGGGCAGCCTGATACTGCGCAGCAATCTCACCCTCAAGCATTGCCGCAAGTTCAGGCATCTGGCCCTCAGCTTCAAGCGTCGACACGGATGCCGTGGCCGCCGGGTGGCACAGGTAATAGATCGTGGGGAACGGTGTTCCATCGCTCAGGCGCGGTTTCGTCGACACGACAGTGGGAGCTCCGCACACGCAGCGCGCGGCAATGCCGATCACATCGCGAGCGGGGCGGCCGAGTTGAAGCGACACAATGCGCACATCTTCATCGCTGACGGCGTCAAACGGTGGGGTGGTCATTGCTTGGGTCCTTCAATCACGGGGGCGGTCAGCTTGTCGGGCGCGTCTTCAGTGAGACCAGCAGTGTAAATGGACGATACGAGAGTTTGTACCCAATCAATTTGGGTGGTTTGGATGGTCGCGCTCACCGGAACACCATCATTGGTGGTGACATCGGCCGCTTCACCGGTCACTAGGTAGCTCACTTCGCCCGGGTACACGTAGTACAGCCGGTCGCGGGCTTGGGACTCGATGTAGGCGCGGTCATCCCAGCGGGCAACGTTTTCGGTAAGGCTGTCGACAGACTCTTGAGCCTCTTCTACTTCAGACTGCAGTTGCGCAATTGTCTGCTGTTGCTCGATCAGAATGCGCAGGTTGGGCGCAAGAACGATGACGGCGAGTATGAGCAAACCAAGCATGAGCACGGTGAAGCCCGAGAAGCGGATCGTGCGCAACCAGTGTTCGGGCGCGCTCTCCTCGGGCAGCGACACCGCTACCTTTTTTGCTCGTACTCGCCTAGCCATGCGTTCGATGCTAGACGACGCTGATGGGCGCTAGCCGTTGAACCGCGGGAAGGCGGTGCGACCAGCGTAAACAGCGGCATCGCCAAGCTCTTCTTCGATGCGCAGCAGCTGGTTGTACTTAGCTACGCGCTCGGAGCGAGCCGGTGCACCAGTCTTGATCTGGCCCGTGTTGAGCGCGACCGCGAGGTCAGCGATCGTGGTGTCTTCGGTCTCACCTGAACGGTGCGAGATGACGGCCGTGTAACCAGCGCGCTGGGCCATAGCCACAGCGTCGAGGGTCTCGGTGAGCGAACCAATCTGGTTCACCTTGACGAGGATCGAGTTTGCCGTTGCGAGTTCGATTCCCTTGGCGAGACGCTTCGGGTTGGTGACGAACAGGTCGTCTCCGACGATCTGCGTCTTCGAACCGATCTCGGCGGTGAGCTGAGCCCAGCCCTCCCAGTCGTCTTCGTCGAGCGGGTCTTCGATCGACACGAGGGGGTACGCGGCGACGAGCTCGGCGTAGTACGCACTCATCTCGCCAGCCGACTTCGAGGTGCCCTCGAACGTGTAGGAACCATCCTTGTAGAACTCGGTCGCAGCAACGTCGAGGCCAACAGCGATGTCCTTGCCCGGCGTGAAGCCAGCCTTCTCGATTGCTTCCATGAGCAGGTCGAGTGCAGCGCGGTTGCTGGAGAGGTCGGGGGCAAAGCCACCCTCGTCGCCGAGGCCGGTGCTGAGGCCCTTGCTCTTGAGCAGTCCCTTGAGCACGTGGTACGTCTCAACGCCCCAGCGAAGGCCTTCACTGAAGGTGTCTGCACCGTGCGGAAGGATCATGAACTCTTGGATGTCGACATTGCTGTCGGCGTGCGAGCCACCGTTGATGACGTTCATCATCGGCACGGGAAGCACGTGAGCGTTGGGGCCACCGAGGTAGCGGAAGAGGGGCAGGTCTGCCGAGTCAGCAGCAGCCTTCGCCACGGCGAGCGACACACCGAGGATCGAGTTAGCGCCGAGGTTCTTCTTGTTCTCGGAACCGTCGACGGCGATGAGCTCAGCGTCAATGAGGCGCTGGTCGGAGGCGTCGAGGCCTTCGATTGCGGGGCCGAGGTCGTCGATAACCGCGTCAACGGCCTTCTGAACGCCCTTGCCGAGGTAACGGTCCTTGTCGCCATCGCGAAGCTCGTAAGCCTCGAATGCGCCAGTGGATGCTCCCGAAGGAACTGCGGCGCGGGAAACTACGCCGTCGTCGAGCAAAACCTCAACCTCGACCGTGGGGTTACCACGGGAATCAAGAATTTCGCGGGCGCCAACTGCTTCGATCAAAGCCACAGGGGGTCTCCTTAAAGAAAGTTTGTTTGGACTGGAAGTGGTGGATGTCCGTGTGAAAGCCTACTCCGCGCCAGCGACGGGCGCTGACTCGTTACGGCTAACAGTCGGTGACGGGGCTGGCGAGCGAAACTGCCCGGTGACCAACAGGACGATCACGAGAACGATCGGGACGAGCCATCCGGTCCAGCCCAAAATGCTGGCCTGAAGGGGGTCGAAAGACTCGCCAACCATGATGAAAATGATTGAAAAACCAGCTGCTGCGTTGAAGGCACCGTGAGCCAAGGCGGCAGGCCACACCGATGCCGAACGGATGCGCAGCCACGCGAACACACCGCCAACGACGATCGTCATGCCGACCATGGCGGTGAGGGCGAGCCAGCCGGGAGCACCAGGGTAGTTGTAGCCGAGCAGGATGAGCGGGGCGTGCCACAGGCCCCAGATCACTCCCGAGATGAGGATGGCCGGAACGATGCCGAGGGGCAGCAGCTTGGGCAACAGCCAGCCGCGCCAGCCGAGCTCTTCACCGAACGCGGGAATCGTATTGATGACCGCACCGATCAACACGTTCACGAACTGCAGCGCGACCAACAGGCCAATCGGAACCGGCAGCGGCTCTTCGCCAAGCGCTGCGAGCTGGCTATCGACCATCGCTTGGAAGCCGGAGAAGTTCACAAAGTCGGCGGGGTAGACCCCCACGATCGCACCGACGACGAGCGCCGCCAGGATCAAGGCGGGTGGAACGACGAGCGCCAACGCCAAGTAGCGCAGGAACCGGCCGACGGGGCGCACCGAACCCAGCCCCAGCGCCGCGCGTCGTGCGCGAGCATCCGGATGCTTCTCGACAAAGAAGACGACCACGAGCGCCGCGAGCGCCGGCGTAAACATCATCGCGAGTGCAAACACGGTGAAGAACGGATTCTCGAGACCGCCCGTGAACCAGAGAGGAAGGGCAAAGAGCCACGCGAGCCCGAAACTGACGCCCACAAAAACAAGAATGGGTGTTGCTCTGACGTTCACGGCTTCTCCCTCGAAGGCTATGTTCCGCTAGCCACCCAGCGGCTTGAACTCAAGGCTATCAAAACTCACGTTTTCGGCACGGACCGTTGCGAAACTGGTGAAACCGGCAGCCTTCAACTGGTCGAGAAGCTGCGGCAACTTCTTCGGTCGAGCTTCGAGTCGCACGCGTTTGCCATCCCGAATCAACGCGGCTTGCAAGCGCACGAGGGTCGCAGCATCGACATCGGCGTCGTAAATCAACGCAAGCTGGTCATCATTGTCTGCATCGCCGAGCTCAACGAGATCGACAAGGCGTTCGAAGCCGAGCGAGAATCCCACAGCGGGCACATCGCTGCCTAAGAAGCGACCGATCATTCCGTCGTAGCGGCCACCGCCACCGAGCGAATACCCGAGCGACGGATGCGCGACCTCAAAGATTGCGCCCGTGTAATAGCCCATCCCCCGCACCAGCCACGGGTCGAACTCAATGAGAGAGCCGGAGTCGCCGCGGCCCGATTCAACCGCCTGGCCGATCGCCGCGAGTTCGAGAATGACCTCCTCGGTGACGCCTGCGGGCAGAGCGGCACGGATGGCATCCGCACCGAACTCAGGAGTAGTTTCGGGGGCCGGACGCGTCAGGAATTCGGCGAGCGCCGCCACCGGACCATCGGGGAAGGCACGTTCGCGCAGCTCAGCGACCACGCCGTCGGCACCGAGCTTGTCGAGCTTGTCGACCGTGATGAGCACCGCTTCGTGTTCCTTCGCGGGGAAGCCGAGGATGCTGAGCGAACTCGTGAGCAGTCGACGATCGTTCACGCGAATGGTGCACCCGTCAATGCCGAGAGCATCGAGTGTGGCAGCCGTGGCGGTGATCAGTTCAATCTCGGCGCTGGGCCCGGCCTCGCCCATGATGTCAATGTCGCACTGCACGAACTGGCGGTAACGCCCCTTCTGCGGGCGCTCGGCACGCCAGACGGGCGCCAGCTGAATCGCCCGGAAGACCTTCGGCAGCTCAGCACGGTGGGTGGCATAAAAGCGAGCGAGCGGCACCGTGAGGTCAAACCGCATTCCGAGGTCAGCGAGTTCAAGTGCATCGGATGCCGCCTGCAGCTTCTCACTCGTGAGCCCTCGCTTCATGACAGCGAATGCGAGCTTCTCGTTGTCGCCGCCCAAGCCGGCGTGCAAGCGTGAGCTGTCTTCCATCACGGGGGTTTCGATCTCGTCGAAACCGTGAGCGCGATAGCTCGCCCGGATCACACCGAGCACACGTTCGCGCTGAGCTTTTTCTGCGGGAAGGAAATCCCGCATGCCGCGGGGAGGATTAACAGTGGACGCCATGCTTCCTATTCTCTCGCACCGACGAGGCGCGTGCGGCTACCGAGCTACTTCGGCCATGAGTTGTTCGACCCGAGCGCGGTGGTGCGCGATCGCCGTCTCAAAGACGGCGTTAGAGGCATCGATATTCTGGTTGAGCACGAGGTCGAACTGCACCCCGTGGAAGGTGTTGACGAGCAAGCGAGCCTCCACCTCGGCCGCGCCGCGTTCTACTCCTAGAGCCACTAGCGCCGCTGTGCCCATCGCGATCCATCGCCCAAAGTAGTCGCGCGTGATCGAAAGCTCGTCGCGTTCAACCGCTTCAAGCAGCCCTGCTTCGAGCTCAAGGCGTTGACGGTGCAGGTTCTCGGGCAGTTGCGTCCATCGCCACGACTGCGAGAGGCTCGCAAAGTAATCGTCAAGGGTGCCGGCCGGAAGCATCACTGCTTCGTGGGGGCTCACTCCACGCGCATTCATACGCACGATTTCTCGAACCAGCTCTGCACGCGTTCCAAAATGGTAAACAAGTGTGAATGTGCTGACGTCGAGTGCTCGTGCGAGCGAACGAAAAGTGAGACTAGACAGCGGTTTATCAGCAAGATAGGCAATAGTTTGCTGAAGAAGAGCTGGCTTGCGCGTCGGGTCGGGTCTACGGGCCATAAAATAAACATAACGGTTGTTTGCTAATGAGATCGGCAGTGGTTATGATTTCTCCTTGTGCCGGAAACCTGTTAACGGCGCCACATCTACTTGAATCCCCCTCACCAGGGGCTTCTCCAACGCTGGATCGGTAGGCCGGGTAATCCCACCGATCCTTCAGCGCGCGATGCCATTCAGTAGACGATCGACGTGCGATCACATGTCTCGTTTGCCGGCGTTGCGCCGGTGCCCTCCTTATTCGGGTTAAGGGGGGCACCACCCTTCGGGGTGTTAGCTCGCTGAATCAGCCTGAGCGGTCGACACTTCATAATCCTTGATCTCTTCGGTGAGCTGGCGCAGCGCCGTGCGCAGTGCCCGCTCCGAATCCAAACCGTTTGCCTTCGCGGATGCCACAATCGCGAGCAGTAGCGGGCCGAGTTCGTCTTCTTCCGTGACGTTGATCGCCCCCGGTGTAGTGGCATCCAAGAGTCCCACCTTGTGGGCTCGACCGAGCAGCTTGTCGGCGAGCGCCAACGCCGGCATCTTTTGCGGGATGCCGTCGGTGACACTGGTGCGTTCAGGTTTCTCTGTCTTCTTGAGTTCGTCCCACGCTGCCACGACGTCATCAGCAGTCTCTGCGGTGGCGTCGGCAAACACGTGAGGGTGACGGCTCACCATTTTGGTGTTCATGTGAGCGGCGACATCTTCGAGAGTGAAGCGCCCCGCCTCGGTCGCAATGTCGGCATGAAAAAGCACTTGGTAGAGCACATCGCCGAGCTCTTCGACCATGTCGGCGGTATCGCCACCTTCGATCGCATCTACCAGCTCGTAGGTCTCCTCCACGAGGTGCTTCACGAGCGACTCATGCGTCTGATCGCGATCCCACGCGCACCCTCCCGGCGCACGCAACCGTTCGAGAGTTGCAATAAGGGTGTCGAGTTCGGGATGAGGCGCAGCAGGCTCGGTCATGCCCACCATTCTCCCACTTCTCAAATTAAGCTAAAATCACGTTCCTTATTTGGGTATGTCCTCCGACGCGACCGTCGAACTCTCCCCCACTATGTGTCGTGTGGACCCGAAGAACACGTCTCCTGAGCGTGCCACCGGTGTGCCTTCAGGAGGCCGACTCGCAGAGCGTGCGAGAGGCCGACTGATCCAATTATTTCGCCCACTTCTCAAGGTGAGCTGGATCGCCTACCGGGTCGAGGTCGCGGGCTCACTTTTTCCTAGCGATCCGCCAGAGGGAACAGTAGACGGCCACAACGCCTACCGCATGCTGTTTATCGGCGATACTGCGGCATCCGGATTAGGTGTGCTCAATCACGGGCTCGCCGTCGTCTCACAGACTGCACGCTTCGTCGCGCGCGAGCACAGCGTCGGATGCTCCTGGACGACAATGACCGACACGGAACTCACCATGGCTCGTGCCGCGCGACAGCTTGCCGAGACACCAGTCGAGGTGGATGCAGTAGTCGTCGTTCTGGGCATACCCGACGTGCTCCAAGGGACATCCGCCGCCACCTGGCGCAACGAACTCGTTGCCCTCACGACGGCTGCACGCCGAAACACCCGCCCCGACTGCCTCATCGTGGTAGCCGCCGTTCCACCGATGCACCACTTTCGTCCACTGCCCCGGATGGTGAAGCGCATACTCTCCCTGCAGATTTCTCGACTGAACGACGCATCATTGAGCGTCGCCGAGTCGATTCCTGGAGTGACCTACTCACCTTTTCCGGGCGTGGCCCCCGGTTCACCTTTCATTCGCGAAAGTCGGAACTGGAAAAGCGCCCATTCACTCTGGGGAAAGACGCTCGGCGCAAGCACTGCTCTCGCGCTCAGTGCGCAACGACGCCCCGAGAGCCCTGGACCGAGCGACCACAACTAGGTAACGTTCGCGAGCAGGAGCCGCTCGATTCGTTGAGTGCGCGCCACAACATGCAAGAATCTTCCCGTGGCAGCCTCCCCTCACCGTCCCCGCACTCTTGGCACTCTTGTCGTTGTCGTGCTCGTCGCGGTGATCGCGATTGCCACCTACTTCGGCAACGGAACACCGGGCTCCACTCCCGACGATTCTGAGATCGCTGGCACCCCGAACGGCTCGAATTCCGCTCCCGAAAGCGCGCCCGAGACCGCAGACGCTGACGCCGAAAACACCGACGCAGCGAGCGCCACCATCGGCATCCCGACTGACGCTTTCGCGGCGACCGTCAATTATGTGCACGACGGCGACACCCTTTATCTCCAGAACGGCAGCGCCGAATTGAAGGTGCGCCTCATCGGCCTTGACACCCCCGAACTTTCCAGCCAACAAAATCCGGATGCCGAAGAATGCTACGGAATCGAAGCGCGCGAGCTGCTGCGCGACTTTCTGCCCGAAGGCACCACGGTGTGGGCCGCTGAGGATCGCGAACCCGAGGACCGCTACGGCCGCTCGCTGCTCTACGTCTACCTGCAAGACGGCACGTTCGTGAACTTAGCCATGGTCGAGCTCGGCGCCGCTGAAGCCCTCAAGGTCGGACTCAACGATCACTACTGGCCCGAGCTGCGCGACGCTGAAGATGACGCCTACGCGGCGAAACTCGGCATGTGGGGTTCCTGCTAGATCGACTCCCCCGCGCCCGGCGTCGGTCACTCAGCCGCCCCATGGCACGATTGGAGCATGCTCGACCCCGCTAACCCCCTCATGCTCGCGCTGCTCTGGCTTACGCTCGGTGGGGTTCTGACAGTTCTCGCTGTGCGCACCTTCCGCCGGGATCAGCGAGAGTACCGTCGCTTCAAGCGTTTTCGCACCACCAAGCGTCGCCAAAAGATGTTGCGACGCTGGTTACTGATCTCCTTCACACTGTTTGGCGGACTCGCGCTCCTTACTCTGCTCGCGAGCGGAGCCTTCGCCGCTCCCCTCCTCGCCGATGTTCAATCGTGGCCGTGGGTGTCCTGGTTGCTTGGCGTGCTCGCCGCCCGGCCCTCCCTCACCGCCGGAGTGCTCGTGGGCCTCGCGATCGGCGTAATCGCTGTCACAGTCATTGCGATCATCTCGGTACGTAACGAGGGCGACGAAGTCGTGAGCCTCGGTGATGTTCAAGCGATACTCCCCCGCAATCGCCAAGAGCTCGTACTGGGCGGATTGCTCTCCATCAATGCCGGGATCGTTGAAGAGTTGCTTTTCCGCCTCGCTCTGCCGGCGCTGCTTTTTGCCACCACCGGCAATGCGATCGTCGCGGTGGTGCTGAGCCTTCTCCTATTCGGGCTCATGCACTCCTACCAGGGACTCACAGGCATCATCGTCACGACGGTGCTCGGCGCAGTCTTCATGGCCATCTACGTGCTCACCGGAAGCATCCTCATCACGATCATCGCTCACGCGCTTCTCGACCTGCGCTCGCTCGTGTTGATCCCGATGGCGATCGGGGGCGTGCACCGAATCGACGGTCGACGAAACCCACTTGCGTTCAAACCGACGGCGAAGCCTGCGACGCTTCCCGAGGCCGAGGGTGCGGCCAAGCCTGCTTCGAGCGACACAGCAGCCGAAGCCGCGGCACCCACGCCGGAACCAGCGCCGGAGACGGCGCCCTAGTTCTTAGCTCGCGCCAGACGTACCGGACGTGCCGGACGCAGCGGCAGCATCCTTCGTCTCTTTTGCTTCCTTCGCTTTGGCTGCTGCCTTGTCGGCCGCAAGCTTTTCGGCCGCTTCGGTCGCAAGCGCTACCTCAGCAAGTTCAGCTGCAGTGTCTTGAGCGCCGAATACTGACACCAGCAGCTCTTTGGCCCACTCGATGAGCTGACCATCGCTTGCGCCGGTTGGCAGTGGAATGATCGCCGTGGAGGCGGCCGAGTGATACTTCGATCCTGGATACATCCGCTGCAGACGGATCTGCTTAGAGTCGAGCAGATCGGCGGGCGCGATGCGTAGCTTGTCGCCCATGACGACAACCTCGCTGAGCCCGAGTCGCTGCGACATCCGCCGCAAGCGAGACACCGCAATCAGGTGCTTCACTTCCTCGGGTGGTTCGCCATAGCGGTCAGTGAGTTCTTCGAGCACACGGTCAATGCTGTCGGCGGATGCCGATGGGGCGCTTGCCGTGGAGAGCTTTTGGTAGGCCTCAAGGCGCAGGCGCTCGCTCTCGACGTAGTCCTCGGGGATGCTGGCATCCACGGGCAACTCAAGCCGCAGCTCGGTCTGGCCCTCGGCAACATCACCACGGAATGTGGAGACGGCTTCGCCGATCATCCGCAAATAAAGGTCGAAGCCGACACCAGCAATGTGGCCAGATTGTTCACCACCGAGCAGGTTTCCGGCACCACGAATTTCGAGGTCCTTCATCGCGATCTGCATACCGGCACCCAGCTCATTGTTGGCCGCGATGGTGTCGAGACGTTCGTGCGCGGTTTCGCTCAGCGGCTTCTCTTCGTCGTACAGGAAGTAGGCGTAGGCCCGCTCACGGCCACGACCCACTCGACCGCGCAACTGATGCAGCTGGCTGAGGCCATATTTGTCGGCCCGGTCGATGATGAGCGTGTTGGCATTGGGGATGTCGAGCCCGGTTTCCACAATCGTGGTGGAGACGAGCACATCAAACTTTCGATCCCAGAAGTCGACCATCACTTGCTCAAGAGCCGCCTCGGGCATCTGGCCGTGAGCAATCGCGATGCGAGCATCCGGCACCAGTTCGGCAATCTTGGCCGCTACCCGGTTGATGGAGCTCACGCGGTTGTGCACGTAGAACACTTGGCCCTCGCGCAGCAATTCGCGCCGAATCGCAGCGCCAACCTGACGCTCTGAATACGGGCCAACGAAGCTGAGGATCGGATGCCGGTCTTCTGGTGGAGTCGCGAGCGTCGACATTTCGCGGATGCCCGTGACCGCCATCTCGAGCGTGCGCGGAATCGGGGTCGCTGTCATCGCCAGGATGTCGACGTTGGTTTTGAGCTTCTTGAGAGCATCTTTGTGTTCAACACCGAAGCGCTGCTCTTCATCGATGATGACGAGGCCGAGGTCTTTGAAGGCGATGCTCTTCGAGAGCAAACGGTGCGTTCCGATGACGACATCCACAGTGCCGTCGGCGAGGCCGGCGATCGTTTCGCGCGACTCTTTCTCGGTCTGGAAACGGCTGAGAGCCCGCAAGTGCACGGGGAAGCCCGCAAAACGATCGGCAAACGTCTCGACGTGCTGGCGTACGAGCAGCGTCGTCGGCACGATCATCGCGACCTGTTTGCCGTCTTGCACAGCCTTGAACGCGGCGCGCACCGCAACTTCCGTCTTGCCGTAGCCGACGTCACCGCTCAGCAGGCGGTCCATCGGCACTGGGCTCTGCATGTCGGCCTTCACCTCATCGATTGTGGTGAGCTGGTCAGGAGTTTCCGCAAAGGCAAAAGCCTCCTCGAGCTCACGCTGCCACGGGGTATCGGGCCCAAAGGCGTACCCCTTGCTGGCCATGCGGGCGCTGTAGAGCTTGACCAGCTCGACAGCGATATCGCGAACGGCACGACGTGCTTTGGTCTTAGCGGCCGACCAGTCGCTGCCGCCCATCTTGTTGAGGGCCGGCGATTCGCCGCCGACATAGCGTGAGAGCAGGTCGAGCTGATCGGTGGGCACATACAGTTTGTCGCCAGGGTAGCCACGCTTATTCGGCGCGTACTCGAGCACCAAAAACTCGCGCTGAGTCTTGACCGCATTGCGGCCGCCCGTGCTGACCTCGCGCGACACCAACTCGATGAACTTGCCGATGCCGTGCGTCTGGTGAACAACGTGGTCGCCGCTCGAGAGTTGCAGCGGGTCGACAACGTTCTTGCGTCTGGCCGCGAGCTTGCGTGCCGGGCGCGAAGCGTAGCCGACCGACCGACCGAAGAACTCGCCCTCGCTCAGCACCGCAAGCTTCGCCTCGGGCATCGCAAAACCATGATCGACGGATGCCCGCAGCAGATACGCCACTCCCGGCTCGGTCTCGGCGGGGAAGGCCTCAACGGCACGCCCCGCCAATTCGCGTTCGGCCAGAAGGCCCGCCGTGCGCTCCACGAGCCCGGCTCCCTCGGCAACGATCGCTACCGTCCAACCGTCGGCGAGCAAGTGACCAACGTGGTCGAGGGCGCCATCGAGAGTTCCCGCAAACGAGGGGGTTGCCGTGGCAGCGATTCGAACATATTCGGATGCCTCTTCCGCACCATCCAGCAGGTCGACGGCATCCGCTGCCCCCGAGTCGAAGGTGCTGAGGGTCCACCAGGGGCGATCCCCCGCGGAGGCACGGAGTGCGTTGAGCGTGACAAAGTCACCGGCATCCAAGTCAATGGGCGCTTCGGCGCCGGCCGTTGCCGCGTTCCACGCCGCACTCAAAAACTCTTGGTTCGTCTCAGCGAGGCTGATCGCGCGCGACGACACTTTCTCGGGCGAGAGCACCGCTATGGCAGCATCCGCCGGAAGGTAGTGAGTGATCGGCACCAACTTGTCGACCAACGCGGGCGCTAGCGATTCCATGCCATCAACCGGGATGCCCTCGGCGATCTTCGCGAGCATCGTAGAGAGACTCGGAAATTCGTGCTGCATTTCGCGGGCACGCTGACGCACCGCATCGTTCAACAACAGTTCACGACTCGGCACCAACTCGACAGACTCAACATCACCCTCGATGGAGCGCTGGTCGGCAACCGAGAACTCGCGCAACTGCTCAAGCTCATCGCCAAAGAATTCGAGGCGAAGCGGATGCTCGTGGTTGGGCGCAAACACGTCGAGGATGCCACCACGCACCGCAAACTCTCCGCGCCGCGTCACCATGTCGACGCGGGAATATGCCAGAGCCACGAGTCGTTCCGACAGCGCCGAAAGATCGTAGTTGCGGCCGCCCTTGGTGAGCTCGACCGGTTCGATCGTCGTGAGGTTATCGGCGATGGGCTGCAGCGCTGCCCGAACGGATGCCACCAGCACAAACTGACCGACCGGGTTCGCTTGCCACTTGGCCAAGTCGCGCAGGGCCTGCATCCGCTTGCCGACCGTTTCGGCACTCGGGCTCAGCCGTTCGTGCGGGAGCGTCTCCCACGCCGGAAATTCGACGATCTGAGCATCGGGCAGATAGCTCGTGAGCGCACGGCGCAGTGATTCGGACTCACGACCGGTCGCCGTGACCGCCAACAGCGACCGCGGTGCATTCGACTTCGTGAGCAGCCCGCCGAGCAGGGGGGCACGCATGCCATCAACGAGCGAGAAGTCTGCGCTACGTTCAGAGAAACGAAGGGCGCTCTCTACGGTTTGGGCGCGCGAAAGTGCTGAGATAATTCCGTCGAGAGTCACCGGTTTACTCTACTCGCGGCCACTGACGCTCCGGTGCGAGTTCACCCACAGCGCATCAACGCTAAGGCAGGCAACGCTGCGTGGGCTCCACGGCTTCAGCGCGACTGCCGCACTCGCAGGAACTAGCGCGGGCTATGGAACCGCTGCTGCGCAGCTTCGAGGCCTTCGCGCGCCACCATCGTGACGGCATCCGCGGCATCGCTCAAGAGATTCGGCAACGCTTTGCGTTCTTCGCCCGAGAAGTCGCGCAAGACGAAATCTGCCGCGGGCTGGCGACCAGGAGGACGCCCGATGCCCACGCGCACCCGCGTGAAGTCGGGAGAGCCGACAGCGGCAGCAATATCGCGGATGCCGTTGTGGCCTCCGTGACCGCCACCGGTCTTGAGCTTCACCGTGTCGAAGTCGATGTCGAGTTCATCGTGCACGACGATGAGACGCTCGACAGGGATCTTGTAAAACCGCAGCAGCGCCGCGGTGGGGCCGCCCGAAAGATTCATAAAAGAATTGGGCTTCGCCAGAATCAGCTTGGGGCCGTCGCCAAAACTGCGGCCTTCAGCGACCGCAGCGTTAGCTTTGTGGTTCTTGAACGTGGCAGACAATTCGTCTGCCAGATGGGCCAACACCATATGGCCCACGTTGTGGCGATTACCGGCGTAGCCGGGCCCGGGGTTACCGAGCCCGACTACTAACCATTGGTCATCCACGATTTCTCGCTTACGAAAGAATCTGATTATTCAGCAGCCGCGGTGCTAGCAGCCTCGGCAGCAACTGCTGCGGCTTCTTCTTCAGCAGCTTCAGCTTCGACCGACGAACGCGGGGTGCTGACACCAATAACGAGAAGCTCGGGGTCGGAAAGCAGGTCCGAACCTTCGCTGAGCGTGATGTCCTTGGCGTAGATGTGAGCGCCGTCTTCGCGGCCCTCGATGTCGATGGTGAAGAACTCAGGAATGTGAGTTGCTTCAGCCTCAACCGAGATGGTCGGTGCGTCGAGGTTGGCGATGGTGCCAGGAGCCGACTCGCCGGTGACGTGGATCGGCACGTCAACGATGACCTTTTCACCCTTGCGGATGACAACGAGGTCGATGTGCTCGATGATCTGGCGAACGGGGTCCTTCTGAACATCCTTGACCAGTGCGAGCTGGCTCTTGCCGTTGATGTCGAGGTCCAAGATCTGGTTCGACTTGCGGAGGATGAGCCCGATCTCGTGACCCGGGAGGGCAACGTGGATGGGGTCGGTGCCGTGACCGTAGATGACGGCGGGGATCTTGCCTGCAGCGCGGAGCTTGCGAGCAGCACCCTTGCCGAAGGATTCACGGGCATCCGTGACTACGTGGTTAACGCCTGGCTTAGCCATTGTTATCTCCTAGTAAGACCGAAGTCTGTTGTGGGCCCGGTGCCTGCAACGAGCGGAGTGCTCGTGGCGGGCGCAGCGCCCAGATCATTGTCTGTAGTTCAACTCGAACGCCGGCAGACCAAAGATCTGCCACGTGAGGAAAAGCCCTGTGACTTGCCCGCCGCGTCGATAACGGAACCAAATGGTTCCCTCGCCGAAGTTCAACTGCCGAGTTTACACGGTTAATGAGCGACTGCACTCCGTATTTCTGCGGCCCTGAGCGCCGCCCTTCGCGGGAGCCCTCACCCGCTACTGTAGGAGCATGTCCGGAGGTCTTCACGCACGCGTGCTTAACGATCTCGGGCTCAGCATCGTCTCGGGCGAGATCTCCCCTGATTCTACGATCCTCGCCGAACAGCTCGAAGAGCGGTACAGCGTCTCCCGTTCGGTCGTGCGCGAAGCGGTACGCGTGCTGCAATCGCTCGGGATGGTCGCCTCAGTGAAGCGCGTCGGGATGCGCGTCAAGCCGATGTCCGAGTGGAGTCTGTATGACCCGCTCGTGATTCGGTGGCGGCTCGAACAGACCGAGAACGGGCGCCAGCTGCGCTCACTCACTGAACTGCGCAGCGCTATCGAACCTCAAGCCGCGCAGCTCGCCGCGCAACACGCATCCAACGAGGCTGCCGGTGAGCTACTGGCGCTGGCCGCGCGCATGCGGGCCGTCGGTCGCTCAGGCGACCTTGAGCTATTTCTTGAGCTCGACATCCGCTTTCATTCGCTCGTTCTGGCGGCGAGCGGCAACGAGATGTTCGCACGCCTCGACCGGGTGATCGCCGAAGTGCTGACAGGGCGCACCAACCGCGGCCTCATGCCATCGACCCCGCACGAAGAGGCGCTGCAGTTGCACGTGGACGTGGCGGATGCCATTCAGGGCAAGCGCCCCCACGACGCCTTCGCCTCCATGGAGCGCATCATGACGCGCACCATTGAAGAGGTTGAGCCCATCTGGGCTGGCGAACCCCGCATCTTCCTCGACTAAGAGGCGTGCTGGGCTAGGCGGCGCGCTCGGCTAGAAGCGCAGCAACACCTTGCCGCTGTTTTCCGAGTCCTTGGCTACAGCAAACGCTTCATGAGCATCGGATGCCGCGAACTCGTGAGTCACGATTGGCCCGACAACGAGGCTGCCGTCGGCGAGCGCCGCGATGACCTCGTCAATTTCGTCGTTGAAGCGGAATGACCCGACGAGTTCCAGCTCGCGCGTGATGGCAAGCGAGATGAGTGCGGGCTGCTGGCCGGAGGGCAAGAGCCCCACCATGACAACGCGGCCGCCACGAGTTGCGCCCCGCACGGCAGACTCGAGACCGCGATAGCTGCCCGATGATTCGAAGACGATGTCGGCGTCGACTGCGGCGATGGCATCCACGTCGGTGGCGTGAAGAGTTTCGGTTGCACCGACCTGGCGAGCGATGGCGAGCGGGCCGGCGAACATGTCAACGGCCACGATCTCATTGGCACCCGCGCGCTTGAGAACGGCGACGATGAGGGCACCGATGGGGCCGGCACCAATGACGAGAGCCCGTTTTCCGCGAACGTCACCGGCACGCGAGACTGCATGCCAGGCCACGCTGGCGGGTTCGACGAGCGCGGCATCGCGCAGGGTCAACGAGTCTGGGAGTGCTCGCAGCATCCGGCTGGGCAGAGTAACGAACTCGGCGAAGGCACCCTCAGTGTGAGGGAAGCGTGCTGCGCTGCCGAGGTAGGTGCAGCCGGGCGAAAGATTGGGGCGGTCTTCGGGCCACCGTGGCTCGGTTCCGCCGGGAGTTGCGGGGTGCACGGCGACGGCCGTCCCCGCCACAGGGCCGCTGCCATCAGCGGCCTGCTGAATGACGGTGCCAACAACTTCGTGGCCGAGAATCATCGGAGCCTTGAGAATCGACTCCCCCGCGGCACCGTGCGACCAGTAGTGCAGGTCAGACCCGCAGACCCCGCCGAACGCAATCTGAATCACGGCTTCGTCGGCGGCCGGAGCGGCCAACGGAATGCTCTCCACGCGCAAGTCATCTTGAGCGTGGATCGTGACCGCGAGAGTGTCGGCGGGGGCTGCACTTGTCATGACAATCTTTTCTGTAGAACGGTGCCGGCAGCGACGCGCGGCGATAGAGCTGGAGGTTAGACGACGACCGTCATGCCGCCATCGATGAAAATGACTTGGCCGTTGACGTAGTCAGAACCGCTCGAGGCGAGCCAGACGGCAGGGCCGCCCAGGTCGGCAGGAGTACCCCAGCGACCGGCAGGCGTGCGCCCGAGAATCCACTTGTTGAAGGTGTCGTCGTCGACGAGCGCCTGCGTCATCTCGGTGTGGATGTAGCCGGGGGCGATCGCGTTGATCTGCAGGCCGCCGTTGGCCCACTCTGCCGTCATGGCACGAGTGAGATTACGGATGCCGCCCTTCGAGACCGTGTACGGCCCGATGGTCGGTCGCGCAAGGTCGGTCTGCACCGAAGCGATGTTGATGATCTTGCCCTCACCGCGAGCCAGCATGTGCCGGGCAACTTCGCGCCCAACGAGGAACGCGCTGGTGAGGTTGGTGGAGATGACCCGGTTCCAGTCCTCCACGTCGAGGTCGAGCATCGGTTCGCGATGCTGGATGCCCGCGTTGTTCACGAGCACCCCGATCGCGCCGATGGATGCCTCGATCTCGGCGATTGCGGTGGCGACAGCCGTGGCATCCGCTACGTCAAACGCGCGAGCGTAGACGCGGTCGGCCCCAAACTCGGAGCTGAAGTCGGCGTGAGTGGCAGCGAGCCGCTCTTCGTCGCGACCGTTCAGCACGATCGTTGCTCCGGCTTCGGCGAGGGCTTGCGCAATGACGCGCCCGATTCCTCGACTTGATCCGGTAACGAGGGCAATGCGCCCGGTGAGGTCAAACATGGTGGATGCCACAGCTATCTCCTAGAACATTCCGGCGACGATGAAGATGACGAACGCGATCGCGAAGCCCATGACACCGATCAGTGCCTGACCGACGGTCCAAGTGCGAAGCGTGGTCTGGGTGTCCATGCCGAAGAAGCGGCTGACCAACCAGAAGCCCGAGTCGTTCACGTGACCAGCAAACACCGAACCGGCGGCGAGCGCGAGCACGATGGCAGCGAGTTCGACGGGGTTGAGGCTTGCGTCAGCGAGTACGACAGGCTGAATGAGCGCGGCCGAAGTGGTGAGCGCGACTGTTGCGGAACCTTGGGCGACGCGGATGATCGCGGCGATCACGAAGCCGGCAACGATCAGCGGCATACCGATCGACTCGAGCGAGGTTGCGATGCTGGCGCCGATTCCGCTGGCGCGCAGTACGCCACCGAACATTCCACCGGCACCGGTGATGAGGATGATCGAGCTAACCGGGCCGAGGGCGCTGTCAACGATGGTCTCGATGAGGGTGCGCTTCTTGTTGCGCTTCCAGCCGAGCAGCCACATGGCGAACACGACAGTGATGAGCAGAGCAATGGGAGTTTCGCCGAGGAGACGAAGCGCCTGAACGAGCGGGCTCTCAAGGTCAACGACGCCAGCGGTTGCGAGGGCGTTGAGGCCGGTGTTCATGAAGATGAGCACGAGAGGAAGGAGGAGGAGGAAGAGGATGGTGCCGAGCTTGGGGTTCGACTTGAACTCTGCAGCCTTCTCGTCGTCGTGAACACCGAAGAGGATGTCGGGAATCGCAATATCAAAGCGCTTACCGGTCCAGGTGCCGAACTTGTAACCGACGACGTACCAGGTGGGGATCGCGACGATGAGACCAAAGATCAGAACGAGTCCGACGTCAGCGCCAAGAAGACCGGTTGCTGCAACGGGGCCGGGGTGCGGCGGCACGAAGATGTGCATGACCGAGAACGCCACTGCGGCGGGGAAGGCGTAGAGCAGGAGCGATCCGCCGAGGCGACGAGCAACCGTGAAGATGATCGGCAGCATAACGACAAGACCGGCGTCAAAGAAGATGGGGAACCCCATCATGAGCGACGCTACAGCGAGAGCCAGCGGCGCACGCTTTTCACCGAAGCGGTTGATGAGTGAATCGGCGAGCACTTGCGCTCCGCCACTCATCTCGAGCATCCGACCGAGCATCGCTCCTAGACCGACCAGTAGCGCAACGCTGGCGAGAGTGCCACCGAAGCCCGACGTGAGCGTCGGAATTATCTGGTTCGTGGGGATACCTGCGGCGAGCGCAGTCACGAGGCTGACGATGATCAGCGAAAGGAACGCGTGAACGCGCCCCACAATGATCAATACAAGCAGGAGCGCAATGGCGCCTGCAGCGAGCAGCAGCAGGCCCCACGTGGGCAACTCCCACAGCAGTTGGAGATCGGTCATCATTGTCCTTTTTCTCTAGTGCAGCTCAGCCGACGTAGTTGTCGGTGAGGTCTTTTTTGATGGACCGGACGATGTCATCCGGAGTCTGAGTGAGGTCGACGAGCACACCGCGCTCATCGGCCTGGAGCGGTTCGAGAGTGTCGAACTGGGAGTCGAGCAGGCTGTTGGGCATGTACTCGTGGTTGCGGTGCGACTGACGCTCTGCGATGACTTCGCGGGCTCCCTGCAAGTGGACGAAGACCGTCGAGGGAGCGTGCGCGGTGAGGATGCGGCGATACGACCGCTTGAGCGATGAGCACGCGACGATGATGGGGGTTCCCTCAGCGAGTTCGGCGCCGATACGGTCAGCGATGATCTCAAGCCACGGAGCGCGGTCTTCGTCGTTCAGAGCGTGGCCTGCAGCCATCTTCTCTTTGTTAGCTCGCGGGTGAAGGTCGTCACCGTCGATGAACTGCATTCCCAGAGATTCACTGAGGGCAGCGCCAACGGTCGATTTACCGGATCCCGAGACACCCATCACGATGAGGGGTGGAAATTGTGAAGCCACTGTTTTCCTAACATTCGACGCATCGTTACGTCTGATATCAATCTGACCAGTGTGCCTTAAAGCAGACTTAATGCAAAGTTGTTGAGAATATATCTCCGAAGGCCCGCACGCGGATGCCTCCAGTGCTGCCCACTAACCGCGCATTTCCCCGCAACAAAGGCTGGTAACTCGCGGACCACAGTGGGAGAATTGGGCCACGGAAGGATCACTCCATGAGCGAGAATCTGAATGAGCCAGTTGAAGAATTAGCGCTGGAAACCTGTTGGGAATTGCTGCGCACCGCCGATCTGGGCAGGATCGCCGTCAGCTTTCAGGGAGAACCTGACATTACGCCCGTCAATTTCATTGCGGTCGGCGAGCGGCTGCTCTTGCGTACGTCGCAGGGGACAAAGCTTCTCAAACTCACCATCAATGAGCGCGTCGCCTTCGAAACCGACTTCGTGGGCCCGCACACTGCGTGGAGTGTCGTAGCCAAAGGCACCGCGCGCGTCATCGAATCTCAGGATGAGATTTACGAAGCAGACCAACTGCCGCTTCGCCCGCTCATTCCTACGCTCAAATACATTTGGGTCGAGATCACTCCCACCGAGATCAGCGGGCGACGCTTCCTCTTGGGCCCTGAGCCCGAGCGGTACTAGAACGAGGCGCTGCTGCGCCCGCACACACGAACGCGTCGATCGGTTGCGCCCAGAAGACGCAATCGATCGACGCGGAACAGTGAGAAGAACGCTGCCGCTTAGAGCGCACCCTTTCCCGTGGTGCCGATGGGGATGGGTGACATTCGCGTCACGGCAACCTCGGCCGTGAGGTACTGACCGATCTCGCCGACAAGAGCGGCGACAGCCGGGCTTTGCCCGTGAGCATCAAGAAGTGCCTCCGACTCCCACTTCTCGATCATGACAAGCGTGCCGTCTGCCGTCTCGTGGATGGCGTAGAGCTCGCAACCGGGCTCCTCATGCACGAGCGGAAGTGCGGTGTGAAGTGCCTCGACAACGGCATCGCGGCTATCGGGTCGAATGTGAAAAATGGCGGTAACGATCACTGGCTGGCTCATACCCCCACGCTACTCCTCAGATCTCGTACGTTGTCTGGGACGACTACGGCGTCAGGCTCCCTGCGGCTTCCCCGCGGCCGTGAAGCCTGAATGGATGCCGCGAGGCTGTTCCGCGGTGTGCCCTAGGCTTGATGATTGGGCCAACCAGTCGTGAGCCCGCCACTTTGTCCCAGAGTCAAGGAGTGAACGATATGACCGCTGCTGAGCAAGCATCCGCAAACATTGGCGTAGTAGGGCTCGCAGTTATGGGCTCCAACCTCGCCCGTAACCTCGCGAGTCGCGAAGGCAACACCGTTGCCATCTACAACCGTTCCTACTCGAAGACCGAGACGCTGCTCACCGAGCACCCCGAAGCTAACTTCGTTCCCGCATCCACGTATGAAGAATTTGCGGCGTCGCTGTCGAAGCCACGCACCGCGATCATCATGGTGCAGGCCGGCAAGGGCACGGATGCCGTGATTGACGCTCTGACCGAAGCGTTCGAGCCCGGCGACATCATCGTCGACGGCGGCAACGCGCTCTTCACCGACACCATCCGTCGCGAGAAGGCAGTGCGCGAGACCGGCATCAACTTCGTCGGCGCTGGCATCTCTGGCGGCGAAGAGGGCGCGCTTCTCGGCCCATCGATCATGCCTGGCGGTTCCGCTGAAGCCTGGGAGACCCTCGGCCCGATCCTTAAGTCGATCGCCGCAATTGCCGAAGGTGAGCCCTGCGTCACCCACGTCGGCACCGATGGTGCTGGCCACTTCGTCAAGATGATCCACAACGGCATCGAATACGCCGACATGCAGCTCATCGCTGAGGCCTACGACCTCATCCGCCAGGGCACCGGCGCCACCCCCGCCGAAATCGCTGACATCTTCGCCGAGTGGAACAAGGGCGAGCTCGAGAGCTACCTCATCGAGATCACCGCTGAAGTTCTGCGCCAGGTCGACGCCAAGACTGACAAGCCCCTCGTCGACATCATCCTCGACCAGGCTGGTTCCAAGGGAACCGGCGTGTGGACCGTGCAGACCGCGCTCAACCTTGGAGTCCCCGTATCGGGTATCGCCGAAGCGGTGTTCGCTCGCGCTGTCTCCTCGAAGCCCGCCCAGCGTGCGGCCGCCAGCGCCCTCCCCGGACCGAGCTCGGTGCCTACCGTCGAAGACAAGGCCGCGTTCATCGAAGATGTTCGCCAGGCTCTCTACGCCTCGAAGATCATCGCGTACAGCCAGGGCTTCGACGCCATTGTTGCCGGCGCTGAAGAATACAACTGGGACATCAAGAAGGGCGAGATCGCCAAGATCTGGCGCGGTGGTTGCATCATCCGTGCGCGCTTCCTCAACCGCATCACCGAGGCCTACGCCGAGAACCCCGGCCTCGTGGCCCTCGTTACCGCGCCGTACTTCACCGACGCGATGGCAGGCACGCAGGACTCGTGGCGTCGTGTTGTGGGTGGCGCTGCCGCTGCCGGCATCCCCACTCCAGCATTCTCCTCGTCGCTCGCCTACTACGACAGCCTGCGCGCACCGCGCCTTCCTGCCGCCCTCGTTCAGGGTCAGCGCGACTTCTTCGGCGCTCACACCTACAAGCGCGTCGACATGGATGGCACCTTCCACACACTGTGGTCGGGCGATCGCACCGAGATCGAAGCGACTGACTCGCACTAATCGAGATGGCGGCGAACCGTGGGTTCGCCGCCATTCGTGTCTTAAGTCGGCGACAGTAACGTCGCCACCAGCTGCAAGTGACAGAATGGCCAACGATGAGCACCTCTGATGAGCACCCCGAGCTCGATGGCTACGAGCCGCACAACGAACGACCGTTGCGCTCGCGCACCTTCGTATGGGTGATGCGCGTTGTTGTCGTCTTAGGACTCATCGGGCTCGTGGTTCCCGGCATCGTCTCTGCTGCCGCCACCGCCGACAACACAGCCAATCGCACCTGCGCGACCTACGTGCAGTATCTGGCACCCCAAGCGGTGTCGTATTCGGTGCGTTTCGAGCTCACCGGCGATGGCGATCCCGGCTGGAAATGCTACGCAATCGCCTTCAACGGCAAAGAGACATTGCTTCGTTCGCTGGGGTTGATTCCCGGGCCTGCGGTGATTCCGACAAGCCCGGCCGATAACACCTAGCGGTTAGCGACGCCTACCGGTCAGCGACTGCTACCGGTCAGCGAGCAGTTCGTCGCGAACCTGGCGGCGCAACACCTTGCCGATGAGCGACCGCGGAAGATCCTCGACGCTCACGATCGTTTTAGGAACCTTGTAGGCCGAGAGATGCTCGCGCAGGTAGCTGCGCACAGCCTCCTGGTCGAGGCTTTCGCCGTGCGCGAGAACCACGGCCGCAGCGACATCTTCACCACTGTGCTCGCTCGGAAGCCCCACCACGGCGGCATCCGCGATGGACGGATGACTCCGCAGCGCTTCTTCGACCTCGCTCGGAGCAACATTGAAGCCACCCGTGATGATCAGTTCTTTGATGCGATCAACGATCGTGACGAAACCATCGGAGTCCACCGTGACGATATCGCCCGTGCGGAACCACTCTTTGCCGTCATCCGATGCGGGCGCAAACACTTCCGCGGTCTCGTCGGGCTTGCCCCAGTAACCCGAGAACACCTGAGGCCCGCGAACGATGAGCTCGCCCTCCTCCCCCAGCGCACGGTCGACGGTGGGGTTGTCGGGGTCAACAACGCGGATCTCGGTATTGGGCAGCGGCAGCCCGACGGTGCCCGCGCGTCGCGTGGGCCCGACCGGGTTAGCGATGAGGATCGGGCTGGTTTCCGAGAGACCGTAACCTTCGACGAGCGTGCCGCCAGTGCGTTCTTCCCACGGCTCTACGACGGCGGCCGAGAGCGGCATCGCACCAGAAATGGCAATCTCGATACCTTTGAGTGATACCCCGGCAGCGTCAGCTGCCTCCGTGAGACGCGCATAGATGGGCGGCACGGCCGGGAAAAATGTGGCGGGACGCTTCTTGACCACAGCGAGCACGAGGTCGGGATCGAACTTGGGGAACAACACCAGCCGCGCTCCCATGCTCGTAGTGAACGTGAGGCAGAGCGTGAGGCCGTAAGCATGGAACATCGGCAAGACGGCGTAAACGACAGAGGTTCCCCGAGGCACCGCCGGCACCCAGGCACGCGCCTGCGCAGCGTTGGTGAGCAGGTTGAGGTGCGTGAGCATGGCTCCCTTGGGGAAGCCGGTCGTGCCGCTGGTGTACTGAATAAGTGCAAGGTCGTCAGACCCTGGCCGCACGATGTGCGCGTCGATCGGATTCGACGTAATCAACTCTTCCCACGTGATCGTGCCGCGCACCCTCGTGGTCAATGCAGCGCGTGACTCCCGCGCTTTCGCGATGGGCAACCGCAGCAGCGCTCGCGTAACGAGGCGCATCGCCCGAGGCACGTCAACCGAGATGATGGTCTCGAGCGCGAGGTCATCCGGGAAATCTTGCAGGGTCTCTACCGCGTTATTCCAGGCGATGACGACACGCGCACCATGATCTTCGAACTGATGGCGGAGTTCCCGCGCAGTGTAGAGCGGGTTGTGCTCGACCACGATCGCGCCGAGACGCAACACCGCATAGAACGCCGCAACATGTTGAGGACAGTTGGGCAGCACGAGGGCGACACGATCACCCTTTTGTACACCAAGAAGGCGAAGGCCTTCCGCCGCACGGTCGATTTGTGCGCCCAGCTCACCGTAGGTGGTCTCTTTGCCAAAAAACTCCAGCGCAACACCGCGCGGATACTCAGCGATGGATGCCTCGACCAGATCGTAAAGTGATCCGTCGGGGAGCGGAATTTCTTGGGGTACACCGTCGGCATAGCTCTTAAGCCACGGGCGGTCGGACAACGCAGTCATACGTTAACTGTATGCCTGTGAGACGCACTCAAAAAACACAGTGCGCCGGGCAAATGCCGTGGTTGCTTAGGCAGCGCCGTCGAACATCGAGGTAACCGAACCATCATCGAAGACTTCGTGAATGGCGCGCGCCAGCAGCGGAGCAATCGGCAGAATGGTGAGGGTGGGGAACCGCTTGTGCTCCGGCACCGGCAGCGTGTCTGTAACAACGACGGAGTCGATGAACTCGCTCTGCAAAATGGTGGGAGCGGGGTCAGAGAAGATGGCATGAGTTGCAGCCACAACGACCTTGAGCGCCCCGGCGCGCTTGAGCGCTTCGGCAGCTTTCACAATGGTTCCGCCGGTGTCGATCATGTCGTCAACGAGCAAGCACACGCGACCGTCGACATCGCCGACGATGTCGTGAACGGTGACCTTGTTGGGAACCAGAGGATCGCGACGCTTGTGGATGATCGCCAGCGGCGCACCAAGCTTGTCGCTCCAGATATCGGCAACGCGCACGCGGCCCATGTCAGGGCTCACCACGGTGAGAGTGGAGGGGTCGAGCAGCTTCTGGAAGTGCTCAAGCAGAACCGGCATCGCGAACAGGTGGTCGACGGGGCCGTCGAAGAAGCCCTGGATCTGGGCGGCGTGAAGGTCAACGCTCATGATGCGGTCAGCACCGGCGGCTTTGTAGAGATCCGCAATCAGGCGAGCGCTAATCGGTTCGCGACCGCGGCCCTTTTTGTCTTGGCGGGCGTAGGGATAGAAGGGCGAGACGACGGTGATGCGCTTAGCGGAAGCGCGCTTGAGGGCATCCACCATGATCAGCTGTTCCATGAGCCACTCGTTGATGGGCTCGGTGTGCGACTGGATGACGAACGCATCGCAGCCACGAACACTTTCGTCGTAGCGGGCGTAGATTTCACCGTTTGCAAAGGTGCGAGCATCGGTGGGAACCAGATCGCTGCCGAGCTCTTCAGCGATGTCGAGCGCAAGCTGGGGGTGAGCTCGTCCGGAGACGAGCACGAGTCGCTTCTGACCGGAAACTTTAATGCTGGCCACGTGGGGACTCGCTCTCTGCCGTGGTTACGGCGTACTTCGGTCAGGCGTCGTTTTCGTCGTGTGCTGCGGCAGCTGCCTGAGCCGCTGCAGTACCCGCCCGATTGGTTTCAACCCAGCCACTGATATTGCGCTGCGGAGCAACATTGATTGCCAGAGACCCCGCCGGTACATCTTTTCGGATGACCGACCCGGCTCCGGTATACGCTCCATCAGCAATTCTAACCGGAGCGACGAAGACGTTGTGCGACCCACTTCTCACGTGCGAGCCAACTACTGTGCGGCTC
Organism: Salinibacterium sp. NYA9b; assembly: GCF_976973725.1. Taxonomy (NCBI): domain Bacteria; kingdom Bacillati; phylum Actinomycetota; class Actinomycetes; order Micrococcales; family Microbacteriaceae; genus Salinibacterium; species Salinibacterium sp. NYA9b. The sequence continues at coordinate 689,660 of NZ_OZ333476.1, read as the reverse complement.
TTGTTCACTCCGTCGTAATTTGCCGTGATTGTTCCCGCACCGACATTGGACTGAACACCCACTTCGGTGTCACCGATGTAGCTGAGGTGAGGCACCTTGCTTCCCTCACCGATAGTGGAATTTTTGGTCTCGACGAACGTACCGATCTTGCCGCCGACACCGAGCTTGGTGTTGGGGCGGAGATAGGCAAACGGGCCAACGGAGGCGTTTGCTCCGATCACGCTGAGGGTGGCATCCGTGCGCTTCACGACAGCATTCTCGCCAACCTCACAGTCAACGAGGGTCGTGTCCGGGCCGATGATGGCGCCAGACTGCACGAGCGTTGCGCCCTTGAGCTGGGTTCCGGGCAGAATTTCGACGTCAGCGTTGAGTGTGACATCCGCATCGATCCAGGTCGTGGCTGGATCTTCGATCGTGACTCCGGCGCGCTGCCACTTCTGCACAATGAGTTCGTTCATGCGACGAGCGGCTTCGGCCAGCTGCACGCGGTCGTTGACGCCGGCGACCATCCAGCCAGCCGTCACAGGCATCGCAGCAACCGTGGCTCCAACGCCACGAAGCAGCCCGACGACGTCGGTGATGTATTTCTCGGCTTGGGCGTTGTCGGTCGTCAAACGCACAAGTTGCTCACGCAGCGGGCCAACACGGAACGCGTAGGTTCCCGAGTTGATTTCGGTGATCGAGAGCTCGTCGGTGTTTGCATCTTTTTGCTCAACGATGCGATCGAGGCCGCCCTGAGCGTCACGCACAACACGGCCATAGCCGGTGGCGTCGTCAAGAATGGCGGAAAGCACGGTGGCGGCAGCAGACTGCGCGCGGTGCTGCTCGAGCAGCGCCGCCAGAGTGGCCGAATCGAGAAGAGGAACGTCTCCGCTGACCACAACGACATCCCCGTCGAAGTCAGCAGGCAAAGAATCGACCGCGACCTCAACGGCACGACCAGTGCCGGCGACATCGTCTTGGTCAACGATGAGGATGTCGGGCATGAGTTCCGTCAAGCTCGCTACAACTTCGTCACGCTGGTGTCGCACAACGGCAATCACATGATCAGGGTTCAGCTCGCGGGCGACAGCCACCACGTGCCCAATGAGTTCGCGACCGGCAAGGCGGTGCAACACTTTGGGCTTAGCGGACTTCATGCGGGTGCCTTGGCCTGCAGCGAGAACAATGACGGCGAGTTTGTGTTCGGTCATAGACCTATTCTGCCCTGAATGAGCGGCACTCAAAACGCCGCCGCCGAAGTCGGGAAAAGCTGGAGAAAAAGCTCCGCCTCTAGGATTCGAACCTAGACTGGACAGCTCCAAAGGCTGCCGTGCTGCCATTACACCAAAGCGGACCGCACCCGAAGGCGCTAACCAATTCTGCCATGTCCTTGGCACTCTGTCGTGCACCTAGCCTCATTCGGAGCGTTCACACACGCTCACGGCGCCTTTCGGGGCGGTTTAGCTGCACACATCCGTGTCGTGAAACTGGGATAATGACCGGATGCCCCAACGCGACGAAGTCGACCGAATTGTCGAAGCGTGGTCCCGCGAGCGTCCTGATCTCGACTTTGCGCCGCTGCATGTTCTCAGCCGGGTTGGTCGCCTCGCCAAGCACTTGGAGCGCGCCCGTCGGTCGGCGTTCGCTGTTGCGGGTGTTGAGCCGTGGGAGTTTGATGTGTTGTCGGCGCTGCGCAAGGCGGGCGCTCCGTACCAGTTGAGCCCCACCGCTCTCGTGCAGCAGACGATGGTGTCGAGCGGAACCATGACAAATCGCATTGATCGTATGGTCTCGCGCGGTCTCGTTCAACGTCGTACCGACCCCAATGATGGTCGTGGTGTGATTGTGAGAATGACGGCGAGCGGTCGCGAAAGCGTCGATGGCGCCATCACATCCTTGGTGCATGACGAAACGGCACTACTGGCCCGCATGTCTCCTGCAGAACAAGAGCGATTGAGCGGACTGCTCAGAAAGTTGAGCCTCGACGGTGAATAACGCCCCCGCGCAAACCGCATTCCGACGCAACATTCCCGGACTGGGGTTGGCACTAGGGGCATTCGGGCTCGCGCTACTCATCAGTTTTCTGGTGCCGGCGATCCCCACCCTCACGGCGTGCGTGGTGTTGGGCATCCTGTTCACGGCCCTGCCGTGGCGTCATGCCGTTCGCGCCGAGGTGAAGCCAGGGCTCGCCATTGCTGCTCGCCGCTTGTTGCGCATCGGCGTGGTGTTGTTGGGCTTCAAGTTGAGCCTCGTCAACATCGCCGAGCTTGGCTGGTTGGTGCTCGGCATGATTGTGGCGATCGTGGTGATCACGTTCTTCTTCACCTGGGGGCTCGGCCGGATGATGCGCCTCCCCGGTCAGCAGTCCGTCTTGATCGCTGCCGGGTTCTCCATCTGTGGCGCTTCGGCCATTGGAGCCATGGCGGGTGTGACGCGCGCCAAAGACTCTGACACGGCAACCCCAATCGCGCTTGTCACTCTGTGTGGCACTCTCGCGATCGCGCTCCTTCCTGCCTTGCGCCCGCTCCTCGGTCTCGATACCGCGGAGTTCGGGATGTGGGTGGGCGCGAGTGTGCATGATGTCGGCCAGGTCGTCGCTACGGCTCAAATCGCCGGAGCAACAGCCCTCGCGGTCGCTGTTGTCGTGAAGCTCACCCGGGTCGCGATGCTCGCGCCGATGGTCGCTCTTGCTGGTGTTGTTGCCGCGCGCGTTGACCGCAAAGAGGCCGCCGCAGCGGCAGCATCGGGAGTACCCGTTGCCGACGGCGGTGCCGTGAAGCGCCCCGCGATCCTGCCGCTGTTCGTTGTTGGCTTCCTCGCCGCCGTGCTCGTGCGCACTTTCGTGCCCGTCTCCGACGGCTTCCTTGAGGTGGCCAGCTACGGTCAAGAACTCATGCTCGGAATGGCGCTGTTCGGGCTTGGCGCCGCGATCAACATTGGCAACCTCATCCGCACCGGTGGTCGTTCACTGGTTGTCGCCCTCATCTCGTGGGCGTTTATCGCACTGATCTCGCTCGGCGCGGTCGAGATCGCCCGCGCCGCGGGAGTCGCAGCTCTCGGCTAGGTCTCCTGTCGGCTAGGTCTCCTGTCGGCTAGGTCTCCTGCTGGCACGCGAAACGGCCCGCAGCCCGCAGAGTGCGAGCAACGGGCCGTGAACGACACCTCGTGGATCGTCGAAGCCGACTAGAGCCAGCGACGAACGGGTGCTGCGAACCAACGAGATTCTGGCTTCTTTCGAAGAACCAGCTTTTCGATGATGGTCGTCACCGACAGTCGTGAAGCACTGACCACGAACGCCGCAACAACGACCGAGAGGGCAAGCATGATCGGGTACTCCTCGATCAGCTGGTCGGCCGACCAGTACGACAGGAGTGTCACCGCACTCATGAGCGCGGCGGGGAAGGTCAGCACGCCCACGATCAGGGCGATACCCAGCCCCACTTCGAGAGCGGGAATGGCCCAGCCGAAAAAGCCGGGGGCACCACCAAGGAAAGTGGCAGTGAAAGCCTCGAAACCATCAGCCACCCGATTATTGGATGCCGTGCTTTGAACGACCAGACCGATGTCGGCCCCGTCGAATCCTGCCTTGATCTTGAAGAGACCTTCGTTCAGCCACAGGATGCCGAGGCCCACCCTCGCCGCTCCCGTGATGACGGAAGCGACGAGGGAAAGCGCGCGGTTCATCATGAGAGGAGTGCTGATCCGAAGATTGCCTTGACCTTGTCGCAGTAGATGACGACGGTGTCGTAGCCGGAGATATCCATGGCGTCGAAGGTGAAGGTCTGGCTGGCTTCGTCGAACACGACGGAGTCGATCTGCATGCCTGCTGCTACGGCATCTTCATCGGCACCGTTGGTGAGATAAATGTTCAGGTCGGGACCCTCGTCGGAGGAATAGCCCGAGAGCACGATCTCAATGTCGCTGACAGTGACGGTTCCTTCGACGGAGTGTTCACCGGCGCCCTCGAAGGTTCCTGTGACCTCTTCGTGCATCATCTCCGTGTCGGTTTCGGTCTCCGAGGATTCCGGAGCCGTGGATTCACTGCTCGACGTGTCAGTGGCTGCACCGCTGCAGGCACTAAGCATGAGGGAGAGCGCGAGAATTGCTGCGGCTGGAATAGCTGTTTTTCTCATGAGGGAGTTCCTAAGTTCGTGAGGTTATGGGTGATGCCTCCGAGTCGATGACGCGGTGACGGTTACGAAGGTAAGCCGCGGCATCCCTGAAAATGACGAATGTTTCAAGAGCGTAAGAATTGAAACCCGTTACGCCGCGACCGCTCAATCTAGGCTGGGGTTATGGAAAACCAGCCGAGCGTCATGATCGTCGAAGACGATGCCACCGTGCTCTCGGTTGTCACCGAATTTCTGCGCGCACGTGGATATTCCGTTACCGGCATCAGCGATGGCCTTCAGGCCCGCGATGCCTTGCGCGGTCCATTGCCCGATGTTCTTATTCTCGATCGGATGCTGCCCGGCGTCGCGGGCGACGAACTCTGTCGCCAGGCGCGTGCGGAATCCCCGCAACTGCCGATCATCATGTTGACCGCTCTGGATGCCGTCGAAGAACGCATCGATGGTCTCGAACACGGTGCCGACGACTACATCGCGAAGCCCTTCTCGCTGCGCGAATTGCAGCTGCGGGTGGACGCGATGGTGCGTCGCACGCGCAGCTCGCACGTGTCATCCGAACCGTTCGCTCTCGGGCAGTTTCGGGTTGATCCGGCGCATCGCAAGATCTTGCTCGACGGCCACGACATGACGCTGACCACCCGCGAATACGAGCTGTTTCTCTTTCTGCTGCAGAACCCCGAACGCGTGCTGAGCCGCGACGATATTTTGCGCGAGGTGTGGGGCTGGAGCTTTGGCGAGGCCTCCACCGTTACCGTGCACGTTCGCCGCCTGCGCGAAAAGATTGAACCCGAACCGCGCTACCCCCGCTACCTCCTCACGGAGTGGGGCAAGGGGTACCGCTTCACCGTGAAGGATGCCGCATGATCCTCAACTCCAGCGAGCTGCTCTTCATTCTCGCCATTGCTGCCGCCTGCACGGCTGTCGTCATGCTGGTCGCGCTTCTCGTTCTGCGGCTCGGGCGTCGCCGCTCAATCGCCTTCCAGTTCACTGTTGTCGTGATTGCCGCGATTGTGTCGATCGCACTCACGACCGTGGTGGTGACCGCGCAAATGTATCTCTCTGCCCACGATCTGCAGGTCGTTCTCTGGGTCGTGGGAATCTCCACGGTCATGAGTCTCGGTGCGGCCCTCGTGAGCGGGCGTGCGGTTCGGCGGGCGTTTGCCAAGCTGCGAGAAAGCGTCGCGCAGGTTGGTGCCGGCGACGTCGTTGCGGCCAACTCCGACACGTGGAAAGAGGTTGCCGAAGTATCGGTGCAACTCTCTGAAGCCTCCCAGCGGCTTGCTGCCGCTCGCGACGAAATCACTCGCCTCGACGCCTCGCGCCGCCAGTTCTTCGCCTGGATCTCCCACGACCTGCGCACTCCCCTGACCGGCATCAGCGCCCTCGCCGAAGCCCTCGATGCGGGAGTCGTGGATGACCCGAGTGACTACCTGCGCCAGATTCGCGCCCAGGTTGGCACGATGAATCGTCTCGTCGATGACCTCTTCGAGCTGTCGCTTATCCAGAGCGGCACCCTCAAGCTCCGGCCCGAGAACGTTGAGCTGCTCGATATTGTGTCGGATGCCGTTGCCGACGTCAGCCAGCTGGCTGCGGCCCGCGGCATCCAGATCAGCCATGCCGGCGTGGAGGGGCGGATGCTCTGGGCCGACCCCCACGAGCTCACTCGCGTCGTCGTGAATCTGCTCACCAACAGCATCCGGTACTCGCCGGCAGACTCGCAGATTCTGGTGAGTGCCGACCAGCGCGACGACACGAGCCTCGTGCTGTCGGTGCTCGATCAGGGCAGCGGGGTCGCCAGCGAAGACCTCAGCCACATGTTTGAGATCGGCTGGCGTGCCACCGAAGCCCGCACTCCCGATCAGGAGTCGAGCGGTTCAGGCGGTGCAGGACTCGGGCTCGCGATTGTGCGCGGCATCGTCGAAGCCCACGGTGGCGGCGTGAACGCCGAGAACGGCCCCGAGGGGTTCCGTCTCAACGTCGCACTGCCGACCGGTGTGGTAGCCCGCTAAGCGAGTAGTTCGTCGAGTTCGAGCCAGCGGTTCTCGACGGTGTCGAGCGCCTCTTGCAGAGCCTGCTGCTCGCCAACAAGGGCACCAAGACCAGCAAAGTCTGACTGGTCGTGAGCGGCCATGCGCTGGTGAAGTTCAGCGATCTGCCCCTGCAGCTTGGCGATCTTGCGACCGGCCGCAGCGTGCTCCTTTTGCGAGTTGCGCAGTTCAGCACCGCCCAACTTGGGCTTCGCTTTGGCGGCTGTGGCATCCGGAGCACCAGCGGCAGCGCCGCTTGCCCCCGTGGAGCCCTTGAGCTGCTGCGTGCGCAATTCGAGGTACTGGTCAACACCGCGCGGAAGGTGGCGGAAGCTGCCCTCCATCACGGCATACTGCTGGTCGGTGACGCGCTCGAGCAAGTACCGGTCGTGGCTCACGACGAGCAGCGTGCCGGGGTAGGTGTCGAGAAGGTCTTCGATCGCCGCAAGCATGTCGGTGTCGAGGTCGTTAGTGGGCTCATCGAGAATCAGCACGTTCGGCTCGGAGAGCAAAATGAGCAGCAACTGCAGGCGACGCTTCTGACCACCCGAGAGGTCTTTCACCGGGGTGGAGAGCTGCGTGCTTGTGAAGCCAACGCGCTCCAGCATCTGGGTCGGCGTCATTTCTTTGCCGCCCGTGACATAGGTGCTCTTGTGGCGACCGATGACCGTGCTGACGCGCTCGTTCCAAATGTCTTCGAGCTCAGCAAGCTGCTGCGTGAGCGTGGCGACCTTGATGGTCTTACCGCGCTTGACGCGACCCTTGGTGGGCAAGAGGGTTCCCGAGACGAGCGATAGCAGCGTCGATTTTCCGGCGCCGTTGACACCCAGGATGCCCGTGCGCTCACCAGGAGCGATGCGCCAGGTGACGTCTTTCAGTACAGTCTTCTCGCCCGCGGCTCCGGAGGCGGGATCCGTGACCTGATAGGTGACGGTGACGTCTTCGAGGTCAACGACATCCTTGCCGAGACGCTGCATCGCCATCGACGACAGCGAAACGCTATCGCGGGCGGGCGGCTCGTTTTCGATCAAATCATTCGCCGCATCGATGCGGAACTTCGGCTTCGTCGTGCGCGCCGGAGCACCGCGGCGCAACCACGCCAACTCCTTGCGCATGAGGTTTTGACGCTTCGACTCCGATGCAGCCGCCATGCGGTCACGCTCAACACGCTGCAGAATGTAGGCCGCATAGCCGCCCTCGAAGGGCTCGATCAGACGATCGTGCACCTCCCACGTTGCGGTACAAATCTCGTCGAGGAACCACCGGTCGTGAGTGACGACCAGCAACCCACCGGCGTTAGTGCCCCAGCGGCGCTTGAGATGGTTCGCAAGCCACGAGATACCTTCGACGTCGAGGTGGTTAGTGGGCTCATCCAAGAAGATGACATCCCAGTCACCAATCAGGAGAGCAGCGAGAGCAACCCGGCGACGCTGACCACCGGAAAGGTCGCCAACTTTGGCTTCCCATGGGATGTCAGCAGCAAGACCCGCAATGACGTCGCGAACCTTGGGGTCGCCCGCCCACACGTGCTCATCAATGTCGCCAATGACGGTCTCGTGCACCGTCTTGGTGCCATCGAGCTCATCGGCCTGATCGAGCATGCCGAGAGTGACGCCGTTGCGTCTGGTTACTCGCCCGTCGTCGGGGTCGAGCTTGCCCGAGAGCATCCGCATAAGGGTGGTTTTGCCGTCACCGTTGCGACCGACGATGCCGATACGGTCGCCCTCGTCGAGGCCGATGGTGACATTGTCGAAGATTACGCGGGTCGGAAATTCAAGATGAAGGGACTCAGCGCCAAGAAGGTGTGCCATTCGGGCAAGCCTACTGCGGTTAGGCGTTAATGATTCGCGCTCCGTGCACTGGGCCGGTTGCTCGCACCACATTCATTTGGGCTGCGCTGAGCGCAATCTGCAGTTCGAGAGCCGAATCGAGGTCGGCTGTGAGAAACGCTACGGTCGGCCCTGAGCCCGAAACAACACCCGCGAGAGCACCGTTCTTTTCGCCAAGTTCGATGACCGCGGCGAGAGAGGGCTGCAACTTGAGGGCGGGAGCCTGAAGGTCATTGTGGAGACATTCGGCGAGCATGTGCGGGTCGCCGGCGCGCAACGCCTGCAGCACATCGGTCTCGACCGTTGGTGCAACCTCGGCGGGAAAAATGTCTTGAGAGTGACGCTGACGGTGGAGGTCGAGCTCGGTGTAGACCTCCGGGGTGGAGAGCCCGAAGTCGGCGAGCGCCAACACCCACTGAAACTGTCCCTTGGCGAGAGCCGGGCTGAGTCGGTCGCCACGACCTGTTCCGATCGCGGTTCCGCCGGTGAGCGCGAACGGCACGTCGGAACCCAGTTCAGAAGCGAGGCCGAGCATTTCTTCGCGAGAGATGTTGGTGCCCCACAACGCGTCGCAGGCAAGGAGGGTTGCTGCGGCATCCGCAGAACCGCCACCCATGCCGCCGGTGACAGGAACATGCTTTTCGATCTCGAGACGAACGCCACCGCGGTAGCCGGTGCGGCGGGCAAGCAGGCGGGCTGCTTGAATCGCAATGTTCGAACCATCGGTGGGAACGCGCGACAGGTTTACCGTTCCCGTGACAGAAACAGAGAAGTCGTCGGCGTGGAATGCTCGAACATCTTCACACAGCGAAAGGGCCTGATAGGCAATCGCAACATCGTGATAGCCATCGTCGAGCAGCGAGCCCACTTTGAGAAAGACGTTGACCTTGCCGGGGGCACGGGCGTGAACCATTGTGGAGGCTGCCGGGGCGGTAGTCATGAACCAAACTTACCTTGTGCGGCGGACCTGTCTGTGCGCCGGATGGGGATAACTGGCCCCCGCGCACAATTGTGAGGGTCTCGTTACCGTAGCGAAATCACGGGGAAATAGTGAGCCCGCGGATCGCCGCATAGCGCGCTGTGACTGACTCCGCCCACTCGCTGCTCACGTGAGCAGCATTGGCTTCAAACCAGCTCAGAAACTGGGAGTGCTGCCACGTGGTTGCGCCCGCCATATCGAGAAAAGCAAACCACTCATCGGGATGCCGCCCTGTTCCTTCTAGAACGTCGCGGTCACTGGGGGTGCTGTTCGTTGCTTCCGACATGAGGTAAACCTACCGTCGTTCGGCACCAAACGGAATGGCTGCGCTACGCCGCGCGGGCAATAGCAAGGAAATCGTGCACCGTGAGCTCCTCGCCCCGAGCCGTCGGAGCGACACCCGCCGCAATGAGACGATCGGAGGCGGCGGTTGAGCTGCCCAACAGACTCGAGAGCGACTGACGCAACATTTTGCGACGCTGCTGGAAGGCGGCATCCACGAGCGCGAAGGTAGCTTTGCGTTCGTCGATCGTGCCGGGCTGTTCGCGGCGTTCGAAGCGCACGAGCACCGAGTCGACGTTGGGCACGGGCCAGAACACTTGACGGCTGACGAGACCCGCGGTGGAGAACTCGCCGTACCAGGCAGCCTTGATGCTCGGCGAACCGTAGACCTTGCTGCCGGGGCCCGCCGCGACGCGGTTGCCGACTTCGGCCTGCACCATCACGAGGCCGCGATCGAGCGAATCGAAGTGCTCCAAGAAGTGCAGCAACACCGGCACCGACACGTTGTAGGGCAGGTTCGCGACGAAAACACGGGGGTCGTTGGGTAGCTCAGTGACGCGCAACGCGTCGTCGGTGATGACGGTGAGTTGAGCATCCGGCTGCATCTGGCTGACGGTGATTGGCAACTGGGCAGCGAGGCGCTTATCGATTTCGACAGCGACGACGGATGCCCCGGTCTCGAGCAACCCGAGGGTCAACGATCCCAGCCCTGGTCCGACCTCGACCACGGTCTCACCCGAGACGACGTGCGCGGCCTTCACAATGCGGCGCACCGTGTTGGGATCAATGACAAAGTTTTGGCCCAACTTCTTGGTGGGCTGGATGCCGAGCAGATCAGCGAGATCGCGGATTTCGGCGGGACCGAGCAAAGTATTCATCGCGTGCCTACATTCTGTGCGCTCGAGACGGATGCAGCGGTCGCGTCGCCGCGCGCGGGTGCGGCCTCGATGCCGGCGGGAAGTTCGGTATCCCACGAACCATAGACGGCCTCGGTAGTGGCGGAGAGCTGAGCCGAAAGCTCGAGCTCGGTGATCTCGAGGTGGGCTGCCATCGCGCGCACTGTGTGCGGCATCAGGTACGGCGCATTGGGCCGTCCCCGCAGCGGATGCGGCGTGAGGTAGGGAGCGTCGGTTTCGACCATAATGCGGTCGAGATCGATCACCGAAAGAGCTTCACGCAGGTTCGCCGCGTTCTTGAACGTGACCGTGCCGGCGAACGACAAGAACCAGCCGTTATCGGCCGCGATGCGCGCCATTGCCGCATCGCCCGAGAAGCAGTGGAAGACCGTGCGCTCGGGAGCGCCGACGCGCAGCAGCGTCTCGATGACGTCGTCGTGGGCGTCGCGATCGTGAATCTGCAGCGCAAGGCCGTGCCGCTTGGCAATCGCAATGTGTTCTTCAAAGGAACGGAACTGCGCGGGGCGACCCGCGTCATCCGTGCGGAAGAAGTCGAGACCCGTTTCGCCGATGGCGCGCACTCGTGGAAGCGCGGCGAGTTCGTCGATGGCCGCGAGCGCGGCATCCAACTCTCCTGCTGCGTCGAGTTCGGGTGCATCGTTCGGGTGAATCGCTACCGCAGCGAGAACGCGCGGGTTGGTCGCGGCAAGTTCAGCCGACCAGCGACTCGTCGCGACATCGGTGCCAACCTGCACGACGCCACGCACACCGACCGAGGCTGCGCGCGCGAGGTGTTCGGTGAAGTCGAGCGCGCCGTCTGGCCCGCCGTCAGCGATCTCGAGGTGCGTGTGATTGTCGTAGACAACGCCCTCGAGCGGCTCGGGCAGCGGCGGATACTGCATCTTCTCAGAGGCTTTATCGTCGGCGCTGCGGTGACGCTGCCTAATAAACGGTTCGGTCACGCCGTGCCGCTCTCGGCATCCACTTCGATGCGCGGGAACAGTGACGATTCGAGCGCGGTCACGCGACCGGTGTTCGACCAGTTCGTGGCATCGTCGATGCGCTGCTCACGCAGTTCACCCACACCACCGATGGCTTGCCAGAGCTTTTCGGTTGCCTTCGGCAGCACGGGCGACAGCAAAATCGCGAGGGTGCCCAGACCGTTGACGGTCGTGGCCAACACGGTGCCAAGGCGTTCGCGGTTGGCGGGGTCTTTCGACAGCGCCCACGGCTCTTGTTCGGTGATGTACCCGTTGAGTTCATCCACGAGTTGCCATACCGAGGCCAGCGCTTCGTTGATCGCGAACGTGTCAATTAACGCGTTCGACTGCTCGGTCGCACGCTTCTGGGTGGCAATAATCGCTTCGTCGGATGCCGTCAGCTCACCGAGCGCCGGAATCTCACCATCGAAGTACTTATTCACCATCGCAATAACGCGCGAGGCAAGGTTGCCGAAGCCGTTGGCCAGCTCTGACTGGTAGCGCGCGCTCAGGTCTTCCCAGCTGAAGGAGCCGTCTTGACCGAACGTGATGGCGCTCATGAAGTAGTAGCGGAACGCATCCGAACCGAACGTGTCGGTGATTTGGCTCGGGGCGATACCGGTGAGCTTCGACTTGGACATCTTTTCGCCACCGACGAGCAACCAGCCGTGTCCGAAGACGGCGCGCGGCACGGGTAGCCCAGCGGCCATGAGCATGGCGGGCCAGATGACCGCGTGGAAGCGGGCAATGTCTTTACCGACGAGTTGTACGGCAGGCCAGCGCTTAGCGAACTGTTCGTCGTCGACGCCGTAACCGATGGCACTGACGTAGTTGAGCAGGGCGTCGAACCAGACGTACACGACGTGGGTTTCATCCCACGGAACCTTGACACCCCAGTCGAAGCTGGAGCGTGAAATGGAGAGGTCGTCGAGCCCCTGCTTGACGAACTGCACGATTTCGTTGCGCACGCTCGCGGGCTGCACGAAGTCGGGCTGGCTTTCGTAGAGGTCGAGCAGCTTCTGACCGAAGTCGCTCATGCGGAAGAAGTAGTTCTTCTCTTTGAGAATTTCGACGGGGCGCGAGTGAATCGCACACACGAGCTGCCCCTTGTATTCGCCGTCGGCGGCTGTGACGAGGTCATCAAGCTGCTTGTACTCTTCGCAACCGACGCAGTAGTAACCCTCGTATTCGCCGGCATAAATGTGGCCGTCGTCATAGAGGCGCTGCAGGAAGGTCGACACTGCCTTCTCGTGACGCTCGTCAGTCGTGCGGATGAAGTCGTCGTTGGCAATGTCGATCGTCTCGAGCAGCGGCTGCCAGGAGTCGGCAACGAGGCGGTCGGCCCACTCTTGCGGAGTCGTGTTGTTGGCCACGGCGGTGCGCAGAATCTTTTGGCCGTGCTCGTCGGTGCCTGTGAGCAACCAGGCGTCTTCACCCCGCTGACGGTGCCAGCGCGCAAGAACGTCGGCGGCCACCTCCGTATACGCGTGCCCGATGTGGGGAACGTCGTTTACATAGAAAATGGGCGTCGCAATGTAGAAGGAGTCGCCGGCAGACATGCCCCCATTCTATTCGCCTGTGTCGATTGATTACGCCGGGGGTGTTCAGAGCGCAGCAGTGACAGTCCACGACCGAGTCGGGAGTCGGATGCACGCCTCTCCAATGTGGGAGTGTGTGGTTTTTTCTGTATTTGTGTTGCATTGCCGTGGCAACAGGCGTACTCTCGCAGAAACGCAGTCGGGTGCGTTGGCAATCACTGGAGATTACGGATGTACGCAGAAGAGCGGCAACAGCACATAGAGGGCACGCTTGCTGACGTTGGTCGCGTCGCCGTAATCGACCTCGCCCGCACGTTCGACGTGTCAAGCGAAACGGTCCGTCGAGACCTCGATCAGCTCGAAGCACGAGGCGTATTGCGTCGCGTGCACGGGGGCGCGGTCTCGGCGGCTCGGATTAGTCGCGTCGAGGAAAGTGTCGCTGCCCGCACTGACCGCAACTCGGATGCCAAAGAGCGCATTGCGGTGGCCGCGATGGCCCTTATTCCGTCCACCTTCACCGGCGCGATCAGCATCGACTCGGGCACCACCACGAGTCGCTTGGCGCAGCACTTGCGTGACTGGCAGCCCGCGGCATCCACTGGTTCGCTGACCGTCATCACTCACTCGATTTCCATTGCGGCCATCGTGAGCGAGAGCCCGCACATTGAGGTTCAGCTCATCGGCGGTCGCTTGCGCGGCATCACGGGGGCTGCGGTCGGTTCCGCCACGCTCACCCAGCTGGCGGGCATCCGCCCCGATATCGCATTCTTGGGAGCCAACGGTGTTCACGCCGACTTTGGTTTCAGCACGCCAGACCCCGACGAAGCAGCAGTCAAGAGCGCGCTCACTCGCGGTTCGCGTCGCGCGATCGCCCTCGTCGACGCTTCTAAGCTCGGCATCGAAACCCTCATCAGTTTCGCGTCGCTCTCGGAGGTCGACACGATCATCACCGATCACTCCCCCGACGACGATCTCACTCGAGCGCTCGAGCGTGCGGATGTCGAAACGGTGATCGCATGATCGTCACCGTCACCGCCAACCCGAGCCTCGATCGCACGATCGAGCTCGACTCTGCTCTCGACCGCGGCGAAGTTCAGCGCTCAGCAGCTAGCAGTGAGCAGCCAGGCGGCAAGGGTGTCAACGTGTCGCGAGCGCTCATTGCGTCGGGCCTCGACACGATTGCTGTGCTGCCCGGCGATGCTTCTGACCCGATGCTGGTCGCCCTGCGCGCCGAGCACACTCCGACCGCTGGGCTGCCGATCGCGGGTCGCGTGCGCTCCAACGTGACGATCACCGAGCCCGATGGCACGACCACCAAGATCAACGAACCCGGCCCGCAGCTCACCGCTGATGACGATGCCGCCCTCATCGACCTTGTCGTCTCGCACGCTCGCCGTGCTGAATGGGTTGTTCTTGCCGGCTCGCTTCCTCCCGGCCTGAGCGACGACTTTTATGTGCGCGTCATTGAAGCCATTCGCGCTGCCGCTGCTGACGATACGGCTGCTGGCGCGTGCCCGCGCATCGCCGTGGACTCCTCCGGTGCCCCCATGCTCGCGCTCATTGAGTCGGGTGTTGGCGTTGACCTCATTAAGCCCAACGCCGAAGAGCTCGCCGAAATGACCGGCCTTCCCGACACCTTTGAGGACGACCCGGATGCCGCGGCCGCCGCCGCGCTCACGCTCGTGCACCGTGGCTGCCGTGCCGTTCTCGCGACCCTCGGATCGCGCGGAGCACTTCTCGTGACCGCCGACGAGACGTGGCGCGCGACCATGCCTCCCGTGGCGGCCAAGAGCACCGTCGGCGCCGGAGATGCCTCCTTAGCCGGTTACCTTCTCGCCGACCAGCGCGGTGCTGCCCCCGAACGACGCCTCGCGCAGGCCGTCGCTCACGGAGCAGCCGCCGCCTCCCTGCCCGGCAGCACCATGCCGAGCCCCGAAGACACCACCCCCACCGCCGCTGACGTGCGCTTACTCAGCCGCCCCACCGCACCATAAATCTCAGCATCACCACTGCTGCCTACAAGGAGAAAGCAATGTCGCACCTCATCACTACCGACCTCGTGTTGTTGGATGCCGATCTCGGCACCGACCGCGAAAGTGTCATTCGCGCGCTGACGAATCTCGTCGCCGAACAGGGCCGTGCCACGAACGCGGAGTCGCTCTTCGACGACGCCTGGGCTCGCGAACAGCTCACCGACACGGGAGTTCCCGGCGGAATCGCCATCCCCCACTGCCGTTCAGAAGCCGTCACCGAACCCACCCTCGTGATGGCACGCCTGAAGCCCGCCGTTGATTTCGGGGCGACGGATGCTGCAGCCGACCTCATCTTCTTGATCGCGGCCCCGGCCGGCGCCGACCAAGAACACCTCACGGTTCTCTCCGCTCTTGCCCGGTCGCTCGTGAACCCCGAGTTCGTTGACAGCCTGCGTGCCGCGGAAACCCGCGAAGACATCGTTGCTCTCGTCGAGCAGGCCACCGCGCCCGAAGAGAAGGCTGCTCCCGCCGCTGGGGCTGGATCTGCTGCTGGTGCTGGTGCCGCCGGGGCAGCGAGCACCGCCAAGCACGCTGCTCCCGCCGCGACCGCTGCCTCGGGCTCAGACGGCGCCGCGCGCCCCGTGTTGATTGCCGTCACCGCGTGCCCCACCGGCATCGCCCACACCTACATGGCCGCCGATTCACTCGCCGCCGCCGCAGAACGAGCTGGCGTCGAACTCCACGTCGAGACTCAGGGTTCGTCGGGGGCAACGCCGCTGGATCCTGCGGTTATTGCTGCGGCATCCGCTGTCATCTTTGCTGTGGATGTGGATGTGCGCGACAAGGCTCGTTTCGCCGGCAAGGCTCTTGTGCAGTCGCCTGTGAAGCGCGGCATTGACGCGCCAGACGAGATGATCGCTGAAGCTCTCGCCGCCGCGAGCGACCCCGACGCTGCGCGCGTTGCCGGTGACAGCGCAGCAAGCGAGGCCACCAGCAGCACGAGCGACGAGCACTTCGGCCAGACCGTCAAGCGAGCCCTGCTCACGGGTGTGAGCTACATGATTCCGTTCGTGGCGGGTGGCGGTCTGTTGATCGCTCTCGGCTTCCTGCTTGGTGGCTACCTGATCACCGACACCGCGAGCGACATCATCGCGCAGAACAGCCTCTGGAACTTGCCTGAGGGTGGCCTCGCGGCGTACCTCGGCGCTGCAGCCTTCAAGATCGGTGCTGCCTCGATGGGCTTCCTCGTTCCGGCCCTCGCCGGTTACATCGCCTACGCGATTGCTGACCGCCCCGGCATCGCCCCCGGCTTCACCGCCGGAGCCGTCGCTGGCCTCATGGGCGCTGGCTTCCTCGGCGGAATCGTCGGTGGACTCCTCGCCGGTGTCGCCGCGCACTGGCTTGCTCAGCGCAAGACCGCAGCTTGGTTCCGCGGTCTCATGCCCGTCGTCGTGATCCCGCTGCTGGCGTCGATCTTCGCCTCCGGCCTCATGGTGCTGATCCTTGGCGGACCGATCGCCTCCCTCACCGTTGCTCTCAACAATTTCCTCAACGGCCTGACCGGCGCCTCCGCTGTCGTTCTCGGCCTCATCTTGGGAGCCATGATGGGCTTCGACCTCGGTGGCCCCGTGAACAAGGTGGCGTACGCCTTTGCTGTCGCCGGTCTCGGTGCCGGTGCCATCGACAACCAGGCACCATGGATGATCATGGCCGCCGTCATGGCATCAGGAATGGTTGCGCCTCTCGCGATGGCGCTCGCCTCCACCGTGCTTGCTCGCCGCCTGTTCTCGCCCGTCGAGAAGGAAAACGGCAAGGCAGCCTGGTTGCTCGGCGCTTCGTTCATCTCGGAGGGCGCCATCCCGTTCGCTGCTGCTGACCCGCTGCGCGTGATCCCTGCCAGCGCCATCGGCAGTGCCGTCACGGGTGGAATCATCATGGCTGCGGGCGTTACCTCGCAGGCGCCGCACGGTGGAGTGTTCGTGTTCTTCGCGATCAATCCGTTCCCGATGTTCCTGCTCGCGATTGTTGCCGGAACCATCGTCACCGCCCTCATCGTCGTCGCCCTCAAGCGATTCGTGCGCAGGAGCAGCACCGTCACTGACGCGAACGCGCAGGTGCCCGTCGCGGCATAAGGTCGTAGGCTTCATCTACGCAACGCTGCCGCTCATGCGCCGAGAGCTTCACGTCGTGCGTCGAATTTGGGAGACTCAATGAAGATCACCGAAAGCGTGCACATTGATGCGCCAACGCAACGCGTCTTCGAGATTTTCACTGACCTCGACAGCACACCGTCCCGAGTCAGCGGCATCCTCTCGCTCGAAGTTCTTGAGGGCCCTGCGCAACTCTCTGTCGGCACCAAGTGGCGTGAGACCCGCGTGTTTGCGGGAAAAGAAGCCACCGAAGTGATGTGGGTGACGGCCTACGAGCAGGATGTGTCGTACACCGTGGATGCGCAGTCGCACGGCATGCACTACCAAAGTGTGTACCTGTTCATGCCGAGTCACGGCGGAACTCGGCTGGACTACCGCTTCACGATGACACCGCTCACCTTCGGGGCACGTCTCATGAGCGTGGTCGGATTACTGTTCCTCGGAGCAACAAAGAAGGCGCTCACGAAAGACCACCACGAGTTGAAGGTTGCGTGCGAGTCAGCGGCCTAAACCGCTCACGATGACAACGATCCCTCGCTTCAGCGGCGGGATGACCGTCAGCTGGAGTCGAGAGGTTACGGCTTGGAGCGCAAGGCCGCTTCGTAGAGTTCGCGCTTGCTGAGCCCGGTTTGCTCGGCCACTTCGGTCGCCGCCTCTTTCAGGCGAGCACCATCGGCGACCAGCGCGAGCACGTAAGTGACTGCGGTCGGGAGATCGGATGTCGCGGGCGGCGCACCCTCGACGACGAGACAGATCTCGCCTCGGGCGCCGTCTTTGAACTTGGCGGCAAGTTCAGCGGCGGTGCCGCGGGCAACCTCTTCATACATCTTGGTGAGTTCACGGCAGACGACGGCGCGACGGTCATCGCCCAAGGCGGTGGCGAGGTCGGCGAGCGCCGCGGGCAGACGGTTAGGGCTCTCGAAGAACACCATCGTGCGCTCTTCGCGCGCGAGGGTGCGGAAGTAGGCGACGCGGCCCTTGCGCGGCAAGAAACCTTCGAAGCTGAAGCGGTCAGTCGGCAGGCCGGAGACGGCGAGGGCGGTAAGCACAGCGCTCGGTCCGGGCAGAGCTGTCACGGTTACCCCCGCAGCGGCGGCTGCCGAGACGAGAGGAAATCCGGGGTCGCTGATGGCGGGCATCCCAGCATCGCTGAGCACCAGAACGTCGGCGTCACGGGCCAACTCGACGATCTCGGCGGCTTTCTCTGACTCGTTGTGTTCGTGCAGCGGGATGAGCCGCGGCCGGTTGTCGATGCCGAGAGCGCGCATGAGATGGATGGTCGTGCGGGTGTCTTCGCTCGCGATCACCTCAGCGTTCGTGAGGGCCTCGATGAGGCGCTGAGACGCGTCGCCAAGGTTGCCAATGGGAGTCGCCGCAAGAATGATCACTCGGCCATTCTCCCACCCGCGCACAACGCGCAGAATTCGGCTCCCGTTCGCGCGCAGATCACCCCTTCTGAGGTCGTAGGGTTGCACTATGTCGACTCGTCCGCCCTTGAGGGGAACGCCCCTCGGCGCTGTCATGCTTGTGGTGTTGGGCCTGATCTTTCAGGACGTCGGCGCTTCGGTAGCGGTGCTGCTGTTCCCCGAAGTCGGCCCCGCCGGAATGGTGTCGCTGCGCCTGGTTTTCTCCGCCGCGATTCTGCTGGCGATTGCCCGCCCCAACCTGCGCGCCATCTCGAAGCGCGCGTGGATCATGGCGGTCATTTTTGGTATTTCGCTCGGCGGCATGAACCTGCTGTTCTACGAAGCTCTCTCGCGCGTTGACCTTGGGGCGACCGTCACTATTGAGGTGCTCGGCCCGCTCGTACTCTCCGTTATCGTCGCCCGCCGCGCCAGCGCGTGGCTGTGGGCGGTGCTCGCCTTCGCCGGTGTCGCCCTGCTCAGCCTGGGCAGCGTTGGCGCCCTCGACCCCGTCGGTGTTGCCTTCGCGCTCGCCGCCGCCGTGTCGTGGGCAGGCTACATCTTGGCGTCCCGCAAAACCGGCCAAGTCTTTGCCGGCTTGGATGGCCTCGCTATCGCCATGGCAATCGGCGCGATCATCAGCCTCCCCTTCGGCATCTCGCAGGCCGGAAGCACTCTGCTTGAACCATCGATTCTCGTGCGCGGCCTCGCGGTCGCCATCTGTTCATCAGCGATTCCCTACGCCCTCGAACTCATCGCACTGCGTCGCATCTCCGCCGCCGCGTTCTCGGTGCTCATGGCTCTAGCTCCCGCTATCGCGACCGGCGCTGGCTTCTTCGTGCTCGGGCAAAGCATCACCCTGATTCAGGGAGTCGGAATCGCGCTCGTGATCGCAGCATCAATCGGGGCCGTGCGGGCGGCATCCCGCGTGCCCGGAGAACCCGGGGCGGGGCCGAACGCACTACTGCCCGAAGAGACCCCGCTGTAGCGGAAGCCTCCCCGGGCAGCGGGAGCGAGTGTTAGCGGTTAGCGCTCAGCGGGTGCAGGCTCTGAACTGCTGCTCGCGTCATCCGGAGCAACAACGTGCATGGGGTGACTGCGCTCGAGAGCGGCGCCCTCGACATCCACACTGGGCAGGATGCGGTCGAGCCACTTCGGCAGCCACCACGCGGAGGCCCCAAGCAAGTGCATGAGCGACGGGATGAGCAACATCCGCACGACGAAGGCATCGAACAGCACGCCGACGGCAAGACCGAAGCCGAGCGGGCGCACCATCGCGAGGTGCGAGAAGACGAAGCCTCCGAAGACGGCGATCATGATGATCGCGGCGGCCGTGACAACCGCTCGCCCGCTGCGCAATCCGCTCATGACCGCGGCCCTAGCCGGGACACCGTGAACGTACGCTTCGCGCATGCCCGAAACTAGGAACAACTGGTAGTCCATGGCGAGGCCAAACAGCACGCCCATGATGATGATCGGGGCGAAGTTCAACAGCGGCCCCGGATCGGTGACGCCGAAGACGGCACCCAACCAGCCCCACTGGTACACGGCGACCATCGCGCCGAACGCGGCCAGCAGCGACAACACGTAGCCGAGAGTCGCAATAACCGGCACGAGTAGCGAACGGAAGACCAGAATCAGGATGAGCAGCGAGAGCCCCACGACCACGGCGAGGTAGAGCGGCAGCACTCCCGCGAGCTTCTCGGAGATGTCGATGTTTCCGCTGGCCGAACCCGCAACACCGAGTTCGATTCCACCATCGAGCGGCGAACTGTCGCGCAGGTCGTGCACGAGTTGGCCGGTCGACTCACTCGACGGACCGTCAACAGGGATGACCTGGAACGCGAAGTAATCTGACTCATCCGAGACACCAACGGGGGCAACCGCGACGACGTCATCGAAGGCCAGCAGCATGTCGGCGAGGTCGGCTTGCGTCTCGACAACGGCATCCTCCTCCACACCTTCGGGCAGGGTGGCCGTGACTAAGAGCGCACCGTTCTGACCGGCACCGAATTCTTCAGCGACCGTCGTGTAGGCACGGTACTGGGTCGAATCGGCCGGCTCAGACGAACCATCCGGCAAGCCGAGACGCATCGAGAGCGCGGGGATGGCAACCACGAGCAGTCCAAGAATGGCAACCACGAGGATCGCAATCGCGCGGCTCGTGCGCATCGGTCGCGCGGCAACCTGCTTGTGCACCTCATGCCCGATTTCCTGGCGGGCACGACGCGACAGAACGCGAGTGCCGAGCAACGACAACAGTGCCGGGGTGAGGCTGACCGCAATAAGAACCGAGACGAGCACGCAGACGGCGCCGACCGTTCCCATCACACCGAGGAACGGGATGCCGCTGACATTGAGGGCGAGCAACGCCACCAACACCGTCGACCCGGCGAACAACACCGCATTGCCAGACGTGCCATTGGCGAGACCGATCGACTCGTGGAGCTCCATGCCCGCCGCCAACTGACGACGGTGACGCTGCACGATGAAGAGTGTGTAGTCGATACCGACAGCAAGGCCAAGCATCACACCAAGAATCGGCGTCACCGAGGTCATTTCTACGACGCCCGACAGAGCGAGCGAACCCGCAACACCCACGCCAACACCAATGAGCGATGACACGATCGGCAGCACCGCAGGCAAGAACGAGCGGAACAGCACGAGCAGGACGAGACCTGCAAGCAGCACACCGATCAACTCGCCGATGCCGAGAAGGCCATCGGTCGAGGTCGCAATCGACGACGAATAGTCGACGGTCACTCCATCGATCTGGATGGCATCCAGCTCAGCAGCGATCGCGCTCTTCGTCTCCCCCGAGAGGTCGAGCAGTTCGCTGTCGAACGTGAGGAGGCCGAGCGCCGTAGCGCCATCGTCGGAGACAAAGGTGATTGCGGCGGCGGCATCCATGAGGCGCTCGCCGTAGCCAAGCTGCTGCTCCTGCTCGTCGAGCAGCGTCGCGTTCTCGTCGATCGTGGCCTGCTGGGCGGTGAGCTCGGCTAGTCCGGCATCAATCTGAGCCTGTTGGGCATCGAACTGGGCGACGGATGCCTCGTAGAAGCCTGCCGCTTTGGCCTGCTCGATCGCGGCATCCAGTTGGGTCTGACCAGCCTCAAGTTCTTGAGCGCCTGCATCCAATTGGGCCTGGCCGTCAATGATCTGCTGCTTGCCTGCGTCGATCTGCTCGCGACCGTCGACGATTTGTTGCGCTTGCTCGTCGCGTTGGGCGTCAGTCTCGAAGGGGTCGATGACCGCGCTGACATCGTTCTGTGAGGTGAGCTCGGCGAGAGCATCCGTAATCTCAGACTGCTGCGAAGCAGAGAACGCTTCGCCGTCTTCTGAACCGAACACAACGGTGGCGGAGATGCCGCCAATGTCGCCGAGGCGGTCGGTGAGTTCGGAGGCCACACGCTCTGTTTCGGTGCCGGGAATCGACATCGTCGACGACAGCGTGCCGCCGAAGAGGGCGAAGCCACCAACGGCGAGACCAAGAACAGCGATCCAGCTCACGATAAAGAGCCAAGCGCGGCGGGCCGAGAGTCGGCCAAGGCGATACAGAAGTTCAGCCATGCTGAAGAGGACCTCTCGTAGAAAACAGTACGGGGCACTTCATCGGGCCATGGCCATCGTATTCGTCTTCAACGAGTTTTCCAACAACTGTCGGAAAACTCACATTCGCGGTGAGATTGTCTGCCAGAATCAAAGAATGGATGTGCGCGTAGAACGAACAAGACAGAGCCTGCAACAGGCACTCTTCGCCCTCACCCAAGAACGCGCCTTCGACGAAGTAACCGTCAGCGACATCGCCGAACGCGCCGGCGTCAACCGCAGCAGCTTCTACCAGCACTACGCCGACAAAGAGACCCTGTTGGCCTTCGCCATCGAAGCCGCGGCGGATGAGGCCGGCGTTCAACTGGCCGACCTCGACCCCGAAAGCGCCACAGCCCCGCCCGCGCTCAGCAACTATCTCGGCCACATCGATGCCAACGCGGCGGTCTACTCGAGCGTTTTAGGTCCACGAGGTTCAGCCCTCGTCGCCTCGCGCATGCGCACCCGGCTCAAACAGATCGTGCGCGAAGGAATCATCAACCACGGCAGCGACCAGCTGGAAGGCATCGCCCTCGACATCGAAAGTGCCAGCATCACCGGCGCAACCTTCGGCATCATCGAAGCGTGGCTCGCGATGGAACCGCGCCCATCGGCCGAGACCGCAGTGACCTGGATCTGGCAGTCCTTCGGAACCCCGAGCGGGCGCTGGGACGAAATCTTTCCCGCGAGCTAGCGTCGACTCCCCCAGAACACTGGGCTCCGGTCTGCAGCGCATGGTTTCCCTCAGTACCATTGCGGGGTGAGCCAGACGAACCCGCGCGACTTCGACGACATCCTGTCGAACGAGTTGCCGGCACGTGCGTCTGAGATTTCGGACGGCTCAGAGGCTTCGGATTCTTCAGCACCCCCGGGCCGCCACTATGCCGCCGACGAGGGCTCGGCGCTCGATCACTGGTGGGCGGCGAGAAGTCCGCTGACCCGCCGCTGGCTCGGCTGGGCTGGGCCGGCGATTGTGGTGCTGATTGCAGCATTCACGCGACTGGTTGGCCTCGGGCATCCGTCATCGCTGGTGTTTGACGAGACCTTTTATGTGAAAGATTCGTGGACGCTCGTGAATCTCGGCTACGAGGCACAGTGGCCAGCCGAAGCCGATGCCCTGTTCAACAGCGGCAAGGTCAACATCTTTCTGAATGACCCGTCGTTTGTGGTGCATCCGCCGCTCGGCAAGTGGCTGATCGGGTTGGGCATGCTGCCGGGCGGAGGCGAAGATCCCTTTGGCTGGCGCATCGCGACCGCCATTGTCGGCATTCTCGCGGTCGTGGTGCTCATGCTGATCGCCAAGAAACTGTTTGGCTCCACGCTGTTGGCGACTCTCGCCGGGCTCTTGATGGCGATCGATGGCAACGCGATTGTCATGAGTCGGGTCGCGCTGCTCGACAACTTCGTGATGATCTTCGCCCTGCTCGGGGTCGGTGCGATGCTGCTGGATCGCGAGCATTCGGCCACCCGGCTGGCGCTATGGATCAGTCGCCGTGGGCTCCGCGGCGCGAGCACCGAATGGGGTCCTGCGTTGTGGTGGCGGCCCTGGCTCATTCTCGCCGCCGTCGCCTTCGGGCTTGCTGCCGCCGTCAAATGGAATGGTCTCTATTTTTTGGCCGCCTTCGCCGTCTACAGCCTGGTAGTGGATGCTCTGGCGCGCCGCAGCGCCGGCATCAGCTTCTGGGGCTCCGGCACTCTCTTCAAGCAAGCCCCCGTCAGCTTCCTGCTGACCGTGCCGATTGCGCTGCTCGTGTACCTCAGCACGTGGACCGCCTGGTTCCTCAGCGACAACAGCTACGACCGCAACTGGGCCGAAAACGACGGCAACGCGTGGACAGGTTTCTTCAGCTGGGTGCCGCTCGACCTGCAAAGCCTGTGGCACTTTCAGTCGAGCGTCTACAGCTACCACGTGGGCGAAAGCCGACCACATCCGTATCAAGCAAACCCGCTGACCTGGCTGCTGCTCATCCGCCCCACGAGCATGTTCTACGAAAACTTGTCCCGCGGCGACGACGGCTGTCTCGCGGATGCCTGCGGCGCCTCCATCTCTGGAATCGCCAACCCCATCATCTGGTGGGCTGCGACCGCGGCCATGCTGTATCTCGTGTACCGGCTGGTGCGCTACCGCCAGTGGCAGACCGGCTTCATTCTGATGGGCATCGCCGCCGGCTACCTGCCGTGGTTGCTCTACCTGAACCGCACCGTGTTCCAGTTCTACACAATCGTGTTCGAGCCGTACCTGATCCTGGCGCTCGTGGCCGCACTCGGGGTGATCATCGGCAGATCCGACGACGATCGCTATCGACGCACGAGCGGGCTCGGCGTCGTCGCCGTCTTTGTCGTCGTCGCCATCGCGGTCAGCGTGTTCTTCTGGCCGCTCTGGACCGGCCAAACCATCGACTACGACCTGCTCCGGCTGCGCTGGTGGCTGCCGACGTGGATCTAGACCGACCACTTTCGTGGCGTTCTGTTACGTCGAAAGACCGCTGGCGGCATCCGTTCTCTGTAGCCTGAAGCCATGGCTGATCGCGACTATGGTTTCCGCACGCGTGCAATTCACGCGGGCAACATCCCTGATGCGGCGACGGGCGCTCGCGCTCTGCCGATCTATCAGACCAGCGCCTACGTCTTTGATGACACCGCGGATGCCGCAGCCCGTTTCGCTCTGCAGAAGTACGGCAACATCTATTCCCGGCTGGCCAACCCGACGGTCGCCAGCTTTGAGGAACGCGTCGCTTCGCTTGAAGGCGGCCTCGGCGCTGTGGCCACCGGCAGCGGACTGAGCGCGCAATTCATCACGTTCGCGGCGCTCGCGGGTGCAGGCGATCACATTGTTTCGAGTGCCAACCTCTATGGCGGCTCGATTACGCAGTTGGATGTCACGCTGCGCCGTTTCGGGGTCGAGACCACGTTTGTGCGCTCCTCCGACCCTGCCGACTATGCGGCGGCGATCACCCCGAAGACGAAGCTGATCTTTGCGGAGACCATCGCGAATCCCTCCGGCGAGATCGCGGACATTGAGGGACTCGCTGAGGTCGCGCACGCCCACAACATTCCGCTCGTTATCGACTCGACGGTCGCGACCCCGTATTTGAGCCGCCCGATCGAGTGGGGCGCCGATATCGTCACTCACTCGGCGACCAAGTTTCTCGGCGGTGCCGGCACCACTCTCGGCGGTGTCGTCGTCGAGAGTGGTCGTTTCGATTGGGCCAACGAGCACTTCCCCCTCTTCGATGAGCCTGTTCCCAGCTATGGCGGCCTCAACTGGAGCGGCAACTTTGGCGAATACGCCTTCCTCACTCGATTGCGCGCTGAGCAGTTGCGCGACATCGGGCCCGCCCTTGCGCCGCACTCGGCCTGGTTGCTCGCGACCGGTGTGGAGACTCTGCCTTTCCGGATGCAAGCCCACGTCGACAACGCCCGCATCGTTGCCGAGTGGCTCGAAGCCGACCCGCGCATCGAAACCGTGTACTGGGCAGGCCTGCCGGGGCATCCGCATTTCGAGCGTGCGCAGAAATATCTGCCCCAGGGTGCCGGTTCGGTGTTCTCGTTCGAGGTTCGCGGCACGGGAACGCAGAACAGTCGGGCCGTCGGTCAGAAGTTCATTGAGAGCGTTGAGCTGGCCAGCCACCTTGCCAACATTGGTGATGCGAAGACGCTCGTAATTCATCCCGCGTCGACGACACACGCGCAGCTCACCGAGCAGCAACTCATCGACGGCGGTGTACTGCCGGGCGTTGTGCGCATTAGCGTGGGAATCGAAGATCCAGAAGACATCATCGCCGACCTCGATCAGGCGCTGACCATCGCAGTGAAGGGCTAAGGATGTCGACAGAAGAAGTGCAGACCACCCAGCTCAGCAATGGGCTCACGTGCGATCTGCCCGCCAGTTCCCCGCTCGCCAAACTGCTCAAGTCGCAGCGAACCTGGGTGGGGCCGGATGCCAAAAAGCGTGCCGCGATCCTGCGCGCGGCGAAGTCAATCGCCATTGTCGGGGCCTCCCCGAATCCCTCACGGTCGAGCTATTTCGTGGGCACGTATCTGCTGCAGTCCACCGACTACCGCGTGTACTTCGTGAACCCCAACGCCGACACGATTTTGGGCCACAAGGCCTATCCCGATCTCGCGTCGCTGCCCGAAGTGCCCGACATCGTCGACGTGTTTCGCAAGGCCAGCGACATCCCCGCCGTGGTCGAGGACGTACTCGCCATCGGCGCACTGCATGGCCAGAATCCGGCCGTGTGGGTTCAGCTCGGAATCTGGAATGAAGAGGCCGCCGTTTACGCCGAATCGCAGGGGCTCACCATCGTCATGGACCGTTGCCTTAAGGTCGAGCACGCACGCTTCAACGGTGGCCTCAACCTCATGGGTTTCGACACCGGGGTTATCTCGTCGCGTCGCGCGGGGCGCTAGCCTCACGGGGCGTTACTCGCTCGGCACTCCCAGCAGGGCAAGGCCGTTGCGATCGCCGTGCTCGATCATGTCGCCGTAGTACTCAATAACGAAGGTGCGGGCGAGCTGCCCAGCCCGAGCGCCATCCTGGGCTTCGATGGCGTTGAAGATTTCGTAGTCA
The DNA here is from genome assembly GCF_976973725.1 of Salinibacterium sp. NYA9b. Classification (NCBI taxonomy): domain Bacteria; kingdom Bacillati; phylum Actinomycetota; class Actinomycetes; order Micrococcales; family Microbacteriaceae; genus Salinibacterium; species Salinibacterium sp. NYA9b. Next base: position 663,330 of record NZ_OZ333476.1, on the reverse strand, counting down.
TGGGCGAGCGACAGCTTCATTTGCGCGCCGGAGTCTGGCGCACTGTTGATGCGGTCGTTCACCAGATCAACGAGCGCGCCGCGGGCGGCATCACCGCAAATCTGCATGAGTTGGTTGTGGCTTGCCTCCCACACCGTGGCGTGGAATTCGACATCTGCTTGGCTAAACGCCGCTGAGCCGCCGGCGATGCTCGACTCCATGGCTTCCACCGCGGTGCGCATTACTTCGAGCTGCTCCGGTGTGCGATGTTCGGCAGCCAGGGTGCAGGATGCCCCTTCGAGCATGACGCGGAATTCAACCAGCTCAGTGAGCTGGATTGTGCCGCTGCGCACCAAGCGGTTCATCGCTTTATGCAGCGTTGCCGGTGATGCTTGGAGGATCTCTGGCCCGCGAGGATCGCCGGGGCGTGAGCGCACCAGCCCACCGCTTTCGAGCACACGAAGGGCTTCGCGCACGGTCGCGCGGCTCACAGCGAAGGTGCCCATCAGGTCTCGTTCGCTCGGCAGACGATCTCCGGGGTTGAGTTGACGCGTGGCGATCGCTTGCTCGATCTGTTCCACGATCGCTTCATACGCGCGCACAGGCTTGACGGCGACGAACTCAGTTTTGTCAGTCATCTACTTTCCTTTTGCACATCATTGTTGCCGATTTTTGATCATTTCGCGCCCCGTGTTGACGACCCTCGTGGAGCGTGCAACACTATCGGACACGTCCCAAGTGTACTGGTCAGACCAGTTGTTTCGGGCCGTTATCCATCACATTTCAACCCCGTTTCGCACCACTCCCTTTCCCGCAATAAATCGGAAACAAACCAAGGAGATTGTCAAGACATGAGGTCCTTTACCCGGCGGAAATCCCTCGCCATCACCGCAACCGCAATGGTTGCTTCCCTCGCACTCGTCGGATGTTCAGCCGCCGACGATTCCAGCGATGCTGCCGCAAGCACCGAGCTTGTTGTCGGCCTGCTTGCTTCCCCGGCAAGCCTCGACTACTCGACCACCGGCGGTGCCGCGATCCCGCAGGCACTGCTTTACAACGTCTACGAAGGCCTCGTCAAAATCGACAACGCCGGCGACATCCAGCCGCTGCTCGCTGAGTCCTACTCGGTCAGCGACGATGGACTCGTCTACACGTTCCTGCTCCACGAAGGCGTGACCTTCTCCAACGGTTCGCCCTTCACCGCCGAGAGCGTCAAGTTCAGCCTCGAACGCGTCGCCGACAACTGGACCGCCAACGGCCCTGGCTACCTCGACCCCATCGCATCCGTCGATGTTGTCTCCGACACCGAGGTCACGATCACGCTCAGCACTCCGAGCAACAGCTGGCTCTTCAACATGGCCGGCCCGGTCGGAACCATGTTCAGCCCGGACGGCATCGATGACCTCGCCACCGACCCGGTCGGCACCGGCCCCTACGACGTGAGCGAATTCACCTCAGGCACCAGCCTCGAGCTGACCGAGCGTGACGACTACTGGGGTGAAGCACCCTTCATGAGCGACGTCACGTTCAACTACTACGCCGACGCCACAGCACAGACCAACGCCCTGCTCGGTGGAGATATCGACCTCATCTCCGCGCTCACCGCGTACCAGCTCATCGGTCAGTTCGAATCGGATGACGACTTTGCCGTCTACGAGGGAACATCAACCGGCGAGACCACGATGACCTTGAACAACCAGAGCGACGCCTTCAGCGACGTTCGCGTTCGTCAAGCCGTCATGTACGCCGTCGACCGCCAGGCCGTGCTCGACACCGTGAACAGCGGCTACGGTTCGATCATCGGCTCGATGGTTCCGCCGACTGACCCCTGGTTCGATGACTCACTCGTTGACCTCTACCCCTACGACCCCGCCAAGGCAGAAGCACTTTTGGCCGAAGCAGGCGTCAGTGACCTCACCGTTTCGATGAAGCTCCCGAACCTGCCCTACGCGGTGGATGCCGGACAGGTCGTCAAGGATCAGCTCGCGCAGGTCGGCATCACCGCCGACGTCACCACACTGGAGTTCCCCGCAGTCTGGCTCGACGAGGTCTTCACCAACCACGATTACGACATCTCGATCATCGCTCACACCGAACCACGCGATGTCAGCGCATTTGCGGCGCCAACCTACTACGCGGGATACGACAACCCCGAAGTAATGGCACTGTTCGCTGAAGCTGACGCGAGCGACGAAGAAACCTTCGTCGAGTTGATGAAGGAAGCCACCGCGACCATGGCCGAAGAAGCCGCGGCCGACTGGCTCTTCCTGAACCCGAACGTGACGGCGGCAGACGCTGACCTCACCGGGGTTCCGCTGAACGCGCCGACGTTGTCATTCGACCTGACAACAATCGCACGCTAGAACTAGCCTCACCAGCACCACTCCCCTGACGGGTGGGGCCAGTACGTCACCATCCCTGACGCTCCGGCTCCGCCCGCCAGGCCCCAGATCCATCACTGCGAAAAGGCCCAATCATGTTGTTGACCATCGCCCGCCGAATCGGCATCTTTGCTGCGACTCTGGTGGCGGCATCCATCATCACCTTCCTGATGCTGTCGATCCTCCCCGGCAACGCGGCGCGCGTCGCCCTCGGCATCGACGCCACCGAAGCTCAAGTCGCCGCCCAAGAGCAACTCATGGGCCTCGACCGCCCCCTCTACGCTCAGTTCTTCGACTGGTTCGGACACCTCCTCATCGGCGACTTCGGCACCTCAACGGTGTCGGGTCAAGAAATTGGGCCCCAGATCGGCGACGCTCTTGCCATCACCGGAGTGCTCGTGATCTCCAGCGTGATCCTCGCGCTGCTCTTCGCCATCCCCATGGGCATCCTCTCGGCCGTTCGCCAGAACAAAGCCGACGGCGTGATCATCTCCGGCATCAGCCAGATCGGAATCTCGATCCCCGGCTTTCTCTTCGGAATCCTTCTTGTGGCGCTCTTCGCCGTCAAGCTCAAATGGCTGCCGGCTGGAGGCTGGGACGACCCGGGAGAAGACTTCATTGGCTTTCTCGAGCACCTCATCCTTCCGGCCATCGCGCTTGGCTCGGTGCAGGGCGCAGTGCTCAGCCGCTACGTTCGCTCATCGGTACTCGAGGTGATGCGCGAGGACTTCCTTCGCACCGCCCGCGCCAAGGGCCTCACCCCCAACCGTGCGCTCATGCGACACGGCCTTCGTAACGCCGCCATTCCTGTGATGACCGTGCTCGGCCTTCAAATTGCATCGCTGCTGATTGGCGCCGTCGTCATCGAACGCGTCTTCGCGATCCCCGGCCTCGGCAGCCTCCTGCTCGACAAGGTGGCCCTGCGCGACCTGCCAAGCATCCAAGGAATTGTGATGGTTCTCGTGGCCCTCGTACTGCTGCTCAACCTTCTCATCGACATCGCCTACACCATCGTTGACCCCCGACTCCGGAGCGCATCATGACGACAACCACTCCCGCTCCCGCAGCCCCGCGCCTGCGCAAAAACGCCATTCCTTCGGGCAAACGCCGCAACGGCAACCTCGTCGTCGGCATCATCCTGATCGGGCTCATCGTCTTCGCCGCCGTGCTCTCCGCGTTCTGGACTCCGTTCGACCCCGAAGGTGTCTTTCCCGGAGAACTTCTGCTTCCACCCGGTGCCGAGCACCTCCTCGGCACCGACAACTTCGGTCGCGACGTACTCAGCTCGATCCTTCGTGGCGCCCAAATTTCACTGATCGTCGGAATCGTCGCCGTCGGCATTGCGGCTGTACTCGGAGTTCCTTTCGGAATCGTCGCTGGCATGAACCCAGGACGACTCGACCAGTTCATGATGCGGGGCAACGACATCCTGCTCGCCTTCCCCGCCCTGCTGCTCGCCATCATCTTCGGTGCCGTCTTCGGAGCAAACACCACCACCGCGATGGTCGCGCTCGGCATCGGTTCAGCGCCATCCTTCGCCTCAATCGCCCGCAGTGGCACTCAACAGGTGATGAGCCGTGAGTATGTGCAGGCGTCCAAAGCCTCCGGAAAAAACGGCTGGTTTGTGGGCGTCAAGCACGTGCTGCCCAACATCTCCGGAATTCTTATCGTGCAAGCATCCGTCTCCTTCGGCATCGCCGTGCTCGCCGAAGCAGCCCTCTCCTACCTCGGCCTCGGCACCACCCCGCCGACACCGTCCTGGGGCCGCATGCTGCAAGACGCCCAGGGCTACCTCTACGTTCAACCGCTCTTGGTCGTCTGGCCCGGAATCGCGATCGCGATTGCGGTGCTCGGCTTCAACCTCCTCGGTGACGGATTACGCGACCGGCTCGACCCCAGAATGCAGGTAAAACGATGACCACGACAGACTCCCCCATCGAACCGACGCTCAGCGTTCGCAACCTCACCGTCAACTCCGCCTTCGCCGAGCTACTGCACGGCATCAGCTTCGACATCGCCCCCGGAGAGCGCGTCGGACTCATCGGAGAATCCGGTTCCGGCAAATCCCTGACCGCAACATCCGTTATGGGATTACTGCCCGAGACACTCGCCGCCAATGGCGAGATTCACCTTGCCGGTGGCCACGGAGATCTCGTGCACGCCTCCGAATCCACGTTGAGCCAGTTGCGCGGCAACACCATGGCCATGGTCTTCCAAGAGCCCATGACCGCGCTGAACCCGCTCATGAAAGCTGGCGCGCAAGTCGCCGAAATCATGACGCAGCACGGCACGGTTCCGGCCGGCCAATCGGCCGCCGCCCGCGCCGTTGAGCTGCTGGCGCAAGTGAAGCTACCGAACCCCGCCGAAGCCGCGCTCGCGTTCCCCCACCAGCTCTCGGGCGGTCAACGCCAGCGCGTCATGCTCGCCATGGCCATGGCCAACGACCCCCAGCTGCTGCTGTGCGACGAACCAACCACCGCTCTGGATGTCACGGTGCAGGCAGAAGTGCTGCGCCTGATCGAGGGGCTCGTCACCGAACGCGGCACCTCGCTCCTCTTCATCACCCACGACATCGGAGTGGTCGCCGAAGTCTGCGAGCGCGTACTCGTCATGTACAAGGGCGACATTGTGGAAGACGGAACGGTCGAGCAGGTCATCACCAACCCGCAGCATCCGTATACGAAAGCACTCATCGCCGCGTCGAACCTTTCTGTCGTGGATGAGCGGGGTCGCCTGCACACGATTGCGACCAGTGCGATCACGCTTCCCACCGCTGCCGAGCTCGCCGCTGCGCTCGAGGAGCCTGCTGCTCCGACCGCCCCGGTGGAGCCGACCATCGCCACTCCGGCGTCGGCAAGCACGCTCGATTTCGTCATTCCTCACCAGCGCCGCACCGACCCGGATGAGCGGATCATCTTCAACGAAATCGAGGGCGAGCCGCTGATTCGGGTGCGCGACCTCACGCGCCAGTACAAGCGCCGCGGTGGTGGCAAGCTCTTCGGCAAGCCGCCCGTCGTGCACGGTCTGCGCGGGCTTGATTTCGATGTGGCCAAGGGCCAGCGCTTCGGCATCGTCGGCGAATCAGGGTCGGGAAAGTCGACGCTGATGCGCTTGATGTGTGCCCTCGATGAGCCCACCGGCGGCAGCATCACGGTCTCCGGGCAAGAGCTTGCGGGCGCGAAGGAGCGCGAGTTGCGCGACTTCCGCAGCCAAGTGCAGATCGTGTTCCAAGACCCCATGGGGTCACTCGATCCGCGCATGAAGGTCGAGCAGATCGTGGCTGAGCCACTGCGCGGGGTCAGCCGCGATGAGTCCCGCGAGCGAGTGATTGCCCAGCTGGAATCTGTTGGCCTTGACGCGGATGTCATGCACCGTCATCCGCACCAGTTCTCCGGTGGTCAGCGCCAGCGCATTTCGATCGCGCGGGCCCTCATCACGCGTCCTCGCGTGTTGGTGGCCGATGAGGCAGTGAGCGCTCTAGATGTTTCGGTACGCGCACAGGTGCTCAACCTGCTCTCAGACCTTGTCGACGAGTACGCGCTCACGCTGTTGTTCGTCTCGCACGACCTCGGGGTTATCCGGCACGCGTGCGACACCGTTGCGGTGCTGTCGGATGGTCGCATCGTCGAATGCGGACCGACAGACGACGTCTACGACAATCCCCTTCACCCGTACACCCAGAAGCTCGTGAGTGCGACACCGTCGATCTCCGAGCTCGCCGGACGGGCCCGCTCGTGAGCGGCGCAGCCGGCGCCGGCCGCCGCGACGTTGGATCCATTACTGATGTCGACGGCATCCGTGTTGGTCAGGTCAACAAGCAGGGCGATGGTTGGCTCAGCGGCGTGACCGTGGTGTTGCCTGACTCCGACACCATCGGCGGCGTTGATGTGCGAGGCGGTGGCCCCGGCACTCACGAGACCGATGCCCTCGACCCACGCACGCTGGTGCCCACGGTCGATGCAGTTGTACTCACGGGCGGGAGTGCTTTTGGGCTCGCTACGGCCCAGGGCGCTCAGCGCTGGTGTGCCGAGGATGAGCGCGGAATCCTCGTCGGAACTCTCCCCCACGAGGTGGTGCCGATTGTTCCCGCTGCCGCAATTTTTGATCTCGGGCGCGGTGGAGAATTTGGCAATCGCCCTACCGAGCAAATGGGCTACGACGCCGCAGCAGCCGCTGCCGCCAGCCCACCCTTCAGCCCCGTTGAGCGCGGCAACGTCGGTGCTGGCACCGGTGGCGCGCTCGGCGGACTCTACAAGGGCGGCGTCGGCACAGCCTCGGTCACTCTCCCCGGAGACAACGGAGACATCGTCGTCGGGGCAATCGTGGTCGTCAATGCGGTCGGGATGCCGTGGCTTCCTCAGACGGCTGCGTCCACTACCGCAGGCGGTAAAGCTGCAGCCGCGGCGGCTGGCCTCGAGCCGGTGCGTTCGGCATCGCCGCCGCAGGGACTCAACACGACCATCGCTGTAGTCGCGACGAATGCGATTCTCGATCCGGCGGAAGCGTCGCGCACGGCGACGACCGCCCACGATGGGTTCGCTCGGGTGTTGAACCCCGTGCACACGCTCACCGATGGCGACACCATTTTTGTGCTCGCTACGTCTAAAAAGGAACTGGCCGGCGATGACCGCAGCGGCCGCGTAGCGTCGCTCTTCGCTCTGCAAACCGCAGCGGCCGAAGCCATGCGTCTCGCGATCCTGGATGCCATTGATTGCGCTCGCACCGTGACGACCCCGGTAGTGACTCTGGAACGTTTCCCTCTCCCCACTGACCTCGACTGGAGCGTCCTCGCATGACCGCCACCCCCACCGGCAGCACCGCATCGCTGGCAACGCTGACCGCTACTGAACTTGTTTCTCTCTTCGCGAGCCGAGCGATCTCCCCCGTCGAGGTCACCCGCGCTGTGCTCGAGCGAGCGGAAGCCAAGCAGGCTGAGCTGAACTGTTTTTATGCCATTGATGCCGCGGGGGCTACCGCTGCGGCTGAGGCGAGCGAGAAGCGCTGGGCTGCTGGCGAACCGCTGGGCGCCATCGACGGCGTTCCGGCCACGATCAAAGAGAACGTAGCGCTGGCCGGCTTCAGCCAGCCCTCGGGCACGGCAGCGAAGTTCGACGCGCCTCCGGCCACCGCCGACGGCCCTCTCGCGGCCCGCCTCAAAGAATCGGGTGGCGTCATTTTCGGCATCACTGTGATGCCTGATTACGGGATGCTCTCCTCGGGTGTCTCGTCGCTGCACGGCATCACCCGCAGCCCCTGGAACCCTGCGTGGACTGTTGGTGGTTCCAGTGGTGGAGCCGGTGCTGCAGCGGCGGCGGGCGTTGGCCCGCTGCATTCCGGTTCTGACATCGGCGGATCACTGCGCCTTCCGGCAACGTGGCTCGGGCTTGTCACGCTCAAGCCCAGCTCGGGACGCGTCGCCGTCGATCCGCCTTACATGGGTCGCGTCGCTGGCCCCCTCACCCGCACGGTCGATGACGCGGCCCTCATGATGAGCGTGATGACGCGACCCGATATTCGTGACTACACGAGCCTCGGCCAGCAAGATCTCGACTGGAGCGACATCCACTATCCCGACCTTGAGGCTGCGATGCGCGGCAAGAAGGTCGCCTTCCACTTGGAGGGTGGCGCTGGCTTGCCGACCGACCCTGAGGTCGCCGCTGCGATTCAGGATGCCGTCAGCCACTTTGCTGCCGCCGGTGCCGAGATCACAGAGATAGCCCCGCCCATGACCGAGGAGTATCTCGATGACCTCGACATGTTCTTGCGGGTGCGTTCGCTCGGAGACTTCGAGGCGCTGAGCCCGGAGCGTCAAGCGATGGTGCTGCCGTTCATCCAAGACTGGGTTCTCGCCGGGCAGGGAGTTACCGGCGTTGAATCGCTGCGTCATTACCAAACGATTCAGTCGATGCGTGACAGCACGGTGCGCTCCACCGCGCCCTACGATCTGGTGCTGTCTGCAGCATCGCCCGTCGCGGCGTTCCCTGCCGAGTGGCCGATGCCCAGCAATGATGCCGCAACCTCGCTGCACCACATTGCCTACACGGCTCCCTACAATTTCTCGGAACAGCCAGCATCGACACTGAACTGTGGTTTCACCGCCGACGGTCGCCCGATCGGACTACAGATCGCCGGGCGCCGCTATGACGACCTCGAAGTCATGCGCGCCAGCCACTGGTACGAGCAGACCCGCCCGTCCGACGCCGCCCCGGCTTGGCCACTGTGAATCGACGCTGGGGCGGCCCCCTCGCCCTGGCCGGCATCCTGCTCGTCGCCCTGAACCTTCGCCCGGCGGTCGCATCGTTGTCGCCGATTATCGTCGCCGTGCAGCGGGACATTTCGCTCGACAGCGTTGCTCTCGGCATCCTCGGTATGCTCGCGCCGGCATGTTTCGCTGTCGCCGGCCTCACGATGCATTTGGTCAGTCGTCGCCTGCACGCGGAGTGGATTCTGCTTGGCGCTCTCGTGGCAATTGTGGGCGGTCAGCTCGTGCGTGCGACGAGCTTCTCCTTCGCGGGCCTCCTCCTGGGTGGCATCTTCGCGTTCCTCGGCATGGGCGTCGCGAACGTTCTTTTGCCTCCGCTGGTCAAGAAGTACTTTCCGCGACGCATCGGGCTCGTCACGTCGCTGTATGTGACGCTTATCTCCGTTGGCGCGCTCGTGCCACCGTTGCTGGCGGTGCCTCTCGCGCAGGCGACAGGGTGGCGTGAGTCGCTCGGCTCCTGGGCACTCATTGGCATGCTGGCGATCATCCCGTGGATCGCACTCGTTGTCGGGCGTCGCAGTCGAGACACCGCCAATGCCGCCTCCACAATCCCGACGCCCCGCATCGGTGGCCTCTGGAAATCACGGATCGCGTGGGGCGTTTCGCTCATCTTCGCCATCTCCAGCTTCAACGGCTACGCGATGTTCGCGTGGCTGCCCCCCATGCTGGTATCGACCGCGGGCGCCACCGAAACCGAAGCCGGGCAACTTCTCTCGCTGTTCGCGACCATCGGCATCCCTGCCGCGATCCTCGTGCCCTTTATTGCGAACCGGATGCGCGAGCCACTGCTCCTCGTCTACCCGGGCGTTGCCGCCTTCGTTGTCGGGTATCTCGGGCTCATCCTGGCACCGTCGGTCATGACCTGGCTGTGGGTTTCCATCCTCGGAATCGGCACGCTGATCTTTCCGCTGAGCCTGCTGCTGGTCAACCTACGCACCCTCACCTATGAAGGCTCAATCGCGCTCAGCGGTTTCGTGCAGGGAGTCGGCTACGTGCTCGGAGCCCTCGGACCGCTGTCGGTCGGTGTCGTTCACGCCATCTCGGGCAACTGGACGGCGCCCCTCATCGTGCTGCTCGTCGCCTCCGCCGTGGTGGGTGGCGTTGCACTGCTACTGATGACTCCGGGAACTCTAGAGAATCCGGGTGGGGGCTCGCGGCGGTCGCATGCCACGGCGACGTCAGCCTAGGCGGTGGCCAGCGGTGCACTAACTTAGCTCTATGGCTGTAGCGCACACTCGACGGGCGCGCGCTGCACGACGCCGCAAACGTCGTGTCGACGCTGCCGACAACGATCTCACCGCCGAGCAGTGGGAATCGCTCAAGCGCGAGTGGGGCGGCTGCGCGTATTGCACCGCTGCCGATGCTGCGCTTCAAAAAGATTGCGTTCAACCGATCTCCCGCGGCGGCAGCTACACCGTGGGCAACGTCGTGCCCGCCTGCGGCTCCTGCAACGCCAGCAAAAGCAACAGCGAAGTGACGTCGTGGATGCGCCGCAAACGCCTCGATGAACGCGCCTTCCTCACGCAGTACGTGCACGTGCGGCAGGCGCTCGGGATTCTGTAGCTCGCCCGCGTGACGTTGTCGACCGTTAGCTCGCTCCCAGCAATGCTCGCAGCGCAGGTGCATCCGTGAGTGGCAGGCGACACACAAACTCTTCGCACAGATACGCCGTCGGTGCGCCGCCGGTAGCGGTGCGCGCGGCAAACAGCTCGAAACCGGATGCCGCAAACGCGTCCGCCTGAGCCTGCGAGACCGCGACACCAATGCCCCCAGCGCGGTGCAGCCTGCGCGCCAGACTCGTGAGCTCGCCGCTCGTTGCGGCGCTTCCGTCGGAGGTGCCGCCAGCCTCGCTGGCAGGATCACCGGAGTCCGCCGCGCCTGTCTCCTCCGCCGTCACGACGACGAGTTGGCGCAAGGGTGCACCGAGCTCCGACATGAGGGTGAGGGCGGTTCCGAACGAGATCGGTTGCTGGGCTGCGAGTTGGCCGACCAGCTTCATAGAAGCCTCGGCGGCATCCCGATATTGGGCGTCGCCGGTGAGAGCGAAAAGGGTGTGAGCGGCGGCGGCCATGGCGCTGAGGCCGCTGGGGTGGGCTCCGTCGCTGATGTCGGCTTCGGTCGAGAGACCCTGCGCGGCGAGCACGGAATCGCTGCCGCCGGGGAGGCCGAAGGGCGAGCTTCCCGAGCCCGCGGCTCCGGCTGCGAGCGCTCCGTCGACGAGGTCACGGGCCGCGAGCGCGTACCGAACCTCGCCGGTAGCGATCGAGAGCTCGAGCAGACCTTGGGCGAGCATTCCGCTGTCTTCAAGGGTTGCGGCGGCGTCGGAAAGGATGCCATCGATGGAGGTGCGCACGAGGCGCTGCCCCGCACCGCCAACACCGCCCACATGCTCAGCCAGCAAGAAGTCAGCGGCACCGCGAGCCAGCGCGATCCACTCGGTGTTGCCGTGACGAGCGCCGGCGAGGGCGAGAGCTTCGATGACGAGACCGTTCCAGCCGGTGAGGATCTTGTCGTCGCGGGGCGGGGCTTCGACGCGGGCGCGGCTCGCGGCATCCAGCGAATAGTAGAAACCTTCGACGCGTTTGCCGTCGACAGTGCTCTCGGAGTCGAGGCCCGATGCGAATGCTCCAGAGGGCAGCAACAATCGGTCGCGCAAGAACTCGGCGACGCCCGTGGCGATCTCAGCCGAGTCGGCGAGCGCGTAGGCGGCAAGCAGTTGGGCGTTGTCGTAGAGCATGCGTTCGTAGTGCGGATCGCTCCAGTCGGCCTGGGTGGAGTAGCGGAAGAAGCCGCCATCAACCGGGTCGCGCAGGGCGGATGCCGCCATCGCCGCCAGCGTGCGGTCGGCGAGACCGGCTGCCTCGGGCGAGTGTTCGGCGGAGCGGGCACCGCGATCGAGAAGGAACCGCAGCACCGGCGTGACCGGAAATTTGGGGGCGTCGCCGAATCCGCCATGGTCAAGATCTTCGGCGGCCGCGAGCGCGTCAATAACGTCGGCAAAGTCGGTGACGAGTTCGCTCTCCACACCGCGGCTCTGAGCGAGCGCCTGGGCAATCGCAGCACCGCTCGTCTCCACTTGCTCACGCCGCGCAGCCCACGCATCCATCACCGATTCGAGCACTTGCCGAAATGCCGGATGCTGCCCCACAGCGGTCGGCGGCCAGTAGGTGCCGGCAAAGAAGGCTCGCCCCGCAGGGGTGACGAACACGTTGAGCGGCCAGCCCAGGTTCGGCGTGAAGGCGGATGCCGCCGCCAGATAGGTGGAGTCCACTTCGGCGTGCTCTTCGCGGTCGACTTTGATCGCTACAAAGTTCTCGTTGAGGTAGGCGGCCAGTATGGGGTCGCTGAATGATTCGCGCGCCATCACATGACACCAGTGGCACGTGGAGTAGCCGATGGAGACGAGCACGGGCACATCGCGGCGTTCCGCTTCGGCAAAAGCTTCGGCAGACCACTCCCACCAGTCCACCGGATTGGTGGCGTGTGATCTCAGGTACGGGCTCGCAGCAGTTTCCAGACGATTGGGCATAGTCTCAGAGTATGTCGAAGTTGACCGTGACCTACATTGGCGGCCCCACCGCGTTGCTCGAATATGCGGGATTGCGCATCGTGACTGATCCCACATTCGATGCCCCGCAGCTTTACCCCGACGAGGGCGGTGTGCCGCTCACCAAGACAGCGGGTCCGGCGCTGAGCCGAGCGGATGTTGGCGCTGTCGATCTGGTGTTGCTATCGCATCACGAACACCAAGACAACCTCGACTACGAAGGGCTCGAACTCCTCGCCACCGGCGTGCTGACGATCAGCACCATGAAGGCGGGCTCTGACCTCTTCGGCGGCGGTGTTGTCGGCCTCGACTCGTGGGAATCTCGCGAAGTCGGCGCCGTGACCGTCACCGCAGTGCCGGCCCTGCATGGCCCTCCCGGTTCTGAGGCCCGGCTCGGCCCGGTCACCGGTTTCGTACTGCAGGCCGAGGGCGAACCCACCATCTACGTCAGCGGCGACAACGCCTCCCTGCCGCTCGTGCAGCAAATCGCCGACCGATTTCCCGACATCAGCATCGCGGTGCTCTTCGCGGGCGCTGCCCGCATCACCGCGGTCAACGGTCCTCTCACGTTGACATCAGCGGATGCCGCAGAAGCCGCCCGCATCTTGGGCGTCGACCACGTGGTCGGCCTCCACACCGAAGGGTGGGAACACTTCACCGAAACCCGTGCCGACCTCGGAGCTGCGTTCGCGGGGACGGGGTTGCTCGTGGAGACACCGCCAGGGGTTGCGGTGGAGGTAGGGCTTTCGCAGGTCGAATAACGACGTCCTGCTTAGCTCATCACGGTGGCCCCTTGCTACATGCCCAAGAACGCGAACACCACGCCCGCTATGAGCGACAGTATCCCCAACGCTCCCCAAGCCACTGCGAAGCCGACCAATATCCGACGATTTCTGCGGTCACTGGGTACGAGACGCGCAAACCACGTCCAACCCATTTTCTCGAAACGCTCGCGACTCTTGCGCGCGTAAGTTTCTCGCTGGGTCCAAGCGTGTGTGGCAACGAACAGCAACAACATACCGAGAAAAAGAAACCCTTGGGCATTGGTTGCCGGGATCGGCGCCCCTGGATCTGACGTTAGCAGTTCCATGACCATCCGATTCTTGGGGAACATCCCCGCTGAGAAATCTGCCCACTATTCGCGCGCATGGTGCCCTAAATCGATGCAGCGCCATCAGCGAATGAGCGAGATCACTGCGATCTCGTCCGGCCCGCGTCGACAGATTCCGGCGCCGTACTCGTCAGAAGAGTTGATGCGCTTGCCATCTTCGGGATTCAGCAGCTCTCGGCGCTTCGTCGAGTTCGCGGTGATGTCGCTCACGTCTCGATCGCGCTGGAGAAGCACCCGCTTCACGCTAGGTCGCTCCACAAATTCGGAGAGCGCGCGGCCGTTGCTATAGCCCATCGAGGTATCGAACTCCCAGCGAAGGCCACGCTCGTCGATGAGTGCCATAGCCATCATCCGCACCTTAGGCGGAGATTTCCGCCCGCGCTTGCTCATGTCGCCTCCTGCGCTCGAGTCTAGTGACGAGCGATCTCGGCAGTGATCGTGGACAGCCCAGCGAGCGGGAGCATCCGAAATTACCTGACCTTACCAAAATATGTTTTCCAAGCTATATTGGGAAGCAAGAAGGGCGGTGATCACTATGGCAAATGCATCCACATTAATCCGTGCTGCCCGAAAAAGTGGACGGCTCACCCAGGAGCAGCTTGCTTCTCGTTCCTCGATCGATCAGGGCAGCGTTTCACGCTCGGAACGAGGTCGCGATGCAAGCTACGACACCGTCGATCGCCTGTTAGCCGGAGCGGGGCACCGGTTGTATTCGGCCCCCACTCGCCGGGACGACGCAGCAACCGCCGCCACCAATATCCGTCACCAGCTCGCAGCCGGTGACAAAGACAGAGCCCTTCGGGCCTTGCTGCAGCTCAACGACAACCTTGTGGCCGAGCACGGACTGATTCGCGGAGTCCTCGGGCTTGCCGAGCCCGAGTCGACTCGAGACCCGGTGTGGGATGCCGCACTAGCGGCGCTTGTAGCGTGGCGTCTCTCCGACGAGGGAATACCTCTGCCGCAGTGGGTTGATCTCCCCAACCGGTTCCTCAGCAAACACCGAACGCTTGACGTAGATCCCGCAGACCCTATTGCTCCACTCGCAGATGTCCCCGCCGAGTTCGCTAAACGTGGCGTTCTTGCGTGGCGTGACACGTTCGAGAGCGTGTAGTCGTGGCAACCACTCTCGACAGGGATGACATCATCACCGGGTTGCGTGAACTCATTGCGGAGCTACGCGCGGAGGGCGAAGTGGCAGGAATCCGGTTGGTTGGCGGAGCGGCCCTCTCGTTGCGCTATTTCGACCGCGGAACCACCCAAGATCTCGATTCACTGCACGTTCGCCCGGGGAGTGATGCTGCGGTCGCCTCAGCCGCCGCCCGCGTTGCGCAACGCCACGATTGGGATCCCACCTGGCTCAATTTTGAAGTCACCAAAGCGGATGCTCTGCCGACCCTCGGCCGCGCTGTTGAATGGGACACGATCTATGATCGCGACGACATCGTCATTCAGGTCGCATCCAAAGAGGCACTCTTGGCGATGAAACTGCGAGCCAACCGCCCCGGTCGTGACACCCGCGACATCCGACTACTTCTGAGCTTGTGCGAGATCAGCTCCCTCGACGACGCTGACGAGTTGTACGAGGAGTTCTACCCGGGTGACACCCTCGACCCCCGAGCGGTATCGATGGTGACCGCGATACTTGCCGACGGGAAAAGCGATACCCCCGAGCGACCAAAGTCGATCAACTTCTAGAGCTACGCCAGCGTTGTTTCCGTTAATCTGAACGCTCGCTCGACACCTTCGAACCTTGTGACGCTAAGTGTCCCGGTTGACCTCTCACCGAAACGTTTGGGGGATTTCTCGCAGGGGCGAAAAATCACCTTTGAACACGTCGAGCCCAAATAGCTCACCGAACTGATCCACGTTCAGCGTGGCGGAAACCCACATGCCGTCAACATCAAAGAAAGTTACCTCCGCTACTTGATCCTCGAAACGTCGTTCGAGCGAAGGAGGGCCGATCGCCAAGCTGCCCATACCGCCATCGTTCATTGCTGCAACGGTCAATTCTGTGAGGACGGCAGGCGAACCCGAGAACCGCGGGGCTCGTTCGACCAAAGCACGCAAAAGCCGCAGCTCTGCCTCGGTTGGGGATCGGTGTGCACTCGCCATTGAGCCAATCTAGCGGCGGCGGTGCGAATTCGCCCCAAGACCGCAGGACGAAAGCTCCTGATCAGCCCCAAGACCGCAGCAAGCTCTTTTAGGAGCGCTAGTACCGCAGACCGGTCCATGCTGCCTCTTTCGGCCAAGCGCTAGGGAGTCGGGATCTCGCGAGTTTCGTGCAGCTGCACGTCGCCATTGACTGCCACGACTTCAAGCAGCACACGCCAATCCTGACCATTGCGCTCGACGATGGCGGGCCGGCCCTGGCTCATATCAATGACGTCATCATCCGTAAGGGTGACACCGTATTCTTCTGCTGCCCACTCCTGCACGGCAGTCGAGTAGTCCGCAAATGCCGCAGTGTGGCGCTCATCGAAGCTGTCTGCGGCAGCGATCAGTCCAAACGCACTCGCCGTTCCGGCGGCAATCGCCAGCACGGTGAGCCCGAAAGCACGGAGCCGAAACTTGCGGCCAGGGCCGGCAAGCCAATAGAGGACTGCGATTACAGCGATCCCGAACGTGGCAACGGCACCCAGAAACGGGATAAATGCCCAACCCTCTGTGGGGCTCTGATAGAGACCGGGGTTTGTCATGACTCTGGTCCTCGCCGCTCAATTCGTTGTGTTGCGCGCTCGCTCATAGCGCGAGCAACACTCTGTGAAGGTCAAGCGTACCAGCGCTCCCCACGACAGAGGCCGGCATCCGCTCACCGAAAGGAGTGCGGATGCCGGCCTCGATACGAAGCGCGAAGCTGTCCTTAGAAAGTAGCCTCGTCGGGGTTCGTGCCTACACGCTGGTCGCGGTCGATCGCATCAATCGATGCCATCTCGTCCGCAGAAAGTGTGAAGCCAAAGACGTCGAAGTTTTCGGCCATACGCTCACGCGAGTTCGACTTGGGGAACACGATGATGCCGCTCTGCAGGTGCCAACGGATCGCAACTTGAGCAGGTGAAACGCCATGTGCTTCGGCGGCAGTCTGCAGTGCCGTCTCGCTGAACAGGTCGTACTTGCCTTGCCCAAGCGGGCCCCACGCCTCCGTGTGGATGCCAAGTTCGGCACCATAGGCGCGCAGCTCGCGCTGAGCAAACGCGGGGTGAAGTTCAATTTGGTTCACTGCGGGCACCGTTTCGCTTCCCGCAAGAATTTTCTCGAGGTGCGGGCGGTGGAAGTTGCTGACACCGATCGATCGCGTCTTGCCTTCAGCCTTGATGTCTTCCATCGTGAGCCAGGTCTCGAGGTACCGGTCGAGGTCGGGGCGAGGCCAGTGGATGAGATACAGATCCACATAGTCGAGGCCCAGCTTTTCGAGGCTGAGATCCATGGCATCGCGAGCAGAGTCGGTGCCCTGGTCGCTGTTCCACAGCTTCGTCGTGAGGAAGATTTCTTCACGCGGGATGCCCGAGGCTTTGATGGCGTTGCCGACGCCCTGCTCGTTGCCGTAAATCATGGCGGTGTCGAGGTGGCGGTAGCCAACCTCGAGCGCGTCGGTGACGATGCGCTCGGTTTCTGCGGGGTCAACCTTGAAGACTCCGAACCCGAGCTGCGGGATGGAATTGCCGTCGTTGAGTTCAATCTGGGGAACAGTCATGTCCCCATCCTGCCACTCACGCCTGACGATTCCACCCTCGCAGATCACGCTCCCAGCGAACGGGCAAACCTTCTAGCTGATGTGGCGCTCGTCAACACCCGAGTACGCGGCGAGGGGGCGGATGAGGGCGTTCGAAGCAGCCTGCTCCATGATGTGAGCGGTCCAGCCGGTGATTCGCGCAGCAACGAACAGCGGCGTGAACATGTCGGTGTCGAAGCCGATGAGGTTGTACGCGGGGCCGCTCGGGTAGTCGAGGTTCGGCTTGATGTTCTTGCGGCTCGTCATGGCCGTTTCGAGTGCCTCGTAGAGTTCCATCATGTCGGGGCGGCGATACTCGGCGATCAGAGTTTCGAGCGCCGCCTTCATGGTGGGAACCCGCGAGTCACCGTTCTTGTAGACCCGGTGGCCAAAGCCCATGATCTTGCGCTTTTCGGCGAGCGCCGTCTCGAGCCACGCTTCGGCGTTCGCGGCAGTGCCGATCTCGTCGAAGACGTGCATGACAGCTTCGTTCGCTCCACCGTGCAACTGACCCTTGAGGGCGCCGATTGCGGCAGTGACGGCGCTGTAGAGGTCACTGAGCGTGCTCGTGACGACCCGGGCGGTGAAGGTTGAGGCGTTGAAGGAGTGCTCGGCGTACAGAATCATCGAGACGTCGAACGCGTTCACGACAACGAGGTCAGGAACCTCGCCGAAGGTCATGTGCAAGAAGTTGGCCGAATAGCTGAGGTCATCGCGCGGCTCAACAAGTTCCTGATCGCGGCGACGGCGCTGGTCGTACGCGATGATCGCGGGCAGCTTCGCAAAGAGAGTCAGCGAGCGCTGAAAGTTGAGGTCTGCGTCGATCATGCTGGCGGGGTCGGTGAGGGTGTCATCCATCGCGCCGATCACGCTGACGGCGGTGCGTACGACATCCATCGGATGCGCGCTGAGCGGCAGCTCGTCAATCACACGCTTGGTGTGAGCGTCGAGGTGACGCTGCGCCCGCTCGACGCGCTGGAACTCTTCGAGCTGCTCGCCGGTCGGCAGTTCACCGTGCCACAGCAGATAAGCCACCTCTTCAAAGGTGCACTTCTCGGCCAATTCCTGCACGGGGTAACCGCGATAGAGAAGGGAGTTAGTCTCCGGGTTCACTTTGGAGATCGCAGTGGTGTCGGCGACGACGCCGGCCAACCCCTTGCGAATCTCGGCGGCGGGGGTACCTGTTAGGTCAGTCATGGTGCTCCTCGGTGGTGTCTTTCGAGTTCAAGTTAATGAGTGCGTCGTTTAGTGGTGGTTGTCGAGCGTGAAGTTGAACACCGATGAATCGAAGGTGTTGTAGCTTTCGTAATCGAGCAGTTCATACAGGCGAGCCCTCGTCTGCATCTCGCCGACAACAGACTGCTGAGTGCCGTCGGCGTTGATTGCATCGAGAGTGCGCTCCGCAGCACCCATGGCACTACGCAACAGGGTTACGGGGTAAATAACAATGTTTACGCCGATATTGCCCAATTGGGTTGTCGTGAAAAGTTCGCTCTTACCAAACTCTGTCATGTTTGCGAGGATCGGAACGTCCACGGCGTTACGCATCGCCTCAAACTCGCTGAGGTCCTTCATCGCCTCAGGGAAGATCGCGTCGGCGCCCGCGTCAACAAGCTGCTTCGCGCGGTCCATCGCAACGTCCAGACCGTCAACGGCGCGGATGTCGGTGCGAGCCATGATCAACAGGTTCGGGTCGCGACGGGCATCGACTGCGGCGCGGATGCGCTTGAGCGCAGTATCCGTGTCGACTACTGCTTTGCCGTCGAGGTGTCCGCAGCGCTTCGGGTTGACCTGGTCTTCGATGTGGAGCCCGGAGACACCCGCATCTTCGAGAGTCTGCACGGTGCGAGCCACGTTCATGGGTTCGCCAAAACCGGTGTCGGCGTCAACGAGTGACGGCAGGTCGGTCATCCGCGAGATCTGCTGTGAACGACCGGCCACCTCAGTGAGAGTCGTCAGGCCGATGTCGGGCAAGCCCAAATCGGCGCTGATGACAGCACCCGAAATGTAGACGCCGTCAAAGCCCTTGTCTTGAATGAGACGAGCGCTCAGCGGGTTGAACGCGCCGGGCACGCGCAGCAGTTCGCCGCTCGCAAGACGCTCGCGAAACTGGGCACGCTTGGTTGCTGGATCGGTTTGGGCGTACAACATTAGAAGATTCCTTTGGCGGTGATGGCGGGGAAGTTGCCGCGGACGGTCAACTCACCAAGTTCGGATGCCGAGAGTTGCGGCAGGCGCTGGGCGACGTCCAAGAAGCGTTCGATTTCGTCGCTCGCGAGCACACCATCCGCGAGGGTGCGGAACTTGTTGATGTACTGCTCACGGGCGAAGGGCCGAGCACCGAGCGGATGCGCGTCAGCGACGGCGATCTCTTCAACGATGCGGCTTCCGTCAGTCATTTCGATCTCGACGCGACCGCCGAATGCCTTCTCGGCGGGGTCGATCGAGTGGTAGCGACGCGTCCATTCGGCGTCCTCTTCGGTGGTCACACGCTTCCACAATGCGACCGTGTCTGCGCGGTTGGCGCGCTCGGGAGCGTAGCTGTTGACGTGGTGCCACGCCTGGTCCTGAAGCGCGACCGTGAAGATATACGGGATGGAGTGGTCGAGCGTTTCGCGGCTCGCGTTGGGGTCGTACTTTTGCGGGTCGTTCGCGCCCGAGCCGATCACATAGTGCGTGTGGTGGCTCGTGTGCAGCACGATGCGGTTGATGTTCTCTTCGACGAGTTCAGGATGCTCGCGCCCCAGCTTGCGGGCGAGGTCGATCCACGCCTGTGCCTGGTACTCAGCCGAGTGCTCCTTTGTGTAGGAGTCGAGGATCGCGGTGCGGGCCTCCCCCAGCTCGGGCAGCGGAACCTCGTAGTGTGCGTCTGGACCGTCGAGCATCCACGCAATTACGCCGTCTTCACCTTCATAAATCGGGGTGGGGCTGGTCTGGCCGCGCATGGCACGGTCGACGGCTTCGACAGCCATCTTGCCGGCGAAAGCGGGAGCGTGTGCCTTCCACGTGGAGATCTCGCCCTTGCGCGACTGGCGCGTGGCGGTGGTCGTGTGAAGAGCTTGGCCAACGGCCTGGAAGATTGTTTCGGTGTCGAGCCCGAGAAGAGTACCGATGCCGGCGGCCGCACTCGGGCCGAGGTGGGCAACATGGTCGATCTTGTGCTTGTGCAGGCAGATCGCCTTCACGAGGTCGATCTGAATCTCGTAGCCCGTAACGATGCCGCGCAGCAGGTCGGCCCCCGTGCGGCCCGTGTGCTGGGCAACAGCCAAGATCGGCGGGATGTTGTCGCCGGGGTGCGAGTAGTCGGCAGCCAAGAAGGTGTCGTGGTAGTCGAGCTCGCGAACGGCAACACCGTTAGCCCAGGCTGCCCACTCCGGGCTGACGCGAAGATCAGAACCGAACACAGTGGAGCCCGGCTCCGCGGGGTGACGCTCAGCTTGCGCTCGCGCTGACACCACCGGTGCACGAGTGAGGGATGCAGTGGCAACAGCGGCGTTGTCAATCACACGGTTGATGACCATGTCGGTCACGGCATCCGTAGGTTCAAGCTGTTCGGCTGCGATCGCCGCGATCTTGTGGGCAAGTTGGTCTTCGCGAGCGAGATTCTCGTCGCTGCGGTAGACGCGGAGAGCATGATTTTTCACGGTGGAGCCTTTCAATTGGCGGCGCGCAGAGGGGAATCTGCAGCCATGGCTAATGCGCTTGTGAGCGCGTGATGGAGATGAACATGAGTAGCGTGCGCGGCAAGTTCTTGGTCGCCGGCAACGATGGCCTGCACGATAAGGAGGTGCTCTTTGGCCGCGGCCGCTAGGCGCTCGGGGTTGTCTTTGGCGAGTCGACGCACGCGTACGAGGTGGGTGCGCAGTGAGTTGAGGGCACCCGTGAGGTAGTCGTTCTCCACGGCGTCATCGACGGCCGCATCAAAGCGACGCACGAGATCGAAGTAGGCGCTGCGGTCGCTGTCATCGCGCGCCAGCAAGTCAGGAACGGTTTCAAACTCCCGCTCGAGATCGGCGAAGGTGCTTCCCGTGTGGTGCAGCGCCGCCAGACGTACCGCTTTCACTTCGAGGGCCTTGCGCACATCAAAGAGTTCGCGGATGTTGTCGACCGATACATCGGTAACGACAAGGCCGCGACCAGACTGGCTCGACACCAGCCCATCCGTCATCAGTCGTGACAGCGCTTCTCGCAGCGGCGTGCGGGACACCCCGAGTCGCGCAGCCTGCTCGACCTCACCGAGAATCGTTCCGGGCGCCAGACGCCACTCGATGATGTCGTCGCGCAGAGCTTGATAGGCGCGGTCACTGGCGCGGATGGGTGTTGCCATGCGCACCTCCCAGGCGGGACAAGATCAAGCTTGTATGCAATCGAAGCAATTATAGGTCAATTTTTGGCATAATAGACCGCTTGCCCCACAAATTGTATACAAAATTTTGAGACTAATCGCGCCGCACAATCCTTGAAATTGCCCGCCCCACGCGAGTTGCGAGACTCGAATCTGGCTCTATGAGTTCGATCTCGCGCGAAACTCGTTCATGAATTCTGTTTTGTTGACGGTATGCGAGCGAATGTGCGAGGGAGTCCAATGCCCAACTCCTCGTTTGGAACCTCGGATTCAAGAAGTATTCCGTCAACACTGCGGCTAGAAACAAAAGAGCCGCGAAAAAACCCCCAAGAGTGCCGGCCGCCTCGCTCGCGAAGATCCAAAAATAGACGACGAGCCCGATTGCCCCTATCGCAAACGTAAGCGAGACCATCAGACTTTCAGCTCTATCCCACCCAGTCGATTTGAACAGCACCAACGTCGCTGCTTTAGCCTTCGCGAGCACGAATCCGAGCCCCGTTGCCGCCAGGAAACAGAGCGCCAAGTACACCAGTAGTGCCCCCCAGCCCACGTCGAACCCGTAAAAACTTGCAGCAGCACTTGCCGCTGCGACGAGCGCTGCACCTGCGATTCCACGGCCTAACAGGCTCAGCGTAAAGTCGACTCGCGTCGTGCGGTCGTGGAGTGATTCCAACAGAGTCTGCGCAGCCGCCTGAGTTTCTTTTAGCGCTTTGAGTTTTAAGGAGGTTTCAAAGAAACCGAACTCGCCCAAGCCAATCGCAAGAACGAAAATTAACACATTGGCGGCGCTCACCGGCAGCAAAGTTCCGAAGTCAGCTGCAGTGCGCAGGCTGCTTGAAACCACGAAAAACGACGTTAAGCCAGCTGCAACCGACAGAGTAATGGCCAGATTCGAGAGTGCACGTCGTATCCGTTGGATTTCGGAATCCCCGCCGGCCAGCTGCCCGCCAACCACGACAATATACAGGGCTAGACACGTCTGAATCGTGACGCTCAAGTACCAGCCGATGTGCTCAACTAGAACTCGACCAATCTCTTGCGAGTAGTCGAACCAAAGGCGCGGCGTCTCTCGGTCGAAGACCATCCCGTCCCTGAAGAAATAGCACAACATCAAAACGAGGAATGCCAGCAAATAGAGAGCGACCATCTGCGCGATGATGTCCTTAACCGGTCGCAACTCATGACTTCGACCGCTGTATTTAGGTGCCATTCCTAAAATATATGGCGCGCATGTTACAAAAGCAATTTAATCTCACCTAATCGATGGAATGTTTATCCCCTCATTGCGAATGCCTTCAGCCCGATCAGAATCACCCTTACGCACAGTAGCGCAGCGCACTCCTCCCGGGCCCGTTGACCCATGGGCGCGATCATGATCCCAATGTCGGCGGCCCCTGCTAGCGCAGCGCCTTCGCCTCGAGATACGCACTAAAGGCTTCGCGGCTCGATTTGCGGGGCGTGAACCCGAACGTTGATTTGAGAGCGCCGTTGTCGAGCACCGGGCGATAGAGCAAGAAGTTCACCTGTGCTCGTTTATGCGGCGTGAGCTTCAGAGCATGCCCGACCGTCAAGACCACGCTGAAGAGCCACGGCGGGATGATGATCAATCGCTTGCCGAGCGCTGCCGCGATCTCGCGAACAGTCATCTTGCCATTTCCGGCCACATTGAAGATGCCGGCCGGCCCACCGCTTGCTGCGCGCACCATCACCTCAACGACGTCATCCACCCACACAAATACGAAGGGGCTGTCTGAGCCTGCAAGTTTGAGCACGCGACGCGTTTCCCACAACGCCGTGATCTGATTGTCGACTGCGGGGCCCAAAATGGTGCCGATGCGGAACACCGTCTGAGTGAGTTGCGGTGCTGTCTCGCGCAACTCAGCCAGCATCTCCTCGACCAGGCGCTTGTGCCGACTATAGGGAAAGTCGTCATTGCCGCGAAGCGGATCGCCCTCGGTAATCCATTCAGCGTTCTCGCGGTGATACCCATACGCTGCACCGCTGGATGACACAACGATGCGTGACACTCCCGCTTCTACGCAGGCATCGAAGACGGCGCGTGATCCCTCAACGTCCACCGCGAATTCTTGGCTAACCGTCGTGCTCTTGCCAGGGTTCACGATGGAAGCGAGATGCACCACCGTGTCGATGTGGTGGCGACGCAACAGAGCAGGAAGGCCCGCGGCATCCGTCACATCGAGACGTTCGTAGAGCACCCCTGGCAGCCGCACACCGGGGCCGGGAGTGCGAATATCAGCGCTCACGACACATTCAATGGCATCGGATGCAGCCAACCCGGCGACCACAGAGGTACCCAAGAATCCGGTGCCACCCGTCACAAGAACTCGACTCATGCGTGTGCCTCCGCGTCATATGCGGGGTTACCGGAGATCGGCCCCGAACGGTCTGTGGCACCCCGAGCCTTACGGCGTCCCCACCAGGTCGCGAGTGCGAGTCCGGCGATGATGTCCCAGATACCCCACCATCCCGCAACAACGGCCATTCCGCCTAGTCCCCCAAAGAAGGCGAAGACAAGTCCTAGGCCGAGACCGGCGTTGCGGATTCCGACTTCGAACGTGACTGCTTTGGCTTCGTAGAGCGCGAGCCCACCGAGTCGCGCACTGGCGTAGCCGAGACCGAGCGCGACCGCATCGTGCAGGAACACCGCGAGCAGCACTACCCCTACATAGGCGATGAAGAACTGAAAGTTTCCGGCGAGCGCCGCGATGATGAATCCGAGGAGCGCAAGCAGACTGATCCATTTCACGGTGGGTTGCACCTTTTTGGCGAAGGCGGGCCAGCGGTTTTTGATGGCGAATCCCACGGCGAACGGCAGCCCGATGATGAACACAATTTCGAGCAGCATCTGCCAGCCATTGATGCTGACGCTTTCCAGAATCGTGGATGCGGTGGGGTGCCAGCCGCCCCACAGCGACAAGTTCACGGGAAGCATGACGATGTAGATCACGTTGGTGACCGCCGTCATCGAGACCGAGAGAGCAACGTTGCCCCGCGCCCGATAGGTGAGCACTTGGGAAATGTTTCCCGGCGGACAACACGCAACCAAAATCATCCCGAGGGCAATCGACGGACCGACCTGCAGCAGCAGGGTAAGCCCAAAGGTCACAGCAGGCAGCAGCACAAGTTGAGCAACGAGCGAGATCGCGAATGCGCGGGGTGCTTTCAGAACTGCCCGAAAGTCTTCGAGACTCGTATCGAGTGCGATCCCGAACATGATGAGGCCGAGCACGATGCTGAGCGCGATGAGTGAACCCGGGCTGAAGTTGAGTTGCGCATCATCGATCGTCATGAATTGACCTTCCGGGTGAGCGTCTCAAGCAAGCGTCGAATGGTGCGCCGGTAGGCATCTTTGTTGACGTAGTACGACATGCGCTCGAGTGCCAAATATTTGTAGCCACCGGTGAGGTCGGGCCACGGTTCTTCGGCGGTCTCTCGAAAGTGGGCGGCGGCGCGCGGAGCGGTGTCTTGAGCTGCCAGATACGCCGCCAAGAGCTCCGCCTGTTCGTATCTTCCCTGCCAGCCGATACCGCTCGCTTCGATCATCCCCATCACGTAGAGACCATTGAAGCTTGGCGGGAAAATATTCAGATACAGCTCGGGCGCGTCGGAAGACCAATTAAGGTGCTCCCGCCCCACAAAGGGGTACGCGAGCGTGTAACCGGTAGCCAACACGATGAGGTCGTAGTCTGCCTCGGTGCCATCGCTAAAGTGCACGGTGTTGCCGTCGAAACGTTCGGGAGCAGGCACCACGCGCAGATCGCCCTGGCCGAGATAGCCAAGCACGAGAGTGTTCACGATCGGATGTGATTCGTAGATGCGGTAGTCCGGCTTCGGGAAACCAAATTTCACCGGGTCGCCCGTGAACGCGCGCAACACTCGCTTGTCGACAAATTGTTTGAGGCGGGCTGGCAGCGGGCGGCCCTGATTGAGGGTGTCCGCCGGTTTACCGAAGAGGTAGCGCGGAACAAAGTAGTAGCCCCGGCGCACACTCAGGTCGATGCTGTCGGCATGGTGCACGGCATCCACCGCAATATCGCAGCCGCTATTGCCGGCACCCACCACGAGAACCCGCTTGCCCGCAAACATCGTCGCCTTCTTGTACTGGCTCGAATGAATGATCTCACCAGCAAATTCACCGTCAAATTGCGGGATGCTGGGGCGGGCTAGCGTGCCGTTGGCGAGCACAACACCGTCGAAGCGTTCCGTTCGCGGCTCGTGCCCCGCGGTAGTGCTCGTGACGTTCCAGCCGTCATCATCGGTGGGTTCGAGGCGGTCGACGGTGGTGTTGAAGAGGAACTTCTCGCCCAGATCGAACCGATCGCTATAGGCCCGAAAGTACTTTTTGAGTTCGCGGTGGCTGGGGTAATCCGCCGTGGTCTGCATGGGCAGCTCGTGAAACTCGGTGGTGGTGCGCGACGAAATCAAGTGCGCCGACTCGTACATCGTGCTGCGCGGATTGTCGATATTCCAGAGGCCACCAACGTCATTAGCAGACTCAAAACCGACGAAATGGATGCCTGCCTTATCGAGAGCGCGGGCAGCGGCGAGTCCCGAAGGACCAGCGCCGATGATGGCGATGGTGCGAGGCATTCGTTCCTCCCGGGATGAACAACGATATTCAAGGCGTTTCCGCAGCCTACTAGACCGTTTTTGGCGGGTAGACCAATTTGTCGAGGCGTAGCATTTTGTTGCAAGAACTAAACCCAGTGCGAATACTGGGCGTGCAGGATACCCGCCGGCATCTACCCGAAAGATGCCGATCTTGCACACAAGGGATCTAACCACTATGCCCGAAACTCCTACGGTTGCGCCTTCACGGCGTCGCCAGTGGGGCGCTGAGTCGCGCCTCGAACCGCTGCCCACTGTCCATCCCGCGCCGAGCGACCGCAAAATCGCGCTCGCTCGCCTCGCTATTGTCGCCACCGTTGTGTTTTGGCTGACCTACGTGATCTACACGATCGTTCGTCAGTTCATCAACAACGGCACCGAGAGTTTCCGTTTCACGACGGAGGCCATCTCCTACGTCATCGTGGTGACCTTCCTGACCTTCTCGGCGCTCATGTACTTGATCGCCCGTCACGGCGCCTTCCAACGCTTTCGCGCGCACGCTCGTGTGCCGCGGGCTGAACTCGACCGACACTTTGCCGACAACCAGGGCTCCATCACCGTGTTGGTGCCCAGCTACAGCGAAGAGCCCGATGTTGTTCGTGCCACCCTCTGGTCGGCATGCCTTCAGGAGTACCCCAGCCTTCGCGTCGTGCTCCTGCTCGATGACCCGCCCTTTCCCGATGACCCGGATGCCGCAGCCCAGCTGTCGAAGTCGCGCCAGCTCACCGAAGAGATTCAGCGTGAGCTTGCAGCGCCCCGCGCACGTTTCGCTGATGCTCTGTCGACCTTCGAATCACGACTGCGCCAACAACGCCCGATGGGCATCGCTGAGCTCGAGGATCTTGCCGGTCAGTACCAGTGGGCATCCGCGTGGCTCGAGAACAAGGCAGACAACGAGCAGCGCATCGACCACGTTGATGAGTTCTTTGTCACGCAGGTCCTTCAGGGCTTAGCTGGCGAACTGCAGCTGACGGCCGACGCGTTGGGCGCAGCGCTCGACGAGCGCATGGTTCCGCCAGCAACTCGACTGCACGAGCTCTACCGCCGTCTCGCGCGCACTTTCGATGCTGAGCTGTCGACCTTCGAGCGCAAGTTGTACGCCTCCGTTTCTCACGAAGCGAACAAGGCGATGAACCTCAACGCCTACATCGGCCTGATGGGTGGCAACTACCGCCCCGAAGAAACTCCCGACGGCACGGTGCTTCGGCCCGTAAGCCACGCCGGAGCCGGCGACCTCTCTATTCCCGATTCGGAATACCTCCTCACCCTCGATGCCGACTCGCTCCTGCTGCGCGACTACTGCCTGCGCCTCGTCTACCTTCTCGAGCAAAAAGACAACGCTCGCGTTGCCGTGACGCAGACTCCGTACTCGTCGTTCCGCGGTGCTAGCACGCGCATCGAACGCCTCGCTGGGGCCACCACCGACCTGCAGCACATCCTGCACCAGGGCAAGTCGTACTACGGCGCCACCTTCTGGGTGGGCGCCAACGCCGTCATCCGCAAGGCTGCTCTGGATGACATTGTCGAGACCGAAACCGAGGGCGGCTTCACCGTCAAAAGGTACGTTCAAGACCGCACGGTTATCGAAGATACCGAATCGAGCATCGACCTCGGCACCCACGGTTGGACGCTCGTCAACTACCCCGAGCGCCTGAGCTACAGCGCCACCCCGCCCGACTTCGGATCCTTGGTTGTTCAGCGCCGACGTTGGGCCAACGGTGGTCTCTTGATCATGCCGAAGCTCATGCGCCAGATGCGTGAACGTCGGGCCCGTGGCGAAACGGTGCCGTGGACCGAGTTCTTCCTGCGCGTGAACTACATGACGTCGATTACGTGGGCCAGCTTCGGCCTCGTCTTCCTCCTCGCCTACCCGTACGACAGCCGACTGCTGAGCCCGGTGGTTCTGCTGGCGGCGGTTCCGTACTTCTTGGCAATGGGAAGCGACCTGCGCTACAGCGGCTACAAGTTCAGCGACATCTTCCGCATCTACGGCTTCAACCTGATCCTTCTTCCGGTGAACTTGGCCGGCGTGCTGAAGTCGCTTGAGCAGGCCATCACGAGCAAGAAGATTCCGTTCGCTCGCACCCCCAAGGTGCGCAACCGCACGGCAACCCCGCTGCTGTATGTGATTGCACCGCTGATCATCATTGGGTTCTCCGCCTTCACCTTCTGGCGCGACCTCAATGCCGGCAACTGGGGCAACGCCGCTTTCGCAGCGTTCAACACGATCCTCGCTGGGCTCGCACTCGTCTCCTATATCGGCATCTGGAATGCGATCGTCGACATCTGGATCGGTGTCACTAGTCCTCTGTTCGTCGAACGCAAACCCAAAAAGCAGAAGGCGGAACCCGAGCCGGAGTCGACCACGCTCGACTGGCGTTCGATCCTCTACTACGGGGATGACAGCGGATCGCACCGCAAGGTGCGCGACTCCATTGTCTTCGCCGAGATGCTCCCCCCTATTGATGAAACCAGAGAGGTCCGATCATGAGTTCAGCTACCCGTCGTCTTTCCTTCTGGCGACTCGTTATTGCAGCGATTGTGGCTGTCGCCGTTGCTGCTGGCGGCCTGTTCGCCTATCAAGCCTGGGCATCCACCCAAGCGGCACCAGCCCCCGACCCGTGGTTCGCCGCCTATGTGGATGTCACGGCAACGCCAAGTTACGAGTTCGAGTCCGCTGTGAACGACAGCGGAAAAGAGGTCATGCTGTCGTTCATCGTCGCTGCGACCGATGATGCCTGCACTCCCACCTGGGGCACCGCCTACACAATGGATGAGGCAGCAGTATCGCTCGACCTCGATCGCCGCATCGCACGCTTGCAACAGCAGGGTGGGGATGTCGGGGTATCGTTCGGCGGCCTGCTGAACGACGAGCTCGCAACATCCTGCACCGATCACGACAGTCTCGTTGAGGCCTACAGCTCGGTGATTGACCGCTACGCCTCCACCACGATCGACCTCGACATTGAGGGCGAGAACCTCAGCGATACCGCTGCCGGTGAACGTCGCGCCGCCGCTATTGCTGACCTGCAGCAGTCGCGCCGCGCTGCTGGCGACGACCTCGCTGTATGGCTCACGCTGCCCGCTGCCACCTTCGGCCTCACCGAAGATGGCACCACAGCAGTCACGCAAATGTTGGATGCCGGAGTAGACGTCTCTGGCGTCAACATCATGACGATGAACTTTGGTCAGAGCATGACCGACGACGAAACCAGCGGGGATGCCTCCATTCGTGCCCTTCAGGAGACTCACCGCCAGCTCGGCATTCTCTATGACCAAGCGGGAATCGAACTGACGGATGCCACCCTCTGGACGAAGCTCGGGGCAACCCCGATGATCGGCCAGAACGACAACGAAGACGAAGTCTTCACGATGGACGACGCCACGACCCTCAACGAGTTCACAACCGAGCAAGGAATCGGGCGCATGTCGATGTGGTCGCTCAACCGCGACACGACCTGTGGCCCGAACTATGCCGATGTCACTCGTGTTTCCGATGCGTGCAGTGGTGTGGATCAGGGCGACCTCTTCTTCGCTGATGTGCTGGCAGAGAACTTCGAGGGCGAGCTCGCCAGTTCGGCCAAGACCATCACTACTCAAGAACCGTCTGATCCTGCCGACCTCGCCGACGACCCGGCAACCAGCCCCTACGCAATTTGGGACGAAGACGCCAGCTACCTCGCGGGCACCAAGGTCGTGTTGCACCGCAACGTGTACCAGGCCAAGTGGTGGACTCGCGGAGATGTTCCCGATAACCCAGTACTCAACTCGTGGGAGACGCCGTGGACGCTTGTCGGCCCGGTTCTTGAGGGCGAGACCCCGGTCGAGGTTCCGACCGTGCCTGACGGCACCTACCCCAACTGGGATGGCACGTCAGTGTACGAAGAAGAGGATCGCGTTCTCTTCGACGGTGTTCCTTACGAAGCCAAATGGTGGACCCAGGGCGACAGTCCCGCAGCGTTCTCCTCTGATCCAGATGGATCACCGTGGATTCCGCTCACCTCTGAAGAAGTCAAAGCCATCGCCGACAGCAGCACGATTGACGAGTCGACGACACTAGCTCCAGCCAGCACGGAACGCTAGATTTCCCGTTCTTTGCCCGGTTGGTCACGGGAGGCAGGCGGCGGGAATCGGGTTCCCGCCGTCTGCTGAGTTTCCATTCCGCTAGGAGAAAAGGCCTTCGCGCTCGGCACGGCGGCGACGCTGTTCTTCCGGATCCGGCAGAGGTACAGCAGCAATGAGTCGCTGGGTGTATTCCTCTTTCGGACTACGCAGCACTTGATCGCGCGTTCCCTGTTCCACAATCTTGCCGCGGTGCATCACTGCGATGCGGTCGGCAAGAATATCGATCACCGCCAAGTCGTGGGTCACGAACAGGCACGCGAATCCGAGTTCTTTCTGCAGTTCTTGAAAGAGCTCAAGCACCTTCGCTTGCACCGAAACGTCGAGCGCCGACGTTGGCTCATCGGCCACAAGCAGTTTGGGGCTGAGCGCCAGAGCGCGCGCGATGCCGACACGTTGGCGCTGCCCTCCCGACAGTTCGTGCGGGTACCGGTTGCGCATGTGAGAGGAAAGCTGCACTCGGTCGAGCAGAAGACTCACGCGGGCTTCTTCGTCTTTGCGACTGAAACCGCCACCGAGACGCATCGGTTCTCCGATACTCTCGCCAATCGGCATCCGGGGGTTCAACGACGAACCCGGGTCTTGAAAGACGATGCCGATATCGCGACGAACCGCGCGGAGTTTGGCCTTGTTGATGCCCACCATGTTGGTGCCGACGATGTCGAGCGTGCCCTCTACCGCGGGGAGCAGGCCGACAACGGCACGACCGATCGTGGTCTTGCCCGAGCCAGACTCCCCCACAAGGCCGAGCACTTCACCCTGACGAATCGTGAGGTTGATGTTATCGGCGGCGCGGAACGCGGGAACCCGACCCCGCTTGGGGTATTCAATGGCGACGTTAGTCATCGTCACGACGACTTCACGATCATCCTTCGAGGCGGATGCTTCGCCAGCTTCACCGAGGTGAGGCACGGCCGCGAGCAGAGCCTGAGTGTACGGATGCGTGGCGCCGGCGAACAGCGAATCTGCTGTTCCGGTCTCCACAACTTCGCCATCCTTCATCACCATCACGCGGTCGGCGAGGTCAGCGACAACGCCCATATCGTGAGTGATGAGGATGATCGCGCTGTCGAGCTTCGAACGCAAGTGGTGCAGCAGTTCCAGAATCTCGGCTTGCACGGTCACGTCGAGAGCCGTCGTCGGCTCATCGGCGATGAGCACGCGGGGGTCGCACGAGATGGATTGCGCGATCATGGCGCGTTGACGCTGGCCTCCCGACAACTGGTGCGGGTACGAGTCGAACGCCTTCTGCGGGTCGGGAAGCTCCACCATCGCCAGCAGTTCGAGGGCGCGCTTCTTGGCATCCACCCGCAACATGCCGGCGTTGTGCACTTGAAGCGCCTCAACGATCTGGAAGCCGATGGTGTACACCGGGTTGAGCGCCGTCATGGGCTCTTGGAAGATCACCGCGATGCCGGCACCGCGCAGCTGACGCAGTCGGTGGAGGGAGGCTCCGACGAGTTCTTCACCGGCGAGCTTCACACTGCCCGAGATACGGCCGTTCTCGGGCAGAAGCCCAAGCAGTCCCATGGCGCTCGTGCTCTTGCCCGAACCTGATTCGCCCACAATGGCGAGAACGTCGCCGCCGTGCAGCGTGTAGCTGACGTTCTTGGCCGCTGTGACCCACTCGCCTTCGACCCAAAAGTCAACGCCAAGGTCAGTGACCTCGATCGCGGGAACCTTTGCGGTTGCCTCGGTAGTAGCTGATTCAGTCATCAGGAGTCTCGCCTTTCACCCTGGATGCGTGGCTCTCGTGGGAACATGGTTCCGTGTCGCCAAACTTCACCCTGCACTCGCGATTCGGGCGCGTACTTTCGATTGTTGTCATTGCTGCCTTTGCAGCGGGACTCGTTGTCACGGCTGTTCAAGGCCGGTGGCTGGATGCCCTGCAAGTCGCCCCCGTTTTCGGACTGCTCAGCGTGCTCACGTGGGCCATGTTCTGGCGCCCCCAGGTGCGCGTGACCGCTGCCGGCGTGACCCTGCATAACGTGCTGCGCACCATTGAGGTCGCGTGGCCCGAGATCCGCCGCATCGACACCAAATACGCTCTCACTCTGGAAACCGCGCACGGCAAAGCCACGGCGTGGGCCGCGCCCGCTCCGGGCCGCCATGCGGTCTTCAGCGCCGTGCGCCAAGACGGCAAGAACCTGCCCGAATCGAGCTACCTTGCGGGCACGGTGCGACCCGGCGACCTCATCACGTCGGATTCCGGTCAGGCCGCGTTCGTCATCCGCACGCACTGGGAGCAATTGCGCGATGCTGGTCACTTGGATGCTGCCACGAGCGAGTTCACCAAGCTGCGAGTCACGTGGCACTGGCGCACCATCGCGGCTCTCGTTGCGCTGACGCTGCTCAGCATGCTCACGTCGTTCAACTAGCTGCGACGCCATCACTTGTTCGACGTCCTGTCGCCGGGACGTGCTCCGGGAATGTAGGCCTTGAAGAAGCTGCCGACCTCGGAACCCAGGCTGCGCTGACGCGGCACGCGCTTCTGGCGGGGGTCGAACGCATCGCGCAGACCATCACCGATGAAGTTGATGCACAGTGCGATCACGACGATGAAGAGTCCGGGCCACCAGAACAGCCAAGGCCGTGTCTTGAACGCCTCGTTGTACTCACTGATGATCTGACCGAGCGAAATGTCGGGCGCTTTGATGCCGAAGCCGAGGAAGCTGAGCGAGGTCTCGAGCAGAATCACCGCGCTCATCAGCAACGTCGCGCTGACGACGATCACGCCAACAGTGTTCGGCAGGATGTGACGGAAGATAATGCGGAAGTCGCTCGCCCCAGCAACCCGGGCCGCTGCGACGAACTCACGTTCGCGCAGGCTCAGGAACTCAGCACGAACGAGTCGCGCCATTCCCGTCCACGCGATGAGACCCAACATGAGTGCAAGCATGATCGAGTCGCCACCGATCGTCCGCCCGAGAACGGCTCCGAGAACCAGAAGCGGGATGATGATGATCACGTCGGTGAGGCGCATGATGAGCTGGTCAACCCAGCCCCGGTAGTAGCCGGCGAGGGCTCCGAGCACGACACCAATGACGGTCGAAACGACCCCGACAATGAATACGACCGTCAGCGACTGCTGCATTCCGCGCATCACTCGGGCGAAGACGTCCTTGCCGGTATTGTCTTGGCCGAAGGGGTGCTCGCCGAAAGTGAATGGCCACCACGTAAAGGTCGGCGCACCACCGGGAAGCACGATGTCGTAGCGTTCCCACCACGTCGATCCCCACCAGCCGGGGATACGGAAACCGTCAACGATGAGTCGCGTGGAGTTGGCATCCGGAACGAGACTGCCGGAGCCGCCAACGATCGTGCCGACCGAGGTAAACGCCAACAGCACGAGGAACAATAAGACGTACATCGAGATGACCGCACCACGGTGCTGAAAGAAGCGACGACGAACAATCGTTCCCTGACTCAGCCCGACGGTCGCGCGCTGTTCAATACTGAGTTCTTGGCCTGACGACTGGTCGTCTACGGCCGGAGTCTTGTCGCTCATGATCAGCTCACCCGAATTCTGGGGTCAAGCGCCGAATACAGGATGTCGGCGAAAACGTTGAAGAGAACCGCAAGAACACCGGTGACGAGGAAGAATCCCATCACTAGGTTCACATCAGTGTGCGCGAGTCCCTCGTTAAAGAGGGAGCCCATCGCCTGCCAGGCGAAGACTCTTTCTGTGATCACGGCACCACCGATCACCGCCCCAAAGTCGAGCGCGATAATGGTCGCGATCGGGATCATCGCGTTGCGGAAGGCGTGACGCATCACGACCGTGCGCTCACCGAGCCCCTTGGCGCGCGCCGTGCGCACGTAGTCCTGGTTCATCACGTCGAGCAGACTGGCGCGGGCATAGCGCGTGTAGGCCGCGAGCGAGATGATCATGAGCGCGATGGTGGGCAGCAGCATGTGGGTCAGCGAGTCGAGCATGTTCAGCCACGTGTCATCCACACGACGGATGGCCGGAGTCGAGGCACCAATCGTCGCGATGACACCGTTGCTGAGCGGGATGCGAGCCACGTACTCGTCCCAGCGGATGAACATCTGGTCGAGCACGAGCGGGATGACACCCAATCCGCCGACAAGGGCTGCGGTTCTGGCAACGACAGCTTTGCCATCGCCTCCGACGAAGAAGCCCACGAGAAGACCAAGACCTACCAAGATGGCGACCACGAGCAGTACCGTCCACGGGCTGTTGACGTAGTAAAAGAGGAACTGAAAAGGCCAGCTCAAGACGATCGTCAGCACCACGACGATTCCGACTGCAAGCAGCGC
Source organism: Salinibacterium sp. NYA9b (assembly GCF_976973725.1). Lineage (NCBI taxonomy): Bacteria > Bacillati > Actinomycetota > Actinomycetes > Micrococcales > Microbacteriaceae > Salinibacterium > Salinibacterium sp. NYA9b. Next base: position 628,964 of record NZ_OZ333476.1, on the reverse strand, counting down.
ACGTCGATTGTGGAAACCGGTGGAGGTAAAGAGCACTACGGCCGCAGTGGCAATAGACATCAACGCGATACCGATGTAGCCAATCGATGGACTTTCAAACCAGCGGGTCACATCGAGCGAAACCAGCAGAAGTCCGATTCCGCCGCCAACACTGGCGAATGATAGGACACGGGTGCGCAGCTCCCCGCCGACGACCGCCGACGCGATCAATCCCATGACCACGCTGATGCCGACTATCGACCACCACGGAATGACAGGGTCACCCAGGAACGCGTTGAATTGAATGGCGCCGAACTCTTTGAGAAGCACGGCCACCCAGAAGATGGGGAGCGAGTAAAAGACGAAGGTGAGGAACGTGACGACGTAGTCGTAACCGCTGTACTGGCGAAGCGCGGTTGTCATTCCGATGGCGACACCGATGACGATCGCGAGGATCGTGGCAGCGAGTACCAGTTGAAGAGTGGAGCCGAGAGCTCCCGAGATGGCTTCGATGACGGGCTGTTCGCCTCGCGCCACCGAGACGCCGAGGTCGCACTGGCCAATGAAGCAGCCCCCTACCCCGGCAAGCCACGAGAAGTAGCGCAGCACCGGGGGCTGATCAAGATTGAGCAGCGTAGTGAGGTACGCAATTTGGTCTTGAGCGCTCGGATCTCGACTTCCCCGAAGCTCTAAGAGTGGATCACCAGAGTTAGCGGTAAGCACGTAGACGATGAATGAAGCCACTAAAAGAACTAAGAGAGTGGCAACAAAACGCCTGGCGACAAAGGTCAGCACCGGAGATCCTCATTTCGGGGGCAAAGCTCACGAACAAAAACAGTGCCGCAGAGCGGCAAACGACGTGCGCAGAAGTGGGCCGGACACAGGGTCCGGCCCACTCGTGAGCGCTACCGAGTAATTACTCGGAGTCTGTCGGTGCCCACTCCCAGAAGTTCCAGAAGTAGGTCGGCGACAGTGGGCTCGGGGCCACGTTCGTTACTGAGTTGTTCCAGACGGTGATTCCGGGGAACTGGAAAATGGTAACGCCGTACGCGTCATCCCATACCAGCTTCTCGACCTCAACCTGGATCTCGGTCTGGACCGCAGGGTCCAGCTCGGTTTCGAGGTCCTTGAGGAGTCCGTCTACCTCGGTGTTGGAGTAACCACCGAAGTTGCTTGGCTGGCCGGTACCGAGGTACTGGTCAGATCCGGTGAGCGCGAGGCTCGTCGACTGCCACGCGAAGATAACCGCGTCGTGAGGGTTGATCGGCAGTGCTTCTGTGTCGGTGAATGCCCACGTCGGCTCTGAGTCGTCAACGACCGTGAAGCCGGCAAGAGCAGCCGACTGCTGGATGAATTCGAACTCGGATGCCCGGCGAACGTTGCCCTCGGGGTACCAGAACTTGACCTCAACTGGAGTGGTTACTCCAGCGTCAGCAAGCAGCTGCTTTGCGCCCTCGATGTCGACCTCGGCGTAGTCAGCCGAACCATTGCTCGATGCGATCTCGTCGTAGCCAGGTGCACCAGGAATCTGGAGAACAGAGTCACGGAGAGTGGCGTTTTCGTTCAACGGGAGAATCAGCTTGTCGAGGATCTCTTGACGAGGAATAACCTTCAGGAATGCCTGACGCACAGCCTGTGCGGTGTCTTCGTCTCCGCCATAGGTGGCGGGGTCGAAGGGACCACCGTTGTTGAACGTGAGGTCAACGTGCTCGTAAGTTGCTTCATCCGCGGTGATGTAGTCAGCGTTGTCGAGTCCCTTGACGAGCTCAAGCACGTCAGGAGTCGGCTGGCCGGCTGCGATCTGAACGTCACCGTTCTCGATGGCCTGAACCTGTGCGGTCGAGTCCTCGATCTGGCGAACGATGATGCGCTCGTACTTGGGCGAAGGGCCCCACGTGTAGAGAGGGTTCGCGACGAGAGCGACGTACTCGTTTTCGACGAGCTCGTCGAGAACATAGGCACCGCTGGAGAGAGCAACGAGGTCGCTGTCGGGAGTGCTTGCGGCCTGGTACTCGTCGTTCCACGCCTTGGCTACCGGGGTGAGCCATTCGACGTCATCGTTCTGTACAGCCTCGACGAACATCTCCTTGGCTTCCTCGGGATCTTCGATCTCGGGGTACGCAAGGGAAACAACACCGTGAGCGGCAACACCGAGGTCGTATTGGACCTCCCAGTCGACGTAGGCGGAGTCGTAGACGAACGTGATGCTCTTATCGTCGATTTCCGGCAGAGTAGACGAGAGATCCGCGCGAGGGTTCGCATAGGTGAAGAGCGGCTCACCATCAGCATCCGAGACACCGGCGAAGATCGTAGTCCACGCGAGCAGCAAGTCAGCGGAGTCGATGGGGGTTCCATCGGACCACGTGACATCGTCGTTGACCGTGTACTTGACGGTCAGCGGGTCATCGCTCGTCTTCTCGAACGTGCCAAAGTCGGTGTTGTGCACGAGAGCTGGCTCGTTGTCGTAGTACCAGAACGACGAATTCATCATGTACAACACGACAGCGTTAGCAGTGTTGTTGCCTGCTGCACTATCTCCGTTGAAGTTGTCAATCAGGTCATTCCAAGCAACCGTGATTTCGGTGTCGGCAATAACTTCTGACTCGTACGGCGGAGTACACCCGGTTAGGGCGAGGGCTCCGGCCGCGAGCACAGCTATAGCAGCTGAGACGCGCTTCTTCTTCATCTTTCCTCCAGTAGAAAGGTGGTCGAAGGGACGGTGTAGACCAATCCCATGGCCGCCATTACACCGTATTGCTGAACGTCAGGGCAATAGAAACTGACGATTCGCACAATTCGCAACAAGAACGACACAATCCTGCGCGGATTCCTGTGTCTACCCCACAGTGGGGGTGATGCGCGGATGAGCGGAGGGTGAGAGGGCACAGCATTTGTGGCCTCCACGGGGGTGCGCCAAAGGGCCCGCCACACACACACGTTCGAGAATTGGCCTACCGCGCGACTGAACGCTATGACACAAGAAATTTACACACCAGCACAGCAAGAGCACACGGCATCCAACCTAGACTTGAACCCAGCTAAGCCCACACCGGCTGTCACTGTTGCCGCTGGACAACAGAAAGGAGTGCGCTGATGCCTGCAGAAAACGCCCCGATCACCATTTCGATCGAACGCACCGTTGACCCCGCCCGTATCGCGCAAGCTACTGCCTGGATGCAAACCGGCATCAACCTCGCCACCACCTACCCCGGCTTTCTCGGCTCCGGCTGGGTACGCGCCGGCACCGACAGCACTACGTGGCACATGCTTTACCGGTTCGCGGATGACGCAGCACTCTTGCACTGGGAGCAATCCCCCGAACGTGCGTGGTGGCTGCAGAGCGGCAGCCCGTTCATGAGCCAGCACCGCAGCGAGCGCCGCACCGGCATCGAAGGCTGGTTCGATGAACCGACCGAGGTGACCGTCGAGCACGCGGGAGCCACCCCTGCGGTTTCCGCCGCACCACCCCGCTGGAAACAAGCCGTGACCATTTGGTTGGGCTTCTTCCCCCTCAACCTCGCATTCACCTACCTTGTGACCCTGCTCGTGCCCGGCTGGGATACGCTGCCGATCCTCGCGCGCGTGCTTCTCACCACGCTCTTCCTCACGCCGATCATGACCTACGTGTTACTGCCCGGAGTAACCCGGATGCTGCGGCGCTGGTTGTCACCGACGAAGTAACGGCGCGGCCAGAATGGCGCACAGCGCGTAAGCTGAAGGGCTATGTCTGCCTCCGAAGTTCACTCCGCCAGCACCGCGACTGTCGCGAGCGCTGACATCGTGGTGACCTTCCCGCCCGAGCTGCCCGTCAGCCAGCGCAAAGACGACATCGCGAAGGCCATTCGCGACAACCAAGTCGTGATCATTGCGGGAGCGACCGGTAGCGGAAAAACTACCCAGCTACCCAAGATTTTGCTCGAATTGGGCAAGACATCCATTGGGCACACGCAGCCACGAAGGATTGCCGCGCGCACCGTTGCTGAGCGCATTGCCGAAGAACTCGGTAGCGAACTCGGAGACCTCGTGGGTTACCAAGTGCGATTCACCGATCGTGTGGGCAAGAACACGCGCGTGAAGCTCATGACCGACGGCATCCTGCTCAATGAGATCCACCGCGACCGCGACCTCAAAAAGTACGACGCGATCATCATCGATGAGGCCCACGAACGCAGCCTCACCGTCGACTTCTTGCTCGGCTATCTCAAGCAGCTGCGGGCCCGCCGCCCCGATCTCAGCATCATCATCACGAGTGCCACAATCGACCCCGAAAGCTTCTCGAAACACTTCGATGGCGCGCCCATCATTGAAGTCTCTGGCCGCACCTTTCCCGTCGAGATTCGGTACCGTCCCCTCGTTGCCGAAGAAAGCACTGGCGACGATCTCGAAGCGGAGGATGCCGAAGAAGCGGCCGCGAACCGCACCGACCGCGATTATCTCGAAGGCATCAACGACGCCCTCGACGAGCTCTCTCGCGAGAGCGACGGCGACGTGCTCGTGTTCCTCTCCGGCGAAACCGAAATTCGGGATGCCGAAGAATCCATCCGCGCACGCATCAGCGCCGGCAAGCTCTCCGAGGGCACCGAAGTGCTCCCCCTCTACGGCCGACTGAGCTCCGCCGAGCAGCACCGCGTGTTCGAGTCGCGCCGCACGCCAGGCACGCGACGCCGCATTGTGCTCGCCACCAACGTTGCCGAAACCAGCCTGACCGTGCCCGGCATCCGCTACGTCATCGATGCCGGAACCGCGCGCATCAGCCGGTACAGCACGCGCGCGAAGATTCAGCGTCTGCCGATCGAGGCCATCAGCCAGGCCAGCGCCAACCAGCGCTCGGGCCGTTCCGGACGAACGAGTGACGGAATCGCGATCCGCCTCTACTCCGAAGAAGACTTCAACGCACGCCCCGAGTTCATGGAACCCGAGATTCTGCGCACCAACCTCGCGGCGGTCATCCTGCAGATGATCTCTCTCGGCCTCGGCAACATCGCCGAGTTCCCCTTCCTGCAGCCGCCAGATTCTCGCGGCATCAAAGACGGTCTCGACCTGCTCACCGAACTCGGTGCCGTCGAGAACACCGCTGCGCTCCGCAGCACCAAAACCTCATCGAGCGTTACCGGCCCACGCTCAGCCGGCGGAAAAGAACCGAAAGATGCGGCCCCGCGCATCACCCGCATCGGCAAGCAGCTCAGCCAGTTGCCGATCGATCCCCGGCTCGCGCGCATGGTGCTCGAATCGAAGCAGCACAGCACGACCCGCGAAGTCATGGCGATTGTTGCCGGTCTCAGCATCCAAGATCCCCGAGAACGCCCGCTCGATAAGCGCCCGCAAGCCGACCAGCAGCACGCCCGCTTCATCGACCCCACCAGTGACTTTCTCACCATGCTCAACCTCTGGAACTACCTCGAAGAGAAACAGAAAGAACTCTCGGGCAACCAGTTTCGACGTATGTGCAAAAACGAATATCTCAACTATTTGCGCGTGCGCGAATGGCACGATGTTTACCGCCAGTTGAGCCGGATGGCCAAGCCGCTCGGTCTCGTGATCGGTGACGCGCACTCGAATCCCGACGGCATCCATCGCTCACTGCTGGCCGGCTTGCTCAGCCACATTGGCCTCAAGGATGTCGCCAAGCGCGACTACATCGGCGCCCGTCAGACTCGGTTTGTCATCTTCCCCGGCTCAGCACTGGCCAAGAAACAGCCCAATGCGATCATGAGCGCTGAGCTCGTGGAAACGAGCAGGCTCTTCGCACGGATGAATGCGTCAATCGATCCGGTGTGGGCTGAGAAGCTTGCCGGCGATCTCGTGAAGCGCAGCTATTCGGAACCGCACTGGGAGAAGAAGCAAGGCGCCGCCGTCGCGTTCGAGCGCGTGACGCTCTATGGCGTCACGCTGGCCGCTCGCCGCCGCATCCAGTTCTCGCGCGTTGATTTGCCTGCCGCCCGCGAACTCTTCATTCGCCATGCCCTTGTCGAGGGTGAAGACGACCTGACGAAACGCGACAAGCGCGTGTGGGGCTTCGACGCCTCCAACCGCGCACTGCGGCGTGACCTCGAGCAACTCGAAGAGCGCAGCCGTCGCCGCGATATCTTGCACGACGACGAAACCATTTTCGAGTTCTACGACAAGCGTGTGCCCGCCACCGTGGCCTCGGTGCGCGACTTCGAAGGCTGGTGGAAGAAAGCTCGTCACGACTCCCCCGACCTGCTGACGCTCACGACCAACGACCTGCTCGAGAATGCGGATGACGCCGAAGTCGACGACACCGCGTTCCCCACCACGTGGGTGCGCGGCGATCAAACGCTGAGCCTGAGCTACCGCTTCGAACCCGGCACCGACGATGACGGCGTGACCGTCGCTGTGCCGCTGCCCCTACTCGCCGGACTTCGCCCCGAAGGCTTCGACTGGCAAGTGCCTGGGCTGCGCGAAGAACTCGTGACCGCGCTCATCAAGGCCCTGCCGAAGCCCATTCGCCGCAACGTCGTCCCCGCCGCTGACTGGGCTCGCCGCTTGCTCGAAAACGCTCCAGACGATCCGGCAGCCGCCGCCCTCGACGAGGGCCCAGGCGTGACCGAATATCTGGCCAAAGAAATCGCGAGACTGACCTACGTCAAGGTCGCGGCATCCGACTTCGAACTCGACCGCGTTCCCGCCCACTTGAAGGTCACCTTCGCCGTGATCAACGAGAGCGGCAAAAAAGTCGGCGCCAACAAGTCACTGCGCAGCCTGCAAGCGAGCCTCAAGCCGGTCGCCCGTGAGAGTGTTGCCCGGGCTGTGGAAGGCGCCGCCCAACGGTCGCCGGAACGCCCCGCAGACGCCCTCGAACGCTCCGGAATCACAACCTGGGATTTCGGCGAACTCGATCGCTCCCGCGACACCAAGCACGGCGGCAACACCATCCGCGCCTACCCTGCACTCGTGGATGACGGCGACTCGGTGTCCATTCGCCTCATGTCGACTCCCTACGATCAGGCCATCGCGCACCAGAGCGGTGTGCGTCGCCTGCTGCTGTTGGCGATTCCCTCGCCGCTCGGCTACATCAACGAACATCTCACGGGCACTGAAAAGCTGGTGCTCGCCCAGAGCCCGTATCGCTCCACGAATGCGCTCTTCGACGATTGTTTGCGCGCGTGCGTTGACTCCGTGATGGGCGATCGCGACATCTTCTCGCAGAGCGAATTCGAAGCGCTGCGGAACGAGATTTCGGCAGGGCTTGTCGACTCGCTGTTTGCGACCGTCTCGCTCGTGGCATCCATTGTTTCAGGCGTTCGACTGGCCGATAAAGCGATCCGTGCCGCAACAAGCATGCACCTGATTGCACCACTCGGAGATGCGCGCGAACAGCTCGATGCGCTCGTCTTCCCCGGCTTCGTGTCGGCGACAGGGCTCATCCAGTTGCGCCGGCTCCCGGTCTATCTGAAGGGCATCGAGCATCGGGTTGCAAAGCTCACGGAGAACCCCGGTCGCGACCGCGGGTGGATGTCCGAAGTCGAATTAGCGACCCGACGCTATAAGGACGCGGGCGGCACTCTGCCGCTAGAGCAGCATCCCGAACCGCAGATCGTGCGCGCCCGGTGGATGCTCGAAGAACTACGGTTGAGCCTCTTTGCGCAACACTTAGGAACCGCCGAATCGGTAAGCCTGCAGCGCATAGCCAAAGTGCTCGCTTCCTAAACCCTGTTATTCAGCGGCCCGTCACCCCCACAAGTTACTCTGGAGGCTGCGAGAAGCACGATAACCGGCCTCTCTTCTGAAAGAAAGCAGTTCACGCGTGTCCGAAAGCACCACCGATCACCCGACCACCCACGAAGTTTCCGCCGAGATCGCGCGCTCGTGGCTTTTGGTTGCCGCAACTCGCCCCGAAGACTTCGACGCTGCTGAGCGCTCACGCGCCGACCAGATCATCCTCGACGTTGAGGATGCCGTAGACCCGCGCCTCAAGTCCACAGCTCGCGATTCCGTTGTCGAATGGTTGAGCAATGGTGGCAGCGGGTGGGTTCGCATCAACGACCGCACCTCCGATTTCTGGTCAGACGATGTGGATGCTCTCGCCGGTCTCCCGGGCTTGCGCGGAGTCATGCTGGCTAAGGCCGAAGCAGCAGCTCACGTTTCTGAAACCTTCGACCGCCTCAAGGGAGTCACTCCCGTGATCGCCCTCGTGGAGTCGGCCCTCGGCATTGAAGAAGCAGTGTCGATTGCCCGCGCCCGCGGCGCCTACCGTCTTGCCTTTGGCAGTGGCGACTACCGTCGCGACACCGGTGCCAGCGCCGACGACCTCGCCATGGCCTACCCTCGCTCGCGCCTGGTTATCGCCAGCCGCGTCGGCAACCTGCCCGGCCCCATCGACGGCCCAACCGTCGGCACGAGCCACCCCGTTCTTCGCGAACAGGGCGGCATGGCCGTTTCCCTCGGCATGACAGGCAAGCTGTGTCTCGACATCGAGCAGCTGCCGATCATCAACGAAGTCATCAGCCCTACTCGTTCGGATGTCGCGTGGGCTCGCGAATTCTTGGAAGACTTCGAAGCTCGTGGCCGCGTCATCCGCGACGGCAGTGACCTGCCCCGCCTTGGCCGCGCACAGAAGATTGACAAGCTCGCTCGCGCGTTCGGTGTCGAACCGGCCTAACCGTAGTGCTTAAGCGGACTCGCCGTTAGTCTTGAACCATGACAACGGCAGTCATTGTTGACGCGATTCGTACGCCTTCGGGCCGGGGGAAACCGGGCGGAGCGCTCTCTGGCGAGCATCCGGTCGATCTCCTCGCTGTGGTGTTACGCAGCCTCGTCGACCGACACGATCTCGACCCCGCCACCATCGATGATGTGATGGCGGGCTGCGTCACGCAATCCGGCATGCAGGCGGTCAATATCGCCCGCAATGCAGTGCTCGCAGCGGGGCTTCCCGAGACGGTGCCGGGCACCACAATCGATCGTCAGTGTGGCTCAAGCCAGCAGGCTGCGCACTTCGCTGCGCAGTCGATCATGGCGGGCGTGAACGACGTCGTGATCGCGTGCGGTGTGGAACTCATGAGTTCTCACCCCATCGGCCAAGCCACCCTCGGCTACAGCACCACGAGCTCATTGCTCGACGACCGCTACCCCGCAGGCCTGGTGAATCAGGGCATCTCCGCCGAGCTCATTGCGGCACGCTGGGGGCTCGACCGCGATGACCTCGATGTCTTCGCCGCGCTCTCGCATGCCCGTGCTTCCGCCGCCGATTTCAGCGCCGAGATTCTGCCCATTGGCGAGTTCAGCCACGATGAAACGATCCGGCCAGGCACGACAGCAGAAGGTCTCTCCGGCCTCGGCCCAGCCTTCTACGATGCCGAGATTGCCGCCCGTTTCCCCGAGATTCAGTGGAAGGTCACCGCGGGCAACTCTTCACCCCTCACCGACGGCGCTTCGGCGGTGCTCATCATGAGCGAAGAGCGCGCTGCCGCTTTGGGGCTCCGGCCACTCGCACGGTTCCACTCCTTTGCGGTCGTCGGCTCCGACCCGATTGAAATGCTGACCGGGATCATCCCCGCAACCCACCGTGTGTTGGAGCGCAGCGGCATCCGCCTCGATCAGCTCGACAGCATCGAAGTCAACGAAGCTTTTGCCTCGGTCGCTCTCGCCTGGCTGCAAGAGTTCCCGGTCGATCCCACGATCGTGAACCCGCGCGGCGGCGCCATTGCCCTCGGTCACGCCCTCGGCTCGTCCGGCACACGCCTACTCACCACTCTCGTCAACCAGCTCGACAGCACCGGCGGTCGTTATGGCCTTCAGGTCATGTGCGAAGGCGGCGGCATGGCCAACGCAACCCTCATCGAAAGGCTCTAATTGAAGATTCAGGATGCCGCAGCACTCATCACCGGTGGCGCAAGCGGACTCGGTCTTGCTACCGCCCGCGCTCTCGCCGCGCAGGGTGCGAAGGTCACCATCGCCGACCTTCCCAGCTCCCGTGGAATCGAGATCGCCGCCGAATATGGCTTCCTGTTCGCACCAACCGATGTGCGTTCAGAGGTGGATGTTCAGGCTGCCGTTGCCCTCGCCTCCTCAACCGCACCGCTGCGCATCGTCGTGAACTGTGCTGGCGTTGCGACCCCGGGCAAGACGCTCGGCCGCAAGGGAGTGCTGCCGCTCGACACCTTCGAGACCGTGATCGGCATCAACCTCACGGGAACATTCAACGTCATCCGCCTGGCGGCGGCCGCGATGGTCGAAACCGAACCGATTGACGGCGAACGCGGCGTGATCGTGAATACGGCATCCGTCGCAGCCTTCGACGGCCAGATTGGTCAGCCCGCCTACGCGGCGTCGAAGGCTGGCGTCGCAGGTATGACGCTTCCGCTGGCCCGTGAGTTCGCTTCGGCCTTGGTGCGCGTCATGACCATCGCGCCCGGCATCTTCGAGACGCCGATGATGGCAGGCCTGCCGCAGGAGGCGCAAGATTCTCTCGGCGCTCAAGTGCCGCATCCGTCTCGCTTGGGACGACCGGCGGAGTACGCCGCGCTCGTGCAGCACATCGTGGAGAACCCCATGCTCAATGGCGAGGTTATTCGCCTCGACGGTGCGATCCGGATGCAGCCGCGCTAGCAGCAGCACCCGGATCGACCGAAGCCCGCAAGCGAGCCAAAGGAACCGAGCGAATCGCGCTTAGAGTACCTTCGAGAGGAAGGCCTTCGTGCGGCCGTGCTGCGGGTTGCCGAGCACCTCGTCGGGATCGCCGGACTCGACGACAACGCCGCCATCCATGAACACGAGCTGGTCAGCGACTTCGCGCGCGAACCCCATCTCGTGCGTGACCACGATCATGGTCATGCCGGATTCGGCGAGACCCTTCATGACGTCGAGCACTTCGCCCACGAGTTCCGGGTCGAGAGCCGACGTCGGCTCGTCGAAGAGCATGAGCTTGGGCTCCATGGCGAGAGCGCGCGCAATGGCCACTCGCTGCTGCTGACCACCGGAAAGGTGTGCCGGGTAGGCATCCTCTTTCTCGGCCAGCCCAACCTGCGCGAGAAGTTCGCGGCCCTTCGCGATTGCAGCGTCCTTCTTCACCCTGTTGACGCGGATGGGCGCCTCAATGATGTTTTCAAGGGCCGTCATGTGCGGGAAGAGATTGAAGCGCTGGAACACCATGCCGATATCGCGGCGCTGGCGGGCGGCTTCGCGTGGCTTGAGCTCATAAAGCTTGTCGCCGCGTTCTTCGTAACCGACCAGAACACCGTCGACACTGAGTCGACCGGCATCCACATTTTCTAGATGATTGATGCAGCGCAGGAACGTCGACTTGCCGGAGCCGCTTGGGCCAACCAGGCACATCACTTCGCCCTGGGGCACCGAGAGCGAAATGCTCTTCAACACCTCATTGGAACCGAAACTCTTCGAGACGCGATCGGCATGCACCATCGGTGCGCCGCTTGTCGTTGCGTTCGTCATCGGTGCTCCTTTCCTGACGGATCCGTACTGGAATCGGATGCCTCACCCGGAGTGTCAATAACACCGGTCTTCACCGAGATCGCTCCCGTCTCCGTGCCCGCCTTTTCGGGGCGTGCTTGACCAACACCGCGCGAGAATCGCTTCTCGAGGAAGTACTGGCCGACCATCAGGATCGAGGTGAACAGCAGGTACCAGGCCGAGGCTACGAGCAGCAGCGGAATGGGGTCGAAGATCACGACAGAGATGTCGCGCGAGCGACCGTAGAGCTCGAGGCTGAACGGAATGGCTGTGACCAGCGAGGTGGTCTTGAGCATCGAAATGACTTCATTGCCGGTGGGCGGAATGATGATGCGCATTGCTTGAGGGATGACGACCCGCGTCATCGTTTGCATCCACGACATTCCGAGGGCGGTTGCCGCCTCGTCTTGTCCCTTGTCGACCGAGAGAATTCCGGCGCGCACGATCTCGGCCATGTAGGCAGATTCGTTGAGCGCCAATCCGATCACGGCAAGCCAGAACACGCTGATGAGGTCGCTGGTCTCCAACGACAGCCACGGCTCAGTGAACGGGATGCCGACATCGATCGTGGAATAGATCGTGGCGAACAGTCCCCAGAAGACGAGTTGCACATACACCGGAGTGCCGCGGAAAACCCAGAGGTACAGCCAGGCAATGCCCTTGACGACGGGGTTATCAGACAGCCGCATTACGGCGAGGGTGACACCGAGGATGATCGCAATGACCATCGAATACACCGTCAGCAGCAGGGTGTAGCCGGCGGCCTGCGAGATGCGCTGGTCGAAGATGTATTTGCCGAAGTTCGCCCAGCCATACGCCTCACGCTGAGACGCGTCGACGAGAAAGAGCACGAGCATCGCGACGAGGATGACCGCGATGACGTTGCGCCAGGGGTGACGGAGACGAATCGCTTTGATTGCCTCTGCTTGATCAACGCCGTTCGGCGACACCTGTGCAGGTGTCGCCGAACGGTCAGAGCGTGATGCAGCCATCTACTTAGCTGGACGTTGCCGCGTTGATGGTGATGGACGAGACGGCGCCACTGAAGACACCCCAGTCATCGAGGATCGACTTGTAGGTTCCGTCATCGACCATCGACTGCAGCGCTGCCTGGAGGGCATCCGACAGAGCCGAATCCTTCTCTACAGCGATGCCGTACGGTGCGGTGTCAAACGAGTCGCCTGCGAGTTCAATCTTGTCGCCGACCTGGCTCACCGCGTACTGGGTGATGGGCGAGTCAGCGCTCATGGCGTCCGCACGGCCCAGAGCGAGAGCGTTGGTCGCCTCGTCTTGAGTGTCGAACTTGAGAATGTCGATGGGCTCCTTGCCGGCATCCGTGCATTCCTGCGACTTCGCGGGAAGCTCGTCAGTCTCTTCGTACGTCGCGGTCTGCACTGCAACGGTCAGGCCACACGCATTGGCGGGATCAACGTCGACGCCAATGAGCTGGGCCCACTGAATTCCAGCCTCGTAGTAGTTGACGAAGTCGACGACCTTCTCGCGCTCTTCATTGTCGGTGAAGGAGGAAAGCCCGATGTCGTAGCTACCGCCGGTGACGCTGGGGATGATCTTGTCGAAGCTGGAGGGCTGGTACTGGGTGTCGAGACCGAGCTTGGCAGCCATGGCGTTGCCGAGGTCAACTTCCCATCCGATGGGGTTACCCGCGTCATCCTTGTACTCGTTGGGGGCGTAGGTCGGGTCGATACCGATTACGAGAACGCCGGCCTCTTTGATGTCGTCGGGCAAGAGGGCAACAGCTGCTTCGTCAATGCCGACCTCAACAGTGCTGCCGCCGGTGGTACCGGTGTCGGTGTCGGTGCTGTTGTCAACACATCCCGACAGTGCGAGGACGGTGACGACGGCCAATGCTGGCAGCGCGTAGGTGATTTTCATGGTGCAACCTTTTTCTTTATCCCGATGAAAGCTGGTGCCGGCGATAAGGCGTCGCCCCTGACGGGTGCGCCACTGAATCATCGACGCTGGAAGCCTACCCCCGGGTGCGCGCAATATTACGCTCACTTGCGCCGTGTACTTGCGGCGCCAAGAGAGCAGTGACGAATATTCAGCGGATGCACGGCTCAGCGGCAGCCCCGGAGCACGAATGCGGGGCTTAGTACTCGCCCTGCGTCGCAGCTTCGAGCTCGGCCAAGTTGATGGTGCGCAGCTCACGAAGCCGTGTATCGCGGTCTTTCAGGTACTGCGGATCAGCGGTCGGAATATACGAATCGCGCAGCTTCGCGATAATCGCCGTGCCAATCTCACTCCACGCTAGTTCGCGCGCCTCATCGATGATGGCTGAAATGAGTTCGCCATTCATGGATGCCTGGCGCAGGCCCTCAGCGAGCCCCGCCTGCACGGCGCGGTTGCGGTCAGAGTGGGAGCCACGAAGCAGCGGTTCCGTCTGCTCGGCGAGGTGGTCGAATTCGACGTGCACCAAGCCAGCTAACGCACCGTCGTCGTAGTCGAGGTGGTCACGGGCGGCATCCACAATAATGCGGTTCTTGACGGCCATTCGCACGGCATTACGCGCGATCAGCACGCCCTCTTCGACTACCCGTTCGATGGGTGCCGCTTCGACAGGCTCGGGCGCCTTAAACTTGCCCAAGTTAAGGCGCGGGCGCCGCCGAAAAATACTCACAGTGCAATTGTTCCGGGTTAGGTCGATGAGGGGTATCCCCCATCCGGTGCAGCTTAGATGGCGAAGCTGAACGGACTATAAAGACTTCTCATAACAGACGCTGAAAGGGATCGCTGCGTAGGTGCCGAATACATCGATGCGTTCGTAACCAAGGCTCTCGTAGAGCGCCATTGCGGGCGTCTGCAAGTTGCCCGTCTGCAGAATCAGTGAGCGTGCATTCGCTTCGCGAGCAACTGCTTCTAGCTCGAGCATCAGCAGACGCGCTGCGCCTTTGCCACGGTGACGAGAGTCGACGAATACCTTTTTCACTTCAAGCGATTGCTCAAAGGGACGAAGGGCCGCATGCCCAATCACTGTGTCTCCGTCGAGCACCAACAGCGTGTGGCTGATGTCATCGGGCGAGACAGTCAACGCCGCTCTCACCGCGGTGCGTCCGGCATCGTCAAGATCAGCCTGACGGCCGGCATAGATCGCGCCCGTCTCTTCATCCATCGCCGCTCGCTGCTCGACCGCTCGCGGGTCTAACCAACCGACCCGCGCAACGGTCAGGCTCACTCGACTTTGGCTTTGGTGGTTGCCGACGCGTTGGCCTCGTATGAGGTGTTGGTCGACTCAAAGAAGTTCACGAGCTCAAGAGTGTCATTGGCTGTCGCCATCCACTTGGCCGGGTTCGAGACCTTGTAGTGCGCCTCGAATCCGAGCTCCTCCAAACGACGGTCAGCCAGGTACTTGACGTACTGGTTGATGTAGTTGGCGTTGAGGCCGAGAATGCCACCGGGGAGCAGGTCGTGGTTGTAGGCCTCTTCCATCTCCACAGCATCCAAGATCATCTGGCGAATTTCGTCAGCGAACTCTTCGGTCTGAATCTCGGGGTTCTCTTCGAGCACCGTGAGAATCAGGTTGATACCAAACTTGAGGTGCAGGCTTTCGTCGCGAACAACCCAGTCCATGAGCGAACCGAAGTTGCGCAGCAGGTTGCGCTGGCGGAACGACAAAGCAACCATGAAGCCCGAGTAGAACCAGATGCCTTCGAGCACCACGTTGTAGGCAACGAGGTTACGGATGAAGTCCTGCTTGCCCTCGATGGTGTTGATGTCGAGAGTTTGCTCCGTCATGCGACGGATGTACTTCATCTCAAACTCTTCCTTGCGCGCCATCGACGGCACATCAACGTGAGAGTTGTAGGCCGCTTCACGGTCGATGGGGAAGGTTTCGAGAACGTACTCGAAGCTCATGCAGTGGTTAGCTTCTTCCCACATCTGCTTCGCGAGGTACAGCGAGCATTCTGCGGCAGAAACGTAGGGGTACACGCCGAAAGCGAGTGCCTTATTGACGAGCAGCTCATTCGGGTTGAAGTAGCTCATGAGGAACGTCACTGCGTGACGCTCTTCATCAGTCATCTTCTTGAAGTCGGCGATGTCTTCGCCCAGCTGGATCTCGTTAGGGAACCACGTGTTGGCGACGGCCTGGTCGTACAGGTCCATTGCCCACTGGTACTTGATCGGCTTCAGCAGGAGGCCGTCTTGGAGGCCTGTTCCTAGAATTCCCATTACTGGCAGCTATCGCACTGCAGGTCGTCCATGGGATCGACGGGAACGAAGTAGTCGTCTGTGGTGTTTTCGCGGTTCATTATGCTTCTGCCTTCTTTGCGAACCCGCCGAAGCCTCGGCGTGCGGGGGTTGATGATGCTGCTGTTGCTCCGGTCTCAGACGCGGCAGCCTTAGTCGACGAGATCTCCTCGGACTTGTTGACCTTGACGGTCGACTGCTCTGCCTGGTGGCGGGGCTTCATGTGGAGGTAATAGGTGGTCTTGACGCCGCGCGACCAGGCGTCGAAGTAGATGTCCATCATGTCTCCGAGGTCACGCGTCTCGAGGTACATGTTGCGGCTGATCGCCTGGTCAATCCACTTCTGGGCACGAGCGGCAACCTCAAGGAACGCATACGGCGAGAGCTGGAAGCTCGTCTTGAATACGGCCTTGATGTCGTCGGGGATGCCGGCAACGTTCTGGATGTCACCCTGGCTGCGCAGGATGGCTTCGCGGTTCTTTTCCCACAGTCCGTGCTCCTGAAGAGTCGCAACAAGGTTGCGGTTCACTTCGAGGAACTTGCCGTTCGAGGTTGAGCGGCTGAAGATCTGCGAGAACTGCGGGTCGAGGCCGGGCGTGGTGCCCGCAACGAGACCAATGGATGCGGTGGGTGCGATCGCCATGAGCGTTGCGTTACGCATTCCGCCCTTGACCTTCTCGCGCATGGCATCCCAGTCGAGGCGTGTCTTGCGGTTGACCTTGATCTCCATGCCACGGTCTTCTTCCGTGAGCGCGATGGAGTCGAGCGGCACGAGGCCCTCCGACCAGCGGCTGCCTTCGAAGTTCGTGTACGAGCCACGCTCCTTAGCGAGCTCGGTGCTGGCGTCGATCGCAGCGTAAGAAACGTGCTCCATGATTTCGTCGATGAGGTCGTAGGCCTCTTCGCTCTCGTAGCTGTAGCCGAGCTTCTCGATGATGTCGGTGAAGCCCATCACGCCGAGACCAACCGCACGGTTCTGCTCGTTGGAGAAGTCTGCTTCTTTCACGCTGGAGCGAGTGATGTCGATGAGGTTGTCGAGCTGGCGCACAGCCAGTCGAGCGCTCTCGGCGATCTTCACGAAGTCCACTCCGCCCTCGGGGAGGAGGTGACGCGAGAGGTTGATCGACGCAAGGTTGCAGACGGAGACGTTGTCTTCATCCTGCGGGAGCGTGATCTCGGTGCAGAGGTTGGAGAGGTGGATCGTGCCCGTGTTGTTGTTGAGCGCACGGTTGTTGATCGTGTCTTTGAAGGTCAACCACGGGTGGCTCGACGTCTGCAAAGAGATGAGGATCGACTTGAACTGCTCGCGAGCACCGATCTTCTTGAACATGTGCATTTCGCCGGCATCCGCCATCGCAACATATTCGTTGTAGCGCGTGGAGAATGCCTGGCCGTACAGCTCGTTGAGGTCAGTGACTTCGAGCGGGTCGAAGAGGTACCAGGAGTCGTCGTTCTGAACGCGCTTCATGAACTCGTCGCTGATCCACACGGCCGTGTTGGCGGTGCGGGTGCGACGGTAGGGGTCACCAGAGTTGCTGCGGAGTTCGAGGAACTCCGGGAAGTCCATGTGCCAGTTCTCCATGTAGAAGCAGAGGGCGCCGAACTTCTTGCCACCGCGGCTGACCGCACGCAGGATCGAGTCGATCGTGTGCATGAACGGGATGGGACCGGTTGAGGTGGTGTTGTTGGAGCGGATGGGCGAACCCTGAGCGCGAAGCTTGGTGACCGAGAGGCCAATTCCGCCGGTGCCCTTGGTGAGCCACATGACATCGCGCGTCGTCTTGGCGATGTGCTCCATGTCGTCTTGCATTTCCATGACGAAGCAGTTGGCGAGCTGCGGGTAGATCGTTCCCGCGTTCACGAGAGTGGAGCCGGCAGCCAAGTATTCGAGGCTCGACATCTTTTCGTAGAACTTGAGGGCAGCCTCGTTCGGGTTCGCTTCGTTGAGCGAGAGGCCCATCGCGATGCGCATCCAGAAGTACTGCGGAACCTCAAGAGCGTCGCCGTTGCGACCCTTGATGCCGTAGCGGTTGTTGAGGGTGACAACACCGATGTACTTGAGCAGCTCGTCGTGAGCGGGCTCAAGGTGCTCGGCGAGAGCATCCAAGTCGAACATGGTCGTGAGGCGCGGGTCGAGCAATCCCTCTTCAACGCCACGGATGACGTTGGGGCCGAAGTGCTCTTTGTGCAGGCGCTTGAGATCAGCAGCGTCGGTGTAGTCACCGAGAACGCGCTTGTAGATGGTCTTGAGGAGAAGACGGGCTGCAACGGTGTCGAACGCCGGGTCGTCTTTAACGTTCTGGAGCGCTACTTGGATAACAGCTTCGTCGAGCTGCTGCGTCGTGATGCCGTCAAACAGCGTCAGTTCGAGCTCGGAAGCGATCTGGGTTACCCACGTGATGTTGTCGTCGAGACCAGTGGCGGCATCTTCAATTGCGAGGTTGATCTTGTTGGCGTCATACGGCTCTCGCTGACCGTTGCGCTTGACGACTGTAATTGCCACGAAAACTCCCTAAAATCCCCATAAAACCTCGAAAACCGCGACCCCCGGCCAAGCGGTCTCACCACTATATATCGTGGGTGCCACCTGTCGCCAACCCTAGATGTAGTGGGCGTGTCCTCCACAGGTGTGGATAACTTCGCGGAGTTTTCCACAGCCTAGGGATAACCACTGACACCCGAAAACCCGCTGAAATCCGGGCCATTTGGCCAGCTAAGCTGGAGTCCTTGTGAACGCATACATCGACCTGTTGAAAACTCCGGGCATCGCCAGAATCATTGCCGCCCAGCTCACCGCGCGACTGCCCGGCGGCATGCTTTCGTTGGCGATCCTTCTTCACGTCGAGCAGATCCACAATTCCTACGGTGCTGCCGGCCTCGTGCTCGCCGCAACGAGTATCGGGCAAGGCGTGGCCGGGCCTCTCACGAGCCGCTGGATGGGCATTTGGGGAATGCGCAAAGTGCTCATCCTCACCCTCATCATTTCAGCGACCGCAATCTTCACCATCGCACTCGCTCCGCTCAGCGTCGGCATGTTCATGGTCGTGGGTCTCATCGCTGGACTCAGCAACCCGCCCGTGCAGCCTGCTGTGCGCACGATCTACCCCAAAATGGTGAACTCGAAACAGCTCACCCCACTGTTCTCTCTCGATGCCTCCGCCCAAGAAATCATTTGGGTTGCCGGCCCTGTAGTTGCTACTTTCCTCGCGATCCAGATCTCGACCACCACGGCCATTGTGGTTGCTGGCGCGTTTCTCATCGGCGGCGGAGCCTGGTTCATTGCCAGTCCCGAAGTCGGTCAGGTGCGCATCCCGCGCAGCAAACGTTCATTCGGCACCGTACTTCGGCGCCGCCCCGTCTTGCTGGCAACGATCACCGGGTTCCTGCTGGTCGGCGCGGCATCAGCAGTCGAAGCATCCGTCGTTTCAGTGTTCGGTCATGACGGCCCTCAAGCAGGCTTCGTGCTCGGCATCTGGGCGATTGGTTCACTCCTTGGCGGCCTGTTCTTGGGCCATTTGCCCATCGGACCATGGGCACTCGCCCGTCGCATGTTCATCGTTTTCGTCGGCATGGCCTTGGCGATGATCTACCTCGACTTCTGGTGGCTCGCCGCCATGCTGCTCATCGCTGGGGTCGGCATCGCGCCAGCATTCGCCGTCATTTTCGCCATCGTTTCCGCCAGCGTAAAGTTCAGCGATACCGCCGAAGCCTACGGCTGGGTCGGCACTGGTCAGCTCATTGGCGCAGCTCTCGGCTCAGCAATCGCCGGATTCCTGATCGACCTTCACGGGCCCATCGGCGGGTTCTGGGCGGCAACCGTCATCGCCGCACTGGGAGCACTCGTCCCCGCACTACTCCGCGGTTGGCACCCCGACCTGCGCGGCAAAGACGCGAGCCCCATCCCCGACACCGAACCGATCAGCACACTGCGCCAATAGCAACCGCGTCAGGCAGACACTCCCGGCGAGAACACCCGGCTACACGTCTGAGCATGATCGTGGGTGCGGATGCTCGGGCTCCTGCTCGTGCTACCAGCGCGGATGCACAGCCGCACGGAAGTGGCGGTCGTAAATGTCGCGCACCCCGGCCATGAAACCCTCGCTCAGCTCCGGCACTTCGCCAGCACCAGCATTGGACTGAGCCTGAGCAACGTTGCGTGCTCCCGGAATCACTGAACTGACGCCGGGCTGCTGGGCCACCCACGCCAGAGCAACCTGCGGGGTCGAGAAGTCAGCAACAGCGGGCTCGGCAGCGAGCAGCGCCGCAAACTCCCCCGCTGCAGCAACTCCGGTCTCGAAGTCGACGCCGGAGAAGGTCTCGCCCACATCAAACGCTTCACCGTTGCGGTTGTAGGTGCGGTGATCGTTTTGCGCGAACGTCGTATCGACGCGGTACTTGCCGCTGAGCAGCCCCGAGGCCAGCGGAACACGGGCAATGATGCCGACGCCGGCATCGAGCGCGGCCGGGAGTACCTCATCCAACGGCTTGAGACGGAACGCGTTGAGGATAATTTGCACGCTCGCGACGTTAGGTCGCGCGATCGCGGCGAGCGCCTCATCCGCGGTCTCAACACTCACGCCATAGGCCGCAATCGCACCGTCGGCAACGAGGGTGTCGAGGTCGTCAAAGACAGCATCCATGCTGAAGACCGCGGTGGGCGGGCAGTGCAGTTGCACGAGATCGAGGGTGTCGACGCCGAGATTGCGGCGCGAGCGGTCAGTCCATTCGCGGAACTTGGGGAGTGTGAAGTTGCTCGGGTCTTGGGCTTCGCGGCGCCCCATCTTGGTGGCGACCGTAATGTCGAGCTCAGGCCGGTCAGCGAGGTAGCTACCAATGAACTTTTCGCTGCGACCATCACCATAGACATCGGCGGTGTCGAAGAAGGTGACTCCACCATCCGCTGCGGTGTCGAGCACGCTGCGAGCATCCGCCTCGCTCACGTCACCCCAGTCCGCACCGAGCTGCCAGGTGCCAAGACCGATTGCGGAAACAGAGCGGCCGGTGCGGCCGAGAGTGCGAATATCCATGGGATAACGCTACGCCCTCTAGCGGTCGGTCGGCACGCCATCAGTGGGTGCCTGGCGCTCGGGGCGGTCGGTAGCACCGGTTCCTGATCTGGCGCCTGCCCGCTCTCCCGAAACACTGCCGACAGGGTCTTCGCCGCCGATAGCCGTCGACACGAGGGTGGCCGCTGAGTCGTCGCCCGCGTGTGCAAAGCCGCCAAGAATGGTGTCGCCCACGGCGCCGCCGGTATAGGCGTCGTAGCTTGCACCGGCCACGATCACGTCAGAGCTAAAGACAATCGACTGGGTTGTTTTCAGGGTGGTGAAGGCCGCCACCGCATTGCCGGCGCTATCGACGAGAGTCACCACGGTGTCCGCGGGGAGGTCGGTATCGAACGTGAACGAGACAGTGGCCTGTTCGGATTCGGCGTCCGGCGCTTCTGCCATTGCTGAGCTGCCTGCTGCAAGAAGTGTTCCGCCCGAAATGGTGAAGGTGCTGTCGGTATCGAGCGCGCCATTGCGACTGTCGGTGGTGCCGGTGACAACGATCGTTCCGCCCTCAATGCTGGCCACACCGTTCACGTCAATACCGTCGCTGCCAGAATCGATCAGAATCTCCCCACCGGTGATCAACAAAGTGTTAGTGCTTTCGGCGGCGTCCTCTGTTCCCGTCGCTGGCCCACCAGCTTCGTCGCCGTCAGAACCGTCCGATGACGACACGTTGATGCCATCGTCGCTCGCGGTGACATCGATGAAGCCACCCGAAATCGTGACGGCCTGACCTTCGATGCCCTCGGCACTCTGGGTGATGAGCAGGGTTCCGTCGCTGATGTAAGCGGTGCCCTCGGCGTGGAAACCGTCATCACCGGTTGCGAGCGTGACGTCGCCCGAGGCGAGGTGAATGGCGCCATCGGAGTGCACCGCGTCATCCGAAGAATCGACGGTAATGCTAGCGCCCTCGAGCACGGTGAAGTCGCCTGACTTCAGCCCCTTCGACGACACATCAGCATCGGCGAGAACAGCGGCCCCGCCACCGGCCACCACTGCGAGTGAGCCGCCCGTGACGACCAGATCGGTTTCTGCCTGCACGCCGTCGCCCGCGGCATCCACAACCACAATGCCTGCCGTGATCGCAATGAAACCGCGAGTTTCTTCGTCTTCGTTGTCAGCTTTGAGTCCGTCGCCGCCCGCCGTGACCGTGACGTCACCGCCCTGAATCACGAGGTAATCCTTGCCACGGATGCCGTCATCAACGGCGTCGACAGCGATGCTTCCCGAGTCGATCGTGAGCCCATCGGAGCTCGCGATCGCATCGTTCGCGTTGCCGGTTACCGCGAGCGAGCCGTCACCCCAAATGAGGAGATCGGTACTGCTATCGAGCGCTGCCCCCGCCTCGGAATCCTCGGCATAAGCGCTCGTGTCACTGAGCGAATTGGCGCTGCCACTCGCCAGAGCAATCTGTGCCTCATCCGCCGCCGCGAAATGGATCGCGGCCGTGGTCGAGCTGGAGATATCCGCACCATCGAGCACGAGACGCACAATGCCATCGTCGGCGGTATCGACAATGACCTGGCCATCATCGAGGGTGCCACCGAGCACATAGGTACCCGCCGTGGTGATCGTGATCGTGCTGCCATCAATAACCGCACCGGCACCACTGGCGATTGCCGTCGACCCCTGCAGAGCGATCGATACTGCCTGCGCCACGGTGTAGTCAAAGTCGGTGGATGCCGTGGGCTCGGTGTCGTTCGCCGCCATGACCTGCTCGGCATTCTGCGTCGCGTCAATATCCAGAGCCCCTACCGCGGCCGCCTCAGACGCGGTGTCGCCGAGGGCCGTAGTGGAGCATCCGGCCAACACCACTGTGAGCACAATCGTGGAGAGACTGACGGCAAAGAGCTTCGACTTTCTCACGGCATCCTTAGGGTGGGGCGGTTAGGCGGCGAGAACCGAGGCCGGGTCTTGGGCTTCAAGGGCCGGAGTGAAGTGGCGGCGCAATACGCGTGCCCACCGGTTGTTGGGGAGTTCTGGCCGCAACGCAGCGAGCCCCGTCGCAAACTTGGAAATGCGGTCGGGGCGGTGCCCCATTCGCCACAGGATGCGGTCAACCTCGCTGGCCTGACCTGACGACTTCGTCTCCACAATCACCGTGTCGGCGAACGACAGCTCAGTAGTGCCGAACTCGGCATCGTCGAACTCGGAGCTGTCGTGCTCGGAGCTGTAGGGGCCGTCGGCGGCGTGCTCGTCGGCGGCAGTGCGCTGCCAGGCGAGTGAACTGTCGATCGTGCAGCGGCTGCCACTGGCAGGCAAGAACAGGGTGGTGCGGGTGTAGCGGGTGGTGAGCACCGGCTCCATTGTCTCCGTATCGATTCCCTCGACCGAAGCGTCGTGCAGCAGTTCGTCGATGTAACCACGGCCGGCCTCCGTGAGGTGATCGCGCTCGTCGAAGCTATACGGCAAACGCTGCTTGGCGGTGGTTCCCCGCGAGCCCTTGGTCTTGACCTCGAGGTAGCAGTCGCCGGTGTCCATGTAGCTGCGAGTGCGAGCCTTGAAGCGGCGACGACGCGGGTGGGCCGCCAGCAAGTAGCTGGCGGCATCCGGAGTATCGAAGTAGACCGATTCGTAGTCGAAGTGCTGCTGACTGTTGATCTCCAGCACCCTGGCCTGGTCTTCAAGCTCACCGAGCAGTGCGACCAGATCCGAAGCCGGCACCAGATACTTGCGGTCAACGCGCGTCAGGAGAGAGGCCCGTTCGGCCAACTCCTCAAGCGAGATCGTGGCGAAGCGTTCGGTGTTGGGGGTAGTCATCGGTGTGCTCCTTCCAGGAGCTCTGACGCGGTGGTCGGGGTGGTGGCAGTCGAGGTGTGGGCGCCGCCGCTGATCCGGTAGCGCACATCCACGACGGTGGTGTCGTTGACAAGGTCAAGCTTGGTGATCGTGAGGGAGTGCACCTGAGCGCCAAGCAGGTTCTCGAGGCGCAGACGCAGGATGGACTCGTCGGCGATTGCGGCATCCAGAGTCACCGTCTGCTGACGGTAAGCGCGGAACAGTCGCGGGCTATCTCCGAAGGTCATGACCAGCAGAATCATCGCCATGAGAGCGGGAGCCACAAAGCTAGCGAGGGCCGTGCTGGTAGTGGTACTCGAGAGGTCAGCCGCGCCGAGCCCGGCAATGAGACCGAGAGCCAGAGCCGCGAAGTAGTAAGCCACCTCGTGTTGCGCGATCTCAGAAGAGCGCAGACGGATGATGGAAAGCACGCCGAAGAGGCCGAGACCGAGACCAACACCCACCGCGCTATCGGCGAGCATGACCGTGACGGCCATGACACCCACGTTCACGATGAGGTAAGCCACGAGCAGGTCGCGGCGGCGGTGGCGAGCAAAGTACAGAGCGAAGGTGAGAAGGCCGATGGCGACAAGGTCAAGGGCGATCATGGTGAGTTGGCTCATTGCGGGCCTCCAGGTTGGTGCGGACGGTGATCGTGCTTTCACGCTGATACTCATTGAGCCCGAGAACCCTATGTACTTTCTATGAACAGACTTCGCGCGGCGTGGGAGTCTGAAGCTGGCTCAGAATGAACGCCGCAGGTGAGAGAATTCGAGGATGGATGCCCTCCTCGACTCTCTCGCCCGCACAACGCCCGTCGACATTTCGCCGACCCTGCTGATCGTGATCGTGGCCGCCGCAGCCGTGCTGAGCATCCCGCAGCCGATTTGGAAATGGTTTGGACTCTTCACGACCCTCGTGCACGAACTCGGGCACGCCGTTGGCGCGATCCTGACGGGTCGCTTCGTTCACGGCATGAAAATCCGCATGAATCACTCGGGCGAAGCCGTCAGCAGCGGGCGTGGCAAACTCGGCTCCGTCATCAGTGGATCGCTTGGCTACCCGGCTCCCGCAATCGTCGGAGCCGTGCAACTCTGGTGCGTCACGCAGGGCTACACCGCTATGGCATTGTTCGTCGGCGGGATCATCCTCGTGCTCACCCTGCTCGTGATCCGCAACCTCTTTGGCTTCCTCGTTGTCGCCGTCTCCGCCGCCGCGAGCGCCGCCCTCTGGGTGTGGGCAACGCCCGAACAGCAAAGCTACGTATTGCTGATTATCGCGATTGCGCTTCTCGTGGGAAGCGTGCGCGGCCTCGCCACCGTGATCGGCGTACACACTCGTCGCCGCGACCAGCTGAACACCTCAGACGCCTACCTGCTCTTCAAACGGACAGGCGTCCCGTCGGTCTTCTGGCTGCTCGTGTTTGCTGCGCTGATCGGTGCCAGCGTGGTCTGGGCCGTCACCATGGTTCTCGAAACGTACTAGCGCGGTCTCGCCTGTCTAGGCCAGAACGGCCGGAGCTGCGCTGATCGCTGCTAACTGCGCGGCCGCAGAATTCCGCGTGCGATGCGTTCCGGGCGGAACCCGTAGCCCACAAGCCTCGCCAAAAGAGGACGAAGGCGCGGGAGAACCACCGCGATCACAAAGCGTTCGCGCAAGCGCGGTGGGTTGTGCAGAACGACTCCACTTGTCGCGCGATTGATGAGCCGATGCGCTACCCGTTGCATGCGCTGCATGAGCGCCGTTGGAAGCGCGCGGCGACGCTGCAGCGCAGCACACGCCGCATCGATCGCTGCGGCATCCGTTCCCTTGCTCCGCAGTGTGGGAACCAGGATGTTCGCGAGAGCAACCGCATCCTGAATCGCGTAGTTGATGCCCACGCCGAAAGCGGGCGACATGGCATGGGCGGCATCCCCGATACACAGCGCGCCAGGAACGGACCATTCGCGCAAGCGGTTGATCTGCACCGACAACAGCTTCACATCATCGAAGCTGCCAATCTCGGCCGTGACGTCAGCCAGACGCGGGGCGATGCTCGCGATCGTGTGACGGAAGGCTTCGATGCCGGCCGTCTGAAACTCAGGAAAAGTGCCCTTGCGGATGAGGAGCCCGCACTGAAAATAGTCCGGCCGCGGAATCGTCACGAGAGCAGAACCATTCCGGATGTTCGCCAAGGTATCCCGCATGGGTTGTGTCGGCCGCGGCACCCGAAACCACAACACATCAATGGGAACGCCGTAATCAACGGGCACCAAACCGAGCGAGTCTCGCACGGCAGAATCGCGCCCGTCAGCCGCAATCGTGAGCGCGGCATTCACGCGCACAGGGCCATCAGGCGTGCTCGCCTCAACACCGACCACTCGGCCGTTTTCCTGAATTTCCGACTGCGCGGTCGCCTCAAGCACCAGCCGGAACGAAGGCTGTGTGCGCGCTTCCTCAACGAGCAACGTCAACAGATCCCACTGCGGCATGAGCGTGACATAACGATGCGGGGCAGGCAGGGTCGTGAAATCAACCGCCTGCACTCGGACGCCATCAATGACTGCATCCAGACTCGACAGTTCGCTGTGCTCGATCGCTTTCGCAGAGGTGCCGAGCCCCAACTGGTCGAGCAGATTCAGTGTGGACGGGTGCACCGTATCGCCGCGAAAATCGCGCAGAAAGTCAGCGTGCTTCTCCAACACCACAACATCGATGCCAGCGCGGGCAAGGATGAGCCCGGCCACAATTCCCGCCGGACCTCCGCCCGCAATACAGACAGTGGCATCGAGTTGTCGAGCCATAAGAGTTCCCTCCGTTGGCCTCCACGGTACTCCCCCGCTTCACAGCGGTTCGCGACTGCGCTGCTGGGCTGCGCTGGTTCGCTCTTGCGCTAGTGCGCGCTATCGCTGCTTGTCTGCAAGCTCATGGCCCGCGTCAAGAACGGCGACCAAACGCTTCGCGAGTCGTTTGCGCACGAGGTGATCGTTCGCCTCGACCCGGTGCATGGTGACGTGCCTCATCTGTTCGATGATGCGCATGGTGCCTGGCGCAATGAATTGGTCGAGCGAGCCGTAGACAACGTCGATGGGGACGCGCACTGCGGCGATGTCGCTCACGGTGGTTTGTGTCTCGATACAGTTCTGAAGGCTCAGCCCGAATGCCCGCCAATTGTGCTCAGAGACGTCGAGAATGTCATCGAGCTGAAAAAGTCGGCGAAGAGTGTCGACGGTGTTCATGGTGAACTCTTTGTTCGTCCGCAAGAATTCGTAGGCCCGCATGTAGGCCCCGACTCGCGCCCGAATGAGCGGGTCGCCGATCTGGTTCGGCGGAACATAGATGGGCGGGCTCACGAGCACCAGCCTGCTCACCTTGCTCGGGTGGGCTGCGGCGTAGCGGGCTGCGAGAAGACTTCCGAGAGAGTGCCCGACGAGAATGAATGGGGCATCCAACTTGAGGGAGTGGACCGTCGACCGGATGGAATCGACGTGATCTTCGATCGTGTAGTTCGAGTCTGCAGGGCTGGGTGATTCTCCGAAACCCAACAGATCGAACGAGATGCAGCGGTAGTGATCCGACAGTTGCGGGATGACGTGCGCGAACGTCGCCGCTGATGAGGCAATTCCGTGAAGGAAGATGATCACGGGACCATCACCCTCATCCGCGGCGATGTTCAGGAGGGGTGCTCGTGACGGCAGTATCCTGCGTCGAAGTGCGCCCCATAAGTTCATGGCCCTAGTATCCCAGCCTTAGAAGGTCGGATGCGGGACCAGAGCACTTATTAGCGAAGGTCTTCTTTGTATTCGTTCTTCGCTTTCGTGGCTTCGCTCTCGGCTTTCGCACGTTCGAGGTCGGCTTCGGCCTTCGACACTTCGGCGTCAGCCTCGACTTGGTCGGCGGCGTCGCTCACGCGTTCCTTGGTGTCATCGACGAACTCACCTACCTTCTTGGCAGTGGCTTCGCCGGCATCCTTTGCGTTATCAATGAGACCCATGATTGCTCCTTGTGTTGGTAATCCGCGTCTTTCGCGCCCCCTGTCGAGGCACTATTTCACGATACCGACGCGGTGAGAGCAGGTTCATATTTTCCATGGAACACCAAGAGTGCTCCCAGATAACGTTAAGGTCACGCTCCGGCCTCGCTCACCCTGCGCGCGATAACAATCCGGGGGTGACGCTCGAATCGTGACAAACGTTGGGTAGTTTTTCGCCATTGTTCAGCCCACCATGGAAACCATGAGGCGCACACTATTCATCACCACAGCATTGGCACTTTCCGCTTTAACCCTGTCGGGATGTTCGGCAGGGATGAGCGACACATCCACGAGTGAATCCCAAGAGTTCCTTGTGGATCAGGTGGAGGCCGGCAGCTCCGGCGACTCGGCCGTTCTGGACCAAGGCGCACCCGCCGCCGACGGCGCGCTAGTAAGCGAATCGGACATCAGCCGCGAGGTCATCACGACGGGCTACATGTCCGTCATCGTAGAAACCCCCGCAGATGCCACCGCCGAGGCGATTCGCATCACCGAATCCGTCGGCGGTCGCGTTGACGCCCGCAACGAATACGCCCCGTCGGAGCACACCGGCGGAAGCTCGACGCTTACGCTGCGCATTCCGGCATCCGATCTCACTGCCACTCTCGACAAGTTCACGGGCTTAGGTGAACTGCAGGAGGTATCGACCAACGCGGTCGACGTCACGATGCAGTCGCGTGACCTCGAGGCTCGCATCACCGCGCTTGAGGCATCCGTCGACCGTTTGCTTGCACTGCTCACCACGGCAGACGACACCGATACGCTCATCCAGTTGGAGACCGCGATCTCGAGCCGTCAGGGCGAGCTGGAGAGCCTGAAGTCACAACAACGCTACTTCGACGATCAGGTCGCGATGTCCACGCTGACTCTCAGTTTGGTCTCTGAGGCCGAGGCGCCCAGCGTCGAACCAGGCAACTTCTTCGACGGACTCAGTGCAGGCTGGGCCGCCCTCGTCACCTTCTTCTCCGGGCTGCTGGTGCTCGTCGGCGTACTGCTCCCGTGGATCATCTTCCTCGCCATCGTCGCCGCAATCGTTGTGATGATCGTGCGATTCGCCCTACGAAACCGACGCGTCAGCTCGGTGACTGCCACAACCCTCCCCACCGACCCGGTGTCCGGCGAGGAGCCTGCCGAGAAGGTGAAGGCCGACTAGGCCTTCTCCGCCAGCAACTCCCGCACCCGAGGAATGACCTCGGTGGCGTACAACTCAATACTGCGCATCATGCGTTCGTGAGGCAGGGTCCCTGCGCTGTACTTCATGTCGAATCGCTGGATGCCGAGGGCAGAGATAGTGTTCGCTATCTTCTGTGCCACGGTCTCCGGCGATCCGGCGTACATGGAGCCGTGCTTCACTTCGCCGATGAACTCATCGACGCTCGACTCGGGCCAGCCGCGGTCGCGACCGATGCGGTCACGCATCGTCTTGTAGTGCGGCCACAGCTCCTCAACGACATTGTCGTCGGAGTCGGTGATGTAGCCGGGCGAGTGAACGGCGATCGGCAGGTCGGGTTGTCCCAACTCGGCCAGCGCGTTGTGGAACAGCTGCGCATAGGGAGCAAAGCGCTCGGGCTGGCCACCGATGATGGCCAGCACCAACGGCATCCCGTAGCGGGCCGCGCGCACGACGGACTCGGGGCTTCCGCCGACACCGATCCAGGTCTTGAGCGAACCGGATTCGGTGCGCGGAAAGACTTCTTGGTTCTGGAGGCCGGCGCGCAGAGTGCCTGACCACGTGACGGGCTCCTCCTTGATGAGCTCAGAGAACAGGTCGAGCTTCTCGGAGAACAGGGTTTCGTAGTCGGCGAGGTTGTAGCCGAAGAGCGGGAACGACTCCGTGAAAGAGCCGCGACCGAGGATGATCTCCGCGCGGCCGTTCGACAGCGCATCCACGGTGGCAAAGCGTTCGTAGACGCGCACGGGGTCATCAGAGCTCAAGACCGTAACGGCCGAGCCCAGCTGGATGTTCGTGGTTGCGGCAGCGAGCGCGCCGAGCACGGTTTCGGGAGCAGTGATCGCGAAATCATCGCGGTGGTGCTCGCCCACCCCGAAGTAATCAATGCCGAGCTTGTCGGCAAGCACTCCCTCAGCGACAACGTTGCGGATGACTTGCGCCTGGCTGAGCGGCGCACCGTCTTCATCTACCGTGACGTCGCCAAATGTGCCGAGTCCAAACTGAACCTGCTGATTCACGAGCTCCCTTTCGCTGAGACGCCGATCGCGTCTGTAGGCAAAACCGTAGCCGGGCATCCGCTATTCCGCGATTGCGGCGGCTGACCCCGCCAGATGGCGGTCGGGCGGATGCGGGGCTCGCCATCGCGGCGCGTTAGACCGAGTCGCGCCGCACGAGAGAGGTGGGCAGGGTGTCCCTGATCGGCCCCGCCGCCGGAGCAGCAATGAGTTCGGCGAGCGCGGTCACCATTCGAGCGCCGAGTTCTTCCAGCGGCTGACGTACCGTCGTGAGCCGAGGTTCAAGGGTTGTCGCAATCACGGTGTCGTCGAAGGAGACGAGCGCAACGTCTTCGGGCACGCGACGCCCTCGCGCCTTGAGCGTTCCCACTGCCCCAGCCGCCATAAGATCGGACATCACGAATACGCCGTCCAGATCGGGGTGCTGGTCGAGCAGGAGCCCCATGGCCTCCGCGCCTCCGGCCGTTTGAAAGTCTGACTCGGCGACAAGGGAACTATCGAGACCATGGGCGTCGAGGGCCTGCTGAAAACCTCGAAGACGGTCTTGAGAGACGCCCATTCCGTGAGGACCAGTGATGACGCCAATGCGGCGTCGACCGGCAGCGATCAGTGCCTCCGCAGCGAGCGTGCTGCCGCCGACGTTGTCGGAGTCAATATACGACAGCGGAACGTCGACCGATTCAGTGGGGCGTCCCAGAAACACGACGGGAAGATCTGACTGCGCGAGCAAGCGAGGAAGCTCGGTGTTGTGCGCTTCGAGAATAACCATGGCGCCGTCGACGTGGCTTGCTTCGAGGAAGCGCAGAAACTTCTCATCGCTCTCATCGTTGGCGCGCAGCAGCATCACGAGTTGCTGATCGGTCTTGGCGATCTCCCGGATGGCTCCGTGCAGGGCCATCGCGAAGAACGAGTTCGTCATGCCCTCGATGTTCGTTTCCGACACGATGAGCGCGACCGAGTCATGACGGCCGCGGGCCAACGAGCGAGCTGCAGGGTTGGGGCGAAAGCCTAGTTTTTCGGCTGCGCGCTGCACAGCAGCGCTGCGCTCCGGGTGCACGGTGAGCTTGCCGTTGATCGCGCGAGAGGCCGTGGTGCGCGACACACCGGCTTCACGCGCGACGTCGTCGAGGGTAACCATCTGCACATCATCCCCTGCCTCGTCGCAATTCGTGGAATGCGCACCGGTGATCATTGCGAATCTTAGGGAAGCGCAATCTTTTTGTTGTCTTTGCCGACATAAGCCTATACGGTGGCATTACTTCATCAAGGAAGCGCTTCCTCGACTAAACCTCGAACGTCTCTTCCGAAATGAATGCCCCCTTAATTCCCCAATCACACCTCAACGTGGAGGACGCAATGTCAGCGAAAAAAATTGCCAGAACAGTGATCGCGGGAGGCGCAGCTCTTGCGCTTCTTGCCGGATGCTCGGGCGGAGGTGACACCGACGGAAAGATCACCCTCGACGTCTGGACCTTTGGCGGCATGGGCCTCGACGAAGCATTCGCGGTCTACCAAGAGGAAAATCCCGACATCATCCTCAAGGTCACCAATGCTGGCGGATCTGACGAACAAGCTCAAGCGCTCACGACCGCCCTCGCCGGCGGCAAGGGTCCCGATGTAGCGGCGATCGAAGTCGGCTACATGTCTCAGTTCAAAGCTCAGCCGCAAAACTTTGTTGACCTGCGCACCCTCGGTGCCGACGACATCGAAGGCACTTATCTCGATTGGCGCTGGTCTCAAGGCGTCGCCGCCGACGGTTCCGTTGTCGGCATCCCTACCGATGTAGGCGGACTCGCGATGGCCTACCGCACCGACCTGTTCGAGGCTGCAGGGCTCCCCACGGACCGCGATGAAGTGAGTGCTCTCTGGCCCACCTGGGATGACTTCATCGACGTCGGCACCCAGTATCGCGAAGCCACCGGCAAGGGCATGATCGACAATGTCAATAGCGCGATCTTCAACCCCGCCGTGCGCCAAGGCGACGAAATGTACTACGGCTCAAGCGACGATGACCTCGTCTACGACAGCAACCCCGACGTGCAAGAAGCGTTCGGTTACGCCCTCGACGCCATCGACGCCGACATCACATCACGCACACCATCCTGGAGTGAAGCGTGGAACGCCGGCATGAACAACGGCGACTTTGCCGTACTTGCCGCTCCGTCATGGATGATGACCTACATTTCTCAGCAAGCGCCCGACACAGCCGGAAAATGGGACATCGCAGCAGTTCCCGAGAACGCCGGCAACTGGGGCGGTAGCCAACTCACCATCCCGGCGAAATCTGATCACCCTGAAGAGGCGTTCGCCTTCATCGAGTGGCTCATGTCTCCCGAGCGCCAGCTCGAGATCTTCCAGGCCCACGGCAACTTCCCGTCGACTCCGGAACTCTATGAAACTGCAGACATCCAGAACTTCACGAGTGAGTTCTTTAGCGATGCCCCGGTCGGACCGATCTATGCCAACAGCGTGGAATCCATCAAACCGATCTTCGAAGGTCCGCAACAGCGCATCATCGACACCGCGATCTTGAATACGCTCTCGCAGGTCGAGAACGGTGAAGAACCCGCGGCGGATGCGTGGCCTAACGCAATGAAGAACGTCAAGACTGCCCTCGGCGGCTAGCGCTCTCGGGGTGGGCTCACGCTCGTGAGCCCACCCCTCCCATCCCCCGTCAAGGAGTTCGCCATGGTTTTGTCTGCCCCGCCCCGTTCAGCCCCTGCTCGTCAGCTCGCAAAGAGTGCCGCTCCCCCACCTCGACGCCGCATCAAGTCGGCGTCGCGCATGGATGCCTGTGCTCCCTATATGTACATCGCTCCGTTCTTCGCACTGTTCGCGGTGTTCGGTCTGTTCCCCACCGTCTTCACGTTCTATGTCGCACTTTTCGACTGGAACCCGATCGGCGGTCAAACGTTCATCGGCTTTGAGAACTTCGTCACTCTTTACGGAGATGAACGCTTCTGGAATGCGATGCGCAATACCTTCAGCATCTGGATTCTCTCGACGGTGCCGCAGCTGCTGCTCGCGCTCTTTCTGGCCCAGTTGCTCAACAATGCGCGTTTGAAGTTCGCGAACCTCTTTCGGATGACGATGCTCGTTCCGTACATCACCTCGGTGGTGGCGACGACTATCGTCTTCGCGTCGCTCTTCGGTCGCGACTACGGCCTCATCAACAGCTTCCTCAACCTCTTCGGGATCGAGTCGATTGACTTCGCGGCGAACACGTTTGCAAGCCACATCATGGTCTCCACGATGGTGCTGTGGCGCTGGTTCGGCTACAACACGCTGATCTATCTCGCAGCACTTCAGGCCATTCCGAAAGACATTTACGAGGCGGCCGCTATCGACGGCGCCGGCGGATTCAAGCAGTTCATCTTCGTCACGATCCCCTCGCTTCGACCGGTCATCATCTTCACGGTGATCGTGTCGACCATCGGCGGTCTTCAGATCTTCACGGAACCCCTGCTGCTCTCTTCCCCTGGCCTCACGGGCGGTGCCGGTCGCCAGTTCCAGACCCTCAGCCTGTTCATGTACGAGCAAGGATTCGGTGATTTCAAGTTCGGCTACGGCTCCGCCGTCGGAGTGACCCTCTTCGCCTTGATCGTCGTGTTCTCCGTCTTCAACTATCTGCTCTCTCGTCGCATCACCTCAGACGAATAAGGACGCCATCATGACCACTTCCGCAACCGCCCCAGTCACGACTGTTGTTGGTCGCCTCCGCAAACGCGCCTTCGCCGGCCGTGTGCGTTGGTGGACCTATGCCTTCCTCATCGCCGCCGTCTTCTTGAGCGCCTTCCCTCTCTTTTGGATGTTCGTCGTCTCGACGAATGATTCAGCAGCGGTCTCGCAAACACCCCCAACCATTCTTCCCGGCGGAAACTTCTTCGCGCTTGCCGAGCAGGTCTTCACGACGGTTCCGTTTGTGCAGAGCTTGGCGAACTCGTTCATCGTGGCAGGGAGCATCGCGATTGCTCAAATGATCCTGTCCACTCTCGCCGGCTTCGCGTTCGCGAAGTTGCAGTTTCGGGGCAGGGATCCGCTCTTCATCGTGGTGCTCATCACGATGATGGTTCCCACGCAGCTCGCGGTAATCCCGCTCTACATGATCATGTCGAACCTCGACTGGATCGATTCGCTGCAAGCGCTTATTGTGCCCGGCATGGCGAGCGCGTTCGGTATCTTTTGGATGCGTCAGCACCTCTCGACCGTTCTCAACAACGAGCTCATGCAGGCAGCACGAATCGACGGCTGCAGCACCTGGCAAATCTATTGGCGCATTGCATTCCCGCTTGTGCGGTCCGCTGCCTTCGTGCTGGGCCTTCTCGCGTTTGTCACCGCCTGGAACGACTTCCTCTGGCCGCTCATCGTGATCCAATCGCCCGAAAACTACACGGTGCAATTGGCCATCAAGGCGCTGCAGCGGCAGTACTTCGTCGACTACGGCCTCGCCATGTCTGGATCGTTCCTCGCGACAATTCCGCTACTGATCCTCTTCATTTTCGTCGGCCGCAAGATGGTTGCCGGCGTCATGGATGGTGCATTCAAGGGGTAATCCCTTTGCCTGCCGCCAACACCAGTTCGCTTCCACCCCAGAAAGAAACCATGACTCTCTCCACCACTGCACACCCCGACCTTTCCGAAGTGAATGATCAGGTCGAACAGCTGATCGCCCAGATGAGCCTCGAAGAGAAGCTCGCACAACTCGTCGGCATTTGGGTGGGCGCGGGCGCCGATGGCCAGAGCGTGGCACCGATGCAGAGCGCCCAGGATGACGGCGCTCACGACTTCAACGAGTTCTCGAAGAACGGGCTCGGTCACCTCACGCGAGTGTTTGGAACGGTACCAGTCAGCCCCGCCGCTGGTCGCTCCGCGTTGGGCCGCACCCAACGGTGGTTGCGAGACAACACTCGGCTCGGCATCCCCGCGATCGCGCATGAAGAGTGCCTGACCGGTCTAGCCGCTTGGCGAGCGACCACCTTCCCCACACCTCTGGCGTGGGGCGCGACCTTTGACCCCGCCCTCATCGAGGAGATGGGGCACGCGATCGGCGAGAGCATGGCGAAGCTCGGGGTCCACCAGGGGCTCGCTCCTGTGCTCGATGTGATTCGCGACGTCCGCTGGGGACGCGTTGAAGAGTGCATCGCCGAAGACCCTTTCGTTGTCGGAGAGCTCGGATCCGCCTACGTGCGCGGCTTGCAATCAACCGGCGTCATCGCCACCCTCAAGCACTTTGTCGGGTACTCAAATTCGCGGGCGGGGCGCAACTTAGCTCCGGTCCATGCGGGGCCGCGCGAAGTCGCCGACGTGCTGCTTGTGCCCTTTGAGATGGCCGTGCTGGATGCGGGCGTGGGCTCGGTCATGCACTCGTACGCCGAAATTGACGGCGTGCCCGTGGCATCCGACGCCACTCTCTTGACTGACCTCTTGCGCGACCGCTGGGGCTTTGAAGGAACCGTCGTCGCCGACTATTTTGGCGTCGCATTTCTTGAAACGCTGCACCAAGTTGCCAGCGACCTCGGCGACGCGGCCGCTCAAGCGTTGACCGCGGGCGTCGATATCGAGTTGCCTACGGGCAAGGCCTACTTGGCTCCGCTCGCCGAGAAGGTTCGCAACGGCGACGTCGACCCCGCGCTCGTCGATCGGGCGCTGCGCCGGGTGCTCGTGCAGAAGCAGCAACTCGGGTTGCTTGATCCCGAGTCGGCCACGTTCTCGGTAGATGCCGATACCGAAGAGATCGATCTCGACCCGCCGCACCACCGCGCAATCGCCGCGGCCATCGCCGAGAAGTCGGTCACCCTACTGAGCAACGGTGGCATTCTGCCGTTGGCTCCGGATGCTCGTATCGCCGTCCTGGGCCCTAACGCGCACCGCACAGCGGCCATGTTCGGCTGCTACTCCTTCACCAATCACGTGCTCGAGCGTCATCCGGATGTCGACATGGGCTTCGAGGTTGAGACCCTTTTCGAGAGCCTCCACCACGATTTCAGTTCAGTGCTCGGCTTCGCGCAGGGCTGTGCCGTGGATGACGATGACACCTCAAATATTGCCGAGGCTGTCGAACTCGCTGCCGCCGCAGGGGTCGCTGTGATTGCCGTCGGTGATCATGCAGGTCTCTTTGGCCGTGGCACCGTAGGGGAAGGCTGTGACCGTGACTCTCTTGAGTTGCCCGGTGTGCAGCGTCGGCTCGTCGAGGCCGTGCTCGACACGGGAACGCCGGTTGTGCTCGTCGTGATTTCCGGCCGACCCTATGCGATCGATTGGGCTGCTGCTCGCGGCGCGGCCATCATTCAAGCGTTCTTCCCTGGTGAAGAAGGTGCCGCAGCGATCAGCGGTGCGATCAGCGGTCGGATCAACCCTTCGGGTCGACTCGCCGTTTCGGTGCCGCGCTCAGCGGGATCGCAACCGTACTCCTACCTTCACCCGCGCCTCGGCGAACCGAGCGAAGTGTCGAACCTCACGACGGCCCCGGCGTTCCCGTTCGGTTTCGGCCTCAGCTACACGAGTTTCCGATATTCGGATGCGGGCGTCGATTCCGAGACGATCGCTGCCGATGGCAGGTTCGACATCCACTTCACGGTGACGAACACGGGCGACATCGAAGGCGACGAAGTCGTTCAGGTGTACGCGAACGATGTCGTGGGCTCTGTCACCCGGCCCATGCGTCAGTTGGTCGCCTTTACTCGAGTAACGCTTCAGCCGGGAGAGTCGCGAACCCTCTCGATGAGCATCCCGACCACGCGCATCGCGTTCAGCGATCGCAGTATGACGCGCATCGTCGAACCGGGTGACGTGCGGCTGTGGCTCGGCAGCGACTGCGAGACCGAAGCGGCGCCGCTCGGAACGGTCACGATCACCGGGCCCGTTCACCCCGTGACCACGGACGACAGTCGAAACGTGGACATCACCGTCGTCGCGTAGGCGGCCTGGCTTTCGGCGGGCGACAGAGCATCGCCCGCCGAAATAGCGGATGCCGCACCGCCCGTACTTGTCCCATGGGCACGCGGGCTCCGCACACAACAGCGCCCCGGTCAAGATGGTGACCGGGGCGCTGCTGGAGCCGATCAGATGATCGGAGAGGGTGTACTTACGCTGCGGTGAGCGTGTTCGATACCGAGATGAGGGTAACGATTGCCGCGTTGATGAAGCCGGCGATGTACGGGTTGTTCGTCTCACGGTAGATCTTGCGCGAGATGACTGCGGTCACGGCCAAAATGACGATAACCGGGTAGAGCCAGATGCTGAAGATTCCGCCGAAGCCGTCGATCGTGTACCCCGTGGTGAAGAAGTTGGTGTACTGAGCGATGACGAGAACGATGGGTGCCAGAGCGTTGAAGAGCGCCAGCAGTGCCGTGTTGATCCATTCCTTGCCGCGGATGGAGAAGCGGTTGAAGGCGTTGACCGCAACCGAGTTAGCGACAAAGTAGATCGCGAACAGCGGCAGGTACATCAAGGCGATGCCGACCTTGTCAGGCGTGAAGGCCTTGACTGCGATGACCCACCAGCGGAAGTCCGTCTTGAAGAAGTAGTCGAGCACGAAGACGATCGCGTATGCCGAAACAACGACGACCAGTGCGAGACCGATTCCATGGAAGAACTTCTTCCAGCCAGGCAGTACGCCGGATGCGCGAAGGTCGAGACCATTCTTGCGTCCGAAGACGAGGTACGAGATCGTCATGATGATGATCGCGGCGATCGCGTTGACTGCGGCCCAGAAGGCGACGAAGAACACGGCGCCTTGAGGCATGAAGAACTGAACAGCGTTGAACGCAATCGCGCCCACCCACGGGGTATTAGCGAGGATCAACCAGCTCCAACCGGAGATGATTGCCGAAACAACCAGTCCGCCCCAGAACCAGGCGAGGCCCTTGCGGGTAGCGGGCACCACTGCTGCTGCCGGAGTGCGCAGACCTGCGAAGGCGCGGGTCGAGAGCATTGCACGCGTGAAGGCGAGCAGGAAGATTCCGAAGCCGATCAGACCGAAGAGTGTGAAGGTCTCCTTGACCTGCCACACCTGCGAACCGGATGCGATCTCGTTGGGAGCACCGAATGCTTCTTGGAAGAACTCGATCTGGCTGCCGACTGTCGTCTTGGAGATGGTTCCCCAGGGGTGGTTTTCTGCCGGCGTGTAGACAACGCGCAGAGCCTGCTCGCCATCGACGGAGTCGGTGTAGAACTCGCTCGCGCCGCGAACGTCAGAGGAAACTTCTTCCGGGTTTGCACCGAAGTGGAGGAATGACTGTGCGTTCGGGGTTCCGATGTAGTCGCGCGGCGGCGTGAGAACTTCGCCCTCG
Organism: Salinibacterium sp. NYA9b; assembly: GCF_976973725.1. Lineage (NCBI taxonomy): Bacteria > Bacillati > Actinomycetota > Actinomycetes > Micrococcales > Microbacteriaceae > Salinibacterium > Salinibacterium sp. NYA9b. The sequence continues at coordinate 591,027 of NZ_OZ333476.1, read as the reverse complement.
GGGCTGTAGCTGCGGAAGAAGAACTCGTCGTACTGGTCAGCGACGATTCCGACATCGCGGGCACCGTAAAGGTTGAAGTACGCGTTCTCAGCTTCGGCATCCGTGTACACAGCGTCGTTGTCAACCAGCAGAACAGCAGAGATGAGCTGTTCATCGGCAGCATTGTCGATGAACATCGAGAAGTTGGCTGCACGAGCACCGTTTGAGTGACCGCTGACACCAATCTTGTCGGTGTCGACGTAGGGGAAGTCGGCGACGAGCTTTACAGCGTCGTACATTCCGGTGCCACCGAGGGTGACGTCGGTCGTCAACGGTGACGAGTTGCCGTGACCGAACATGTCGATCGAGACAACAACGTAGCCACGGCGCGCAAGCTCAACATAGTTGGCGTCTTGCATTTCGCGGTTGTTCCACCAACCGTGGCTGACCACGATGGCCGGAACCTTGTTGTCGACGGTCGCGGTGTCAGGCTTGAAGAGCAGAGCGCTCATCATCTGACCCGATGAGGTCTCCCAGCGCATGTCCTTAACGCTGATTGAGCCTGCACCGGTTTGCACGATGGACGCACCAATTGACGCGACCAACATCATTACTAGCGAGAGAACGAGCCAAAAGCTGTTCCTCTTAACTAACGAGGTTTTCATTGATTCCCTACCCCTTCGTGGGTATCGATTGCTGTGTGATTATGAACGTGACTGACAGCACGTCCGTCATGGGTTTTGGCAGGCAGATTAGGTCTCCACGTCCTCATCAACCCAGCCCATGGTCTTGGTTACCGCTTTTTTCCAGTTGCGGTAAAGCTGATCTCTCTCGAGGCGGGCCATTTGCGGCGTCCACCTCTTGTCTTCGTTCCAGGTCGCCAGCACATCGTGCTCGCTGTCCCAAAAACCGATCGCGATTCCGGCGGCGAATGCTGCGCCGAGAGCGGTCGTTTCGGTGATGCGGGGGCGGATGACATCCACGCCCAACTGGTCAGCCTGAAACTGCATGAGAAGTTCGTTTGCCACCATGCCGCCATCGACCCGCAACTCAGCGAGGTCGACTCCGGCATCCGCGTTCATGGCGTCCATAACCTCGCGCGTTTGGTACGCGGTGGCTTCGAGCGCGGCGCGAGCGATGTGGTTCTTGGTGACGTAACGAGTGAGGCCGAGAAGGGCTCCCCGAGCATCCGGTCGCCAGTAGGGGGCGAAGAGTCCGGAGAAGGCAGGCACGAAGTAGGCGCCGCCGTTGTCTTCAACTTCGAGAGCGAGGCGTTCGATGTCAGGCGCATCGGCAAACATGCCGAGGTTGTCGCGCAGCCACTGAACGAGCGATCCGGTCACCGCGATCGAGCCCTCGAGGGCATAGACGGGAGCGGCGTCACCGATCTTGTAGCAAACCGTAGTGATGAGGCCGTTATTGCTGTGCACGCGCTTGTTGCCGGTGTTGAGCAGCAAGAAGTTGCCGGTGCCGTAGGTGTTCTTGGCCATGCCTTCGCTGAAGCACGCCTGACCGAAGGTGGCAGCCTGCTGGTCTCCGAGGATGCCCGCAATCGGCACTCCCGGCAGCGAACCGTGGTCGCGGCAGTGGCCAAAGATCTCGCTCGATGAACGAATCTCGGGCAGCATCGACATCGGGATGCCCATATCGGCGGCAATATCTTCACGCCACTGCAGAGTGTCGAGGTCCATCAGCATGGTGCGGGATGCGTTGGTCACGTCGGTCGCGTGCACTCCCCCGTCGATACCGCCGGTGAGGTTCCAGAGCAGCCACGTGTCAATGGTTCCGAAGAGCAGTTCGCCGCGGTCGGCCGCTTCTTGAGCACCGTCGATGTAGCGGAGAATCCAGGTGACCTTGGGTCCGGCGAAGTACGGTGCGAGCGGAAGGCCAGTGATGGCTTTGTACTTTTCGAGTCCCTCGGCGCCCGCGAGCTCGTTCACGATGTGCTGAGTGCGAGTGTCTTGCCAGACGATTGCGTTCGTGACCGGCTTGCCTGTGAGCTTGTTCCACACCACCGTGGTTTCACGCTGGTTGGTAATGCCGACGGCGGCGATGTCCTGGTACGTGAGGTTCGCACGCGACAGCGAAAGGCCTACTGTCTCTCGAACGTTGTCCCAGATTTCCATCGGGTCATGCTCGACCCAGCCGGCGCGCGGAAATATCTGTTCGTGTTCGAGCTGCCCGTTCGAGACGATACGCGCGTCATGATCAAAGATGATCGAGCGAGAGCTCGTCGTTCCCTGGTCAATTGACAAGATGTACTGTGTCATTTTTGGCGTATCTCCATTGATCGTCTGTACTTCTGTAGGGCAGTTTCGTGCCCGGTTTCAGTAGTTCGGTTACTTCGATTCGAGTGCTGCGGGCGGGGTAACGAGCGGCACGATTTGCGGTGCTGCTTCGCGCACGGTGGATGCGGCTTCGTCATCGCGGGTGAGCGCGGCAGCAGCCACGGCATCCGCCATCTGGTGGTACACGGCAACTTCGTGAGCTGTGGTCTGCTCGTCCCAGCCGAGCAAGCTCGCTGCGATTTCAGCGACCTCAGGAACGGCGGCCATTGCCTCGTTGAGGTACTCGTAGTTCATTCGAGTGCGTCGCGTCATGAGGTCTTCGAGGTGCAAAGCGCCTTCATGCGTGATGGCGTAGGCGATCTCGGCACGCAAGTAAGCGGACGCGTGTGTGAGCGGCTTGCCCATCGTTGCGTCAGCGTCCGCCATTGCAGCGATTTCGCTGATGTTTGCGCCATAGCGGTGCAGGAGGTGGTCGATCATCTGATCGCTCCAGCCGTACGTGGCGCTGAGGCCGGCGGCACTAGCGCGGGCCTCTTCGAGACCGTCAGCACCGAGAAGCGCAACACGAGCGGTGGTCGAAGGGTTAGCTTTGGCAGCCTCTTTGCCGATGGCAAAGTCGACGGCATCCTTGGCCATGACGCGGTACGTGGTGAACTTTCCGCCGGCAATCACCGTGAGGCCGGGGATGGGCGACGCCACGGTGTGCTCGCGCGACACCTTGGCAGAGTTGGTGCCTTCCATCGTGCCGGGCTGCAGCAGGGGGCGAAGACCCGCCCAGGTGCCGATCACGTCGGTACGGTCGATGGGGTCGGCGAGAACGGCGTTCGCTTCGGCAATGACGTAGTCAATGTCGTCGGCGGTTGCTGCGGGGTTGAGCAGGTTTTCTTTCCACGGGGTGTCCGTGGTGCCGATGACCCAGTAACGCGACCACGGGATAACGAAGAGCACGCTCTTGGACGTCTGCAAGATCAGCCCAGCTTCACCCTTGATGCGTTCACGAGGAACAACAATGTGGATGCCCTTGGAGGCCAGAACCTTGAGTCCGCCGCTTTCGTGGGCGAGCTCTTGGGTCTCGCCCGTCCAGACGCCAGTGGAGTTGATGACGGCCTTGGCCCGTACCGGGAAGGTCGTTCCGGTTTCGAGGTCGACCATGACGGCGCCGTTGACGGCACCCTCATCGTTGTGAGTGATTTCGATGACCTGGGTGCGGCTAGCTGCTGCTGCGCCGTGGGCCGAAGCGGTGCGGATGACGCTGACAACGTAGCGGGCATCATCGACGTTGGCGTCCCAGTATTCGATCGCACCAACGGCAGCGTCGTGAGCGAGGCCGGGGAATCGAGCCGCGAGTTGCTTGCGCGACAGGTGGCGGTGCCACGGCACGCTGCGCTTGCCGCGAGAGTTCTTGACCGTGACGGACGCGAGGAAGTCGTAGAGGGCGATACCGGCGCCGACGAAAGCGCGCTCCCACACGTGGTGGCGCAGCGGGTAAAGGAAGGGCAGCGGACGCACGAGGTGCGGTGCCACATTGTTCAGCAGCAGATCGCGCTCGGTGAGTGCTTCGTGCACGAGCTTGAAGTCGAGCATCTGCAGGTAGCGCAGTCCACCGTGGATGAGCTTGCTGGCGCGGCTGGAGGAACCCGCGGCCCAGTCTTGGGCTTCGACAACGACGGTGTCGAGTCCACGTGTTGCGGCATCCAGAGCGATTCCGGCTCCGGTGATTCCACCACCGATAACGAGCACGTCAAGCTCGCGACCCGGCTGAGCGCTATCAACGAGGCGCTGGATGGCGCTGTCGCGGGTTGCTTGGGTGAGGGACTGTTCAGCCATGAAAAGTGCTCTTCTATCGTGTGGTGGTGGCACCGCGAGGGGCGGCTGTGAATCCTCTGAGATGATTCACATTGAGCAGCGTATTACGGTAGCCATACCAAATGACAAACTGAGCAGCACATCTGCACGAACGTGCAAGGATGGACATTATGGAACGCGAAGAGGCAATGCTGTCGGCATCATCGATGTATTACTTGCAAGACATCAAGATGGACACCATCGCCAACCACCTGCACATGTCCCGTTCAAGCGTCTCTCGCCTGCTTCGCGACGCCCGCGAAAGTGGCCTCGTTGAGATCACCCTGCGCCCCACCCCGACGCGTGGTCCCGGCCTCGCCAAAAAGATCGAGGGCTGCTTCGGCGTCGAGACTCACGTTGTGCCGGTTGCAGACCTCGCGGATGAGGCAGAACGGCTCGATCAAGTGGCCCGTGCCACCGCCAGAATGGTGACCAGCTGGTTCGACTCCGACATGATTATGGGGGTTGCTTGGGGTACCACTTTGGCCGCGATCTCCAAGTATTTAGGCAAGAAACCAACCCGTGGCAGCGCCGTAGTGCAGCTCAACGGAGCTGCCAATGTGCGCACCTCGGGAGTGGAGTATGCGGGCAACCTGATCGCCAACTTCGGCGATGCTTTCGACGCCCAAGTGCACCTTTTCCCCGTGCCCGCGTTCTTCGATTACGCGGAAACCCGCAACGCGATGTGGTCAGAGCGGTCAATTGTGCGCGTGCTCGAATATCAGCGCCGAGCCGATATTGCGCTGTTCTCGATCGGTGCCATTGCGGGAGAAGTGCCCAGCCACGTCTACTCCGCCGGCTACCTCGAAGCCGGAGACATCGCCACCCTCGACAGCGAAGGCATCGTCGGTGATGTCTGCACCATTTTCTTGCGCGAAGACGGCACCTATGAAGACCTCTCAATGAACGCACGTGCAACGGGCCCAACCCCGGCAGAACTGCGTTCCATCCCCCGCCGCATCTGCGGTGTCGCGGGCGACAACAAGGTTGTGCCTCTGCTGGCCGCGCTCCGAGCGGGCGTCATTACTGACCTTGTCATCGATGAACAAACCGCAACGAAACTCGTCGAACACGTTCTCGCGCTCAAGGACGACGCAGCATCCGACACAGAACTCGCGTTCCAAAACGAGCAGAGCACGCCCGGGCAGGCGCCGGCCTAACTCTCGCCAGCCGGGCTGCCACTGCGGGGGTTGCTGCAGCTGTGGTTGCTGCTGCTGTGTTCGCTGCAGCCGTAGTTGTTACTTGTCGACGACGTGCATGGCGCGGGCGGCATCCGTAATGCTGCCCGTCAGCGAGGGGTAAACAGAGAACGCGCGAGCCATCTGGTCGACGGTAAGACGGTGCTCTACGGCGAGCGCGATCGAGATGATCAGCTCGGAGGCATTGGGGGCAACGATGACTCCGCCAATCACCGTGCCAGAACCGGTGCGAGCGAAGAGCTTCACGAAGCCATCCTTGATGCCCATCATCTTGGCGCGCGGGTTCGATGCCAGCGGCAGCTTGTAGATCGTTCCCTGAACGAGCCCTTCTTCGATCTGCTTTTGCGACCAGCCAACCGTGGCGATTTCAGGCTGAGTAAAGATGTTGGATGCCACGTTGCGCAGTTCGATCGGCGTCACGCCGTCGCCCATCGCGTGGAATACGGCGGTGCGGCCCTGCATCGACGCCACTGAGGCGAGCGGGAAGAAATCAGAGCAGTCGCCGGCCGCGTAGATCGACGGCATTGAGGTGCGGGCAACACGGTTGACTCGGATGTGGCCAGACTCGGTCAGTTGCACGCCAGCCTCTTCGAGTCCAAGACCTTCGGTATTCGGCAACGAGCCAACGGCCATGAGGCAGTGGCTGCCTTCGACCGTTCGTCCGTCGCTGAGCGTAGCAATCACACCATCCTTGGTGGTGGTGACGGATTCGGCCCGCGACTTGGAGAGCACGGTCATGCCGTTGCGCTTGAACACGTCTTCAATCACGCGGGCAGCGTCTTCGTCTTCACCGGGCAGCACGCGGTCGCGCGAGGAGATCAGGGTGACTTTGGCGCCGAGCGCCGTGTACGCCGATGCGAATTCGGCACCGGTAACACCGGAACCGACCACGATGAGGTGTTCGGGCGTTTCGGTGAGCGTGTAGAGCTGCGTCCACGTGAGGATGCGCTTGCCATCGGGCAGTGCGGAGTCGAGCACGCGCGGGCGGGCGCCGACCGAGACAATGACGGTGTCGGCATCCACTTCGTCGAAGTCTGTTCCTGCTTTGCCCTTGCCGGTCGACACGACCAGGCGCTGCGGACCATCGAGGCGGCCTTCGCCGTGGATGATTTTCACTCCGGCCTTGATGAGTTGCGACTTCATATCGTCGGACTGTTGCTGCGCAAGGCGCATGAGGCGCGCGTTCACGGCAGCAAGGTTCACGGTGATTTCGGGGCGAACGGCACGACCGGAATCGGAGCGCGAGTAGAACTGCACGCCCAGCTCTGCGGCATCCCGAATCGCGTTGGTTGCTTCCGCAGTGGCGATGAGCGTCTTCGACGGCACCACATCAGTGAGCACAGCAGATCCGCCGACACCTTCGCGTTCGACGAGGGTCACCTCCGCGCCTAGTTGCGCGCCCGCCAGGGCTGCTTCGTAGCCACCGGGGCCACCGCCGAGTATTGCAATTCGTTGGGTGCGCTCGAACTCATAGGCCATGCGCCAATTCTCTCGCGGTTCTGCCCCATCGACAAACCGCACGCTCACCGGTGTGCGTCAGCGGAGCGTGCGGCCCGAATCACCAGCGTCGTGCGCGCCTGCCTGCTCACATTCGCGCTGAATGTACCGGTGAGTCGCAGGCACCACCGTTTAGAGTGGATGCCATGTCACAGTCGCCAACCACAAACCCCCTCGACGACCCCACCGCAGACCCGTTTGAGGTCGCGAAAGACGCCGCTGCAGCAATCGCAGCCGCGACCGGAGTCGAGAAGCACGACATTGCCCTCACCCTCGGAAGCGGGTGGGGCAAAGCCGCCGACCTGATCGGTGAAACAACGGCAACGATTGCCGCCTCCGACATCCCCGGCTTCTCCAAGCCTGCCCTCGAAGGCCACGTCGGAACCCTGCGGTCAATCCTGTTGCCGAGCGGCAAGCGCGCCCTCGTCATTGGCGCTCGCACCCACTACTACGAGAACCACGGCGTTCGTCGTGTTGTCCACTCGGTGCGCACCGCTGCCGCCACCGGTGCCACGACCATGATTCTCACGAACGGCGCCGGCGGCATCAAGGAGACGTGGAAGCCCGGAACCCCCGTGCTGATCAGCGATCACCTCAACCTCACGGCGGACTCGCCGCTCGAAGGTGCGACGTTCATCGACCTCACCGACCTCTATAGCAAGCGCCTGCGCGAGATCGCCAAGTCGATCGACCCGAGCCTCGACGAGGGTGTGTACACGCAGTTCCGCGGCCCGCACTACGAGACGCCCGCCGAAGTCCAGATGGCCAAGACCATGGGTGGCCACATCGTGGGAATGTCCACGGCGCTCGAAGCGATTGCCGCGCGCCAAGCGGGCATGGAAATCCTGGGAATGTCACTCATCACGAACCTGGCTGCCGGCATCCAGTCCACTCCCCTCAGCCACGAAGAAGTAATTCAGGCGGGCAAGGATGCTGAAGTACAGATCAGTGGTCTTCTCGCCCAGATTGTGACCGCACTATGAGCACCGAAGTTCTCACCACCGCCGAGCTCATCGCTGCGGCCAACGCGTGGCTAGAGCAAGACCCCGACGCCGTCACCCACACTGAGCTCGAAGCTCTAATTACGGATGCCGCCCAGGGCGACGAGACCGCTATCGCTGGCCTTCATGACCGCTTTGATTCGCGGCTCGCGTTCGGCACTGCCGGGTTGCGCGGCGAGCTGGGTGCCGGCCCCAACCGCATGAACCGGGTGTTGGTCACTCAGGCGGCTGCGGGACTTGCCGCCTACCTTCTCACCCATGAGCTCAGCCCGAGCATCGTGATCGGCTACGACGGCCGCATCAATTCTGAAGTTTTCGCTCGAGACACCGCCACCATCATGGCGGGGGCTGGTGTGCGCGCCATCCTGTTGCCGCGACTGTTGCCCACCCCGGTGCTCGCCTTTGCTGTGCGCCACCTTAACGTCAGCGCCGGCGTGATGGTCACCGCCAGCCACAACCCCGCAATCGACAACGGCTACAAGGTCTATCTGGGCGGCGATAACCACGGTTCACAAATCGTGCCGCCCGCCGACGCCGACATCGCCCACGCTATTGATCTCGTTGCGAAGGGGTCGATTGCCGACCTCCCGCGCTCCACCGATTTCGTCACCACCGACGAGGGTGTTGTCGACGAATACATTGCCCTCACGGCGGCCCTCGCCGGCCCCGTCAAGGACGTCGTTTACACCTACACGGCTATGCACGGCGTGGGTTGGGAAACCAGCAAGGCCGTCTATGAGAAGGCCGGATTCGCTGCCCCCGCCCTCGTCGAAGAACAAGCCCACCCCGACGCCGCGTTCCCCACCGTCGCCTTCCCTAACCCGGAAGAGCCAGGTGCCATGGACCTCAGCTTTGCGAAAGCACGCGAAGTAGGGGCCGATCTCGCCATTGCTCACGACCCCGACGCCGACCGCCTCGCGGTGGCAGTACCCGGTCGCGACGGCGAATGGCGTCGGCTGAGCGGAAACGAAGTGGGAATATTGCTCGGGTGGCGCGCGGCAGAACGCGCCAACGGTAACGGCGTTCTCGCGGCATCCATTGTCTCGTCTCCGGCACTGCGTGCCATCGCTGCGGGTTACGACCTGGACTACACAGACACCCTCACGGGCTTCAAGTGGATCTCCCGTATCGATGGGCTCGTGTTCGGCTACGAAGAAGCTCTCGGCTACCTCGTTGATCCCGCCAAAGTTCGCGACAAGGATGGCATCTCGGCGTCAGTCGACTTCCTCTCGATGGCCGCCGAACTCAAGGCCGATGGCAAGACCGTGCTCGACAGGCTTGACGAGTTCGCGGCACGCTTCGGCGCTTTTGCCTCTCGCCAGGTATCGCTGCGCTTCGCCAAGATTTCAGAGATTGGCGAGACGATGACGCGCTTGCGTGCGAACGCTCCCACCGCCGTCGGTGGTCTCGCTGTGGCATCCTTCGATGACTTTGAGAACGGTGTTGACGGCTTCGCGCCCAGCAACATCATTCGCATGCAATTCGAGGGCGGAGCACGCGTCATCGTGCGCCCCAGTGGCACAGAGCCCAAACTCAAGTTCTATGTGGATGCCTCGAGCATGTCAGGCGAAGGCGCTGAGCGTCAGGCTGCGGCCGAAGCCGTCGCGAGCCAGCTTGAAGCGGGGATGCGCGAGGTTCTCAGCTAGCACCGCAGGTGCTGCTGCCGAACGGCGGCGAGCGAAGAAACGTGGGAGGGCGTCCTCGGTTAGCCGAGGGCGTCTTCTAGTTTTTGGGCAAGTTCCGAAGTATCAAAGAGATTCACGATCACGATGACATCGGCGTTGGTCTTGCCAATCGCCTCAACGAACTCTTGCGTCGTGAGAATAATCTGAGCATCCGCGGCAACCGTGCGAACGGTACTCACTTCAGCGGCAACGACAGTGGCTTCGAGATCAAGCGCGCGCAACGCACGTTCTGCGTTGACCTTGAGCACACCGGAACTGCCGATGCCAGCACCACAGATGGTCACGATTTTCACGACGGATTCACTCCCATGATGCGTTGGACCTCGGCAGCGGACGTTGCGGCGGCGAGCTCGTTAATCGCCGAGGAGTCATTGAAAATGTTAGCGACAGCCGCGACCGCTGCCAAGTGTGCGCCCGCCTCAGAAATAGCGAGGCCAAGCACCACCCGTACCGGATCGTTGTGGGCGTGACCGAACCGTACAGGTTCTTTGAGAGTGACAACCGAGAGCCCGTTTGCGATCACTTGGGGGCCAGGGCGAGCGTGAGCCAAAGCAAGACCGGGCGCAATAACGACGTAGGGACCGTGATCCTCGATCATGCGGATCATCTCGTCGGCATACCCCGGCTTCGCCGCGCCAGAACGCACGAGGGCTTCGCCCGACAGTCGAACAGCGGCTCGCCAATCAACCGCAAAAGCATCAATTTCAATCGCTGATTCGGGCAGCGGAGGGAGGGACATAACTACGCTTTCTCAAAACCGACGCTGATGGCTTCGGAGAGCTCTTCGCGTTCTTCAAGGGGCAGGAAGGCTGCGGCCGCAGCATTGAGCTGGAAGACCTCAAGGTCGGTGAGGTCGTAGCCAAACGCTTCCGTGAGCAACGCGAGTTCACGACTGAGAGTCGTGGCGCTCATCAGCCGGTTGTCGGTGTTGACGGTGACGCGGAATCCGAGTTGGTAGAGCAGATCGAAGGGGTGGTCGATGATTTCGTCGCCCCACTGCTCGATGGCACCGGTCTGAAGATTGGATGACGGGCTCAACTCGAGCGCGATCTCGCGATCCTTGACCCACTGGGCCAAGTCCCCGAGCGTCACATACGTGTTCTCGTCGTCTTCGTTGGCAATCGTGATGTCTTCAGCCAGGCGAACGCCGTGCCCGAGACGAAGCGCTCGACCGTCAAAGAGGGCACTGCGGATGCTGTCGAGGCCGTCTGCTTCCCCCGCGTGCACGGTGGCAGGAATGTAGTTGTGCGCGAGCAAGTCGAACGCACCACGAAGGCGGCTCGGCGGGAATCCTGCTTCGGGACCAGCAATGTCGAAACCGATAACACCGCGGTCGCGGTGACGGATTGCCAGCTCGGCGATGTCGGTGCCGCGATCGGCTTGGCGCATGGCAGACAACAACTGCCCCACCCGGATGCTGCGGCCGCTCGAGCGCACGGCATCCACACCCTGCTCCAAGCCTTCCTGCACGGCGGTGACAACCTGATCGAGGTCGAGCCCCTTCTGCAGGTGCTGCTCCGGCGCCCAACGGATTTCACCATAAATGACACCGTCATCAGCAAGGTCTTCCACGAACTCGCGGGCGACCCGCTGGAGACCCTCGGTGGTCTGCATGACAGCGATGGTGGCGTCGAAAGTCGCGAGGTAATTCACGAGCGAGCCGGAATCGGCCTGAGTCGCAAACCATGATTTCAGCGCCTCCGAATTGTCCTCGGGGAGCGCGTAGCCGACCTCATCGGCAAGTTCGACGATGGTCTGAGGCCGCAACCCTCCATCGAGGTGATCGTGGAGGGAGACCTTGGGAAGCGCTGCAATGCTCGCGCCACCTCCGGGCATCAAAAAGTTCTCAACAGCGGCGTTCATACGTCTAAATCTACCGTGCCTCTGGCTGAAAGCGCGCTGAGGTTAACCTGAACGGCGTTACGATCCTGTGAATGCTTCCCCGTTGAGGAGAATCGAAATTTCTTTTGCGGCGGCGGACGCCAATTCTTGAACGCGGTCCACATCCACTTCGCTGAACGTTGGTGCCACGTATGGCACCGTCAGCGCGGCCACCACAGCACCACTCGCCCCGAGAATCGGCGCTACTACATCGGTGATTCCGGGGTGCAAGGTATCGGCCCGCACGACCGTGTCAGCCGTCAATGGCGATGTTGCCGAAAGCACCGAACCTGTCGCCGTCGTCGTCAAATCGAATGTTGCCCCGACGCGCACTCGAAAACCGAAGTCGGCGGGAGACTCCACCTGAGCGACGACGCGCACTTCACTGCCATCGAGCACGGCGAGGTTGCACGATTGCCGCACGTGCTCCGCGAGAACCTGCATGATGGGTTGCGCCACGCTGACCAATCCCCGAAGTGGCGGATGCCGGTGCGCGAGTTCCAAGAGTTTCATTGCCAGCGTGTAGAGCCCCGACTGCTTGTCTCGGAACACGTAGCCGCGGCGTTCGAGAGTGGAGAGAACTCGAAAAATCTGGCCAATACTGCGCCCGGTTGCTTCCGCAATTTCCGACTGGCTGAGGGCTCCCGATGTTTCGGCGAGCAGCTCGAGAATGTCGAGCCCTTTGTCGAGGGCGGGAGCGGTGTACTCGGGGGTGGTCGCCATTAGCGGTCCGCTTTCATCGCGGCGAGCATCCGCCGGGCCGCCTCGCGGTTGATGCTGTCGGGCACGGGCTGCGCACCTGGTTCGAGCGTGCCTGCCGCTGTCGCGATACGTTCAAGCGAAAGCGCTTGAAGCAGAAATCCGAGATCCATCGATTCGATCGAGTTGCCCCGAGGCTCGCGCCCCGCCAGATTGATCATGCGGCCGTCCGCGAGCAGGGTGACGTGGCGGTTTCCCGGGAGGTTAACTCGCTCGATTGCACCGTCGATCACGGTCGTGCTCGTCGCCGCATCGCGCAGAGCCAGAACGTCGATTTCCCAGTCGAAGTGACCGCAGTTCACGAGCATCGCTCCGTCTGCGACAACCTCGAAGAAGTCGGTAGTTAGAACCTGCGGATGGCCGGTAGCCGTGATGAAGACTTCGCCCCAGCCTGCCAGGTCAAAAACATTTGCCACTCGATAGCCATCGAGTGCTGCCTCAAGGGCCTTGATCTCATCGACTTCCACAACAGCGACCTTGCCGCCCAAAGCACGAAGATAGTGCGCCACACCGCGACCGCACCACCCGTAGCCAGCCACCACAAAGCGGCGCCCAGAGACCATGACGTTCGTGACACGCATAAAGCTCTCAACAACTGACTGACCTGCCGCATGCTTGTTCTCATTGATCACAGTCAGAGGGTTGTCGTCGATAACGATGATGGGAAAGCGGATGTGCGTAGCGAGTTCCTCACGCAGACGGTAGCTTCCTGAGGTGGTTTCTTCGGTGCCGCCGACAATGCGATCGGTCTCTCCGAGCTCGACGAGACGAGCAACAATGCCGGCGCCGTTGTCGAGAATGATGTCTGGTTTCGACTCCACCACGTTTCGAATGTGTGCCTCATATTCGCACTCAGAGTCATCGCGGGCACCAAAAATTGTCATTCCCTGCGACCGCAAATAGGCAACAACATCATCCTGCGTCGACCCGAGATTGCCGGTCGCTACGATCTCCGCTCCCCCGGCCTTCAGGGTCTCGAGCAACACCGCTGTCTTCGGCTCGAGGTGCATCGCCATGCCGATGCGGTGCCCGGCGAAGGGCTTCGCTTGCTCGAACCGCTTTCGCACTTCGGCGAGCAACGGCATACGAGATCTCACCCAGAGCAACCGGGCGGCGGCACCGTCAATAAGATCATTTGTCATATCTCAACTCTACATATATGAATGACGTTTTCATATATGCTTTTGATCATGGCTGAAAAAATTATCCTCGACTGCGACCCCGGGCACGACGACGCGATTGCGATCCTGCTCGCTCACGGTAGCCCGCACATCGAACTCCTCGGAGTCACGACCGTGATGGGCAACCAAACAATCGAGAAAGTCACTCGCAACGCTCTGGCCGTTGCCCGCGTCGCCGGCATCACCGACGTGCCCTTCGCCCGCGGAGCCCACCGCCCGCTCGTGCGCGAAGTCGAAGTAGCCGAATCCATTCACGGCGAATCCGGTCTTGACGGCCCCGTGCTCCCCGAGCCTCTTATCGAGTTGGATGCTCGTCACGCCGTCGACTTCATCATCGACACCGTTATGCAGAACGAGCCAGGCACCGTCACGCTCGTTCCAACCGGCGCGCTCACCAACCTCGCTCTTGCCGTGCGCAAGGAGCCCCGCATCGCACAGCGCGTCAAGCAAGTTGTCATGATGGGTGGCGGCGTCAACGTCGGCAACTGGAGCGCTACTGCCGAGTTCAACATTGTGATCGACCCAGAGGCAGCCCACATCGTCGTCAACGAATCGTGGCCGCTCACGATGGTGGGCATTGACGTCACTCACGACGCCCTCGCCACCGACGACGTCGCCGCTGCGATCGCCGCCGTGGGCACCGCCCCCGCAGCATTCGTCGGCGAACTCCTTGAATTCTTCGGCGCTACGTACCGCGAAGCTCAAGGCTTCGAGCACCCGCCCGTGCACGACCCATGTGCCGTCGCCTTCGTGATCGACCCCTCCATCATGGACACCGTCAAGGTCCCCTTGAATGTGGAACTCACGGGTCAGCTCACGCTCGGCATGACCGTCACAGACTTCCGCGCGCCGGCCCCCGCCGACTGCACGACTCAGGTCGCTCGCAACATCGACGTTCCCAAATTCTGGGACATGATCGTCGACGCCCTCGAGCGCATCGGCGACCCGAAGCTCTAGACCTCCAGCGCGCGTGCCCGGCGCTTGCGTGCACCGAGATCGATAACGCCAACAAGCATCGCGATCGAGAAGAAAAGCGTTGTGGCGAGCATCCCGGTGCCGTAAGCGTGGTGGTACAGCTCGACGGTGCTTTCGCCGCTGTTGCGTTCGTTGTACAGAGTGGAATAGAACAACGAGAGTGCAACGGCGGTTCCGATCGCCGTCCCAATTCGTTGGCCAAGCTGCCCTACGGATCCCGCTAGCCCACCCTCGACGGGCGAAATGTCGTGCAGCGTGAGGGTTTGGTTGGGCGAGACGACGAGCCCACCTCCGGTACCACCGATAATGAGGGCTGCCGCCATCATGTAGGGCGTCAGCTCCGGCGGAGTCAGAATCGCGGCGGCCATGAGGAGCCCAAGCCCCACGAGCAAGATGGCGAGGCCCACAACCACGAGCGAGCGTCCGTAGCGCTCAACCAAGATGCCGCCGCGCCACGACGACACCGCACTGGTCAACGCAAAACCGATCGTCACCATCCCCGCGAAGACGGGCTCGAGGCCAAGCCCTAGCTGCAAGTACAGCGTCGTCATGAGAAACATCGCTGGCATTGCCGCGAAGTACACGGTCGCGAGCAACGTTCCGTTGCGGAACGAGCTGATGCGGAACAGCTGAAGCGGAACGAGAGGCGCCCGTCCCCCTGCCGCGTAGCGACGCTCCCACGCGACGAAAGCGGCGGCAGAAAGTACAAAGAGCACCAGCAGCCACCAGCGGTTGGGGTCATCCGTCGGAGCACCCGTCGTGAAGAGGAATGGCCACATCAACGCAAGCACCGTGATGCCGAAGATCGCGATCCCGACCGGGTCGAGGCTGAGGCGCTCGTAGCCTGCCTTGGAGGTGGTCGGGAGAATGCGCCACGCCAGAACGAGGGCGATGATGCCGAGGGGCACGTTCATCCAGAAGATGTAACGCCAGCCGTCTTCGGTGCCGCCGATCGCGATCATCAGCCCACCAAGCGTGGGGCCGAACGCAGTGGCGACACCGATCATCGCACCGAAAAGACCAAAAGCCCGGCCGCGCTCGGGTCCCCGAAACAGCTGCTGAATGAGGCCAATGACCTGAGGCATTTGGATGCCGGCCGCGACACCCTGCAGCAAGCGGAACACCAGCAACAGGGTCGCATTCGGGGCGAGCGCACACGCGACACTGGCGAGAGTGAAGAGTGTCAGCCCCACGAGAAACAGCTTCTTGCGCGAACGCTGATCGCCAAGGCGGCCCGCGGGCACCAGCACAAGGCCAAAGGTCAGCACATAGCCCGACACAATGAGCTGCAGTTGAGTGGATGTCGCGCCGAGAGCATCCTCGATCGACGGAAGAGCCACGTTGACCTTCGAGAGGTCAAGGATCGTGATTGCGGCGACCACAACACACACCCAGAAGGCACGCCATTTAGCCGAGTGTTCGGCTTCGGTCTCGGTAGTGTGTGCGCCACCCGGTGCCGGATCAGCACTGGCGGTGGTCTCATCCGCGGTCGTCATTGAGACAACATTACGTCAGCGGATGAGACCCACCATTCAGCTTACGAAGCCAGCATGCGGGGCGGTGCGCTAGTCGATGCGCCCAGCGATCAGCGGACCGCCATCGTGGATGGTGTCCCCGGCATCACCGATGCGGTACGCGCCCTCGAGCGACTCGAGTGCGCGCTCAAAACGAGCAGGCTCGTCGGCGTGCATCGTGAACAACGGCTCGCCCTTGCGCACAGTGTCGCCCGGCTTGGCATGCAAATCGATGCCAGCGGCGTGCTGCACCGGGTCCTGCTTGCGAGCGCGACCGGCGCCCAGACGCCATGCAGCAACGCCAAATGGGAGAGCTTCTTGTTCGACGAGAACGCCATCGCGCTCGACGACAACAACGTGGCTTTCCTTCGGCTGCGGCAAGGCAGCGTCGGGGTCGCCGCCCTGAGCGGAGATCATGCCGCGCCAGGCATCCATCGCTTGGCCGTTATCGAGAGCGGCTTCCACATCCGCGTCTTCGTGACCAACCTGAGCCAACATTTCGCGGGCGAGCGCTACCGTCAGCGCGCGCACATCAGCGGGGCCGCCACCGGCGAGAACCTCAACCGATTCGCGTACCTCATTAGCGTTTCCGATCGTGAGACCGAGGGGAACATTCATGTTGGTGAGCAACGCGACAGTCTTGACTCCCGCATCCTTACCTAGGCGAACCATGGTTTCGGCGAGCTCGCGACTGCGGTCGGCATCCTTCATGAAGGCGCCAGAGCCAAACTTAACATCGAGCACGAGGGCCGACGTTCCTTCCGCGATCTTCTTGCTCATGATTGAGGATGCGATCAGTGGAATAGCTTCGACAGTTCCGGTGATGTCGCGAAGGGCATACAACTTCTTGTCGGCCGGAGCGAGCCCTGAGCCGGCAGCACAGATCACTCCGCCAACGCCGCGCAGCTGGGCGTAGAACTCTTCGTTACTGAGGTCAGCACGCCAGCCGGGGATGCTCTCGAGCTTGTCGAGCGTGCCACCCGTGTGGCCAAGACCGCGGCCCGAAAGCTGCGGCACGGCGACGCCGAAGGAGGCGACGAGCGGGGCGAGCGGCAAGGTGATCTTGTCACCAACGCCACCGGTCGAGTGCTTGTCGGTCGTGGGCTTGCCCAGTCCTTCAAAGCTCAGCGTCTCGCCGCTGGCGATCATAGCCAGGGTGAGGTCGCGGATTTCTTCGCGCTCCATGCCGTTGATGAAGATGGCCATTGTCATGGCAGCCATCTGCTCGTCGCCGACATAACCGCGAGTGTAGGCATCCACGAGCCAGTTGATCTGGTCGGTGCTGAGCACACCCTTGTCACGCTTGGTGTGGATGAGGTCCACGGCATCGAAACGTTCGACCTGCTTGGCTTCTGCGCTGTTATTCACTGCGGTACTCCTCAAGAGTGCGTGGCCCGAACGCGTCGGGGATCACTTCGTCAATCGTTTTGATGCCAGAAACGGTGTCGAGCAACATGCCTTCAGCGGAGTGCTCGAACAACAGTTGGCGGCAGCGCCCGCACGGCATGAGGGCGTTGCCTTTGCCATCGACGCACGTGAAGGCAACGAGCTTTCCGCCGCCTGTCATGTGCAGGGCAGAGATCAGAGAACACTCTCCACACAGGGTGAGGCCGTAGGAGGCGTTCTCGACGTTCGCACCCGAAATCACCCGGCCGTCGTCGACAATTGCGGCGACGCCGACCGGGAACTTCGAATAGGGAACGTAGGCGTGGGTCAGGGCGTCTGTGGCGACGAGCCTCAGCGCATCCCAGTCAATAGATTGCGGCTCGATCGTCATAGCGTTACCCCTTTATGTATGGTGTTCCGGATGCTGCTGGCGGCCGAGACTTTCCGACCAGACCGGCGACGGCAATGATTGTCACGACGTACGGCAGCATGAGCATGAACTCGCTCGGAACCGGCGAACCCACCACGCTCAGAGCGTTCTGCAGGTTGCTGGCGAAGCCGAAGAGCAGCGCCGCGAGCGTTGCCTTGATCGGGTCCCAGCGACCAAAGATCACGGCGGCGAGAGCGATAAAGCCGGCGCCCGCAGTGACGTCCTTGCCGAACTGGCCTGTCTGGCTCAGCGTGATGAATGCTCCACCGAGACCGGCGATCGCGCCGGCAAGGGCGACGTTCCAGAAACGGGTAAGAGTCACGTTGATGCCGACAGTGTCGGCGGCCTTGGGGTGCTCACCGACGGCGCGCAGACGCAGTCCCCAGCGAGTGCGGTACAGCGCGAACGCAACGGCGGCCACGATGACGTACAGCAAGTAGACGATCAGCGTCTGCTGGAAGAGCACCGGGCCGATGATCGGGATGCCGCTCAGCAGCGGGATCGCCAGCGTCGAGAACCCTTCCGGGTTGTTCAACTGCTCGGGGTTGTCCGTAAGCCAAGTCGAGTACAGGAATCCGGTGAGACCAGAAACCAGAACGTTGATGACAACACCGACGATGATCTGATTAACGAGGTACTTGATCGCGAAGACCGAGAGCAAGAACGACACGAGCATTCCGGCGACAGCTGCCGCGAAGAGTCCCGCGAAGGCGGAGCCCGTGAGGGTTCCGACGACGGCGGAAACAAACGCACCGGCTAGCAGTTGGGCTTCGATCGCGATGTTGACGACACCGACGCGCTCGGAGATTACGCCACCGAGAGCACCGAATATGAGCGGAACGGCAAGCACGAGAGAACCGGCAAGCAGTTCAGGAACGCGAAGCGTCTCATCGGCAGCAGCCCAGGTGAGGAAGCCGGTGAGAGCGAGAATCGCACCCACGATGGGAATCCACTTAGGCACTGCGCGATCCTGCGAGATCATGAATGCCGAGCCGACCGCGATGAGCGCGGTCAGGATCGTCACGACAACGCCGGTCGCAAGCGCAGGCAAGTGAATAACCGGCAGTTGGAACAGGTCGGACCCCGTTGAGAGGTTGAACCCGGTGGGGGCGTCCTCAGCGAAGCCAACGAAGAGCACGCCAGAGATCAGCGAGACAATCGCGAATGCGATCGGGAGCTTCCAGCTACGACGATCGATCTTCGATCCTGCGTGGTTTTTGCTTTCAGAAGTTTTGGTGAAAGTCATTAGCTGACCACCTTCTTTGCGCGAGCGCCGGGTTGCGGCAGTCGGAACACAGCCCTCACGAGCGGCGGAGCTGCGATAAACAGAACGATGAGGGACTGAACAACGAGAACGATGTCAATCGGGATGCCCTGCGAAGCCTGCATGGTGAACCCGCCCGCTTTGAAAGCACCAAAGAGGAGGCCGGCAGCGAAGGTTCCCCACGGGGTGGAACGCCCGAGGAGAGCAACGGTGATGGCGTCGAAGCCGATTCCCGCATCGACCCCGGAGGTGAATCCGCTCGTGGTCGTTCCGAGCACCTCGGTGCTCGCAGCGAGACCAGCGTAGCCACCCGCGATGAGCATGACGTAGATGTAGATGCGCTCAACCTTGACACCGGCGACGCGAGCCGCGTGAGGGTTGAGGCCCACAGCGCGGAACTTGAAACCGAGGCTTGAGCGGTCAATGAGCCACCAAGCCACAACGGTAGCCGCAACCACGAGGACGAAGCCCCAGTGCAGCTTGAAGCCGTCACCAAAGATGGGCTGCAGAACGGCGCTTTCTGCTGCTGGCGGGGTCTTCGGGTTGTTGGAACCTGGGTTCTTGAGCAGATCAGTGCGCAGCAAGAAGCTGATCAGGTAGTAGGCAACGTAGTTGAGCATGATCGTGACGATCACCTCGTGAGCACCGGTGCGCGCTTTCAAGAGACCAGCAATCGCACCCCAGAGGGCACCACCGATGATTCCCATGATCACAGCAACGGTGACGTGGATGACGATGGGCAGATCCCACGCGAAGCTCGCGTAGCCGGCGAATGCTGCACCGACAATGATCTGGCCGCGGCCACCGATGTTGAACAGACCAACACGGAAGGCGATCGCGACACCGAGCCCGGCGGCAATCAGCGGCGTTGCGAAGACCAAGGTCTGCGTTAGCGGCTTGATGGCCGAAAGGAAGTCATCGCGACGGAAGTCGTAGATCGATCCTTGGAACAGTGCGAGGTAAGCACCGCCGACAGCGGAGCCGATGGCCGCGAAGAGGTCACCGGGACGAGCGAAGAAGTAGCCGGCTGCATCTTGCACATCGGAATCGGTGAATGCGATGAGCACTCCACCAATCAGGATCGCCAAGACGACGGCGAGCAGCGAAAGCAGCGCGTTACCCGACGCGATTTCGCGGAACGCGTTCGTCCAGCGGACAGTGTCCTGGTTCGTTTCCGAGGTCGTGGCAGTCTCTGTCACGGCCGCTTCTTCGGCTTTCAGGTCTTCAGGCTTCTGGTCTTCAGGCTTCTGGTCTTCAGGTTTCTGTGGTGTTGGCTCGCTCATGCTGCCTCCTCCGTAATGCGTTCGCCAGCCATCATGAGGCCGAGTTTTTCGCGCGGGGTGTCCGCAGGCACGATTCCAACAATTTGTCCCTTGTACATGACCGCGATGCGGTCTGCAAGGGAAACGACTTCGTCGAGTTCAGTCGAGACAACGATCACGGGAACTCCGCGGTCACGCACTCGAACAATCTGCTCGTGAACAAACTCGATAGAACCAACGTCGAGTCCGCGAGTCGGCTGCGAGACGACCAACAACGACAGCTCGCGGCTGAGTTCTCGAGCCAACACAACCTTCTGCTGGTTACCGCCCGAGAGCTTCGAGACGAGTTCGCCGATGCTCTGAGCGCGGATGTCGTATTCCTCAAGCTTCTCGGTCGCGAACTCGGTGAGCACGTCCGTTTGCAACGTGGCGTACTTGACGAACGGTTCTCCGTCACTGCGGTCGAGCATCAAGTTTTCGGCAACCGAGAAGGCACCAACGAGACCATCGAGAGTGCGGTCTTCCGGCACATAACCAACGCCAGCATCGAGGATTTGGCGCGCATTGAGGCCGAGCAATTCGGTGCCGTTCAACGTAATTGAACCCGATGCTCGCTCTTGCATGCCGAGCAGCGCTTCGGCCAGTTCAGTTTGACCGTTGCCCTGCACTCCCGCGATGGCGAGAATCTCGCCACCCCGAATCGTGACGCTGAGGTCTGTGACTGCGCGGTGCCCAAGTTCATCAGCGATCGACAGCTTGTCGATCACGAGAGAGTTGTCGGTGAGCTGCGCCGGAGCCTTGTCGATCGTGAGGTCGACAGCACGGCCGACCATGAGCGATGCCAGTTCTTCCTTGTTCGCACTCGGGTCTGCTTCGCCAACAACTTTTCCTAGGCGGATGACGGTGATGCGGTCCGCTACTTCGCGAACTTCACGCAGCTTGTGCGTGATGAAAACAATGGAGGTGCCTTCGGACTTGAGCTGGCGCATGATGGCCATAAACTCGTCAGTCTCTTGAGGCGTCAGTACCGCGGTCGGCTCATCGAAGACCAGGATCTTGGCTTCACGCGAGAGCGCCTTGACGATCTCCACACGCTGCTGCACGCCAACCGGCAAATCCTCGACGAGAGCGTCGGGATCGATGTCGAAACCGAAGCGAGCGGAAATGTCACGCACGAGCGTGCGGGCGGCTTCGAGGTTGAGGAGCCCGGGACCGTAGACCTCTTCGTGGCCTAGAGCCACGTTTTCTGCGACGGTGAACACGGGGATCAGCATGAAGTGTTGGTGGACCATGCCGATACCGGAGCGCATCGCGTCTCCTGGTCCAGCGAAGTGGCGCACCTCGTCATCGATGAGAATTTCGCCCTCCTCAGCCTGATACAGGCCGTAGAGCACATTCATCAACGTTGACTTACCCGCGCCATTCTCGCCGAGGAGGCAGTGAATCTCGCCCTCTTCGACCGTGAGATCAATATGGTCATTCGCGATTAGGTCACCGAAGCGCTTGGTAATACCTCGCAGCTCAAGCTTCACAATCTCTCCTCAGTACTGTGACGGGCATCATCGCCGTCGTCGGGTTTCACAAGAATAGCCTCAGAGGACTAGTCCAAAACGAAGGGGGCTGACCCTCAGGCCAGCCCCCTCAGTTCTATCTAATTAGTTCAGGTACGACGTTACGGCGATGTCGCCGGAAATGATGCCGTCCTTGACGGTGACGAGCTCAGCTTCGAGCCCTCCGTCAACCATCGACTCGAAGTCGTGGAACGGCGAGATGCCAACTCCACCGTTTTCGAGGGTTCCGATGTACGGCGTGGTGTCGAGCGAACCGGTCGAAGCCTCGTTGACGACGTCTTCAACTGCAACGCCGATCTGCTTGAGGATCGAGGTGAGGAACAAGTCCGCAGCTGCGGTCTCGGTCTCGGTCAGGTCAGCGTCTACACCGATCATGGCGATGTCCTTGCCGGAGTCGCGGATTGCCTCAACCGCGCTCTGGAAGATGGGTCCACCAGCAGGAAGCAGAACGTCTGCACCCTGGTCGATCAGGTTCTGAGCTGCTGCACGCGAGTCGGTTCCCGGAGCGAAGGTACCGATGAAGGTTCCGTCCTGTGCTGCGATGTCCCAACCACGAACGGTGACGTCGGTGCCCTTTTCGGAGTTGTAGTACTCAACACCCTGAGCGGTTCCGTCGAGGAAGATCGAAACGGTGGGGAAGTTCATTCCGCCGTACATTCCGATAACACCGGTCTTGGAGTAGCTAGCGGCAGCGTAACCCGCGAGGAATGCAGCACCAGCGGTGTCGAAGAGGATCGGCTTGATGTTCGGAGCGTCGATGGTGCCATCGAAGTCGTTGTCTGCCGCGTCATCGACAATTGCGAAGTCGATGTCGGGGTTCGCGAGAGCGAACTCAACGGTGGCTGCGGAGAGGTTGAATCCGACGGTGACGATCAGGTCGCAACCCTCAGCTACGAGGCTTTCGATGTTGGGTGCGTAGTCTGCATCGCTGGTCGATTCGACAGCGTTGAATTCAACACCGAGTTCGTTGGCTGCCTTTTCGATACCTTCGTAACCGAGCTGGTTGAACGACTTGTCGTCGAATCCGCCAGAGTCAGAAACCATGCAGGGAAGGTAGTCAAGCGCTTCGCCCGATCCGGCGTCGGTCTCTTCGGGTGCTGATGCGCAACCGGCGAGTACGAGTGCGCTGGTGGCAACGAGCGCCATGCCGCTGAGTGCGCGGCCGTGAGTGCTGATTCTCAAGGTGTCCTCCAAGATGCTGTCCGACAGAAATTGTCGAAACATAGTGAACCTACGCTACCGAAGAATCAAGGAATGCATTGTGCGAATATGAGCGCCGAAGCCGAATGGTTACAAACGCGAAATACGGTTGTCACAACACATCATTACGTCCGGAGACTTTTAGAGCATCCACTACAGATTTTACTCTCTGAGCGTTCGCAGTTGTAGTAACCAGCAAAGCATCGGGGGTATCGACCACGACAATGTCGTTTACCCCAATTAGGGAAATAAGCCGGTCAGTCTGACTAATCACCACACCCGTGGACTTATCGGCTAGAACGCGAGCATTTTCGCCGAGGATCGCGAGGTCTGATTTGCGCCCACCCGAGTGCAACTTGGCGATCGAAGCGAAGTCGCCAACGTCATCCCAATCGAAGTCTCCGGGGATCACGACGAGGCGCCCTTCTTCGGCAGCAGGTTCGGCCACCGTGTAGTCAATGGCGATCTTGGCGAGGTGCGGCCAGACGGCGTCGACGACGGCGCCGCGTTCTGGGGTGTCCCACACTTCAGCGAGCTCGGTGAGGCCAGCCAATAGTTCGGGTTCGGCTTTGCCCAGTTGTTCGAGAAGCACGTCGGCACGCGAAATAAACATGCCGCCGTTCCAGAGGTAGTCGCCGCTGGCCACGTAGGCCTGGGCTGTCTCGAAATCAGGCTTTTCAACGAACGACTTCGCCATGACAGCGCTGGGAGCGTCGTCGATCTCAAGCGGATCGCCGCAGTGGATGTAGCCGAACCCAATAGCGGGCTCGGTGGGCGTGATTCCAATGGCAGCGATGTAGCCAGCATTGGCCACGGCGATCGACTCGCGCACGCTGCGCCTGAATCCGCGGATGTCGCGAATCACATGGTCAGCAGCAAACGATCCAATGATGACGTTGGGGTCGCGTTTGAGCAGGATCGCGGCCGCAAGCCCGATCGCTGCAGAGGAGTCTTTTGGCTCGCTCTCGAGCACAACGTTGGGGTCGCTGAGTTCGGGCAGCTGCTTTTCTACGGCGGCACGGTGCGCGCGCCCGGTCACGACCATAATGCGGTCGGTGCCAGAGATCGGCGCAAGGCGATCCCAGGTGTCCCGCAGCAAGGTCTGGCCTGATCCGGTGAGGTCGTGCAAGAACTTGGGGGCGTCGGCCCGCGACAGCGGCCATAGCCGTGACCCGATACCGCCGGCGGGGATCACGCTATAGAAGTTGTCGAACGGGGCCTGATGTTGGCTCATGCCTCCACCTTAGACTTCAGCACCCGTTAACTCGCCGGTTGTCTGCACCTTCTACTGTCAGGGTCACGACAACCGATTGAGGTGCTGATTGTGCGAGTCGCCATTGTGAGCGAAAGCTTCCTCCCCACTGTCAACGGCGTCACCAACAGCGTGCTGAAGGTGCTCGACTATTTGAGCGCCGAAGGCCACGAGGCGATTGTGATTTGTCCATCGGCTGGCGCCCCCAAGACCTACGCGGGATTCACAGTGCACGCGGTGCCCGCACTGGCTTATCGGCAGTTTCCTGTTGGCCTGCCCAACCCGCAAGTTCACAAGTTGATCGCCGACTTTCGCCCCGATGTGGTTCACGCCGCTGCTCCCTTTCTTCTCGGCGCTCAAGCCATTTCGTCGGCGAATCGCCTCGGCATCCCCGCAGTAGCGATTTTTCAGACGGATGTCGCAGGCTACGCTCGCCGTCACCACCTCGGTCAGGCGACCAAGCTGGCCTGGCGCATCGTGCGCTGGATCCACGATGGTGCTGAGCTCACGCTTGCCCCGTCGAGCACCGCAATGACGGATCTGCGGGCCATCGGCCTCACGAAGCTTGAACGCTGGGGTCGCGGCGTCGACCTCGCGATGTATCACCCCGCCAAGAAGCTCTCGCCGGCGACGGCGAAGCTGCGCAAGCGCCTCTCCCCCAATGGCGAAATCGTGGTCGGGTATGTGGGACGCATCGCTCCCGAGAAACAGGTGGAGCGGCTGCGAGCGCTTCGGGGCCTCACCGGGGTGCGCGTTGCGATCGTCGGAGACGGTTCATCGGTACCTCTGGTCAAGAAGGAGCTCGCCGGCATCCCCGTGACGTGGCTGGGCAAGTTGGGTGGCGAGGATTTGGCCGCGGCCTATGCCGCCTTCGATATTTTTGCGCACACGGGAACTGAAGAGACCTTTGGCCAAACTTTGCAGGAAGCACATTCGGCAGGTTTGCCTGTAGTGGCGCCCCGCGCTGGCGGCCCCATTGATTTGATTGACCACGGAATTGACGGCTTCCTCTTTGAAGCCGACAACGAAGATCAGTTGCGTGCCTATATAGAGGCGCTCGCCATTGATCCGGCGCTTCGAGCTCGCATGGGTGAGGCCGGGCGGCGCACTGTTCTCGGAAAGTCGTGGAGCGGAGTCTGCAGCGAACTTGTTCAGCACTACGAAGCGACGATTGCTGCTGCATCCGCACCGGTTCCTCGGTAGGTAGCTGCACACTGTGCCCACAGTGACTTGACTTAGAGTGCGCTCTAGGAACAAACATGGGTGGCACGATGACAACAACGAACGAACGAGTACTCACCATCGGCGAGGTCGCAGAGGCGACCGGCGTCACCGATCACACGCTTCGCTACTACGAGAAAGCAGGACTTCTTGTGGTTCCCCGCCTCGCGAACGGTCAGCGGCGTTACCGCGAAATGGATGTCAAGGCCGTCGAGTTCATCGGCCATCTTCGCCGCACCGGAATGCCCATCCGAACCATTCGGGAGTATGCCGATCTGGTGCGCAGCGGCAAAGACACCTCAGCGGAGCGGATGCGCTTGCTCGAGCAGCACCGCGAAAATGTCATTCGTGACCTAGCCGAACAACAGAAGCACCTCGACGGGATCACCCTGAAAATCGAATGGTACCGAGCGGCGATGGATCAGCGCGAAAATTCCGGGGCTCAGTTCTCAGAATCTTTGGCGTCAACGGCGATTGCGCCCTAGATTCAGCGCTTCGCTGGCAGCAAGGCTCGTTAACTTTCACAATATTCTCGAAAACATTCCGGATATCTCGCTATTTAGGGTCGACTGGGAAGCGAGGGCCTTCACGCGGGAATAGAATGAGAGAGTCCGCCTGTGCGGACACTCATCGGTCGCGGTGGACGCGACCCCACACCGCAAGGAGGGTCCTCGTGCCAGAGAAGTCGGCGAGTAACCTAGTGGCGGAGCCGCAGTCGCCGCCCAAGATTCGCTCACCCAAGAGACCTGCTGGCACCCTGTACCGGGGTAAAGAGGGCATGTGGTCGTGGGTGTTGCACCGTATTACCGGTGTTGCTATCTACTTCTTCCTCCTCGTGCACATTCTCGACACCGCCCTCGTGCGTGTGAGTCCTGAGGCCTACAACGCGGTGATCGACACCTACAAGACGCCCCTCATGGGACTTGGCGAGATAGCCCTCGTCGCGGCGATCGCATTCCACGCCTTCAACGGACTGCGCATCATCCTGATCGACTTTTGGGCGTTCGGTGCCAAGCACCAGCGCACCATGTTCTGGGTTGTCATTGGTCTCTGGGTGGTTCTGCTTGCCGCGTTCATCCCCCGCCAGCTAATGCACATCTTCGGAGGTTGAGCATGAGTCTCATCGAAGCCCCCCGCACCCCTACCCGTGGCCACCGCACCGGTGGAATCAACTGGGAAAAATGGGGATGGATCTACATGCGCGCTTCTGGCGTCGTGCTGATCGTTCTGATCTTCGGCCACCTCTTCGTCAACCTTGTTGCCGGCGAGGGTGTCAAAGCCATCGACTTCGCGTTCGTCGGCGGAAAGCTCGCTGACCCGTTCTGGATTGTGTGGGACGGCCTCATGCTGTGGCTCGCGCTCATCCACGGCGGCAACGGAATGCGCACGCTCGTGAACGACTATGCAACCAACCCCAAGGTGCGCAAGGTTCTCTTGATCGGAATTGCCGCATCCACGGTCATCCTGATCATTCTGGGAACGCTCGTGATCACTACCTTTGACCCCTGCCCAGCCGGAGCTGACCCAGCTCTGCTCCCCAGCTTCTGTGAGGCATCTTAATTGGCAACGATTAACACCGGCGACATCGCCGACGGAACCGTTATTGACGGAATCCATTACCACCAGTTCGACATCGTCATTGTGGGCGCCGGTGGCGCTGGCATGCGAGCCGCTATCGAAGCCGGCCCGCACGCCAAGACCGCTGTAATCTCCAAGCTCTACCCCACGCGTTCGCACACTGGTGCAGCGCAGGGTGGCATGGCTGCGGCCCTCGCCAACGTCGAAGAAGACAACTGGGAATGGCACACCTACGACACCGTCAAGGGTGGCGACTACCTTGTCGACCAAGACGCGGCAGAGATTCTCGCCAAAGAGGCCATCGACGCCGTTGTAGACCTCGAGAACATGGGTCTTCCGTTCAACCGCACCGAAGACGGCAAGATCGACCAGCGTCGCTTTGGTGGCCACACTCGCGAGCACGGCAAGGCTCCGGTTCGCCGCGCCTGCTACGC
Source organism: Salinibacterium sp. NYA9b (assembly GCF_976973725.1). Taxonomy (NCBI): domain Bacteria; kingdom Bacillati; phylum Actinomycetota; class Actinomycetes; order Micrococcales; family Microbacteriaceae; genus Salinibacterium; species Salinibacterium sp. NYA9b. The sequence continues at coordinate 563,625 of NZ_OZ333476.1, read as the reverse complement.
CGCTGACCGCACCGGTCACATGATCCTTCAGACGTTGTACCAAAACTGCGTCAAGCTCGGCATCAACTTCTTCAACGAGTTCTATGTTCTCGACCTGGTCATGACCGAGGTCGATGGCGTTGACGAACCGTCTGGCGTTGTTGCCTACGAGCTCGCTACCGGCGAGCTCCACGTGTTCCAGTCGAAGGCGATCATCTTCGCTACCGGTGGATTCGGCAAGATCTTCAAGACGACATCCAACGCTCACACCCTCACCGGTGATGGCGTCGGAATCATCTGGCGCAAGGGCCTTCCGTTGGAGGACATGGAGTTCTTCCAGTTCCACCCCACCGGGTTGGCTGGCCTCGGCATCCTCCTCTCCGAAGCTGCCCGTGGAGAGGGCGCGATTCTGCGCAACTCCGAGGGCGAGCGCTTCATGGAGCGCTACACGCCGACGCTCAAGGACCTCGCGCCGCGTGACATCGTTGCGCGCTCGATGGCCACTGAGATTCGTGAAGGCCGTGGAGCTGGTCCCGACAAGGACTACCTGTTCCTCGACATCACTCACCTCGAGCCGGCCGTCATTGACGAGAAGCTGCCTGACATCACCGAGTTCGCTCGCACCTACCTGGGCGTCGAGCCGTACACCGAGCCCGTTCCCGTGCTGCCGACCGCGCACTACGCGATGGGTGGTATTCCCACCAACGTTCAGGCCGAAGTGCTGCGCAACAACACGGATGTCGTCAAGGGGCTCTACGCCGCTGGCGAGTGTGCGTGCGTTTCCGTTCACGGTTCTAACCGTTTGGGAACCAACTCGCTGCTCGACATCAACGTCTTCGGAAAGCGTGCCGGAAAGGCAGCCGTCGAGTACGTCAAGACTGCTGAGTTCGTGCCGCTGCCCGAGAACCCTGCCGGGGGCGTCAAGAACATCCTCGACATGGTTCGTGCCGGCGATGGCACCGAGCGTATTGCCGTCATCCGCAAGGAACTGCAGGTCTCGATGGACCGCAACGCGCAGATCTTCCGCACCGATGAAAGCCTCGAAGAGGTAACCAAGCTCATCCAAACGTTGCGCGCTCGCTACAAGAACATTCGCCTCGACGACAAGGGCAAGCGGTTCAACACTGACCTGCTCGAAGCCGTAGAGCTTGGCTTCCTGCTCGACCTCGCTGAAGTACTCGTGTTCTCGGCTCGGTCTCGCAAGGAAAGCCGTGGCGGCCACATGCGTGAGGACTACCCCAACCGTGACGACGAGAACTTCCTCGTGCACACCATGGCGTACCTCACGGGCGACCCAGAATCAGAAGAGGCGGGTGACCACATCCGTCTCGACTGGAAGCCGGTAGTGATCACTAACTACCCGCCAATGGAAAGAAAGTACTAATGAGCACTGCCGTCGCTGATAACAAGCCTGCCGCAGCAGAGGTCGTTCCGACCTTCACTGCGACGCTCATGATTCGTCGTTTCGACCCCGAGGTGGATGAAGAACCGCGCTGGGAAGACTTCGACGTTGAGCTGTACGAGACCGACCGTATTCTCGATGCTCTTCACAAGATCAAGTGGGAGATGGATGGGTCGCTGACCTTCCGTCGCTCCTGCGCGCACGGTGTTTGTGGTTCGGATGCGATGCGCATCAACGGCCGCAATCGCCTGGCCTGCAAGACCCTGATCAAGGACCTCGACATTTCGAAGCCGATCTACGTGGAGGCCATCAAGGGGCTCCCCTTGGAGAAGGACTTGATCGTCGATATGGAGCCGTTCTTCGACTCGTTCAAAGAGGTCAACCCGTTCCTCATGGCTGGCCCCGTCAAGGGCGGCAAGGAGCGCAAGCAAAGCCCTGTGGAGCGCGCCCGCTTCGACGACACCACCAAGTGCATCCTGTGCGCTGCGTGCACGTCGAGCTGCCCCGTGTTCTGGACTGACGGACAGTACTTCGGTCCTGCCGCCATCGTGAACGCGCACCGCTTCATCTTTGACTCGCGCGATGAGGGTGCTGGCGTTCGCCTCGACATCCTCAACGACAAAGAGGGCGTGTGGCGTTGCCGCACCACCTTCAACTGCACCGACGCGTGCCCCCGTGGCATCCAGGTCACTCAGGCAATCGCTGAAGTGAAGCAGGCCATCATCAAGGGCAAGCCGTAACCACGCTTTCGCTTAACACAAGATCGCCCCTGGCGCTACCGAGGTAGCGCCAGGGGCGATTTGTTTGTGTGCGTCCGTCACCCACGGCGAACGCCCACTGTAGGCATTCGGGTTGCCTAATGAAAGAGACTGGTCTTCGCTCACATTATGACGAGAAGATTCGGCAAACACCCCCGAACTGGGGTTTAGCTCAGGAGGCGAACGTTGATGCCTTGGTTGTTTCCCGACGACAGCTGAAGCGGCTTGATGAGATCGTTGATGAGGCCATCGACCGTGCCGAGCAGGCCCCCGAGCAGACCGCCAGTGCCAACGAGGCCACCCAAATACCCGCGGTCAACGGTCTGAACCAAGTCAAGAGATGACAGCCCGCCGGGGATACCCGTGACGTTGAGCGCAAAGGTACCGTCGCTTGACACGGTAGTCGTCGCGTAAACGAGCCCAGCCGCCTGCAACGACAGATGCGCGCCGGGAGTGGCAGTACCGACGAGATTGAGGTTGACATCCGCCCCCACAACGCCGCCAGCGGCCGTGTGGCCTTCGGGGGCTGCTCCTCCCGTAACGGTGCCGACGACCGAGTCGACGAGTCCTCCGACAGCGTCACCAACAGAACCGACGAGACCACCAGTGCCGCTGGCGATGCCGTCGGTGTCGGTGGCAGCGTCAATAGACGGGACTGTAGGAATCGTGATGTCGCTGGGATCAGTGCGGGAGCCACCGAGATTGTCACTCACTCCCGAGTTTGTGACGTCGGCGTTGTTCTGGCCAGGGGAGGTGTCACTCGTCGTCGCGCCTTCTGCACTTGTCGAGTCTGGCGCCGTCGGGCCGAGCACAACAAGCGAACCCGTCAGAGCCACCGCCGCAGCAAGCGTGCCAGCGACCGCGACAGGAAGCGCACCCGCGCTAGCACCACCCACAGCGACCGCACTGCCGGCACCCGCAAGATGAGTGCTGGCAACGACGGCTGCTGGCATGGCCGGCGCTGCAGCTGCGGTGAGCGACGCTGCACCGCCCTGCCCGAAGGCGCTGAGGAAACCGCCACCGGCAACGCCGCCCAGCAGCATCGGGATCATCACGAGTGCTAGGCGTGAACCAACCTCATCGACCTCTTCGCACACGATCGCGCAACGAGTGCACGAGGCAAGGTGCGCTTCGATACGCGTAGTGTCTCTGCCGCTGAGGCTTTTGCGAGCATGCTCGCCAAACTTTGACATCGCCCACTGGCATTCGCCGGATGCCGTTGCATCGTTGATATGAGCCTGCAACCAGGCTTTGCGCAGGCCTTCACGCGCGCGGTACGACAGCGCAGCGACGCCGTTAGGGCTCATCCCGAGTAGTGGCGCCACCTCATGAGGGTCCATGCCTTCAACTTCGGTGTACCAGAGCACTGACTGCCAGCGTTCCGGAAGTTCACGGAAGGCTTTGGCCGTGAGGGAGTGGTCGAGTGCGACCGCAATAGGGTCGTCGAGAGTCTTGGGGTCTTCAAAGTCGGCGATCTCATCCACTTGCACTTCGCGGGAGGCTGCGCCCCACGTCGACGCGAGGTTGCGGATGGTCGTGTAGAGGTAGGGGCGGAAAGCGCCCTGTGGGCCGCCCCCCGCCAGCACACGCTGGTAAATACGCGCGAACGACTCAGACACGAGATCGTCCGCGTCTATCGACGTGTACTGACGGGCGACACATATTCCCGAGCGGTAGTGGCGACTCCAGAGCTCGGCAAAGGCGTTTTGTACCCCCGTACGCGCCTGTGCCAGTAGCTGCTCGTCCGAAGTGGTTAGCTTCGGTGCCACGATTCCGCTCATCCCCCTGATCCATTTCCCGGGCCTCTCTTTGTCCCTTGTGGGCGAAGATTTTAGAAACAAAACCTTCTTACCCAAAGAGACTGATGAACCCGTTCTCTATGACGCAGACTATCGAAAGTTCTCAGAAATTTGTGCCCCCCTTAGGGGGGAACAGCTCATTCTGTCCCGAATGATCAAGCGTTATAGCCAGTTTCAGAGTAGCGCTGACGAGTTCACCAACACCGCCGCTAGTAGACCACCTGCACTGGATGGAAGCACTCTCTCGGGCGCACGACAGTCAACGGAGAATTCGTCCCGATTGGGAGCTCCCCCGCAACCGCGCGAACCACTTTTGCTGGTCAGGCTGGCAAATCACTCGCGCTGGCAGCGCTAACCGTGGGAGAGTTTTGTACCCCGATTATTCGAGACGAGGTTTTTGAGAAGAGTTCAGCTCTAAACGTGCACGCTCCCAGTTCATGCAAGATAGACGTTTTAGCTGGACCACTTTCATGCTCGTGGAGATGCCGAAAGCCACAGGGGGCACCCCCACCGCAGTTACGTCCAGCTCGGCACATTGTCGAAAAAGTTTGTGCACACCGCACACCGAGACCTGCGACTGCCGGTTAACGACGTAGCGCCACGATTCCCGAAGGAATCGTGGCGCTACGAACGAGTTATTCGAGCGAGCTAGGCAGCGTTCGCCGCAGCTTCACGAGCGGTGGGTCCGGTGGTCGCGTTGATGGCGGCCGCGGCGCGAGCCTTGGCCTGTTCGAGCGTGACCGTCAGGAGCTCGGCGCGCACGTCGGCGAGCGCCGCGGGCGTCATCGAGAGGCTTGTTACTCCCAGACCGACAAGGACGATGGCCAGTTGCGGATCTGCGGCCGCTTCACCACAGACTCCGACAGGCTTGCCCGCTGCGGCTCCCGCGTCTCCGAGCATTTTCACCATGCGGAGCACGGCAGGGTGCCACGGGTCTTGGAACTTAGCGAGGGTGCCGAGCATCCGGTCCGCAGCCAGCGTGTACTGCGTGAGGTCGTTGGAGCCGATCGAGACGAAGTCGCTGCGTTCTGCGACCTGGTCGGCGAGCACGGCGAGCGAGGGAACCTCGGCCATGACACCGACGGTGTTAAGACCAAGCTCGCGACCAAGGGAGACGAAGTAGTCGGTCTCTTCGGCATCCGACACCATCGGCGCCATCACCCAGAGGTCGGCGTCGGTCGCGTTCTGAGCGTTGACGAGTGCGGTCAGCTGGTCACGAAGGATGTTCTCGTTGACACGAAGCGAACGAAGCCCGCGCTGGCCGAGGGCGGGATTTACTTCTTCGCCCATGTCCATAAAGCTCAGGGGCTTGTCGGCACCAGCATCGAGCGCGCGAACGACCACCTTCTTGCCCGGGAAATGCTGCAACATCTCGGTGTATTCCTTGGTTTGCTCTTCAACCGTGGGGGCCGAAGTGGCATCGAGGAACATGAGCTCGGTGCGGAAGAGACCGACACCTTCAGCGCCGAGTTCGACAGCCTGCGCGGCCTCAGACGGAGTGCCGAGGTTGGCGAGCAAAGGAACGAGAGTCCCGTCAGCGAGAGCTCCATCAGTGATGGGAGCGTTTGCTGCGGCAGCGAGCTCGGCGATGCGGGCTTCTGCTGCGGAGACTTGCTCAGCGGTGGGCTCCGTCGTGATGACGCCAGCACCGGCATCCACAATCACCAGAGTGTCGTCGGCAAGGTCGAGTGCTTCTGCGACGCCCATAATCGCGGGGATAGCCTTCGAGCGAGCAAGGATCGCGGTGTGGCTGGTGGGACCGCCCTGGCGGGTGACGAGAGCGAGAACCTTGTCGAGTTCGAGCAGAGCGGTGTCTGCCGGAGCAAGGTCGTCAGCTACGAGCACGAACGGCTCATCGCGCTGCGGTACGCCCGGGGCTTCAACACCGCGAAGACGAGCAACGACGCGCTGGCTGACATCACTGAGGTCGGTTGCGCGTTCGGCCATCATTCCACCGAGCGAGATCAACATCTCGCGGAACGAAGCGAAGGCCTCGAATACTGCGCGTTCGGCAGCTTTGCCGCCGTCGATCAGCTCGTTGACGCTATCGAGAATCGAGGGGTCTTCAGCCATGAGGGCTGTAGCGGTGAGAACCTCGTTGGCTTCGGCATCCGCCTTCTCGGCGCGTGCACGCAGGTCAGCAGCCACAAAAGTGAGTGCGGATGCTGCCGCTTCTTTCTCTGCTGCAGCATCGCCGGAATGGCGAGCATCTTTCGGTTCCGGAAGGGGGTCGGGCATTCGCACGACTTTTCCGACAGCAACCGATCGTCCGACTCCAACACCCTGAAGTTCCATGTGATCTGACCTCTCCTCTGAGTTACGCACAGACAGCCTAGCTATTCTTAATGGATGAAGCTTGCGCAACGACTGAAACCGGCCATTGAGTGGGTACTACAGCTACGCCCCGTGCGTGTGTTTATGCACTACACCGACAAGCTAGGGCCGCTTCTTGCTTTCGGCCTCTCCTATCAGGCGATCTTTGCTGTCTTCGCCGCGATCTGGGTTGGCTTCGCGGTGGCGGGATTCATCGTGCAGGGCGATCCCGTGTTGCTCGATGCGGTCTACAACTTCATTTCCACGAACATCCCTGGCCTCATCGGTGACGGGAGCGGCAACGGCGCCATTAGCCGGGAAACCCTCGCCGACACCAGCATCCTGGGCATCACCGGTGTGATTGCTGCCTTTGGTTTGGCGTTTACCGCTCTGGGCTGGATCGCCTCCGGCCGCAGTGCCGTTCGTTCCATGTTTGGCCTCGAGAGTTCAGAGACGAACTTTCTTATTTTGAAGCTGAAGGATGTCGGGCTGGCGATTGGCTTCGGCCTTGCCGTTCTGCTGTCGGCTGCGATGTCTGTCGTGAGCTCTGCCGCCCTGAACTGGGTTCTCGGCCTCGTGTCGATCGATGAAGACTCCGATGTCGCGATCATTGCCACTCGCGGCGTCGCCCTTGTGATTGTGCTGATTCTCGACACCGCCACTCTCGCCGTGTTCTATCGCATAGTTTCCGGCATCAAGATCCCCTTCCGTGTGCTCGCTCAGGGAACGATCATTGCGGCCGTAGCGCTTGGTGCGCTGAAGTTTGGTGGTGGGTTCCTGCTGGAAGGTGCCACTCGCAACCCGCTGTTGGCATCCTTCGCCGTGATTATCGGTTTGCTGATCTGGTTCAACTTGATCTGCCAAATCATTCTCATCGGTTCGGCGTGGATTGCCGTCTCCGCCGATGACGCTGACCTCGACATCAGCGGCGAGAAGCGTGACGCCGAGGCGCCGCGGGCCGTGGCAGCGACGAAGGCCGCCGATGACGCGAAAGCGAACAAGGCCGTCAAAGCCGAGCACAAGGCACAGCGTCAGGCCAGTCGCACACCGCAGGCAACTCCCGAAGAGCAGAGCGAACTCGACAAGGCCAACGAAGTGAAGTTCAAGCGCACCTTCAAACGGATGATGAAGCGCAACAGCAAGAGGTAGCTGACGGTCACCACAGGGTCAGTGGCGCTCGGTAGTCTTGAGGCATGGCAACACGTCTTCGCATCGCATCCGTCAACGTCAATGGTGTTCGCGCCGCTTACCGCAAGGGCATGGGCGATTGGCTGGATGCTCGGGAGATCGACATTCTGGCGCTGCAAGAGGTTCGCGCCGCCGACGCCGACATCGAAGGGCTGCTCGGCGATGGCTGGAACATTCTGCACGACGCTGCGACAGCTAAGGGCCGCGCGGGAGTCGCGCTGGCCTCACGCAAGGGTTCGGCGGCATCCGCCCCTCTTGCTCATCGCGTTGCACTGGGCGCCGACGATTTCGATAGCGCCGGGCGTTGGCTCGAAGCCGACTTTGACGTCAACGGCACGACCGTCACCGTCGTCAGCACCTACGTTCACTCGGGCGTTGTTGATACCCCGAAGCAAGTAGAGAAGTACAAGTTCTTAGAGGCCATGCTCGTGCGCCTGCCCGAGCTTGCCGCCCACAGCAACCACGCCCTTATCGTCGGCGACCTCAACGTCGGTCACCGCGAACTCGACATCAAGAACTGGCGCGGCAACCGCAAAAAGGCCGGCTTCCTGCTCGAAGAGCGCGCCTACTTCGACCGCTTCTTCGGCGCGTCCGGCGAGACCATCGAATGCGTTGATGGCACGACCGCGCCCGGCCTCGGTTGGGTGGATGTCGGCCGCCAGTTCGCCGGTGAAGTTGACGGCCCGTACACCTGGTGGTCGCAGCGCGGTCAAGCTTTCGACACCGACACTGGTTGGCGTATCGACTACCACGTCGCCACCCCCGCGCTTGCAGCCACCGTTGCGGATTACCGCATCGACAAGGCCGGCGCCTGGGATGAGCGTTGGAGCGACCACGCTCCCGTCGTTGTTGACTATTCGATCTGAAAGAATTAGCCCATGAGCACCACACCTCGCCTGTTTTCAGGCATGCAGCCGTCTGCCGATTCGCTCCACGTAGGCAACTACATAGGCGCGCTCCTGCAGTGGCGCGAGATGCAGCAGAACTACGACGCTGTCTTCTGCGTTGTTGACATGCACGCCATCACCGTTCCGCAAGAGCCCGAGCTGCTGCGCGCTCAGACCCGTCGCACCGCCGCGCAGTACATTGCCGGCGGTATCGACCCCGAGCACTCGGTGCTCTTCGTTCAGTCGCAGGTTCCGGCGCATGCCCAGCTTGCTTGGGTGCTGAATACCATCACCGGTTTTGGTGAGGCTTCGCGCATGACGCAGTTCAAAGACAAGTCAGCTAAGCAGGGGTCGGATGCCGCCTCCGTTGGCCTCTTCACCTACCCGGTGCTGATGGCCGCCGACATCCTGCTCTACGACACCGCCATTGTGCCAGTGGGCGAAGATCAGCGTCAGCACATCGAGCTCACCCGTGACCTTGCCACCCGCTTCAACTCGCGATTCGGCGACACCTTTGTGATGCCCGAACCGCAGATCCAGAAGGCCACGGCCAAGATTTACGACCTGCAAAACCCCGAGTCGAAGATGAGCAAGTCAGCGACGACGGATGCTGGCGTGCTGTGGTTGCTCGACGAGCCCACCAAGACGGCCAAGAAGATCAAATCGGCGGTGACGGATGCTGACCGCGAGATTCGTTTCGACCGCGGGGCAAAGCCGGGCGTCTCGAATCTGCTCACTTTGCACTCCACGTTTAGTGGAACATCCATCGCCGACCTCGAAGCGCAGTTCGAAGGCAAGGGTTATGGCGATCTCAAGAAAGAGGTTGCCGAGGTTGTGGTGTCGGAGTTCGCGCCCGTGCGCGAGCGCACGCTTGAACTGCTTGCCGACCCGGCCGAGCTTGACCGCATGCTCAGCAAAAATGCAGAACGTGCCAACGAGATGGCCCAAAAGACGCTTGACCGCGTCTACGACCGAATCGGCTTCCTGCCGCGGGTGCGCTAATGCAAACTTTTACTCTCACGAGCGAACGTCTCACTCTCGACGCCCTCACCGGTGACGATGCTGAGCTGATGACCGCGTACTGCCAAGACCCGATCTTTGAGCACACGCTCACTATCCCCTGGCCGTACGTGAAGTCGGATGCCGAATTCTTCATCAACAACCTGGTGGCACAGTGGTGGGAAGATGACGACGAATACACCTGGGCGATCCGCGAAACGGGCAAGTCGGAATTGCTCGGCGTCATCAGCTTTCGCCTCTACAACGACACCATCGGCTACTGGATGGGCGAACCCCACCGCGGCAAAGGCTTCATGAAAGAAGCCGTCGCGGAGGTCTGCCGCTGGGTCTTCTCTACTGGTCGCCCCGAAGTGCGGTGGGAAGCCCTCGTCGGCAACAAAGCCTCCGCCGCCATTGCGAAGAGCCTCGGCTTCATCTACACCGGCATCGAGCCCGCCTCGAGCGAATATCGCGGCGGCACGCATCCGCCATCGTGGTGGGCAACGCTCACCGCACCGGACGAGAACCCCACGTATGAGGTCGAATCCGGCCAGCCGTGGCCGGTCTAGCGCTGGCTTCGGTCGCTTTATGAGCATCACCGTCGCCCTCTTTGACCTTGACGACACCCTGTTTGCCCACCGGGCATCCGTCGATCTCGGCATTCGTAACCACCGTCGCTCACTCGGCGCTGCGTTCGCTGCGGGGCCGACCAGCGACGGCAGCACCGTGTGGCCCGACGACGCGGCTGAGAGTGTGCGCTGGACCGCGCTCGAAGAACACCACTACCACCGCTACCTCGGCGGCGAACTGACCTTCGAAGGGCAACGGCAAGCTCGCGCCCGCGGCTTCGTCGAGCCCTACGGCGTGACCCTCACCGATGCCGAGTCCAGCGTCTGGTTCGATACTTACTTCGAGGCCTACCGTGTCGCGTGGCATCTGCACGACGACGCCCTCGCCTGCCTCGACGCGCTGGAGGGCCGCTCCCCCGCCACCCGCCTTGGCATCATCACCAACGGCGAACTCGACTTTCAAACCCGCAAGGTTGAGACCGTGGGGCTCACCCACCGCGTCGAACACCTCGTCGCCAGCGGCGAATTCGGACACACCAAACCCGACCCGCGAATCTTTCACCACACCTGCGAACTCTTCGGCGTCGAACCCACCAACGCCGTCTACATCGGCGACCGACTAGCGACGGATGCGCTGGGAGCCGCGAACGCCGGCCTCACGGGAGTGTGGCTCGACCGCGAGCGCAGCGCAACCATCGACCAACTCGACGAAGCTCGGGCGGCCGGCATCAGCGTCATCCACTCGCTTGATGAATTGGCCGGGCTGCTCGACTAGAGCATCTTCATAGCTCCGTAACAAACTGAGAGGTTGGGGCGGGAATAGTCTGCGGCGAAACGCGTTGAGTAGACTAAGCAAAGCAAAACGTGCTCCGGGGCTCGGTGAGAATCCGAACCGGCGGTTATAGTCCGCGACCCGCGCCGAAGTGACAACTTCGAAACGGTTGACCTGGTGAAACTCCGGGACCGACGGTAATGAAGTCGCACGACTTCTCAGTCCGGATAAGAGGAAGCACGAGCTGAACCATCTAGCGTGCCCATATTCTGGGCGAACTCGATAGTTCAGTGGGTTTTTGGAACCCATTTTCCCGGAGCGCGTCCCATGAGACGAGAGCCCGGATGACCACACCAGAACAGCAGGCACAGCTGGAGAAGCTGATGCGCCATGCGCTGTCGTTGGCGAGCCACGGGCCCATCACCGGCGGCAACCCTCAAGTGGGTTGCGTGCTCGTGGATGCCACCGGCGAGATTGTTGCCGAAGGTTGGCACCATGGCGCTGGCACTCCGCACGCTGAAGTAGATGCTCTCGCCAAGCTTGGTTCCGGCGAACTTGGCACCGGCGAACTGGGCGGCAACGCTACGGGAATGGGCGCGGATGGGATTGCCGCGGGCCTCACCGCCGTCGTCACCCTCGAGCCCTGCAACCACCACGGCCGCACCGGCCCCTGCGCTCAAGCCCTGCTCGATGCTGGCGTGAGCCGCGTTGTGTACGCGGTGCCTGATCCCGGGCCGAACTCCGGCGGCGGCGCCGAACGCCTTCGCGCCGGTGGCGTCGAAGTGATCGCCGGCATCGCTCAGGCCGAGGCCGAAGAGTTTTTGCACTCGTGGCTGACCGCAGCTCGACTGCAGCGTCCCCACGTCACGGTGAAGTGGGCATCCACGCTCGACGGTCGCGCCGCGGCCGCCGATGGCACGAGCCAGTGGATCACCGGCACCGCCGCCCGCCAGCACGTGCACGAGCAGCGAGCGCGCGCCGATGCGATCGTCGTGGGCACGGGCACAGTGCTCGCCGATGACCCGAGCCTGACCGCGCGGGGCGACGCCGGCGAACTGCTTGAGTCGCAACCGCAGCCGGTGGTGCTCGGTCGGCGCGAGATTCCGGCGGATGCGCAACTGCGCCAGCACCCCGAAAAACTGCGTCAAATTGACGGCAGCGACCTCAACGCCGCACTGAGCGAACTGTTTAAGGCGGGCATCCGTCGCGTCTTCGTTGAAGGTGGACCGACTATCGCGAGCGCCTTTATCGCTGCCGGGCTTGCGGATGAACTGCTCATCTACCTGGCTCCGAAACTGTTGGGCGGCCCCAAGGTCGCGCTCGGCGAGCTCGGGGTATCGACCATGGCTGAGGCGAAAGACCTCAGCATCACTGAACTTCGCCCACTGGGCAACGACGTGCTGATTGTCGCCCGTCCGGCGGCCAGCACGAACGCAGCCGCCCAACCGGCACCACAGCACACGGCAGCAGAGCCAACGGTCGCCCCGGCGACAGAGACGGACGCGTAACCATGTTTACCGGAATCATTGAAGAGCTCGGCGACGTCGTCGAACTGGCCGCGACCGATGATGGCGCTCGCCTCACGGTTCGCGCTCCGAATGCGGTGTCGGATGCCGGCCACGGTGACTCGATTAGCGTCAGTGGCGTGTGCCTCACCGTCGTCGATCAGGGCGCCGATTGGTTCACGGCTGACGTCATGGGCGTCACCCTCGACATGAGCACGCTTGGCTCGCTCGCTGCCGGCGCCCGCGTGAATATCGAACGCGCCATGCAGGTCGGCGATCGCCTCGGCGGCCATATCGTGCAGGGTCACATCGACGGCACGAGCACGGTACTGAGCGTCACCGATGAGGGCAGCTGGAGCATCCTGCGCTTCAGCCTCACCGAAGAGCTGGCCCCGCTCGTCGCCCGCAAGGGTTCGATCGCGGTGCACGGCGTCTCGCTCACGGTGAGCACTGTGGGCCGCGACTGGTTTGAGGTCTCGCTGATTCCCGAGACCCTCACCGCAACAACGTTGGGAGCGCTCGCTGTGGGCGACTCCGTCAATATCGAAACCGACATTCTGGCACGCCATGTGGCCCGGATGGCCGAGTTCACCGACGCACCTTCGCGTCACGAAAGGACCGAGTCATGAGTCTCGCCACAATCCCCGATGCCATCGAGGCGATCCGCGCCGGGCGCCCCGTCATCGTTGCTGACGATGAGGGCCGCGAGAACGAGGGCGATGTCATCATTTCCGCCGAGCTTGCTAGCCAAGAGTGGATCGCGTGGATGGTTCGCCACTCCTCTGGCTTCATCTGCGCCCCGATGACCAACGAGATCGCCGACGCTTTGGCACTTCCGCCGATGGTTGCCGTGAACGAAGACCCTCGCGGCACGGCCTACACCGTGTCGGTGGATGCCGCTGCGCGTCTCAGCACCGGCATCAGCGCCTCTGACCGCGCCCACACTCTGCGCGTGCTGGCTGATCCGCTCTCGATGCCGTCGAGCCTGCACCGCCCCGGCCACATCATGCCGTTGCGTGCTGTCGATGGTGGCGTTCGCGAGCGCGATGGTCACACCGAAGCATCCGTCGATCTGATGAAGCTCGCGGGCCTTCGACCGGTCGCGGCAATCTCTGAAATCGTGCTCGACTCCGGCGAGATGATGCGACTGCCCGAACTGATCGAGTTTGGCGCCCGTGAAAATGTGCTCGTCATCACTATCTTGGACCTCATGCGTTGGCTCGAAGAGAACCGCTGCGACACCATTCCGGCCCCGATCGAGCCCATCCCTGAGATGAGTCGGGTGAACTTCGAGGTCGAAACCACGATCCCGACCGCTCACGGCTCGTTCACGGTTCGTGCCTACCGCGACAACTCGACCGGTGCCGATCACGTCGCTTTCATCGCGCCGGGAACCCTCGATCACACGGGCGACGGCCCCACGCTGGTGCGCGTGCACTCGGAGTGCCTCACAGGTGAAGCCTTCGGTTCGCTCAAGTGCGAGTGCGGCCCTCAGCTCGATGCTGCGCTGGAGACCATCCAGCGTGACGGCGGCGCTGTGATTTACCTGCGCGGCCACGAAGGGCGCGGCATTGGGCTCATCAACAAACTGCGCGCCTACCGCCTGCAAGAAGATGGGCTCGACACCCTCGACGCGAACCTGGCCCTCGGCCTGCCTGCTGACTCCCGCGACTATGGGGCCGCTGTCGGCATCCTCAAGGATCTCGGCATTTCGACGGTCAGCCTGCTCAGCAACAACCCCGAGAAGAAGCGTCAACTTGAAGAGCGCGGCGTGATTGTCGGCGATCTCGTGCCGCTCGTTGTTGGCGTTGGCGCCAGCAACGAGGGTTACCTCGAAACCAAGCGTGACCGCATGGGTCACCAACTCCCCTCTACCGCCGTGCTTGATGAAGCACGACTTACCGCGAAAGGCCTCTGATGAGTGGCGCAGGATCCCCCGAAATTGTTACCGATGCAACCGGCCTCAAGGTCACGATCATCGCCGGTCAATGGCATGAAGTCATCACCAACGGGCTGCTCGCCGGCGCGCACCGCGCCCTCGCCGCAGCGAATGCTGAGGTGACCGAGGTGCGGGTTCCCGGCAGCTTCGAGTTGCCCGTCGCGAGCAAAGCAGCCTTGGATGCTGGGGCGGATGCCGTTGTTGCTCTCGGCGTCATCATCCGTGGCGGAACACCCCACTTTGAATACGTCTCGGATGCTGCCACCAGCGGCCTCACGCAGGTCTCGATCTTGACCGGCAAACCGGTGGGCTTTGGCGTTCTCACGCTCGACGACGAACAGCAGGGCCTCGATCGTGCCGGGCTAGAAGGCTCAAAAGAGGACAAGGGCGAAGAAGCCGCCAACGCGGCCATTGCGACCGCGGTGTTGTTGCGTCAGCTGCGCGGGGAATAACTTCTGAACGGATGGCTAGGGTGAAACTTTTTCAGCAACCCTAGCCAGCCAGCGGAAACCCCTCCTAGGCTGGAGGCATGCGAAACTCACAGCGAATGACGCACTCTGCTCGATCCCTCGGGGCGCTAGTGATTCTCGGCCTCGCGCTTGCGGTCTCCGGATGCACGCCCGGAAGCCCCACGGACGCAGATTCCACCGCAACGCCGACGCCCTCCGCCGTCACCTCAAGCGAGCCGATCGAAAGCACGGACCCCGGCAGCGAAGTTGCCTTTCAGATGCACGACAAGTACACGAAGTACGAAGACGGCCCCGGCGTAGTCATCATCGTTGGCCAAGCGGTAACGGGAGTGTTTCGCCCGGGTGATGGACTAGAGCTACTGGGTGGCGGCCCCGATACCGGCACCGTGATTCTCGAAATAAGGCAGGGCGCGCCTAGCGTGGCCGTCGACTCCCTTCCTGCAGGCGAATTCGGCGAATTCCTCGTTACCGGCTCCCTCGACGACTTCGACTTCATCGAGGAGTTCGTGAGGCCGACGGAGTAGTTCGGGTGGCGGCCCCTCGGCGTCTCCCCCGCCCCTCACGCTTGCTACCCACTGAATTTGATGAAAGCTTTAGTACTCGAGAGCGAGGCAGACCGGGCGCACCTCCCGGATGTCTAGTTCTGCGGCATCCAACTAAGGGGATTTTTTGAAGAAGAGTGAGGCGTGGGGAATTTGTGGAATCGTAACCGGCGCGGTGTTCGTATTGGTCGCCGGCGTCCTCACGATTCAAGCGTCGGGACTTGCGGCCGGCGCGCAGTATGACCTCAACAATTCTCTTGCTTCGATCATTACTCCACGCGTTCCGTACCTCATGATGGGTGCCCTCGCGGTGCTGAGTGCCGCGGTTGTCTTTGCCCTTACCGTGGCCATGCGAAACCGTTCCGCTGTCTCGCGGATGGCATTCACGAGCGGTTTTAGCGCCGCGACACTGCTCCTCATCATTGCGTCTTTCGCCTTCGCTGCCACCGGCATGACGCCGGAAACCCCCATGATTGGCGTAGCGCCGGGATGGCAAGGCTGGCTGAATCGGGGAGGGAGCAGCTCCGCCGTTCATCTAGTACTTCTTCTGTCAGTTGGCTTGCTATGGCTGCACTCAAAAAGCCCCAAGCCCACACATCGTGACGCAACAGCGTCAATGCCGAGGCCCATTAACATCCCGCTGAGAAGTGCAGCCTGGGGCATCTACGGGATGTTGCTCGGAGTGGTGTTCGTCTTCGTCATCGGCATGCTGAGCGCTCAGGTTGTAGCCCGAAAGCTGGGCGGAATTCTCGATCTCAACAACATGGTGACGGCAGTTTCCTCAGCCACCGTGCCATTCCTGCCGATGATTGCGATCGCTGTGCTGAGCACCATTGTGACGTTCTTACTGACCGTGGCGGCGAAAAACAGGCTCAGACGATTCCGGGTGGCATTAGTGGTGGGGTTCAGCTCCGCGACAATCCTGCTGCTTTCTGCTTCGTTCCTACTTGGTCCGTTGAGGGGACCGAAGGTTGGCGCGTCGATAGGGATCGAACCAGGGTGGGTCGGCTGGTTGGCTGAGGGCAGCATTAATTCCGCTGTGCCCGTGGTCTTGCTTATCGCGGTTGGATCGCTGTGGTGGTACTCGAACTCCGCGAAGACCACTCCCAACCACTAGCCGCTTCACAGGTCTAAGTCTGACCCGCACGTCCTCCGAAAGCGTCGCAACCGGGGATGACCCGGAAGCCAGACGCTAGGATCGACGCATGAAGGATCGCTCGTGACCGAACCAGTACAGCCGCCTCCTCGCCGCTTTCCGCGCCGCGTCTACGGCGTCGGCACTGAGCCGGATGCCCGCTTCAGCCTGGCAAACGAGCGCACGTTCTTGGCGTGGATTCGCACCGCCCTCGCGCTTATCGCTGCGGGTGTCGCGCTGGAGGCATTCGTATTGCCGATCGCTCCCGGGTTCCGGCTCGGGGCATCCGTGCTGCTGATTCTGTTGGGCGTACTCGCCCCGATGCAGGCGTGGTTCGGCTGGATGAAGGCCGAGCAGTCGCTGCGACTCGGACGCCCACTGCCCTCCCCTAACCTCGCTGGCCCCATCGGCGGCGGCGTTGTCGTGGCCGGGCTGCTGCTCGCGATCGGTATCCTCCTCCAGTGACGCGCGCCTTCGACCGCCCCTTCGATGCCGGCCTGCAAGCGGAACGCACCGCCCTCGCCTGGCAACGCACCGTGCTGTCGTTTGCCATTGCCGCACTCGTCTCCGCGCGCCTCCTGCTCAACACCGTCAGCATCGGCAGCTACGCCGTTGCCGCTCTCGGCCTCATCATGACCGCTGTGCTGTTCTGGGTCGGCCACCGCAGATACCGCGCCGTGCATACAACGTTGGTTCAAGCATCCACCGACCGCGTTCGCCTCACGAGTGCTGCGCCGCTGTTCTTGTGGGCGCTTGCCGTATTTGTGCTCGCCGTCGTCGGTGCGGTCTTCGCCGCGCTCGGTATAGTCGCCACGCTGCGGTCGTGATGAGAGCTTCGGAGGACTCCGAATGAGCAGGAACTCACTTCGCATCGAGAACGGAGTTCTCACCGTCTCCCCGCGAGGCCTCGACCGCGTCTGGTGCTTCAGAAAAAGCATCGTCGTCGAACTAGCGGACATCAGTGATGCCGGGATCGAACGTCACGCCAGCAGAATCCCAACCGGATGGCGTGGCCCCGGTCTCGATTTCGGCGGCAGGCTGTGCGGAACTTTCCACACCGCCGGCGAGCGACACTTCTGGAACTACTCGGGTTCGGGAGACGTGCTTCGGATCACGATCGCGGGAAACCAGCACTTTCAGCAGTTGCACCTTTCGGTCGACGATGCGGCGAGCTCGCTGAAGATGCTTCGAAACGCCATCGCCTCCTGACTGCTCTGGCGCGCTGCTGCACAGCCGATCGGCACCCGTCGCCGCTTGCGTGCCTTCACCACCCAACGGCGTAGCAACATCCGCACAGATACACCGGATGTTGTACGCAGCGCCCAGACAGAAGGCTTAGTGTTTTAGAGGCTGATTGCTGATGCCGATGTCGCTGAACACTCGCGGCACCTCCGCCCTACATTTTTGGGACAACGAGAAACTTCATGAGCTCGACTTCACACACCTCTGCACCTCGCCGCGGACGTTCTGGATCACGCGACAATCCCGACGACGGCCCCCGCGCCAAGTTCAGCGAACTGTTCCCGTACCTGCTGGAGCACCGCAAGGTTCTGATCTTCGTGATCATCCTCAGCATCCTCGGCGCCGGCGCTTCGCTTGCCCAACCACTGCTCGTCAGCCAGGTCATCACGAGCGTCGAGGCTGACGAATCGCTCGGCACTCTCGTGTGGCTGCTCATCGGCCTCGTCGTCATCTCCGGCCTCATCAGCGGCTACCAGCACTACCTCCTCCAGCGCACCGGCGAGGGCGTCGTGCTCTCGAGCCGTCGTCGTCTGGTGAGCCGGATGCTCAACCTCCCCATCTCAGAATTTGACCGTCGCCGCACCGGTGACCTCGTCTCCCGTGTCGGCAGCGACACGACTCTGCTGCGCGCGGTGCTGACACAGGGACTCGTCGAAGCCATCGGTGGCTCGATCACCTTCATCGGCGCGCTCATCGCGATGCTCATCATCGACCCCGTGCTGCTCGGCCTCACCGTGCTCGTGATCGCCATCGCCGTGGTCACCGTCACGACGCTCTCGAAGCGCATCCGTGTCGCCAGCCAGCGCGCTCAGCGCAAGGTCGGCGACCTGGCCGCAGCCGTGGAGCGCGCGATCTCCGCCGTGCGCACGCTGCGAGCATCCAACGCCACCGAACGTGAAATCGAGGCCGTGAACGAAGACGCTCTCGGCGCCTGGAAGATGGGCATCAGCGTCGCCAAAATCTCGGCACTCGTTGTTCCGATTGCCGGAATTGCCCTGCAGGTCTCATTCCTCGTCGTGCTCGGCGTGGGCGGCTACCGCGTGGCCAGCGGCGCCATTGAGATCGCCGACCTCGTCGCGTTCATCCTGTTCCTGTTCCTCATGATCATGCCGCTTGGGCAAGCCTTCGGCGCCGTCACCGCGGTCAACCAGGCGCTCGGTGCGCTCGGCCGCATCCAAGAAATCATCAAACTGCCCAGCGAGCTCGAATCTGACGCTGACGTGGTTGCTGTCGCCAGCATCGAATCGGATGCCGCCATCACGTTCGACAACGTCGAATTCTCGTACCCCCGCGACTCGGTACTCGTGCAAGCCGAAACGGAACTGGCCTCACTCAAGCACGGAGGCACCGAAGCTGCCGCCGACGAGATCGACCTCACGGTTCTGCGCGGAGTCAGCTTCGCCGTGAAGCGCGGCGAACGCACCGCTATCGTCGGCCCCTCGGGCGCCGGCAAGAGCACCATCCTCGCCCTCGTCGAGCGCTTCTATGATCCAACGGGCGGTGTTGTGCGTCTCGGTGGCGACGACCTCCGCGCCCTCAACCGTGAAGAGTTGCGCGCGCAAATTGGCTACGTCGAACAAGATGCGCCCGTGCTCGCCGGCACCATCCGCCAAAACCTTCTCATCGGTGCGCCCAACGCGACCGACGAAGAATGCGTCAACGTCATCGCTGCGGTGAACCTCACCGGTGTGCTCGACCGCAACCCTGCTGGTTTGGATGCCGCTGTCGGCGAAGACGGAGTGATGCTTTCCGGTGGTGAGCGTCAGCGTCTCGCTATCGCCCGCACCTTGCTCGCGGCTCCCCCGATTCTGCTTCTCGACGAATCGACCTCCAGCTTGGACGGCCTCAACGAGCAAATGCTCCGCGAAGCCATCGACGCTGTCGCCGAGAACCGCACCCTCATCGTGATCGCGCACCGCCTCTCGACAGTCGTCGACTCGGATCAGATCGTCGTGCTCGACAAGGGCAAGGTTGTGGGCGTCGGAACGCACTCCGAGCTCGTCAAGTCGACCCCGCTCTACAAGGACCTCGCTAAGCACCAGTTGCTCGTCTAGCGGCTCGCGGGTGCGCTGCTTCGGCTGTGCGCCCGCCCGCTAGCGCGCGGCCCGCTCAGCTGTGGAGGCACGCGGGTGCTGCTGCTGCGCTGCTGTTGCGGCGCTGCTGTTGCGGCGCTACTGCAGCGGCTACTCGACCGCGAGCGCGAACATCGCGACCGCGGCGGTCGCCGCAACGTTGAGCGAGTCGATGCCGTGACGCATCGGAATCTGCACGATCGTATCGGCGGCATCGATGGCCTCGCGAGTGAGGCCGTGGCCCTCGGTGCCCAGCACGAGCGCGACCTTCTCGGGAGCATCCGCCGCATAGTCACGCAGCGACACCGCACCGTCCTCGAGGGCTAGCGCCGCGATCTGAAAGCCGGATGCCGTGAGCAGCGCACGGGTATCTGTCCAGTTGCCGATACGGGTCCACGGCACCTGCAGCACGGTCCCCATCGAGACGCGGATCGCGCGCCGGTAGAACGGGTCGGAGCACTGCTCGGTGACGAGTACGGCATCCGCCCCGATGCCGGCGACCGAGCGGAAGATCGCGCCGACGTTGGTGGGATCAACGACGTTTTCGAGAATGACGATGCGGCGAGCATCCGCCAGCAAAGCTTCGGGCGTCGGCAGCGGCGGGCGGTGCATCGACGCGATGACGCCGCGGTGCAGCACGTAGCCGGTCAGCTCGGCGAGCAGCGAGCCGTCGCCAGTGAAAATGGGAACGTCGTCGCCCACGAGCTCGACGATCTCGTCAACCGAGGTGCCGAGCGCAAGCACCGAGCGCACCCGGTGACCCGAGCGCAACGCGCGCTGCAACACGAGGGTGGACTCGGCAAGGTAGAGACCGTGTTCGGTGCCCTGTGCTTTGCGCAGCGCCACATCGGTCTGATGCGAGTAGTCAGCGAGCCGCGGATCGCTGAGCTCGGTGACGGGGATCACGGGCACACTAAAGCTCCCGACTCACTCGAATGAGAATCACGGTTCGCCCATCGGCACGCTGCCCGCTCGCGGCCTCGAAGCCGGGGCCAGTGACCGACTCGACACCTTGGTAGAGCAGGAGGTTATCGAGCCCAAGCGCATCCGCTTCGGCTGCCCACGACAGCGTCGGTGCGACCCGGTAATCGCCGGACCGCAGCGGGTCGGTAGCACCCTCCGGCAAGACGACAGTGGCGTAGAGCAACCCGTAAGAGCCTTCAACGGTGGCATATTGCACGCTCTCGACCTCGGCTTCTGCCGGAAGGTCGATCTGGGAGAACTCGGCGATCTGGTCAAGAGACACATCGCTGCAGGTGCCATCAGAGGCATCGCACAGCGTTGCGGTCGTGGGCCAGATGGCGGTAAACAGTGCGGCACCACCAGCCACGGCGATCCCGAGGACGAGTCCCAGCCCCACAAGCAACGCCAGCAACCGCCAGCCCAAACCTTTGCTGGGCGGGAGAACTTCAGACTCGGCGATGAAGCCGGGAAGCTGAAGCTCTTCGGGAGAATCCGTCATTCGCGCATCACGCTTCGTGAGAGACGAGCGTGATGCCCGTCTCTGCCATCGTGGCCAGAGCGGCCGTGCTCGACTCGGGGGCGACACCAGCGACTAGCCCGGTCAGCACCGATACCTCGCGGCCGCTACCCGCGGCATCCAGAGCAGAAGCAAGAACGCAGTAGTCGGTTGCGAGCCCGGCGACGTCAATAGTGTCTACGCCAAGGCGCTGCAGCAACGCCGGCAGCGTTTCATCATCGTCAGTCGTGCCCTCAAAGATCGAGTACGCCGGAACTCCCTGTCCCTTGCGCACGTGCACGTTCACGAGCGAAGTATCGAGGGCGGAGTGGTACTCCGCACCGGGGGTGCCCGCCACGCAGTGAACCGGCCACGTGTCGACGAAGTTGGGTTCGGCATCCGTCGCAAAGTGGCCACCGTTGCTGTTGTCAGCATCGTGCCAATCGCGGGAGGCGATCACGACGTCGTAGCGATCAGGATTGGCCCGCAGATAGTCGGTGATTCCGGCCGCCACAGCGGCACCGCCGTCGACGCCTAATGCGCCACCCTCGGTGAAATCGTTCTGGACATCAATGATGAAGAGTGCAGCAACCACGCTGCCAGTCTAAGTCGCGCAGGCCGCACCTGGCCGCGCAGAGCGCCCTAGTAGTTGGAGAGATTGCTTCCGCAGGTATAGACGCCGGCAACGAGGTTGTCGAGCGCGGTGCGTGCGTCGGTGGAGATGCCCTCGCCGATCGAGTAGAACGCGAAAGCCAGCTGAGTGCCGTCCTCGGCAAATAGCACGCCACCGAGGGAGTGCTCTTGGTTGGTCCACCCCGACTTAGCAGCCACGTGACCGGATGCCGCAGCGGCATCACCCTCAAAACGGTTGTAGAGGTCACCGCTTTCGCCTCCGACCGGAAGCATCGATAGCGCAGTCGCGATTGCGCCACTGCCCGATGTCCCTGCCGCCATGAACTGCGCGACAAACAGCGGCGGGACTTGGTTCTTGGGGCTCAAACCGGAGCCATCAGTGATGGTGATGCTTCCGGCATCATCGAGTCCGGCATCCGACAGCACGCTTTGGATGGCCTGGTTCAGAGTGCTTGCAGCGCCGCTGAGACCCTGCTGCTTAGAGACGAGGCGGGCAAGCGACTCAGCCAAGGAGTCATCGCCACTGATCAGCATCTGCTCGACGAGCACACTGATGGGCTGCGACTTTACTTCAGCCAGCACGGTGGAACCGACCGCGGCGCCGTTCGAGAACGTGACGGCGGGCAAACCGGCGGCTTGAGCGAATGCTTGGCCAGCAGACTGCACGGGATCGGTGCCGCGCGGGCTGATCGCAATAGTGGGGTCAGCGCGATCCCCATTCACCATGAGCGCGGTGACATACGAGTGGTACCCGCCGGTGCGTTCACGCTCGGGCCAATTGGAATCCCAGGCATCACTCGTGTTCCACAGCGTGGAGTCCAGCACGATCTCGGTGATCGGAACACCGGGATGAAGCTCTTCGTACCGTGTCATTGCCTGCGAGGCGAGATCTGAAATCTGGGGAGCGTCACGATAGTACGACGCATTGGTCGTCGCGAGGGTCGGGTCACCACCACCCACCAGCACGATCACGCCAGCTGATGAACCGTCGACAACTTTGGTACTGATACGGGTGTCAGCGCCAAGAGCCTGAAGCGCTGCAGCCGCCGTCATCGCCGTCACGATGTGCGCGGGGCTGGCCGCTTTGTCGGCAGAACGGCCCCACAGCACGTCGCCCGTAGCGGCATCCGTCACTACGCCGACAAGCGAGGGGAAGGTCGCGACCGTAGCAAGTGGGTCAACAGAACACGTGCGCACCGCGATCGCCCCGGGGGTAACATCCGGTTGGCTCCGCTGCTCTGCAGTGACTTCGTCTGGGGTGACATCAACTGCCGAGTTAGCGGAGCCAACCGAAATTCCGGCGAATACTGCTACTACTGCGAGTAGTACGAATACAACCGCCGCAACCGTCACCGTGGATGCGGTGGGGTGCTGAGTTATAAACGCGCGTATTCCTCCCGGCGCTTTTGGCTCACTACTGGCTGAATCAGTCACCCGGTTATAGTACCCGGATGTTCCAACCCAGCGCTTCGAGTGGGCCTAGCAGTACGTCCATCGTGCTGCAGCGCGGGTAAAGCTATAGGGCTCATCGATTCCGCCATGGGTCATGGCAAAGGCGATGCAGGCACCACCGGTGCTGACACCGGGGCGGTAAAGCGATGCGCGGTGAGAATATGATTCCCACCACTTGGATGCGACAGTGGCGCCGCTGTTTCCCGAACCGCCAGCAAGGTTTCCATCGCAACCACGAGCGGCAACACCGTCGGAGCGCGTGGTGCCGTTGTGGCCCCAGCCGTCGAGCGGGTTCGAGCTTGGCGATTCTGCCATCCAGAAGAGGCGCTCTTCCATGCAGGAGTCGTAGCGGAAGTTCGACAGCGCGATGGGCTGCAAGCAGTTAGCAACGCGGATCGAATTGTAGGCATAGGCGAAGGATGCAAGGTCGCCCGAAGTCGTGCCGGCGACACCCTGTGATGAGCTACGGCTTGGCGCGCCAGAGACGCCGCCACCAACATTGCCCGGGCAGGACTGGCCTGCGGAAGCGTACGCTGCACGGATCTGCTCAACGGATGCGGTCCCCGTCGATGCGACAACGATCGGCTTCGGCTTCGGCACGGCCTTCTGAGCGAGGTGCTCGGAGTCAGTGGTCAGCGACTTAGCTTCAGCCTTGATTGCTGCAGCCAGTGACTCTTCGGTGACGCGTTCGATACTGGCAATCGCGACGACATCGACCGACTCTTCGAGCGGCGCTGTGGCGGTAGATGCAAACAGCGGCGACCGTGCGGCGGCGCTAGCGGTTGCACTGTCAGTAAGACCAGGTCCGCCTCCCCCGACGAACGGTACTACTCCAACAATTACGACGGTAACTAAGGCCGTTAAGAACGGAACTCTCCCCATGAAAAATCGCCCCCCAGACGAATAGATAGGATGCAGACCCCTCTGCTTCCTGCTGCCAAAGCTAGGCGCGAACGCAGCGTTCCACAAGGGAAAAACCCCGGAAACATGGGGAAATACCCGTTAATGGGGGGTCTGGGTGACGGGTCTATCCTCTGTTTGGGGGACACCCTCGTGGCCCGAGACTGCCACTATCGGCGCTGGGGACAATGGGTGCCTTATTTGTGTTTACGTGCCGCTTCTGCGCGTCGCAGATCACGTTCGGCATCGGCCACTGCCGCCTCGTCTGGCGTCGGCGCAGTTCCGCCGAGGTGCCGCGGCTGCCACCACTGACCTGTGCCGTCGAGGGGGTAGGCCTTCTGTGCCGTTTCGAGCAGCCCCTCCATTGTTCTCTTGAGCCGCGCGGTTGCCGTAGTCGCGTCATCCGTCGTCGCAACCATCATCGGGTCCCCGACGACCATCACGATCGGGATGCCCACGCGTTCACGCAACGTGATCTTGCGGTTCTTCGTCATGAGGCGCTGCCCACCCCACAGCGCGATGGGGATCACAGGAACCCCTGCCTCTGCCGCCAAACGCACAGCACCAGTTTTGAAATCGCGGATGGTGAAGGATGCACTCACTCCGGCTTCGGGAAACACCCCAATGAGTTCCCCGGTGCGCAGCGCTGTAACCGCGGAGGCGTAGGCGTTAGCGCCAGCCTTCATATCGACGGGGATGTGCTTCATGTTCCGCATGAACGAACCGACCACGCGTTTTTCGAACACGCTCTTCTTCGCCATGAATCGAATGCGACGGTGATTGTGCAGCCATAACGCCCACTCGACGAGCGCGAATTCGAGGTAACCGAAGTGGGTCATCGCGAATACGGCCCCACCCTCGGCGGGCAAATTCTGCGATCCGATGACGGTGCGCCGCACGCGAAGCGCGCCGAACATGGCGCGGCCAGCGCCGATGGCTGCTGTGTAGATGGGTTCGTTGCGGTACTTCATACCCCCAGCTTAAGACTCCGGTATGAGAGTTTGCCGCCACCACAACGCACAACGAGGGCCAGATTTCTCTGACCCTCGTGAGTGAACGGAGCCGCCTGTCAGAATCGAACTGACGACCTTCTCATTACGAGTGAGATGCTCTACCAACTGAGCTAAGGCGGCCGGCCACATTTTCATGAGGCACAGCAAGATAGCTTAGCCGAAGTTTTCGGGCCCGAAAGCCCACAACGCCAACTGGCCGTTATGCGTCACAATTTGGATCGTCGTTAGGCACGACGCCGTTGATGAAATAGGCGTCGACAGCCCCGTCGATGCAGCCGACACCACCGTTGTAGGCAGTGTGTCCTTCACCGTTGTAGGTGATGAGTTGGGCGCTCTGCAGCTGCTCACTGAGGGCAACTCCCCACTCGTAGGGCGTCGCCGGGTCGCCCGTGGTGGAGATGATCAGTACGGGCGGTGCCCCTTCACCGGTCAGCTCGGTGATCTCGGGCCCGATGTATTTGTACGGCCAGTTCAGGCAGGTCAGATCCCCCGTTGGTGGAAACTCGCGGTACGTCGTTGGCGAGGCCTCGCGCATGAGTTCCTGCTGCTTCACGAGCACCGCCGGGTCAGTCTCCACGGGGTAATCAACGCAGTAGATCGCGATGAACGCTTCGAGTGAGTTGTCGGTGTAGCTGCCGTCAATGTCGCGGCTGTAATAGAAGTCGGCAAGGAAGAAAGCGGTATCCGTTTCGCCCCGTGCCGCCTCCGAAAAAAGATCGTTCAGGAACGGCCAGGAATCCTGAGAGTAAAGAGCTGTACTCATGGCGATATCGAGCACTCCGGCATCCATCATGCGTCCATCAGGGGCAGCAATCGGATTCGCGTCATAGCGGTCGTAGAGTTCGCGGATCGTCGCTAAGGCAGCATCCACTCCGCCGGTGAACGCGCAGTCATCGAATGACGTCGGGCAGGCCGCCAAATAGTTTTCGAGCGCGCGCTGAAAACCGGTCGTCTGAACGCGCCCGACCTCGAACACCGAAATCGACGAATCGGTGGCGCCGTCAAGCACAATGCGGCCGACATTCTGGGGGAAATTCTCGATGTAATACGAACCAATATCGCTGCCATACGAGTAACCCAAGTACTGCAGCTTCTCGTCGCCCACAATCGCGCGCAACATATCGAGGTCGTGCACTGTGCTCTGAGTGTCAATGAATTGGAGGATCTCGCCCGTGTTCTCGAGGCACGCCTGGCCGAAATCGATGGCCGCTTGCTCGCTCTCGGCAAGCCACTCGTCACTGCCAACCGCTGAATCCGGAATACCGAAAATGAAGTCATCGAGACCCGCGTCGTCGAGGCACGTCACGGGAGTCGAACGGCCAACCCCGCGAGGGTCCCAGCCGATCACATCGTAGTTCTCGCGCAGGTTCGCACTCACCGCAAAATCGACATCGTCGTGGATGAGATCAAAACCTGATGCGCCCGGCCCACCCGGGTTCACGAACAGCGAGCCCATGCTTTGCCCGGTCGCCTGATGGCGGGCCATGGCGATCTCGATATCAGTTTCCGGAGAAGGGTTTGCCCAATCCATCGGAGCAATTGCCGTCGCACACTGAGCGCCGTTATCGCAATCAACCCACGTGAGAACCTGCTCGTAGTAGGGAGCGAGTTCCTCCGACACGGTCTCCCCCGTCGGCTCCGACGTCTGCGGGAAAAGCCCCGAGAAAAGGTTCGCGCACCCGCTCAGAACGAGGGTGAGTGCGAGAGCCGGCACCACAAGGGCAAACCTGCGAGCGCGAGAGGCTGGGGCGGCGGCGATGAAGTTCACCGCATGAGCCTAGCGGTTAGCAGTTCGGATCGGCGCTCGGAACTTCACCCCTGAGGAGAAAGTCTTCTACCGCCGCGTTGACGCACTCATTCGACTTGTTATACGCCGTGTGACCTTCACCGTTGTAGGTGATTAGGTGACCCGAATCGAGGTTGTCGGCAACAGTTTGCGCCCAGATGTAGGGCGTCGCCGGGTCATTCGTCGTGCCGATCACCAACATGTCGGCCGCACCAGGGGCAGCAATGGCCACGCGGTCCCGCTTCGCCTCAACAGGCCAGTTCGCGCAACCGGGGTCACCGTACGACATCTGCGGACCAAAGACCGGCGCCGCGACGGCAAGCTCAGCCGCCCGCGCACGCATGCTGTCGTTATCGGCCGGCTCACGGGCATCCAAACAATTGATCGCTATGAACGCTTCTGTTTGATTTTCGGCATATGTGCCGTCAGCGCTGCGGCCGTTGTAGTTGTCGGCCAAATCGAAGGCGATGCTGGCGTCGCCCCTCATTACCGAGTCGAAAAGTTGGCGAAGATACGCCCAGTTATCTTGACTGTACAGCGGCAAAATGATCGCCGTGAACATGGTTGCACTGCCCAATTTGCGGCCGTCAGCATTCGTGAGCGGGCTCGCGTCGAGGCGGTCGAGCAGCGTGCGAATTGTTGTGCGCGACTGCTCCACCGAACCGGTGAACGGGCAATCGCTCGCACCAGCGCAGTCAGCCAAGAACGCGTCAAGCGCACCCTCGAAGCCTTCCGCTTGCGCCTTAGTGGCCTCGAATTCGGATGCCTCGGGGTCGACAGCACCGTCAAGCACAAGTCGCCCGGTCTTCTCCGGGAACAACTCGGCATAGACCTGGCCGAGCAACGTTCCGTAGGAGTAGCCCAAATAGTTGAGCGTCTCATCGCCCAGGGCAGCGCGCAGCATGTCGAGGTCGCGAGCAGCACTGGGGGTATCGACGAAGCCCAACAGCTCCCCCGTCTCTTCGCTACAGCGCTGAGCAAACTGAGCGGAGGCATCGGTCGCCGCGGCAATCCATTCGTCGCTGCCCTTCTCGCCCGGGGTGATCCCATAAATGTACTCATCGAGCTCAGCCGGGTCAGAATAACACGACACCGGCGTCGAACGATTCACACCCCGAGGGTCAAAACCGACCACATCGAACTGGGACTGAAGCGCCTCGCTGGTGGCGTAATCCACACTGTCGGCAACGAAATCGAAGCCGGAACCGCCCGGACCGCCGGGGTTCACCAGCAGCGACCCAATGCGGTCGTTGCCGCGTGCGGTCTGACGCACAAGGGCTAACTCGATCGTGTCTCCCTCGGGGCTTTCCCAATCCACCGGCGCGATAGCGGTAGCGCACTGCAGATCGTCTCCGCAGCTCGCCCACTCGAGCACCTGGTGGTAGAACTTCGTCAGGTTCGGCGCGACAGCCTCTTCCGTCGGCGTCGACGTTGTGCCGGATGCCGGTGGCATGAACCAAGAAACACAGCCGCTCAAGACGAGCGATACAGCCAGCGCGACCGCAGTCACCCCGAAGACCCGGGAGGTGCGACCGGTCATGCGCCGCGCCCCGATACAGCAACCTTCACGAGCATCGCCTCAAGGGCGAGCGCCGGAGCAACGTTGCTTTCGATACGACGGCGCGCTTCAGCAATGCCATCCATGATGGCGAGCGTCGCTGGCGCTGTCGTGCGGTTCGCTACGGCCGTGATGTTGTTGATGATGCTGAGGTTAATGAGTTCTCCCGGGGCACCGATTTGGGTCAACAGAATGTCGCGATAGAGCGACAGCAGGTCAACCATGATGCGGTCAATGCCGTCACGGAGGCTCCGAGTCGCCCGGCGCTTCTGGTCTTCTTCGAGATTCTTGAGCTGCACCCGCAGCGCCGGCGGGATAGTGCCGCCGGGGGCAACACCGAGCGAGCGAAGCGCTGACTCGCGTTCGTGGGCGTCCTTTTCCTCGGTGAGGGCCGTGGCATCCGCCTTCGACAGCTCCAGCAAGAGGGCGGCGGCGATCACAGCGTCTGAGACGGTGCGGATGTTGAGCACCGTTGTCAGCGCCTGTTCGCGTCGTTCGCGGGCCTCTGAATTGGTTGCGAGACGGTGGGCCATGCCAATGTGGCTTTGGGCTTCCCGCGCCGCGCGAAGGGCGATGTCGGGTGCGACGCCATCGCGGTCTTGCAGCAGCTGGGCGACGTCTTCGATCGCGGGGGTGCGGAGGCGAACGCTGCGCACGCGCGAACGGATGGTGGGGATGAGGTCTGCTTCGCTGGGCGCGCACAGAATCCACACGGTGCGCGGTGGCGGCTCTTCGAGTGCTTTGAGCAGAACGTTGGAGGTGCGCTCGACCATGCGGTCGGCATCCTCAATAATCATGACGCGGTAGTGACCGACCGACGGCGAAAACTGTGATGACGCGACAAGTTTGCGCACTTCATCAATCGAGATGATGACGCGTTCAGTGCTGAGCACACCGAGGTCAGGATGCGTGCGCGCGACAACCTGCTTGTAGACCGACTCTTCGGTTTCATCACCGCGTGTGCCAAGCAGCGCAGCAGCGAAGGCATAGGCAATATTGGAGCGGCCAGATCCGGGCGGCCCCGTGATCAACCAGGAGTGCGTCATCGACGACTGACCTGCACTGCCTAACGCCGATGATGAGGCAGCGGCCTCAAGAACGGCGATCGCTTCAGCTTGGCCCGTCAGGCCTTCCCACAACGACATGCGCTCAGTCTAGGCGGGTTGCGGGAGGTGGTTCTGAATGCGCTCACGGATCGTCGTGGCGATGTCGTCCACGCTGC
Source organism: Salinibacterium sp. NYA9b (assembly GCF_976973725.1). Taxonomy (NCBI): domain Bacteria; kingdom Bacillati; phylum Actinomycetota; class Actinomycetes; order Micrococcales; family Microbacteriaceae; genus Salinibacterium; species Salinibacterium sp. NYA9b. The sequence goes on along the minus strand of NZ_OZ333476.1, from coordinate 534,031 downwards.
GGGCGGCATCCACCACAAGAATGCGGTCAGGCTCTTTCGCGGCACGCTCGAGGAACGCTTCGCGCACCCGGGTGTGAAATTCTTGCTTCTCTGCTTCGAGGCGGTCATAGCGAGTGCGAGCGCTGTCAAGGCGTTTGCGGCTATCGGCAGAATCAAGATCGAGCAGCACTGTCACGTCGGGAAGCAAGTTCTGCGTAGCCCACAGCGAGAGGTCACGCACTTCGTCAGAACCGAGAACTCGACCCGCACCCTGGTAGGCCTCAGAGGAGTCGATGTAGCGATCCTGAACGACAATCTCGCCACGTTCGAGTGCTGGCCGCACGAGCGTCGCGATGTGGTGAGCGCGGTCAGCGGCATAGATGAGCGCTTCGGCGCGCGGATCCATGTCGCCACGGCGGTGCAGCACGATTTCGCGCAGCTCAAGTCCAAGATCAGTGCCACCGGGTTCGCGGGTCACGATAACGGTGTGACCGGCTTCTTCAAGCCACTTCACGAGAAGCTGCGATTGCGTCGTCTTACCGACGCCATCGCCGCCCTCGAGAGTGATAAACAATCCGGGCACGCTACTCCGCTTCAGTAGCGGCGGCGGCCTTGGGCGCAGCAGGCTTTTTCGCTGCAGGCTTCTTGGCGGCAGCGGTTTTAGCGGCCGTCGTCTTCGCTGCAGTTGTTTTAGCCGCAGTTGTCTTCGCTGCTGGTTTCTTCGCTGCCGGCTTTTTGGCGGCTGGCTTCTTGGCGGCTGGCTTCTTGGCCGCTGGCTTCTTCGCGGCAGGCTTCTTCGCAGCCGGCTTCTTCGCAGCCGTCTTGCGCTTGACCGGCCCCTTCGCGCGCTTGTCGGCGAGCAGCTGAACGGCACGCTCGAAGTCGACGTCTTCGACGGTTTCGCCGCGCGGGATAGTGGCGTTGGTGGTTCCGTCGGTTACATACGCACCAAAACGGCCATCCTTGATCTTGATCGGCTTCTCGCTGACCGGGTCAGCATCGAACTCTTTGAGAGCACTGGATGCTGCGCGGTTGCCGTACTTGGGCTGGGCGTAGAGCTCTACGGCACCGGCAACGTCGATGTCGAAGATGAGGTCTTCGCTCGTGAGCGATCGGGTTTCGACACCCTTCTTGAGATAAGGGCCGTAGCGTCCATTTTGCGCGGTGATTTCGACGCCTGTTTCAGGGTCGAGGCCGACGACGCGAGGCAGGCTGAGCAACTTGAGCGCGGTGTCGAGGTCGATCGCGTCGAGCTCCATGGTCTTGAAAATGGATGCCGTGCGCGGCTTCACAACAGCAGCCTTTTTAGGCTTCTTGGCCTTCTTCACTTCGCCGGTCTTGGGATCGATCTCTTCGACGGGCTCGGGAACAGGTTCGGGCTCTGGCTCGAGCTCGGTGACGTAGGGGCCGAACCGGCCATCTTTCGCCACGATCTCTTTGCCGTTCTCCGGGTTGACACCGATAACACGGTCGCCGACGACGGGAGCTTCGATCAGTTCGATCGCCTTGGCAAGGGTGAGCTCGTCGGGCGCGAGCGCTTCGGGGATGTTGACCCGACGCGGCTTCTCCGGGTCGTCGCTGGGGGTCTCCAGGTAGGGGCCGTACTTTCCGATGCGCAGCGTCACGTCATCCGAGAGCTTCATCGAGTTGATTTCCTTGGCATCGATTTCGCCAAGGTTGTCGATGACAGTGCGAAGGCCACGGTACTTCTCGTCACCGAAGTAGAACGACTGCAACCATTCAACGCGGTTCTGAGTTCCGCCAGCGATGCGGTCGAGGTCGTCTTCCATGCCCGCAGTGAAGTCGTACTGCACGAGGTCGCCGAAGTACTCTTCGAGCAAACGGATCACGGAGAACGCAATCCAGTTGGGCACGAGTGCCTGGCCGCGCGGCGTGATGTAGCCGCGGTCGATGATCGTGGAGATGATCGACGCGTAGGTCGACGGGCGACCGATGCCGAGTTCTTCAAGCTTCTTGACGAGGCTTGCTTCGGTGTAACGCGGGGGCGGGCTGGTCTCGTGACCCTTCGCTTCGATGTCGAGAAGCGTGAGGGTCTGGCCTTCCTTGAGCGGAGGCAGTTTCGCTTCCTTGGGCTCAGCGGTGGCGTTGCGCTCTTCGTCTTGGCCTTCTTCGTAGGCCTGCATGAAGCCGCGGAAGGTGATGATGGTTCCGCTGGCCGAGAATTCGGCAACGGGAGCTTCGCCGGCAGCGATCGTGATGGATGCCGTTGAACCCTTGGCGTCAGCCATCTGCGAGGCGACGGTGCGCTTCCAGATCAGTTCGTAGAGCTTGAAGTCGTTTCCGCGCAGCGTCGACTGAAGTTCGCTTGGCGTGCGGAAGGTATCTCCCGAGGGGCGAATAGCTTCGTGGGCCTCTTGAGCGTTCTTGCTCTTGCTGGCGTAGACGCGGGGCTTGTCGGGCACAGCGTCTGCACCGTAGAGCGCAACGGCTTGGGTACGGGCTGCGGTGATGGCCTGCTGCGAGAGCGACGAGGAGTCGGTTCGCATATAGGTGATGTAACCGTTTTCGTACAGCGACTGGGCAACGCTCATGGTCTGGCGGGCGGAGTAGCGCAGCTTGCGGCCGGCCTCCTGCTGCAGCGTTGAGGTGGTGAAGGGCGCTGCAGGGCGACGCGTATACGGCTTAGTCTCGACCGTTTTTACGGTGATGGTGGTGCTCGGCATCCGCAGTGCGTCTGCGAGAGTTTGGGCAGCCTTCTCGTCGAGCGCTACTGCTTCGCCCTTGAGGTTTCCGCGGTCATCGAAGTCCCGGCCGGCAGCAACGCGCTTGCCGTCGAGGCGCACGAGCTTGGATTCGAAGCCGTTGGTTTCGCTGTCGGGCGAGAGCTGGGCGATGAGATCCCAGTAGTTGGCGGTGATGAAGGCGAGGCGTTCGCGTTCACGCTCGACAACAAGGCGGGTCGCGGCGGACTGCACGCGGCCAGCGGAAAGGCCGGGGCCGACTTTGCGCCAGAGCACAGGCGAGATTTCGTAGCCGTAGAGGCGGTCGAGGATGCGGCGGGTTTCTTGAGCGTCAACGAGGGCGGTGTCGACGTCGCGGGTGTTGTTAATGGCCGCTTCGATGGCGTCTTCGGTGATTTCGTGGAACACCATGCGCTTCACAGGAACTTTGGGCTTCAGCACCTGCAGGAGGTGCCACGCGATGGCCTCACCCTCGCGGTCCTCATCAGTTGCGAGGAAGAGTTCGTTCGCTCCGCTGAGCGCCTTCTTGAGTTCGGCGACGGTTTTCTTCTTGGCGTCGGAGACCACGTAGTAGGGCTCGAAGCCGTTGTCGACGTCGACAGAGAACTTGCCGAGGGAGCCCTTTTTGAGTTCGGGTGGCAGGTTGCGGGGTTCGACAAGGTCACGAATGTGACCGACGGACGAGAGCACGTCATAGTCGTCACCGAGATACTTGGCTATCGTCTTGGCCTTGGTGGGCGACTCGACAATGACAAGCTTTTTGGTGCCAGACACGGGACTCCTTGGGTGATGACGCACTTGACCGGTGGCAGCGCCACTATCAGCGACACAATACACACACCGACCGCTCAGTTGCCTAATCCGCCCTGGTTGGGGGTGGCCCTGCTGTGGCGCTCGTTGTGACCAGTATGCCGAGGATGCGGCGACTAGCGGTAACTGTCACGATACGCCCATCAACCACACAGTCCTCTATAAGGGAGTCATTAGCACTCGCGAGCCGCGTCGCATTGTCGCAGGGGTAGCCAGCGATGAGCCCGCTCGCGGTGTCGGCTGCGGCGAGCGCGGCAGCGTCGGTCGCCCCGGCAAGCGCGTGCCTCACACTGAGCGCCCAATAGAGAGGGATGACGAGGGCAGTGACGGCGATAACGGTGGCGATGAGACCGACCATGAGGATGGTGCCCGAACCGTGTTCGTCGTTCAGCCGGCGACGCGCAGCGCACACCGTCGCCCCAGCGCCTGCCTGCAATGTGGCCATCATTGGCCTCCCGCGAGAGCGCAGCTGGTGGCACTGAGCGTGATCGGAAGCAGCCCGAGCAGTGCGTTGCGCGCGGGGGCGCTCACCGTGGCGCACACGAGGCCGTCGCGCTGATGGGAACTGAGCCGTGCTGACGTGACCAGAGCGGATGCGGTAGCCGCGACAGTGCCGGAGCTTTCGTCGCGAGCGAGGCTGCGTGCTGACACAGCTGCCGCATCCTGCAACCGGATTTGCAGCCCGGCGAGTTGCACCCCGCTGAGACAGCACACGAGGACGAGGGCGACAGCGGGCAACGCCAACGCAAACTCTGCGGTGACGCTGCCACGCTCGTTCATCGCTGCTCGTGCTCGATCACGCCGGGATCGAGAGCGCATTGCGCACAAGGTCAGTGAGCATGCCGCGCACCTCTCCGGAACGGAGAATCACGACGAGCAGTCCGGCGAAACCGACGGCGGCCAGAGTGGTGATGGCGTACTCGGCGGTTGCTGCGCCGCGCTCGGAGCGCAGGCGGGTGCGCACGCGGGCACGGAACTGGCGCGCACGTTGCGACATCCCCGCGTCGCCACCGAACCGGTGGCGGCGGGCACGGCCCGGTTCGAGAGTGGGCAAGGGAACAAGGTGCGGATCATTCATGAGGTACTCCTTCGTGCGCTGTCGCGCAGTCTGCGGCCGAGTGATTCCAGCCTGCCGAGCGTGGGAGTCTCGCGACCCAGCGCGGCCCGATGTGTGGAACATCGCTAGAATCCGGCAACGGTGGATGAGATGACCGCAACCATGAGCGGCAGCACTCCGAGCACCATGAAGGCCGGGAGCACGCACAGCCCGAGCGGGAGCATGAGCCGCACCGAGAGCGCTGCGGCACCAGCACGAGCATCCGCGTCGGCCGTCAGCCGCACCTCATCGGCTTCGGCCCGCAAGAGTTCAGCGGCAGGCACCCCGGCCTCCTGAGAGAGTTGCAGCACCTCGTCGAGGTGGGCGCCGTCCCCGGGCAACCCGAAGCGTTCCAGGGCCTGCGTCACAACAACTCGCGCCTGCACGAGTGAGCCACCACCTGAGACCGCAACGGCCATCAGTTCGCACTCGAGACCGGGCGCTGCGTGTGTGGGCGTCGCCGACCGCACGAGCCTGTTGTTCCACCTCACAGCGATCACGATGAGCCCACCGCCGACCGCTAGGCACCCCCACCCGATCGGTGTCGTGAAGAGCACTCCCAGGGTGTCGAAACCCAGTAGCGCTCCAAAGATGAGCCCGACGGCGGGCAACGCCAAGACCATGCGCGCTGTGGCGACGGGGGCAGCGAGGGCCGTGGCTACTTCGCGCTGGATGTGCACGAGCATCCGCAACGCCCGCGCGTGGGTTCGGAGCGCACCGGCCAGCGGGGCCCCGACTTGACCGGCGACAAACCAGGCGGCGGCAAGCGAGTTCCACGCTTGCCGATCCAACGCTGGCAGACCAGCGGATGCCCGGGAAATACGTTCTGGCGCCCCTCCCGGATCGCTGCCTTCCACCGCTACCGCCGCCGCCACGCTTGACGCGGCGCGGCCGCGCGCGACGTGCTGCCACGCCGAAGTGGGAGTCAGCCCGGCGTGCAGCAGTACGGCCAGCCGTTGGGTGATGCTGGCGACGTCGGGCAGTTGCGATGGCGGGCGTTTCATTCGATTTCGGCGATCGCGAGGCGGTCGTTGTCGTCGAGCACGAGCCGGCCAAGGTGGGTGAGGCGTCGACGGCCATTGATGCGATCGACGTGCAGCACCGCACCGATGGCGCTGACGGCTTGGCGGGCGATGGCGGTCGCGTCTAATCCGGCGAGCGCCCCTAACGCTTCGAGCCTGCTTGGTACGTCTTTCAGTGAGTTGGCGTGCAGCGTGCCGGCACCGCCATCGTGGCCGGTGTTGAGCGCGCTCAGGAGTTCGCGGATTTCAGCGCCCCGACATTCGCCGACGACGAGCCGATCGGGGCGCATTCGCAGAGCTTCGCGCACCAGCGCGGGCAGCCCGTAGCCGCCGGCGCCTTCGAGGTTGGCTTGACGCGCCTCGAGCGATACAAAGTGTGGGTGTTCGACGCGCAGCTCCGCGACATCTTCGATAGCGACGATGCGCTCGGTGTCGGATGCCGCCGCCAACAGTGCGCCAAGAAACGTGGTTTTTCCGGCTCCCGATGCGCCCGAGATGAGCACATTCTCCCTCCCGTCGATGAGGGCTTTCACTCGCTGCAGCGGCACCTCGTTAAAGAAGCCTGCGAAGTCGAGTTCTGCTAGCCCCAACGGTTCTCGGCTGGGCACACGGATTGAGAGCAGGGTGCCGGTGGCGGAGATGGGAGGGAGAACAGCGTGTACGCGCACGCCACCGGCGAGCCGAACATCCACACACGGAGTCGCTTCGTCGACGTGGCGCCCACCGAGATTAATGAGGCGGATGGCGAGCGCACGGAGATCTGCTTCGGTCATGCCGACATCGCCGACGAGCTCGAGCCCGCCGCCACGGTCGATCCAGACATTCTGGGCGCCGTTGACGAACACGTCGGTGGTGTTCGGGCGCCCAACGTAGGGGGCTAATGGGCCGAACTCGTGGAGTGCCCGCGTCATTGCATCCCCGGTTGCCACCCCAGAGCCGAGGCCAGCGCCGCCACCCGCTCCAGAAACGCCCCGCGCCTGTGCACTGGCTGTAGGGGTGGCCTCAGCCGTAAACCGTCGCCGAGCAACGAAAGGAACAATGTCGGGGTGCGAAGGAGTCGTAGTCACAGGGCAACGCTAAGGAGACTCCGACTGCAGTTTCAGCGGCACAACCGCACTCGTGTCGAACGGCGACTCCCTGACTTTGTTGGGGAGAAGTGCGCAGGAAAACGAGTCAGCGATAGGCCGAAACGAGCTCAGCCCGGTTCGAGACCCCCGCCTTGCGCAGCAGGTTCGCCACATGAAACTTCACCGTGTTCTCGCTGATGGATAGCGAGAGCGCGATGGCTTTATTACGGGCACCCGAGGCAACCAGCTCCAGCACCTCGGCTTCCCGTTGAGTGATCTGCCACTGCACGCTGGGCGAGCGATCGAGTCCTTCAGCGCTCAAGGGCAAAACCACCGAAATTTCGGAGCCCCATCCTGCAGTGCCGTTCACACTCAGCCGACCACGAAGAGCATCCGCCCTTTCAACAAGTTGCCGCACCGCGGGGTCTTCCACTGCCAGCTCGCCAGGCCCGTCATCGCGAATCCCAATCAGCAGATTCTCACCGTCGCAATCCCACTCCACTCGCAACCGAGCGACTCCCGGTTGGTCGACGAGCGCAAGCACAGCGCCCCGAACGATCGCTCGGCCAGCGTGGGCGACTTCGCCCGGCAATGCGCGACCGTTGGCGGGTGGTTCCACAAATTGCACGTCAAGGCCTCCGAACCGGGCCAAGGGCCGCAAGTCTGCTTTGAGGCGTTCGAAAGCGCGCGCAACCGGCTCCTCAGCCAAACTGCGATCCCGATCAGACACCGCCCGCAGATTGACCATCGCCGTAGCGGCCAGCTCGGTAGCTTCCTGGCGCGCCGTCTCATCCGACGCACTACGAGAGCGCAACGTCGCAAGAATTTGTTCCAGAGTCGTGGAGTGCGCATCGGTGAGATCGGCAATGACCTGGGCACGGTCCTGCGATGCCATCCGCGAATCCCGAAGATAGTCGGGGCTTGCAACGGCAACCTGCTGCTGGATGCTCACCGCCACCAATCGCCACAGAGACGCGATCGTCGCCAACGCCTGTTCCTGCGATTGCCCACCAGACACGAGCACAGGATCGGTGAGGACGAGCAGCGAACCGGTCGGCGCAATCCACACCGCTGCGGGGCGCTCGTGGCGGGCAACTACCGCCGTGATTCCCCACACCGGATGCCCGACGCTCGACACTGTCTCACGCACGGCGTCGAGTTCGGCGATGCTCACGTGATTGGTGATCGAAGGATCACCCGCTTTCTTCTGGGGGCGCCCGGTGCAGTCTTCCGTGAATATCAATAGAGAGCTGTGCCCCACCATGGGCGCGAGCACAGCAGAAAATGCGCTCGCAATCTGAAGTAGCGAACGTGACACCACCGAATGGGCGGCATCGAGGAGGTCAAGGGAACTGGCGGTACTGAGAGCAGTCACTCCCCCATCTTAGGCATGACCTACCCGTTCGGATAGGGAATACCGGCCAAAAGGTGGGCTGTCTGCTGCCCAAACGGGTGGCACAGTGAAGTAATGGCCAGCAACGACACCACTACGGTTTCCTCCGCAATCGAACTTGTTCTCGCGGAAAATACCCGCACCAGCACCGCAATCGCCCGCGACGACTCCGAGGCAGTGCGATCAACAATCGACCTCCTCAGCGCCGCATCCCGAGTGTTCGTGCTCGGCTCTGGCCGCTCCGGACTGGCCCTGCGGATGCTCGCGATGCGCCTCATGCATGGGGGCCTCACCGTGCACGTCGTTGGCGAGGTAACGACTCCCGCGATTGCTGCTGGGGATGTGCTTCTCGCAGCAAGCGGCTCGGGAACGACCGCCGGCATCATCCGCTCAGCAACGACTGCGAAGGAGGTTGGCGCTCAGGTCATCGCCATCACCACGGCAGCGGACTCGCCTCTGGCGCAGCTCGCACAGGTCGCCGTGATTATCCCCGCCGCACAAAAACAAGATCACGGGCACACTCGTTCGGCTCAATACTCCGGCGGATTGTTCGAGCAGTCGTTGCTGCTGCTTGGCGACGCACTTTTCCACGTGCTGTGGCAAGAGTCCGGCGCGACCGCCGAAGAGCTGTGGCCGCGGCACGCCAACCTCGAGTAGCAGCAGCAGCGGCTGCACCCCTTTACCGACTTCCCCGTCGGCCGATTCCCCTCGTCCGATTCCCCCCGTCGGCCGATTCCCCTCGACCAACTCCCCCATAAAGAAAGAGAACTCAATGAAGCTTCAAGTAGCAATGGATGTACTCACCACAGAAGCCGCCCTCACTCTGGCCGGCCAGGTTGCTGAGTATGTCGACATCATCGAATTGGGCACACCGCTCATCAAGCACGAGGGTCTCAGTGCCGTGCGCGCCATCAAGGATGCGCACCCCGACAAGATGGTCTTCGCCGACCTGAAGACGATGGATGCCGGAGAGCTCGAAGCCGACATCGCATTTTCTGCAGGCGCCGACTACGTCACCGTCTTGGGCACCGCCGGAGATAGCACCATCATCGGTGCCGTGAAGGCGGCGAAAGCCCACAAGAAGGGCATCGTTGTTGACCTCATCGGCGTAGCTGACAAGGTCACTCGCGCGAAGGAGGTCACCGCTCTTGGTGCCGTTTTCGTCGAGATGCATGCAGGGCTCGATGAGCAGGCGGAACCCGGATTCACCTTCGAGACGCTGCTCAACGACGGTGAGACCGCGAAGGTTCCGTTCTCGGTCGCTGGAGGCATCAACGCCTCCACGATCGCAGCAGTGCAGCGTGCCGGCGCGACCGTTGCCGTTGCCGGGAGCTCGATCTATAGCGCAGCTGACCCAGCGGCAGCAGCCGCCGCACTGAAGGCCGCAATCCTTTAGTAAGCACACTATGTAGAGAGCAGAAACGAGGGGGCGCCTACCGGCACCCCCTCGTTGTGGTTAAGCGCACGAACGCGTTACGACGCGCCCGCTGACGATTAGTCCTGAGTAACGGTGACAGTTACCTCGATGTTGCCGCGAGTGGCGTTGGAGTAAGGGCAAATCTGGTGGGCGGCATCCGCAAGCGCTTGCGCTTTCTCGTGCTCGAGTTCGGGGATAACCACCTCGAGGTCAACAGCGAGTTTGAATCCACCGCCGTCGATCGGGAGAAGGTGCACAGCACTACCCACGGAGGAGTGCTCGATGGCGACTTTCTCGTTGCGCGCCACCAACTGCAGCGCGGAGTGGAAGCACGCGGCGTAACCGGCGGCAAAGAGTTCTTCGGGGTTGCCACCGTCGCCAGATCCACCCATCGATTTCGGCACAGCCAAGTCGAGGTCAACGGAGCCGGATGTCGTAGCAACGTGGCCGTTGCGCCCGGCGCCAGTCGCGAGAGCTTGAGCGGTGTAGAGAGCTTCCATTAGTTCTGCCTTTCAATGACATGAGCTCCAGCAGCAGGTGCTGTGGAGAGGTTGGTGGTGACCTGATGAAGCGTCGACAGTGTTGACGTGAATTCGGGGAGCGTAATGCCGGTGGCCTCGGCGATGCAGCCGGGAATGTGAGCGAGTTCCTCGCGCAACGCACGACCAGCAGCAGTCAGCGACACTATGACGCGACGTTCGTCAGATTCTGATCGCTCGCGCGTGACGAAGCCGCGGTCTTCTAACCGCCGGATCAGCGGCGAGGTGGTGCCGAGGTCGAGCATGAGGCTTTCCGCGAGGCCGCTCACCGTCGACGACCGACGTTCCCACAGGAGAATCAGGACCAAATATTGCGGGTAGGTCAGCCCCCACGGCGCCAAAAGCGCGGTGTAGCGACGATTCGTCGCCCGAGCAGCGGCATAAAGACCGAAGCACAGCATGGTGTCGAGGGCGGATGAAGCCGATTCTGTCTCGTTCTGTTCGTCATCCATTGAAGAAGCTTTGCACACAAATTAATCGTGTACAAAGCACTACAAGGAACTGCCAGCATGGGCCGGGCTCCAGCCTGCAACGTGCCTGCGAAACGTGCCAACACAACTGGCCGCTAAAGAGAGAGGGGCGGCGCCCATTGGGGGGAAAGGGCGCCGCCACAGCGGCCGACGATTGGGGGGAATCGTATTGGCCACTTGCTGAACTTACGCTCAGCGACTTTCAGTGTAACGCAACGGTATGGGGGTGCAACGGAGGTTCTAGAATCGGTGGAATACTTTCAGAAAGCACGTGGTCGAGAAATGCAATCACACGATCGAAGAGGATCAAATGCCTAGTAATTCCATTGACAGTCTTCTGCACGAATCACGCCGTTTTGCCCCGTCAGAGGCCTTTTCTGCGGCTTCCGAGGCAAGCGCTGATCTCTACACTTCAGCTAAAGAAGACCGGGTTGAGTTCTGGGCCGATAAAGCGCGTGAATATGTGCACTGGCACAAGCCGTTCACAGAAACACTCGATTGGTCTACCCCACCCTTCGCCAAGTGGTTCGCCGACGGCGAGCTCAACGTCGCCTACAACTGTCTCGACCGTCACGTGCTCGCCGGCAACGGTGACCGCGTCGCCATCCACTGGGAGGGTGAGCCCGGCGATAGCCGCAGCATCACCTACGCCGAACTGACCGCAGAGGTCAAGCGCGCGGCCAACGCCATGGCTGCCCTCGGCGTGGGCCAGGGCGACGTTGTCGCCATCTATATGCCCCTCGTTCCCGAGGCCGTTATCGCGATGCTCGCGACGGTTCGCCTCGGCGCAGCGCACTCTGTCGTTTTCGGTGGCTTCAGCGCCGAGAGCCTGCGCAGCCGCATCGACGACGCGAGCGCCACACTTGTTGTCACTGCCGATGGCGGCTGGCGCAAAGGTAAGGTCTTTCCCCTCAAAGCGGCAGTGGATGCCGCACTCGCCAACGGGGAATCCAGCGTCACCAATGTGTTGGTCGTCAAGCGCGGCGACAACGAGGTGGAGTGGACCGAGGGTCGCGACCTGTGGTGGCACGATCAGATTGAGGCAGCGGAGCCCGAGCACGAGGCGCAGGGGTTCCCTGCCGAGAACCCTCTCTTTGTGCTCTACACCTCAGGCACAACAGGTAAGCCGAAGGGCATCCTGCACACGAGTGGGGGGTACCTCACGCAGGCTGCGTTCACCCACAAGAATGTCTTCGACCTGAAGCCAGAGACCGATGTCTATTGGTGCACGGCTGACGTCGGTTGGATCACCGGCCACACGTACGTCACCTACGGTCCGCTCGCGAACGGTGCGACTCAGGTGCTCTACGAGGGAACCCCTGACGCCCCCAACCCGGGCCGCTGGTGGGAGATCATTCAGAAGTTTGGGGTGAGCATTTTCTACACGGCGCCCACCGCCATCCGTTCGTTCATGAAGGCCGGGCGTCAGATCCCCGAGCAGTTCGACCTGAGCTCGATTCGCGTGCTTGGTTCGGTGGGCGAGCCCATCAACCCTGAAGCCTGGATTTGGTACCGCGACGTGATCGGTGCGGGCACCGCCCCCATCGTTGACACCTGGTGGCAGACCGAAACCGGCGCCATCATGATCGCCGCTCTGCCGGGGCTCACGACGTTGAAGCCGGGTTCAGCCCAGGTGCCCATTCCGGGCATCAAAATCGACATTCTGGGTGAAGATGGCACTCGCGTCGATCCGCCCAACGGTGGGTTGCTCGTAGTTTCCGAACCGTGGCCCGCCATGCTGCGCGGCATCTGGGGTGACCCTGAGCGTTTCAAGGAAACCTACTGGTCGAAGTTCGCGCAGCTCGAAGGCGAACAGTACTTCGCCGGCGATGGCGCCCACGTCGACGAAGATGGCGACATTTGGCTGCTCGGCCGCGTGGATGACGTCATGAACGTCTCCGGCCACCGTCTGTCGACGACCGAAATCGAGTCCGCTCTCGTCTCGAACCCGATCGTGGCAGAAGCCGCTGTCGTCGGCGCCGCTGACGAAGCGACCGGTCAGGCAGTCGTCGCGTTCGTAATTCTCAAGTCGAATCAGGAGCACGCACAGACCGCCGCCGAGGCGAGCGCCCTCTTGCGTCAGCACGTTGCGAAGGAGATTGGGGCGATTGCTCGCCCCCGCGAAATCTTCATCGTCGCCGAGCTGCCCAAGACCCGCTCGGGCAAGATCATGCGCCGCCTGCTGCAGGATGTCGCGGAGGGCCGTGAGATCGGCGACACCACCACCCTCGCCGACACCACCGTGATGCAGATCATCTCCGACAAGCTCAACTAGCTCTCGAAGCAACAACAAAGGCCGGGCCCCACGGGACCCGGCCTGCGTTGCGTTACAACTGAATTCTCGCTACTTCGCGCGCTCCTTGAGCAAGCGAATAGCGGTGTCGATGTCGCTGAACGGTACGCGCTCATTGCCGACAATTTGGTACGGTTCGTGACCCTTGCCCTGCAAGAGCACCACGTCATCCGGATTCGCTGCATCAATCGCGTAGGCGATAGCGGTCGCCCGGTCGCGAATTTCCACTACGCGCTCTGGGTGTTCGAATCCGGCGCGAATGTGATCCACAATCTGGTCGCCATCTTCGTTGTGCACATCGTCGTCGGTGACCACGATTACGTCAGAGGCCTCTTCAACGATGCGAGCCATCACCGGGCGCTTGCCCGGATCACGGTCGCCTGTGGCACCAAAGACGGTCACGATGCGGGTGTGGCCCGAGTCACGCAGAGCCGTGACTGCCTGACGCACCGCATCGGGGGTGTGGCCGGCATCCACTACAACCAACGGCAGTTGGTCGTTTTCGCGGATGCGGGTCATGCGCCCCAGCACCGGCTCGAGCGGCGCCAATACCTCAGCGATCGCTCGCGGCTCGATGCCTTGGGCCCACAACACCGTCGCGCAGGTAAGCAAGTTGTCCACGTTGAAGCGCCCGATGAGGCCGCTAGAGACGTGGTGGCTTTCGCCCTCGATCACGAGATCGAACTCGAGACCCTCGGTGGTGAGCTGCACGCCGTCGGCACACACGCTCGCTTCGGCATGGCCGTGCGACGTCATGCCAATGGCCCGCACTCCCGCCGGAACGGAGTGGTGAAAATGGTTCTCGGCGGCCGCGTCATCAAGATTCAGCAGAGCCGTCTGGATGCCGGGCAGCGTGAAGATCTTCGCCTTCTGCGCCGCGTACTCCTCCATCGACCCGTGATAGTCGAGGTGATCGCGAGTGAAGTTCGTGAACGCCACAATGTCGAACGCGACACCGTCTACTCGGCGTTGCTCAAGCGCGTGAGAACTGACCTCCATGGCGACGTTCGTGACGCCGGCACGGTGGAAGTCATCCAAGAAATGGTGCACCGCCGTCACTTGCGGGGTCGTCATCCCCATGTTGATGCGGCGTTCGCCCGTGATGCCAGCGCCCAACGTTCCGATGGTCGCCGACGTCATCCCGAGCCGCTGCCAGGCTTGCGTGAGCAAGTGAGCGGTAGACGTTTTACCGTTCGTGCCCGTAATGCCAACCATCGCCATCGAAGCGGATGGATGCTGCACAAACGCATCTGCCATCGTGCCGATCACGTCGCGCAGGTTCGCAATCGCGAACACCCGCTCGTCGAGGTCAACGCCCTCGGCCGCCTGCGCGTCCACGAGCACCGCAACAGCGCCCTGGGCCAGAGCAGCATCGATGTACGGCAGGGCCGACGACGCACTCGTGCCGATGGCCACAAACACATCGTCCGCGCCAACCTCTCGGCTGTCTTGCACGAGTCGACGCGCCTGCAACACAACGCCGGCATGCGTCGGATCCCACGCACTCAGATCTAGCGAACGAAGCGGCGCATTCTCTCCGGCTTGGCCGGACTGCCAGACTTCGATCACGCGAACTCGAACACGAACTCGACCTCAACAGGAGAATCGAGCGGCAACACGGCGACGCCGACAGCACTGCGAGCGTGCGTGCCGATCTCGCCAAAAATCTCAACCAAGAGCTCAGACGCTCCGTTGATCACACCGGGCTGGCCGGTAAAGCTGGGGTCGGATGCGACAAAACCGACAACCTTGACCACGCGCGTGATGCGGTCGAGAGAGCCGATCGCACCCCTCGCGGCAGCAAGGCCGTTCAGTACACAAGTCTTGGCGTACTCCTGTGCAGCAGCAGCATCCACCTCGGCACCGACCTTGCCTGTCGCAGGAAGAGCACCGTCGACCATGGGAAGTTGGCCCGACGTGTACACCAGGTTTCCAGAAACCATTGCTGGCAGATAGGAGGCAAGTGGCTTTGAACTTTCTGGAACCGTGAGGCCCAGCTCTGCGAGCCGCTGATCAAGCTGTGACATTACTTATTCTCTTCCTTGATACGTTTGAAATAAGCGACCGGGCCCCCTTCAGGGCCGGTACCGACCTGCACAAGCTCCCACCCCTCAGATCCCCAGTTATTGAGGATTGCGGTGGAATTGTGCACCATCAGTGGTGTTGTCAAGTACTCCCATTTAGGCATATTTGCGGCTCCCGTTCAGCATGGCGTTATCAATGATCCCCTACTCTTGATCATATGTCTGCCCAAAAAACTCCGCGTCGCGGCATCTTCTCGGCTGTAGCCGGATTGATCAGCTTCAGTGTCCTCTCTGGCGTGCTTGTCACAGCCATGGTTGCTCCCGCGCTCGCCGTCACTGGCATCACCGCCACAAGCACCATCGGCATCTTCGATGGGCTTCCCGATTACCTCGAACTCGACCAGCAGCCTGAACGCAACACGATCTACGCCCAGTACACGGGCAAGGGCAATGTTGACGGTTACCTGCCTATCGCAACCATCTATGACCAGAACCGCCAAGAGGTCAGCTACGACGAGATTTCTGAGTTTGCCGTAGAGGCAGTTGTCGCCGGTGAAGACCGTCGTTTCTTCGATCACGGCGGAGTCGACCTCACGTCGCTCGTGCGTGCGGCTGTTGGCAACTTCGTTTCTTCGGGAATCGAGAGTGGTGCATCCACCCTCACGATGCAGCTCGTCAAGAACACCTACATTTCGGAAGCAGAATCCCTGCCAACCGAAGATGAGCGCTCGGCCGCGTATCTCGCCGCCACGAGTCAGTCTTTCGACCGCAAGCTCAAGGAAATGAAGCTGGCAATCGGTCTTGAGAAGCGGTACACGAAGAAGGAAATCCTGACCGCGTACCTCAACATCGCCAACTTCGGCAACGCGACGTACGGAATTCAGGCTGCGGCGCAGCGCTACTACAGCGTTGACGCGAAGGACCTCACTCTTGAGCAGTCCGCAAGCCTCATCGCCATTGTGCAAGAGCCCAGTATTCGGAACCTGTCGGATCCTGAGTACTACGCGGCCAACCAAGACCGTCGCGATGTCATCTTGCGGGCGATGTTCGATGTCGGCTCGATCGACCGCGAACAGTACGACGAAGCTCGTGCCATTCAGGTCGACGAAGAATCTGTCGACCTCTCGGCCCCGAACAACGGTTGCACCTCGGCCTACAAGTACGCCAAGTGGTTCTGCGACTATGTCGTCAAGAGCGTTCCCGACTTTGAGTTCCTCGGCGACACCGTCGACGAGCGCAATGAGAGCTGGAAGCAGGGCGGTTACAAGCTGTACACCACTCTCGACCTCGATGCTCAGATTCCTTCACAGAAGGCAACCTGGACCTACGCGCCCAACAACGAGACCGCCTTCAGCCTCGGAAGCGCCACCTCCACGGTTGAGTCCGGCACCGGACGAGTGCTCGTCATGGCCGAGAACAAGCTCTTCAACGACACCCTCGACGGTGGCGGCATTGAGAGCACAGCCGTGAACTACAACACCAGCTATGAGTACGGTGGATCGAGCGGCTTCCAGCCTGGATCGACCTACAAGGTCTTCACCCTGATCGAGTGGCTGAATCAGGGCAAGGGCATTAACGAGCGCCTCGAAGGTACCGCTCGCGACATCCCTGGCTCTCAGTTCCTCGACAGTTGTAATGGCCCGTACGGCGGCACCGTCGAATTCGGCAACAACGCGAACGAAGCCGGAATCTATACGGTGGCCGAAGGTACTGCCGAGTCGATTAACGGTATTTTCTTCTCGATGGCGACCCAACTCGACCTCTGCAACATCCGTAACGTCGCCGCCAGCATGGGTGTCGAGCGAGCCGATGGCGCCGAACTGGAGAGCTTCCCGTCGTCGATCATCGGTACTAACGATGTGACCCCGCTCAGCATGGCTTCCGCCTACGCCGCAATTGGCGCTGGCGGGCTCTGGTGCGAGCCGATCATCATCGACAAGGCCATCAGCGCGAGCAACGCCGACCTTGGTGGTCAGGAGCAGAACTGCCGCCAGGCAATCTCACCTGAGGTCGCTGCAACCACGGCCTACGTGCTCACTGAGGTGCTGAACCGCGGTAACGCTGCGTACTCCGACCCCAACGACGGCATCCCGATCTTCGGTAAGACGGGAACCACCGACGGCGCTGTACACACGTGGATGGCCAGCGGAACAACCCGCTACGGCACGGCAACCTGGGTCGGAAATATTTCCGGATTCCAAGACATCAGCCAGGTCTACTACGCCGATGTTCAGGGCTACCGCCTGCGCCACTACATCACGCGTGCCACCGACGGCGCCCTCAACATCAAGTACCCGGGCGGCGCGCTGCCCGAGCCTGACTCCAAGCTGCTGACCGGCTCGGGAACTGAAGTTCCTGACCTCACTCTGCAGTCGCTGGAACAGGCCAAGTCAGTGCTCGAAAGCCTCGGCTTCTCATTCAGAGATGGCGGCGAAGTCGACTCCGAGTTGCCCGCCGGACAGGTCGTCAGGACGAGCCCCGGTGCCGGCACCCAGTCCGCAGCCGGCGCCACCGTCACGGTCTACACCAGCAAGGGCAACAAGGTGAAGATTCCGGATGCGGTAGGAGACGGTGAATCGAACGACTTCGCGACCGCGCAGGGCATCCTCAGCAGCTCTGGATTCTCGAACGTGAGCCAGTCCTGTGAGGAAGTATCGCCAGGCGATCCGAGCGACGGAAAGGTCACAGCCTCTAGCCCGTCGGCGGGCACCTTCGCCAAGACGAGTACGACGATCACACTGACCGTCGCGCAAATTCTGCCCTGTCCATGAGTCGACGTCTCTCCCCCACAGCTACCGCACTCGGTGCGGTAGCTGTGGCAGGGGCCGCCGCGTTCGCGTGGGGCTCGCTAGTGGAACGCAATGCGTTCACCGTTCGACACGAGATCCTTCCGATTCTCGACCCGAGCGCGCGTGACATCACGGTGCTGCACATCTCCGATTTGCACATGGCTCCGTGGCAAACCCGCAAGCAGGACTGGGTTCGCGAGTTAGCGCTGTATGAGCCCGACCTTGTCATCAATACTGGCGACAACTTGGGCCACCGCAACGGCATCGCGGGAATCAAGCGCGCCTTTGAACCTTTCGCGGGCGTTCCCGGGGTCTTTGTGCACGGCTCGAACGACTATTACGGCCCCCAATTCAAGAACCCGTTCACCTATTTCACCGGGCCGTCCTCCGGACATCGCCCCGTCGAACACCTCGACACGGATGCCTTGAATGAGTACTTCGAAGACCAACTCGGTTGGCTCTCGCTCAATAACCACGCGCGGGCGATCGAGATGCGCGGGTCACGGCTCGAACTGTTCGGCACGGCAGATGCGCATCGCGGCTGGGAGCGCCTTGACCGACTTCCCGCCAATGTCGAAGAGATGCGCGAGAACGTGGGCTGGGCGGATGACCCGCACGGGCCCGAAACGGTCGCAATCGGTGTGACCCACGCGCCCTACCGTCGCGTGCTTGACGCTCTCGTCACTAACGGAGCTGACGCCATCTTCGCCGGGCACACCCACGGAGGCCAAGTTCGGGTCCCTGGCATGCCTGCCCTCGTGACCAATTGCGACATCCCTCGCGAGCAAGCGAGCGGCCTCAGCATCTGGCACCACTTGCGTCGTGCTGCGTTCCTCAACGTCAGCGCAGGCCTCGGAACATCGATTTATGCGCCCGTTCGCTTCGCTTGCAAACCAGAAGCGGTGATAGTGACTCTCACCGCCGGAGATATCGGCTATTCTTGATCTATCGGTCGCGCAAGTGACCGATGATCGGGGTGTGGCGCAGCTTGGTAGCGCGCTTCGTTCGGGACGAAGAGGTCGTGGGTTCAAATCCCGCTACCCCGACAAACTGCAGTATGTACAACGAAACGCCCTCCTTCGGGAGGGCGTTTCGTCGTTAACAACTTCACGGCACGGCGGCTGTGCCGTCGCCAGCCTTACGAGAAGTCGGCGTCAGGCGCGCTTCCGTAGCTGAACTCAATCTTGGGGCGCCAGCCGCTATTGAGAACGCCGCCGCTCTCTTCGAGGTAGCAGGCTCCGCACAGCGACTGGTAGCCGACATCCACCCCATCGATCGCGACTTGGTCGCCATCGAAGATGAACTGATCCCCGACCGTGCGGGCGTTGAAGACTGCTTTGCGACCGCAGCGGCAAATGGTCTTGAGTTCCTCGAGGGAGTGCGCGATTTCGAGCAAACGACGGCTGCCAGGGAACGCCACCGTCTGGAAGTCTGTGCGGATGCCGTAGGCCAGCACCGGAACCTTTTCTACGATGGCGATGCGGAGCAAATCATCGACCTGAGCCTCGGTAAAGAACTGAGCCTCGTCGACGAGCAAGCAGCTCACCGGCAGCCCAGTCTTCTCGAAGACACGGGCGCGTTCGCGGGCAAACACTTCGTACACGTCATCGGTGGGTGAAATGGTGAAGTCGACCTGACGAGTCACCCCCAAACGCGAAATGATCGCGTTGTCGCCCTTGGTGTCGATGTGCGGCTTCGCCAGCAACACTTGCTGATCGCGCTCTTCGTAGTTGAAGGCGGCCTGCAGCAACGCGGTGCTCTTGCCACTGTTCATAGCTCCGTAGCGGAAATACAGTTTGCTCATCAGCGTAGAAATCCATCCTCAGCAGCCCGACGAATCAGGTCAGCCTTTTTACTTGCCGGCCGGTTGGCCTTTGCGTACTTTTCGCGCACCCTCCGAAGATAGGTCTTTGCCGTTTCGTATTGCACATTCATACGCTCGGCGACCTGCGGTGTGCTTAGTCCAGAAGCGTACAGGGTGAGGGCGTCAGCCTCGCCAGCGCTGAGCTTCGGCTTCGACTGGTCCGCCGAGCCTGAGGGCAGCGGGCGCCAGTCGTGCTGCTGCGAACCTTCGCCCTCGACGCCCATGATCTGGCGGGCGGCATCCATCACTTCATGCATCGGCAACGACTTCGAGAGGAAAGTGGCCGCACCGGCCGCCAGAGCCCGATCACGGGCTTCACGACTATCGAGGCTGGAGAGCACAATCACTTTAGCTCCCGCCGCGCGACACGTGCGTACACGGGCTTCGATCGAGACGGGCTCTTTCAACTGGAAGTCGAGAAAGACCAGCTCGGTGGGAAAGCGATCGCTGTGCACGAGTTCAAGCCACGTGCTCGCGGTGAGTACCACATCAAAGTCTGGTGCGTTGTTCGTGATCCAGCTATTGAGGCTGTCGAGCAGCACCTCGTGATCGTCGAGGATTGCAAGGCGAATGGGCGGCCTGTCGCCGAGGTGAGCGCTGAGGTGGGTCTCAGGGGGTGTCATAAGTGAACCTTACGGTTAGTGAGGGCGATCGATAGGAAATACGAAGTCCGGTGAAGACGACGCGCAATACTGCGAGATAGGGCGCCAGTGATGAGCGCCACGACGATTCGGAGGAGGTAATGACGCCCGTTACGGTGATCGCCGCCCCGACTTTGGTCTTTTCGATGGAGAGACGCACGCTCTGCCGATCGATTTCACCACCGGTCGCGACGGCCAGCACAGCAGCACGCAGCGCTGTGCGCTGATGGGGCGTCATCGCTCCCGCTAGGCGATGAGGGTCGTACACGCGATTGCCGTCGTCGAGAGAACCGAAAGAGCTGGCGACCACGGATTCGAGCCAACTACGGTTAACTTCAGCAACCATGAGCTCGCGAATGGATTCCGAATACTCGGCCGCCCGGGCACGGTCCTCGGGCGAGATAATTCCGCGCTGAGCGAGTTCGGCAAAAAGCGGCACAATGTCGCGGTTCAGAATGGTCACTCTGTCCTGCTGCACCGAACGGGCAACGCCCTCGTGTTGCCGTCTCAACTGACGCGTTGTTGCTCGTTGAGCGCGAGACACCCAACGCTCATGAGTTCGGATGAGCGACCGCACAAACGCGGCGCCACCCAAGGACATCGTGAGCACGGGGGTGACGGAATAGAGAATCACGATCATCGCTGGTGCATGGACATCTGACACTGACGATTGCACGAGCGCAATGAAGCCCGTAAAGATGGAAGCCACTACCCCCATCGTCACCAGCTCAGCGATGGGCCGATACGGCGCGAGCGCCATGCAGGCAACTCCGATGAGGAGCGGCCCCCAGAAATCAGTCACCACTTCAGCTGAGCTTCCCAGCGATGCCGAGCTGAGCGCGAAAGCAATAACCAGAAACCCAATCACTGCGGCGTGCAGTCCTCCGCTGAAGGGGGCACGGAGCGGGCTAGTACCGACGATGAGGCTCAGCGACGACAGCGCTATGAAGACTAACGCCAGGTTGGCGAAGAGGGGCTGCGCGACAGTTGACGCGCTAGCCCAGGTCATCACAGATCCGAAGGCGAGAAGACCGACCCCGGCAACTATGCTCACTGGGCGCCCGTCGAGGGTTCCGAGGGGATCGAGTTGCTGGATCGATTCCGTGTCCGCTAGCGCCGTCACTGGATTGCACTCGCGGTGAGGGCCGGCGCGTCTTCGCCGACAGGCACGCGAATCATCACGGAGGTGCCGAGCTCCGGAGTCGACCAGACGTGAACAGTCCCGGAGACAATTTCAATGCGGCGGCGAACAGACTGCCGCAATCCGAGTCGGTCAGCACCAGTTTCTGCTTCATTGAAGCCCTTGCCCGCATCGACCACGAGCACGCTTACTTCATGGTCAGACCCGAAGATGGCGACTTCCGCCTGCATCACACCCGAGTGCTTAATTACGTTGACGAGACACTGCTTGACGGCGGGCCCCAGTGCAGCATCACCTCGAGCATCCAGTCGAGACAATGCGGTCAGATCGCCGGTCACTTCCACGACTAACTCCAAAGCGCGCACCTCAGTAATCGCCGCGAGGAGTGCACTGTTCTGCCAATCGTGCCTCACGCTGTCCGTTGAGTCGAGCGTCGCCTCTGAGAGCCACTCCTCGCCCACCAACACTTCAAGATCACGCTTGATGTCACGCTGAAGTTTCGGATTCATCGCGCCAAACGGAGCATTCGCAATGGCGGCAAGATGCCCGAGAACAGTGTCGTGCATGACAGCAGCGGAAGTAGCTTCGATGCCGTAGCGGAGGCTCGCGAACTCATCGTCGCGGGCCGCACGGTGCAAATGCGATTGCACCCGTCGCACCCCACGTTGGCTGAGCCGCAAAATAACGAGCACTGCTACGACTGCCACGTAAACAACTACAGGCGCCGGGTGCGGATGCACGTAGCCCTGCCACTGCAGCGAGGCCAAAGCCACGGCACCCTGTGAGACGCCGAGCCCCACCGTGCACCAGAGGATGCTCCATCCCACGGTGCGACTCGCGCCGCCGACGAGCATGAGAGCGATTCCGACCAGGTTGAGCAAGTAATGGCCGACGACGCCCACTGGTTGCAGTTGCGAGATGACGGTGAGAGAGAACCAATAAACTGCCGGACCGCCGATCACTAGGTGCGCGACCGTAAAGAACACGGTGCGATAGCGATTGACGAGTGTGATCGTGACGAAAAGCGGAATCAGCGCGATCGCAGCCGGCAGGAGGTAGCGGGAGGGGTCTCCGGCGTACAGGGTCACAACGCCGACGAAAGCGAGGGAGAAACAAATGAATGCAACAGTGTTGATTGCTCGCGCGAAGGCACGGCTCACACTCTCTTTGCGCAGATGGGCTGGCAAGCCAATAGACATGCATGCCCCCATTCGTCGCGCCGTGAATGCACAAGCTCCAGTATGGCAGCATTCGGGGTACGAACTGTACCCCGCGTGCGGGGTACAGTTGAGGCCAATGGCCCACTAAACGGGGGACAAACAGTTCGTGCGGGCTGCCTACGGGTTGATGTGAAGCGCCGTCGCCGTGCGCGTGATCGTCTCCCGCGCCAGTTCGGGCGAGTCAGCAAGCTGCTGACCGAACGTCGGGATCATCTTCTCGATCTTCGGACGCCACTCATCCATGCGCTCCGGGAAGCACTTCTCCACCAGACCGAGCATGATCGGAACGGCCGTGGAGGCTCCCGGCGATGCTCCGAGCAGGCCAGCAATGCTGCCATCGGCGGAGGACACAACCTCGGTGCCGAACTGCAAGACACCGATCTTCTTCGGGTCTTTCTTCATGACCTGCACGCGCTGCCCAGCCGTAATGCTGTACCAATCTTCTGGCTTGGCATTGGGCACGAATGCCTTGAGCTCTTCGAACTTGGTCTCGGGGCTCGCCATCAGCTGCCCAACCAAGTACTTGACGAGAGAAAGGTTGCTGAGCCCGGCGGCGACCATCGGGAGCACGTTGTGCCAGCGGATGGAGGCAAAGAGGTCGAGAACTGAACCGGTCTTCAAGAACTTGGGGCTGAATCCGGCGTAGGGGCCGAACATGAGACTGCCCTCCCCCTCCACGACACGAAGGTCGAGGTGAGGAACCGACATGGGCGGCGAACCAACAGCGGCCTTGCCGTAGACCTTGGCGCTGTGGGCGGCCACGAGCTCAGGGTTGTCTGTGCGGAGGAACTCGCCACTGACGGGGAACCCGCCGAAGCCACGGATCTCTTTGATGCCTGACTTCTGCAGAAGGTTGAGAGCGTAACCGCCAGCACCCACGAAGACGAAACGTGCGGTCACAGGCTCGACAGGAGTGCCGCCGATGTCGTGACGAAGCTTGAGCTTCCAGAGGCCGTCGCGCTGTTTCGTGAGGTTCGTGACCAGGATGCCCGTGTTGAGCTCAGCGCCCGACTCCACGAGGTTGTTGACGAGATAGTGCGAGAGCGCGCCAAAGTCGACGTCCGTGCCTGAAGCAATATGGGTTGCGGCTACGGGCTCTGACTTGAGGCGACCTGGCATCATGAGCGGCGCCCAGCCGTGAATGACGGCAGGGTCTTCGCTGTATTCCATGCCCGCGAAGAGCGGGTGATCCTTGAGCGCTTCGAAACGCTTGCGAAGGTACTCAACGTTCGTCTCGCCCCACACGAAGCTCATGTGCGGGGTCGCGTTGATGAACGACTCGGGTTCGGGCAACGCTCCCTCGTCGACGAGGTACGACCAGAACTGACGTGACACCTGGAACTGCTCGTTGACTTTCACCGCACTCGAAATCTCGATAGAGCCATCGCTCTTTTGCGGGGTGTAATTGAGCTCGCACAGCGCGGAATGTCCGGTGCCAGCGTTGTTCCACGGATTCGAACTCTCCAGGGCAAGATCGCCCAAGCGTTCGAAAATCTGGATCTCCCAGTCAGGCTGCAATTGCTTCAACAGCGTTCCGAGGGTGGCACTCATAATTCCGCCGCCGATAAGCGCGACGTCGACGGTTTTCTTCACAACTCCACTTTAGCCTTCTGTTAGAGACCCACAGTGCGAAGAGCCTGATCCATCTCTGTCGCCAGCGCGGCGTAACCCTCATCGTTGGGATGCAAGCCGTCGCTGGCCATCCACTCGGGGTGACCTTCGATCCAGTGCGAGGCTCCCGGAATGTAGTCAGCACCGATGTCGGATGCCGCAGCCTCAACCCAGCCGATGATCGTTTCCACCGACTCTGGTCGTTCATCCGTGTACCAGAACGGCTCAACAACAATGAAGCGGGCATCCGGAAGCGCGGTTGTCAGCCGGTCGAAATCCGCTGAGATTTGAGTGCGGATGTCGCTGGCGCGGGCATCGAAGCTGAAGTTGTCGTTGAGGCCCATCGTCACGATCACGATGTCTGGGGCATCCGCGATGATCAGGCTCGGCAGGTCGCCATCACCGAACGTGCTGCGGTTGTTGATAAAGCCGAGCCCGTTTTCGCTCGGATTGAACTCGCTCCACCCGCGCTGCTGGCTGATCACCGTCGACCACCGGTTCTCGGATGCCGACGCTCCGGTGCCGAGAGTGTAGGAGTCACCATAGAAAGCGACGCGAACGTCGTTGGGGTCGCGTTCGGTTGCGGGCTCCTCGGAGCTGCAGGCAGAGAGGCTGAGGGCTGCTGCAACCACAACGGTCGTCGCGATAATGCGGGCTACTGAATCGAACTTCATGGAAGGAGTTCGGCGCGGGCGGCCTAAACGGTTGCTGTGGCTTAGAGCGCGGGAGAACATGGGCGGTTCACGAGAGCTAGCGCCCTAGGTCGCGAAGGGCGAGATCCATCTGGGTTGCGATCGCCGCATGACCCGCATCGTTGGGATGCAGGTTGTCGTCGGACATCCACTCCGGATGCCCCGTGAGCCAATAAGACGCCCCCGAGATGTAATCGGCGCCGGCCTCAGCCGCAGCGTCGCGCACCCACGAAATGATCACGCCGACCGAAGCGGGGCGCTGGGTTTTGTACCAGAACGGTTCAACGACAATGATCTGGGCATCCGGAAGCTGCGTCACGAGTCGCTCGAAATCACTCAGGATCTGGCCGGGCAGCTCGTCGGCATAGGCGTCATAGGCGAAGTTGTCGTTGAGCCCCATCGTGACGATGACGACGTCGGGGTCGTCCGAAATAATGAGGTCAGGAAGGTCGCCGTCGCCGAACTCCGTGCGGTTGCGCATGAACCCAAGACCGCTCACGCTCGGGTTGAACTCGCTCCAGCCCTGCTGGCTGCTGAGAAGCGTCGACCAGCGCAGTTGCTCCGCTGATGCTCCTGTTCCCCGTGTGTACGAGTCGCCGTAGAAAGCGACCCGGAGAGCATCGGAATCAGCCGCCGCCACGACGAGAGGCTCCGTCGAGGACGCGCTCGTCGCGCACCCCGCAAGACCCACCGTGACGGAGACCGCGATCATCGCAATGATCGTGCGGGCTGCGGAACCAAAGGTCATACGGGAAGTTCGGAGCGGCGGGCAGTAATGCGTGCCCGCTAAACCGATGCCTTCGCGAGAAGCTTCGCGGCAACGAGCTCCGCGATCTGCACCGCATTGAGAGCGGCACCCTTGCGGAGGTTGTCATTGCTGATGAACAGCGCGAGGCCGCGACCGTTCGGCACGCCCTCATCCGTGCGGATGCGACCCACAAAGCTGGGGTCGGCGCCGGCAGCGTCGAGAGGCGTCGGGATGTCGCTCAGGCTGACACCCGGAGCATCCGCCAGCAATTCCTTCGCGCGCTCGGGGCTCAAGGGCTTAGCGAATTCGGCGTTGATCGACAGCGAATGACCGGTGAAGACTGGGACGCGAACGCACGTGCCACTGACCAGCAGGCCGGGCAGTTCGAGAATCTTGCGGCTCTCGTTGCGCAGCTTCTTCTCTTCGTCGGTCTCGTTGAGTCCATCATCGACAATGTTGCCCGCAAACGGAACAACGTTGAACGCAATGTTCTTGGGGAACTTGTTCGGGGCCGGCATCGTGACGGCCGCGCCATCTTCCACGAGTCCCATCGTGTTTTGGGCGACCGCAGCAGCAGCCTGCTCGAGTAGCTCTTCGCCACCGGCAAGGCCTGCGCCAGACACAGCCTGGTAAGTGCTCACGATCAAGCGCTCAAGACCGGCTTCGGCATCCAGAACCTTCAACACCGGCATCGCTGCCATCGTCGTGCAGTTTGGGTTCGCAATGATGCCCTTAACGGCCTGGTCAATCGCGTGCGGATTGACCTCGCTGACGACCAGCGGAACCTCAGGGTCCATGCGCCAGCCCGACGAGTTATCGATCACAGTAACGCCAGCCGCAGCAAAACGCGGAGCCTGCGCCAGCGACGTGGTGGCACCGGCCGAGAAAATGGCAACGTCAAGGCCCGTGGGATCAGCAACAGACGCATCTTCAACGGTGATCTGCTCACCCTTGAACGGCAACGTCGTTCCGGCACTGCGAGCGGACGCGAAGTAGCGAATCTCCGCTACCGGAAAATCACGCTCTTCCAACAGACGACGCACAACAGCGCCAACCTGACCCGTTGCACCAACAACACCAATACGGATGCCTGCGTTACTCATGAGTACCTCTACCTACAGTTTGTATTCGCCACACTAGCGCCGAACAATTAACGATTGAGACCGCGAAGAGCGGTTAGCGACCTGTGCCCGCATGAACAACAGCCTCTTCGTCACCATCGAGACCGAACGCGGTGTGCACAACACGCACCGCCTGGGCGACCGTATCCGCACGCGTCACTACAGAAATGCGAATCTCGCTCGTGGAGATCATTTCCATGTTGATGCCCGCCTCGAACAGAGCCGTGAACAGTCGAGCCGACACTCCAGCGTTGGTGCGCATGCCGCCGCCGACCACGGAGAGCTTTCCGATCTGGTCATCGTGCTGCAGCGACTCGAAGCCAACCTCTTCTTGATTGAAGGTCAACGCGCGGAGCACATCTTCGGCATCCGACTTCTTCAGAGTGAAGGAGATGTCGGTGCGACCCGTGGCTGCCTCAGAAACGTTCTGAACGATCATGTCGATGTTGGCATTAGCGGTGGCCACAATCGTGAAGATCTGTGCGGCCTTTCCTGGAACGTCAGGAACTCCTACCACCGTGATCTTCGCTTCGCTCAGATCGGAGGCAACACCTGTGATGATTGCTTCTTCCACGCTCTCTCCATCCTTCGGATTGACTACCAACGTGCCAGTCTTGTTATTGAACGACGACCGCACGTGAATCGTTACCCCGTGTCGGCGCGCATATTCCACTGCGCGCACGTCGAGAACCTTGGCCCCTGCCGCAGCAAGCTCCAACATCTCTTCGCTCGTGACGACATCGACCTTGCCCGCGGACTTCACGATGCGGGGATCAGCCGTAAAAATGCCATCAACGTCGGTATAAATTTCACACGTCTCTGCGCCGAGGGCGGCGGCGAGGGCTACCGCAGTGGTGTCCGAGCCACCGCGACCGAGAGTCGTAATGTCTCCGGTACCGCGGTTGAATCCTTGGAAGCCTGCGACGATCGCGATAGCGCCATCGTCGAGGGCTTCTTTGACGCGGCGAGGAGAAACCTCCACGATGCGCGCGGCACCGTGTTGAGCATCCGTGACCATTCCGGCCTGGCTACCGGTGTAGCTGCGGGCATCGACGCCAAGACTCTTGATGGCCATCGCGAGCAGCGCCATCGAAATTCGTTCGCCTGCGGTGAGCAGCATGTCGAGCTCACGGCCGGTCGGCACTGGCACGACTTGTGCGGCGAGGTCGAAGAGTTCGTCAGTGGTGTCACCCATGGCTGAGACGACGACAACAACGTCGTTTCCGGCCTTGCGGGTCTCGACAATGCGCTTGGCGACGCGCTTGATACTCTCAGCGTCGGCAACGGACGAGCCACCGAACTTCTGAACGATGAGGCTCATTGTTCTCCTGAAGCGTGGTTGATCGGGCAGCTGGTGCCCAAAATGCGAGTCTAACGGTGCCAGCACCATCCGCCGCAGTTCATTACGGGAGCGCTAGTTGTCGATCGTTCGACGACCTTCAAATGCACGGCCGAGGGTTACCTCGTCGGCATATTCCAAATCTCCGCCAACCGGAAGCCCGGATGCGAGGCGCGAAATACGAAGGTTGGGTTGAACGAGAAGCCGCGTGAGATAGGTAGCGGTTGCTTCACCTTCGAGATTGGGGTCGGTCGCGATGATGACTTCTGTGACGACGCCGTCAGCTAACCGGCCCAACAGCTGCTTGATGCGCAACTGGTCGGGACCAATTCCATCGATGGGGCTGATAGCTCCACCGAGTACATGATACAGCCCGTGGAATTCGCGAGTGCGCTCGATAGCGACGACGTCTTTCGCCTCTTCGACCACACAAATCGTGGCCGGCGAGCGCCGAGCATCCCGACAAATTGAACACGTGTCGTGCTCAGTGACGTTGCCGCAAATGGCGCAAAAATGCACTTTGTCGCGGATGTCGTTGAGCAGTTCTGCAAGCCGACGAACATCAAAACTTTCGGTCTGCAAAATGTGGAAAGCGATGCGCTGAGCAGACTTGGGCCCGATGCCGGGAAGCCGACCGAGCTCGTCGATCAGTTCTTGAACAATTCCGTCGTACACGGGTTACTCGTCTCTCGGCTGCGGCACCACACGAGGCGCCACTTGCTCTTCTTCGATAAAGGTTGCGTTCAGCAGTTCGCGCACAACGGATTCGCCATAACGCGAACGATCCATTTGCGCTGCCGTTGCCGACATCGCTGCTTTCGCCATTGATTCTGGCGGGGCTGGGGGTGCAGCAGCTGCCGCTTCTGCCAGCCGGTCGGCCGTCGGCTTCTTCGCCGTTTGCTGGGCTTGCTGCGCTTGCGCGTTAGCAGTGCGTTGTGCTGCAGCGCCACCGCGTGCTGCAGAAGGATCGCCTTCAGGTTCTGGCTCGGACTCAGGGATAGCCGCTACAGCCCATCCCCCGGGTTCACGATCTTCGGCCGGCGCAGGTTCCTCAGGCTCGGGGCCCTCATCAACGGCGGGCACGGTGCGCTGCGGCGAGCGCGGCTGAGCCGTAGGTACCGGCGACATCTCGGGCGCGGGCATCCGCGATTCTTGCTGCGGTGCCGCCGCGGCGGGACGACCTGCGGGCGGCGCTGACGGCGCACCCTCAACCTTGGCGATGAACGCGGGCTCGAAACCGAGCACGTGCACCACGGCCTTCTTGAGATAGTCGCCGACTCCTTCGCCAGGAGCACTGCGCTGCTTGAGAGCATCGACGTCACGTTGGCTGGGGAACGAGAGCACCAAAATCTTGTCATCGCGCAGCTCGAGAGGCTTCGCAGTGAATACCACCATCCAGGCGGTGCGCTTGAGGTTTTCGACGACATCGAGAATCTCGGGCCAGGCGTCTCTCACCTGCTGAATCGACACGGGCGTCGTGCGCGGTGCAGCGGGGGCGGAGAGACCCGTGTTGGATGCTGCGGGCACGGGCGGCGAGGAAGCGGCTGCGGGCGCAGCTGCTGGTGCCACCGATGTCGCGGCAGGTGTCTCAGGTGCCGACGCGCGTGGAGCCTCCGCACCGGGACGTTCAGCCGGTGCAGCCGCAGAGGCAGGGGCCGCAGCACGCGACGGCGCCGCGCTCGCAGCGGGAGCAGCCGCGATGGGTGCGTCACCCTCAATGCCAATACGACGTTCGAGGCGCTCGACCCGGGCCAGAGCACCACGTTGCGTGTTATCGCTTGCGGGAACCAAAATGCGCGCAATCATCAGTTCGAGATGCAGCCGCGGCGAGGTCGCACCGGTCATTTCGGAGAGCGCTGCGTTGATGACATCAGCCGCTCGCGAAAGTTCAGCAGCGCCGAGCGTGTGGGCTTGCTGCGCCATGCGCTCAAGTTGATCTTGCGGGATGCCGCGCAGCACGGAGGCCGCGTTGTCTGCAGTTGCCGCAACAACGATGAGGTCGCGCATCCGCTCTAGAAGATCTTCGACGAAACGACGCGGATCTTGACCGGTCTGGATGACGCGGTCGACCGACGAGAACGCAGCGGCAGCGTCGCCAGTGCCGAGAGCATCAATCACTTCGTCGAGTAGCTCAGCGTGGGTGTACCCCAGCAACGCAACGGCGCGTTCGTAACCGACCGTGGCGGTGTCGGAACCAGCGATGAGTTGGTCGAGCAGCGAGAGAGTGTCGCGCACCGAACCGCCACCGGCACGAACAACGAGCGGAAGCACTCCTGGCTCCACCTCGACGTTCTCGCTTTCACACAACTGCTGAACGTAGTCGAGCATCTGGGCAGGCGGAACCAAACGGAAGGGGTAGTGGTGGGTGCGCGAACGAATCGTGCCAATCACCTTGTCAGGCTCGGTAGTCGCGAAGATGAACTTCACGTGCTCCGGCGGCTCTTCAACAATCTTGAGCATCGCGTTGAAGCCCTGAGGCGTCACCATGTGCGCCTCGTCGAGAATGAAAATCTTGAAACGGTCGCGGGCCGGGGCAAACACTGCGCGCTCGCGCAAGTCACGGGCATCCTCAACACCGTTGTGGCTTGCCGCGTCAATCTCGACAACATCGAGCGAACCGCCACCATCACGTGACAGCTCTACACACGACGCACACACACCACAGGGAGTGTCGGTCGGGCCCTCGGCACAGTTGAGGCAGCGCGCCAAAATACGGGCGGATGTCGTCTTGCCACACCCCCGCGGACCACTAAACAGATACGCGTGATTAACCCGATCGGTGCGCAACGCTGTGCGCAGCGGATCCGTCACTTGAGATTGGCCGATGAGTTCAGCAAAAGTCTCGGGCCGGTATCGGCGATATAGGGCAGCAACCACGCCTCTAGCGTAGTCGTGCCCGCTGACGATCCCAACGCGCGCTGAGCGAACACGCGCAGCTCACGCTCTTCTCAACGTGATTCGAAATCGACCAAACTACCCGGCCGCCGGTTCCGAATCATCTCTGGTCGGCTGGTTACCGACCACAGCCACACCTGATCCGTGGCATGCGTTACCCGAATAGACGTGCAGGGCTCACCCGGGGGGTGGGAAAACCCTGCACGCACTTAGCTCTCGAGGCGAGTGAACGGGCGGCAGCGCTCCAGTGCGCTGCTGCCCCTATTCACGCGCGATGGCGCCCGGTGAGGCGTCGAGAAATCATGAGTAGTCCGCCGGCACCGATGAGGGCGACAGCGAGCCAAGCAACTAGGTAGCCGGACGAACCGGTGAAGGCGAGGCCGTCATCCGCGGCCGCCAGCGTCGTGAGTTCGAAGGTGAAGCCAGGAGTGCTGACCTCCAGCGCACCCGACGCGACCATCGCGGGAACCCACATCGCTTCGTGTTCCGGAGTGATCACGGTGGCGACTGTGTCACTCAGAACGGTGAAGTTGGAGCCCCACACAGCACCGAAGCGTGCACCGGTGGCGGCCGAGAATCCAGCTCCACGAAGCGTCACCAGAGTGCCGCCATCGTCGGGACCGACCAGCGGCGTCATCGACAGGACCACGGGGGCAACGACGTAGGTGAAGTCGCCGCCATCAACATCGCCAATCGGATGCTGCACTACGACAGCCGCTGCACCTTCAGAACCTGCAGGTGTGGTCACCGTGATTTCGGTATCGCTCACGACCGTGAACGACGTTCCGTCATCCCCATCAAAGGTCACTCCCGTTGCGCCGGTGAAGCCGGTGCCCGTGATCGTGACTTCTGTTCCGCCCGCCAGCGGGCCCTCATCGGGAGCGATCGAGGACACTGTCGGTGCGGCTTGGTAGCTGAAAGTGCCCGGCGACGAATCGGATGGCGTGTTCTGCACGATGACGTCAACAGCGCCAATAACGTGTGCCGGGGTCGAAACGCTGATCTCGGTGTCGCTCACCACAGTGAACGACGTTCCGTCATCCCCGTCAAAAGTGACGCCCGTTGCCCCGGTGAATCCCGTGCCGGTGATAGTCACGGCAGTGCCGCCCGCGACCGGGCCGATGTTCGGCGACAACGAGAAGATGATGGGCGCAGCGGTATAGGTGAAGTCACCCGCAGCAGCATTTCCAATCGGATGCTGCACGACAACCGCAATGGTTTCTGCAGCGTGCGCGGGGCTCGAGACGGTGATCTCGGTGTCGCTCACCACAGTGAACGACGTTCCGGCAGCCCCGTCGAAGGTAACCCCCGTGGAGCCCGTGAAACCGGTACCCGTAATCGTCACTTCAGTGCCGCCCGCGAGTGGGCCTTCGTTCGGCGTCAAGCCTGAGACCGTCGGTGCTCCGCGGTATGTGAAGGTTTCGGGAGCAGAGTCGCCGGTTGCTCGTTCGATAATCAGGTCGACAGCGCCTAGGGCATGCGCCGGGCTCGTGACGGTGATCTGAGTGTCGCTATCGACGGTGAATGACGTGCCGCCAGTCCCATCGAACGTGACGCCCGTGGCATCCGTGAATTCAGAGCCAGTGATGGTCACCACCGTGCCGCCCGCGATCGGGCCGAAGTTTGGTGTCAGGGATGAGACGAGAGGTACCGGCGTGTAGGTGAACTCGGCAGCATCCGAAGCACCCGCCGGATGTTGGATGATGACGTCTACGGTGCCCGCAGCATGCGCGGGACTCGTCACAGTGATCTCGGTGTCGCTCACGACGACGAAATCTGTGGCAGCAACACCATCGAAAGTGACGCCGGTTGAGCCACCGAAGTCGGTACCGGTGATGGTGACCGCTGTGCCGCCGGTAGCCGGTCCGCTCGTCGGGTCAACATCGGTAATAGTCGGGCTAACCCCGACACTGTTGGGGCCGACGGCCGAGCGTGCGACATCCAGTTGGAGAAGCTCAGTTACCGGTCCCTGTGCGAGCAGGCCTACGCGAAGGGCAGTTTCTACGAACTCTTGGGCTGGTGCAACACCGAGCAACTGCTGGTTGTTGACGGTGAGCGCGAGAACCGTGTCAAGAGCTTCGAGCACCGGGTTCAGGAGCGTCACTACTGGTGTGATGACACCGGTCTGGAGTCCACCAATGAACACCTTGAGTGCGGTGGTACTTGGATCCAGGAGGTCCGAAGCCAGCGGTGCGATGGCTGCGCCGACGATCGCGGTCGTGAGCGCGGAGATGTTTACGAGACCAGAGAGCGCTGAAATCCCGATAGTCGCCGTGGACGTGGCAATTTCGCCGAGGGTGCCATCAACGGTGACCTCGACAATCGATACAACACCAAGGACAGCTCCAAGGTCGAGACCCAACTCGACGGTGATGCTCACTTCGGCGGCCGTGAGCGCCGCCGTGACGGCATCTTCGACATTGTCAGCAAATTGCCCGACCAATGTTGTCACCGACGCTGTAATTGCAGCGAGCTCGGTGGACGTAAGAACAGAGGTGTCCACCGGCAGTCCTGACAGCGAACCGCCTTTGAGCTCCGCCAAGTCGACGATGATCTCACCCGTGCCGAAGTCGATTGTGACGGCGTCGGAGGTGAGCGGTGTGTACACGGGAGCCAGCGCAGCCGGCAGGTCGAGCGTCACACTCGCTGAGGTATCCCCCACAGAGAGCACGCCCAAGCTGCTGAGGGTGCTGAGAGCGATGCCGGAGACACCGCTCACTAGCGAGCCGCTGGGCCCAGCAACAGCATCAACAGCGCCGGACAGCGTCGAGGCCAGGCCGTTTACTGTGGCGCTCACTCCAGCAACAGTGTCGCTGGTGAGTCGAAGTTCGGCGCCCACGATCTCGTAGGAGCCTGCCGGTGCGGCGGGAGCTGCGACAGATGCCCGAGAGCTGGCTGCTCCAACCTCGAGGGAGAGCGCCGTCAGCTCGTTCGCAAGATCGGTTCCCAAAGCCTCGGCGAGCCCTAAGGAAAGAGACGACGGTTGGTCTGTCAGATCGAAAAGGGAAGCCCCGATGTCTCCCGAGACATCAGCCAATCCTGTTGCGGCGATTGAGCTACCGTCATCCGCGGCGTGAGCAAACGTGCCGAGAACCCCAGCATCGGCGAGGGCGATAGGCACACCGATTCCACCAGCGGTGGCAGTGACCGCCGCGAGCACGCCGACTCCGGAGGTATCTGTCTGTAGAGCTTGGGTTCCATCGTTGCTCGCGGCTGATGCGCCGAGCAGAGCAACCTGCGCGGGGAGGAGTCCCGCAAGAAGCGTCCCAGACAAGAAAGTCGCATCCGCGGTGGAGTCATCACCCGCGACCGCGTGCGCCGGAGCGCCAGCAGAGAAGACAGAGAGCGTGACAAGCCCCGCAGCGGCGAACGTAGCAACGCTCGCGCGAATGGTGCGCGCCTGACCGCTCGTGCGTTTGTCTGTACCAAAAATTGGTTCCCTGAAAACCACAATGCCCCCCCCTGATCGCGAGACCGGTGCACCGAGTGCACACAGTCTCAACTCGAGTAGTGGTGAGCTACTCGCAGGGTGGTTGGCCCAACGTTGAGACCGCCCGAATTCGGTCTCGAAACCATAATAAAAGCTCAGAGAGTGTCACCACAAGGGTCCATAAAGGGGGACAAACAAGTGGTCTATCGGGTTACAGCCTCAACCGACTTTCGTGCTACCGACGAGCGTCACGAGCATCTCTCGGAGGTCAGGGATTTGAGTCATGGTCCACTGCCGTGAGAGATGGTTGTAGTCGCGGTAGACGGGGACATCTCCGTCCATTACCTTGCACACTTCCTCGTCGCACAGTGTGTCATTAGTCGTGTAGAACACCGCAAGATCATGACCCTCGATGGCTTCCTTCGCCACCGCCTGGAGTACTGCCGTCATTTCCAGAGCCTCGTCTCTGGGCGAGGCACAGCCCTCAGCGTCCCCACCTGAGCGCACTAGGCAGGTACTGGGATCGTAGCCAACGCGCGGGTTGTCTTGAATCACGCCCACCCGAGCACCCAGTGTTTCAAAAAGAATGATCGTGTTGTCGTAGGAAGCGCGCCATAGGTCGAGTTGTTCGGACAATACAAGGGCTCCACCATCGGGTTCGACGATTCGGCCGTCGTAGGCCTCAGCTTGGGAGATGAGAACTGCATCAGGTTCGATTTCCTCGATGATGTTTTCGGTGTCTTGGACGAAACCTTGGCACCCTTCAGTGAACTCCCCCTTCGAGCTCAAAGTATCCACGCCAATCGCCGCACAGGCAGTGAGCCAACGAACAACTAGTCGAATATTTTCCTGTTTCGCCGCCTCGGCTAAGGCATCTTTCCATTGCCCCGCATGAGAATCGCCCACCAGCACAACGGTCACCGGGCTATCCACGTCGCCCATCTCACAGAGATTGACGCCGCTGACGACAGTGGTTTCTCGGTCGCACTCCGGTGCAGGTTTATCAGCCCGAGCTTGTTCGATCAGCCGGTATTCCTGAACCGCAAGATTTCCCTGCACCACGGCTCCACCAGCCAAAAGTAGCCCGACGACGGTGACGGCTGCTGCAGAGATGAAGGTGCGCCGAAGAGAACGGACAAGTGCCGGGTTGAAACGAATAGGGTTCTCGACCAAGTAGTAGGTGATGGCAGCAGCCACGAAGGACGCAGCGGCAGCTCCTACGGTGACTCGAAGGCGTTCTGACTCAAACGCCACCCCTGCCAGCACTATGAATGGCCAGTGCCAGAGGTACCACGAGTACGACAAGTTTCCGACCCATTGCATAGGTGCGATCGCGAGCACACGCGCCGGCAAGGCAGGGACCTCGTCATCTGCGCGACGACCGCCGAGAATGATCAGCATCGTCGCCGCGACGGGAAGAAGCGCTGCGAACCCGGGGAACGGCGTAGTTTCAGGGAGCAAAACGACGGTCGCCAGTAAGACGGCTGCACCGATAACGGTCATCAGCGAGCGGAGCAGTTTCGCACCGAGATAGCGGCCGGGAAGCAGAGCAAGAAGGCCTGCCGCTGCGAATTCCCACGCCCGTGCGGGCAGTAGATAGAAAGCAGCCGATGGTGCCGTCTGAGTCCAGATGAGGGCGAGCAGGAACGAGAGCAGAATCGTGGCGGAGAAAGCGATAAACAGGACTCGGCGGATCGCGACCCCCCGACGATGGGCGATAACGGCAGCAGCAATGACCACTAGCGGCCAGAGAACATAGAACTGTTCCTCGACACCAAGAGACCACGTGTGAAGGAAGGGGCTCGGATCGCCGAGGTCTACCGTGAAATAGTCCGTCGCTTGCTGAGAGAACAGAAAATTGGAGACGTACAGCAGGGTACTTGCGGCGGCGCGACCCAGATCGGCCCATTGAAGTGGCGAAAGGAGCCAGGCCGCTAGCGGTAGCGTCACAAGCACCATGAGCACGGACGCAGGCACAAGCCTTCGGACACGCTTGGCCCAGAACTGCCCGATGTTGATCCGACCGGTAGCTTCAACTTCGCGCAGCAAGTTCGTGGTGATCAAGAATCCGGATATCACGTAGAAAACGTCGACACCGATGAAACCGCCACCGAAGCCGGGGAAACCCGCATGGAACGCTACAACGGGAACGATTGCCAGAACTCTGAGGCCGTTGATATCTCCGCGGAACCATGAAGCAAGACGCGTTGGCGCCTTACTATTCTGAACTTTCGACACGGCTCCCCTGACCTGACCGGAGTGCCCGGACCGACGGCAGACTATCAGTTGGAAAATATACAGCGAGACCGAGCAATGCTCTCCAAGCCTCTGCCGACGCCGCGCTACAGCGCTATAGCGCTACCGCCTCAACTGATTCCCGTGCTATTTGCAGTTCTTCGTTCGTCGGAATGACGAGAACCTTCACGCGCGAATCGGATGCCGAGATGACGCGCTCGCCACGATTGGCTGTGGCATTAGCAGCGACATCCATCTCGATCCCAAACGATTCGAGACC
Source organism: Salinibacterium sp. NYA9b (assembly GCF_976973725.1). NCBI lineage: Bacteria > Bacillati > Actinomycetota > Actinomycetes > Micrococcales > Microbacteriaceae > Salinibacterium > Salinibacterium sp. NYA9b. Next base: position 497,213 of record NZ_OZ333476.1, on the reverse strand, counting down.
CTCGACCGTCGCGAGGCGCGTGTTGGCGTTGTTCTCGCCGACGCCCGCGGTGAACACGACGGCGTCCGCTCCGCCAAGGGCCACGAGGTACGCCCCCAAGTAGTGACGCAACCGGTGGTAGTAAACACCGAGCGCTGCCTGCGCCTGCTCATCGCCAGCATCCGCCTTCGACTGCACATCGCGCATGTCTCCGGTGCCGGTCATGCCGAGCAATCCACTCTCCCTGTTGAGCAAGTGGTCTAGTCCGGGGAGGTCCATTCCGGCCCGGCCGAGATGAAAAAGTGCCCCAGGATCGATGTTGCCCGAGCGGGTGCCCATCACGAGCCCCTCGAGCGGAGTCATGCCCATTGAGGTGTCGACGCTGCGACCACCATCGATCGCGCACACGGATGCTCCATTGCCCAGGTGAAACACGATCATCCTGAGATCGGCGAGATCTTTGCCCAGCACCGCAGCGGTCCGCTCCGAAACGTACCGGTACGAGGTGCCATGAAAACCGTAGCGACGGATGCCGTGCACTCGGGCCAGTTCCGTATTGATCGCGTACGTGTAGGCGTGCGGTGGCAGCGTGCCATGGAATGCGGTGTCAAAAATCGCCACATGAGGCACGGTCGAGAACGTCGCTCGCGCTGCGCGAATGCCCTTCAGATTGGCGGGGTTGTGCAATGGCGCCAGCACTGAAATCTCTTCAAGTCGGTCCTCGACCTCATCGGTGATCACGGTCGCCTGCGTGAACTCGGCTCCCCCGTGAACGACACGGTGTCCAACGACGGCCGGATGTTCGTCTCCCAGCTCCGCAAGGATCTGCCGCATCCCGTCGTCGTGGTCCGCTGCGCCTCCGCCGGGTTCCCCGATGCGTTCCACGATGCCGCCGCTATAGACGGAACCGGACTCGGCATCGAGCAGTTCCCACTTGATCGACGATGAACCGGAGTTCACCACGAAGACGGTTGTCATTCTTTCTCCTTGGCAGCGGCATCATCGGCGATGCCCTGTAGCGCGGAGGCCTCGGCGGCGACCGATTGAGCCTGAATTGCAGTGATCGCGACGGTGTTCACAATGTCTTGCACGAGCGCCCCACGCGAGAGATCGTTGATCGGTTTGCGGAGGCCTTGAAGGACAGGCCCAATGGCCACTGCTCCGGCGCTGCGCTGCACGGCTTTGTAGGTGTTGTTGCCCGTATTCAGATCGGGGAATATGAACACGGTCGCGCGGCCGGCAACTTCTGAGTCGGGCATTTTAGATTTTCCGACGGCGGCATCCACGGCAGCGTCGTATTGAATAGGGCCGTCGACGGCAAGATCAGGGCGTCGTTCGACCACGAGCGCGGTAGCGGCCCGAACCTTGTCGACGTCCGCACCGCTGCCTGAGGAGCCGGTGGAATACGACAGCATGGCAATGCGCTGCTCGATGCCGAACTGGGCAGCAGTCGCGGCAGAAGAGATAGCGATGTCAGCGAGTTGAGCGGAATCTGGGTCGGGGTTCACAGCGCAGTCACCATAGACAAGGACGCGGTCTTCAAGACACATCAAGAACACACTCGACACGATCGACATATCGGGCTTGGTTTTGATGATTTCGAAACTAGGGCGGATGGTGTGAGCCGTGGTGTGCGCTGCGCCCGAGACCATGCCGTCGGCCAGCCCCAAGTGCACCATCATGGTGCCGAAGTAGGAGACGTCGGTCACAGTTTCGCGCGCGACCTCCATCGTCATTCCCTTGTGGGCGCGCAGCTTCACATACTCCGTCGCGAATCGGGTGCGCAGTTCTTCATCAAAGGGGCTCAGGATGCTCGCGGCCGAGATATCGAGACCGAGTTCAGCCGCGCGGCCACGCACCTCGCCCTCGTCACCCAGGATCGTGAGCGTGGCAACGCCACGGCGCAACAGCGTGCTCGATGCGCGCAAAATGCGGTCATCACTGCCCTCCGGCAACACAATGTTCTGCGGGATGCTGCGAGCGCGATCGAGCAGACCGTACTCGAACATGAGCGGCGTGACGACGGTGGGCGGATGCAGGTCGAGTCGACGCAGCAGCTCTGCGGCATCCACGTGCTGTTCAAACAGGGCAAGCGCCGTGTCGAACTTGCGGGGAGACTCGGCAGCCAAGCGACCGCGCGTCTTGGTAATAATGCGCGCGGTGTCATAGGTGCCGAACGAGGTGCGAATCACGGGCAACGACACATCGAGACCATCCATGAGGCGCTCGATTTGAGGCAACAGCTCGAACCCACCGTTGAGGATGATGCCCGCAAGCGAAGGGAACGTCTCCGACGCGTGTGCCATCAGCGTCGCCAGCAACACATCCGACCGGTCGCCAGCAACCACCACGACCGAGCCCTCGATGAGACGCAGCAGCACGTTCTCCATCGTCATACCGGCCACGACCACGCCGAGCGCTTCACGCTGCAACAGATCATCGTCGCCGCGCAGCAACTCACCATCAACGGCAGTGAGCAGAGAGGCAAGGCTGGGCGCGATAAGGAAGGGGTCTTCGGGGATAGCCCACACCGGAGTATCGTCGCCGACCGCCGCGCTCACTCCGGCGATGATGTCGGTCATGAAGTCGGGGTCAGACCTATTGACGACCACACCGACCAACCGGGCGTGGGCGGCATCCAATTCTTGATGCGCTATCGAATAAACCTGCGCCATGTCAGCGGGGCTGCGGCTCTCGCCGTCCTCAGACTGAGCACCCAATACAAGGAGCACCGGAGCACCGAGGTTCGCGGCGACGCGGGCGTTGTAGGACAGCTCTGTCGGGCTGCCCACATCCGTGTAATCAGAGCCCACAATCACGACAACGTCGCACTGGGCCTCGACTGCCTTAAACCGTTCGATGATGCGGCTGAGTGCCAGCTCGGGATCAGCGTGCACGTCGTCGTAGCCCACGCCGACAGCCTCGTCGTAGCTGAGATTGACGGCTTCATGACCGAGCAACATCTCTAAGACGTAGTCCCGCTCATCGCTGGTGCGAGCGACGGGCCGAAACACGCCAAGTCGTTTCGCTTCGCGACTAAGCGTGTCGAGCAGACCGAGGGCGATGGTGGACTTGCCAGCGTGGCCCTCGATGGAGGTGATGTAGATATTCCGCGTCACCTCTCCAGCCTACGCCGGAAGATACGCCCCAGAAGGAGATGCCGGGCGCTTAACAGAAAAGACCCCTCGCGCACCCGCCAGAGCCCGGTTACCCTTGCTACGTTTCCGTCCTGGGGGAATTGGCCTGGATGGCGCCACGCGAGGAGCCGCCCCCAGTCTACCCAAAATTATTACCCCTCGCGCGCCGGCTGCACTCCCCGAATTCACGGCGTTCGGAACGTCGATTACCACTGGGCCGCCCACCCCGTTATGATCACTTGAGGCTGTTTGCGCTAACGCGCGTTCAACCTGTCAGGAGAATTCGCCTAGTGGCCTATGGCGCACGCTTGGAAAGCGTGTTGGGTGCAAGCCCTCGGGGGTTCGAATCCCCCATTCTCCGCACTTACCCCATTGTGATCGCCCACGCGAAAAAACGAAGGGAACGCCGTTGTCGACTAGGCCAGTGAGCCTCAAACCTCGCCGTGACGATCCTCGTCGGCGGCTAGGTCAACCCCGTTCGCTCTTGTGGCGCGGGTTTCAGGCTTGGCTGATTTTCACGGTAATCGTGTTCGGCGCACTGTATACCCTCACGATTCCGGATGGGCCGTGGCTTGCGGTCGTGATCACTCACGCGGTCGCTATCGCCGCCGCCATAGCCGCGTGTGTTTCCTACTTTCGCAGCGCCATCTGGATCGGTGCAAACTCCCCCCTCGTCACCGAGCGCGGTTTTTTCTTCGGGCGACTGACGCACTTCGACAAGTCAGACGCCACCTTGATCGTGCGGTCAACCGTCTTCACGAGCGATGGCTTGGAATCGCGGGCCGAACTCTCCGTGATGGGTCACAATGACCGTCGCCTGTTGCGCATGCGCGGGCAGTATTGGGCTCCCGAGGATTTCGAATTCGTCGCGTCTCACTTCAACGTGCCCGTCGAAACAATCCCCGGCACCGTTTCACACGGCGAAATTCGGCGCGATTACCCCGAAACCCTGTATACGTATGAGCGGTATCCCCTCCTCGTGGTCGCTATTGCGATTGGCACCACGGCCGCGGTTGCCGGTGTCTTTGCCGCAGCGCTCACCGTCATCAACGCCCTCGCTCGCTAGCGACGGCCGCAGCCGTAGCGCTAGCCACAGCGTTAGCGGCAGCAGCGACTCCCCTGTTAACGCGCAAATGCCGCGGTGCCGGCGCCCTCTGGATGGGCAACAGCACCGCGGCATTCGCAGCGAGGAGATCTGAGCTAGCTCTTGACCGAGCCGCTCATCAGTCCACCGATGAAGTACTTGCCGAGCACGATGTACACGACCAGCGTGGGCAGCGATGCAAGCAGCGCACCCGCCATCGCGGCACCGTAGTTCGCCAGTTGAGCGCCCTGCGCCAGGTTGTTGAGCGCGAGTGATACGGGCCCTTCATTCTGGTTCGACAGGAACAGCGCGAACAGGAAGTCGTTCCACGCTGAGGTGAACTGCCAGATGATCGTGACAACAAAGCCGGGAAGCGACAGCGGCAAGACGATACTGCGGAACGTGCGCAGCATCCCCGAACCGTCCATGCGGGCAGCCTCCATGAGCTCATGAGGGATGCCGGCGTAGTAGTTGCGGAAGATCAACGTACAGATCGGCAGACCGTAAATCACGTGCACCACGAGCAGGGTGGAGACATCGCTCGGCAAGCCGAGGCTGGTCTTCATCTGCACGAGCGGCGTCATGATCGCCTGGTACGGAATGAACATTCCGAACAGGATGAACGTGAAGACGACATCGGCGTACGGGAAGCGCCAGCGGGCAAGAACGAAACCGTTCATTGCTCCGAGGAACGACGCGATCAGTGCGGCAGGGATCGCCAGCAAGAACGTGCGACCGATGGATGCCGACAGCGCGTTCCACGCGAGTGCCCAGTTGTCGAAGCCGGTTGGTCCACCCTCGAAAGCAGGCTCCCACGGCCAACGAACCGGCAGCCCCCACGAGGTGGCGGGGTTGACGTCCTGCGGCGGCTTGAGGCTCGTGACGATCAATACGTACACGGGCATCAACACAATGACCAGGAAGAACACCAGCAGTACGTACTTCGCGGTGCGGCTCAGTCCAGCTCGCGCACGAATTGCCGAACTCTGCGGCATGTGCGACTCAGTGGTGGGTTCGCTTGGCTTCTTGTCGAGTCCAGTTGCGACACTCATCCTTGCCTCTTCTCTGCGCGAGCGGTGTAGATCAGGTACGGGACGATTACGACGGCAACGAAGAGCAACAGGATCGTCGCGATAGTGGCCGACTTGGCGTAGTCGTTAGAGGTCAAAGCAACCCACAGGTAGGTTGCGGGAACCTCGGTCTGGTAGATCGACTTCGTGATCGCCATGATGAGGTCGAAGACCTTCAGCGACATGTGGCCCACGATGATGAGAGCCGACAGCGCGACGGGGCTGAGCTGGGGGAAGATCACGTAGCGGTAGAGCTTCCACTCGGTCGCGCCATCCATGCGGGCTGCTTCGCGCAGCTCTTCAGGGATGCCACGGAAGCCCGAAAGGAAGAGTGCCATGACGTAGCCGGCGAGCTGCCAGATGGCGGGCAACGCAATGGCCGCCATGCCCCAGGTTGGATCGTTCCACCACGAGTTCTGGAGAAAGTCGAGCCCGAGGTTCTCGAAGACCCGGTTGAGTCCGGATGCACGGTCACCCTCAGCGCTGTTGAGCAACCAGCGCCAGACGACACCGGATGCCACGAACGAGATCGCCATGGGGAACAGGAACACCGAGCGGAAAACGCCCTCTGCGGTGACGCCCTTGTCGAGCATCCACGCCCACAAGAATCCGAAGATCATGGTGCCACCGATGAAGAAGAGGGTGAAGATACCAAGGTTCTGAAGCGAGTGGATGAAGCGCTCTTCGCCAAACAGAGCGATGTAGTTATCGAGTCCAACGAACTCAGTAGCGGGAACAAGACTGTTCCGGTTGCTGAGCGACACCGAGATGTTGGCGCCGATCAAGCCATAAACAAATATCCCGAGAACGATAATCGTCGGGGATATCAAAAGGAGCGGTGGGCCCCAGTTTTTGTATCCTTTTTTCACGCGCGAGCTCCTCGGTTTGCACGGTAGTGGGTGGGAGCGTCGCCGCCCCCACCCACTATGTCTCGTAGTGCTAGTTAGCCCTGAGCCTTGTCAGCGGCGGCAACGAGTCCGGACAGAAGCGAAGCTGCGTCGCGGTCAGCGCCGAACTTGCCGATGGCCGAAGAGATGTCTCCCGACCAGGCGATGCTTGCTGCTGCACCGTGTGCGAGCGAGCTAACAACGGTGTCTTCACCGAACGACTTGATAGCCGTCTGCTGGTACGCGGGGTAGTCAGAAGCAACCGTGTCGGTACGTGCCGGGATCGAACCCTTAGCGAGGTTGAATGCCTTCTGGCCTTCAGCCGAGCTGATGGTCGTCAGCCAGTCAATGGCAGCCGCTTCGTGAGGAGCGCCTTCCGAGAGGGTGAACGAGTCAGCGAGGAAGTCGAAGACTCCATCGGTGCCGGGGGTTGCCCAGGTGGTGTACTCGTTGTCGTAGGTCCAACCGGCCTGCTGGAATGCAGACTCGGCCCAGTCACCCATGACGTTGTAGGCAGCGTTGCCATCGAGAACGATCTGCGTTGCAGCATCCCAGTCGAGGCCAGCGAAGTCGCTGTTGGTGTATTCGAGCAGGTCGCCGTAGTGACCGATTGCGGTCTCTACTCCAGCGTCGTCCCAGGCGGTGTCGCCGGTCCAGAGTCCCGAGTAGCCCTCGGCGCCAAGGTCAGCGATGAGTACGTTTTCGAAGAGCTGCATCTGAGTCCACTCGGTGCCGAGCGCGAGAGGAGTCTCGACTCCAGCGTCCTTGAGCTTCTTCAGGTCTACAAGCCACGCGTCGATGTCAGCAGGAGCAGCCTTGGGGTCGATCCCGGCATCCTCGAGCACCTGGGTGTTGGCCCAGACGACGTTGGCACGGTGGATGTTGCTGGGTACCGAGTAGATGGCACCGTCAACGGTGATGCGCTCGATCAGGCTCTCGGGGAAGACATCCGTGAGGCCGTTCTCTTGGTAGAACGAGCTGAGGTCCTGAAGCTGACCGGCGTTGATGTAGTCCGTGAGCTCTGCTCCGGCGTGGGCCTGGAACGTGTCCGGCGGGTCGTTCGACTCGAGGCGTGATGCAAGAGCTGCCTTGGCGTTGGAGCCGGCGCCGCCAGCTACAGATGCATTGATGAACTCAATGTCAGGGTTCTGCTCAGCGAATACCGTGACGAGAGCGTCAAGGCCGACCTTTTCGGATCCTGAGGCCCACCAGGTGAATACCTCAACCTGGTCAGCGTTGTCGGGGTCTGAGCTAGGGGTGCTCGAGCAGCCCGCAAGAACGAGGCCTAAGGCCACCGCCCCGGCGATAATGGAAAGTGGCTTACGCATTCTGTGTTCCTCCATTGGAATATGAGTGCTGTTCCGTTCAAGAAGTGAATCGGACGTTCACCAGTAAACTGTCTAACCGTTGGGTTTGACAAGTGAACGCAGCAAGTTTTTGTACATTCGAATGGTCACGATTTGGCAACAGCGAGCCTATTTCGGTTCGCTGCCACCGCCGACTGGAGCGAACTTTGCGCTCTACTTCCGCTAGAACACTGGGTTTTAGGCGCGTTTGCGTGCCCGAGTGCCCGCTGCGGAGAGCTCCGGATACGGGTCGGAATTACCGACGTTTGAGGGTCGAAAAAATTCCGCGAAGCACCTCGCGCACGACCGTCTGTCCAGTTCGTGAACTCAAGGCGTCGCCCAAAACATTGGGCTGCTTGCGCGTTGTCGTGCGTGTAGTGGTGCGCGACGTGGTCTTTTTGTTCATGTCTTTGAGCGCTCGTTCGTAGTCGGCTTGCACCTTCGCCTGCTCCTTAGCGTGCGCCTTCGCGAGCTTCTCAGCGTCTTTAGCGGCAACCGCAGCAGCGTCTGCCGCCGCCTCCGCCGCCTCCGCTTTGGCATCTGCCTCAGCCGCCGCATTCATCTTGCCGGCCAAAATCTCCCGAGCAGATTCCCGATCAACCGCGGTGCCGTAGGTCACCATCAGCGGGGATGCGGCGACCGCAGCCTCCATCGTGCCGGCATCCGTCGGCGACATCGAACCTTGCGGTGCGCGCAATCGAGTCCACGCCACGGGAGTCGGAGCGCCCTTCTCATTCATGACGGTGATGATGGCCTCGCCAGTCGCGAGTGACGTCAGCACCTCTCCGAGGTCATAGCCCGATGTGGGGTAGGTCGAGACGGTCGCCTTGAGCGCCTTCGCCGAATCCGGCGTGTGTGCACGAAGCTGATGCTGGAAGCGCGAACCGATCTGGGCAAGCACATCGCTCGGAACATCCTTAGGCGTCTGGGTGACGAACACCACACCGACGCCCTTGGAACGGATGAGCCGCACCGTCTGAGTGATTGACTCAATAAAGTCTTTCGAGGCATCGTTGAACAGCAAGTGGGCTTCGTCAAAGAAGAACACGAGCTTGGGCTTGTCGATATCTCCGACCTCGGGAAGGTCATTGAAGAGGTCAGCAAGAAGCCACATCAAGAATGTCGAGAAGAGCGCTGGTTTGTTGCTCACGCCCGGCAGCTCAAGCAAGCTCACAATGCCCTTGCCTTCCGCGTTGGTGCGCAGGAAGAGTGACGTATCAATCTCCGGTTCGCCAAAGAACTCATCGGCGCCCTCGTTCGCAAAACCGATGAGCTCACGCAGGATGACGCCAGCAGTCGCCGACGACAAGCCGCCCAGGTTCTTCAACTCGACCTTGCCATCATCGCTCAGCAGGTATTGCACGACAGCGCGCAAATCGCTGAGATCAACCAGCGGCAGTCCGGTCTGATCGGCGTAGTGGAAAATCAGGCCCAGGCTCGACTCTTGCGTGTCATTGAGGCCGAGCACCTTCGAGAGCAACAGTGGCCCAAAGCTGGAAACCGTCGCCCGAATCGGCACGCCGATGCCGTTACCGCCCAGCGTGAAATATTCTGTGGGGGATGCTGCGGGCAGCCAGTCTTGGCCGATCGACTCGGTGCGCTCCAGCAGCTTGTCACTCGAGCTGCCTGCGGTAGCAATGCCCGAGAGGTCACCCTTGATGTCGGCGGCGAAGACGGGAACGCCGGCAGCCGAAAGCTGCTCGGCCAGCACCTGCAACGTTTTCGTCTTACCGGTTCCGGTGGCACCCGCCACCAAACCATGACGGTTGAGCATCGCGATCGGAATGCGCACCGGAACATCGGAGAGCGCATCTCCATTGACGAGAGCGCCCATCTCAAGCACCTCACCGTCGAAGGCGTAGCCCTCTCGGATGTCGGCTACCTGAGCCGCGCTGAGGGGGCCGTCACCCGAACCGGTAGCGTGGGTGGCTTTCGTTGGGGCTGACTTCGCCGCTGCCGGCTTGTCGGCTGCTGGTTCTGGGGGCCCGGCCTCCGGTGCGGTCTCGGGTGCGGCCTCCGGTGCGGCCTCCGGTGCGGTCTCGGCGGTCGTTGCCTCCGGCACTGCGGCCGCGGCCTGCTCGGCGGCAAGCGCGGCCTCTGCCGATGCCAGCTCGGCGGCCGCGAGCGCGGCCTGCGCCTGGGCTAAGGCTTTCTTGGCGGCTTCTACTTGGGCTGCGGCATCCGTCATTCTTCTAGCCTACGGAGTGAGGTCGCCCAGCGCTCTTATTGATGCCAGATTGTGGGTCTTCGGTCGCTAAGCGATGAGCGAATGGCGCCCACACAATAATCGCGACACCAACACCGAGGAGTGCACCTCCGATGGTGTCGCTCAGCCAGTGCGCCCCCAGATACGTGCGACTCAAGATCATGAGAATTGTGTAGGCGATACCGGCCACCAGCACCCACCGACGCTGCAGCAGGATGATGAGCACGACCGTGACAGTAGCGGCGTTGGCCACATGCCCCGACGGGAATGAACCGATATCGGCTGTGACCAAGATCTCCTCAGGACGCGCGCGACCAAAGAGTGACTTGAGTAACTGAACAACGCCAGCGCTCAGTGCTGACGCCAGCACAAAGTAGAGCGCTGCCGAACGACGTTTCGCAATAAAGAACGCAAGCGCTGCCCCCAGCGGGACAACAAATACCCCGAACCATCCACCACCCACAAAATCCATGACCAGAGCTGGCACGGTGAAAATATCGGCACGGACGCTCAGCAGGTCGTCGAGTACTAGCTGGTCGAGACTCAGCACGCCGTCTCGCGTCGCGATAAGAAAACCGAGCAGCACGGCCAGCACCACGGCGGTCACTCCACTGATAAGCGGCCAGCGCTGGGTAACCTGACGAGCTTCCGCTGGCGAAATTTCAGTATTCACCCATTTACGGTACCGGGTGAATCTTGGCGAGTGCCGAGACAATCCGCGGCTGTCAGCGCTCCGTGAGCCTCAACACTTCTCGCGATGCCTAGCGCGATAGCGCAGGCACGGTACGCGGACGGATGACCGTCCACATCACGATGATCGACACGATTGCGGTGCTCCCCATCACAATGCCCATCGGGATTGCGTTGGTGATTCCGAAGGCGCCGACGATAGGCGAGGTGAGTCCGGCAAGCCCAAAGTTCACGGCGCCCAACACTGACGCCGCCGTCGCCGCTTCTCCCCCGTGGTTGGCGAGCGCCAACACTTGAGTACAGGGGAACGAAAAGCCACAGGACATCACGAAGAAGAACAGGGGAATCAGCACCGTGATGAGATCGCCGTTCACGATGTCGAGGAACACGATCGTGGAGGCCGAGAGCAGCAGCATGACTCCGGAGCCGGCAAGAATCCACTGCGGCCCGATGAATCGCATCAGGAATGCTGCGGACTGGACTCCGATCACGACCCCCACCGAGTTCACGGCGAAGACAAGACCGAACGCTTGAGGATCAAGACCGTAGACGTTCTGCAAGAGGAACGGAGATGAGGCGAGGTAGGCGAAAAGCCCAGAGAAGGTCATTCCCGCGATGATCGCCGTGCCCACGAACACCCGGTCAGTGAAGAGGGCCTTGTAGCGCTGGCCTGCCGTGGCATGGCCGAGGTCTCGGCGCCGGGCTGGCGGCAAGGTTTCGATAATGAGGAACCACGCAGCGATCAATACCAAACCGGCGTAGATCGCCAGGAAGACGAACATTCCACGCCACGGGGTGATCAGCAAGAGCTGAGACCCGATGAGCGGAGCCAAGATGGGCGCAAGCCCCTGCACGAGGGCAAGGCGTGACAGCATCCGCACAAGAGGGAGCCCGCCAAAGAGGTCGCGCACGATTGCCATGGTCACGACAGCACCCGCGGCCGCTCCCATTCCTTGGATGAGGCGAAAGACGAAGAGCAGTTCGATGTTGGCTGCGAGGGCAACTCCGATACTCGCCATGAGGTGCACGCTCGTGGCAACGAGTAGCGGAAGGCGTCGACCGATTCGGTCACTCAGCGGACCGACGATGAGCTGGCCAAGCGCGAAACCGAGGGTCGTCGCGGTCAGCGTGAGCTGGACGATGGCCGCAGTGGTGTCGAGATCCGCTTCGATGAGAGGGAACGCCGGCAGGTACAGGTCGACGGTAAACGGGCCGAGCGCGGTCAGCGCGCCAAGCACGAGGACATACACAAGCCGTTGACGTGCAGAGAGTGAGTCACCGGGATGAACGACGGTAGTCAAGCGATTCCTAGCTAAGAGAGTGCCCGGTTGTGGGCGCGGCAAAAGTAGTGTGCCCGCAACCCCGAGGGCTACCCCAGCCTACGCCCAGCGTCCGGAACGTTGGCGCTCGACGCAACAGCGCTCGCCTACGGGATGTGCGTGGCCCCTAGTCGGTGCGGTTCTGTTCCGCATACAACCGCGAGTACTCGCCGCCGCGCGTGATCAACTCGGCGTGCGTTCCGCGCTCCACAATCGCTCCGGCGACGACAACGAAGATCACGTCCGCCGAACGCACCGTCGACAACCGGTGGGCTACGGCAATGGTCGTTCGACCCCGCGAAGCGGTATCGAGGGCTGCTTGCACAATGCGCTCAGAGATGGAGTCCAACGCGCTCGTCGCTTCATCGAGGATAAGCACACTGGGGTCTTTGAGCAGCACGCGCGCAATAGCAATGCGCTGTTTCTCTCCGCCCGACAGTCGGTAGCCGCGCTCCCCCACCGTCGTGGCGTAGCCATCGGGAAACGACATGATCGTCTCGTGGATGTTCGCGGCACGCGCTGCGGTTTCGATCTGCTCGGTCGTCGCATCCGGTCGCGCATAGGAGAGGTTCTCGGCGATGGTCGCGTGAAAGAGGTAGGTTTCCTGGCTCACAATGCCGATGTTGCGGATGAGCGAATCTTGGGTGAGATCCTTCACATCGTCGCCGGCGAAGAGCACGCGCCCGTTGCTCGCTTCATGGAGCCGAGGAATCAGATAGGACACGGTGGTTTTGCCGGCACCGGAGGGACCGACAAAGGCCGCGTACTGTCCGGGCTCAATCGAGAAGCTGACTGAGTCAAGCGTTGGCCGAGTGGATGCCTCGGCGTCGGGATAGCGGAAAGTCAGGTTATCGAAAGCGACCGCTCCCAGCTCGGCCCTATTTACCTCGTGGGCATCGGCCTTGTCGGTGATCGCTGGCGTGAGGTCGAGGTACTCGAAAATTCGCGCGAAGAGAGCCGAGGATGTTTGAAGGTCGAGCGCCACCCTCATAAGTCCAAGGAGGGGGAACATGAGGCGTGCCTGCACTGTCGTGAAGGCCACGATTGTTCCGGCAGTGACGTCAACGCCACCAGTAATGAGGTACGCGGCAACCATGTAGACGATCGCAGGAATGACCGACAAGAAGATATTGACGGTGGCGAAGAACCACTGGCCACTCATCTGCTGGCGCACCTGCAGGTCGACCTGTTGTTCGTTCTCGTCGGAATACCGCAGCGTTTCGATGTCCTGTTGGTTGAAGCTCTTGGAGAGAAGGATGCCCGAAACGCTCAAGGACTCTTGAGTGATCGCGGTCATGTTGCTCAGCGACTCTTGAGTCTTGGTGGCAATGCGCGCGCGGATCTGCCCAACGCGACGTTGAGCGATCACAATACCCGGAAGCACAATGACGGCAACCACGGTGAGCTGCCAGCTGAGCACGAGCATGCTGATGAACGCCGCGATCACCGTGACGGTGTTGCCGATCACGCTCGACACGGTGTTGTTGAGCACGCCAGCAACGCCACCAACATCGTTTTGAAGCCGGGATTGGATGACGCCCGTCTTAGTGCGGGTGAAGAATGCGAGCTCCATGCGCTGCAGCTGATCGAAGAGTCGCACCCGGAGCGCGCCCATGACCTTATTGCCCACTGTCGCGGTGAGGTAGGTCTGCCAGACGCCTAGCGCGGCGGACGCTATCCAGAGCGCGATCATGATGATGACGAGTTGCGCCAGCACGGGGATATCGGGTGTGCCTGACGCCGGGAAGAGGCCTTCGTCGAAGGCTTGCTTGGTGAGCAGCGGTGGCAGCACGCTTATGCCGGCGCCGATCAGCACAAGAGTGATGGTGAGCGTTAGCGCTGACTTGTGCGGCTGAAAGAGGTGAGCGATGCGCTGGAGGAGGTGGGGGACCTTGGGGGCTGCAGCATTTTCTGCTTTTTGGGCGGAGTAGTCTCCGCCGCTAACTCGGCCACCGCGTCGCGGACCACCTACTGTGCTCATAATTCGAGCCTAGTTCGCAGTTCTGCCCTTAACGGCCAATCGCACAGCGCCCGAGTGCGCTGTGCGAGAAACCTCACACGGGAGTTCGGCGGGCAACTAGGGTTGCCCGCCGAACAGTCAGGATCAGTTTCCGCGAACTACCGAACGTCGTCGCGCAACGCTGAACCCTACGAGCACCAATCCGAGCTGCAGGAACCCGAGTCCAGCCAGTGTCGGAGCGATTGTGCTCGAGCCTGTGTATGCCAGGGTAGGCAGATCTCCAACCGGCAATGCCAGAGTAGGCAGATCTCCAACCGGCAATGCCAGCGTTGGCAAATCAACTGTCGGGGTATCCGTTACCGGGGGAACCACGGTGGGCGGCTCCTCAGGGGGAAGCGGGAAGGTGGGCAGGTCGCACACCTCCAGCGTGATCGAGTCTTTCGCACTCAACGTGTTGTCTGCGTTCACGATCGACACCGTGTAGGTCTCGCCGTTCGGCACGTCGGTGATGGTGAGCGCATGAGTCGGGAGATCGGCCTCGAAGGTGATCGGAGCAACACCGTCAACAGGCTTGCCAGTGGAGTGCGTAACTACGGTGACCGTGTAGCTCTGGCCAACAGCTAGGTCGCTTGCCGATACAGCTATCGTTGAGGCACCCAAAACATCACACTCTGTCTGCATGAGCATCACGGTTGGGTTACTAGGGCACACGTCCAAGTACATGTCTGCCGCAGCAGTCACTGTCGGGTTCGACTTCGTGTCGGTCACGATGACTCGGTAGGTGTTCTCTGGCTCGAGACCCTCGAAGGTGAACTTCTGAGGTTTTCCGGTGCTGGAGTCAAGCTTCTGGGCTTTACCCACGAGAACGTTGTCAAGCATGAGCGCAACGGTATAGTCGCGGCCAGCAGCGTAGTGCGAAACGGTAGCAGTAAGCGAAGCGTTTTCACCCGGTGCGGTGCACTGTTCGGCAGTCAGCTGAACCGTGGTCTCGTTAGTCGCACACGACACCAGAGTTACGGTGGCGCTGTTCGTGTAACTCGTCTGCACCGCGTCGGTCACTGTTGCGGTGTAGGTGCCGCCAGCCATTCCCGTCAGCTTTGCGTCGTAGCGGTCAGCGGTTGCAAAGTAGCCGTTCTCGGTGAGGACGGGCTTCTTTGCGGAGTCGACCACAACAATGTTGTAGGTGCGTCCGGGAACGAGTCCCTCAACTGCAATCGTGATTTCACCTTCAGCATCGGTCGAGACCGCGTCGCACTGCGTTGCCAAGAGAGTCGGCTTCGCTATTGCTTCGGGGCACGGCAAGAAGGTGTGCGTGTTGCTCTGCTCAGGCGTCGCGTTTGCCTGGCTGGTGTCTACGATCGTCGCGAAGTAACTCGCGGAAGGGGTCGCTTGGGACTTGTACGAGCCGGTCGCCGCGCTAGCGGTGAAGGTGTAGCTGTCAACAACGGCATTCGAACTGGCGTTCACGATATCGATGCGGTATTCGCGACCAGCTACGAGAGAACTGACGTTCACCTTGATAGAGGCGCCTTCACCGTTTACCGTGCATTCATTAGCGACGATAGCGATACCTGACGATGCGGGGCACGCAAGCGATTGGACCGTCTTGCATGCCATCAGCGAACGATTCGTCGTATCGATGAGCGTCACGGTGTAAGCAGCTCCGGCGATGGCCGTTTCCCAGGTGTAGCTACCGGTGGTCTGCTTGGGGACGTACGTGACAGTTTTCGAGTTGCCAAGGTTGTCAGAGAGAGTGAGCTCGTACTTGCGGTCAGCTACGAGGCCCTTGAAAGTAGCGGTGATGTCTGTTGATCCACCGGGCACTTCGCAGCTCGAGGCGGTCAGGCTGACGATGCTCTGCGCGACGCACGGTTCAGAGGTCTTGGTCCAGGTGCGGTTCCAGCTCGAGTTTGTGGGGTTGTTCCACGCGGTCACCGATGCGGTGAAGGTGTGGGCTTCGGTGGAGTTGGGGAACGCGAAGAAGTGCGATCCGTTCTTGCTGAACTCAATAACCTGCTGCTTGCCACCCTCAAGTTGGAACTTGATGAGGTTCTGCTGGCCTTCGCCGGTGCCGCTGGCTTCGTAGTAACGGCCAGTAACGGTTACGCCTTCACACGTAACGTCGATGCTCGGTGTGTGCGCTTCGGCAGCCGAGGAGACAGAAACAACTGCCAGCCCTGAACCAACTACGAGTGCGAGAGCAACCATGGCGGAAATGCCGCGCATGTGTCGCAATGACCAGCGCTTTCGCTGCTGGCCGGTGGTCTTATCGAATCGGGGGCTTCGATTTGCGGCGCGCCAGCGCGCCAAAAAGTTAGTCACTTCGGGTTTCGCTCTCGGGTAACGAGCGACCTGGAACTATTCGAACCAATACGCTGGGGGGCGCGTTAGCCCGGCGGGGGATTCCGGGTAGCTCTATCGGGATTTGTCACACGTTCGGGGGTCAAGAATGCGACGTGCCCATTATGGGGGGTCATTGAGAAATAATGCAAGCGCGGCGCGCGGAGGGAGTAGTCTGTAAACCCTCGCGTCACCCACCCGACCAGGCGAGATCTTCGAACTCATCGAGACAGCTGTCTCGAAGGGGGGAATACAGCAATGGCGACAGCCGACGTTAGCGCGCTCGAACGCGCTTTCGATGCTGCCCGCTCCGCGGGAGACTTCACTCTTGCACTCGACGAGCTGCGCGAAGCGTGGCCCCGAGTGGTGAGTACGGCAGGTGCTTCACTGCGCTCAATGCTCGACTCCACCCCAGACGATTTGTGGCACAGCGACCCGTGGTTGATTACCTGCTACGCGTCAAGTTTCCGATCAGCAGACACTGCGAGCCGCACTACAGCGCTCCCCTACTTCGAGGCCGCTTTCGCGCTCCTCACCCCCGAGACCCCCGCGTTCGTGCGTGCGACCCTATACGTGCGATATGCGGCAGCTCTTCGCTCGCTTGGCCGCCTCAATGACGCTCTCGCCGCGATCACAAGCGCGAGTGCCATCGCAGATAGTCGCGATGTCATCCCGCTCGCCCGGCGCGTTCCGCTCACCGCAGAGATTGCGCTTCAGCGCGGAGCAATCGCTCTCCACGGTGGCGATTTCGATCGGGCAAAAGCAGATTTCCGCTTAGCCGGCTCGCTCGCGGAAACGAATCTGAGTGTTGCAAACCAGCTGGAAGTTTTCGGATGCCTCGCTCTCATCCAACTCCTCATGGGCGACTTTGAGCATGCCCTCAGTTACGTGGCCAGAGCCGAATCCACGGGGGCTAGCCCCGCGCTGCGCGACAGCAGATTCAACGCCCCGGCTCTGATCACCGAGCTGTTGATCGGCGCCATGCAGCGCGGCACAGACTCCGTCGGACCGCTCGTAGACAGGCTGCAGAAAGCCATTCGAGAGAGCGACTGGGAACCGTTAGGGCTCTACGCACAAGCCTTCACTGAACTCTTCGTCGGAAACGCCCACGAAGGTCTAGAAAAGCTTCGGCTAGCGCTCTTCTCGCTCGATGAATGGCAGCCCGTCGGCTTCGTTGATTCTGAGATTCGAGGACTGCGCGCCGCCGCTTTTCTGCAACTCGGCGACAGCGGGGCAGCCTGGGATGTGCTCGCCAGCCTCTCCCCCACCCAGCACCACACCGTCTGCCCGAGCCGGCTTGTAGCTCACTTGCGCTTCGTCACCGGCGACGCCCGAGGTGCTCTGGACGCGCTGCGCGAATGTGAGGCTTTGGGCGATAATCACTCAAGTCGCACGCTTGCCGATGTCTTTCTCGTGAAGGCAGCTGCGAATCTTTCCCTCGGGGGCGAGGAACAATCGGATGTTGCCTTCGACCGCGCCCTACGCCTGGCTGCGCGCAACCGCATGCACAGCCCATTCCGCCTTATTCCCAGCGAAGTGGTTCAAGAAATGCTCACTCGCGCATCGACGCGAAGCCAGCCGCTTGAAGTTGGAGCGCTCATCAAACGACTCGACGGCCTTACGGTCGTCCTCGTACGGCGTGACTCACTAGCCCTGAGCGACCGAGAACGCTCAATCGCCCGCGAACTCGTCCGCGGGAGCAACTCAGCAGAGATCGCGGAAACGCTCTTCATTTCGGTGAATACAGTGAAATCTCACCTCAAGAGCATTTACCGAAAACTGGGGGTGACATCGCGAGTCGAGGCAATCCACAAGTCCCGCGAGTTAGGCCTTCAGGTGGATATCACCCGCGACTAACCCTCTATTCACCCTCGCCGCTGTTGCTGCGTAACTTTCACCTCGATAGGTTAGTGACACCACTTCCGCTAGCCCCGTATTCTTTACGCGCCTAGCGGTCTCGTGCCGAAACATCCGCCTCCGGAACCTGATCCCTGGTGTCAACGGATTCGGCACGTTGGTGGGGCGCCCGGCTGGTTACCAGGCGCCCCACCCCCTCTCTCACACCGGTTCTCCTCTGAGACACTTTCCCCGGCAGTGTTCTTGTTAGCCCTGCGCCCGCTCCCGCAACAAGCCTTGGGGCGTGCTCTCATCACACACGCGCCCCGCTATCCGCACGCATCCACACATCCACACATGACGCCGCAGACCGCCCTCTCCGCCCCTCCCGGGCGAACCGCGACCCGAGTGTTGATTAACGCAGAAAGGCGCCACCCCGAAGGGTGACGCCTTTCTGGCAAGTAAGTCTCTAAAGAGACTCGAACCTAGTTAAAGGATTCGACTACTTAAGGGTTACGGTTGCGCCGGCTTCTTCAAGAGCAGCCTTTGCCTTCTCAGCGGTCTCCTTGTTTGCACCCTCGAGTACAGCCTTGGGAGCGCCGTCAACGACTGCCTTCGCCTCTCCGAGACCGAGGCTCGTGAGTGCGCGCACCTCCTTGATAACCTGGATCTTCTTCTCGCCAGCAGCTTCGAGGATGACGTCGAAGGAATCCTTCTCTTCAACCTCTTCAGCAGCAGCAGCAGGTGCAGCAGCAGCAGCAACCGGAGCAGCAGCAGTAACTTCGAAGACCTCTTCGAACTTCTTAACGAAGTCGCTGAGCTCGATGAGGGTCAGTTCCTTGAAGGCCTCGATGAGGTCGTCGCTTGACATTTTCGCCATGATTTTCTCCTATATTTCTTAAGCTAATTAACCCGCGCGTTACTGCGCGGAATCCTGCTTCTCGCGCAGCGCGTCGACCGTGCGAACGGCCTGAGCGAGCGGTGCGTTGAACAGATACGCGGCGCCGAACAGTGAAGCCTTGGCTGCTCCAGCAAACTTCGCAAGGAGCACCTCCCGACTTTCCAGTGCGGCCAGCTTGTTGACCTCTTCAGCGGTGAGCGCGTTACCGTCAAAGTAACCACCCTTCACCACGAGAAGAGGGTTTGCCTTGGCAAAGTCACGCATAGCCTTCGCAACGGCGACAGGGTCTCCGTGTACGAATGCGATTGCAGACGGACCAACGAGCTCTTCGTCGAACGACGAAATGCCTGCTGCGTTAGCTGCAATCTTTGTCAGCGTGTTCTTCACCACGGCGTATGTTGCGTGCTCACTGATTGACTTGCGCAGCGTCTTGAGCTGGGCAACAGTGAGTCCGCGATACTCGGTTAGCAGAACGGCGGTCGAGTTGCGGAAAAGATCCGTAAGCTCGGCGACCGATGCTTCCTTGTTCGCCATGGTGCTCCCTACTGGTTGATGTGTGTCTGCCTCAGAGCCGCACGGAAGTGTAAAGAGTGGCTGGAGAAAAGAAAAAGCTCCGGCCCTACTGCGCTAACACAGAGGCACGGAGCTGAGTTGCGGCCAGAACTGGCCGAAAAACTACTTCACACACCTGCGCTGGCCTTCGTTTTCACGAACTTCGATCACACACACTTTCGCGCATGCAAACGACCGGCGGTCTTTGGCTTCGATAAGAGTACGTGATGGGGAGCATCTGCGCAAACCAGCAGAAGCCCTCAGCTAAAGAACAACGCCCGCCGGCAGCTCAATGCGGAATACCGTATTGCCCGGCTCACTCGTAACTGAGCTCGAACCGCCATGCGCCTCGATTACCGCAGCAACGATAGCGAGGCCCAGCCCAGTGCTCCCCGCAGCGCGCGAGCGTGAACTGTCCCCACGTACGAAGCGTTCGAAGACCGTCGCCTGCAACTCATCAGCAATGCCAGGACCGGTGTCTCGGATTTCGATGACGGCGCGATCTGCCTCCAACGTCAAACACGCGGTAACCGTGGTGCCCGCGGGAGTATGCACTCGCGCATTGGCGAGTAGGTTGGCGACGACCTGATGCAATCGCGCGTTGTCGCCGCTGACCACTATCGAGTCATCCGGAAGTTCAAGCTCCCACACATGGTCGGGGCCAGCCACATGGGCATCCCCGACTGCGTCGATAAGGAGTCGAGAGAGATCGACAGAGGCATGCTCAACTGGCGCAGCTTCATCGAGGCGGGCCAACAGGAGCAAGCTTTCAACGAGACCGGTCATGCGCACGGACTCTGACTCGATGCGGCCGATCGCGTGAGCAACGTCATCCGGAATCTCATGGCCACCACGGCGGGTGAGCTCGGCATAGCCACGGATCGAGGCCAGCGGCGTGCGCAACTCATGGCTCGCATCGGCCACAAAAGAACGCACTTTCTTCTCACTGGCTTCACGAGCGGAGAGGGCGGATGCCACATGCTCCAGCAGTCGGTTGAGAGCGGATCCCACTTGCCCCACTTCGGTGCGCGGGTCGGCGTCATCGGCCGAGACTCGTTCTGCGAGCGCGACAGCACCGCGGTCAAGTTGGAGCTCAGACACCCGTGTTGCGGTGCTCGCGACTCGCTCAAGCGGGCGAAGGGCGAAGCGCACAGCGATAGCTCCAGCGATGGCGGCAATGACAATTGCAAGCAGGCCGATTACGACAACAAGGATGGTGAGTTGAAGAACTGTCGCGCGCACGTCAGATAGCGGCAGGGCGACGATCAATGACTCCCCGGTCGCGGCATTGTGTGATGCGATGACCCGGTAGTCGCCGAGGTCGCCGCCCAACGAGACGGTCGTGGGTTCGTCGATTTGTGCAAGTCCGGCCAGCGAATCGAGTTGGGTTTCCGTTAGCGGTGACGAGGCTCCCTTGTTACCGAGAACTCCGGCAGTGATCTCACCGTTTGCGCTCACTAGACCCGCAATGGTTCCTTCCCGTTGCCCAGGAAGAGCAAGAAAATCGCGTGCTGGTGGCGGCCTGCTCTGGTCGGTGGTTTCCCGAATATCGAGGGCGCCCTGAGAACG
The DNA here is from genome assembly GCF_976973725.1 of Salinibacterium sp. NYA9b. Taxonomy (NCBI): domain Bacteria; kingdom Bacillati; phylum Actinomycetota; class Actinomycetes; order Micrococcales; family Microbacteriaceae; genus Salinibacterium; species Salinibacterium sp. NYA9b. The sequence goes on along the minus strand of NZ_OZ333476.1, from coordinate 476,337 downwards.
ATTCGTCGCCAACTCAAGCTGATCATCGAGCCGATTCACGAGAAAACCCTGAAGGGCCAACACGCTGACGACACCGATAAGAATCGCGGCAAGCGCAATAAGAGCAGCGCTGCCAAGCACCAAACGCTTGCGGAGACTCAGCGGCGGACGTCGTGTGCCCGGAGCCCGGACCTCTCGAGGTCTGGTCATTCCGGAGCTCGCAGCATGTAACCAACCCCGCGCACGGTTTGGATCATGGGCGGGCCAAGAACATCGACCTTCTTGCGAAGGTAAGAAATATAGATTTCGACCACGCTAGCTTTGCCCCCAAAGTCGTAACTCCACACCCGGTCGAGGATCTGGGCTCGGCTCAGAACGCGACGTGGGTTACGCATAAGGTATCGCAACAGTTCGAACTCGGTGGCCGTGAGCTCGATCGCTGTGCCGGCGCGGCTTACTTCATAGGTGCTTTCATCGAGGCTCAAGTCGCCGACTTCGATGATGGGGTTAGCCTCCCCCGAGATCGTGAGCGCTGAACGACGCAACAACGCCCGCAATCGCGCAACAAGCTCTTCGAGGCTGAACGGCTTCGTGACGTAGTCGTCGCCGCCCACCGTGAGACCGGCAATGCGGTCGTCAACGGAGTCTTTGGCGGTGAGAAAAAGAATCGGGGTTTGGATGCCATCCGCCCGCAAGCGAGAAAGCACAGAGAGGCCATCGAGGCCAGGAAGCATGATGTCGAGAACGACGACGTCTGGCTTGAACTCGCGGATAGTCGACAGCGCTTGTGGACCATCGGACGCGAGCCGAACATCCCACCCCTCATAGCGCAGCGCCATCGAGAGTAAATCGGTGAGCGAGTCTTCATCGTCGACCACAACCGCACGAATAGCGGTTCCATCGGCGCGGCTGAGGCGCGGTTGAGCCTGGACGGCGGGGAGGTGGTGTGACTGGATCATGTCGTCTAGTTATTCGGAGTTTCCTATGAAATTTCTGTGCGCCATCGATGCAACTGCCACACGTCCACGGGCTTACGACCTTCAAAGCCCACTCTCAGCCTTGCCATAGAGCCCTGATAGACGACGTTTCTAGGTTTGTGTCAACTACCGCACCGTCCGCATCACCCGAGGAGACCCATGTTCGGAACGTACCTGTATCGAGAGCTCAGCAATCGACGCAAACAAACAGCCATTATCGCGGCCGGAATGGCTCTTGCCATTGCCCTTGTCATGATCGTCAATGGAGTAGCCGCCGGCGTCAAGGATGCCCAAGCTACCGTGCTGGCCTCGGTCTACGGCGTCGGCACCGACATCACCATCACGCAAGACCCCGCACAACCAGTCGAAGGCGAAGAAGGCCAGGCGCAACAACAGCAGCCCCGCTTCGAATTCGGCGCTGATGACGGCGAAACGACAGACGGCACCACCGCCATCAGCCAGTCCCGCCTCACCAGCGGCATCGCCAGCACCACCTTCGATGCGGATGCCCTCACCACAGCACAGGGCCTCGACACCGTAGCCGCAGCTACCGCCACGCTGGCCCTCACCAACGTGAGCTTCAGCGGCGAAGTAGCAGCGCCCGATGCCGCAACCGAACAAGGCACAGGACAGGAAGGTGCAGTTCCAGGAGAAGGTGCAGCACAGGGCGGCCGCGGCGGCCCAGACGGAGCAGGCGGAAGCGCCTTCGACGTTGACACCTTCACCGTCACCGGAATTGACGTTGCTGGCGAAAGCGTCGGCCCCCTCACCTCCGTAGAACTTGTCGATGGCCGCGCCTTCGAGACGAGCGACAGCGACTCCAACGTCGTCATCCTCGACACGAGCTACGCCACCACGAGCTCACTCGCCGTCGACGACACCCTCGAGATCGGTGGCGAAGAATTCACCATCATCGGTACCGTCACCTCGACCTCGTCTGACGCGACTACGGCATCCAACACCTACATTCCGCTCGATACCGCTCAGCGTGTAGCTGACCTTGAAGGTCAGGTCTCCACTGTCTACGTGCAGGCAGCAAGCTCAACAGACATCGCGAGTGTTCAGTCAGCACTGCAAACTGCGCTTCCGGATGCCTCAGTGAAGACCCAAGAAGACCTCGCCTCGAGCGTTTCTGGTTCGCTTTCCACCGCCTCCGACCTCGTCGGAAAGCTCGGAACGTGGCTGTCGATCATCGTGCTCGCCGCTGCCTTCCTCATCTCCGTACTGCTCACCACGTCGGGCGTAGCCCGTCGCACCCGTGAGTTCGGAACTCTGAAAGCAATCGGCTGGAACAATGGCGCCGTGGTGCGTCAAGTTGCCGGCGAATCACTCGTGCAGGGCGCCATCGGTGGAGTGATCGGAGTCGTCGTCGGTTTGCTCGGCATCCTCTCCATCAATCTCATCGCTCCGGTGCTCAGCGCGAGCGCAGTCGCCACAACAGCGGTTGCAGGCCAGGGTGCCGGTCAGGGCGGAGGCGGAAACCGCTTCGGTGATGCCGCAACCACGGCAGCCGCAACGACCGATATCGCTCTCCAGATTCCCGTGACCTTCGGAATCATCGGCATCGCTGTAGCTCTCGCCATCGCGGGAGGTCTCATCGCCGGAGCATTCGGTGGATGGCGTGCAGCACGACTTCGCCCGGCCGAAGCTCTCCGCAGCGTCGCCTGATCCCCCACACCCTGTAGACCTCAAGGAGACTTTCTATGTATGAACTCAACGAACTTACAAAAACCTACGAAACCAAGCGGGGCACGGTAACGGCCCTTAACAAGGTGAGTTTGACCATCCCGACCGGACAGATGGTGGCCATCCAAGGCCCCACCGGTGGTGGAAAATCGACGCTGCTGCAAATGTTGGGCGCTCTCGAACGTCCAACCAGTGGCACCGTCACCCTCGGCGATGACGAACTTTCGAAGATGCCAGATTCTCGGCTCGCTGAAATTCGCGCCCGCACAATCGGGTTCGTCTTTCAAGGCTTCAACCTCATCCCCACCCTCACTGCTCAAGAGAATGTGGAGACGGCGCTAGCTCCTCTCGGGCTTTCCAGCGCGGATCGCAAGAGTCGGGCCACGGCGGCTCTGGAGAAAGTGGGCTTGGGCGAGCGCCTCACCCACCACCCCTCTGAGCTTTCAGGCGGTCAGCAGCAGCGTGTTGCGATCGCTCGTGCCCTCGTGAAGGAGCCGACCGTGCTGCTTGCCGATGAGCCGACCGGAAACCTTGATGAGCAGACCCGTGACGAAATCATGGAATTACTCGAGGGGCTGTGGCGGGATCAGGGCCTCACTCTCATCATCGTCACTCACGACTCAGCCGTCGCGAAGCGTGCCGAGCGCCGACTGACGCTGAAGCACGGTGCGGTGACCGAGAAGAAGTAGCAGGGTCGTATCCCTCGGACGGGCGGCGCGTGGTCTCTAGCGCGTCGCCCCAGGGATCAGCCAGCGATCGCCTCGCGCACGGATGCCCAGAGTGACAGCGCGGGCACCGATATAGCCGAGACCAAAAGCGAACCACAGGGCCACGATCGCGGACACGGCTGTGAGGTGTGCCGTGTCGACCCACCACAGCAGGGGCACGTAGACCGCCAGATTGATGAGGCCAGTGAGCGCCAGATAGCGCGCATCCCCCGCGCCGATCAATACGCCATCGAGCACGAACACAAAGCCCGCGATCGGAATGCCGAGGGCAAGCACCGGCAGAAGCGCCGCCAAGCCGCTCTGCACTTCTGGGTCTGAACTAAACGCAAAACCGATCCACGGTGACGACACAAGAACCATGACTCCGAGAACGACACCGCTGCCGATTCCAAGCTCGATAAGGCGCCGCGTAATGGCACGGGCGCGCGGGAGGTCGCTCGCCCCCAGTTCTTTACCGATCATCGCTTGCCCCGCGATCGCCAGCGCATCAAGCACAAAGGCGAGCGTCGCGAAGATCGTGAGTGCGATCTGAACCGTCGCAAGCTCGGGCACTCCGAAGCTCGTGGCGACGGCTATCGTGGCGAGCATCGCTGCCCGCAAAGACGCTGTGCGCAACAGAAGCCAAGCTCCTGCATGGCCAGCCAACAGCATGCCTGTCGCGTGCGGTCGAAGCCGGGCACCCTCGCGACGGGCAAGAGTGACGAGCATCACAAGGTAGGCGGCAGCCATACCCCAACTTGCGACGACGGTACCGATTGCTGACCCTGCAACGCCCCAGCCGAAACCGTAAATGAAGAGTGTGTTGAGCAGCGCATTCGAGACAAACCCGGCAACGGCAACCACGAGCGGGGTGCGCGTATCCTGCAATCCCCGCAGCAATCCGGATGCCGCGAAGGTGATGAGCATCGCGGGCAAGCCCAGGATCGAAATTGACAGGTATTCGGTGGCGTAGCCGACGACACTGGCATCCGGGTTGAAGAGGCTAATCAGCCAGGGAGTGGTGGGGATGCCGACCGCCACGAGCACGACGCCGAGTGCGATGGCCAGCCACACGCCATCAACGCCGGCGGCGACAGCACGCGCCCGATTGCCGACCCCCAGCCAGCGAGCGACTGCGGGAGTGGTGGAATACGCCAGAAAAATGAGGAGCCCGACGGCCGTCTGCAGCACAGCACTCGCGACGCTCAAGCCGCCAAGTTGGGCACTGCCGAGGTGCCCCACGAGGGCGGTGTCGGTGAGCAGAAAGATCGGTTCCGCCACAAGCGCGCCCAGCGCCGGCACGGCAAGGCGACGGATGTCACGATCAAGTGGAGAGTGCAGCAATCCCACGGTTGTCTAGTCTGCTGCGCTATCGGTCGCGTCTGCGCCCGCGGACTGTGAAGTGGGTTTCGGTACAGGCGTTTTCGGCGCAGGCTTCTTTGGCGCAGGCTTCTTTGTGGCTGGTTTGCTCGCGGCCGGCTTTTTCGCGGCTGATTCGCTCGTGGTCGGCTTGCTTGCGGCCGGTTGGGGCGCACGCTTCTTCGCTGCAGGTTTCGCTGCAGCGGGCTTCGACGCTGCCGTGGTCGCCGTGGCTGTCGCGGACTGTGAAGTGGGTTTCGCCGGAGTCGTCGTCGTCTTCTTCTTCGCCGCTGTTCTGGGCGCTGACGTCGATGCCGTTTTTGGCTTCGCCTTCACGGGAGTCTTCGGCGCTGTCGGGGCGGAAGTCTTCTTCACCGAAGTTGTCGTGGCCTTAGCAGCGGATGCCTTCGGAGCTGGTGTGTTCTTCGCGGGGGCCTTCTTCGCTGGGGCTTTCTTCGCTGGCGCTCGCTTCGCGGCAGGTTTCTTCACTGCGGCGGTTGCCGCCTGTACTCCAGCGACCTCGTTCGCAATCTCGCTCTCAACCGCGATCTCATCGTCAACAGAAGTTGGCGGCGCTGTGCCCGCGGGCGCAGCGGGGCCTAACGCAACATCCGATTCCGTGGCGTCGCTGTCGCCAGCCGAGGCGGCTTCGTCGAGAGCTTCGTCAGTGTCGACTGCCGGTCCGTCTTTTGCGGCGCGACGTTCACGGCGTTCGCGCACCTGACCAACGACCGTCGGAATGAGCAGGACCAACAACACCACGACGATTGTCGTCACGATCAGCACCACAGACTGCACTGAGCCTTGGTCGGGCTGTGGCGTCTCGTCGACGACCTCAACGAGACGCGTGGACACGATGGGCTGGTATGCCTCGAGCGTCATCTCTCCCGCTACTTCGCTAGAGCCACGAACAAGGGGCGTGATCACGCCGTCAAGGAGGCTGAACCAGGCACCGGTCTCGGGTTCCTGCACAAGAGTTGCATCGTCGTCGACATCGTCAAGTGCAAGCGCAACGCCGGGGCGGCGAATGAAGTCAATCATTTCGGGGTCAACGGTCGCGGGATCAATGCCGATCATTGCGACCCCGACGGGCTCTTCTCCGATTGTCACCGGGACCATCCAACGGTTTACGTACTGCACCGGAGTCTCTGTCGATTGGCCCGAGTGATAATCGTTCGACCACAAGAAGACGCGATCAATGGCTCCGAGCTCGATTCCATTGGTGAAATCTAGTCCGCTGCCGCGTTGATTCTGCCCAAAAAACTCTTCGAGTTCCAAGAGCAACCCGTCATCAGCGTTGGCGAACAGCGTGACATCCGGCGGCGTCGAACCCACGGATGCCGAAGCACCGACAACCGGCACCAGCGTCACGATTGCCACCATTGCAGCCGCGGCTACTCCGACCCAGCGACGACGGAAGCTCGGGGTTGACGCTGTGTCGGGGTGCATGGCTGGCATGGGCCTAGTCTGCCAGTTCGTACCGGCATTGAATGCGCGGACGCGTGCCTCGTGGCCACTTGGCAACGACGAATCCCTCCTTTCCCTGTCGTGCGCGCACGCGATGCCACCGGTACGGGAGACAATAGGGGTGTGACTATGCAACCGGAACTCGATCTTTGGGAGCCGGTTGCGCCCAATCATCGCGACCGCATTGTTGCCCATTCTGAGGATCGAGTCGCGTGGCTTCGTGCCCGCAGTCGTGGCGTGACAGCAACGGATGCCGCCCGCCTAGCCACTGAACAATCCTTGCGTGCGGTTGTGGAGAGCAAGCTTCTCGGCTCCGGTTTCAGCGGCAACGCGTTCACTGATCATGGCCGCGCTCGGGAACCAGAAATCGCACGCTGGGTGCTGGGTGCGCACGGCATCCAGTCAAGTTCGGCGCTCTTTCACGCCCACGATCAGCCCCTGCATTTAGCAACTCCCGACGGCGTCTCGGTGCTTGATGGTTCGCTCGTGCTTTCGGAGATCAAGACGACGGCGAAAGCGTGGCGCACCATCCCGCGCTCGTACCTGCGTCAGGTCTGGTGGCAACAGTATGTGCTGGGCGCTGACCGCACGCTCGTAGTGTGGGAGCAACACACTGACTTTGTTCCCGTGCATTCTGAGCCGAAGTGCCAGTGGGTTGAGCGCGACGAAGATCAGATCCACACCCTGGTGGGCTTGGCCGATCGACTACTCGATCTCATGCGAGCACCCTAGCCCTCTGTACTCAGCGAGCTCGTTACTCGCGTGCATTCCGTGACAGCGCGCGAGCAGCAATCACTGTGCCGAGGATGATGAGCCACGCAATCGCAATCGTCGTGGCAACAAATTCAAGCCTGCTGCCGAGCACAACCTGAAAGCGGAAGAGCGAAAAGAGCCCACCCGTTCCCGCAATTACTGCGACCGCAACGGCGGTGATGAGTGACATTCTTGCGAGCACGCGGTGTTCCCGCGCGAACGAGGTTTGGATCATCGCCCAACATGCTGCTGCGAATGCAATGACCGCCGCCATGGTGTGCGTGAAGTCTTGCCAGGTGAAACTCGGGCCGTAGGGTAACGGGCAACCAGAAGTGCAGGTCACTTGCGATGCAATGAAGAAGAAGCCGCACCCCACCCAGAGAGATAACGCTGGCGAACCGAAAGAGAGCAATGGCGGCCAGGCGCGCACCCGTCGGGCGCTCCACGCAACTGCTGAGCCACCGCCCACAATGAGCAAGAGCGCGATCTCAAAGGCGGCCGCTGTAGGTTCGCCTTCCGCGCCCAACTCGCTGACATACAGCTCTCGGGGCACCATGAGCCGAGACGCCCAAATGACGACAAGCGCGATGCCGACAGCGACACTGCCGACGACGGCAGCGACTCCCTCAATGGCAGCGGTTGACACGCGCTGCGGCGCAATAGTAGTCATTGGCTACTGGGCGGACAGCGGTTCGTTGAGCGAAAGCTGACGCACGAAGTCGTCTTCCCAGCGCTCTCCGACAAGAAACTTTTTGGTGCCGGCGAGCCCGAAGCCCATCTTTTCGTAGAAACGATTGGCGCGAGCATTCTCCTGATTCACGCCCAGCCACATCCCGGCAAAGCCTTGATCGCGAGCCCACGCGATTCCCGTACCGATCAACGCGGGCGCGACGCCAGCGCCGTGAAAGAGGCCGAGAACGTAGCATTTACTGAGCTCTACTGTGGGGTGAAGGGTAAGCACCTGGGCGACATCCGGATCACTGGGCTCGGCGGCAGAAAACAGCGCGTAGCCGGCGGGCTGGCCATCTACCTCGGCGAGAAGAACCTCGCGGGCAGGGTCAGTGAGGTAGTGACGGAACGCCGACACCGAAAGGTGTTCTGCGATGTAGGACGCGATCGCTTCGAGCGTTGTTGTGGCAGGGCACGCCAACGGAAAAGTCTGGCGAGCGATCTCGTGGAGCAACTCGGCGTCACTCTCGATAGCGCGGCGAACAGTGGTGGTCACGACAAGGCTCCCTACGGCAGATACTGACCAGCATATTCCCCAAGCACAACGCCTAGGGAATGCAAAAAACGGGGGCCGGCGCAAGCCGACCCCCGTTCATTTAAGCAGTATTAGATCGAGTTGATGTCGACCGGGATGCCAGGACCGAAGGTGGTCGAAACCGTTGCCTTCGTGATGTAGCGACCCTTGGAAGAGCTGGGCTTTGCGCGCAGAACCTCGTCGAGTGCTGCCTTGATGTTCTCGTCAAGCTGCTCAGCCGTGAAGCCAGCCTTGCCCACGATGAAGTGAACGTTGGAGTGCTTGTCAACGCGGAATTCGATCTTTCCGCCCTTGATCTCCGAGACAGCCTTTGCGGTGTCAGGGGTAACCGTTCCGGTCTTCGGGTTTGGCATGAGGCCACGCGGACCAAGAACCTTACCCAAACGACCAACCTGGCCCATGAGCTCGGGGGTCGAAACTGCTGCATCGAAGCTGGTGTAGCCAGCGGCTACCTTCTCGATGAGCTCCGAGCCACCAACCTCGTCAGCGCCAGCAGCGATTGCTGCTTCTGCTGCAGGACCGGTTGCGAAAACAATAACGCGAGCAGTCTTACCCGTGCCGTGAGGCAGGATAACGGTGCCACGAACCATCTGGTCAGCCTTGCGAGGGTCTACACCCAAGCGAAGAGCAACCTCAACGGTGGAGTCGAACTTCTTCGAGCTCATTTCGCGAGCAACAGAGACAGCCTCGGTGGGCGTGTAGAACTTGCCCTCTTCGAGCTTCTCAGCGGCGGACTTGTATGCCTTGGAATTCTTGGACATTATGCCTCCACCGTGATTCCCATCGAGCGAGCGGTGCCCGCGATGATCTTCATTGCGCCGTCGATGTCGTTGGCGTTGAGGTCAGCCATCTTCTGCTCGGCGATCGTACGTACCTGGTCTTTGGTGAGCTGCGCAACCTTGACGGTGTGCGGCGTGCCCGAACCCTTTGCAACTCCAGCAGCCTTCTTGATGAGCTCTGCTGCCGGCGGGGTCTTGAGGATGAACGTGAACGAACGGTCCTCGTACACGGTGATCTCTACCGGGATAACGTTTCCACGCTGAGCCTCGGTAGCGGCGTTGTACGCCTTGCAGAACTCCATGATGTTAACGCCGTGCTGTCCCAGCGCAGGCCCGATGGGCGGTGCGGGGTTAGCGGCGCCGGCTTGGATCTGAAGCTTAATCAGACCTGTAACCTTCTTTTTCGGTGCCATTGTGTTTCCTTTTCAGTACGAACTGACCCGTGTGGCCAGCTCTCCCGCACCCGAAGGGCGCGGTGGTTTTTTAGGGGCGTAAGCCCTTAAAGCTTGGTGACCTGATCGAAGCTGAGCTCGACCGGGGTCTCGCGCTCGAAGAGGGAAACCAGAACGATGAGCTTTCCGCTCTCCGCCTTGATCTCGCTGATCGAACCGGGAAGGCCCGCGAACGAACCCTCCTTGATGGTGATGGTCTCGCCGATCTCAAAGTCGATCTCTGCGGGGATAGCGCGTGCAGCCGTCTTGCTCTTCTGCGATGCGCCCTTAGCAACAGGAGCTTCAACGATCTCAACAAGGCTCTTCAGCATGTTGAATGCTTCTTCGAAACGCAGCGGTACGGGGTTGTGGGCGTTGCCCACGAAGCCAGTAACACCGGGAGTGTGACGAACAACCGACCAGCTGTCTTCGTTGAGGTCCATGCGAACCAGAACGTAGCCGGGGATACGAACACGGTTAACGAGCTTGCGCTGACCGTTCTTGATCTCGACAACATCTTCCATCGGAACCTCGACCTGGAAGACGTAATCTTCCATCGCCATGGAAACCTTGCGGTTCTCGATGTTGTGCTTGACGCGCTTTTCGAAACCAGCGTAGGAGTGGATGACGTACCACTTGCCTGGCTGCAGGCGCAGATCCATGCGGAATTCGGCGTACGGGTCGACCTCAACCTCTTCGCCCTCGACTGCCTCAGCAGCGTCGGTGCCTTCCGCTTCAGCGTCATCCGCTGCTTCGTCATCGGTTGCAGCAACAGAAGCGTCAGCCTCTGCAGCGTTATCGATGTCGAGCGCGTCGTTTACTTCAGCATCTGCTGCAGGGTCGACTGCGGCATCCAAAGCCTCAAGGAGACCAGCAAGATCGGCGTCGACATCAGCCGAGTCGCCTTCAACGTGCATTGCCTGGTGCTCGGCGGAGTCTTCTGAACGCTCTGCCGCAGCCAAGGTGTTACCCGTCTGCGCCTCATCCTCCTCGGAGGACTGCTCTGCTGCCGTAGCGAGCTCGGAGTCTTCGCGGTGGTTCTCGGACACTAAATCTCTTTTCGTTGCTCTGCAGTTCGGCCGTAACCGCTGCGGTTTATGAAGGGCTTAGACGACCAGGTTCGGGTCGCCGAACAAGAAGTTCACCAACGCGCTAAACCCAAAGTCGAGGGCCGAAACGATACCCATCATGATGATGACGAACACAAGAACAACGAGAGTAAAGCTGACCAGCTCGCGCCGAGTCGGAGTTACTACCTTCTTGAGTTCGTTAATAACTTGGCGGATGAAGAGTGTCATGCGGCCGAAGGGTCCACGACGTTGCGCGCTCTCCTTCTTCGCCTTGGCGACGACGTCCTCGCTGGGCTCGTCTACGTCTTTCTTGGCCACTCTTACTACCTTCCGATACTTCGGCTTACTCGACCCGCTCCGTTTCTCACAGAGAGGGACTTGCAGGGCGGACAGGACTCGAACCTGCAACCTGCGGTTTTGGAGACCGCTGCTCTACCAATTGAGCCACCACCCTTTGCAAGAGATCGAAATCTCTTACCCACACTTTCGCACAAACACTACGACACATCCACATTGAGAAGTGAGGAGCAGGCGCGCGAAAGTATGGCAGTTATCAACAACCTGAACAAGTGTACGTCATCCTGAGCCGTCCCGCAGTGCCCACTCCCCCTGTAGAGAGATCAACACAGAGAACCAGCAGAAATGGGCGGCAATTCGCCCGCTTCTTCACCCGCCATTGGGGTCTCTCAGAAAAAGTTTTCAAGAAAGTTTGAAAACCCGCGTCATAACCGAGGGGGGTCTCAGTCTCTCTATGCAAGCAGGGCAAACCAACCCTTCTTATTCGGGCATTACCAGCACCACCATTCGGGCACCACCAGCAACACCAGCACCACCATTCGGGCACCACCACGCGAGACCTCACCATCTCGCCGCATAACTCAAAAACAAGCACCACCACATGGGCAAGCGAAGCTGAGATCAGGCAGTAGTTCGTGGCACAACCCTCAGGTTGGCCTCATCGTCGTATCAGCTTCCTTATCCGAACAGGATCAGGAAGGTACCAGTCGTGTTTACACAACACATCCCGCGCACTGGGAAGCCAGTCGGGAACACCAAGCACACCCCAGCAGTCCGTTTCGGAGCGGCTCTGGGAACCGTAGCCCTTGTATCGGGCTTCACTCTTATTGCACCCGTTGCAGCAAGCGCAGAGGAGACCACCGGCGCCTCCTACGCTTACGCAGAATTCCTTTCCGGCGATGTGCTCGGAACGGACCTCGGCAACGTTGCGGGTCTCGGCCAAGTCGTCGCCACCAACAACGGCAATCAGCCACGACAGGTTCACCGCGATCCCCTCACTGTTGACGCTCTTGGCGCAACCGTGCTCCACCAGCCAGGCGGCCTGCAGCTGCCCCTTCTCGACGTAGTGGATGCCGGTGTCGTCAACCAGTACGCCGAAGCCGACAAGAACGGCGAATCATTCGCTTCCACCGGAGCCATTCAGGACGACGGCGGCATCGGCATCGGCAACGTTGCTTCCGGCCCCGCCGGCGACCTCACGCTGGACCTGGACAGCCTCCTCGACAACGAGTTCGCTTCGGTACTCACCGACCTCAAGCTCGATCTGGATGCCGTTTCCGCTCGCGCTGACGGAAACATGACGTCAGCATCCGGCGATTACACCCTCGCCGACGCAACACTCAGCTTCTCCAGCCCCGCCATCAGCAAGCTGACCAGCAAGGTCACTTCTGCGCTGAGCGGCGTTGACAGCAAACTGGTCAGCTTGGGCGGCGATAACGGCGCTCTCGGCAACTCAATCGACGGCATCCTCGACCCTGTTCTTGGAGTGGTCGGCTCCTCGGCCGACGTCAAGGTCGTTGTTGATGCAGACCTCGACAAAGCCGCGAGTTCACTGCTCAAGGGCAGCTACGGCAACGGCGGCGTCAGCTTCAACCTCGAAACTGGCGCAGTCATGGTTGACCTCGAAACTCTCCTCGGCAGCGACCTCAACGATCTTCCGCCGAACACGGAGTTGCTGACGGATGTTGTCGTCAACAAGATCCTCACCGGCATCAGCGAAACCGTAGCCACTCTCGCCGACGACATCGTTGATCGCGTCGAGCTGGCTCTGCGCGACGCCAACGTTGAGGTGTCGGCGAAGCTGAACCTTCTGACCGCACAGGACCCCGTGCAGAACACGGTGTGCCGCGACATCCGGGTACCGATCATCGGTGACATTCTCAACGGAGACTCGACGGGCGGCGGGCTCGTCGGCGGACTCCTCGGTGGGCTCACTGGCGGCCTCACAGACGGTGTCACGCAGGGCATCATCGGCTACACAACGGACACCGTGTGCGACCTCGTCGACACTGTTCTTCCCGACCTCCGCAGCACCGTGGACGTCAGCATCATCGGAAACGTTGACGATCTCATCAACGGCACTGCAGTCTCTGCGAAGGCGAACATCTCGCTGCTCGGTGGAACGGTCAAGACCGGCCTCAACGTTAAGACGCTGATCGGTAGCCTCGGCCAGAGCCTCAACACGTCGCTCTTCTCCAACGGCGGAGTAGTGACCTCGCTCGTCAACAGCCTCAACACCGGCCTCGTGAATCCCGCTGTCACCGGCCTCCTCGGTAACAACTCAGTAGCGACAGTGCTCCGCGATCTGGTCTCCATCAAGGTCAACGTGCAAGAGCAATGGACATCGACCGGTGCAGTCTCAGGCGACATGTTCAGCGAAACCGCAGTGCGCGTGTCCGTCGGATCAGGGCTCACCACAGCGGGGCTCTCCAGCGCCGGCGGCCTCCTGAACGGTGCACTCGGCCAGGCAACAGCGGCCCCGAGCTTCGCTTCGACTGGAGTTGCAACACTCAATGTGGCTCGCGCCGTTGTTGGACCCAACGTTCAGACCGTCGTTGATCCTGGATGCACCGAAAACTGTGGGACCGGTGGAGACCCCGATGGCGACCCTGACCCCTGTGTCGGTACCTGTGTCGTTGGTGATTCGGACTTCCTCGACCTTCCGACCTATGCCCTCGGTGGGCAGCTCGCATACACCGGTGCCGGTGTTGCGACGCTCCTCGCCCTCATCGTCGCGTTGTTGGCAGCGGGTGCCTACTTCGCGCGTCAGGGTTACCTACGTACACACCCCAAGTCCGAGCTCTAGGACTGCGTAAGTAACCTCTAGCGGCCGGAGCTTATCGTCCCCCCAGGATCACAGCTCCGGCCGCTTCCCTCTGCCCCTACCGCGTTCTCGCGGTAGGGGCAGTCTTCTGCGCCAGCGCTGCTCTCGCTGGGTAGGCAATCTCTGGGCATCCGCCCTCCTGAAGCCATACACTTGAAGGGTGACCTCACCTCGCCTCTCCGCCAGAATTTCCGCCATCGCCGAGTCAGCCACCCTCAAGGTGGATGCCAAGGCCAAGTCGCTTCTTGCGGCAGGGCGGCCCATCATTAGCTATGCGGCTGGCGAACCCGACTTCGCGACTCCCGCGAACATTGTGGCTGCGGCGTCCAGAGCAGTGCTCGACCCCAAGAACCACCGCTACACGCCAGCAGCCGGCCTGCCCGAACTTCGTGAAGCAATCGCTGCCAAGACGTTGCGCGACAGCGGCCTTGAGGTCGGCATCAATCAGGTTGTTGTCACCAACGGCGGCAAGCAAGCCGTCTACCAAGCGTTCGCGACCCTTGTTGATCAGGGCGACGAAGTCATCGTTCCGACGCCGTACTGGACCACCTACCCCGAAGCGATCAAGCTCGCCGGCGGCACCATGGTCGAGGTTTTTGCTGGCGCAGACCAGGGTTACCTCGTGACCGTGGAACAGCTCGAAGCCGCTCGCACCGAGAACACCAAGGTGCTGCTCTTCGTTTCGCCATCGAACCCCACCGGTGCCGTCTACACCCCCGAGCAGACCAAAGCCATCGGCGAATGGGCGCTCGAGCACGGCATCTGGGTGATCAGCGATGACATCTACCAAAACCTCGTCTACGACGGAGTGCGTGCCGTCTCCATCGTCGAGGTTGTTCCGGCACTCGCGGACACCACCATCCTCGTCAACGGTGTCGCCAAGAGCTACTCGATGACCGGCTGGCGCCTCGGCTGGATGGTAGGCCCCGTCGACGCCATGAAGGGCGCTGCGAACCTGCAGTCGCACCTCACGAGCAACGTCTCCAACATCTCGCAGCGCGCTGCCATCGAAGCCCTGACCGGCCCGCAAGATGCCGTGGAAGAAATGCGTCTCGCGTTCGACCGCCGCCGCAAACTCATGGTCTCCGAACTCAACAAGATCGACGGCATCAACTGCCCAACACCCCAGGGCGCGTTCTACGTGTACCCGGATGTTTCCGGCTTGCTGAACCGCGAATGGGACGGAGTCACTCCGACCACAAGCCTCGAACTTGCCGACCTGATTCTCGAGAAGGCCGAAGTTGCGGTCATCCCCGGAGAAGCGTTTGGGCCAAGCGGTTACCTCCGCCTCTCCTACGCCCTCGGCGACGACGCCCTCCTCGAAGGCGTGCAGCGCTTACAAAAGCTTTTTAGCTAACCGAACCGCCCTCGGGGCGGTGGAGGAATTATGGATGCGACACCGCCGCTCGATGCGGCAGGCCGGTTGAACGTAGCCCTCACCGCCGCGCTTCCCTCCCAACGGCTTCAGGCTGCCCTCTCCGCCGGAACGCACCCGCGAGACGAGTTCGTGCGCGTGCTGCTAGAGCGGTGCGCGATCGAACCCGACCTCAACGTTCGCGAGACGCTCACGTGGGCGCTCATGCGGCATCCGTCGTCGATTACCGTGCCGCTGCTGATTGCCGAAACACGATCCGCGACAGCGCAGGCGCGCAGCCAAGCGCTGCACACTCTCTCGAAGATCGGTGACCCCGCCGGGTGGGAAGCGATCACCCCTGAGTTGCTGAACGACTCGGCTGAGGCGGTGGCCCGCACCGCGTGGCGCGTTGCAACGGTGCTGGTGCCCTACGGTAGCGAAACGGAACTTGCGAGAGCGCTCGTGGCGCACCTCGGTCGGGGTGAGCGCGAAGCCCACATGAGTCTCAGCCGATCCCTCGTGGCACTCGGGGAGCACGCCGCCGCGCTGCTGAACGACATCGCCGAGAACGGCGCAGGCGACGAGCGGCTTCACGCCATGACCACGCTGCTGCTGTGCGAATCTCCCGACGACGGCTATGAAGCGGCGCTATTCGACGCGGAGTTGCGGGTGCTGTTGGCGGATGCCGGCGCGGGCGAATAGCCCGCGGTGCGCCGTTACTAGCGTCCGGGAAGTTCGATCGTCACGGTGGTTCCGCCGTACCCGTTGGCCTGGTCTCGACCCTCGATCGTGACCTCGGCGATGCCCTCAGGAATTTCCACGCCCGGCTGGGTGCGGGTGAACGGCTGCTCGGCGGCGTGATCGTGGGTGAGCGTGTGCTCACCGAGCACCGTGCCATCGGGGGCGAGCACGCGCCATCCGTCGGCGTACTGCTCAGGAGTGTCATACGGCGAACTGATCGTGACCGCGAAGTCGAAAAGGTTGGTGCCCGTTGGCGAGACGCTCACGTCTTCCACATCGGGGAAGAATGTGGCGGCGTCAGGGCTTGAGCTGGCTGGCGGTGTTGTGCTGAGTTCAGACGTGTTGTTCGAGGTGCTCGCAGCGGAGCATCCCGTCACGGCGAAGGTGACGGCGAGCGCGAGCGCCGCCAGAGCGGAGGTTCGGGAGCGGGCCGGCATGATCATGGTTCGACGGTAGCGGGACAGGCTGAACGTCACCGCCACGCTGCGCACCCGCACTGCGCAGCCACACTGCGCAGCCACACTGCGCAGCCACACTGCGCACCCGCACTGCGCATCAACCGATCGGTTGATGCGCCTCTAACCGTCTGCACCTGTCGCAGCGCGGCCAGACAAGCGACGATAGAAGCATGAACACCACCGCTCCCGTCGTGCAGGTCGAAAATCTGCGCAAAACCTACGGTTCGTTTGCCGCTGTTGACTCCGTCAATTTTGAGATTCAGCGCGGCGAAACCTTCGCCCTGCTTGGTCCAAACGGTGCAGGCAAGTCGACCACGATCGAGATTCTCGAAGGCTACCGGGATCGAACCGGTGGCTCGGTGAGCGTGCTCGGCGTCGACCCCGGCAAGGGTGGCCTCGACTGGAAGGCGCGCCTCGGCATCGTGCTGCAGTCAAGCGGCGAGAGCGGCAACGTCTCGGTGCGCGAACAGCTCACCCACTTTGCTGGTTACTACCCCCACCCGCGCGACGTCGAAGAAGTTATCGCTTCAGTCGGTCTTGAAGAGAAGGCTGGCACGCTGATCCGCAAGCTTTCGGGCGGACAACGTCGACGAGTGGATGTCGCGCTCGGCATCATCGGAAGCCCCGAGCTGCTCTTTCTCGACGAACCAACCACAGGCTTTGACCCCGAGGCTCGTCAGCAGTTTTGGCAGCTGATTCGCTCGCTCAAGGCGGACGGCACGAGCATCCTCCTCACCACCCACTACCTCGACGAAGCGGCCCAGCTGGGCGACCGTGCCGGAGTAATCGCGGGTGGAAAAATGATCGACATCGGCGCTATCGACGAGATCGGCGGGCAAGAAGCGCGCACCCCCGTCGTGCGTTGGCGCGATGCCAACGGCAAGCATGAAGAGCGCACGCACGCCCCTGGCGCTGTCGTGGCATCCCTCATGGCGTCTGGCGTAGAACCGGCCGGGCTCGAAATTGTTCGCCCCAGTCTGGAAGACATCTATCTGCAGCTGGTCTCCGACCACGCGCACGCACGTGAAGTGGAGAACGCACGATGAGCACCACAACAACACCGACGGCCCCTGCTGCCAGCGCACCGAGCTTCGGTCTCGGAATCGGCCGCAGCCTCCGGCTCGGGTTCAGCCGCATCAAGCTCGAAGTGCGGAGCTACTTTCGCCAGGGCGACTCGGTCTTCTTCACCTTCCTCTTTCCTGTCGTCATGCTCACGATCTTCGCGGTCGCCTTCAGCGAGCAGAACTTCGGCACCGAAGAAGAGCCGCTCACCGCAGCTGCCTTCTACCTGCCAGGGATGATCGCCGCTGGCCTCCTTCTCAGTGGCCTGCAGAACATGGCGATCGACATTGCTATGGAACGCAGCGACGGCACCCTCAAACGTCTCGCCGGAACACCGCTGCCCGTAATGAGCTATTTCATCGGCAAGATCGGGCAAGTCTTCGTGACCGGCGTGCTGCAAGCTGCCCTCGTGATTCTGGTCGCGAGTGTCGCATTCGACGTCGAGCTGCCGAGCGAACCCAGCAAATGGCTGACTTTCGCGTGGGTCTTTGTGCTCGGTGTCACGACATCCGCCGTGCTCGGTATCGCACTGAGCGGCCTCCCCCGCAGCGGCAAGAGTGCCACTGCCGTCGTCATCCCCGTCGCGCTCGTGTTGCAGTTCATCTCCGGCGTGTACCTCGGCTTCTCGATGTTGCCTGAGTGGCTGCAAAACTTCGCCAGCATCTTCCCTCTCAAATGGATGGCGCAGGGGATGCGCGAAGTGTTCCTGCCGGCAAGCTTCGAAGTGATGGAGCAATCTGAAAGCTGGAACCTGCCAGGAGTGGCCATCGCCACCGGCCTCTGGTTGGTCATCGGTCTCATCGTGACGCGCATCACGTTCCGCTGGATCCGCAAGGATAGCTAAATGGGTTTCGCGCGTTGGATGAGCATTGCTGTGATCGTCACCACGGCGGTCATGGCAGTGCTCATCGTCGGCTCCAGTGGCTATGGCCCCGGTAGCCGACTCGGCGCTGCGGTGGCCCTCGCCGCCTTCGCTCTCGCCTGGTTCACGCTCGGCATCCGCGCCAGAGACAACAGCATCATCGCAGTCATTTACGTCGGTGTGCTCGTGGTCACCGTGGGTGCTGCCGTCGCCTTCATGCCGGTCATGGCCACACTGCAATCGCTGGCCTATCCCCTCGTCTGGGTGCTCGCCGAGCGCACGCGAAACGCCATCATCGGCAACGTCGCCCTCGCCCTCTCTGTCGGCGTCGGCTTTCTGATCAACATGGGCCTCAGCGCGGATGCCCTGCTCTACAGCAGCACAATCGTCGCCCTCTCGCTCATCTTCAGCCTCGCCCTCGGCCTCTGGATCACCCAAATCTCCACACTCAGCGACCAACGCCACGACCTCGTACTCGAACTGCACTCCACCCGCGACGAACTCGCCGCCATCAGTCGGGATGCCGGAGTCTCCAGCGAACGAGAGCGGCTTGCCCGCGAAATCCACGACACCATCGCGCAAGACCTCACCGGACTAGTACTCGTCGCCCAAAGAGCTAGGCGCGAACTCGACAACAACCACCCTGCCGCTGCAGCCGAACAACTCGAGCTCATTGAAGACAGTGCCCGCGCAGCACTTGCGGAAGCGCGTGCACTTGTCACGGCATCCGCTCCGGTAGGTCTCACGGGCGATGGCATCACTAGCGCTCTGACACGACTAGCTGAGCGGTACAGCCGCGAAACCCAACTGACCGTGACAGTGGATGCGGAGCACCTGCCCGCGATCGCCCGCGAAACCGAGGTGGTGGTGTTGCGCTGTGCCCAGGAGGCGCTCGCTAATGTGCGCAAGCATGCTGAGGCCACTCGCGCGACGATCACAGTCTCTGCTGATGATGTGGGGCTGACGATTTCCGTCGCCGACGACGGCGTAGGCTTCGACCCCACCACCGCTCACCCCGGTTTCGGCCTCGAGGGGATGAGCGAACGTTTGGCTCTCGTCAACGGTCGTCTCGACGTTGATAGTTCGGCCGCCGGCACCACCGTGCGTGCCACCATTCCGAAGGAAGTTCTTGCATGATCCGTGTCGTTGTTGCTGACGATCATCCGATCGTCCGCAGTGGAATCGTCGGCCTGCTGGGGTCGGCGGATGACATCGAAGTCGTCGGAGAAGCCAGTGACGGCACCGAGGCGGTTGCCTTGGCCACGCAGCTCTCCCCCGACGTTGTGCTCATGGATTTGCGCATGCCCGGCCTCGGAGGCGCAGAAGCGACCGCGCAACTCGTGGCCGCACGCCCCGACGTCCGCGTGCTCATCCTCACGACCTACGAGTCTGACGAGAACATTCTGACCGCGATTGAGGCAGGAGCGAGCGGCTATCTGTTGAAGGCGGCACCGCAAGAGGAGATTCTGGCCGGGCTGCGTTCGGTCGCGCGCGGCGAAGTCGCTCTGGCTCCATCGATTGCGGCGCTGCTCGTGAACCGCATGCGTGAGCCGGCGAAGGTGACACTGAGCGACCGTGAGACTCAAGTGCTGGCACTTGTGGCGGAGGGCAACAGCAACCGAAAGATTGCCGCAGCTCTGTTCGTGAGCGAGGCGACCGTGAAGACGCACCTCATCCATGTCTTCGAGAAGCTCGACGTGAAGGACCGTACGCGGGCCGTCACGAAGGCAATGGAGTTGGGGCTGCTGCCTCGCTCGCATTAGCGCGCCTGAGTGAGGCGAGCTTGGCGCGTGAGCGCAGGTTGTGAGGTGAGTTGGGCGAGCTAGGCGAGTTCGACGCCGACGCCGACAGGTTCTGGCTGCAGGTAGATGCCGTAGCGGCTGAGTACGCACGCGCCAATGTACCGGGCGAGTTCTGCAACTTCGGCAGCGTCCGCGCCCGTGCGGTTGACGATCGCCAGGCTGTGTTTCGTCGACACGGCGGCTCGTGAGCCTGGCAGCCGGAATCCCTTGTTCACGCCCGAATGTTCGATGAGCCAGGCGGCGCTGAGCTTGACCAGGCGCGGCTTGGGCGCGGGGGGCGGGGCAGGTTCTTCGCCGAGCGGAACCGCAACGTCGGTGACGGGTTCGTCCTCGATAACCCAGCGTGGGGCATCCGCGGGAAGCCCTCTCGCGATGTGTTCTGGCACGATCGGGTTGGTGAAGAAAGATCCACAACTGGCGGAGTCTGGTTCGTTGGGGTCGAGCACCATTGCTTTGGAGGCGCGCAGGGCGAGCACGGTGTCGCGCACTTGTTGTACGGGCACTCGGTCGCCGATGTTGACACCGAGCGCGGTCGCGAGCTGTTGGTACTGAACGGTGCTCTCGGGCGATGCCGCGAGGGTGACGTACACGGCGAGGACAACGCCGGCGCGCCCCTCTTTGATCACCGAGTTGCGGTAACCCAGTTCGAGTTCGGCGGTCGTGAGGTGAACGAACTCACCGTTGTCGTAGTCGAGAAAGTCGATGCCATCGAGCACGCTGGCGACTTCTTGACCATAAGCGCCGATGTTCTGAATGGGGGCTGCGCCTACTGAACCGGGAATGCCGCTGAGCGCTTCGAGCCCCGCCCAGCCCCGTGAAACGAGCTTCGCCACGAGGCCGTCCCAGGACTCGCCCGCTTGCACGCGGAGGCTCAGCGAGGTCTCGGTTTGAGAGACGAGTTGGATGCCGCGTGTTGCGATATGGATGACAGTGCCGTCGAATCCTTCGTCGCTGATGACCATGTTGGAGCCGCCCCCAATGAGCAGCCATTCGTCGCCTCGTTGCCACACGTCTCGCACGTTCGCGATCAGTTCTTGCTCGGTGGCGGGGCGCAGCAGCGTGTGCGCTGGCCCTCCTACCTTGATGGTGGTGAGGTCGGCGAGCGCCACGTTGTATTGCGGCGGTGTGCTTTCGCTGGGGGCGGTGTCGGTCATTTGTTGAGTTTGACCCTCACTTGCGACTTGCCGAGCACGGTTTGGTTAGCGGCGCTGACGGTGAGGTCGATGCGCGTCACGTCGTCTTCGATGGCGCCCACTTTGGCGGCGACGGTAACGACGACGCCCCCATTGCCGTCGACGACGACGGGGCGAGTGAAGCGCACACCGTATTCGACGAGTTCGCCGCGGTCGCCCATCCAGTCAATGACGGGTTGCACGGCGAGGCCCATGGTGAGCATGCCGTGGGCGAGTACGCCGGGGAGACCAACGGAGGCAGCAACGTCATCGCGGTAGTGGATGGGGTTGAAGTCTCCGGATGCTCCCGCGTAGCGCACGAGCGAGAAGCGGGTGAGAGTGATATTGCCGGTGATCAGTTCTTGGCCGACGACGAGGTCGCTCATTCTGTGCCTCTCATGACGAGTACGGAGGTTGCGGTGACGACGTGCTCGCCTGTGGCGTCGCTGATGGCGGTTTCGGCGGTAATCATGTCGTTGCCGCCGAGCGACTTAATGCTCGTGACTGTGAGGATGGCGGTGAGTTCGTCGCCGGCGACGATGGGCCGCGTGTAGGTGAACTTTTGTTCGCCGTGCACGATGCGCGAGAAGTCGATGCCGGTGTCGGGGGCGGCCAGGAGAAGGGCAAGGCCTGCTTCTTGGATGACGACGGCGAAGGTGGGCGGTGCTACGACATCCACAAAGCCTGCTGCTTTCGCGGCTTCCGGGTCGTGGTTGAGGGGACTTTGAGCGAAGACGGCGCGCGCAAATTCGCGTACTTTTTCTCGCCCGACGAGGTAGGGGGTCGTAGGCGGGAAGACCCGGCCTTCTAGTTCTTTATTCACTGGCACGGTGTCCAGCTTAGGCAATGTTGGCGATACGCGCGTGGGTGAGATTGGGGTTGTGTTTGTGGGCCGGCTTATTGCGGCGGGATTGTGTTGCGGGCGGATTGTGTTGCGGCTGTTAAATGGGTGAAGCCCCGGTGACCGTGAGGTCTGCCGGGGCTTCAGAAATTCTGTGAGGCGTTAGCTCAGTAAGTTTTTACTGGCAGCTGTCGCACTGCAGAAGATCCATTGGGTCGACGGGAATTGCATATCCGCCAACGGTGTCGTTTTCGTTATCCATTCGATCCTCCTTAAAAGTCTGCTAGAAGTTTGCCGACGGTTTGTCGGAGATTTCACTATATATGGGTAATGACACCCATGTCATTACCCCAGATGTAGTGTCTCGGCGTGTCGGCCAACTTTCTTTAAATCTACTCTCACCCGCTGACATTTGGCCGCAAAGGGTGCCTCTCATAGCTCCCACGCCGGACCGCTTTGTCCAACCCCCGTTGGGGTTACGGCAGGCCCATTTTTGAACGGATGTCGCTGGTATTACCAGATTCGTGCATAATGGTTCGCAGCGCACCGGAAACCATCGAACTGGTGAATAGCGGGCGCCCCACCACGGGTCCTCCTCAAAAACGAGGTTGACCAGGTTGGCTTCAACACTCAAGGAGGAGAAATGAAGTTTGTCAAAATCGCCGCTTCGACACTGGGGCTAGCCCTGGTTCTTACCGGCTGCAGCACGGGGTCGTCTGACTCAGGCAACGACTCAGGTTTGCCGTCGTACGACTGGGACTTCACCATCACGGTCAGCGACAAGTCCAGCTGGAACGCCGGGGCTGAGCGTTTCGCTGAAGTCCTCGACGAGGAGAGCAACGGACGCATCAAAGTCAACATCTTCACGAACGAACAGCTTTCAGGTGGAGATTCAGCGGCCGGCGTCGAACAGCTCATGAACGGCGACAAGGCTTTCTCCTACAACTCGACGATCATCTACTCGGGAATCGACCCCCGTTTCGGTACGATCAACGCCCCCTTCTTGTACGACAGCTACGAGACCGCGGATGCCGCAATCGAAGGCGGTGCACTCGACGCGTACAAGGAACTCTCCGCAGAGTTCGACGTGCAGCTGCTCGGCTTCGGCGAGTCCGGCTTCCGCCAGATCACCAACAGCAAGCATGAGATCCTCGCACCCGACGACCTCGACGGTCTGAAGTTCCGCGTCCCAGGATCAAGCCTCTTCCTCAGCATCTTCAAGGAACTGGGCGCTGACCCCGTCTCGATGAACTTCAGTGAAGTCTTCACCTCACTGCAGACCGGAACGATCGACGGTCAAGAAAACCCGTACGACGTCATCTACTCCAACGGCCTCACCGAGGTTCAGGACTACATGTCGGTCTGGAACTACATCTACGACCCGCTCATCCTGGGCATGAACAAGGACATGTACGACGCTCTGAGCGACGACGACAAGGCACTGGTCGAGATGGCTGCTGCCGAGGCAAACGAAGTTCAGAAGAGTGAAAACCGTGCACGTGAAGCAGAGCAGCTTGCCGAGATGTCAGAAATCATGACGGTTTCGGAACTCTCTGCCTCGCAGCTCGCTGTCTTCAGCGAAGCGATGTCTCCGGTCTATGACGAGTTCACCGACGCGTGGACCCCCGAACTGCTAGCTGCGGTCCGCCCGGAATAGTCCACGCTTCCCATGTTCGACAAGATACTCACGGGGGCTGAGAACACGATCATTGCGGTCGCGTTCTCAGCCATCACCCTCCTCGCGTTTTTCAATGTAGTCAGCCGCTATTTGCTGCACGCATCGATCGCGTACACAGCAGAGCTGGTCGTCAACTTGGCCGTTCTGCTCACCCTGGTGGGGGCCGCCGCAGCAGTGCGTCTCGGCACCCACCCGGGTTTTACACTCCTCAAGGACTCGACCCACGGCATCCCACGCAAAGTTGTCATTGTGATCATTGCGCTCGCAATGCTGGCGTTCTACCTGCTGCTGCTCTGGTTGGGCTTTGACATGGCAATGAAGCAGATGGAGTCCGGTCGGCTCACATTCGCGCTGGGCGTCCCTCAGTGGATCTTCTCCATGTCACTCCCGTTCGGCGCTGCACTCGGCGCCCTCCGGACCGTGCAGGTAGTCGTTCGCGAGCTGTTCAACAAGCAGACCGAAGCGCCACTAGAACTCAAGGGAGTCTGATCCCATGGTTGAACTCGTACTCTTTGGCTCATTTTTGGGCCTACTGCTCGTCGGTGTTCCCGTTGCATTTGCAATGGGAGGCTCCGCTTTCCTCACCATCGTTGTCGCTGATGGAGTGAACGCCCTTTTCCCGACCGCGGGAATTATGTACGCCTCGCTGTCGTCTGAAACGCTTCTGGCGATCCCCTTCTTTATCCTCGCCGGCGTGATCATGGAAATCACCGGAATCTCGGGCAGGCTCATCGAACTTGCCGATGCCATGGTGGGGCACCAAAAGGGTGGGCTCGCGCTCACCACGATCCTCGCTGCGCTTCTGTTCTCGGCGATCTCCGGATCGGGACCCGCCACCGTCGCAGCGCTCGGAGCGATTCTGATCCCTGCCCTCGCGAAGCACGGCTATAAGAAGCGTCACGCCGCAGCGCTGGTTGCCAGTGCTGGCGAAATGGGAATCGTCATTCCGCCGAGCATCGCGTTCATCGTCTTTGCCGTCGTGGCGAGCGACTACGAACGCATCTCGATCGGGCGTCTCTTCCTCGCGGGAATCGTGCCAGGAATCCTCATGGCGATTGCGTTCTACATTGTGGCCCGCCTGCTGCCCGTCGAAACCGAAATGGCTAAGACGAACGCGAAAAAACATATCGATAAAGCTCTCGGTCGCAAAGACAAGAAACTCCTTCTGACGGCGACAGGAGCCACCACTTACACCACGGCCAATCCGACGGTGCTCATGACCGCCGATGTCGATCCCGACGACGTTCAGGTCGGGCAACGTCGAACTCGAGCATCGTGGCCGGTCATCGGTCGCGCCTTCGTGCGAGCCATTCCCGGCCTTCTCGTTCCGGTGATCATCCTCGGCGGCATCTACGGCGGCATCTTCACTCCCACCGAGTCTGCAGCGGTTGCTTCGGTCTACGCGCTATTAGTCGGCGTTTTCGTGACCCGTAAGCTCAATTTCAGAGGGCTCTTCAGGGTATTCACGACCGCCGGAATCCAAGCGGGCCGCATTATGTTGATCATTTCGGCGGCGACGATCTTCGCCTACGTCATCACCAGAAACCAGATCGCCAGCCAGGTAACCGATGCCCTGCTCGCGCTGACGGATAATGTGGTGGTCATCATCCTGTTGATCAACATCATGTTGCTCATCGCGGGAATGTTCCTCGATGCTGTTTCGGCGTTTTACCTCTTCATCCCACTCTTTGTTCCGGTCATGCTGGAGCTAGGAATGGACATCACCACAATCGGTGTCGTCATGACGATCAACCTGGCAATCGGGCTTGTTACTCCCCCGGTCGGAATCGACCTCTTCGTGGCGGCTGGAATCGCGCAAGTTCCATTCGGTGAAGCCGTGAAGGGAATTTGGCCGTTCTTGGTGGCCAGCCTCACGGTTCTGATGTTGCTGACCTTCATACCAGTGCTCAGCACCGGACTACCCGACCTTATGGGTCTGTAGCGGGAGGCCGAGTTAAATGGTCAAGGATCTAGAAGGCCGAGTCAGTCTGGTCACTGGCGCAGCTCGCGGCATCGGACGGGCAATCGCACGAACTCTCGCGGAACGTGGTTCGCACGTGATGGTGGTTGATGTTATCGACGGCGCTGAAGCGGTCGAGGAGATCTCGGCCGCTGCGGACGGTCGGGTTCGCGTCGCTAGCTCAATCGTGGATGTGCGGGATCGCACTCAAGTGCGCGCCTGCGTTGCCGACGTCGTCGAGACCTTCGGGTCGCTCGACATCCTGGTCAACAATGCCGGCACGTGCGGACGCGTCGATCTCGAAATGATGGATGACGAAACCTGGGAACGGGATATTGAAACGAACCTGCGCGGCACGTTTCTCTTCACGCAGGCAGCGATCTACCCCCACATGAAGGAACAGTCGTTCGGCCGGATCATCAACATCAGCTCCATCTCAGGAATCATGGGTGGCCCGTTTGCTACCGGGGACGGTTCCAACCGCTCCGGCCCCGCGTATGCCGCTTCCAAGGGCGGCATCATCGCATTCACCAAGTGGGTGGCCAAAGAGGTCGGGGTGTTCGGCATCACGAGCAACACTGTGGCACCGGGCCCGATTTCTACGCCCATGACCGCGAGCACCAACTATTCGCTCGACTCCCACGCGATCAAACGCATGGGTACACCGGAGGACATCGCGACAGCGGTGGCCTACCTTGCATCACCCAGTTCCGGCTTCGTCACAGGGGACACCCTGAAGGTCGACGGCGGAACCGCTATCGGCTGATAGAACAACTAAATATCTCGGAAATCAGCACAACAACTGCTGGTATTACCAAAGGTCGTCTCTCCTCCTCACCAAGGCAGGGAGACACCGAAGCCACAAGCTGACAAGGCGGCACCAATGGAAGTATTGAAGCACCACGGCGAGACCCTCAGTCCCCGCATCATCTCCGTACCCACGCGCTCGCGCGGACGGCTCACCACCCTCACTCCCGGTCGAAACGTTCTCGAAGAACTCACCGAGCTGCTGCGTGAAATGGGCACCGATAGCGGCTACGTAGAACTGTTCTCCGGAAGCTACACGCCCGTGAGCTACTGCGTTCCTGCTGGCGCCGACAGTGAGCGAGCAGTCAGCTTCTCGGAGGCGCGAAGCGTTGAACACGCCGAACTCGTTTATGGCGCCGTGACCGTCGGGCTGCGCGACAACGAGCCGTTCATCCACAGTCACTGCATGTGGATCGACGAAAACCAGCAGCAACTCGGGGGCCACCTGTGGCCAGAAACCACATCCGGAAGCCCCGCTCCCCACGCTGCCATCTATGGAATCTACGGCGCACAGTGGACAAGCGCCGACGACCCTGAAACGCGGATGCCCGTGTTCACCCCATCCATCGACGAGAGGAACCCCATGCCCAACCAACTCACTGAAACCGGCTATCTCGAGACGGTGGTAGCTCGGGTGCGCCCGAACGAAGACCTCACGACGGCGATCGTCTTCCTCTGCGAGGAGAACGGATTCACCTCAGCTGTCGTCCGCGGCGGTCTTGGCAGCCTCGTCGGCGCCACCTTCTTCGACCGGAGCACCGGCGGAGTCACCCACGTCGACGGTCCAGGCACCGAAGTCATCTCAATCATGGGAGACGTCGCGCTCGTTAACGGCGTCTACGAAACGACGATCAGCTGCACCCTCGTCGACCTCCACGGCGTTGTTCACGCCGGAGAACTCGTGCCGGGCGAGAACGCTGTCGCTGTGACCTTCGAACTCGTCATCCAAAAAATCTCGTAACCAATAACCGCAACACTCATCTGTTTAACCCCACACACAAGGAGCACTCATGGACGTAACACTCGGAAAAGACTTTCTCGGCGACGAAGACGAAGCTGACCTCGTGGAATGGCTAGTCGCTGACGGCGCCACCGTCGCACAGGGCGATTCCATCGCTCAGGTCGAGACCTCGAAGCTCGTCAATGACTTCGTCGCGCCCGGCGCAGGCGTCATCACTTTCAAGGTTGCCGTTGGCGACGTTGTCTCTGTTGACGACGTCATCGCCACTATCGAATAGGAGCGGCTCATGCCTGACTTTGATAACGAAACACAAGGAATCACCGGATTGCGCCTGATGGCAAAGATCCGCGAGTTCGAACGACGGATGCCGCTGCTCTCTGAAGAGGGACTCATCCGCGGTTCGACGCACCCCTCGGTGGGAATGGAAGCCGTCGCCGTCGGAGTCTCACTGGCTCTCGAAACCGGAGACGCTGTCGCCAGCAACCACCGCGGTCACGCCCACACCCTCGCCAAGGGTGCCGACTTCGGTCGCACCATGGCAGAGATCCTCGGTCGCTCAGACGGATACTGCGGCGGCAAAGGCGGCTCGATGCACATTGGCGTCAAGGAGATTGGCGTGCTCGGCACCAACGGCATCGTTGGCGCCGGAATCGGCATCGCGACCGGTTCGGCATTGGCCGCTAAGGTCAGCGGCGACGGAAGCGTGGCTGTGGCCTACTTCGGCGATGGCGCCTCGAACCAGGGTGTGCTCGCCGAGGCGTTCAACCTCGCCGCCATCTGGAACCTTCCGGTCATTTTCGTACTGGAGAACAACCACTACGCCCAGTCGGCATCCATTGAAGAAATGGTCGCTCAGCCCGACTTCACCCAGCGCGGCATAGCGTATGGCGTGAAATCGGTCGCGGTCAATGGAATGGACATGCGCGACGTCTACCTTGCCGCCCGCGAGGCTGTCGACAAGGCACGAGCAGGAGACGGCCCCACGTTGATCGTCGCGGACACCTACCGCTACCTCGGCCACATGGCTGGTGACACCGAGATCTACCGGGATGCCGACGAGGTCAAACAGTGGCACGACAAGGATCCGATTGCCTTCTTGGCATCCGTCCTGATCGATGCTGGCGTGCTCGACAACGAACGCTGGACCAGCATGCAGGCCGAGCTCACCACCGAGGTGCAGGCCGCGGAGGACTTCGCTCGAAACTCCCCGTTCCCCGGTGTATCAACAGCATTCACCGATGTATACGACAAGGAAGAAGAGGTCTCGCGATGAGTAAAGCACCCAAGAGCATGAGCACGTGGCGTGCCCTCAACGCCGCGCTGCACGACATTCTCGAAGACACTCCCGAGGCATTCGTTCTCGGTGAAGACATCACCACGTGGGGCACCGGTGGCGGCATCTACGGCGTTACTCGCAAGCTCGCGGATGTCTATGGCAAGAACCGTGTCATGGATACCCCGATCAGTGAAGAAGTACTGATCTCCGCGGCAACGGCCGCGGCATCGCGTGGCACTCGACCGATCCTAGAAATCATGTATTCCGACTTCGCCTTCTTGGGCTTCGACGGCATCATCAACCAGGCTGCAAAGTCGCGCTACATGTTCGGCGGACAGTTTGATGTTCCGCTGGTGATTCGCACCAACGGTGGTTCGGGAATCGGTAAGGCTGCTCAGCACTCGCAGTCACTCGAGACCCTCTTTGCGCACATCCCCGGCCTTGAGGTCGCTGTGCCCGGAACACCCGGAGATGCTTACGGGCTGCTCCGCCATGCGGTCACGACCAACAACCCGACGATCTTCCTCGAACACAAGAACCTCTACTACGACAAGGGCCTTGTCGACTTTGAGCCGCTCCCCTTCGGGCAGGCTCGCATTGCCCGAGTCGGCACTGATGTCACGATCGTCGCTACGCAGCAGATCTTGGCGCGCTCGCTGGTGGCGGCGGAGATTCTTGAAGCCGATGGGATCAGCGCCGAGGTCATTGACCCCCGCACACTGTTCCCGTTCGACATGGACACCGTCTACGCGTCCGTAGCGAAAACTGGACACCTCGTCGTTGGTCACGAAGCAGTTCGGGACTACGGCTGGGGCGCAGAGTTCGTGGCAGAAGTCGTCGAGAACTCCTGGGACAAGCTCGATGCTGCACCGGTTCGCCTCGGCGCTGCACGAACGCCTATCCCCTACAGCGAAGAACTTGAAGCGGCGGTTATCCCCACCGTCGACAAGATCGTCGCCGCCGTGCGACGCACCCTCGCGTAAAGCAGCAACGAACTGGGTGGGGGTGTCCGAACGGATGCCCCCACCTGCACAAGCAAGAAAGTATGAATGACATGCAACGACTCAGCAACAAAGTAGCCCTCGTTTTCGGTGGAGGATCAGCCGGAGGCGAGATCAACAACGGCCTCGCGACGAGCATTGTGTACGCGCAAGCGGGAGCGCACGTGGTGATCGTCGATGTGAACGAAGAAGCCGTGAAGAGCGGTGTTGCTCGCCTCACGGCCGAGTGCGACACTCTCGGAATACCGTTCGAGGGAACTGGTCTCGTGGGCGACGTCACCTCAGAAGAATCCGTGTCAGCTGTTGTCGAGCACGTCATCGCCCGCTACGGTCGCATCGAT
Organism: Salinibacterium sp. NYA9b; assembly: GCF_976973725.1. Lineage (NCBI taxonomy): Bacteria > Bacillati > Actinomycetota > Actinomycetes > Micrococcales > Microbacteriaceae > Salinibacterium > Salinibacterium sp. NYA9b. Next base: position 446,428 of record NZ_OZ333476.1, on the reverse strand, counting down.
ATTCTGCACAACAACGTCGGCATTGCCCGCATGGGAGGCCCCATCGAGATGAGTCTCGATGAGTGGGAATTCGTGATGCGGATCAACCTCACCAGCGCCTTCCTCACCTGCAAGTTCGTGCTCCCCCACATGCTGGAGCAGGGCTCCGGATCGATCGTGAACGTCTCCTCCATTGGTGGCATGCGCTACATCGGTTACAACTACCCGAGCTACTCCGCCACGAAGGGCGGAATGATCCAATTCACGACCAACATCGCGCTGCAGTACGCACGCCAGGGCATCCGCGCGAACTGCGTAGCCCCCGGCTACATTGAGTCGCCATTGATGTATCGCCAGATCAGCGGAAACTACGATTCCGTCGAAGAGATGGTTGCTGCTCGAAACGAGCTCTCCCCCACGGGAAAAATGGGGGACTGCTTCGACGTCGCCTATGCGTCACTCTTCCTCGCCTCCGACGAGGCAAAGTACGTGAACGGCGTGTGCCTACCCGTGGATGGTGGCCTCACCCAGCAGTCGGCCGCCGCCGTCTAATCCCGCGAATCGATCGCTTTCGGCAACCAGCTGTCGGAGGGGCCACTGGTGTCGTTAGCCCTCAGGGTTTCCAGCCAGGCAAAGTGCTCATCAACCGCGGCGCCCGCGGCGTCACGGTCTTGTCGGAGCACGGCATCCAGCACGTCTCCGTGAACCTTGCGGAGCGTCTCACGGTCGTGTTCAAGAGCGATGTAGCGCACGGTACCGCGCAAGACTGAGTGCAACATCTGGGAGAAAAAGATCAGCCCCGACTGACCAGAGGCACGGAAGAGCGCGTGGTGAAAAGCGTTGTCTGCCTCGAAAAGCTCGCGCCCGTCGTCGGAGTCGCGCATGCGCTGCACAGCTTTTGCCAGATCGTCGAGCGCTTGCTCATCGCGGGTATCGCACGCCGCCATGGCAGCGTGACGTTCCAACGCGTAGCGCACGGAGATCAAAGAGTCGATCGTGAGCTGAGACGACATCAGGCTAAGAATCAGGGTGTCGCTGATGCTGTCAGGCTGGATGCCGGTGAGAAAGGTACCTTCGCGTTCGCGGCGCTGAAGAATGCCGAGCGAAACTAGGCGGCTGATGCGGTCACGCAACGCCGTTCGACTGATGCTCAGAGTTTCTGCGAGTTCGCGTTCACTCGGGATCTGCTGGCCAGGCTCTTTAGCGAGAAGCAGCGTAACGAGTTCGCCGAGCGCTTTATCTTCGAGAAGATTGGTCAAGAACCGGTGTTGTGAGAAATCTGACGGCTCGATGTCGGCAGACTGACCACTCATACGGTTCTTCCTCCCTGCCCAACACTGGACCGCTACTGGGCCAGAAAAGACTAGCCTCCTGCGATCATACGCCGATACTCCGCATCGCGGAGGGGTTCTCATGTCCCGATCGCTCAGTCATTCCTCGTCGAAGAATCCACGCACGGTCGCCGATTCTTGGAATCTTTTTCCTGCGTCCCGACGCTCTGGCGAGGTGAGCATCGTCGGCTTCGTGAGGGCGAAGTGAGTCGACTGTTCGAAGGCGAATGCAACCTGCAGAAGATCGAAATCTTTACCGTGCGGCATAGAGAGTTGCAACCCAACCGGAAGACCAGCCTCACTGAAGCCTGCCGGAACAGAAATGGCAGGAACGTCGGCAGCGGAGATCAGCGTGACAGACCTGAGCCACCCCAGATAGTTGTCGAAACGAACATCATTGATCGAAGTGGGGAACCGCTGCGTCGCATCGAACGGCAGGAGCTGTGCCACAGGGGAAGCGAAGACATCGAACCGCTCATGAAACGTCGCCATCGCGCGTTCCAAACGGGTGCGGGCCAAGGCGGCCGAGGTGAGATCGGCAGCGGTGAGCGCCTCACCCAGTTCGACATTCTGCTGCAGTTCGGGCTTCACAAAGTCTCGGTGTTGCGTCACGAAGTCGCTCAGCAGCATCGAGAAATCGAACGCCCGTGTTGTGCTGAAAACCTCATCCGCATCGCTCAGATCGGGCGCAGCCTCTTCGACAATCGCGCCGAGGTCTTCGAATACGGCCATGGCCCGTTCCAGTACGGCGATAACCTCAGGGGCGACAGGAATACCGAGCCCGAAGTCTTTCGACCAGCCGATTCGCAACCCGCGAATGTCCCGCTCCAAAGGCTGAGTGAACTGCTCGCCTCCCTCCGAAATCGAGAGCGGAGAACGGGAGTCGGGACCGGCGAGCACCGACATCGCCAACGCAATATCGGAGACCTCACGCGCCATCGGCCCGGTGCGACCAAGCCAGGCCCACGAGTTGCGGCCAACCATCGGAATACGCCCGCGTGACGGACGAAGCCCCACCACGTTGCAGAACGACGCCGGGATGCGCAACGAACCCCCGATGTCTGAACCGTCTCCGAGATTCTGGATGCGGGCCGCGAGCGCCGCAGCGACTCCCCCGCTACTGCCGCCCGCACTCAGCGACGGATCGAACGGGTTCGTGGTGATGCCAAAAAGGTCATTGAACGTGTGCGCGCCCGCCGCAAACTCGGGAACGTTCGACTTTCCGGTGCTGATAACCCCGGCCTCCCTGAACCGCGCGATAACGACATCATCCTCGTCAGGAACAAAGTCTTTCAACACCACCGAGCCCTGAGTAGTGCGCATGCCCTTCGTGTTGTTCGTGTCCTTGTGGGTCATGGGCACACCATGCAGCGGGGGCAACTCTCCGCCCGATGCAGTCACCTCGTCTGCACGCGCAGCGGCCTCGAAAGCACCCTCGCGGTCCTGCATAATGATTGCGTTGATCGCAGGGTTAATCAGGTCGATCTGATCGAAGTGCGACTGCACTGCTTCGCGGGCCGAAAGCTCGCCCGTGCGAATGAGTCTCGCCATCTCCGCCGCCGAGAGGTCAGGGATTGTCGAAGGCGAGCGTTCAGTCATGAATGAATCTTTCCACAGGCACGCCTAAAGTTGCCTCATGTTGTCGTGCGAAGATGCCCTGCCTCAGCGCCCACGCCGTGTTCTCGTGGCCGGTGTCTCTGGCGCAGGAAAGACGACTCTCGCTTTGAGGATTAGCGACATCATCGCAATTACGCACACCGAAATTGATGCCCTGTTCCACGGCCCGCAGTGGACCCCGCGCCCAGAATTTCTCGACGACGTACGAGCTCTCGTCGCGACCGACGCGTGGGTCACCGAATGGCAATACGATTCCGCTCGGTCGCTACTGGCCGAACACGCCGACCTGCTGGTCTGGCTCGACCTACCGTTTCTGCGCGTCACACTCCCACGAGTGATCCGCCGCACCCTGCGTCGCGCGATACGCCGGGAGCAATTGTGGAACGGCAACATCGAAGCTCCATTGCGAACCTTCTTCACCGACCGCGAGCACGTCGTGAAATGGGCAATCTCAACCCGCAAGAAGTATCACGCCGAGGTTCCCGCTCTCGTGCAGAAGCATCCCGAGCTAGTGATCGTGCGGCTGCGTTCCACCCGTCAAGTCGAACGCTGGCTTACGGGCGCCCTGAGCAACAGCATCCGTTTAGTGCAGAATGGGTCAACCGATAGCGAGAGGAACTCCATGAATTCAGAATCGAACCTTCCCCCCATCGAGCGCTGGTGGCCTGAATTGAGCATCCCAGCGAAGCATGCGCTTCAAGAGGATCTTCACGGCGAGATCAGCGCGACAGTACTCGAAGAGATTGGCACGCTTGCGGGAAGCACTGTCCCGGCGGCACCGCAGCACCTCAACGACGACGAGCGTGCTTATATCGCCACTCAAACCGAGATCGTCGACTAAGAAGGCGCGCTGGCAGCAGCGATGGATGACTTCGAATTTTCCGTTCACGGCGAGCTCTTTCGGGTCAATGAAGAGACGCATCCTGATCGAGTAGGCACTTACCAATTCGGTTGGCTGAACGGCCCGGCCGAGGGCACCTACGGCTTCAGCATCGGAAGATTTGCAGGCGGTGCTGCCTCGCCCGGGGATGACATCCACCCTCGGATGTCGCAGACCCAATTGATCGCTGAGGCGCGCAGTTTTGTCGAGAGCTTCTACGCTCCGGGTGGGATCGGAGAAGAGGACTTTCCCGAGCACGTGGCGGAACGAAGGCCAGAACCGCACCTTCGCGCCTGGCGCGCCAGCGATGCCGCCGCTCTCGTAGAGGCCTCCCATTCGTCTCCCGACGTGGCCGTGCAGTTGGGAACGCCCGACCTCACAACCGAGGCGTTGGCTCGCGACTTCATTGCGCATGACCTCGCTCAGACTGACACGCGCCTCAATTGGGCGATCGTCGAGGACTCTGTTGCGGTCGGCAACGCGGGGATGTCAAGGATCGACAGGAACCACAACACCGCGTGGCTGCATTACTGGCTTGCAGCCTCGGCACGTGGCAAGGGGCTCGCGACCCGCGCGCTCGTGTCGGTCGCCGACTGGGCCTTCAGCGACGGGCTCTTTCGCCTTGAGCTCGGACACCGCGTGAACAATCCGGCATCATGCCGCGTCGCCACGCGCGCAGGTTTTGTTGCAGAGGGCATCGAACGCCAGAAGCTTCGCTACGGAACCGAACGCTTCGATGTTGAGTTGCACGCGCGATTGCAGTCCGATGACGCCCCTGACATCCGAGCGTTGCCACTGATGCATTAGAGGCGCATGAGCGTCGCCTAGCTCTACGACAGGTGCGCTGTGCCCGAGATATGGGCAACGGGAGGCGACATCGGATGCGGGGAGAACCCGAACCGGTCGACGGCATCGACTTCGAAACCGGCGGCTTCGATCGCGGCAAGGGTGTCGCGGTTGGGGCGGCATCCGCCTGCTATTGCAGCCCAGGCAGGAGTAAGAGCATCCTCAATCACCGCGACGACACGATTGCTCGAACGCACGTGCTCGTAAAACGCGAGGTGCCCGCCCGGTTTGAGCACGCGGGTGAACTCCGCGAGCGCGGCCCGCTGATCAGGGACCGTGCACAGCACAAGGCTGCACACGACCCAATCGCAGCTGTTAGAGGCGAGGGGCAGCGCTTCTGCGGTGCCGTCGCTGACGGTGATGGGGACACCAGCCTTCAGCGCCGCCGCTTCGGCGAGCGACCGCAGTTCGGCATCCGGTTCGACGGCGTGAACCGACCGCACCGCCGAACCGTAGTGCTGAAAGGTCGTGCCGGTGCCCGCCCCTACCTCCACCACGGTGCCGGAGATGGCGCGAAACAGTGCGGCACGGTGGGTGTCGCCACCCCGTGCATCCATCGTCGGAGACAGCTTGATAAATCCCTGACGAAAGAACTTTTCGCGCCAGCCGCCCTCACCCACGGGGAAGACCCGCGAGTGAGAGCGTGTGGACAATCAGCACGGTGTTAGATGAACAGCGTCGTCGTGGATTCAGCTGCCTCGCCAAGGAAGGTGGCGACACCACCGAGCTCGACACCATCGATGAGGTCGGATTCGGCGATGCCGAGCAGATCCATCGTCATGGTGCAAGCGATGATGCGAGCGCCGCCCTCCATCGCCGATTCCATGAGTTCGGGCAGCGAGTGCACGCCATTCTTCTTCATGGTCTTCTTGATCATCGCGGTGCCCGCGCCCATCATGTGCATCTGCGAGAGCGTGAGCTTGTCGGCACCGGCGGGCATCATGCCGGCGAAGAGTTTGTCCATCGCCTTACGCTGACGCTTCGGCGGCTTCTGCTGACGAAGCGCATTGAGGCCCCAGAAGGTGAAGAACATGGAAACTTCTTCGCCCATCGAGACAGCACCGTTGGCGATGATGAACGCGGCGATCACCTTGTCGAGGTCGCCCGAGAACACCACAAACGAGACTTTGGGTTTCGCGGGGGCAGCAACGACTCCTCCCCCACCGGCGAGCAAGAGGGCCTCAGGACCAGCCTTGCGGATCGTGGCCACATAGCCGGGCCCCTCCGGTTCGATGGCCAACAGTTCGTGACCGTTGCGGCGCACCCACGCGGGGGCATCACTCGCGAAGCCGGGGTCGGAAACGTGGACGACGATCTCGTCGCCGAGGTTGAGCCCCTTCATCTCGGTGGCGAGCTTCATGATCGGCCCTGGACACGCGAGCCCAGTGCAGTCCAGGTTCACCGAAACACCTGTGCCGTTCGCGACGTGGGCGGCGACACGAGCCGAGTTGAGGGCTTCGGCCGCTTCGGCGTACGAGGTTTCTGGCTCGATTGGTCCGTCGGTGTCTGGCTCGACCTCATGCCACGCTCGGAACGTTTCGGATCCGCCCGACAGTGTGGCGACATCCGTAAATCCCAGCTGCACGAGGATGCGGTACGCCAGGTAACTGCGGAAACCGACGGAACAATAGAGCCGCAGGCCTACTGACCGGTCCCAGTCGACCGTGTCGGTGCGGAGGGTTGCGAGCGGCACATTCTCGGCGCCAGGCAGGTGGAAGATGGAGAACTCTTCTGGCGTGCGCACGTCGATGATGCGTGCGCCATCCGTGGCATGGGGGTAATCCTGCGCGTACCAGAGGTTCAGATCACCGAGCAGCACATTGCTGGCAACGAAGCCAGCCATGTTGACCGGGTCCTTAGCCGAACCAAACGGCGGGGCGTAGGCGAGCTCGAGTTCTTCAAGATCCCAGACGGTAAGGCCAGCACGCAGAGCAGTAGCGAAAACATCGAGACGCTTATCGACGCCGTCGAAACCGGTGACTTGAGCACCGAGCACCTTTCCCGTGTCGGGCGCAAACAGCAGCTTGATGTGCATCATCGCTGTGCCCGGGTAGTAACCAGCATGACCGGATGGATGCACGTGCACGGCCCGGTACGTCACTCCCGCTGCCCGCAACTGGCGTTCCGTCGCGCCGGTGCCACCCGCGACCATCTCGAAGATTTTCACTATCGAGGTGCCCTGAGTGGACTTGTACTCCGTGTCGCGGCCGCAGATATTCTCGGCAGCAACGCGCGCTTCGCGGTTAGCTGGCCCGGCAAGCGGAGCGAGCCACGACCCCGGCAACACCGTGTTCGGGGTTTCAACCGAGTCGCCCGCCGCCCAAATGTTCGGGTCAGACGTGCGCATATGGGTGTCGACGACTAGGCCGCCATTCTCGCCCAGGTCGAGACCGGCATCCCGAGCAAGGCCAACACTGGGGCGGACTCCGACCGACAGAATGACGAGGTCCGCTTCGATAGTGGTCGAGTTTGTGAGTTCCACCATGACCCCTCCGCCGGTGCGCGGCGCGAACGCGGCAGCCCCCGTCGAGAGGTGAAGAGCGATTCCTCGGCTGCGGAGGTGGTGTTCAACGGGAACCGACATCTCGTGGTCGAGAGGCGGCAGAATCTGGTCGCTCAGCTCCACGACATCCACTAGAGCACCACGGTGCTTCAGGTTTTCGGCCATCTCGAGCCCGATATAGCCCGCACCGATCACGACGCACCGCACGGGACCGCGAGCGCCACTGGCCGCTTTCTCAAGGTCAGCGTCGAGTTCCGCTTTGATGGCATCCATGTCGCCGATGCGACGCAGAACGTGCACTTCGGGCAGGTCGATGCCGGGAAGCGGCGGGCGAATCGCTTCCGCCCCCGTGCACAGTGCGAGATTGTCGTAACTTTCGACGTATTCGCGCCCGGTGTCGACTTCGCGCACCGAGACAGTCTTGGCTTGACGGTCGATCGCGGTGACCTCGTGAGCGATGCGCACCTCAATGTTGAGGGATTCGCGCAGGCTCTCCGGCGTCTGCAGGAGCAGCCGGTCTCTCTCGGTGATCACTTCACCAATGTGGTACGGCAATCCGCAGTTTGCGAACGAGACGTGATGACCGCGCTCCAGCACGACAATCTCTGCACTTTCATCGAGCCTGCGAGCGCGAGCGGCGACCGATGCGCCTCCAGCGACTCCTCCAACAACGACCAACTTCATGGGATGCCGTGCCTTCTGCGGCGACCTCTGGGCTGTGCCTTTCACAGTCCATCAATGCACCGCTATATAACCAACGCTACTCCTCTCCCTCAGGCCGTGCGGGAGTACCGGGCGCTTGTCGCGAGGTGCGATCTACCCACCCTCACTGAGCAATTTTCCACAGGCCTGTAGCGGCGTCCGGAGGACCATTTGCTAGTCTGCGAACCTGCCGCAGCGGCAGCGCAACGAGAGCCCAGCGGCCTCGTCGCGGCATCCGAGAGGGTTCGCATGTATTCACCGATCGTCTTCGACTACTGGTTGCCGACCTACGAACGCGAGCCCGCATTCGACGAGTTGTATGTGGTGCGGATCGCCGAATCGCTTCCCACCAACACCGCAGTCACGCTGCTGGATGTCGCCGAAGGGCCCAGCATCGTCAGAATGATTCCCACTTTTGCGGAACGCCTCGACCTCGTTGAGGGGCAACGCGTTAGCGGCCAGCAATTGCGCTCAGATCTCGACGCCGCCGGAGTCGCTCTCAACGGTGCAGATCAACTTTTCTATTTACCCCGGCATGCTCAGGATGTGCTCCTCGCTGAGGTGACTCCTGAGACAACGCGCCAGCTGACTGGAGCGGATGCGACAGCATTCGAACAGTTCACTGCGGCCGTTCCGGAAAGAGAATTAGACGAGGCCTTCGTCGAACTCGACCATTGGCTCGTGTACGGAACCTTTGCCGACGACCGCCTCGTCGCCGCCTCCAGCATGTACCCGTGGCAAGGATCACAGCTTGCGGACCTCGGCATCGTCACCCTGCCCGATTACCGCGGTCGAGGGTTCGCCACCCAGACCGTTCGCGCCATCAGCGCCCACGCCCTCGGCGGAGGCTACGAACCGCAATACCGCTGTCAGCCCGACAACGTTGGGTCTGTGGCAGCGGCCCTTGCAGCAGGCTTCACCCGCTTTGGGCAGTGGGATGTCGTGCCGCTGAACGACTGACGTGCAGCGCGCGCGGCTATTCTCCGCGCCAGGTAGCCGGCACGATTGTCCAGATGACTTCGGCACCGAGTTCGGCATCCGCTTCCCAGTTGTGCGGTTCACGGCCCGGGAACGTGAGCGAGTCGCCTGCCGCAAGCGGAATGTCGCGGTCCACGAAACGTACGGTCACCGCACCAGTGATCACGTGGAGGACTTCGACTTCGCAACTGATCGTGTAGAACGCATCCCCACCGTTGGCAGCGGGCTGCATGTGGGTGCGGATGACTTGAACGCGCGATTCGTTGCGCGGGGAGATGAGCCGCTCATCCACTCCTTGACCGCCGAGATTGATGTGCGGGGCATCCGCCAAGGAAATTTTTACTGCTTCAGGTTCCGCGAAGAGTGACCCGATTTCGAGTGAGAGAACTTGGCACAACTGCACCAGCGTCGCGACGCTTGGGGAAGTCTCGTCGCGTTCGAGCCGACTGAGAAAACCCTTGGTCAGCCCTGCAGTTGTGGCGATTTGTTCGAGGGTGAACCCCTGTGCTTTGCGGGCGCTGCGGATGCGCGCTCCGATGGCGAGCGCTTCGGCACTGGGTGAGGGCGACAGGGGTCTCATGGCTCTACTCCATCACTTACCGGGGTTGACGAGGCGCACCTCTGGGTTTACTGTGAGTTCACGTTTACTGCTGATTATCGAAAGTTTACTATGACGAAACCTATTGTTGGCCCGGTCGATGCAAGTATTGTCCCTCGCTTTGCCGGTATCGCCACATTCGCTCGTCTGCCGCGCATCGAAGATGTCGAGCACACCGACATCGCGATCGTCGGAATCCCCTTCGATAGCGGAGTGAGCTACCGCCCCGGTGCCCGCTTCGGTCCGGCCCACGTGCGAGAAGCATCACGACTCCTGCGCCCGTACAACCCCGCGCAAGACGTATCGCCGTTCGCGGCCCAGCAAGTGTCGGACGCCGGCGACATTGCGGCAAACCCCTTCAGCATCGACGATGCCATCCTCGAAATCGAGGCCGCCGCCCTCGACCTCGCAACCCGCGCCGACCGCATCCTCACTATCGGCGGCGACCACACGATCGCACTCCCCCTCCTCCGTGCCGTCACCAAGAAGCACGGCCCCGTCGCCGTGCTCCACTTCGACGCTCACCTCGACACGTGGGACACCTACTTCGGTGCGCCGGTTACTCACGGCACCCCGTTCCGCCGGGCATCCGAAGAAGGTCTCATCGACCTCACCGCGAGCATGCACGTCGGCACCCGCGGCCCGCTCTACAGCGCCGAAGACCTCACCGACGACAGCCGCCTGGGATTCGCAGTCGTCACAAGCGAAGACATCGAAGACGACGGAGTAGCCGTCGCCATCGAGCGCATCCGCGACCGCATCGGCGACAAGCCGCTCTACATCTCCATCGACATTGACGTTCTCGACCCTGCGCACGCACCGGGCACCGGAACCCCCGAAGCTGGCGGACTCACGAGCCGTGAACTGCTGCGCATTCTTCGCGCCCTCGCTGACAAGAACATCGTTGGCGCCGACGTCGTCGAAGTCGCCCCTGCCTACGACCACGCGCAGCTCACGGCCGTGGCCGCGAGCCACGTCGCCTACGAGCTGCTGAGCGCGATGGCTCCCCGCGATAACCAGACCCCGACCGCAACGCCCGAGAGCTAGAGGAGCGCACCATGAGCACGACAACCCCGCATCAGGATGACGTGCTCAGCGCAGCATCCGCCATCGTTGACGCTTTTAGGGCCACCGACGGCGACCAGTACTTTCGCGGCTTCGCGCCCGACGCGACCTTCATTTTTCATACCGAACCCGCCCGCCTGAACGACCGCGCTGAATACGAACGCCTCTGGGCCGGTTGGGTTGAGGGCGGCTGGAAAGTACTCGACTGCGAATCGTCGGACGCCTCAGTGCAGTCGTTCCCCGGCGGCGCTGTGTTCAGCCACACCGTTTTCACTCGCGTCGACACCGGCGACGGCGAAGACTCCTACCGCGAGCGCGAAACCATCGTGTTCCGCCTCGACAACGACCAATTGCTAGCCGTGCACGAACACCTCTCACCCCTGCCCGACCCTGCCCCATAAGCAAACGGACCCAACCGCACCCTACTGAGGAGACACACGCAATGTCGCTCTACACCCGCTTAAGCAAACACACCCAGGACCAATCGGATGGCGGCAAGCCCGTCAAAGGAACCTACTCACTGCTGCGCATTGGAATGATTTGGCTCGCAGCCAACCTCGTTGTCACGACTCTGCTCACGGGAACACTGTTCGTTCCCGGCGTTGACTTCGCGACCGCGTTTCTCATGATCGTTCTGGGAACCCTCGGCGGAGCCATCGTGCTCACCGCCATCGGAGCCATTGGCACCCGCACGGGACTGCCGACCATGGCCATCACACGCGCATCATTCGGCACGCGCGGCAGCCTTCTGCCCGTCGCGGCCAACGTGATCGTGCTCATGGGCTGGAGCTGGGTGCAGGCGATGCTCGCGGGCGTCACCGTCAACTTCTTGGTCGAAAGCGCTACGGGGTACTCCAACCCCATCCTGTTCTCCGTTCTCTGCCAGAGCATCGTCGTAATTCTCGCGATCTTGGGCCACGAAGGTATCTCCAAGATTGAGCCGTGGCTTGCCGTTCTCATCCTCGGCATCATCGCGTGGGTCTTCATCACCGCGTTCACCGCATTTGACCTCGGCGACTTTCAGGCTGTTGCCCCCGACGAGAGTCTCGGCTTCACCCCGATCATCGTGCTCGACATCGTGATCGCGACCGCCGTCTCGTGGACCGTGCTGTCAGCCGACTTCAACCGTTTCGCCCGCACCACCAAGGCCGGCGTGATCGGCTCGGGCATCGGCTACACCGTCTCAACCGTGACCGCGATGACGCTCGGCCTTACCGCCTTTGTCTACGTGATCCTTAAGGGCGACGAAGCTGCCGCGTTCGACCCCACCACGATCGTCGCCGCCTTCGGTGCACCGCTCGCCATCATCATCTTCCTCTCGGTGATGGCCACGAACACGATGGTCGTCTACGGAATGGTGACCTCGGTCGTCAACGCCAAGGTCGGTAGCCGACTGAAGTTCCTGCCGACAGCACTCATCCTCGGTGGTATCTCGATCATCGGCTCGACCTGGTTGCAGTTGCTCAACCAGTTCACCGACTTCCTCGTCGTCATCGGCGCCTTCTTCGTGCCGGTGTTCGCGATCATGATCGTCGACTACTACATCGTGAAACGCGGTGCCTACACGAAGGACATTCTTGAAGCTCGCGGTGGTCGTTACTGGTACAAGGCGGGCGTCAACTGGTTCGCTGTCGCCATCTGGGTCATCGGCGCCACCATGTCATACGTGTGGGCCTACGTCTGGCCGCTGCCGATCGGCGCCACCATCCCGGCGTTCGTTCTCACCTTCGTGCTCTATCTTGCAGTCATGCTTCCTGAGCGGAAGCGTCACGAAGCCGTTCGCAGCCAGCACCTCGCTGACACTGCGGATGCCGACGTGGATGCCGCCGCTCGCCCCGTCGCCTAACTCGCACTAGCCTCACCAGGAATCAGGTACCCCATGCGCGAACTGAGCCACCCCATCACCAGCGGAATGCAGGTTTACCCCGGTGACCCTGCGGTCTCAGTCGATAGCGCACTCAGCGTGGAGCAGGATGGCGTTGACGTCAGCCTGCTCCACCTGGGATCACACACCGGCACCCACCTCGATGCCCCGTCGCACACCGTCGCCGGCGGCCGCACGACAGCGGCAATCAGCCTTGAAGAACTCGTCGGCGACGCGCTTGTCGTGCACCTCGCTGAGCAGAAACCCCACGCGCTCTATGACATCGACGAGATCACGACCGCCCTCGGGGAGCTTCCCGCCGCTGTGCCCGCCATCGTCATCATCAACACCGGATGGGCTCAGCACTTCGGTTCAGACGAAGCGTTGAATCATCCCGCGATTGCTCCGGATGCCGCAGCTGAACTCTGGAGCCGTGGCATGCGATTGCTCGCCGTCGACACCCTCAGCCCCGACCCCACGGGCGAAGGCTCCACCGATTTTCCGGTGCACGAGATTGTGCTGGGCGGCGACGGCCTCATCGTGGAAAACATCACCGGCCTTGAGGGACTGCCCGAGCGCGTGCGCGTCGGTTTCTTCCCGCTACCGATCGATGCCGACGGTGCACCGGTGCGCGCGGTCGTTCTCAACGACTAACGACTCAGTTGGCGATCGCAGCCAGGATCGTGTCGCAGAGCGCCATCGTGCGCACGTTATCCGCTGCCGACGGGCTGAGCTCTTCGGTGCCCTGCAGCACTCCGACGAAGTGCTGCATCTCGCCGATGTAGCCACGCAGATAGAGATCTTTGAGACTCCCGGATCCGGGAGAGTTCGAGACGTCGAACGTGACGGACCGCTCAGAGAGGGTTTCGCCCGGCCCGGCAACAGTGCCGGCAACTTCGCCCGTAAGCACCTCGATGCGGCTCAGGTCGGAGACCCGCACAACCCCGTTGGCGCACGTCACACTGAGCTCTTCGGTCTCGCGCGACCACGCTTTCGCTGAAACGAAGTTCAACGATCCGACGACACCGTTCTCGTGGCGGACCTGCACGATAATCGCGAGTCCGTCGCCGACGCTGTTCTGCATCGCCGACACGTCAACCACCTCGCCGAATACGTCGCGCACGAGATCAATCAGATGGATGACCGCCTGGGTGATGAACTCGACAGGGGTGAAGTCAGGCTTCCACGCGGCGAAGCCGAACTCGCAGGCGTAGGAGATGACCGGGCCCTGCTCGGTGTCTTCACCAATGAGGGTTTTCAGCTGGGTGTAGGCCGGGGCGAAACGCTTCATGAATCCGAGCATCACGGGCACACCGGCATTCGCTGCAATTTCGGAAATTTTTCGGGCTTCGGCCTCGGTTGACCCGAGTGGCTTCTCGACGAACACAGCGACTCCTGCGCGAACGCAGTCGGCAACGACGTCAGCCTGCAGGTGCGGCGCAAGCGACACCACAATGCCGTCGAGGTTCGAGGCTTCGATGAGCGCGAGGTGGTTCGGGAAGATGGGATGGATGCCGCGGGTTTCGGCCTCAGCGACGCGGGCAGGATTGCGCTCCGCAACACCAACCAGAGGAACGCCCGTCGCGGCAAACGCGGGATAGAGGTTGAGCGAGGAGTGGAGGCCTGCGCCCACAAATCCGATTCGGGGCTGCGCAACGGTCGGCATAGGTCCTCACCTCTTCTGTGCACGAGTGGCACTGCCCCATTGTCTCCCACTCTCGCGGCGGCGCGGCCGCGAGGGGAGCCGTGGTGTGCGGGTGTGCGCTGGGTGGCGCGCGCATCCTGAATTGTCCGGCCCAATGTCAGGCGCGGCTGCTTCACTACCTCCATGGATGCCGCATCGCTCAGTTCCGACGGGTACGACGCTGATTTCTTGGGTGTTCCTGTGCCGTTGCCCTCCCCGGCCTCAGGAGCCCAGATTCGTAAGTTGCCGTATACGCATTTCTCGGTAAATCTGGATCCGTTGCGGAGGCTCGCCAGCGCGACCGGCGTGAATATCGATGGCGATCGGCTCGTTGATGTGGGTCGCGGCAATGACTGGCATCTGGATTCGCGCATCCCGGAGCATGAACAAACCGGCGAAGCGGTGTACGCCCGCAATGATCTCGACCGCGGGCATCTTGTGCGGCGGCGTGACCCCGTGTGGGGTGACGGGGCGACTGCCAGCCAAGCGAATTACGACACGTTTGCGTTCACGAATGCTGCGCCCCAAGCTGCGGGCTTCAACCAGTCAAAAGAGTTATGGCTCGGTCTCGAAGATCATGTGTTGGAGTACGCGCGCACGAACCGAAACCGCATCAGCGTGTTTACGGCGCCCGTGCTCGGCGACGACGATCCGGTGTACCGGGGTGTGGGCATCCCGCAACTGTTTTGGAAGATCGCCGCGTGGGCGACCAGCGTGGATGGCGCTGCCGTACTCCGGGCTGCAGGGTTCCTGCTTGACCAACGCCCTCAGCTCGCCGATATTGACCTCGACGAGGCGCGCGCTCAAGCCCTCGCTAACGGTGCTCCCCCGCCGTTGGGACCATTCCGCACCTTCCAAGTGCCCATCGACGATATCGCTGGACTCACCGGACTCGACCTTCGCGTTCTCTCTGACGCGGATGCTCTTGCTCCTGCCGACGCAGCCGCCCAGGGCTCAGAGCCGCACGCACGATGGGTCGAACTGCTCGATACCCTCGCGGTTCGCCTTTAGCCTGTCCACGCCGCGTGAGGCGAGGAGTTGCGTCTATCGCGCAATAAGCGCTGCCATAGCACGACGAGAGGTTTAGTACTAACCTGTCGGAAATCAGTACTCTCATCGCCCGCGGACTTCACTAACCCGGTTTCGCGCTGGCACTGACCCCACTCGGGATGCTGATGTATCGAGGATAGCCCCAGTGAAGGAGCACACTCATGAGCAAGTCTGCGAAGCCCCGAAAACTCCCGCCGAGATGGTTCGTTCGCGCCGCTTGGCGTGTTCATCGCGCCATTGTTAAGCTCACCAGAAGTAGGCGCGGGTTGTGGCTGGCGGAGCCCGACAAGTGGGGAGCGATGCGTGTCACTACAGTCGGCCGCCGCACTGGCCAGGAGCGCAGCGTCATTTTGGGCTACTACGAAGACGGCCCCAACCTCGTCACCATGGCGATGAACGGATGGGGCGAGGGCGAACCCGCCTGGTGGCTCAACCTGCTCGCGCATCCTGAGGCGACGGTCGAATTGGTGACCGGCCGGCATTGTGTGACCGCTGCTGCAGCGGAAGGAGACGAACGTGCGGCGCTCTGGGAACGGTGGCGTGAGCTACACGATGGCCTCGATGAGTATTCGAAGCTTCGCTCTACCGAGACCGCCGTGGTAGTGCTCCGCCCAAGAACGTAGCGCTCCCCGCCAGATGACTTGCCTGCGCCCGCAGCCAGGTCGATTGCAGAACCTTTTATCGAGCCGAAACCACATCAATGGCACCCGCGAGGTCGGGATGCTCGAACGTGAAGCCCGCCTCAGTGAGCGTGCCGGGCACAACCCAGCGGCTCTTCAGGATGAGTTCGGGTTCGGTTCTGAGAACCCACATGGCCGGCTCGAGCATCCATCGCCAGGCGGGCAAACCGAACGGTGCGCCGACCGCTGTGCGCAGGATGCCCATGAGCGTGCGGTTGTCGGAGGGGTTAGGGCTCGCGAGGTTGACCGGCCCGGAAATTGTTTCGGTGTCACGCAGAAAGCGGATCGCGTTGACGACATCGTCGAGGTGAATCCAGCTGAACTTCTGCCGACCGCCCGTCTTGTGGCCTTCGGCGCGACCACTGCCTGTGGGGGCCGGGCCGATGCTGCGGTACCGGTTGTGGCCGAACCACCAGCCATCGATTTGCGGGCCGCCGAGTCCGATCCGCGCGAGTCGCAGCAGCAGGTTGGTGGCGGGGCCATCGCCGAGCACGATCGCCATGCGGAGGGCAACGCGGCGCGTGTGCGGCAGCTCGCCCTCGAAGAATTCGTTCTCCCAATTGCGGGCAACATCCACCGAGAAGCCCTTGCCGAGTTCGCCATTGTCGTCGCTGTTCGGGCGGTCGGTCGAGTGGCGGTAGATCGTCGCGGTTGACGCGTTCATCCAGATGGCGGGCGGGGAGGATGCCGCAGCGATCGCCTCGCGCAGTGCCCGAGTTGTTTCTACTCGCGAGCGCAGAATCTCGTTGCGGTTCTTGACGGTGTAGCGGCAGTTCACGGATTCTCCGGCGAGGTTTACGACAATCGCCGAGCCATCGATGAGCCGGGCGATAGCGGCGGGGTCGCCCCACGTGACGGCAGCGTTGCGGCCGATAAACCGCACGTCGTACCCGTCGTCGCGGAAAGCATCGGCGATCGCTGGCCCGACGAAGCCGCTGGCACCGGCGATCACTGCGATGGGCTGTACTGCCGGTGGTTCTGTCGCTGATTGTGCCGCTACCGGTTCTGCTGCCATGACGCCCCCATCAGACTGAAGTTTTCTCAGGCAAGTCTATCGAGGAGGCGCGGCGCTCCGACATCGTGCCTGTCGTCGCCGCGACGTTCCCGCGCGCAAGCTGCCGAAGGTGAGCGGCACCCCGGGCAGGGCGAGCGCGTCGCGGTATCCAGCGCTCACAGGCTGAGGCATCCGCTTATTCACTCGACAACCTAAGGAGCGGCATGCCATTCATCGGCAAACTCTTCGACCGTCTTCTGCTCCAAGTCTCGGCGCACCACGCGAAGAAGTTGATCCGCCTCCTCGACGGAATCGACTGACGTGCGGATGACCTCCGCGCCAGTCGTACGGCGCGCCACAACGAGGTCGGCGCCAGGCCCTCTCGGACTGGTATCCCCCATCAGCAGACTTCCGACGAGCTCGGCCGCGAACCGGGCAGCATGACGCAGCGGATGATCGTGGCGCTTCTCGATGCGAACCTCAAGGTGTTTGGCCGCGCGATCCTGCTCCGACATGCTGCACTCCTTGCTTCGTCACCGAAACTCAATAACTGAGCCTATATCATTTCAAGCATCACCCGGACGTCGTTTCGCGCAGATTTCCCGCGTCATTTAGGCTGAACCCAGCGGTCTGAGCGACCGGATGCAGGCAAGAGGATTCCGCCCATGACCACCACCCCTGAGCACGTTCCCACCATCGTTTTGTCGAAGGCGTCGGCGGGTGGCGCTCACGAAAAGCCTGAGCTGACGGCGCTGATTCATGGGCTCGAAGCATCCATGAAATCGGCGATCGAAGCCACCGGTGCTCGCGTCATCAGCGTTGACGGTTTTACTGAAGCTGACGTGGATGCCGCGCTCAGCCAGGCGGACGGCGTCGTGCTGCTCGGCGGTGGCGATGTTGACCCGGACGAGTATGGGGCGACGGAGCGGCATCCGAAGCTCTACAACATCGACCGCACGACCGACCGCGTCGATATCGAGCTCGTGAATCAAGCCACCGAACGTCGCCTGCCCATCCTCGCGATCTGCCGCGGGATGCACATCGTGAACGTTGCGCGCGGCGGAACGCTCATCCAACACCTCGAACCGAGCGCCGTTGTTCATAGCGGCGGCGGAGTCGACGCGATGGTCGATCACGACGTGACACTCGATCCCGCTTCGCAACTCTCTGAACTGTATGGCGACGGCACGATGACAATCCGCTCCGGTCATCACCAAGCAGTGGATGTCGTCGGCGCCGGACTCACCGCCACCGGTCGCGCCGCCGACGGCGTGGTCGAAGCGGTGGAAAGCACCGACCCCACCTCTCCTTTGATTGCTGTGCAATGGCATCCCGAAGACGTCAAGTCGAGCGAACACGACCGCGAACTCCTCTTCGGCTGGCTCACCGCGCAGGCGCATGAATTTCACGCACGCCAAAGCGAAGTAGCCGCTTAGAGCCGGTCACCAAAGCTGAAGCATCCTTGCGAATGGATGCCCGCAGTGCAACGCTGAGAGCATGCGGAAACTAGCCCTCATCCTCCTTGCCGCTAGTGCCGTACTCGTTCTCGCGGGGTGCACCGCCTCCGCCAACCCTGAGCTTGCGCCCGCCAGTGGGTCGCCGGCCGAATTCCCGGAGTGGGTGCGCGAGGACTTCACGAACGAATATTCCGACCTCACGCTTGTCAGCGAAGACACCGAAGAAGTCGACCAAGATCTCATTTATTCCGCACGCAACACCAAGGATTTTGTGTGCGTCGTCATCGCAACCCCTCCCACCGGGGGCGGAGATGGCGATGACTGGTTCCTCTCAGCAGGGTGCGTGCCGCCCTCACGCTTCGCTGAGAACGGCGCAATGGTGTCGTACGGCGGCGGAGGCCGCAGCGGCGGAGCTCACCTATTCCCAACCGGCTTCAACATACCTCTCGAAGCCGGATGGGTGCGCGTGAGTCCGCAGCTAGCGATCCGAGACTAGCGAACCGCCATTGCGGCGCGAACGCCAGCGTTGACGATTTCGCCACCAGCTACGTTCAAGCCGCGAGCAAGCGCCGGGGATGCGGCAGCGGCGGCATCCCAGCCCAGGTTCGCGATGGCGACAACGAACGGCAGCGTGGCATTGCTGAGCGCGCGGGTCGAGGTGCGCGGAACAGCGCCGGGCATGTTGGCAACGCAGTAGTAGAGCGAGTTGTGAACCGTGAAGGTGGGGTCGTCGTAGGTCGTGGCGTGGGAGCCTTCGAAGCATCCGCCCTGGTCGATCGCAATGTCGACGAGCACCGAACCGGGCTTCATCGACGCCACCATTTCGTCAGTGACGAGCTTGGGAGCTGCAGCGCCGGGGATCAGCACCGAACCGATTACGAGGTCGGCTTCGAGAAGCTGTTCGGCAATTTCGTAGCGCGTCGAAACACGGGTCTGAATCTGGCCATTGAAGCGCTCTTCGAGAACCCGAAGGCGAGGCAGCGAAATGTCGATGATCGTGACTGCTGCGCCCAAACCGAGCGCGTTAGCTGCGGCGTGCTCACCAGCAACACCGCCACCGATAACAACAACCTTGGCCTTAGGGGTTCCGGCAACTCCGCCGAGCAGTTGACCACTGCCACCCTCAGCCTTGAGCAGAGCGTGGGCACCAGCAACGATCGAGAGTCGACCAGCGACCTCGCTCATCGGGGCAAGAAGCGGAAGCGAACGGTCGTCGCCCTGAACAGTCTCGTAAGCGATCGCGGTGGTTCCCGAAGCGACGAGGGCCTCGGTCAGCGCGCGGTCCGCCGCGAGGTGCAAGTAGGTGAAGAGAACGAGGTCTGTGCGAAAGTAGCCGTACTCCGAAGCGATCGGCTCTTTGACCTTCACAACGAGGTCGGCGGATGCCCACACCTCGGCTGCGTCAACAACAATCTGTGCGCCTGCTGCCGCGTACAGTTCATCGGTGAAGCCACTACCGAGGCCAGCGCCAGCTTGAATGATGACGGTGTGCCCGCCAGCCGCCAAGGTATCAACGCCCGCAGGCGTGATGGCGACACGATTCTCGTTGTTCTTGATTTCAGCAGGCACGGAAATGCGCATCGACTTACCTTTCGCAGCGGGGTGGAGTTGCTCAACCCTGTCAGAAATTCTGCCTTTTGTGGAAAAGTCAGAATTTTGATCGGCGTATTTTCAAAAGTGATGTGAATTCGTGCGAAAATGGCACCTCAGCGACATTTCAACCGAAGGATCTTCGCATGGCCGACGAGCTCGATCCGATCGACACGAAGATCCTCGCGCTTCTCTCGCGGGATGCCCGGATCAGCAACGCGGCTGTCGCCAGCACCGTGGGTATCGCAGCATCCACTGCCCACAGTCGCATCAAGTCGCTCTTCGACCGCGGCCTCATCACGGGATTCCACGCTGCGCTCAACCACGAGAAGCTCGGCCGAGGCCTTCAAGCCATCATCGGAGTCTCCCTGCGCCCGGGCGCGCGCCAAGAGAGCATCCAGGCATTCACCGAAGAAATCCGTCGGCTGCCCGAAGTGATTCAACTCTTCTTCGTGGGCGGTGGGGATGACTTTCTCGTGCACATCGCGGTCGAAAACTCGTCCAAGGTGCGCCTATTCGTAGTCGACCATCTGTCGGCCCGCCACAGCGTTGCCTCGACCAATACGAGCATGATCTTCGAGTACCACCGCAATGCGGTTGCAACGGATTTCTCGTAACCCTAACCGGCGACTTCTTGAAATTGATGCCTCGTGCTGGCAGTCTGAGCGAAGGCGGAAAACGCATCCCTCCCCACCCTTTTGGAGCAGCACCGTGACCACGATTCCTGACGCGAACAATCACACAAGTGCGGTTCGGTCCGCGAACAACACCGCCGGTCGCACCTCGCTGATCAGCGGCATTGTCGCCGTCATCCTCGGCACTGTGTTCTTCGTGGCGCAAACGAATCTCACTTTCACCGCCGGCTACGAACTAATGAATGCATGGGGACTAGCCAGCAACGTCGTTCTCGTCATCGTCAGCCTCACCGGCCTCGGTTTCGGAATCGCCGGCGCCGTGCAGCGCAGCAAACCACAGCTCGCCGCCGGGATTGGCATCGGCATCGCAGCCGTGATGCTCACCGATGTACTCGTATCGACCGTGGTGTTTGCCGTCGTCGCGGCAATCTTTTAGCGCGGAAAGACATGGGCGAAAGACTGCGGGCGCACCACGATCTGCATCTGCGGCTTTCTCCTAAAACTGGTCGAAGCGTGGGCTCGTGAGCGGCCAATCGCGTTCGATCCATGCTGGCACGAACGTATCGAGTGCGGCTTCGAGCTCGGTGCCGACGTACTCGTCCCGCACCCACCAGGAAACGTCGGCATCCGCTGTCTCGTCGTCGCTGGGGTCGATATAAACACAGCCGATGAGTTCCGTCTCGTTCTCGTCAAAGAGCGCGAAGTTGAACGACTCGTGGGTCTGCATCTCGTCGGCATGCCGCTGCAGATCCACGCGATCCTGCTCGGCGGTCATCGTCGCCGGCGGCCAGCCCCAAGCTTCGCCATAGATCGACCACAGCCGTTCCCGCGACCCCATCACGGCATCCATATCGAGCTCGGTATCGGAGGCACGGATCGGGCGGAGGTGGTGGCCGGTCGGCAGGGAGACGTGGGTCGGATGCGGCCAGACCGCGGGCAACCACGGCGCGGCCGATGGTGACGTGTTGCTGGGGTCAGTCATTGGGGTCCTTCTCGCTGAACGTTCTAACGCAGTAGTCCATTCTCGTACGCGTGCGCGACAATCTGCACCCGAGAGGTGAGTGACAGCTTCGCAAGAATGCTGCGGATATGGCTCTTCACTGTCGTCTCGCCGATGTACGCGGTTTGCGCGATCTCTGCGTTGCTCAGCCCTCGCGCTGCCAACAAGAAAACTTCCTTTTCGCGCACCGAGAGAACATCGATTGCTTCGGCGACGCGCTCGCGCTGCACGGATGATGTTTGCGCTCGGATGAGGTCTACCGTGTCACTCGCAGCGATCACCGACTGCCCGGCGCGCACAGCCCGAATGGCGGCCAGAACGAACTCGGGAGTCGCCTCCTTCACCAAGAATCCCTCGGCACCTGCCTGAATCGCGCGAACCACCGCCTGATCACGCTGGAAAGTCGTCAGCATGATGATCTTCGGGCCCAGTCGGGGTGCTGACCCTTCACTCCCTTCGCGTTCTGCCGCGGTCTCGGCGAGCGCGCTCATGATGCGCGACGTCGCCTCGATGCCGTCGAGGAGCGGCATCCGAATGTCCATCAACAGAACGTCCGGGTTCACCTCGTGAGCCAACGCAACGGCCGCTTCGCCGTCGTAGGCGGCACCCACGAACGTGAGGTCGTCCTGTGACTCAATCAGCATCTGGATGCCCGAGCAGAACAACTGGTGATCGTCAGCTATCGCAACACGAATGGGGCTCATTGAGCGGCCACCTCGTCTGCGACCAGCGGCTTCTCGTAGCGTTCCCCGTCACCCGGGTTCTCCTCGCTGGTTGAGGGAATGAACGCGGTAACGAGATAGACATCGCTCTCATCAGCGGCACCCGTCGTGAGCCACCCGCCCGCTAACCGTGCACGCTCGCGCATTCCGTACAGACCCCGAGTCGTGCGCGGAGCAGCCTCCGCGACGGCATCGGCGACCGCCGGAGCACCTGTCGAAGAAACGCTCAACGCCAAACCCGGCCCGCGCCAGTCCAGGGTGATGCGTGCCGCTGGTTCCCGCCCGGCATGCTTCAGAGCATTGGTCAGAGCTTCTTGAACGATTCTGTACACGGCGAGCTGTTGGCCAGGCGTCAGCGGTCGCGGGTACCCAAAACTCTCGATCGTGGCAGCAAGCCCGGCCCCGCGCATCCGCTCAACCAGCTCGTCGAGGCTCTCGATCGTCGGGTTCGAATGGCCCTCTGGCTCAGACACCAGCGACTCGATAAGAATGCGCACCTCCGAGAGCGACGAGCGCGCTGAACCCGCGATCCGCTCCAATGACTCTCCCATCGCATCGGGCCGCTTGGCGCCGATAAACCGAGCACCGTCAGCTTGCGCGATGATCACCGCGAGCGAGTGAGCCATGATGTCGTGCACATCTTGGGCGATACGGTCGCGCTCACGCGACACGATGAGGTCGATTTCAGCAGAGTGGAGTTCCTCGACGGTGGATTCAAATTTGAGGGCAATTGCTCGCCGAAGACGGGAAGACCCCAAAGCGAATCCAAGCGACCAGGTGACCACAGTGAAAGCGCTGAAGTAGGCAGCCAACACGATGGCTGTCTTATCGGCGGGGATTGAGGGCGTCCCCACCCACGCACCCCACCCGTAACCGTCGGAGAGCGCCGGCACGGACAACAACACTGCAACCATGATCGCGTAGGAAATGCTCACGGGAAGAACCAACCAGCGGATATTACCTGCTGCGCAAGTGCTGACGATTAAGCACGTGATCAGAATGGACAGGTATACGGGCCACGAGTTGTCATTAAATCGAGCGGCCGGCTCCACGAGCTGCAGGAGGATGACAGCCCCGGGAATCGTAGTTGCCAGCCAAGGCAGCCGTCGCGCGACCCCGATCGACACCGCGAGCACCGCGACAACTAAAGGAAACAGCGGCAACGGCGCATTGCCGATGCGGCCGCTCTCGGCGATCATCCAGAGCACGAAAAACACGACGGCGATGACTGGTTCAAGCAGCCAACGATATTTGCGAAGAATGATGAGCATGCGGCAATGCTAGGTGCGCGGCTCGGAGCGAACCCCACGAATTGGCGGAGTTCATCCCAATGGAGGAGGAAGGCCGCCTCTAGGGCGGAGATGGGAACGCACGAAGCTGTGGAGTGCTGAGCGTCGAGAACGACCGGCATCCACAGCCGCGCCTTCGGGCTACCCGGCCACGAGCACCGTCCAGGTGTCTCCGCCATCGAATGACTCGACGAGTCCGCGCTCATCGATCAGAGCGATGCGGTCGCCCTCGGCCCCGACGGTGAGCGCGAACGCGGTCCCCTGCACCGAGCCTCGGGCAGACCATCCCTCGTCCTCAGACGAACGCACCCAGACGGTGCCCTCAACATCCACTCCCACGAGCATTCCGGGTGCATTTGCTGCGGCCGCAAGCAAATACAGCAGCGGTGCATCCGCAGTCAGAACGAACGACTGCCCGGAATTCTCGCTCACCGCCAGACCGTCGGGCGTAGTGGCATATAGTCTCTCAGCGCTGCTCGGGTCAGCGACGAGTGAATAGGCTTCAATGCTCGCACCGGCGCTCCAGGTCACCCCGCCATCTGTGCTCGCCGACAGCGGCGCACCGTCGGATGACAATCCGTACAGCTGGCTGGGGTCATTCTGGTTGACAGTGAGCGAGTGGAAATCTGTCGCCCCGGCTAGCGAGACGCTCGCCCATGACTCCCCCGCATCCGTACTCGAGAGCAGCCCCAGGTTCGGCCCCTCAAAGGTGCTGGAGCTAGAACTCGGATGCCCGGAAACGAAATACTGATCGCCCGCCGCCGCGAAGCCCATCGCATCAAACGGCTCTCCGCCGAGAGGGCCGCGCAACTCGCCGGCAGCATCCACGCGGTAAATACCCGAATGGCTCGCGACAAGTACGTTGTCGTTCGAGTCGATTCCTAAGCCATGCACGTGCTCGAAAACGTTTAGCGCTGACGGCGTAGTGTCGGCACCGGCGATCGGCGCTGGAGAAGCGCACCCGGCCAAGGCAATCGCGACAATGGATGCGCTGGCTGCGAGGGGGATGGCATTCTTCTTGATTCTGTTCTTCACTGTGTTCCTTCTCATTCCTACTCATAGCGGCGGCGCCCCGAGAGGTGCCGAAAAGATCTCGGCTAAGCCGACATCCCGCCGATTAGGTGCGGTTGATAGAAAGCGCGTGAAGCGAAGGTGTGATGGCGCCCGTGACGGGGCCAGCGTTGTGAGCGTTCGGGGACAGCAACGGAGCAGCAACCGCCCACTGCGCCCGGAACGATGCAAGCGCAACGACACCGGTCAACGCAGCGACCGGCGTGCACTCCGCCATTGACATCGACGAATCGGAGTCGCTGGGGCAGGGGCAATGCTCGACGCTCGAGGGTTCCGAGTCGTGCGATGCTGCGGCGGATTGGGCGATAGTGTGGCCGGTCATGGCCGGAGCCGCATCCGCTGCGACCGAGTGCATGGCGACAAGCGCCACTATCGCCAGCAGCGCCGCGATCACCAGAAGGGCAGCACGAAGCGATTGAACAACGTTCGTCGCCTGCTGCGTCACGGTCACCCTCCCTGCCTTACGTCCCACTGATCGTAATCGACGGCGCACTCTCGCTAGCTGGGCGATAGCCGATAACGAAGACGGGCTGCGCTTCTCAGCGCCGAGCTTCTGAACCCAGATGATAGGTCAGCGCCTGCCGCACGCACTCACGCAACTCATCGGCAGGGATGCTGTCGCCAACATTGAAGAGCACCGCGCGGTCGCCCTCATACGCGAAGGTATCGCCGAACTGGGCCCGGAAGTCGCTGACTAAGTTCGTGCTGCAGATAAAGAACATCGCATAGTCGTGTGCGGATTTCGCGTTCGTTGGTGCGATGCGAATCGTGCTGCCGCTGCGCGTCTCCTTCGTGAGGTACGCCGGCTCGCCCCACTTCAGGGTTTCGGTGATCGCACCAACACCGTCAGCCTCGGATGCCGTGGCCAGGATCAGCTCACGAAGCGTGAGCAGTTCGGCGCGCATCGGTTCCGGATAGTCGCTGAAAGTTGCCGCCACCTCCGCCGGCATGGCCGTGCTGCTGGAGGCCGCCCCAGCACCGGCACTCGCAGCCGTACTCGTGTTCGTCTTCGCCGACTCACTCATGTTTCGACGCTACCGCTTCTCCTGACGGCGCACCATCTCCGCAATCCACAGCGGAGCAAAGGGAGAGGTGCAGCCCCGCGGGGTGGGGTAGTCCTTCAGCACCTCGAGCCGTTCGCCAATCTCGAGCGCTCGCTCGCGCAGGTCGGCATGCTCAATTCCGATGTAGGCGAGGGTGTTGTTCATCTCCCACTGCAGTCGATCCGGCGCATCCTTCATCTCGGCATCAACAACGTCGAGCAGGCTGGGGAGATCGAGCCCGTCAGCCTTCTTGCGCACTCGCTCGGCAGTGAGCGCCCAGCCAGCGCTGCGCAGTCCGGCATCCGGGTCATCCGTCCACGCCACCCGCAACTCTTCGAAGTGGGGGCTCTTCTTGACGACATAGTTGATCAACCAGTCGCGCACCTTCGATGCCCTCGCCTGGCGCACCATGGCATCCAACTCGGCGGCAGTGAACTCTGTGGGCCGACAGATGAGCAATGCCAAGAGTTGCGCGGGGGTGTCATCCGTTTCCCACAATTCAACGGCGAGCGGATGCTGCGTTTTGAGACGCTTCGCAATCGTCCGCAGCTTGCTCAGATTCACCCCGTGGTCATCGCCATGCCGTTCGTTAACGGCGCGAACCTTGGGATCCTCGAGCGCCGCCAATTCAGCCATCACCTCAGCGGTTGCAGTGGTATTCATGCCCCGACGCTACTCCCCCCGCGCCTCCCGTGCGCGAGCACCGAGCACGGTCAGATCGAGGCCAGAAAACTCCACCAATGATTTAGTTGCTTAAGGTAAGCAATATGATTAGTCTCGCTAAGTGCTTAAGGAGATGAGACATGATTGACGAGACGGATGCCGCACGGCTACTTACCGGCATGGTCACGATCAGCCGCACCTTCCGCAAGGCCGGCCAACGCAGTCGCGAACGCAGTCTCGCCGGCACGAAGTACGGATTCTTGCGGTGCCTGATCGACTCTGATGCTCGACTCGGTGAACTCGCCACGCAGCTCGTTGTCTCAGCCCCTGTCGCTTCCCGCGCTGTCGAGGCGCTCGAAGCAGAAGAGCTCGTCGAACGCCGCCCTGACCCGAGCGATGCACGCGCGATCCTCATCTCCATCACCGAGCAGGGGCGCACGGCGGTGGCCGAAGGCAACAGCCACATCATCCGCAATTTTGCTACTGCTCTCGACGACTGGTCTCCCCAAGAAGCCGAGCGGGCCATCAGCCTGCTCAGCGTGCTCAACGAGCGTTTGGCTGACGTGCTTGAACCCTCCGAAACTCCGGCCGACGCTGAAGCCAGCGCCATGCCCGACTCTGCTACACCGACCGACACACTCACCACTCACGACGAAGACGAGAACAACGAATGACAGCCCCCGCACGCGCCGCGGCGCAATCGCCAGACCAGCCCGGCGCGCCAGTGACCTACACCCACCGCGAAATTCTGCAGGTGATGACCGGCCTTCTCGCCGCTCTCTTCACCGCCATGATTTCCACCACGATCGTGTCGACCGCGCTGCCGACCATCATCGCCGAACTCGACGGAACCCAGCGCCAATACACCTGGGTCATCACCTCAAGCCTGCTGGCCATGACGATCACGACCCCGATCTGGGGAAAGCTGTCTGACCTGTACAACAAGAAGATGCTGACTCAGCTGTCCATCGTCTTCTTCCTCGTCGGCTCGATCGCCGCCGGCTTCGCTGGCTCTATCGGCGTGCTGATGATCGCTCGCGCACTCCAAGGCATCGCGATGGGTGGCCTCACTGCGCTCGTGCAGTCGATCATGGGATCGATCATTGCGCCGCGCGAACGTGGACGCTACGCCGGCTACATGGGTGCCGTCATGGCCGTCGCCACGGTCTCCGGGCCACTCTTAGGCGGCATCATCACTGACTCGCTCGGATGGCGCTGGTGCTTCTTCGTCAGCCTTCCGTTGGCCATCATCGCTCTCATCGTTCTGCAGATGAAGCTTCACCTGCCCACCAACCCGCACGCCAAGACTCAGCTTGACTACCTCGGAGCCGTGCTCGTCTCCATTACCGCAGCCCTCCCGATGCTCTGGGTCACCTTCGCCGGCAACGACTACGACTGGATCTCCTGGCAGTCGGGCGTCTTCCTCGCCGCGTTCCTCATCGTCGGCTTCTTCGCTGTTGTTGTTGAACTGCGCGCGCCCACCCCGATGATTCCGTTGCGCCTACTCGGCAACTCGACCACCATCTGGATGATCGTCGCCAGCGTCGGCATCGGTGTCGGGATGTTCGGCTCGGGCATCTTCTTGACTCAGTACTTCCAGCTCGGCACAGGAGCTACCCCCACGCAGGCCGGCCTGATGACGATCCCGATGATCATTTCGCAACTGCTCTCGGCAACCATCGGTGGGCTCATCGTCAGCCGCATCGGTCGCTGGAAGCCCGTCATGCTCGTCGGCAGCGTCTTGCTGCTCGCCGGCCTCACGGGCCTCGGCACGATCACCCACGACACCGCCTACTGGACTGTCGTGATCTACATGGTGCTGATGGGCGTCGGTATCGGCGCACTCGTGCAGAACGTCGTGCTTGCGGTTCAGAACACCGTCGACGTGAAGGATGTCGGATCTGCCTCGGCTGCAATCGCGTTCTTCCGCTCGCTCGGCGGCGCCGTTGGCGTCACCGTCTTGGGTGCGGTGCTCACCAGCCACGTGAGCACCAACATCGTCGACGACCTGGCCGAGATCGGCGTTGACCCCAACGCGCTCTCGAACGGCTCCGGCGAAACCAGCCTCGACATCACTGGTCTGCCCGACGTCATCCAGACGGCATTCCACCATGCCTATGCGGATGCGTTCGGTTCCATCTTTATGATCGCCGCGCTGGTCACTGCCACCTCAGTGATCGCGATTGCCGTAGCGCGTGGCTCAGTGCTGCGCACCACGATCGGCATGGCTCCGCCCGCCGGAGTGACGGTCACCGAGGCCGGCGCCGAGACCCCCGCTGCCGACGCAGCGACGGACAGCGACACAGCCGGTGATGCAGCCGGTGAGGCATCCGAAGGTTCGACTGAACGAACTGATCGCCCCAGCACAGACTAACCCGCGCTGGCTCGCTTAGGGACTGGCTCGACGAACACTTCGCCAACACGGCGAGTGTGCGTCGGGCCAGTTCCGTTTAAAGTGTTGGCGCGCTAGGTGTGCGCGTTGCGGGTGCGGGCTAGCCGTGCGCGCTACGCGAGCTCACGGATGGCGGCGACGAACGCGTCGATGTCAGCAGCTTGGTGCGCGAAGGACACCACGATGCGCACGACACCAGGCTCCCAGCGGTTGGCGTAGAAACCGAAACCGCGATCGTGGAGAGCTTCGGTCAACTCGTCGGAGAAGACAGCGAAGAGGATGTTGCTGCCGGGTTCACTCGTGACCGTCACGCCCGCGACATCCGCGATTCCCGCACGAAGGCGCGCAGCCATCGCATTGGCTTGGCGCGCGTTGTCGAGCCACAGATCATCGGTGAGGTACGCGTCGAGCTGGGCGGCCTGGAACCGCATCTTGGAGGTGAGTTGGCCGCCGCGCTTGTGACGGAACGACAGTTCAGTCGCCAGCGTCGGGTCAAAGCAGACAATGGCATCCGCCGTCAGCGCGCCATTCTTGGTCGCTCCAAACGAGAGCATGTCGACGCCAAGCTTCCAGGTCATCTCGGCGGGGCTCACATCGAGGGCGACGAGCGCGTTGGCAAAGCGAGCACCATCCATGTGGACGCGAAGGCCAGCCTCACGTGCAATATCCGTCAACACGCGCAATTCGTCGATCGTGTACACGCTGCCGGTCTCGGTGACCTGCGTAATGCTGAGCACGGATGCCTGAACACTGTGCACGTCGCCGCGACCAGCCTTCACTGCGACCCGCAACTCGTCGGGGTCGATCTTGGAGTGCTCGCCCCCGAGCAACACAATCTTGGAGCCATCGGTAAAGAACTCGGGCGCACCGGCCTCATCGTTCTGAATGTGGCTGTCGGCGTGCGCGAGGATGCTGCCCCACGGTCGGGTGAGCGAAGCGAGGCCGATTCCGTTGGCCGCTGATCCGGTGCCGACCGCAAACACATCGAGATCGCACTCGAACGCTGCCGCCATCTTCGCGCGCATCTGAGCCGTGAGCGCATCGTTGCCATAGGGCGCAGCGGGGCCAGCGGATGCCGCGACAACGGCATCCAGAATCTGCGGTGAGGCGCCGGCAGCATTGTCACTCAGGTAGCCACGCAGGATGGAATCGGTCGGAGTCATGGCAGCTTTCTGAAACGAGAAATAGGGAATGCCAATCGGATGCGCCTCGGGCCCTGGGCCTCGAACGCTACTAGACCGAATCGCCACCGCAGAAAGCGAATCAGTCGAGTGTTCGGCAACGATCAGCACTGCTCCGAGCCACTCTTAGTCGATGATATCTCGCGGCGAGTGGTGCCGGATAGCGGCTCCCTCTCGTGGTCGGTTGTGTGCAGCTTTATTGCGTCGAACGCAATGACGCGACGCCCCTTTGAGGGCTATGGTGCGTCGCTCCAGCCCGGTACTCTTGAAACATGAGTATTTTTGCAGCAGTGAGCAACGGTGGGCCCGACGGGTCGGCAGCGTTCGCGGTCGTCTTCATGATGATCTTTTGGTTCGCCTACATCGGATTCTTCGTCGTGCTGGGGCTCGCCTCGGCCGTGGTGTCCGTGCTCGCACTCGTGTCGATCTATCGCAATCGCTCCACACTGCGGGGCATCGAGCTCGCCGCGTGGGTTGCAATCTCGCTCGCCATTACGATCGCTGGCCCCCTCTGCTGGTTCCTCATCGGGCGCCGCAAGATGCTGGATGATGCGCGCGCAGAAGAGCAGCCGACACCCGCTTGAGCAGCGAATGTTACGAACAACACAATTGCTCGAATGAGGCCTCGACAGATTCGCTCGCAAGGAGTTGAATCTTAGTGAGCACCACCCGCACAGCAGCGGGACGCAACCCTGCAGTGTCTGAGGTCTTCAATAGTGTGAACTCGAAGGAGTAAAAAACTATGACGATAGCCGCGCCCCGGCCGACCGAAAGTTCAACAGACCGAGCACGCCCCACCGTCGTGTGGACCCCCATTCAAGCTGGTCTCTGGGTCGGCAATGCCGCCGGAGAATTCGCTGGAATGATCGAGCGGAGTTCGGCGGGTGAATTCTTCATTACCGATCACCGCGCCAAGCCGCTCGGCACCTGCTCCACACTCGATGAAGCACAAGCGCGCCACAACCGGCAGTTCCTGCTCATCAACGCCGAACGCCGCGACTAAGCCGATCGCTCGGCTGCGCAGCTGTGCGGTGGCTGTGTTCCTCGCCCCGCTATTGATATTAGAACTTGCGCATGTGATTATATTCGTATGAGCGCAGACATTTCGGACTGGTCAGACCCCAGCGATGATTACGTTTCAGTCGCTGTCGAAATCTTCTCCCTGCTCGCCGATGCCACCCGCTTTCGCATCGTGCTCGCCCTCCGCGAAGGAGAACTGGCCGTCGGGGAGATCGCGGAACGCGTCTCCAAGCCGCAAGCCACCGTGTCTCAACACCTCGCAAAACTGCGCATGAGCCGAGTCGTCACCACGCGCCACGAAGGTGCCCGCGTCTACTACCGGCTCAGTAACGATCACGCACTCGAACTCATCCGCGTCGCCGTGTTCCAAGCGGAGCACGCCGTAGACGACACCCTGCGCCACAGCCACCACGCGCCCGAACCTGCAGTTACCAGCGCACACGCCAGCGGAGTGCACTGATGGGCGCCGGGCACGACCACGCCGCGGGCACCTCCAACCGCACTCGGCTACTGATCGCCTTCATCATTACCGTCGGCGTTGTCATAGCCCAAGCGATTGGGGCAATCATCACGGGCAGCCTCGCGCTGCTCGTCGACACCGCCCACATGCTCACCGACTCTGCCGGCCTCCTCATGGCGTTGCTCGCTGCTGGCCTTATGCAACGTCCAGCCACTAGCAAGCACTCCTGGGGGCTCAAGCGCACTGAAGTGCTGAGCGCTATGGCGCAATCGAGCCTGCTCTTCGCCGTCGGAATCTACGCTCTCGTTGAAGGCGTGCGCCGCCTCTTTGACCCACCCGAGATTCAGCCGACCGGCTTGCTGGTTTTCGGAATCATTGGCCTCGTCGCCAACCTCATCGCCATGATCGTGCTGACCGGTGGACGCAACTCCAACCTCAACATGAAGGCAGCGTTCCTCGAAGTCGTGAACGATGCGCTCGGCTCTGTCGGCGTCATCATCAGCGCAATCGTGATCGCCCTCTTCGGTTGGTATCAGGCGGATGCCGTGGTCGGCATCCTCATCGCTCTCCTGATCGTGCCGCGCACCATCATCCTGCTCAAAGCGAGCCTCGGCGTGCTGCTGGAATCCACGCCCAAGGGCATCGACCCCGAAGCAGTGCGTGCCCACATCTTGGCCATGGAGCACGTCACTGCAGTGCACGACCTGCACATCACACGCATTTCCTCCGACCTGCCCGTGCTCACGGCGCACGTCATTGTTGGCGATGCGTGCTTCCGCGACGGTCACGCCGCCGAGATGCTGCCAGCGCTACAAAAATGCGTCGCCGAACACTTCGAGCTCAGCATCGAACACTCAACATTCCAGATCGAGCCAGAAAGCAACATCGACGAAGAACACGTGCACCACCACTAGGTCTGACCGAGCGGACTAGCTATTTGGTTCGTGCGGTCACAATCGACGCAATCAAGTCAGCCTGCGACAGCGAACGCTCGACGACAGCGGGAAGGTGTTCCTTCAACGACGCCGCGACAGTTTCGCGCGAGTCAGCAAGCTGCTCGAACCGAACAATAAGCGACGCCAGCTCAGCCTCGCTGTGCGGCATCGCCCACTCTTCAGCGCCGAACATTTCCAAGACCTCTTGATACTTGTGGCTCCACCCAATCACGAGGGTGGGAACAGTCATCGCGAGTGCCGACACCATGGCGTGAAAACGGCTGGCTACGAAAAGGTCGCATTCGCCGATGATGTAGCGAAGTTGTTGCGACGGAAGCTCGTCATCCACAAACAGAAGGTTAGGGTTCGCGCCCACTCGTTCGAAGATTTCGCGGCACAGGGGCAGGTCGTTGTTATGCGTCTTAGACGCATCGTCGCGCGCGCTGTGCGGCAGCAGCGCAACCTTGCGGCCTGACTCCAGAAGATGACTGATGAAGGATGCGGTCTGACCGATGTAGTCACCGTCGCGAGCATCCACCTTCTTTTGCAACACCACGCTGGGCGATACGCCCACTACGGTGCCCGACTCGAAGAAGCTCATGTCGAATTTCTTCGCCACGGCGGCGGCTTCGGTGCCATCAAGTTGAAGGGAGAATGCGTAGTCCGCACCGGCGTAAAGGTTCTTCAGGCCAAGGCCCTCGGCGAACTCATGCGTCTTTGCACCACGCGTCACGATCGTATTGACCCTGGGCAAGAAGAAGCGAGCAGCCCGGCGGTTGATGGGGTTCTTGAATGGCCCAATTGCTTGGGCACATTTGAACACCGGCGTCTTCACGAACATCGCCGGAAGGATCGACGCCACGTTGTAGAGCAAGAACTTCTCGCGGCCGTCTGTGAACGTGATGCCGCCCTGATCGAGCAGCACCTGCGAGCGAACCAAGGCACCGATTGCCTTGGAGTTCTTGCGAATCACCGGGCGGAGCGGGGGAAGGATGCGGTAGAGCAGTGCGAGCGAGTTGATCGCGACGCCCAGCTGCGCCGGCTTCGCGGCAACAATCTCAAGGTTCTTGTAGGTGTTTTGAGCGCGATCCTCTTCGGGATACATGCTCAAGAGAGTGAAGGTAACTCCGGGCAGCCGCGGTTCCAGAGTCTGGATCGCGCTCTCCAGCATTGCCGAAGCGCCCTTGTTGCCCGCTAGTGCGGACCCAATGATGGTGACGTGGGGAGCGGTCACTTTCCAGCCTCTCGTTTCAGCTTGGCTTGGGTATAGCCCGGACCAAACTCAATTCGTTTCGTGCGCTCCATAGAGTCCTCGAGCAGGATGCGGTTGATCCGCATCAAGTCGGCAAGCAAGCCAAGCGCGAAGGCCAATAGTCCACCAACGAGGAGCGCCGCTCCCAAAATGAGCGACTGGATATGGTCGCCAGCCGTGCCAGACAACCAGAGAATCAGATAGCGCACGAAGGGGATGAGCGACGCAACGGTGAGCCCGGTGCCCAGCGGCAGGAAGAACGCCAAAGGACGGAACATGAGGTAGCTGCGAATAATGGCTCGCGCAGATTCGCCCACGTGCTGCCACATCGACGAGAACAAACGCGATTCGCGTGTCTTGGCGTTCGTCTCAACCGGAACGCTTGCGAGCCGCATGCGCTTGTGGCCGGCCTGGATGATCGTTTCCATGCAGTAGCTGAACTCGGTGACGACGTTGAGTCGAAGGAGCGATTCACGCGAGTAAGCGCGGAATCCGCTCGCGGCATCCGGAACATCGGTGCCTGCAGCCATGTTGACCACGCGGCTTCCGAAACGCTGAAGAAGGCGCTTGAACGGTGAGAAGTGCGCGATGGTTGCCGTTTGACGGTCACCGATCGCAATGTCTGCGGTTCCATTCATCAAGGGAGCGATGAGATCGGGGATGCGGTTCTGGGGGTACTGGTTGTCACCGTCGGTGTTCACCACGATGTCGGCACCCTGAGCGAGCGCATAGCTGACGCCATCGGAGAACGACCGGGCCAAGCCACGGTTGCCGGGATGACGCACAAAGTGAGTGACCCCGTGCTCTTTCGCCACCTCAATGGTGCGATCAGTCGAGCCGTCGTCAATCACCAAGATGTGTAGCTCGTCTACTCCGTCGATGTGTTTCGGAATCGACTCGAGAACGAGAGGCAACGTGTGCTCTTCATTCAGGCAAGGGATTTGAACGAAAACTTTCACGAGAAAATCATCTCCAAGTGCAAAAAGGTCGCAAGACGGACCTTAGGTTGAGGCGGCAAAGCAGAAAGTTGGTGAGGGAACATTAAGAGCCCTGAACGAGTTTAGGCGGTAAACGCTTAAGCGACAGCGTGAGCGCCGCATAGAACAGCGCAACAAAGGCATCGGCGATGGTGCTGAGCAGACGAGAAAGCAACGCAAGAATGACAGCCTGCGCTGGGGTCATGTACTGCAGAGCGAAGAGGAAGATCACCGCTTCGCGAACGCCAAGCCCGCTCGGCACGAAGACCGCCAAAATGCCGATCGCGCCCGCGAGAACGTACGTTGCTCCCAACGGAAGCCACGAGGCGGGCGTGAGATCGAGGAACGAGGCGGCAACCAAGACGAAGCCGACACCATTGATGATGCGCGGTGCCACGAACGCAACGAGATACCCACCCACTGCGCGGGGCGGCAAGAAGTACTCCCGCGGCAGATCTTGCTTGAGCACTCGACGCGCCCCGAAGTTGAGCACGGGATGAAAGAGTCTGCGGTCAAGAACGACGAGCAACGGGATGAGGGCGAGCATCGGAAGCAGAAGCGTGACCGGGTTGTCTTGAAAGATCACCAGCCCGACGCTGACAAGCAGGATTGCGGCACTCGGAACGATCGATGAAACCTGGAGGAACACATTCTCGTAAATGAACGAGATCACCATGATGCTGCGGCTGATCCCCCGCTTCTTTCCCCAAATCACCTTGTTCAGAAGAGAACCAACCTGGCCGGGAACGTATTTGAGAAGCCACGACGCCGAATGCACGGCCATCGCTTCCCGCGGAGTCACCGCTGCTGACGCGCTCATCCGATTGACAATCGCACCCCAGAGCAACCCTGAGACCGGCACGGCAACAGCGAACAACACAATCGCGGCGACCATCAGCCAGTTGAACTGGAGCTTCTGCGCTTGCACTTCAGCCCAGTTGTCCGCCAGCGCGCGCCAAAACAGCACGGCAACGAGCGCGAGCACAATGACGGTGAGCCCATACCTCAGAAGGCGTTTGGGCAAGCGCGAAGGAACGGGCGTTGTCATCGCAACTGGTTATAGGAGCGGAACGTATCGAGTTCCTTCTTCTGCGAGTACGGCACGAGACCTTCGGGGTGCGCATAGCCGACCGCGATAAGCATGATCACACGATCGGTGACGTCAAGCCCCAGAGTCTTCTGCATTGTGGCTTCAAGCGGTTCGAAGTCGGGCCAGTTGATCACGCTCGAGCTGAGACCAAGGGTTTCGAGGCCATACATGAACGACATCGCAGCCAACGACGAGTCGATGTAAATCGCGTGGCGGTCTCTGGGGCTGAAGTAGCTCTCGAGCTTGCCGACAACGACGATGATCGTGGGAATGTTTTGCGCATAACCCGCGGCACCGAATGGCAACCCGGCGACCGTCTTCACCATTTCTGGGTCATCAAAGATTCGGAATTCGTAGGGAAGGCGGTTACAGGCTGTCGGAGACTGGCGCCCGATTACCAATGCCTTGTCAACGAGGTCGCGTGGAACCGGCTTCTCATCGAACCAGCGCACCGAACGTCGTTGCATCGCGAGCTCATGCAACTGCTCGTAGCTGACGCTGGAGAGGTTCTTCTTGACGTACGGAACCTTGTCGCTGGTCTGCGGCTGGTAAGCCAACTTCGCAAAACGGGCGCGCGCGGCATCCACAACAGGGTCGCTGCCGGTGCTGGCCCGGAAGTACTCCGCCAAGACGTTGTGGGCCCACTCCATTTCGCTCGACTCCATCGTGCTGGTGTCGGTTGCGCATTGCTGGGCCGCGAGCTCATAGAACTCGACCGTCTCGGTGATGTAGTCCCGCGCGAAGATATCGCGCCGTGGTCTCATGACGAGACCCTTTTCGAGGCGGTGGATGTTGCGGCGCAGCTCTACACGAGAGGTGCGGTCTTGGTTCTTGTTGCGGTAGTAGTTGCGACGCCCGCGGAGCACTCCTGCTTGCTCGCGGTTGAAGGCAAGAAAGCCGAACATGTAGAAGAAATGCGCAAGAATGCGGCTCGATCCGAACGTCTCGAGGAACACGCGATTGACGACCTCGTAGGTCTTTCGAATCCATGTGATCGCCAACAGATTTGTCGCGATAGTTTTGAGCTTCTTCAGCAAGTTCTCTCCGCACTTCAGAACGTAAAAAGGCGTCGTGCCCGCTCAACTGAGAGCAGGCGCGTCAACGCCGTAGTAACTATATCTGCTACGCCTTGTTAGCGACTGACGATGGCTTGGCTTGGGAAACCGTGGATGAGCGCCGCCACTGACCAACGCCGAGCGCGATAAGAACGTAGAACAACGCGACCGGAACGAGCTGGATCCACATTCTGTTGAGCGAGTCGCCGTCGCCGACGCGGTAGGCCGCATCCCTCAAGTACGCCAGCAAAAAACCAAGCGGAACGAAACTGGTGAGCGGGAAGCGGAGATTCACGCTGTTGGGCACCGCAATAAACGAAGCGACGACCAGAAGCACGGCGAGCAAGATCAGAGAGACTCCCCACGAGCCCGCGCCCATCACGACGTTCTGGAACGTTGCGGAAAGGCTCTCGCGAAGAATCAGAGGCTCCCGGAGTGCCAGCACGATCAGCGCCACCCACAAAAGAGTCTCGGCAAGAAGCAACAACATGCGGCCGCGCTTCATCAGAAGGTTCCACCGAAGCAACGGGATCGCCGCGAGCATCAGCACGCCAAACGCCAACAATCCCCACACAGAGAATTCAACCGACAGCCCGTCGGCACGATAGACAGCAGCCATAAACAGCTGCCAAGCGATCGTTGCCACACCCAGAATCGCAAGGAGGATCGACTTATGGAGCACGCTCACCGAGCGGTCGACGATCACCGGGAGAAGAACCAAGAACACCAAAATCGGTGACTCAGCGCGAACAAAAACAACCGCACCGATCGACAACGCCATCGCAGTGACGAGGGCCGTCTTGCTGACAGATTCAGTGGAGACGAGCATCCAGCCACCACCGACAATGACGAGCATCAGCAACGCAAAGAGAAGGTGCCCGTTGAGATAAAACGCATGAAAAACGAAACGGTTCATCGAGACGAGAAAGAGCACTCCCCCGACGATGAGCAACAAGAGCGCACGCTTGTTGAGTCGCGTCGCCAACGACTCCCACAACATCCACGACAGCAAAGCCAACACCAGCACTGAGATCAACGGAGTGATCGACTGCACGTAGTACTCGCCGCCAAGGTTGGCCGCGGCGTGCAGCTCGGGAACACCAATGAGTCGTTTGGGCAGCAGGCCGCTCGTCGCAATAGTGATGCTGTTGTTGGCGATGAGCGAGCCGTTGAGGAGGTACTGCAGGCTGTCGTAGGACCAAGCAACTTGAGGCAAGGCGCGAAACAGTGCAACCGCGGCAACGACGCCGGCGACGATGATTCCCGCCCACAGCGGTCGCACCGGCAGCACTGCTCCGCGGAATCGACGCCACAACCAGAGCGCGCTCGGAATCGCAGCGGTGAGAATCATCGTGAGTAACGGAGTGGTCGTGATCGGGGTTAGCACTTGGAGAGCACCGATGCAGAGGTACAGAGCTAGCCCGGCTACCGCGCCAAGGACGGGAACCCCCAGCCCACGCGCGCCAGCGACCTGGATGAGGGCAGAACCGCCCAACACCATCGACAGCAGAAAGACGACTTCGAGAATCATTCGCTCAGCCCACCGTTCGGCAACAAGCAGCTATCGGCGAAAACCAAAGCGTGATCTGTCTCGTCCATCAGATGACCGATGACGAGTTCGGAAGGGTCATCGCGGGAGCACTCGCCACGAATGTAGTACCAATTCTCTTCACTGTGTCCGTGGCCAGACGCTAGCCCTGTAGTCGTCGAGTAGACCGCTGGGCTAGCGAGCAACTCGTCGAGGCTCGTGACGTCGGCTAGCGATTCAGAGGCAAGAGAGAAAGAGTCAGCCCTGCCGTAACCCATCACAACAAATTGCAGCAGAGGGAAGATTTCAGCGTCGTCCGCAGAGAGCCGGATAACGGCATCCGGCTGGTGCTCGGAGAGAGCCCAGTACGGTCCGTAGATGTTCTTGACCGCGGTGTCTTGGCTCACAATCTCGACGATGTTAGAGCTGATATTGCGATTCACCGCCTGATAGTTCTGCGGGGCGACGGAGTCGATCGATTGAAACTGCACGACGTTCGCAAGAATCGCAATCGCAAGCACGCCGATCAGCGTTATCCGAGCAGTACCCATCACGGGTTAAGTATATAGAGGGCGTTGTGGAGGCTAGACCGCGCGCTGGCCCGGAATCGCCTCGAGCAGTTCCCGCGTGTACTCATGCTGCGGATTCGACATCACATCGTGGGCGGTGCCCGCTTCGAGCACCTTGCCCGAGCGCATCACGGCAATGTGGTCAGAGATCTGGCGGATGACGCCGAGGTCGTGCGAGATAAAGAGGTAACTGAGGCCGAACTGCACCTGAAGGTCGACCAACAGTTGCAGGATTTGCTCTTGCACCGAGACATCCAGAGCGGAGACGGGCTCATCGAGCACGATCAGTTCGGGGCCGATCGCAAGCGAACGCGCGATGGCGACGCGCTGGCGCTGGCCGCCCGAGAGTTCGGTGGGGCGACGCTGTGCGAGTGAGGGGCTGAGGCTCACGTGCTCTAGAAGCTCGCGCGCCATCTCAGCGCGGTGGGTGCGGTCGCCCACTCGGAACGCGCGCAAGGGCTCGGCGATGATCCGCTCAATCGACATCTTGGGGTCGAGCGAGCCGAACGGGTTTTGGTAGACGACCTGCACGCGGCGACGCAGTTGGCGCAGCGCCTCGCCCGAGAGCGAGGTGACATCGGTGCCGTCGAAGCTGACGGTGCCCGAATCGGCCGACGCGATACGAGCCGCGATGCGGGCGGTCGTCGTCTTGCCCGAACCCGACTCCCCCACGATCGAGAAGGTCGAGCCGCGAGGAACGACAAACGAGACATCGTCCACGGCGCGCAACACTTGCGAGCCTCCGCCTTGGCGGCGGAGAGCGAAGGTCTTGACCAGGTTCGAGACCTCAAGAATGTTGGTGGCTCCAGCGGCATCCGCCCCGCTGTCGGCAGCGGAAGCAGCGGCGCCGGATGCGGTGGCTGAGCCCGCAGGCTGCGCCGGGCGGGTGTGGGTGAATAGCTTTCCCGCGCTCGATTGCTGTTGTTCGCCGAGAGCCGTCAATGACGGGGTGAGGCGCCTGCTCGCCAACCCCGGAGCGGATTCCACGAGTTTCTTCGTGTACTCGTGGGTAGGGGCCGACAGCACCTGTGCGGTCGTGCCCTGCTCCACAATCTCACCATTGCTCATGACGGCGACATAGTCGGCACGGTCGGCGGCGACGGCAAGGTCGTGTGTAACGAGAACGACGGAGGTGTTGTGGCGGCGCACGAGTTCGTCGATGTTGTCGAGAACGTGACGCTGCACGGTCACGTCGAGGGCACTGGTCGGCTCGTCCGCAATAACGAGTTGAGGGTTGCAGGCCCACGCGATTCCGATGAGCACTCGCTGACGCATGCCTCCCGACAGTTCGTGCGGAAACTGCGTGGCGCGAGCCTCCGGATCCGGCAGCCCGACCTCGTCGAGGATGCGCACAGCTTCGGCTGCCGCTGCTGCTTTGTCGAGCTTGAGGTGCAGGCGCAGCGCTTCGGCAATCTGATCGCCGACGCGCATGAGCGGGTTGAGCGACTTGCTGGGGTCTTGCGGCACGAAGCCGATGCGGCCACCGCGAATGGAGCGCAGTTCGCGCTCCGACATCGGGCCGAGATCGCGCCCTTCGAACTCGATGGAGCCGCTGTCGATGCGGCCACCGGATGCCAGCCGCCGAATCAGCGCTTGCGAGGTCGTGCTTTTGCCCGAGCCCGATTCGCCGACGATCGCCACGATTTTGCCGCGCGGAACAACGAAGCTGATGCCACGCACCGCCGCCACCGAGCCGGAGCGGGTAGCGTACGAAACGTGCAAGTCACGCACGACGAGAATGTTGTCGTTGGCCGCCGTCTTGTCGTCTGTCTTCTGCTCGATCATTCGTCGCCTCCGATCGATCGCGCTACCCGGTTCA
This sequence comes from Salinibacterium sp. NYA9b, assembly GCF_976973725.1. Classification (NCBI taxonomy): domain Bacteria; kingdom Bacillati; phylum Actinomycetota; class Actinomycetes; order Micrococcales; family Microbacteriaceae; genus Salinibacterium; species Salinibacterium sp. NYA9b. The sequence continues at coordinate 405,909 of NZ_OZ333476.1, read as the reverse complement.
CGGCGAGCACCACCACAAGAATTACGGCACCCGGAATGATGCTGAGGCCGGGGTTGGTCGCCACGTAGTCGCGACCGGCCGAGACAAGCGCGCCCCACTCGGGTGCGGGCGGCGGGGCGCCGAAGCCGAGGAAGGTGAGGGCCGAGACCGAGAGAATCGCGGTGCCCATTTCGAGCGCCGCCATCGCGATCACGGGGCGGGCGGCGTTAGGCAGCACGTGCTGCACGAGAATCGCGGGCGAGCGAACACCGAGGGTCCGGGCCGCTTCGACATACTCTTCGCTGCGGATGCGCAGCACTTGCGATCGCATGACGCGAGCGAAACTGCCCGCGGCTCCGAGGCCAACGCCGAGGGCGAGCGAGACCGGGCCGAAACCGAGACTGGCGACGACGATCAGGGCGAGCAGAACTCCGGGAACGGCGATCAGCACATCCACGAAGCGCATGATGATGAAATCAGTGCGCCCGCCGACAAAGCCAGAAATGAGGCCGACGACGGCACCCACAACAACGCCGACGACGACGGCGAGGGATGCCGAGAGCAGCGAGAGGGCTGCTCCATAGATGACGCGCGAGTAGAGGTCGCGGCCCAGGTTATCGGTACCGAACAGGTACTGAGCGCTCGGCGGCAGCAGGCGATCAGTGGCGACCGACTCGAAAGGATCGTGGGTCGCGAGCAACTGAGGTGCCAGAGAGGCCACGATCGCCAACGCAATAATGATGAGCCCGAGAACGAAGCCGGGCTTGCGCAGATTGGTCACTTCTGTGCCCCCAACCGTGCGCGCGAGGGAACGCCGCCACCGATTCTGGTGCGCGGGTCGATGAAGCCGTAGGCGACATCCACGAGCAAGTTGACGAGCGCATAGATCGCGCCCACCACCAGCACGACGCCCTGGATGACGTTGATGTCGCGAGCAAGCACGGCATTGACGGTCATGCGGCCGATTCCGTCGCGCGAGAAGACGGTCTCGACAACAGCGGTTCCGCCCGCCAAGTACCCGATGAGTAAACCGAGAATGGTGATGGAGGGCAGCATCGCGTTGCGCAGCAAGTGCTTCGTGAAGATGCGGCGCGGAGGTACACCCTTCGCGACGGCCGTAAAAACATAGGGACTGTTCTGGGCTTCGAGCACGGCAGAAGAGAAGACCTGGAAGAAGAGGGCGCCGACGGGCAGGGCGAGCGTGATCGCGGGCAGGATTGCGGCGTCGAAGCTGCGAGCGCCGGCGGAGGGCAACCAGCCGAGAGCGAAAGCGAAGACGCTGATCAGCAGCAGACCGCTCAAGAAGGCGGGCACCGCGATCCCGAATGGCGGAATCTGCAGCAGCAGTTGGCGCAGCCACGGCCACGGTGCTGCGTAGGCCAAGAAAGTGATGAGAACGGCGGATGTCACGCCGAAGAGCAGGGCGAGGGAGGCGATCTGCACGCTGAAGGGGAACGCTCGGGCAATCATCTCGGTCACGGGAACTCCGGTGGAGATGGAGACACCGAGGTCTCCCTGAGCCGCCGCGATGAGGTGGCCGAAGTACTGCTGCCAGAGTGTTCCGTCAAGCCCGTACTGCACCCGCAGGGCGTCGAGCTCGGCCGGATCGATGACCGTTGATGCGCCGCCCTTTGCTGCAAGGGCGGCGATCAACGGGTCACCGGGCAGGAAATGGACCAGCACGAAAACGAGCGTGTAGGTAGCCACGACAACGAACAGGAACTGTCCGATTTTGGGCAGCAGGTAGCTGGCCCAGGCTTTCACCTGTGTCATGACTGAGGCTCATTCATGCTGGTCACATCACCCCGTGAGAGTTATTCCGAAACGCTGACGTCGTACATGATCAGGCGCGACGACGAGTCGAAGGTCAGACCAGAAACGTTAGCGGTTGAGGCGTGCACCTGAGCAACTTCGAGAAGCGGGATCAGGTACGCACGGTCAATAATCATCTCCTGAATTTCGGCGATGAGTGCCGTGCGCTCGGCGGTGTCTGCCGTAGTGGCCTGCTCGGTGAGGAGCGACTCCAGTTCAGCGTCATCGATGATGGCCCACTTCGAGACGGCATCCTTCGAGAACGTGACCCGTAAAACGTCGGGGTCAGTGCGCGTGAGGCTGGCGCTCAAGAAGTCGTAGTCGCCGGTCGCGATGGCTCCGAAGAAGTCTCCGGCGGTCACAATGTTGAGCTGCAGGTCGATGCCAGCCTTAGCGAGCTGAATCTGAGTTGCCTCAAGAACATCCTGGCCGTAGAAGGCGGTAACGCTCATGGTGAGACGCTGGCCGTCCTTCTCGCGGATGCCGTCAGAGCCGACTACCCAACCGTTATCGTCGAGCAACGCGGTGGCTGCATCGAGGTCGTAGGCCATCGCGTCTTCCTGGCTGCTGTAGCCGGGAGTCGCGGAGCTGAGTGCGCTCGATGCGGGCTGCGACTGCGACGAACCGGTGAGTGCGGTGATTTCGGCACGGTCGGTGGCGAGCAGCATTGCCTTGCGCACGATCTCGTCGCTGACGACGGGGCGTGTGGTGTTGGGCACGAGGCTCGTGGGCATTCCGGGGTTTCCGCGAGCGTAGATGTTGTAGTCCGCGGTGTCGAAGCGGGTCTCGTCTACGGCAGGAAGGTCCTGGATGATGTCGAATTCGCCGGTCTGGAGTCCACCGGTGCGCACGCCTGCCTCAGGCGTGATCGGGAACGTGACGGTATCAACGAGTGCTTCACCGCTGTGGCCGCGAAGTTCGGATGCCCAGTCGTAGCCGACACGCTTGGCGATCACGACGGAGTCGTTAGCCACGTAAGAGTCGATCGTGAACGGGCCGGTGCCGACAACAGTCTGGCAGCGGTCTTCAGCGCTGAGTTCGGTGGTGGCGTCAGAGACGAGGCCGAGCGTGATGGTGCTTGCGCCCTGCAAGAACTGGGCGTTCGACGACTCGAAGTTCACGGTCACCGTGTTCTCGTCAACAGCGGTGCTGCCTTCGTAACCGGCGAGATACTGCGAAGCGAGGGATGCGGTGGAACCCATTTCGAAGAGAGCATCGAGGTTCTTGACCACGGTGTCTGCCGTCAGTGCGGTCTCATCGCTGAAGGTGACGTCATCGCGCAGTTCGAAAGTGAACTCGGTGAGGTCATCGTTGGTTTCCCAGCTCTCTGCGAGCCACGGCACGAGTTCACCGGTTTCAGCATCCTGATCAATGAGCGAGTCAACAACCTGGCGGCCAATGTTGAGCGCGGTGGTGAGGGTGACCTGCTGGGGGTCGAGGCACACGGGGTCGCCCGTGACTGCCATCGTGATATCCGTTTTGGGCGAAGCGGCTGGCCCTGCCGCGCAAGAGGCCAACAGGCCCAGTGCGGCAAGCGCTCCGATGGGGGCAATGCCCCAGCGAAGTACTCGGTTTTTCGGGGAGTTCATACTCGGTCCTTTCAGTGCTGTCGACGCAACGTGGTGAGCGTTGCGGTGGTACTGCGGAATGTGATGCGGATGCTGCGAGTGGTGCTGGTGCTGCACTTACTACTGGAGGTAGTCGTACTGGTAACGCGGGTGGTGCTGGTGACGCGATTACTGCGGGAGTTCTCCGAACACGACAACACCGCGCGAGACAACCGCGACGATGTTTTCGGTTCGAAGTTGAGTGATGTCTTCCCACGGACGACCCTTGAGCACGACGAAGTCAGCGCCCCATCCGGTCGCGAGGGTTCCGACCTTGTGTGCCAGGCCGATCGCGTCGGCGGCATCCGAGGTCGCGGACTGCAGCGCACGTTCGGCGCTCCATCCAAACATCTCGGCCATCAGACGCACTTCTTCCATCTGATCGCCGAATTTTACGAAGATGCCATTGGCATCAGTGCCGAGCACGAAGCGCACTCCGGCGCGACCTGCTGCAGCAAAGTTGGTGTTGCGCTCGAGCACAACGGCTTGCGCTTTTTCTTGCGCTTCGGCCGAGACAGGGATGCGAGCTTCGGCGATCACGTCGTTGATCATGAGCGTGGGAGCAACCGAGATGTTGCGCTCGAGCAGCGTTGGCCATTGCTCTTCGGTAATCCCAGTGCCGTGTTCGAGGGAGTCGACTCCGGCATCCAGAGCAATCTGGTTGCCCTCGGTGGAGTGACTGTGCGCTGCAACCTTGAGGCCGAGAGCGTGGGCTTCATCGAGGGTTGTCTCGATTTCGGCGGTGGTCTGGTTACGCCAGCCGACCTTGTCGCCGGTCGAAAGAACGCCGCCACTCGTGAAGATCTTGATGCCGTCAACACCGGCGCGAGCGTATTCGCGCACGAGCTTGCGGCACTCGTCTGGGCTGTCGGCGGTGGGCGTGCGGTGCGGGTAGTGCGGCGGGATGAAGAGATCGCCGTGGCCCGCCGTCATACCGACGGGGCCGTGCACAAGAATGCGCGGCCCCTGCTGAATGCCCTGATCGAAGGCGCGCTTGACGGCCAGTTGACGTCCGTCGCCGGCCAGATCGCGCAGCGTGGTCACGCCGTTGCGGGCTGCCTGATGGGCGTTCGCCGCGATGTGGAAGACCTGCTCTTCCCACGGCGTCATGAGCGGCCACGAAACCCAGTCGACCGTGTTCGGTCCGGCGTAGCCGCCGAGGTGAACGTGAGTGTCGATGAGGCCCGGGATCACGCTGTATTCGGATGTCGTGGTTGCGGCATCCGAATCGGTGGCCGTGCTGTCGGCGACGGTTTCTACCGCGTCGATCCGGTCACCTGTCCAGCTGAGGGAGCCAATGCCGTGTGTGGCCGTTCCATCCCATAGCGATATTCCCTCGATGCGCTGGGATATTTCGGTCACGAATGGCTCCTTCAACTTATGATTTGTACGACGCTAGCAGAAGAGTGGCACTTGTAAACAAGTGACAGTACTCTGAAACACAGCAGCGGACACGTCAAATGAGGCGCGCCACAAGCGCGACCATGCGCCGGTGTCGCGCCGCCTGAGAGGAATCAACGATGAAGGCCCTCTATAAGGACAAGGCCGGACCCGGCCTCATATTGGCCGAACGCCCCGAACCAACTCCTAGTCGCGGGGAGGTAAAAATCAGGGTCGCCCGCACCGGCATTTGTGGCACTGACCTGCATATTGAGTCGTGGGATGCGTGGGCCGCCGGCGCCATCAACGCTCCCCTGATTCCTGGCCACGAGTTCTCTGGCCACGTCGTGGAGCTCGGCGAAGGAGTCACTTCGGTCGAGATCGGCGCGCTCGTGTCGGGCGAAGGTCACGTCGTCTGCGGCCACTGTCGCAACTGCCGTGCCGGCCGTCGTCATCTCTGCAAATTCACTTCAAGCATTGGTGTAAACCGCGACGGTGCCTTTGCCGAATTCGTCGTCATTCCCGAACAGAACGTCTGGGCGCATCCCACCGATATCGACCCCGAGCTTGCTGCCATCTTTGACCCCCTCGGCAACGCCGTGCACACCGCACTGTCGTTCCCGATGGTTGGCGAAGACGTGCTCATTACCGGCGCCGGCCCCATCGGACTCATGGCCGCCAAGGTCGCGCGCCACATCGGCGCCCGCAACATTGTGATGACCGACGTGAACGAAGAGCGGCTGCAACTCGCCCGCGACATGGGCGTGAACCTCGCGATCAACGTGTCGACAACGCGCATCGCTGAAGCTCAAGAGCTGCTCGGCATGAAAGAGGGCTTCGATATCGGACTCGAAATGAGCGGTCACCCCACCGCCCTGCCCGAGATGATCAGCAACATGAACCAGGGCGGCCGCATCGCCATGCTCGGCCTGCCCGCCGAACCGATCGGCATCGACTGGGCCACCGTCGTGACCCACATGATCACCATCAAGGGCATCTACGGTCGTGAAATGTTCGAGACCTGGTACGCCATGAACGCCATGGTGCACACCGGTTTGGATGTCTCCGCCGTTGTCACCGACCGCTTCCCCGCTGAACAGTGGGAAGAAGCATTCGCGACCGCTCGCCGCGGAAATGGCGGCAAGGTCATCATCGACTGGTCGTAGCGCCCGTCGTCTTCGCTCACGGCCCCGCCACCCCACAACTTTCAGGAGCACATCATGTACGGAACAGTTCGCGACCAACTCAACGACACCCTGAGCGAGATCCGCTCCGCCGGCCTCTACAAGACCGAGCGCCAGCTCGACACGGCGCAGGCAGCGCATGTGGAAGCGGGCGGCAAGCCCGTTCTCAACTTCTGCGCCAACAACTACCTCGGCCTCGCCAACCACCCGCGTCTCGTGGCCGCCGCCAAGAACGCCCTCGACGACTGGGGCTTCGGCATGGCGAGCGTGCGCTTTATCTGCGGCACCCAGACCCAGCATGTTGAGCTCGAGAACCGGCTTTCGGCACTGCTGAGCATGGAGGCGACCATCCTGTTCCCCTCGTGCTTCGACGCCAATGGCGGCATCTTTGAGGTGCTGCTCGGCGCTGAGGATGCCGTGATTTCGGATGAGCTGAACCACGCGTCGATCATCGACGGCATCCGCCTCTCGAAGGCAGCCCGCTACCGCTACAAGAACCGCGACATGGCCGACCTCGAAGCGCAGCTGATTGCTGCGAAGGATGCCCGCCGTCGCCTCATCGTCACCGACGGCGTCTTCTCGATGGACGGCTACCTCGCCCCGCTCGAAGCTATCTGCGACCTCGCCGAGCAGTACGACGCGATGGTCATGGTCGATGATTCGCACGCTGTCGGCTTCGTCGGCGAGACCGGAGCCGGCACCCCAGAACACTGCGGCGTCTCCGACCGCGTCGACATCATCTCGGGCACGCTCGGCAAGGCGCTGGGCGGAGCATCCGGTGGTTACATCAGTGCCCACGCCGAGATCGTGGAATTGCTGCGCCAGCGTGCACGCCCCTACCTCTTCTCGAACGCCGTCGCCCCCTCCGTGGTTGCTGGCTCAATCGAAGCACTCAACCTCGTGGCCGAAGGCGCCGAGAGCCGCGCCAAGCTCAAGGCGAATGCGGAGCAGTTCCGCGCCGGAATGGCCGAGGCCGGGTTCACTCTGCTGCCGGGCGAGCATCCGATCATTCCGGTCATGTTCAGCGATGAGCACGAAGCAGTTGCCATGGCGGATGCCCTGCTCACGCTCGGCGTCTACGTGATCGCCTTCTCGTTCCCCGTCGTGCCGCTGGGAAAAGCTCGTATTCGCGTACAGTTGTCGGCTGGACACTCAAGCGAGGACATCAGCCGTTGCGTTGAGGCTTTTGTGGCCGCACGAGAGTCGATCGCCGCATAGGAGCGCACATGGAAATCACGGTCCCCGAAGGCCGCATCGTCACCGGTTCACTCACGGAGGATGAGCGCATCCTCAGTGGAGTGCTTCGTCATGTGCGCGAAGCAGCCCGCGACTCCAACTTTCTACTGCCCGGCGAGCTCAAGCTTGCCGAGTGGTTGGACTGCAGCCGCCCGCAGGTTCGGGTGGCGCTCGCGCAGTTGGAGCGTCAGGGAATTGTGATTCGCAGCCAGGGTGCCGCCACTGTTGTTGACCCGGTTGCTCTGCGTTTGAGCGCACGCTTTGAGGCGAGCGTCTCCTATGGCGAGGTGCTCGCGCGCATGGGCTACACGCCGTCGGTCGAAATCTTGACGGCCGAAACGATCGAGCTGCCCGCCGATCTTGCTCCCCTCTTGTCACCGCTCAGCACCAACCGCGCCGTGAAGATCGTGCTGCGCTGGTACGCCGACGAGCAGGCCGCGATGGTCGCCGAATACACGATCCCGCTGCCCGCCGGGGAACACGACGCGATCGACCCCACCGACCCCGTCTACGAGTCGGCAAAGAAGCTCTGGGGTGAAGGCATCGCGTGGGAAATCGTGACCGCTGGAGTTGCTCTGCTCGACGACAAGTACGCCGACCTGCTGCAACTTGAGAAGGGCACCGAAGCGAAGATGTGGGAGACCATCGGCGTCACCCTCAGCGGCGAACGCATCTTCTACGCCCTCGAACACCACCACCCCACCCTCGTGATGTACTCCTTCGTGCGCACCATGCGGGCACCGTGGAGTGCGATCCCCGGGCACTAGATTTTTAGTGCCGCCACTGCTGGCGGCCGGGAATTGTTCCCCCTCACGACAACGTTGGAGTTGGTATGAAAGCAATCGTTTACAGCGAGACCGGCGACCCCTCCGTACTTCAGTTGGTTGAGCGGCCCGTGCTCGAACCCGGGCCGAATGAGGTGCGCGTCCGCATCGTCGTGAGCGGAGTGAACCCGACCGACTGGAAGTCACGCCGTGGGGCGGCATCCGGTCAGGCCTTGCCTTTTGACGAGGTTGTACCCGGCCAAGATGGTGCCGGCATCGTTGAGGCGGTCGGCGCTGACGTGCAGCATGTCAGCGTCGGCGACCGCGTGTGGCTTGCCCTCGCCGCGTACCAGCGCTCGAACAGCGGCTCGAGCCAAGAGCAGGCCGTGCTGCCCGCCGAACGTGTTTTTGCTTTGCCCGCGTGCGCAGGCTTTGACCAAGGCGCCAGCATGGGGGTTCCCGCGATCACCGCGTACCGCGCGCTGACCGTTGCCGAAGATGGCCCAGACACACTGCATCCGGATGCTCTCACCGGCAAGATCGTGCTCGTTGCGGGTGGCGCCGGCGCCGTAGGTCATGCCGCGATTCAGCTTGCTCGCTGGGCGGGCGCAACCGTGATCACGACCGTGAGCGGACCGGCGAAAGCGGCCCTTGCCACTGCCGCGGGCGCCCACCACGTGCTCACCTATACCGACGCCGACATCGTGGATCAGATCCGGGCGATTGCGCCCGAGGGCGTCGACCAAATCGTTGAAGTCGCCCCCGCTCAGAATGCTGATCTCGACCTTGCGGTCATTCGCAATCGAGGCTCGATCTCTGTGTACGCCAACAACGGCGGAGACCACGTAACTCTTGATGTGCGCCGCCACTTCGCCCTCAACGTGCGCTACCAATTTGTGTTGCTCTACACCGTGGGCATTGATGCGATTCGTGCCGCGGCCGACGCCATCAACCGCGCTCTTGAGGATGGGGCGCTCGGCATCGGCGAAGAGACCGGCCTGCCGCTGCACCGCTTTTCGCTCGAGCAGACCGCGGATGCTCACGCTCTTGTTGAGAGCGGTGCCGTCGGCAAAGTACTGATCGACGTTACGGTCGCGTAATGCTCGCCGGGCTGTAATCGAGAATCTGAAAACGGCCGCAGTCGATCGTGGTCGAGGGCAGGTTTTCGGCTGCGGCGGGAAGCGTGAATGGTGCGCTCTGATCGTCAACGATCAGAAACGACACCTCGTGCTGGTCAAAATCTGAACGATCGACCAACCACGCATAGTCGCGCAGGGCGAAATCGGTTTGGATGAGCTGAGCCTGGTCATCCACATGAGTCTTGACGGCGCGAACACTCCAGAACTGACCAGCACCTACCGCGCCTGATGCGTTCACCCAGTCCACCGCACAGTCGAGCGAGGTGTCGTGCCCCGTTGCTCGTTGGGCGGCCGCCGGTAGCACCGCGATAACCATGACGCCACCGAGCAAGGCAGGGATGGCAGCGAAAGCGACGAGCCGCCGCCAGGGAGTCTCGGTGGGTGCCGCGCGCCGCGCATCCGCAATCAGGACGACCAGCGCAAGTGCCGGGGCAAACGCCCAGAGCTGCAGGTAGCGGGATGCTTCGGTGCCCATCAAGATGAAGCCAACCGTGGTCGCTACCGGGGCAAACCATGAATAGGCCGCAACGACAGCGGAGGCGATTGCTCCGTGACGCAGCGAGCGCACCGTGAGCCAGACGCCGAGCAGCGTTAGTGCGACGATGATGCCGACCGCGAGAACACCGGCCGGGCTCTCAAGTCGTTCGAGGAGCAGAGACCAGTAGTACTCGAAGGATGCGCGGGAGCGGCCTGGCTGGAAGTAGTTGTCCGGGTTTGCCACGATCCACGGCGCGAGCGGAATCCGCAGCAGGTACCCGAGCGCAGAGCCGCCGACGAGCGCGACGATTGACCACAGCGCTGAACGCCCCCTCCCAGCGCCAGCGCAGACGATGATCACGATGAGGACAAGCGGCGCGGTGGCCCAGGCAAGATAAAGCGGGTTGGTGACTACGGATACCGCCGCGATGGCGAAGAGGGCAATCACGAGGATGCGTCGAGGTGATGAGCTAGCAACAATGCGGCGCGTGATGCCCACGGCGAGCAGCACACCGAGAACCGTTGCGGCGTAGTAGGTGGTCACCGCCAAGAGAGAGGCGAGCTCTGGGCTGTCTCCATTGCCGGCGCTTTCGGTGCTGGCGAGGATGCAGACGGCTGCAAAACCTGCGGTCGCTGCGAGCGCCGCCCGGTTGCCCTTCGCTACCGTGACGGCGGCAACTCGAAACACGAGATAGAGCCCAGCAAAGTTAGCGACCGCCGAAAGAAATTGTGCTTCGTGGATGTCCCAGCCGAGCAGTGAGAGCACGAGGAACGCAGTGATCTCCGGCACGAACAGTACGGCCGACATCGCCCAGTTGCTCGCGGTGCCTTCGAGGATTGACCGCGAGAACAGTGGGACGATCATCGAGTCGCCGTCGAGGAACATCAACTCGCCGCGGCCTGGTGTTCCGGCCAGATAGGTGACGACAAGCAGCGCGAGACCGAGCGCGCCGAGAAGCCACAGAAGCTCGATCACAAGAGGGCGCAGAACGCGCACGTGAGGACGAGCAGGAGTTGCAGTCGCGGCGATACGCGTTCACCCCACTCTCTGCAGCGGCCTAATCGGCGCGCGGGTGCACGACGGCAGGGCACACAGTGCCACGCAGAATCTAACACCGGAGCGGCCCTGATCCGTGTAACCAACGGTCAGCCGGTTTCGTGCATCTGCCGGCGGCGAACACGGTAGAAATACTCTCACCGGTGCTGTTGCATAGGCTCATGAGACGAGTGTTGATTCTTGGTGGAACTGGATGGCTGGGCCGAGCAATCGCGCACATCGCCAGGCAGAGTGGGGCAGACGTTACGTGCCTGGCCCGCGGAGAATCTGGTGCGGCACCTGAAGGTGCTCACCTCATCCGTGCCGATCGCACCCGACCCAGCGCCTATGACGAGGTTCGCGGCCACTGGGATGCCGTCATCGAGCTCTCGAGAGACCCAGCGCAAGTGGAGTCGGCGTTGCAGTCGCTGGCGGCACAGGCCACTCATTGGACCTTCGTGTCGACGGTATCCGTCTATGAACGCAACGATGAGCCGGGTGCTGACGAGAGCGCCGACATTGTGGAGCCCGTTGATATGGACGACTACGCGCAGGCGAAGGTGGCAGCCGAGAGAGCGAGCGCCCGCCACCGCGGCGAAAGACTCCTCATCGCACGGCCCGGGCTGATCGTCGGCCCCGGCGATCCCACCGACCGCTTCGGCTACTGGCCGGCACGACTCCACCGTGGAGGTCGCGTTCTCACCCCGACCTTTGCAGACCGCTGGGTGCAAGTGATCGACGTCGATGACCTTGCCGCGTGGATCGTGCAGGCCGGGATCGCGGGGACTAACGAAACGATCAACGCCGTCGGCGACGCGCTCCCGCTCGAAGAGTTCCTCGAACTCACCGCTGACGTTGCTGAATTCGACGGGAGTTTCGAACAACGCGATGATGCATGGCTCACCGAACACGACATCCGGTACTGGGCCGGGCCCCGATCACTCCCGCTCTGGATCCCTGCGATCGATGCAGGCTTCGCCCAACGCAACAACGCACGCTACCGAGCATCTGGCGGAAAGCTTCGCCCCCTTCGCGAAACAATCACGCGAACCCTCGACGATGAGCTTTCACGCGGCAGAGACCGACCTCGCGCATCCGGGCTTGGTGCTGACGAAGAGGCGCGCGCCCTCCCGCCAACACCCTAGGAAGCTCTTACCGGGAACGCTTATCCTGCTGCCGAAGTGGCGGGCTGCTCGACCCCGGGCAGAGTCCAGATCGCGCAAGTGCGGGCGGCCGCCGAGAGCGTGAGCCCGGCGGCGGCGGATGTCAGAGTCGCGTTGCCGGAGAGGAACGTGGGAGCTGCGACATCCGCAGCCAGACCGGATGTCGCGATTGCCGCCGGCCGCAGCGTCACGGTCAGCGGCGAGCGTGCGACGACCACCAGCACCGTGGCGGCGGCATCCTCGCGAACGAAGACGAGCGCGTCATCGGCAACGTGCAGCCAGCGCAGACCGCCATGCGAGAGCGTGGGCAGCTCGCGCCGCAGCGCGATCAGCTGGCGATAGACCTCGAGCGTCGGGGCGACAGCGGGCTCGGTTTCGGTTCCCCACGGGATGGGCGTGCGCGACATTTCGCCGTCGTCGCCGCTGAGGCCAAACTCGTCGCCCGCGAAGACGACGGGCACTCCCGGCAGCGTCACCGAGAGTGCGAGAGCGAGCGGAACGTTCTCGGCAGGCGCATGGGTACGGAACCGCGCGGTGTCGTGAGTGTCGAGCGCGTTCATATTGCCGAGCCGAATGCGCCACGGAATGCTGGCCGTAAACCGCACCGTCATCTCGGCGAAGTCCCGCGCGCTGTAGTTCGGAATGCCGCCGATGGGCTGCCCGAAGAACCACGCCTCGGGGTCGACCGAACCATCCGCGGTCACGTGCGAGGTGTCACCGGGTTCGGTGAGCCACCCCCACACCGGCCGCGTGAACGAGGGGTACGTCATTGCGCCATGCCACGCATCGCCCTGCAGGTCACTCGCGGCATCATTCGTCGACTCCGCCAACAGCACCGTGTCAGGGTTCACGTCTTCCATGGTGCGACGGATGATCTGCCGCACCTCCTCGTTGAGATCCTCGGCGCCCATCCGCCCGGTCATGTTCGCGACATCCACGCGCCAACCGTCGAAGTTGTAGGGCTCTTTGAGCCAGTGCGCGACGACCGAATCATCGCCCTCAATGAAGCGCCGACGCAGCTCGGTCGAGTTCCAGTTGAACTTCGGCAGGCTCGGCGTACCCAACCAGCCGACGTACTCGGTGTGCTCGTCGTTCGTGAAGTAGTAGAAGTCGCCCTCGGGCGCATCCGGCATTCCGAGCGCCGCCTGGAACCACTCGTGCGCGTCACCGGAGTGGTTCGTGGTCAGGTCGCCAATGACCTTGAGGCCGCGAGCGTGGGCCTCGCCCACCAGACGGATCAGCGCTTCGCGCCCGCCCAAGAGTTCATCGACATCCACGAAGCTCGACGCGTCATAGCGATGGTTCGAACGGGCAGGAAAGATTGGCGTGAGATACAGCATTGTCACACCGAGGTCGGTCAGGTGATCGAGGTGCTCGGTGATGCCGTCGAGGTCTCCCCCATAGAACTGCTGCGAGCGGCCGGGCAGCACTGGGTCAACCGGCTCGCTCCAGCGCGCGGCAATCGCCCACTCGGGCTTGGCGTGAGAGTCGGCGGCGGATGATCGGGCGAAGCGATCGGGGAACACCTGGTACATCACCGTCTCCGCCAACCACTCGGGAGCAGCCGGGGTCGCGAGCAGCGCAAAGTCTTCGGAGTCGAGCGTCTCGATCGGGTGAAGCCCGCTCTGGTTGAGCCACTCAGTGCGGCCAGCATTGCCGTGCGCAGAAACGGCAACGCTCGACGTGCTGTGGCGTGGCTTGCTCTCAGCGTGATCAGCAGCCTCGTGCACGAGCAACCAGCGATAGCCATGCCGCAGATTCTCGACCACGATGTCGGCCTGCCACCAGTCCCAGCCGGCGGCGGTTCCGCTGAGGTGAGCATCCGTCCAGCGTGGTTCGTGGTCGGGATTCTCGCGCACCCGCACCGCCTTCAGCGGGCCGTAACCCACCGGCACGCGAAGGCGCAGAGTGACGGTGTCGCCGAGCGCGGGAGTCTGAGTCGAGACGTGTAGCGCCGAGCCATCGTGGTGCGGGAGAAGGGCATCCATTACTTCACACTTCCCGCGGTGAGACCACCGACGATGTATTTCTGCAGGAACAAGAACAGGGTCATCACGGGGATGGCAGCGAGCACGGCGCCGGCGGCGAAGATGCTCCAGTTGCGCGAGAACTCTTGAGAGACGAACTGGTAAAGGCCAACCGCGAGGGTCTGCTTATCGGGGTCGATCAGCACGATGCTCGCGATCACGAACTCGCTCGTGGTGCCGACAAACGACAGCAGCCCGACGACGGCCAAGATAGGTGCCACCAGACGCAGGATGATTGTGAAGAAGATGCGCGCATGACCTGCGCCATCAATCTTCGCTGCCTCGTCGATGGATGACGGCACCGTGTTGAAGAACCCGTACATCAGGTAGGTGTTCACTCCGAGCGCGCCGCCGAGGTAGACCATGATGAGCCCGATCTGGCTGTTGAGCCCGATTGCCGGGAAGATTTCGGAGATTCCGGAGAGCAGCAAGAAGATGGCGACGACCGCGAGCAACTGCGGAAACATTTGCACAAGCAGCAGCGTGAGCAGCCCCACCCGGCGGCCGATGAACCGCATGCGCGAAAAGGCATATGCCGCGAGGGCGCCGAGGAAGACCGTGCCGAGCGACGAGATTCCGCCGATCAACAGGGTGTTGCCGAACCACGCAGCGTACGGCTGCTGGGGTCGGTTGAAGAGATCGACGTAGCTTTCGAAGCTGAAGTTCGAGAAGAGCGAGTTGGCGGTCACGAGGGTGCCGCCGGGGTTCAGCGACGCACTAAACACGTAGAGCAACGGGAACGCCGCGAAGATCGACATGGCGATTCCGATGAGGTGACGCCAGCCGGTCTCGCGGAAGTAGCGCTTGAAGGGCCGCCTCGGGTGACCGACGACGTCCGAGCGCACGGCGGCATCCGGGTTCTGCTTCTGAGTTGTTGCAGCCATCTCAGTTCAACTCCTCAAGCGACTTCGTGCGACGGAAACTGATGATGGCGATGCCCGCCACCAGAATGAAGATGATGATCGCGAACGCGCTCGCGAGGCCGTAATCGCGGTTGGCTCCCACGAAGGCGACCTTGTAGACCATCGAAATCAGGATGTCCGTGGCACCAACATTCACCCCCGCGGAGACATCGCGCGGCCCACCATTGGTGAGCATGTAGATGAGGTTGAAGTTGTTGAAGTTGAACGCAAACGACGAGATCAACAGCGGCGCAACCGAGACCAACAACAGGGGCAGCTTGACGAATCTAAAGATGGCCCACGGCTTCGCGCCATCCACTGTCGCAGCTTCGGTGAGCTCTTCAGGGATGGCCTGCAGCGCCCCCGTCGTCACCAAGAACATGTACGGAAAACCGAGCCAGAGGTTCACGAACAGTATCGAACCTTTGGCCAGCCACTCGTTCGTGAGCCACGGCACTTCGGCTCCGCCGAGCAGCACCACGTTGATGAAGCCGAACTCCTGGTTCATCATTCCGGCCCACACGAGTGCCGATAAGAAGCCAGGGAACGCGTACGGCAAGATCATGATGATGCGGTAGTACTTGCGACTCTTCATCCGCTTGTCATTGAACACAATCGCCAAGAACAGCCCGAGCGCGAAGGTCGTGAACACCGAGAGGAACGCGAACGCGAAGGTCCACACCGTCACACTAATCAGCGGACCACGGATGGAGTCCTCACTGAACGCGCGAACGAAGTTGTCGAGCCCGACCTCAATTTTCCATCCCGGCAGCAGCTCTTGGCCGGCATCCGAGGTGAAGGCACCGGTGCCGATATCGGAGTACGTGATGCCGGAATTCTTGTCGCGCATGGTGCCGGCGGCTTCGTCGTAATCGAGCGACGAAGTGTAGAGGAAGGCGCTCGACCCGTCGGGGGTGCGCAACATTCCGTCGTTGGGATCGTCGGTCAGTGGGACGCTGATGGCGGCGATCTCGGTCTGCTTGCCGAGGATGTCTTGGAAGCCAAGACTCGTGTACCCGTCGAGTCCAACCGCGACGCCTCCCTCAAGCTGGGCGTTCTGCACCTCTTTGAGTGGCCGTTCGTTGCCGCCAATGCTCACGCTGCCATCGGGTTCGGTGACGAGGAAGGAGATTTCGCCCAATTGCTCAAGCACCGTCAGACGGTAGTTTGGCGAATCGGCGACGCGGTTCTGCGATGACAGCAGCAGCGAATTGACGGCATCCGCTTTCGTGGAATTGTGGCCGGTTCCGTAGTTCGTGAACGCGATGTAGCCCGAGTAGAGCAACACGAAAATTTGGAAGATCGCGAGAAAGATCAGGCCCGGCGCGAGGTACTTGGCGGGCAGCTTGCCACGGGAGAAGTAGATCCAGTTGACGAGCAGCGTGACCGCAACGACGAGTCCAGCCACGAGCCACGATTCGCTGCGCACGAGCACAAACAGCGCGTAGATCGCGATCGCGTCGACGACACCGAGACCCAAGATCTTGACGGCGACAATTTTCCAGCCACCGGCTGCGGCATCCGCAATTCTGGTCGCACGTTTCGCGCGGGCAGACTGCCGGATGGGGCCGGGATCAGTCTCGGGGGTTGTCGTCACGGGGATTCTCCATTGAAGGCGTGCAGGTCAGTCGAGCGGTGCGAACCGGGACTGCGTCCTGAGAACGCAGTGCCCGGCTCGGTGGTGCAGCGGAAGTGGCCGCCCGCATGCAGACGGGCGGCCACCGTGAGCTATCCGGCGATAGCGGTTTCGATGTCGCCTGACATCTTCTGCCAGAGCGACGTTGCGTCGCCGCCGTTGATGATGGCGGCTTCGGTGACACCCCAGAACTCCCAGACGGCTCCCATTGCGGGGATCGACGGCATGGGAACAGCGTTTTCTCCGACGGAACCGAATCCGGCAACGATCGGGTCGGCGCTTGCTGCTTCGAAGGATGCCGTGAGCGCTGGTGCGCGTCCGCCAACTTCAAACAGTGCGGTCTGCACTTCTTCGCTGCCCATGTAGTTCACGATGAACTCGTTTGCGGCGAGCGCATTCTCGCTCTTAGAACTGACGAAGAAGCCCTGCACTCCCACGAATGGTTGTGCGGTTTCGCCACCGGCGGAGGGGATCGGGTCGATCGCCACGTCGATGCCTGCTTCGACGGCGGCGGGCACGTTCCATGGTCCGGTCAGGTAGAAGGGCGATTCTCCGGCGATGAACTTTTCCTTGGCGAGGTCGCCAGTGATGTTGGTGTTGAGTACGCCTGCAGCGCCCTGTTCACCGAGCCAGGCCGCGAACTTGTCGCCACCGTCGTTGCCGATTTCGAGTGCGTCGGCGTCGTAGCTTCCGTCAGCGGCGGTGCCGAAGACGGGTGCACCGAACGAGGTCTGGAAGGGGTACAGGTGGTACGGGTCGGCCGCTTCAGGGTCGAGCCCTACCAAGAACGGGTATTCGGTTCCGGCAGCTTCGCCCATCGTGACCATCTCGTCGAACGTCGCTGGGGTGCTCGGCGCGAGGGCCGTGTTGCGCACGAGAGCGATGTTTTCGATCGAGTAGGGAACGCCGTAGACCTGGCCTTCGTAGCTCATGGCGGTGATTCCGACGTCTTGGAAGGCATCCGCTTTGTCGCCGAGTTCGACGGGAGCAACGACACCGTTGGTCACGAAGGTTCCGAGCCAGTCGTGGGCGCCGATGACAACGTCGGGACCCTTTCCGGTGGGTACTTGGGCGATGAACTGGTCGCGAATGTCACCGAATTCTTTTTGTACAAGCTTGACCTCGACACCGGTCTCGGCAGTGAAGTCTGCTGCGGCGTCTTTGAGCACGGCTGCGCGGTCGGCGTCGACCCACACGGTGAGCGCTTCGCCGGTTCCGGCGCTGTTATCTGCTGTGTCGGATGCTGCTGTGCATCCGGTCAGTACTAGCGATGCAGTAACTGTGAGTGCGCCTACGGCCCACAGTCCTTTGTTGTTCACCCTCATTGGTGCTGCCTTTCGTCAGTGAAAGCATTGCAAACTGCAAGCGCTTCCATGTATACCTCCTATAGGCGGGGTTCGGCAACAGTCGTTCACAAAATTTTCAGCATTTACCGCAAGAGAAATGAGAAGAACAATGTGGAAGCGCTTAGCTTTTAGTGCCGATGGCGATAGTGTGGCGGCTATGACTTCCGTGCTTCAGGACACCGAATGGTGGCGCTCCGCCGTTATTTACCAGATCTACCCGCGGTCATTTGCCGACGCAAACGGCGATGGGATGGGCGATTTGCTCGGCATCCGCGACCGCCTTCCCGAGTTAGCTGAGCTCGGCATCGACGCCGTCTGGCTTTCGCCGTTTTACACCTCGCCCCAGCGCGATGCCGGCTACGACGTTGCTGACTACTGCGACGTCGACCCCCTGTTCGGCACGCTCGACGACTTCGACTCCATGACGAGTCGCGCCCACGAGCTGGGACTGCGGGTCATCGTCGACCTCGTGCCCAATCACTCCTCAAGCGACCACCGGTGGTTCCAGGCCGCGCTTGCCGCGGAGCCCGGCAGCCCCGAGCGCGATCGCTACATGTTCCGCGACGGTCTCGGCGACAACGGTGAGCTGCCGCCCAACAACTGGCAGTCGGTGTTCGGCGGCGACGCGTGGACGCGCACCACGAACCCCGATGGCACGCCCGCTCAGTGGTATCTGCACCTGTTCGACACCACCCAGCCCGATTTCAACTGGGAGAACCGCTGGGTGCGCGACCAATTCGCCGACATCCTTCGCTTCTGGCTCGACCGCGACGTTGACGGCTTCCGGGTGGATGTCGCCCACGGCATGATCAAAGCCGACGGCCTGCCCGACTGGACTCCCCCGGTCGCCGGCGGAAGCATGGGCGGGGCCGGCACGACCGACGCCGAGCTTGCCGCATCCCGCGCACCGTTCTGGGCTCAAGATGGCGTGCACGAGATTTACCGCGAGTGGCGCGAGATTCTGAACAGCTACGACGGCGAGCGCATTTTGGCTGCCGAAGCGTGGGTCGATCCGCTCACCGACATGGCCAAGTGGGTGCGTCCGGATGAGATGCACCAGGCCTTCAACTTCCCTTACCTCGAGACACCGTGGGCTGCCGGCCCGCTGCGCTCGGTGATCGATGCGTCGATTAGCGCGTTTTCTGCCGTAGAAGCACCCAGCACGTGGGTGCTCTCGAACCACGATGTTGTTCGTCACGCGTCGCGCCTCGCGCTGACCGCCGAGAACCCGCAGGGTCACGGCATCGGACCGAAGTCAGCCGGCCTCCCGATTCCCGAGCTGGGTCTTCGTCGCGCCCGCGCCGCGACCGCCCTCATGCTCGCCCTGCCGGGTAGTGCCTACCTCTATCAGGGCGAAGAACTCGGCCTGCCCGAAGTAATCGACCTCCCCGATGAGGCTCGCCAAGACCCGACGTGGTTCCGCACCAATGGTGAGCGCTACGGCCGCGACGGCTGCCGCGTTCCAATCCCGTGGGAGGCGAACTCCCCCTCCTACGGCTTCGGCCCCACGGATGCCTCGTGGTTGCCGCAACCCGCAGAATGGGCAACTCTCGCCCGCGACGCCCAACGCGACGACAGCACCTCGACACTCTCGCTGTACCGCAACGCTCTCGCCCTTCGCCGCGCCCACGAGCTGGCCACCAACGAACTCGAATGGCTCGACACCGGCGCTGACACCGTGCTCGGTTTCCGCACCGGCGACGTGCGTGTCTTTGCCAACACCGGCGACACCGGCGTGGCTCTCCCCGCCGGCGACGTGCTGCTGTCGAGCGGCCCCTTGGCCGACGATCAACTGCCGGCAGACACGACAGTGTGGCTGAGGGCATAGACCAACGCGGCACCGAATTCTCGCGAATGGATGCCGGTCGATAGAATCAGCAGCGGCGCGACCGCTGTAGGGCGGCATCCATTCTCGTCAGAATCCAACGGAGGGCAACTGATGGCTAGCATCGAAGATGTTGCTCAGCGCGCTGGTGTGTCCACCGCGACCGTATCTCGGGCGCTCAGCGGCAATGGCCCCGTATCGGCGGCTGCGCGTCTCAAAGTGACGGAGGCTGCGGCCGCTCTCGACTATGTCGTCTCGTCGAGCGCGTCGAGTTTGGCATCGGGCCGCACCAAAAACGTCGGCCTGATGGTGCCGTATTTGACCCGCTGGTTCTTCACCTCCGTGGTGGAAGGCGCCCAGCAAGCATTGATGCGCCACGGCTATGACGTCACTCTCTACAACCTTTCGGGCAGCGTCGCCGAACGCGAGAAGGTCTTCGACATCTTCCTGCAACGCAAGCGCATCGACGGCATCATTACTGTTTCCCTCAAGCTCTCTCCCACCGAAGTGCAGCGACTGCATGCCCTCGACCGGCCAGCGGTCGGCGTCGGTGGCCCCATTGACGGAGTGCGCACTCTGACCTTGGATGACGACGCCGTGTCGAGCCTCGCCACCGGCCACCTGTTGGCGCTCGGCCACACCAAGATCGCTCACATCGGTGGCTCTGAAGACTACGATCTCGAATTTCACATCCCCACGAATCGGCGCCACGGCTACGAAGCTGCTCTGCGCGAAGCGGGAATTGAGCCACGACCAGAGTTCTTTGCCACCGCCGACTTCACCATTCAGGGTGGCTATCACGCCGCCAAGCAGCTGCTTGGCAACCCGCTACTGCGCCCGACGGCAATCTTCGCCTCATCGGATGAGATGGCCATCGGCTGCATCTTGGCCGCCAGAGACCTTGGCCTCGTAGTGCCGCGCGATATTTCCATCATGGGAATCGACGGCCACGAACTCTCCGAGTTCTTCGGGCTCACCACGGTGTCGCAGTCCCCGCAGGCTCAGGGCGAGCATGCCGTCGAGATCCTGATGAACCTACTCGTGCCCGGCAAGCATCCCGAGATCCCCGAAAACTCACCGATCGACTACGAGCTCATCGTGCGGTCGAGCACGAGCCGTCCACCCGAGTAGCCCCACCCAGTTCGGGTTACCTCGGGCTGTTCTCTCGTTTCGCTGTGGCACAATCAGAATCGAATGGGCCTATTGCAGGCGTCGAGAGTCTGGGGGCAGACGTGAGCACTGGGAGAGATCACTCGTCTTTGCCTGCCGACTCTCTCGATCAGATAGCGGATGACCTGCAACGACTGCGGATCGCCGCCGGAGAAGTGTCGTACTCCGAGCTTGCATCGCGCATCGCTCATCGCCGTGAGGAAAACGGCGTTAGTCCTGCCGCGGCGCGCGTCGCTCGTTCGACGGTCTTCGACATCTTCCGCACCGGACGAAGCCGCATTAATGCCGAGCTTGTGGCCGAAATTGTCATCGCCCTTGGCCGCGACGACCGTGAGGCAGAAGCCTGGCGAACTCGCTGTCTTGCGGTTCGCGTCACGGCGAAAGCGCAGACCCCGAACGCGCCGCTGAACCCCACCTCGAACCCCGATTCACGGCTCGCTTTTGTCGTCGTTTTGATGGTCGCGGCTGTCGGCCTCAACCTCTTCGGCGGCAGCGTGGTCTCAAAGTTTGAGTTGCCCATCTTTCTCGACATGATCGGAACCGCGGTCGTCGCGATCGTGCTCGGGCCTTGGCAGGGAGCCCTCGTCGGGCTCTCGACCAACGTCGTCGGGGTTTTTTCTACGGTGCCCGCGACCCTCGCCTACGCGATCGTCAATGTCGTGGGGGCGCTCGTCTGGGGTTACGGGGTGCGACTCTGGCACCTCGATAAGACCCGGCTACGTTTTTTGCTGCTCAACGTCTTAGTGGCGCTCGCCTGCACGATCACTGCTGTCCCCATCACCGTGCTGGTGTTTGGAGGCGTTGCCGGTCACGCCGGTGACGACTTTATTGCGACACTGCGGGCGATTGGCGACGGTCTGTGGGCGTCGGTCTTTACCGTCAACATCTCGATCTCACTCGCCGACAAGCTCATCACCGGCTACACGGCTCTCGCCATCATTCACCTGCTCGGCAGGCTTGGCCTGTCCGAAATCAGCCGCCGCGACGGCCCAGCGCTCAACACGCGACGCTGAGCCCCGGAGAGGTCGCCGACCGTTCGTCCTGCGTTCGCTCGCTCCCGAACTGCCGCGCGAATCGACCATCGGCCCAGCGCTGCGCGTCCTGATGGCGCGTCGCGAGTTCTGACGCTCGCTGCGCTGGTTCGAGCGACTCGAGATAGAGAGCGTCGGCGCGCGCGCAGAGGCCTGTCGCGCTCGACCACATCGTCTGTCGCGCCTGCGCGGGGGTCGTGCCTAGCTTCTCCCGCAGCTCTGCCTCGGGACCTTCGAAGGCGTGGGATAGCATTTCGGCGCGTTCCCCGAGGCGAGCGATCCACACCGATCGCATGGCGAACGTCCCGACCAGAATGACGAGCGAGAAGACAATCGCGAACGGAACGACGAAGAATCCGCCCACCGCAAGAGCCACAAGCAGGCTCTGAGCGAGCATCCGTCCTCGATCGTGGTTCTTCAGGTGTCGCGCTTTCTCCGCTACCTCGAGCGCGATCGCATGGTGGTCCGCGTTATAGGCGGTAAGCGCTCGGCGCAGCTCAGAGGTGACGGCAGCGAATTCCAGTTTGCTGATTCCCTTGAGGCGAGTGACATCGGTGCGTTCGATGATCGCGTCCAGGTCGGGCGCAACGCATGATGCGGTAACGAGCCGGCTATCCGCCTGCATCATCGCCTCGCTGAGGATGGCGGAAATAGCTCGTTTATCGTCGCTGGTGTGTGTTGTCATGCCGCCCCTGTCGGTGCTCACGGGTTTAATCGTTAGGGTTCAGTACACCCCCTGCGAGCACTGCCCCCGTGCGATTTGGATGATCCCGAACGAACCCGGACACCCCACGGATGCCGTCGCCGGGCTACTAGGAGTGGGGCTCTACGAGCCGGCGGGCGGCTTCGCGCACGGAGTCGCAGCGGGCTTTCTCGCTGCCCGCGAACTCGGGGCATCCGATGGAGCGCAGTTCTGCTGGTGCGCGCTCCCAGTTGCTGGCAACGGCCAGCAGCAGAGCGAGTAGCTCTTCGGGCTTCCACGATGAATCGACGACCCCTCGTTGCTGGGCGTCGGCGATCACTTCGAGCTTGTGCTTGTAGCCCTCGACGCGCCCTTCAGAGAATGATCCGAGCGTTTCGGCGTCGTGCAGCCAGGCCCACATGGTGACACGTTGCGCGCTCTGGTCGTTGACGAAGTAGTTGTGCAGTCGCACGGTGTATTCCACGAGATCAGCATCGATCGGAACGGCATGAGCGAGGCGGTCGAGCCCGGTCTGCATGACGTGGTCGAAGAGGGCGTCTTTGTCGCCAAACCAGGCGTAAATACGTTCCTTGCTCGCCTTCGCCGTTTCCGCGATGCGGTTAATGCGCGCACCAGCAACGCCGTACTCGGCAAATTCAGCCGCAGCTGCCTCGAGTACGCGCTGTTTTGTTTCGCGGCCGCGGAGTTGATCACGCGGCATTTCTGTCGAAACCACCAAACACCCCCTAATCGAACCGGTTGGTTTGACTTAGCCTACACGCCGACGTACTGTCGAACCAATTGGTTTGATAAGAAACCAACGGGCTCGGAAACGAGCACCATGGTTGTGTAAGGAGTCAGCATGACAAACGTATTGATGGTCCTCTCGGCAGCGTCCTCCCTGACGCTCGCTGACGAAACACAGCACCCCACCGGCGTGTGGGCAGAAGAGTTCCTTGAGCCATACCGCATCTTCACCGAAGCCGGATGGAAGGTTCAGGTAGCCAGCCCCGCAGGAGTTGCCCCCACTTTTGATGCGATCAGCCTCAGCGAAGGTGGCGTCGGTTCCGCCGAGCGCCTCGCTGACTTTGAGGCCCGCATCGTCGACCTCCAGTCTGTGCTGCAGCATCCGCTCCGCTTGGATGCCGTCAACGCGAGTGACTATGACGTGATCTTCTACCCCGGAGGCCACGGCCCCATGGAAGACCTCGCCGTCGACGACAACTCCGGCCAGCTCATTGTTGAAGCCGTGAAATCGAACACGACACTCGGTGTGCTCTGCCACGCTCCGGCAGCACTGCTGGCCGCGAACGACAAGGCAACCGGCGAATGGGTCCTCAAGGGTCGCAAGATGACGGGCTTCGCGAACACCGAAGAAGAACTCGGTGGTCTCGCCGACAAGGTCAAGTGGCTCGTCGAAACCCGCCTCGTTGAGCTGGGTGCCGACTACTCGAAGGCAGCAGAGCCTTTCGCCCCGTACGTCGTCGTTGATGGCGCGCTGTACACCGGTCAGAACCCCGCATCATCCGTCGCCGTTGCCGAGCGCATCGTCGCCGACAAGTCATAACCACACACTTCCCACTTTTCATACTTCATCAATTTCAAGGAGATTTTCATGACAACTGTTACAAGCACCCAATGGCAGCTCGCCTCACGCCCCACCGGCGTTCCGACCACCGACAACGTTGTGAAGGTTCAGATCGAGCTCCCCGAGCTCGCTGACGGCGACGTTCGCGTACGTAACACCTTCCTCTCCGTTGACCCCTACATGCGTGGTCGCATGAACGAGGGCCGCTCGTACGTTGCTCCCTTCAACCTCGGCGAGACCATGGGCGGCGCGGCCGTTGGTGAAGTCATCGAGTCGAACGACGCATCGCTGCCTGTTGGCACTCTTGTTCAGCACCAGCTCGGATGGCGCGACATCGCGCAGGCTCCTGCTGGCCAGTTCAAGGCGCTCCCGAACGTTCCCGGCATCTCGCCTTCGCTGTTCCTTAGCGTTCTCGGCATCACTGGAATCACCGCCTGGACCGGCCTCACCCAGATCGCGCACATTAAGGAAGGCGACACCGTCTTCGTTTCTGGTGCAGCGGGTGGAGTCGGCACCATGGTTGGCCAGATCGCCCGCCTCCTCGGCGCAGCACGCGTCGTCGGTTCGGCAGGCACCGATGAGAAGGTTGCACTCCTCACGAGCAAGTACGGCTACGACGCCGCCTTCAACTACAAGAATGGCGACGTTGCTGGCCAGCTGGATGCTGCAGCCCCCGACGGCATCGACGTCTACTTCGACAACGTGGGTGGCGAGCACCTCTCGGCAGCCCTCGGAGCATTCAAGGATGGCGGCCGCGTGGCAGTCTGCGGCGTCATGTCCTTGATCAATGGCAAGGATGAGGGCATCAAGAACAGCGCCAACATCGTGACCCGTGGCTTGACCATCAAGGGCTTCACCATGGGAAGCTACTTCCACCTCGCCCCCGAGTTCGGTGCGGCAATGCAGGGATGGCTCTCCGAAGGCAAGATCGCCTACGACGAAACCATCACCGATGGCATCGACAACGCGCTCGACGCCTTCAACGGCATGATGAACGGTGCAAACACCGGCAAGGCGATCGTTCGCCTCTAACCGTTTCGCGACGGCCGACCCGAACGGCACACACCACACACCTCGCGTGAAATAGAAATGCCCCGCAGCTGACGCTGCGGGGCATTTCTTAACTAACGCGCAAGTCAGGCCATCCGACGTCGCAACACAATTCCGGCGGCGAGAAGCAACGCTGCCAGTGCACCGATCGGCAGAAGCGGAGCTGAGCTGCTCGTCGCCGCGAGCATCGGCTCGGCATCCGCAGCAGCGACCGCACTCCAACCGGCGAACAGCGCGGTGTCGGCAGTGATCAGCGTGGAGAAATCGGCAAGAGTCGTCAGCGCAGCATCCGTGTACCAGCCCTCGAAGGTATAGCCGGCTGCTGTGGGCGCAGTCGGGGCCGAAATGGCGGTGCGGAACACTGCTTCTTTCGGTGCGATGGCGACGCCACGGCCGGAGAGGTCAAAAGTCACGATGGGGTTCGGGACGGCGTTGTAGCCCTGCCAGGTGGGGGTAGTGAATCCCGCTGCAGCTGCAGGATCAGCGAAGGCACTGCCGTAGTGCACAAGGGTTGGCGAAGACGCACCTAAGGCCCCGTTTAGACCCGCCGGAACGAACATTGTGGGAGCCGCGCCAAGAAATACAACGTCGGACAGCGAATCGTTGCCCTCAAACGCGCCAGCCCCGATGGCCGCGATAGACGCGGGAAAAGTGATTGAGGTGAGCAGATTGTCCTCAAAAGCAGACTCTTCGATCGTTACGAGGGAACTGCCCAATGTCACCGACGTGAGGGAGTTCTCGTAAAACGCGTACTCGCCGATCGTGGTGACAGAATCCGGAATCACCACCGTCTCTAGATCATTGTCCTCAAACGCGTCATCTCCGATAGTTTCTACCGAATTCCCGATAGTCACGGTTGTCAATCTGTTGTAGTTGAAAGCAGAATCGCCGATAGACGTCACCGAGTTGGGGATCACTGCAGAATCTAAGAAGTTGGCTTGAAACGCGGAGTTGCCGATGACTTTAACACTGCTCGGAATAACGATCGAAGTGATCCCTTCATCCCGGAACGCGGCGTAACCAATAGCAACCACGGGGTAAGTGTCGCCCGAGATCGTGACTGACGAAGGGATATCGGCATCGGTGCCGCCGCTTGCGGCTGTGGGGTTGTAGGCGGTGACGGTTGCACCAGCAGCCGGGTCAAAGTCGTCGCCCTCAAACGTCATCCCATCCTGAGTGATCAAGACGGGGAAGGCATAGGCCGGGGTCGCGGCGATAGCGGAACCAGCCGCAACCAGAGCAGACGCGACGAGGACTGCGGCGATTCGCCCCATCCTGTTCGCGGGCCGGTCGGCAATCGGCGCGGGGCTAGAGGCAGCACTATTCATCATCAGATCCACAATCAGTTCGGGTCACACGCACGTGGTTGAAATCGTCGACGCAGAGCGTGAGTAGAACCGACCCGACTAACCCTATTGGCACAGCGTAGTCAGCGTTGTTCCCCCGCCAAGTGGTCTAACTAATCTGGAGGCCTTCTGCTCGCTAACTCGTGAGTGCCGGGATGATGGCGCCCGAGAACACTTGCCACGCGAGCGCAGTCTTCGCGACCAAGCTGAGCGTGATGTAGGTGCGCTCCCCCTGCAGATAGCTCTTCCACTTTCCCACTTGCTTGTATTGCAGCCACTGGTTGAGCGCGAACGTGTTGAAGAACACGAAGAGCGAAATCACGATGCCGACGACAAAGCTGGGGGCCGCCACTTCGTTCGCACTGCCCGGTCGCAAGAAGTAGATGAGGATGAGAATCCACGGCACAACGCCGACCATCGATCCGAATACGAACGGCAGCATCCCGCCCGATCCTGGCTTCTCGTATTTCTCTTGTAAGGCGCCGAACAGAATCATCGCGGCGTTCACAGCGAAGACCGCGAAGAGGGCGGCGATATCAGTGACGCCGTTGATCGCGAGAATGAGCCAGATCATGATCGAGGAGCTGAGCGAGTACTCCGTCCAGCGGAAGTAGTTGCGACTCTCCAACAGACCCGTCTTGTAGCGCCCGAAGAACCACGGGCTCGAAACCAAAAAGTGGAAAAACGCGCTGAGCGCGAGAAAGGCCACAACGCCGACGCCGATATTGACCTCAAAAACGGTCACCCGCTCGGGCGGAATGGGCGCTCCGGGAGGGCCAGCCAAGTAGTCGGCCGTAACGGCGAACAGCACTTGAGTGCTGAGCATTGTGAGAACAATCGCAAAGCCGATGGCCTGCAGCAGGTGCAGGCTGCCCGCCACAACGTTGTAGACGCGTAGTCGGTCGACTTGTTGTTCCGGTGAATAGGTCTTCTTTGACACGGGATATTCCCTTCGACGGTAGCTGCCACGTTAGCACCGGCCGCACCAGCGAACGGGTCCTCTAGCGCGGTCGTTCTCTTCCCCTCACGGCAGCGCGGCGAGCGGCCCATTTCTGCCGACAAACACCGTGCGATCCGCAGTGCCCGGCAAAGGGTGAAGGTGCAGTTTGTGAGCGAGCGCGACCGAAGCTGCGTTGTCCGGATGCACGACCGCCACGAGCAGTAACGCCTCAATAGTGGTTCTCATATAGGCGAGCAGGGGACGCATCGCTTCGTACGCGATTCCTTGGCCCTGATACGCGGGATGAACAATCCAGCTCACCTCAAGACACCGCGCAGCGGCCGTGAGCGACCGCAGTTGCAGGGTGATCTCACCCACCAGCTCGCCGTCGTGTTCAATGGCCAACGCCAGCACGTCATCCACGCGGCGCATCTGCGTTTGCCGTGTTCTCAATTTCAGCTGTCGCAAGGAGGATCGCGCGGTGCGCTGCGGCCACGTCGTGTACTGGCGCACGTGCGGGCTTGACTGGATTTCGTGCCACCGTTCGGCGTCTGCCAACCGATGCGGGCGTAGTACCAATCGCTCGGTGCGCATGCTCGGAACACGCAGAGGCGACTCGAGCGTGGGCCGAGCATCATTTCTGGGCATGAACCTACCGAACCGATGTATCCGTCGAGCGTGCCAACCATGGTGTTCGCAGAAGTCTGACACAACCACTGACACGAATTAGTCGCGGGGATTCCGGCCCTGTAAACAGGAGGTAAATTACGCCGGATGCGCTTCCGCGTCGGGCAGAGAGCGCTCGACTGTGGGCCGCATCGTCGCCGCTGGGTCCGCAATGAGGTGCGAGAAGACGAGCTCAGCGGCACCGAGCGTGAGGATTTCGTCGCCGAAGGTCGCCGGCGCAAAACGCACTGCGAGTCCTGGTTCCTCCAACGCTGACCGTCGCATTTGCCGGGTCAGTGACTCTTCGGCCACCGCAAGCAACGACGCCAAAAACCCGCCGAGCACGATGACTTCAGGGTTGAAAATATTCACGACATTGGCGAGCGCACGGGCGAGGAAACTGATCTGGTAGTCGACAACTGCGACAACTGCTGGGTCGCCGGCGACGTAGCGCTCTTTGAGCAGGGCATCCAGCTGGTCGGGCTGCGAGAGGTCGAGACCGACCGCCTCAAGAAGCGGCTCTTGGCGCA
Organism: Salinibacterium sp. NYA9b; assembly: GCF_976973725.1. Taxonomy (NCBI): domain Bacteria; kingdom Bacillati; phylum Actinomycetota; class Actinomycetes; order Micrococcales; family Microbacteriaceae; genus Salinibacterium; species Salinibacterium sp. NYA9b. The sequence continues at coordinate 377,393 of NZ_OZ333476.1, read as the reverse complement.
CCTCGGTTTCGAGGCATCCGATGGCCCCACAGTGGCAATCAAGACCGTTGGTGTTGACGAGAGTGTGACCGATTTCTCCGGCGTAGCCCGTGGTACCGGTCATCAGCGCACCGCCCGTGATGACGCCTCCACCGATACCACTCGCGCCACCGTTGAGATAGATCAGCTCTTGACCATCAACGCCGGCACCACGCACCGACTCGGCTACGGCACCGAGACTCGCATCGTTGGCAACATAAACGGGGTAGCCGGTCGCTTCGCGCATCATGTCGGCAATGGGTTCGTCGATCCAGCCCAGGTGTGGGGCCAGCGCCAACACTCCATCGCTCTCCCGCACCAGGGCAGGAGCGGCGATACCGATCCCTACGGTGCGGTAGTTCGAATCGAGCTCACCCTTCATCCCGGCGATGACGGCGGCAGAAATATTTACTGCTTCGCGTGCGCTGAGAAGGCGCCCGGTGTCGTAGCGAACTTGGCGGATGACGCGACCACCGAGCCCTACGAGCCCGATCGTGACGGCATCCACCTCCGGGTTCACGGTGATGGCGACGATGTGTTCGCTCGGAACGATGACAGAGCTGGGCCGCCCGACCAGACTGGTCTGGTCGGGACCGGCTTCAACGACGAGCCCCAGTTGCACAAGTTCGGCAACGAGGTCGGCGATTGTTGAGCGGTTGAGCCCTGTCTCGTGGGTCATCTTGGCGCGGGAGATACCCCCGAGCGCATGCACTCGGCCGAGAAGGATGGAGAGGTTGCGGCGACGAACAACATCAAAGTTGTTCCCTCGGAGCTCAGCTCGTACGTCCGCGTTCACTCACGTTCCTTTCGACAGTTCAGCATAGTTACTTCGAGCTGAAGGCTGCGTCAAACGCCGCTGCGGGCGGGTCGAAAGCGAGACGGCGCACGAACTCGAGAGCTTCTGGTGCTCCGATCAGGCGGTCCATTCCAGCGTCTTCCCACTCCACCGAAATGGGGCCTTCATAGCCGATCTGGTTGAGCATGCGGAAGCTACTCTCCCACGGCACGTCTCCGTGACCTGTGGAGATGAAGTCCCAACCGCGACGGCCATCAGCCCAGGCAAGAAGCGAGCCGAGCCGACCGTTCTTGCCGTTGTCCATCCGCTTCTTCGTGTCTTTGCAGTCCACGTGGTAAATGCGGTCTTTGAAGTCCCAGAGAAAGCTCACGGGGTCGAGGTCTTGCCACACGAAATGGCTGGGGTCCCAGTTGAGACCGAAGGCTTCGCGGTGGCCAATGGCTTCGAGGGTGCGCACTGTTGTCCAGTAGTCGAACGCGATCTCGGAGGGGTGCACTTCGTGAGCGAACCGCACACCGACCTCATCGAAGACGTCGAGGATGGGGTTCCAGCGGTCGGCAAAGTCTTGGTAGCCGGCATCGATTGCTTCTTGGCTCACGGGCGGGAACATCGCGACATACTTCCAGATGCTCGAGCCGGTGAACCCAATCACGGTCTTCACGCCGAGTTTCGCAGCGAGGCGGGCCGTGTTCTTCATGGCTTCGGCGGCACGCTGGCGCACACCTTCGGCATCCCCGTCGCCCCAGATTGCCGGCGGCAGGATGTCTTCGTGGCGCTGGTCAATGGGATCGTCGCAGACCGCCTGTCCCTGCAGGTGGTTAGAGATGGCCCACACCTTGAGGCCGTGCTTTTCGAGCAGGTCGAGCTTGCCTTGAACGTAAGCGGCGTCATCCCAGCGGCTGGGGTCCAGGTGGTCACCCCAACAGGCGATTTCTAGTCCGTCGTAACCCCACCCTGCGGCGAGCTCAACAACTTCTTCGAAAGGGAGGTCAGCCCACTGGCCGGTAAAGAGGGTAATTGGTCGAGTCATGGTTTTCTCCAGTTCTGCTAGATGGTTGTCCACGCGCTGCGGGCGTTGGAGCTTTCTTCGACGGCGGCGAGCACGCGTTGCACGTGAACTCCGTCATCGAAGGAGGGCGATGCGGGGCTGCCGCTGGTCACGGCGTCAACGAAGTCTTTGGCTTGGTGGCTGAACGCGTGTTCGTAGCCGAGCATGTGCCCGGCGGGCCACCAGGCTGCGATGTACGGATGCTCGGGCTCGGTCACCAGAATGGTGGTGAAGCCTTGCGTCTCTGCGGGCGCTGTCGCGTCGAAGAACTGCAGTTCGTTGAGGCGTTCGAGGTCGAAGCTGATGGCGCCAAGGGATCCGGAGATTTCGATGCGCAGACCGTTTTTGCGGCCGGTCGCGAAGCGAGTGGCTTCGAAGGATCCAAGCACTCCGCTGTCGTAGCGGCCGGTAAAGAGTGCGACGTCGTCGACGGTGACGTCGCCCATTTCGGTTCCGCCGGTGCCGCCGAGCCCGGCCGTGCTTTCGAGCACGGGGCGCTGTTTGATGATCGTTTCCATCGTTCCGGAGACCTCAACGAGGTGGGTTCCGGTGATGTATTCCGAGAGGTCGATGATGTGGGCGCCGATATCGCCGAGCGATCCTGAGCCTGCGAGGTCCTTTTGGAGGCGCCAGACGAGCGGCGTCTCGGGGTCGGTGAGCCAGTCCTGCAGGTAGCAAGCCCGCACCTGATGAATCTCACCGATCTTGCCCGCGGCCACGAGATCCCTGGCCAGCGTTGTTGCCGGAAGGCGACGGTAGGTGTGCCCCAGCATGGAGATCACCCCGTTCGTGGCCGCAGCGTTCGCGGCCGCCGCCATCAGCTCTGCTTCTTCTACCGAGTTAGCGAGCGGCTTTTCGCACAGCACGTGCTTACCCGCGTTGAGAGCGGCAATCGCGATTTCAGCGTGCGATCCACCCGGGGTCACGATGTCTACGATGTCGATGTCGTCGCGAGCGATAACTTCGCGCCAGTCGGTGGCGGTTTCTGCCCAGCCCCACTTAGTTGCGGCATCCGCCACGGCTTCGGCATTGCGTCCGACCAGCACCTGCATGTCTGGTTGGGCATCCAGATCAAAGAATCGGGGCGCAACCCTCCAGCCTTGTGAATGAGCGGCTCCCATGAAGCCGTAACCGATCATTGCAACCTTCAGGTGGCGCTTATCTGACATCGTGCGTAACCCTTTCACTTCGTTGTGTGGTTCTTTGGTCAGCTATCGCGTGCGGGATACCGACCAGAGTGCCCGCCCAGAGTATCCGGGCGGGCACTCCATTCATGCGGTTTAGGACTCGAACGCGGTCGGCAGGTACTCGTCGACGTTGTCGCTCGTGACTACCGGTGCGTTGAGAACGATGCGCTTGGGCACCTCGACCTCAACGATGTCGCTCAGCGACTTTCCCTGAGCAATCAGGCGAGCAAGACGGATGCCGTCAGCGGCCTGCGTCGACGGGTAAATTACCGTCGCCTGCAGCACGCCATCGCCCGACTGGATCTCGCGCATTGCGTTTGCGGATCCGGCGCCACCGACCATGAAGAACTCATCGCGGTCTGCGGCAGCAATGGCAGCGAGGACGCCAATTCCCTGATCGTCATCGTGGTTCCAGATCGCGTCGATCTGAGGGGCCGCGGAGAGCAACTGCGAGGTCACTGCTTCGCCGCCCTGGATGGTGAAGTCGGCAGCAACGCGGTTAGAAACCTCGAGGCCACAGGTGTCGAGTGCAGTGGCGAATCCTTCGCTGCGCGCCTGAGTAAGAGGAAGCGAGTCGATGCCGGCGATTTCTGCGATCACGGCGTCGGGGTTGTCGCCGAGCTGCTCACAAATGTAGGTTCCGGCGCTGACGCCCATGCCGTAGTTGTCACCGAGGATGGTGACGCGAGCGGCGAACGTGCTGGAGAACTCGCGGTCAACGTTGATCACGGGGATTCCGGCTTCCATCGCCTTGATGGCTACCTCGGTCAGCGCTGCGCCGTCGGTGGGCAGCAGAACGATTGCATCAACACCGTCGTTGATGAAGGTCTCGACCTGGCTGATCTGCAGGTTGGCGTCGTTGGTGCCTTCGGCAACAACGAGGTTGATGTCTTCGTACTTTTCCGCTTCTGAGATCGCGGCTGAGTTGATGGCGCCGAGCCAGCCGTGGTCGGCGGCGGGGCCAGAGAAGCCGATGGTGATGGTGTCACCGGCGGCTTCGTTTTCTTCGCTACTGGTTCCACCGGTTGTGGTGTTGTTTTCTGCGGTGCCAGCCGTGCAGCCTCCGAGTAGGCCTGCGACGGCGATCGATGCCCCCGCGGTGATGAGCAGTTTGCGGCTCATGCGAGTTGCCAACATGTACGTCCTCCTAGGTAAGTGAAATGCAGTGGTGTTCGCCAACGGGAGGTGCGTTAGCTAAACCGGATCTCACGAGGAGGGGTTTGGCTGTGTCCACATTGACGTTTGGAACAACATAACAGAGATGCATCCCGCGTCAACAGGTATTTTGGCGGGTGAGTGACCCGCAATTTCCCCCGCAGTGCTCGCAACTTCGTTCGATAAAGATGACCGGTAGGGAATGACGAATTCCCGGCATTCCGGGGCGCTACGTCTGCAAAATTCCCATTCCCCGCGGCTCCAACGTCTGATATGTTGCCACCATGATCAAAGTCGACCATGAGCCCGCATTGCTCGAGGTGCGCGGCGCCACCAAACGCTTCGGTGCGGTGCGCGCCCTCAAAGGCGTAGACATTTCCATTGCTCCCGGCGAAGTGCACGTCATCCTGGGCCAAAACGGTGCGGGCAAATCCACCCTCATCAAAATGCTCGCCGGCGTGCACACCCCCGACGAAGGCACACTGCGCTGGCACGGTGAGCTCGTCACCATCAGCAACCCTGTTGCTGCCCTCGAACTCGGCATCGCCACGATGTACCAAGAGCTGGATGTCGTCGATGGCCTCACCATCGCCGAAAACATCTACCTCGGCCACGAGATGGCTACCGGTGGGTTCTCCCAACGCTCCCGCGCCAACAAGAGCGCCACCGAGCTGCTCGATCGGCTCGGTCATGGAAACCTCTCCCCCAGCCGCGAGGTGGGATCACTCTCCCCCGCGAACAAACAGATCGTGAGCATGGCCCGCGCCCTGTCTCGCAACGCTCAACTCATCGTCATGGATGAACCATCGGCGGTGCTCGACTCTGAGGAAGTCAAGAACCTTTTCCGGGTCGTGAATGAGCTCACGGCATCCGGCGTTGCTGTCGTCTACATCTCTCACCGCCTCGAGGAGATTCGCGAAATTGGTGACCGCATCACCGTCATCAAGGATGGCCGCAGCACCGCCAATGGCCTCCCCGTCGCCGATACGTCGACGAGCGAACTCATTCGCCTGATGACGGGGCGCGACATCGACAACGTGTTCCCGGCGCGAGTGCCCGTGCCCGCGGACTCCCCTGAAGTGCTCACGGTCGAGAACCTTTCACTGAAAGGCGTCTTCGATCGCGTCGACCTGAGCGTGCGCGCGGGCGAGATTCTGGGCATCGCTGGCCTCGTCGGATCGGGCCGCTCTGAGATCCTCGAAACTATCTACGGCGCCCGCAAGCCCAGCACCGGCACCGTGCGGGTCAGCGGTTCACAACTCTCCCCCGGCTCCGTCACGGATGCGGTCGAGCATGGCGTTGGGCTCTCCCCCGAAGAACGCAAGAGCCAGGGCCTGCTCCTCGACCAGCCCATCTTCACCAACGTGACCCTCTCCTCGTTTGCCCGCTTTGCTCGCTTCGGGTTCCTCAATGAGAACGCCGAACGGGCTGCCGCTGTCGAACAAATTGAGGCACTCGAACTGCGCCCGGCCGACCCCGACAATCCTGCAGGCAGCCTCTCTGGCGGTAACCAGCAAAAGATTCTGCTGGCCCGCTGGCTCGTTCACGGAACCTCCGTGCTGCTCCTCGACGAACCAACCCGAGGAGTGGATGCCGGAGCCCGCGCCGAAATCTACGCCCTCATTCGTCGCCTGGCCGCCGCCGGCACCGCCATCATCGTCGTCTCCAGCGAGATCGAGGAAGTCCTCGGTCTCGCCGACCGCGTGCTCGTCATTGCCGACGGTCACGTACTCACCACAACAGAAGCCACCCAGATCGACGAGCACGGAGTGCTCGATCTCGTGATGAAAGGAAGTGCCGCGTGAGCGAGCAGCCCACCGTTCCCTCAGCCGAGCACCCCAACCCGGCCACGGAATCCACAGACATCGTGACCCCGAGCAGCCGCAGTTGGTTCTCGCGCGTCATGTCCAGCAGCGCCGGCCGCAACCTCGGGCTCGTTATCGCGCTACTCGTGCTGTTCGCGATTGGGGCCCTCACCGCTGGCGAACGGTTCACCAACTTTGAGAACATTCTCACCATCATCCGGTTCGCCTCGATCATCGGTGTGCTCAGCATCGGCATGACCTTCGTGATCATCGGTGGCGGCATCGACCTTTCGGTGGGTTCCGTTATGGGGCTTGCGAGCGTGATTTCGACGCTCTCGGTGATCCAGACCTTCGCCGAGCAGACGTCGTGGATCGTGATGGTTGTCGTCGCCATTCTGGTCGGCACCCTCGCCGGAATCGTCAACGGAATCGTGATCTCTTATGGCAACGTTGTCGCCTTCATGGCGACTCTCGCCATGCTCGTTGCTGCGCGTGGGTTTGCGGAGATCTTCTCCAACCGTTCAACTCAGATCGTGCGATCGCAGGAATTCATTGAAGTCTTCCGTGCCGACTTTCTGGGCATCCCCATCCTGATTTGGATCTTCATCGTGGTTGCCGCACTCGGCTGGATCCTGCTCAACCGCACCACGTTCGGTCGCCGCACGATCGCGATCGGTGGCAACCGTGAAGCAGCTCGCCTCGCCGGCCTCAAGGTCAAGCGCCACACCGTCTACCTGTATGCGATTGCTGGCATGACCGCAGGTATCGCGGCCGTCATGATTCTCGGACGCACGACCGCTGGCACCTCAACGCACGGCACTCTGTATGAACTCGACGCTATTGCTGCCGTCGTTGTCGGAGGCACCCTGCTCATCGGTGGTCGCGGAACGATTGTTGGCACCGTATTCGGCGTCCTGATTTTCGCGACCCTCACCAACGTGTTCACCCAGAACAACCTCAACACGTCGGTTCAGGCCGTCGCCAAGGGCGTCATCATCGTGCTGGCAGTTCTCCTGCAGCAACGCTTTGCCGCCCGCAATAAGCGCTAACCACGCCCCCGTTCTTTCCACTCGTCACCACTATTCAAGGAGTAACCATGTCCGTACCCACCCCCACTCGCGACGATAAGTTCTCGTTCGGTCTGTGGACCTTCGGATGGGCCGCAGCCGACCCCTTTGGTGGCCCGACGCGTGCGCCTGTCGACACCGTCTTCGCGGTCAACAAGCTCTCGGAGCTCGGCGCCTGGGGCATGACATTCCACGACGACGACCTGTTTCCGTTCGAAGCAACGGATGCCGAACGCCAGCACGAGATCGACCGCCTTCAGAAGGCCATGGCTGACACCGGCATCGTGATTCCCATGGTGACGACCAACCTCTTCAGCCACCCCGTCTTCAAAGATGGCGGCTTCACCTCCAACGACCGTGGCGTTCGCCGGTTCGCGCTCCGCAAGGTCATGCGCAACCTCGACCTCGCCGCCGAACTTGGAGCAAAAACCTTCGTTATGTGGGGTGGCCGCGAAGGCAGCGAGTACGACTCCGCTAAGGACATCGGTGCCGCACTCGACCGCTACCGCGAAGCCGTGAACCTACTCGGTGACTATGTCACCGACAAGGGATACGACATCAAGTTCGCGATCGAGCCCAAGCCGAACGAGCCTCGCGGCGACATCCTGCTCCCGACTCTTGGTCACGCGATGGCCTTCATCGCCACCCTCGAACGCCCCGAGCTGGTCGGCGTGAACCCTGAGACGGGTCACGAGCAGATGGCTGGACTCAACTTCACCCACGGCATCGCCCAAGCGCTGCACGCCAACAAGCTGTTCCACATTGACCTCAACGGTCAGCGCGGAATCAAGTATGACCAAGACCTCGTTTTCGGTCACGGCGATCTGCAGAATGCATTCTCGCTCGTCGACCTGCTCGAAAACGGTGGCCCCGGCGGCATCCCCTCCTATGACGGCCCCCGTCACTTCGACTTCAAGCCCTCGCGCACCGAAGACAGCACGGGCGTGTGGGAATCTGTTAAGGCCAACATGAGCATGTACTTAATGCTCAAGGAGCGCGCTGCGGCTTTCCGTGCTGATTCAGAGGTGCAGGAAGCTCTGTCTGCGGCAAAGGTTGCTGAGCTCAGCGTTCCCACGCTCGGTGAGGGCGAGTCGTACAATGACTTCCTCGCAGACCGCGCATCATTCGAAGACTTCAAGCCTGAGCGCTTCTTCGATGGCGAAGGCTTCGGCTTCGTTCGCCTCCAGCAACTCGCGATGGAGCACCTGATGGGTGCCCGCGGCTAGTACTGCGCAGCACAGACGAACGCCGTCTAGTTTGCTCCGAAGGGAGTGAGCTAGGCGGCTTTCTCGTTAGCTAAGGTGCGGCTCACCCGCGCGAGCCTATTCCCGCAAGCTGCCGGCCACGAACGACAGATCGTGGCCGTCGCGGGACATTGCGCGGAAGCCAAGGCGTTTCGCAAGGGCGATCGATGCTTCGTTGCTCTCGTCAATAACGGCGACGAGCCATTGGATATTCACCTCGGTGAAGGCGAACTCCATGATCGCTTCAGCAGCCTCGCGGGCATAGCCCTGGCCGTACGCATCCGGATGCAAGATCCAACTGATTTCGGCTGTCCGGCTCGAGAGCGAGACCGACCGAAGATGAAGTGCTACATCACCAATGAGCTGCCCTTCGTGCTCGATGCCGAGGGCTAGAAAGTCGTTCGCCTGTCGCAAGGTCACATGCTTTGTGCGGTGAAGCAGGTGCGCATAGGACTCCGCGCGATCGCGCTGGGGCCACGACGTGAACTTGTGCACGTCAGGCGATGACTGAATTTCGTACCACCGTGTGGAGTCATCAGCGCGGTGTGGACGCAGGGTGAGACGGTCGGTGACCAGCGTCGGCGCGTTGATGGTTCGGTCCATCGACGGACCGCGCACGAAGCGTGGGCGAAGGCTCAGCTTCATCAAGCGATTTCCTCATTCGGTCGGGGGGGGGGGGTTGGCTCGTGGTGAGAACCCACTGAATGTCCGCTGCAGGTCCATTCCGATAGAAAACCACAGATTTCTATGAAACAGCCAAGAGAACGCCCCTAAAGTTGAAGGTATTTCACTTAACGACGCGCAAGCCTGTCCGATTGAGGGGTTCGACGCAAGCGCCCCCAGCAGGGCCTTGGGTGCGGCAAAGAGGAAGCAGGAACCAGAGGACTCTGCGTGCGCTCCATACCGCGCTGGCCGCGACTTTAGGTGAAGAGACTCACGCCACCTGGACCGACCAGCAGTCCCACGACGATGAGAACAATGCCCCAGAGTAGCTGGCGGCGAACGAGCGCGACAATGCCAGAAATAACGAGAACTGCCGCAATGATCCAGAGAAGTGTTGCCATGGTGTTGCTCCCTTTCGTTACGCTTCGACGACCTCAGACCTAAAGCCAGATCGAGTCTGGTGAAGAAACTGTACCCCCCATTCGGGATTTGAGCACTGTATTTCATCCACATTGTCGCGGTAATAATCGCGACGGCAAGGACGCCACGACCGATCTCGTGACCGCGCTCGCTATCAGCTCATTCAACCTGCGCTCGATAGCCACATTCTTCCTGAAGCTCAGAGGCCGGACCATCGAGAAGCCCATCCGGGCACGCCGTCGAAAAGTCGAGAACAAGCGTCCTCTGGCTCGAACAGTATCCGCGACCAAAAGAGCAGTCCCGATGGACGGCGAAGAGAAAGATCTCTTCAAGATCTTCGCGGTCAATCGATCAAATGAAGAATGCGGCTTCACACAATGAAACCGCCAACTGTAGCTGAGGCGGGATTCGAACCCGCGACCTCACGATTATGAGACGTGTATCCGTTGTAGCCGCTCGTTATGCGAGCCAACACTACTACCACCGAAGCTGGTGCAGCTGAGGTAATCGCGCGCGGCTGCGTGCGCCCCATCAAGACCTCTACGGGCATCTGGGTGCGCTGCGGTTCTCGCGTCAAGAGCAGCTGCGGCTCGTGCGCTGAACTGTACCGGGGAGACTGGGCTTCAATAGCTCGTTCCGGCGTTTTCGACGGCCCGGTGCAGAACTATGGCTTCTACCTGCTGACCCTGACCGCCCCTTCCTTCGGTGCCGTTCACCGAGTACCAAAGCACGAACGGCAAGCCGTTTCTCGGTGCAAATGTGGTCACCTACACACCGCCAACGACGCTGGATTACGCGGCGTAGCTCTGCGCCCCTCGAGCTATGACTACGCGGGGCAGGCCGCATGGAACCGTGACGCGGGGCTGCTGTGGGATCGCACGCGGCGGCGGCTGCGGGATCGCTGGGACTCGGTGGAGTACTTCATCGTGCGCGAGTGGCAAGACCGTGGTGTGCTGCACGTTCACGTGCTGGTTCGCATCGCACGTTCCGAAGCGCCGGATGCTGACGTTTTACTCAACGCGGCGCGCTCAGCTGTCGCCTTCTCCAAGATCGACGGCGCGCGGGTCGAGTGGGGCGCACAACCGAAGTGTGACGCTTTCCGGGCTGACGGTGACGGCGCGAAAACGATCTGGTATCTCTCCAAAGCGCTGAACTACGTCATGAAGGATGTCGTGCACCAGGGCGAGACGGTGCACCCTCGCGTGTGGTCGCATCTGCTCGCGCTCGAGCAAGCCGCACGCGCAATGCGTTGCGCGCCCGACTGCGAACCAGAGTTCTGCCGTGGCCGGGTGCATGAGCGCTACGGCGCACGCTCCCAAGTGGTGAGCGCGTCCCGCCGCACGAAGCACCGCCCCGGCTGGTCGTTCACTGGCCTTACCCGCACGGTGCAGCGTCGGCTGCGGCTCGAGTGGTTTCTAGCGAACGTCGAAGCGCCGGAATCTGCGGCGCATCCAGCGGAGAAGGTGGAGGCCGTCGAGGGCCGCTCGCTGCGTATCCGACGAGAGCTAGCCCCCTGCGCGGCGGCGGTTCCGTGAGCGGGAAGGGAGGTGATGAGAATGGCTGAACCTGATTGCCAAATCTGCGCGATGATGGGCCTTCGCGCGTGTGATGCGTGCGGAAACCCCACCCCGCCGAAGGAAGAACGTGACGCGTTTGGGCGCGAGTTGTGCGCTTACTGCGTCTGACTGGTGGATGTAGCCGGCCATGAAGGTGGCGGGCTGGGCGGGTGTCGCGCGTGGTTGCCCCGGAGGGGCGAACGCGCGGCCCCGCACGGCCACCCGCCTGCACGCCGGACCATCAACCCAGCCACGCCGGGGAGCCAACCACGAATTTAAGGGCAACCGTAGCGCGAAGCGCGAAGGGCGGCAGTTCCATTTGGTGTTCTACAGACCACGCTCACGCTCCCGAGATGCCCAGTAGGTACGGGTAAAGGGCATCGTTACTGCTTTCAGCGCGACGCTCCGATCAGTCTCGCTCGGGGCTAGTGACTTTATCCGCCAGCCGCCCATGTTGCCGGGGACGCGTTCGACGATCGTCCCTCCTTGGACGACTCGGTGCGATTCGTTCGCACCGAAGTCTCCGGGATACTCATATGTCACTCCTGCAACTTCTCGTTCCTCGCTCGTCCCGCCCTCCCGTAAAAGTGCAATCTCTATCCATTCTTGTAGTGACTGCTCTCGCGTAACCCATTGCGTAGTGGCGGCGCCTGGCATAATGACCACCTCGCGCCCTCCTTCGGGATGATCAATCCGAACGCGCGCGCGTCTCGGACCATCATTCGACACGCTGATTTCCATACCAACTGCGATGGGGATCGCGTTGTCCCGAGGGGTTATGAACTCCTCGCCTACCTTCAGCTCGACGGGCTGGGATTCATCTGACAACCGTTCCGGATCCGCCTCGAATTTGTCGTTGCGCCACATCTCTCGCGCTTGTCTGGTGACTTCTACTGTCAACCTCGGCATCTCAGCATCGATTGCTGCGCGCTGGGCATCCGTCCGCAAGAGAGCGGCATGGGCAATCTCATCTCGAGCTAGCCCCAAGGTCTCTTCTGTGGTGTTCAAACTCCTACGCGTCAGAAACACCTGCGAGGCAATGAACACTGCCGAGAGGGTGGTCGCAATCGCGGCGGAAAGGGTACTCCACGCGGCGAGCGACTCAATAAACGTAGGTTCAATTGCGGCAAGAGGCATGAACGGAGCCTATTGCCAAAGTTCGCGTTGCGCCTGTCGACATAATTCATCGTGGGGAGCGGCCGTGCCGTGGGTGTGCCGCATGTTTACGTGCTGGGTCGCATCAAGCGCAGCGCGTAGGGCGGCAGCTATCCCGCTGATACTGTGCACTCATGAAGCTCACGCTCTCGTACATTGGACCGCTCCCCGCCACTCAGGGACGGGTATCGAAAGTCAAGGCGACGCTAAGAGAGCATTTCCATCCTCAAATAAAGGCCCAAGTTCAAGGGTTCACCGGTGGGGGTGTTTTGCCGATGATAACGAGCGAGGTTGAGGGGCACGGGTTCGTGTCGCCTGCTCACGACAAGTTTAGAACGGCAGTCGAGCTCGATGTCCTCTTACTTACGCCACCATCTCGACGCCCAGTGGGCGATCCCGACAATCGACTAAAGACGCTCATCGACGGGCTGACGAGACCTGCCAACTCGCAGCAAATGCAAGACTTCACTCACCCATCAGATGGCGGCCCAACCTATTGCCTCATGGATGATGACTTCCTTGTGAAACGTGTTGGCCTGGAGAGTCGAGTCTGGCACTCCCCCGAAGCTGCATCCGAAGGCCACGCTCTGGTCATAGTAACCGCCACAATCGTCCTTGGTGAGGGGTCGAGCGACACTAATCCGTTCGCAAACATCTTCTTCCTGCTCTGAGCATCTTGATCTTGTATAGAAGATTTCGGGAGAACCATTAGAGATAGCCCCTGACGGTCGTTGGCCGTAGTCTTGTAGTCGCGGATTACGAAACTAGGAGACGATACGAAGTGGCTGATTTCAGAGCGGATCGCATGCCATCACCCGAAGGTGAAGGCCGAGCAAGGAGCGCCCTCGAGACAGCTTGGGACTCCTACCATTCAGCGAACCAGACGGTAAACAAACCTCTGCTTGCCGCATTTCCCGGCATCAAAACGCTCATGCGTGGGTACATCAACTCGACCATGTTCGACCTCTTCGGCTTCTGGATTCTCTGGCGACTCGTCGGCGGATTTGAAGGCATGCAGGAAAACCTCGGCATGAGTAGATCAAGCGTCTACCGGCGCATCTCGCAGTTCCGAGCTGCGTTTGGAGAACATCCAGACGTCTACGAGTTTCCCGGAATCGAGATAGACGTGGAGGCGTTCCTCAAGGGCATGGGGGAACGTCAGAATAAAAGCTAGTCCCAGAATGTTGCACTAGCCGCATCTAGTGTCGTAGTCTCAGACTATGAGACTTCCCACCAGCAAGCGCACCTCGGTGACGCTTGCCGACTTCTACGACGAGTTTCACTCTGTCGTGGCAGAGGAACTTGTCTCTAACGCCGTCGCGGCATACTCCCGTGCTTGGCGGCTGCGCGTCCAACCTTCCCTCGGCAGCTTGGCGCTTGAGCAGCTGACGCCGCTCACCATCTCCCGCGCTCGTGCCGCGTGGAGCGGCAGCCCCTCCACAAAACAGGACGCGCTCGCGCTACTCTCCCGCCTGCTGGGCCTCGCCGTGATGGAAGGTCTCATTCTTGCGAACCCCTGCAAATCGCTCCGTGCCTCACGCGGCAAAGCCCACGATGCTGACCCCGTAAGCCGCGCGCTGAGCGACGTTCAGGTCGCACGCATGCTCACACTCGCGGACTTCCACCCGTTCGGACAGCGCTCGCTCGCCGGGCTTGCCTTCACCGGCCTGCGCCTGGGGGAACTCGTTGGGCTGCGCTGGGAGGACGTTGACACGGGGCAAGGCCTCATTACGGTACGTCGAACCTACTCCCCCAATGGCAGCGGCAAACTCGAGATTCGCCCCACGAAGAGTGGGCACATCCGAAGCGTGCCGATCCTCAACGAACTACTGCCGTGGCTCGAGCAGGCACAGGAAGCCGGATTCGATCATGTTTTTACGGGCGTGCGTGGTGGGCCGTTTGACAGCGGCAACCTCTCGCGGGCCGTGAAGTGGCCGCAGATTCGTGGACAGATCGCGACATTCTCCGACGGGCGTGAGCTTCGGTTCCATGACCTCCGGCACACGTTTCTGACGCGTCTCGCGCGGGCGGGAAACTCGCCCCAGAACATTCAGCGCGTAGCTGGTCACGCATCGATTACGACTACCGAGCTTTATACGCGCTCGTCGTCAACCGAAGCGGCACTGGCAGTGCGAGAGAAGATGAACCCCTCGAATCGTGAGGTCACATTTCGAGGGGGTGAGAACGCGGCAAATCTGCGGATTCTCGGGCATCTTTAGTTGTAGCTGAGGCGGGATTCGAACCCGCGACCTCACGATTATGAGTCGTGCGCTCTCACCAACTGAGCTACTCAGCCGCATCATCCAATTGCTGGATAAGCGAGCCCCCTGTGGGAATCGGACCCACTACCTCTTCCTTACCAAGGAAGTGCTCTACCAATGAGCTAAGGGGGCACACAAAAGCGCTGAACGCGCAATTGGCACCGTAAGAGACTAGCACCCGTTTAGGGCCTCTAAGTACGCTTTTGGGTCAAAATCGACCCTACAAGAAGATTAGTCGACAGCATTCGTCGTGAGCCAAGCATAGGGGTCAACGGGAACACCATCGAGGTGTACTTCGAAGTGCAAGTGTGCGCCGTAGGCGATACCAGTTTCACCAACGAGACCGATGAAATCGCCGGCCTTAATCTCTTGTCCAACCACAAGCGGGCTGGAGTCGGTGATCATGTGGGCGTAAAGGCTTTCGACCTGCTGCCCGTTGATGACGTGGCTAATGATCGCGTGATATCCGTAGCCCGACCAGTCGGCCTGGATGAGGTCAACAGTGCCGTCTGCGATTGCATAGATGGGCGTACCGGATGCGGCCGCAAAGTCTGTTCCCTTGTGGAAGCCGCCGACGCGATCGCCGAAACCATCAGTGATGGGGACCGTATAGGGGAACGGCCAGCGCACAGCGCCGACAGTCGCGTTGTAGTCGTAGTCGACTCCCGCATACTGCAGCGCCAGAACTTCGGCGTAGGAGATGACCTTGATGCTGTCGTGGGCAGCGAGTTCGCTTTCGACTTCACCCGACACTGCCAAGGACTGCGAGGGGCGAACGTTGTTGCTGAGGGCCGCGAGATCTGCTTCCGGGGCAATAGCTGCCGTGATCGCAGCGTCGCCATCCACGAACGCGTTCGAGGGCACCGAGACGCCAACCAGGATCGCTCCAGCAAAAAGCATGGCGACGAAGGAGAAGGCTTTGGATGCGGCGGCCTTCGTGCGGCGACGGGGCGTTCCACTTGGTGCGAATGCTGCACTCGAAACCCAGACGCGCTTCGACTTCACGGCGGAGCCACGTGGCGCGCGGGCAGCCGGAGCTGTGGCAACCTTCGTCGGCTTCGGCGCACGAGCACTCTTGGCGGCTTTGCCCGACTTCGCCCGCTTCTTTCTCGCCAGATCGTGCGCAACGTGCGCAGCCGGGGCGACAGCCACAGAAGTGGATGCGATAGCCGGATCTGGGGTGATGCCAAAAATGCTGAGCGGCTCGTCGGACGAAGCCTGTTCAGCCACCAGATCCGACGCAACCGACGCGGTGGATGCGGGCACCGTCGCGATCGGCGCGGTGAAGAGTCGTTCCGAAACGGTTGGGGCTCCCGCTGCTGGCGCAGTGGCACCGAGCACCGACGCCGAAACCGAGGCGGGCGCTGTGGGGATCGCCGGCACTGCCGCTGCGTTGGCCTGCTGGGCGCGCAAAGAGCGTCGGCTGGGCAGCGAAGCTTCGACCACCGGGGCCGTAGTGATTACGGGAGCCGCTTCGAGAACCGGCGCCGTATAGGCCACCGGAGCCACTTCGGCGACAACAGCCACGTCAATGGCGAGTGCCCGCTCAACCACTACCGGCGCGTGGTCGGCAGTGGGCTCATCCATCGAGTGCGGCGTAAACAGGTCAGCGAGCACGGGAGTAGTCGGCGCCTCCACCGACGGGGTAGCAGCGGACTGCTTCGTGCTGCGCTGCTTCGTGCCGTGCTTCTGCTTAGCGTCAAGCTGAGCCACACGTTCGAGCTCGCGCAGTTGCTTTCGAGTGAGCGGAGCGTTGCCCGCGGTTCCCGGTTGCTGTGGGAACAGGTGGTCTCGGCTCATAGAGCGAGACCGGCGTGACGGGAGGAGAGAGTCGCTGCGGCGCTGGCGCTCGTCAGTGACATTCTTCTCCTCCACGCGATTCACCTGCTAGGTGTGAATGCATAATTCGGGTATGAACCTACGCGCGTACGGGTTGCACGCAGGTAACAGATTCATAAAGGCTAGCGCGCAAGTGGTCTAGTTGCCACACCTTTTTAAAGTGGTCTAGTTCACGCGTCTAGCTGCATTAATACTGCCTCAAGTTTCTGGGCAACTGCTGGTTCCGCAGCCAAGATAAAGTCCTTGCCTTCAGCCTGCGTTC
Source organism: Salinibacterium sp. NYA9b (assembly GCF_976973725.1). Taxonomy (NCBI): domain Bacteria; kingdom Bacillati; phylum Actinomycetota; class Actinomycetes; order Micrococcales; family Microbacteriaceae; genus Salinibacterium; species Salinibacterium sp. NYA9b. The sequence goes on along the minus strand of NZ_OZ333476.1, from coordinate 360,917 downwards.
CCCGGCCTTTCACCGTAGCGCCGGCCTCGCGGGCAATGAGCGCCCCGGCCGCATGGTCCCACGGGTTCAGGCTTTCTTCGTAGTACGCATTCACGCGCCCCGATGCCACCATGCAGAGGTCCAAGGATGCGGTGCCCATTCTGCGAATGTCGCGAACCTGGGGAAGCAGTCCTGCAACCACTCGCCCTTGTTTCACTCGCAGCTCTTGCAAATAGGAGAACCCGGTCGCTACCAAAGCCTGCGAGAGGTCTACTGCTTCGGCCACCTGAAGTCGTTCGCCGTTGAGGAACGCACCGCCGCCGGCCGTGGCGGTATAGGTCTCCTGAGCGCCGAGATTCACGACAGCCCCGGCGAGCGAGCGCCAGGTCGAAGGGTCGGGGTCGCCTTCGACAACGGCAACGCTGATGGCGTAGTGCGGGATGCCGTAGAGGTAGTTCACGGTGCCGTCAATGGGATCAACAACCCAGGTCAGTCCGCTCGTGCCCGTATTCGCTTCGCCTTCTTCGCCCAAGAATCCATCGTTGGGGCGCGCGGCGGCGATCAGGCTGCGGATGAGTTCTTCGCTTTCGCGGTCGGCGAAGGTCACGACATCCACCGACGATGTCTTGCGATCGGCAACGGCGACACCTTCGATGCGGCGCCGAGCGGCGAGCTCTGCCGCCTGCGTGGCAACGCTGCGGGCAAGGTCGAGGAGTTCGTCATGAGGCATGACTTAAGCCTAGGGCTCAGCGGAGGATGCGAGACCCGCACCATTGGGGCCCCGGCAACAGCACCGCACCTACAAGCGGCGAGATGTCATCCGATCGCAGGTGAAGTCAGCGCACCGTGCGCATTGATCCGAGCGCGAATGGAACGAGAGAGAGCGAGGGCAGCCTGATCGTCGGCGGCGCGCTGTTCAGCAGCCCCATCAGAGAGCCCCCTAATCAGTGCCATATCGGCAGCGAACAATGTTCGCGCCCAGTCTGCGTGCGAGAGCTCTTTGTCCCCGGCGAGCGCCTCGTGCAGTCGCTGCGCTTCCTCTTTCAACGCTGCGGAAGTTTCGATCCCCCACACCTGAAGAACTTCGTGCGGAGCAGAGTCTGTCGCCGACAACCGAGCTAGGCCGGTGGATAGCAGGGCGAGCTCGTCGTCGTCCAGTTCCAAGGCCAGGCGCGGACTCTCTTTTCCCGCCTCAGCACCTGCTGCCTCTTCGCGCTCCACGCGCAGCGATTGCATGGTGTCGACGATGACGGCAATAAAAAGGTTGAGCGTGATGAAGGCGGCGATCAGGATGAACGGCACGAAGAAGAGCCACGCTAGCGGCATCACTTCCATGATGGGGCGAACGATTCCCATCGACCAGCTTTCCAGCGTCATGATCTGAAAGAGCGAGTAGGTCGACTTTCCAATGTCTCCGAACCATTCGGGGAACGCATCGCCGAACAGTTCTGTTGACATGACGGATGCGACGAAGAAGACGAGGGACATCAACAGTGCGATGGCGCCGATGCCGGGGAATGAGCGCAGCAACGCTTCCACGACCATCCGCACTTGAGGCAGGAACTTCACGACGCGCAGGATTCGCAGCACGCGCAATGCCCGCAGCACCGAAAGCGGCCCAGAACTCGGAACAAGGGCGATCGCAACAACGATGAAGTCGAAAACGGTCCAGCCGTCGGTGAAGAAGCGCTTCGGACCGTAGGACACGAGCTTGAGCAGCAGCTCAATAACGAACACCACGAGCGCAATGCTGTCGAGGGCATGAAGCACGCTGTAGGTGGTCGTTCCCTCCTCAGCCGCGGTAGCGAGGGCAATCACCACGGCGTTCACGATGATGACGGCGAGAACGAAGTTCTGCACTGGGGCTGAGTCAACGAACTGCGCTAACCGATGACGAAAAGACGGGCTCTCGGGAGAAGAAGTTAGAGTCACGCGCCTATTATTCACGAAAGGCCCCACACTGTGCGCGCGGGGCCTTTCGGTATCTCGGTGGCGAGTGGGGGATTCGAACCCTCGAATGCGATGCAGTCTGATTTACAGTCAGATCCCTTTGGCCACTTGGGTAACTCGCCGAGACGCCTCCGGCCACATGTATTCATCTGACCGAACGCGCTGAACCAGAATACAAGGAATCTGGGCTTCACGTGACCACTTCCCGAAAACTGGTCGGTGGGAGTTCTCGGCCGACCGCGGGTAGCATGGGCGCATGGCTGATTCTTCGTTTGACATTGTGAGCAAAGTTGACCAAATGGAGGCGGAAAACGCCGTCAACCAGGCGCAAAAAGAGCTTGCTCAGCGTTACGACTTCAAGGGCGTAGGCGCCTCGGTGGAGTGGACTGGCGAAAGCCTCCTCCTCAAGGCAAGCGCTGAAGAGCGCGTGAAAGCGGTTCTCGAGGTGCTCGAGGCCAAGTTCATCAAGCGCGGCATCTCGCTGCGCAGCCTCGACGCCGGCGAGCCTTTCCCCAGCGGCAAGGAATACCGCATCGAGATCAGCCTCAAGAACGGCATCTCGTCAGAAGACGCCAAGAAGATTTCGAAGATCATCCGCGACGAAGCTCCTAAGAGCGTCAAATCGCAGATTCAGGGCGACGAACTGCGCGTGCAGTCGAAGAGCCGCGACGACCTTCAGGCCACGATGGCACTGCTGAAGGGCAAAGACATCGAAGTCGCTCTCCAGTTTGTGAACTTCCGCTAAGACTCCCCCAGCATGGATGTTTTCCTGCTGATCTTTGCTGCGACTCTGCTGGTTGCGGTGCTGTTCTCTGCGCTCGCGGGGCGAACGGTACTGTCGGCCGCTGTGCTGTTTTTGGTTGTCGGCTTTGTGATCGGCTCGGAGACAACGGGCATCCTCGATATCGATTCGTCGTCGACCGAGGTCTCGACAATCGCCGAGATCGCACTCTTTGTAGTGCTCTTCACGGATGGCATGAAGATGGGCTGGGGTGACTTGCGCAAGGCGTGGCGACTTCCCGGTCGCGCTCTCGGGTGGGGGTTGCCTCTCACTCTCGGCATCACAGCGGTATTGGCGCATTTCATGCTGGGGCTGGATTGGCCTGAAGCGTTACTGATCGGCGCGATCCTTGCCCCCACAGACCCGGTGTTCGCGGCCGCCCTTGTCGGCAACAAACAGGTGCCGGAGCGGTTGCGTCAGCTGCTGAATGTGGAGTCGGGCGTCAACGACGGTTTGGCGCTGCCCTTTGTGGTCGTGTTCTTGGCTGTCAGCTCGGGCTCAGAAGATTTGCACTTGGGCGAGCTGGGAATAGAACTTCTCGCGGGCACCGCCATCGGTATTGCGGTGCCGTGGATCGTCATCAAGGCCCTCCACACTCGGCTGTTTGCTGCTGCCGGCGTCTTCGAGCCGATCGTGCCGATTGCTATCGGCCTCTTGGTGTTCGCGCTGGCGAGCTATACCCACGCGAACCTCTTCTTGGCTGCGTTTGCCGCTGGCGTGATGGTGGCAACGGTGGGGCAAAAGGAGCGCGAAGCCTTCGAGGAGTTCGGCGAGATCATTTCCGAGCTTCTGAAACTCTTGGCGCTCATGGTCTTTGGCGCTCTCTTGTCGTTCAAGTTCTTGGGCGAAATCGCGTGGACGGGCTGGCTCTTCGCCGTGCTCGCACTGATCGCTGCTCGCCCGATCGCGTTGTACTTCTCGTTCCTCGGCTCCGGCCTCTCCATGCGTGAACAGGTTGCCGCCATGTGGTTCGGGCCCAAGGGGTTCGCGTCGGTCGTGTACGTGCTCGTCGTGGTCTCGGCCGACATCCCGGCTGGCGACCTTATTTTCCACATCGTGGCGCTCACGATTGCGATGTCGATCGTCGCCCATTCGTCAACGGATGTCGTGGTGGCTCGATCGTTCGTCACGCCCGATGAGACCCCCGCTTGGCAGGGCCCTCCCCCGCGCTGGTAGCCGCCGCGTCGCCGCGACCAGGCAGTCGGTTACTGGCGAGAACTCGGTAGACTTCGCCCATGGACCTGAGCGGCATCGACTTCAGCTTTACAGCGGTATTAGCTGCCTTTCTTGTGCTTCTCGACTTCGCGATTCGGGTGCTGTCGCTCATCTACGTTCCTCGCAATCGCCGACCGCAAACCGCCATGGCGTGGCTGCTGGCTATCTTCTTCATTCCCTATGTCGGCATCCTGTTGTTCTTGATTTTCGGCAGCCGCAAGCTCCCCAAGGGGCGACGCGATAAGCAGTCCGAAATCAACCAGTTCATCCTCGAGTCCACGGAGGGCATGGACCAGGTCAAACAGGATCAACCATGGCCGCTCTGGCTTGCTCCCGTGGTGGAGCTCAATCGCACGCTTGGCGCGATGCCTCTCGTGGGCGGCAACTCTGCAACGCTCTACTCCGACTATCAAGAATCGTTGGAGGCGATGACTGCAGCGGTCAACGATGCCAACAACTACGTTCATGTTGAGTTCTACATTCTGAGTCTCGACCCCACCACTGCGCCATTCTTTGACGCGTTGGAAGCCGCCCACAACCGCGGTGTTCGGGTGCGCGTTCTGCTCGATCATCTGGCATCGCTTCGCGCTCCCGGATACCTCACCACCATCCGTCGCCTCAAGAAAATCGGATTGCAGTGGGAGGTCATGCTCCCCCTCCAGCCGCTCAAGTGGAAGTTCCAGCGCCCCGATCTGCGCAATCACCGCAAGCTGCTCGTCATCGACAACAAGCTTGCGTTCACGGGTTCTCAGAACATGGTCGATTCCACCTACAACAAGCGTGTGAACAAAAAGCGCGGGCTGCAGTGGAAAGACCTCATGGTGCGTTTTGAGGGACCGATCGTTGCGGGAATCCATGCACTCTTCATCACCGACTGGTACAGCGAAACGAACGAACTCTTAGTGCGTGAGGCGTCGCTGGCACCTCCCACCGCAACCACAACGAGCCTCGATGCTCAGGTTGTGCCGAGCGGCCCTGGCTTTGAGGGAGAGAACAACCTGCGGCTGTTCAACTCGTTGCTCTATGCCGCTCAAGAGCGCGTGATCATCACGAGCCCGTACTTTGTGCCCGACGATTCGATGCTCTACGCCATCACTACTGCCGCGCAGAGCGGTCTCGATGTGCAGCTCTTCGTCTCGGAGGTGGGCGACCAGGCTTTGGTTTATCACGCGCAACGCAGCTACTACGAGACGCTGCTTCGTGCCGGGGTAAGAATCTGGCTCTACCCCACCCCAACGGTGCTGCACGCCAAGCACTTCACCATCGACGATCAAGTCGCGGTGATTGGCTCGAGCAACATGGACATGCGCTCGTTCAGCCTCAACCTTGAAATCTCGGTGATGGTTCGCGGGCCGGAGTTCATCGCTGAGATGCGCGAGCTCGAGTCCGAGTATCGCGGTGTCAGCCGCGAACTCACCCTTGAGGAGTGGATGGAACGACCACGACGGTCAAAGGTGCTCGATAACCTCGCGCGGCTCACCGCCGCCGTTCAGTAACGACAGCGGCACGTCGCGCCGCATTCGGCTTTCCGTGGGCGATCGGCCTTGAACTGCTATTCCGAGTCAGTGGCTCTGGATGCCGCAATCATCTCGTCGCGGTCGACGAGCTTGATGCGCGCGCGGCCCTCAGGCTCACCGAGAGCGATCTCGTGGGCATCCAGCGATTGCCACCCCTGCAGGTTCGTGTACTCGACACCACGGCTCGTGAGGAGGTCGATGACCGACTGCTCATCGGGATGCTCGGGAGCCCACCAGTTGGCCTGATCATTCATGACGTGGCTGATGGTTTCCATCGCGTCAGACTTGGTGTGGCCGATGAGACCGACTGGCCCACGCTTGATCCACCCGGTCGCATAAACGCCATTGACCTGTTCGTCGTTGTCGTCGATGACTTGACCCTCACGGTTGGGGATCACACCACGGCGGTCGTCGAACGGGATGCCGTCGAGCGGCGATCCAAAGTAGCCAACAGCGCGATACAGGCTCTGAACCGCAACCTCACGGAACTCGCCGGTGCCGACCACTCCGCCTTCACCATCGGGCTTCGTACGTTCGTAACGGAAGCCTTCAACGCGATCGGTGCCGAGCACCTCAACGGGGCCAGCATAGAAGTGCAAGTGCAAGCGGCGGGATGCCGTGCCCTTTTCTTCGCCACGCCACTTCGTGAAGATGCGGTCGAGCACCATGATCTGTTTGTTGGATTCGATGGCCGCTTTCGAGGCAGCGTCGTAGTCGAAGTCTTCTTCGTAGACGACGAGGTCGACGTCGTTGAGTTCGCCGAGTTCGCGCAGTTCGAGCGGCGTGAACTTCACTTGCATCGGTCCACGGCGGCCGAAGACGTGCACGTCGGTCACGGGGCTCGATTTAAGGCCCTCGTAGACGTTGGCGGGGATCTCTGTCGGCAGCAGGTCATCCGGGTGCTTAGCGAGCATTCTGGCGACGTCAAGGGCGACGTTTCCATTGCCGATGACGGCGGTCTCTTTCGCGTCGAGGGTCCACTCGCGCGGAACGTCGGGGTGACCGTCGTACCAGCTGACGAAGTCGGCGGCACCGTGGCTACCTGGCAGCTCGATTCCGGGAATCGGCAGCGGGGCATCCCGCACAGCACCGGTGGAGAAGATCACGGCGTTGTAGTGCTTCTTGAGGTCGTCGAGCGTGATGTCGCGACCGTACGTGACATTGCCGAAGAGGCGGATGTTGCCGGTGTCGAGCACGTCGCGCAGCGCATTCACGATGCCTTTAATGCGCGGATGATCGGGCGCAACACCGTAGCGAACAAGACCGTACGGTGCCGGCAGTTGCTCGAACAGGTCGATCGACACTTCGAACTGTCGCTCCGCCTTCAGCAGGATGTCGGCAGCATAGATTCCGGCGGGGCCAGCACCAACAATGGCGAGTCGCAGTTTGCTCATCAGTTGTCGTTTCCGTTCATCTCGGGGCGCCCGGGGCGCGGGCGAGTATGGAGTAGTTAGTTCGAGCGTTCGACGACGTTTTCGGCGAAGCGCGTGAGTGCCTTCTTGACGGGACCATCGGGCAGCGGCGCAAGAGCGTCAACAGCTTCGCGACCCCAACGACGGGCTTCGTCCAACGTTTTCTTCGTGACGGGATGCTGGCGGAGCTCGGTCACGGCAGCATCGAGAGCTTCGTCGTCGCCTTCACCATAGAAGTTGGCATTCACGTCGCGCTCAATGCGGGTCAACAACTCGGCAGCATCGCTGTTGGTGACGGCGAGCTCGCGCAAGTACAGCAGCGGCAGCGTGGCAACGCCACTGCGCAGATCGGTTCCCGCCTGCTTGCCCGTCTTGCCGGTCTCATCAGACAGATCAATCACGTCATCGATGAGCTGGAAGGCGATGCCGACCTTTTCGCCGAACTCGCGAACCGGCTTCGTGTACTCCACCGGCGCATTCGAGAACATCACGCCAACCTCGGCGGCGGTCGCAATGAGCGACCCCGTCTTGTCGGCCAGTACCTGCAAGTAGTGCTCAACAGGGTTCTCGCCCGGCTTCGGGCCCAGAGTTTCGTGCAATTGGCCGAGGCACAACCGTTCGAACGTGTTCGCTTGCAACATCAGGGCCTCTTCGCCGAGACCCGCGACAAGCTTGCTCGCCCGCGCGAACAACAGGTCGCCCGTGAGGATCGCGACCGAGTTGCCCCACACGTTTTGCGCGCTCGGAACTCCACGGCGCAACTGCGCTTCGTCCATGACATCGTCGTGGTAGAGCGACGCGAGGTGAGTGATCTCTACGGCTTGAGCCGCCGTCACCACCTCAGCGTTATTGCCCTCACCGAGCTGAGCCGTGAGCAGTGCAAGCACCGGACGCACGCGCTTGCCGCCCGCTTCGAGCAAGTAGCGACTCGTGGCATCCGCAACGTCGTCAGCGAAGGCCATGTGGGCCAAGAGGCCGGCCTCGACCTGGTCGAGACCTTCCTCAATCGCGGCAGCAAAACGACGCTCATCGCTTGAGGCAAAGAGCTTCTCGCCCAAGCCCAGTGAGGAGCTCAGGGTGTTGCTGCGGCGAGCAGACGGAACACTCGGGTTCACTATCAACCGGTTTCTTTTGCGAAGCGCTACGGCTTCGGTGTGCTGTCAGAAGAGGTCTTGGGCGTCTTGGGCATAGTGATCGTCTTGATCGGACGAGTGGCATTGCCCTTGCGCTTAGCGACGGAGGCCAGCACTGTTTCATCAACAGGCTTGTGGCCACGGTGCATGGCAACGATGCCTGCGGTGAGATTGCGGTACGCGACGCGAGTGAACCCGGCAGCCCGAATCCACTGGCTGAGTTCGCCCTGGTCTGGCCACTCGCGAATCGACTCGGCGAGGTAGGTGTATGCCTCAGGGTTCGAGCTTGAACGATCAGCAATGATCGGCATGACACGGTTCAAGTAGGTGAAGTATCCGGCACGAACAATCGCGACGGGAGGCTTGGAGAACTCGGTGATCACCAGACGGCCACCCGGCTTAAGAACGCGGTACATCTCCGACAGCGCTGCGCGCGGATCGTTGATGTTGCGCAGACCGAAGCTGATCGTGACGGCGTCGAACTCATTGTCGCCAAACGGCAACTGCTGAGCGTCGCCCTGAATGAACTCGATCTTCTTGTGACGCTTGCGGGCCTGTTCGACCATCCCGGTCGAAAAATCGAGACCGACAACGCGGGCACCGTTGCGGTGCAAAGCTGCCGAGCTTGTGCCCGTGCCAGCCGCAATATCGAGGATGCGTTCGCCCGCTTCTGGGGCCACCGCTCGCACTGTTGCAGCGCGCCACAGCACCGCATTGCCGGCGGAAAGGACGTTATTTGTGCGGTCGTAGTGTTTTGCGACACCATCGAACATTCCGGCTACGTCTTCCGGTCGCTTGTTCATGTCAGCCTTACCCACATCACTAGTCTAGGGCGCTCAGAGCGGATGCTCACTTTCCTGCCCGCAACTGACAGGTACTCTGATACTTGGGAGACATTGTTGGGGCAAAAGCCGTCCGGTCACGGGCAGAATCGGAGAAGGTGCCATGGCTAGCACCCATGCCGTCCTGAGCAGTGTTACGCGCCCAACCGCAGCCGTCGATCGACTACTCGACTGGATCACCCCGCAGCATCCTCTCGGCTTCATTCGCGACGGCGAAGGCCTTGTTGGTATTGGCGAATTGCTGCGACTCGAGTTCCGAGGTGCCACCCGATTCACCGACGCCGCGGCCGCCTGGAACGAACTCTCGCGCACCGCAATCATCCACGACAGCGTGAAGCGCGCTGGCACCGGCCTGATCGCCCTCGGCAGCTTCGCGTTCGCCGATTCTTCGGATGCCGTGAGTGTGCTGATCGTTCCCCGCATTGTTGTCGGGAGCCGCGACGGCATCCAGTGGGTCACCACCATTACCGCCGGAGAAGCCAGCGGCCTGCCTGTCACCTCCGATGGCCTTCCCGCTGACCCTCGAGAAGCCGCCGGGGACCCCGTGCACATCGTTTTCACCCCCGGTGAGATGAGCGCAAAAGGCTTCACCAAGACCGTCAAAGCGGCCCTGCGCGAAATCTCCCACGGTGCGGCAGCCAAGATCGTTATCGCGCGGGACCAACACGCTGACCTGCCCGAGAACGCCGATCTGCGCATCCCCCTCAGCGCCCTTGCTGCGCGCTACCCCGACACCTTTACGTTTGCCGTCGACGGCCTCATCGGATCGAGCCCCGAAACGCTCGTGCGAGTGCACAACGGTGCCGTCAGCGCCCGCGTGCTTGCCGGCAGTGCCGCGCGCGGCGGAGACCGCATCTCCGACGGGCGAGCCGCCGGAAGCCTCATGAACTCCCCCAAAGATCAGAAAGAACATGCGCTCGCGCTTGCCAGCGTCATGGATGCCCTCGCACCGCTCAGCAGTGAACTGCATGCGGCATCCGCACCCTTCACGCTTCAGCTGCCCAACCTGTGGCACCTCGCGACTGACATCGATGGCCGGCTCCGGGAGCACGCGAGTGCGCTCGACCTGATCGAGATTCTGCATCCGACCGCGGCCGTCGCAGGCACCCCAACGCCCGATGCCATCCGCATCATCGATGAACTCGAAGGCTTCGATCGCGGACGCTACGCCGGCCCGGTTGGCTGGGTGGATGCCCACGGCAACGGCGAATGGGCTGTTGCGTTGCGCTGCGCCCAAGTGACCGGCACGCGCATCACGGCCTACGCCGGAGCGGGAATCGTGGCGGGCTCTGACGCCAAGAAGGAACTCGCCGAGACCGAACTGAAGTTCCGCCCCATCGTCGAAGCTTTCGGGTAGCGACGAGGGCAAGCCGCCGCTGCCGCCTCCTCTGTTGCCGTCGCCGGCAGCTAGGGCGCGATCTCGCGCAGTAGTTCTTCCACACGTGCGCGGATCTCATCGCGCACCCGTCGAACTCCGTCGATGTCGAGGTCGGCAGGGTCAGTGAGCTGCCAATCGAGGTAGCGCTTGCCCGGGTAAATCGGGCAGGCGTCGCCGCAGCCCATCGTGATCACGGCATCCGCAGCACGCACGACGTCGTCGGTGAGCGGTTTGGGAAAGTCGTCGGTGAGGGCGATGCCCTCTTCTGCCATCGCATCGACGACGAGAGACAGGATGCTGGCGCCCGGCTCTGATCCGGCGGAGCGCACGTGAACGCGCCCCTTGCCGAGCTCGCGAAGCCACGCTGCGGCCATCTGCGAGCGCCCGGAGTTCTGCACACAGACAAAGAGCACCTCAGGCACCGTCTTCGGAATCACGCCCTTCGCCTGAGCGAGAGCAGCGAGGCGGTCGTGCGCAAAGCGGTAGGCGAGGCTCGCTAGGTGCGTCGAAACTTTCGCGGTGCGCGCGAGCGCAGCGTAGGACTCGAAGAGAACTCGCTCGATGGTTTCCTCGCTCACGAGGCCGTCGTACTGCACCGCAAGACGTTCAGCGCCGCGGCGAAGAACGTCGTTGGGGTCAGTAAGCGGCAGTTGACCAGAAGATGGGGTGCGCATGATTCCTCGTTTCGCTTGAACACTCAAAGCATAGATGAACGTCTATGTATTTTCGAGTGTTAGCGAGCAGATTCATTTTCCGTTCACGAACGGCCAGCCCGCACCAGCCGACTAGCTGTTCGCGAGTCGCACTTTCTCAGCCTCGACGTCGTAGTCGGCGCTCGGCCACTGCAGGTCAAGGCTCTCCAACGCTTCGAGCAGAAGCTGCTGAACAGCCCAGCGCGCGTACCACTTGTGGTTCGCCGGAATCACGTACCAGGGAGCGTTCTCGGTCGTCGTGCGGCGCAGCGCGATCTCATAAGCCTCTTGATAGTCATCCCACAGCAGTCGCTCGTCGACATCGCCCGGGTTGTACTTCCAGTGCTTCTCGGGGCGATCAAGTCGCTCTTGCAGGCGGTCTTTCTGCTCGTCAGCGCCGATGTGCAGCATGACCTTGATGATCGTCGTGCCCTGCGCGATCAATTCGTTTTCGAACTCCTGAATGATGCCGTAGCGCTCTTCGACCGTCTCAGGCGTCGAGAACCCCCGCACGCGGTGGATCAGCACGTCCTCATAGTGCGAGCGGTCAAAGACTCCGATGAAGCCGGGGCCTGGGAGCTCCTTGCGGATGCGCCACAAGAAGTCGTGTGACTTCTCCTCATCGGTCGGTGCCTTGAAGGCATGAATCTGCACGCCCTGCGGATCAACCCCGCCAATCACGTGCCGCAGGATGCCACCCTTGCCCGCGGTATCCATCGCCTGCAACACGAGCAAAACGCGGCGCTCGCCACCGAACTTGCTCTCGGCGAAGAGCCGCTCTTGAAGCGCAGCGAGACGTTCGCCGTTTTTCTCGAGAGCTTTTTCGGCATCCTTCTTGTTGCCATCGAACTCAGGAGTGGATGACGGATCGATGCTGGCAAGCTCGAAATCAGCGGTGACAGGCGTGAGTGTGCTCATGCCTCAAGGCTACTCGGCACGCTTCTCAGCGCTAGGGGTACCGGGCGCGACTGCGGCCACGGCATCGACACTAGCGGCCGAGCGGAACCTCGATGATGGTCGGCTCGGGGTGTGCAGACAATGCTTGATCGAGTTCTCCGCGCGTTGCCGCAGAAACATACCGCCAGCCGTACGCGACAGCGAGCGCCTCGATGGAAGCGTTCTGTTGCGTGAGCAGCACCCGGTCGAAACTGTCGCCAGCCTGGCTCGCCACCTCGAGGCCGTCGAAGATGGTGCCGCCGTTGTCGTTGCCGACAATCACTTGGATGCGCGGTCGAGGTTCGCCAACGCCAAACATCAGCGCGCCCACATCGTGGAAGATCGCAAGATCACCAAGAAGCACACGGGTGACTCCCTCGTTGCCAGCTTCGGCTTGGCTCGCGAGCGCGATTCCGAGAGCGGTCGAGATCGTGCCGTCAATACCGGCGAGGCCACGATTGGAGTGCACCGAAATCTTCTTGCCCGGCACCACACGATCGACCTCGCGGATCAGTCGTGACGCGCCAAGGACGAGACGATCGTGCGGCCACGTGGCACGCCAGACGGCTTCGGCGAGCATCCGCCGGTCAACGGGGGTGCGCACGATCGCGAGTTCCGACTTCGCGTGGGTTCCGGCATCCGCTTCGATGTCAGGGGCGATGCTCTCAGTTTCGAGCAACTGGCGGCTCGACATCACCCAGCGACCCAACCACGCGCGATCGGTGGCTTCGCCCGAGACCGAAACCTCATCGACAAAGAGGCGAACGCACCGACCAGGGTTGTAATCGTCGGCCGACGGATGCCGCACCACAATGGTTTGCACCCCACGACGCTGAATGAGCGCGGGAATCTCTCGGCTGAGAGTCGGATGCCCGAACACGATCACGCGTGCCACCCGGTCACCGAAGTTGGCGGCATTCAGCAGCTCGCGGTAGGCGACCACGAGGTTGGGCCCGAAATGGGCTCCACTCGCGACCTCCGCGATGAGCGGTGCGCCGAGCTCGCGGGCTACCTGCTCGGCGCGAGGGCCAGCGCCGGTGCCCGCAATAACGACGGTGGCGGGCGACGGTGAGATGGCGAGATTTGTGGGAGCGCCCGGCGACTGATGCGTGGTGGTTTCAATCACAGGATCGAGGTCGCTGAAGAGATCGGGAAAGACGGGCTCGCGGGTGCCCGCCGGTTCGGGGGCGACATCTCTGTCACCGGGTTCCCACACGAAGGGCGCAGACAGCGGATCATCGAAAGACAGATTGAGGTGAACGGGGCCATTGACCGCGGCGACAGCATCGCGAGCGAGTTGCGCTGCGGCATCCATCTCACCATCAGCGCCGGTCGGCGCTTCAACATCCCACGTCTGGTGCACCGCGGTGCCAAAAATACCCGGCTGCTGCGTGGTCTGGTTGGAGCCAATACCGCGCAAGGAGTCGGGGCGGTCGGCGCTAATGATGATCAGAGGAACTGCCGAGTGGTGCGCTTCAAGAACGGCAGGGTGCAGGTTGGCGACGGCGGTGCCAGAGGTGGTGACGACGAGCACGGGCGAGCCTGTTTCGACGGCAAGACCCAAGGCGAGGAAGGCACCAACGCGCTCATCGATGCGCACGCGCAACCGCAACAAGCCCTGCTTCTCGAATTCGGCAGCCGCCAGTGCGAGAGCCTGCGAGCGCGAGCCTGGGCTCAGCACAACGTCTCGAACGCCGAGACGAACGAACTCTTCGAGAAGGGCTACCGAGAAGTTGGTGGCTGGAGAGTTAGTTGGTCTTATCGTCATCGTCGAGATCTGCAAGTTCCTGTTCGAGGCGGCGAATGCGCTCATCTTGTTCTTCCTGACGGCGCATCTTGCGCAAGAAGTCAGGATCATCGTCGGGTGCAACAGTGCGCGTCTGGCCAGAATTGGCACTACGTGCCTTGCCGAGCATGAACCAGAGCACCACTCCGATAACCGGCAGCAGCAGGATCACGATGATCCACAACACCTTCGGCATAGCGCGAACCCGGCTGCGTTCGGTAAGGATTACATCCACAATGGAGAACACGTCTACCGCGACGATCGCGAAAGCGAGGACGACCAATAGGCGAGGCATGCCACCATTCTACCGCTCGCAGTCTGCACGCGGGTTGCGAGCCTAGACTGTTGCCGTGAAACCTTGGATCGCCTACTCTCTTCTCCGCGTCGGAGTCTTCGCCGCAGCCTTTACCGTGCTGATGATCGCGAACGTCGAGCCGTGGATCGCCGCCCTCATCGCCGCAATTCTGGGATTCGCCATTTCGTATGTGTTTTTCTCCAAGCTGCGGGATGCCGTGGCTCTCGACCTTGCTTCCCGTCGCGGACGCCCCGCCCACGATCCTGATCGTGACGCTGAGGATGCCGCCGCCGACTACGACGCTGCCGAAGCAGACGCTGAGGCAGACACGGAGTCCGAAACGGAAGCCAGCGCGTCACCCACCGAGCAGGGCACGACGCCTACGCCTCGCAACGATGCCTAGAACACGATCGCTGCCGCGAGCCCTAGCCCAAACAACAGGGCGGTAAGCCCGGTGAGGCGCAGCGCCAAGATCAGCTCGGCTGGCGTTTTTGCGGTGAGCACGATCACGCAGGCGGGCAGCGCCACGAGCAGTACGAAGTTCACCAAGTAGGCGTTGAAGTACAGCAACGAGTAGACGCCCAAGATGCCGAACGGCACGAGCATCGCTACGACGTAGAAGATGCGCGATGGCAGGTTGCCCATCCGCACGGCCAGGGTGCGCTTTCCGGCGATCTTGTCTTGGGCGATATCGCGGATGTTGTTGACCATGAGCGTTGCAACGGCGAACAACCCGACAGCAACGGCTGCCAACCACGACTCAAGATTCACGGTGCCGGCGAGCACGAACGTGGTGCCGGCGGTCGCGACGAGGCCGAAGAAGATGAAGACGAACACTTCACCGAGGCCGAGGTAGCCGTAGGGGCGTTTGCCTCCCGTGTAGAAGTAGGCGGCGATGATGGCCGCAGCACCGACGGCGAGCATCCACCAGTGTCCGCTTCGCACGACGATGATGAGTCCGGCGATGGCGGCGATGCCAAACCAGACGAACGCGACAGTGATGACGGTGCGCGGGCGGGCAGCACCGGAGGCAGTGAGGCGACGAGGACCAACGCGGTGGTCATCCGTTCCCCGCACTCCGTCGGAGTAGTCGTTGGCGAAGTTGACGCCGATTTGGAGCGAGACCGCAACGATCAGGCAGAGCAGTGCGCGGGCCCAGTGCCAGCCGGCGCCATCTTCTTCGTGAGGAAGCACGTAGGCCGCCGCTGTACCCAGCGCAACGGGGGCAAAAGCCAAAGGCAACGTTTGGATGCGGGCACCGCTGATCCAATCGCGCGCGGTGGCTTTGGCAATCTTGGGTGCTTTCGGCGGTCGAGGACCTGGGCGTCCGCCCTTTTTCTTCGCCGCGGAGGCGGAAACGGTTGCGGGGTCGATGCGTTGCTTTTTAGGAGAGGCCACGGAGGGATTCTACTTAAGCACGACTGTGGCTAAGGCGAGTCTGTCGGGTTTGCCCGTCGACAGCAGCGGAATCTCATCGATCAGCATGATCCGCGCGGGCGCTGCCGCGGCCGAAGCCAGCTGGGCCGACACCGATTGACGCACCACGTCGAGGTCGATCGCCCGCGTCGTGATCACCACGGGGGCTTCACCCCACTCGGGGTGGGGAGCGGCGACAACGACAGCAGCATCCTGGCCGGGCAACGAGCGCACTGCGTTCTCAACCTCCGCGATCGAGACTTTCACTCCGCCGGAAATGATCATGTCATCGGCGCGACCGCGTACACGCAGCACGCCATCCACGAGTTCACCGACGTCGTCGGTGCGGTACCAGCGCACGCCATCCTGCATGCGGAAGGAGAAGGCACTGCGGCGTGGGTCGTCAAGGTATCCCTCGGCAAGCATGGGGCCAGATAGTTCAATGCGGTCATCCACGAGACGCACCTGGGCGGTGGGCAGCGGCTTGCCGTCCCAGACAGCGCCGCCGCCGGTTTCGCTCGACCCGTAGGTGGTCGATACGGCAAGACCGCGAGCGCGGGCCGTCGCCAATAACGCTACCGGGATCGACTGGCCGCCGACCAGAATCCGCTGGAAGGTGGAAAGCGCCGCAACGGCCTCTTCTGACTCGAGCAGTCGCGCCAGCTGCACGGGCACGAGCGACACAAAGCGCCGCTCCCCCGTGAGCTGCGCTGCTGCCTCGATAAACGTGGTGGCGCTAAAGTCTCGAGTCGCCATCATGACCGGCTCGGTGCCCGCACAGTGCGAACGCGCCAACACATTGATTCCGGCGATGTAGTGCGCAGGCACAGCAAGAAGCCACTGTCCCGGGCCACCCAGAAGCTCATCGGATGCCGCAGCACTCGCCTTCAGCGCGGCAGCACTCAGCATCACGCGCTTGGGTCGGCCGGTCGATCCGCTCGTTTCTACGATCACCGCAACGTTCGCGGGCACTGTTTCTGGCAGTCCAGAGGGGGAGGCCGGGTGCGGCAGAATCGCGGCTCCCGTTCCATCGAGTGCTGGCTTCAGCGCCGCCCACACTTTGCGGGGATCGCGCGCGTCAATTGACCAGAGTTCTCGTGTCATTGCTATGGCTCCGTTGCCTAGTATTGCCAGGGGAAAGGCGACCAATCGGGTTCGCGCTTCTGCAGGAATGAGTCGCGGCCTTCGACAGCTTCGTCGGTGCCGTAGGCGAGGCGGGTCGCTTCGCCAGCGAAAACTTGCTGGCCAACAAGGCCATCGTCAACCGCGTTGAGGGCGAACTTGACCATGCGGATCGCGGTCGGCGACTTCGTCATGATGGTTTGCGCCCACTCATAGGCGGTTGCTTCAAGTTCGGCGTGGGGCACGGCAGCGTTGATCGCTCCCGCGTCGAGGGCACGTTGCGCGTCGTACTCGCGGGCGAGGAAGAACACTTCACGCGCAAACTTTTGGCCGACTTGGCGAGCGAAGTAGGCGCTGCCGTAACCGGCGTCGAACGAACCGACGTCGACATCCGTCTGCTTGAAGCGGGCATGCTCGGCGCTGGCAATCGTCAGATCGCAGACGACGTGGAGCGAGTGGCCTCCGCCCGCTGCCCAACCGGGCACGACAGCGATAACGACCTTGGGCATGAAGCGGATGAGGCGCTGCACTTCGAGAATATGGAGGCGCCCCGCGGCGGCACGGCGCTTTCCTGCGGCAGCAGCAGCGTCTGCTTCAGTGAGCTGGGCATCAGCATTCGCAGCGGCAACACCGGCCGCCGTGGGGTTCGTAGCCCCCTCTTGGCCTTCGTACTCGTAACCGGCACGGCCACGGATGCGCTGATCGCCGCCCGAACAGAACGCCCAGCCGCCATCTTTCTCGCTCGGGCCGTTGCCGGTGAGAAGCACGACGCCGATGCGCGGATTCTGGCGAACGTCGTCCAGGGTTTGATACAGCTCGTCGACGGTGTGCGGCCGGAAGGCGTTGCGCACTTCGGGGCGATCGAACGCAATGCGCGCAATCGTGCCCGTCACATCGTGGTGGTACGTGATGTCGGTGAGGTCATCGAACCCGGCGACCGATCGCCACAACTTCTCGTCAAAAATTTCAGAAACAGGCACCATGGCTCCACCCTAACCATCGGGGTGCAGAGCGGGCTGATGCCGAACCGGGGATGTTCGGCTTTCGTTCGTCGCGACGAACCCTTTAGCTGCCGAAGAAGCGGAACACGTACAAAACGATGAGCGGGTTTGCGAGAACAGCGACGGCAAGCCCAAAGGCTGCCCAGCGGCGCTGCAGGCCGAAAATGAGACACAGCATGGCGGTAATTGCGGCCGAGATTGAGACCACGATTGCGGCATACGCCAGAGCGGTGCCGTTCGGGTAGTCCCCGCCAGCAGAGACGATCATCGCGATGATGAACAACACAAGCGTGGCGATGCCCAGTGCTGCGGCAATAAACCCCAGCCACCGCGGGCGTGATCGCCGCGCAACCGGACCCTCTTCGGCGTCGGGGGCTGGCTCCTGCTCGCCGTCGGTGGGCAGCTCAGTTTCTTCGTCGTCGACGACGCCCACGACGTAGTACGGTACGACTTTGGTCGCTACGCGCTCGATATCCCCCGGATTAGTCACGCAATTACCCTAACTGACAGAGGAACTTGTCAGACTGGGAACATGTTCCCTTCAGTGAACGACATTCTCGACACCGCGCACGTGGTGTCTCTGCCCATGACCTCACGCTTTCGCGGCATCGATCAGCGTGAAGCGCTCCTCTTTCGCGGCCCTCAGGGGTGGAGCGAGTTCTCACCATTCGTGGAATACGACGATGCCGAAGCGACCCCGTGGCTGCTGGCCGCAATTGACTACGCCTGGAATGAGATGCCGCCGCTCGTGCGCGACCGCATCTGGGTTAACGCCACCGTGCCCGCTGTTCCCGCCGACCTTGTCGAAGCGGTTCTCGAACGTTTCCATGGTTGCCGCACCGCCAAGATAAAGGTCGCCGAGCCCGATCAGACCCTTGAGGATGACATTGCTCGCGTCGCCGAAGTGCGTCGCGTCATGGGGCCGACCGGCCGCATCCGCATTGATGCCAACGGCGCGTGGACAGTCGATGAGGCCGAACGTGCCGTGCATGCCCTCGCCAAATTTGACCTCGAATATGTCGAGCAGCCATGCGCGACCGTCGACGAGCTGGGCGAGCTGCGCACCCGCATCGCGTACATGGGGATTCCTGTGGCGGCTGACGAGAGTGTGCGCAAAGCCGCCGACCCGCTTGCGGTTGCTCGGGCGGGTGCCGCCGACCTGCTCGTCATCAAAGCTCAGCCGCTGGGAGGCGTCTCTCGAGCCCTGACAATCGTGAAGGATGCCGGGCTGCCCGTCGTGGTCTCGAGCGCCCTGGAGACCTCCGTGGGGCTTGCGATGGGCGCGCATCTCGCCGCCGCCATCGACCCCCTCGACTACGACTGTGGACTTGCCACGGCATCCCTCCTGGCCGCCGATGTCACCGCCGCTCCCCTGCGCGCTCGCGACGGCCACCTCGAAGTGCGTCGCATCGAGGCCGATGAGGCGTTGCTCACGCGCTGGGCCGCAAACCCTGAACGCACGCAGTGGTGGCGCGATCGCGTCGTTCGCTGCCACGAACTAGGTAAAAACTACTCACCTCAGTAACGCGGACGCTCAGTAGGGTGGAATCACTGGTTGCCGCCACCGGCAAGCACATCCGAGGAGCAAGAATGAGTATTGAGTCGCGCCGTTTGCGTGCCGTAGCCGCCGTCAGCCTGCTCAGCCTCGCCACCCTCACGGCCTGCGCGTCACCGTCCGACGAGCCGACCGCGACCGATGCCGCAGTGGATGCCACGGCCCCCGAGGAAGTGGAAGAAGAAGCCGCCACCGGCCCCGAGTGCCTCATCGGCGACTGGTACATCGCCGAGGATCAGATGCAGCGCTTCTACTCCGCAGTCAGCGGCACCAACGAAGGACTCGACATCACGGTGGAGGGCGGCACCGGGCTCGCTTTCACCGCCACGAGCTACACCTACACTCCCGACTTTGCGATCCTGTTGCAGGTCGCAGGCACAGAAGGAACCGGCGCTATCACCGGCGGCATCAGCGGAGAGTACAGCGCCACCGAGACAGTGATTACGACCTCTCAAGAAGTGAGCGACATTGCCGTCACAGTGACCGTGTCTGGGGTCACGATGGATGGCGCCGACCTCACGAATAGTTTCCTATCCAGCGCGCCCATCAACTCGGCACCGTATGAATGCGGCGCCGAGGGTCCGCTGTTGCAGTTCAGCACCGGCGAGGGAAAGCCCACTGTGCCAATCCAGCTCACTGCAGCAGGCTAACGCGGCCCACCACACTGAGCCCTTGGGGGCTCTCCCCGATCAAACGCTGGGGTTCAGCTCGGTGCGGCCCCAGCGTTTTTCTTCCGCCATGACGTCGGCGCGCCCAGCCCTCTGGGCACGGCGAAACAGAGGCGCTGATGACGCGCCTCGCTGAGCCTGGTTCTACAGGCCTGAGTAGGAGTGAAGTCCCTTGAAGAAGAGGTTCACGACGGTGAAGTTGAAGATGATGGCGGCGAATCCCACTATGGCGAGCCACGCTGAACGCGAGCCGCGCCATCCGCGGGTTGCCCGGGCGTGAATGTAACCGGCATAGATGGTCCAGATGATGAACGTCCAGACTTCCTTGGTGTCCCAGCCCCAGTAACGGCCCCAGGCCCGCTCGGCCCAGACAGCTCCGGCGATGAGAGTGAAGGTCCACATGACGAAGCCAACGACCGTCAGTCGGTACGCAAGAGTTTCGAGACGGTCAGCGGCCGGCAGGGTGTCGAGAAAGCGCAGCTTGAGTGCCTTGCCCGCTTCGCGACGCGACTGCATGAGCTGCACAATCGAGAGCCCGGCGGCGAGGGCAAAGAACCCGGTGCTGAGGCTGGCGACGAAGACGTGGATGACCAGCCAGGCCGACTGCAACGCTGGCGGCAGCGGCACAACATCCACATAGAAGCTTGAGGTGCCGACGCCGAGCGCGAGCAATGCAAACCCGGTGATAAACGAGCCGAGGAAGCGCAAGTCTTGCCAGAACTGCACCAGTAAGAAGACGCCGACGATCAGGGCTGTTGCGGTGAGCGTGAACTCAAACATGTTCGCCCACGGAACGCGGCCAGCGGCAACTCCACGGAAAATGACGGCACTCACGTGCAGCACCCAGGCGATGACGGTCAGCGCCATGGCGATTCGCAACGACTTAGGCGAGTGCGCAACAGCAGCATCACCCGTTGAAGCGGGGCCCGCGGTCAGCGTTGCCGTACGGCCAGAACCCGCCGCCTGCAATACAGATGCCTGCTGGGCGGATGCCGTAGCCAACCCGGTTGCACTCGCTGCGGAAGCATCGCTCGACTCCGCCGAGCGGCGCGCCAAGTCGACGGCGAACATTACGAACGCAAAGGTATAGATCGCCATCGCTGAATAGACCGCAATCAGCGAATACGACACGAAGGTCTCAGTCACGATTCCACCCTAACTCTCAGTTGCTGGGAATGCTTATCGGCGAAGTCAGCGACCGCTGACTCGAGGTTGGGGTCGTCGCCGCGGGCTAGGGCGGCGTATTCAATCGTTGTCACACCCGACGGGTCGGTTGTGGCTGCTACCCACATGCGACGGCGCGGCACAAAGAGACTCGTGATGAGCCCGCCGAACAGCAACATCGAGAACAAGAGCACGGGCAGCTGCGACGGGTCATGGTGCACATCAATGGAGACGAATCGCGGGATGCTCGTCAACTCAACGCTGCCCAAACCGTCGGGCAGTTCAAGCCTGTCGCCGGGAGTGAGCCGCAAGGTTTCAGCTTCAGAGTTTCGACCCGCGATCTGATCGAGCGAGTCGGTGTTGAGCGAATAGGCATTGGTGCCCTGCCCGTTATCGAGGCCGAGGTCACCCTCGTACACCTCCAGTGTGAGCACGGGTGAGACCAGGTCGGGATACACGGAAGCAAGTGCGCCAGAGCTGAGGGTTCCCGTGGTCGGGTACAGGAACCCGAGCATCCCAATCTGCTGATCGAGTCCGTCTGGGACCTTAATGATGCAAGTGCTGCCGAGGTTGGCGTCGAACGGGAGGCACGGAGTGGGTTGCGACCAGATGACCTTGTCGTCCGCGTCACGCACCGTGATGATCGGGGCATAGCCGTTGCCGAGAAGATACAGATTGGTGCCGCTCAGGCTCAGAGGCGCGTTGACCTTGATCTGGGACTGCTGCGGTTCGCTGCCACGCACCGTGGTGGTGACATTCGCAGTGAAGTCAATCGCTTGACCGATCGCTTGTTGGTTCTCGATTTCGTAGACCGGCTCGAACGAGTCGAGCGCAACGGTGTACGGATCGAGCGAGTCATCCGTGAAGAAGCGCCCCGGGTTGAAGGAGTCGTAACTGGCGAGAGAGTTACTGAACGCATACCCCTCAACAACGACGCGCTGGCCCGTGTAGCCGAAGCCGCCGCCGATCCCCACCGTGACGAGCACGCCTACGAGCGCGGCGTGAAAGACGAGGTTTCCGGTCTCCCGCAGGTAGCCACGTTCGGCGCTGACCGAATCGCCATACAGTTCGGTGCGGTACCGCTGCGAGCGCAGCAGGCGGCGAGCCGAGTCGATCGTGGCTGTGGCATCCGCCTCGGTCGTGCGGGTCGTGAAGCCCTGCAACCGCGAAAGGCGGGCGGGGGTTTTGGGTGGGCGAGCGCGCAGCGCATCGAAGTGGTGTTTGGTGCGCGGCAGCACACAGCCGATGAGTGAAATGAAGAGCAGAAGATAAATCGACGAGAACCACACCGAGGAGTAGGTGTTGAAGACTTGGAAGAAGTCGAGCACCGCTGCAGTGTCGGGATAATTGTTGCGGTAGGCAATAACACCGTTGGGGTCGGATGTGATTTGCGGCACGAGAGAACCCGGAATCGCCGCCACGGCCAAGAGAAGCAGCAAGAACAGTGCGGTGCGCATGCTCGTGAGTTGGCGCCAGAAGAACCGCGCGTAGCCCACAAAGCCGAGCTTCGGCTGTTGGATCTTGCTTTCCGGCGCAGGCGTCGGCGCGTCCATGTGGTCGCTGGGACGCGTGGCATCCCCGCCAGTTACCGAATCGCCAGCTTCTGAATCAGAGGAGTGTGTCGAAGCCACCGATCACCGCCCCCAAACTTGTCACGATTGCACGCCACACACCGGTGACCATGAGTAGACCGATCAGCACGAGCAGCGCTCCGCCGATCAGATTAATAAGACGGATGTGGCGGCGCATCCACGCCACCGAACCGGTTGCCCAGTTGAGTCCAAGCGCCACCAAGAGGAACGGGATGCCGAGACCGAGGCTGTAGGCGATGCCGACGATGGCGGCACGGCCGGGGTCTCCACCATCCAGCACCATGCTTCCGACGGCGATGAGGGTGGGGCCTACGCAGGGCGTCCAGCCCAAGGCGAAGACAATGCCGAGCAACGGCGCGCCAGCAAGACCGGTCGCCACCTTGAACTTCGGCTTGATCGTGCGCTGGGCGAAGGTAACTTGCCCGATGAACACGACGCCCATCACGATCACGAGCGCCCCGGCAATGCGGGTGATCAGATCGAGCCACGGTCGCAGCAGAAGACCGGCCGTGCCAAACAGCACCGTGAAAGCCACGAAGACCACGGTGAACCCCAGGATGAAGAGACTCACGCCGAGAACAAGGCGCTTCGTGCTGCCCTTCTCTTCATTGCTCGTGAACCCGCCGATGTAGCCGAGGTAGCCGGGCACGAGAGGCAGTACACACGGTGAAGCGAACGAGACGAGGCCCGCGAGCAGCGCAATCGGAATCGCCAGAAGGAGGTTGCCGCCGAGAATGAGCTCCCCGACCGGGTTCGACACTACTGTTCCTCGGCGATGACGGAGTCGATCATCGCGGCGAGGATGCTCGGGTCACGCACGAGCCCGCTGATGCGAGCGGCCACTCGGCCCTCGCGGTCAACCACGAGCGTGGTCGGTACTGCGTTGGGAGGCACGGAGCCGGCGAACGCAAGCTGCACGGCCGCGGTTCTGGCATCCACAACCGACGCATACGGAATGCCGAACTCATCAGCGAAGGTGAGCGACGTTTCGGCCGTGTCGGACACGTTGACACCCAAGAACGGCACCTCGGGGTATTCCTCGCTCAGGGAGGCGAGGTCAGGCGCTTCGAGGCGGCACGGCGGGCAGCTCGAGTACCAGAAGTTCACGACGTAAACGGAGCCGACGAAGTCGTTGCTTGAGACGGCGTCGCCCGTGTCGAGGGTTGCGTCGTACGTGATGGGTTCATCGCGGCTGTCGGCCGGAATCTCAACGGTCGAACCGTCACCCGAGATGTAGCCCTCTTCTGACCCGTTCTCGTACTGCTGCGCGAGACTTTCAGTGGCGCCGGAGCACGACACGGTAAACAGAGCAAGGCTCGCCACAACAGCGGCGATGAGACGGCGATTCACACGGCTCCTAAATCGATGGATGCTGCCAGCAAGTCTCCCGCAGGTTCCTGATAGTCAACCTCGACGAAATGGTCTCCCTCGCGGGCGAGAGTCGTGATGCTCGACAGGGTGCAGCGGCGGTGGCGGGGGTCATGGGCGAGCCGCATTTTCTTCACGGAACGGGCGACAACAACGATGGGCAGCTGATGGCTGACCATGACGATTTCGCCGCCGTCGGCCGCGGACCATGCCTCGTCAATGGCAGCGAGCATCCGGGCTTCAATGCTCACGTACGCCTCACCCCAACTGGGCTTGAACGGATTGATCAGGTGCGGCCACGCGCGCGGCTGGCCGAGAACCTGTGGAAACCGCAGGCGACCGCCCTCGAACCAATTGGATGGTTCGATGATGCGCTCTTCGGTCGTGATGGGGAAGCCATAGCGCTCCGACCAGGGCTGCGCCGACTCTTGGGCGCGCTGCAGCGGGCTCGCGTAGAGGGCAGTGACCGGTCGATCAGCGAAGCTTGCGGCGGCGACATCCGCCATTTTATGACCGAGTTCACTGAGGTGATACCCGGGAAGACGGCCATAGAGAATGCGGTCAGGATTGTGCACTTCACCATGGCGGACAAGATGGATGAGGTCTGCTGGCACGGTATTCAGTCTACGTCGGCAGCCCTCCCGCACTTTCTCTCCCGTGATCCCTTGTAAACTCGGCGCTGTGACTACACGCACCCTCATTAAGAACCTGGCCGCCGCTAGCGATGGAGAGACCTCCGTTTCGGGTTGGGTCGACACTGTTCGAGATCAAAAGAAGGTGCAGTTCGTTGTGCTGCGCGACGAGTCGGGTGCGGTGCAGCTTGTTCACCCCCGCTCGTTCAACGAAGACGGCACCCCGGCAGAGGATCCCCTCGCCGAGATTATTTCCGGGCTCGCTCAGGGCACCTTCCTCACCGCAACCGGTGAGTTGAAGCACGACGAGCGCGTGAAACTCGGCGGCGTTGAGATCAAGCTTGCCGATATCGAGATCGCCGCCGAGGCCATCCCTGAGACGCCAATTGCAGAAGACACCAGTGTTGACAAGCGCATGGACTGGCGCTTCCTCGACCTTCGCGTACCGCGCAACAACCTGATCTTCCGCATCCAGACCACGCTTGAGCACGCCTGGCGCACCTACTGGGTTGAGAACGACTTCATCGAAATTCACACCCCCAAGCTCATGGCCAGCGCGAGCGAATCGAAGGCTGAGCTGTTTGAAGTCGACTACTTCGACACCAAGGCCTACCTCGCGCAGAGCCCCCAGTTCTTCAAGCAGATGGCTCAGTCCGCTGGCTTCGGCAAGATCTTCGAGATCGCACCGAGCTTCCGTGCCGACCCGAGCTTCACCTCGCGTCACGCCACCGAGTTCACGATGGTCGACAGCGAGATCAGCTGGATCTCCAGCCACGAAGACGTCATGAACCTGCACGAAGAGCTCATGGTTGCCGGCTTCCAGGCCGTCAAAGACAAGCACGGCGAAGAGATCGAGAAGCTATTCGGCATCGAGATGACGGTGCCGACTCGCCCCTTCCCCCGCATCCCGCTCGCCGAGGCTAAGCAGATCGTCAGCGACCGCGGCTACACGGTGCCGCGCGCCGACGCCGACATGGACCCTGAGGGCGAGCGCCAGATCGCCGCCTACGTGAAAGAAACTTTCGATCACGACTTCGTTTTCTTGACCGACTACGCCGCCAGCATCCGCCCGTTTTACCACATGCGTCACGCGGATGATGCAGGCCTCACGAACAGCTACGACCTCGTGTTCAACGGCGTCGAGATCTCCACTGGCGCCCAGCGCGAGCACCGCGTTGATGTGTTGGAGGCGCAGATCCGCGACAAGGGCATGGACCCTGCAGAGCTCGACTTCTATCTCGACTTCTTCCGCTACGGCGTACCGCCGCACGGAGGCTTCGGCATGGGCCTCGGTCGAGTCCTGATGCTGTTGCTCGGCCTTCCGAACTTGCGGGAAGCCACCTATCTTTTCCGGGGACCAACCCGCCTCACTCCGTAGCCGCCTTGTGGGGCTCGCGAGGGCCTCACAGTTCGACACACCGAACCCATAGCCAGCGCATAGCTCACTAAGGCAGGATGACCCCATGTCAAAGAAAATTGATTCCGCACTCAAAGATCTGAAGAAGGCACTCAACAAGCATGCTGAGGTCGTAGGCAGCAGTGCTGTCTCGCTGAAGAAGGCCCAGCGTGCGAGCGCCAAGGTAGCGGCAGCAGCAACGGCTTATGCCGAAGTAGTGCACTCCAAGAGTGGAATGGGCAACCCCTTCGACGACATGCTGCAGCCAGGACTCGACAGCGGAACGCTCGCGTCATTGGCTGCCGAGCGCGACTCCATCAAGGACCACATGACTGGTCCGATCGAAGTCAGCAAGTAGCAATCACAACGGTCGTGCTCGCGAGGATGCCCCGCGAGCACTGACACCCTGTTTTACGAAAGATCTTCGATGCTGGCCCCGCCGGCATTCTTGATGACGGACTCCACAGCACTCTTGGCTGATGCCTTCGCGACATAATTCTCACTCACCGCAAGAGTCTGGCCGTTGCTGGCAACGATGCGCCAAAAGAATGGCTGCGTCTCGCTCTTGCCTTTGACGATTTGAAACTTCATAGTTTCCTCTTTCGATCCTCGTTTCGGGACCACGCGAGAGCGCGGTAAGTGCCCCACATCCTAATGCGGAGGTATGAGCAGCCCGCAAGAGGCGGTGTCGCTCCCCGGTTTAGAGTTCGAAGTCGACGCAGGCGCGTTCGCGCGTGTTTGCTTTCACCACGGCGCCTGCTTCCACGTGCAGTGGATGAGTTCCGTAGGCCGCTAGGGCCTCAACCGAGGTGTGGTCAGACACGAGGATGACGTCCCAATTTCCGGCGACTGTTGCCACGTCCGGGCGCACTGTTAGCGCTTCGAGACCATCGATCTTGCCGACGAGAGGTTCGAGCGCCGCCGCCATGGCATCCGCAGCGATCTTCTGGTCTGCCGGATCTTCGGCGATGAGCTTCCACATAACAACGTGACGGATCATTCTGTTTCCTCCAGAAGGGCAGCGCTGAGGCGCTCGGGTTCGACACGCCAAATGGTGTGTACGCGGTCGTTGATGAGCACAACAGGAATCTCGTCCCAGTACTTCGCATTCAACTGCTCATCCTCGAGAATCGACTGCTCAGTGAGTTCGATCTCGATGGTTGAGGGCAGTGCCGCGATGACCTGATTGATCGTTTCGCGGGCATCGTCACAAAGATGACATCCCGGCTTGCCGATTAAAGTGAGACGTTTCGTGGGCACGACCCTAGAATAATGCGAATGCACGAGGTAACGTCGCCCCCACCCAGCCAGAACGCCGTTGTGGCTTTCTTTGACGTGGACAACACGCTCATGCGAGGGGCCAGTGCCTTCTATCTGAGCAAGGAAGCCTGGCGGCGTGGAATCGTGGGCTGGCGAGATATTGCTCGCTTTGCGTGGCACCAGTTTCGGTTCGTCGCTGTGGGAGAAAACCACAAACACATGACATCCGCGCGCGAGCGGGCGCTTGAGATCGTGGGCGGACATTCCCTGCAGACCCTCATTGAGCTGGCTGAGACCATCTATGAGCGTGACATTCTGCCCAACCTGTGGCCCGAAACCGTCGACTTGGCCAAAGAGCACCTCGCGAAGGGCCACGAAGTGTGGCTCATCACTGCGACGCCACAGTTCGTGGCACAAGTGATTGCCGAACGACTCGGCCTCACCGGGGCCCTCGGCACCCGCGTGCGCGCCGAAGACGGCTTTCTCACGGGAGAACTCGACGGGCACGTGCTTCACGGCCCAGAAAAGGCTGCCGTCGCCACAGAGCTAGCTGGGCGACTGGGCGCCGACCTCGCTGACTGCTGGGCGTACTCCGATTCCAGCAACGACATCCCTCTACTGAGCGCAGTGGGTAATCGTGTTGCCGTGAACGCGGATGTGAAACTCACGCACTATGCCCAAAAAATGGGTTGGCCAGTATTACCGCTGAGCCGCGCCGGCCTCAAAGAAGCCCGGCGCCGCGTGAAGCGGCAAGCCAAGATCGTGCGCAAAGACGCTCGTTAACGCCGAACACCCGATCGTTCAGATGAACGTTCGGGTGTTCGAGTTATGACCGTCTCGAAAGACGGCCGCTAGTCATTGGGACTAGTTACTTCTTGTTGCGACGCTGGTGGCGTGTCTTACGAAGCAGCTTGCGGTGCTTCTTCTTTGCCATACGCTTGCGACGCTTTTTGATGACTGAACCCATAGGAACCTCACTGATTTCTGAACGAACCGACCCGGTCCGATTCAGAACCGCGGAAAGACATACCGGAAGAGTTTACCGCACCGGGCGGGTTTAAAAGTCTCGATGAACTGGGAATGAACCCTCAGCGACGATTCGCCGCTATCCAACCTCGGAGATTGGGGGCGCAACGGCGCTCGCTACAGCCGATTCCGGGATGCGGAATGAGCGACCAAAACGAACAGCCGGGAGTTCACCGGAGTGAACGAGACGATACACGGTCATGTTTGAGACGCGCATCATGTCCGCCACCTCAGCGACGGTGAGAAAGCGCATCTCAGATAGATCCCGTGACATCGGACCAGCCCCTTTAGTTTCACCAACTGCAGAACGCACAAAGCGACTGCACAAAGCACCCAGCATGTGACTGAAGTGCTAATCGGTAACAATAGGGGCTGGTGTGACTCGCTGTCCACCCCTAAACGCGCTCCCCCGGCGCGCCTCGCGCTTAATCCTTGCGGAAGATGCGAGAGCGCACGGTGCCCGGGAGGTGCTTTGCAGCCTCCGCAACATCGTGAAGTGCGGTGCGAGCTTGGTAAGCACGATCGGCGACTTGGCGACCCAAGTTGTCTCCGACATCCGCTCCCGACCAGGCCGAGAAAGCGCCGGTCGACGCGAGCAGCTCTTCATCGAAGTCTTCCTGGAAGTCCGCACTCAAGAACGGAATCAGCCAGTCTTCAACCTCTTCAAGAGGAGAAGAGTCGAGACGGTAATAGCGGTGCTGGCCGTCTTCACGCACCGACACCAACCCGTGATCGCGCAGCACCTTGAGGTGCTTAGAGACGGTCGGCTGACTCAAATCGAGCTTCTCGACAATCTCACTTACGCTCAGCTCGCCACTCGGAGAATCCGAGGCGATGTACTGCTCAAGCAGCACGGTCAGAAGGCTACGCCGAGTTGAATCGGCTACTACGTCAAAGATGTCGGCCATTGCAATAGGGTACCGGGGGTTTCTGAGGAGTACCATGGCCTCCTGTGCGTGGGGAGATAATTTTATGAGTTCTTGGGCACCTATGCGTGCGCACCCTCGTGAACGCAGCATCCTCGCCCGCGTTCGTGATGTGATCGATCGTTTCGCTGCGGCAACCCCCGCGCGCTTCGCTATCGCCATCTTTTCGGCGCTCGTAGTCGTTCTCACGACGATTCTTGTGCTGCCGATCTCGGCTCGGGACGGTCAGGCAACTCCCCTCGTTGACGCGCTCTTCACCGCGGTATCCGCGATTTGCGTCACCGGCCTCACCACCGTCGATATGTCGACGCACTGGTCAGCCTTCGGCAACTCCGCAATTCTCATTGGTCTTCAAGTGGGCGGAATCGGCGTTCTCACCCTGGCGAGCATGCTCGGCCTCGTTGTGTCGCGCCGCCTAGGCCTTCGCCAACGACTCATCGCCGCGAGCGACACCAACCCCTCGCGCATCCACGTCGGGCCGGTTTCTGAATCACAAGCGATCCGGCTTGGCGAGATCGGTGGGCTTCTGGCGACGGTCGCGATCAGCGCGCTCGCCATTGAACTCGTGCTCTCCCTCGTGATCATCCCGCGATTGCTCGTGGAGGGTTACGACGTGTGGCCCGCCATTTGGCAGGGCTTCTACTTCGCGGCATCCGCATTCACCAACACCGGCTTTGTGCCCGCGGTCAGCGGCATGGAAGCCTTCGCTCAAGACCCGTGGATGCTCGGAGCGATCGGTGTCGGCGTCTTCCTCGGTAGCCTCGGGTTTCCCGTGATCTTCGCGGTGGTTCGCAACCTCAAGAGTGGCGCTCGTCTCTCGGTGCACGCCCGTCTCACCCTCTTCACGACGGTGTTGTTGATCTTTGCCGGGGCGCTAGCTGTGCTGATTCTCGAATGGAACAACACCAACACCATTGGTGGGCAAAGCCTGATTTCGAGACCCCTGACATCCACCTTCTTATCGACCATGACGCGCTCGGGTGGGTTCTCCACCATCGATATCAACGAGCTCAATGGGTCGACGCTGCTTGTCTTCGACATGCTGATGTTTGTGGGCGGCGGCTCCGCCTCCACTGCGGGTGGCATCAAAGTCACGACTCTGGCCGTGCTGTTCTTGGCCGCCCTCGCCGAAGCGCGCGGCGACAACGACATGCACGCTTTCGAGCGCCGCATCCCCACCGACGTGCTTCGCCTCGCCGTCAGCGTCACGCTGTGGGGCGCAACGATCGTCGCCATCTCCACCATCGCGATATTGCAGATAACCAAAGAACCGCTCGACCGGGTGCTCTTTGATGTCATTTCTGCCTTTGCCACCTGTGGACTCTCCACGGGACTGACCGAGACCCTGCCCGATGGCGGCAAGTACATCCTCGCCGCCACAATGTGGGCCGGGCGAGTGGGAACGGTTACGCTGGCGGCAGCCCTTGCGGCCAGTCAGCGCCGTCAATTGTTCACGAGAGCAGAAGAGAGGCCCATCGTTGGTTGACAAGATCGCCCACAATGCCCCGGTGCTAGTAATCGGGCTCGGTCGCTTCGGTGCGGCCACTGCCGGTCAACTTCAGCGCCTCGACCGCGAAGTTCTTGCGATCGATGCTGACCTCAGCCTCGTACAAAAATGGTCGGAGCGCGTCACTCACGCCGTGCAAACTGATGCTCGCAGCCTCGACGCTCTGCAGCAGATCGGTGCGCAAGACTTCTCGATCGCTGTCGTCGCTGTCGGCTCGTCGATTGAAGCCAGCGTGCTCATCACGGCCAACCTTGTCGACCTCAAGATTCCGCAGATCTGGGCCAAGGCCATCAGTCGCTCCCACGGCAAGATCCTCAACCGCATCGGTGCCAACCACGTGATTTACCCGGAAGCTGAGGCCGGCGAGCGCGTCGCGCACCTCGTCTCTGGCCGGATGATCGACTTCATCGAGTTCGATGACGACTTTGCTATCGTCAAGATGTACCCGCCGAAGCCCATCCGCGGCCTTCCGCTGAGCGAATCGCAAGTACGCCGCAAGTACGGCATCACGGTGGTCGGGGTGAAGTCGCCCGGTAAGGAATTTACCTACGCCACTCCCGAGACGGTGATCTCGAATCACGACCTCGTGATCGTCAGCGGCAACTCCGTTGACATCGAAAAGTTCGCGACACTAGCGACCTAGCCCCGTTCGTGGACTGATCTGCGCGCACTCGCTACCTGTATCTTGATTCCGTGAGCAAAAAACGGGCGACCCCGGGGTCGCAAACTTCGCTCCGCGAAGCTAACCGCGCTCGCATTGTCGACGCGGTAAAGCACCATGGTGGGCTCACACAGATCGAATTGGCCGGGGTTACCGGTCTTTCGCCAGCCACCGTCTCCAACATTGTCAAAGAGCTCGTCACCTCCGGAGTGCTCGCGACCACCATGAGCACGCGCAGTGGTCGTCGCGCCCACCAGATCACGCTTGCTCGCGCCCTCGGCCTCGTCGCTGGCGTTCACTTCTCGGAACGCCACATGCGCGTAGCGCTCTCGGATGTCGCCCACACGGTAGTCGCCGAGCACCACATGCCGCTCGCGAAAGACCACCGTGCTGACAACGAGCTCAACCGGGCTGCCCAACTCATCACCGACATGCTCGAATCAGTCGATGCCACGCACGATGAGATCCTGGCGGTTGGTCTCGCGATGCCCGCCCCCATGGATCAATCGACGGGCATCATTTCGCGTACGGGGATCATGCGCGGCTGGGACGGTGTTCCCGTCGCAGAATCTCTCGGCATCCGCCTCAATAGCCCGGTGTATGTCGACAACAACGCCAACATGGGGGCGCTCGCCGAGTACCGCTCGGGCGCGCTGCGGGGCAAGCCGAACTCTCTCTACGTCAGCATCGACGACGGTATTGGCGCTGGCCTCATCCTGAACGGCGCGGTGTTCCGTGGACACCACGGCACTGCCGGTGAATTTGGCCACATGGTTCTCGACGAAGATGGCGCGCTCTGCCGCTGCGGCAATCGTGGATGCCTCGAAACCCTCGCCGGTGGCCAAGCCATCGTTGAGTCGGTGCGCACTGGCCGTCGCGGTCTCAAGCTTCACGATGTGGTGGTGCGCGCAATCGCCGGGGATAACGCGTGCATCCGGGCCATTGCCGATGCGGGACGCCATCTCGGCATCGCCGCCGGCAATCTGAGTAACGTCTTTGATCCCGAGCGCATCGCTGTGGGCGGCGAACTCTCGCAGGCGGGTGAGCTGCTGTTGGGCCCGATGCGGCACGCGATGGAACGTTCGGTCATTGTGGGCTCTGGGCAGGCTGCTGATCTTGTGCAGAGCCAGCTGGGGCCGCGCAGCGAGCTGTTGGGGTCGATCGCCTTTGCGATTGATCAGCTCACGATTGGAGCCGACGCCACGCTGAGCGCCGAGCCTTCGATAACGGAGGCCTCGTGACATCCGCCCGTTCTCGAATTGTGCGACTGCTGGCGACCGCGCTCGTAACGGTTCTCGCCCTCGGCGGCTGCGCGATGATTTCCCCTAACGCGTCGGCAGATAACTCCCGCACGATCGCGCTGCTGCTGCCCGAATCGAAGACGGCGCGTTACGAGGCCTATGATCGCCCGTTCTTTGAGGCGAAGGTTGCCGAGCTGTGCCCTGAGTGCGACGTGATTTATGCGAATGCCGATCAGGACCCGGCGAAGCAGCAACAGCAGGCCGAGTCTGCTTTTGCGCAGGGCATTAGCGTGCTCGTGCTCGACCCCGTGGATTCTTCGGCGGCGGTAACGATCGTGGCGACGGCCCAGTCCTACAAGGTTCCCGTGATTTCGTACGACCGCCTGATTGGCAGCCCCGAACTCGCATTCTGGGTGTCGTTCGATAACGAAAAAGTGGGTTCGTTGCAGGGCAAAGCGCTCGTCGAGCGTCTCGCCGATCAGGGCCTCTCTGAGGGCAACATTGTGATGATCAACGGCTCCCCCACCGACAACAATTCGCGCCTGTTCAAGAAGGGCGCGCACAGTGTGATCGATGGCAGCGCCTATACGGTCGTCGCCGAATTCGACACTCCCGACTGGAGCCCAGACAAAGCCCAGGAGTGGATGGCGAGCCAGGTCACCCAGTTCGGCGACAGCCTCATTGGCGTCTACGCCGCTAACGACGCAACGGCTGGCGGAGCGATCGCTGCGCTCAAGGCTGGCGGGGTGGCCCCGCTGCCACCCGTCACCGGTCAGGATGCCGAACTCACCGCCATCCAACGCATTGTGAGCGGCGACCAGTACATGACCGTCTACAAGGATCTGAAGCGCGAGGCTGAGATCGCGGCGACACACGCGGTGGCGCTGCTCGACGGCAAGCAACTCGTGGGACAGAGCGAGGAAACCAACGGCGTTCCGACAACACTGCTCACTCCCGTAATCGTGACGATCGACAACATTATGGAGACCGTCGTCGCTGATGGTTTCTACACCGTCGAGCAAATTTGCACGACCGAATATGCCCAAGCGTGTGCGGCGGCGGGGATTCAGTAATGCCCCACGACACCAGCACGGTCAACGAACTCAGAACGGTCAACGAACTCAAGGAAGAGAGCCACAA
Organism: Salinibacterium sp. NYA9b; assembly: GCF_976973725.1. Taxonomy (NCBI): domain Bacteria; kingdom Bacillati; phylum Actinomycetota; class Actinomycetes; order Micrococcales; family Microbacteriaceae; genus Salinibacterium; species Salinibacterium sp. NYA9b. The sequence continues at coordinate 327,326 of NZ_OZ333476.1, read as the reverse complement.
TGACTAATGTCACTCCGGCCACCTCAGACGATGAGCCGATCCTTTCGCTGCGGGGAATCAGCAAGCAGTTCGGTGCGATTGAGGCACTGAGCGATGTGTCGCTCGACATTTATCCCGGCGAGGTCGTGGCGATCGTTGGCGACAACGGTGCGGGAAAGTCGACCCTCGTGAAGGTGCTCGCTGGCGTGCATCCGGCCACTTCGGGCACTATTACCTGTCGCGGCGACGAAGTGTCGTTGGCGAACCCCACGGATGCCCGCGATTTGGGCATCGCGACGGTGTTTCAAGATTTGGCGCTGTGCGACAACCTCGATGTGGTGTCGAACCTGTTCTTGGGTCGCGAACTCGGCACTCGAGCGCTCGATGAGGTCGAGATGGAGCAGCAGACCTGGGCGCTCTTGCGGCAGCTCTCGGCCAAGATTCCTTCCGTGCGCACTCCCGTTGCCGGGCTCTCGGGCGGGCAACGCCAGACAGTCGCCATTGCGCGTTCACTCATCGGCAATCCGTCGATTGTGGTGTTGGATGAGCCAACCGCCGCCCTCGGAGTCGCTCAAACCGCTGAGGTGCTGAACCTTATTGAGCACCTCCGCGAGCGCGGTCACGGCATCGTCTTGGTGAGTCACAACATGGCTGACGTGCAGGCCGTGGCTGACCGCGTTGTGGTGTTGCGGCTCGGCCGCAATAACGGTGACTTCGCGGTGGCCGACGTGACGTACGAAGACATCATCGCGGCGATTACGGGCGCAATGGACAACGCGGTGAGTCGCCGTGCTGGATTGACCGGCGCGACCTTCACCCGCATCAAGGAAGGACTCAGCTCATGAGCACCTCCGACCCGCAACCGCCCACGAACAACTCGCCAGCCGTCGAGTTGCCGCCCGCGTCAGGTCTCGCAGAGTCCTGGGCCGGGTTTCGGTCACGCGTGAAAGGCGGCGATCTCGGGGCGATTCCCGTTGTCGTGGGTCTTGCCCTCATCTGGACCGTGTTCCAAATCTTGAACCCGACATTCCTGTCGAGTGCGAACCTCGTGAACCTTGCGATGCAGTCCGCCGCGCTCGGCACGATCGCGCTCGGTGTAGTGCTCGTATTGCTGCTCGCTCAAATCGACCTCTCGGTTGGGTCGCTCTCCGGGCTCGCGGCCGCGATTCTGGCGGTCACGTTTACCCAGCTGAACTGGCCGCTGCCGTTCGCCATCCTCGCCGCGCTCGCCGCCGGAGCACTGTTCGGATGGTTCTATGGCTTCTTGCTGACCCGCTTTGGCGTTCCCAGCTTCGTCATCACCCTCGCGGGCCTCCTCGGCGTGCTTGGGCTCCAGCTGTGGGTGCTTGGCAAGCTCGGCTCGATCAATATTCCGTTTGATTCATGGATCGTGCAATTCGCCCAGCTCATGTTTTTGCCTGCGTGGCTCTCCTACCTGCTCGCCGCGCTCGCAAGCCTCGCCTACGTTGGCACGCATCTCTCGCTGGCCAACCGCCGCATCCGCGCTGGCCTGCTGCCCGAGTCACGCACCGCGATCCTGCTTCGCGGTGGGCTCATGCTCGTCGCGCTCCTGTTGGGAACCTGGTATCTCAACACCGACCGCGGCATCGGCCTCATGTTTCTGCTCTTTGTCGTGCTCGTGATGGCCGTCAACTTTGCGCTCAAGCGCACGCGGTGGGGGCGCTCAATTTACGCCATCGGAGGCAACGTTGAAGCAGCCAGGCGTGCCGGCATCCGAGTGGATCGCGTCTACATTTCGGTGTTTATGGTGAGCGCAATGCTCGCCACTCTTGGTGGTGTCTTGGCCGCATCACGGCTTGCCGCCGCCAACCAGAGCAGCGGCGGCGGCGACACCAACCTCACTGCCATCGCAGCAGCCGTGATCGGCGGCGCAAGCCTCTTTGGCGGTCGCGGAAGCGCCTGGTCTGCCCTGCTGGGCATTGTCGTGATTCAGTCGATCTCGAGCGGCCTCACCCTGCTGAGCCTTGATTCATCGGTGCGCTACATGGTCACGGGAGCAGTGTTGCTGCTCGCCGTGATCATCGACTCGATGTCTCGTCGTTCGCGCGCGCTGCACGGCCGCTTCTAAAAGCGGTCGCGCAGCCGCATAAACGAGGCTGCGTGAACCGGTGGTGGCGTTAGCCCGCAGCGAGCTCCGTGGCCCGAGCGAGCGCCGCAGCGGTCGCCTTGTCGAAAATGGCCTTCAGGTCGGCAGCCTGCAGCTGTTCAACCGCACGCTCGGTCGTGCCCTTGGGGCTCGTAACCTGCTTACGCAGTTGCGCCGGAGAACTATCGGATGACGCCAGCAGGGCGAGCGATCCCTCGAAGGTTCCCGCCACCAAGGTCAGTGCCTGCTCGGGCGTGAACCCCATGTCGACCGCAGTGCGAGAAAACTCTTCGAGAATCAAGAACACGTAGGCCGGGCCGGAACCCGAGATGGTGCTGAGCGCATCAATCTGCGATTCCGGCGTTTCGACGACGGTGCCGACCGTTTCGAACACGGCGCGGCCGAGCGCGAGGTCATCCGCGGTGGCGCGCGATCCGGCGCTGAGCCCGGTCACGGCCTTGCCGACGATAGCGGGGGTGTTGGGCATGGCACGCAACACGACGTTGTCGACGATGCCCTCCATGCGCGCGGTTGTCACACCCGCAGCAACGCTGATGATGATCGCATCGGGTTCCAAGAATGGGGCGAGGGCGGTAAGGGTGTCGGGGATCATGGCGGGCTTGACGCCCAGCATCACGACCTTTGCCCCCTTCACAGCGCGCGCATTGCCATCAGGAGTATTCTCCAGCGCAAAGGACTCCACGCCCTCAGAACGCACCACAGCAGCCTTAGCCTCGGTGCGATTTGTGACGCGGATGCCCCCGCTTACAGTCACCGAGGGGTCAAGCAAACCCTGCAGGATGGCACCCCCCATTGATCCGGCGCCGACAATTGCAATGCTAGGAAGAGAAGTAGTCACGTGAACATCCTAGGATTGATGCCATGAGCGCGTCAGGCGGAACTAAGGCAATCATCGCTGCAATGGTGGCGAACGGCGGAATCGCTGTCACTAAATTCATTGCGTTTTTGATTTCGGGGTCCAGTGCGATGCTCGCTGAGAGCGTGCACTCGGTAGCGGACACCAGCAATCAGGCGTTGCTCTTGCTCGGCGGCAAGAAGGCGAAGAAGCAGGCGGATGCCGAGCATCCGTTCGGCTACGGTCGCGAGCGCTACGTGTACGCCTTTGTTGTTTCGATCATTCTGTTCTCGGTCGGTGGCGTGTTCTCGCTCTACGAGGGCATCAACAAGCTGCAAGACCCGCACCCTCTTGAGCAAGCGTGGTTGCCGATCACAGTGCTGTTGATTGCCATCGTGCTGGAAGGTTTCTCGCTGCGCACCGCGGTAAGAGAGTCGAACCTCGTGAGGGGCAAGCAGAGCTGGATTGCCTTCGTGCGCCACGCCAAAGCCCCCGAGCTGCCCGTCGTGCTGCTCGAAGATGTCGCTGCTCTGCTCGGTCTCGTTCTCGCCCTCTTTGGTGTCGGTCTCACGATCGTTACTGGCGACTCAATGTGGGATGCCATCGGCACGATCGCCATCGGTATCCTGCTCATTTTGGTCGCTGTCGTCCTCGGCATCGAAACGAAGAGCTTGCTTGTGGGCGAAGGTGCAACCACGAAGCAGCGCAACCTCATCCGCGACACGATCAACGCCCACCCCGACGTTCGCTCGCTCATCCACATGAAGACGCTCTACCTCGGGCCAGAAGAACTCATGGTTGCGGCCAAGATCGACTTCGGAGCGCAGACCCGGGTGAGCGACGTGGCTGCCAGTATCGATAGTGTCGAACGAGAGATTCGTGAGGCCGAGCCGATGGCCCGCGTCATCTATATCGAGCCCGATGTCTACCGTCGCCCTCCCGAAGCTGCCCCACCCACCGATGCCATCGTCATCGTGGGCAACGATTAACGAAGGAACCCGAAACCATGAACTTCGAACCAATCATTCACACCGTGCTCGCGCTACACATTCTGGGGCTCGCTCTGATCATTGGCTCGTTCGCGCTCCAGCTGCGCCGCAAAGAAGGCTTCGAACTGGGCACCATGCTGATCGGTGCCATCACGCAGCTCGTCACCGGACTCATCCTTGTTGGCCTCGTGCAGATGAACGACGAAGACGTCAACAACGCCAAGATCGCCGTGAAACTGATCTTCGCGATCGTTGTGCTCGTCGCCGTCATGATCGCGCGCTCACGCCAGGCCAAGGCCCTCAGCGCTGGCACCAGCGAAAAGAAAGCCACCCTGCCGTTCCTGCACCTTGCGGGCATGGGCGCCCTCATCAACGTGTTCGTTGCGGTGCTCTGGCACTAAGCACGCACCGAGAGCTGGCCCCGCGCGCTATGTACGTTGCGGGGTTAGCTCCACTAGGCGGGCGCTAGCGTCGGGCTTCGAAAAAGTCCGTCAACAGTGCGGCGCATTCAGCCTCTTGGATGCCCGCCACAACTTCGACCTTGTGCGGAAGCCGGCGGTCACGCAGCAAATCGTTAACGCTGCCTGATGCGCCGGCTTTTTCGTCCCACGCCCCAAACACCACGCGCGGGATGCGGGCCTGCAGAATCGCGCCAGCACACATCGTGCACGGCTCAAGGGTGACCACGAGAGTCATCTCATCGAGGCGCCACGAACCGGTGGCCGCGGCCGCTGCCCGGATTGCCACAACCTCGGCGTGCGCCGTAGGGTCGCCCGTGAGCTCCCGCTCATTGCGCCCAACGGAGACGAGATTGTCGTTCTGATCAAAGACGAGAGCAGCGACGGGAACGTCGGCAGAATTAGCTGTGAGCTTGGCCTCAGCGATGGCCAGCGTCATCCATTGATCGAACTTTGTCACGATCGGTTCTCCAAGTGGTCCGTACCTCAAGTAGATTTAGCCTATGCGAGTTCACGTTGCCGACCACCCGCTCATCACGCACAAGCTCACCGTGCTGCGCGACAAGAACACCGCGGCCCCCACATTTCGGGCGCTGACGGAGGAGCTAGTCACGCTTTTGGCGTACGAAGCGACCCGTTCGGTGCGCGTCGAAGAGGTCGACATTGAGACCCCCGTTACCGCGACGAAGGGTGTGGCAATCAGCTCGCCCAAGCCGCTCGTGGTGCCAATTCTTCGTGCCGGGCTCGGAATGCTTGAAGGAATGGTCAAGCTCGTTCCGACCGCTGAAGTCGGATTCTTGGGCATGGTGCGCAACGAAGAAACGCTGAAGCCAGACACCTACGCCGAACGCCTGCCCGACGATCTGTCGAACCGCCAGTGCTTCGTTCTTGACCCCATGCTGGCCACCGGTGGCTCGCTCATTGCGGCCATCCAGTACCTGCTCGACCGCGGCGCTACGGATGTCACGGCCGTCTGCATCCTCGGAGCCCCCGAAGGTCTCGCCGCCGTCGAAAAGGCCATGGAAGGCCAAAACGTCACGATCGTGCTCGGCGCGCTCGACGAACGCCTCAACGAGAACGGCTACATTGTGCCCGGCCTCGGCGATGCTGGCGACCGACTATACGGTCTCGTCTAGCAGCACAATTGTCGCGCGCAACTTGACAGAGGCGCGCTGCATGAAACATCATTGCAACCATGACTGTACAAACTCGCGACCTGACCGCCCTCGTGGCTTCCAGGACCGCTAGCGCGATGCTTACGAGCACTGCGGTGGCGGGCGACGTTTCGTGTTGTCGAATGTGTGCCTAGTCGGCCTACCTGCGCCGGGCATTCTCACCAGATGGGATGCCCCTCAGATCTTCGTCCTCATAACGGCGACTATCTAGCTCGACACATTATTTTTTTCCGAAGGATCACACCCTCATCATTAGAGGCCCTTCACCCCTTATCCAAGGATTTCTGGACCCATGTCACTTGCAACAATCGAACGCACCACTCGCACCTCTTTCGCTTCTGCGGCTCCCGCGTTGGCACCGACCTACACTCCGCCGGCCCGCGACCTGTCGATTGCCGTGCAGCCCGCTCGCAGCGTGCGCCCCGCAACGCCGAAACCGGCACCCGCCGCGCCAGCCGCTGACGCACCGCACTTGCGCGCTGTTCCGCAGGGAACCGAAGCTCGTGGCTTCGTGCTCTACGTCGGCATCGACGAGCTCAAGGCCGCCGCAGCCGGCACCGACCTCAGCGCGATCGTCGAACAGCTCAAACTCCTCACGCAGCAGCTCGTACCGAACGCCGAAACTCACGCCGCCGTTGCCCTCGCCCCCGTGGGCGCCGGTGGACGCGACGTCGACGTCGTGCGCCTCGCCCTGCAAGACCCTTCCGCTCTCGCGAAGCACCGCCAGGTTGAAGAGCCCGAAGAGAAGCCCGCGAGCGGTGTGGTCGTTGACCTCTCCCGCAAGCGCGTGCTCATCGATGACGCGCCCGCAGCCCTCACCTACAAAGAGTTCGAGTTGCTGCAGTTCCTCATCCTGCGCGAATCGCAGACCATCGACCGCGCGCAGCTCATCTCCACCCTGTGGTCAGCGGAAGACGACGAAGCGCCCAACGAACGCACCATCGACGTGCACATTCGTCGCCTGCGCTCCAAGCTCGGCGCGTACGAAGATGTTGTTCGTACGGTTCGTGGCATCGGGTACCGCTACGACCGTCATCCGGATGTCTCGGTGCGCTTCGCCTCGACCCCCAGCCCCGACTTCATCTAGCGGCTGTTCGCGCCGTCGCTGCGGGTGCAGAGAACCACTCTCGCTCGACGTAGAGGTTCAGCGCTGGCGCGTGTCACACTGACCGGATGACAACGACTGATGCCACCCGGATGCCCGAGAAGATGTCACGGGATCGAGAAGCCCTCGACGCGCTGCTCGACTCGGAGATCGTCGGGAACGTCGCCTATGTTCACGACGACGGAACCCCCGGCGTTTTGCCGACCGCGGTTGCTCGCCTCGGCGATGAGTTGATCGTGCACGGGTCGAGCGGTTCACGCTGGATGCGGCTCGTTTCTGGTGCGCCCGTCGCGATCTCGGTCACGGCAGTCGGTGGCATTGTCGTCGCGCGCTCCGCCTTCGAGTCGTCGCTCATCTACAGCAGCGCCGTGCTGTTCGGCTCCTTTCGCGTGCTCGAGGATGAGGAAAAAGCTGCCGCCGTCAACGCCATCACCGAGAAGATGATTCCCGGTCGTCTGGCCGAAGTGCGCCCCAGCAGCAAGAAAGAACTCGCCGCCACCCTCGTGCTTGCGCTGCCGATCGCGGAATGGTCGCTGCGCACCTCCGACGACTGGCCCGATGACACCGACGACGATATCGCCGGTGACGCGTGGGGCGGGCAGGTGCGGTGGGGAGCTCGAGCCGTTGAGGTTGTTGCCACGCCCGACCTGCGCAGCGGCATCCGCGTGCCTGAGTCTGTTCGGGCGTTCGAATAAGCGCAGCCCCGCCAAGTCATGCCCCGTTTGATACGCTGAATCTGTAGCCGCAATAGTCGGCTCCCGACGACGGATCAGTACCGGGTACGCGAAAAGACTGGCCAAGGAGACTCTTGTGCATTGGCTTGTTTTGATTCTTTCTGGCGTGCTCGAAGCCGTCTGGGCCACCGCCCTCGGCAAGTCGGAGGGCTTCACGAAGCTTTGGCCGACCGTGATTTTCGGCGTTGCCATTCTCGTGAGCATGGGCGGTCTCGGCTATGCCATGCGCGAGATCCCCATCGGTACCGCCTACGCGATTTGGGTCGGCATCGGCGCAGCGCTGACCGTGACCTACGCCATGGTCTTCGGCGGCGAACCCATCTCGTGGATCAAGGTGCTGCTCATTACGGGACTCATCGGCTGCATTGTCGGGCTCAAGCTCGTCGACACGGCCCACTAGCGGTCGCCTGCCGCGGCCCCGACACAGCGCAGAGGGCTAGCGCGAGGCGTGCACGACCGCGGCGATTAACCCCAGCATTGCGGCCAAGTCGAGGGCCCCCCACGAGAAGATTCGCCGCCGTTGCCCCACGCGCATTCTCCACCACAAGAGACCCACTACTGCGATGAGCAGTCCGGGCCACCACGTGACCGAGGCGACAAACTTCACTTCGTCAGCACGATCCGCAAGATTGGACGCGAGGACGTTATAACCCGCGGTACCTGCCGCGTAGCCTGCGACGATGGAGAGCACGATGAACGCGCCGCCCGCCAACACAAAGAGGATGCCTCCATAGAGTTGGTCCCAGCCAGGCGGAAAGTGTCGGGGAGCGAGGGCGTCGGGTTCGATTAGCCGCCTGGCCCTCCATTGGCGGGTGCTGACGACATTGACGGATGCGACGCCGAGGGAAACGACAGCGGCGAGACCAATAATCGCCCAACCAGGAACCGCCGTCACAAAAAGTGCGATGGAACTGGCCACGATAAAGATGGCGAGTCCGAGCGGCCCCAAGCAGACGACCACGAGAAGAACGAGCATCCATCCTTGAAGGATGCCGGCGAGGCCGAGGGATGAAGCAACCACTGCGATGACACCCACGCCGACGATGTAGCCGATCTGCGCGGGCCGACGATCAATAATGTGCCGCGAATCGCCGCCCACTAGCGGGAACTGACGTCTAAGAGAACGCTGATGAGCACGAGCATTGCCACGAGATCGATCGCTGCCCACGCGGTAGCGGGTCTTCCTTTATCGACGCGAATAATCCACGTCACAAGACCGGCGACAGCAATCAGTAAGCCCGGCCACCAGATGACTGCAGCTGCACATTTCACCGGGTCGGCCTCGTCTACCGAGACGCCGGACGACATTCCATCCGCCAGCAGGATGACGCCTCCCGCGATCACGGAGAGCGCGATGAAGGCCCAACCGGCAAGCGCGAAGAGCAGCTTGCTGAACGCTAGCCCATACCTCCGCGCCACGTCCGGCTCGTCCCCACTCAGCCCCTCAGAGGAAGGCGTGGCAGCGGCGATTCGTCGGCGACGTCTGCCCTTCACGATGATCACGTTGAGTGACGCGGTAGCCATCGCGACCGCGGCTCCCATCGCAACCGCGATCGCCACGTCTGAAGCAGAGTTCGCTAGAGCAAACACCGCGGTGACGGGGAATGCCAGAAGGGCAGCGGCCGCAAGCCCCAGCGGTCCAAGGTAGAGGATCATCAGCAGCGGAAGAGTTCGCAGGTCGAATTGAGAGAACCAGATGAACAGTGCACTCAGCACGCCGGCCCCGGCGATATAGCCGACCGTGACCGGCCATCTCTCAAGCTGAATAGCCCAGCGATCGACGACGGCACTGAGAGTCATATAGTGAGCGTAACCCAACATGCCCTTGCGGCAGGCTCAGCCCGATCCGCCCCTCGCGGCGCGCGGTGTGCACCGAGGGCGCAGGATTAGGGCGCTGCGCCCTGCGTGACGTCGGCCCACAGAATGCCGATGAGCGTCAGCATGATCGCGAGGTCCGCGATCGCCCACCGCAGCACGGGCTCCCCGCGACGGGTATTCACAATCCACAGCCGCAGGCCTGCAATCGCCACGACAAGACCCGGCACCCACACGATCGCCGACAGGAAGATCAGATGGTTCGCCCGTTCGACCGGCACACGAACCGTAATCCCGCCGGCGGTTCCCGCCGTACCCCCGGCGAAGAAGCAGAGAAAGATAAACGCGAGCCCAGCCGCCACGAACAGAACGGCGGCGAGCTGCTGGCGCCAACCGTGCCGACGCTCCTCCGCTTCAAACGGCCTCTCCAGCGGAGGTGCAGGCCTGCGCCACCGCGCAAGAATTTCGACATTGACGAACGCAATGCCGACCGCCATTACTAGGCTAAACAGAGCAGTGATCCACTCGTAAATCCCGTACACCTCGGGAAGACGGAGCGCTCCCAAGAAGAGCGCGACAAGTCCTAGAGGACCCAAATAGATCGCTAGGGCCAACTCGGCGATCGGCGAGAACACAACGCCTGGCCCTGCTAGCGAGAATGCCACCACGGTCATCACCCCGGCGCCAACAATGTATTTGCGCTTCTTCGGTGTGCGCGTGGCATTGTCGATCAGAGTCATTAGTTGATCATGGGGCACACGACCGCAGCCCGCCAGCCCGCCAGCCCGCGAATGAGGGTGGCTCATGTCGCGCCGCGGGTAGCCCACGACGGCTTGAGCGGTTTCTCCTATCCGAGATGCGAGACTCCAGCCGACCCGAACAACAGCGTCGCCAGGAGTGCGAGCTGGAGAAGGGCGTCGGCAAGCGCCCAAGACAGGCTGCCCCTCCCTCGGACCTCGTTCAGCACCCACAGCACAAGACCGCCGAGCGCTGCGGCGAGCCCCACCAACCAGACAGCGAACAAGAACGATGCCAGGTAAGGTCCGGCACCGGGTTGGGCTGTTCCCTGGCCAGAGCTCAGAGCCAGGTATCCCGCCACTACACACAGCACGATGAACACAAACCCCGCGACGACGAACAAGACTGCCGCGGCTACTCGACCCAACACGGTGTCACCGGCACGCCGGTCGGCGACTCGCACCCCGCTGCGCAGGTGGGCAATCCAGCCGAAGACCACAACAACATTGAGCAGTGCGGTGCCCATGGATAGAGGGATGACAATGGCGAGACCCAGCACAGAAGGTAACGCGGCGTTCCAGAGGACGAAGACAATCGGAAGCGCGAGCGTGGAAAACGTAATGACACCGAGAGGGCCCAGCACAAAGAAGATAGCTAAGCCAAAGAACACAACGAATTCGTCGCCGGCGGGCGAGCTGAGATAGGCACCGGAGAGCATGACCGCAGTGGCACCCACGTAAGCGAATAACGCCGCGTACTTATCAGTGCCAGCGCCGAGGATCATCTGTCGAGCATGCGTCACTTTGCGCACTCCCGCCAGCCCGCGAATGAGGGTGGGTCGCGGGCTGGCGGGCTGGCGTTCTGAAGCGTTCGCGGTATTGACCCGCGGTCGGGGTCAGCCGCCTCCCCGCTTTGCGCAGGAAACGTGGGGCAAGGAACACCTGTCGGCCGTCGCAACCGGCCGAGTCGACCACCCCTTCTGGGGTTGTCCCCGCCTGACACTAGGCTGCCAGAATTGAGTGATGCTCGCGCGGGGGTGCGAGTCGAGGGGAATTGATGAAGCAAGCTGGACCACGGGATTGGTCGCCGCCCGAGAACAACAACTATCGTCCGGCAGATAGCTACCGTTACCCGTCGAATAAGTCGACGACCACATTCGCCCCGCGGAAGTTGGTGCGCAACGGGCCCGGACGAATCTCGCTGCTCTTCGGCATCATCGCTGCCGGGCTTGCCCTGTTCCCCGTCGCCTCGGCGGGAGCAGGGAACGGATACATTGCCTCCACGGCGGGAATCACCGCGATCGCCTACGGTTTCTACGCCCTCAGACTTCGCCACTACCGGGAGGCCACCGCCCGGCTAAGTCCAATCATTGGCATCCTTCTGGGAGCTTTCGGAACGCTTCTGATGACCGCACTTGTCGCCAACTTCTATCTCAACGGGTCGGCCCTCAACTCTCCCCTGACATTTCAGGTCGCGCAGACAGAATTCACGTTTGATTCGGAAGGCTTAGCCCTGTCGACGCCCGCCGAAAGCGCGGCTAACGGCGGGACCGGCCCGACCACCGAGATCATCACACCAGCGCCGGTCGCCGCGCCTGCGTCATTCGCGTCCGCCGCCGAAGAACGGATGGCGCTCATTCAACATCTTGGCACCGTGCAGTTCGTGCTGAAGCAGATCGCGCCGCAGAGCAAGCCCGCCAGCCTCAGCCTTGCCACCCCCGGCGGCACCCTCTCGACACCGGACGGGCACGCGCTCACGATCTTGCCCGAAGGCACCGTGGTCAACTATGCCCCCTCGGCAGATGGCTCCAATTACGTCATGACGCTTAAGGGTGCAACCTTTGGCAGCATGGTGCAGCTCGACACCGCGGTCGGCCAGATCGTGGCGCTGAATTAGCTTTCCTGCCGGAGCGAGCGGCACATCGAGCGGCAACCGAACGTCGCTGCTCATCTGCGCGGAAACATCCGATTTCGGCCCATTTTGCCCAGAAACGTAGGGGGTAGACAGACTTTTCTGGAAATTTGCCAAAAATAACGGAATGGTAACTAGACAGCGTTATGTTTCCGTTATACATTCATAGAGCAGAAGTTGTTTGCTGTGGCAGCTACTGCGGAATGTGATTGCAGGACACTCTTGGTGCAAAGGGAGAGGGTCGGTTTCATGCCTCTGAAACCGGCCCTCGAACTATTTAACGGGCACCCCAGCAAACTTCCACAATCAAGCAATTGACCGCGAACCTCGTCACGACGCCTGCGGCTAGAGACTGTCCTCGCTGCGGGGCTCCCGCGGATCGAGCATGATCTTCTGGATCGGGAACGGCATCTCAATGTCGGCCGCCGTGAGTGCCCGTTTGATCGCCTCAAGAACCTGATCTTGTGCCTCAACCGCTTCGCGACGATCCGGTGGGCTAATCCAGAAGCGAACCTCAAGAATCACGCTGAAGTCGCCGAGCAGATTCACGAGAACCTCCGGCGTCGGGTCTGTGACGATGCCCGGCAAGGTCGCAATCGCCTCAAGGATGGCGGCACGAGCATCCGCAATGCTTTCGTCATAGCCAATCCCCACCTCCACACTGAGCCGGCGGTTCTCATACGCCGTGTTCACGACGACCCGCTTCGTGTAGAGCTCGCTGTTGGGAATCACCACCACCCGGTTGTCATAGGTGCGCAGCAGCGTTGCACGCACCAAAATGTCCACAACTTCGCCCTCATGATTCTCCGACACGATCTGGTCACCGATGCGAAATGGTCGAGTAAACAGAATCAGGATGCCGGCAAGCAGATTCTGAAAGATGTCGCGGAAGGCGAAGCCAATTACGACACCGCCAACGCCCAGAGCTCCGAACAATGACGCCGGGGTGATGGTCGGAAAGATCACGGTGAGCGCGACAAGCAGCCCAAAGGTGAGAATGCTCCAAGCAGTAAGGCGGCTCAGCACCATCTGGAGCCCGCGCGGCCGGCCCGCCCGCCGCATAGCCAGCCCCACGAGCTTGGCCACGACCCACGACAGGGCCCAAAAAATGAGGAAGACCACAATGCCGATGATCACATTAGGGAGGGAAAGAAATAGGGAGGAGAAAATGTTCTCCACACGCTCAATCACATCGCCGAAATCGACCGACTCCTGCCGAAAACCAGATCCTGTCATCGCACGGTAACCCCTCAGTCGAAACGCCGCCATCGACACCGACGACTGTTTTGCGCGAGTCTACGCCCCCAGCAACACCACCCCGCAGGCGTCAACCACCTCATTTAACGGGCACCGCTACAGGGCAAAAAGCCACACCACCACGATAAGAACGGCCATCAGGGCACAGTCAACAATCGCCCACGGTAACAGTGTCCTTTTTGCCTTGGCTCGGATAATCCAGATCGCCAGCCCCGCCAGAGCGGCCGCCAACCCCATCCACCACGCGGCACCAGCAACAACCAACGCCTGACCGTTCCAGGCCACAGGGACCACAGCGGGCACCCCACTCGCCATGATGGTCGCAGTGCCCGCCAGAGCGCTCAGCACCACAAATCCAAACCCCGCAAAGACGAATAGCAGAATGCCCAGCACCTCATATCGTTCATTCAGCGGGCCTGCCGTGCGTGCGGTCATTCCCAGAGTATTACCCAGAAAGCGTTGCTCCACCAGCCCACACGTGCGGCGATCGCGCGCGCTTCGGCCTAGGCTGACACGACCGCCGAATCGAACGGATGACCGTGACCACTGCCCCGCTGCATCCGGATGTAGCCCGCGCCATCCATGATCTCGGTGACGTACTGCCCCAATACGCTCAACTCGTGGTCGAGCCCGACAACGCCGAGTACGAGGCCGTCACCACCCTCCCCGCTGCAACCCGGTTTCGGGTCGCAAAACTGACCCCCACTAAGCCGGGTTTCTTCGTCACCGTTTGGCGGCGAGACACTGACGGCACCACGCAACCATTCCCCAGCGACGATGGCACCCAGCACCTCGTCGTCGTCACCCGCGACAGCAACGGCTTTGGTGCGTTCGTCTTTCCACTCAGCGTCCTGATCGTCCGCGGCATCGTTTCGGATGGCGGCCGCGGCGGCAAGCGCGGTTTTCGCGTGTACCCGCCCTGGGCCGACACCTGCAATCGCCAAGCCCAGAACACCCAGCAGTGGCAATGTGAGCACTTTCACCTGCTCAGCTAAATAGTCAGCCGCCGACCCTAGAGTTGAGCCGTGAGCGGAAACCAGAATCAGCCCTCCGTCGTGTGGCTGCGCAACGACCTGCGACTAGCCGACAACCCTGCGCTAACGGCGGCCGCGAGCGAAGGCCGACCGCTTGTTGTCGTCTACATTCATGATGAAACCGGCGACGGCATCCGCCCGCTGGGTTCGGCCAGCAAGTGGTGGCTGCATCACAGCCTCACTGCTCTGGATGCCGCCCTGCAGAATCTAGGCGGCCAACTGACTCTGCGTCACGGCCCGGCCGCGCAGGTGCTGCCGGCGCTCGTGGACGAGCTCGGCGCCGCCTCGGTGCATTGGAACCGTCGCTACACGGCCGCCCGGGATATTGACGCTGGCCTCAAAACGAGCCTGCGCGAGCAGGGGCTCACGGTCGAAAGCCATCAGGGCAACCTGCTGAACGAGCCGTGGCACATCCGCAATGGGCAGGGCGAGCCGTACAAAGTTTTCACTCCGTATTGGCGTGCGGCGCAAGATCGTCCGGTGCGGGATGCACTGCCGGCGCCGACCGCAGCCGAGCTGAGTTGGCCCGCCGACTCCCCCGCGAGCGACGACCTCGCCGACTGGGATCTGCTGCCCACCCGCCCCGACTGGGCCGAGGGACTGCGCGAGACCTGGACTCCCGGCGAAGATGGCGCCCACGATCGCCTCGAGAGTTTCGTCACCGAACGTCTCGCCGACTATCACCGCCGCGATGAACCTGCCGTGGATGCCACGAGTGGGCTCAGCCCGCACCTGCGGTTCGGTGAGATCAGCCCCACCCAGATCTGGCAGCGGCTGCGTGGCGACGGCTCGGGTGACGGCTCCGGCAACGGCTCCGCCGACGTGCCGACAGCCGCCCGCAAGAACGTCGCCAAGTTCTTGAGCGAAATCGGCTGGCGTGAATTCTCCACCGCGTTGCTTTTCGACAACCCGCGTCTCGCGACCGACAGCTACCGCCCCGCCTACAACGCCTTCCCGTGGGGCTACACCGTCGACCAGCTCGGCGCCGTGGACGAACCCGCGGGAGTCAGCGAAGTCGACGCGTGGCGCCGCGGCCGCACCGGCATCCCCCTCGTCGATGCCGGCATGCGCGAGCTCTGGCACACCGGCACGATGCACAATCGCGTGCGCATGGTCGTTGCGAGCTTCCTCATCAAGAACTTGCTCATCGACTGGCGGGCCGGCGAACAGTGGTTCTGGGACACCCTCGTTGACGCCGACGAAGCCAGCAACCCCGCCAACTGGCAGTGGGTTGCCGGATCTGGTGCGGATGCCGCCCCCTACTTCCGTGTGTTCAACCCGGTCTTGCAGCAGAAAAAGTTCGACCCCGCGGGCCACTACGTCTCGTACTGGATTCCCGAACTCGGCACCGACGCGTATCCCGAACCCATCGTGGATCTTGCCGAAACCCGCCGCGAAGCTCTCGAGGCGTACACGGCCGTGAAAGCCGCAGCGTCCGAATAAGGACTCCCCGCGGCCTACGCGACGGCCGTTCTTGGCGCGCCCGGCGAACCCGAATCGACCGTTGGATGCAGCACTGGGCACTTCACCAGACTCCACTCAGTTGACTGCCAGCTTGCGCCAATAGCACCGGAATCATGCGGATCCGAGGCCCCCGACAGCCAGCATCCGCACCCCAGATTGCTCGAATTTCAACTTTTTTGACATGACCCCCAAACCGGTTACGGCCGCACTCCGGAGTACTCATTGCGCCTCGGGAAAGCCTCGAGACGCAGAGCCTCTACGGAGGCCGACCACGTAAGAAGGAGTTCAGTCATGAACGCATTTACGAAGAAGACAACGCTCGGCGCAACCGCTACCGCAGTAGCCCTCATCGCGGTCGGAGCAGCAGCTCCCGCCATGGCCGCCACCGGTGATAGCTACACCTCGACGAAGTCATACTCCTACTCCTCCCCCAAGCAGACCGACATTCCCGTCGTTGTAGCACCCGAGGTCGGCGACGTTGACCTTCTGGGTGGAGACATCCTCGGTGGCGGCATCCTCAACGGTGACCTTCTCAACGGCAACGCTGTTGCTTCAGGCAACGAGGTCAACGCTCCCGTAGCTTCGGGCAACGACACCGCAGTCGGCAACGTGAGCGACTCCGCGAACGTGTCTGATGTAGCGAACGACGCCAACGTCTCTGACGTCGTCGACAACGCAACGCAGGTAACCGACGTTGTAGACAACGCGACTGACGTAGTGACCGACGTCACTGACATTGTTGATGTCGACGACATTCTCGACGATGTTGTTGACGCAGACGACATCGTCGGTGACATCACCGGTGACCTCGGCCTGAACGGAATCTTCAACTAACTTTCTTCACCCGCTTGCCCCCGCCTGATGTTCTCCGGGCGGGGGCAAGTTTCGTTAACTACGTCTGCCCGTACTTCGATGTTCGGCTTTAGACTGGGCGCATGTCGGTCACAGAGCTCTCGGTCAGCACCCAGAACTATCTGAAGACCGTGTGGAGCCTTTCCGAATGGTCAGATGCCCCCGTCACCGCCACCGTGATCGCCGAGCGCACCGGCTACACGCTGTCGAGCGTCTCGGATGCCGTGCGTCGCCTCACCGATCAAGGCTTTCTGGATCATGCCCGCTACGGTTCCATCGCTCTCACCGCGGTGGGTAGTGCTCACGCCGTCGCGATGGTTCGCCGCCACCGCCTCATCGAATCGTTTCTCGTCAGCGTGCTCGGCTACACCTGGGATCAAGTGCACGACGAAGCCGAAAACCTTGAGCACGCCGTCTCTGACTTCATGGTCGAACGCATCGATGAGTTTCTCGAACACCCCACCCGTGACCCGCACGGCGATCCCATCCCCAGCGCCGACGGCGTGATTACGATCCCGGATGCCGTGCAGCTCACCCGCGTCGCCCCCGGCAGCACCGTCGTCGTCGAACGCATTTCCGACGACGACCCCGAGCTGCTCAAGTTCTTCGAAGAGCGCGGCATCGGGTTCGAAGCGAAGCTCAGCGTGAATGCTGGGGCACCGTATTCGGATGCGCTCGAGGTGGTCGTGCTGGGTGGCGTCGACGGCGAAACCAGTGGGGCGAGCGGCGAGGCGCCGGGTGGTGCAGTGCGCCAATCCGCTGTGCCGATTAGCCTGGGCCGGAGCGCGACCGACGCACTCTACGTATCGGGCGGCACCCTCGCCGAATGACTTGAGGCGCACCGCGCGGGTTCGGTGCGCTGGCGGTGTCTTCCGAGCTACTGGGCGGCGAGCATCCGCTGCCGCTTCATCGCACCGAGTCGCTTGCCGATCACGCCCTGCGTGGGGCTGAACAGGTAAACGAGCGCGAAGATGCAGCCTTCGACGAGCACAATCATGCCGCCGGATGCCGTGTCTAAGTAGTAGCTGAGGTAGAGCCCGGTGACTGCCGCGAGCGCCGACATCACTGGGGCGATCACGAGCATGCGCGAGAAGCGATCGGTGAGCAGGTACGCGGTGGCGCCGGGGATGATGAGCAGTGCCACGACGAGAACGACGCCGACGGCCTGAAGCGCGACGACAGCGGTAAGGGCGAGGAGCCCGAGAAGCGCAGCGCCGAGAACCTTGGGGTTGAGGCCGATCGCGTGGGCGTGGGTGGCGTCGAAGGCGTAGAGGGTGAAGTCGCGGCGCTTCACGAGCAGGATCGTGAGCGTGATCGCGCCGAGGATGAGAACTTGAGCGAGGTCGGCCCAGGAGACTCCGAGGAGGTTGCCGAAGATGATGTGGTTCAGGTCGGTCTGCGAGGGCGTCACGGAGATGAGCACGATTCCCAGGGCGAACAGGGTGGTGAAGACGATGCCGATCGCGGCATCCTCTTTGATGCGGCTCGTGTTTCTCACGATGCCAATAAGGGCGACGGCAAGGAAGCCGAAGATGACCGCACCAAGGGCAAAGGGGGCGCCGACGACGTAGGCGAGCACCACACCCGGGAGCACGGCGTGCGAAACAGCATCACCCATGAGCGACCAGCCGATGAGGACCAGCCAGCACGAGAGCACCGCGCACACGATTGCCGCGGTCACACTCGTGGCGAGCGCCCGCACCATGAAGTCGTAGCTCAGCGGTTCGAGGAGGAAGTCGAGAGGGTTCACGCGGCGTCTCCCGCCGTGACATCGAGGCCGAAGGCGCGCGCAAGGTTTTCGGGCTTCAGCACCTCAGCCGGAGTGGATTGCAGCAGCACCGTGCGCATCAGCAAGATTGCCTCGTCGGCGAGTTTCGGCAGCGCATTGAGGTCGTGGGTCGAGACGAGCACCGTGGCTCCCTCGGCGGCGAGCTCGCGCAAGAGTGTCGTGATCGTTCCCTCGGAGCGCTTGTCGACGCCGGCAAAGGGCTCGTCGAGAAGCAGGATCGTCGCGCCCTGAGCGATTCCGCGGGCCACAAACGCGCGCTTCTTCTGGCCGCCCGAGAGTTGGCCAATTTGGCGGTCGGCGAGATCAGTCAGCTCAACGCGCTCGAGAGCCTCGGCGACGGCGGCCTTGTCGGCGGCCTTGGGGCGACGCGAGAAACCCATGTGGCCATAGCGGCCCATCATCACCACATCGCGCACCGAGAGCGGGAACGCCCAGTCCACGTCTTCGCTCTGCGGAACGTAGCCGACGGCTCCGGCCTTGCGAGCGAGTGCAGGCTGCCGACCGGCCAACGTGACTGTTCCGTGGTCGGGGCGCAGCATCCCGGTAATCGTCTTGAAGAGCGTGGACTTGCCCGAGCCGTTCATTCCGATAAGGCCATAAATGCGGCCGGGCGCGAGGCTGAGGCTCACGTTGTCGAGCGCGAGCACGTCGCCGTAGTGAACGGTGACGTTACGCACGTCGATGGCGGGCACACTCATTCCGTGGCCCCGGTCAATCCAGCGATGATGGTTTCGGCGTCGTGGCGCAGCAACTCGAGGTAGGTCGGCACCGGGCCACCTTCTTCCGACAGCGAGTCGACGTAGAGGGTTCCACCGAAGGTCGTGTCAGTGGCCTCGACCACTTGCTGCATCGCGCGATCGGAGACTGTGGATTCGCAGAACACGGCGGGCACGTCGTTGTCTCGCACGAACTCGATCACCGACGCGATCTGGCGCGGCGTCGACTGCTGCTCGGCATTGACCGCCCACAGGTAATGCTCGCTCAGCCCAGCGTCGCGTGCCAGGTACGAGAATGCTCCTTCACACGAGACGAGAGCGCGCTGTGACGTCGGCAACTCGGCAAGTTCGGCCGTGAGCTCGTCGTTCACAAGCTGCAGCTCGGCCTTGTACGCTTCGGCATTGGCGGCGTAGTCGGCAGCGTTTTCGGGGTCTAGTTCAGCGAACGCAGCCTCCATATTGTCGACGTAAATCTGTGCGTTGAGGGGGCTCATCCACGCGTGCGGATTGGGCAGCCCTTCATAGGCATCCTCCGCAATGTTGATGGTGTCGACGCCGTCAGAGACCACCACGTGCGGCACGTCGAGACCGTCGACGAACTGCGCGAACCAGGCTTCAAGGTTGAGCCCGTTGTCGAGAATCAGGTCGGCTTCGGCCGCCTTGGCAATGTCGCCGGGCGTGGGCTCGTAGCCGTGGATCTCGGCCCCCACCTTGGTGATGGATTCCACCCGCAGGTTGTCGCCGGCCACGTTCTCGGCGATATCGGCGAGCACCGTAAAGGTCGTGAGCACGACAGGGCGGTCGTCGTTCGGGTCAGTCGTGGCGCCCGCATCCGAAGCCGCCGTGCAGCCAGCGAGACCGAGCAGAAGGGCGGATGCTGCAGCCGCGATCATCGTCGTGCGTGCGGTGTGCGTGCGACCTGTTGCTGCTCTCATTCCCATGTTCTGATCCTATGTTGGGAGAGCCTCTTTAAGAAACTACGTCTAGACGTAGTTCCATGAAAATGCGGCCAACCAGCAATAATTGCGAATCTTTTATGGAACGACGAGAGCCCGCTGGAACTCAACTGTGGAGTTGGAGAAAAACGAACGACACCCAACGCGACTCGCGCCAGGTGTCGCTTCGTCTTTTCGCTGAACCACGCGAAAACGACTCGGCTGTGGCTACCGGTAAGTACGACTCGCCTGTGGCTACTGGTAAAAGCTCAAAGGTGCGCCGACTGCATCGCATTCGACAGCGAGCGCCGTCGTCGCTTCTCCCAACGCTGACGCGTCCCCTACGGCCGGTTCGGCACCGTCGGCGCCTAGCTCCGTGATTGCCGAACGTAGGTCGTCGACTTGGCTGCTCAAAAGCGCGTCCTTGTGCAAGATTCCAAGGATCGGGAAGCCGTCGGCAATAGTGGCAATCATGTAATCGAACGATTCCCTATTCAACTCGCCGGCCTCATACCCCGAGACCACGCCGTTCACCGTCATGAGTTCGATCGAGAGCGAATGGCACAGCCCAACATTGCCCTCCTCCAACGAAGTCGCGGCTGCGCTTGACGAAGGTTCGGCGGGCGGCGGCGGCTCGACTTCGGTGCATGCAGAAACAGAGATCAGCATTCCGACACATACGGCCGCGGACAGAAGATGTCTCATAAGGCTCCTTAGTTAGTTGCGGTCCCCACGTACCGTTCGAGTAGGCGCACAGGCGCCAGGTTTTCTCAAGCACCGGTTTGCCGAGCCGAGACGTACTGAAATCAATAATGTCTCATATTTTGCCGGCCTGTCTATCTTCCCGGCATTAGCTCGCGAGTCGAAACAGAGAGGGCGACGGACACCAACTCGGGCGCCCCGGCCATACACCTGCGCTATTGCCCGAAGAGCAAGACAAGCGGTAGCCTCGCCCTAAGCGAAGAATATTCGGATTTTGAAAGTGAGAGCTCACTTGTGTTGGCCTGCTGACGGTGCGATAACTGACGATCAGGTTTCGCCTGTCGCAACTTCGGGGCAGAGCGAACTAAGCGTTTTCGGCGCGTATCGGAACGCCACTTACGTCTGGACACCCGATGCATCCATTCCCGCTTTCGAAGAAAAAACGGATTCGCATTCAGACGTACTGGAGGCAGAACTTGCGCTTCACTAAGGCAGCCGCTTACCTAGCGGCATTCGGTTTGACCATCTCGACGCTGGCCGGGTGCAGCGACGTCACTTCCATCAATGACATGCCGGCCCAAGCGGATGACGCAGCTTTCAGCCGCACCGCCTTTATTTTCGAAGATGCTCGCAATTGCATTCAACTCCGTGCTGAAGAGTCTGCTCCGGTGACTGACCCGGAAGTATTTGCGGAAAGCATCGACGGCTGTGTGAGCCTGAATATCTACGGGTGGACAGATGACGAGATCGTGTCCGGGTTCAGAAGCGGTGACGCTAGTTGGCTCACGTCGAGCTCCATCGCCGAGGACCGCATAAAGGTGGCTGTGTTCACGACCAGTTTTGGACGAGCCGACTCCGGGCTGTCCGCCCAAACCCGCGTGTACAGCTTGTGCTGGTCTCTGAACTTCGACGCCCAAACGGGTAGCGACTTTGTAGTGTCGGATGAGACATGCAACCCCGCCATATTTCTTGCGCTTCCCCAGTACACCCTGACTAACGTCGCAGAGTTAGAAGCGGGACGTTAGGCGCTTCTGCACGGTTGAGTCAGAAGAAGTGCGACACCTGACTTCGGCATCGGCATCTCGTAGTGAGTGGCCGAAGCGTGTGTGACGACATCAGCGCATTCGGCGCTCCGCTCGTGACACCGTTCGCACTCCAGGATGCGGAGGCGAGCATTGCAGTCGAACTGCGTTGCTGAATATAGTTGAGCTAACCGAGAAGGGTCCAACGATGTTGAAACGCTTTCTCAATGTGATGGGTCGGGTCGCTAAACGCCTGGCATTCGTGTTTACCCAGTTAGGCGGAGCGGCCAACGGTGGCCGAAGCGCGGATCCCAGCGCTCGCTCACTCTACGAAGACCGCGACGACTACCGACCGTAATAGGTTCCGCTTACGGGCGGTCGCGGTCGCGAACCGTCCACGTGGGGTACACCCCAAACCGACGTCAAGGTCAGCCGAACCCAGCACCACGTTGCTACTGTGACCTCATGACCGACATCGCTAGCGCGCCTACCGCAGACCCGGCTGCGACAGCCTTCGACACGATCGTCGTCGGCGCCGGAGTCTCCGGGCTCACCGCGGCACGCTTTCTCGCCCAGTCCGGCCAACGAGTGCTCGTGCTCGAAGCCCGCGACCGCACGGGTGGCCGCACGCACACCGAACGCTCCGGCGACGTTGCCACCGACCGCGGAGCATCCTGGATCCACGGCGTCGACGACAACCCCCTCACCGATATCGTCAACGCCTTCGGCATGCGCACGGTCGAGTTCACGGTTGGCAGCTACCAGCCCACCGGCCGCCCCATCGCCTATTACAGCCCCACCGGCGAGCGCCTCAGCGACGACGCTGTCGCCCAGTTCGCGGATGACGTACGCACGTTCGACGCGCACCTTGCGACGGCGGTGCAGGCTTCCACTCTCGGCACAAGCTATGAGCAGGCGATGGGCGTCGCGCTTTCCACGCTCGGCTGGAACCCCGATCGGGCAGAGCGCGTGCGCGAGTTCGTGCTGCACCGCTCCGAGGAGCAGTACGGCGTGCACGCCGGGCTGCTCGATGCGCACGGTCTCGACGATGACACGGTCGAGGGCGACGAGGTGGTGTTCCCCGACGGCTATGACGAGCTGGCAACGAATCTCGCACAGGGACTCGACGTTCGCCTCGAGCATGTGGTCACCGGCATCCGTTGGTCAAAGCAGGGCGCAACGGTCGCCACCGCGCAGGGCGATTTCACCGCGGATCGCGTGGTCGTAACGGTGCCGATTGGGGTGCTCAAGAGCGGCGATCTCGCGTTCGAGCCGGCGCTGCCCGAATGGCTCACCCACGCCATTGACGGCTTCGAGATGAACAACTTCGAGAAGGTCTTTCTGCGCTTCCCCACTCGCTTCTGGGATGAGAGCGTCTACGCGATTCGCCAGCAGGGCGAGGCGGGCAAGTGGTGGCATTCCTGGTACGACCTCACCGATCTGCACGGCGTTCCCACCCTGCTCACGTTCGCTGCCGGCCCCAGCGCCATCGAAGCGCGCGACTGGAGCGACGAACAGATCAGCTCGTCCGTTCTCGATGCTCTGCGCGGGCTCTACGGCGAGCGCGTCGAGCACCCCGACGAAGTGCTCGTGACGCGCTGGCAAGACGACCCCTACTCGTACGGGTCGTACGCCTACATGCGCCCGGGGTCCACGCCCGACGACCACGACCTGATGGCCACACCGGTCGAGAACGTGCTGCACTTTGCGGGCGAAGCAACGTGGACGGATGATCCCGCCACTGTCACCGCGGCACTGCTCTCCGGTCACCGCGCCGCCGAGAACATCCTCGGGCACGAGCTGTCATTCAGCCGATTGAGCGAGTCGATGCACGGTCTCTGATCCGGTAGTCCACCTCCGGAGGAACCGGATCGCCACCGCCGTCGCTGTCAGGGTCGGCGCCCGGATCGGCATCGGGCACGCCATCGAGCAATTCGACCAAGAACGTGACCGCAGCCTTCGCCGTTGCCTCGGGCGCCAAATCGATCGAAGTTATGGGCGGAGCGCTGTTTCTGGTTTGCTCCGAGTCAGACCCTGAGGCAATCATGATGTCGTCGGGAATCAGATAGCCGGCCGCTTGCAGCCCAGCTTGCATGCCCGCAGCGTGGCGCCCGGTCAGGCAATAAATGGCATCCGGAAGCGGCTCGCCTGAGGCCAGCATCCGCTCGGCCAGTGCGCGACCACCCGCCTCGCCTAAGCCCTCATCTTGGTGGTACACAAGCGGAGCTTGTCCGCATTCCGCAGCCCACGCCCGGTACGTCAACTCGCTATCGGCGTTCCACGAGTTGTTGTCCTCGCCAGTAACAATCGCGATGCGCGTGGCACCGCGTTCGAGAAAGTGCTGGATAACAGCATCCGTGTTGGTGTGAGTGCCTGCGCCGAGCCAGGCGCTGAATTCCGGTCGCTCAATATCACGCCCGACCGCGACGACCGCGATTCCGTTTCGAGTGAGCAATTCGATAACCGGATCGCTGGCCACCGGGTCAGAAATGATGAAACCATCGGCGGCCAGAGCGATGCCGGGGGCATTACCAACGGTGGGGTCCCGCATTAACGCAAGCCCGTAACCGCGATCCAACGCTTCGACTGCGGCGGCTCCCGCAAACCGCAAAAAGTAGTCAACACCCTCCGGCTGGTAGGAGCCCAGAGTGTCGAGCGGGCGGATGACGAGTCCCAGGATTCCGAGGCGACGGCTGCGGAGTCCGCGAGCGATCGCATCGGGGCTATATCCCAGATCAGCGGCGGTTTCGACGACTCGTTGCCTAGTGGCATCCGCAATGACTCCCTTGCCATTGAGGGCGTGCGAAACGGTGGTGATCGAGACCCCGGCCCGCTTGGCGACGTCGTGAATTGTCGCTCGTCTGCGTGGCGGGTTATTGGTCACTCTGGCAGGCTACCTGAGTTTCCGGCATGTAAAACGTTTTGGGTATTTTTCCCCCAAAACGTTTTGGTCAACTAGGTTTTCACACACATCAAGCGTCTTAGCGTTCAGGTTCGATCTACCTAGGAGCAATTCAATGAAGAAAAAAGCAATAGCGATCGGCAGCATTCTTGCCCTCGCACTGACCGGGTGCGCAGCAGGCACCAGCAGCGACACCTCATCCAGCGTTGACAACAACGACCTCCTCACCCTCACTCCTGCCGCCACCGGCGAGCTCGATTTGGTGACGTGGAACCTTCCCTTCGGCGAGCCAGCATCGCTCGACCCGATCAAGTCGTTCAACTACGCCGAGAACACCGTTGTGGCCAACCTGTGTGAAGGACTCATGCAGTTGCAGCCCGACTTCACGATCGAACCCGGGTTGGCCGAAAAGGTCGAAACCCCCGACGATCTCACCTACATCTACACAATTCGCGAGGGCGTCGAATTCTGGGATGGCCAGGAAATGACCGCCGATGACGTCGTGTACAGCCTCGGTCGTCACCTGGATGCTGACGAAGGAAGCTATTGGGCCGGCGGCCTCGTCGGCAACATCGCTTCGATCGAGAAGACCGCTGACTGGGAAGTCACCGTTTCGCTCTCGAAGCCGGATGCCGCCTTCAACTCCTACATGGTGACCCCCGTCGGCACGATCGTGGAGCAGGACTTCCGCGAAGCAGCAGGCGACACCTTCGGCAACCCGACCGGCAAGGTCATGTGCACCGGCCCCTTCTCCGTTGGAGACTGGGACCAGGGCCAGTCGATCTCGCTGATCAAGAACGACAACTACTGGAACAGTGACAAGCAGGCTCAGACGGCTCAGGTCGACATCAACTTCATCGTTGACGCAGCCGCTATCGCCACCGCACTCGACACGGGCGCGATCGACGGTTCGTACGACGTGCCGCTCGGTGCGCTCAAGTCGCTGCAGAGCTCGACCGAGGGATCCCTTTACCTCGGCAACTCGTTGCAGATCGTCGGCATCATCGGCACCGGAAACGGCATCTTCGCCGACCCCGCCGTACGCCAGGCACTCATGATGGCGACCGACCGGGATGCCATTGCCGCGACAGTCTTTGAAGGCACGGCGAGCGCGTCACGCTCTCTCGTTCCCGACAACGGCTGGTCATACGGCGACGCTGAGTTCACTGCTGGCCGCGACGAACTCGCCCCGACAGAAATCGACATCGAAGGTGCCAAGGAAGTTCTGAAGGACGCCGAGGTCGACCTCACCGAGCCGATCAAGATCGTGTACCCGTCAGAGCGCACCTACTACGCCGACATCATCTCCGAGATCTCCAACGGCGCCCGCGCCATTGGCCTGACCGTTGAGCCGGCAGGTGTGCCCAGCGCCCAGTTTGGTGCATTCTTCTCTGACCCTGCAGCCCGCGAAGGACACGACGCGTTCGTGACCTACAACTACATGGACGTTCCTGACCCGCTCGCGTTCCTCCGCGCAATCGCCGGAACCGGTGGATCGCAGAACTACAACGACTACAGCAACTCCTCCATCGACGCGTTGCTGGACGAGGCCGCTGCAACCGCCGATGACAGCGAGCGCGCTGAACTCGTGAACGAAGCGCAAGTGCTCGTGATGGAGGATCTGACCTGGATCCCGATCGTCGACCCTGCCGTTCGACTGTTCATGAATGACCGCGTAACGGGTGCTCCCGCATCCTTCGTTTACCTGTACTACCCCTGGGCTGCCGACCTCGGCGCTTCGGGCGAATAGTTCACACGCCCGGGGGTCGCGTGGCTAACGCGCGCGGCCCCCGGGGTTCGGCTCCAATGAAAAGGCTCGTTCCGTGACCTTCATACTTCGACGACTGGCGGCGCTCATCGGCGTCCTCATCGCATCCAGCTTCCTGGTCTTTTCCGCTATGTATGCGGCGCCGGGAAGCCCAGAAAACTTTCTCGTTCAAGGACGAACGGTAAGCCCAGAAGTGCTCGAAGCTATTCGAGCGCAGTACTCCCTCGATGACCCGTTCCTAGTGCGATTCTGGAACTGGCTCACCAACGTGCTTCATGGCGACTTCGGTCGCTCGCTTGCCAACCAGCAGGATGTGGGCGATCTCTTGGCCGCCCGACTGCCCACCACACTGATGCTGGTCACACTGGCCGCCCTCATCATCATCGTGCTCGGCGTCGGCCTCGGTATTCTGGCCGGAACCCGCGGTGGCATCGTCGACAAGATCATCCTCCTCGGCTCCAACTTGGGCTTCGCCGTTCCCACCTTCTTCGCCGCCCTCATCCTCATGAGCATCTTCAGCGTTGGCCTCGGCTGGTTCCCTGTCTTCGGATCCGGAGACGGCTTCATCGACCGGGTATGGCATCTCACCTTGCCCGCCTTCGCCCTCGCCCTCCCCTCGTCTGCCGTCGTGGCGCGCATCACTCGCACCTCTATTCGTGAGGAACGCGACTCCGAGCATTCGGTAATGGCTCGAGCTCGTGGAGTAGCCGAACGTCTCGTCATGAGACGTCACGTCATCCGCAACTCGATGCTTCCCGTGAGCACCATCGTCGGCGTTCACATCGCCGGGCTGATTGCCGGGTCATTCGTTGTCGAATACGCCTTTACCCTCGACGGAATCGGCACGCTGCTGGTTCATGCCGTGCAGCGAAAAGACTTCGCCGTCGTGCAAGCCATCGCCATCGTGCTGGTCGCTGCGTTCGGCATCATCAATCTTCTCGTTGACCTCTTCTACGCCTCCATCGACCCGCGAGTGAAAGTGGAGACGAACCGATGAAACAATTCGCTGAACGAATGGGCACACTAGGCCTCATTGCGTGTGGAGTTATCGCCGTAGTCGTCCTCGGTGCGCTCTTTGCCCCTCTCATTGCGCCCTACGACCCGACCATCGGATCTGTCACCCAGCGCTACCAGGGAATGTCTTTCGAGCACCTGTTCGGAACCGACCAGGCCGGCCGCGACATCTTCTCGCGCCTGCTCTGGGGAGCACGGTCAAGCCTCACCGGGCCACTCATCGTCGTCGCTGTCACTGCGGTGTTCGGAACCTTGATCGCTCTCACCGCCGTCTGGTGGGGCGGCATCGTTGACTCGTTCCTCAGCCGCGTACTCGACCTTCTCTTCGCTTTCCCCAACCTGTTGCTCGCCATGCTCGCTATCGCGGTCTTCGGTCCCAGCCTCACTACAGCAGCACTGGCGCTGTCGGTGGCCTACATTCCGTATTCCGCTCGCGTGGTTCGCAGTATGGCGATGCGGGAGCGCAACCTGCCCTACATCCGCTCTCCTGAATTGCAGGGCATCCCCGGAATTGTGATTACCGCGCGGCACTTGCTGCCGAACGTCGCACCGCTCATCGTGACCGGCGCCACCATCAACTTCGGGTTCGCGATGATCGAGCTCGCGGCACTCTCGTTCCTTGGCCTCGGCGTGCAACCGCCGGCAGCCGACTGGGGACTCATGGTGTCGAGCGGACAGCAATCACTCTTGAACGGCTACCCCGCAGAAAGCGTTCTCGCGGGACTCAGCATCGTCATCACCGTGGCCGCCTTCGGTTACGTCGGAGAACGACTCGGTGGCCGTGCCGCCGCAGGGAGGAAAGCCTGATGCTTAACATTGACAACCTCTCGCTCACGATTGGCCCTGATCTGCAGATTTTGCGCGAAGTATCGCTCGCTGTCGCTGCGGGCGAAGCAGTCGGCCTTGTTGGCGAATCGGGCAGTGGCAAGTCCATGACCCTGCGCTCCATCTTGCACATCGAACCAGAGGGATCGCAGGTCACCGGCACGATCACGTTCGATGGCGTCGACGTTCGCAGTCTCAGCGGTGAAGCATTACGGCGGATGCGGGCCAACGACGTCTCGATGATCGCCCAGAACCCGCACGCAGTGCTCAACCCCGTGCTCCCTGTCGAGCGCTACCTCATTGAGGGAATGCATGACGCTCAAGGGCAGCCCACGAAAACCGCGAAGCTTCGCGCTGGCGAACTGCTCGAACAGGTCGGTATCGATGCCGTTGACCGCGTGCTGCGTTCCTACCCGCACCAGCTCTCCGGCGGAATGCTTCAGCGCGTTGTCATCGCGGGCGCCATTGCCGGACGGCCACGGTTGATGCTTGCCGATGAGCCAACCACCGCTCTGGATGTCACCACCCAAGCAGAAGTGATGGCCATCCTCGACGAGTGCCGCCACGAGCTCGGAATGGCCATGTTGTTTGTTACTCACGACCTCGATTTGGCCGCAGCAGTGTGTGACCGAATCGCTGTGATGAAAGATGGCGAAATAGTGGAAATCGGATTGCCAGTACAGCTTCGCGACAACCCTCAACATCCGTACACCCGAGCCCTGATGGAGTCGCGCCCGGCCGGACTCGCCTGGACCCCGGAAGGCGGACCGACCTCATGACTACCCCAGCTATCACCGTAGACGCACTCAACAAGACCTTCCACACCGGGCCAAAACAGCAGGTGAAGGCACTCGATAACGTCACGCTCAGCGTCGACAAGGGCTCGTGCTTGGCCGTCGTTGGCGAGTCCGGTTCAGGAAAAACCACGCTCGCGCGCATCATAGTCGGGCTCGAAACACCAGACTCCGGAGCCGTGACGGTGAGCGGGAAGCCCGTCGCACCGCGTGCGAACCGACGCGAACTGCGACGCCGCGCCCGCGACATCCAGATGGTGTTCCAAGACCCGCAAAGCTCGCTCAATCGACGGCTGTCCGTGCGCGTCGCGGTAGACGAAGTGCTCAAAGCTCACTCAAACCTCAACCGAGCGCAGCGACAGGTGCGCTGCGCTGAGCTCTTCACTCTCGTCGGTCTCGAACCTCGGTTTCTCGACGCCCTCCCCAGCGAATTGTCGGGCGGCCAGAAGCAGCGGGTTGCTATCGCGCGTGCGCTGGCGGCAGACCCCGCGGTCATCGTGCTCGACGAATCCGTCGCCGCGCTCGATGTGACGGTTCAAGCCCAAATCCTTGAACTGCTCGCAAACCTGCGCACCTCTCACGGCCTCACCTACCTCTTCATCACGCACGACCTCTCTGTTGTGCAGATGATTGCCGATCAGGTTGTGGTGATGCGCCAGGGCCGCATCGTGGAGCGGGGAACGACCGCCGAAGTGCTCACCAACCCGCAGCATCCGTACACTCAACTTCTCCTCGCCTGCGCGCCCCGCCCCGGCTGGAAGCCCGAGCGAGGAATGATCCGCAAGCTTCGGGAAGAGATCGCATCATGAGCACCACCCCTCCCTTTATTCAGATCAATTCAGCGGATGCCTTCCACCGCGGTCTGAGCCGCGGCGTCGCGATTGCTGAGACTCTGAAGCGCGGCGTTGCCATCTATCTCGACCTCTTCGAGACATCCGGAATCAGCCTCGGCGATGTACAGAAGTATGCCGACAACGCCGTTCTCGTCACCGAACGCTGGAGCGCCGACCTCGCCGCCGAAATGCGCGGAGTAGCCGAAGGAAGCGACCTGCCGCTCTGGAAGATCGCCGCCGTGAACGCTCGCACCGAGATTCTCTCTCAAGCGATCGGCACCAAACCGGGCGAATGCTCCACCATCGTCAACGCTCGCGAGAGCCCGGTCGGAGCCCAAACGTGGGACTGGCACGACGACCTCGCCGACTGCTGGCACCTGCACGAAGTCACCGGCACTCCCCGCACCTTTGTCGGCCTGACTGAGCACGGCATCCTCGGCAAAATCGGAATCAATGACGCCGGAGTGGGCATCATGCTCAACATCCTCGGCCACCAAGCAGACCGGCCAGACGGCGTGCCCGTGCACCTTGTTGCCGCCCGCGTTCTCGCCGAAGCGTCGACCCTGGCCGAAGCGGTCGAAATTCTGCGCACTGCACCCGTGAGCACGTCCAGCGCCATCACCGTCGTGAGCCCCGAAGGTTCCGTCACAGTCGAGCTGAACCCCGACGGCGCCGCCGTGCTCGAGCCAACCGATGGCGTGCTCATCCACACCAACCACTTTGTTGACCCCGAGCTGAGCAAGGGCGAAAAACTGGGGCTCTACGATCCAGACACCCAAGCACGCTACGACGTTCTTACCGAACGAGCAGCCGCCGCACCGCTGCCGACCACGGCGAGCGCCCTCATCCCCTACCTCTTCTCCGAACCGGGTGACGCCGCCCAACTCTGCTGCGTTCCCGCCATTGGCGCAGTGTTCGGCGACCGCTGGGCAACATTAGCCACCATTACTTTGGATGCCGCGGCACGAGCAATCACTGTCTCCCCCGGTTCCCCCAAAGACGCCACTGCCGAAACAACCATCCGATTGGTCGCTACACGCTGACAGCCAGACGCTGACCGCTTCGCACCGTCACATGTCGCAACTCTGTAGCCCCAAGTGTTAACGTGAGAACACCCTCTTCGGGGGTAGCGGGCCGCAATTTCGGGGTGGCCCCAGCGACGGCCATTCGGGTGGCCACTACGCAGAGGAGCAACTGTGTCGGTGCAGCAACAATCGGGCGAACACGGATCCGTCGCCTCGCGACCACGTGAGCAGTGGTCGGGCCAGTGGGGTTTCATCCTGTCGGCCATCGGCTCCGCCGTGGGTCTCGGCAACATTTGGCGCTTTCCCGGCGTCGCCTACGAGAACGGTGGCGGGGCATTCCTGATTCCGTACCTGATCGCATTGGTCACGGCCGGCATCCCGATTCTCTTTCTTGACTATGCGATCGGGCACCGCTTTCGCGGATCATCGCCAACAGCGTTCCGTCGTCTCGGTGGCAAGGCAGGCAAGTGGCTAGAGTCGCTTGGCTGGTTCCAGGTCTGGATCTGCATCATCATCGCCGTCTACTACGCCGCCGTTGTCGCGTGGGCAGCCAGCTACTTCACCTTCAGCTTCGATCTGCGCTGGGGTGACGACACCGCCGGGTTCTTCGTCACCGAGTTCCTTCAAACTTCGGAACCCGGTTTTAGCGCGCAGTTTGTGCCCGCAGTTCTGATCCCTCTCGTGCTCGTGTGGGTAGCGGTTCTTGCCGTGCTCGGCTCCGGCATTGCCAAGGGAGTGCAGCGCGCCAACGTGATCTTCTTGCCGCTGCTCGTGGTGGCCTTCCTCATCCTCGTGGTTCGCGCTCTGTTCCTCGACGGCGCGATGACCGGGTTGGATGCTCTCTTCACTCCTGACTTCTCCGCTCTGAGCGACCCCGGCGTGTGGATTGCGGCCTACAGCCAGATCTTCTTCTCGCTGTCGATCGCGTTCGGAATCATGATCACCTACTCGTCCTACCGCAGCCGCAAAGCCAACGTCACGGCGCCCGCGCTCGTGGTTGCGTTCGCCAACTCCTCGTTCGAGATCATCGCCGGTATCGGCGTCTTCGCCACCCTCGGGTTCTTCGCGTTCCAGCAGGGGGTCGGTGTCGACGAGCTCGAAGGCATCACCGGTGTCGGGCTTTCGTTCATCACGTTCCCAGCGATCGTCTCGCAAATGCCCGGCGGACCACTCTTCGGGGCGTTGTTCTTCGGTTCGCTCGTGATGGCCGGATTCACCTCGTTGTTGTCAGTGCTTCAGGTCGTGTCATCCGCGTTCCAAGACAAGTTCGGGATCACCGCCCGCCAAGCATCAGTGCGCGTCGGGGCCGCCCTGGCCGTTGTTTCAGTGCTGCTGTTCTCGACCACCACCGGTTTGATTACGCTCGACACCGTTGACCAGTGGGCGAACAATATCGGTATCGTCGTCGCCGCGATTGCCTCGACGATCCTCGTGATCTGGGTGTTCCGTAAGGGCCCCGAGCTCGCAGCACACCTCAACGCCGTCTCGACATTCAAGGTGGGGCGCCTGTGGCAACTGCTCGTCGGAGTTCTGGCGCCGGCCGTTCTGCTCTACATGCTCATCCAGCGAATCATCGTGCTCGTCACGGAAGGATACGAGGGCTACCCGCTCTGGTACCTCGCGATTGCAGGTTGGGGCACCATCGCGGTAATCCTGATCGGCGCCATCACCATGACCGCGCTGCGCTGGAAGCACGATCCGGATGATTTCACCCCGTGGCCCAGCGCCCAAGCACTGAAGGAGCTCAGCAAATGAGCGGCATCGCCATCACGTTCTTCATCGTCGCCGCCGTGCTCGTGTGGGGCGGCCTCATCGCGAGCATCATCTTCCTCGCGCGCAAACCCCAGCTCGACGTGTATCCCGAAGGCTCAGAACTGGTCAGCGACGACGACTAGCTTTCGCTGCGCAGTGAGTTCGACACGATCGGGTTGCTGATCGTCCCGATGCGTTCGATCTCTACCTCGACCACGTCGCCCGGGTGCAGCAACCAGGCTGGGGTGCGCGAGTAGCCGACGCCCGAGGGAGTACCGGTGCAGATGATGTCGCCGGGCTTCAGCGTGAAGCTATGGGAGACGAGCGAGAGAACTTCGCCCAGTTCATAGATCATGTTCTTGGTGTTGCCGTCTTGAACTTGCTCACCGTTCACCCGGGTTTGCACCCGTAAGCCGTCGCGCAAATCCCCCACTTCGTCGGCCGTGACGAGGGCGCCAAGAGGGCCGCTGTTGTCGCCATTCTTGCCCAAGATCCACTGCGAGGTGAGCTTCTGGGCCCGGCGTGAGGTGACGTCGTTGAACGCCGAATAGCCCATCACTGCCGCGCGAGCTCTATCCGCATCCGCATCGATTAGCGGCACACCGATGTAGGCGGCAATCTCGCCCTCCCAGTCGATTCCGTCCTCATTAGACGGCACGGGAATGGGCGCACCGCTCACGGTGAGCGACGAAGTCCAGCGTGCGAAAAGCGTCGGGTACTCCGGCAAGCCTGCATCGGCATAGCTTCCTTCGAGTACGTGATCGAGGTAATTGAGCCCGATGCAAATGACACGGGCACCCGGCAACACGGGAGGCACCAACTGCAATTGGTCGAGCGGAACAACCGTTCCACCCTCGGACGAGTAACTTGCCAAGGCGGCGGCCGGTGAGGCCCAGAAAGTTTCTAGATCCGTGAGGATGCGGGCGGCCTCCACGCCATCCTTCATCGTCAATTCTGCGATGAACGTATCGCTCCCCGGGGAGAGTCGTGCTCCGACAAGCCTCATGCCGCGCCTTTCTAAGCGATGGATGCAGGCGTAGCGCTAAGCGACCCTGCTTAAGATCGATCCTGAGCCCGCCAGCGACCCCGGTCAACTGCCTGTCTCACTTCACGGGACACCTCCTACGGGAGCGCACAACTGCTGTGCTTCAATAGCGACGTGATGAGCGACGACGCTGGTTTCCGGCACTACCTATACCCATCCGACGATGAACGGATCGTGGGCCTCCGGGGCCTCGACGCGTACTCCTATCGGGAGGCCGCGAAGCACGACGCCTTCACGGGAGACCTGATTCGGGGGTGGCAGCCGCTCTACCCCGCAGAGTTCGTCGGCGTCACTTCTGATGGCACGATCATCCCCGACCTCTTCGAAGCAGCCCCCAACGGTGCGCCCGTCGCAGCGATGGTGAGCGCAGCAACGGCAGCGCTGGCGGCGCTCACTCCTGAGCAACGCGAGACGCTGCAGTACCCCGTGGATGCCGTGGAATGGCAATCATGGGCGAACCCCGAATTCATGCAGCACGACACCGGTCTGCGGCTCGAGTTTCTCAACGCCGACGCTCGCGAAGCGCTCCTAGCGCTCCTCGATGCAACGCTGAGCCCCCAGGGCGCGACGCTCGCTCGCACGCTCATGCACATCAACGGCTACTTGGGTGGGCTTACCGGCCTTGAGCCGATCATGAACGACCTCAGCTACAACGTTTCCCTCTACGGAACTCCTTCGCTCACCGAACCGTGGGGGTGGCAGATTTTTGGACACCACCTCGCCCTGAATTGCGCAGTCGTCGCCGACCAACTCGTGATCTCGCCGATCTTCTTTGGCGCCGAACCCGACAAGCTTCACGATGACGACGACCCTGCGCTGACCCCGCGCGTGACGAAAGCTCGCGCGCTGCTGGCTGCGCTAACTCCGGCTCAGAGGAACACCGCCGTGCTCTTTGAATTGATGGTGGATCCCGCCATGCCGGCGGGCCGCATCCATCCCGGCGATGAGCGCCACCTTGCCGGCGCGTTTCAAGACAACCGCGTGATTCCTGACGAGGGAGTTCGCGCGTCGGAGCTCGAAGCGGATGCGCGCGATCGACTCCGTGAGCTCGTGCGCGAGTTCGTCGATTACTTGCCCGAGGGCCCGGCTCGAGCCCGGCAACAGGAAATCGAAGCGCACTTCGACGACAC
Source organism: Salinibacterium sp. NYA9b (assembly GCF_976973725.1). Taxonomy (NCBI): domain Bacteria; kingdom Bacillati; phylum Actinomycetota; class Actinomycetes; order Micrococcales; family Microbacteriaceae; genus Salinibacterium; species Salinibacterium sp. NYA9b. Next base: position 292,600 of record NZ_OZ333476.1, on the reverse strand, counting down.
CTGGATCTCGTGGATTGGCGGAACCGGCCCCGAGGATGTGTTCTACATCCGTGTACAGAGCCCCGTCGTCATCCTCGAACTCGATCACCACTGCGGTGTCTTCCTCAGCAACACCGAGCCTGCGGGGTTCCACATTCACACCATCGTGCGCACCCCCAATGGCAACGACTACGGCAGAGCACTGTTGCGACGGTACGAGGCGACTCATGACTGAGGATGCATATTCGGCAGCCCAACAGCTCCTCTATCGCTACGGAGCGATCGCCGACGCCAAAGACATCCCCGCGGCGCTGGAGCTCTTTCGCCGCGCCACCGTCACGTTTCCTCAACGCACCGTAGCGGGTGACGATCAACTCACCGAGCTCTACTCCGAGCTGTGGGGCAAACCCAACAGCCACCGCCACATCATCACCAATGTTCGCCTTGTTGAGTCAGAACTGGGATACTCAGCCGTAGCTTTATATACCCGGTGGGAGTTCACTCCTGCCCCACTCTTGACGACGATGGGAGAGTACGAGATGTCATTCTCGCGCGACGGGCACACCTGGGGTATCGATTCCCTCATCGTCACTCGAACGTGGCCGGTGAGCTGATGTCCATCTTCGGCCGCGCCACAACGATCCTCAATATTGTCGCTGAGGGCCGCGGGCAGCTCTCTCTGACTGACCTTTCTCAGCGCAGCGGCCTGCCCCGCTCGAGCGTGCACCGCATCATTCAAGAACTCGAACGTGAATGCTTCGTCATTCGAGCGTCATCGGCCGGCGGCTACTCGCTCGGTCCCGGTGTCTTGAAGTTCGGGATGAACAGCCACTTGCAACTCGTCGCTGGCATGCGCCCCGTGCTCACCTCGCTCGCGCGGGCGGTGAACGAGAATGTCGAACTCGCTATCTTTAGCGGCCGAGAAGTCGTTGTCGTTGACCAGGTTGCCTCGACCGCGCGCCTTCACGCTGTCACTCAAGTGGGCAAGAGTTTTTCGTTGCACGGAAGCTGCATTGGCAAAGTGCTGCTGGCACAATTGCCCGACCAAAAAGTGCGTGAGGTACTGCCTGACGTACTCGTCGGACACACCAACAAGACCATTACCGACGTCGACAAGTTCATCGCCGAACTCGATGAGGTGCGCGCCAACAATCTGGCGTTCGACCACGAAGAACGCGACGTCGGCATCTCGGCGGTCGCCACCTGCATCCAAAACTCGGCCGGCGTCAATCAGGCTGTCGCCATCGTGGCCCCCACCGAACGGTTTGACGTCTTGCAGGCGCTCTTCGTGGAACGGCTCATGAAGTTGCAGGGAAGCATCGATACCCGAAACCTGCTGTTCGACTCTCGCAACATTCCCTCGGCCAGCTAGCTAGCCACCCCGCCCGCAGGTCAGCCGAGGTAGCTCGACAACAGCCGGGCATCAGCGAGCAACTCTGCAGGCTTGCCCTCCAGAGTGATCTCGCCCTGGCCGAGCACCATCGCGCGGTCAGCCAGCCCCAGCGCACGGTCCACGCTCTGTTCAACAACGATCATCGCGACGCCAGAATCTCGAATCGCTCCGAGCGCTTCATACACTTCGTCCACCGCAATCGGCGAGAGACCGAGAGAGATCTCGTCAAAGACCAGAAGCGTGGGCGCAGACATGAGTGCTCGTCCGATGGCGAGCATCTGCTGTTGCCCGCCCGACAAGGCTGTTCCCGAGTTCTTACGGCGCTGCTTGAGAATCGGGAAGATCGAGTAGACCGCCTCGAGTCGCTCTGCCTTCACGTGCTTGCGCGCGTCCAATCCACCAGCGATCAGGTTCTCCTCGATCGACAGGGTTCCGAAGATCTTGCGACCCTCCATGCACTGAGCGATCCCCAGTGCCGTCACCTCATCCGGTCGCAGCCCGGCAATTGATTTGCCGGCGAAGGAGATCGTTCCCGAGGTCAGTGGAACAGCGCCGGCGAGCGAGCGAGCCATCGTCGTCTTGCCCGCACCATTCGCTCCCAGGAGCGCGATACATTCCCCGGCATTCACCGAGAACGAGACGCCCTTGAGCGCATTCAGGCCGCCATAACGCACCCAAATATCGTCGACGGCGAGCAGAGGCGTGCCGGGCACTGACGTCGCTACGCTCACAAGCGACGTGAGCGAGGCACGGATGCCTGCCCGCTTCTCCTCGTCAACCACAACAGTGTCGGCGCTCTCCGCAACCGAGCCAAGGTAGAGCGATGCGACCACGGGGTCAGCGAGCACCTTGGGCGTCTCATCAATCGTGACCATCTTGCCGAAGTCGAGAACCGCAGTGCGATCGCAGCACTGCGAAATGACATCCATCACGTGCTCAATGAGCACCATCGACTCGACCTCGGTGCGCAGGCTCTGGATGATCGCAATCAGCTCTTCGGTCTCTGAGCGAACCAGACCAGCGCCGATTTCGTCGAGCAGCAGCACGCGGGGCTTCAACGCCAACGCTCGGGCGAGTTCCAACCGTTTGCGACGCAGCAGGGGCAGCTTGCCCGCAACCTCTTCGGCAAAAGGGGTGAGCCCCAGGCGCTCCAGGATGCCGGCAACGAAGGGCTCGAGCTCGCGCTGCGAAATGTGGTGGCCCGAGTTTGTCGCGGCCAGGCGCACATTGTCGGCCACGGTCATCCGAGTGAATGGTCGTGGAATTTGGTACGTGCGACCGATGCCCAGGCGCGCCCGATCGGCGGAGCTGAGTTTGCTGATGTCGCGGCCATCGAACGTGACGGTGCCCGAGTTCGGCGTGAGCGCGCCCCCAATGACCCCGATGAGGGTGCTTTTGCCGGCGCCGTTGGGGCCAATGACACCCAAAACTTCGCCGGGCGCTACTTCGAGCGAAAGGCTATCGAGCGCACGAACCCCGCCATACGACTTGGTGATCGACTCGAGCTGCAATACGGCGGTCATGAGAAGTTCCTGTTCTTCTGCAGAGCGAGCGTCAGCGTGCCCCAGATCCCATTGGGCATAAAGCGGATGACCAGCACGAGAACCACACCGACGACGGCCAAGTGGATCTCGGGGAACTGGATGAGAAACTCGCCAAGCAACACGATAAATACGGCACCGACCCACGGGCCGACCTTGGTGCCCATGCCGCCGATGATGGCAACGGAAACGATGTCAATCGTCCAGCTCATCCCGAACCCACCGTTGGGCTGAACGATGCCCTGGTTGAGCGCCTGAATCGAGCCGACGATGGCGATGAGTGCACCAGAGAGTCCGAACGCCCACAGCTTGGTGCGATAGGTGCGCACCCCCAGCTGGCTTGCGACATCTTCATCGTCGCGCACCGCTTGCATCCGGTACGACCATCGGCTGCGCAATAAGAGCAGAACGCAGACCACGACGAACACGGCAATGAGCAGCGCGATCCAATACAGGTCATAGGCCTTGGGCGCTCTGGCGGTCAGGTAGATTCCTGCTTGGCCGCCGAACCACGGACTATTGACGACGAAGATGCGCATCGCTTCGGCGAGCGCGAGAGTGCCCACGGTGAAGTACAGGCCGCGAAGGCGGAACAACGCCGGGCTCACGATGAGCGCGAACAGCCCCGCGACTAGTGCTGCGAGAACAACACACAGCGCAATCGGGAGGCCCGCGTTGCTGGCTATCGCCATCGTGTAGACGCCGATTCCGAAGAACGCGGCCGAGCCGAGCGACACTAGCCCCGTGTACCCGGCGGCAATATTCCAGGCGGCGGCAAGCGCTCCTAGTTGCAGGATGCGAAAGCCGACCTCTTGCTGATACGTTCCTGCAAAGTACGGCACAGCGAAGGCGACTGCGGCCAGCACGGCAACGATGATGAAGTCTCTCGGGCCCACACGAGTGGGGGTCGCGATGCGACTGAGCAGGATAGAAATTCCGTTCTTCACAGTGAGCGCCTCCGTTTGAGGATTCCGTTAGGCGCGATGGCCAGAAGAATGATGAGCATGACGAGTCCAACAAAAGTGCGGTAACCGTCGCCGAAGAAATAGGCGCCGAGCGATTGGATGACGCCGAGAGCGATTCCGCCCACGAAGGTGCCCATGATGTTGCCGAGACCGCCGAGCACGATGATCGCGAACGCGGTGAGCAGGTACTCCGAGCCGGATGACGGGGTGAACGAGAAGCACAGTGCGATGAGCACTCCACCCATCGATGCCAACCCTCCATTGAGGGCGAAGGTGCCCCAGCGCACGCGACTCACGTGGATGCCGACAATGGCCGCCGAGATCGGGTCTTCAGAACTGGCCCGCAGCGAGCGACCGAATGAGGTGCGGGTCACCAACATCCAGACGGCCAGACAGACGGTCAACGAAATGGCGAACCCGATGAGGTAAATCGTCGGGAGGTTGATGGGGCCGATAGCGAGCGTTTCGCGGCTGAAGGCCGTGTCGAGCGATCGGCTGTCGCCCGAGAAGAACCGAATGAAGAGGTTCTCGAGAATGATCGCGAGGGCGAACGTGGTGAGCAATCCCGCTTCTTCGCCGTGCTTGGCGACGGGAGCGAGGATGAAGTGCTGCACGGGCGCGGTGAAGGCGAAGCCAAGCACAAAGACGATAGGCAACGCGAGCAGAGGGCTGATGCCCCAGAACGCGGCCAAGTAGAAGGCGGCGTAAGCACCAAGCACGACAATCTGGCCGTGCATGAGGTTGACGAGTTTCATCACTCCCAACACGAGGGAGAGCCCTACCGCACTGAGGGCGATGAGCCCACCGAGAAGGGCTCCGCCGAGGACTGTGTTAGCCAGTCCTACAGGGTCAATCGAGTTCATCCGAGAGTCATCCACATCGTTGTAGGGGCGGTGGGGTGAGGGGCCGACACCGCAGTGCCGGCCCCCGTGTCACCGGGATTAGGGAACGGGAAAGAGGAAGTCCCCTGTCGCCTGTTCCGTCGGCCACACGATGATCGGAACGCCGTCTTGCCACTGCGACGACACGACGGGGATCTTTGCCGCGTGCTCGTCATCAAACTTCACCGGACCGACGGCGTAGATGCCGTCGGTTTCGCCGATGGCGTCGTTGATTTCGTCTTTGTCGAGCGACCCTGCTGCTGCGATGGCATCCATCAGCACCATTGCTGCCGTGTAGCTATCAGCGATGTGCTGGCTCGAGGTCAGGCCGGTCTCGGATTCGAACGCGTCTTTCAGCTCTTCTGCGCCGGGGTAACCGAAGGACGGGTCCCAGTAGGCTCCGACGATGATGCCGTCGGCCAGGTCTCCGAGCGCTTCAGCGAACTGGACTGGCTCGGCGCCCTTTTCGGCGACGATGACCTTCGGGGTCCACCCGATGGCTGCCATCTGCTTGCGGATGGAGATCGCCGCTGGTGTGATCGACGAAATGAAGACGATGTCAGCGCCTGACTCTTTGGCCTTCTGAATGGCGGCCGAGAAGTCGGTGTTGTCAGCGGGGAATTCGATATTTCCCGCGATCGTGTACCCCTGGTCGGCAGCAACGGCTGGCCAGATTTCGTTCCCGATTGCCTGCCCGTCAGGGCCGTTGTCGTGAAGGATGAACACTTGCTTGTTGGTTTCGATCCCATTCGCCTCAAGGGCTTCGAATGGAGCGACAGCCTGGTCGGCGACCGAGAAGAAGATGTCCCAGGCGTAGGTCCACTCCTTCACGGACTTGAATACCTCGATGGGGGTGCACTCCGCGACGAACGGAACGCCCTGGGAATCGGCAACGACCGCTCCCGGGTTCACCAGGTCAGGCGTGCAGGAACCGAGCAACGCATCCACCTTGGTGGAAGAGATGAGGGTCTTGATCGATGACGTGACCTCGTTGGGGTCGGACTTATCGTCGACGAGAGTGAGTTCGACTTCGCGAGCGGTTCCATCGATCATGATGCCGCCAGCAGCATTCACTTCGTCGACGGCGTGCTGGTAGCCCCATTGAAGGAAGCTGCCGAAGCCGGCGAGCGCTCCGCTGAGGGGAATTGTTGCTCCGATGCGGATGGGTTCTGAGGAATCAGAGGTTCCTCCATCCGCCCCTATGGGGGAACAACCAGTCAGGGCAAGTGCTGTTGCCGTGATGAACGCGAGGCCGCCAGCCAAGCGCCTACGTCGGGTACTGAGGTGCATCGCGAATCTCCTTTGATTGCGGCCCGTGGTGCACGGGATACCCCATACTCAAACCCTGTCGGCAAGCAAACAACTTTCCATCCCGTATTTCGGGACAGAACTTCGGCGCCCGCTTTCGCTACTTCTAGGCTCGGCGACGTGAGCAATGAAGCTACGCCGCCAACAGCGGCAACCGACAACTATGACGTGATGATCGTGGGACTTGGTCCCGTGGGAAAGCTACTGGCGATCCAACTTGGCCGTGCTGGTCATCGCGTCCTCATCGCCGATCGCAAGACCGAGGGCTATCCCCTGCCCCGTGCGGTGACTCATGATTTTGAGTTCGCACGGATCCTGCAATCCATCGGTCTGGCCCCGGACACGATTCCGGAGATCACCGAGCCGTACGACGATATGTATGTCTGGCGCAATGCCGAGCGCCAAAGCCTTGTCGAAGTCGACTGGAGCGGAATCGGATCATCCGGTTGGTACAACACCTACTTTTTCAGCCAACCTGCGCTTGAAGACCGCATGGAGGCGGTGCTCCTGGCATTGCCCACTGTGACGGTGCTTCGCGGATGGTCGGCAGAGGTCATCGCCGACGACGACGTTGTCTCAACCCGACTGAGCAACCTCGCCACAGCAGACGAGCTCATCGTGAAATCCCGCTACTTGGTGGGCGCTGACGGAGCGAACAGCACTGTTCGCCGGTGGGCCGGTATCGACTGGCACGACATGGGATTCTTCTACGACTGGCTTGTCGTCGACGTCATCCCCGATCCCTCTCTCGACTTTCCTCACGTCGCGATTCAGACCTGCGACATCGCTCGCCCCGCCACGATGGTTCCCGGTGGCCCCGGGCGACGGCGCTGGGAGTTCATGCGCTTGCCGCACGAGACCATCGAGTCGCTCAACAAGACCGAACGGGCGTGGGAGCTGCTCGAACCGTTCGGAATTCGCCCCGACAACTCTGAACTCGAACGACACTCGGTGTACACCTTCCAAGCCGGTTGGGCCACCAGCTGGCGTCAGGGCCACGTGTTGTTGGCGGGAGACGCCGCCCACCTCATGCCTCCTTTCGCCGGCCAGGGTTTGGGCGCCGGTCTGCGCGATGTCATGAACCTGTTCTGGAAACTCGGGGCTGTGCTTGACGGTCGCGCCGCCGAGAGTGTTCTCGACACCTACGAGACCGAACGCCTCACTCACATCCGTGAGTTCATCGACTTCTCCATTTCACTGGGGCGCGTGATCTGCATCACTGATCCCGCAGAAGCAGCAGAACGAGACGAACGGATGATCGCCGAGCTCGCCAAGGGACACGCTCCCCCTGCGCCACCAGCCCCGCTTCTGGGCCCCGGACTTCATCTCTCCGACGGCGGACAGCTTTCGCCCCAAGCGACTATTCACTTCGACGGTTCCGCTGCCCGCTTCGACGACTTGTATTCAGGGGCGGTACTGATGATGGCGCAGGCCGAGCTCTACACGCTTCTCTCCCCTGAGGCCGCCGCTGCGATCCGCGATCGGGGCATCACCGTCGTGGCCCTCTCCGGCGAGCATCCCGCCGTCATCACGATTGACGAAGTCGACGGCACGTACGCTGCCTGGCTCGACCAGCTCAACGCCGAGGGCGTGCTCATCCGCCCTGACTTCTACACCTTTGGCGCCGCCACTGGGGTCGAGACCAGCGCCATGATCCTCGCCTTCAGCGACCAGCTCGGCGTCTCCACGCTGGAGGCACGAGCATGACCGATACCGGTTCGCTCAGCGGCTATCTCGTGCTCGACCTCACTCGCGCCTTGGCCGGCCCTCACGCCGGGATGATGCTGGGCGACTTAGGTGCGCGAGTCATCAAAGTGGAGACCCCCGGCACCGGCGACGACACTCGCGGGTGGGGTCCGCCCTTTGTCGGCGACGAAGGAGCTCGGGAGTCGACCTACTTTCTCTCCACCAACCGGAACAAAGAATCGATCACCCTCAACCTGAAGGATGCAGCAGACTCGGCTCTGCTGGCAGACCTCATAACGCGTGCTGATGTTCTGCTCGAAAACTTTCGACCAGGAACGCTCGATCGCTTGGGCTTTTCCCCCGCACGCTTAGAAGAGCTCAACCCGCGCCTCGTGTTGTTGTCGATCAGTGGCTTTGGCCACGACGGTCCCGAGGGCGGGCGGGCAGGCTACGACCAGATCGCTCAGGGCGAAGCCGGGCTCATGTCGATCACGGGCAGCAAGCCAGACGATCCCCAGCGCGTTGGTGTGCCGATCGGCGACTTGCTCGCCGGCATGTACGGCGCCTATGGCGTGCTCGCGGCGTTGCTCGAAAGAGAGCGCACGGGACGCGGGCAGGTTGTTCGCACGTCGCTTCTCGCCTCCGTCGTGGGAGTGCACGCCTTCCAAGGCACGCGGTGGACTGTCGCCAAGGAGGTCGGGCTGGCGAACGGAAACCATCATCCATCCATCGCTCCCTATGGGCTCTTTCACACGGGATCCGGAGCGGTGCAAATTGCGGTGGGGTCGGAGAGCCTCTGGGCACGGTTGTGCGCCATGACCGGGATCGCAGTCGATGACGAGCGCTGGGCATCCAATGGTCAGCGTGTAGACAATCGTGACTCGCTCATCGCCGCCTTAGAAGAAGTATTCTCGGATTGGAATGCGGATGCCCTGCTGATCGCTCTCGAAGAAGCGGGAATCCCCGCCGGGCGAGTGCGCAGCCTGCAGCAGGTCTATGAGTGGGACCAAACGCAGTCGCAGGGACTCATCGTGGATGTCGACCACGCGACCCTCGGCGAGATCAGCCTGCCTGGCCCGCCATTGCGTTTCTTCAGCGCCGACGGCGAAGAACACACGCGCACGACACACAGCGCGCCGCCGACTCTCGGACAACACAACGACTCTGTGCGTGATTGGCTTAACCAATGAACACCCATCCCAGCGCTCGCGAGCTCATCGCTATGACACTCGATGATGACACCTTCGTCAGCTGGAACTCGCCGCTGGCTCCGTTGGCCATCGAGGAGAACTACCGCAGCGAACTGGAGGCGGCCCGCGCCAAGACCGGTGAAGACGAATCACTCGTCACCGGCGAAGGCCTACTCAATGGGGCGCGCGTCGCTGTCGTCGTGGGTGAGTTCCGTTTCCTCGGTGGCTCCATCGGCGTCAACGCCGCGACCCGGATGGTGGAGTCAATCCAGCGAGCAACCAGAGAGGGCTTACCGGTGCTTGCCGCCCCCGTCTCGGGCGGAACGCGCATGCAAGAAGGCACCCGGGCGTTCTTGCAGATGGTCAAGATCACCGAAGCAGTCGTGGCGCACAAAGCCGCGAAACTTCCCTACCTTGTCTACCTCCGGCATCCCACGACCGGCGGAGTTTTCGCTTCGTGGGGTTCGCTCGGCCACATCACCGTCGCTCAAACGGGCGCTTTGGTTGGCTTCCTTGGCCCCAAGGTCTACAAGGCGCTCTATGGCGCCGACTTTCCGGACGGTGTTCAAACCGCCGAGAACCTTTTCGCCCACGGCATTGTCGATGCCGTGCTCGATGCCAAGCATTTGCGCACGATGGCGGGTGAGGCTCTGGCAATCATCGCTGCCGCTGATGATTCCGCTCCCCCGCCGGCGGAGGAACCCGCGACGCAGATTCCCTCGTCGTGGGAGTCGATTCAGATTTCGCGCCGCAGCGGGCGCCCCGGACTGCGTTCGCTTCTGCGCTACGCCGCGACCTCCATCGTTCCCCTGAGCGGAACCGGTCAAGGCGAGTCGAACAAGTCGGCTGTGGTGTCCTTGGCCACCATCGGCGGACGAGGAACTGTTGTTGTCGGGCTTGACCAGCGAGCACAGGGCGACGCCGAGCTGGGTCCGGATGCTCTGCGCCAAGCCCGTCGCGGAATGGCTCTCGCCGCTGAGCTCGGGTTGCCGCTCATCACCGTCGTTGATACTCCCGGAGCAGCCCTTTCTCGCGAAGCAGAGGAGGGCGGTCTCGGCGGAGAGATCGCACGCTGCCTAGCCGAGATGTTGGATCTTTCCGTACCGACCGTCGCCGTAATTTTGGGTGAAGGTACCGGAGGCGGAGCGCTCGCTCTGATGCCCGCCGATCGCGTTATTGCAGCTAGGAACGGGTGGCTCGCGCCGCTGCCGCCCGAAGGAGCCAGCGTGATCATGTTCGGCGACACCACGCACGCCGCGAGCATGACCGTCGACCAGCGCGTGCGTTCTCAGGATCTGCTCGACGACGGAATCGTTCATGAAATCGTCGAAGAATGGCCCTCTGCTGACGTCGAGCCCGCTGAGTTTTGCCGCAGAGTCGGTCACGCCATCGTGCGCCAACTAGCCGACTTGGAGCGCCAAGACAACGATCAGCGCCGGGCCGCGCGCACGGCCAACTACCTCGGTCTCGGCATCGCCGACAGCGGTGCAGCGCGCCCCGACCAGATCGGCGACCACGACTAGCGTTCACGTCGCAACGAGCGAAAGGGCGGGCATCCGATGATCTGGATGCCCGCCCTTCGCCGTTATGCGATTATTCCGAGCTGTCGCTGCCCTCGGTAGCGCCGGCGGAAGTCTCGCTGAGTGCTACTTCTGCAAGCTTTGCTGCGAGCGAGTCATCAACCGAGTTGGTGGGTGAGCTGCTGGCAGCGCTGCCGCGAGCACCTTCACCAACAGCCTGACCAACGGCACGGCCCTGGATGATCGAGGCGAGGTCGAGACCCGTTGCAGCCTTGATCGATTCGAAGGAGCTACGCAAAGCGATTGAGCTTTCGTTTCCGATGGTGTCTGCTGCACTTGATCCGCTACCACCGATGACGGTGACAGAACCGATCTGGCCATAACCCTTTGCCCACTGCTCCATGACGAGCGGCAGCGATTCGAGGGCACGCTGGGCGAGGAGTGCATCTTGGTGCTTGGCGAGAGCCGCAGCTTCCGCCTCGATGCTTGCTGCGCGTGCTTCACCGGAAAGGCGAACGGCATCCGCATCAGCGGCGGCGCGAACGCGAACCGCTTCTGCTTCGACAGCCGCGATCTGGGCCTGGGCTTCGGCACCCTTGACCAGACGGTAGGCGTCGGAGTCGGCATCCTTCTGAGCCTTGTACAGGTTGGCATCGGCTACACGCTTCACGTCAGCGTCGAGCTCTGCCTGACGGTTCTCGGCACGCTGCTGCAGAACGCCCTGCTCGGCCGTGGCGCGAGCGAGCGCTTCAGCCTGCTCAGCTTCAGCGTTGGCCTTACCGACCTCAGCCTTGGAGTCTGCGGTGTTCTTGTCGAGCGCGGTCTGCTCGATCAGGTTCGCCTCGGCAACGGTGATGTTGCGCTTCGAGATCTCGCGGTTGGCGTCGGCCGTGGCGAGTTCTGCTTCACGACGCTTCGACTCGATCTGCGGAGTTCCGAGCGACTGGATGTAGCCAACTTTGTCGCCGATGCCCTTGATCTGGAAGGAGTCGAGAATCAGTCCCTGCTCCGACAGTTCGGTCGAGACATCCGTCGCGATCTGGTCAGAGAACTTCTTGCGCTCACGCATGAGTTCAACAACCGAGAGGGTTGCGACAACACCACGAAGAGCACCTTCAAGCTGCTCTGTTGTGAACTGCTCGATGGCGGCATCCTGCGAAGCGAAACGCTCGGCAGCACGACGAACCAGGGCAGGGTCAGAACCGATCTTCACGATCGCTACTGCTTCGACCTGAAGCGTTACGTTGTCAGCCGACTGCGCCTCTGCAGTCATTGACACCTGGCGCGAGCGAAGCGAAATCGTCTCGTGGCGCTGTGTGATCGGGTTGACCAGTGCCTTGCCATTCACGATGACCGTGACGGCCGAGTCCTTGCCCGAGGAGTCCTTTTGCGAACGCCCCGAAACGACGAGAGCCTCGTCGGCGCGAGCGACCTTGAACCAGGCGCGAGCGATCAGCAACATGACCAGGAAAAGTACAACAAGGATGACCACCCCGATTCCGATGAGGAGGACGAGTCCGCCAGTGGCGAAGATTTCCATGTATGCACCTTTCAAAAAATGAGCGATCTGCACCCATTGTCCTTGGTTAGAGGCCGCGCATCCACTCTTCGATGCCGGTTGCCGTAATGGGCAGCGCTTCGGAGAGAACTTCGTGCCCTGTTGGGGTGACCATCACGTTGTCTTCGATGCGCACGCCGAGGCCGCGCAGCTCGGGTGGCACGGTGTTATCCCACTCGTGAAAGTAGAGTCCGGGCTCGACCGCCATGACCATTCCGGGCACGAGTTCGCCGCTCTGGTAGGCGGAGTAGCTCGACTGTGCGCAGTCGTGCACGTCGAGACCGAGGTGATGACCGATGCCGCACACAATGAACCGACGGTGGTGCTGACCCTGCGGGCTCAGTGCCTCATCGACCGAGACAGGAAGCATGCCCCAGTCGTGCAGACCGGTCGCAATCACTTCGAGCGCGGCGAGATGAAAGTCGCTAAAGATCTTGCCGGGACCAACCGCCGCAAGTCCCGCACGGTGCGCCTTCTCTACGAGGTCGTGCGCTTGACGCTGAGCGGGCGAGAACGTTCCGGATGCCGGAAGCGTGCGCGTGACATCCGCCGTATATAAGGAGCGGGCTTCCACTCCCATGTCGAGCAGCACGGCGGCGTCGGGATTCACGGGGCCATCGCAGCGCACCCAGTGCAGCACGGGCGCATTCTTTCCGCTGCCGACGATCGTGGTGTAGCCGGTGCCATTGCCCACGGTGCGGGCGTAGCGATCAAAAGTTCCCTGCAACCAGCGTTCGCCACCGAACTCGATGGCTTGCGGAATCTCGCGGGCGACGGCCTTGAAGCCTTCGATCGTGTGGTTCACGGCACCGCGCAGTTCGGCGATTTCCCACTCGTCTTTGATCATCCGGATCTCCGAAAGCACACGACCAAGATCCTGCGAGACCGGGATGTCGCGCAGCAGCGGGCGGGCGCCGTGCAGCGATCCGGTGAGCGCAATATCGCTCGCACGCGCCAAAGCTGCATCGAGTTCCGAAAGTGGACGCGTCTCGATCTGCAGCGCGGCCGTCCACTCGGGCATGCCGGGTGCGGAGCCGACCCAGAGTTCACCGTGGGCGGCATCCGCAAAGAAATCTGCCTCACCGGGATATGCCGGAGCAGGAATAAACAGCGTCGCGTCGTGGCCACCGGCCGTGGGGCTCATCACGAGCACGGCGTCTTCGGCCGAGCATCCGCTCAACCAGAAGAAATTGCTGTCGGGGCGGAAGCCGTAGTAGTTGTCGTTCACGCGCACCGGAGCCGTGCCGCCGGCCACCACAATTGTGCGTCCAGCAAAGGCGGGGCTCAGTCGTGCGCGGTGCGCTGCCGTTGCCGCGGCGATGCCCGGCACGGTGTCGGGCGTGCGGTCGGGGGTAGCCCACCCGGTTTCCATGTACTCGATGAACCCGGTCGCGTTGCGCAGGTGCGGCAACCGTGGGTCGCCACGATCAGGGTGCGGCACTGACGCTGAGGGAGCGGTGTGCGGGTGGGCATCGGGCATGGGAACGGATTCCGGCGACATGGTTTCCTTTGAGCGAAGTGTTGGTGTCACCAGTCGGGTGAGAACTGGCTGCACCGCCACGGTATCAGCGCTGCAGCGCCCGATAGTGCCACGCAATTCGGCCTGGGATCGGTCTGCGCCGCCAGCACGCTCAGACGCGAGTAACTAGCGTGAGGGTGCTCTTGTCCACAGGCGCGCCCTCGCTGCCGTTGCGCGCGAGCCCGCTCGCGTAGTCTGACCGCCATGACCAAGATCCTTGTCGTGGAAGACGACGCGACCATGGGGGCTCTTGTGCAACATGGACTCGAGGATGACGGCCACGAAGTCACGCTCGTCACCAACGGTGTCGATGCCCTGATCGCCGTCGCCCACGACACCTACTCGGCCGCCGCGATCGACGTCATGCTGCCCGAAATGACCGGATTCGAAATCTGCCGTCACCTGCGCGAGCAAGGCAACCTGCTTCCCGTGCTCTTACTGACCGCCAGGGATGCTGTCGAAGACCGCGTGGTCGGCCTCGATTCGGGGGCGGATGATTACCTCACGAAACCGTTCGCTTTCGTCGAATTCTCGGCTCGTATCCGCGCTCTCGTTCGTCGAGATTTAGCTATCAGCAGAGCGACCCTCATCATCGGAAACCTCACGCTCGATGCCGCTACCGTGCGCGCTACCGTTGGCGGCACTCCCCTGCCCATGAGTTCAAAAGAGTTTGCGCTGCTCTGGATGCTCGCCTCGCACGAAGGCGAACCGCTCACCCGTTCGGTGATCTTGGAGGAGGTCTGGGGCACGACCGCGCACATTGATGCCAACGTGGTGGATCAATACGTGAGCTACCTACGCCGCAAGCTGCAGCCCACTCAATCGGCGCTCGCGATCCGTACCGTGCGCGGTGTTGGCTACGCGCTGTCAGTAAAGGCGTAATGTTTTCGGCCCTCTCTATCCGTGCCCGCATCACGTTGGGCAGTGTTGCGGCCGTGGCGGTCCTGTTGACGATCGCCCTGTTGGTCGTCCGTGCCTCAGTCGATCAGATGCTGATTGAGGCCGATTACAGCCTTGCCTCGAGCGACCTAGTCCCGCTTATCGCCGCCATCACTGAAAACCCCGACGGCACGATTGAGAGTCCCGGCACCGGCGTTCTCGTGTATGTGTGTGATCCCTCCGGAGCGGTGCAGGTCAACTCGGTGCCGTTCACGGTGAGAGAGGTCATCGATAGCCACGAACAGGTCACCGGAACCTTCGATTTTCGTGACGATGAGAAACACGCCTTTGTCATCTCCGGTGCTGTTGTTGCGACTACCTCCGGGGACTGGGTGGTCTGGGCAGCACGCTCCACTGCCGCCAGTGAACTAGCCCTGCAACGCCTCAGCGAAATTCTCGTGATCGCCGCCATCGTTCTGCTAGTCGGCTTCGCTCTCGCCTCGTGGATTCTTGCGACCGTCGCCCTCCAGCCGGTGAATGCGATGCGTCGCAAAGCCGAAGAACTCAGCGCAGACTCCGAAGCTACCCTTCCGGTTGGCCCTGCTCGAGACGAACTATCGGCCCTCGCTGAAACCCTCAACACCTTTCTTGCCGGCAGCCGCGCCTCTACCGAACGCGAAAAACAGATGGTGTCGGATGCGGCCCATGAGTTGCGCACCCCTCTGGCGGCACTCAAAACTCAGCTTGAGCTCGCACACTCTGACCTAGGAGATGCGGCTGCCCTCGCCGCCCACGTGTCATTGGCCAAGGCATCCGTCAATCGCCTGACCTCGTTGGCGTCGAATCTGTTGGAGCTCAATCGACTAGATACAGACTCTGGCACGATGCAGACCGCAGCCAACGGCCTTCTCGATGAGTTCATGGGCAGCATCGACCGGGCGCGGCTTGTGGGCATGGCCAAGTCGGCGCGGGTGGAGTTCACGGTCGATGTGGCTGATGAGAGCGCACGCTATGCCGTGGGCGTTCACACTTTTGGTCGACTCGTCGACAATCTGTTATCGAATGCGGTGGCCGCTATCGCCGCGAAGGGTGAGGTCGTTGCCACGCTGCATCAGGATGCGACACAACTGCGGTTGGAGGTGCACGACACCGGCCCCGGCATGTCTGAGGAGTTCATCCCGATCGCCTTCAATCGCTTCTCCCGTCCCGACAATTCCCGCACTGCCATGACGGGAGGGAGTGGTCTCGGACTCGCTCTGGTGCACGCGATCGCTGTGGCTGCCAGCGGCACGGCGACGTTGGAGAATACGGACACGGGGTTACGCGTGATCGTCACTCTGCCAAACATGTGAGTTCACTCATGTTAGAGCGGCCCATTTCTTAGCGTTCCCTTAGTTTGCAGGAACAGAGTGGGAGGATGCCCGCTACCCAGGCCAATACCCAGGCCACTTCCCGTCGCGCTGCCTCACAACCGCGCAATTCCGCCGCCAAATACCGACGCAAGTATGCCCGTCGCAACCGTCGTTCCGACATCCTTGTCATTGCATTCTGGGCCTCCGGGCCCGCCGCCGCCGCCCTCTACCTAGCCTCGCAAACCGCCAGCCAATTCACTGTCGGCGAAACCATCACGAGTATGGGCATCGTTGCGGGCCTGATTGGTACTGACTTCATTCTCGTGATGTTGGTGCTCGCGGCCCGCATCCCCTTCATCGATGCGACCATCGGCCACGACCGCGCTATCGCCATGCATCGTTCACTCGGCAAACCTGCGCTCTATTTACTGCTCGGCCATGCCGTCCTGTTGATCATCGGTTATGGGCTGTGCACAGGAGTTAACCCGATTGCCGAGATCGGCCCGATGCTTGCCCTCCCCGATATGCCGCTCGCCTTCATCGCCCTCGGGCTCATGATTGCTGTCGTGGTGTCGTCGCTCGTCGCCGTGCGGCGCCGTTTCAGCTACGAGGGCTGGCATCTCATTCACTTGCTCAGTTACGCGTCTGTGGTGTTTGCTCTTCCGCACCAGCTCAGCGTCGGCGGGGTGCTCGCTGAAGGAACGTTTCAGCGCATCTACTGGATCGCCCTCTACGTTGCGGCGATCGGTGGCATCGTGATGTTTCGTTTTGTCGAGCCGATAGTGTCGAGCATTCGTCACCGCCTTCGCATTTCGGCGGTCGACGTGATCGCTCCCGGGGTGACCGCAATTCAGTTCAGCGGTCATGCGCTGCGTGAACTTGACGCATCCGGTGGCCAGTTCTTCATCTGGCGTTTCTGGACGAGACGCACGTGGTGGCACTCGCACCCTTTTTCACTCTCCGCGATGCCGACCAACAGGTCAGCGCGCATTACCGTTCGAGCCCTCGGCGAAGGCAGCACTCAACTAGGAACCTTGCCGGTCGGCACCCGCGTGAGCTTCGAAGGTCCCTACGGGCTGTTCTCGAATGTCGCACGCACCAGCCCGAAAGTGGCGATCATTGCCGCCGGGATCGGTGTGACACCGGTGCGTGCCCTTCTCGAGCAAGCCAGTTTTGACCCCGGCGATGCGACTGTATTATTGCGCGCCAGCACTCCAGACGAGGCCTACCACTGGGATGAGGTTCGGGCGATCGCCACCGCAAAAGGTGCCGCTTTTTATACAATGATCGGGCATCGGTCTCGCACCACCTCGAGCTGGATCTCTGCCGCCGATGTCGATCGTGGTGTCACCCTCGCCACTATTTTCCCTGACCTGGCCGACTCCGATGTGTACCTCTGCGGGCCGACCCCGTGGCTCGATCTCGTTGAAGCAGAAGTGCGAGCCGCCGGCCTGCGCTCTCATCAGATTCACTCGGAAAGGTTCGACTGGTGAGAACACGAACAATGCTGGCGAGCATTCTGGCCGCCGGAAGCGTGCTGATCGTCAGTCACCAAGCAGGCATGAGAGTTGTCACGAGCGACGGCACGTCGTTGACGGCTCCAATCGATCCAACACCAGCTATCACTCCGAGCGTGGTGATCACGCCAGAGGAGGCCGTGCTAGATCTCGTTGACGGGACATATACCGGATCACGCATCAACACTCGTTTCGGCGATGTTCAAGTCGCCGTGACGGTCTCAGCCGGCATCGTTACCGAGGTTGCGGCTCTCACTCTGGCCGACAAATACAGTCGCTCTGACCAGACCAGCAACAAAACGGCACCGATTCTGCGTGCTGAAGTTATCGAGTCGCAGTCTGCTCAGGTCTCCAACGTGAGCGGTGCGACCTACACGAGTCAGGCCTATCTTGAGTCGGTGCAATCGGCACTCGACCAAGCTGCTTCCTGAGGCGGCTCGCGAACCTCGCTCTTCCCAACCCGGATCTCGCTCAGCTAATAGGTGGATGGTTCCGGGCAATCCCATAGCTTGAAGCCACAGGGTATACACATGACCACCCACGCCGCGACCCGACGCGTCGTCGCCCAATCCCCTATCGCTGGCGGCGACTACCGGCGTACGTTCGCGCGTCGTGGGCGTCGTTCCGACGCGCTCGTGATCGCGCTATGGGCGTCCGGGGCCGCGGCCGCTGCGCTCTTTCTGGCCTCCGGAGGCCTCAGCCAGTTTTCTTCGATCGCCGAAATCGTCACCAGCGTCGGAATCCTCGCTGGGTTGATCGGCACTGACTTTATTCTGGTGATGCTGGTGCTCGCCGCCCGCATCCCTCTCATCGATGCGACGATCGGTCACGATCGCGCCATCGCTCTCCACCGTTCGCTGGGCAAGCCAGCGCTCTACTTGCTGCTCGCGCACGCGGCGTTGCTCCTCACCGGTTATGGGCTGTCATCGGGCATCAATCCGATCGCCGAGATCGGTTCGATGCTGACCTTGCCCGATATGCCTCTCGCGTTTATCGCCTTGGGGCTCCTCATTGTTGTCGTCGTAACGTCACTGATCGCCGTGCGCAAGCGCTTCAGCTACGAGGCCTGGCACCTCATCCACCTCCTCAGCTACGCCTCTGTGCTCTTTGCGCTGCCGCATCAACTCAGTGTCGGTGGCGTGCTCGCCGAAGGCAGCTTTCAACGGGCCTACTGGATCTCGCTCTACATTGTCGCCATCGGCGGCATCGTGACATTTCGATTCGCCAAGCCGATTGTCTCGAGCCTGCGCCACCGCCTCCGCGTGTCATCCGTTACTGAGATTGCCCCGGGCGTGACAACCATCGAGTTTTCTGGTCGCAGGCTTCGAGCGCTGGGCACCTCGGGCGGACAGTTCTTTATCTGGCGCTTCTGGACGGGGCGAACCTGGTGGCACTCCCACCCGATTTCGCTTTCCTCGATGCCCAACAACCTTTCCGCGCGCATTACCGTTCGCGCTCTCGGTAAGGGCAGCGCTCAACTCGCCACCCTGCCGATGGGCACACGCGTAAGCATCGAGGGGCCCTATGGGTTGTTCTCGTCCGTCGCACGCACGTCACCGAAACTGGCCATTATTGCCGCGGGGATCGGTGTGACCCCCGTGCGCGCTCTGCTCGAAAATGCTGCGCTTGCCCCCGGAGAAGCGACCGTTCTGCTGCGAGCTAGTACAACAGAAGAGACCTATCACTGGGACGAGATCCGAGCGATTGCCGCCGCGCAGGGCACAACCTGCTACTCCATGATCGGCCACCGACCACAACACACGCCCAGCTGGATGGCTGCAGCGGATGCCGAACGCGGCGTCACCCTCGCGACCGCCTTCCCCGACCTGACCGACTCCGACGTGTACCTCTGCGGCCCCACGCCGTGGCTCGACCTCGTCGAAGCGGATGTTCGCGCCACCGGAATCCACCCCCATCAGGTTCACGCAGAAAGGTTTGACTGGTGAGAACCCGAGCAGTTCTAGGCAGCATTTTGGCGTCGCTGAGTGTTCTTGTTCTTGGTTATCAGGCCGGTGCGACGGTTATCGCGGGTGATGCGACCTCTCTCGTTCTGTCGACAGATACTGGCACCGAAACCGACGCATCCGAGTCGGATGCCGCTGACGACACCGTCCCCAACGTGACAGATGACGATGCTGCGGCCGACGAGACGGCAACCGACGAGGTGCCGTCCGAAGACGCAGAACCGACCGGTCCAGCCGATGGCACCTACTCCGGCGCGACGGTTGCGACCCGCTACGGCGACGTGCAGGTCGCCGTGACCATTAGCGCGGGGACCATCGCCGACGTTGCGACCTTGCAGCTAACCGCGACGGGACGGTCCGCTCAAATCAGCAACGAGGCGATCCCCATTCTGCGCGCCGCAGTGATCGAATCGCAGACTGCCGACGTGGCGAATGTGAGCGGCGCGACGTACACGGCTGACGCGTATCTGGCGTCGCTGCAGTCTGCTCTAGATGCGGCGGGTGCCTGATGCGCCACACGTTTCAGACGATGGGCACGGTCGCGTCCATCGAGCTGCCGCAGGACTGGGCGTCAGAAGTTGCAGCGCTCGAACGCATCTTTTCCCTGATCGACGAGCGTTTCAGCCTGTACCGCCCCGAGTCAGAACTCAGCAAGCTAGCGACCGGTCAACTGGTCTTGCCCAGCGCCAGCGCTGAGCTTCTCGCCAGTTACGCTCGCGCGCTCACCTGGCGCAACGAGACGGCGGGGCTGTTTAGTCCACACCGTCCCGACGGCACGATTGACCTCAACGGGATCGTCAAGGCCGAAGCGATTGAGCAGGCTGGCGAATACCTTACGTCGGTCGGATGCCCGCAGTGGAGCATCAACGTGGGTGGCGACATTCTCGTCTCCCCCACCGGCGCAGCCACCGCGGTCACCTCTTCGGCCGGGCAACTCGCGCCCCCGCTTCTGCGTGCCGGGATCGCCGACCCTGCCGCCCCCACGCAGCTCTTGTGTTCGCTGGAGTTGCGGCATCGGCGGCGCGCGATCGCGACCTCGGGCAGCGCTCAACGCGGCGATCACATTTGGCGCGGCGGCAGTTCTGAGCCTGCCGAGTTCGTGCAGGTCAGTGTTGTCGCGAATGACATTGTGACCGCTGACGTTCTAGCGACCGCCATTGTGGCGGGTGGCCGGGCTGCTCTCGACGATGTTGCTGATCGTTGGGATGTCGACGTCATCACGGTAGATCGTGCGGGCGACTTGCGGGCGACACCCGGGCTCGTGAGTGCGTTAGCTTCAGCCTCTTAGAACGGCCACACTCGCGTGACGGTCCAATAGAGTCCGATGAGCCCGATCGCAATGCTCGCGCTGACCCGAATGATTTCGAAGCGTTTGGGCACCAGTCGAGTCAGCACTGCCGCAACGGCGAGCACGAGCAGCACGACGATGGTCTGTGCAATGTCGATTCCGAGGTTGAAGCAGATGAGCGCAATGACGTGGTCAGAGGTGACGAGCCCGAGTTCAGAGAGGCTGGATGCAAAGCCGAGGCCGTGCACCAGACCGACGACACCTGCGATCCACCAGCGGTATTCGCCAGCTTTTCGTCGGAGTGCGAGAACCGAGGCGGCAACGATGGAGAGGGCGATGAGCGGTTCGACGATGCCCGCAGGAATCGACACGATGCTGAAGTAGGCAAGGCAGAGACTGAGCGCGTGCCCGACGGTGAACGCGGTCACGAGTTTGATGGCGGGCCACCACACGGCGCGACCCTTCTTGACTCCGACTACGCCCAACGCGAGCACGACAAGAAAGAGGAGGTGGTCAGGGCCGAGCTGAATGTGCTCGAAGCCCTGCAAGAGAAATGAGCTTGCGGTCGCCCAGGCGCCCAGCGTGAACGAGACTGCGCCCTCTTCGCTGAGGTGGCCGAGAACGGCGCCTTCCGCGTCAGAAAGCAGAATCGCATTGCTCGGTGAGGGGAATGTCCACGTAACGGCTAGTTCATCCAGCTCGCCTTCAAATTCTGCTGAAGCGAAAGCGACGCCAACGTATTTGGATGCCGCGAGTTCGGTATCGGTGCTGGATCCCTGAAACGAGAGCCCGGCCCCAATAATCTCAAGCGCCTCGCCATTGACGGTGAGGGTCACGTTTTCGCGAATGGTACCTACAAGCGTCGCCGCAACCGCGGCTTCTTGTTCGCTTAGTTCGGTGGCATCGATCAGGCCGTCGCCGCTGGTGTCTTCGAGGCCCAGTTCGGCGAATTCGACGAGTCCCGTCCCGACAACTCTTCCCTGATCGACGGTAAGAATGAGGGCTTCACTTGTGCCGTCGTGAGCGTATGCCGCAGTCGGCATAACGAGGGCCAGCGTTGCAACGATAAGCCCGGCCAGCACGGTGAGCCTCGCCAGAGGCGAGAACCCACCGTGCCGTGCGGATCGTGCTGTGGTGCTGTGGTGCACTACCTAGTTTCCTTGGCCAGGAGCTTCGCCGTCGGGCGGGCCACCGTCACCGGGTGCGCCGCCTCCGCCACCAGCGGTGCCGTTCGGCAACGCGACGTTGTCGCCGTCAGGGCTAGAGAGTGTTACCTCTGCCGTTGCCCCTACTCGGCACAGCGGCAGGTTGGATGCGTCGGTGCTGAGGTGGTAGTGGTACACCTCACCGAACTCTTCGGTGTCAGAAACGTGGCCGCCGCACTCATCGAGGTCGGTAGGTACTGCGCCATCCTCTTCTGAGCCATAGATCACGTAGCCGTCGTAGGCGAGCGCGACGGGAGCTTCGTTATCTTGCTCGATCGCACAGGTTGCGTTCGCACCTGCGGCATCCAAGATCGACTGGATCGACTCGGCGCCGAAGTGCCAGTGGTAGTAACCCGAGGGGTCGATGTGTCCACCACAGGCATCAAGCGCCGGGAGTCCGCCGGTGTCGAGCACCGAGGGAGCGTCGCCGAAGATGGTTACACCGTCAAAGGCGAGGCCGATCTGCGAGATCACCGAGAGGTCCGTTACTTCGTCAAGAAGCTCGGGCGTCGTGGGGATCAGCACCTGCAGGTGATAGCTGTCATCCGGTGTGGCCTGCAGGCAGGAATTCTCTGTCGTCGATGACGACGGAGTTCCGCCAGCAGGGTCCACGATCGTGATGTCGCCATCCGCGTCAGCGAACTCGAAGCCCTGCGACTCCATGAGGGCCCAGAAGTCTTCATCGAGCGCGTAGAGACCAGGTTCGTCCCCATCCCAGACCCAAATTCCACCCTCGTCTGTGGTGGTTTCGGGGCAGAACGGGCCCTCAGTATCGACCGCTGATGAGAGACTCGCGACCTCAAATTGGTAGCACGTTGACTCGCTGCCGTTGGAGAGGGTGCAGTCAACGGTGATCGCGTCTGACGTCAACGCTCCGTCGGCGAAGAGCGCTGCGACTTCAGAATCCGTCGCCGACGATACCGCGTCGCTAGTGCTGTCCGTCGAGTCGTCAGCTGCTGTGCACGCGCTCACTAGCAGCGCGAGACAGGCCAAGGGCACCAACACAAATTGGGCGGATGTTTTCATACTGATTCTCCAGAAGGTTTCGTCAGAAACGGTTCAGTTGCAATCGCCTTTGGGGCTATTCGTTAGGGTCAGCGGGTGCGCCACCAGCGGGCGGGCCGCCCGCGCCTTCATCGTCACTGGCTACCGTCTCGCCGACGAGGCACTGAATAACCTGGTTCTTTTCAGCGGAGTTCGCGTGGTAGTGGTAACCGAGTTCGTCGGTGGTGTGTCCGTTGCACTCGTCGAGCTCCACGTTGGCGAGCTCTTCGTCGCTGTAGGGGCTGTGCACGGCGAAGCCGTCCATCGCGTAACCGAAGATCGGGGTCTCGCCTTCGGCGGCATCGCCAACTTCGGAGCACCCTGTCGCACCGTGCAGGTGGTAGCCCTCGAACGGGTTGAAGTGGGCGCCGCAGTCGTCGAACGAGGCGATCGTGTAGGCGCCGAGGATGGCGTCAACGGGAGCGGACTCGGCGATGACGACACCGTCAAGAGTGATGCCCTGGTTGCCCTGCGATGCTGCTGACGCGTCAGCGGCAACAGGAGTGGTGGGGATCAGAACGGTCGACTCGATCGGCTCACCGTTGTCGAGGAAGTCATAGCTGCCCTCGATGCAGTAGTTCTGGTACTCGGGGTCGACATCCGGACGCGCTGCGGCTTCGAAGGCCTCAACGGTGTCGGTGACGTAGACGTTGCCGTCCTCGTCATACATGTGCCAGCCGTCGTCGCCGTAGGTCTCCGCGAGGTTCGCGATGAACTCACCATCGAGGTCGTAGACCTCTTCTCCATCGAACCAAATACCGGCGTCGTCAGCCGAAGTGGAGGTCGTGTCAGGGCAGAACGGGCCGATCTCGTGGTCGGTGGGGTATCCGGAGATCGTGATCTCGTAACAGGTCGTTTCCGTGCCGCCGTTAAGCGTGCAGTCGACGGTCGCTGGGTCACCAACGATCGCTCCATCAACGAACAGGTCAAGGTCGAGTCCAGCCGACACGGCAGTGGTGGAACCGTCGGTTGAGGTCGAGCTGGTGGTGTCGGCCGAAGCGCACGCTGCCAGCGCGAGGGCTGACAAGACGAGCACGCCCGCGAACAGCGGGGGACGTTTGAGGCGGATGTCGCGCCGTACAGTTGTGTTCATAGTGACACCCTCGGCGCGGTTGCTGTGGTCACGCTGTGGAATTCGCCACAACTGTGCCACAGTTTTTCTTGCTAGATTCAGGCCGTGTCGAACGCACCGCAGTCACCCGCCCATCGCATCCTCGTAGCCGAAGACAGCGAAGCGATTAGTGACGTCGTGACCACCGCTTTGAGCTTTCAGGGCCATGCGGTTACGAGCGTCGCCGATGGCCATCAGGCGCTCAGCTCGGCGCTCGCCCAGCCCACTGATCTCATCGTTCTCGATGTGATGCTCCCCGGCATTGACGGTCTCGAAGTGTGCCGCCGACTGCGCGCCACCGGGTCGACGACCCCCATTCTCTTTCTCACTGCGCTGGCGGAGCCCGAGGATCGCATCCGCGGATTCGCCACCGGCGGCGACGACTACCTGACCAAACCGTTCACCGTCGACGAGCTGGTGTTCCGCGTTGCGGCGATCCTGCGTCGCACCAGCCCGAGGACGGCTACAACCATGCTGCAGGTTGGCTCGCTCACTCTTGATCTAGCCGGCCACCAGGCTCGTCGCGGCGGAGCCCTCGTTGATCTTTCGGCCACAGAGTTTCGGCTCTTGCACTACCTCGTGGCCAATCGCGGCGTTGTGCTCTCTAAGGCCCAGATCCTCGTTGAGGTGTGGCAAGACGACTTCTCCGGCAGCGAGAATGTTGTCGAGTTATATATCGGCTACCTGCGGCGCAAACTCGACGACGGGCATCCGCCCCTGATCCATACCCGTCGCGGCATAGGTTACGTGTTGCGTGAGGAGGCTTCGTGAGACGCCTCTCTCTGAGATGGATGCTGCTGCTGCCCGTTCTCGCGACGATCGTCGTAGGCTTCCTCGCCTTCGCCCTTGCTGTGGACGTCAGCGAAAGCGCTCGTCGGCTCGCAGAAGTGGATGCCGAACTCGCCCGTGCGGAAGTGACCACTGTTCCACCGCCCGCCGACGCCGACCCCGACGCCCCTGCCCCACGCCCCGATTCTCTGCCCGATAGCGGCCCGACCACGGAGTCGGAGCAAGCGCCACCCACTCCGAACATTGATGACCAGAGCCTCCCGGTCCAGTTCACCGTCGCACCCGACGGTACTGTTCTCGACAATCTGGGGATCACAAGCCCGTTCGCTGCGGCGGATCTCGCGTACTTCGGGGCAACGACCACGAGCACTACAGTCACGGTCGACAACTATCGGGTGTCAATCTCGCCGACCCCGGATGGTGTGGTTCGCGTGACCGCGTTATCGCTCGATTCCTACAACGCAGCGTTGGCGAGCCTGCGCGGCACGCTAGTGGTCGGCGGGGTCACGATCGCCGTGCTCGAAGCTGCGATGGCCTGGTTCCTCGCCCGGCAGATCGCACGGCCACTCGCCGGAGTTGCTCGGAGCGTTACGCAGATCGCGGATGGCGGGCTTGATACCCCGATTGCACCGGCGGGTGGCTCGCGCGAGATCGCGGAGCTCTCGACCGATATCGATCGGATGGTGAACCGACTGCGGGATGCCCTCGCCGAGCGAGAGCAGTCCGCCGCCGATGCTACGCGGGCTCGAAATGACATGCGTCGTCTGCTTGCGGATGTCGCGCACGAGATTCGCACCCCACTAACCGCCCTCAAGGGTTACAGCGACCTCTACGCGCAAGACATGCTTTCCACTCCGGGCGCTCTCGATCGCGCAATGTCCCGCGTAGGCGACGAAAGCATCCGCCTCAACGTGCTCGTCAACTCGATGTTGCAACTGGTGCGGGAGGGAAAACCGCTTAAGGCCGTGCAGGAGGATGTTGACCTGGTCACGGTGGCAGAGAACGTGGTCGACGATCTACGGGTCGCTTTCCCGTCGCGCACGATCACGACCGATCTCGGCGCAGTAGTGAACGTTCCGCTCACCGGCAATCCGGCGCAACTCCACCAAGCACTGCTTAACCTCGTTGCGAACGCGTGCCGCCATACCCCGACTGATACCGCCGTCGCTGTCGTTGCGAACCTCATTGACAACGAGGCTGTGATCAGCGTCGTGGATCACGGACCAGGCATTGCCGAAGACGAGCGAGACAAAATCTTCCAGCCCTTCTATCGCTCAGATCCGTCTCGCGTACGGAGCAGTCACGACGGCGCCGGTCTCGGCCTTGCCGTCACTCTGGAGATAGCACTCCAGCATCACGGCTCTGTGCAATTGCGGCCAACCCCGGGAGGCGGTGCAACCTTCGAGCTGCACCTCCCCCTCGCCGAGGAGCCGACCATTCGCGACTGAACGGCCGACTCCTCCCGCGCGCCGGAGACCGAGCTCAGACTGTGGCTCGGCTCCTAGCAATGCTGGTTACACCGATTGAACGCTCGTAGCTGACGCCACGGTTTCAATATTGAGTTCGCCTTTCAGCCCTGCCACGCGATGAACCGCAGCGGCTTTCCACTCGTCCGTGCGGACCATGTCCACAAGATCGGACCTTTGGCCATAGCGCGCGATCATGATCTCGTCCCACAGCTCTTCGACCTCGCCGGTGTTCAGGAACGTTACGTCGCCGTCGAAGGTCACTTCTCCGCCGATGCCCCGGATCAGTTCTTCCGCCACCTTCGCGTAGAGGTGGTACGCCTCGCGGCCAGTGAGCTCGGTTTCTCTGCCGTCGGGGTACTCGGCGTGATCTTTGAACTTCAGCATGTTGACCATGAAGATGGGACCTTCCGGACCGGGTTGCCCGATTTCCTCGAGACGCTCCTTGCTGGTGGGCAGAACTTCGTTCTCAACATCCATGTGTGATCCTTTGGTTGGTGCCGGCCAACGGCCAGCCACGCTAGTGCACGCTACACCTCCGGATGGAGTCAGCAGTACCGGAGCAGTGCACCCTTCGAGCTTCACCGCCACTGAGACCGCGCCAGCGGCGCAACGGAGTGCGCACCTCGGAGCGACGTCGTCGACGGTAGCGTGAGTGCGCTCTAGCGCGAGCCCTGCGGTGCTTCGCCAGCAGCCCAGTTCGTGCGCACGTGACTGAGATGGTTGCGCATGATCTGCTCCATCGCGGTGCGATCGTGCTCAAGCGCCGCATCGATCATCGCGTAGTGCTCGTTCGTGTTTTCGACAAGGTGGCCCGCATCGGCAACCCCCTTGAGTCCGTGCAGGCGAGTGCGATCGCGCAGCTCCCGCACGGTCGCCACGAGGATCTCGTTGCCGTGCAGGGCAAGGAAGTGGGTGTGAAAAGTCGCATCCGCACTGAGGTACGCCGTGAGGTCCTTACGGCGGGCGGCATCCACCATCTCGTCGACGATGGGTCGCAGGGCGTTCAGCTGTGCATCCCGCTCAGCACCGGATGCCGCAGCCACTTCCACCATGATCGGCACTTCGAGCAGCAGGCGTACTTCGGCGATCTGGTCGAGGTCGTGCGCGGTGACCTCCGTTATGCGAAAGCCCGTATTGGGCACAACATCGACCATCCCGTCGCGGGCAAGATCGAGCATCGCCTCGCGAATTGGCGTTGCCGAAACGTCGAGCTGTTTCGCGAGCGCCGGGGCCGAGTAGACCTGCCCTGGCACCAGCTCGCCCGCGATGAGTGCCGCCCGCAACGTGTCAGCAACGTACTGGCGGATGCTCGCGCGTGGCGGTCGCGACGCCGCCGTCTGCTCAGTCATCAGTACCCGTAACGCCGTAGCCATCGTCGACCCTCGATGGTGCCGTTGCACGACTAATCGCGGACGCAACAGCGAGGTCTTCCCAACTCATCCCCGAGCTCTTGAACACCACCGGACGGTCAGCCTGCAGTTCGACCCGGCCGCACACGACATCGGCCATCGCAAGAAGGTTGTCGGCCGAAAGCACGCCCTCCCCGGTCGCGAGGATCACGTCGCCACTTTCCCGCAGTGCGGTTGGCACGTCTTCGACGATCACTTGCGCGCGCGCCATGAGCGCGGAGTCGAGTTCACGGGCATCCGGTTCGTGCGAGCCAACGGCAATCACGACGGCGTCATCTCGAACGGCCGCGGAGTCAAAGAGCGGAGTGCGGGCTGTCGTCGCGCAGATTATGAGACCGGCCTCGGCGACGGCGGCTTCGGCATCGGCGCTCCCCGCCGCCACGACCGTGGCTTCAACGACGTCAATGGGCCGCGGAGTGCGCACCACGAACGTGACCGAGGCGAGCTCACGCTTCGAGCCCAGCACAGCTTTCAGCGTTGCAAAATGATCGATTCCCTGCGGCCCGGCCCCGAAGATGACGACGTGGAGTGGCTCCGCGCTGCGCAGTAGCGCCCCCTCAGTGGCAGCCAACGAGACGGCGGGCGTGCGAATGTTCGAGAGCGCGGCCCCCTCCATCAGCAGTTGTGGCGTCAACGTTTCGCTGTCGAACAACACGTAGAGGCCTTGGATGCGCGGCAGTCCCCGCGCCGGATTCTCCGGACTGATCGTGATGATCTTGATGCCGGCGTAGGGCCCGACCTCCGAGGGCATCAGGAGAAAGTCGCCCTGGGTCAGCTTCTCGGTCGACCGCACATGGTCGGTTCCCGTATCGAATCCGGCGAGCAGCGCATCCTGAATTGCACCAACGGCTTCGACAGGGCTGATCGCGGCATACAGAGCCGCGGTGTCGAGGTAGCGGGGCGCGGCGCTCATCGCAGCACGAACCCTGGGGTGAGGGTGTCGCGAGCGTCGACGGTAAAGACATGCTCGCCCGTCTTGAACGCCATCCCCGTCACCTGCGGCATCACCGCGTCGTGGCCTTCCGCCTCGACGCGCTCGAGCACTCGCGCGGTAAATTGCGAGCCCACGATCGAGTCGTGCACCAGCGTTGCATCCTCAGCGAGAGTGCCGTTCGCCGTGAGGGTCGCAAGGCGTGCGCACGTGCCCGAACCGCACGGCGACCTATCGAGCTCGCCGTCGGCAAAGATCGTGGCATTGCGTTGGTGAACAGCGCCGCCCGGATGCGGTGGCAACGTTTCGTACACGATAGTTCCGTAGATGCCGCTCAGTCGCTCGTCGGACGGATGCACGGCACACGCCGAATCGTTGAGAGCCCACTTGATCTCCCGCCCGATCGCGATCACGGCTGCCGCATCCTCGGGAGTAACTGTGAGCCCGACGGATGCCGCATCCAGTTGCGCGTAGATTGCGCCGCCAAAAGTCACATCGACTACGACCTCGCCCCGCGAAGTAGCGACGGGAACGCGTTCGGCAAGCACGTAACTCGCAACGTTAATGAAGTCGACGCCGGTGACGGTGTCGCCATCGGTGTGCACGCGCGCCGTGACTCGCCCCGAAGGAACATCGATGACAACGTCGGTAAGCCCACTCGGGTCTATGGCAACGAGTCCGCTCTCGATGGCCCAGACGCCGAGCGCAATCGTGCCGTGCCCGCACGCGGTTGAGAAACCGTCCTTGTGCCAGAACAGCACGCCGAAGTGTGCGCCGGCGTCGTTCGGTTCAACGATGAAGCCGCCATACATGTCAGCGTGGCCGCGGGGTTCAAAGCAGAGAATCTGGCGGATGCGCTCGATCTCCGGTGATTGCATCGCGAAGACGCGCTTCTCGGGAACTCCCGCGCCCTCAATGCTCACCGGCAGCGACGAAACGATTCGGAACGGCTCACCGCCCGTGTGGTAATCCACCGTCGTATACTGTTCCGCCACGATTGGCCAGCCTTCCCGCGCTTCTGAGTGACATTGCAATTGCAATGCCATTCAGTCTGCCAGCGGCGACCCACTTTGTCGATGCGAAGTCAGCGGCCCCGCGCGGCGCGCCGCGCCCCGCACGCCGCGCCCCGCGCACTGGGCACTGCGCACTCAGATGCAGAGCGCGCAGCACTAGGCTCGCGCGCACGCATTAACTCGGTTCAACCCCGCCCATCGAGCTGGCACCCTTGTGCTGGTCAGCGCGACCGAAGGTGGTCTCGAGCACGTGCTGCATCTTTCGAGTGGCGCCGTTGAGTGCGCCATCCACCGTTGACGCGTTGTCGCTGGCAAGCTCGGGGGTGCGGTTCTCGGGGCGGGCTTCAAGCTGGCAGCGGATGTCGTCGCCTGTGCTGCGACCGGCACTCTCGTCACTCAGGTGAACTTCAAGTCGCGTGAGGTGAGCGCTGAAGTGCGCGAGCTTGGATTCGAGCTCCGCCGTAATTGACGCAATGGTGTCTTCGCTGAGGGTGATGTTGTTATCGGTATTGACGATGACCTGCATGGTCGCCTCCTGGCAGTTGGGGAGTGCTGCGAGCGTGCCCTGAAGTGAGGAGTTCGCGGGAGGGCCGCTAGTGCATCCACTCCTCACGCTACGCCGCGAAGCTGTACGCCCAGGCATTGCCTTTGTGACGCCATAGGTGGTTAAAGCAAAATAGCCACACCCCGAAGGGTGTGGCTATTTTACAATTGAAGTCCGGCGGTGTCCTACTCTCCCACAAGGTCCCCCTTGCAGTACCATCGGCGCAGAGAGTCTTAGCTTCCGGGTTCGGAATGTAACCGGGCGTTTCCCTCTCGCTATGGCCGCCGAAACACTATTGATTTATGTATCAGTCTGGGCCAGTTCACATCACAGAGCATTCCACCGAGGTGGGTGCTCAGCAGTGTGTGCTGGGCGCAGTTCCCGACCGTAAATCGGGAACCACAAAGTGGACGCGAGAATTCTTCTCATTCACCATTCGACGACCCTAAGGTCGCCCAGTGAGGTGGGGTGTTATCAATTTATCGACTTATTAGTACTGGTCAGCTCCACAGGTCGTTAGTCCCTGCTTCCACATCCAGCCTATCAACGCAGTAGTCTAGCTGCGAGTCTCTCGGCCTAAGCCATGGAAATCTCATCTCGAAGCTGGCTTCCCGCTTAGATGCTTTCAGCGGTTATCCATTCCGAACGTAGCTAATCAGCGGTGCTCCTGGCGGAACAACTGACACACCAGAGGTTCGTCCATCCCGGTCCTCTCGTACTAGGGATAGATCTTCTCAAATTTCCTGCGCGCGCAGAGGATAGGGACCGAACTGTCTCACGACGTTCTAAACCCAGCTCGCGTACCGCTTTAATGGGCGAACAGCCCAACCCTTGGGACCTACTCCAGCCCCAGGATGCGACGAGCCGACATCGAGGTGCCAAACCATGCCGTCGATATGGACTCTTGGGCAAGATCAGCCTGTTATCCCCGAGGTACCTTTTATCCGTTGAGCGACAGCGCTTCCACAAGCCACTGCCGGATCACTAGTCCCGACTTTCGTCCCTGCTCGACTTGTCAGTCTCACAGTCAAGCTCCCTTGTGCACTTACACTCGACACCTGATTACCAACCAGGTTGAGGGAACCTTTGGGCGCCTCCGTTACTTTTTGGGAGGCAACCGCCCCAGTTAAACTACCCACCATGCACTGTCCCTGAACCGGATTACGGTTCGAAGTTAGATATCCAATATGACCAGAGTGGTATTTCAACAATGACTCCACCTGAACTAGCGTCCAAGCTTCACAGTCTCCCACCTATCCTACACAGGCCACACCGAACACCAATACAAAGCTATAGTAAAGGTCACGGGGTCTTTCCGTCCTTCTGCGCGTAACGAGCATCTTTACTCGTAGTGCAATTTCGCCGAGTTCGCGGTTGAGACAGCTGGGAAGTCGTTACGCCATTCGTGCAGGTCGGAACTTACCCGACAAGGAATTTCGCTACCTTAGGATGGTTATAGTTACCACCGCCGTTTACTGGGGCTTAAATTCACAGCTTCGCCTTACGGCTAACCGTTCCTCTTAACCTTCCAGCACCGGGCAGGCGTCAGTCCGTATACATCGTCTTGCGACTTAGCACGGACCTGTGTTTTTAGTAAACAGTCGCTTCCCACTGGTCTCTGCGGCCCTGCAGCGCTCCCGGAGCAAGTCCGTTCACGCCTTAGGCCCCCCTTATCCCGAAGTTACGGGGGCATTTTGCCGAGTTCCTTAACCACGATTCTCTCGATCTCCTTAGTATTCTCTACCTGATCACCTGAGTCGGTTTGGGGTACGGGTAACTTGAACCTCGCGTCGATGCTTTTCTTGGCAGCATAGGATCACTGATTTCGTCCGTGAGGACTACCCATCGAGTCTCAGCCTTAATGAGAGACGGATTTGCCTATCTCTCGGCCTACATTCTTAGACCGGGACAACCATCGCCCGGCTCAGCTACCTTCCTGCGTCACACCTGTTAATACGCTAACCGCACCAGAATAGGGTCGTACGCTAGGCCCCACGCCTCACCCCGAAGGGATTGGTCTAGGGGATTCAGATACTTAGCATTACTGGATTGGTTTGGGCGGTTCTTCGTCAGTACGGGAATATCAACCCGTTGTCCATCGACTACGCCTGTCGGCCTCGCCTTAGGTCCCGACTTACCCAGGGCGGATTAGCCTGGCCCTGGAACCCTTGATCATTCGGAGGACGGGTTTCTCGCCCGTCTTTCGCTACTCATGCCTGCATTCTCACTCGTGTAGCGTCCACGGCTGGTTTACACCGCCGCTTCACTCGCCACACGACGCTCTCCTACCACTCCGTACGGCTGAACCACGAAGGCTTACCTAAAATACGAAATCTACAACTTCGGTGGTGTGCTTGAGCCCCGTTACATTGTCGGCGCGGAATCACTTGACCAGTGAGCTATTACGCACTCTTTCAAGGGTGGCTGCTTCTAAGCCAACCTCCTGGTTGTCTATGCAACTCCACATCCTTTCCCACTTAGCACACGCTTGGGGACCTTAGTTGGTAGTCTGGGCTGTTACCCTCTCGACGATGAAGCTTATCCCCCACCGTCTCACTGCTGCGCTCTCACTTACCGGCATTCGGAGTTTGGCTAACGTCAGTAACCTTTTAGGGCCCATCAGCTATCCAGTAGCTCTACCTCCGGCAAGAAACACGCAACGCTGCACCTAAATGCATTTCGGAGAGAACCAGCTATCACGAAGTTTGATTGGCCTTTCACCCCTATCCACAGCTCATCCCCTCAGTTTTCAACCTAAGTGGGTTCGGTCCTCCACGTGCTCTTACACACGCTTCAACCTGGCCATGGATAGATCACTTCGCTTCGGGTCTAGAACCAGCGACTAAAACGCCCTATTAAGACTCGCTTTCGCTACGGCTGCCCCACACGGGTTAACCTCGCCACTGATCACTAACTCGCAGGCTCATTCTTCAAAAGGCACGCTGTCACAGCTACTAAGGCTGCTCCAACGGTTTGTAAGCAAACGGTTTCAGGTACTATTTCACTCCCCTCCCGGGGTACTTTTCACCTTTCCCTCACGGTACTTGTCCGCTATCGGTCATCTGGAAGTATTTAGGCTTATCAGGTGGTCCTGACAGATTCACACGGGATTTCTCGGGCCCCGTGCTACTTGGGATACTCTTCGGACCATTGCAACATTTCGACTACCGGGCTGGCACCGTCTATGGCTGGGCTTTCAATCCCATTCGTCTATATCACTTTGTAATCCTTGCTGTACGGCAGTAACAGCTGAAAAGTCCCACTACCCCGACCATGCAACGCCTGCCGGCTATCACACATGATCGGTTTGGCCTCTTCCGGTTTCGCTCGCCACTACTAACGGAATCACGGTTGTTTTCTCTTCCTGTGGGTACTGAGATGTTTCACTTCCCCACGTTCCCTCTACCCGCCCTATATATTCAGGCGGGAGTCACTGAGTCGTCTTGCAACGCCCAGCGGGGTTTCCCCATTCGGAAATCCTCGGATCAAAGCTCTATTATCAGCTCCCCGAGGCTTATCGCAGATTTATACGTCCTTCTTCGGCTCCAGATGCCAAGGCATCCACCGTTTGCTCTTAGAAAATTGATATCACATGAGTATAAGAATCGATCGCGACACCTAAGTGCCGAGATTGACCAATGAATTATTCCCCACAACCAAAGCTGTGAGGGTCATCGTTTATTTCTTGTGATCCGACCTTTCGGTCAGATCTAAGATGCTCGCGTCCACTGTGTAGTTCTCAAAATACGGGCGGTATCCTCCACCACAACCCCAAAGGGAAGCAGTACCAGGATCCGTTAGACCCAAACACCCTTGACGGGTGTTCACGGCCCTAAGGTACGAACACGAACCATCACAGTCCGTGGCCGGTCCCTCAGGACCCAACAACGTGCAAAGACCAGCACCCCTGAAACCCCTCGTTCCAACCGGCAAGCCGGCGTACTAAAGAAACAACAGTTCCTCTGATCACAATGTCAATGTTCCACCCATGAGCGCCGTCCAACCCGAACAGGCTGGTACGACTCGGCAACATAAATTCGTTCCCCACTAACTCTGTGTATACCGCAGAGACGAGAAAACGAGTTGCACGTGCTCCTTAGAAAGGAGGTGATCCAGCCGCACCTTCCGGTACGGCTACCTTGTTACGACTTAGTCCTAATTACCAATCCCACCTTCGACAGCTCCTCCCCTTGCGGGTTAGGCCACTGGCTTCGGGTGTTACCGACTTTCATGACTTGACGGGCGGTGTGTACAAGGCCCGGGAACGTATTCACCGCAGCGTTGCTGATCTGCGATTACTAGCGACTCCGACTTCATGAGGTCGAGTTGCAGACCTCAATCCGAACTGAGACCGACTTTTTGGGATTCGCTCCACCTCGCGGTATTGCAGCCCTTTGTATCGGCCATTGTAGCATGCGTGAAGCCCAAGACATAAGGGGCATGATGATTTGACGTCATCCCCACCTTCCTCCGAGTTGACCCCGGCAGTCTCCTTTGAGTTCCCACCATTACGTGCTGGCAACAAAGAACGAGGGTTGCGCTCGTTGCGGGACTTAACCCAACATCTCACGACACGAGCTGACGACAACCATGCACCACCTGTTTACGAGTGTCCAAAGAGTGAACTATTTCTAGCCCGTTCTCGTATATGTCAAGTCTTGGTAAGGTTCTTCGCGTTGCATCGAATTAATCCGCATGCTCCGCCGCTTGTGCGGGCCCCCGTCAATTCCTTTGAGTTTTAGCCTTGCGGCCGTACTCCCCAGGCGGGGAACTTAATGCGTTAGCTGCGACACAGAAACCGTGGAATGGCCCCTACATCTAGTTCCCAACGTTTACGGCATGGACTACCAGGGTATCTAATCCTGTTCGCTCCCCATGCTTTCGCTCCTCAGCGTCAGTAACGGCCCAGAGATCTGCCTTCGCCATTGGTGTTCCTCCTGATATCTGCGCATTCCACCGCTACACCAGGAATTCCAATCTCCCCTACCGCACTCTAGTCTGCCCGTACCCACTGCAGGCTGGGGGTTGAGCCCCCAGTTTTCACAGCAGACGCGACAAACCGCCTACGAGCTCTTTACGCCCAATAATTCCGGATAACGCTTGCACCCTACGTATTACCGCGGCTGCTGGCACGTAGTTAGCCGGTGCTTTTTCTGCAGGTACCGTCACTTTCGCTTCTTCCCTACTAAAAGAGGTTTACAACCCGAAGGCCGTCGTCCCTCACGCGGCGTTGCTGCATCAGGCTTGCGCCCATTGTGCAATATTCCCCACTGCTGCCTCCCGTAGGAGTCTGGACCGTGTCTCAGTTCCAGTGTGGCCGGTCACCCTCTCAGGCCGGCTACCCGTCGTAGGCTTGGTGAGCTATTACCTCACCAACTACCTGATAGGCCGCGAGTCCATCCTTGACCGAAATTCTTTCCAGCTCCTAGCCATGCGGCTGAAGCTCGTATCCGGTATTAGACGTCGTTTCCAACGCTTATTCCAGAGTCAAGGGCAGGTTACTCACGTGTTACTCACCCGTTCGCCACTAATCCACCAGAGCAAGCTCCGGCTTCATCGTTCGACTTGCATGTGTTAAGCACGCCGCCAGCGTTCATCCTGAGCCAGGATCAAACTCTCCATAAATGTTTGATTGCACCAACAAGCCGAAGCCCATCAATGCACATCTTGCGTCACCCGCACCCGGAATAGGGTGTCGAGGCAACAAGTTTGAAACTGACAGAACAAATCAATACTGACTTGCTTTGTTGTTTATATCTTTTTCCAAAGGAATCCGCTGCATAAACGAAACCGTTCTGATTAGAACAATTCCCATAAACACAGTCGGGTTTTTGGCATTTGACATTGTGCACGCTGTTGAGTTCTCAAGGATCGGACGCTCCTGACCTCCACCGCAAAACGGCTTCACCCCAGGGCTTTCAAAACCTATGTTGGCAACCTCCGCTGAAAGCGAAAGGCAACCTGTCTAACTTACCAGCAATACCGCGCTTGTCAAACCAGCAGAACTGCACCAGAACGGCACACAACAACTGATCAACACGCGAATAAAGCGGGTTCTCATCCTAAGATCTGACACCGCAACCCACAAGAGGTAAACCGATGTTTGACTCGACCCAAACCTAAAAGATTTCGGAGGATGGTGGCCCCCACTTGAGGCCGGAAACCTAGCAGCAGAACTGCCCGGGACTTCCGCACCTTTGGGGTGACAAGAGGAAACATTACGTGCATTTTGCCCCCCTCGCCAACACCGCCCACATCCCGGGCGTGTCGCAAAAATGAGGCCCCCAAAACACTGTGTTTAGGATGCTTCAAGTCGCACCCGGTATCCCGGAGCGAAGAGAGCAGGAGGCAGCTCGATACCTACGCGCCGATAGACCTCGCGAGGAATCCCAATGTCGGCTAGCCAGAGCGCGCCGACGGCTTCGGCATCCAACCCCGTCTTCGGAGCAGCGAGGGTCATCGTGTGGGTGGCGGTGACGTGATCCCCTGGCGCTACGCCGGTCGTGGAGTCGACCCCGGATGGGATGTCGAGGGAGACGACCGGGGCGGGGTGGCGCGACATCCATCTGATGAGTTCGGCAGCTGCCCCGTGCGGTGCACCACCGAGGCTGTAGCCCAACACGGCATCGACGAGCAGCTCAGCATCCACGGTGTCGAGGTCAGCGACCGTCGCAACTCGTGCGCCAGTGGCGCGGTAGAGCGCGAGTTGGTCAGCAGGAACGCCCTTGAGATGAGACGGGTTAGAGATCACCAGAGTGACATTGCCACCGTGGTTGGCCAGATGGCGGGCGGCGCAGATTCCGCCGCCACCATTGCCGCCGGTTCCGGCCAGCACCACTATCGGTGCTGACGGCCAGCGATCGCCGAGGAGCTCCACACACAGCGACGCCAGATTGCGGCCCGCGTTCTCCATCATTTGATAGAGATTGGGCCCCAGCTCCTCGACCGCAACCCGATCAACCTCGCGCATCTGCGTCGTCGTAATAGCAGGCACGACAAGCCCGGTTTTTGTTCGAAAGCTGCTCGCTGCCATGACCCGCGCTCTTAGCTCGCAGAAGTCGACGGAAAGAAGTGCGTCTTGGCCTGAGTGAGCTCGATGCCATCGATGAACATGTCGAGCTTCTCGTTATAGAACGCCACGAGGCCGGCAATTGGCAACAGTTGTCGCGTGGGGAACGAGTACGACCACGCCAAATCGTCGTGGACCGTGCCGCCCACCTCCACCGACCAGTAGTCGGTAGTGGTGCCCTTATAAGGGCACTCGGTCACGGTGTCATTGGCGACGAGATGCTGAAAGTTCACGTCCGTGCGGTTGAGGTAATACCGCGTCGGCAAACCCGTTTCGTAGACCATGACCGGAGACGAGGACTCGGCGAGCACAACCCCCTCGAGTTCGACGCGCACCGTGCGGGTCGAGCGCACGGCATCCACTCGGGCATAGGGGCTTCGAGGGTGCACAAAAACTTGCTCATCCTCCTCGAACCAGGAGTCGAGAGCATCCCACTCAAAACGCACCATGTCGGCGAGGCCCTCTAGCCCGTCGCCAGCGTAAACCTTGGCTGCTGCCGGATGCTCGCGCTCCCCCACCGCAAGACCCTGGACTTGATAGGTGCCGCGCGCGGGATGGTCCTCCTGCCCTTCATCGACGAGGAACTCAGACTTCACATCGGCGAGCGGGATGTAGAACTGCGGATACGGAGCCCACTCCCACACATACAGCGCTGCTGTCGTGTCGAAGATGAGCTCGCCCGCGAAATAGCCGCGAATGCGACGCGGGACAGGCTCGATGAGGTTTTTCTTGGAAATCATTCCTGGATAGTCGTTCATCAGAACCCTCTTTCGTCAGTGGGTCCAGCCTGTCACCGTCGCCTGTGAGCAGCAATCAGCCGCCGAGGGTTAGCTACCTAAAGTTCACTCCACCATTGATGTCGATGACCTGACCGGTCACGAACGACGCGAGATCGGAAGCCAAGTAGAGAACGGCGCCCGCGACGTCATCTACGTTTCCGGCACGGCCGATCGGGATGCCGGCGATGATTCCCGCGCGTGCGTCATCCGGAGTGAAAGTGTCATGGAAGGGCGTGCCCTCGATGAAGCCAGGGGCCAAAGAGTTGACCGTGATGTTCTTGGCAGCCAGCTCCTTAGCCAGGGCACGCGTGAAACCAACGACGCCCGCCTTCGACGTTGCGTAGGCCACAGCTCCCCCGCCGCCACCATTTTCTGCCGCCAGGGAGGCCATCGTCACGATTCGCCCAGCCGACGACATCTCCAAGTGCGCGATTGCTGCGCGGCACACGTAGAACGTGCTCGCGAGGTTGACGTCGAGCACCTTCATCCAGTGGTCATCTGACATCGTGGCGACGGGTGCACGCCCCACCAGATGGCCGGCGTTCGTAACGACGATGTCGAGCCCGCCGAGAAACTCCGCGGCAGTAGCGACAAGGCGGTCGGCCTGAGCCGAGTCGGTGAGATCAGCTTGCACGGCCAGCGCTTGACCGCCGAGAGCCTGGATGAGGCCCACGGTTTCAGCGGCCTCATCGGCACTGCCGTTGTAGTGCACGACAACATCGGCACCCGCGCGGGCGAGACCGAGCGCGATTCCTGCGCCAATTCCGCGCCCGCCACCGGTAACAAGCACTCGTCGAGAAGTGAGATCGATCATTGTGTTTTACGTCCTAACCATTCGCCGTCGACTAGGACGGCTGTTCCATTGATGTAATTTGCAGCGCGTGAAGCCAGAACTGTCACTACAGCGGAGTGCCGGTTCTGTCAGCGACCACGGTCGTGGCGACTGAGGATATTCCCGCGGCAGCCCTCAGGCTGAGAGACGAACGTTCGCGGATGCCCCGAGCAACTTGGAGATTGTGTCGGCGGTCTGTCGCACGAGAGGCCCCAACACCAAGTCCAACTCTTCAGTGACCTTTGCCGCTGGCCCTGCGATGCTCACCGACGCGACGACCGCATCAGTGTGGTCGAAAATGGCTGCGGCATAACCACGAATGCCCTCGCGGTTCTCCATGTTGTCAATCGCAAAGCCCCGCTCACGCGTCACCGCGAGATCTGCCATCAGCGCATCCCGCGTCGTGATGGTGTTCTCGGTGCGAGCAGTCAAGGTTGCAGGAAGACGACGCTCGAGCCGGTCAGCACTGGTCCACGCCAAGATCGCCTTGCCAACACCCGTAGCAAACGCGGGAACCGAGTCGCCGACGCGGCTGAAGATTCGAACAGGCTCAGGGCTATCGACGACCTCGATGTAGACGACATCCGACTCGCTCAGCGTCGCCAAGTGAGCGGTGTCGCGGCTCTCCGCCACGAGCTCCCGCATCGCCGGAAGCGCAATGCGACGCAGGTCGATCCGGCGCAAGTACTCAGAGCCGATTCGCAAGTTGGCCACGCCCAGGCTGTAGACCATCGTTTCTTCGTCGTACGCGAGGAAATCCCGCGCCACGAGAGTGCGGAGCATCCGATGCGTCGTGGCCTTGCTGTACTTCAGCATCGTGCTGCACGCTGCCAAAGTGAGCCCTGGCTCCGGACTGTCGGCGATCGTGATCAGTACTTCAAGCGCGCGATCGAGACTCTGGGTTCCCGCAATCGGCGCGTCGTCACTTAGCTTGTCGGTGCTCATAAGAACTCCTCAGTCAAAAAGTCAGATGCGATCGGGGCATCGCGGTCGGGATTCATTCGCCAAGCTCAACAACTGAGACTTGGTCCATATCGGTGAAGCTTTGATTCTCCCCCGCCATGACCCAAACGAACGAGTAATTCGTCGTTCCGGCACCGAGGTGAACTGACCAACTGGGCGAGATCACCGCTTCGTGATTGCGGACAGCCACAACTTTTGGCTCGGCCGGAAGACCCATGAAGTGCTGGATGCGGTGCTCCGAAGGTAGATCCATATAGAGATAGACCTCGGTGCGGCGGTCGTGCGTATGCGGAGGCATGCTATTCCACACGCTACCCGGCTTCAGGGCCGTGATGCCAAGAACGAGCTGGGCCGTGCGCACCCCGTCTTCGTGCAAATGCTTGTAGATCGTGCGTTCGTTAGCAGTCGAGGAGTCGCCTGCCTCGGCACGCAACGCCTCACCCAACGGCACGAGAGTAGTGGGATAGGTCACGTGAGCCGTGGCCGAGGCGAGATAAAAGGATGCTTCTGCCCCCTCAGACTCGAAGCTAATCTCCTTCGCGCCCCGGCCAACATAGAGAACGTCCTTGGCAGCCATCTCGTAGCGAACACCATCGACTGTTACCAAACCTGGCGCTCCGACCGCGACAATCGCGAGCTCCCGACGCTGGCAGAAGTACTCCGAGCGAAGTTGATCGGGAGCCTCGAGCGTGAGCGGCGCTCCTGCCATGGGCACAGCACCACCCAGCACCATGCGGTCATGGTGGCTATAAACGAGAGAAACCTTGCCTGGCGTAAAGAGGTCACCGACGACGAACCTCGACTTGAGGCTCGCGAGGTCAAGTGCGGCGAAGTCGTCGGGATGTGTTGCGTAGCGAGTCTGCATGGGAGGCTTCCTAGTCGATGACGTTCGTCGGTGTGCCTGCGGCAAACGCCACAATGTTCTCGCCCGCGAGACGGAAAACGTCGTCGGCTTCATCCGTGTGAAAACCGATGTGAGGCGCAAGAACGCTGTTTGTCGCTGCGCTCGGAATCACGGATGCCGACGGCGGCTCCTCCACGAAGACGTCGAGACCCGCACCGAAGATGGCTCCGGCCTCAACGATTTCTTTGAGCGCGACGTTGTCCATGACTTCGGCACGCGCGGTGTTCACGAGGATGGCGGTGGGGCGCATGCGCTCCAAGAGAGACCGCCCAATCATGCCGTCGGTCTCTTTGTTGTGGATGAGGTGCAGCGAAACCACGTCGGAGGTCTCGAAGAGCTCCTCGAGTTCCACCCGCGGCGCACCGAGCGCTTCGTCACGCTCCGGTGACGCTGTTCTGCTCCAGTAAACGACATCCATTCCGAGCGCCTTAGCCATGGTGATGACACGGGCGCCAATAGCTCCGGCACCCACAACACCGAGGCGGCGGCCGGCGAGCTTCAGGCCCTGGTTCTTCGCCCACTCCCCCGAACGTACGATTGCATCGCCTTCGACAACGCGACGCGCGACCGCAAACATCAGCGCGATGGCGTGCTCGGCGACACTCTGGCTCGCGAAGTCAGGGACGTTAGTGACGGTGACTCCGCTAGCTGCGGCTTCATCCATCGAGACAAATCGGCGAGCGCCCGTTCCGACAAAACTCACCATGCGGAGCCCGGGGTTGTTCTTCATGAGGCCGGCAGGGACCGGACCTTGATCACCCACGACGTAGAGCACGTCGTAACCAGCGGCGCGGGCCGTTGCTGCCTCGATGTCATCAAACGACTCTTCGAACCAGTCGAAGGTGTGGCCCAGCTTTTCGAGGGGGATCTTTACATCCCGCTCAACGATTTCTCGGTACTGGGACTCGCCGTCGATGCAAACGATCTTCATGGTGTGTGTTCCTTGTCTTCGTGCGGTGTGATGCCAAGAGGGGATGCTCGCGCCAAGTGATCAGCGCGAGCATCCGATTAGTTGATTACTGCCCGACCCAGCGGTTGAACTGGTCGAGAACCTCAGTGAGGCTCTCCAGGTAGTAGTCGCTGTCCTGAAGAACGGAGCCATCAACGTTCGAGCCCACGGGCAAGAACGCCTGAACCTGTTCGGGGAAGTCGGTCGGGCTCAGAGCCTTGACCGATGCCGGGATGGGCGTCGGAACAACAGAAGCGAAAGCGATCTGGCCTTCGGTGTTGTTGATCACGTGAGCGAGCAGTTCCTGCGCAGCGGCCGCGTTGGGCGCACCGGCGGGAATCGACCACACGCTGTTGGAGTACCCAGCTTCGTTCCACGTGATGTTCATCGGGAAGCCGTTGGCGTCCAATGCCGTGAATGCACGGTTGGCCCAGAGGATTCCGATGTCGCAGGAACCGTTCTCGAAGGATTCGATTGACTGAGCTCCGCTGGTCCACCAGGTGATGTCGTTCTTGATCTCATCGAGCTTCTCGAGCGCGCGGTCAACATCCAGAGGATAGAGGTCATCTGCTGCAACGCCATCGGCGAGCAACGCAGCCTCAAGGGTCCAGCCGTACTGGGGGTTGTTGAAGAAGCAGCGTTTTCCGGGGAAGGTGTCGAGATCCCAGAGGTCAGCCATTTCCGTCGGCTTTGTGTCGGGGTAAGCGTCGTCATCCCAAGCGAGCACCATTCCGAAGGTTCCCACCTCGATGCCGTACTCGTTGTAGGTACCGTCGACGAGCTTGTCGACGGGAACGATCGACGTGTCGATCTTCTCAAGCAGGCCATCCGCAGCGGCAGTGGCAGCATCGTTAACCGTGGGGAAGAGCATCAGGCTCCACGGCATCGATCCGGCTTCTGCGGAAGCGAAGAACTTCGTCGCGGCTTCGTTGTAATCATCAGTCACTGAGACGCCAGTGTCGTCAGTGAAGTCAGCGAAAAGCGTTGCCGCTTCCGCCTCGTAGACCACGCCACCGCTGGTGTCGTAGAACAGGATGTCGCCGGAAATGGCACCAGCCGAGCCGGAATCTGCTGGCTCACTGGTAGTACACGAACTCAGTGCGAGGGCCGCAACGAGTGAACTCGCTCCGACGATCGAGAGTCGTCTGATTGTCTTCTTCATGGATCTCCTCGTTTCTCTGGTATCTGTAACGTGCTGCTTTGGTGCTGTAGTGATGTGGTGCGGTGGTGAATCTCTAGGCGGTTTCGCGCGGTACAAGCGCTGACTCGCCAATGCGAACGGAAAGGGTGACCCGTTCGCCGACGGCGGGGATCTGACCGTAAGGATCAAGATCTGCCGAACATTCCATGGAGTCCGTCGCGATGCGCACGCTCTGCCTCTGGCCGAGGAAGCGGCTGTCGGTGACGACTCCGGTGGTGAGTTTGTGGTGGCCCTCGGGTACGACATCCCCGCTGAGCACGATCTGTTCGGGTCGAACAGAGCAGTACACCGACGATGATCCGCCGGGAACTCCGGGGCGTGCGGTGACCTGGTGGTCTCCGATTCGAACGACGGCACCCTCAGATGACTCGCTCAGCACTTCTGCCTCGAACAGGTTTGTCTTTCCCAAGAAGCGAGCCACGAACAGGTCTTTGGGTGCGCGGTAGAGCTCCTCGGGAGTTCCGATCTGAGAGACCTTGCCGTCGCGCATGACGCCCATCCGGTCGGAAAGAATGAAGGCTTCATCCTGATCGTGGGTGACATAGACCGCAGTGGTCTGAGCCTCACGCTGAATGCGTCGGATCTCGGCGCCCAGATCTTGACGGAGCGCACGGTCGAGAGCGCCAAGAGGCTCATCAAGCAGGAGCACGCGGGGGCGCTGCGCGAGCGCCCGACCGAGGGCAACACGTTGCTGCTGGCCACCACTGAGTTGAGCCGGGTAGCGGTCGCCCAACCCACCCAGCGCAACGAGTTCGATCATTTCGGCAAGACGAGCGGCGCGCGCTACGGACTTGACCTTGCGCACCTTGAGCCCGAATTCGATGTTCTCGGCAACCGTCAGGTGCGGGAAGAGCGCG
Source organism: Salinibacterium sp. NYA9b (assembly GCF_976973725.1). Lineage (NCBI taxonomy): Bacteria > Bacillati > Actinomycetota > Actinomycetes > Micrococcales > Microbacteriaceae > Salinibacterium > Salinibacterium sp. NYA9b. Next base: position 248,991 of record NZ_OZ333476.1, on the reverse strand, counting down.
TAGTTCTGGAACACGAACCCGATATCGCGGTGCTGAGTGTCCACGTCGGTCACATCAGCGTCGTCGATGGAGATGGTGCCGCGTTGCGGTTCGAGAAGGCCCGCGATGATGCGCAGTAGCGTTGTCTTTCCCGAGCCGGAGGGGCCAAGAAGGGTGAAGAACTCACCTGCGTGGACCTCTACCGACGCATTATCGAGGGCAACGTTCCCGTTGTAGTCCAGTCCGATTCCCGAGGCGAAAACCTGGCCGCGGCGTGAGTGTGAAGCGGTCATCGTGATTCCTCCTGTTGAGCTGCGCGTCGCCGCGCGGATATTGAGCCGACAACGCCTCGAACGACGACGATCAGCACGACTAATGCGATGAGTAGCGAAGCGACAGCGGGAACCGTCGGGATGATGCCACTCTCGAGATATTTGTAAATGGTGACGGGCAAGGTTTTGGTTGGGCCCGTCTGCAGGAAGAGAGCGAGCACGACCTCATCCCATGAGGTCACGAACGCAATCGCGAATGCACCCAATGCACTCGGCAGGATTCCTCGAACAACCACTGTCCAGAATGTCCGGATTCGCGATGCACCCAGAGTCCAGGCTGCAGCTTCGATTCCGCGATCGGCACCCGCCATGGACGCCGCGATGAGTGCGTAGGAGAGGGGCGCCGCAATCACGGTGTGCGCCAAGATGAGCCCGATCACCGTGCCCGTCAGCTTGAGCTGGAGTTCGACGTCGAAGATTCCGATAGCGAGCAGGATGCTCGGCGCAATGATTGGCGCAAAGGCGAGACCGCCAATGATTGCTTTTCCGGTAGTCGACGTCATTTCGCTTGTGACCCGGGCCAGCGCGAGTGCGATACCGACAGACAGCACTGCGGTACCCACGCCGACGATCGAACTCTGCATGATCGGGCCGAGCCAAGTGTCGGTCGTGAACACCTGAACGAACCACTCCAAGGTGAAGCCGCGAGGCGGGAACACCACTGTGCCGGTCTCGCCCGTTGACAACGGGAAGACGAACAACACGGGGATCACCAGAATGGCGATGGTGATTGCCGAAAGCGCGGCCGACATGATCATGATGGGCGACCAGCGGAAAGCCTGCCCCGCGCTCACACCCTTTGCTTGAACCGAGCCGACTCCGCCGGGCTGGAAGGTTCCCGCAATGCGCACCACTCCGACGTAGCAAATGACTGTCGCTATAAGCAGCACCATTCCCATGGCGCTAGCGGTGCCCCACTGGAAGATGTCGATCTGCTGCTGAATATAGACAGCGATCGTCTGATCCCGAGGCCCGCCAAGGATGGCAGGTACAACGAAGAAGCTCAGCGCGAGGATGAAGATCAGTAGCGCACCGCTCAGAAGCGACGAGCGAATCATGGGTATGTAGACACGGAAGAAGGCGTAGCTCGCTGATGCGCCCATCGTTCGAGCAGCCAGCATGAGGTTGCTATCGACTGCGACCATGCCGGCGTAGAGCACCAGAATCATGTACGGCAGAAGGTACATGACGGTACCGACCAGCGTTCCCGCCTGGGTGTATAGCAACGATGTTTCGCCGAACCCGAGCGCGAGACTCGCCTGATTCACCGGGCCGTTCGGGCTGAGGATCGAGGTGACGGCAAAGAGTCGAACCACAATCGACACCCAGAACGGGATCAAGATCAGCAGCAAGAGTACGGATGCTGTCTTCCGGTTGAGCCGGGAGATGAAATAGGCCGTGGGAAACGCGAGTGCCGTCGTAATCAACGTTGAGTTGATCGCGAGCAACAGCGTGCGGCCCTCGATCAGGAGCAGGAAGTCATCACCGATTAGTTGGGCGAAGTTATCGAGCGTGAAACTCGGTGCTGCCGCATCGAACTTGCCGTCGAGACTCAAGCTGCGAAGGACCACCGTGAGGATGGGCCACAGAAAGAAGATCACATAGAAAGCAATGATCGGGGTCAGCAGCAGCCACCGGGACACAAGGCCTCGAACGCGGCGCGAGGGCGGCCGAGCAGTCAGCGATATCTGCGTAGTTTCCGCCTCGGTACTCATGGCCTTGTCTCCCGTTCCTGTTAGGCCTGCGCCGGGGCGGTCTTGTAGATCGTGTAGAGCTTGCGAGTGGTCTCTTCGATGTACCAAGTGCCCGTCCAGCCGGGAAGGAACTCGACGACGACACCAGCGGCGATCGGCGATACAGTGCCGTCCGGGTGTTCAATGTGACCCGCGCCTGATACGAACTGAACAACCTCACCGATGTCGTGCTTGACCGAATCGAAAACTCCGGGGGTGACTTCCCACACACCGATCTCTAGGGATCCCGTGTCGACAATCACTTTTTCCTTGCACGTGGGGTCGCCCGAAACGATGCGTGCAGGTGCCGGGCTGGGAGCCAACTCGGCGGTAGCGATGTCGAGCAAGTGGCTGTTGAGCTCAGTCATTTCTGATCCTTCTTTTCAAATTATGGAACAACGTACCAAAAAGTTATTTCCGGGGTGTTTCCCCACGAATTCCGGTTCGCGCTAATTGCTAGCGAGTCGCTCGAGCGTGGCCCGATTGGCCACGGTCGGGGCGGGTTTTCCGTCGAGTACTCCCGCGCAACGCTCGGCGAGCAGGTGCCGCAAGCGACGCTCAGACTGCTCGGAGTACCAGGCAATGTGGTTAGTGAGAGTCACGCGCGGGGCGTCAAGAATGGGATCTCCCGCCGGCGGCTCCGCCTCCAACACATCCAGGGCCGCACCGGCGAGACGCCCATCGTGAAGAGCGGCAGCGAGGTCAGCGCTGTTGATCAGGCCGCCGCGCGAGACATTGACGAGAACAGCGCCGGGCTTGACGTGGGCGAGCGCGGCAGCATCAATGAGGTGACGAGTCTGGTCATTAAGCGGGCAGTGGAGGCTAATGACATCGCCAGCAGCCAACGCCTCTTCGAAGCCGAGCAGCTCGACTCCGTCGGCCGGAGCAGCGAACGGGTCGTGAGCGACGATTCGACCGAAGAACGGGCTCATCAAGCGAATGGTTTCGGAACCGATGTGACCGATTCCGATGAGCGACAGAGTCGACTGAGAGAGGGCCTGAATGGGGCGAAGTTCGCTCCACGAGCCCCACGCGCCGTCACGCACGAGCAGGTCTGCTTCGCGGATGCGGCGGGCCGCCCCGAGGATTAGTGCCGCGGCGTGCGTCGCCACTTCCTCTTCGCAGTAGTCGGGAACGTTGACGACGGGAATACCCCGGAACGCGGCAGCCTCAAGGTCGATCGTGTCGACTCCGACGCCGTAACGCCCGATGACCTTCCACGAGGGGTTCGCATCCATTTCGGCAGCGCCGATCGTGGCGTACTGCACCAGGACTCCGTCGGCAGGAGAGGTGTTCTCGCGAGCATCCCGCACCGTCACCCCATGCGCGGCTGCGGCTTCGGCTTCGAGCACGACGTCGCCGTAAGAGCTATCGAGAACGGCGAGCGAGCGTTGCATCTTTTATCCCTTGTTCGGATTTTGATACACCGTTTCATATTCTGCAAAAGCTGTCAATCATTTTTTTCTAGAGCCACTCACCACGCGCACAATTGTTCGCTGTCGAATGAGACATTCCGCTGCGGTCGGAGTGAACGGTAACCGCCGAAAACCCCACATTTCTGTGGGGTTTTCGGTTGCTGCACGAGGCGATGAGTGGCGCAGACCCGCTCCGCGACCGTCGCTTTACATGAGCTTTCATGCCGTGACGTCGCCCAGTGTTACGGGCGAGGCTGGCCTCCTCCGCCGCCGCTTTCGCTTCCCGCTGCTGCGACTCCGGCTGTCACGGTTCCGGCTGAGTCGCCGCCAACCGTGATCGTGTAGGTGTCGCCGTTCGTGATGGCGGCATCCGACAGCACGACCGACTGGAACGACTTGATCGAGGTGAACTCGGCGATCATCGTGCCGCTGCTATCGAGCACCTCCACGGTCTGGTCGGCGCCGTACGCCTGCTCGAGCGAAGCGCTCACCCAGCCCTGCGCGGATGACGTTTCGGGCGCGGTTGCCATGAAGGTCATACCGACCGCCAGGACCGTTCCGCCGTCGACCACGATGGTGCCGTTCGCATCGAGCGCACCCTCACGGTCTTCAGACGAACCGAACACCGTGGTGGTGCCGCCCGTCACGAGCATGGAACCGTTGGAGTCGATTCCATCGCCGGCAGAGTTGACCGTGGTCTCGCCGCCGGTGATCGACACCATTGCTCCGTCATCCGCTTCGACGATGCCGCCGATGTCGGTGGTGGTGCTGGTGCCGCTCGTGGCGTTGATGCCGTCATCGCTCGCGTTGACCGCGAGCGCGCCGCCTTCGATCGTGATGTAGTACGACTCGATGCCTTCGTAAGAATTGGTGACAGCGGTTCCGCCGCCCGAGATCACGATGTTGACCTCTGACTTGAGCCCGTCGTCTTCGGCCGCGAGCGTGGTTGAACCGCCCGCGATCACGATGTCGGTCTCGGCCTGCACTCCGTCATCCGCCGCTGTGAGGTCAACAGTGCCGCCCGCGATGTACACGTAGCCGCGCGTTTCGTCTTCTTCGTTGTCTGACTTGAGCGCGTCGCCGCCGGCATCCACCGTGACGGTGCCGCCCTCGATGGTCAGCGAGTCTTTGCCGCGCAGTCCGTCATCACCGGCAGTGACCGTGATATCCCCCGAGAGGATGACGAGGTCGTCATGGCTCGTGATGCCGTCGTTGACCGAGCTGCTTACTGTGAGCGATCCGTCGCCCGAGATGGTGAGGTCGGCGTCGCTGAAGAGTGCGGCGTTGTAGTCGGCGTCGTCTCCCGTGGAGGAGAGCGTGTTGGTTCCGCTAAGCGAGACCACCACGTCTTCGGCGTTGACGACCGCGATCGCGGCGCTCGTTGAGTTGGAAATTTCTACGCCGTCGAGCACCAGTGCGACGACGTCTTCATCGTCGGTGTCGACGACGACTTGGCCGTCGAGCTGTCCCGAGAGAACGTAGGTGCCGGCCGCCGTGATGGTGATCGTGGAACCCGAGACGCTGACGCCATCGCCGTCGGCGGTCGCAGTGGATCCGTCGAGGGCAATCGAAACTGCGCCATCGAGGGTCCACTCGTCATCGTTCGTGGTCGTGGAGTTCGCGTTTGCCGCAAGAACTTCTGTCGCAACTGGGCCGAGGCTAAGCTCGACGCTCGCATCGCTGACCTCGGCCGTCACGCTGGAGGCGACGGTGGGTGTTTCGACTGCGGTCGTGCATCCGGCCAACAGCACCCCGCCAATCAAAAACGTGCTGACTGCGGCGGTAAGGGTGAAGTGATTTCGCTTCATGATCAAGCTCCTCTGGTGGGTGACGTGTTCCACTACACCGGGCTTCCCTATGACATTCCTATGAACGGGATATGCGTGAGCCGTGGATGTCGAAACGGCGCGACTACCGCGTCTTCTCCTCGTTCAGGAGGGATCACGGTTTCGTGAGCGAAGATGTACGCATGACAGCCGCTAGCGCTTCCGCCGCACCGGTCGGCAACCTCCGCGGTTGGGCTCGCGCGCCGTTCGCCGCCGCGGGCCTGACCTATGACTGCTTCGAAAAGGGTTCGGGGCCAGGAGTGGTGCTCATCCCAGAGATCCCCGGAATCACACCGGAAGTGCTTGGCCTAGCCGAGCACCTCGTCGCTGCCGGTTTCACGGTCGTCGTGCCCTCACCATTCGGCCAGCCAGGCAAAGCAAAGACCGTGGGCTACATGACGCGGATCGTGCTGCGGTTGTGCGTGGCCGCCGAGTTCCGCGCGTTCGCGACGAACTCATCGCGGCCTGTCACCGACTACTTTCGGGCGGTTGCCTCCGACCTCGCTGCCCGCACTCCCGGGCGAGGTGTTGGGGTGATCGGACAGTGCTTCACGGGCGGATTCGCCTTAGCCGCAGCGATCGACGATTCCGTGGCGGCATCCGTTCTCAGCCAGCCCGCCGTTCCCTTTCCGGTCGGCCGTGCGCGCCAGCTCGATGCCGGAGTTTCGCGCGACGAGTTCGATCGCATCGCTGCCCGGGCGGATGCCGGCGATGTCTGCGCGCTCGGCTTACGGTTCAGCGAAGATACCGCCGCCCCGCGCGCCCGCTTCGACACCATCAAGGCCCGTCTCGGCGATGCCTTCGAGATCATCCAGTTGGACTCGTCGCCGGGAAACCCTGACGGCTACGCCGCAACCGCCCACTCGGTGCTCACCGGCGAAGTGCGCGAGAATCCGGCCAACTCGGCGGCGGCGGCCCGCGACCGGGTGGTCACGTTCTTGCGCGAACGAATCGGGTGAGCGGCGTTGGCTGGTTGGGCGCGGCTGCCGAAATCTGCAGCCGCCGGTGTCGCTGACTGCGTGAACTGAACTGATCTAGCCGAGGCTCGATCCCAGGGCACCGACGATGTACGGGATAAGCCAGATTCCCCACACGATGACAGAGAACCGGTGAAAGCTAGTCTTCTCGGCTTCACGGTTGCGCACCAGCACGACGATTGCCCAAGCGAGGTGCACGGCCATGAGCACGATCGCGATCACTCCTGTGACGCCCATCAGCTGGTTCAAAGCGCTCTGCTCGATGCCGGCTGCACGATTCTCGGTCGCGATCAGGTTCATCAAGAACGTGCCCGTGGCATCCGCCGCCAATCCCAGTCCGAAGAGCACGACGTGCCACGGCTTGAGCACCTTCTGCACTCGCTCGCTCCACACCCCGACGGTGTAAAACACGAGGGCAAGAGTGATGAGGATGATCGCGGGAAGCAGCATCCCCCTATCCTGCGCGCTTTACGGCTCGAGAGCGAAAGCGGTTCGGGTTATTCAGCTATTTGCCTCGACCCGCTCAACCTCGTCAAAGTGCTCGACGAGCGGGAACGGTTCGTAAAACTCGTGCAGCAATGCTCGCCATTGCTGATACTCGGGCGAACCCCGAAATCCAATCTCGTGGTCGTCAACGGTGTCCCACCGCACGAGCAGCAGATACGTTTCGGGATGCTCGACCCCGCGTGAGAGCGTCAGTCCGCGGAATCCCGGCATAGCCGCAATGATGCTCTTCGCTTGGGCGAAAGCCGCTTCGAACTCCGCCTCAAGGCCGGGCTTCACCGGAAGTATCGCGTGCTCTATGACATGGCCACGTGAATCGTCTACGTTCTCATCTCGGGTTCCATCTCGCTTCAACATTCTTCCCCTTAAGGTTGCGCCCAGGTTTTTGGGAACTCTGGATGCGAACTCGGCGCGTGCCGATTCTGTTCTAGCGCACATCGCGCCGTTGCGCGAAGATTCGAGCGGCGGCTTAGAATTTCGCGGGTCGCAGCACATCGATATCGCTCATGAACAGGATCATGGCGTAGTCGGCGTAGTAGTGCTCCTGAAGGTACGCGGCGATTGCTTCGGCCGTCTCCGCGTCGCACACCACCTCGATGCGGATGTTGCTACTGGCCTCCCAGCCAGCATCGCGAACGCCGCGGTTACCTTTGCCGCGGGCATCTGTAATGGTGTACCCGTGGGCATTCAGCTGGTCGAGATCTCGAACAAGGGTGCTCTCGAGTGCGGCTTCAGTGATGACGGTTAACAACCTGCGGTGATAGCTCTGCATGGCTCTCATCCTCTCGCGAATGTATGTGCCCACACGGCAAGTGCGTGGTAGATCGGGATGCCGAGCAAGACGTTGAAGGGGAAGGTGATTCCTAGCGCCGCGGCGAGCGACAGCGTGGGGTTCGCCTCGGGCACGGAAATGCGCATTGCCGCCGGCACCGCGATATATGAGGCACTCGCCGCCAGCGTCGCCAGGATTGCTGTTCCGCCGACGGAGAGGTCAAGAACCCAGCCCAGCCAGGTGCCCACCAGCGCTGAGAAGAGTGGCATCCCGATTCCGAAGGCGACCAGAAATGGCCCGTAGCGGCGAAGGCTGCCGATTTGCTTCGCGGTGATCAACCCCATCTCCAGCAGAAACACGGCGAGGAATCCTTTGAAGAGATCGAAGAAGAACGGCTCTATCGGCTTCAACCCGTCCGGCCCGGCTGCCCAGCCAATGAGCAGTCCACCCAGCAGCAAAACAATTCCCTTGCCCAGGAATACCTCGTGGGCCACCGATCGCCAGCGCGTCTCGCGCGAAAGGCCCCGCGCCAGCACGATTCCCACGAGGATGGCCGGCACCTCCAGCATGACCAGAAGCAGCGGCATGTGTTCTTCGAAGGGGATCTGCCTGCTGCCCAGATAGGCGACCGCCACCGCGAACGTGCCGACGCTCACGGAGCCGTAATGAGCCGCGATAGAGGCGGCATCCGCGCGCGTGAAGCGTCCCAGATAGCGCAGGACGGGGAAGGCGAGCAGTGTGAGGACGAAGCCCATGACTATCACTGCCCCCATGTGTGGCAACAGGGTGGAAAAGGGCTGCTTGGCGAGTTCGACGCCACCCTTGAGCCCGATGGAGAGCAGCAGCACGATGCTGACGAACTCGTACACTGCTGCCGGAAGACGCAATTCCGACCTCAGCAGGCCCGCGACGGCTCCGAGCAGGAAGAACAGGATGATGGGATCGATCACGCGGTGACTCTCTGGTTCGCTTACGGTCCGTAGCCCCCAGGAGGAGCCCAAGGGCCAACCTCCTGAATATACGCTGTGCAATACACGATAACCATAGCGTGTATTGCACAGCGCGTGTCACCTAGGATGGAAAGATGAACAGCTGGACCTTCCTGACCAATCACGCACACGTTCTGTTGTGTGTTTCCAGGGATCCCACTATGCGGTTACGGGACATCGCCGAAGCCGTGGGCATCACCGAACGAGCCGCCCAGCGCATCATCGCCGAACTTGTCGAAGACGGGTATGTCACGCGCAAGCGGGATGGACGACGCAACAGCTACGAGCTGTACCCGGATCTGCCGCTTCGGCACCCCCTAGAGCACCACCACCAGATCGGCGAACTGCTCAAGACGCTGGGGTCCGAACACCGCGTGTAGGCGCAGAGCAGCCGAGGGTTTACCAATTCGGCCTGGCGCCGGGAGCCTTCGCCGCAGAGACTGGCCAAACGAAAAAAGAAAGACCCCGCCAAAACAGGCGGGGCCTTTCTCGAGTGGTGCGCCCGGAGGGATTTGAACCCCCGGCCTATTGATCCGTAGTCGAAAACCATTCCCGCAGCACTATGCGGAAGTGCCCATAATCACTGCGAAACGCTGCTGACAGGGCACTACTCGGATGCCGCGAGTTGACCACGATGTTCGCCGAGTGTGGGTGAAATGTGGGCACGGGCAGGCTCGTTTATGATTGGCAAAAAGCCCGCCTCCAGCCAATTGAACGATTCCCCAGGCACGAGAAGGTCCTGTTTCCGAGTGCCTAGATTACGTCCCAAATTTTCGAGGAGGCTCTTGGGGCTGTGAAACTCGTTTCAGGAACGCTGCCACCTTCATGCTGCTCCCCGACGCAAGCATGGCGTGGCTCGCACGCCGATCTGCTCACAGCGTGGCCAGCGAATTTTCACCAAATGGTTACTTACCGTTCGACTCCTTCCAAGGCACGGGCTGGACGATGCGAGACGGCTCCGAAAGAAGCGTTCTTAGCGAGTAATCGGCGCATCAAGTTGGGGCTCACTTTGCAGCCGGTCAGGACAGCGCTTGAGAGAAAGAACTTTCTCTGACGGTCCTACATTCCACAGCGGTTTGTTCGCAGGGCTTGGCTGCGTTCTTAATATTTGTGTTCATCGCAACCAGTTTTTGACCCGCCCCCAATAGCCGAATGAAGGTGCGCGTTATCGGGTTCCCCTCGGAAGGGGACGTTGCTCGATTACATCAGGGTCGCAAGACTGGGAGCGATACAGCTAGCGATACAGCTAGCGATACAGCTAGCGATAAAGTGCGAGAGAGCGAAATTGAGCGCAATGGCAGACGGAATGACCAGCTACGAGCAGCGCGCCTGGTCGAAGCTCATCGCGGATGAGAGATCCCGGCGTAAGAGTCTTCGGACACGCGCGACGAACAAAGTTTCAAACGCCGTGTCAACGGCGGCAACCAAGGCTGCGGAAGCTGCTCAGAAACTCCCGGGCGGCGAGAAGCTGACGGGAGGCATCGATGCCAGCATCCAGTACGCGCTGACCGGGGCAGCAAAAGCAATCTTCATGCCAGCCATTGCGTCTGTTTCCATCGAACGCCGTTCAAACCGCCTCCGCAAGCGGCACCCGGAAATCGGCGATACCTCTCCTTTCTTTTTTCTGGATCTGATGGCTCTCGACAAGGGCAGGCCGAGACAGATCATCCCCCTTACGGGCGCACTCGGTTCTGCGGGAGCGTCGATCGCGATTACTGGCGCGGAAGTTTCGGCAACCGTCAGCGGAGGCGCCACAGCAGGGGTGATAGTTGTCGCGATCGCTGGGGACGTTGGCGTGTCACTAGCGCTCTTAGGCCGGGCGATTGCCGAGGTTGCGGTTCACTATGGTTTTGACCCGAACGAGCCGAGCGAGGAAGCCTTTCTCATGGGAGTGCTCACCTACAGCACTGCGACGAGCCTCGAAGGCAAGGCGACTGCCCTCACTGCACTCGCGCGTCTCAGCCAGCAGATGATGCGGAAAGCTACGTGGAAGGAGCTTGAGAAGGACGTTCTCGTCAAGTTCATCCAGACTGTATTCACGAAGATCGGCGTAAAGCTAACGCACAAACGTTTGGCGCAAATAGTGCCAGTGCTCGGCGGCGTCATTTCGGCTGGATTGAGCTACGACATGTTGAGCCGGGCACTCGGAGATGCGACTCGCATTTATCGCGTGAGATACCTTTCAGAGAAGTACGGGTTGTCTTTCGACGACTGGTTGGATCAGACGATGGCTCACGATATGACTGAATTCGGCGAAACCAGTGACCTGGACGAGGAACCGATCGACGTAGTTGCTGAAGTCCAAGCGGCGATCCTCGGGAGTGAGCGCGACGAGATTTCTGCAACCCCTGAAGCTGCGAATTGATAAAGGAACCAGCTACAAAACGGATCAGCGAGCAGTCTGTCGATATGATTTTGTCCTGCTCGACGCCTCGAGAGCCCAAGCTGTTCAAGCATTCTTACTAAGCGAATTAGTCCCGCAAAACCAACCGAAATCCTTGCACCTGCGCTAGCCAAGCTCGACTCTATCGCCATCAGGCAGAACCTTCATCGATGTCCTTGGGACTCGCTAGCATTGTGCCATGTCAGAGATCTTCGCTACCGTGCTCGGCGCCCTCGCTGTTATCGGGATCCCCCTTGTCGCTTGGTTCTCACGACGCGCGACTCGTGAGGGGCGACTTCTGCTCCGCATTGAGCGCCTCGGGGCCGCGTATGCGCTGATGCCAATTTCGCCTGAGAAGGACAGTTTTGAAGTCCACCTGATCGGAGCAATCACGGATCTTAATGAGTGGCTGGAGGCCGATAATGCGAAGCGCCGCAAGTTGATTCGGCTTATCCACGGCTGGATTTATGCGATTGGAGTAATCGCGGTCTTCATCGCCATTCCGTCCTTGGAAACGGCTGAGAGGCCATGGCAGTCTTTTCTAATCGGCAGCGTCCTTGGAATAACGATCGCTGCTGTGACGATAGGTGCGTCATTCCTCTTAGAGCGAGGCGCACGCGCCAAGTCGGCCCTCGCGGCGAAGGAGCGCGAAGAAGGCGCAGCTGCCCTGCGCATGAAAGCGTTGCTAAAGGGCGAGCCGATTCCGATGGCGCAAGATTTTAAGCCGCGCCTATGAGCGCCCCTAAAGCCTCGAAACCCACGTCCGCCGAGTTGGAGGGTTGGATTCGGAAGGTCGCCGACGACTTACCTCGCGACGAGTTCATCATTCCCAAAGAGCGAGCCAGAGATTTTCAATTGCTCTACGGACTCTGCCAGCAGGCAGCTCGGTTCGCATCTAGCTACGTCCTGCTAAGCAATCAAGGGTTCCAGCGCGAAGCTGCCGCTCTCGCTCGATGCAGCTTTGAACACGCAGTCACCGCGCATTGGTCTTACTTCACGGAGGGTGGAGTGGAGCGGCTCGCCATCGATGTGAACCGAGACTTCAAGGGCTACTACATGGCCATGAGCGAGTATCTCGATGACGAGGAATTTCGTAAACAAGCGGAGTCGCACAAGGCACCTGACGGCAAAGGACTGCCGCCCTTCTCCCACATGATGTGCGATCTAGACAGCGGAGGGTTCCTCCGCACCTCGTACCGGAACCTTTCGTTGAGCGTGCATCCTACTCACCTCACCGTGAGCACGTACCTCGAAGAGACCGAGCCAGGCACTCAACTCCGGCACGAGCCCAGGGGCGGGGCTGAGTACGCCACGCTGTACACAACAGCCATCGCTGCGATGCTCGCCTACTCACTCGTCGAATACATTTCGGATCCTCTTGCCGCGAAGGTCTTGGTAGACGGTCCGTCCAATAAGCTGCGGTTGCCGCCATTCCTGCACGACTCGCTTCCGGATAAAAAGCGACGAGTGTTCGCAACCGCAGATCAGAAGTAAGAACATGATCGAAGAGAACCGTGCCGACGCGGGCAAACCCACGGTCTACACCAATGGTGTGGAAGGCAGCGAAGAGCTTCGACGTCAGCTTATTGCCGCGAGTGCTTCTCTGAGACACGGCGAGTCATTGGCCGATTTCGCAGCACGTCGACCTCAAATAGTGCGAGAGGGCGTCGAAAAGATCATCCGTCGCCTCCGAGGAGTCGACGCATTCGATGTACTGGAGCTGCTCCGCAACCGGGAGATCATGGCCGCACGCATGGGCTACGAAGAGGAGGTGACACCAGCAAGCCCGCAGACGCTCGAGATCGTGGGCACCGCACTTCTTTCCCGTGGCGCTCGTACTGTTGGCACGGCGGTTCGGGACAATGAAGGCCTGCAAGCGATGGAGATGCTCCACATCGTGGGGGCGAGGATCGGCAAGGTCGGCAAGGTCGGCACGTTCTCCGCCCTCGCTGATGCCGAGAAAGCCGGAGACCCGTGGGCACGTCTCGGTGCGAACTACCGGCTCACACGCTTGTCCATTCGAAATCTGCACTACCGAAGTATCGATGACGCGATAAACCAACGCCTGTTCGGGCAGGGAGCTTTCGCCGAGGAGCTAACTAAGCGATTGGAATTCACTTGGGTCGACTTCCAGAACGTACGAAATGCGATTATCGATGGCTATTCGACGGACCTCTTTGATTCATTCGACAGGTTAGCTTCCGAAACGCGCGAGCTATACGAATCCGAGGCAGTCCCCACCAGCGAGGAACGCGAGCGACTTCGCGCACTTCACGCATCGGTCATGACTCATCCAGGGCACAGAGCATCTTTCACAGCGGAGGAAATTGCCCGGCGCAGCGGGGTTGCTGTCCAGGTTACGGACAAAATCCTCCACCTTTTCAGCGTCAGATTCTCTGTGAGGGACCCGGTTGAAGCCGTCGAGGCATATCTAAGTGGGGTGAGCCCATTCGCCGGTGCCGCCCTGATTCGCGACGACGAGGGCAACTACCTCCAGCTCGGCCTCGAGATTGGTGACGACAACTACCGGCAGATCACCGAACGATCCCTCGGCCGCGATGTGCTTCAGCAGATGTACAACGACCACCGCCGAGAGGTAAGCGAAGCCACGGCTGGCGACTACCTGAGCCAAATACTCAAGGTAGCCCCTGCCGCATCCGCGTATTACTACTACGCCGAGAAGCAAGGGTTCACAGCCTCCGACCTTGGACCTACTGCACAGAAGCCGACGGCCGTGGGCAAAGAGTGCGAGGGAGACTTGCTCTTCCTAATCGACGATGTCGCCATCTGTGTAGAGGTCAAAGGTGCGTCATTTTCACAACAAGCTCGCTCCACGCGTCTTGACTATTTCGAGAATGAGGTCAAGAAAACGATCGGTGCCGGTGCCCAACAGGCCCGCCGCGTCGCGAAGCTGATACGCACAAACGGAGGGCTGTGGAAGCGAGATCGCACGTGGCTGGACCTCAGCAATGTCCGCGAAGTTCGCACTATCGTCGTCACCCTGGATGACCTCGGACCCCTCGGCAGTGAGATCGCCGATCTGGATGCGGCTGGAGTCATGACCCGTGATGACCCGCCATGGATCGTCTCGGCCTATGACTTGGCGATCATTGCTGACCTTATCCACGATCCATCCCAGTTCCTTCTCTACTTGCGCCGAAGGACCGACCCGGAGTCGGCAGCTAGGTGGCGCGTCGTTGACGAGCTTGACCTAGTCATGTTGTTTTTCCACACGGCGCTCCAGCACCAGCCCAAGCCTGCGCGGGTCACTGCGGAACACCCACTTGCACCGGCCCCAGGGCCCGACGAGCAGTTGCTCTGGGATGAACAGCCGACCAACTCGCGTGTCCACGATTACACGACGGCGATGCTCAACCCTTGGTACGAATACAAACAAGGTGACGGACCCAAGGCTGCGAAGCCGGAACTTTCAGTCGAGCCTTCGAACGCGGTGCTGGTACGCGCTTTTAGCTCATCACGCATGATCGGGGCGACGGTCGCGGCCGCTGACCTGCTCGGCCTTACCGTGGCGCAGAGAGCCACCCTTTTGTCCGTCGTCAGTAAGGCACAAATGGCAGCTGCTAGCCGCCGTCGCTGGGGCGAAAATTTGTCTCTCGCCGGCAGCTCTGGAGCCGGGGCGATCATCGTGTTCTCATCACCACAAGGCAGTGACGCCAACGACATCGAAGGACAGATGCGTTACGAGTTTGAATCCGTACTTTCGAAGTGGGCGTGCGACCGAGCATTTGGCATCGCCATCGGCTCGGCTGGAACCCCAGTAGTGATCGGATACATATCAACGACGCTCAAAGCTCAGTTTGTCCGGATCAAGATCGCACCTCTGCCACCGTCGAAGAGGAAACGCAAAAACAACAACAAGAAAAGGAAGAAGCGATGACTGAGCGGTAGCGACCCGCTCATTCACACATCAGAAGAGCCCACATCGGTTTCAAGGACCTAGCGCGGTTGATTCCGAAGACCGAAATTTGGACGGTCGGTTGGCCCTCATGGGGCAACTAGTTGCCCCTGTGCGATTTCTCCTGGCAATTGACGGGCTCAGAACCGTCGCGCAGAGCGTGATGACGTCATCAGTTGCCCGATTTAGCCAGCCACCCCTCGCTCCCGAACGATCCCGGATTGGCAATTATGAGGTTAGCTAAGCACATGAGCACTCTTTTCAATCAAGGTAATCCTGCGCCGCCGCCGACTGATCACGACCTTGAGTTGCTCGCAGGCGCGACTCTCGAAGTCACTAGTATCGCCAGCGAGTTGATAGCGTCCGGCGTAAATAGGTCCGACGGCTCAGGATCACCTGCCGAAACGAACATGTGGAGCGCTCGAAATCTCGCGACTGGCGGCCCCGCGAGTCTCGTCTACGACGCTCACGTAGTCATGCTCGTCACTAGCACCAGTGCGGTCGATCATGTCGAGCTCTACGCTGAGGGGGCTCGCCATCAGCTAGCCACGGTTGCTCTCGCTAGCGTCGTGCGCTCTGCCCTCGAGAACATGTCCCGCGCAAGCTACCTTCTTCGGGCAGACTCGTTCGATGAGCTGGTAACGCGGCTCGTTACTCTCAGCCACCATGACGTGATCCATCCGGCGCGAGTAAGAACCAAGTTTCAGGACGCGACAGGGGGGATCGTCGATCCGGAAGCATATCCACAACGCCTCACAACCGCGCTTACTGAACTAGGTTTGACGGCTCCCAAAATGCCGAGCGCCGAGAACTTGGTCAAAATGCTGATGCGCCCGATGCTTAAGACCGAGGCCGCAGACGAGGCCCTCCGTGAGGTCTACTCTCAATTATCTGGTGTCGCGCACGGCAACGTCACTTCACTCGGAATGTACCGCCGACCCGACGGCGGCCTTGGATATCCGCTTGAGCTCGCGATCCAGCACTCGGCCTATCTGTACACGTCTGCCTGCTCAGTCGGCGACGCCGCGGTCCAGTACTTCGGATCCGAGCGCCGTGAACGAGAGAGGTGGAATGCCGCCCGCGACAGGGCCACGGCAGCCATGATCGAATTATCGGGACGTTCCAACATTTAGGAGCGGAAAAACCAACCACTCACCCCAAATCTCGCTCGGCGATCTACAAGTCCCGTCTCTAGACACTGCAACTGATCACTCGCTCGCCAACTAGGGCTTTGTCCAGCGGTCAATAGGTCGCATCACATGTCCGATAAAAATCAGGCAGCCGTTAGTTCTGGAAGAGTGACTCAGTCCGAATTTCAGTCGGAATCTCACCCAAGACTTTTCCAAGTGTGGGCAAAATGTGGGCAAAAGAAAACAGGCCTGACCGCACTCCACGAGAAAGTGCTGGTCAGACCTGTTTTAGCTGGTGCGCCCGGAGGGATTTGAACCCCCGGCCTATTGATCCGTAGTCAATTGCTCTATCCGCTGAGCTACGGGCGCATCTCATTGACTTTCGCCAACCAGAAAACTATACCAGCGGTTTTGGCCTCCCACTGCCACTTTTGACAGTCGGATGCCGCGAGCGCCTACTTTCTGACGCGAAGGTGCGTTACTCCACCATCAACTTCGAGCGCGGTGCCCGTGGTTGAGCCGGAGAGCGGGCTCGCCAAATACGCGACCGCACCGGCGACTTCTTCTGGTGTCACCATGCGTCCGGTGGCCTGGCGGGCATCCAGGGCGGCGCGTTCAGCGACGGGATCGTCGAAACCCTGCAGCATCCGTTCGACAAAGGGGGTGGAGACGGTGCCGGGGCTGACGGCGTTGACGCGCACCCCATCCGTCACATGGTCGGTTGCCATGGCGTAGGTGAGCGCAAGAACGGCTCCCTTGGATGCGCTGTAGAGAGCGCGCTGCGGGAGGCCGTTGAGGGCGGCGATCGAGCAGAGGTTGACGATGGCGGCGTGCTGCGACTTGCGCAACCACGGCAGCGCTGCGGCCGACACTCTGGCCATACCGGTGACGTTGATGTTGAGAACACGTGCCCAGTCAGTGTCGTCGTTGTCTTCGACGGTGCCGACCGCGCTGATGCCGGCGTTGTTCACGACGATGTCGATGCCGCCCAACTTCTCGGCCGCCGCTTCGACAGCAGCGACCACGGAGGCACGATCAGACACGTCTGCTGCGAAACCGTGCAGGCGAGCATCCAACCCCTCGGGGTTCAGGTCGAGCACGGCAACAGTCGCACCACGCTCGGCGAGAGTGAGTGCTGAAGCTAAACCGATGCCGGATGCTCCCCCGGTGACTACGGCGACGAGGCCGTCGAACTCGGCGCTCATGCTTGCACCATCTCTTGGCGTGCGCGACCGAGGCCGTCGATCTCGAGCTCAACAACATCGCCAGCGCGCAAATACGGCTGGCCTTCAATACCCATTGCGACACCGGCGGGCGTTCCCGTGTTGATGACATCGCCGGGGCGCAGCACCATGAACTGACTCAAGTACCAGACGACGTAGTGGACACCGAACGCCATATTCGCAGTCGTGCCGTTCTGGCGTTCGACACCATTCACCCACAGGCGCAAGCCCAAGGCTTGAGGATCGGCCACCTCGTCGGCGGTCACCAGCTCAGGCCCGAACGGATTGAAGGTCTCGCAGCTCTTGCCCTTGTCCCAAGTTCCGCCACGTTCGAGTTGGAAAGCGCGCTCGGAAACGTCGTGCGAGACGGCGTAACCAGCAATGACGGCGGCCGCGTCATCCGGGGAATCAAGGTAGCGAGCGGTGGCGCCAATCACGACGCCGAGCTCGACCTCCCAGTCGGTCTTGACGCTCGTGCGCGGGATGAGCACGTTGTCAAAGGCGCCGACCATCGTGCTGGGGTCTTTCATAAAGATGACGGGTTCGTCGGGCAACGTTGCCCCGGTTTCTTCGGCGTGGTCGCTGTAGTTGAGACCGACGCAGACGATCTTGCCGGGCTGGGCGATTGCCGCACCGACGCGAACGCCCTCGGTCTCGACGGCGGGAAGCGTGCCAGCGGCGATTGCCGCACGAGCAGCGTCGACTCCGCCGGACTCGAAGAAAGCACCGTTGACGTCTGCCGCGATGGGGCGCAGGTCGAACGCCGCTCCGTCGTGCAGGACGACAGGAATTTCTGAGCCAACCGGCCCGAGTCGCGCAAATCTCACTGAGTGTTCTCCTTCGTTGCTAACGCGATACCTTCGCGTTCTTGTGAATCGTATCCAGCCTCAACAACAGCCATAGTACGTATTATGTCTTCTACCGAGGTGGGAAGTTCAGAAATCGAACCCTCGACGTAGCGCTGGAGCGCGCTCATGGAGCCGATGAAAGCATCCGGGAACCAGCTGCCCTCGAAAGGTACCGGCTGCCAGCCGAGCTCGGGCTTGTCCGTGTACGCAATCTCGAGAGCATCCGGGCCACCCCGCGGATAGTCGAGCATGAGACCCATCTGAGCGCGAATGGCACCCTTGGTGCCCTCCCACTTGATGAAACTCTCTTCGAACTTGCCGCCGAATCCGTGATCGTGGTTCGTGCTGATCGT
Organism: Salinibacterium sp. NYA9b; assembly: GCF_976973725.1. Classification (NCBI taxonomy): domain Bacteria; kingdom Bacillati; phylum Actinomycetota; class Actinomycetes; order Micrococcales; family Microbacteriaceae; genus Salinibacterium; species Salinibacterium sp. NYA9b. The sequence goes on along the minus strand of NZ_OZ333476.1, from coordinate 230,611 downwards.
GACCCGCAGCGGTCGATCCCGATAACGCATGATGATCGTCGAGCGAGTGTTCGAGACTTGAGGCTTGGCAGGGTGCCGCACCGTGACCGCACTCACGCCATCCGGGTCGCCCAAGAATGAACGCACGAGATCCATGTAGTGCACGCTGTGCATGTTGAGCTCGAGGCGTTCGATGCCGAGCACATGCGGGAAAATCTCCCAGGGCGTCTCGGTAGCGACGCGGATCTCCATGTCATAGAGCTCACCGATCGCACCCTCGGCGATGAGCTTGCGCGCCTCCGCGACGTACGGCGCGAACCGCAGCTGCGTGTTCACGGCAGCAACAAGGTTCTTGCGGTGACAAATCTCAAGGAGCACACGCGCCTCGGCCAGGTTCTGACCGAACGGCTTCTGGATGAGCACGGCCGCGCCATCGGGAAGTTGGTCGAGCACCGTCGGGTATTGCTCGGGCATGAGTGCGAGGTCGTAGACGGCGTCTTTCGGGGCCGCCGCTACGGCATCCGAGAGCGACGTAAACACGTTCGGGATGCCGAACTCATCGGCCAGCGCCTGCGCCTTGGCCGCCGTGCGGTTTACGATCCCCCACACCTCGAACCCCGCCTTGCGGTAGGCCGGGAGGTGCGCATCTTTGACGATACCGCCGGCGCCAATCATAACGATCGGGCGTGGATGATCGGGCATCACGACCGTGTACGCCTCGGCTGGCTGACGTTCGGGAAACTTCGACACGGGGTGCTCCGGCTCTCATAGACGGTAAAACTCGTGATCAAACGATATATCAAACGTCTGCACGCGGCAACGCGGCGGGCTTGTAGCTGTCGACCGTCACCTCCCAAAGAGTGGAAACTCAGGACATTTGAGCGCGCGATGGCCGTATCGGCAGGTTGGGAACCTCGAAAAGCCAAATCTCCTGAGTTTCCAACGATGGCGGGCCGGAGACCGCGCCGGCACCGACGACAAAGTGCGGCCCACCCCGAAGGGCAGACCGCACTTAAGTTACGTCAGTGAGCAGGTTTAGATCGCACCCCGCGGGCCCTGAATCAGATCGTCGTGATGAATCTGGGCAACGTTGGGGTGCGCCCGCATTCGGTAGCGAAGCGCATTATCTCCATACGTTTCGAGTATCGGGCTGTTCGTGGGGTCAAGCGACAGTCCGCGGGCTTGAGCGGCGAGCTCCGGCGGCAATTGCAACTGGGGAATCACAGTGTCGAGGGCCGGATTGAAGAAGAACGGAATCGAGATGCGGTCATCGCCGATGAGTGGCGAGATGACGCGGTGCAGCGTCGCCTTGAGGTAGCCCTCGGTAGCGAGCTCGAGCATCTCGCCAATGTTCACAACAAACGCACCGGGCTTCGGCGGAACATCGACCCACTCGCCCTGGTAGTCGACCTGCAGCCCACCCTTGCCCGGCTCCACCATCAGCAGCGTGAGAACTCCACCGTCACGGTGAGCACCAACACCCTGCTTGGGTTCCGGGTTGGACTCGCCGGGGTACCGCACGATCTTCAACTGCGGGAAAGGCTTGTCGGCAAATGCGTTGTCGAAGACGTCCTCCGGAGCGCCGAGAGCGTGAGCCCACGCGCGCAGAAGGCGCAACGAGACGGCGCTGAGTTTGTCGTTCCACTCATTGACCAACTCACGAAGCTGCGGCACGGCATCCGGCCACAGGTTCGGGCCTTCAAGACGCCAGTAGTCAGCGAGCCCGGCAGCGTTGTCGACAACGTCGCGCTCGGGGCCAACATCGATTTGCTCACGCCAGTCGGTCTTGCCCTCGGTCAGCTCGCCCCCGACGCGCGTGTAGCCACGAAACTGCGGGCTGTTGATGTTTTCGACGGCCAACTTCTGCTCGGCGGGCAAGGCGAAGAATTCACGGGATGCCGCAAGCAGGTCATCCATCAACTTCTCATCGACACCGTGCCCGACAAGGTAAAAGAACCCGACATCGTGGGTGGCACACAGCAAATCATCCCGGAACTTGGCAGCCGCTTCTGGGCCGCCATCAAGTAGCGAGAGATCAATGACTGGGAGCGCGGAATCGTTCATTTAACGATGTTCACACGCCAAGTCTGAGAGTTTTCCTTTGTTACGCTCACAGCGTGAAGCGCGGGCGTAACACGATCACAGTTCGGAAAATTATGCTCCAACTACGGCGCGTTCGGGAATAACCTGCGGGTGCGTTTGCCCCATATGCTCAATCACGCGCACCACCTGGCTGGTGTAGCCAAACTCGTTGTCGTACCAGACGTACAACACGAGATGCTTGCCCGTGCTGATGGTGGCAAGGCCGTCAACGATGCCCGCACGGTGCGAGCCGGTGAAGTCGCTCGAGACAACCTCGGGAGAATCGATGAAGTCGATCTGTTGCTGCAGAGTCGAGTCGAGCGAGAGGTCGCGCAAGTAGCGATTCACCTCGGCGCGCGTGGTTTCCGTCGCGAGATTGAGATTCAGAATCGCCATCGACACATTCGGAGTGGGAACCCGGATGGCGCTGCCGGTGAGCAACCCCGCGAGCTCCGGAACCGCCTTCGCGACGGCCTTCGCCGCCCCCGTTTCGGTAATGACCATGTTCATGGGTGCCGAGCGTCCGCGACGGTCGCCGGAATGGAAATTGTCGGTCAAGTTCTGGTCATTCGTGTACGAGTGCACCGTCTCAACATGCCCGTGCTCTATGCCGTACTGGTCGTTGATCGCTTTCAGCACCGGCGAGATCGCGTTCGTCGTGCACGACGCGGCCGAGAGGATGGCATCGGTGTCAGCGATCGAATCGTGGTTGAGCCCGTACACAATGTTCTTGATCTCGCCCTTGCCGGGGGCCGTGAGCAAGACACGCTTCACTCCCTGCGACTTGAGATGCTGACCGAGGCCCTCTTCGTCACGCCAGCGGCCGGTGTTGTCGACGACGATGGCATCCGAAATTCCGTACTCGGTGTAGTCGATCGTGGCCGGGTCGTTCGAGTAGATCACCTGGATGAGGGTGCCGTTGGCCAGAATCGTGTTGGCCTCGGTGTCGACCGAGATCGTGCCCTCGAACGGACCATGAACACTGTCGCGTCGCAACAGGCTGGCACGCTTCACGAGGTCATTGTCTGAACCCTTGCGCACGACGATCGCGCGCAAACGGAGTCCCTCGCCGTTGCCAGCGTGCGCGATCAGGATGCGGGCCAACAGTCGACCGATACGTCCGAAACCGTAGAGCACGACATCCGCTCCCGCTGGTTTCGTTTCGCTGCCGTTCTTGAGCACAGGCTCAAGCTCAGCCGCCAAGAAGCCATTGAGCTCGCCGCCAACTTCGCGAAAACGGTTCACGAGCTTCGCCAAATCGATGGATGCCGAATTGAGCGGCATTGCCGAGAGCGCCACCATGATCGGCATAGTCTCTTCGATCGGCAACTCGCTCTCGTTGAGCTGACGCGCAAAACGGTGAGCCTTGAGCACCTCGACGGGCGACTGGTTGATGAGGCGGCGGCCGTGAATCGAGGTCACGACGCCGTGGTTGCGATACAGCCCGCCGATAAGGGGGATCATTGCCTCGGCCAGTTCTTGGCGGGCATTCCACCGGTCAAATTCGTCGCTGTGTTCGCGTTGCATCAGGTTCCTTCCGACTGCGCTGTCTCGGGGCCGCGGGCGCGCTTGTAGCGCGGCTGGTCCCGCATCCATTCTCCCAGAGGGAAGCGCGGCACGCGCGCTCAGGAAGCCACAGTTCGGGCAACACTTTAGAGATCGCTAAAGGGGACGATTCTTAACGGTGCGGATGCCGGTTTGGCTGCGGATGTGGTGCCGAATGTGGGCGCAACCCAGAGCCGACCAGACGCAGGCGACTGGCGGCTGGCGGCTGGCGCGGAAGCTAGCGCGCTGAGTTCAGTGCGGCCGCAGCACGGATTAGCGCGTGGAATGCATCGGCGTCGATCGTGTCGCCCTCATGGAGATCGATCGCTCGCCTGACCTTCGCATCAAGGCTGCTGTTGAAGAGCCCGGCGGGGTCGTCGAGCGAAGCGCCCTGTGCAAACGTCAGCTTGACCTTGTCTTTGTAGGTTTCGCCGGTGCAGATCAGTCCGTCGAGGCTCCATGCGGCAACGCCGGCGGGATTGGAGGGCTTTCGCCACTTGACCTCTTCAACGACTGTGGGCTCGGCCTGCACGATCAGGGCGCGAAGGTGGGCAAGCATTTGGACACGCCAGTCGCTGTGGTCCGGGGTGACGTCATCCATGATGCTCACTCTAGTTGGCGTCATTAGTAGGATAATAAGACTTACTAACGGAAGGGCCCGCCGTGAAGATTGCACGCATCGAAACATTCCTCGTTCCACCACGCTGGTTGTTCGTGCGCATCGAGACTGATAGCGGCATCGTCGGCTGGGGCGAGCCCGTTGTTGAGGGCCAGGCCGACATCGTGCGTGCGGCCGTGGAACAGCACGCCGAATACCTTGTGGGGCTCGACGCCACCCGCATCGAAGACCACTGGCAAGTGCTCACCCGCGGCGGCTTCTACCGCGGTGGCCCCGTCGCCTCTAGTGCAATCGCCGGCATCGACCAAGCGCTCTGGGACATCGCGGGCAAAGCTCACGGTGTTCCCGTTCACGATCTTCTCGGCGGCGCCGTGCGCGACCGCATCCGCATGTACGGCTGGGTTGGCGGCGACGAACCCTCCGAGCTGCGCGACAACATCGCGCAGCAGGTCGAGTCGGGCCTGACCGCAATAAAGATGAACGCAAGCGGACGGATGTCGCCCCTCAGCACCGTAAGCGCCGTCGCCGAGGTCGTCGACCGGGCTGCGCTCGCACGCGAAGTTCTTGGCCCCGAACGGGATTTCGCGATCGACTTTCACGGACGAATGACCGCCGCGAACAGCCGCCGCATCCTTCCCCTTCTCGAGCCCCACGCTCCCCTGTTTGTGGAAGAACCGGTCGTGCCCGACAAGTCGCACTTGCTCGATGGCATCGTCTCGTCAACGTCGATCCCGATCGCCACCGGCGAGCGCCTCTTCTCTCGCACCGAGTTCTTGGGACCGCTGCAGGCGGGCATCGCCGTCGTGCAGCCCGACCTCTCCCATGCCGGCGGCATCTCCGAAGTGCGCCGCATCGCCGCCCTCGCTGACATGTTCGATGCTCAACTCGCGCCGCACTGCCCTCTCGGACCGATCGCCCTGGCGGCGAGTCTGCAGGTCGGCTTCAACACACCGAACTTCTTGATTCAGGAACAGAGCATCGGCATCCACTACAACGTCGGATCAGACGTGCTCGAATATCTGATGGATACGAGCGTCTTCGACTTCACTAGTGGCTACATCGAGCGCCTCACTAAGCCAGGCCTCGGCATCGACATCGACGAAGCTGCCGTGCGTGCCGCCGACAAGATCGGGCACCAGTGGCGCTCCCCCGTGTGGCGTCACGATGATGGGTCGCTCGCCGAGTGGTAACCGGTCGGCAACGCCAGCGATAGCCGAGCGCGCGGCCGCGAGTGCCCGCTAAGCGCCGAGCGTCGTTGTCATGCCGCCGTCGACAACGAGCGAAGCGCCCGTGATGTACGAGGCACCGTCGCCAGCCAGAAATTGGATGACCGACGCGACTTCTTCAGGTTTACCCAGCCGCTGCAGGGTGGCCTGGCGTCGCGCCAACTCTTGCGCTTCAGGGGTTTGGTGATCCCACTGCCGAGTCTCGATCGATCCCGGAAGAACGACGTTCACGCGCACGTGCGGGGCATAATCCAGTGATAGCTGACGGGTGAGCGAAATGAGCCCGCCCTTCGCCGCACCGTAAGCAGGCTGCTCGGCCCAGGACAGCACCCCGTGCACGCTCGACACATTGACCATGCTGCCCTTGGCTTCGGTGAGAGTGTCGTGGAAAGTGCGCATTGCGCGGTAGACGGATGACAGCGTCACCGAGAGCTGCTGATTCCAGTTGTCTTCGCTCTGTTCGTGTGCGATTCCCGCGACTTGGAAAAACGCGTTATTCACGATGACGGCGGGCGGGCGATTCGCGGTGCGCAGCTCACGCGAGAGCTCCTGCCAGTGCTCGGAGTCTGCGACGTCGAGGCGATGGGCGGTGGCGGCGCCACCGGCCGCGACGATCTCGGCGGCAACCGCGGCAGCGGCATCCACGTCAATATCGGTGACGACAACATCGTCGCCGGAGGCAGCGAAGAGGCGTGCAGCAGCGGCACCGATACCGTGGGCTGCGCCCGTGATGAGCACCGTACGGGCCGCCACTAGAGAGCCTGCTTGCGGTTGGCGACGAGCGCGGCGCCGGTCGGGTCTTTGCTCACGATCGTGTGCGAATCGAGGTTCGACTGGTCCATCAGCAGCTTCATCGCGGTGTGGGCTGCCTCGGCATCCTGCGCGACAATCGCCGTCACCACTGCGCGATGGTCATCCAAAAATTGGGTTGTTGTTTCGTTCTCAAACGCAAGCTCGTTGCGGGCATGCAGCGCGGGTTCGAGCACAACCTCAAAGCGAGCCAACAGTTCGTTGCCGGATGCCGCCAAGATCGCCCGATGAAAAGCCAAGTCCGCTGCTACGTGTGACGTCACTTCGGTGCTCTCGAAGGTCGCGGCCAACGCCGTCATCGCTGCTTCGATCTCGGCACACTGTTCGTCGCTGCGGCGAACGGCAGCCAGTCGAGCCGCCGCGGGCTCGAGCACTTGCCGCACTTCGCTGAGTTCGAGCACGAGCAGCGGGTCGGGCATTCCTTCCGAGCGCCACGTCATGACGTCGCGGTCGAGTAGCTGCCAGCGTTCCCGCGCGGTGACGAAGGTACCGAGGCGCGGCCGCGCGTCCACAAGCCCCTTCGTCGTGAGCACCTTGAGGGCTTCGCGGATTACCGTGCGGCTGACCTGGAATTCGGTGAGCAGCGCATCCGGATCGATGATGTCTCCCGACGCTAGTTCACCGCGCATAATGCGACGGCCGAGCACATCAACAACGTGCCCGTGCAAACCTCGTCGAGAGAAAGTAGTCATCACCGCGATAATACTGTGCCTGTCGCGAGCGCGGGGCTGCGTTAGGCCATGACCCCTATCGGCGACACCTTCCATTCGGGGAAGATGATGCTGGCATCGGCCGCGCTGAGATCAAGGCGGTTCATGACGACCTCGCCCAGAAGATCGCGGAAGTCGTTGCTGCCGGGAACGTCGCCGTGATCCAGCACGTCGGCGCCCAGGCCTTCCCACTTGCCGTGCACGCCACCGGTGACGCCACCGCCGAGAACCATGGCGAGGCCGCCGTGACCGTGGTCAACACCCGAGCTGTCGTTCTGACCGACACGACGACCAAACTCACTCATGAGCACCACCGTGGTGGTGTCAGCCTTCGGACCAAGGTCAGAGAAGAACGCGGCGAGACCGTTGCCCACAGCGCTGAGCATGTCGTGCATGTCGCCCTTGTCTGGCGTGCCGATGTCGGTGTGCATGTCCCAGCCACCAAGGTCCAACGTGCCAACTCGAAGTCCCACGTTCGCCCGGATGAGACTGGCCAAGGTCGCAAGATCGCTAGAGAAGTTGTCGTCCCCATAGCCACGCGCTTTCGCATCACCAGCGGACGCTGCAATTTCGGATGCTTCGCTGGAGGCGCTCAAGGCGAGGTTGGCCTGCTGCGCGATGGGATGATCCAGCCCGGTGTAGAGGCTTGCAAGGGCCGTGCGAGTGGGCTCGAGGAGCGAGTCATCCACGTCGATCGCCATGCGTTCAAGGTCGGGAACGACCAGCGCATTCGAACCACCCACGAGAGAGCGAGCAAGTCGATCGCTTGCCCCCACCCCGCGCCAGGTCGTTCCTGGGCCGCTCTGCTCAAGCGCGCGGTTGAGCCACCCTGTCTGCGAAGCGCTGCCAGCGGAGCCACCGCGTTCGAGGCAATCTTGCGCCTGAAAATGGCTGCGGGACAGATCGGGGGTGCCAATCGCTGGCACGGCAGCGATCTTGCCTTGAGCCAACATTGGCTTCAAAGCAGACAACGCCGGGTGTAGTCCGAAGCCGCGTTCGAACGGGATCAATCCCGAATTCTCCTTAACGGCAATACCGGGGCGCGCCTTCAAGAGGTCGGCGTCGGTTGCCGGAACGAGCACGGAGAGGCCGTCCATTCCTCCGCGGAGGAAGATCACGATGAGTGCACCCGTGTCTGGCGAGCCGGGGGCCGCGTAGGACGCCTGCGTGGTGACAATCTGGGAGCCGATGGCGGCGACTCCGGCCATAAGCCCGCCCTGCAGCATCCGTCGTCGAGTGAAGCCTTTCGACCACAACTCGCGTCGGGCCGCCTCTTCGGCCACCACGATTTCGCTATGGGCTCGCACCGCGGAATCTAAGTCGGTTGGCCCCAGCTGTCGCCAGTCGGGGCAGTCAGGGTGGAGGAAACGGGTCTCGGTCATTAGGAGGTTCTTTCTCGAGTCGGGTTCGAGCTACTGGGGAGGGTAATGCGGGTCAGCGCGGTTGATTAGCGCGGTTGATTAGCGCAATTGAAAATAGGGCGAGTCGAGCACGAGCGCCGCGAGAGCCGGAACTTGCCACGCATCGCCCGCCTCGGCCTCGGCCGAACCATCGGCACCGAGATAGGACAGCAGCACCGCACGATGGGTGTCGCTCAGCGGACGGCCGATCATGTGCTGAGCAATGCTGTCGATCCATTGAGAGTTCGACTGGCCCACGGTGGGAGCCAATTCTTCACTGAGCTTGGCTGGCGGAGTAAGCCCCTTCATCCAGCCACCGGTCAGGCCCCGGTGCAGATTCCAGCGCGAGACCGTCTGGCTGGCAGAAAGCCACGCTCCCGTGACGTCGGGGAATCCGTTAGGTGGGGTCCACGTGAGCGGCGCGTGACCAAGATTCTGCAGAACCCAGTAAAGATTCTTGGCGCCATCGGCAAGCTTGTCGCTGGGCTTGGCACCAACGGCACGAGCCGAGCCCACCGCATCTTCGAGCGGACGCCGTGCCTTCTCGCCGATTGCCGACCAGAACTCGTTGCTGGCGAAAAGCTGCTTGAGCACCGGAAGGATCGCGGTGTCATTGTCGAGGTACGTCTGAGCCAGACGGTCGAGCAGGGCCTGGGGCGGTGAATCCGAGACGAAACGAACTGCGAGTTTTCTGACAACCGTTGCTGCTGTTGCCGGATGGTGCGCCAGCACACTCACATAACGGTCGCCCATGTCGAGCCCGCCTTCAGCGGTCGCGTTCTCGTCGGCAAAGAACGAGGTGGCTACGGGGCCGACATAGTGACGGTCTGCGCGATAGCGAAATTCGCCGGTCTCGTAATCAATGCCGCGGCCCGAGAGGATCATGGCGCTGTTGCGCACATCGCCCTCGGTGTAACCGGAGGCGACCCCCAGCGTGTGCAGCTCCAGCAGCTCACGACCGAGGTTCTCATTGACGTTTACCTTGTTCGACTTCTCGTTGTTGAGATAGGTCAACATGGCGGGGTGCCGCATCGCCGCGTGCAACATGGCGGCGTAGCTGCCGAGAGCGTTCGCCCGGATAACCGAGTTCGCATAGTCGGGACCGGTAGCCCAGACGCTGTCCGACGGAGTTGTGACATTGAGCAGGTTCGAGAACACGTCAACAACAACCTCGAAGAGCTGGCGCTTGCTGAAGACCTGAGCAGCCAGGGTTGCTTGACCCGTCTGTCGTGCGGCTTCCCAGCTGTACTGCTTAACGGACGAGCGCACTTTAGCGGTGGACGACTTTGCCAGCGGGAAGGCAGCCCACGCGGCATCGCCATCCGGGTCTGCGATGGATGCCGGAGCGAGCTGGGCACCCAACCATTTGTCGATACCCATGGTTGACACATCCACGAAGTCGCTGCTGCGGGGGCCAAACGTCGCACGCGCCAGTAGATGGGCGTGGGTTTGGTCGTTGTCTGCAACGCCGGTGGAGATGAACTCGGGAGCCGTTGAGCCCTTCTGCGGGGTTGGCTTGGTCGCTGGCTTCGCGGCCGATGGCGTGTCGGCACGAGGGGTTGTGCCCGTTCCCGCACCCGGGTTTGCGTAACTCTGGTCGCGGTCTGCCGGCGGGTTTGCCGTTGCCGGTGAACGCGGGTCTTGAGTCGCGGGTGGGTTCGTGCCCCCGGTCGGGTTCTTCGTGGCCGGCGGTTTCGTGGATGTCGCACTCGGCGTCGGAGTGGTCGGCACCGGGGTGTTGCGGGGAGCAGATCCTGTCGACGGAGGCGTGACGGGAGGGCTCGCCCCGTCGGGAAGCAGCGAGATTGTGCTCGCGGGGCCGAATGCGGCGCTGCTCGCCGCGGCCGCGCCCACAGCGGCAAGCGCTGCGACACCACTCGTGATGATCATGCGGCGAGCGAGTAGAGCCTCGCCGTCACCTCGCGGACGTACGTCGGGATCTACAGGAGGATTCACGCCAAAGTCCTTCGTCGGGCTCACGCACGCTGCTGCCGACTAGGTTTCGACAGCCCTACACGCACTACTGAATAACGATTCAGCATCGACCTTATGGCGAGAAACACCCCTCTGTCTACCCCCATCAGGGGGACACGCGGGTAATTGTGAAAAACTTTCGCCGAACGAGGCGTGCACGACTCAGTGCGCGGGCGCTACCGTTCCGCGCGCGGGATAATCGGTCTCGGTGACGTACTCGAGACCATGAATGATGGCCTTCACGGGCATCCGACCGAAAGGCATGCTGGAAACAGTACTCCAGAACACGGTGTTGTCGGCGTCAAGGATGAACATGCCCGGCTCGCTAAACAGCTCCGGTTCGCCCTTCTTGAATCCGCTCGAGAGGAAGAGACCCCACTCGCGAGCCTGCTCTTCGCTCAACCCATAAGCAATCGGAAGCCGACTGAGTTCCCAATCCTCGATCGATATCGTGGCGCGCTTGAGGGTGTCCATGCTGATGGCCACGACGCGACCCACCCCGGCTTCATGCAGCGCATCCATGTTGTCGTCAAGTTCGCGAAGCTGCTTGCGGCACACCGGGCAGTGCAAGCCGCGGTAGAAAATGATGAGAGTGAAGCGCCCGTCAACGCCCGTGCCGAGCGCGAGATCCTCAATGGTGCCGCCTCGCGCGAGGGGCAGCGAAAGGGCAGGAGGCTGGGTGCGCGGCAGAATAGTCATCTTCTAGACCAACATAGTGGTGGGCCGCATTCATTCCGCCATGTCGTGAACGTCTATTTATTCGACGTCGTGGGTGTGCAGCGCCGAACTCACCGTCGTGCCGTTGAGTTCCAAATAGAGTTGCCCCTCCGTCACCGACAGGGTGACGGCGTTGCGTCGTTCGAGAGCGGCCACAGCATCCTCGATGAAACCGGGATCAAAGCTGCGGAAGACGATCTCGCTTGCGTTGTGGATCTTCTTGCCCGCCCAGGGAGCAGCAACCTTCACCGGGTCGCGGTGCGTGTAGATGGCGACCCTGTCGGCCAGCTTGCTGCCGTAGTGAAGTCGCGCAGCATCCGGTGCCCCGATTTCAATCCAGGCCGTAATCGTGCCGGTGAGATCGCGCACGAGCACCGCAGGTTCATCGGTCGACGAGACTCCCTCGCTAAACACGATGCCCTCTTCATACTCGAGGCAGTACGCGAGCACCCGAGTGATCATGTACAGATCGGTTTCAGAGGGATGCCGTGCCACGCGAAGCGTGAAGTCGTCGTAGACACCGCGATCCACATCTGCCAGTTGCACCGTGAAGGTGTGGATCGTTGCGCCAGTTGCCATAACGCCCGAGCCTAGCCTGTGGATGCGACGGCGCCAGCCAGCCTTTACGTTGCCGTGACGACGGCGTCGGCTCGGTCACGCGTCGTGCGGATGAGCACGGCATTGGGTTCGTCGACGTCGGCAACCCAGCGGGCCGCATCCGTCGCCGACCGCCCGTAGCGTCGGTGGCGAGCGATGAGCCTGTCTCGACGCAGATCATCGTCGATGTCGAGATACCAAACCTCGTCGAGTAGCGGTCGAATCGCACCCCAGCCGTCTTGGTCGTGGAGAAGATAGTTGCCTTCCGTCACAATCAACGGGGCATCACTGGGGAGAAAGATCGAGCCAGCAATTGAAGCATCGAGGTCGCGATCGAACCGCGGAGCAACGACAGTGTCGCCCACGCGCAGCCGGTGCAATGTCGAGGCGAAGCCCGCGGCATCGAAAGTGTCAGGGGCACCCTTGCGCGAACGAAGACCTAGTCGGTCAAGGTGTTCATTGGCGAAGTGGTAACCGTCCATCGGGAGGATGGGCGCCGCGAGTTGTTCAACGAAAGTGGATTTGCCCGCGCCCGGCGGCCCGACCATGCCGAGGAGAAAGGGCACGGTTGTGTCGCGCTGGGCAAGAACGCCAATTCGCGCGACAGCTTCGGCGACAGTGTAGGTCTCCACGAGGTCCCTTCACGCTGGCAAAAATGTGGTGGCGCTTAACGCAAGAAAACCCTTGAAAAATCAAGGGTTTTCTTCGCAGAGCGGAGACGGAGAGATTTGAACTCTCGGTACCCTTACGGGTACTCCACCTTAGCAGGGTGGTGCACTAGGCCGGACTATGCGACGTCTCCAGACGTACTCAGCAATCATAACCGCTCATGAGCGGAACGACGAACCGAGCCACAAATCGACTGATTTAGTAGTTGTTGGTTACCGAGCACGTGTAGTCAGCAGCGTTCTGACCACGGATGTCGAGCACGGGAAGATCTTCCTCAACCGGTGCTGCCGTAGCGCCGTCAGTTGGCTCTGGCGTGGCCTCGGCTTCGGGAGCGTTGGGGTCGAGGATCGCGCCAACACCGTCGCCGGCTTCTTCAAGGCTGAACGGTTGGTCGGCAGCGATGAATTCCATCATCTGGTTGCCCAGGTACTCGTTGGGCTGAACCTTGCCCGAGTACACGCCCGTTCCGCCAGTGCCGCCTGGGTACTGCACGAACTGAACGCGTTCGAGGGGAATGTCTTTCAGCGCGAGAGCGATCGACACCATGGTCGGAACATCCGCGAGACTGTTCGAGAGCTGCATGTTGGTGATGGCAGCATCGGCGAGGTTGTACAGCTTCTTGTAGTCGCTGAGAGTGTCTGAACTCTTGAGTGTGCGCACGAGCGAGGAGAGGTAGACCTGCTGCGAGCTGATGCGGGTCAAGTCACTACCGTCGCCAACGCCGTGACGTGAACGCAAGAATGCGAGAGCCTTCCAACCCTTGAGGTTGTACGTGCCCGCCTTGGGAAGATCGATCCCGGTGTACGGGTCGACGAGAGGCCCATCCACACAGACGTCAACGCCACCGATAGCGTTCGTCATCTCAATAACGCCGTCGAAGGTGATGATTCCGGCGAACTGGATATCGAGGCCGGTGAATTCAGAAAGTGTCAGAACTACGCACGGAAGGCCACCATACGAGAGCGCTGTATTGAGGGGCTCAGTTGAGTAGTACTTGTTGTAGTCGCCGTCGAGACTCGGGCACTCAGGGATGCCCATCACCATGTCGCGCGGGAAGCTAATGGCCACGGCAGACTGTCGGTCTTCGGCAACGTGCAAAATCATGTTGACGTCATTGAGTTCGCCAGAAGCGTCCTCAACTGTTCCGCCGATTCCGCCCTGATCTGCACGCGTGTCGCTACCCGCAATGAGAATGTTGAAGCCACCCTCAAAGCTGCCGATCTGAGGCGGTGGGCCTTCGGTCTCACCAATGAGCGCAACAGTGTCGCGCTGACCGTAAATGCTGTCGAAGGCAACGGCTCCTACGGCCGCGCCACTCACCAAAAGGACGGCGAGCGTTGCAGCAACGACCTTGGCAATCGAACCCCACGGTCCCGGTTTCTTCAACCGACCGTGACGTGCCAGGCCTTGCACTTCGGGCTTTTTCTTAGAGTCAGTGCGGTCGACAGAGCGCGAACGCAACTCTGAGCGCGGACGAAGTTCACTCATCGCACTCCCCTTTCTATTACCGGAAACAAAACATGACACGCAGAGCGGAGGGCGTGGGATTCGAACCCACGAGACATTTCTGCCCACCAGTTTTCAAGACTGGCTCCATCGGCCGCTCGGACAGCCCTCCTTGCGTGACGCAAGTTCAGAGTGTATCTGATGCCCGCAATGCGTACCTGAATGGCAGGCTAGAAGGCTCGAAATGGGGGTAGAGAGGTCTACTCGCGCAACCGAAGCGCCGCCCACACCTCAAGTCGCCCCTCGAATGACTCCAGATCGAGATTCAGGATGCTCGCCGCCTGGTCGATGCGCGAGCGCACCGTATGCCGGTGAACACCGAGCTTCGCCGCGGTCGCACCCCACGAACAATCGTTCGCAAACCAGGACAGCAACGTCTCCACGAGGGCAGCCCCCTGCTCAGCATCGAAATTGGTGAGCGGCGTGAGGACCCGGTGCGCCACCCGCTCAGCACCAGCAGACTGCAGCACCCCGAGCATCCCGGTGTCCGCAATTTCGGCGAAATCGGTGAGGCCAGCACGACCACCGCGGGAGTGGAGAGCACTGGATGCCTGCCCGAGCACTACGCTCAAGGCCGCGTAGTCGGTGGCCGCGGCACTGCCCGCTGCGAGATCGTGGTCGGTGATGAGTTGTTCCACCTCGCGCTGCACGTCGGTCTGTTCAACAGGCCCGCCAGCTGCCCGCTGAGCTGCAGCCTCGACGAGCACCACAATCACATCGCCACGGACAGCGAAGAAGGCACGACCGTCAGCGTCGAGGGCCAGTACATCGAGCGCATCGAGCACGAAATGGCTCTGGGTTTGCCGCGCAATCACCACGACGCTCAGCGGTTCCACCGGAAATGCTCCCCAGACTTCGCTCGCGATTGCCCGCGCTGCGCCAAGGTTGCCGGCAAGCACCAGTTCCAACAACGACGACCTCAGCTGCCCACGCGTGGCATCCAGAGTGCGGTTTTGTTCCAGAGCGAGCGTTGCCATCGCGATCACGCTCGTCACCAGTTCATTCTCGGCACGGTCAAGCGGCACTCCACGTCCGAGGGCGAGCGCTCCACGCAACTCTCCATTTTGGCCGAGGGTCTGGATCGTCACCTGACCCGAATCGAGAGTGAGAGCCGTGGATGACCGGCTGCCCTTGCGCAGCGCCCGCGCCACCTCATCCCGCACCGGCTGCGCAAAACGATCGCCAGATCGCTGCTGCCCCGGAACAGGAACCGGATGACCAGTCGCATCGAAGAGCCCCACCCAGCAGGAAAGCTGGCGCTCAAGCTCGATGAGGGTTGACCGCAGGCCCGTGGGCTTGAGGGCGGCATACGAGATCGCCTTGTGCGCGGCAATCGACCAGGCCATTCGACGGCTGCGCTCGGCCGCGATCTGGTCGGCCACCTCGCGGATGACCGCAATAAAAGGAACGCGATCCGGAACGTCGATGAGAGGGAAGCCAGCCCGCGCGCACGCTGCAGCAAGCCCGGTCGGCATTCCCTGATGCAGAAAGTGAGTCGCGAAGCCGAGCCCCACAAGACCGGCCTCGATGAGACGCGCCACATAAGAGTCGTAGTCGTAACGTTCAGCATCCGCACCAAAACCGAACTGCGCGCCATCGGTGAGCAAGACGTTGCCACGGCTGAGGAACGGCGTCGGGTCATCGAGATCGGAGCTGTGCACCCACGTAATAGGAGCGGTCATTCGCGACGCGAGCGCGGTGTTGGCGATCAGGCTTTCGCGGGACTGCGTAGGGGTGCCGGCCTCGAGCACACTGAGCCGCAGCGTGCGCTTCGTGAGCAGCCATTCAATCGTCGGGAGCATCCGGTTCTCCACTCATCGCCCTGTTGTCACATTATGTCGAACTATTGCCCCAACGGTATACATATTGGCAGCCACAGGCGATTGCGGGCGGACGATAGTGGAGACATCAGCTCCGTCATGAAAGGTGCCCTATGAACTCCGCGCCCGCAACACCCCAGCACAGCAACGCCGACACTGTCGCGCTCGACCGCGCCCACGTATTCCATTCCTGGTCAGCACAGGGCGCGCTCAAACCGCTCGTGCTCGAAGGCGGCCTCGGAAGCATGGTCTGGGACGACGAAGGAAACGAGTACCTCGACTTCTCGAGCCAACTCGTCAACATCAACATCGGCCACCAGCACCCGGCCGTCATCGCCGGCATCAAGGCACAAGCCGACATCATGGCCACCGTCGCCCCGGCACACGCCATCAACATCCGCGGTGAAGCAGCCCGCAAGATCACCGACCACGCACCCGAAGGCATGAACAAGGTCTTCTTCACCAACGGTGGAGCGGATGCCAACGAGAACGCCATGCGCATGGCCCGCCTGCACACTGGTCGCGACAAGATCATCTCGCGCTACCGCTCGTACCACGGCAACACCGGATCAGCCGTCGTCGCTACTGGCGACTGGCGCCGTATCCCCAACGAATACGCGCGCGCCCACGTGCACGTGTTTGGGCCCTACGAGTACCGCTCCGAATTCTGGTCGGACTCCCCCGAACAAGAATCCGAGCGCGCCCTGCACCACCTTGAGCGCACCATCCAAGCTGAGGGTGCAGAGTCAATCGCCGCGATCCTGCTCGAGAGCATCCCCGGTACTGCCGGCGTGCTGACCCCGCCGCCCGGCTACATGGCTGGCGTTCGCGCCATCGCCGACAAGTACGGCATCCTGCTGATCCTCGACGAGGTCATGGTTGGTTTCGGCCGCACCGGAAACTGGTTCGCGTTCGAAGCATTCGACGTCAAGCCCGACCTCATCACCTTCGCCAAGGGTGTCAACTCTGGCTACGTGCCCGTCGGTGGCGTCATCATCTCCGACGAGATCGCCGCAACCTTCGACGAGCGCGTCTTTCCCGGCGGCCTCACCTACTCGGGCCACCCGCTCGCTGCCGCCTCCATCGTCGCCTCCATCACCGCGATGGAAGAGGAAGGCATCATCGAGAATGCAGCCATGATCGGTCGCGAACACATTGGCCCCGGCCTTGCCGCTCTCGCCGAGAAGCACGACTGCATCGGCGATGTTCGTGGAAGCGGAGTCTTCTGGGCCCTCGAGCTCGTCGCGAATCGTGAGACCCGCGAACCGCTGAGCGCCGCAGACATGGGCAAGATCAAGGGCGCGCTCGTCAAGCGCGGGCTGCTGCCGTTTATCGCCGACAACCGCATCCACGTCGTACCGCCGGCCGTCGTGACTCCCGAGGAAGTTGCTCGGGCCATGGCGATCTACGACGAAGCGCTCAGCGAGCTCTAACAGAGTTCTGCGCCGAAGGGGTTCAGCGCAGAAAAGGGTGGTTTGGCCGGGCCCGGCGTTCGGGCTCGGGCTCGGCTAAACCGGCGCGTTACGCGTCGAACGCGGCAAGAATGAGCGCGGCACCGTCGTTGACATCACTCTCGGTGACCTCATTGGCCACCGCACGCACGTCATCCGGAGCCTGCCCCATCGCGACGCCGCGGCCGTGACGTGATGCCCATTCGAGCATGTCGATGTCGTTGCGACCATCGCCCATAGCGAGCACTCGCGTGCGCGGGATGCCAAGACGCGAACGCACATTTTCGAGCGCCGTCGACTTGTTGACCCCATCGGGCGCGATGTCGAGCCAGGCCGTCCAGCCGACGTTATAGCTGACCTTGTGAAGGCCCATCTTCTCGACAACCGAGAGGAAATCGTCGACCTGGTGCTGCGGAGAAATGACAACAACACGCGTGGCCTGCACCTTCACGAGCTCCTCGAAGGCCACATCTTCGCTGATGGCACCGAGGGCGCCATCGGGGAACTTGCCGTTGACGAAGAACTTGCCCGTCGCATCCTCGACCGCATAGTTCGCCGACCCCAAATGCTTCTTGATGCTCGTGAGCACCTCTTGGGGGTTGAACATCTCCACAAATTCGCGAGCGTAGCCGCCCTCGCCCAGCGGGTCGCGCTTGAGCGTGATCGCCCCGTTGGAGCAGACCACGTACTGCGGCTTCAGGCCCAACTTGTGCAGAATGGGCAGCGTCATGGCGACCGAACGACCGGTGGCCAACATGACTTCGTGGCCGGCATCCCGAACCTTCGCGACCGCCGCAATCACGGAGTCGTTCATCTCGCCCGACTCGAGCAGCACAGTGCCGTCGATGTCGAGTGCGATCATCCAGCGGTCATCCTGTGCTGCGGTTGTCACGCGATTGGCTCCAAAATCTCAAGGCCGCCCAGGTACGGGCGAAGTGCTTGCGGCACCACGACCGACCCGTCGGACTGTTGGTGGGTTTCAAGAATGGCAACCAGCCAGCGGGTGGTTGCAAGAGTTCCGTTGATGGTCGCTACCGGGGCAGTCTTGCCCGACTCGGTGCGATAGCGGGTGTCGAGACGGCGCGCCTGGTACGTCGTGCAGTTCGAGGTGGAAGTGAGTTCGCGATAGGTGCCCTGCGTGGGAACCCAGGCCTCGATGTCGTACTTGCGAGCAGCACTCGAACCGAGGTCGCCACCGGCAACATCAATCACGCGGTAGCTGAGCTCGCACGCCTGCAGCATCGACTCTTGGAACGACAGCAGCCGTTCGTGCTCGGCCTGAGCATTCTCGGGCAGCACGTAGCTGAACATCTCGAGCTTGTTGAACTGGTGCACGCGCAGAATGCCGCGGTTGTCTTTGCCCGCAGAACCGGCCTCGCGGCGGTAACAGGTTGACCAACCGGCGTAGCGCAGCGGGCCCTTCGACAGATCGAGGATCTCATCAGAGTGGTACCCGGCGAGCGCCACTTCACTCGTACCCGTGAGGTACAAGTCGTCGGCGGGCAGGTAGTAAATCTCGTCGGAGTGCTCACCCAAGAACCCGGTGCCGGCCATCATTTCTGGGCGCACCAGCGTTGGCGTGATGAGCGGGATGAAGTCGCCAGCGATAGCGCGATCGAGGGCCATGTTCATGAGGCCGATTTCGAGGCGCGCTCCAACACCCTTGAGGAAGTAGAACCGGCTGCCCGAAACCTTCACGCCACGGGGGATGTCGATGGCTCCCAGGATTTCGCCGAGATCGGCGTGGTCGCGGGGCTCAAAGTCGAAGGTTGCGGGAGTGCCCACTTCGCGCACGAGCTCCCAGTCATCCTCGCCACCGACAGGCACGCCTTCGACAGCGATGTTGCCGAGAGAACCGACGATGCGAGTGAACTCAGCCTCCGCCTCAGTCGAAACCACCTGAGCAGCCTTTACCCGAGCGGCCAGCTTCTGCGCCTCAGCGACGAGTGCCTTCTTCTCCTCGGATGGCGCCTGAGCCACCTTCTTGCCGAAGCTATTTTGCTCGGCCCGCAATGCCTCGAATTCGCCAATGCTGGCGCGACGCTTCTGGTCGGCGGCAATAGCGTCGTCGACCAACTGGACCGAAGCTCCGCGCGCGATTTGCGACTGCCGCACGGCTTCAGGGTTTTCTCTAAGAATTTGGGGGTCAATCACCCCTACAGCCTACCGATTCATGGCGTAGCGTTTATCTGTGCCCACCCCTCGAAACTCAAAACCTAAAGTTGCGGTTGTTTACAACCCCATCAAGGTCGATCTTGCGAAGCTCAAGAAGATGGTCACTGCTGCCGCAAAGGCAGCCGACTGGGCAGCGCCGATCTGGTTCTCTACGACCGTGAAGGATGCCGGCCAAAACGTCACTGGCAGCGCCATCCGACGGGGAGCCACTGTCGTCATCGCGGCAGGCGGCGATGGCACCGTGCGCGCTGTGGCCGAGGCCCTGGGCGGCAGCGGAGTCGCGATGGCTGTCGTCTCGGCAGGCACCGGCAACCTCCTCGCCCGCAACCTTGAGCTTCCGACGAACAGCATCCGCGACAGCATCGAACTGGCCTTCCACGGCGCCGACCACGCCATCGACCTCGGCATGGTCGAGATCGTGCGCGACAACAACGACCACGAAAAGCACGCTTTCTTGGTAATGGCCGGCCTCGGGCTCGACGCCAGGATGATCAAGAACACGAGCACGAAGCTGAAGAAAGCTGTCGGCTGGTTGGCGTATGTCGACGGCATTGCACGATCCATCCCCGAACTGAGGCCCGTAAAACTGCGGTACAGCGTGGATGGCGGCCCCAACCGCTCGCTCAGCGCCCACACCGTGATTATCGGCAACTGCGGATCGCTGCCCGGCGGGCTGCTTCTGCTGCCGGAAGCCCAACCCGACGACGGCATCCTCGACATGGCAGCCCTCGTGCCCCGCGGCCGCTTTGGTTGGCTCAACATTTGGAACAAGATCGCGTGGGAGAACGGTGTGCTGCGCAAGAGCGTCATCGGCCGCCGCATCATCGACCTCTCGAAAGACGTGCGCGACGTTCGCTACGCCAAGGGCAGTGACCTCAACATGATTGTCGACACTCCCGAAGAGTTCCAGCTCGACGGAGACGACTTCGGGCTCGCCAAGTCAGTGCACGCGTGGGTTGAACCCGGCGCCCTCATCATGCGGGTGCCGAAGGTGCACACCCGTGCCGAAGTGAGGGCGCACTCCAAAGCTCAATCGCAGGCGCGAACACACGCCCGCGCGACTGCCCGGACAACCGCACGCACGACCGCTCAAGCCAAAGCGCTCAGCAAGAAGGCTACGGCTCGCGAGTAGCCGAAGGCTCACGGGCGGTGATGGCCCGCAACCAATCACGCGCCTCCACAAAGACGTCGTTGCCATAGCGCGGCGTCACCGTTGTGGCGAGCTTGTCGGCCCGCGGGTAGCTGCCCAAGAAAATCACGTTCGGGCTGAAGCGCTTGAGACCGAGTAGGGCATCTGCCACTCGTTCATCGAGGATGTGCCCTTCAAGGTCGATGACAAAACGGTAGCGACCGAGCTCGTCACCAATCGGTCGCGACTCAATCAAACTCATGTTGACGCCGCGCGTCGCAAACTGCTCAAGCATTTCGAGCAAGCGACCAGGAGCGTTGTCGGGGAGTTCGACGATCACACTCGTCTTGTCAGCGCCGGTCGGCTCAGGCAGTTCGGTGTTCGACGAGACCAGCACAAAGCGCGTCACAGAATTCTGATTGTTGGCAATGTTCTCGGCGAGAACCTCGAGCGGGTAATGCTCGGTGATGCCGGGCGGGGCGACTGCGGCATCCGCAATGCTGTTTTCCAGCAACGATGCCGCGGCAGCAACATTAGAGCTCGCGGGAATGTAGCCGTGTTGCGGCAACTCTGCGTCGAGCCAGCGCCGAGTTTGCCCATAGGCGACCGGATGCGCGTTCACCGTCGTCACGTCGGCGAGCGTCGTGCCTGGTCTGGCCACGAGCACGAAATTCACGGGAACCAAGTATTCGCCCAAGATCCGCAGATTGGGGGTGGTGGTCAACGCATCCTGAGTCACACTGACGCCACCATCGATCGAGTTTTCGATCGCGATCATCGCGGCAGTGCTGCGGCCACTAGTGACATCGTCGAGAGCTTCGCCAACATTGTTGACGCCCTTCCAGTGGGCACCCACCGCTTCGGGAACCTGCTTAAGGGCGGCCTCCGTAAAGGTTCCGGCAGGCCCGAGGTAGCTGTAGCTCACAGTGTCGGGGTGCGGCGTCGAAGTCATGACACGAGTTTAGGGTGCCAGCGGCTAGCCATAGTTCGGTGCGGCAGGCAGCCCAAAGAACTCCTCCAGAGTTTGGATGCCCGTGCTGTGAAGTTCAGCGGCAAGTTCCTTGCCCACGTAGCGCATGTGCCATGGCTCGTACTCGTAACCGGTGATGTCGGTTTTTCCCTCGGGATAGCGGACAGTGAAGCCGTACTTCCACCCATTTGCCGCCAGCCATTGCCCCTGCGGAGTGTCACCAAAGCACTGATCGAGGGTGCAATTCGCAGGCAACGCGCTCACGTCAATCGAGAGACCGGTTTGGTGTTCGCTGTGTCCTGGTCGCGCGCTCGTGAGGTCAGCTGCCTCCTGACCGAGGCTAGATACCCATCCCGCGTACACGCTCTCTTGCGACCAGTAGCTGCGGTACGAGCTCTGCGACTGCATCTGGAGCCCGGTTTCGGCGTTGAACGCGGTGAACATCTCGACCACTGCGGCTGCGGCATCCGGCGTCAGATACGGCTCGTATGCATACGCGACATCGACGAACACGAGGTTTGGTTCGTAGGTTTGCGGGTTGAGCGGACGCAACTTGTTCGCGACGACCCAGAGGCTGGTCGCGTCGTCGTTGGAGAACTGAGCTTTGTCGAACGTGGGCGTGGGGGTAGGTGTCGGCGTCGGGGTGGGCGTGGGAGTCCGTGTCGGCGTGCGGGTTGCGGTCGCAACCGGCTCGGGACTGGGCTCAAGCGCGACAAACGAAGCCACAGCAGCGATAACGATCAGCACAAAGCCTGAGACGGCAATGATGATCAATCGGCGGCGTGACCCGCCGGATTTGGGGGGAGGAGAATCAGACACCCATCGATACTATTCCCATGCTTTGACGCGCCGCAGAACACATCCCCAGCAGAGACGCCGCGACTAGGCTTTGAGAATGGCCAGCGAAGTTATCCACGACCCTGCAATGCACCGGTACGAGTTGCTTGTCGATGGCGTGCAGGCCGGGCTCGCCGACTACCAACTGCGCGACGATCAGATCGTTTTTGTGCACACCGAGATTGATCCCAAATTTCGGGGCCGAGGTCGCGGCAGCGAACTAGCCCGCGGTGCCCTCAATCTGGTGCGTGCCGAAAGCGAAACCCGCGTAGTCGCGAAGTGCGAATTCATCGATAAGTTCATCACCGATCACCCCGAGTACCGCGACCTTCTCAGCCGCTAGTCGCTCTTTGCGGCCGGTCTTCTCGCCGCTGCCGTCAGCGGCGAGGGACGACTACCGGATGCCCACCGACGTCGTGCAAGTCGACGGCGAGACCGTACACGCGCTCTACCCGATCGGCGGTGAGCACTTCGCTGGGAGTGCCAATCGCGTCGAGAGTGCCGTGAGCAATAAGGGCGAGTCGATCGGAGTAGGCACCAGCGAGGCTCAGGTCGTGCAGCACGACCACGACGGCACGGCCATCGGCAGCTATCGAGCGAGCGACTCGCATGACGTCTTCTTGGTGGCGCAGGTCGAGGGCCGCGGTCGGCTCATCCAAGAACACGACAGGGGTGTGCTGAGCGAGAACCCGCGCGAGCGAGACGCGCGCCTTTTCGCCGCCGGAGAGCGTGGTGAACCGACGCTCCCCCAGATGGGCAACATCCGTCACGGCTAGCGCGTTATTGACGACGGCAACGTCGTCGCGGCTCTCGAGCGATCGCGACCAGGGACTGCGCCCCATGGCGACTACTTCAGACACTCGGAACGGAAAACTCACCGTGTTCTCTTGAGTGAGCACGGCACGCAGTCGGGCGAGCTCCGCATGTCGGATGCCGCCAAGGTCGCGCCCATCAATGGTCACGGTTCCGCTGTCTGGCTTGCGGTCGCCGCTCAAGACTGAGAGCAGCGTCGACTTTCCGGCGCCGTTGGGCCCGACGAGTGCGAGGACTTCGCCGGGGGCCACGTCGAGACTGACGTCGTCGAGGATGGCCCGAGAGTCGAGCCGAACGCTGACGTTGCGTGCACTAATCATGCCCAGCCTCCGCTCTGGCGGCGTTGGCGGAACAGGAGGTAGAAGAAGAAGGGGCCGCCGACGAGCGAGGTGAGGAGACCGATCGGCAGGTCACCGCCGGGCACGACAGAGCGGGCGAGCAGGTCGGAGAGCACGAGCAGCACTGCGCCGCCGACAGCGCTCGCGACGATGAGTGGGCGGTGCGCTGGCCCTATTGCCATGCGCATCGCGTGTGGCACAACAAGACCGACGAAGGCAATGATTCCAACAAACGCCACGGCCACACCGGTGAGTAGAGCGACGATCACGATCGACACGATGCGCAGGCGCTCAACGTTCACACCGAGGTGGCGAGCGTTGCGCTCCCCCAACGCGAGCAGGTCGAACGGGCGCGCGAGCACCACCGCGGCAACAAGGCCGATCGCAGTGACGAGAGCGACGATGAGCACTTCGCTCCAGCGCGAACCATTGAGCGAGCCCAGTTGCCAAAACACGATCTGCTCGCGACTGCCCGAGTCGGCGACGAACAGCAAGAACGCGAGGCCTGCGCCAGCGAAGGCGTTCACGGCGATACCGGTCAAGAGCAGCGTCACGACTTCGGTGCGACCGTTGGCCCGCGACACGAAGTAGACGAGCAGGGTCGCGAGCAGCCCGCCGACGAAAGCGAAGAGCGCGATCGCACTGTCACCGAGCGCGGCAACGCCCACCACGATCGCAATCGCGGCGCCCAGAGCGGCACCGGATGAGACTCCCACGACGCCAGGCTCCGCCAGCGGGTTGCCAAAGATGGCTTGCATCACGGCACCGGCAACGGCGAGTGCTGCGCCCACGACCATGGCCATCGCAATCCGAGGAAAACGCACCACCCAGAGCGTGGATTCCACAATCGAATCGGTGGGTGCCCAGGCGTTCTGGATGCCGAGCGAGCGCAGCAGAGACCCGCCAACTTCGGCGGCGCTCACGGGCAGTTGCCCGAGCACCGCCGACGCCACGATGCCGCCCAGCAGCAGCGCGGCAAGGGTGAGCGTGAGGGTCAGGCCGCGGAGAGTGGTGTTCACGGAACGCGCTGCAACCATTCTTCGGTGCCGAACTTTTCTGTCACGAGTTCTTCAGCACGAGCGATCTCGTCACTGGTCAATTCGCTTGCGGTGAGACCGTGCAGGCCGCGGAAAGTGGCAACCATGGCGTCAATGATGTCGGCGCGTTCCATACCGGTTTGACTGCGCAGCGGGTCGACGCGCTTGGCCGCCGATTTGGTGCCCTTGTCGCTCATTTTTTCGCGACCGATGCGCAGCACCTGCACCATCTTCTCGCCATCCATGTCGTAGCTCATCGTCACGTGGTGCAGCACGGCACCCGCGCCAAGGCGCTTCTGGGCTGCTCCGCCGATCTTGCCGGTCGGGCTCGCGATGTCGTTGAGGGGTTGGTAGCTGGCGTCAATGCCGAGTGACTTGAGGGCGATGATGACCCACTCGTCGAGGAAGGCATAGGAGTCGGCGAAGGTCATGCCCTGCACGAGTTCGACCGGCGCGTAGATCGAGTAGGTGATGACGGTGCCGGCTTCCATAAACATGGCGCCACCACCCGAGATGCGACGAACAACCTCGAAGCCGAATTTCTTCGCGTTCTCAAGGTCAACTTCGTTGCGCAGAGACTGAAAGCTGCCGATGACAACGGCGGGCTTGTTCCACTCCCAGATGCGCAGAGTGGGTTGGCGGCGACCGGACGCGACCTCTTCGGAGAGCACCTGATCCATCGCCATTTGCATGCGCGGTTCAAGAGGCGGCCCGGTGACGATCTGCCAGTCGTAGTCTTTCCACGTTGTGGCACGTTGCAGTGCACGACGGATGGCCGTGGCGACCGACTCGGCAGAGAAGCCGAGCATCACGGTGCCCTCGGGCAGCGACTGCTGAATCGCGGCCGTGATCGTCTTCGCGTCAGAGTTGGCGGGGAGCCCGTTGATGGCGGCGTTGATGTCTTCGAGAGCGTCATCCGGCTCGAGGAAGAAGTCGCCGGCGAGCCGGAAGTTGGTGATGGCGTCGTCGACAACGTCGAGATCGACCACTACGAGTTTTCCGCCGGGCACCTTGAATTCGCCGTGCATCACTCACCCCTGTCTAGTTGTACTGAATCCAGCCTACTGGGCAGTGTCAGCGTGCGGAATTGACCAGTCGAGCGGCGGCACGAACTCACCATGACCGTGCTCGATCATGCGGGCTCGCAATCGCTGAAAAGCCTCGTCGAGAGCGGCGGCACCCGGGTCACGGTTGATGCCCGTGTGGCTGTATTCATACACATTCCACGACGGCCAGACGTGCAAGTGCGCGTGCGGCACCCGGTAACCCTCGAACATGAGACCGACCCGGTCGGCATCCCACTCGTCACGCTGGGCGAGACCAATAAGCCGCCCGACACGGAAAATATGCATCGCGAGATCTTCGTCGAGCTCGCTCCACCGATCGACCTCGAGGCGCGGGATCACGAGCACATGACCTGGCTTGCGGGGCTCGATCGTGAGAATGGCAAAGACACGGTCATCCGCCCAGATAAAGCGCCCGGGCGAGCGGCCGTTCAGAATCTCAGTGAAAATTGATGCCATTTATTTGGGTTCGGTCGCCTCGGGGTGGGCTGGCGCCGGAGGCGTCGCATCAGGATGCACGGGCTTGAGCCGAGCATCGAGCCACACCACGAGGTCGGTGATGACGTCGTCTTTGTTGGTCTCGTTGAAGATTTCGTGGCGGGCACCCGGATACACGATGGCCTCAACGTCAGTGAGCTTGGAGCGCACCACGTAGTCTGCGGCGAGCGCCTCAATGCTTGCTTCGCCACCGAGCGAATCTTCGTCGCCGATCATGATGAGAATCGGGATGTCGCGAGCGAAGTGCTTTGCTGGGCGCCCCATCAGTCGCAAACCATCAACGGGACCGAAGAGTTTGAGGGCATCCGCATAGAAGGTCAGCGGGTCGTGAACGAAGTCTTCGGCGATCTGCGGATCCCGGCTGAGCCATTCGTAGCCGGTGGTGCCGAGGTCTTTGTGCTTGGCGTTGAGGTTGCCGCTGTTCATGTGGGCGAAGGTGCGGTGGGCGGTGCCGGTAAGGACCGCTACTTCATATTCCGTGGAATGGTGGTTGAGCACGTCTTGCACCATGAGCGAGCCCCACGAGTGGCCGAGGAGCGCCAGAGGGAGGTCGGGGTTGTCGGCCCGAATAATCTTCGTGAGGTCGCGGATGTTTTCGGTCGCCGCCCGCAGGCCGCCCTTGCCGAGTTTGCCCAGTTTGCTGGCGTCGCCCGCGTTTTGGTCGAGACCGGTTGCACCGTGCCCACGGTGGTCGTCGGCATACACCGTGTAGCCGGCAGCGACGAGCGCTTGGGCGAGGTATTCGTAGCGGCGGGCGTGGTCGCCGAGGCCGTGCGTGAGCTGAAGCACCGCATGGGCTTTGGGCGACTGCCACACGTAATAGTGAATCGTCACTCCATGGGCATCCGTGTAGGAGTGATCAGTTCGTGGCACTGTGAACTTGGGCATTGGGCCTCCTTGCTGCACCCATTCTACGGCGGTGAAGTTCGAAGCAATATGGGTAAAGTCGGCCAGATTCCCATTTAGTTAGCAAGACTAATTTGCTAAACTAACGAAAGTG
Organism: Salinibacterium sp. NYA9b; assembly: GCF_976973725.1. NCBI lineage: Bacteria > Bacillati > Actinomycetota > Actinomycetes > Micrococcales > Microbacteriaceae > Salinibacterium > Salinibacterium sp. NYA9b. Next base: position 203,645 of record NZ_OZ333476.1, on the reverse strand, counting down.
CCAGACAAACTAGACGACGAGCTTCGAATCACCCTCATGCGTATCGCTCGTCGCATCCGCCAGCAGCGTCACGACGACACCCTCAGCGACAGCCAACTCTCCGTTCTCTACGTGCTGACTCACCACGGCGGCAGCACCCTCGCCGCCCTCGCCGAACATGAACACGTCACCCCGCCCTCGATGAACCGCACCGTCAACTGCCTCAGCGACGAAGGCCTGATCACCCGCTCCAGCTCGCCAGACGACGGCCGCAAAGTGCTCATTGAAGCCACGGATGCCGGAGTCGAGTTGGTAGACAAGACCCGTCAACGCCGCGCAGCCTGGTTCGCCGCAGAGCTCGAGGGGCTCAGCCCCGAGGAGCATGCCGCCCTGCACGCCGCCATTCCCGTTCTACTGAAGTTGGCCAATTCGTGAGCGCAATGTTCCGCTCGCTTCGCCTCTTCAACTATCGCCTCTGGATCATCGGTGCTGTCGTCTCCAACACCGGCGCCTGGATGCAACGCACCGCCCAAGACTGGATCGTGCTCACCGACCTGACCGATTATGACGCCGCCGCTCTCGGCTTCACCATGGCGCTGCAGTTCGGCCCCATGCTGCTGCTGATGCCGCTCACGGGAATCATCGCCGACCGCTTCGACCGCCGCACGGTGCTGCTGTGGACCCAGTTCAGCCAGTTTGCTCTTGCTCTCGGGCTCGGCATCCTCGTGATCTCGGGTCACGTGCAGTTGTGGCAGGTCTACGTCTTCGCACTCCTGCTCGGAGTCGCGACCGCGATCGACGCTCCGGCCCGCCAAGCGTTTGTCTCAGAACTCGTGAGCGACAAAGACCTACCCAACGCGGTGGCGCTCAACTCAATGTCGTTCCAGACCGCTCGCCTCATCGGGCCCGCCGTCGCGGGCGTGCTCGTCGCCGCGATCGGCGCCGGGCCGGTCTTCATCGTGAACGCGGCATCCTTCGCCGGCGTGCTGGCATCGCTCTGGTTCATGCGGCGCGGGCAACTCTTTCCGGTGGCCAAGCTCGGGCGAGCGAAAGGTCAGATTCGCGATGGGCTGCGCTACGTTCGCGGTCGACCTGACATCCTGATCGTGCTCGTCATGGTCTTTCTCGTCGGAACCTTCGGCTTCAACTTCCCGGTCTTCATCGCGACCATGGCCACGGGAGTCTTCGGCAAGGGAGCGGCCGAATTCGGCCTGCTCTCATCGATGATGGCGGTCGGTGCCGTCGTCGGCTCCCTGCTCGCTGCCCGCCGCGAGCGCGCGCGCTTTGGGGTGGTCATCGTGGGTTCTGCCTTCTTCGGGCTCGCCTGTCTCCTCGCCGCCTTCGCCCCCAGCTATTGGACGTTCGGCGCCGCCCTCACCATCATTGGCGTTTTCTCGCTCACCATGATGACGACCGCCAACGCCTACGTGCAGACCTCAACCACGCCCATCATGCGCGGTAGGGTCATGGCGCTCTATCTCGCGATCTTCGCGGGCGGCACACCGATCGGCGCCCCCATCGTCGGCTGGGCAGCCAACGAACTCGGACCCCGCTGGGCACTCGGTATCGGCGCTCTCTCCGGTTTGCTTGCCGCTGCTGCCGCCATCATCTGGCTCGTCTACAGTCGCGGGATGCGCGTGGGCCGCGTGCCCGAAAGCCGCTTCCGTCTGCGCTTGCGCTTCCCACCCGAGCCCACGCCCGATGAAGAGCGTGAGCTCGCGACGCAAGAGATCGCGATCGTGGAAACCACGACCCGACGCACCAGTTAGGCCTCGCGGGTAATCTCCACACTCACGAACAGCTTTGAGCCGAAGGGGCCCGCATAGACACCACGGAGCGGCGGCACGTCGTTGTAGTCGCGGCCGCGACCCACGAGCACGTGCCGGTCACCGATGTCGATGAGGTTGGTGGGGTCGTAGCCACGCCACTGCCCGTTGCAGAACCATTCGATCCACGCGTGGGATTCCCCGACGACCGTTTCACCAATTGCAGCATCCGGTTTCGGGTGCAGATAACCAGACACATAGCGGGCAGGAACGCCAACGGAACGCAGCGCGCCCAAAGCGAGATGCGCGATGTCTTGGCAGACACCCTTGCCTCCAGTCCAGGCCTCTGTCGCCGTCGTCGCTACCCCAGTGACACCGCTCATGTACTGAATCGCGTTACCGATGGCCATCGAAATTTCGAGGGCACCAGCACACGCATCATCTGACTTTGCTGCGATGTCTTTCGCGAGCGCAATGACTTCTGCCGGAGGTTCGGTGCGCAACGTCTGGCTCAAGTTCTCGACAGCTTCCATCGAGAGCTCAGCCGTGGCTGCCATCTCCGCCCAGCCAATGGACTCGGATTCGTGGGTGCGCTCGTGAACCTCGACCAGACTCGTCGCAGTGAGCGACAACTCCTTGTGACCCGTCAGCACCTCGAACGAGGCAACGCGGGTTCCCCAATAGTCGACGTAGTTGCTCTGGCTCGAGAGCGGCAAGATATCCAAGTTGGAGAACAACACGAGTTGACCCTCAACACTGGCAGGAAGCATCCGCGCCTCGTTATAAGAGGCCGTGACTTCTCCGCCGTAGCTAAACCCTGTGGAGTGCACGATCCTGAGACGCTTCATGAGATCTCTCCAACCCACTCGGGAGCAGCATTCGTGGGGAAGTAGCGCTGACGCACTGCCTCCGAAGCCGCACTCGTTGCTGCCTGCACACGATCCATGTGGTGCGGCAGGTCATCCAAAATTTCGGCAATCGGTCGATATTCGAGCTCACTGCGGATCTTGCCCAACAGTCGCTGAGCATCGTCGCCGACCCCCACCCGGTTCATGCGGCGCGGCTCAAGCTCACGCATGCAATCCTCTGCCCGCGACACCGAGAACAGGATGCTGCGCGGGAATAACCGGTCAAGCAGCAAGAATTCGGCCGCATTGCTCGCACTCGGCACACCGCGGTAGGTGCGTAAGTAGGGCTCGTAGGCGCCACACGAACGAAGGATGGTCGTCCACGACGGACCACTGGCCTCTGTGAGACTGCGGGTGGCCAGCAGTCGCGCCGTCATGTCTGCGCGCTCGAGGCTGCGACCGAGCGTGAAGAACTGCCACGCTTCGTCCCGACTCGTCGCGGACTCGATGATTCCCACGGCAAGAGCGGAGCGTTCGCGAACCCAGGCGAAAAAGTCACTGACTTTGTCTCCGGAAATGCGGCGCGGCATCCGAGCCTGAGTCGTGTTGAGGCACTCCCACAGTTCGGTCGACACGATCTCGCGAGCACGACGAGCGTTCTCGCGGGCGGCGCCGAGCGAATACGCAATCGAGGCGGGCTCGGTGCGATCAACGGCGAGGATCGACAGCACATCGCCGCGGGTGAGTACAGCATCGGCCGGAGCCTCGCTGCCCATCACGCTCAAGAGTGCGCGGCAGGCATCGTCTTCTTCAATCCACGGGTCTTCGAGCAACAGCTGAAGGTGAACGTCGAGGATGCGGGCGGTTCCGTCGGCACGCTCAATGTAGCGTCCGATCCAGAACAGTGATTCTGCAATGCGGCTCAGCATGATTGACCTTCCTCGGTGTCGTCACTCTGCTGTTGCTGCTCTTCTTGGCGTTGACGCTGAGTGAGCGATCGCGTGCTGTCCTGATCTTCAACATGGTCAGCGTGCCCAGATGCTTCGAGAAGCATCTCGGGAGTGATGATCGTGATTGCCTCGGTGTCTGCCTGGCGCTCCACGAGACCCTGGAGCGTACTCTCGGACTCCTGGACTTTCTCACGACCCACAACCCAGGTGTCTTTCGAGCCACCACCCTGCGAGCTGTTGACCACCAGTTGGCCTTCCGGCAAGGCGACGCGAGTGAGGCCACCCGGCAACACCCAGACATCGTTTCCGTCGTTGACCGCGAAGGGGCGAAGGTCGGCGTGACGCGGGCGCATACCGTCGTCCACGACCGTCGGAATCGTCGACAGTTGCACGACAGGCTGCGCAATCCAGCCCCGGGGATCCTTGAGGAGCTGTTTCTTGAGCGTCTCCAGTTCAGCCTTGGATGCCGCCGGGCCAATCACGAGACCCTTTCCGCCTGAGCCATCAACGGGCTTGATCACGAGCTCATCAAGACGGTCGAGCACTTCTTCGAGTGCTCCCGGATCTTCGAGCCGCCACGTATCAACGTTCGGGATGATCGACTTCTCGCCGAGGTAGTACTCGGTGAGATCGGGCAAGTAGGTATAGACGAGCTTGTCGTCGGCCACACCGTTTCCGACCGCGTTGGCGATCGTGACGTTTCCGAGGCGAGCAGCGAGCATCATGCCCGGGCTGCCCAACATCGAGTCCGCGCGGAACTGCAGCGGGTCGAGGAACTCGTCGTCAACCCGGCGATAGATCACGTCGACGCGGGTGGGACCGGCGGTGGTGCGCATCCAGACCCGACCACCAGAACAAAAGAGGTCACGACCTTCTACGAGCTCGACGCCCATGAGGCGGGCGAGCAGCGTGTGCTCGAAGTACGCGGAGTTGTAGACACCCGGAGTGAGCACAACGACGTTGGGTTCATCTACGCCGCCGGGCGCACTGGCGCGCAGAGCCTGCAGCAGCTTGTGCGGGTAGTCGCCGACGGGGCGAACCCTCATCGAGACGAAAAGTTCAGGCAGCGTCTGCGCCATCACTCGACGGTTCGAGATCACGTAGCTCACACCGCTGGGCACGCGCACGTTGTCTTCAAGAACGCGCCACGCACCGACCTCGTCGCGGATGAGGTCGATACCGCTGACCTGAATACGCACGCCATTAGCCGGCTCAATACCGGCCGCCTGCCGATGGAAATGGCTGGATGAGGTGATCATCCGGGCAGGAATCACACCATCTTTGATGGCATTCTGTGGCCCGTAGATGTCGGCCAGGAATGCTTCGAGCGCTCGAACGCGCTGCTTAACCCCCGACTCGACCTGTTTCCACTCGGAGAGATCAATAACTCTGGGAACAGCATCCAGAGGAAAGGGTCTCTCTTCGCCAGCAAAGTCGAAGGTAACGCCCTGGGCGAGGTAGCTGTCGGCGAGTGCTTCAGTACGTCCGCGCAGCTCTTCCTGCGTCATTTGCGCCAGCGCGTCATGAATCTCGCGGTAGGGGCGACGTATCTCGCTATCGGCAGAGAACATCTCATCCCACGCGGCTGGTCCGGTGCGTTTGGAGGCGCTTGATGTGTATCCGTCAAACAAATCTGCCATGTACAGACCCTAGGCCGATTGTGTAATTTCCGCTCGCTAGTGCGTTGATTCAGCCGAAATGTCTTGCACAATTTACAGTTAAGTAATGGCTGCCAACCTCCCCACAATTCTTGTTCTCCCCGGCGGAGGGTATTCGCGACTCGCACCCCACGAAGGCGAGCCCGTTGCTGCCTGGTTGCGATCGATTGGCTGGAATGCCCGCGTCGTTGAGTACCCCGTCAGCACGAAGCATCCAGCCCCTTTGCTGGCAATTCAGTCTGAAATTGCGAAAGAACGTGCGCTAGGGGCCCCGTTGGTGGGTGTTTTGGGGTTCTCGGCTGGCGGCCATTTGGCCGGCCACGCCGCCGTCGCGCCCGTCGCTAAGCCAGAAGAGCGCCCCGATTTTGCAGTGCTCGGCTACCCCGTTGTCAGCATGATGACGCCAACGCACGCCGGGTCACGCGAAGAACTCATTGGGCTGGATGCCAATGACTATCTTCGCGAAGACACCTCCCTTGAGTTGCTGGTGACGCCCGCCACTCCCCCGATGTTTATCTGGCACACCGCCGCTGACGAGCCCGTTCCAGTCGCAGAGCACTCCTACCCACTCGCTGCGGCATTGGCAGCGGCCGGAGTACGCCACGAACTGCACGTCTTCGCCGACGGCAAGCACGGCTTGGGCCTAGCCGAAGGCACGCCAGCCGAAGCGTGGCAGGCGCTCTGCGAGATCTGGTTGAGCTCGCTTCGCTAACAGCCGCTCGCGCGCACCGACTGCTTGGTCATCCCGTTAGCGACGGAGGCTGAAGGCTTCCGCTTTGTTTGTGGGGCCGGAAACAAGAATGGTGTCGTCGGCGGCGATCAGAGTGTCCTGGTCGGTGTAAGTCCACGCTCCGCCCTGCGGGCGCACCGCGGTAATCGTCACGCCCGCAGTGGCACGCACGCGGGATTCGCCCAGAGTCTTGCCCACAATGCTGGCTGGCGGAGCCATCTTCACGAGCGAAAACCCGTCGCCGATCTCGAGGTAGTCCTGCATCGAACCCCGCACAAGATGAGCGACCCGGCGACCCATCTCCTTTTCGGGATAGATCACGTGGCTCACGCCGAGCTGCTCCAAAATCGTGCCGTGCGCGTCGCTCACCGCTTTCGCCCACACGTGGGCAACGTTGAACCGCAAGAGCAGTGAGGTCGTGAGGATGCTCGCCTGAATGTCACTACCGATCGCGACAACCACGCGGTCGAACTCGGGCACGGCCAGCTGCTGCAGCACCTCTTCGCGCGTGGAGTCAGCCGCAACAACATGGGTGAGCTGGCCGTTGAGTTCTTGCACGATCGACTCATCAAGATCGACTCCGAGCACTTCGGTGCCGTTGGCCATGAGCTCCAGTGCGAGAGCGCGACCGAAACGGCCAAGCCCGATCACCGCCACCGAATCTGCCGCAGCCACGGTAGAGGCATCCGAACCAGAAAACATGCGCAACTTAGCCAATGATCGGCCTTTCTTTGGGAAGTTCATACAGGACAGCGCGCTCACGCAGAGCGAGCGCGGTAGCAAAACCAATCGGGCCAAGACGGCCCACAAACATGAGCACCGCAAGAATCAGTTGCGCCGCCACTGGCAGCTCCGGCGTAATGCCCTCCGACAGGCCCACCGTTCCGAAGGCCGACACCGTCTCGAACAGCACGGGGCCCAGCGGCAGCCCCGAGAGCAGCATGATGGCGATGGTGGATGTCGCGACGACGCCCACCGAGAGCAAGACCACCGCGATCGCTTGGCGGTGCACCGCGCGCGACAGTCGCTTGCCGAAAACGTTCACGACGCCGTCTCCGCGCACCTCCGCGAGGAGGATGAAGAACAGCACCGCAAACGTCGTGACCTTGATGCCGCCGGCAGTGCCGGCGGGGCCGCCTCCGATGAACATGAGCGCGGTCATCCCGAACTGGGTCGCTTCGCTCATGGCGCCGATATCGATGCTGTTGAAGCCGGCGGTGCGGGTTTGCACGGATTGGAAGAAGCCGGCCAGAAGCTTGGTGTGCCAGTCGAGCGGGCCGAGGGTGGCGGGGTTGTTCCACTCGATGAGCGTGATGTAGGCGGCACCCGCGACAAGCAGCAGCGGTGTCGCGGCAACGACGATGCGCGTGTTCATGCTCCACTTGAGGCGGTTGCCGCCAAAGCGCAGCAGTTGAATGATCACCGGGAAGCCGAGGCCGCCCAGGATGATTTCGGCACACAGTGTGAGCGAGACCACCGGGTCGTCAACGAACGACATCATGTTGTCGCTGAAGAGCGCGAAGCCGGCGTTGTTGAACGACGAGACTGCGTGGAAGACCGCAAGCCACGCCGCCTCTCCCACACTGTAGCCGTAGCGAAGCAGGAACCAGAAGAACAGGATGAGCGCACCGGCGCCCTCGATGATCAACGAAATCTTGAGCACGCCGAGAACCAGTGACCGCACGTCACCAAAACCAACATTCTTGGTCTCTGCCGCGGCTGTAATCCGAGAGCGCAGCGAGAGGCGGCGAACCACCGCAATGCCGATGATGGAGGCGAAGGTCATAACTCCGAAGCCGCCCACCTGGATGAGCACCATGATGACGACTTGGCCGAAGCCCGTCCAGTAAGTAGAGGTATCGACGATCACGTGGCCGGTCACACACATCGCTGATACGGCAGTGAAGAACGCCTCAACGAGAGTGGCGCCGCCGGGACCGGTACGCGAAATAGGTAGCGCCAGCAGGGCGGTGCCCGCTGCGATACCGATCAAAAACCCGAGAAGGGTGAGCTGCGCTGGGTGAACCAGTTTTCGCTTATTACCCGTCCCGCGAAGGATGTTGTGCACCGGCATACAGTACGCCTGTTTGGGGCCAAACGTAACGACTTCTCATTCGCTATTCTTAACATCAACCACCGCAACGACCGGAGACCTCGCCGTGCCCGACACCCCGGACGACCGGACTCGGGGCGACCGCACCCCCACCGATCGAGCGCAGGCCGAAGCCGACGAACTCCACGCACCCCTCCGACGGCCGTGGTATTTCCCGCGCTGGCGCCGACGCCTTCGGGCGCGGCTGCCCATGAACAGCGACATTGAGATAACCCGCACCGTTGTGGGGATGCCGGAGATGATCCGCATCCGGCCCCGCCATCTTGCGCTCGCTGCCCTCGGTGGCGGTCTCGGTGCTGCAGTGCGGTTCATCATTGCGCAGACCACCCCGATTTGGGAGACCCTGTCGCTCGGCACCGTCGTCGTCAACATCGCCGGCCCGTTCCTGCTCGGGCTGCTGCTGCAAACCCTGGCCGAACGTCAGGAATCGAGACGGATGCGCGTCATCCGCCTGCTCACCGCCGTCGGCTTCTTGGGAGCCCTCACGAGCTATGCGCAGCTCGCGGTTGACATCGTGATCGTCTCGGAACACCACCACGTGCTGCTCGCTGTTGCCTATGGCAGCGCAACCCTCATCGCCGGAGCGGGAGCGGTCTGGCTTGGCGTCTTCACGTCGAAGAGCTGGTACCGCATTGTGCGCCAACACGAACGGTTGGTCCGATGATCATCGGGGCGCTTTTCATCACAGTCGCGGGCGGACTCGGTGCCGCTCTTCGACTGGCAGTGAACGCGTTCGTGCACCGCCGCATCCGCACCAACTATCCGGTGGCGATGTCGATCATCAACATCAGCGGATCGTTCCTGTTCGGCCTGATTACTGGCATGACGGCCGGCCACTTCGTGCCCGAAGAACTCGGTCTCTATGCCGGGGTCGGGATGGTCGGAGGCTTCACCGCGTTCAGCACGACGAGCTTTCAGACCCTGCGCCTGCTGCAAGAAAACCGGGTGTGGCTCGCGATCGCGAACTCCTTCGGCATGCTTGCCGTTGCCGTACTGATGGCGGCACTCGGGCTCATGCTGGGTCGGGCACTCTGACCCGACCGTCCGCTCGGTCCCCACGGCGCGCTTAGGCGCTGATCGGCTCCAACACGAAGACCGGAATATCGCGCTCGGTCTTGGCCTGGTAGTCCGCATAGTCGGGGTACGCCGCGACCGAACGCTCCCACCAGAGCGCCTTCTCGTCACCGGTCACTTCGCGGGCCATAAAGTCGCCCTTGACACCCACATCGTGCAGCTCCACGTGCGGCTGAGCGACGATGTTGTGGTACCAGACCGGATGCTTCGGCGCCCCACCCAGCGAGGCAACAACGGCATAGTGACCATCGTGTTCCACTCGCATGAGCGCGGTCTTGCGCAGCTTGCCGGATTTGGCGCCCACCGTGGTCAACACAATGATTGGCATCCCGCGCATGAGGTTGCCCTCATGGCCGTTACTGTTCTCAAAAACGTCGGCCTGATTGCGGGCCCACTCTGACGTGCTGGGTTCGTACTCTCCTGTAAGCGGCATGGCTCCACGTTACCCGCCGAGCCTGAGCCTGTTACTCAGAGATAGGTAGTTTCTACTCACGCGCCCGAGCATGGCCGAGGAGTTTACTTGGCGCATGATCACTTCACAGCGCGCGCTGAAAAGCGCCATCGCCATCTCCCTCGCGGCAGGGCTCTCCGTCTCCCTCTCCGGTTGCTTCGGCAACCCGCTCGAGGACTTCACCGACAACCTCATCGAGAACACCGTTGAGAACGCGATTGAGGGCGCCACCGGTGTCGACGTGGATGTCGATGGCGACGGCACGGGAGGCTCGTTGCCGAAGTCGTGGCCTGCAGAAGTGCCAGCGCCAGACGGCGACATCCTCTTCTCGCTCGGCATCGATGATGGCTACAGCGCCACCATCAACGTGGGCGATGAAGCGGGCGCTCAAGCTGGCTACGACACGCTCATCTCCAGCGGCTTTGAAATGGTGTCCGAGATCTCTCTCGGCGACGAGGGATTCCTCTACGGTCTGCAAAACGACAACTGGATCATTCAATATTCCTGGGGAACCACCGAAGAAGACGGCACGATCGTGAACATGATCGTGTCTGCAAACGAAGGGTAACGACCCGCCGCGTTCTCGCCGCAGCTACAGCTCGGCAAGAACCTCTTCAAGCTCAACCCGACCCTTGACACCCAGCTTGCGATAAATGCGAGCCAAATGGTTGTCAACGGTTCTCACAGACAACCCGAGCTGCTGGCCAATCTCGCGACTGCGTTTGCGGCTAGCAGCAGCCCGGGCAATCGTCCACTCCCGTTCAGTGAGCTCGGCAGCGTGCGACTCCCCCGGCACCTGATCCATATCGGCAGCGAGGCGGCGGGCGAGCAACGTTGCCTTGCGCTCCAACTCGCGCCGGTCTGCCTTAGCCGCGCAGCGCGCACCGTTGAGAAGACCATCGACCGCGAGCGCAGCCACTCCCGACGAGGCAAGGGCAGGGGCGAGTTCACAGAGGCGAGCGACATCCGCTTCGGCTGCCACCTCTGCCCAGTCGCGGATGCTGGCCACCAGCGGCGACGGCGAGAGGTGCGTCAGCAGTTCCAGTTGTTCGCGCGCGGCAGCGGGATGCCCCACCCGAATCGCCACAGTAAGAGTCAGGGCGCTCAGCAAGAAGTGACCGAGGATGATGCCCTCGGCGGCAGCAGCGACGATCACGCCGGCCGCTTCGTCGGTGCGCCCCTCGGCCGCGAGCAGCCAAGCCTCGCACTCGGCCCGCTGCAAAATGACTTTGGCGTCGCCGGCATTCTCTGGAGTGATTTCGGAGAGCAGCTCTCTGGCCGATTCGGGCTCGCCCAACTGCGCGTCGACGGTCGCGTGCAAGGCAATAGCGGTGCCCAGCAATCCCGTGAAGTCGCGCCATCTCAATTGCTCAACGGCGAGAGTCGCGAGTGATTGGGCGTCGCTCAGCCGGCCCTCGTGAAGGCGCACAGTGGCGAGTGCATAGGACCACACGCCTGCGGAGTCTGCGAAACGGTCGAGGCGGCGCTGGGCGGCAAAATCGCGGGCACGAACCATCTCCGCGGCGGCAACGAGTGCCAAAAACTCGGAAAGGTCGAGAAGCGAGCTCGCAAAGGGAGCTTCGAAACGGAAGGCGTCAGCAAGGGGGCGGGTGTGAGCAATTGCCGCAAAAGCATCCTCAGGGTGGCCCGCCATCGTTGCCATCATCGCCGCTGTGAGGCCCGCGTTGACGGCGCCGAGTCCGCCATCTGACGACACCGGGTCAGCGGCGTGGGCGAGGGCGTGAGCGTCTCCGGTCATGAGCTGCCACTTGGCGAGTTCTGGCCGCAGCACGGCCTGGCCGCGAGCATCCATTCTCGACAGTTCGCACGTGACCCGATCAACCGCATCGGAGGGGCGGGACAGCCGGTAAACCATGTGCTGCCCCCAGCGGGCGAGCGCCATGGCACGCTGTTCGTCGTCATTCGCAAGACGGATCGCAGACTCAAACACCGCAGAAGAACGATCAGACTCCGCTAGCGCAGAAAGCGCACTGGCCAACACGAGCTCGGGCGCAAAGCGCCGCTCAGTGAGCTGGGCGCGTTCCGCGAGTGAGGCCGCAACAGCATGGTCGCCCGCCGCATGCGCGTAACTCGCTGCCCAATCGAGGTCGTCGTCGCTGATCGCGGCGTCGGTCGAGGTAAGCAGAACAGTCGCGGTGAATCGCAGTTGCTGATCGCCCATCGGCAGCAGTCGGCCCGCGATCTCTTTCACTAGTTCCGCACGTTCGGCCTGCAGGAGATCGATCGTGAGTGCCTCCGCGAAGAGAGGGTGGGCAAGCCTCACCAGCGGGGTGAGCTCATCGCCGGTGTCTTCCACGATGCCCTCGCTCGTGAGGAAGGCGAGCGCATCGCCTTCGGCCTCACGGATCACGGCTCGCGGAATCGGCTGCGCAATAGCGATGAGCTGAGCGAGACGACGCTCGGCCGCAGTGAGCTGCTGAACTCGATCGGCAATCGTTGCGCGCACGTGCTTCGGTAGGGTCGCGACCGACACCTCGACACCAAAATCGCCGCTGCGGATGCCGCCAGCTCGCCCAGCCGCGAAGATCAGTTCGCGCAGCATCAGCGGGTTGCCGCGGCTCGCCTCGAACAGGGCACGAAGGCTCTCGGGGCGCAGTGTTCCGCCCAAATACTGTTGGAGGATCGACTGGCTGTGTTCGAGACTCAACCCGTCGAGCTCGACAATGTCGATGAGGTTTTCGTGCAGCAGCCGAGCAAGGGGGCCGACGACTTCGTGGGAGTCGCGCGCGGTCAGCAGCGTTGTGACGCCGAAGACGCGCACCAGTTGGTAGAGCACGCTCGCCGAAACAGCATCCAAGAGCGGAGCGTCATCGATGACGAGCACGAACTTCTGCGGGTTCTCCCCCACCACCCCAACGAGAGCTTGAACACGGTCACTCACGCTCTCGATGTCGTGCCTTCCCGAGCTCGCCAACACCGGGGCGAGGGCGCCGAGGGGAACATCCACGAGTTCAGCCAAGCCAATGACGGGGATCACGGTGCGTCCATCGGCGCGCAAAGCCTGCGAGATGTGGGCGCCCAATGTTGTCTTGCCGACGCCACTCGGGCCGCGCAACATCACCGAACGTGGTCGAGGGCCGCGAAGGGCCGCAAGCACAGCATCCCGCTCACTTTCACGGGGCAGAACCGGCCACCGTGCCATGACCTGCCTCCCCGCCTCGACCAATGATGTGGCCGCCAGCATAGTGGCCGGGCGTTACAACCTGAATAACCATCCATAAGGCATGCTGGAATGATCGCCGCCCGATGCCCCACTCAGGAGACCTGCGCCATGATCACCATCGCCCTACCGGACCAGCACATTCACGACCGACTGGCTCCGCAATTGCCCGACGTGAACGTCATTCTCTGGGGCCCAGCCGACGGTGCTCCCCCGGTGCACGTCGACCTCGCGCTCCTCGGCTACCTCGGCGCGAGTGGCGGTCTCGCATCCTTTGCCGGAATGGATGTCGCAGCACTCCAGTCGCAATCCCTCGGTTATGACGGCGTCGAGAGCCGTCTGCCGGCTGGCATCACTTACTGCAACGCCATCGGTGTGCACGAAGCCTCCACCGCGGAGCTCGCGGTCGGCATGATCATCTCTGAGCAGCGCGGCTTTCCTCAGCACTTCGCTCACCAACAGACCGGCATCTGGGACCAGCACGAACAGCCCGGAGTTGCGGGCACAACCGTCGTCATCGTCGGCGCCGGTGGCGTCGGCAACCAGATCGCCGACAAGCTTGCCCCCTTTGACGCCAACGTGGTGCGCGTCGCCCGCACCAACCGCAGCGATGCCCGCGGCGCCGTGCAATCAATGGATGCCCTGCCCGCGTTACTCGCCAAAGCCGACATCGTGGCGATCGCCGTGCCCCTCAGCGATGAGACCACCGGGCTCGTCGACGCCTCCTTCCTGGAGGCAATGAAACCCGGCGCGCTTCTCGTGAATGTGTCTCGGGGCAAGATCGTCGACACCGACGCCCTCGTGGCTGCGGCATCCGCTGGCCATGTTCGAGCAGCACTCGACGTCACCGAGCCGGAACCGCTGCCCAGCGATCACCCGCTCTGGACTACGCCCGGCGTCACCATCACCCCGCACATCGGCGGCGCAACCTCAGCGATGCACGCCCGAGTGGATGCCGTCATGCGCGAGCAAGCGCGTCGGCTCGTCGCTGGCGAGCCGCTTGCGCATGTGGTGATTGACGGGCACTAGGGCTTTAGCTACGCAAATGGCCCACCGGTTTCTCAACCGATGGGCCATTCGTGCGTTGCGGGAGACTTAGAAGTCGAAGTCCGCGATGTTGTCCTTGTTGAAGGTGTACGGGTCGCCCAACAGCACAACGCCGTCGGCGCCGACCGTGTAGCTTCCGAGCTTTCCAGCGTCGAACTCGTCGCCTTCTGCACCAGTGATGTCGCCCTCGATCAGTGCCTTGGCACCGTAAGCAGCAAGGTAACCGAGGTCACCCGGGTTCCACAGAGCGAACGCCGTAACGGTTCCGTCATTGACGAAATCGCGCATCTGGTTCGGGGTTCCGAGACCAGTCAGCTGAACCTTGCCCTTGAAGGACGAGTCCTGAAGGTAACGAGCCGCAGCCGAGATACCAACAGTGGTGGGCGAAACGATGCCCTTGAGCTCCGGGTAGGTCTGCAGCAGTGCTGCAGTCTTGTCGAAGGACGTCTGGTCGTCGTCGTCACCATAAACGACCTCGACGAGCTCGATGTCGGGGTGGTTGGCGGCGAGCTCAGTCTTCATGAGTTCGATCCACGCGTTCTGGTTCGTTGCGTTGGCGGTAGCCGAAAGGATAGCGATCTGTCCTGCGTCACCGATCTGCTCAGCGATCAGGTCAACCTGAACCTTAGCGATTCCTTCGGAGTCAGCCTGGTTGATGAAGAGGTCGCGGCAGTCGGCGCTGGTGTCAGCATCGAACGTGACGACCTTCACGCCAGCATCCCGTGCCTCGCCGATGGCGTCGCAGAGAGCCGAGGGGTCGTTAGCCGAGAGAGCAATCGCTCCAACACCCTGCTGGGTAAGCGTGTTGATGTAGCTGACCTGTCCGTCGGGGCTTCCCGTTGCGGGGCCAACTTCAGCGAAGGTCCCACCGAACTCGGCGATGGCTTCTTCTCCACCGGCATCCGAAGTATCGAAGTAAGCGTTTCCGAGGTTCTTGGGCAGGAAGGTGATGGCCAAGTTGCCATCGCCGTCGCCGCTGCTGTCGCCACCGGTTGCAGCACAACCTGTGGCCACAAGCGCGAAGCTCACTGCGAGTGCAGCGAATGCTCCGGCGCGCTTTGAAGAGTTAAACATCGTCGTTCTCCTTTGGGGATGTGAGTCGATGACTGTGACACCGACACTGGTGCAAGAAACTCAACCGGTCGCGGTCGGTGAGCTCCCTTTGGTTCCTCCAGGACGAGCGCGCTTATTGCGCACCCAAGCCAAGAAGCTTGTTCCCACCACAGACGCGATCAGCAGCGTTCCTGTGATGACGTTGATGACGTCAGACGTGACGTTGGCGAGCCGAAGTGCGCTCGCGAGGGTTCCGATGAGCAGCGCTCCGGCGAGTACACCGGGAAGAGCGCCACGACCACCGAAGATCGAGACCCCGCCGAGAAGCACTGCGGCGATGACCGACAGCTCAAGGCCCGTCGCGTTATCGCCACGAGCGCTGCCGAAGCGAAGGGTGTAATAGATCCCTGCGAGTGCCGAGACGATACCGCTCAGCATGAAGAGGATGAACTTGGTGCGTTCAACGTTCACGCCCGAGAAGCGAGCTGCCTCAGGGCTGAGCCCGATCGCGAAGATGCCCCGGCCGAAGGTAGTGAAGTGGAGCAGGATGCCGAACACCAGCGCCAGCACCACGATCAGAATCACCACACTGGGGATCGCAGTGTCGCCGATCTTGGACTTAGCGAGGTCAGTCCAGAACTTGTTGAACTCGGTGACTGCTGTCGTGCCGAGGAGGCCCACAGCGAGCCCGCGGTACAGCGCGAGCGTGCCGATGGTCACGGCAAGAGACGGAAGCCCCACCATAGTGATGAGCGCTCCGTTGATTGCACCGGCGATGAGACCCACCAAGAGCGCGACCAGCGCAGCAGCAGGAATCGGCACCCCATTTTGGTGAAGCACACCGACGGTGACACTCGACAGACCAACAATGCTGGCCACCGAAAGGTCAATCTCGCCGGTGATGATCACCAGAGTCATGGGCAGTGCGATCAAAAGAATGGGCGCAATGTCGAGGAACAGGTAAGTGACCGTGATCGGCTGAGCGAAAGCCCGCACGGAGATCATCGAGACGATGATGACGAGGGCGAGGGCGCCGATGACGGCGGCTTCGCGGGAGATGAGGAGACGGCGCCAGAGGGGCTGAGAGTAGTCGCGGTACGTACGTGCCGCTGTGGTGCCGGTCATGACTCGTCCCTCATTTCCAGTAGTTTGCGAGATTGTCGAAGCGCGAGGACGCGGTCAAGCACGATCGCGCCGATGATAAGAACGCCGACCACCGCTCGTTGCCAGAAATCCTGAACGCCCAAAATCGGCAGCGCACGGTTGATAGTGAGCAAGAGGAACGCACCGATTGCGGCACCCCAGACCGTTCCGCTGCCGCCGAAGATGGCGACACCACCGATCACAGCAGCACCGACGGCCTGCAGCTCAAGGTTGACTCCGGCTTGGGAACTCACGGTTCCATAGCGGGCGGCGTAGAGAACACCGGCGAGCCCGGCAAGAGCTCCCGAGAAAACAAACGCAACGAGAACGCGCTGAGTGACCTTGAGCCCGTAGAGGTTCGCGGCTTCAGGATCGGACCCGATCGCGTACAACTCGCGACCGGCGCGCTGCGTGCGCAGGAACCATCCGGCAGCCACCAGCACAACGAGGGCGATGATGGTGAGCCACGGGATTCCGAAGAGCGAACTCGTGCCGAGGCTCAAGAACGCGGTCGGAAGGTCCGAACCGTTGATGCGGTCGCTACCGGTCCACAACACATTGATGCCGCGGTAGGCATACAACGTGCCCAGAGTAATAACGAGTGCCGGTACTTTCGCGAACGCCACCAAGGCACCGTTGATAAGCCCTAAGAGGCCACCGAAGACGATTCCAATGAGAAACACCGCGATGATCGGGATGCCAGGCAGATCAATGAAGAGACGGCCGGTTAAGTAGGCCGTGAGCCCCAGCACTGAGCCGACCGAAAGGTCGACGCTGCGCGTGATGATGACGATCGCCTGGCCGACCGCGAGAAGCAGCAGGATCGACGGTGTCAGCAGCAGGTCCCGAAAACCGTCAGGGCTGAAGAGGAACGTAGGGTTGCGCGCTGTCGCGACAACCACCACGAGGATGAGCGCGATCATGATTCCGGTCTCGCGCGCCTTGATCAGTTTGCTGAGGACTCTCATGAGGCCACCTCCGCGTGGGTTGCGGCGAACATGACGGACTCAGCCGTGGCATCCGCTCGATCAATTTCTGCCGTGATGCGACCTTCGTGCACCACGAGAACTCGGTCGGCCATGCCCAATACTTCAGGCAGTTCGCTCGAGATCATGATGATGGCGAGGCCCTCAACGGCGAGTTCGGAGAGCAGACGGTGCACTTCGGCTTTCGTGCCCACGTCGATTCCACGGGTTGGTTCGTCGACAATGAGCAAGCTCGGGTTAGTGGCAAGCCACTTAGCCAGCACCACCTTCTGCTGGTTTCCCCCGCTGAGGGTGCCGACTTCGGTATCGAGCGCCGATGTCTTCACTTCAAGTTTTTGAGCCCAGGTGCGGGCGCTCGCGTTCTCCACGGCACTCGTAATAAAACCGAACTTGGCCAGTGCTGAGCGAATAGCGAGCGTCGCATTCTTACCGACGGATGATTCGAGAACGAGCCCTTGGCGACGACGATCCTCTGGCACGAGCGCAAGCCCGAGGTTCATGGCTGCAGCCGGATTGCGTTTCGGAACGCGCACTCCGTTGATGGTGACGGTGCCCGCCTTGTAGGGATCGACTCCGAAGATGGCTCGTGCGATCTCGCTGCGGCCGGCCCCGACGAGCCCCGCCAGCGCGACGATCTCACCGGAACGAACCGAGAAGCTGATGTCGTGGAACTCGCCCGGCTCGGTGAGCCCGGAGACCACAAGAACTTCGTCTCCGATGGGAGCATCAATCTTGGGGAACAACTCTGCGACATCACGGCCGACCATTTGACGAACGATCTCGTCTACGGTCGTCTCGGCAATGGGGCTGGTAGCGATGTAGGCACCGTCGCGCATGATGGTCACGGTGTCGCAGAGTTCGAAGACTTCCTCGAAACGGTGCGAAATGAAGAGGAGCGCCCGGCCTTCGTCGCGCAGGCTGCGGGCGACGGCGAAGAGCCGTTCAACCTCAACGCCGCTGAGGGCGGCGGTCGGCTCATCCATCACGAGCACTTTGGCGTCAAGGGAGATGGCTTTTGCGATCTCAATGATCTGCTGATCAGCGATTGAGAGCCCCTGGGTGGGGCGATCAGGATCGATGCGCACTCCAAGGCGTTCAAAAAGGCCGAGTGCTTCGGTATGCATCTTCTTGCGATCGATGCGCCCGAGCGACTTGACGGGCTGGCGACCCATGAAAATATTCTCGGTCACCGACAGATCAGGAAAAAGCGTCGGTTCTTGGTAGATGACAGCGATGCCCGCGCTCTTGGACTGAGCGGTCGAGGTGAAGTCGACGGTTGTGCCTTCGAGAGTGAAGTCGCCGCCATCGCGCTGGTAGAGACCGGCGATGATTTTCACCAGGGTGGACTTGCCCGCGCCGTTTTCTCCGACGAGAGCGTGAATCGAACCGGGGTGCAGCGCGAGGGTTCCGTCGGTCAGCGCGACGACAGAACCAAAAGTCTTGGCGATGTGTGAGAGCTCAAGCGTCGGTGCGCTTGGCTTCGTGCTTATCGACATCGTTGTCTACCTCGTTGTAATAGATGAGCTTAAGTGAAACGATTCACTGCTGTTCAGAAACGATAGGTGGCGATCACTGTTCCCGTCAAGTCCAGCCATCGAATTGGGCATACTCTGTGATCAGAAATGCCGGAACTGCGGTTATCCTCGAGCCTTTTCGCGGGATAGCGCCGCACGCCCCGCTGCGGCCGAGGGCGCCAACCGATCTACCAGAAGGAACAAAATGACTCGCGTGTGCTTCCAATTACAGGTTCGACCAGAGCGACTCGACGAGTACCTCGAGCGCCACACCGCGGTCTGGCCTCGAATGCTCGAGGTGATCGCCGCATCCGGCCGCCGCAACTACTCGCTCTTCGTGCGCCAAGACGGAATGCTCATCGGCTACTACGAAACGGACTCCGTAGAAGCGTCGCAGGACTACCTCGATCGCAGCGAGATCGCGGCCAAGTGGGAAGCCGAAATGGCCGAGTTCTTTGTCGCGCTCGACGGGCGGCCCGACCAAGTCGCGACGACACTCCCCGAAGTTTTCAACCTCGACGACCAGCTCGCCGCCGCGCGCTAGACAGCGTCGACAGCGCTAGCCGAGGTAGAGCGACGCACAACGAGCTCCGGCTGAAACTCGACGTGACGCGGAGCAGCCTCAGGGTCTGCGACCTCTTCGAGCAGGATCTCAAGCGCAGTGTGCCCGATCATCCCGGCCGGCTGACGGATCGAGGACAGCGGAACCACTGCGGCTGACGCGAAGTCGATATCGTCGTAACCAATGAGGGCGATGTCCTCAGGAACGCGAACGTTCGACCCCTGCAGCATCAGCGCTTGCAGCACTCCCATTGCCACCAGGTCGTTCGCCGCGAAGATAGCGTCAGGTTGCTCGGAGCGGGCAGCAATAGCCGCGCCGGCCTTGCGCCCCGCAATCACGCTGAGCGAGTCGAGCGCGACTACCTCGAGAGAAACACCCGCTCGCGACTGCACTGCAAGTTCTGCACCCTCGAGTCGGTCAGCGACCTGGCGGATCGAGAGCGGCCCACCGACGAACACGATGCGAGTGCGGCCTTCGGCAATCAGATGTTCGACCGCCATACGGCCACCGGCTACGTCATCGACCGTGACCGAGCTAAAGCTTCGATCGGGGCTTGCCCGGTCGACCAGAACGGCGGGAATGCCGCGCGCACGCAGTGCCCTGAGTCGGGCGCTAATGTCACCAATCGGCGAAATCAGCACACCATGGGAGCGCTGCTGCTCGAAGAGTTCTAAATAAGCCTGTTCACGCGCCGGGTCTTCATCGCTGTTGCCGAGAATGACCGAGAGGCCTTCTTGACTTGCCCGCGTTTCTGCGCCGCGGGCGACATCCGTAAAGAAGGGGTTGCGCACATCAAGAACGACAAGGCCAACAGTCTTGCTGTGGCCATCGCGCAGTTGCCGGGCCGCGTCGTTCCGAACGAAACCGAGCGCCTCGATCGCATGCTGGACTTTCGTGACGGTTGCTGGCGCGACTTTCGACGGGTGATTCATCACGTTGGAGACAGTGCCCACCGACACTCCCGCATGCCTGGCGACATCTTTTACGCTGACCCCGCTCATGCACTCCCACTTTCTCAGCCGCGTTGCTGACTAGCTTTTTGAATCGTTCAATAGTGGCACGAAATCGAACCACCTTGACGAAAACCCACACAAGACCTTATTCTCGATCTGAACAGTTAAAACGATTCAATGAAGAGTTGATGAGTGAGACACAGCCACTCGCTGCCCGAGTGTGCCCCGTCATCGCTTCGCAAGAACAAAGGACCAGCAGTGACCAGCTTCAGCTCAATCGCACCCCGCCTCGAAGAGCAGGCCATCGAGCTCCCGTCATGGGCCTTCGGCAACTCGGGCACACGATTCAAGGTTTTCGGCACCCCCGGCACTCCCCGCACTCCGGAGGAGAAAATCGCGGATGCCGCCCAAGTCAACAAGTACACGGCACTGTCTCCGACGGTCGCCCTGCACATCCCGTGGGACAAGGTCGACGACTACAGCGCACTGCGCAGCTTCGCTCAGGACCACGGTGTTGACCTCGGAACGGTGAACTCCAACACCTTCCAAGACGACGACTACAAGTTCGGTTCGCTCACTCACGTCGACCCCACGATTCGCCAGAAGGCCATCGACCACCACTTCGAGTGCATCGACGTCATGGACCAAACCGGGTCACGCGACCTCAAGATCTGGCTTGCCGACGGCTCCAACTACCCCGGCCAGGCCGACATCCGCGGTCGCCAAGATCGCCTCGCCGACTCACTTGAGCAGATCTATGGTCGTCTCGGGCAAGAGCAGCGCATGGTGCTCGAATACAAGTTCTTCGAACCCGCTTTTTACCACATGGATGTGCCGGACTGGGGAACCAGCTACGCCCAAGTAGCAGCCCTCGGCGAGCGCGCTCTCGTGTGCCTCGACACCGGCCACCACGCGCCGGGCACCAACATCGAGTTCATCGTGATGCAGCTGCTGCGCCTCGGCAAGCTGGGTTCGTTCGACTTCAACTCGCGCTTCTATGCCGATGACGACCTCATCGTGGGGGCGGCTGACCCGTTCCAGTTGTTCCGCATCCTGTACGAAGTGGTTCGCGGCGGCGGATACGGCACCGATAGCGGTGTGGCGTTCATGCTCGACCAGTGCCACAACGTCGAAGACAAGGTTCCCGGACAGTTGCGTTCGGTACTCAACGTTCAAGAAATGACGGCGCGTGCGCTTCTTGTCGACTCGGATGCTCTGACCGCTGCCCAAGAGGCGGGCGACGTTCTCGGTGCCAACGCCATCATGATGGATGCCTTCTATACCGACGTGCGTGCTGACCTCGCCGCGTGGCGTGAATCGCGCGGCCTACCTGCCGACCCGATGGCAGCGTACGCGGCATCCGGCTACCAGCAGAAGATCGCGGACGAGCGTGTTGGTGGCGTTCAAGCCGGGTGGGGTGCCTAACTAACGGCCTGGTGTGAGATTTCGTGGGTTGTAACATGAAATCTCACACGAACTCCGAGGAGCACCATGGCCACTGTCGGCACTCTGGGCGCACAACAACGCAGAGCGATGCTGCAAGAGCGCCTCAACCACGACGGCGCTCTGCGTCTCGACGACATCGCAGAAGAACTCTCGGTCTCCGCCATGACCGTTCGACGTGATCTCGATGACATGGAAGCCGAAGGCCTCCTGCGACGCGTCCGTGGTGGCGCGATCTCTATCGCCGGGCCCCGCCCCTTTGACGAACGCCGGGCAGTGCGCTCCCGCGCCAAGCAGGTCATCGCCAGCAAAGCCGCCGCCCTCATCCCCCAGTCGGGCTCGATTGCCCTCGACGCCTCCACCACCACCGGCACGATCGCCAGCACGCTTGGCCAACGCGAAGGCCTCTCGGTCGCGACCAACTCCCTCGAAAACTTTGTGGTGCTGCGAGCGATTCCCGGCGTCACCGGAATGGTGACCGGCGGCGAATCAGAGCCGAACACCGAAAGTCTGGTAGGGCTCCTCGCCTGCCAGGGTGCGGCATCCGTTCTGTATTCGCGTTTTTTCTCTTCGGCGAGCGCCGTTGACCCGGTACTCGGCAGCTCGGAGGTTTCGCTGGCGGAGAGCCAAGTGAAGCAAGCGTTCGCGAGTGCGGCCCGCGAAACAATCCTCTGCGTTGATTCGTCGAAGCTCGATGACCGCTCGATCTCTGTGAGCTTCAATTTGCGCGACGTGGCCATGCTCATCACCGAACTCGACCCCCGCGACTCTCGTCTCGATGCGTACCGCGAGCATGTTGAGTTGCTGTGATGCCCCCTTGCGCTCCAGCGTAAGTTATTGTTAGATTTCACAAATACTTACAAACGCGACGACACAGGACACTCGGATGACAAACCCCACTGCAGCTGAACTCATCGCACGCTCGAACCGTCTCGGTTCCGATCCGCGCGTCACCAACTACGCCGGCGGCAACACGTCGGCTAAGGGCACCGAAACGGATCCCGTTACCGGCGAGCCCATCGAGCTCATGTGGGTGAAGGGCTCCGGCGGAGACCTCGGCACCCTGAAGGAAGCCGGCCTCGCCGTGCTGCGCCTCGACCGCCTGCGTTCGATGACGAACGTCTACCCGGGCATCGACCGCGAAGACGAAATGGTTGCCGCGTTCGACTACACGCTGCACGGCAAGGGTGGCGCCGCGCCATCCATCGACACCGCCATGCACGGACTCGTGGATGCTGCGCACGTCGACCACCTGCACCCTGACTCCGGTATCGCCATCGCGACCGCCAAGGATGGCAAGAAGCTCACCAAGAAGGCTTTCGGCGACAAGGTTGTCTGGGTTGACTGGCGACGCCCCGGCTTCCAGCTCGGACTCGACATCGCCGCCATCAAGGAAAAGAACCCGAAGGCCGTCGGCTGCATCCTCGGCGGCCACGGCATCACCGCGTGGGGCGACACGAGCGATGAGGCCGAAGCCAACAGCCTCTGGATCATTAAGACTGCCGAAGAGTTCATCGCCGCCAAGGGCAAGAAGGCCCCGTTCGGTCGCACCGTCGCCAAGAACGCCGCGCTGCCCGAAGAGGAGCGTCGCACCAAGGCCGCTGCCCTCGCCGCCACCATCCGCGGTATCGCCAGCCACGACCGCCCCATGGTCGGTCACTTCACCGACGCCGACGTCGTTCTCGACTTCTTGGCTTCCGCTAACGCCCCAAAGCTCGCCGCCCTCGGCACGAGCTGCCCCGACCACTTCTTGCGCACCAAGGTGAAGCCGCTGCTGCTCGACCTGCCCGCCAACGCCTCGATTGAGAAGAGCATCGAGCGCCTGAAGGAACTCCACGAGGAGTACCGCAAGGACTACACCGCGTACTACGACAAGCACGCCACCGATGACTCCCCCGAGATCCGTGGCGCTGACCCGCTCATCGTTCTCGTTCCCGGGGTCGGCATGTTCAGCTACGGCGCAAACAAGCAGACCGCTCGTGTTGCCGGCGAGTTCTACGTCAACGCCATCAACGTGATGCGCGGCGCCGAAGCCCTCTCCACCTACGCTCCCATCAGCGATGCCGAGAAGTTCAACATCGAATACTGGGCACTCGAAGAAGCCAAGCTGCAGCGGATGCCGAAGCCCAAGTCGCACGCCACGCGCGTCGCTCTCGTGACTGGCGCAGCATCCGGAATCGGCAAAGCCATCGCTACCCGTCTGGCAGCGGATGGCGCCTGCGTCGTCATTGCTGACCTCGACCTCGAGAAGGCCCAGGCCGCTGCTGCCGAAATCGGCAACACGGATGTCGCCATCGGCCTCAAGGTCAACGTGACCGACGCTGCTGCAATCGAGCGCATGGTGCAGGATGCCGTCCTCGCCTTCGGCGGTATCGACATCGTCGTGAACAATGCGGGCGTTTCACTCTCGAAGCCCCTGCTGGAGACCACCGAGCAGGATTGGGACTTCCAGCACGACATCATGGCCAAGGGCTCGTTCTTGGTGTCGAAGGCTACCGCGCCGGTGCTCATCGAGCAGGCCATGGGCGGCGACGTCATTTACATCTCGTCAAAGAACGCGGTCTTCGCTGGCCCCAACAACATTGCGTACTCAGCCACGAAGGCCGACCAGGCTCACCAGGTTCGCCTGCTCGCAGTCGAGCTGGGCGAGCACGGTGTGAAGGTCAACGGCATCAACCCCGATGGCGTTGTACGCGGTTCGGGAATCTTTGCGGCAGGCTGGGGCGCCAACCGCGCCAAGACCTACGGCGTTGAAGAAGAAGACCTCGGCAAGTTCTACGCGCAGCGCACGATCCTCAAGCGTGAGGTTCTGCCCGAGAACGTTGCCAACGCTGTCTCGGTGCTCACGGGCCCCGACCTCAGCCACACCACCGGTCTCCACATTCCCGTTGATGCTGGTGTTGCGGCGGCCTTCCTCCGATGAACGCACAAGTTGTCGCCGCGGTCGATCTGGGTGCGACCAGTGGCCGAGTCATGCTCGGCCACGTGGGTCACAACGAGCTCACGGTTCGTCCCGTGGCACGTTTTCCCAACGGGCCAGTTCGCCGCGTCGATGGCTTGCACTGGGACATTGATGCGCTCTACTCGAGCGTGCTCGCCGGTTTGGCGGCGGCGGTTCGTGAAGAGCCGCAGTTGTCGAGCATCGGTGTTGACTCGTGGGCGGTCGACTACGCGTTGATGACGGACGGGCAGATGGTTGCTCCTCCGTTCCACTACCGTGACGATCGCACCGCGGCCGGAGTAGAGCGTGTGCACGCGATTGCCGATCACGCCGAGCTCTATGCCTCCAACGGGTTGCAGTTTCTCCCCTTTAATACGCTGTACCAGTTCGCCGCCGAGCAGAACCTTGCCGATGCCGATGGTTTCTTGCTCGTGCCCGACCTCATCAACTACTGGTTGACAGGCCGTCAGGTTGCCGAGCAGACCAACGCCTCGACCACGGGATTGCTCAACATTGCAACCGGCCAATGGGATGACGCGCTCATCGAGAAACTCGGATACTCCCGCAGCCTCTTCCCCGAGCTGGTTACTCCCGGCACAACATTGGGGCCGGTGCGCGACGAGCTCGGCATCCGTGCCGACGTGGTCGCCGTTGGATCGCATGACACGGCATCCGCTGTCGTCGCGGTTCCGGCAACGAACGACGACTTCGCGTACATCTCCTGCGGCACTTGGGGGCTCGTGGGCGTCGAACTCAACTCCCCCGTGCTCACCGAAGCCAGCCGTGCCGCCAACTTCACCAACGAGGGCGGCGTCGACGGACGGGTGCGCTACCTGCACAACGTCATGGGCCTGTGGCTGCTGAGCGAATGCGTGCGCGACTGGCAGAAGGATGACGCCAGCGTTGACCTTCTCGAACTGTTGGCTGCGGCATCCGCTCTCACGACAACGGTGCCGATCTTTGACGCCAACGACCCACGCTTTCTCGCGCCTGACGGCATGCCCGAACGTATCGCCGCCTGGTGCACCGAACACGATGTGCCAGCACCGCAATCGCGCGTGGAGTTTGTGCGCAGCATCATCGAAAGCCTCAGCGTTGCTTTTGTGGATGCCGTACGCACGGCATCAGACCTCTCAGGGAAGTCGGTGTCGGTCATCCATATCGTCGGCGGTGGCTCGCAGAACGAGTTGCTCTGCCAACTGATCGCGGACCGCAGTGGAATGCCGGTGCTCGCCGGCCCCGTGGAAGCGACCGCCATTGGCAACGTGCTCGTTCAAGCGCGGGCTCAAGGTTTCGTCGAGGGCTCGTTGGAGGCGTTGCGTTCGCTCGTCACCACCGCGTTCTCGCCTAAGCGCTACCTTCCGCGTTCGCGCTAGGGTCCGCGTTTTCGTTTAACAGCACAGCGCCTGCCACCGTTCGATTCGGCAGCAGGCGCTGTGTTGTTGAACCGCGTTAGCGCGCGCTAGCTTTCGTCGAGCATCGGGTAGGTCAGCCCGATCTGGCGGCGGATCTCGTCGAGCGTGTGCATGATCTCGATGGTCTCGCTCGGCGACAGAATGTCGTTGGCGATCTCGCCTGCGGTGACGAGCCGTTCAAGTTCTGCGGCCTGAAATTGCATGCCGCGACCGGTGACGGTGCCATCGAATTCTTCGACAACGTTGCCCTGGCCATCGAAGCGCGTGTAGGTCGTGGGCGCGTACCAAGTCTCGGCGATTTCGATGCGGCCTTCGGTGCCGACAATCACGGCGCGCGTGGGGCCGGCGAGGTCGAGCGTCGTCTGCAGCACTGCTTGAGCTTCGGTGCCGTAGCTAAAGATCATCGAGGTCTGGCGGTCGACATCCGTCACTGTCTTGGTGGCGACGGCCACGATGCTCGTGGGAGCGCCGAGGATGTCGTAGGTGAACGACACCGGGTAGATGCCGAGGTCGAGCAGCGCTCCACCGCCCAAGAGCGGGTTGTTGAGGCGGTGCAGCGGATCCATCGAGATGTTCTGGTTGTGGTCAGCCATCACGCTGCGGATCTTTCCGAGCGCGCCCTCGGCGATGAGCTGGCGGATGCGCACCATGTGCGGCAGGTAGCGCGTCCACATGGCTTCGAGCACAACAAGGTTCAGTTCGGATGCCCGGGAGACGACGTTCTCGGCCTGGGCAGCGTTCATCGTGAACGCCTTCTCCACGAGCACATGCTTGCCGGCGTTGAGGGCCAGCAGCGCGTGCTCTTCGTGGAACGGGTGAGGAGTAGCGACGTAGATGGCGTCAACGTTGGGGTCGGCAACGAGGTCTTCATAGCTGCCGTGAGCGGTCGGGATGCCGTACTCGGCAGCGAACTTGTCGGCCGATTCCGCGGTGCGTGATCCCACTGCAACGACGTTGTGGCCGTGCTCAATGAGGTCGCTGGTTTGCAGGCCCGCGATCCACCCGGTGCCCAGAATTCCCCATGCCACTTGCTTCGTCATGCCATCTCCTTTGTTGTGCACGAGAACATATGAAATCAATCTAACAGGTGTCTATTTTGCTTTGTCTTACATTCTGCTAGATTGTTTGACAATCCGAATCAACGAAGAGGGAGCGCACCATGATTGAGAACGCTGCAGTGCTCCCCGAGACCGTTGCTCAGAAGCTTCGCGCCGACATCATCGCCCAGCGCGATGCCCCCGGATCGGCCATCACCGAGTCGGCCGTCGCCCTGCGTTTCGGCGTTGCCCGCCCCACCGCGCGCATCGCCATTGACCGCCTCGTCGCTGATGGCATCCTGCGTCGCGAAGCTCACCGGGCCGCGCGCGTTCCCGAGCTCAGCTACGACGACGTGCTCGACCTCTTTGACACTCGTTCCATCGTGGAGACCGCCGCGATGGCGGCGCTAGCCGAGGCCGGCGCGATTCCGGCAGAAGCGCTGGCAGCCCATCGGGCGCTCACGGCCACCGATGATTTCGCGCACCACGACATCCAATTCCACCGCGCGCTCGTCGCCGGTCAGCCCAGCTCACGCCTCACTCGTCTGCACGAACTGCTCATGGGCGAAGTCGAGCTGTGTATTGGGCAGGTTCAGTCCGCTCAACTCATTACCGCCCACGAGGTGGCCGAACAACACCAGGGCATTCTCGATGCCATCACCGCCGGGGATGCCGCCGCCGCAGAGCACCTCACCCGCGACCACATTCTGGGGGCGCGCGATCGCCTCCTCACCCACCTCGACACCGACACCGATCTCGACACCGACAGCTAAGGCACCTCATGGTTAAGCGTCAATTTCCGAACCCCGTAGAGCTTGCGAAGCTCATGAAATTCAAGGGCCCCGAGCTCAACGGCAAGAAGCGCCGACTCGACAGCGCGCTCACGATCTACGACCTCAAGGACATCGCCAAGCGCCGCACGCCCAAGGCCGCCTACGACTACACGGATGGCTCGGCCGAAGGCGAAATCTCGCTGAGCCGGGCGCGCCAGGCCTTCGAAGACATCGAGTTTCACCCGTCGATCCTTCGTGACGCCTCGAACGTCTCCACCACCACCCAGATCCTGGGCGGCACCTCCGCGATGCCCTTCGGTATTGCGCCAACGGGATTCACGCGCCTCATGCAGACCGAGGGCGAGATTGCGGGCGCGGGCGCCGCAGCGGCAGCAGGCATCCCGTTCACTCTCTCGACGCTCGGCACGACATCCATTGAAGACGTGAAGGCCGCGAACCCGAACGGTCGCAATTGGTTCCAGCTGTACGTCATGCGCGAGCGCGAAATCTCGTACGGACTCGTCGAACGCGCGGCCGCCGCCGGCTACGACACCCTCATGTTCACGGTCGATACCCCCATCGCCGGTGCCCGCTTGCGCGACACCCGCAACGGATTCTCGATTCCGCCGCAGCTGACGCTCGGCACGATCGTTAACGCGATCCCCCGCCCCTGGTGGTGGTTCGACTTCCTCACGACTCCCCCGCTGGAGTTTGCGTCACTCTCCTCGACCGGCGGCCGCACCGTCGGCGAACTGCTCAACTCGGCGATGGACCCGTCGATCAACTACGAAGACCTCAAGATCATCCGCGCCATGTGGCCGGGCAAGATCGTCATCAAGGGAGTGCAAAACCTCGAAGACTCGAAGCGCCTTGCCGACCTTGGTGTTGACGGCATCCTGCTCTCGAACCACGGTGGCCGCCAGCTCGACCGCGCGCCCATCCCGTTCCACCTGCTGCCCGAAGTCGCCCGCGAGGTCGGCAACGACGTCGAAGTAATGGTCGACACCGGCATCATGAACGGTGCGGATGTTGTGGCTTCGATGGCGCTCGGCGCCAAGTTCACGCTCATCGGCCGCGCCTACCTCTATGGCCTCATGGCCGGAGGACGCGAAGGCGTCGACCGTACGATCGAGATTCTCTCCAGCCAAATCGTGCGCACCATGAAGCTGCTGGAAGTCACCAGCATCGAAGAGCTCGAGCCCAAGCACGTCACCCAGTTGCAGCGTCTCGCACCCCGTGCCGTCGCGCCGAGTGCCGCCGCCGCGGTTCCCGCTAAGCGTGCTGCGCCGCGCAAGGCTGCCACGTCGGCTCCGGCCACAGCGAAGGCCGTCACCACGAAGGCTGCCGTAAAGAAGTAAGACCACTCGTGCCGCAGGTTGTGGTGGGCTGCCGCGCGAGTTCTCTACCCCCGCCGAGTCTGGCTTCTGACGTGAGTCGGCTAGGACTCGGCGGGGCATAGGGTTAATCACCGTGACTCAGAACTCCCTCGATACTCCTCCGCCTGTGTGGCGCGCTCCCGGAATGCCAGCCTTGCTGGTGCTGACGGCGGCAGGCTTCGGGGGTTTCGTTGTGCTGATTCCCGTCGCTCCCTTGTGGGCCATTCAGGGCGGCGCGACAGAAGCAGGCTCCGGTCTCGTCAACGGTTTGTTGCTGTTCGTCACCGTCATGACGCAACCCTTTGTTCCACGCCTGCTTGATCATTTCGGCACCGGGCGCGTACTGGCCGCCGGGCTTGCGCTTCTGGGGGCTCCCCCGCTGCTACTCCTTCTCTCTGATCAGCTGGCATGGATTCTCACTATCTCGGCGGTGCGCGGTGTTGGCTTCGGCATCCTGACCGTCACAGGTTCGACCGTGGTGGCGAATCTCGTCGATCGCGCTCAGCACGGTGCCGCCGTCGGAATCTACGGTGCTGCGATTGCTATTCCGCAAATTCTGCTCGTGCCGACCGCAACGCTGCTTGCCGATTCCGTCGGCTTCTGGGCCGTCTTCGCCCTCGGTGCGCTCCCCCTCCTCGGCATCAGTTCTGCACCACGCCTTGCACGCATTCTTCGCGGGCAGGCCGCCGAACGCGACCTTCTGCCGCCCACCGGTTCCACGCCGATCGTGTCGACTGACGGCGGAAAATCTCAGCGACGGATGCTCGCCATCAGCCTCCTACGCCCGATGATGTTGCTCAGCGGTGTCACCCTCGCCGGTGGTGCACTGCTCACTTTCGCGCCGCAGATGAGCTCCTCGCCGGCAGCAACAGCCGGCGCGCTCGCGCTGTTGACCCTCAGCGCCGCCGTCACGCGCTGGGCCATCGGTGGGCTCTCCGACCGCTACGGCGCCCACCGCTTTCTGTGGCCGCTCGTCGTCATTTCGGTCGCGGGCCTCCTCGCGATCGCCCAAGCCGTGCAGAGCCCAGACGCGACCGGCATCCTGCTGTTCCTCCTCGGCATGACCCTTGTTGGCATCGCCTACGGCGGACTGCAAAACCTCACCCTCGTGATCTCGCTCGCCGCCGTGCAACGCAAGCAATACGGCACCGCTAGCGCCGTGTGGAACATCGGCTTCGATCTCGGAACAGCGCTCGGCTCCGTGCTCGTCGGAACCCTCGCGACCGCGTTCGGATTCCCGCCCGCCGTTTTGGTCGCAGCCGCAATCTCGCTACTGACCCTGCCACTCGCGTTTATGCGCAGACCAAAGGTCACCGACTAGCGAACGCGCGGGGCGCGATCAGCAGTGCTCGAAGGTGTACCCGGCTGCGCCAGACGGCGTGAGGGCGCTGGGCTCAGCTGTTAGCGGAGCTGAGGCCGAGCATCCGGCCAGCACGACGAACACCGCCGCGACACAGAGCGCAGGTAGCGAGGATCGCCGCGCGCGCTGTCATGCGGTGGAGCTTAGGCCGCTCCGGTGCGACGCGAGATGTACGTCGCACGCATGTGGGAGCGATGAGGTGGCAGCTCTGCCCGAATGAGCGCGAAGCTCGAAACGATTGCCAACAGAGCAGAAAGACCCAACACCAGGGTTGGGAGCGGCGGGATGCCCGCGGCTACGTCAAGCCCGGTGCCGGCCACGATCAGCCAGACGGCGGCTGCCGCAGCGGCGGTAAGGCTCGCCAGAAGAACCACTACCCACCCGAATACTTTCTTATTCATAATTGCCCCCGTGCTTTCAGCTCTGCCTGGTTAATGCGACTGTGTAGCGTGAGCGAAAGCCTGAGGCTTTCTCTCTACTTGAACGCTAGACCCCAAATGGGGGCCAATCTAGTCGTCATTAAGGCGGACTAGCTCGTGTCGCTCTAGGCGAGTCGAAGCAGTCGAGCGCGCAGTTCTTTAGGCGTCGATTCGGGCATTGCTGAGGAGAGTTCGCTGCGCTGGGGTAGCGCTCCGCCTTCGGAGACAATCGTGATGGCGCGGGCGAGGCTGCCACGGCCGACGTGCACGAGGGCGTTGTCATCGGCGTGCATTTCGAGCAAGAGGGCGACTTCGCGGGAGGCGTTGCGCGCGGTGGGCAGCCAGGGCAGCGACACTTTCCATGCGGTGAAGAAGATCAGCACGATGTCGTGGCGCAGACGAACGTGGGCTCGTTCATGCTCGATGACCGCTTGAAGTTCTTCTTCGTCGAGCAATTGCAGCAGCCCGGCGCTCAGCACAGTGATGGAGGTGAGTGCGCCGGGGAGGCAGTACGCGACGGGAGCGGGGGTGTTGATGACTCGCGTGCCGGGGCGATCAGACATCGGTTCGCTCAGCAGGGTGATGAGTTGGGAGTGCCGCGCGCGTTCACGCTCCGCGTAGACGACGGTGACGAGGAGATTGAGCAGCAGGTGCGCGGTGAGGAAGAGAGCTCCCGAGAGGGCGAGTAACGACCACACCGAGGAGCCTTCGGGGAGTTCGTTGTGGGTGACGAAGCGCCACATGCCGGTGGCGGCATCCGGAAGGTCGGTTGCGAAGGTCGCCGCACCGAGCAGCACGAGTGAGACGATCATGCTGAAACCACCGACGAGCGCGACAAGTTGCCACACCAGCAGACCGAGGGTGGGGCGACGGTAGGCCCAGGTTGCTCCGGCCAGCAGTGCGGGCAGAGGCCACGCCAGCAGGATTGCGATGAGGCCGAGTGTGATCGCGGCGGCTACCACTGCTAGCGTCCGGCGAGAATGCGGCGGAGGGTTTCGGCTTCTTCGTTCGTGACCTGCCCGACGAAGCGCTCAAGAACAGCGGTGCGGTCGTTGGCCCCGCCCAGCACTTCGTGCATGAGGTCGGCCATGTGCTCAGCACGAACAGAAGCGGCACGGTAACGGTGGGGGCGCACGTCGCGCTCACGCACCACGAAGTTTTTCTTTTCGAGACGCGAAAGAACGGTGAGCACGGTCGTGGCAGCGAGCTCGCGGCCCGACGATTCGGGGGATGCGAGTGCGGCCTGCAGGTCGTAGGCCGAGAGGCTTTCGCTATTCGCCCACAGCAGGTCCATCACGCTGCGTTCGAGTTCACCAAGGGAATTCATGAGCCAATTCTACCCTAAGTAGAAATAATTTCTACGAGGGTGTAGAAATGTATACACAGCAGTTCTACAGAATGTAGAACTAGAGCGCCGTCACACAGCAGCAGCAGAAAGGTCCGGAGTGGATCCCCTAGAAATCGCCAGATGGCAATTCGGAATCACCACCGTCTACCACTTCATCATGGTTCCGCTCACGCTCGGCCTCGGCCCTGTCGTGGCGCTCATGCAAACCCAGTGGGTGCGCACGGGCGACGAGAAGTGGCTGCGCATGACCAAGTTCTGGGGCAAGTTATACCTCATCAACTTCATTATGGGTGTGGCCACCGGCCTCGTTCAGGAGTTCCAATTCGGCATGGCCTGGAGCGAGTACTCCCGCTACGTCGGTGACGTCTTTGGTGCCCCGCTCGCCATGGAGGGCCTGCTCGCCTTCTTCTTCGAATCCGTCTTCCTCGGTCTCTGGATCTTCGGCTGGGATCGTCTCGGCAAGAAACTTCACCTCGCGACCCTCTGGATCGCCGTTGCCGGTTCCGTCGTCTCCGCCTTCTTCATCATCGTGGCCAACTCGTGGATGCAGCACCCGGTGGGTGTTGAGCTCATCGACGGTCGCCCCGTCATGACCGACATCTGGGCCGTGCTCACCAACAACACCGCCCTCTCCGCCTACTCGCACACCGTCATGGGCGCCATCGCGGTGGGTGCTGGCTTCGTCGTCGGCATCTCTTGGTACCAACTCTGGCAGCGTCGTCGCGACGGAATCGACACCGTGGATGCCACGGGCCGTGTCGTCGTCGGCGAGAACCTCAGCATCCCGGGCCGCGATCGCAAGGACCACTCGGTTTGGCTCACGAGCATCCGCATCGGTGCTGTTATTGCAATCGTCGGATTCGGCGGAGTTGCCATCACCGGCGACCTGCAGGCCAAGCTCATGTTCGAACAGCAGCCGCTCAAGATGGCCGCCGCAGAAGCTGCCTGCCACGACGGCACGAGCTTCTCGGTGCTCTCGATTGGCCCGCTCGGCAGCCAGAACTGTGAAGACGTCGTGGGCATCATCGAGATTCCCGGCATCCTCTCTTTCTTGGCCCACGGTGACTTCGACACCGAGATCAAGGGTGTGAACACTCTCATTCCCGAGTACCAGGCGTTGTACGGCACCAACCTGCCGGATGACCCGCTGTACGGCGAGCGTGCCGGCCAAGAGATCAACTACCTGCCCATCATGGAGGTCACCTACTGGGGCTTCCGCCTCATGATTGGCTTCGGAATGCTCGCGGCCGCGTTTGCCGCCCTGACCCTGTGGATTGTTCGCAAGGGAACCGTTCCGCAGTCCAAGTTCCTGATGGGAACCGCTCTGCTCAGCATTGCCGCCCCCTTCGGCGCCAACATCGCCGGCTGGGTCTTCACCGAAATGGGCCGCCAGCCCTTCGTGGTCGTGCCCAACCCAACGCCCGGTGGCGTTGACGGCGTGTATATGTTCACCGCGGCTGCCGTCTCCCCTGGAGTCAGTGGCGAAGAGATCATCTTCTCGCTCGCGGCGCTCGCTCTCGTCTACGCCTTCCTGCTGGTCTTCGAGGTCAAGCTGCTCATCAAGTACGTGCGCGGTGGCGTTGCCTCAGCGATGCCCGAGCTCGGGCATCCCGAAGGCGACACCGGCGATGGCAGCGACCCAGACGATCCCAACAAACCAGACAAGCGCGACGACGTTCTCGCGTTCGCCTACTAAGCAGAAGGGCAGCTACTCATGGAACTTCTTCCTACAATCTGGTTTATCGCGATCGCGGCGTTGTGGATCGGCTACCTCCTTCTTGAGGGCTTCGACCTCGGTGTCGGGATGCTGCTGCTCTTCAGCACCCGCAAAGACCGCGAACGTCGCCTCATGCTCAATGCCATTGGCCCGGTCTGGGACGGTAACGAGGTCTGGCTGATAACGGCCGGAGCCGCCACCTTCGCTGCATTCCCGTTTTGGTATGCATCGCTCTTCTCGGCGCTCTACATCCCGCTGACGATTGTGCTCGTGAGCCTGATCTTCCGCGCGGTTGCGATTGAGTACCGCGGCAAAGGCTCCACGGACAAGTGGCGCATGTGGTGGGACCGCGCTCTCGGGCTCGGCTCGCTCGGTTCGGCTTTCGGTATCGGTGCAGCCCTCGCGCTCACCACCACCGGCCTCCCCATCGACGCCAACGGTGACCGTGTTGGCGGTGCCTTCGCCTGGTTCACGCCGTACGCCGTCCTCGGTGGCCTCGCAGTAGTCGGCTTCTCTCTCGTTCACGCCTCCGTCTTCCTCGGCCTCAAAACCGATGGCGCGGTGCGTGTTCGTGCCCGCAACTTTGTGGTGCGGTGGAGCCCCGTTGCCCTGCTTCCGATCGTCGCGTGGGTGCTGATCATCCAGTTCCAGAACGGCACCCTCATTACGTGGTTGCTTGTGGTCATCGCCGTGATCGCGGTGGTCTTCGGCTGGATCAGTGCGCGTGCCGGGCGTGAAGGCTGGGCCTTCATCGGTATCGCAGCGTTCTTGGTGGCCGGAGCGTCATCCATCTTCGCCGCGGTCTACCCCGTGGTGCTGCCGTCGACGCTTGACCCCGCGTTCAATCTGACTATCTCTAACGCGGCGAGCGGCGAATATACGCTTGGCGTCATGAGCGTCGTGACCGCGTTTGGTCTGCCACTGGTGTTCATCTACCAGGGCTGGACCTACTGGGTCTTCCGCAACCGCCTGAGCGATCACCACCTCCCTGAGGCGCACATCGTGAAGCCTGCGGTTGCCCCCGCTTCTTCAGCTAGTCCCCCCGCTTCTTCAGCGAGCTAGGGCACGATGGAGGGCATGAGAGCCAAACTCCACGAACGACTCGCAGCGGGCTTTGGCCCGGGCGGTGTGCACACACTGTTCGGGCTGGGGTTGCTGTCGTCCCTCAAGGGATTGGCGCTCGTGCTCATGGCCGAGGCGGTTGCTCGTGGTGTCGTCGGCGTCATTGAAGCGGATGCCGCAGCCTGGCAGTTCGCAATCGTTCTTGGTATCGCGGCTGGCCTCCTCCGCGCGGCTACCGCGTGGGCTACGGAGAGTTTCGCGACCCGCGCCGCGTTAGGCGCCAAGGAGTCTCTGCGCCACGAACTCGCGGAGCGAGTACTCACCGGCTCCGACGCCCGCTCGGGAGCGAGCACCGCGATTGCGACCGTCGGTCTTGATGAGCTCGACAACTACTTCCGCGTGGTGCTGCCGGCGATTGTGATGACCGCAACGGTTCCGCTGCTGGTCGGCCTCCGCATCCTCTCGGTCGACTGGGTGAGTGCGCTCATCGTTGTGCTGACGATTCCGCTCGTTCCGGTGTTCATGGTTCTTGTCGGCGGCCACACGCGCGAGCGTGCCGATGCGGCCAGCGCCAGCCTCGAACGGCTCTCTGATCATCTGGTCGAGTTGGCCCGCGGCCTTCCCGTTCTGGTGGGTCTTGGCCGTGTCGCCGAGCAGTCGAAAGCCTTGCGGTCGATCTCCGCAGAGAACCGCACGAAGACGATGGAAACCTTGCGCACCGCTTTTCTCTCGGCGCTCGTGCTCGAACTCATCGCCACGATTTCGGTCGCGGTCGTCGCCGTCTTCGTCGGTGTGCGGCTCGTGGATGACCAGCTCTCCCTCACCGTTGGCCTCATCGCTCTCGTGCTCGCGCCCGAGTGTTTCGCGCCGTTCCGCGAGCTGGGTGCGGCGTTCCACTCCTCCGAGAATGGGCTCACTGCTCTGCGTCGTGCCCGCACGATCATCGACGCACCGCGCGCTCGGGAGCATCGCCAAAGCGCTGGTGCCTTCCGCGTCGTGAACCTCACGATCGCCTACGAGGGTCGTGCCCTTCCTGCAGTCAACGAGCTCAACTTCCGCGCGACGCCCGGCACCATCACCGCTCTGGATGGGCCGAGCGGCAGCGGAAAATCCAGTGTTCTTGAGGTGCTCGCAGGCAATCGCGAGCCCAGCGGCGGCAGTGTGTGGGGCATCGACGTCTCCCGCGTGGCCTGGGTTCCGCAACATCCGCACACCGTTGCTGACACCGTAATCGACGAACTTCGCCTCTACAGCAGCGACGAAAAAGCCATCAAGTCGGTGCTGCTTGACCTCGGCCTCACCGCCGTTGCCGAGGCTGACCCGCGCCAGGTGAGCCCCGGCGAGCTGCGCCGCATCGCCGTCGCGCGCGGACTGCTGCGCGTCGAAGCGGGCGCCACCCTGTTGCTGCTCGATGAGCCGACCGCCCATCTCGACCCCGCATCCGCCGCTCGCGTTGAAGCCGCGATCGCTGAGCTGCGCGGTCGCCCCGTCACGGTGCTTGTTGCGTCACACGAGACCGGCATTGCGGCGCTGGCCGACCAAGTTATTGCCGTCGGCGCCTCGGGTGGAACGCGCGCCGTCGAGTCTCGAGTTGACCCGCTCACCGTCGACGACGACGTGGATGTTGACGCTCTCGATGCGCCTCGCTCCCCCCGCGCGACTCTCGCCAGTCTGCTCGAGTTCGTGCGCCCCTCGCTCGGAACCCTCGTCGGAGCGATTGCTCTCGGTGTGGGCGCGAGCCTCTTCGCGATCTCGCTGACCGCGATTTCGGGCTGGCTGATTGTGCGGGCGAGCGAGCATCCGCCGATCATGTTCTTGCTCGTGGCCATTGTGGGCGTGCGCTTCTTCGGCATCGGCCGTGCGGCTCTGCGCTACGCGGAACGCCTCGCCACCCACCGCGCCGTGCTCGGTTCGGTGATCGAGCTGCGGGTCGCTCTGTGGAACGGCCTCGGCGCTCGCGCTCTGGGGTCGCGCGCTCTCGCCAATGGCGGGGTCGCCCTCGACTACCTTGTTGCCGCGTCTGACCGGGTGCGCGATCTCGTTCCCCGCGTTGTGCTGCCGCCCGCCGTCGCCCTCGGAACGTCGCTCGCCGCACTCATCGCGGTCGGCCTGCTGCACGCGCCCGCCGTCCCTGTCTTGCTCGCGGGTCTCGCCGTCGGGCTTATTGCGGCGCCCCTCATCGCCGTGATCATCGACCGATCGGCCGCCAACGGCATCGCCGAAGTGCAGTCCCGCGTCGTGCGCGCCTTCGCTGCCATGACCGGTGCGGCCAGCGACCTGCGCGCCAACGGTGTCGGCCAGCGGATGCTCGCCCGCCTCGATCACATTGACGCCGAGGCTGGGGCGCTCTCCCGCCGTAGTGCCCGCGCCCTCGGAATCGGCAACGCCGTCCTCGTGCTCGCCTGCTCGGTGACCGCCGTCGCGATGCTGCCCGTGGCCGCACCCGCCGTCATCGCCGGAACACTTCCCATCGGCATCGTCGCCGTGCTCGTGCTCATCCCGATTGGGCTCGTCGACTCGTTGATCGCGTTCGTTGACTCCGTGCAGCAGTGGCCGGCGCTCAGTGCTGCGCTTGCGAAGGTTCGCGGGGTTACTGCGGGAGTTGAGCGTGCGGATGCTGCTGGCGGTGCCGTTTCGGGCGGCGCTACTGCGCGCGGTACTGCAGGCAAGCGCGGCGGCGACCGCGCGCAGGCCGGAGCCGCGAGCGCAGACCAACCACTTGGTGACGTGACCGTTCTGGAATTGCAGGAGCTCGGCATCCGCTGGCCTTCGAGCCCGACGCTGGCGTTCTCGGGCGCGACCGCTCGGGTTGCGCGTGGCGAGTGGCTTGTCGTGGAAGGGCCTTCGGGCGCGGGTAAGTCGACACTGTTGGCGGCGCTGCTCGGGTATCTTCCGGCGGCCGCTGGCTCGTGGAGTCTCAATGGCGTGGATGCTCGCGAGCTGTCGCCCGAGCAATTGCGCGCGGCGGTCACGTGGTGCCCACAGGAGTCGCACCTCTTCGATTCGACGATCCGCGCGAACTTGCTGTTGGGCCGCGCTCACGACGATCAGCCGACCGAGCAGGAGCTCGTTGCGGTGCTGCGTCAGGTCGGTCTTGGCCCGCTCTTCGATTCGCTCGACCGCGGGCTCGACACTCGCGTGGGTTCTGCGGGCGAAAGCCTGTCGGGCGGCGAGCGTCAGCGCTTGGCCGTTGCCCGCACCCTTCTCACGCGGGCCGATGTTGTGCTGCTCGATGAGCCGACCGCCCACTTGGATGCCGCGAGCGCCGAGCAACTCATCAGCGACCTGCGCACGGCTCTCGCCGACAAGATCGTGGTGCTCGTCAGCCATCACGACGACGAGCGTCGCGACGACGACGAGAGCCTACGGCTCGGGGCGCGCGAGCAGGTTGCTGCGGGGTAGCGCCGAGCTTCAATCCGGCCCGCCGACCATACGGCGGGAGGGAACGTGCGCCGCTTCGGATAGACGTGGACGCGCTTTCTCCCGTTGCCGCTATTTAGCTATTGGCGACTTTGCTCCGATGCTCCAAGGGTGCAGCGCCGCAATTTGACGCCCTGCACTACGCGTATAAATTGCCAATCGGCAGACCTCTCCGCTTGAGAGGATTGCTTGAAGCATGCTCAGAGCAGAATGAGCCCTGAGTCCGTACCAAAAATCGCGACAGAGGACTACCCGCGAGCCCGAAAGTCGAGCTATAATCACACTTGGAGGTTCGAATGAATGAGTTATCTGAACTCACCCTAGGAGAACTGGCGTCCTCGCTTCGCGCTGAAGCAAACGCGAGCTCCGGGGGTGACTCGGACGCCTGGGAACAGCTGGTTCAGATAGCCGACGATCTGGACAGCAGCGACCGGGATGACTTGCTTACCAAGAACCGGAAGTGGCAATTACGCCAAGTCTCGGTCTCGGGCTTTCGCGGGGCAAAACACGAAGTCACCCTCTCGATCGACGGCTTGCAGGGCGTAACCGTTCTCTATGGCGAGAACGGCTCTGGCAAGTCCAGTCTCGCTGAGGCAGTGCGCGTGGCTCTCGAAGGACGAACAGGTGCCACCCATCTCGGCGACGAAGGATCCGTCCACGAACTCTGGGGCGCGAACGATCAGCGCAGCCAAGGTGTCGAAGAAGCCACTGTGAGCGTTGTTCTTTTCGACGAGGCGACCTCGGACACCCTCTCGATACGCGCCTCGATCACATCTTCCGGTGTAGAACGGACCGGGTTGCTTCAACGCGATGGTGAAGCGCATGAATTAGACAGTCGTTCTCCGGCATGGGCAGTTTGGTCAGACGCAATTCGGGCTTCCCCTCCAGTACTTGCATATGCCGAACTTTCGGATGAACTGCAGAAAAAGCGAGATCTCCAAATCTGGCTTAGCTCTTGCTTGGCAATGGATAACGCCAGTCGCGTCTTCGATTCTCGCCTTAAGGCCCAAATCGACACGGCGCAAGAGGCTGAAAAAGCCATAAAGACCGCGAAGCAATCCAGCACTCGCATGGTGGAAGAAGTCGATGAAGCGGCAAGGCGGCAAGGGGTTGACGGAATTCAGCCGCTTACGTGGATTGAACCGAAAACGCTCGAAGAACTTGCGGACTGGTTAGGACACCACTCCCTCGTAGAACGGCAAAAACTCGAGAATCACTTGGACGCGAGCCTGCTTAAGGCACTGCCGGTCCTCGGAAAAGCATTTAGGACTGCTCGGGTGAACTGGTCAAAAGCGGCAACCAAGGCGCTGCTCACAGCTCAAGTTACAGACTCGATCGTTGACATGAATGAACGAGTGATCGATTCAGGCCAGGGCGACAACAACGAAACCTGCCCGACGTGCGGAACCTCTCACATCGACTGGCGCGAGCACCTCAAGCGGGAGGCAGAACGCCTGAAAGAGGCTAAGGAGTCCGCCGCCGAACTAAAAACTCTGGTCCGCCGAAGCCAGCACGAGATCGTCGCCCCACTCAGCGCGTGCCTTCGGGTGCTGCCCACCGAATTTGACTCCGCCGAAAGCGCAGTTCTCTCGAAGATGCTCGACGAAGCGACGATAGCCCGCCAAGACACCGATGACCTCAATGAAAACCTTTTGACCGCACTCCATAACCTTTCAAAGTGGAGTGAGCAACCAGAAGCGCATCTGTTGATCGAAGCAGCACTGGAAGCGTCAGGATTCAAGCACCAGTGGCGCTGTGACCGATGGGCCGCTGTCTCCCCCTACCTATCGGCGTTCAAAACGAACATTAA
Organism: Salinibacterium sp. NYA9b; assembly: GCF_976973725.1. Classification (NCBI taxonomy): domain Bacteria; kingdom Bacillati; phylum Actinomycetota; class Actinomycetes; order Micrococcales; family Microbacteriaceae; genus Salinibacterium; species Salinibacterium sp. NYA9b. Next base: position 163,516 of record NZ_OZ333476.1, on the reverse strand, counting down.
CCACGCCAGCAAGACCACGGTATTGCGAAAGGCGCGCAGCAAGTGGAATAAGCACTTAGCCCAAATACGGAGCGAGCGGAGCTCCAGCCTTCACGCTCTAGTAGGGCCAGCTGTTGCGACGCTGCTTGGCGATGTTGGGATCTCTGTATCAGCGATCCGCATCAACAAATTGGAAAGCGAACTCGAGCTTCAAGATGCGAATGGCCAAAGTGTGGAGTTGGCGCATCTCAGCGCTGGCCAACGAAATGCACTAATTCTCGGGCCAGTGATTGCGACGGCGGAATCAGGTATATTCGCCTTTTCCATCCTCGATGACCCAGTCCACGCGTTCGATGACTTTAGAGTCGACAAATTGTCGTCGACCTTGGCCGAAATTGGGAAGAACCAATCTCTCATCCTTACTACGCATGACGCTCGGTTCGTTGAGTACCTGCGCGTACACGCGACGTTGGCTTTCGCAGTCCTGGCCACGAGTCGAGACAGCAACGGTCAGGTAAAGCTGACTGCCACTGAGGACCCTTCTGCGGAGCTAATAAAATTTGGGCGGAAGTTAGCCTCGGACCTCAGGAAGGCCCCAGCCCCTGATGGCAGAGGCGAAGTCACGGCGCTGCTTCGCATGGCGCTAGATGAAGCATTCGAACGCGTTGCACTTCGCCACTTCGCGAGGCTGACCTCGGTTGCAGCCAAGCAGGCACGCGAGGACTTTGAGGGGGCGATGCTGACTCGCGACAGAAAAGACGCTCTTAGAGTATTTCTTGCCGATAGCCCGCCACAGCTGGCGCTGCTTACTGCAGCTTGGCAGTTGCTCGCGGTGCCCTCCAAGCGCTGGTCTGACGCGGTTCATGACCCAGCCGCAATTCCTGACGCCGATCAGCTGGACGCGGACTTCGACGTCGCTGAGGCCGCGATCGACATGCTTCGCACGATTCACTGGTGACTATGCTGCCCTACGAAGTTAAGCGGGAGGCTCTTCGCCTGCGGCGAGAGGTCGAAACCGTCTCGGTCGAGATTTGGGTGGCGGTTTCCGGCCAACCCTCGAATACGGTCTCCACGCGTTTCGTCGAGCGTCGGCTGCTTCTGTTAGTCACGATGGTGGATGACCCTCTTCGGTTGGAAGCCTTTAGAGCAGCCAGGCAAGCTGGTCGTGTTTACGCCGAAACGTCAGACGTTCTTCACGGACGCACAAGAGCATCCCGATTCCACAGCACCCATATTGAAGAGTGGAAGAACGATTTGTCACGATTGCAATCCCTTTGGACTCTCGTTCAGTGAGCCCCTCGCAAAGCGCCACAAGACGCTCCCATACAGCAGTACTTGGCACCAACGTTGTGATGCCCGCGAGCTCTCGCCCGAGCAATTGCGGGCGCCCGTGAGGTAGTGCCGGCAGGAGCCGCACCTCTCGGGTTCGACGATCCGCGTGAACTTGCTGCTGGTCCACGCACACAATAACCAGCCGACCGAGCAAGATCTTCTTGCCGCGAAGTCCGATTTCCGCGAGTTGTGCGGCCCCGTCCGCCCGATACTGATGAGGTGAATACCTCAAGTTCGGATGCCACGCGATGACGATTGCTACGTTCGCAGCGCTCATCGTGTTCCTCTTTCCGTTGGCGTACAGCCCGGGACCGGGCAACACGTTCTTTGCGGCGATCGGAGCATCACGCGGACCTCGGGCTGCCCTGCCCGCTCTCGCCGGCTATCACGCAGCAACATTCATCGTGACGACGGCGATCGGCTTGGGCCTTGGCGCGACAGTGCTGATGCATCCCGCCTTTGTCGTCGTGCTGAGCGCTGCCGGCAGTCTGTATGTGTTGTGGCTCGCGTTCACGTTCATCCGCAGCGCTCGGGCTCGGGCAGGGGCTCTCTCCGAGGCACTAGCTGCAGAACTGGTCGCGTCGAACTCAGCGGCGACTTCGGCAGAATCGACCGAGTCGCCGACGCCAGCACTCCCTGAGCCTGCGCAAAAGATCGGCTTCTGGAGCGGCGCATTAGTGCTGCTCTTGAACCCCAAGGCGTATTACATCATCGTCGTCATGTTCGCCCAGTTCCTGCGCCCCGAGGCGAACAGCGGGCTCGCAGCCGTGCTGCTCATCACTGCAATCTTCACGCTCAACAACCTGATCGCCTTCATCATCTGGACGGCAGGCGGGCGGATGCTCACCGCTCTCTTTCACGGCGAACGAGCCCAACAGCTCATCGACTACCTCTTCGCGGCAACCCTCATCGGCGTCGCAATCTGGATGGCGCTGCCGCTGTTCGGGCTCGGTTAGAGACTCGACTCCCCGAAGCGCTCGCTTCCGAGTACCCACTGCACGTCCTCCGGTGCAGACACGAGCCCCACAGCCCAGTCGACATCCAGCCGGATGCCTGATCCGGGCGGGCCAGCCAGATCGTTGCTCACAATGGCATCGGCAATGCTCGCCGCATCATGCGGCTCGAACTCTGCGGTCAGCTCGTCCACGTCAAAGGCTGCTCCGAAAAGCGTCGGGCTCTCCAACCAGCGGCACAGCACAACGAGTCGCGTTTCGCTGAGGGTGCGCCCGGCCACGAATTGCGTCTCGCGCGAAACCGCGGTCGCCTCCGCCGCGCGCTGAACAAAGAGCGCCTCAATCGCGGTGAGCAGTTCACTTGCGTTCGTCATGTTTCACTTCCCACCTAGCTCCCGAACAGGTCGCTCGCGACGGTCTTGTACACCGATTCCGGGTTCGAGGGGTGGTAGATGCCGGCGAGCACATCGCGTTGCAGGCGCGAGAGTTCGCTCGTGCTGCGGAAGGCTCCTCCCCCGGCTGAGCGCATCACCTGGTCGACAACGTGGCGTGCGGTTTCGATACTGCGGTGCTTCACACCGGTCAGTTTGCGGAACCACCCAGCCCCGTGATCCACGAGCCCATCAACGTCATCGACGATGCTGTGCAGTTGGGGTTCGATCGCATCGAGCGCGAGGGCGGCATCTGCCATTCGCCAGCGCAGATCCGGATGCTCGGAGTACGCCTCACCGCTGATGGCCGAGCTGCGCTGCTGCAGTGCTTCGACCCCGAGTTCGAGGGCGCGGTCGGCAAGGCCCGCATACACGGAGGCGATGAGCGGCAAGAAGTTGGCGAACACCGCGAAGATGAACGGATCGGCGTTGGGCCCGACGGGCAGCACGCGGGCGACCCTGTTCGCGGGAACGAAGGCGCCATCCAACACTGTCGTGTGGCTTTGGGTGGCGCGCATGCCGAGGGTGTCCCAGTCGCCGAGCGAACGCCATCCGGGCTCATCGCGAGAGATGAAACCGTGCACGAGGGTTTCGGTGCCGTCGTCGGCGGTGTGCTTGCCGAAGAGTCCGAGCTGGGTCCATGCGGGAGACAGCGAGGTGAAGATCTTGGTGCCGGTGAAGGCGTAACCGCCCTCGACGGTTTCGGCGGTGGTGAGCGAGTCCCACATGACGAGATCGTTGCCGGGTTCACTCAAGCCGAAGGCAAAGACTTCGCCGGCTTCGGCATCCGCCAACAGCCAGTCGAGGCTCGAGTCGCCGCGCTCGCGCAAAGCCCAGGCGACACCGATCCACACGAGGTGCATGTTGATGGCGAGCGCCGTGGCCGGAGCGTAGGCCGCGAGCAGGCGCTGGTCATCCGACAGCTCACGCAAACTGCGCGGCTTCAAGTAGCCAACGGCACGCAACTCTTGCAGGTCTTCGGTGAAGAAGATGTTCTCGCGGTCGTAGCGCGCGGCGCGCGAGCGGATGCGGTTGAGCAGTGCTGGGGTGAGTACCGTCATGGTGCAACGCTACTGTGCCGCGCCGGACGCTGCACTGAAATGAGACTTCACAGAGCCTCCTGCTCAGTCGCACACAGCAGATCAGCTAGCGAGCGGCATGACCTGGGGTTGAGGCTTTTGCCGTTCAACCCACAGATCGTAGCTGGTCTGCATTCCGAGCCATAGCTCGGCGCTCGTGCCAAGAAGTATCCCGAGGCGAACAGCCATATCCGCGCTCACTGACGCGTGCCCATTCCGGATGCGCGACAGCGTGGCCCTCGTGACGCCCAAACGTCGAGCGGCTTCCGCAATGCTGATGTCACCGAGATAGTCCGCGAGAAGGACGCCGGGGTGGGGAGGGTTATACATGCTCAATGTCCTGCTCCTTCTAGTGATAGTCGAGGTAGTCAACGAGGTACACGTCTGTGCCGTCGAATGTGAAAACCACACGCCAATTGCCGCTGTAGTTTCTTCGCGTGATCCGGTCGGATCCCTGATTTCTTGCCGCTCACAAAGAATGCTTCGAGGCCCTTGTGGCGAAACGACTTGATCACGCCATAAGTGCATTGTCACACTATACGTATAGCAAGGGCATACGGTCTCGCCGTCGGGCGTCCGTTACCCTCCCTGGGGCGTCACGCCCTGATGACCGACAGCACGTTGCCAGCGGGATCCTTGAACCACGCAATCTCCGGCCCGTGCCCGCGCATGATGCCTTTCGCGTCAGTGCCGAGGTCACCCATGAGGTCGCCGTCGCCATAGATCTTGGTGACCACGCCACGCTCGTTGAGCGCATCGACGGCAGCTTCGACATCCTCCACCGCAAAGTTCAGGATGGTGAAGCTCGCCGGTTCGTGGTTCTCCTTGGGGTAGATGGTCACTTCGGCGCCGCCGGGGAGCGTGAGCCGCAGCGTGCCCATTCCGCCGTCGGCGACTGCGAGACCGAGGCTGTCACGGTAGAAGGCTGCAGCGGCATCAAGATCGTTGACACTAAATCCCGAAAAGGCGTTCTTCGGAGCAAACATCGTGCACCACTCTTTCTTCACTAGTCCTGCTTGGCCTCAAGTTTTGCTGCGCGCATGCGTCCCGTCAATAGTGCGACGGCCAGCAGAATTACCGAGACCACCGCAATAGCCACAGCCACACCGATAGTGCCGATGGCGGATGCCGCCAGCGGCAGCGCCAGCATCACGAGTACCGCAACGACGGTTGCCGATCGCGGAATCGACACCCGCTCCACCATGGGCGCGTGCAACAGCCACAGCAGCAGAACGAAGAGCGCGACGGGCAGCGCCAGTGAGTAGCCGACCACGAGCTCGCTCGACTCGAGGTCTGTCGTGACGGATCGCACCGCCACTTCAATGCCGGTTCCGACGGCGGCGAGCGCCGCAAACAAGAAGTAGTGACCGTAGTTCCACAACAGGTAGCGATCGCGCCTGTTTTCTAGGCCCTCGGCGGCGGGTTCAGAGAAGTACAGCCACCACAGTGCGAACAGCAGCACGAGGCCAGCAACCGAGGCGACTACGAGCGAGGGCGTCAGCCCCTCTTCGAGCGCCGCCTGCACCGCAAACGTCGAGGCGAGCACGCTTTCGCCGAGCACCAGGATCGTGAACTTTCCGTAGCGCTCCGCGATGTGGTGCGGATGCCAGGACAGTCGCTGTGCACGGTCAGCCCAGAGCGGCACGGCCAGTTCGGCGAGCACGATGATGACGAACGACACCATGGCCAGCTCGGCGGGAAGCAGCAGCCGCAACAACCAGCCAACTTGCACGACCCCGATACCGAGCGCGTAACGTCCGGCGGTGGCGCGCGTTTCGGGATCATCTTTCACCGCGCGCAGCAGGGTAGCGATAAGCCCGATTCGCAAAATCAGGTATCCCGCGGTGACGGCTGCAAAGTTGCCGTCGTCGAAGGCCATAGGAACGCCGGCGGCGAGAACGAGGATGCCGCCCATCTGCAACATGGTGAAGAGACGGTAGGGAACGTCATCCGTGTCGTACGCCGAGGCCAGCCAGGTGAACTGGTTCCACGCCCACCAGATGGAGAAGAAGACCATCAGAAACGGCGCGATGGCTTCGAAAGCATGCCCCACCTCGACGGCGTGCGTCAGCTGCCGCACGACCGAGGCGACCGCGACCACGAAGGTCAGGTCGAAGAGCAGCTCAAGGGGAGTCGTTTTGCGGTGCGGCTCGTCGATATCGCGAGCCACCACCCGCGAGCGCAGTGCGTTCATGCAACAACTTTACGCACCAGCATCCCCACTCGCCTGAATCCCGGCCCGCCAGAGGCGAGTACGATTTTGGCTATGCGTTGCGGCAGGAGTCGCGGCGCCAAGCGCTGGCCCGACGGTGGGTTCGAAGGGTTGAGTGGTTGTGGTTTCCTCTGACGTGAACGTGGCCCAAACAGGGCGACGTTCTCCAGCGCGACGTTCTCCGGTGAAGTGGTTGCCGTGGGTGAGCTTGGTCGCGGCTGCGGGCGTCATCTCGGTGATGACCGCTCCGGGTCAGACCGCCGGAATCTCCGTCTTCACCGACCCCCTCATCGCGGAACTCGACGTCTCCCGCACCGGAATCTCGGTCAGCTACTTCTTCGGCACGATCGTTGGTGCCGCCGCCCAACCCTTCATCGGCCGCGCCCTCGACCGCTTCGGCGCCCGCTACGTCACGATCGCCATCGGCGCCCTGTTCGCGAGCGTGCTGCTTGCCCTGAGTTTCGTCGACGGCATCGCTGGTCTCACCGCCGGTTTCGTGGGGGTGCGGATGCTCGGCCAGGGCGCCCTCAGCCTCGCCGCCACCACGGCTGTCGCCCGCGCCATCACTCACCGCCGCGGACTGGCGCTGGGCATCACAGCCGCCATCGGATCCGCCGGAATTTCCCTCGCCCCCGTCGGTCTCGAGCGGCTCATCTCAGCCGTCGGCATCCACGCAGCCTGGCGGTGGGAAGCCGCGATCGTGCTCGCCGTCGTCGTACCGCTCGCGTTCATCCTGCCGAAGCGCAGCCGGGTTGCCGCCCAGACCGAAGATCTCTCGACGGCTCAGATCGTCATCCAGAAAGAATCGTGGATGCTCGGCGAAGCAGCCCGCACCGGTATGTTCTGGGTCATCGCCTCCTCCCTCGCCGTCTCGGGCATGCTGAGCACCGGCCTCGCCTTCCACCAGATCGCGATCCTCGGCGAGCGCGGCCTCACCCCATTCGAAGCGGCCGCGAACTTTCTGCCGCAAACCGTCACCGGCATCGCCGCGACCCTCATCGTCGGAGCGTTCGTCGACCGCGTGAGCCCCAAGCTGTTCGTGATCTTCTCGATGCTCACGCTCGCCGGCTCACTGTTGCTGCTCCCAATCGTCGGCCCCGACGGCACGGCCATCCTCTACGGCCTCGTGCTCGGCGCTGCCGGCGGAAGCCTGCGTGGGATGGAAGCGGCAGCTTATGTGCGCTACTACGGCACCGCCCACATCGGCTCCATTCGCGGCGTCACTACCGCTATCGCCCTGGGCTCCACGGCTCTCGGCCCCATCGCCCTCTCGCTGGCCTTCGATTTCAGCGGCAACTTCACCGAGCCGGCCTTCTGGTTCGCGAGCCTGCCGATAGCCGTCGCAGTGCTCGCACTCTTCGTGCGCCCACCGCAGCGCCGAGCGAGAATAGACCTATGAGCACTAGCAACCGCCTCAGCGACCTCGGCATGAAACTCATGAACGGTGTGCACCGCGCGATCCTTGCCGTCTCGGGCGGTCGCCTGGGCTGGACTCTGGGCGGCATGCCCTCGCTCGAGCTTCACACCACGGGTCGGGTGTCGGGCATCCGCCGGTCAACGATGCTGACTGCTCCCGTGCACAGCAAAGGCCGTTGGGTGATTGTCGCGTCAAAGGGCGGCGACGACCGCGACCCCCTCTGGTACCGCAACCTGCAAGCGGATCCGGATGCCGAACTCACCGTGCGCGGACGCACCATCCCCGTGCACACCCACACCGCGGATGCCGCAGAGAAGGCCGAGCTGTGGCCCCAGATTGTGGCCGCCAATTCGCGCTATGCCGAGTACCAGACCAAGACCGAGCGCGACATCCCCGTGGTGATCTGCGAAGAGCGCTAGCCCGCGCAGTACGGCAGCAAAAACACGAATGGCCCGCGCTCGAGTCGCAGGCCATTCGTTCTGTTCAGTGCGCCAGGCGCATCTCGCCGCTAGCGGCGAAGTTATCGGTACCGTGCCGCTAGCGGCGAAGTTCCAGGGTGCAGCACTTCACGCCGCCACCGCCGAGCAGCAGCTCGGAAAGGTCGACGCCGATGGGGTTGTAGCCGCGTTCTTTGAGCTGACGCTCGAAGTCTTTGGCGCGGGCAGCGATGACGACGTTGTAGCCGTCACTGTAGGAGTTGAGTCCGAGCACTGCCGCATCCTCTTCTGTAGCGAGGATGGCGTCGGGATACAGTGCACGGAGCTTTTCGAGAGAGGGCTCATCGAACGCGCTCTCCAGGTAGGCGATGTTGGTTTCGTCGAGCTTCGCGATGGCGGTGTCGACGTGGTAAAAGCTGGGGTTAATGAGGTTGAGGGAGACAACGTTGCGGCCCGAAAGCTCTGCAAGCTCCCGGTGGCTTTCGACCGAGGTGCGGAAGCCCATGCCTGCAAGGATGTTGTCGCCGACAAGGAGGAAGTCGCCCTCACCCTCATTAACGTTCTCGGGGGAAGCAACCTCGAGGCCGTTGGCGCCGAACCACTCCATGTAGGCGGGGCCTTCTGCTTTACGCTCGTCGTAGGTGAAGAGGGCGCCGTAGGCTTTGCCGTCGATCACGAAGCCGCCGTTTGCGGCGTAGACCATGTCGGGCAGGCCATCGATGGGGTCGATGAGTTCTACGGTGAAGCCGAGGTCAATGTAGGTGTCGTAGAGCGTCTGCCACTGCTTAACAGCGAGGCTGGTGTCTGTGGGATCGTTGGGGTTCATCCACGGGTTGATGCTGTAGGTGACCGTAAAGAAGTCGGGACGGCACATCAGCACGGTCTTCGCGATGGCCTGGCGGGCAGGCGTGGTCGATGAGGTGTCAGTGATCGTCATAGCCCCAGTGTTTCACGCACCTATCCGCAATGTCTCGGCAATCTGCGCACTAATTCGGCGCAATCCCTAGCCACAGCACAACAATCCACCGTACTCTGGGGAGATGGACAAGCTGGACGCAGGAATCATCGACATGCTCCGCCTCAACGCCCGCGCAGGCTATGGAGATATAGGAGAAGCCGTGGGGCTTTCCGCCTCCGCAGTTAAACGTCGCGTCGACCGTCTCGTCGCCAACGGCACCATCCGCGGCTTCACCGTGCAGGTCGATCCCGCCGTCGACGGCTTGGGAACCGAAGCCTACGTCGAGCTCTTTTGTCGCGGCAACGTGGCTCCGCACGAACTCAAACGAATCCTGAGCGCCATTCCCGAAGTGGTGGATGCCGGAACAGTCAGCGGATCGGCCGACGCCGTCGTCCACATGCGCTCGCGCGACATCCACTCGCTTGAGATCGCTCTCGAGCGGCTGCGCACCGCCACGAACATCGACAACACCCGTAGCTCTATCGTGTTGTCGCGCCTGATTCACCGTCGTTACGAGTAGCAATCTGCCTCGTTGTCGTTCTTGGCGATCTCTTAGATTTGCGCCGTGAAATCGACTCAAAACGACGAAATCCGTTCCGTAACACGATCTTAACCATGTAAACCGTTGCGTCTCATCCGTTTTTCCGGTTGACTACACCCACAGTCGCGAATAAGTTTTCGCGATCTTGGAGGTACGTAGCGTCGTGACAGAGTCATCCCAGAACACAGCCCCCGCCGGTTCAGCCGCAGTGGGTTCCAGTGCACAAACGACGAATGCTAGCGAGCCTGAGGGTTCCGTCGTCCTCGAGGGTGTGACCAAGAAGTTTGGTGGCGCTGTCGCCGTCGACAACATCAGCTTGCACGTGCGTCCGGGAGAGTTCCTCTCCTTGCTCGGCCCTTCCGGTTGCGGAAAGACAACAACCTTGCGCATGCTCGCCGGCTTCGAAGAGCCGACCTCGGGCAGCATCCGCATCTCTGGTCAGGATGTTGTGGGCATTCCTCCCCACAAGCGCAACGTCAACACGGTGTTCCAGGCCTACGCTCTCTTCCCGCACATGAGCGTTGCCGAGAACGTGGCCTACGGGCTTCGCCAAAAGGGCACCCCCAAGTCTGAAATCCGCGAACGCGTCACCGAGTCACTTGATCTCGTGCAGATGCGCTCATTCGCCGATCGCAAGCCCACCCAGCTTTCGGGTGGCCAGCAGCAGCGCATCGCGTTGGCCCGGGCCCTCATCAACCGCCCTGCCGTTCTCCTTCTCGATGAACCGCTGGGTGCTCTCGACCGCCAGTTGCGCGAAGAAATGCAGATCGAGCTCAAGCTTCTGCAGTCGCGCCTCGGCATCACCTTCATCTTTGTCACGCACGATCAGGGCGAAGCACTCTCGATGAGTGACCGCATCGCGATCATGCGCAAGGGACGCATCGAGCAGTTGGATGACGCGGACTCGATCTACGATTCGCCCGCGAGCGCCTATGTTGCCGGCTTCATTGGCCAACAGAACTTCATCCCGGGCACGATGACAAGCAGCCTCACCGTTATGGAATCGCCGTTCGGCATTATTCATGCAGCCGAGCCGCACGACGACGTTGACCCCGGGATGGCAGCGCAGGCAGCCGTGCGACCCGAGGCTGTCTCCGTGGCGCTCGCCTCGGCATCCGCAAGCTCAGCCCCCACGGCAGAGAATCAGATTCCGGGCACCGTTATTGGTGTCTCGCACCAGGGCGAGACCCTGCAGTTTCTCGTCTCTATTGGTGAAGACCAGACGTTGCTGTCGCGGGTTCCGCGCCCGAATGCGCCCCGACTGGCGATTGGTGACTCCGTGCTCTGCACGTGGGACACCGCATCCGTTCATGTTTTCCCGAGTGAGCAGGCGACTCAGGCTCAGGCCGACATTGCTCGTGCGGTCTCCAACCCAGCACCACCAACCAGTTCAATTTCCCTTTAGAAGGAGCAGCCCGATGTCCCACGAAACTCCCATTCGCATTCTTGCGTCAACGTCAGCAACGAAGATCATCAAGAGCCAGTTGAACCGCCGCCGTTTCCTCGCGCTTTCTGGCGCGGCAGCGAGCGCTGCGGCACTCGCGGCCTGCAGCACCGATTCAGGGTCTAGCTCTTCGCCGCAGGCTACCGGTGGCGCACTCGAGGGTTCGCTCTCGGTCTACAGCTGGGGCGACTACGACGACCCCGACCTGGTCACCGAGTACACCGACGAGCTCGGCCCCACGGTCACGTTCGACGCCTTCAACTCGAATGAAGAGCTCATCTCCAAGCTTGTCGCTGCGCGAGGCACGAGTGGCTACGACATCGTCGTTCCCACCGGCCCGTTCATCCCGCAGATGATCGAGAACGGCTTGCTCAGCAAGCTCAACCTCGACCTCATCCCGAATATCGCCGACATGGATCCCGACTTCCTTGGTCGCGACTGGGACCCCAACAACGAGTACTCCATCTGCAAGGCCTGGGGCACGACTGGTTTCGTTTACGACAAGACCAAGATCACTCGCGAACTCACCAACTGGGCTGACTTCATCGACGCAGCCCAGAACGAGGCCAGTGGCAAGACCTCGGTGCTCGACGACCCCGCTCCCCTGCTCGGTATCTACTACTGGGCTAACGGAATCGACTGGAACACCACCGACGAGGCCGACCTTGCCGCTGCGGAAGAGTTCCTGACCACTCAGCTGGCCCCGCACATCTCCGCTTTCGACTCCTACCCCGGTGGAGCCGCTATTCCGCAGGCGCAGCACATGCTCATGCAGTCGTGGAACGGTGATGCTCGCATCGGCATCATGGAGAGCGACGACCCCGACCGCTGGCAGTGGGTTCTCGGTTCGCCTGACACGGAACTGTGGATGGATAACTGGGCTATCGCTGAGGGCGCACCCAACCCTGAAGCGGCTCACGCCTTCATTAACTACGTGCTCACACCAGAGGCATCGCTGCGCGAACTCGACTACATCGGCTACCACACCGGTGGAACGGGCATCGAGGACACAGCGCGTTCCGAGGGCCTCGAAATGCTCGACCTCGTGTTCTTCGATGAGGCCCAGATCAGCACCATGCACACTCAAGCCATCGGCGAGGCACAGCAGCGCATCGTTGAAATTTGGGACAAGACGAAGGCGTCGGCCGGCGCCTAACCCGCGACCATCCGGAATTTACTATGACCACTACCGTTGAAGGCCGAACGGCCCCACCGCGAAAGGCGCCCTCGAAGCGCCCTCGCTGGTTGAAGCTGCCCAGCTTTGCCCTCGCCATCCCGGCGTGGGCCTGGCTGTTCGCCTTCTTCGTTGCGCCCGTCGCGCTCGTGGTCTGGTTTAGTTTCGGATACAAACCGGGCATCTTCGGAACTCACGCCAACGACGTGCTGTCTTTTGACCGCTACGCCGAGGCGTTGTCTCCGACGTTCTTTACAACGTTCCAGAACACACTGTGGGTGGGGGTGGTCGGCACCCTGATATGCCTGGCCATCTCCATCCCGTTTGCGTATTGGCTCGCCTTTAAGGCTCCGGTCGCACGACGTGGCATCCTGCTTGCGATGGTCATGATTCCGTTCTGGACGAACTTCCTGGTTCGCACCATCGGATGGCAGATCATCCTGGCGCCGAGTGGAATCCTTTCGGACGCCCTTCAGTCGATCGGCATGCTGAACGAGCCCCTCGAAATTCTTTACACCCGCACCGCCGTGCTGATCGGTGTGGTCTACAACTACTTGCCGCTCATGATCCTGCCCATGTTTGTGGCATTCGACCGCGTATCGCTCCCGATGCGTGAAGCGAGCAAAGATCTTGGTGCTGGCCGCTGGTCGACCTTCATGAACGTGACCCTGCCGTTGGCCAAGCCGGGCATCATCGTCGGCATCCTGCTCGTGTACATCCCACTCATGGGTGACTACATCACGGCAACGGTGCTCGGTGGAGCAAAGGGAAACATGGCGGGCCAAATGGTCGCTAACCAGTTCCAGACCGCTCAGAACTGGGCGCTCGGATCAGCAATGGCTGTTGTGCTCGTGCTCACGATTCTCACCACGGTGGGCATCGCCGCGCTTGTCACGTGGCTTGCGGCATGGCCCCTGCGCGCCAATCAAAAACTCGTGTTGGGAGACAAGTCATGAAGCGACTCGCCCTGACAGATATTTCGCTCAAAGTATGGGCCGTGATCGTCTTCGCGTTCCTCTTTGCGCCCATCGCCGTCATCATCATCTACTCGTTCAACGAGGGCCGCCTTTTGGTCTCGTGGGATCAGTTCGGTTTCGGCTCGTTCGCGGCGATCGTCACAAAACCAGCGATCACGGATGCCGTGCTGGTGTCGATCCAGACCGGTTTCATTGCGGCGCTCATTGCGACCGCTCTCGGAACAATGGCGGGCGTTGCACTGGCTCGTCGGGCCGGCAAGTGGGCACCAGCGTTCCTGATTCTGCTCGTGCTTGTCACCGTCACCCCTGAAATCGTGGATGCCGTTTCACTCTTGCCGTGGATGGTCTTCCTCGGTCAAGATGTCGGCCTCAGCATCTTCGACAACGGAATCGTGCGACTCGTCGTTGGTCACTCCCTGTTCGCAACCGCTGTTGTTGCCTACATTGTGCGCTCGCGCCTCGTCGGAATCGACGAGAGCTTGGAGGAGGCCGCTGCCGACCTGTACGCTCCCCCCTTCAAGCGCTTCACGCAGATCACTCTCCCGCTCGTGATGCCGGCTGTACTCGCCGGTGGCCTTCTCTCGTTCACCCTCAGCCTCGACAACACGATCGTTTCGGCCTTCGTGCAGGTATCGGGTTCAACCCCGTGGCCCGTCTACGTGCTGAGCGCTGTGCGCACCGGGCTCCGCCCCGAGATCGCGGCCGTCTCCACGATCATGCTGCTGCTCACGCTTGCGGCACTCGGTCTCGTTGCCTACGTCTTGCGTCGCGCTGGCGACTCGGCCACCGACATCGCCAAGACTGTGGGTGGCGGCTAGGTCGCTCCCCCGCTCCTGACCGCAGCAGTTCGAACGAACCAGAAGGTGCACGACCATGACGTTTGCTGACCTCGTTTTTACCGGTGGCCCCGTCTTCACGGCTACCGGCGATGAACCGTGCCGCGGAAGCGTGGCCGTGCGCGACGGCCGCATCATCGCTGTCAGCAGCGTCGACGCCGACATCCAGCCCTTCATCGGTCCCGCTACCGAGGTTGTTGACCTTGACGGCAAACTGCTGATCCCCGGATTTCAGGATGCCCACGTGCACGCCGTGTGGGGCGGGCTCGACCTCATCCGCTGCGATCTCTCCGGGGACTCGACGCGCGATGAGTATGTAGCGCGGCTGAAGAACTATGCAGCGGCGAACCCTGAGCTCGAGTGGATTCTGGGCGGTGGCTGGAACATGTCGGCCTTCCCCGGGGGCACGCCAACGGCATCCGACCTTGATCTGGCTGTTGCCGACCGACCCGCGTTCATCCCGAACCGCGACGGCCACGGCGCCTGGGTGAACTCCCGCGCGCTGGAGCTTGCCGGAATCACCGCCGCGACGCCCGACCCCGCCGATGGCCGCATCGAGCGCGACGCCGCCGGCAATCCCACCGGCACGCTGCACGAGGGCGCGATGTCGCTCGTGAACGCGCTGCTGCCCGAAACGTCGCCCGAGGATTACAGTCGCGCGCTTCTGATCGGCCAAGAGTATTTGCACTCCCTAGGCATCACCGCGTGGCAAGACGCCATCTTGGGCGGCTATGGGGATGCCGGCGATGCCACTCCCGCCTACATGGCGGCGGCCGAATCGGGTGACCTGACCGCGCGCGTTGTCGGCGCTCTCTGGTGGGATCGCACGCGTGGGCCCGAACAGATTCCCGAGCTTGTGATGCGCCGGGACAAGAACGCCACCGGGCGCTTCGCTGCGACGAGTGTGAAGATCATGCAAGACGGTGTTGCCGAGAACTTCACCGCCGCGATGCTCGAGCCCTACCTCGATGGTTGCGGTCACCACACCGACAACTCGGGAATCTCCTTTGTGGATGCCGCCCAGCTCATCTCGAACGTCACTGAACTCGACGCTCTCGGTTTCCAAGTGCACTTCCACGCCATCGGCGACCGCGCCGTGCGCGAGTGCCTCGACGCGGTTGAGGCAGCGCGAGCGATCAACGGTCCCAACGACAACCGTCACCACATTGCGCACCTTCAGGTCGTGCATCCGGATGACATTCACCGCTTCGCTGAGATAGGCGTGACAGCCAACCTTCAGTCGTACTGGGCCGCACTCGAGCCGCAGATGGTCGACCTGACCCTGCCGTTCCTGGGCGACCCGCGCAGCTCGTGGCAGTACCCGTGGGCCGACCTGCACCGCGCCGGAACGCACTTGGCGTCCGGCAGCGACTGGTCGGTGTCGAGCCCTGACCCGATGGCGGCCATCCACGTTGCCGTCAACCGCAGGGCAGCTCCCGGCCACGAAGAGGGCGACTACGACGCGTTCTTGCCCGAGCAGAGCATTAATCTGCTCACCGCGATGACCTCCTACACCGCCGGTTCAGCGTTCACCAACCATCTCGATGCGACGGGCACGATCGCGGTCGGCAAGCTTGCCGACCTGGTCGTTCTCGATCGCAACCCCTTCGCGGGTGCCACGGCCGACATCGGCCGCACCCGCACCGAGCAGACGTTCGTCGAAGGCGAGCGCGTGTACCGCGCGCCCGCCCAACCATAAAGCTCGCCGCCAGGCGAGAGAGGAAAGTGCCCCATGGGCAAGATAGTGTTCGAAAGAAATGTGCCAGCGGCATCCGTGATCAGCCACTCCCTTGAGGGCTCGATGCACACGCCGTTCTGGATTGATGACGTGAAGGATGCCCGCACCTTCCCCGCGCTGGCTGGCGATGTAACCGCCGACCTCGCCATTGTGGGAGGAGGATATCTCGGCCTCTGGACCGCGGTGCTCGCGAAGCAACGCAACCCCGGTGCTCGCGTTGTGCTGCTCGAAGCCCGCGAACTCGGCTGGGCCGCCTCGGGCCGCAACGGTGGTTTCTGCGAAGCCAGCCTCACCCACGGCGAAGAGAATGGCAAAAGCCGCTGGCCGAAAGAGTACGACCAGCTTGACCGCCTCGGCCTGCAGAACCTTGACGAGATTGAGGCGACAGTTAAGTCACTGAAGCTCGACTGCGATTTCGAACGCACCGGTTCGCTCGACCTTGCTATTGAAGAGCACGAGATCGAGTGGCTGAAAGAAGCCGAGACCAACGACGACACTGTCTTCCTTGACGAGGCTGCTATTAGGGCCCAGGTCAACTCGCCCACCTACCTCGCCGGCGTCTGGAACAAGCGCATCAATGCGATCATCCACCCCGCCAAGCTCGTTCGTGAACTGGCGCGAGTCGCGAGCGAACTCGGCGTCGAAATCTTTGAGCACTCGCCGGTGCGCGAGGTCGAGACATCCGGTGGGCCAACGGATGCCGCAGTCGTGCACACCAAGAAGGGTCGCGTTCACGCGGCCAGGGTTGCGCTCGCGACGAACGCTTTTCCGTCGTTGCTGAAGCGTGCGCGCCTGCACACGGTTCCCGTCTATGACTATGTGCTCATGACGGAACCCTTGAGCCCTGAGCAACTCGCGTCGATCGGGTGGTCGAACCGTCAGGGTCTTGCGGACATGGCAAACCAGTTCCATTACTACCGTCTGAGCGCCGACAACCGCATTCTGTTCGGCGGCTATGACGCGGTTTACCATTACGGCCGCAAGGTTCGCGATGAGTACGAGAACCGTCCGGAGAGCTTCGAGCGCCTTGCGAGTCATTTCTTCACGACGTTCCCGCAGCTAGA
This sequence comes from Salinibacterium sp. NYA9b, assembly GCF_976973725.1. NCBI lineage: Bacteria > Bacillati > Actinomycetota > Actinomycetes > Micrococcales > Microbacteriaceae > Salinibacterium > Salinibacterium sp. NYA9b. The sequence goes on along the minus strand of NZ_OZ333476.1, from coordinate 146,944 downwards.
GGGCCTCAAGTTCAGCCACCGCTGGGCGGGCGCGATTGACGCGTCAACTCAGTTCAGCGCGTTCTTCGGTCTGGCTCGCAACGGTCGCGTGGCATACTCGGCTGGCTTCACGGGGCTGGGTGTCGGAGCGACTCGCTTCGCCGCGCAGGTGATGCTCGACAAGCTCGACGGTCTCACGACCGAGCGCACCGAGTTGGAGATGGTGAAGAAGATGCCGCTCCCGTTCCCGCCCGAGCCAATCGCCTCCGTGGGCATTCAGGCCACGCGCTGGTCGCTCAATCGTGCCGACCACAACGAAGGTCGCCGCAACGTGATTCTGAAGACGCTGGATGCTCTGGGCCTCGGTTTCGACTCGTAGCAAGTCGTTCGCGCGGCCGGTGCTTTCGCGGCTTCGGTCGCGCAACAATCCGCGCCGCGCGACCGCACCTGTCAGTCACCTGTAATAACTTGCACAGCAATGTGCAAGTTATTACAGTGGCTGCATGACAACTTCCGCTCCCCGTCGCCCGCGACAGGACGCAGTCGATAACCGCGCCGGCATTCTCAGTGCCGCCACCGCCGCGATTGCCCACGACCCCCAGGCGTCGATCAACACGATCGCCCGCAGCGCCGGGCTCTCACGCCGCGCGCTCTACGGCCACTTCGCCGATCGCAACGCGCTTCTCACCGAGATCATCGAAGCAGGCGCCGAACGCTTCAACCGCATCGCCATTGACGTTACCGACGCCGACGCTCAAGTCGCGCTTGCCCGCCTCACCTCACTGCTGTGGCAACAGGCTGCCCACGTGCAGGTTGCCGCCTCCATCGCGCTCGATGACGCCCATCTCGAAGCCACCGGGAAGGCGCTCGCACCACTCCGTGCCGCTGTTGCCGCCATCCTGCAGCGCGGTCAGAATGACGGCACTCTCCGTACCGATGTGGATGTCACGACCCTCGCCCGACTCGTCGAAGAAGCAGCTCGCGCCGCCATCACTCGCGTCGATGCGTCTCTGCCCGAAGCCCGTTCCCTCGCGGTGCGCACCACGCTCAGCATGGCTGGGCTCTCGTGGCGCGAAACGGTAGCCCTGCTCGAGGCGCATCCCGATATTCTCGGTGCTCCGGCCGCTGACGGCGCTGCCCCTGCCGACGTCGCTCCGGCTGCTGGCGACGCTGCTCCCGCTGCCGGCGATACTCCCGCCGCTGGGGCCAAACGCTGATGCGCGTCGAGTTGAGCGGAGTGACGAAGGGTCACGACGCCGAAGATTTGCCCGCGACATCCACCACCTTTGACAGCGGCACAGTGACGCTGGCGGTTGCCGAAACTGAACAGCGCCCGACCGTGCTTGGGCTCATCGCCTCTGGTCGCATGCGGCCAGACTCGGGCACCGTCACGATCGATGGTCGAGCGGATGCCCGTGCGCTCCGCCGCGGCGTCGCTCTCGTTGACGCCCCCGGAGTTTCTGACCCGGATGCCGGAGTGCCGCTCGTCGGTGTCGTCGCCGAAGAGCTCATGTTCGCTGGCCGTCGCGCCGACCCCCTCTCGGCCCGGCGCTGGCTCGACGCGGCAGGCTTTCGTTCCCTCGCCTCGACTGCGATAGCCGACATTGAGCCGATCACGAGACTGCGGGTGCTGTGCGAGCTAGCCGTGCTGCGCCCCCACGTCGAAGCCCTCGTCGTGACCGCACCGGACCGCCATGGCGGCCAGCCCCTCGACTGGTGGACCCTCTTCGGCGAGTTTGCTGATCGTGGTCTCGCCGTTCTCGCGGTCGCCGGTCGCGCCTCCGAATGGGCCATTACCCACGCCGATGTGATCGAGCGTGCCGAATCTGCCGAAGCATCCCTGCGCAACAGCCTGGGCGCTTTCGACGAACGTAGCGCTGCCTGGGCCCAAAGTGGCGGCGGCGTAGGAGTAGACAACGTATGAAGGTTCCCGCAATGATCGCCGCTGAACTGCGGCGACTCACTTCGTCACGCATGGCGATGCTCGCTTTGCTCGCGCTCATGCTCGTGCCTGTGCTCTATGGCGGCGTGTACCTGTGGGCCAACCAAGACCCCTACGGCAGCTTTGCTGAAGTGCCGGTCGGGTTGGTCGTCAACGACGATGGTGTGCCCGCAGATGACGACGACGAGGCGGTGAACTACGGCCAGCAAGTCGCCGACGATCTGCTCGATGGCAATGACTTCGAATGGCACGTGCTTTCCGCCGCTGACGCCGAGACGGCGCTGGCCGACGGCGATGTCGACTTCACGGTGACCATCCCGCACGATTTCTCAGATGCCCTCACCTCCATCGCAGACACCGATCCCCATCAGGCCGAGATCGACCTCGAAACTAACGATGCCAACAACTACTTGGCGTCCACCATCGGCAAACAGGCCGTCGAACAGATCCGGCGGTCGGTAGCGCAACTCGTGGGAGAAGAAGCGGCCGGCACTCTGCTGACGGCGATCTCTGACATCCGCTCTGAGCTGTCGGATGCCGCCGATGGTGCCTCCCAACTTCTCGACGGTTCGCACGATGCCGTCTCCGGTGCAGGTGAACTGTCGGATGGCGCGAGCACTCTGACTTCGGGACTGACCGAGCTCAGCACCGCCACCGACACTCTCGCGAGCGGAGCCGACCAACTCTCCGCCGGAGCAGCGCAGGTCGCCGCCGGCAACACCGAGCTTGCGGGTTATGCCGATCGCGCGGGCACGGCCGCCCAAGACATCGCAGATGCCCTCCCCACCGCTCGCGCCGACCTCGTGACCGCGCTCACCGAGCAGGGGCTCGACGCGACCGAGATTGACGACGTGCTCTCGGCACTCGACCCGCTCAGTGATCGCATCGCGGCGGGCAACGGCACCGTGCAGTCCGCGGTGTCGCAGGTCGATGAACTTGCCGCCGGCGCGAACACGCTCGCGAGTAGTGCAGCTGAGCTCGCCTCGGGGGCGCAGCAGATCGCCACAGCGACCGGCTCCGCAACATCCGGAGCATCAACACTCAGTGATGGAGTGAGCACCCTCAGAGACGGCCTCGGCACTCTCGCCGACGGAACCGCCGAACTGCGCGATGGGCTCGCGAGCGGCGTCGAAGCTCTGCCCGATTCGAGCGAAGCGCTGCGTGCCCTTCAGGCCGAAACGATTGCTGACCCGGTCGCGGTCGAGACCAGCGCCGTGACGACCGCGGGCAACTATGGTGCTGGCCTTGCCCCGTTCTTCACGGCTCTGGCGGGCTGGATCGGCATCTACGCCCTCTTCCTCATCGTGAAGCCCGTCTCCAAGCGTGCCGTGACCGCCCTGCGATCACCGATTCGGGTGACTCTGGCCGGCTGGCTCACCCCCGCCGTGCTCGGCGCGCTGCAAATGGTGGCGCTGTTCGGCATTCTCGCCATCGCTCTCGGCTTCAACTTCACGCATCCCCTCGGCACCCTCGGCGTGATGATCGCGGCAAGCTTCACTTACGCGGCCATCATTCTGGCCCTCAACATTTGGTTCGGCTCCGTCGGCCAATTCTTGGGGCTCGTGCTCATGGTGCTGCAACTCGTCACCGCCGGCGGCACCTTCCCGTGGCAAACCCTGCCCGCACCGCTGGCCGCCCTGCACCACGTGCTGCCGATGGGCTACGTCGTGGATGCCATGCGCCAGTTCATGTACGGCGGCGACATCGCCCGAGTCGGCACCGACGCTCTCGTGCTCGGCGCCTGGCTCGGTGGCGCGCTCATCCTCTCTGCCATCGGAGTGACCCGCATGACCCACCGCCGCACCCTGCGCGATCTGCAGCCCAGTCTCATAGGCTGAGCCCATGACCGAACCCGCAGCACTCCTCAGCCCCGGCACGCCCCTTGCGGCGAGCGCCGTCCCCGTCGCCCACGAAGCCCTTGAGGCAGACGAAGTGGTTGAGGGCACTCCGACCGCGGGCTACGCCGTGCTCGACACCCTCGGCGACAGCGAGATCGGCATCTGGGAAATGACCGTGGGCACCGCAACAGACACCGAGGTCGATGAGGTCTTTGTGGTGATTAGCGGGCGCGCCAGCATCCACTTCGCTGCGGATGATCGCACCGTCGTTGTCGGCCCTGGCGATGTTGTGCGACTCACCGAGGGCATGCAGACCACCTGGATGATCACCGAAACGCTGCGCAAGATCTACATCAGCTAGCTCGCGTGCGCCGCCGAGCACGGCTGCGTCGCGTACCGTAGGAGCATGATCACACGCCGGGAAGTTGCACTCCGCCTCGACATTCCTTTGGAGATGGCGAGACGGCATGACCTCCCGAATCGGATGTCGGATGCCGAGTTCGAAGAGCTACAAGCCAACCCGCCAGCGTGGCTGGTTCAGTCGCTCGCCAACCGCACCGGCAAACGCCCCGTGTGGATGCAGCTGACCTGCACGGTCTGCGGCTTCACGGAGGCGGCCCGCCCCAAGAAATGGTGGCCAGCGTTCACGTACCTGACGTGCGATTGGCATGACGCAGATGAGCTTCCCGCTCCCGCTGACGGGGTGTTCCGCTCGGAGATCGACGGCATCGGCAGTCGCTTCGTGGGCATCGTCGACGAAGCCGTTAAGTCCTGAGATGACTCCCCGGCGGCGTTCGAGCGGGCGCTGAACTACTTCTTCGGCAGTGGTTTTGCTGCGACGGCAAGAACGAGTGCCACTACAATCGGCACTCCGATTGCGAGCAGAGCGCCCCTGATTCCGACGGCGTCGCCGAGGAACCCCAGCAGTGGCGGTCCGGCAAGGAATGCCACGTAGCCGATAGTGGCAACGACAGACACTCTGGCCGCAGCGTGCTTCGGGTCATCGGCCGCTGCCGACATCCCCATCGGGAAGGCGAGCGCGGCGCCAACTCCCCAGAGTGCAACACCGATCAGAGCGAGCCAGAGGGTGGGCGCGAATACGAAGATGGTGAGGCCAATGGCGGCAGCGGCCATGCTTCCCCGCAGCACGGCGACGCGACCGAAAGCATCGATCACCCTGCCGCCAAAGAAGCGCATGGCCGTCATCGCCAGCACGAAGGTCGCGAACATGAAGGCGCCGTTGGCTTCGGTTACCTCTAGGCCATCAACGGCCGCCTTGGCGATCCAATCGTTTCCGGCGCCCTCGGTGAGCGTCGCCCCGAGCACCACGACGCCGATGAGCAGGGTGCGGCGGTCGCTCCAGGCGCTGCGCACCTTGGGCGACGCAATATCGTCTGTGGGCTGAGTCGGCTCCGGGACACGCGGCACAAAGTAGCGCGGAAGCCATTGCGTCGCCACCGCGACCACGATGGCGATGACCAGGAGGTGACCCGGTAACCCGACACCGAGGTTGGCAAGGCCCGCACCAATAACCGCTCCGAGGAACGCTCCCCCGCTGAAAGCGGCGTGCAACTGCGGCATGATGGTGCGCCCCAGTCTGTGTTCAACGTCGGCACCCTCGATATTGATCGCGACATCCCAGAGCCCGATTCCGATCCCGAAGACGAAGAGCGACACAGCGGTGCCGGCAGTGGTCGCAGCGGAAAGCGAGAGCGCGATCCCTGCCGCGGCGAGAGCCGCGATCAGGCCGGCGACTCGTACTGTGTTGGCGGCGCCGATTCGCTGAGTGATGGAGCCCGCCGACGGGAGCGCGATAAGAGAACCCACAGCGAGGCACAACAGCAGACCACCCATCTGCCCCGGCGTGAGGCTCAGGGTTTCAGTCACGGCAGGAATGCGGGCCGCCCAGCTGGCGAACACCAGGCCATTGATTCCGAAGACGAGAAACGTCGCAATCGCAGCAGCGCGAAGGCGGGCCGGCGTGGCAGTGGCGGTCATGGGATCAATTCTCTCAGCAACCCTCCGCCGCGGATTACGGCAGCGGCATTGGCGAGATGTAGACGTCTACCGCGCCGAGGGTAAAAAGAGGAGCGTGCCCCCGCCGCTCCAGTCCGTGCTCGGGATCAGCGAGAACCAGGCATAACTGATGATCAGGGACGCGACCGCCAGAATGACGATGCCTGCGACGGCATGGTCGAGATAGCGAATCGTCTCCGCAACAGTGCCCGCCCGGCGCTGCACTGTACGGATCGCAAAAATCGTGGTGACAGCGATCGCGACGTAGACGAGGCCGCTGGGCGCCTGAGTCAAAGAGATGCACTGCGGCACACTGACCATGACATTGCGGTCCGCGTCGATAAAGCCGCCTCCGCTATTGAGCACGCCAGCACAAATTCCCTTGCCCGCCAAAAGAAACGCGCCGTAGCCGACCGTCGCAAGCGCCGCCGTGACAATCAGCCGTTGGGTGCCCGCCACGATCACCTTGACATGCGACAGGTCGGCCGACTCCACCACCTTGGTCATCGAGTCCTGTGACATGAGAAAATCCTCGCGATCGTTCGTAAGCCCCTTCCCCACCCTTAGGCTAGGCCGAAAGTCGAGAAAATGTCGAGCGATTAATGGGCAAACGACAATTAATCGCCGCAAACGTGGACAGCCATAGTGCAGTCGGACATGTACTGAGTAGGAGCAACCCTACGAAGCGGAGAACGTGATGGACCGAACAACCGAACTGCTCAACGCGAGCGCCCCCCGACGCCCCGTCTCCACACCCGCCGTGTCGGCGGCCCTGAGTAACGTCGTCGATTCATCGACGCGAACACCTCGATTCCGACGGCCCCTTGTCATCACCGGGCTTTCCGCGCTCTTCCTCGGAGCTGGCACCGCAGCGGCAGCCGCTGCCGGGCTTCTGTTCCCCGTCCTTCCGCCCTCCCTGCTCGACACCGGAGAGCCCTACGATTTCGAGTGGACGGCCACCATCACGGTCAGCGATGAGGACTATGCCTGCAGCGGTGGATTCATACTCATTGCTGTACCCGAACGGGCGAACTTCAATCAAGCAACTTTTAATGAGGCGAGAAGGTTCATCCAAACGCAGGACTGGTCAGCCATCGAACCAGACCCTGCCCTTGTCCTTTCACCCGGCGTCCTACTTGGCAATAACCACCAAGGAGCCGCGGAATACCTCTCGCGCACGATCAAGACACAAGTCATCTCCGCCACTCAAGCGGAGTTCGACCGCCGCGGAACCCCAGTGGGCGGGTTCGATCTGAGAGGGATCGACGAGTGCACGCTGTAGATATGCGTGCTCAGGATGCCATCCGATTGCACCAGACTGCACTCCTCGCCTATTTCACGTACCGCGTCGCAAACGTTGAGGACGCTGCAGACCTCTTTTCTGAGACAGCTCTTGTCGCGTGGCGCCGACGACGCACGATGCCGGAGCTCGATGACGAGGCCAAACGGTGGCTCTACGGTGTCGCCCGCAACACCCTCCTCAACCACCGCCGCGCAGTGCGCCGGCGCGGCAACCTTGTCGAGACCTTGCGCACTGAGCTGATGCGCGCTGACACGATCGCCGTCGCCGAAAGCGTGGATGACGCTCAAGGCGAGGTACGTGCGGCACTCGAAGCTTTGCCTGCCGCCCAATCAGAACTGTTGAAGCTCATCCATTGGGATGGCCTCACGATCGCGGATGCCGCTGCCGTGCTCGAACTCAACGCCTCGACGGCGCGCAGCCGCTACGCAGCAGCTAAAGCGGCCGTCGAAGCCGAGCTTTCCGCGAGCGTGCGGATCAGCTAACCCAGCTCGCGGAGCGCCGAAGTGCGGTCTCCGCCAGCATCGCCGGTGTTCACAGTGCCGCCGAGTTCGATGATGACGGCGGATACCTCGCACTCAGCCTTCGGGCAATGCTCAACGCCGCGAGGGATCACAAACAGTTCGTTGGGGCTGAGCACAATGTCGCGGTCCCGCAGTTGGATGGTGAGCTGCCCCTCCACCACCAAAAACAGCTCATCTGTTTCAGGGTGGGAATGCCACACGAACTCGCCCTGTAGCTTCACGATTTTCACATCGTGGTCATTGACGCGTGCAACACGGTGCGGCTGCCAATGCTCAGAGATGCTGGCGAGGGCGGCGGTGAGGCTGGATGCGGTGGCTGACATGCGCCCACCCTAGCGGGGCGATTGGCGAGCGAAAACGAGGCTCTCCTCGATGATCGATACGACGGCATCCACCTCGCTAGTGGTTCGCGGTCCGTAGATCAAGAACTCAGTGCCGAAGTCTTCGTACTGGTGGGGTTGACCCCAGCCCAACTTGGCGAGTTCCTGTCCCCTCTCAGCGGGAAGGCACAGGTGAAGGCTCGTATCGGAGACAGTGCGAAGGTCCGGTGAACTAGCTGACCCCCATAGTTCAGGTGTCGAGCGTTGGGAAACTCTGCCAACTTCTCCCGGAGCGCAGCCGCCGCGTTTACTCCCTATCCGACCGTTTTGTCTACCCCTCGCTCAACGAGTGAGCATGAACAGGTAGACCAGTTTGTCGACCACTAAAAGCCGTCTGCCTCTCGGCATCGCCGAGAAACGGAAGCGACTTCCCTGATGCGCTCACAGCAACCCCTGCTGCAGCCAACTTTGGCGGTCCAGTCGTGCTGATTCCTGGCAACGCGAGCAAGGTTGACGCGGCAACAGTAACGCTGTTGAAGTCTCTGGGAGTGACCTCGGTGAAGATCGCCGACGGCAGTGGCGCTGTCTCTAGCGCCATCCTGACCAACCTGAAGACGAACTTCTCGACCGTCAAGCGCAACAGTGGTTCTGACCGCTACGCGACCGCGGTTGCAATCAATGCGAACGAGTTCTCATCAGCGAGCACCGTCTATCTCGCTACAGGCTCCGGGTTTGCGGATGCTCTCGCCGGTGCCGCTCTCGCAGGATCACAAAAGGGAGTGTGGTCCGCACCAGTGCGGGTCACGCTCCCTTTGCTCGTGCAGAGCGCGGTTAACCGAGCTGCCGCCACCGCCCTGTCTGCTCGTCTCGCATCCACGAGGCGTCAGAACCCGGATGCGTCACAACATCGGTGAACCAGTAAGTTTCGTCGGGATTCCACCCGGCAATGACACTCGCGAAGCCGTCGTCGAGCGGGATAGCGACTCCGGCAGCAGAGAGATAGGCCGCGAGAGTAAGGTGCACCGCATCGAAATCGTCGGCGACTCGCGACCAGTCAGGCATCATCCATTTTCCGCTACGGCCTGTGGTGCGGTACCAGTCGTGGCGCCAGGTAGCGGTGATCTCGAGCGGATACCGCCGGCAAAGTTCGGCCCACGACTCTGCAGCAACAATTTCGAACACACGCGGAGTGCCTTCGTAGGACACCGCGTGAATATCCGCTGGTTCTTCGTCAGAGCGATCTTCGACCAGCCAGAGCCCGACCGGGCCTAGACCGGGCAGCGCCCGCGTTGTCGTGGTAAGCCCGAACGGTGGCCGCGACCACCAGCCACCCGAATCATCAGCGGTGGGATCTGCCGGGCGATCTCGAAAATTGACCGCCCACTGCTGCGGCGCCACGGGGTCACTCCACCACTCGGTCGTCGGCGACGTCACGATGTGCTCCGCGACGCGCATCAGCGAACGCTCGAGGCGGGCATCCGCTAAAAGTTCGTCTCTGCCATCGGGTTCTTGCCAATAGCGTGCGCTATCCACAGAAGCGGCGCAGGCTTCAAGAGCATCAGGGATACCGATCGACGTCAGAGGGATCCTGTCGAGGGCCTCGGCAATGTCCTCGACACTGGGCTCGGGAAGCGGATTGGGAAGGCCCCAGCCGAAGATAGCTCCCCCTTGCCCTCGCGCTTTCTCTCGATGATGGGCGGCATATACAAGAAGGTATCCGAGCGATGCCGCTGCCGGGATTGACTGATGAGGGTCGTGCTGAGCCACAGCAACGCAAAGACGACGGCCGCGCGGTCCAGACAGAAGCGTGCGAGCATCCAAAGGCATGACGTCAGCCTAAATCTCGAAGCCCGCAGAATGAAGCTTTACTCGGCAACGAAATTCGTGCTCTCGGCAGTGAGAGCGCCCGCGCGGCACGCGTTCCGTTGCGCGACTCACTCCGGTCGTGGCAGTACGCGCCTAGTGCGAATTCTCGGCCACATGAGAATGAGCGCTCCGACAAAAGCGGCACCCGCGACTTGAATTTTTAGATAGCTCGACCAGTCGTAGAGAACGTATTCCAAGGGAGGCAGGCGCAGTATTGCCAACGCGAAGAAGCCGATAGCGACCAGGAAGAGTGCACCGCCCGCTCGAACGAGGTCAGCCTTCGAACGTAAAGGTGACGCCGCAATCAAGCCGAATCCCGCGAAAATAGCGATGGCAAGAAGACTCGGACCAAGCCACGAAAATGTGGCTGACAACACCCCAATGACTATCACTGAAGCAACGCTGAACAATGCAACCAGGCGCGCGCTCTTGACTCGCCCACACAGGGCGAGCACGAACGCACTGACCAACATGACGCTGACAATCACCATCGGGTTAGAGAACGGGCCAAACGTGCCTACAAAGTCAAGGCCAGGCGACCATGTGATTACAGCCGCGTACCAGAGCGCGAATACTGTGGCCGCGATAAGGGCTGTGAGGTTGAAGCGGTTGAGTCGTTCCGGCGCGATCACTCGCTCATAGAGACCACCAACCACTAGCGCGCTTCGATCTGCGGTGCTCGGTGACGTTCGGCCCGCAGCATCGTCGGCATCGAGCAGCGTGGCGACAACGGCTTCGCCATTTCTGGCGCGCCACACTGCGGGATACCAGCGGATGAGTTTGCGGTAGCGGGAGGTTCTTTCGTCATTCATAAGAGTTCCTTGGGGATGGGACGGGCGTCGGTGCTTTACGTCGCGCTCTGGAGGCGCGCGGTGGCTGGCCTCGTGGCGCGGTGCTTGTCTAAGCGGGCGCGGGCTTGACGCGCATTGGCCTCAAGTCGATTCACTTCACTTTCGAGCCGCGCCGCACCTTCATCGGTGATCCGGAAGTACCGGCGCAACCGCCCATCGACAACTTCGTCTCCGTCGAGAATCACCCAGCCCTGGCTCCCCAGCCGATCGAGCGAGGCATACAGAGTCGCGACCTTCAGGTTGACTCTGCCCTCAGACAGGATGCGCGCCTCTTCGATCAGCGCGTAGCCGTGTCGGCGCCCACCCATCAGAACGGTCAACACCCAGAACGTCGGCTCTCGCATTTCAGTTGCCATTCCCAAAAGATACTCTTGTAACTGGAATATAGCAACGGCAGGTGCATCGGAATCTCCCTCGCGAGGTCCGCAAAGTCATCCTTACGGCGGACCCCGCCACGCGAGCGCGCTCGTACACTTAAGACATGATTGAAATTCAAGGACTAACCAAGAGGTATGGCGCCAAAACCGCCGTCGACAACATCACCGCGACCATCCGTCCCGGTCTCGTTACCGGCTTCCTCGGCCCGAACGGCGCCGGCAAGTCCACCACTATGCGCACCATCATCGGCCTCGATCGCCCCGATTCTGGCTCGGTTACCGTGAACGGCAAAAAGTACGCCCAACACCACAACCCCATGCACGAAGTGGGTGCGCTGCTCGACGCGAAAGCAATCCACACCGGGCGCACCGCCTACAACCACCTCCTCGCCATGGCCGCCACCCACGGCATCGGCAAAGCACGCGTGCACGAAGTCATTGCGATGACCGGCCTCGAATCTGTCGCCAAGAAGCGTGTCGGCGGCTTCTCGCTCGGCATGGGCCAACGCCTCGGGATCGCCGCAGCGCTCCTCGGTGATCCCCAAACCCTGATCCTCGATGAGCCAGTAAACGGCCTCGACCCCGAAGGCGTCATGTGGGTGCGCAAGCTCACGAGACAACTCGCCTCAGAGGGCCGCACAATCTTCCTCTCCTCTCACCTCATGAGCGAGATGTCTCTCACCGCAGACCACCTCATCGTGCTCGGGCGCGGCCGCATCATTGCGGATGCCCCCGTCGGCGATATTTTGGCACTAGCGACCGGCACCGCCGTGCGAGTGCGCACTCCGCAGGCCGCTGAACTCGCAAACCGGCTATCCGGAAGCGAAGCGACGATCACGAGCGTCGAAGGTGACCTTCTGACCATCGCCGGTCTGGCATCCGCTCAGATCGGTGAGGCAGCAGCACAGGCGGGCATCGTGCTTCACGAGCTCACTCCGCTCGCCGCCTCGCTTGAGGATGCCTACCTAGAACTCACGCAAGATGACGTTGAATACCACTCGGAGGTTTCCCGATGACCAACACCACCCTCGAGGCTTCCCCCGCTGCGGCAGGTCAACGCTCTACACACTTGAGCTTCCTGCGCGTCGTGCGCTCCGAATGGATCAAGCTGCGCACGCTTCGCTCGACCCGGTGGTCGTTTGCGATCATCGTGCTGCTCACGGTCGGATTTGGCCTCCTCATGACAGCCACCATCGACACCTCGGCAGGCCCTGCCCTTGACGTCGAAACGCAGAAATCATTCACGGTGATGGTGGCAACGCTTGGCGTGAACTTCACGCAGCTTGTCGCCGCCGTGCTTGGTGTGCTCATCATTAGCGGTGAATACACGACGGGCATGATCCGTTCGACGTTCGCGGCGGTGCCCAAAAGATTGCCGGCCCTCTTTGCGAAAGCGCTAGTGCTGGCGGTAGCCACTTTCGCGGTCGGTCTCCTCTCAATCGCCCTCACAGCACTGGTTACCGCGCCGATACTTGCGAGCAAGGGTGTTGAAGGGCAACTTCTGGATGGCGACGTGATGCGTGCTCTCGTGGGTGGCGCCGGTTACCTGACCCTCATTGCGCTTCTGGCTTTCGGTTTCGGTGCGATTCTACGTAACAGCGCTGGTGGCATTGCGACGGTGCTGGGGCTGCTCTTGGTGGTGCCCACCGTGCTCTCTATCCTCGCGAGCGTGGCGCAAGTGGCGTGGATATTCAACCTCTCGGCGCTACTGCCGTCATCCGCTGGCAGCCAAATGTATGCCATCGGTAGCGACTCCGCCGCAGGCGGTCCAGCCCTCGGAGGAATCGCCGACGAAGTACTCACCCTCGATCCCACCCGAGGCTTCCTAGTGCTACTCGCCTGGGTTGTCGTACTGCTCATCGCCGCATCCGCGCTCATTAAGCGTCGCGACGCCTAGACGTTTCGACGGAGCAGAAGCTCGCCCGTCTCCTTCAGCCACACCGTTACCGTAGCTGAAGGAGGCGGGCGTTTTCCTTGCATAATGAGGAGATGAACCCACGCACGCGTTCGACTCCCATCGACGTGCGCCCGTATCGGCCAGCGGATGCGGTGCCAACGCTGGCAGTGTTCCTTTCTGCGATTACCGTCACGGCATCCGCCGACTACTCGCCGGAGCAGATTGCGGCGTGGGCGCGCGCAAACGAGCGCGAGGTGCCGGCCTGGAATCAGTCCATGAGAGCCCGCAACAGTTTCGTCGCTGTGGTCGACGGTGAAATCGCGGGTTTCTCGGATGTTAGCTCCGACGGCGACATCGACATGATGTTCGTTTCTCCCCAGCACTTGCGCCAGGGCGTCGCGTCTGCGCTGCTGACGTTCATCGAGGTCGTCGCCCGCGAGCGAGCGTGCCCGTTGCTCTCCGCCAACGTGAGCGTCACGGCTCGGCCGTTCTTCGAGAAGCGGGGCTTCCAGGTGGAAGCCGAACAGCATCCCGTGATGAATGGTGTTCCGCTGATGAATTTTCGGATGACCAAATCGCTCAATAGCTCTTCGGCAGCGCGCCAGTGACAACGAAGGATGCTGCAGCACGCGCGTGAAACTGCGTCGCCACACCCCTTACCGTTGCCGCGACCCGTGGCTACGCTGAGGTTATGAACGAACACGAGCACGCGAAAGGCGAGGATGAAACGTCTGGCCCTGGAGGCTACGTCGGATTCATCGATTGGCTGAACGAAAAACTGTTTCCGATTCTGGGCGTACCTGACCTAGGGCCATACGAGGCAGTCGTTGAGAAGGTTGCGGATGCAGTGTGTCCCGTGTGCGGGCGGCCGATATCTGAGCACTTCATCGACCATTCCACACCGAACACAATTCTCAACTGCCCCATTGAGCACCAACCGCAGCCGGTGGATAACTCACCACTGAACGAACTCGGGATGGACATCCCTTCCACCGACAGCTAATCCGGTCGATGGTGCGCTAACACTGTCTTACAGTGGGGATTATGGCATCCGATATTCCCCCGCGGCCGGCGACAGCACAGCCCATCGTGACCCTCACGATCAACCCTGCCCTCGACATCAGCACGTCGACTCCGCGGGTGATCAAGGATCACAAGATGCGCTGCGGCCCCAGCCGGATCGACCCTGGCGGGGGCGGCGTCAATGTGGCGCGCACGATCCACAAACTCGGCGGCGGCGCGCTCGCCATTTACGCTGCGGGTGGACTCACCGGGGCCACCTACCGCCAGTTGCTTGAGGCGGAAGGCGTGCCCAGCCTCGCCGTGCCCATCGCCGGCACAACGCGGGAGAGTTTCACTGTTGACGAGAACGAGTCGAGTGAGCAGTTTCGTTTTGTGCTGCAGGGCCCCGAGCTTTCTGAAGCCGAGTGGCGAAGCTGTCTCGCAACCCTCGAAGGCGCAATCATTCCCGGGGGCTACGTCGTGGCTAGCGGCAGCCTGCCGCCCGGAGTGCCCACAGATTTCTACGCCCAAGTCGCGCGCCTGGCTCACCGCCGCGGTGCACGCTCGATCGTTGACACCTCTGGCGAAGCGCTCACGGATGCCCTCGCCGAGGGCGTTTATCTCGTGAAGCCAAGCCTGCGCGAACTGAGCGAACTTGTCGGAAGAGAGCTCACCAGCGAGCAGAGTGAAGTGGATGCTGCCGCCGAACTCGTCGCTCGCGGCTCCGCCCAGCTCGTTGCTCTCACTCTGGGCGAAGCAGGCGCTGTGCTTGCGTCGGCTGCTGGCGTCATCCGTTTGCCAGTTCCTCAGGTGCGGGTACAGAGTGCCGTTGGTGCGGGCGATGCGTTTCTTGGGGCGTTCGTGTGGCGACTGTCGCAGGGGCGCAATCCGGAGACTGCGTTTCGTTCTGCCGTTGCGGCAGGCAGCGCAACGGCAGCGAAGCCAGCAACCGAGATGTGTGCCCTCGCCGAGGTGGAGGCCCTCGAAATGCTCCTTCCCGAGGCCACGCGTTACTAGTTGTGAATAGCCCCGGTTGCCTCAGAACCCCGTGTGAGAGAATCAACCATGGCTGAATCGTGGCGTCGCACACCGACCGAAAGTCCCGTCACTTTTGAGATCGACACTGCGGCATCCGTTCCTCCGTTTGAGCAGATCAAAGCTCAAGCCATCGCTCAGATCACGAACGGTGAGCTTCTTGCTGGCACCAAGCTCGCAACCGTCCGTCAGCTTGCCACCGACCTCGGCATCGCGCCCAACACCGTGGCGCGGGCCTACCGCGAGCTCGAGGCCGACGGTTTTCTGCACTCGCGTGGCCGCAACGGCACCGTCGTAAAAGCCCAGCCTGGCGACGCCGCAGCGCTTCTCCAGCTCGATGCCCGAGCGTATGCCAACCGAGCAGCCGAACTCGGCATCAACGCCGACGAGGCACTGCGTTTCATCACCATCGCCCTCAAGGGCTAGTCAGCCAGAACTGCCGCAGCAGGCCGAATGAGCGTGGCAGCCCGAACTACCGCAGCACCCCAAGTTCGCGCGCCTTCGACACTGCAGCGGTACGCGACGACACATTCAGCTTCGAAAAAATGTGCACCAGGTGCGACTTCACCGTCGTTTGCGAGACAAAGATTTCTCCCGCGATCGCCGCGTTCGACATCCCGGCGGCAACGCGCTCAAGCACCTCGATCTCGCGCTTGCTCAGACTCACCTGCGGCGCCCGCATCCTGTCTAACAACCGCCCAGCAATCACAGGAGCCAGGGCACTCTCCCCCGCAGCCGCAGCACGAACCGCCGCAATCAGTTCATGGGGCGGGGCATCCTTCAGCAGGTACCCGCTGGCACCAGCTTCTACAGCACCCAGGATGTCGCCATCGGTGTCGTAGTTGGTGAGAACCAACACATACGGGGCCGCATCGAGCGCGCGGATGCGGCGCGTGACATCCGCGCCTGACTCCAGCTCCCCGAACTGCAAATCCATCAAAATCACGCTCGGGTTCGCCGCCTGAACGAGCGCAAAAGCCTCGTCGGGGGTTGCCGCCTCGCCCACAACAGTGAGGTCAGTTTCATGTTCGAGCAGGGCGCGTAACCCAGCACGAACGACCGGATGATCGTCGGCAATCGCCACCCGGATCACGCCGACTCCCCCGTCGATGGGCTCAGCATCAGATCAACCGTCACCGTGGTGCCAGCGCCGGGGCTCGACTCCACCGTCAACGTGCCGCCCAGTTGCTCAACCCGTTCGCGGGTTGCCGTCAGCCCGAAGGAATCCGTGACGCCGCGCGCCGACGCCGCCTTCACCCGTTCGGGATCAAAACCTCGCCCGTTGTCGGCAATCGTGAGCCGCACATCCGAATCATTGCGCTCGATGGAGATCGTGGCCTGCGTTGCCTCCGAGTGCTGCACGACATTCGCCATCGCCCCCTGAGCAATCCGCAACAGCGCGGTCTGCACGGGCATCGGCAGGTCAAGAGCATCCGCCACCCGCACCCGGATCTCACGCTCGGGGGTCTGCCACTGGGTTTCAGCCAGCCGACGCAAAGCCGCGCCCATCCCCTGCTCCACGAGGGCTGCCGGGGCAAGCTCGCGAATGAAGTTGCGGGTGTCGGCCAAGTTGGCGGCGGCCGTCTCGCGGGCAAGCCGCACGTGCTCAAGTCCCGCAGCATTCGGGTCAGCACGTTCAGCAGCGTGCAGCAGCATCTGGATGCTCGACAACCCCTGCGCGACGGTGTCATGAATCTCGCGCGCAAGTCTTGCTCGCTCCGCCAGCACCCCGGATTCACGCTCGGTCTGCGCCAACTGATCCCGCGTCTCGAGGAGTTGCTTCACCAACAGTTCGCGTTCCGCAGCCTCGGCCGCGAGTGATTTGTAGCCAAGACCGATCACGATCGCAACGCCCGCTCCGACGAGCGGCCCGACGACTCCGCCAACAGTCCATTCGCTGTGCAGGCCGAGCGCCGCGATGGCGAGCAACGTGGAACCCAACACCGCGAGGGTGCGCCAGCCGCGAGGCAACAAGTGCAGATAGAGAAAGAACAGGGGGAACACCAGGTAGGCGGCATCCAGACTCAACCACATCAGCACGAGCCACTCTGCCGACAACACCAGCGCCCACAGGTAGGCCGTCACCGACTGCGCGCTCGCCCCCGAACTCATCGCGTGTCTCGCCAGATAGCCGCCGAAACCATAGGTGATGAGCAGCAGCGCCGCGAGCGAAACCACCGCTACTGCGTTCGGGTTGCCGTCGACGAATGCCCGCACAACAACAAGCACAGTCAAAGCAACAAAGAGGATGTGCAAACTGGTGCGCAACCCCACAAAAACGGGGGTCAACGCAGTGTGGTTCATCATTCGACCCTACTGCCGTGCACGACTGCTTCTATCCATCGAAAGGATGATTGTGCCCTCCGCACTACGCGTCACGAAAGGTACTCTCCCGGCCGATGCCCTGCCGCGCCCACGAGAGGAGGCTAGTTACTGTCGCATTCGTCGACGCCGAAAGGACTCCCCATGTTTGTTGCCTGGCGCGATCTGCGCTTCGCCCGCGGACGATTCGTGCTCATTGGCACCGTCGTCGCCCTCATCACTTTGCTCGTGGGGTTCCTGAGCGGCCTCACCGGTGGGCTCGCTGCCCAGAACATTTCGGGGGTGTTGTCACTGCCCGCCGACCAACTCGTGTTCGCGACCCCGAGCAGCAAGGGTGCCGATGAGGCGAGCTTCTCTGACTCCGACGTCACCGAGAAGCAGGCAAACATCTGGGCTGCGGCGGACGGTGTCGAATCGGCCAACCCGATCGGCGTCTCCCAGACGAAGGCAGAATCGCCCGAGTCCAGCACGGCCATCGCTATCTTCGGCGTTGTCGCCGACTTCGACGAGACCGCCCCGAGCGGCGATGGCAAGGTCGGCCTCTCAGAGGATGCCGCCACCGGCCTCGACGTCACCACCGGTGACACCATCACCATCGCCGGCACCGACTACACGGTCGAAAAGGTCAGCGGTAACTGGTGGTACAACCACACCCCCGTCGTGCAGATGACTCTCGAAGACTGGCAAGGCTACTCCGCTACGACCGGCAACCCCGACGCGTATGCGACCGCCATTGCGGTCAACGGCGACGCTGACTGGGATGCCATCAACACCGAGGCCGACACCCTCAGCAACTCGGTGCTGTTGTCGCTCACCGCGGTCAGCTCGTTCCGCTCGGAAATCGGTTCGCTGCTACTCATGGTCGCGATGCTGTTCGGAATCTCTGCCCTCGTCATCGGTGCGTTCTTCACCGTGTGGACGATGCAGCGCAAGGCAGACATCGCCGTGCTGAAGGCGCTCGGAGCATCCACTCCGTCACTCGTTCGCGACGCGCTCGGCCAAGCCCTCATCGTGCTGCTGATCGGTGTCGGAATCGGCATCGGAGTGACCGCCATCCTCGGGGCCCTCATGGGCGACGCTTTGCCCTTCATCCTGAGCCCCCTCACCACCCTGTTGCCGGGCGTCATCATGATTGTGCTCGGCCTTGCCGGTGCTGCATTCGCGCTTCGCTCCGTCACTACCGCCGACCCCCTCACCGCCCTTGGGAGCACCCGATGATTCAGCTCAACAACGTCACGCTCACCTTCCCCGACGGCGACGGCCGCGTCACCGCGGTCGATCACGTCACCCTCAGCGCACGCCCCGGCACCGTCACCGGCATCACCGGGCCAAGCGGCTCTGGCAAGTCGAGCCTGCTCGCCGTTGCTGCCACCCTCATCCGCCCCGACTCCGGTCAGGTCATGATCGATGACGTGGATGCCGCCCAACTGTCGGCCACCGAGGCAACGGTGTTGCGTCGCGACGCCATCGGCATTGTCTTTCAGCAGGCCAACCTGCTGCCCTCACTGACTGCGCTCGAACAGCTCGCCGTGATGAACGAACTGGGTGCGCCGCACAGCCGCGGCCGCCGTGCCGCTGTGCGCACACACGCCGCCGAGCTGCTTGAATCGGTGGGTCTTGGTGACCAGATGCACAAGCGCCCCCACCAGTTGTCGGGCGGTCAGCGTCAGCGCATCAATATCGCACGCGCTCTCATGAACGACCCGAAGGTGCTACTCGTCGACGAACCCACGAGCGCACTCGACCAGGAGCGTGGTGCGAGCATCATCGACCTCATCCTGCGCCTTACTGACGAACGCAACACGTCAACGCTGCTCGTCACCCACGACCTCGTTCACTTGCCGCGGATGCACGCCGTCATGAACATGGTCGATGGTGCTCTCACCACAGTGCGCAGCGAAGAACTCGCAGCCACGCACTAGCAACCACCCGGCTCGTGTGAGCTAGTGCCCGATCTCGTCGGAGTCAGCGCCCGACCCCGGCACATCGATTGCCGCGATCGCTTCAAGGTCGCGGGCGTCGAGCTCGAAATCGAAGATCGCAATGTTGTCGGCCAGCCTCTCGGGGTTGGCCGACTTCGGGATCGCGACAAGCCCGTTTTGCAGGTGCCAGCGCAGCGCAATCTGCGCCGCTGAGCGCTCGTGCTTGGCCGCAATCTCCAGCAGAACCGGCTGGTCGAGAACACCCTTGATGGGGCTCCACGCTTCCGTGACGATTCCGCGGGAGTCGTGATAGGCCCGCTCCGTCAGGCGAGCGTTGGTCGGCGAGAGGTCGACCTGGTTCACGGCCGGAACGGTCGCGCCAGCATCCGCCAGCACCTCAAGGTGGGTCGGCTTGAAGTTGGAGACACCGATCGACCGCGCAAAACCGTCGGCTTGCAGCTTCTCGAAGGTACGCCAGGTCGAGAGAAATTCGCCGCGGTCGGGCAGAGGCCAGTGGATCAGCAGCAGGTCAACGTAGTCGAGGTCAAGGCGCTCAAGGCTGCCACGAAGACCCTCAATCGCAAGGTCGTCGCCCTGAAATTCGCCATCAAGTTTGGTGGTCACAAAGAGTTCGTCGCGGTCAATGCCACTGCGACGGATGCCCTCGCCCACGCCCGCTTCGTTGCCGTATCTCACGGCCGTATCGATGTGGCGGTACCCCAGCTCGATGGCGGTCGGAACCACGACAGCAACTTCAGCATCGCTGAGCGGCCACGTGCCGAGACCAAGCTGGGGGATGCTGTGGCCGTCGTTGAGAGGAATCGAGGGGATCATCCTCTTAGGCTAAACGACGCTCAGGACAGTGCGCGGGGACTCGCTGTAACGAATCCCCGCACACCCTGTGAGTTCTTTAGACCTCGAGCGCGGCCATGGCCAGATCGGGGTTTCCGAAGCGGTGTGCTGTGATCGACAGTGACTGCTCTTGCAGGAAGATCAGCAGTTCAACGCGACCGGATGTCGTGACTTCACCTGACCACACCGCGACGTCAGGGTTTCCGCCAACGGCTTCTGCGATATCGACAGGGGAACCACCGATGAGGCGCACGCGGCTGGTCTTCAACTCGCCCTTGGCCGCACGCTCGTTCCAGCGAGCATCCGACTCAACACGAACCTGAGCAACCGAGACGCCGGCATTTGCCGACTCGAACGATTCAGTGAGCAGCGACGGCAACGGGATAGCGGAGCTGATGTGAATGGTCGCGCCGACACGAGCGGCACCGGCGATCATCCGCACCAGGTGGCCCATCGGTTCGCCCTCTGACAGGCGAATGGTGACGGGTACCGGGCGGTAGCGGAAGACGTTGCGCTCGACGCCGAGGTCTGAGACATCACGGCTGACGCCGAACTCGGTCTCCCACGCGCGCTGGTCGCTTTCGGCGGCGCGACGAACACGGTCGAACTCGTCGAATTCCATGCCCGACTGTGCCTTCTTGATAACCGAAGAGACCTGGTCGCTGAGACCGCGGACTTGAATGTCGCGAGCGGCGGGCTGCTCGACGGCCTTCCACTGTCCGAGTGTCATCAGGTAGTTGGGTCCGCCAGCCTTGGCGTGGCAGCCAACGGCTGAACGCTTCCACCCACCGAAGGGCTGGCGGCGAACAATGGCGCCCGTGATTCCGCGGTTGACATAGGCGTTTCCGGCCTGAACTTCATCGAGCCAGCGTGCGACCTCTGTGGGGTCGAGCGAGTGGATGCCCGCCGTCAGTCCGTAGTCCACGGCGTTCTGCATCTCGATCGCTTCGGTGAGGTTCTTAGCGCGCATCACACCGAGAACGGGCCCGAAGTATTCGGTCATGTGGAACTCGCTGCCGGGGACAACACCGGTGCGAACTCCGGGAGTCCACTGCTTGCCTTCGTCATCGAGCTGACGTGGCTTTACGAGCCAGCTCTCACCGGGAGCGAGAGTCGTGAGTGCACCAAGCAGCTTGCCCTGAGCAGGCTCAACGATCGGGCCCATCATGGTGAGAGGGTCCTGAGGGAGACCAACGCGCAGAGTGCGCACCGAGTCAACCAGCTGACGCTCGAAACGTTCGCTCTTACCAACCGAACCGACCAAGATCACGAGCGAGGCTGCCGAACACTTTTGCCCAGCGTGGCCGAAGGCGCTCTTGGTGACGTCGGCGACGGCGAGATCGAGGTCTGCGCTCGGCGTCACGATGATGGCGTTCTTGCCACTGGTCTCCGCGAGAATCGGCAGGTCATTGCGCCAAGAACGGAACATGGCGGCAGTTTCCCACGCCCCCGTCAGGATGACGCGGTCAACAGCGGGGTCGGCAATCATGACGCGACCGAGTTCACGATCCTTCAGATCAACGAAGGCGAGCACTTCACGCGGCACGCCCGCTTCCCAGAGCGCTTCGACCATTACGGCGGCGCTGCGCTGCGAAAGTTTCGCTGGCTTGATGATGACGCCACTGCCCGAGGCGAGTGCCGAAAGCACGCTGCCGGCGGGAATGGCAACCGGGAAGTTCCACGGCGGAGTAACGATGATGAGCTTTGACGGCACGAACGTGGCATCGTCGATCGCTTCAAGGTCGAGAGAGCGCTCGGCGTAGTAGTGCGCGAAGTCAATCGCTTCGCTGACCTCTACGTCACCTTCGGCGATCGTCTTGCCGGCTTCGGTAGCCATTACCTCGATGAGGCGGGCACGCGAGGCTTCGATCGCGTCGCCGGCGCGGTGCAAGATTGCGGCGCGTTCTGCGGCGGGCCTGCTACCCCAGTTCGCTCCGGCAGTGGTGACGGAACTGAGGATGCTCTTCATCTGCTCAGGGGTACTGACAGCGCCAGCCTTAACAGTGTCAATGCCGAGTTGTGAGTCGCCGCTGCGCGCCAGGATTGCACGACCCCACGTGCGGTTTTCGCCAATGGCCTGGTCAGTATCTGCGACGTTGTTGAACGGGCGGTCGCCGATGAGCGCGGCGGGCTGGTTGCGGTCCTGCACCCGGTTGGATACCTGTGCTGGTGCATCGAGGTTCGCGAGCGACGCCAAGAAGCGGTCCTGCTCGCGCACGAAGATGTGTTCGTTGCTGGAAAGCTCGAACAGTCCAGACATGAAGTTCTCGGTGCTGGCGTTCTCTTCGAGGCGGCGCACGAGGTAGCTGATGGCCGAGTCGAACTCGCTCGGCTGAACGACGGGCGTGTACAGCAGCAGGCTGCCGACATCCTTCCTGACTGCTTCGGCCTGGCCGGTAGCCATTCCGAGCAGCATTTCGAATTCGATGCCCTCGGTTACGCCACGCTCTTGAGCGAGGTGCCACGCGAATGCGATGTCGAAGAGGTTGTGGCCGGCAACACCGATGCGAACAGCGTCGATGTGCTCGGGGGTGAATGCCCAATCGAGCACGCGCTTGTAGTGAGTGTCACTGTCTTGCTTGGTTCCCCACGTAGCCATCGGCCAGTGGTGAGTTACCGCGTCGACGTGTTCCATCGCGAGGTTGGCGCCCTTAACAACGCGCACCTTGATGTTGGCGCCGCCGCGAGCGCGACGAGCCGTTGACCAACGGGTCAGTTCCTGCAGCGCCGTGAGGGCATCCGGCAGGTACGCCTGAAGCACGATGCCCGCTTCAAGTTCGAGCAGTTCTGGCTGGTCGAGAAGCTTCTCGAAGACCGCGATCGTAAGGTCGAGGTCTTTGAATTCTTCCATGTCGAGGTTGATGAACTTCTTCGACGGCGAGCGCAAGGCAAGCAAGTAGAGCGGGGTGAGGCGGTCAACAACACGGTCGACCGTCTCATCGAAAGCCCACATGGAAAGCTGCGACACGACTGACGACACCTTGATGGAAACGTAGTCAACGTCATCCCGGTTCAGGAGGGCGCGCGTTCCGGCGAGACGGTTGTCGGCTTCGTCGTCACCGAGCACGGCTTCACCGAGCAGGTTGAGGTTCAGGTTGACGCCTTCACGACGAAGGTGCACGAGAGCCTTGTCGAGCTTCGCTGGGGTCGCGTCGATGATGAGGTGGCCAACCATGCCGCGGAGCACGCGGCGAGCGATCGGAACGATGATCCACGGAAGCAGGGGCGCGAAGCCACCGCCGACGAGGATGGCGAAGCGGAGGTACCACGGCAGGAACGCCGGGATGATGTGGGTGAGGCGCTCGAGGTTGCGGCCGGCGACACGCAAATCTTCGGGGCGAACCACGGTGTCGATGAAGCCGAGAGTGAACTCGAGTCCGTTCGGATCTTTCAGTACGCCAGCGAGGCGCGTGGCGCTCGCATCGGTCGGAAACTCTTCACTTTCAGCCAGCCAGCGACGAACGGTGGCTACCGTTTGGTCGGCAATCTGCTGGTGTGAAGCATCGAGGTTGTCGGTAGAAGTTGACATGCTCACGAGAATAGGCCTCCGAACGGGGATTGGGCTGGAACTCTCAGTGTGCGCCCGGGAGTGCCTTTAGCAAAAGCGACGGAAATCGCAGGGTTTCAGTTAGAATTAGTTAACGATTGGCGGAGAAATGCTCGACGTAAGACGGCTGCGACTTTTGCGAGAACTCAAGCTTCGCGGCACCATCGCCGCAGTGGCAAACGCCCTCAGTTACACGCCGTCTGCAGTGTCTCAACAGCTCGCTCTTCTCGAAGAAGAAGCGCGAGTTCCGCTGCTCGTCAAAGCGGGTCGACGGGTGCAACTCACCCCCGAAGCCGAGCTGCTTGTTGAACACACCGTTGCCCTCCTCGAACGCCTCGAACTCATGGAAGCGGAGATCCACTCCTCCCTCACCGAAGTGCGCGGAAAGGTGCGTCTCGCTGTATTCCAATCGGCAGCACTCGGCATCATTCCCCAAGCGCTCAGCATCATCGCCAACGAACATCCCCAACTGCG
Organism: Salinibacterium sp. NYA9b; assembly: GCF_976973725.1. NCBI lineage: Bacteria > Bacillati > Actinomycetota > Actinomycetes > Micrococcales > Microbacteriaceae > Salinibacterium > Salinibacterium sp. NYA9b. The sequence goes on along the minus strand of NZ_OZ333476.1, from coordinate 122,880 downwards.
CATCGAGATGACCCAGCGCGAGCCCGAGAGCGCCCTCTTCGAAACCTGGACGCGCGAATTCGACCTCGTGATCGCCGAACAGTATCCCGGTCATGCCGCACCCCGGCATCCCGACCTCGACATGCTCCCCCTCTATGCCGACGAACTCTCGCTCGCTGTTCCTCACGAGAGCGGAATCATGAGCCTCGCCGACACCACCCAGAGCGCGTGGGTAATGGAACCCCGAGGCACCGCATCCCGCCACTGGGCAGAACAGCAGTGCCGGCGCGCAGGGATAGAGCCCGACGTGCGCTACGAAACCGCCGACCTTCAGGCCCACATCCGTCTGGTTGAATCAGGCCACGCCACCGCGATCTTGCCCGGTCTGGTCTGGGGAACACGCACGCCGACCGTCGCTTTGCGGCCGATGCCCGGCCTTCCCCGACGCACCGTCTTTACGTCGGTGCGCGACTCGAGCGTCAGCCGGCCATCGATTGTGGCGTGCCGAGAAGTGCTCGAGCGAGTCGTTCTCGCGCTCGCGCCGGAGTAGCCCCGTTCGCTGCAGTGGTGGCTGAAGCTGCTGCAGTCGCTGTGGTCGCCGCAGCGGCGAAACCTAGCTACGCAGAATCGCGGATGACGAGCTCAGTGTCGAGGGTCGTCACGGTGTCGACTGGTCGGTTTTCAATCAGGCCGACAATCATTTCTGCCATGCGTCGGCCCATCTCGACGGAGGGTTGGCGCACTGTCGTCAGTGGCGGAGTCGCGGTGCTCCCATAGTTGTCGTCGTCGAAACCAACCACGGCGATATCGGCAGGCACGGAGAGCCCGGCTTCGCGGATCGCCGAGTAGGCGCCGATGGCCATCTGGTCGTTGGCCGCGAAGATGCCGTCGATGGGCTCACCGCGGGCAAGCAGTCGACGCATTGCTTCTGCTCCGGAGGGCGGCGAGAAGTCGCCGACTTCAACGAGGTCGCTCGTGAGTCCGTGCTTGCCAAGAGTGGAGTGGAAGGCAGAAAGGCGGTCTACGCCCGGGGGCATATCTTGCGGGCCGGCGATCGTAGCTAGCTTGGTGCGGCCGGACGCGATCAAATGCTCAACGGCGGTGCAGGCACCAGCGAAGTTGTCGACATCCACGTAGTAGTTGTCGCCGCTAACGTCGCTGAGCGGGCGCCCACCGAACACGACAGGCAAGGTGCGGCTGAGCTCAGAGTAGGAGTGGTCGCCCGTGTGGTGCGAGACCACCAGAGCGCCATCGACGTTGCCGCCGAGGAGGTAGCGCCGCGTCTTGTGTGATGCGGCGCCTGACTCGATGATCATGTTGAGCGTGTAATCCGTGTCTTCGAGATAGAGCGCAACGCCCTGAACGACCGCCGCGAAGAAGGGGTCATCGAAGACCTTGGCTGCCGATTCCGGAACCACCATCGCGATGGCCTGCGTCTTGCGACTCACGAGCGAACGGGCAGCGCGATTGGGCACGTAGTTGAGCTCGTCGATGGCGGCCTGAACGACAGTGGCGACATCCGGGCTCACCTTAGGAGAACCGTTGACCACGCGAGACACGGTGGCGCGCGAAACGCCTGCCTGTGCCGCCACCATTTCGAGTGTTGGCATGGCCCCGCTGCGCAGTTTCTCCGCCACGAGCTCGCTCTCTATTAGAAGGTCTTGCCTAACCCTAACGATCAGGAGGCCTTCTTCGTGGCAGCGATGTGGGCTGCGTATTCCGTGGCGCTGCGCTTCGGGATGCGCTCTTGAGTGTCGTAATCGACGTAAACAATGCCGAAACGTTTGTTGTAGCCCCACGCCCATTCGAAGTTGTCGAGGAGCGACCACACGAAGTAGCCGCGCACATCAGCACCGTTTGCAATGGCATCCGCCACAGCCTGGATGTGTTGCGCAACGTAGCTGGCACGCTGGGGGTCGTCGATCGTGTCGCCCTCACGAGTGTCGTCGTAGGAGGCACCGTTTTCGGTGACATACAGCGGCGGCAATGTGGGGTACTCCTTGCCCAAGCGCACAAGGAGGTGCTGCAAACCGCTCGGGTTGACTTCCCAATCCATCGCCGTGCGAGGGAGGTCACGCGGGGGCATCGTCACGAACTCGCTGCCGACAAACATCGAGCGACCGGGCTTAGTGGTTGGCCGAAGTCCGGGTGCTGCATCAGCGGGAGCGGGATGCCCACTCACGTTGTCATCGTGGTAGTGGTTCACTCCCAAGAAATCGATGGGCGCCGAGATGATGTCCAAGTCTCCGGGCTGAACATACTGCTCGAAGTTGTAGTCGCGCATGTCTTCGAGCACGTCAGCCGGGTAGGCGCCGAGCACGAGCGGCTCTAAGAACATGCGGTTCCAGATGCCGTCGATGCGACGCGCAGCGTCGAGGTCAACAGGATCGTTCGGATCGTTGGGTACGGCGTTCGTGAGGTTCAGCGTGATGCCGAGCTCTATCTCGCGGCCCTTCGCGGCAGCAAGCTTGCGCAGGCGAGCCGCAGCCAAACCGTGAGCCAAGTGCTGGTGGTGCAGCGCGGCGAGGCCCTGATTCGGGTCAGTGAGGCCGGGAGCGTGCTCGCCCGCGATGTAGCCAATCAGCGACGAGCAGAGCGGCTCATTGAAGGTTGTCCAGTGGCTGACGCGATCGCCGAGCGCGGTGTAGACAGCTTCGGCATAGTCCGCGAAACGGTACGCGGTTTCGCGGTTCGCCCATCCGCCCTTCTCCTGAAGTGCCTGTGGCAAGTCCCAGTGATAAAGCGTGAGCCACGGCAGGATGCCGGCCTCCAGCAGCGAGTCAACAAGACGACTGTAGAAGTCGAGGCCCTCGGCGTTGGGCTCGCGGTCGCCGGGAACAACACGGGCCCAGCTGGTGGAGAAGCGGTAGGAATCGAGCCCCAGCTTCTTCATCAACTGCACGTCATCGTTCATGCGGTAGTAGTGGTCGACCGCAATTTCGGGGGTGTCTCCGTTGGCAACGGCGAGGGGCTGGCGGGCATAGTGATCCCAAATGGAATCCTCTTTGCCGCCTTCGTGAGCTGCTCCCTCGATCTGGGCAGCCGCGGTGGCGGATCCCCAGAGGAAGCCTTTCGGCCAGGTGGTGGTGAGAGTGTTCATTAGCCTTTTACTGCTCCTGCCATGATGCCCGAGACGAGTTGCCGTCCGGCGAGAATGAAGATGATGAGCAGCGGCAAGGTGGCAAGCACCGCTCCCGAAAGCACGACCGAGTAGTCCACGTATTTTGCGCTCTGCAGTTGGCTGAGCGCAACCTGCAGGGTCGGATTTTGTGGTGCGACCAGCAGAGGCCACAAGTAATCGGTCCACGCGGTCATGAACGTGAAGAGTCCGAGGATCGCCATCGCGGGGCGAGCTGCCGGAATCCCGACGCTCCAGAAAGTGCGGAACATGTTGGCCCCGTCGACACGGGCCGCTTCGATGAGTTCGTCAGGGATGACATCCACCAAATATTGGCGCATGAAGAACACACCGAATGCTGTCACGAGCGTTGGCACGACAACAGCCCCGAGCGTGCCGGTCCAGCCGAGCTCTTTCATGAGCATGAACTGCGGGATGATGCCGAGCTGCGTTGGCACTGCGAGCGTCGCGATCACGAAGATCATGAGCCCTTCGCGGCCTTTGAAGCGCAGCTTGGCGAACGCATAGCCGGCGAGCGTCGAGAAGAAGATCACCGAGGTGGTGATGATCGTTGACACGATGATGCTGTTCAGCAGCGACTGCCAGAAGGGAACGGTCGAGAGAACTTCGCCGACGTTGATCCAAAAGCGACCGCCGGGCAGCAGCGGCGGCCAGGTTTCAGTGATGGCGGTGTTGTCGCTCGAGCCAACAACGTACGACCACCAGAGCGGGTAGGAGCCGCCGAGGAAGAGGGCCATCAGCAGGCCATAAACAAGGAAGCCGGGGCGTTCAGCGAGTCCGCGTGCACGGCCTCTGCTGCGGCGCTTCTCGTCGGCTACGGCCTGCTTGTCGGCGGCGCGATCGGGGGTTCGTGTGGGGCTCGTGGTGCTCATGAGCTCTTCTCCTCGTCTACGACGGATACCGCCGGCACAGCAGTGGGGTTGGCCGCGGTGGTGGCGCGGTAGCGCGCAAGCTTCTTAGCTCGACGCTTGGAGATGACCTTCACTTCGGTGGAGGCGATCTTGCGCGAGATCATGAAGTTCAGCAGTCCGATGCCGACGATGATCAGGAACAGCAGCCAGGCAATCGCCGAAGCCTTGCCAAAGTCTCCGCGGTTGAAGGCCATATCCCACAGGTACAGCACGGTGGTTTGGTACTCGCGATGGGCACCGCCCAGGTTCGCGCTGGTGGGGTTGAAGAGCTTCGGTTCGGTGAAGATCTGCAGGCCACCGATCGTGGCGGTGATGATGACGAAGATCATGGTGGGGCGGATGCTCGGCAGCGTCATCGAGAAGAACCGACGCACGGCGCCCGCTCCGTCCAGGGATGCCGATTCGTAAATGTCGCGGGGAACGGCCTGCATCGCTGCGAGCAGGATGAGCGCGTTGTAGCCCGTCCAGCGCCAGTTAACCATCGTGGCGATAGCGAAGTGGCTCGGGAATACTTCGCTCTTCCACAGCACCGGGTCGATATTGAACGAGGTCAGAATGTTGTTGATGAGCCCGTACTTTTCACCGAACGCACTCGAGAAGATGATGGCCACAGCAACCGGGGTCACGATGTACGGGATGAGGATGCTCATGCGCCAGAACGTCTTAGCGCGAAGGTTTTGGTCGAGCAGAGCCGCGATGAAGACGGCCGCGACCAGCTGCGGAATCGCGCTGAGCAGGAAGATGCTCATGGTGTTGAAGAGCGAGTTCCAGAAGTAGGGGTCGTTCAGTTCGGCGACGTAGTTGTCGAAACCGATCCACTCGCCGGCACCGCTCAGGATGTCCCAGTCGTTCAGTGACACCACGAAGGTGTAGACGAGCGGGAAGAGCCCGATGAGTGCAAAGAGCACGAAGAAGGGGGCGATGTAAAGGTAGGGGGATGCCTTCACGTCGAGGCGACTCAGACGTTGCCGCCTGGTGAGCTGGGTGGTTGTGCGCGTGGAGCGCTTCTTCGCCTCACCTGAATCAGGTCGGGGCGGGCTCGTCATCGTCGTCATGAGATATCGCTTTCAAGAAGTGAGGCCCCCGGCAGAGGGGACGCCGGGGGCCTCAATTACTGCTGTGGACTAGTTGAGGTCGAGGTTCTTCAGAACCTCAATCGCGTTGTTCCACGCGGTGTCACCGTCAACACCCGAGTCGAGTTCCTTGGTAGCGGGGCCGAAGACCTGCTCCTGGATAACTGAGTCGTTCGGGCCCTTGAACTGCGAGGTCACGCCTTCTGCACGCGATCCGAGGATCGTGCCGATGGGGGCATCGTTGAAGAAGGTGCTGAGCTCGCTGCCGCCGGTTACACCGTCGTCAGTCTGAGCTGCGATAACGCTGGGGAACGTTCCTGCAGCCTGGAAGGCAGCAACTTCGGATTCAGCGGAGGTGAGGTAAGCGGCAAGCTTTGCTGCCTCTTCAGGGTGCTCAGACTGAGTCGGAACGGTCAGGAAGGCGCCGCCCCAGTTTGCTGCTCCACCGGGGAAGACATCTGCGAAGTCCCAGCCAGTGCTGGCGTCTCCGCCTGCTGCTTCAACCTGTCCCTTGACGACACCGAGCATCCAGCCGGGGCACATGAACGTAGCGAATGAGCCATCAGTGAAGGCCTTTCCCCCGCCCCAGTCCCACGCGCTCTGCTGGCTAGAAAGTCCAGCTGCTGCGCCATCGGCGAGCTTGTCCCACTGCGACTGCAGTGCGGAGTTGCCCTCGACGTTGATTTCGCCGTCAGCGGTGTAGTAGCCCTCGTCAAGCTGGTTGACCATGGCGTTCCAGACGAAGCCGGAGTGGTCGTAGAAGGCCTTGCCGGTTGCTGCGTTGTAGTCCTTGCCGACCTGGAAGAATTCATCCCAGGTTGCGTCGTCGCCACCGAAGAGCTCGGCAACGGCGTCGCGGTCAGACGGCATGCCGGCTTCTTCGAGAAGTGCGCCGTTGTAGCAGAGGCCTTCCGGTCCGATGTCGGTTCCGTAGCCGATGATGCGGCCGTCGGCGTCGGTGCCCTGAGCGAGCTTCCAGTCGACCCAGCGGTCCTTGATGTCGTCTGCGCCATATTCGCTGAGGTCTACGAACGTGTCGGAGACCTGCATGACCTGGCCGAGCCATCCTTCTTCAACGGCCTGAACGTCGGCGAGACCAGCGCCTGCTGCCTGCTTGGTCTTCCAGTCGGTCAACGCGTTTCCACCGGTGTCGATGTTGGTTGCCTTGATGGTGATGTTGGGGTTGTCGGCTTCGTACGCTGCGTACAGTCCGTCGAGTCCCATCGTGCCGAAGGTGGTCACGGTGAGGGTGATGGGGCCATCGCTGTCTCCACCGTCAGTTGCTGAACAACCGGTGGCGAGAAGAGCGAGAGATGCTGCGCCGGCGACGGCTGCAACCATCTTGGTGCGTCGTTGAGATTTCACGGTCACTTCCTTGTGAATGAGGGTTATTGGTGTCCGAAAGAGACCCCCATCAGGAATGAGAGCGCTCTCACGATTGCAGACTGATCTTATGAGAGCGCTCTCTCGAATGTCAAGAGAGCGCTCTCATAAAGGTGAAAGTCATACAAATCACTGCAAACGCTTGCTGTTAGCGCTTACTCCCAGGTGCTGGGCGCATCGGCGCGACTGACGGGCAGAGCAACATGATCAGCCCACTCCTGAACCCAGTCGGGCATGACGGGTTGTTCGTCATCCCAGCCAATGGTTTCGAGCAGTTCGGCGACGCTGACGGTGCCGCCAGAGCTCCGCAGGAAGCGGGCGCGGGTCATCGCCTGGGCGTAAATCTGGCCGTCGACCACAAAACGTTGCTCGACAAAGACGGCCTTGTCGTCGTAGCCGACAACGCGCGATTCGAGCTGGAACTTCTTCCAGAGATCGAGCGACTTGCGAAAGCTGATGGTCTCGTTGGCCATCACCGGGTAGAACCCTTTGGCTCGAAGCTTCTGCCAGCCGCCGGCACGGATCAAGAGGTCCATGCGGCCGATGTCCATGATGGAGAAGTAGCGGCCGTTATTCATGTGGCGCAGTAGGTCAACATCGGTCGGCAGAACCTTCATCGTCATGCTGCCCACATCGGTGATGCCGAGGGCCGATCGTCGCGTGCTGAGGATGCGGTGCAAGATGGTGCGGAAGATCAGGTTCACTCGCCCAGATTAGGTGAATCGTGATCGACTCCGTGAATCGTTTGTAGGGATGCTCTAGCGAGTGGAGCTATTTTGTTCCGGCAAAACGCACAACAGCCTGCACGGGCGTGTGATCCGACGGCCAGCCGCCCGCATACCGCGTGACATTGATGCCCGCCTCCATCACGGTCACATCGGGCGTTGCAAGAACCCAGTCAATCCGCTTGCGATTGTGCTTCGGCGGGCCGTAGTTGGGGAACGTTCCCCACACTTGGGTGAGACGCTCCTCGGCGGTGTTCCACGTGTCTACGACCAGTCCATTACCGGTGAGCTGGCTATAAGGGTGAGTGTCAGCATCCGTATTGAAATCGCCGGTCAGGATGCTGGGGTGCGGTGTCGCCTGCACGATGTTTCTCAACGCGTCGGCGGAGTGAAGGCGCGACGTGCGAGACCGGTGGTCGAGGTGAGTGTTCACAGCCTGAAAGTGGATGCCGGTGGCGAGGTCGCGGAAGATAGCTTCCACCACGACGCGAGGCGTGCGATTGCCCCACGAGACCGATCCCGGAACATTCGGAGTATCGGAGAGCGCCGACTGCCGCCATTCGACCGCCTCCAGACGAGTGGAGTCGTAAAAGATGGGGCAGCCTTCGCCGCCCGTGTTCCTCTCGCGACCATGGCCGAGCGAACGGTAGTGCTCCCCCAACGACTGGCGCACAAAACGCGCCTGAGTGAAGAGGGCTTCTTGCACGCCGACCAGCGCCGGTTGTTCGGCGAGGAGAAGGCGTCTCATTAAGGGCTGACGGTGCCGCCACTGGTCGGGATTGCGCGGCAAAAGCTTGGGCAGGCGCCGACGGATGTTGTAGCTCATCACATGCAGGCCGGGGGCGTCGACGGGGCCGATCATCGAGCTACCGCGTGGAGGGAACGCCAGTTGGGGCTCACGCTCCGGGGCGAGCGCAGAAAAGTGCTTCGACCGTGGGGTGGTGATTCCCGTCATAGTTCAAGCCTAGGGCGTGGTCTGGCGTTTCGGTGGGGGTCGGGCGCGTGAAATGTCTCGTCGAAGTGACTGGTCGATCTGCACGCTCGATCTGCGTTCCTGCGTGACCGATGTGCGCGGTAGCGGCACGGGTCAACGACGATGTCGCTCCCCGGCCATATTCTGATCGAGACATGTACCTACTCACCGACACCGCTCTCGTGACGAGCGCCAGCGATCTGACCCAAGCGTCGAACTGCGAGTTCGGGTTTCTGCGCGTGCTCGACAAGCGGTTGGGGTTCTCTACTGATCCGCTGCCCGCTGACGATGCGATGTTGATGCGGGCGGCAGAGCTGGGAAACGTTCATGAGGAACGGCTGCGGGATCGCTATCGTGCCGAGTTCGGTGATGCGATGGTCGAGTTCGATAAGCCCCCGGGGCGCGACGCCGCTGTTTTGCGTGACTACGCGGCACGCACACGCGACGCTCTGCTCGCCGGTGCCCCCGTCATCTTTCAGGGAGTGTTCTTCGACGAGTCCGATCCTGAGTCACCCTTCATCGGCTACGCCGACTTTCTGGTCAAGCAGCCCGACGGCAGCTATCGGGTGGTCGACTCGAAGCTCTCGCGCCACGTGCGGGTCACCGCGCTGCTGCAACTGGCGGCGTACCACGAGCAACTTCAGAAGCTCGGCGTTCCGGCAGACGGCACCGTCGAGCTCATTCTCGGCAATGATGCCTCCGAGCTCGCTGCGGTGGCCGACATCGCCCCCGTCTTTCGCCACCGTCGGGCTCGCATGCACGCGATCATCGCCGAACATCGCGCCGAAGGTAAGCCGGTCGACTGGCACGATGAGCGGTATGCGCGGGATGGCCGCTGCAAGTTCTGCACGGAACCCGCCAAGAAAGCCGATGACCTGTTTACCGTCGCGGGGCTGCGCGCCGGTCAACGCACGAAGTTTCTGGCGGCGGGCATCCGCACCCTCACCGACCTGGCCGAAACTTCGGAACGTCCCGAAGACCTCGCCATCCCGAAAGCGAGTTTTGCCAAGCTTCACCTGCAGGCCAAGCTGCAGCACACGGTCGATCCGGCCGACAGCCACGCCATCCCGCCCGTCGTTGTCGTTGACCCCCGGCCGATCGCGAACCTGCCCGCGCCCAACGCCGGTGACCTCTTCTTCGACTTCGAGGGCGACCCGATGTACTCCGAGCCGGGCATCAGCGGGGTGCCGCGCTGGGGCCTCGACTACCTCTTCGGGTGGGTCGATGCCGAAGGCGACTTCGATTGCCTGTGGGCGCACTCCCATGCCGAGGAGCGGATCGCGCTGCGTTCGTTCCTGGACTTCGTCACGGAGCGGCGGCAGCAGCATCCGGGTCTCCACATTTATCACTACGCCAGCTACGAGAAGACACATCTGCTGAGCATCGCCGCCCGGCACGGCGAGGGTGAGGATGTTGTCGACCAGTTGCTGCGTGATGGCGTGCTGGTCGACCTGTACCCGATCGTGCGGGGTGCGCTGCGCATCGGAACGCCGTCGTATTCGATCAAGAAGCTTGAGCCGCTCTACATGGGCGAGGCCGAGCGTGCCGGGGTCACCAACGCTGCCGACTCCATTGGTGAGTATGTCGACTCCAGTGTCGCGGCCGCGAACGGCAACGTGCAGCGCGCGACCGAGATTCGCGATGCGATCGCCCGCTACAACGAGTACGACTGCGTTTCGACGCTCAAGCTGCGCGATTGGCTGCGGGCGTTGCCCGAAGTGCAAGGCGTTAAAGTCGAGCCGGTCGATGAAGAATTCGAGGGCAAGGTCTTTGAACCCAGTGCGCTCGACGTCGCGCTGCAAGCACTCGGCGATGACGCTGAAGGAGCGGGCGATCATCCGACCGCTAGTGCGTATCGCATGGCCGCCGCGGCGATCGATTACCACCGGCGCGAGGTCAAAAGTTTTTGGTGGGAGCACTACGACCGCCTCGAGCAACCGTCGGAGTTGTGGGAAGACACCCGTGGGATGTTCGTCGTCGATGGCGCCCAGCTGGATCGCGATTGGCACAAAGAGGGGCGCCAGCGCAACGAGCGTCGGCACCTTTATCTCCGCGGTCAATGGGCTCCGGGCAGCAGTGCCCCACGCCCGGGCGGCGATGTTTTTGTCGTCTACGGCGACCCGCTGCCTTATCTTCCGCCGGGCCATCGCGCCGGCGCGCGCCTCGCCCGCGGGGTTCGTTTCGCTGACCCCGCCGAGGATGAGGGCGGCATTTTCGTCATCGAGTCGAGGCCCGATGACATCCCGGCATGGGATGAAATCCCCACCCACCTCACGCCGGGCCCGCCACCGCGCGCCGACAGCATTGTTGCCGCGATCGAAGAGTGGGGCGAGACCGTCGTGGCCGCCGCACCGGAGTGGCCGGACGACGCGATGTCTGACCTTCTGCTGCGCAAAGCTCCCGCCGAGGTCGGCCCGCTTGAGCCCATGACGAGCGCGGATGATGGTGTGCGCGCCGTGATCGCCTCGCTGCTGTCGCGGGAGAGTGGATACCTCGCTGTGCAGGGCCCACCCGGCACCGGCAAGACGTACCTCGCTGCGCACGTTATTCAGCGGCTGGTCGAGAAGCATCACTGGAAGGTCGGCATAACCGCGCAGTCACACAAGGTGGTCGAGAACGTTCTCGACGCTGTGGTTCTCGACGCGAGCCTCGACCGGGAGCTTGTCGCGAAAGCGGTGCCGGGAGAGTTCGGTGTCGGCTACTACGCCGATGGTCCCTTCAGCGAGTTGCCGGCGAATGGTCACGCGGGCTTTGCGCGCGATCACGACTCGACGGGCTATGTCATCGGCGGCACGGCCTGGGACATGACCAATCGCAAACGCGTGCAGGCAAACCAACTCGACCTCCTTGTGATCGATGAGGCCGGGCAGTTCTCTCTTGCGAACACGATCGGTGTTGCCGCGAGCGCGAAACGCATTCTGCTGCTGGGCGACCCGCAGCAGCTCCCCCAGGTGAGCCAGGGCATCCACCCGGCGCCGGTCGATGGTTCGGCGCTCGGTCATGTGATCGGCGAGCTGGCGGTGCTGCCGGATGACTTCGGCTACTTCCTCGAAGAGAGCCGCCGCATGGATGAGGCCGTCACGCGCCCCGTCTCGCAACTCTCCTATGACGGCTTGCTGCGCTCACACGCGTCAACGGCGGGGCGGATGCTCGAGGGCTTCGCCCCCGGACTGCACTCGGTTCCGACCACTCACGTCGACAACTCCACCTTCTCTGCCGAAGAAGCCGAGCGCGTCGTCGAGCTGGTGCGTGAGCACCTCGGCGCAATGTGGACCTCCGAAGCCGGCGGTAAGGCAAAGCCGCTCGACGAGGACGGCATCATCGTGGTGACGCCGTACAACGCGCAGGTGGAGCTCCTGCGCAGTCATCTCGACGCTGCGGGGTATTCGCGCGTTGTCGTTGGCACCGTCGACAAGTTCCAGGGCCGAGAAGCGGTCATCTCGATCATCAGCCTCGCGGCCTCCAGCGCCGACGACGTGCCCCGCGGCCTCGACTTCCTGCTCTCCCGCAACCGCCTCAACGTCTCGATCTCACGCGCCCAGTGGGCGGCGTACCTCGTCTACTCGCCAGCGCTGCTCGATTCGCTGCCGCAGTCGGCGGAGGGCGTGGCGACACTGAGTCGGTTTATTTCGTTGGTTGAGGGGGCTGGCGCTAATCCCGCGGAATTGTTTAGCTGAAGTACGCACGAACGTCGGACGCCTGTGACTCCGTGAGATGCCACCTCGTTTCGAACGACGGGAGGGTTCCATACTTACTGCGCAGGTAATCTCGAATCTTTTTCGCGCTGACGCCAAGCTCGCGCGCAAGGTCATTTGGTGTGATCAGATCAGTCATTCGTTTTCTTCTCCGCTTTCTCTGCCGACAACTTCGGTGGGCTCAAATCCAGCGACGGCAATGCAGCGCCATCCACTCCGCGCCGCTTGAGAATTTCCAACATGTCCTCTTGGCGCGGTTGCCCCAGTGTGAACCGATAGAGAGTGAGTGCTTCCTTCATTCGGTCGATCTTGGCAAGATCGCGGCTGAGGGGGAATGAAACAAGCTGTCGTTCGATCTTCGCTTCCCCTGGATAAACCCAAAATGGCGAGAACTCTCCGAGGCCGGTGCGCGTTTCTATCGCTGCGTTGAACGCTGCGCGCCAAGGATTCGAGTCGGTTGAGGTCATTACGTCCCCGCTATGAGCAGCGGCAATGTTCTTGCGCACCGCGTGACCGGCGAAGCGATTGACCCTGCCTTCACGTTGCTCGAAATCGACAGGATTGGATGGCACGTTCCAGTGCACAACGGCGTGACTCCACCAATGGAAGTCGATCCCCTCTTGGCCCACGCTGGTCGAGGCGAGAACGAATGGCCAGAAGGGGCTGTTAAAGGCGTTTCGGATTTCGGGTTGCCGCGCGCTCTCTTCATTCTGTGTCTTGCCGCCGTATCGCAGAGCAAATCGCGCACTGAAGGAAATGTGGTCACCATCTGGGGCAAGGTCACGCGCTTGATAAATGGAGGGGCGCAGCGCAATCGCAGTGACGGCCCTGACAGCAAGAGCCATCAGCAAGTCATCATCGAGAGTTGCCCCCGCAGCCTCGCTGCGAAGCTGAAAGAGGTATTCGTCCAGCGCGGCTTGCAAGTTGCCATCGGCGCAATAGTCGAGGACTGCGAGCCAGTAGTACTCGTCCTCAGTGTCTTTCACCTTATCGAGCAGAAGCATGCTCTCCGTGCGGTTGAACAGACTGCGAAGGCCGTTCGACAGCATTGCGGCAGCTTTCCACTGGCCGGCATCGCTGCTCTCATCGTCGCCGTCGCGCAATCGTCCGAGCGCACGATATGCGATGTTACCTGGCGAGTGTAGGGCGAGTCTTGCGAGATCCGGATGCGACGACGCGGACTCTGACGCCCTCATCGATTCCAGAGCTAACTCGACGTGCGCGGTGATCTGCTGGCCTGCAGCACCCACGCTGTCTTCTTCTGAGTCAATAGGTCTCGCCGCCAGCATTTGAGCGAGCGTCTTGGAATCGAGAGCAAGCCCTTGCGGCGTTGCCCCCGGTTGAGCGAAGAACGCTTCCCACGCTCGCGACGACTTCGTTTCAGTGTCGAGCTGAGCCGAGATGGCCGACTGCGCGTCCTCCGCCGAAACGCTGTTTTGCTCGCTTTCCCGCGCAACCCTTAACGGATCCGCCACTTCAGCGAGCGCGGGGTGAGGCCAGAACAGAGCCAAGGTCGACATGTTGGCGGGGCTGGAATCCGCAGACTTTTTGTAATCAAGGCGTGCGGAGATTGCCTTCCGCGCGTCTGACGAATTAACCCGAAGGCGTGAGCCGCTCACGATCCGGCGCTCTGCCTCGTAGCTCAGCAGGCTCGCAATGGCCGTCGGGGTCGCAGTCCACGATGAGAACACGACCCGTTTGGTCACGCTCTCTGGCGCGACAGAGCTGTAGACACTACCTGGCGAAAAGTACGGGAGGGATGGGGGCAGCCACAGCAGCTTCCACCAGCCGGCGTCGACAGTTTCTTGAGCAAGCGCACCCAAATGGCTGTTGCCCAGTTCGATCTGTTCATAGCGACCAACAGCATCCGCATCGATCTGTTGGAGTTCGCGGAGGTGTCGGTCGATGCTTCCGTCATTTTCGGCCAGACGCTTGTCTACCGCGCTCGCTATTTTGTAACCGTCCATGAAACTCGCGAAGTAGGGAATCGATTTCCAGTACTCGAGCCCGATGGGAACGTCGAGCTCCGCCGATAGCCGCTCAAGCGCAACGTAGCCGGCAAAATCTGCATCCGCTGGGGACAGCGAGGGCAGTCGGCGCTCCCGAACCATGTCTCCTGCTTGCGGGCGCTCAGTTCGGCTCATCACTGTGAGGAGGCTGGCGCGTAATCGATCAACATGTTCGGTCGACGCCCTGCCGTTGACGACCTGCTGTCGGTACTGGGCGAATCCTTCGCGGATCTCGGCCAGCGAAACTGCGGAGCCTGCGGACAGAAATCCGAGGGTCGTCATCAGGTCTTTATAGTGATCGTCGCCAGCCTCATCCGCGGCCTCCGTAAATGGCTTGTACGGAGTCGCGGAGAGCAGCAGCACCTTTGCCGCCGAGTAGTTGAACAGGGTATGAGCCAGCTCGGCAGCGTCGCCTCCTTCTTCCACGTTGAGGAGGTGTCGGAAGCGTTGAAACTCGTCGAGGATGACCAGGTCGGGTTCGAGCGAATCCACACTCGCGCCAGCGAGAGCCGCCCGGAGCTTGGCCGTGAGATGCCGAATCGAGTCTTTGAGCGATGGCGGCACTTTGTGTTTCCCTGCCAGATTCCCCAACAAACCGAGATAACTATCGCGCAAACCGGAATCGGTGATGCTTCGATCAAATGCGCCGAGAATCGCCGGATCGACGGATCCATTGAGCCTGTGGCGCATGCGCTTCACTCGGTACGCGAAAGCTTCGGGGGTCTTGATTTGCCCTTGGAAGAGCATCCGCGATGCTCGCTGCTGTGCCCGTGAAAGCCCTAGCAGCTCGGTGAGCATGATGTGCAACAGCGCTCGTTCTTTTCCTGACCCAGAGCGCCACGAGCCCATATCGAACGAAGTTCCGGGGGTGAACGAAACCAGGTTGACCGGCTTTCGCCCGGCTGAGTTCGTTCCCGCGAGACGATGTGACTCACGCGCGAGCAAGGTGAGCCTGCTGGTGAGTCCGATGTGAGGATCGCCGGTGACATTCAGCCGACGCAGGTTCTGCGAGGCAAGATCCGAGTTGGAGCAGATGTAGACGATGTCGATTCGGTCGACGGTGTCATCATGTTGTAACCGCTCGATGGTTCGCGCGATGATTCCCCGAGCAATAACGCTCTTTCCTAGACCTGTCTCGTCTGCGACCAAGAAGCGCCCGCTGGCGTTGGGAGCGTCGTAGAGCCGGTACATCACATGTTCGACGGCGTCTCGTTGGAAAGACTTGAGTTCGGCGAGGATTGCCTCCGCGGAAAAGTCGTTCATACTGCGCCTCCTTTCTGCGCAAGCCGTGCGCGCCAGACTGGCTCCCAGAGATCGTCGAACCCTGCGGGTAGCGATCCTGAAGAAGTTGCGTCGCGCATCCGTTCGACAAGTCTGGCGAGATCATCTAGGCCCTCAGGGTTTTCAGCGAGAGAACGAACGAGAGTTTCAAAAACTCCCGCACCGTCACTCGACCAGGAGCCGAACCCGCCCGAGCCACCGAGGGGCATGTGTGCGCCCACGGAACCGCCGAGGCTAAGCATCAGGTGAAGGAATCGCAAAAACTTCTCTGGCGTATCGATCTGCCGCGCAAGAACTGCATCTCGGCGGTGATCACGATCACCGATCAATTCGGCACACACCACAGTGCTCCGCTGTTCGCCGCGAGTGTCCGTGACGCGAATGACTACGAAGGGCGTGATGTCTGTGAGATCAAGCTCGGCGAACACTGCGGGCGGACCATCGAGGGTTGGCAGGGAGTGTATATTTCCAGGCTTGGTGAGCAACTGCACTTGTGTGTCGATCTCCCCCGTGGGCTTCGAGTTGGTGACCGCTTGAACGTCGATCGAGAACTTGTCGTCCTCCTCGAGGTGGACAGTGTTGCGGAGACGAGTGCTCGCGAGTGAGCGAATGGCGTCGTCTAGTGCTCGGTCGGCTTTCTCCGTGTCAGTCTCTTGACCTCCCCCGGTGGTCACGTAGGGCATGGTGAGCTTACGGAGTTCAGAGTCTTCACCGAACACGGCCCTGACCCCGATTCGCGGCTGAGAGCCGACCATTTCGATAAGGAACTCGACGTTGCCTCCGAAGGCAGCGTGCGTGGCATTGGCTGAACCGACCACAGCTCGTGACGTGGGAGACCGGTCGAGAAAATAGGCCTTGGCGTGCAGCCCGACCAGCGGGTCGCCGTCGACCTCCTCGCTGTCACGAACCGCATCGTCGAGCACGTAGGCGTCGACGAATTTGAGCGTCTCCGGGCGTAGCCGGTCGAAGCTTTCGGCGCGCGAGATGACTCGCACCCTTTCTCTGCTTGACGAAGCTATATCCGCGAGGCCGTCATCCGAAATGAATGGGGAGATGACGAGGTGCCGCTTGCCCGTGAAATCAATAGTCTTCGCCCTGCCGATTCCTAAAGCGTGAAAATCCAACTGGCGGATGTCGGCGGGAAGCTCCCACGAGACCTTCGAGAGCCGCTCTGCTAATCCTTCAATTCGATCCCGACGTTCTTGCGCAAGCGGGCTAACCGCCAGCGAGGGGAGGCTCCGGAGGAGATCGCCCAGGGGTTCGTTCTGCTCTAGGGTTTCATCCCCTTCGGTACCGTCGAGCCTCACTACAAGGTCCCAACTGCGATCACTCGTGATGTTTCTACTGGAGCACAGCAGCCGATAGCTACGGTGCA
Organism: Salinibacterium sp. NYA9b; assembly: GCF_976973725.1. Lineage (NCBI taxonomy): Bacteria > Bacillati > Actinomycetota > Actinomycetes > Micrococcales > Microbacteriaceae > Salinibacterium > Salinibacterium sp. NYA9b. Next base: position 106,337 of record NZ_OZ333476.1, on the reverse strand, counting down.
ACCCTCGTGCGTACTCAAGGATCCACACCTTCGGATGGAAGAGCGCCCCGGGCCGACCAACAGCAACAGGGTGGACCATGGGCTCTAGAAAGGCGACGAGGTCGGAGGCTTGCCGCGGCACCGCGATGAGCCCTGCTTGCGCGAAAATGTCCACGCGGTCGGCAGCCCGGCGCACCGCATCTAGGATCGCGATCGGGTCGTCGCTTTCGCGGACGTGGTGACCCGCGAACGACAGCGGTACCGCGAGTGCACTCGTGAGATCAAGGGTAAAGGTGGTTCCCACTGCGTGCACTAACTCGAAGCCACTCGGCGGGCGCAGCTGTTCAGTAAGAGCTGCGCGGGAATCTGGCTCAAGCATCTGCTCGCTCCAATCCGTCGTGCAGGTCAGCGAGGATGGCTCTCACTTGCCGCCACCGGAAGGTGAGTTCGCTGGCACCCGAAGCTCCCTGCCACGTCTCCAGAAGTCGAGGGTTATACAGTCGCGCTTGAGGTCCCTTATGGCGGCGCTCCCGCTGCCTGATAAAAGAGCGGAGACCTTCGTCGTCTGCGATCGAGAGCGATTCGCTGCCTGTCACTGCATCAAGCCACGTAGCTATAAATGATCGCAATTGAGGATTGATGCGGGGGTTCTTCGCGTAGACAAGCGACCAAAACTCGCTCCGGTCCCACGAGGAAAGATTTGCCGACGCCTCAGCGCGAACACTCTGCCATTTGCTCAAGCGCTCACGATAGAGCTCGACTTTGCCGCTGACGCGATCGTTCCCGGCGGCTTCGTACGTTTCCGCCAGCAGAAGGTTGTAGAGCAGCGATGCACCGTGGAAGGCGAGAGAGAACATTCGAGCATGAAACAAATCGCTGGTAACGCGTGGAGATGCCCCCGCAACGGCGGGTTCCAACCAAGGCGCAACACTTTCGGCTCGCGGACGATGGTCGAGGAAGTGAGCGAGCAGGGATCCTTCGCTTCCGTTGAGCATCCGATCCCGCAGCCATTCAGCTTCGGTGCGACTCAAATCGAAACCGCCCGCAGTCTCGCCGGGGAAGCCTTCGGGAACCGGAGGGAGGGTTGGCGACCATGGGCCGACCGAGCGCGGTTCATCGTTATCAGTAGCCGGAGCATGCTGGATGCTGGCCGCGACAGCATCCGCTTGGTTCTGAGAGGGGTCGAGGAGAATCTCGTATTGCCGGAGCGCAGCCCAGTATGTGCTTGAAGGAAGCGTCTTGAGTGCCGCCCCCGCGGTCTTGCCGAGCAGTCCCTCTCCGTCAGTTTCTCGTTTGAGAGTGGAGATCAGATTGCGCTCATTCCTGTCGACTCGACGTGCAATCTCATCGACGCTTAGGCCCTGCCTCGCGGCTGCAGAAAACGCCCAAGGGATGAAAAGCATGTACCGAGCCCGCGTGAGCAGTGTTGACGTTCCCGGGAAGAGTGTGTCGCTCAGCACGTCGCGAATCTGTCCAACCCCGAGCTCATCCCGGCTATCGCGTTCGCTGAATAGATTGACGATCTCGCGCATGCGACGTTGGTCTTCGCTCGATGCGTCAAGCCACGCTATAAGTGACGGCAATGCCCATTCCCCCTGCGCCGCCGATCGGGCATCGGTGCGCGCACTCTCAGACTATCGATGTGGCCCGACAGCGCGTCGCGGGGTAATTTACGTGCCACGCTTCTCATCAAGCGCGGCTGGTTAGCCATACGAGGTCGTTATAGGTTGCTTCCTTCGAATGGTCATGCCCACATTCAAACTGGTTCTCACGGATATCTGCGGCAACTGCCTCAACCTTGGCCCTAATTTCAGCCAGAAGCACGTCGTTAACTGGTTCGTTAAGCCCATCACCCTTCGAATCGAGATTCAGCACTTGGATACGGTCTGCCGATTCGCCAGTGAGTTCGCGGTAACCGAGCGCATAGACGCTGAGTTGGTCCCGAGTCACCCCAGTTGCCTGTGACTCCTCCGTTGACTTGAAATCAACAATTGAAGTCTCATTCGTTTCCAGCCGCTTTACTAGATCGATGCGGCCGTTGACGGTGACACCCGGTGCGACGAGCACCTCGATCTGCTTCTCAGAGTGAATTGTGCGGGTTAGGTCGTCACCGTGCTCGACGAAATATCGCCTGATCGCAGAGTTCGCGGCTTTCTGCAATTGCTCGCGGAGCGCTGGATAGGCATATGGCGTGTGAAGGTGACGATTCACTAGATCAGCAGCTTCTTCGGGTTGAGGCACATCGCCTGTGAGCGCGCGCTTATGCATTTCCGCCAACGCATCGTGTAGACCCTTGCCGTATCCGAGGGCTTCGTGAATTGGTGGATTGAAGCCATACATGAATCGCAGCTTGAATTGATAGGGGCACTCAATCAGGTATTTCAGTTCCGAAAACGAGATCGAGATGGCCGGTGTCTCTACCTTTGGCGTCGGAGCTAGTCGTACTGTGTCGGGCAGTCCTTCGTCGGCCGTAGAGACCCAGTCTGATTTGGTCGAATGCAGGTAGAAGGCTGACGGCTTCTTTGCTTGGTTACTCTCTCCGGGCGCGAACGTCATATACAAATACTTCTGCGCACGGGTGGTCGCGACGTAGAAGAGTCGTGTCTCATCGGCAAGCCCACCACGGTAGCGGGTGCCGTTCGGCACTGCCTCCTGTGGGATTACGTGAAACACATTGAGCCCGCCACTCACCCTGCTGGGGAAGCGATTCCTGCGCAGGCAAGGAATGAACACTGCCGGCCATTGCATTCCCTTGGAACGGTGCACCGTAGTGAGAGTGACCGCATCAGGGGTCGCATACCCCGAGTCTTCGTCGGACTCTTCGTAATACGAAGGGGCTTGATGCGTGAGGAAACCAACGAAGGATTTGTATTTGGATTCAGGACTAGACGCGAAGTAAATCGTCTCAAAGTCAGAAATTACTTGAGAAAACTTGCCTAGCTGGTACATGACCAACTCAGCCCTTGCTGGTGTTCCAGGAATCGTAGCTTCGCGAATGTCAAGCGCCTCGAGCACGCTTAGGTAGAGACGCTGAATGTTATAAGTGCCCCATCGATCGTCGTCCCCGAACGCGGCACCCTGATCGAGCAATGAGATGGCTCGTGCGAAGTGTTCGGGGTGCGGCAGTAGATCCGCTGCATCGAACAATGACTTAAGTTCTTCCCGGCTGATTTCATCGAGCATGTAGCGGAATAGCCCCACAAGCGCGACGATCTCCGGTGCATCGAAAAGTCGAGCTAACCCTTTGATGATGTACGGGATGCCACGCTTTCGCAGCTCCGCCACAATCGGTTCCGCGTCCTTGACAGTTCGGAACAGCACGGCACAGTCAGACCAAGACAGTCCCCGTGGTGGGCGATTCGGTGCATCCACGAACGGTAACCCCTGAAGCGCGTCGATTCTGTCTGCGATCCAGGCTGCCTCTAATTCGAGGCCGTCGAACTCCAGCGCCACCAAGTCACCGCGCTTCCATTTTTGGTGGGACGCGTACTCCATTTCTTTCGAGAGTCGCTCCTCCTCAGGGAGGAGTTCCGCCACGCTGCGGCCGAGGCGGACGATGCCTTCCGTGGAACGGAAATTGTCGGCGAGTTGGATTGTACGAACGTTCTCATAGCGCTCAGCGAACGACAAGATGTTGGAGACTTCACTGCCGCGCCATTGATAAATCGTCTGGTCGTCATCACCGACGACGCAGAGATTCGCCCCAAACCTAGTGAGGGCAGCGATCAGTTTCTCCTGCAGCGGATTGACGTCCTGGTACTCGTCGACGACAACATACTTGATGTCATCCTGCGCGTGCCGGAGAAGTTCTCGTTCTGTGCTCTCGAGCGTAGGGTCATCGGGTTCAGACTCGAGGTAGGCAACCGCTCCTGCGATCATCGAGGTGAAGTCAAAGTACTTTTGCTGGGCGAGCAGCGTTAGATATGATTTCAGGCTCGCATCGACCTCATCGGGAATCAGGTCCCACTCGATCTCATCTTCCTGAAGGATGGACAGTACCTGCATATAGAGTTTCGAGTCTGCATATCGCCACAATGTGGGTCGGCTTGGCGCAGTCGACGGGCAGGTCGTGAGTCCTGATTTAGAGCTCTGTCGATCGATTAGGAGCCGCTGCGTGATCTCGGTGAGCACACCGTATTTGAAAGCTTCAGGGATGAAGGTTTGGAGCAGGTTAAGGCAGTATCCGTGCATGGTGCCCACGTACATTTCAGCAAGCCCGGGCAAGTCACCATGTTCCGCCTTGACGATCGTGTAGATACGGTCCTTGAGCTCTGCGGCGGCTTTCTCCGTGAAAGTGAAAGCGACAATGTTTGCGGGTCGGATTCCGGGCTGACTAAGAATTCGAGAGATCCGCTGCGAGATGACTTGAGTCTTTCCGGAGCCGGCGCACGCGATGAGTTGCAAGGGCCGCTCGACTTCGTCGATCGCGGACTGCTGGCTGACGGTATATGTGGGCACGGAACTCACACTATCCGTAGGGGGCGACACGCTATTCGTCTGCGCCGAGCACCAATCAAGACGGTATCTTGAAGGCATGTCTCCTCTTTGGAATCCAGTCGAAGTTGGATTCGGTGATCTTGACCTCGAGGATCCTGAGGAACAGATGGGCTCAAAAGATAAGTATTGGGTTCGGCTACCCAATGACGATCGCCGGTGGCTCGTGAAACTGGCCCGCACCGACGAAAGAGACGGAACGGTAAGCGGAGAAGATTGGGCGGAGTGGTTAGTCCAGTACTTCGCCACGATGCTTGGATTACCAACAGCCTCCGTGCGTCCGGCGATCTTCGATGGCCGTCGCGCGATCGTTTCTCGGTCCATGCTGAGAGACTCATCAGATTCACTCGCCCACGGGAACGAAATCTTAGGCGGTCATTTCCCTGGGTATGATCCCTCCATCAGAGGTGAGAATTCCGGGTACTCGGTTCCCAAGGTGCAGGAGGCGCTCACGAGCACTCTTCCCCCGTTTGACCGTCCCGATCTCTCTCAGTTCAGCGGTTTCGGCGTGTGGGCAGGGTATTTGCTCTTGGATGCGTGGGTCTCGGGTCGCGACCGGCACCACGAAAACTGGGGAGTTATCCTCCGGGGAACAGAGAAAAGACTCGCGCCGTCGTTCGACCACGGGAACGCACTCGGGTTTCAAGAGCGTGACTCTCGTCGTGAGCGCATGTTGGGAGATTCGGCGCATCTCGAGAGATGGCTCGAACGCGGCACAAGTCAACACTTTATTGGTAAACCTGGGCTCATTGCCCTAGCGCACGAAGCGCTGCAGAGTGCCGAGCCAGACGCCGCCAATCATTGGTACAACCAGCTTCGACAAGTTGACGCGCAAACAGTCGAAAATACAGTGAACGCCGTGCCAGACACTGTAATGTCAGAGACGTCGCGTAGGTTCGTAATTCAGCTACTGGATGCCAATCGGAGGAGGATGCTCGATGGCTACTGAGTTCCTTAAAATCGACAAAGCGAATGTGGCCGCGAGCGAGCGTTCGCTCTTGCTCATCTGGCAGAACCCAACTTCGCGGCTTCTCACGAAGGTGGGTCAGCTTGACGCCCTCGCTCAAGGTCGCTTCACTTTCCACTATTTCAAGGACGCGTGGGCTGACCCTCAATTTCAACCGTTGGTGGAATTCCCCGACAAAGACCGCGTTTATAGCTCTCAGGAATTGCCAGCCTTTTTTTCCAACCGTATTCGGTCTCCGGAACGCTCCGGTTATGGAACTTATCTCCGTTGGTTAGGAATTGAAGGCCTTCAGAAGCAGGATGTACCGCTCGAGGTATTGGCTCGAACTGGAGGCGGGCGCGCGACCGATACTTTTCATATTGTTGAAACGCCTCTAAGGGACTCCGGAAGGTTCACGAGTCGATTCTTTGTCTCGGGAGTTCGCTACACAGCGGACGCTGATTGCGTGCTCGCAGGAATTTCAAGCGGGGATCGGCTCAAGCTACATCTTGAGGGTGACAACCCGGTCAATATCAAAGCAGTTATTGTCGATCACACGGACGGCAGGAAAGTCGGATACGTACCCAACTGGCTTTGTGATGAGGTGCACGACTTGGTTGGCGCTGGCTGGACAGTGACCGCTGTCGCAGAGAGAGTGAATCGTGATGCGCCCGCGCACGCACGATTGCTCTGCAAGATTGAAGCCATTCGCGCCTAGGCTAATGACTTACTGCCGATTCCGGTCCGTATGCGGAGGTGGCGCTGAGAGCACCGCGCGCAGGTTAGAGTCCGTGGAACTTTCGCCACACCCACCGTTTCGCCAATGGGTCAGCGCCGCCCGTTCGTACGAGCTCCCGCAACAGCGGGTAGAACGAGTCATCAAGCTTCGCGAGCTCGGCAGTGTAAACGGGTTCCGCAGTTTGGTCCAGCGCAGCTCCTGACCAAAATTGCCAAGTGCTATCTGTAATTCTTCCCAGTCGGCGAAGATCAATCTCGTCTTCGCACAACTGCAAGTAACCCCGCACAATAGAGCGGTCCTCTTTGCCAATCCTCCCCTTCAGAGCAAAACCCACCGAACGCTTGTCCATAAGAACCCAGTACCGCTCCACATAGAGATGCTCGAATTCTCGGTGCATCTGCCTGCTGTGGAAGAGGAGTTGCCAGGCCGCGAAAATAATCGCCAACGCGGTGAGCGCCTGGACAATGGTGGAGAACAACTGCATTTGTTACGCGACCTCTATGACCTTCATGACCTCGTCGCCGTAGTCGTTGATGATCTTGATGGCGATCTTGCCGGTAGAAGGCTTGTTGAAGGGAAGCGACTCCTCGCGGTACAACGCTGCCCAAGCCTCCGGGTCGATGTCCGCCTTGAGCGCGGCCTTCAATGACTTGTATGGGTCGTTCTCGCCGAGGAAATAGCAGTGGCGGACAAAGAAAGACTCCTCGTTGTAGTCAGTGTCGATCATCCATAGTGCGATGTCCTTGCGGTTCGAGCTACGTACCGCGCCGGTCGAAGGATCATAGACATCGACGCCATTGAGAATGACCTTGAGCTTGTCTTCGGCGACCTCGCAGATCGAAACGTCTGGTTCGCCGAAGACAGTGAAGAGGTTGCCGCTGCCAGTCTTCTTGAGTTCCTCACCCATCAGCAGATCAGCATTCATTCGCACGAGCAATACTTGGATGCGGCCGAGCTTACGCTCGCCCTCTACCGTGGCGAACTCCTGAACGACGGTTACACCGTCATCCTCAGTGACACCGGTTGCTAGTGGATCAAACGCAAAGCCAAGCACGCAAAGCAGATCAACCGATTCGTCGGCGATAGCCTCCTTTGCCGCGGCCTTGATGAAGCTGGGGCTCACTGTCCCATATTGTGGGCCGAGCGCAATCGCAAGCCGTGCCGGCGCGGACGAGTTATCGTCGTCCTTTCGGTCACCGATCGCCTGGACATACACGCCGCTGTGCTGTTCAAGCGTGTCAAACTCGATGCGTTCCGCTCGACGTCCGTTCTGGATGCCCGCGCGGCGCAGGTTCGCGAGGATGGATTGCTCAAAACCAGTTTCGGCATCCGTCGCGTCTGAGTCGGCACGGAGTGCATCTGCCTCGTCAAAGCTCAGGGAGCGATGGGGGGAGAGCGACTCGACTGTAAATGGACCAGTGACGCGGACTTTCGACTTGTCCTCTTTAGGCTTGTCGTAGAGGAACTCAAAGTCCGCATGCTTCTTTACTGCCGCGTCGATCTCCCCACGGGACAGGCCCGGCTTGATATCAGGGTTGTTCGCAATCGACTTGAGTGTGATGTGCTGCACCTTGTCGTAGATGAAGCCGGCCCGGATGTCACCGAACGTCTCGCCCGGCGGCAACCCGTCCAATTTGCGTCCATCCGCGCTGTCGAATTTTATGTAATAAGGGAACCTCGCACCCAAAAGGCGCTGTCGAGCGAGAGTGAGCGCCACCCGTGAGGTGTCTATTGTGATCCAACGACGCCCCCATTGTTCCGCAACAAATGCCGTGGTACCCGCTCCACAAGTAGGGTCCAGCACAAGGTCACCTGGGTCTGTGCACATGAGCATGCAGCGTTCCAGCAAAGAAGTCGAAGTTTGGACCACATAGATTTTCGGGTCTGATCTTGATTGGACGGATCCGCTTATATCAGTCCACACATTGTTGATCTCGCGGACTGGGAAATCGTCTGCGTAGCGTTTGTAGCGCAACGTCGTGCGTGCTGCGCCGAGGCGATTCGCCGCAGCGAGGCGCTCCATTCCCGCGAGATTAGTCTTCCAGTGGTTTCCACTGCTAGGTAGATATACAACATTGGAAAAGACAAAAGACTGGTCTTCGTTTGCGGGGCCTGAACTAGTTAGATTATCTAGCTGGAATCGGGCACCAGTGCGTTCATCGACTTGGTCATATCGCAACTCCGCGCCTTCAGCTCTTTGGGTGTAGAGCTGTCGATATTTGAGGCTGTCAATGCTCTTTGCGAACCAGATTACGTAGTCAGCAGTTGCAGCCAACGCGCTTGATTGAACACCGCTTAGCTTTGCCATCGTAATTTGCGAAACGAAGTTCTCACTTCCGAAAACTTCATCAAGCAGACTGCGGACAAGGTGCACGTTCTCATCGCCAATTTGGACAAAGACCGATCCCGACTCGTTTAACATTTCCCGTGAAGCGATGAGACGATCGCGAAGATAAGAGAGGTAGGAATGTATTCCGAGCTCCCAAGTGTCGCGGAAAGCTTTAATCTGTTCTGCTTCGCGAGCCGCATCCTCAAGCTTGCCGTCTCTGACATCCCGCTTTCCCGCACGTACTTGCCAATTCGAACCAAACTTGATGCCGTAGGGCGGGTCGATGTAGATCATCTGAACTTTGCCACGGAGTGCTTCGCGCTCGGCAAGCGATCCCATGACTTGGAGGGAGTCGCCGAGGATCATCCGGTTCTTCCAGCTCTCTTCGTGCTGGTAGAACTCGACCTGGCTCAACTCATCGAGGGAATCGAAGTCTTCGAAATCAAAGAGGCTGGGAGTATCGTCATTTTCACTCCCATGGCCCTGTGTGCGAATGTTGGCAATGATCGCTCGCGGATCAACCTTCTCCTGAATGTAAATAGGCGGCGCATCCACGATGAGGTCTTCGCCATCCTGATCATCCTTACCCCTCCAGACAAGTTGAGGATCCAGAGTTGGGTCGCGGGGGTAACGAAGCGGCGGTCGCGTCGCGGCGGCATCATCAAAGAAGTCGGCAGCCGCATCAGCGGTCGGGATGTTGGCCCGTTTGTCTTCATGTTGGATCGACTCGACGGGGGTAGGCCCCTTCTGTTTGCTCGTACGTGCCATTAGTCCTCCGTGAATCGGGCTATGCCGGCCAGCAGCCGGCTCGAGAGAAGATCGGGGTCCCCGATGATCGGTGCATCCTTGCGAAGTTGATCAATTCGCGCGCGTAATTCGTGCTCGGCGTCATCCACCTCAGCCTTGCCTAGCTCGGTGTAGCCCCAGCGACCAAAACCCCCGTGATTGTTCACAGCGGCACACCATGAATCGCGCGCCGTGCGGGCCTTCTCTTTCGTGGGACCAGGGCTCTTCTGAGATCCGGAGACCTCCACGATGAGAGTGCGTGGGAAGTCTTCGCCTTCGATTGGCGCGAGACGAAGCAGGAAGTCAGGCCAATACTCGTGGCTGCGCCCTTTGTGCACGTAAGGGATCGTGAAGTCGAGACGGTCATTTTTAGCGTAGCTCGTAAGCAGCCCCTCCGCGACGAGATACTCGCACACCTGGGCAATATGCCGCTCCCAAGTGTTGCCATCCTTCCCATCGAGTGTCACATGACTGACGTGGGAGTAGGTTGTCTCGTACGTCTTCTTGCGGGTGTCAAACCATACGCCGTCAGTTGAACCTTCGGCAGGGTCGCGAAGAATCGGACGCACAAGCTTGCGTCGGGACTCCTCATCTTCAAGGCGACTAATCGCGTTGTATATCGCCTCAGCCGCGAGTTCCTGCGGCTCCGCGAGTGAGAGAAATCCAATACCGTAGCCCGATTCAATGTGTAGTTTCGCAGCAAGCCACCGTTTTGTGATCTCCACTAGTTGCGGGAAGAGCCAGGGCCGAGCATCATCTTGCGATGTGAAGAAGCGCTTGAGTACGCGGCTCGCTACACGGAATGCAATTTCCTGCTCACGAATCTCTGTGATTCCCTCAATGCGTTCCTTCTCCCCCACGATCCCTTCGTTCTGCACCCAACTCGGCACGGTTGCGGCGCCAATCGTCAGCGAGTCGGCGTCCTCGGGGTCGAAAAGGAGCGGGGCCTCCGGCATTTCGATCCGGTAACCACCAACTCGGGGAAAGTCGATGGCCAGACTCGCTCGATCATCTAGAGCCTGCACCCGGGTCGGCGGGTCAAGCGGCTTGGGATCGAGAGTCGGGGCATCCCCAGGAATGAAAGAGAAAGGGATGCCATAGACATTGGAGTATTCGGCGCCGAAGAAACCCGACTCCTCGTCGATCGAGTAATCCCGACGACGAAGCCCGCGGCCGACAACCTGCTCGCACAAGAGCTGCGAACGGAATGGGCGCACACCCAGGATGTGCGTCACTGTATTCGCGTCCCATCCCTCAGTCAGCATCGAAACGCTCACAACACAACGGACCTGTTCGCCGAGCTTTCCTTTCTTGCCAACCGTATTCATGACCTCACGAAGCAGGTCAGCATCGGTGACATCGTCGGCGCTCCCGCGCTGAACGCGATACTCCTTCTTGAAGGCTTCGATCTCGGCGGCGGCCGCCTTCTTGAAGTCGTCCTTCAGCGCATTATCCGACTCAAGTTGCTTCGAGTCGATGATAATCGTGCGAGGCCGGGCTATCGCCTGACCGTTCTCTACGTTGCTGAAGAGGGAGAGAGCTCCGGCGACTTGCTTTGTTTGCTCGCCCACGGTGAGCTCGTACCCAGCGATCCAGTCATAAATAAGCTTGGAGGCAACGGTATTAGGTGCGACCACGATCATGACCGGCGGTGGCTCGCCAAGGTCTTTGAGTGTGCGTTCCCAACCGTCGTAGGCACGCTCATAACTCTTGTAGAGGCTGCGAATCGCCCCCTCGAGAGCGACCGGAATCACCCAATCAGCGGGGGACTTCGGCGCACCCTTAATCGTCTTTGGCCAATTGGGATCGTCTTTAATCTGATCGTAAAGGTGTAAGTAACTAACCTGGTCGCCCATTGCATCATCGTCGACAGGTAGTCGTGGCACCTTGACGATGCCCGATTCAATGGCATCCATGAGGGAGAAGTCACATACTGTCCAAGGAAAGATAAGACCTTCACTCCAACCAGATCCGCCAAGATAGAACGGAGTCGCTGAGAGGTCGTAGACGGTCTTCAACTTGGCGTGTTTGCGTAGAGCCGCAATGCCCTTGAACCACACTCGCGCATCCTCGTTCGCCTCTTTTGCCTCGGCGTCAACCTTTTCGTCACGGTCACGGGGCTGGTAGCAGTGGTGCGCTTCATCATTGAGCACCACGATTTCCCCTTTTCCGGGAAGGGACTTCAGCAGGCGGGTGATGACAGCCTGCTGAGTTTCCTTGAACGGGTCTTCAGTCTTGCCCGCTAGGAGCAGCTTGCGAGTGCCGGAGGCAATTCCCTTGATCTCTTTCGCATCGCGAGGCATGAACTGGTGGTAGTTGACAATAAAGACGCTCGCGGAGTTAAGCGGAAGACGAAGGTCTGGCGGCACGAGCCCACGCATGTCGTAGTAGTTGTCTGGGTCACCAGGTTGAAGGACCTTAAGCCGGTCCCGGATCGTTATGCCGGGAGTCACGACGAGGAATCGGTTTGAGAAACGTGCGTCGTGCGGAGCGTGAAACTTATTAAGCGACTGCCAGGCGATGAGCATGCACATAACCACGGTCTTGCCTGACCCAGTCGCCATCTTGAGCGCCATACGTGGCAAACCAGAATTATGGGTGGTATTGACTTCCGCGAGCGTATCCCGCCAGTCGATTCCCCCCGCGCGACTGCGCGTGTACTTATCGCGGCCGACCACCTCCGCTAGGTAGATGGCAGTTTCTGCCGCTTCGCGTTGAGCAAAAAGTATACGGTTTTCACGATTGGGATCAGACCAGTGCTCAAGCAGCTTCCGGCTAATCGGAGTCACGCCCGGATAGCCCTGATGACGCCAATAACGAATGTCATCACGTAGCTGGTCGATCGCGTCATTGCGCTCGACTCTCTCGTCGGTCAGATCGAAGGCGAGTTGCGTTTCGCCAGCCGTCTTTCTGCCCTTCTTTGGTTTAGGAACCGGGACAAAGAACTCGCTTCGACGTCGGGATTCAGCGATTTTGCCCGTTGGGCGGCCCTGATCATCGAGTGCAAAGTGACGTGACGGTTCGACATAGGGCGAGTTAATCACCGGATTGGCAAGCACATCCATGCTGGTGTTTCCCCCTGCTCTAGATGCCGTGACCTCTCGCCTTGACGCCAGGCCATCTCGTCGTTGAGACTATCGCAACTTCGCTTGGGTGGGCGATCCATTGCTCAGCCTCAGTTCAGACGAACGCACCAGTCGGGTTGCTTTGAATGCTGGCGCTTTGGCAGGTGACCATGTTCGGTCAACGGGAACCTCGTCCTCACTTGACTCGTTCTCCACGGCGTACTGGCAATTCCCATCCAAGTCTTCCGTTACGTCGCCGATCGGGCGAAGTGCAAGCACGAGAGCCTCCGCGAACGGGAGGCCCGGGTAGGCAGCGTGCGTGTGGCGATGCCACCGCGATGGATGACGAGGTCGGCCATCGAGCATCCAAGAGCGGAGTTTGCGGTTCTCAATTTCCGCGAATAACCAAGCGAGCTGGGCGCGGAAATGGAAACGGGCAAGCCCTGACGGTTCTTGGCACCCATAGCCGAGGACCACAGCGTCAGCGGAAGAGAGCACCTCAGAAAGTTCAGGGCGGGCATTGAGCCAGCCGACCTCCACCGCCCCGACCTCCGATATACCGCCCGTGCGGTATGTCGGAATGGAAAACAAGTTGACGACTACGACAGACGCATATCCCAGAGTTTGTCGGGCTAGCTCCACCCGCTGAAGGGTCCGGAGCCCACTGGTGGTCGGTGGATTCGACAAGACCACCGCCAAGCGGCCGATAGTGCTTCTACTGACAGAATTCATCGAGCTCCAAACTAGCTTAGGCAAGAGCGTTCGGCCGGGAAATCAACTAGATGGGCCATTGGCGTCGGGCTGCCGGATTCACGAACTCTAAGCAGTGGGGTATCTCCCCAAAATCTGACCCACGGGCTATCGGCACGAATCATTAGATGAGGTCCGAGAGACTCGGCACGACTTCGCCCGAGGGCCAAGTCAAGCCGATGCAAACAGCCGCGCAGGCTTCCCCACCGTGCCCGCCGCAACCTCGCCAGTTACCCGCAGCTGCGGCTCCATCGCGCGCCGAAAGCTGTCGCGCATCAGCGGCTCGCCCGCGACTGCCTCGTGCAGATCCTGGAGTTGGCGGAGGGTGAAGGCGCCGTCCAGGAGGTGGAGCGGATCGGGCGCCGACGCATAGCTCGAGCGCAGCGTCGCCACCGCGCGGTCGAGGATCTCGTTGTGCCCATAGGGCAGGGTGCCAACATCCGTCACCGGCACCACTCGCGCTAGAGCGGCGTCGATGCTGAGGCGAGACCACGGCACGGCGTCCAGGTGGGCGACCGAGAGCACCCATCCGCGATTGTCGCGAGCGGGGTCGTCGAAGACGTGGAGCTGGCGAGGCGACAGGCCTGATACCCCGGCCTTGATCTGCAGCGAGCGCAGCACAGCATCCGCGAGCCTCTCACCCTCGTGCAGGAAGGTGCCGGGGAGGCGCCAGTCGTCGCCGGTTCGCACGAGCAGCACGCTGAGGGCCGCGCCCGGCGGAACGGTCAGCACGGCGGTGTCGACGGCGACGGAGGGCCGCGGGTAGTCGGTGAGTGCTCGGTCGTGCGAGTCGCGGTAGATCTCCATAGAAAGGATTATCGCAGATCCGCGCTAATTGTCGGTGGGGTGTCATACTCTGAATTTGCGCAACAATGCGCTAACTATCGGAGGCTAAATGAACGGACACCAGAACAGAGCAGTACCTCAGCTCCATGTGGGGCACGGCAGCCACCACGGAGCTCTCAGCATTTTTCCCGTCTGGGTGGATGCTCCCCGCCTGACTGGTCTCGACTGGAAAGCCGACAGTATCCGCACCGCCGAACGCGAAGGCTCCCCCGTCGTCGGCGAACTCGTACTGCACAACAGCACTGCCCGCCCGGTCGTCGCCCTCGAAGGCGACCTGCTAAAAGGTGGTTGGCAAGACCGGATGCTCGCCGCCAGCCTTCTCCTTGAACCGTTCGAGGCGCGAGTCGTCGCCGCGCTCTGCGTCGAGCACGGGCGGTGGGGCGGACGCACGTCGGAGAGCCAAGGCATCCACGAGACCAGCGGGCGCCGCAGTGCCCTCAGCGTGCGCCACGGCAACGTGCGCGGCATCGACCAGCAGGGCGAGGTGTGGCGGCGCATCGGCCGTTACGAGAACACCCTCGGCGCGACCGCCAGTTCGTCGATGCTCGACCACCTCGACCGCTCCGGCACTATTGACGCCCACCTGCTCGAAGGGCAGCGCGGCGTGATCATCGGCATCGGTGGCCGCGTCGTTGGCGCAGAAATCTTCGGCAGCAGCACCGGCCTGAAAACCCGGTGGCAGGGCATCCTCGATGCAGCAGCACTCGACGCCCGGCTCGCTCCACGCCGTCGCACCAGCGCCCACGATGCCCGGGTTTTCGCTCGTCATCTGCAGGCCGTGACCCTCGAAGACGGAGGCGACGCGGGGCTGGCCCGAGCGGTACGTTCACCAGAGGGCCGACTGCGGGCATCCGGAATCGTGCACACAAACGCACGCACAGCACCCCCGAGCATCATCCACCTGACTGCGTTTGACGACGCGCACCCGCTATTGGAGAACGCATGAACGAGCTGAACACCACCCCAGAACGCCCCACCACCGAGCCGCAACGTTTCTACACCCGCTTCACGGACACCGGCTTTCTGCACGTCGGCACCTTCACCGGCATCACCCTCAACGGCGAGCGCCGCTACTTCATGTGGCAAACAGACCAGTGGAAAGAGATCTACATCTCTGGGTTCGAGGACTACCGTGACGACGGTGACACCCATTTCGCGGAAACTAGTCGCGCCGACATCCAGCAGCTCAACCCTGGCGCTGTCGAGACAGAACCGGGCGGCGGAAGCTTTCTCGACGCCTACTTTGGCCACGATCCCGATGACCCTATCAATCAGCAGTGGCGCACGACGGAACAGGCTGAACCCGCTGAAGACGAAAGCTACGCGGACGACACCGAAGAGGACGAAGACGAGGACGACATGCTCATGACCGAAGTGGATGCGATGGTGCAGCACGGCATCGCCGTCGGCATCGCGACGATCGCCCACCGCGGGCAGCTCGACAAGCTCGGCTACGACTACATCGACCACCCCGCGCGGGTCGCGGAGAATTTCGACTGGCTCAACGAACCAGTCGAGCACTGCACGGCCTGGCTGCACGATGTGATCGAAGACACCGACATCAGTGCCTCCGACCTGCTGAAGGCGGGCATGCTCCCCGAGATCGTGACGGCTGTCGAGCTGCTGACCCGACGGGCGGATGTCGCTGACGCCGACTACTACGGCCGCATCCGCCAGAACCCTGCTGCCCTCGCGGTGAAGCTCGCGGACATCAACGACAACCTCGCCGATTGGCGCTTTCGCAAACTCGACTATGACACCCAAGTGCGGTTGTCGAACAAGTACTTCCAGGCGCGGCAGCTTCTGCAGCCAACGCCTGATGAAACGGAGAACTCATGAAACTGACTAGTGCACAATCTGACCGCGCCGCTGGCGTCATGCTCGTGATGGCCTGCGGTGACGCTCTCGGTGCCGGCTATGAATTCGGCCCGCCCTTCGAAGGCGAGGTCGTGATGAGGGGCGGCGGCGGTTTCAACTGGGCCCCCGGCGAGTGGACGGATGACACCTCCATGGCCGTGCCGATCCTGCGGGCCGCGGCATCCGGCCGTGACCTGCGCGAAGAAGCTGTTCTCGACGAGATCGTTGCGGCGTGGGCCGACTGGGCCAAGACCGCGCCGGATGTTGGGGTGCAGACCAGCGGGGTGCTGCGCGGCATCGAACCCACCGCGAGCGCCGCACGCGCATCAGCCCAACGGCTGCATGACGCCCGAGGCCAGAGCGGTGGCAACGGTTCCCTTATGCGCACCGCGCCGGTCGCGCTCGCGTACCTCGATGACCCTACCGGGCTCGTCGAAGCTGCCCGCGCCATTAGCGACCTCACTCACTTTGAGGAGGATGCCGGCGACGCCTGCGTGCTGTGGTGCCTCGCCATCCGTCACGCGATCCTGACCGGCGAAGCGGATGTTCGGGTCGGCCTCTCGGCCCTCTCCCCCGACCGCGCTGCACTCTGGTCCGACCGCATTGACGACGCCGAGACGAAGCAGCCGCGCGACTTCACCAAGAACGGCTGGGTTGTCGAAGCGCTGCAGGCGGCCTGGTCGGCGATCGTGAACGGCGAGGGTCTCGTCGATACTCTCGAGCGCGCTGTCCGCGGCGGTCGTGACGCTGACACCGTCGCCGCCATTGCGGGTGGACTCGTCGGCGCGCGCCAGGGTCTCTCCGCGATCCCCGCTGCCTGGCAGCGGATCGTGCATGGTTGGCCGGGGCTGCGCAGTCTCGATCTCGTGCGCCTCTCCACCGAAGTGCTGCGGGGCACGCCGACGGACGAACGCGTCGACTACGCCGGGTATGGCGACATTTCGACGTTGGTGCAGCATCCGCATGATGACGGCGTGTGGCTCGGCGCGGTCGGGGCTCTCGATAACCTGCCGCCCGAGGTGGATGCCGTGGTGTCGCTGTGCCGCATCGGCTCGAAGCAGGTGCCGGCCCGCATCCGCGAGCGCCTCGAGATTCGGCTGATCGACAAGGCTGACCCCGCCGAGAACCCGAACCTCAACTTCGTTCTTGCGGATGCTGCGGATGCCGTCGCCACCCTCCGCGCCGAGGGCCACACCGTGCTGCTCCACTGCGTGCAGGCGAAGAGCCGCACCCCTACCGTCGCAGCGCTGTATGCGGCCCGGCACCTCGACATCCCGATCGAGCGCGCACTCTCAGAAGTCTCGGCAGCGCTGCCGAACGCGCGCCCCAATCGCGCCTTTCGTAACGCGCTGTCCGATCCCCAGCGCACGACGCAAACATCACCCACAACAGACGGGCTCACCTCATGACGATTGACCTCCATACTCACTCCGCAGTCTCCGATGGACTCGATGCACCAGCAGAACTCATGCGCCTCGGAGCCGCATCCGGCCTCTCGGTGATCGGCCTCACCGACCACGACACCACGGCGGGTTGGGCAGAAGCTTCTGACGCCGCGGCGCAAAACGGCATCCAGTTGCTTCGCGGCGCAGAGCTTTCCACGACGGATGCCCGCGGCGGCACCGTACACATGCTCGCCTACCTGTTCGACCCGGCGGCCCCCGAGCTGCACGCTGAACTCGCGAAAGCTCCGCAGCAGCGAAGGGATCGTGTGCAGGCGATTATCGAACGGCTGAAGGTGGATTTTCCGGTCTCATTCGATTCCATCGTCGAACGCGTCGGCGAAGAGGGGATGTTCGGCAAACCGCACATTGCAGCTGAACTCGTGGCAATCGGTGAGATCGAGAACCCGATCGACGCATACACGAGCATCCTCGCCGACGGCAGCAAGTACCTCGTTCCGCTCGAACGGATGAGCCCGCTCACCGCTGTAGACCTCGTGCGCAAGGCCGGCGGCGTCACGGTGATCGCGCATCCGCGGGACGGAGGCCGAGGCACCGGGTTGAGCCACGGTGAAATCGCTGAGCTGCGGGATGCTGGCCTCTTCGGCCTCGAAGTGAACCACCGCGAGCACAGCGACCAGGCTCGCTCGGAGCTCACCGCCATCGCTGCCGACTTAGGACTGCAGATGACCGGCTCGAGCGACTACCACTCCACCGTCAAACCGAACCAGCTCGGTGAAAACACGACAACTCCCGAGGTGCTCGACGAGTTACTAGCGAGTGCAACCTCGCGCATGGGGCTCATCTAGACATGGAACACGACTACCTCCTGCGCCGCGTTCCCGCACCTGAGCTCACACCGCTGGCCGCAGCGAGCGATCTCGGCGGCCAACAGGACTGGTTCTGGGGAATGCCCGGCGTCCACCAAGCACTAGCGTCACCGTGCTCGTACGCGTCGATACCGGAACCCCCGCGCGGTACAGCGGCACCGCATCACGCATCGCTCGGCTATTGGGCTCCCCTCCACAACCTGCTGCTCTACCGTCTCGGCTGGAGCCGACCGGATCGCGGCCTGCGCTGGTGGTACGACGCCGGAAAACCTGTCGATGACCCGACACTCGCTTTCATCGCTGCCGTCTGGGACCGTGATGGACGCCTCGATGGTTATCTCGCCTGGTTGCTGCGCTTAGAGAGCGTTTTTCTCGATCCCACCCGCTCCGCTTACGGGCAACATCCCGGCCATGACTTCACACTGCCGGAGACATGGCAACGCTGGTTAGCGGAGACGATTCGCACTCGCGACGAAACACGGTATCCCCATTTCGGGTTCGATATGTCGGGGGATCCTCTTCATCTCTGCAGCTCCGGCGGTCAGCACAATCAGGTGGATGCGAAGGCGACGTTGGTGATCATCGCTCCGAGCAAACGAACAGCGGCATTCCATGCCGATCGAGCCGACAGTTGGTACTTCACCCTGATGGCAAACGCGAGCACCCTGCCCGACATCGGCAACAACTCTTGGTACGTCGATGTCTATGTAAAGCCAATCGGCTTCCTTGGCACATTCCGTCGGTCGCGCGTCACGGGCAACTGGTTCTCGGGCCGTCACCACATTCATTCACAGGGCAACTAACTAATCCCCGCGAACCCCAAACAGCGAAACCATGGCGGGCTCGACGTCCGCACGCGAGATGTGCCCCGCCACGACGAGTTCAGCGAGCCCATGCACGACGCCCCACACCGCGGTCCCGAGCGCAGCCGCGGGGGCCTGCTGCTCGGGCGGGAGTAGTGCGGCGGTTGCGCGCGCCAAGATCCCTTCAACCTGCTCCAGGAGGGGCTTCATCTCTGCACTGGGCGCCCCGGGGATGCACACGCTCGGGTCATAGATCAGGCGAAAGCGCTCGGGATAGTCGGCCGCGTACCCGACGTAGGCAGCTCCGATGGTGACGGCGTGCGCCCGCGCCGCATCCGCGGATTCCCGCCCCTGACCCTCCGCTGTCTCGAGCTGCTGCGCCTGCTCCACCGCTTGCAGGGTGCTCAGCAGCTCGCCCATGCTGCGCTCACTCAGGCGCTTGAGCAGCGCGGCCCGATCGCCGAAGTGATGGTACGGCGCGTTGTGGCTCACACCCGCGGTGCGCGCCACTTCGCGCAGGCTCAGCGAAGCGTGCCCCTGGGTGCGCATAAGTTCGAGCGCGGCGCTTTCGAGCGTCGGCCCAAGGTTGCCGTGGTGGTACGCAGAATCGGATCTTGACACGAGCAACATCGTACCCCTAGAGTCAAAGCGAGCAATCTAGACAGTGTCCAGATTGCCTCGACATGCCCCCGAGCCGCTGCCCAATGCAGCTCGGTACCCCATCCGATTCACCATCCCTTGGAGCGACATGAACACTCTTATCATTGACGGCCACCCCAATCCCGACTCTTTGTGCGCCGCCATCGCCTCCGCCTATGCCGAAGGCCACGGCGACGCCACCGTTGTCGCCCTGCGAGATTTGCAGTTCGAACCGAGCCTTCACTTCGGCTACACACGCCGCCAAGAACTTGAGCCCGACCTCGAACGCGCTTGGCAGTTGCTGTTGGATGCCCGGCACGTCGTCGTGGTCACGCCCGTCTGGTGGGGCTCCGTCCCGACACTGCTGAAGGGTTTCTTCGACCGAATCCTCCTCCCGCGCCGCGCCTACCGAATCAGAAAAAATGGAACCCCCGAAGGTCTACTCACCGGGCGAACCGGTCGCGTCATCGTCACCGCCGACTCCCCCTCCTGGTATCTCCGGCTCGTCGGCGACACCACGGTTCGACACGTCCGCGACCGCACGCTTGCCTTCTGTGGAATCAAGCCCGTGCATACAACACGGTTCGGCCCGGTGAAGAATTCAACGCTCGAGCAACGCGAGGGTTGGCTGGCGAAATCCGCGAGCCTCGGTCAAGCGGATGCTGCGCGGCTGGCCAGAAAGCGCCCGACAGGTAGCACTACAGAAGCAACCGCCGCCGAACGCGTGGACGCACGCTAAAGGACTCGCACGCCACTAATGCCCGCGATGATCCTGAATCGTCATCCGCGCCCCAAAAGCCGGCTTGCGAAACCCAGATGCCGTGATGAGCCGCACGACGCGTTGCCGGTGGCCGCGCCAGGGCTCGAGCAGTTCGAGCATCCGCTCATCGTCGACGGGTTCACCAATCAGCGCCCAGCCGACAACGGCGGCCAGGTGGTAATCGCCAACACTGGGGCTATCGGGGTCGGCGTGCGCGCGCTGCATGGTTTCGGCGGCCGTCCACACGCCAACGCCCACGACTGATCGCAGCGCGGCTTCAATGCGCGGCCCGCCACGCCCCCAGTCGGCGGTGCGCTCGAGGGATGCCGCCACTTGCGTCGCGCGCATTACGGTCGCCGAACGCTGTGGCCCGACCCCCGCGCGGTGCCACTCCCACGACGGAATTCGTGCCCAGCCCTGCGGCGTCGGAACAACGCGCATCCCGGCCGGGGCGGGCCCCGGCGCCGGTGAACCGTGCTTGGTGACGAGGATGCGCCACCCCCGCTTCGCTTCAATGCCCGTGACCTTCTGCTCCAGAATGGCCATCACGAGCGCCTCGAACACAAGCTTGGTGCGCGGCAACCGCAAGCCGGGGTTCTGACGCTGAGCTTCAGCTGCGAACGGAAGCGCCGATATGTCGAAGTCGCTCCAGTCGTCGCCCTCCCCCAGCAGCTCGGGAACGCTCTCGATCGCCCACTCCGCTCCGGGGCCCCACGCGGTGCAGTCCACATGCGACTGGTGCTGCACGAGACGCAGAGTCGCGGGGCCGTGCGGCGTGAGCATTGTGCGCCAGGTGCTCGCGCCATCCACTCGCATCGTCGGGTCACCGACACCGCGCTTGAGCGGTCGCAGCGTCGCACGAACATCAACGGGCCGCCCGGGCGCAAAACGCATGCGCACCGGCTCGTCGACGGCGAGCGCTTCGGTCATGAGCCCTAGATTACGCGCCACCCCTGACGTAGAGTTTCACTCATGATCTGGCTCGCGATAATGACTCTCAGCGGGGCAAGCCTCGGCATCTATCAAGCGCTCGCGATGGTGCCGAAAGTACGAACGTTGCCCTTCATCGGTCAAGCGCTGATCATCGCGGGGCTGATCGTGTGGCCCAACATCCCGCCCAACGACGTTATCGCTCCGGCGTGGCTCAACTTCGCTGGTGTTGCAGCTTTTGTGATCACTATGGCGAGCGCATCCACTTTGTATTCGGCCAGGCTGTGGATGGATTACTTTCCCGAGGCGGGCCTCACGTACCGGGAGTTTGCGTGGCGAGACTTCACCGGCTCCTTTTATATACGGCAGCAGTATGCGGCGATGCTCGCTGACCGCGAAGAACTGCGGGGAACTTGGGACTACGACGGCCGCGGCGCTATCAGGCCAGCGAATGACGAAGCCAGCACCAATGAGCCCTAGATAACGCGCCACCCCTGACGTAGAGTTTGGCTCATGATGTGGTTGGTTGTTGCAGCGGTGATCGGATTGATCACGGGGGTTCTGTCGTGCGAAGCACGCACTCCCACCTATAAGCCCCTCCCTAACCTCGTCATTCTCATGGTGGGCATGGGCGCGGTAATCGTCATCACCGCAACAACAGGAGGCCACGGGCTGATGAGTTACGCCTTCCTCGGTGGCCTCATCATTACCCAAGTCGCCTACGCCCCACGGATCTGGCTACGGGTCTTCCCCGAATCCGGCTTCAGCTACTGGCAGCTTGTTGCGCGCCAATTCACCAACCCCCGCGACCTGCGCAAGGAGTACGCGGCGATGCTCGGAGAGCGCGCAGACCAGCACCCGGCCGCTGGCTAAACTTCGCTCATGCTCCTCTTCGTCGGCGCGATCATCGGCGGCCTCCTCATCGGGGCCGTCTATGCCAAGGCACATGTGCCCGCCCCTCGGCGCCTCCCCCGTGTCGGCGCGATTCTGCTTGGCTTCGCCGGCGCGATGGGCGTGCTCTTTCTGCAGCCTGAAGGCGACCCGCTGCAGCAGGCATTGAACACCCTCGTCGCCTACGCGCTCAGCTTCTTGCTGGCCTCGACACTTGTGGGAGGCATGCTCTGGCACCGGTTACTCCCCAACTCGGGCCGCACTCTCGCGCAGACCATCGGCCGCGTCTTCCTGCGCCCCGACGAGATCTACGACGAGTGGATGCTCTTCCTCCAGTCCGAGATCGCCGTCGCCACCGCAGCCGAAGAATCTGCCCCCAGCTAACAGCCGTAAACTTGCCCCGTGGCTGTTCCCAAGATCCTTCTCTTCTACGTGTTCACGCCGCTGGCCGATCCGGAGGCTGTGCGGTTGTGGCAGCGCGACCTCTGCGAGTTCCTCGGGCTCGGCGGTCGCATCATCCTCTCTAAAGACGGCATGAATGGCACCGTCGGCGGCGAGCTCAAAGACATTAAGCGTTACGTGCGCAAGACGCGGGAGTATCCGGCGTTCAAGAACATCGACTTCAAGTGGAGCGAGGGCCAGGGCGACGACTTCCCGAAGCTCAGCGTGAAGGTGCGCGACGAGATCGTGAGCTTCGGCGCCCCCGGTGAGTTGAAGGTCGACGAGAACGGCGTGGTTGGCGGCGGCACGAAACTCAGCCCCGAAGAGCTGCACGAGCTCGTTGCCCGCAAAGAGGTCACCTTCTTCGACGGCCGCAATCCCATCGAGGCTGCGATCGGCAAATTCACCGATGCGATAGTTCCGGATGTCGCAACCACTCGTGACTTCGTCGCCGAACTCGACAGCGGCAAGCACGACCACCTCAAAAACAAGCCCGTCGTCACGTACTGCACGGGCGGCATCCGCTGCGAGGTGCTCTCCTCTCTTATGCGCAGTCGCGGATTCGGCGAGGTCTACCAACTCGAGGGCGGCATCGTTCGCTATGGCGAAAAGTACGGCGACTCCGGTCTGTGGAACGGTTCGCTCTACGTCTTCGACAAGCGCATGGCCATCGACTTCACGGCAGACACCGAAGCGATTGGCCGTTGTTACCAGTGCGGTGCGGCAACCAAACGGGTCGAGAATTGCCACAACAAGGCCTGCCGCGAGCAGTTCGTGGTGTGCGATGAGCACGCAGACTCCGTGGCGTGTGCCGCGCATCCGATCACAGAAGCAGCAATCAGCCACTAAAGCGACGCGGCGCTTCGAACCAGATCGTGGCTCGGAAACGCACAAAAATGCGCCATGATGGGTTCATGAAGATCGGAATCCTGACCAGCGGTGGCGACTGCCCCGGGTTGAACGCAGTTATTCGCGGCATCGTGCTCAAGGGCACGCAGGTCTACGACAAAGAGTTCGTCGGCTTCCGCGACGGTTGGCGTGGAGTCGTTGAAGGCGACGCCATGCCCCTCACGCGCAAAGACATTCAGGGCATCTCCAAGCAGGGTGGCACCATTCTGGGCACCTCGCGCACGAACCCCTTCGAGGGCACCGACGGCGCAGACACCGTGCGCGAAAACATGGAACGCCTCGGCGTTGACTCCCTCATCGCCATCGGTGGCGAAGGAACTCTCGCTGCTGCCAAGCGGCTGACGGATGCCGGAATCAAGATCGTCGGAGTCCCCAAGACGGTAGACAACGATCTTTCCGCCACCGACTACACGTTCGGCTTCGACACTGCCACGCAGATCGCGACCGACGCCATGGACCGCCTGCGCACCACCGGCGACTCGCACGGCCGCTGCATGGTTGCTGAAGTAATGGGCCGCCATGTTGGCTGGATCGCTCTGCACTCGGGCATGGCTGCCGGCGCCCACGCGATCCTCATCCCCGAACAAAAGACTTCGATGGCTCAGATTGTGGAGTGGGTCACTTCGGCTCGCGACCGCGGTCGTGCCCCTCTCGTTGTTGTTGCCGAAGGCTTCACCCTCGACACCATGGACGACGCCCACTCCGAGCGCGGCCTCGATGCCTTCGGTCGCCCCCGCCTCGGCGGAATCGGCGACATGCTTGCGCCCGAGATTGAAGCTCTCACCGGCCTCGAAACTCGCTCAACCACTCTGGGTCACATCCAGCGCGGTGGAACGCCCAGCGCCTATGACCGCGTGCTCGCCACTCGCTACGGCCTCGCCGCCGTCGACGCGGTCATCCACGGTCGCTGGGGTCGCATGGTGTCGCTGCAGGGTACCGAGATCACCAACGTGGCGTTCGAAGATGCCCTCGGCAAGCTCAACACCGTGCCGCAGTCACGCTATGACGAAGCTGCGATTCTCTTCGGCTAAACCTACTTTCTGACTCAGAACCCAGCCTGCGGTTCTAGGCTGACCGTATGTGGCGTGGAATCGAAGTAGTCAAGAACGAGTCCGACCGACAAGCTCCGGCGCACGTCGAGCTCTCTGAGCAACTGGATGACAGCATCCTGATGCCCGGAGATGTCACGATCGATGTCGAGTTCTCCAGCCTCAACTACAAAGACGGCATCGCCCTCACCGGCAGACCTGGCATCGTTCGCGCCCCGCGCCTGATCGCCGGTATTGACCTCGTCGGCGTTGTCGCCGAGTCGACGGATGACCGCTTTAGTGCTGGTCAGCGGGTGTTGGTGAACGGCTGCGGGCTTAGTGAAACCCACCATGGCGGTTACGCTGAGCGGGCACGCGTTCCCGGCGATTGGGTCGTTCCGGTGCCCGACGGAATTAGCAATCATCAGGCCGCCGCCATCGGCACGGCAGGGTTCACGGCCATGCTCTCGGTACTCGCGATCGAGCGCGGTGGGGTCTCCGGCGAGGTTCTCGTCACCGGTGCCGCCGGCGGGGTGGGGTCTGTGGCCATCGCCCTGCTCACCAAGCTCGGCTACAGCGTGACGGCATCCACTGGTCGCGAAAGCGAACACGACTACCTGCGCGCCCTAGGCGCCACCACCATCATTGACCGCCCCGAACTCAGCGCCGAGCCCAAAGCCCTCATGAAGCAGCGCTGGGATGGCGCCATCGACGCCGTCGGCGGCACCACTCTGGCCTCGGCGATCGCCGCCACCCAGTACGGCGGAACGGTGACCGCGTGCGGCAACGCTCAATCGAGCGATCTACACACGAGCGTGATGCCCTTCATCTTGCGCGGCGTGAGCCTCGTCGGCATCAACTCGGTCTTCACTCCGCGAGCACACCGCCTCGAAGCGTGGGAACGCCTCGAGCGCGATCTCGACCTCAGCTTGCTCGAGAGCACGACTTCCACGATCGGGCTCAGCACCGCTATCGCGGCCGGAGAAGACATCATTGCGGGGCGCATCCGCGGTCGAACGGTCATCGACGTGCACGGCTAGCAACCCGGCTGTGCCACACTTTTGAGCATGAACACTGCTTTAGCCATCCTCGGATCAGCTTTTATCTTTCTCGCCGCGCTCGTGCACCTCATGATTTTCTTCATGGAGAGCGTGCTCTTTCACACGCCTCGCGTGCAGCAGATCTTCGGCGTGCGCCCCCAGGATGCGGATGCCGTGAAGCCGTGGGCCTACAACCAGGGCTTCTACAACGTCTTCCTCGCTCTCGGCGCCGGAACGGGTCTCGTGCTCATGGGCACCACCAACCTGTGGCCAGCCGGCATTGCCCTCGCCATGTTTGGCGCACTCAGCATGGTGCTCGCTGCGATCGTGCTCGTCACGTCGCAGCCTAAGACGATGCTGCGTCCCGCCATCGTCCAGGGCACCCCGCCTTTGCTCGGAATCATCTTCCTGGTGCTGGCGCTCAACGTCGGCTAGAGCTCACCACCAACTTTGAAGGTGTGGAGGCTGACCCGATCAGCCTCCACACTCGCACTTAGCGTGCGGTTCGTCCCCGACGGACGATGAGCAGGACCGCGCCGCCGAGTAGGCCGCCGAGTCCCCACACCAGCAGAGCACGGATACCCTGTGCTCCGGTGAAGGCGAGCAGCGCTGGTGAATAGGTGTTCACCAGGGTCGCGCTCTGCGCAGTCGGCATGGCATCTGTAACTGCCGCCGCTGTAGCGACCGTCACCGTTTGCGGGCCGTTGCGTTCTTGTTCCCCAAACCACCCGAGCACACCATCCTCGGTGACGACACAGTCCGCGCCCTGCGGGATGCCATCGATGCGGGCGGTGTAATCCCCGGCGGCCTCTAGGGTGAGTGCTCCCACCGAGCCCATCTCGATCTCTGCGCCCAACACGGTGCACTCAACGCCAGCGGTAATCGTTTCCGGCGCCCGGCTCGATTCGGAACCCTCGATCACTTTCGAGACGGTGATGGGGCCGGCGAAGAGTCCAATCCCTGCCTTGATGGGCTCTTCCGGCGACGGCGGGTTCGCACCAGAAATGTAGGTCGGGTAGTAACCGAAGGAGTTCCAGGCGCGCACGTTTTCGAACGGCACGGTCAACGGAACACGACCATCCGCGCCGGTTGTGCTTGGGGTGTTCGTCGTCGTGTAATTCACGGTGAGCACGGATGCCGGCGGCAGAGCTCCCTGGTCAAGGCCGCTGAAGTCGAAGACGGCTTTGATACCGGTGACGTCTGCCTCGGCGCCTGCGGCGAGGCTGCTGGACGGCATCCACTCCCCCGGTGAGCAGTCTGCCGTCGCGGGGAAGAGATCCGCGGTGCAGACGTTTGCCTCGGTTGTGTAGAACCATTCGAAGCCGACGCCTGCCGTCGTGCTCGTGAAGGTCACATCACCGTTGAACTCGGGAGCGAAGAGCGATCCGCGAGGCGAGGGGTCAACAACACCGACGTCACTGACGTGCGGGAAGATGTCCACAAGCTCAAGGGTGGAGGCGCCAATCGTTCCTCCATTGACGAGCTGGAGTTTCCACTCATCAATCCCCCCGATTGTGCTGTCGGCGGCGCACGGGTAACGGTAATAGCCGTCGGCATCGGCTGAGCAGCTCACCGCGGGATTGATCACGTTGGTGGCGGTTCCGGCTGTCGACTTCACGCCTTTGAGCGCGGAGAACGAGCCAAGTGACAGCACCGTGACAACGTTGCTCGTCGCGCACGTATTGTCGGTCAGCGTGACAGCTCGGCCGTTTGCGCTGTTGAGCGGCGTGCAGGCCTCCACCTGACGATCGTTGGTGAAGTCCAGTCCGTTCTCTGCAATAGATGCCGCGGCCAGGCCAGGCTTCACTTGCAGACGCAGGGTGATCGAGTACGTTTCGCCGGGTGCAAGCTGCGCTCCGGCGGGCCACGCGAAGCTGATCTCTCCGGTAGCAGCGTCAAAGGTACGAACGATCTGGGCGGCATCCGTCGTGAGGGTTCCACCACTTGAGGTCGAGTACACGGGGTTGTCGGTCGGCACATAGATCAGTGATCCGTCTGACGGGAGTCGGTCGGTAATGACCGGGTTCACGAGATAGCCAGTGCCGGTGTTGCGCACGCGCAGAGTGAACGGAATCTCCTTACCCGCTGCGGTCTGTCCGATCGAGGTCTTCTCGATAGCGACCCGCGCGGTGCCAGTGTTGAGCGTGAAGGTCGCGCCCGCATCGTCAGCGTCGTTCAGCTCGTCGTGAGCGATAACAGCAGCGACCGTGTTGGTGATCTGGCCAGCAACGGACTCCCCTGGCATCGCCGTTGGACTATCGGATGCGGTGACCGGCCCCGACCCGTCACGCAATTGCGTGCGCAGTTCGGCAACGATCTGCAGATTCACGGCGTCGTTGGTGGCGGCAAATTCGGTGCCATCAGCGCGCGTGAAGGTGGCCCGCACGCCGATTATGTCGTCGAGATCAACGCTCGAGGGTAGTGCCGCGAGCGCCGCTGTCGTCGGCCCGGCGCTCACCCAGCTCGATCCGACGAGGGCCGCGATCTCTACGCGATCGGCGCCCGCCGGCATCGTGGGCACCTCGGCCGCTACCGCGGTAAATGCGTTCCAGAATGTTGCTGCGTCATCCTGAATCACGAGCGATTTCGGCGCAACAGTTCCCGTGGAACGCGCCCGAAGATCGACCTGCGTCAGCGTATTCGGTGCAGCCAGCAACGCGCTGCTGGGGGTAACAGCCTTAGCGGTCTCCACAGCAATGTAGCCATCGTCGATGGCGAGCGGGCTTCTCGCAATGTCTTGGTTGAAGATGGCCGGGTAGAGCACGTTGTCATGCACTCCCACCAACACCGAGTTCGGGATGCTTGCTGCTGTCATAGCAGCGCCAGTGCTGCGGAGCGTGGTGCGCAGTTGGGTCTCGAAGGTTACCGTCGCGAGAGCACCGGGCGTGATCGTGCCGCCGTCAGCTGACTCGCCCGCGAAGAGCGCGGTGACTCCGACTGCGCTCTCAAGCTGGGCTGAGGTCAGCGCTTCGGCCTGTGCTTCAGTGTAGGGCCCGTCGACGCTGAGCGTTCCTGCAGCATCTCGATTCCACACGTAGATCTCGCTGTTATCGATGCCAGATGCCCCCGAGAAAGCAATCGCGATTCCGGTGAGGTTAAGGCGTTCGAATGGGTTGCGTGCGGGATCGTAGCTGGCGCCCACAAACGGGATGTCGGCTACGTCGAAGGCGCAGCTTGCGGCGTCGAGACACAGGGACGGATCTGTCAGTCGCAGTTGCCACACGTTCGTGGGCGATGTGTTCTGAACCGTCGTTGTGTAGGTGGCACGCGGGTAATCCGTGCCAACCACCTCTGGACGCGGAATCGTCACTGTCGTCGGCGTAACCGTCTTCGTGGCGGTCACCGTCGGCGGTGTCTGCACGATCGCAATGTCAGCGGAGTCCACTGCCGAGACGGGAGTGCCTGTCGCCGGAGTTGCGAAGACTCCCACCGTATTGCGCACGACTCCAGGATCGGGCCGGTTATACATCTCGAGTGCGGTGACCCATTTCGAATCGGTGCCAGAATCATCACGCACGACGCTACGCAGTTGCCAGTCGAGGTGAATCGTTCGTCCGGCGGATGACGCTCCCGGGTAGCTGCCGCTCGGCAGGTTGGCAACACCGGAACCTACTGGCGGTGCGAGCGGGTCGCCGGAGGCAGCGATGATCGCCGCTCGGTCGGAACGTTCTACAAACGTCAGGCGCACACCAATGGTGTCTGCTCGCTCTGCCGCGCTCAGGGTGTAGCCGGGGAAGTTGCCGGTGCAGTTGGCAGCCGAGCTGCAGGCAGCGGCCGTGACATCAATCCACGAATCGCTGGTGGCGCTGTAGAGCTCAACGCTCTGCACGGCATCCCACCGAATCAGGGGGTCCTGAGCGGGGCTTATGGAGTCAATCCGGGTGAGGTCAAAGGCTTGGAACATCGTGGTTGCCACGGATGCCGCCGACGGGTTGGCCGTGTCAGATACTGCGACGGAGTCGTAGCCTGCACTCTGCACTCCCCACGTGAGGGTGCTTCCCGCCGCGTCGTGCGACTGCGCAAGAACGGTGGCTTGATCCATCGACTTGTCGACGATGCTCGGCGCGGGGCCAGCCCCTTCGGTCGGGATAATCGTCGCGTTGTCACACGCGGCAGCGTTATCGGTGAGTGAGGTGGCGTTCAGTGTTCCACTCGCCACGACGGCTGCGCAGTTTTCGTAGGATGCCCACGTCGAGTTGTCGTCCGGGGTACCTTCAGCCGTCGGGCCGGAGCCGTCGCGCAGCTGAGAGCGCGCTTCGAAAACGATGGTCGGCTTGACCGTGACCGCGCTTGCGAAGCCGTCGGCATCCGTGAAGCTAAAGCGCAAACCTTCAACATCGTCGGTCGTGACACCCGCGGGCAACATGCTGGCAAGATCCCCGGTGAAGATCTGCGCACTCGTGGTGGCATCCACGGTTCCGCTTGATCCCGCCATGCTCTGCCAAGCGCTGCCGTCGTAGTACTCGACGGTCAGCACGGAGCCCTGCGGGACTGCCGTCGACCCGATTGCAACGGGGGTGAATGCGTTCCAATATTCGCTCGCCCCCAACACGGATGGCTCAGTGATGATGATCTCGTCAGGGCGCACCGTGCTCGTGCCGGCAGGGGTCGTTGCGGTCAGTTCGACGATGCTGTTTCCGCCGGAGTACACAGCGCTGGGGCGGATGCTCTTGGTCAGCTCCACCTCAATGGCGGGAGTCCACACCTCGAGATCGGCGCTCGTAGAGTCCTCACCGGTTCCGGCAGTATTGGTTCCCGCTGCGGCAACTTCGTTGGGATAAACGGAAGCACTGCCTGTTGTGACGGCTGCCGCCGCCGTGGTGACGATTTTCACTCCGGCGCGGGCCGTTGCTCCAACCTCGATCGTGCCGGTGTACTCGATAACAAAACCGGTCACGAACTGGCCACCGATCAGTACCGGCGCTGCGGGAAGCCCGGATGCCTCGGTGAAACTGCTCGACGCTGGCGCTGCTCCGCTATCAACGAGCCAGGTGACAGTTCCGGCCGTCGCGCCCGCAGGCCATGCGGTCACTGTCGAGTCGAATCCGTCAAACACGATGCTGTCGGAGAAGAAGCTTCCACCGGCCGCAGGCTCAGAAACGCTGAGGCTCGTCAGTGCCCCCGTTGAGGTGTTGCGGGCGGCGATTGTCGCCAGCGTGCTCTCTCCGGCGGGAACCTCGCTCGGGGTGAAGGACTTTGTCACGGCCACGGTCGCTGTTAGCGGTGCAACCACCTGAGTGTCCCGGGCATCCGGAGCATCCGCCTGTCCTTCAGGAGTGACGACGGATGCCGCCGCGATATTCTCGCGGGCACCTCCGGCGGCTAATTCTTCGCTGGGGTTCGCACGATTCGTCTCGCGCTGAGCGAGGGACAACTCGACGGTACCGCTAGTGCCGCGCGCGTCAATGGTGGTTCCCGCGCTTGAGGTGAAAGTGAAGCGCAGGCCTTCGACGGCGCTGGCGATGACACCCGAAGGGAGTAAGGCCATGGCTTGTGCTGTGCCGTTCGTCCATGATCCACTCGCGAGCGCATCCACTTGGATGCGGTCAGCGCCCTCAGGAAAGGTCACTGCGCCCAGCGCGTCGAGGTCGTAGAAGTTGAACGAGCTAGTGGCGGCTGCGGGAAGCGCAGGTTCACGCACAACAAGCTCCGACGCGGGGATGTTGGAGCTGTTGGCAACCGTGAGAGTGACAGTGGAGAGGTTTCCCGGGCCGTACTCCGCCGATGCCGGAGTCCAATTCTTTGCTAACGACGCGGAGATCTCGGTCGGAACTCGCAATGCCACCGTCGCGTCAGCGGTACGCGGCGAAGCGTTAACCGCCACCAAATCGGCTTCATTGAGCACGCTGGCGCCATCCCATGACTTGTCGAGGTCAGCGGGGACCCGCACGGTAATCTGCACAGTTCCCGTCGTGCTGTCTGCGAGGCCAGTGCTGGGCGGATCGGTGTTGGCTACGGCGTCGGCAAAAGCGACCTCGACCAGATTTCCCGTGACGGTGACGGTCGACGATCCGACGCCGGCCACGAGCGGCGACCCCACGATTTCGAGAGGTGCAGGAATCTCGTCCGTCAGTACGGCATCCACACAGCCCGTTGTTGTCGAGGAACAGCCGAACCCAAGGGTGTAGGTGAATGTCGAGCCCGGAAGCTGCGGTGTCGTCACGCTGGCGCTCTTCGACAGGCTCACAACGCCACTGCCCAGTTCATCGGCGTGCGCGGGCAGAGCTGTGGCCACGCTCGAGCTGGCAATGAGGATGCCAACGGCCAAGGCCGCAATCGCGCGAGTGAATCCCGACCACATCAGAAGGCGCGAACGGGTGGTGCTACGGGGCGCGCGGGCGCGCACCGACGTGGGCTTAGTCATTGTGGAAACTCTCCGGGTAGCGCCGGAAGCTTCGTTGTCCTACGGGCAGGGCAACGCGGACTCAATCACTGTGCTGGTCGGGTCCCGGCATTTCTCAATCCAGAGTGCAGCCGGGTCCGCGCTGCCAACGAGTTGAGGACGCGAATTCACACCGCGATTCACCCTTTATGGCCCAAGAAGGCACCGCGACACCCCCGCTCGGGGGATGCTAGCGGCGCAGGTACTCCACGAGCGTCTCGACGAGAGATTCGCTCGAGCGGTCTTCGGCGATCACGTGCACGGTGAGTCCAGCGGCACGCGCGTCGAACGCCGTGCGCGGTCCGATGCAGGCGACGATGGTGTCGTCGGGCAGCGGCGCGAGTTGCTCGGCCACTTGACGCGCGACTGAGCCAGAGCTGATCAGCACGGCTCCGATGCGACCGGATGCAACATCCTCCCGCACCTTGTCAGCCACAGGCACTCCGACGGTGCTGTACGCCGAAACGCTCACTACCTTGTGACCGAGCGCACCGAGCCCATCGATGAGAGTCGTATCGGCAAGGTTCGATTGCGGTGCCAGAACCCGCAGACCTGGTGATGCATCGGGCCACTCTTTGACGAGCCCGCGACCGGAGTTATCGAACTCGGGAACGAAATCGACCCGGTGTCCGGCAAGCATGAGTGCGCTGGCGGTGGTTTCTCCCACAGCAGCGATCTTGGTGTTTTCGGGGATCTTGACGTCGCTCGCGATCAACACATCAACGGTGGTCGCGCTCGTGACAGCGATCCAGTCGAACTGCCCATCATTGAGTTCATGAAAGGCGTTGGCGAGCGCGGCGACATTCTCCGAGGGCGCGAAATTGATGAGGGGTGCGATCACGGGAATGCCCGAGTGACCCCTCAAAAGTGCTGCGACGCTGTCGCCCCAATTGCCTCCGCGCGGGACGAGCACGCGCAAACCATCGAGTGCTTTTCTTGCCATGCTCTCTATACTCCCCCTGTTGGGGAGTCAGACGCTAATCGAGCTAGTCGTCGTCGCTGAGAATTGCCCATGCAACGACAGCAACTACAGAGACTGCGGCCGCTGCTGCGCCAATAATCCACGGCAGCGGGTTGCTCTCGTACGAGTTGCGCACGGTGGTTGCAACTTCATCAACGCGCTTGCCGACGTTGAACTTATCTTCGATCGCGTCGAGTGTTTTTTCGAGTTCGGCGCGGGCCTGCTCGATGCTCTTGTTGGTGTCCTCAGACATTATGACCTCCGCTTTCGGGTGCCTTTGATGGCACGAACGTCGCTCTTAATACTTTCAATCGTTTCGGTGGGTGCCGGTGGGGTTCCCTTTTTGACGAGCGCAACGCCCGCCAACACAAGGATCGCCACAATGAGCAGCAGGATGCCGGCCACGATCAGCGCGGCGGCCCAGGCTGGCACTACTTCAGCAAAGCCAAGCACGGCAGCGGCGATGAGAACCATCAGTGCGAACAGCGCGATAAACGCGGCGCCCACAAACAGCCCGATGCCAATGCCCGCGTGCTTGAGCTTGTCGACCATCTCGCTCTTGAGCGATTCGATCTCTCCGCGCACGAGGTCGCCGAGAAGGCGAGGCACGTCGGCGATTAGTGCAGCCAGTGACCGCTTGGGGTCGCGCTGCGAGTCTGTATTCGGTGATTCACCGTACATGGCAGCCCTACTTCGAGTTGGTGGACTTCGTCGTGGATGCCGCTGACGAAGACTTCTTGGCGGCAGGCTTCTTCTTGGGAGCGCTGCTGGTGGTCGTCACTTCTTCTGACGCCGACTTGTTGCTCTTGCTGGAGGCAACCTGCTTGACGACCTTCTTGGCGCCGTCTGCAAGGAACTCCGCAACATCCGGAGCCTTGTCTTTCACAAAGTCTTCAGCGTTATGGCGTTGCTGCGTGATGCGGGGATCGTTCCACAGCTTGCCTGCCGTGGCCTTGATCTTTTCGTACTTTTCGCGGCCAGCGCGGGTTCCGAGCACGTAGCCGATGCCGAGTCCTACTACTAGGAGGATCTTGCCCTTCATGGTGAACTCCATTTCGTTGCCGGTTGGTTCTTCCAACATACTCGCGATAACTGCAGACGGTGGTCAGCTTTTTCTGTTATCGCAGGTAACTAGTCTGGAGCATATTCTCAGATTGGCATAGGGCAACGTCCAGAACTCACACAGAGTTTACAGACGAGTCATTGTGGCGAATGGAATCACGCTCCGGGCCCACGCGAGCCCAGCATCCCTTCTCGCTGTTACTGCGGGGCGGATGCCGCGGCGGCAGCCTTCGCGGCGGCGGGCAGTGCCTCGACAATCTTCGAGACCACGCCATCGTCGTGGGCTGCCGACACGAACCACGCCTCAAACACACTCGGAGGCAGTGACACCCCCGACTCCAGCATGGAGTGGAAGAAGGGTGCGTAGCGGTAGCCCTGCTGGGCCTTCACGTCGGCAAAGTTCATGGGCTCGGCGCCGCTGAACACGAACGAGAACAGGTTGCCCGCGTGCTGCACAACGTGCTCAACACCCTCGGCGGAGAGTGCGTCCGACGTTTCGGTTGAAAGCGTTTCGGCAACCTGGTTGAGCCGCGAATACACGGCGTCGTCGGCGAGCCGAAGCGTAGCGAGGCCCGCGGCGACGGCGACCGGGTTTCCGCTCAGGGTGCCTGCTTGGTAGACGGGGCCGAGTGGAGCCAGCAACTCCATGATGCGAGCCGAACCGCCCAGAGCGGCCAACGGCATCCCGCCACCGATGACCTTGCCGAAGGTGAAGAGGTCGGGAACCCAGCGGGCGTCAGGGGCTTCGGGGTTTGCGGCGGCGGCGCGAGCATCCAAGCCCCAGTAGCCAGCGGGGTCGACGCGGAAGCCCGTGAGGACTTCGTCGCTGATGGCGAGGGCGCCGTGCTCGTGGGCGATGCGCACGATGGCTTCGTTGAAGCCGGGTTGTGGCGCCAGAACGCCCATGTTCGCGGCGGCGGCCTCGAAGATAATCCCGGCAATGTCGTGGCCGTGTTCGGCAAAGACCTGCTCGAGGGCGGCAACGTTGTTGTACTCGATAACGAGAGTTTGGGCTGCGGTCTCGGCAGTGACTCCGGCAGAGCCGGGCATCGAGAGCGTCGCAAGACCAGAACCGGCTTCGGCCAGAAGCCCGTCGGAGTGACCGTGGTAGTGCCCGGCGAACTTCACGAGCAGGCGACGACCAGTAGCGCCGCGAACCAAACGGATGGCCGTCATGGTCGCTTCAGTGCCGGTGGAAACGAGGCGCAAGCGTTCGATCGGGCTGACTCCCCCGACGCTGATGCGCGCACGCACGAGTTCGGCGAGCTCGGTCTCAGCGGGAGTGGATGCTCCAAAGCCGAGGCCGCGCGACGCTGCCTGCTGAACGGCGTCGATCACTTCGGGATGAGCGTGGCCGAGGATGGCGGGGCCCCAGGAGTTGACGAGGTCGATGTACGACCGGCCCTCAACATCCGTCACGTACGAGCCAGAGGCTTTCACGTAGAAACGGGGCGTTCCGCCGACGGAACCGAAGGCCCGCACGGGCGAGTTGACTCCCCCGGGCAGCACGCCGCGGGCGCGGTCGAACGACTGCTGGTTGGTAACGGGTGCGGACGGGGTGTTGGACGTGGTGTCGCTCATTCGCGTAGCCATTCTGCAAGTTCGGTTGCGTAGTAGGTGAGCACCGCTTCGGCGCCGGCCCTCTGGATGCTGAGTACTGATTCTTCAATAGCGCGGCGGCGGTCGATCCAGCCGTTCGCTGCGGCGGCTTCGATCATCGCGTATTCGCCGGAGACTTGGTACGCCCACACGGGCACGCTGCTGATGGCGCTGGCGTCGGCCAGCACGTCGAGGAAGCTCATGGCGGGCTTCACCATCACGACGTCGGCACCCTCGTCGATGTCGAGTTCGACTTCGCGCACGCCCTCGCGGCGGTTGGCGGGGTTCTGCTGGTAGGCACGGCGATCGCCCACGAGCGAGGACTGCACGGCTTCACGGAACGGCCCATAGAACGCCGAGGCGTATTTGGCGGCGTAACCGAGCAAGGGGGTGTCAGTGTGGCCGGCGGTGTCGAGCGCGTCGCGCACGGCGGCAACTTGGCCGTCCATCATGCCGCTGAGCCCGAGCAGTTGCGAGCCGGCTTCGGCCTGAGCCACACCCATCTCGCGGTAACGCTCGAGTGAAGCGTCGTTGTCGACGACGAGTTCAGTCGCGCCAGTGACAGGGTGAGTGCGCTCGCGCAGCACACCGCAGTGACCGTGATCGGTGAATTCGTCCAAGCAGAGATCGGTTTGCACGACGAGGGCGTCACCGGCCTCGGCGACGGCCGCGCGCGTAGCGACGTTGAGGATTCCGTTGGGGTCAATTGCCCCCGAGCCTTCGGCATCCTTGTGCTCAGGAACGCCGAAGAGCATCACGCCACCGACACCCAGCTCGGCGGCTTCGGCAATCGCGCGGCGCATGGAGTCGAGCGAATGCTGCTGCACGCCCGGCATCGAGCTGATCGCGGCAGGCTCGGTGAGCCCTTCGCGCACAAACATCGGCAGAATGAGCTGGTTCGGGTGGGTGCGGTTCTCGGCGACGAGACGACGCATCGCCGGGCTCGACCGCAAACGGCGGGGGCGGATGATCACGCTCGTGCCCCGGTAAGTTCCCCAGCGCCCTGTGCCAAAAGATCGTCGGCGACCCGCTGTGCTGCCTCGCGCGCCGGGTCATCCACATCGTTGACGTACAGCGCGTGCGAGCTGGTGAGGTAGCGGGAGCCATCGAGGGCGTAGACCCGCGCATCCAAGAACAACAGGCCGTCGTCGATCACGGCGTGCGCTCCGAGAGGAGCCGAGCATCCGGCGTCGAGGAAAGCGAGAACGTAGCGTTCGGCGTCAGTCTTCGTGCGGCTGGGTTTGTGGTCGAGCACTGCCGCGAGCTTCTCTTCACCCGTGCGCGTTTCGATCGCGAGGGCGCCCTGGCCGGGAGCCGTTGGCCAGCCCGAAATGCCAAGGTGCTCGGTGACGGCCGCCGAGCGACCGGCACGAGCGAGGCCGGCAGCGGCGAGGATGACGGCATCCAGTTCACCGTTGGTGACTTTGTCGAGGCGTGAATCGATGTTGCCACGAATGTCGACAACCTCAAGGTCGGGGTAGAGCGAGCGCAACTGAGCCTGGCGACGCGGCGAACCGGTGCCGACCGTGGAACCAGCGGGCAGCGTCGCGAGGGTGAGCTCATCGCG
Source organism: Salinibacterium sp. NYA9b (assembly GCF_976973725.1). NCBI lineage: Bacteria > Bacillati > Actinomycetota > Actinomycetes > Micrococcales > Microbacteriaceae > Salinibacterium > Salinibacterium sp. NYA9b. The sequence continues at coordinate 69,262 of NZ_OZ333476.1, read as the reverse complement.
AGCACACACCACATCGCGCTCGTCGGCACGCTTGGGGATGGCCGCGATCGTGAGACCGGGCACGGGAGCGGTCGGAAGATCTTTGAGTGAGTGCACGACAACATCGCACTCCCCCGCGAGCAGCGCTTCGCGCAGAGCATTCGCGAACACACCCTGCCCGCCGATCGTGGAGAGCGATTCTGTTGAACGGTCACCCTGAGTGGAGATCGGAATGATTTCCGTCTCGACGCCGGTCTTGCTTTCGAGCTGGCGTGCCACCGTGGTGGTCTGCGCCATTGCGAGTGTGCTGCCTCTGGTGCCAATACGAATTACGGTCACGGTGCTACCCCCGCGGCTGCCGGCTTGAAGCCGAGCCGCACGTTTTCACAGCATCCAGGACGACAGACGTCGTACCAGGGGCCGATTGTTGTTAGTGCGGGGCGGTCTGCCACCGGCACTCCGTCGCGGCGCTCCAACACGAGGTCGATAAGACCCGTGACGAACGCCGGATGTACGCCGGGCGTAGGAACGCGAACGGCAACCATGTTGTGGCCTCCCGCAGTTTCCAGCGCCTCCGTGTCGAGATCCCACTTCACTTCCATGTGGTCGGAGATGAAGCCGACCGGAACAATAACGACCGCTTCGATACCATCGGCGGCGAGCGCATCAATCGCATCGTTGATGTCGGGCTCCAGCCACGGCATCGAGGGCGGGCCACTGCGCGACTGATACACGAGGCTGTGGGCCGGCAGCGTGCTGGCGGAAAAGTCTTCCGCCTGCGCCGCCATGACAACTTCTGAGACGGCGAGGTGCTGTGCCGCGTAGGCACCGCCCTCTCCGAAACCGCGCGACTCCGGGCCGCTCTTGGCGGCATCCGTCGACGGAATCGAGTGGGTCGTGAAGAGCACATGCGTCTTCTCGGGCGCAATGCCCTTGGCGGCGATCTGAGCGAGACCGTCACGAACACCGTCGATGAACGGCTGAACGAAACCGGGGTGGTCGAAGAACTGACGCACCTTGTCGATCTGGATCGTGCCTTCGAGACCGGTCTGCTCGAGAGCGATTGCGTAGTCTTCGCGGTACTGGCGGCAGCTGGAGTACGAGCTGTACGCACTCGTGCCCACGGCTATGAGCTTCGTGTAGCCGCGCTCATTGGCCTCGGTGAGCGCATCGCTCAAGTAGGGGTTCCAGTTGCGGTTTCCCCACAGCACGGGCAGGTCGATTCCGCGACGAGCAAGCTCGGCTTCGAGCGCTGCCTTCAACTCACGGTTCTGGTCGTTGATCGGGCTAATGCCACCGAACGCGCGGTAGTGATGCGCGACCTCTTCGAGGCGCTCTTCGGGAATGCCTCGTCCGCGCGTGACATTCCGCAGGAACGGGATGACATCGTCTTGACCCTCAGGCCCGCCAAAACTCGCGAGGAGAATGGCGTCGTAGGCCACGGCTTCTTCAACGTGTTCGGGACCGGATGCCGCGGCATCCGTTGCACCAAGAACGTGGGTCATGCCAGCACCTCAGAGATCTCGTCGAGAGTGATGCGGCGGCCCGTGTAGAAGGGGACCTCTTCGCGCACGTGAAGGCGGGCATCCGTTTGGCGGAGGTGACGCATGAGGTCGACAAGGTCGACGAGTTCGGGAGCTTCGAGCGCGAGCATCCACTCGTAGTCTCCGAGCGCAAAGCTCGCGACAGTGTTGGCGAGAACCTGGGGCATCTCCGAACCCTTGATGCCGTGGTCGCGGAGCATCGTGCTGCGCTCGGCGTCGGGCAATAGGTACCACTCGTAGCTACGAACGAAGGGGTAAACGGTGAGCCAGGCTTCTGGCTCTTTGCCGCGCATGAACGCGGGCATGTGGCTCTTCGAGAACTCGGCGTCGCGGTGAACACCCATGGCGTTCCAGGTGGGAAGCAACGAGGCAAGCGGGTCGCTGCGACGCAGTTCGCGCAGCGCCCACTGAATGTCTTCGGGGTTGCTGCCGTGCAACCAAATCATGATGTCGGCGTCGGCGCGCATGCCTGAAACATCATAGAAACCGCGGATGGTCACTCCGCGAGCCTCGACAGCGGCCACGGCCTTGTCGAGGTTGCCGGCGAGCGCCGGACGGTGCGGATCACGACGGAGAACCGCCCACAGTGTGTAACCCAAAACTTCAGTGGACTCGTCGACGTCTGTCATGTCTTCCATTCTCTCCCGCGCCTTCTGGGCACACTGGGAAAATACCGTGAGTTAGGTGAACCTAACTATTCTATCTCTTCGGCTGCCTCGGCGGCGGGCTCGGTAGCTGCCTCGGTGGCGGGCTCCTCGGCGGCGAGCGCGAGCAGGCGATCGGCCGTGGCGTTGGAGTGCGTGACGATGCCAGCCAGCCCGGTTCCGCCGACAGTTTCGCCGACAACGACTACGCCATCCGTGCGCTCAGCGGCGGCGAGCGCGGCCGGGCGAACCCATTCGCGACGAGCAAAATCAATGACCGACTCTGGCGGTAGCGAGACCCCGAGCAGCACTTCGGCATCGAGGCGGGCAACCTCGGCAAACTCTCCGGCCGGCACCTCGTTGTAGGAGAGGCGCACAACGTGGCGGCCATCCGCCTGCTCTTTCAGCCACTGCCATTTCGCCGTCGCATGGGTGAGCGCGCGAGCGGAAACGGCGGTGCAGCCGGGGGCGACGAGCACTCCTGAACCGCGGGGTTCGGCATCCAACGCGGGCGCATCAAGCACGAGGGTTGCGAGCGTGACGGTGCGGCCACGAACCGGGGCGAGGATGCCGGGAGCGGCCACAATGACGGTGCCGTCAAGGTCGGCGAGCTCGTCGGCACTCTCAATGCGCCGGTCGAGCTCAACAATCACGCCGTAGGTCTTCAGGTCGGCGGCCAACTCAGTGACGAGTCGATTGATGCCGCCCCGGATGCCCTGAACCGCGGTTCCGGCCGGCATCGCGCTGCGCATCGAACGCACCGCTGCCGCCAGCGACCCGTGGAGGGCGAGGCGTTCCTTGAGCGTTGCAACACGGTCGAGCGGAAGATCGTCGGGGTGCAGCGAGTACACGCCGTGCACGACAGGGGCGACCAGTTTCTCGACAACGGCCTTGCCCATGCGGCGACGAACGAGTGCTCCGAGCGACACGTCAGTGCGCTTTCCGAACCACGGAATCAAAGAATCGAGTTGCGCACGCAGAGCGCCGCCCATGCCCAGAACTGCGATCGTCTGCGCGTCGAGCGGTGTCGCCGGAATGCCCAAAATGCCGGTGCTGGGCAACGGGAGGGCCGCGCCATCCACGGGCTGCAACCAGGCACCTTCGTCGCTCGGCGAAACGATGTCGTCGCCAAGACCCAGCTCGCGAGCGAGGTCGGCAACAGTATCGCCGCGGGTGGCGAAGCTTTCGGCTCCGGCATCCAGATTGATGCCGCCGACAAGGTGGGATGCCACGGTGCCGCCCAGATGATCGCTTGCCTCCATGAGACGCACGGTCCGTCCCGCCATCGCGAGGCGACGCGCCACAACGAGGCCGGCAATGCCCCCGCCAACGACGGTGAATTCTGTCGTGCTCACGGCACTAACCTTCCTGGTGAACGAGCTCCACGATCTTGGTGAGCACATCCGGGTCAGTGTCGGGGCCAACACCGTGGCCGAGATTCACGACGTGGGCTGGGGCAACCCGGCCGCGGTTCATGACGTCGCGCACGTGCGCTTCGAGCACATGCCACGGGGCGCCAAGCAACGCGGGGTCGATGTTGCCCTGCAGCGGAACGCCGCCACCGAGGCGACGATCAGCCTCATCGAGCGGGATGCGCCAGTCAACACCCATGACGTCGGCACCAATGCCGTGCATGGCCTGCAACACTTCGCCGCTGCCGACACCGAAGTGAACCTTCGGAACCTCGTAACCGCGCAAGTGCGACAGAACGCGCTTGGAGTGCGGGGCAACCCGGCGCACGTACTGCTGCTCGGAGAGCGAGCCGACCCAGGAGTCGAACAGCTGAACGGCAGAGGCGCCAGCCTCAACCTGGGCGATCAAGAATTCGCCAGCGACATCCGCACACCAGTTGAGCAAGTTCGCCCAGGTCTGCGGGTCGGAATACATGAGCGTGCGAGCACGCTGCTGGTCTTTGCTCGGGCCACCCTCAACCATGTACGACGCGAGAGTGAATGGTGCTCCAGCGAAACCGATCAGCGGGGTGGTTCCGAGCTGAGCAACGGTTTGCGCGACAGCCTCGCGGATGGGGGCAAACGCAGCCGGGTCGATCGGGTGCAGCTTGGCGACATCCGCCGCCGTACGAATCGGGTTAGCGAACACGGGGCCACGACCGGGAACAATCTCGACCTCAACGCCGGCAAGCTTGGCGGGGATAACGATGTCGCTGAAGAAAATAGCGGCGTCGACATTGTGGCGACGCACGGGCTGCATCGTGATTTCGCTCGCGAGGTCGGGCGTGAGGCACGCCTCCAACATTTCGTTGCCTTCGCGCAGTTTGCGGTACTCGGGAAGGGAGCGGCCGGCCTGGCGCATAAACCAGACGGGAGTGGTTTCGGGGCGATCGCCGCGGTAGGCCCGGATGATAGGCGAGTTAGCTGTGCGGCCATCGAGAAGTGGGTGGTCAGAATTCAAAGTCACGGGGTTAACATTAGGTTGTGCTCCTGTGTCTTAGCTCGAATCATCGCAACGCGAGCTTAGACGTACTCGAAAGTCTGTCTGAGGTCGCCCCGGCGGCCACCGTCGACCTCGTTTCGCACAATGATTTCGTTGCCGGAGCCGTTCTGGTTGCCACCTGCAACCGCTTCGAGGCCTACCTCGATGTCGAGGAACCGCTCACTGCCGCCACGGCCATTACGGTCTGCTCGCTGCTCGAATCACTGAGCGAGCGCACCGGCCTCAGCATCGACACGCTCCATTCCTCCATCGCCGTTCATGAGGGGGCGGATGCCGCAGCTCACCTCTTCGCGGTGACCTCGGGTCTTGAATCCGTCGTGATCGGTGAAGCCGAGATCTCAGGCCAGGTCAGCCGCGCGCTCGATCAGGCACGCAAAGACGGTACGACCACTCGCGACCTCGAGCGCCTCTTTCAGCGCGCCACTCACACGAGTCGTGGCATCAAGAACAACACGGCCATCGGCGGGGCAGGCAAGTCCCTCGTGCGCCTCGCTCTCGAACTGGCCTCAAGCCGCGTCGCTGACTGGTCGACCGCGAGCGTTCTCGTCGTCGGCACCGGCCGCTACGCCGTCACGACCGTCAACGCCCTGCGCGACAAGGGCGCACTCGACCTTCGCGTCTTTTCGCCCTCGGGCCGCGACGCCGCCTTCGCCCTCAAGCACGGCCTCACCCCCAGCGAAGACTTCGACGTCGACGTCATCGTCACGTGTACCGCAAGCGCCGTGCTCGGCACCGAGCGCTTCTCGGCCGCCAGCAAGTGCCTCGTGCTCGACCTTGGTCTCCCCCGCAACGTTGACCCCGCGGTTGGCCAGCTCGACGGCGTCGACCTGCTCGACCTCGAAACCATTAGCCTGCACGCACCGCTCGAAGAGCTGAACGCGCACGCGGATGCTCGCGACCTGGTTCGCACGGCCGCCCACGAATTCGCTGCCGAAAGCCAGGCGGAGCCAGCCATCGTTGCTCTTCGCAAGCACCACTTCGCCCTCCTTGAGGCGGAAATTGCTCGCGCCACTGCTCGCGGAGCCGGCGACGAAACCATTTCGGCGCTGCGTCACCTCGGCGGCGTTCTACTGCACGGCCCTTCGGTGCGCGCCCGCGAGTTCGCGGCGGAAGGCCGCGTCGCAGAGTTTGATGCTGCCCTCTCAGCGCTCTACAACATCCCGGTCGAACGCACGGCACGGGCAAGCGACGCCCAGGCGCGACCGCACACGGCGTAATCACGGGTCGCGATACTGGCCTTCGGCACCACCCACAACGATGAGGGGCTCGCATGAAACCGTATGAGTCAACAACGCCCCTCCACACCGAGCGCCTCGTGCTGCGCCGTCTCACTCTCAGCGAGCACGATATCGATGACCTGCACACCCAGCAGTCAGACCCCGAGCTCACCACCTACATGCTCTACGAGCCCCGCGACCGGGCCACGATAATCGAGAAGATCACCGAGTGGACGGTCAGCGAAGTGCTCGCGGAGACTGACGATTACGTGCAGCTGGCCATTGAGCTTCCGGATGCTGTTCCTCCCGTTGCTGCGGGTGCGGTGCGCTCAGCTCACCACCGCGAGCGCCGCCCTGTGATGATCGGCACCCTGTATTTCAAGATCGAGAGCGCTGAGGATTCGAACGCTGAGATCGGCTGGGCACTGCATCCCGATTTTCAGGGCAAGGGCTATGCCCGGGAGGCGGCATCCGCTCTGCTCGATCTCGCTTTCGATACCCTGAAGCTGCACCGAGTTTTCGCCAATCTGGATCCCCGAAACGACGATTCCGTTCGCTTGTGTCTCGCGCTTGGCATGCGGCATGAAGCGCACCACGTAGAAGATATGTGGTTCAAGGGCGCGTGGGCCGACACCGGCATTTACGCAATTCTCGATCGCGAATGGGCTGCACACCCGCCCGGTTAAGGCTCCCGCTCCCCCGCCTTAGTCTGCGAATTCCCCCAATTTCCGCGGAAAATGCACACCCAGACTAGGGGACAGACAGAACGTTCTGGTGCAGTTTTCTGCGGGTTCTAGTTTCACGTCCCCCGAGTGGGGACTCGTGAAGATTTTGGGCAACACCGATTCTATTAACGCCACAAACGATGATCGATCGTTTCGCACATTTTTCACGCCCATCTGATGAGGCGTTCGCTCCGAACCACTAACCAACCGAAAGAGATCTATGTCTGAGCACGTCGTTTTGTTTGCTGGCCCCATGGGCTCCGGCAAGACGACCGCTATTCGCAGTCTGAGCGAAATCGATGTGGTGTCGACCGAGGCTACCAACACGGATCGCGAGACAGCGGATAAAGAGACCACTACGGTGGCGCTTGACTACGGCGAGATCACCATCGACGATGTCACGAAGGTTCGCCTCTACGGAGTTCCGGGGCAAAAGCGCTTCGATTTCATGTGGTCAATTTTGGCGGGCCGCGCACGTGGTCTACTGCTGCTGATCAACAATGATGCGCCCGACTCTGTGGCGTTGCTTCTCGAATACCTCAACGACTTCCGTGACCTTCACTCCCGCGGCGCAGTCGTCATCGGTGTCACGAAGTCTGATGTTTCCGAAACACCCAGTGTTGCCGACTACTCGGCCGCACTTACCGCTGCGTCTCCCGACCAGCTGATTCCCGTGTTCACCGTCGACCCTCGCAATGCCGAAGAGATGCGCACCCTGTTGCTCACCCTCGTTGCCAGCGTCGAAATGCGTGAACTCCTTGCACCTGCCCCGACACCGATTTCCGAGAACATCTAATGAACCTCACCCCTACGCCCGTCGCCGCTATTGCGTCGCACCTGAACCCCGTCCACATCGATGCCGGCAACCGCACCCTCGCCGAAATGCAGGATCTTGCGAGCTCACTCACCTTTGCTTCGCTGCTCACCGATGACGGCTTCGAGATCGTTCACCTCAATGGAACCCATACGGATGGCGGACGCTTCGCCAGCATGTCCAGCTCAGTGCAAGCACTCAGCGATGCTGTCGCCCACGAACTGAAAATCGGCACCAACGAGTACGTGATCATCGCATCCGAACTCGGCCACGTCATCCAACTGCGCGTTCAAGGGCACCCCATCGTGCTCGCTGCGCTGTTCGATACTCATGAAACTTTGGGCAAAGGCCTCTCGATCGCTCGCATCGCCGCGCGTCGCATGGCCGAACTCATTGCTTAACCAGCATCACATCGAAGTAACACCAACCCGACACCTAAACGGAGAACACAATGTCAAACATCACTGAAACCCTCGCCGCTCTTCTCGAGACCGATGGCGCTATGGCTGCCGCAGTAGTCGACAGCGGATCGGGCATGCTGCTCGGAAGCGCCGGAAGCGGCATCGACCTCGACGCAGCAGCAGCCGGAAACACCGAGGTTGTGCGCGCGAAGCTCAAGACCATGAAGGCTCTCGGCCTCAAGGACTCCATCGATGACATCCTCATCACGCTCTCGAGCCAGTACCACATCATCCGCCCGTTGGCATCGAACCCCGAGGTCTTCATCTACTTCGTACTCGACAAGGCGAAGTCGAACCTCGCGCTTGCACGTATCAACGTCAAGACCGCCGACTCCAGCCTCGGCCTCTAAGAATCCACTCGCTGTGGCGGTCATTCGATGACCGCCACAGCAGGCTTTACTGCTCAGAAAGAAACATCATGACCGACGGCACCAGTATCCCCGCTGGGTGGTACCGCGACCCGCTTGGCGCTCTGCAACTTCGCTGGTGGGATTCCGCGTCTTGGACCGAGCACGTTTCGGCCCTCGACAGCTCGCCAACACCACTAAACGACACGATCGCTGAAGAACAGTTCAACGTCAGCGCTCCCGCCACCGCCGCGGACCCCGAGGTGCTCATCATTCACCCGGCCGCCCGCAAGAGCGCCCGCGATCATGCGAACGCGAGTGCCTCCATGGCCTCGGCAATGCCCGCAATGGGCGGCACGACAACTACGGCGACGGCCACCGCCCCTATCCCGGTCACAGCCTCATCGACGGTCGCCGCTGCTGCTTCACCTGCTGACGAGCCGACGCGCGCCACGGCACACATTCTCAACGTCACCCCGATAGACGACGACAACACTCGAGCGGATGCCGCCTCCGGTGCGTCTGCAGCCGGCAAGCGCCGCACCGGTCCCGCTAGCAGTGTTGATATCGCTCTGCCCGCAGCTACGTGGAACGCGCTGAACCGCGCCATCACCGAAGCCGTTCATTCCGCTGCGGAACCGCTCGTGGAACTCCGCTTCGCCGACGCCCCCACCCTGGTCATTGACCCCCGCGGCGGCGTCTACTGGTGGGCCCAACCTCTCGAAAAACTCTCTGCGACGAACACCGATGGTGATGTGGAGACCGTCGCTCGCCCGCTCGCGATTCACCACAGCGAGGCCGGCCGCGACTGGGAACCCCTGATTTGGCTCATTGGCACGCAGGCTCAGCCCGAGTCATTCGATCCGTTGAGCCTTTCGGGTGCTCGCTTCAAGCTGCGTCGCTGGCCAAACCTCACCACGCTCACGCACACGACCGATCAGATGAGCATGACCGCAATGCTCGGCGCCGCCTACCTCACGATCACCGAACTCGCGTCACTCGCGCATGTTCCCGAAGACGAAGCGCGTCGTCTGGTCTCCACTTTTGAACTGATGGGTCTGTTGACGCACACCGTCGATACGACCGCAGATGTGATTCGGATGCCTGAGCCGGAAGCCTCGAAAGAGGGAATCTTCTCTCGACTGAAGGCACGATTCAGTCGCTAGCCGCGGGGTGCGTCTTAGTGCACGTACTCCAGCAGGTCGAGGCCGAAGGTGCGCATCGCTTCAATCACGCGCAAGCGTGAACGAAGGTTGGCGTCATCAAATTGAATGGATGCCGCATACGCGACCGCGCGCTTGTTGCCTCTGAGGGCGCCCGCTTCCGCTCGCACCCCCTGGTCGATTCCGGTCTTGTTGACCAGCAGTGTGTTGTGGTCTGCTCCCCGGTGAGCCAGGGGATCAAGCCCGAACGCACTCGCCACGAGCGACAGATCGGTGTTGAGCGAGAGCCAACCGAGCACGCGCTGGCTGGCGATCGAGTTCACAATTTCGCCACGGGCGAGGGCTCCGAATAGCCAGCTGAGTTCGATGGCGGAGCCGACGGAAAGCTGGGGTGCATCGTCGGGACCGCGAGTGTCACGCACGAGGTCGAGAAGTGCTGTCTTGGTGAGGCCGAGGGATTCCGTGCGGGCTCGCACAGCATCCAACCCAATGAGGCGCAGCAGGATGTTGGTCGCGAGGTTGTCGCTGGTCGCACCGACGAGAGCCGCCAAGTCCGCCACCGGAAGTGATGGTGCCTGCAAGTGCTGCCACAGCCCTGCAGCACCGACGGAGGCTCCGGGAACTTTGTCGAGGATGCCGTAGGGCGCAAAGTCACGACTATCGAATCGTGCCGCTACTTCGATGAGCAACAGGATCTTGCCGATGCTGGCCGTGGGAAGCTCTACCCGATCGTCGATGCTGAGGATCGTCTTGCCCGTGTTGATGTCGACCGCACTGGCGGATACGCGCACGCTGCGATCGGCAAGTTTCAGTTTTCCAAGCGCGGCAAAGGTACTGGTGAAGTTGGGTACTTCTCCAGTTCCGGCATGCTTCGCAACTCGGGGGGTGCGAATGCGATTCCGGCGTTCTCGGGTTTGCTCGATCTCTACCAAATAGTGACGCGATCTTTCGGGTCCAGCCACAACGAATCGGATTTCGTAACACTAAATGTCTCATAGAACGCGTCAAGATTGCGAACAATTTGGTTGCATCGGAACTCGTTCGGCGAGTGAGGATCGATCGCGAGCAAGCGAATTACCTCTTCGTCGCGTCCCTTTTGCTGCCACGCTTGCGCCCAGGACATGAAGAATCGCTGCGCACCGGTGAGACCGTCGATGACGGGAGCTTCGGCGCCGTCGAGAGAGATTTGGTAGGCCTTCCACGCAATCGCGAGCCCACCGAGGTCGCCGATGTTCTCGCCAATCGTGAGTGACCCATTGACGTGGTGCTCGGGAACCTGAGCCGGAGCTAGAGCGTCGTACTGGTCGATGAGCGACTTGGTGCGCTCTTCGAACGCGGCCTTGTCTTCGGGAGTCCACCAGTCAATGAGGCGACCGTCGCCATCGTATTTGGAACCTTGGTCGTCGAAGCCGTGACCGATTTCGTGCCCGATAACGGCACCGATGGCTGCATAGTTGGCGGCGTCATCCCGACCCTCGTCGAAGAAGGGGTACTGCAGGATGGCGGCGGGGAAGACGATCTCGTTGAAACCGGGGTTGTAATAGGCGTTGATGGTTTGCGGCGTCATGAACCACTCGTCGCGGTCGAGCTCTTTGCCGATCTTGCCGAGTTCACGCTGGAACTCGAATTCGTTGGCCGCACGCACGTTGCCAGCGAGGTCATCCGCGCTGATCTCGAGCGTGGAATAGTCGCGCCACTTTTCGGGGAACCCGATCTTGGGCGTGAACTTGTCGAGCTTGTTGAGAGCACGCTCGCGCGTGGTTGGGCTCATCCACTCCAGCTGAGTAATCGACTGGCGGTAGGCCTCAACGAGGTTAGCGACGAGAATATCCATCGCCGCCTTGGCCGTCGGCGGGAAGTGGCGGTCAACGTAAATCTTGCCCACGGCTTCGCCAAGCACACCCTCGACCAGCGAGACGCCGCGCTTCCAGCGGGCACGAAGCTGGGGAGTGCCCGACAGCGTGCGACCGTAGAAGTCGAAGTTGGCCTCCACAAAATCACCCGACAGGTAGGCGGCGTTGTTGCGGATGACCTGCCACGACAACCAGTCACGCCACGCCTGCAGGTGGTCGTCACTCAGCACCGCCTCGAGCCCTTCGGCGAAGCTGGGCTGGCGCACAACAACCTCGTCAAAGGAGTGGGCGGGAACATCGATGGCGTCGAGCCACACGTTCAGGTCGACAGAACCCGTGAGGTCGTTGGCGGCGTGCCACGTCATCGGGTTGTAGGTCTTTTCGCTGTCGCGGTTGGCGACGTTGTCCCAGTGCTTCGACGCGATCTCGGTTTCGAGGGCGACGATGCGGCCGGCACGCTCAGCCGGGGCATCGAGACCGGCGAGCGTGAGCATCCGCTCAATAAAGGTTTCGTACTTGGCGAGAATTTCGGCGAACTTTTCTTCGCGGTAGTACGACTCGTCGGGAAGGCCGAGGCCGCCCTGCTCTAGGAAGACGAGGTAGCGCTCGGGGTTGCCGGGGTCGTTGTCGACGAAGAGTTGGAAGAAGCCACTCGTGCCGCCGCGTTCGAGGCGACCGAGAGTGCTGAGAAGAGTGGGGATGGAATCGACAGCGGCTACGTCGGCAAGCTGCGGTGCGATGGGGGTAGCCCCGAGCTCGTCGGCACGGGCCTCATCAAGGAAGCTTGCATAGAGGTCGCCGACCTTGCGCGCTTCAGTGCCCGGCTCAGCCGACTGCGACTCAATGATGATGTCGCGCACAGCGGCTTCCGACTCTTCGGCCAGCACCATGAACGAGCCATAGCGCGCCTTGTCCGACGGAATCTCGGTGCGGTCAATCCAGGCACCATTCACATGGCGGAAGAGATCGTCTTGAGGGCGCACCTTCTCATCAAGATCGTTGACGGCAATTCCGGAAGGCAATGACGATTCGACACTCATGCACCCCAGCCTAGAGCGTTCTTTACAAGGATTCGCTGCGAATCTGAGACCAGTGGATAGCCCTACACTTAAGCGATGACAGCCTCTGACTCGGCCGCCACACCACCATCTCTTCCCCACGGCCTCACCACCCACCAAGTGCTTTCGTGGCGCAACGCGATTGCAACCCTCTTCGCCCTCGCTGGCTTCTCTTTTGCCAGTTGGGTAGGTCGCATCCCGACCGTTCGCGACACCTTCGATGCCAGTCACTCCGAAATCGGCGTGCTGCTGTTTGGGCTCGCCATCGGTTCCCTTCTGGGGCTTGTCGTCGCGGGCAAGTTGGTCGAACGATTCGGCGCAAAGATCGTCGTGCGCGCGTGCGTCGTGCTGTTTGTCGCGTCACTAGCGGCCACCGCGATCATCATCGGGCTCGTCGGAAGCTTCTTCGGCGCGGTGATCTCGCTCGCCGTGTTCGGCTTGGCCTTCAGCACGTACGACGTTGCCATCAACCTGTCGGGCACCGCCAACGAACGGCTGCTCGGTCGCTCGAGCATGCCAACGCTCCACGGGTTCTACAGTCTCGGAACGATGGCCGGGGCTGGGTTCGGAGCCGCGGCGGAAGCCCTGCACGTTCCTCTCGCCACCCACCTGATCGTGGTGTCGATCATCGTGCTGATCACCGCACTGGTCGTTTCCGCGTTCATCCTTCCGGAGCGCCTGGCGGATCCCCCGCCCAACACCGTCGAGATGAAGATCGCCGCGGGAGAGCTGACCGCGCCGAAGCTCAAGAGCGTCTGGCTCGAACCACGCACCATCCTGATCGGCATCATCGTGCTCGGGATGGCATTTGCTGAAGGCTCCGCAATCGACTGGCTCGCTCTCGCCATGGTTGATGGCTACGAAATCTCCAACGCCTTCGGCACCCTGATTTTCGGTGTCTTCGTGACAGCAATGACCGCGACCCGCTTCTTCGGAGTTCGCGCCCTCGACCGCTTCGGTCGCGTTCCCGTGCTGCGGACATCCGCTGGCCTAGCCGCTGCCGGCCTGCTGCTCGTCATTTTCTCGCCCGTTGTCTGGCTCGCGGTTGTGGGCACCGCGCTGTGGGGCGCAGGTGCTGCGCTCGGATTCCCCGTGGGAATCTCGGCCGCCGCCGACGACCCCAAGCGCGCCACCGCCAGAGTCACCGCCGTCGCGACGATTGCGTACGCTTCGACCCTCATCGGACCGCCCATGATTGGTGTGCTGAGCGACCAAGTCGGCGTGCTGAACGCGCTGCTACTCATCGTCGTTCTCGCGATTATTTCCGGGCTGCTTTCGCCGTACGCCCGCGAGTTGGCAGGCCGCCACGCGTACACCTACATCGACTTCTCTTCGCCGGGTCCAACATCCGCTGCCGTCAGTATGGCGACGACCGAAATGCACTTCGTCATCACTCCCGAGCAGATCGAAGAAGCGCAGCGGGAGAACGCGCGGCGGGGTCTCGGCAAGTTCAAGCGCAAGCGCCCCGGCAAATAGCGCGGCAGCAAATAGCAACTGCCTGCCGCACACCGTTAGGCTCATCGGGTGCGACTTGTCATAGCCAAATGCTCCGTTGATTACGCCGGACGCCTCAGTGCCCACCTGCCCCTCGCGACGCGACTGCTGTTGCTGAAGGCCGACGGCAGTGTGCTCGTGCACTCCGATGCGCTCTCGTACAAGCCGCTCAACTGGATGAGCCCGCCCTGCGTGCTTTCCACCCTTGAGCCCGAAGCCGAGCAGTCGGATGCCGGAGTCACCGAGATCTGGAAGGTCGCCCACACCAAGTCGGCTGACATGCTCATCGTCTCTATTCACGAAATCCTGCACGATTCAAGCCACGCGCTAGGCGTCGACCCCGGACTGCAAAAGGATGGTGTCGAGGCTCACCTGCAGAAGTTGCTGGCCGAGCACATCGATATTTTGGGTGACGGCTACCGCCTCGTGCGCCGCGAATACATGACCGCCATTGGGCCGGTCGACATTCTTGCGACCGACGAGAAGGGCGCGAGTGTTGCCGTGGAGCTCAAGCGCCGCGGCGACATCGATGGTGTCGAGCAGCTGACGCGCTACCTCGAGCTGATGAACCGCGACCCACTGCTGGCTCCCGTCACGGGCATTTTTGCCGCCCAGGAAATCAAGCCACAGGCACGCACGCTCGCGAAGGACCGCGGCATCCGCTGTGTGCTGTTGGACTACGACGAAATGCGCGGCCTCGACGACCCCAACATGCGATTGTTCTAGTATTCAGGCGCGCGCCTTAGGCTGGTAACAAATGGCTAATAACTGGACTTGCATTCTCGTTGACCTCGACGGCACGATCGCTGACTCGGCGCCCGGAATCACGGCGTCGCTCGCCTACATGTTTGAGGAAATGGGCTACCCCGTTCCCTCCGCTGATGAGCTGCGCGCCTACGTTGGCCCGCCCATTGTGGACTCGTTCCGTGACCGCGCCGGGTTCACGCCCGTTGAAGCGGCGCAGGCACTCTCGATCTACCGCCGCCATTACATGGAGGGCAACAGCGCCAACGGAAGCGACATCTTCCCCGGCATTCCCGAGGTGCTGAAGACGCTGCACGCGAGCGGGATTCCGCTGTCGCTGGCCACCTCGAAGCCCGAGTTTCCGGCATCCGTGATTCTGGATCATGCGAACCTCACGCAGTACTTCCGCGTGATGGCAGGCGCCTCGATCGATGAGATTCGTAGCGCCAAGAAAGATGTGGTGGCCGAGGCCATCACCCGTCTGAAGATGATCGGTGCCGACGTCAGCAACCCGGTGATGATCGGTGACCGCTTCTACGACATCGAGGGTGCTGCCGAGCACAACATCCCCACGATTTATGTCGACTGGGGTTACGGCAACCCCGGCGAATCCGACGGCTCCATCGCTGTGGTGTCGAAGGCAGAAGAACTGCTGCCGCTGCTGCTTCCTAGCTAGCGGGTAGCGACCGGGTTTCGGCCCGCACCGGCACGAGCGCTGCTCCGACTACCCGAATTTAGGGTCAAGCGGGTATTTGATTTCGCAGAGGTACTGCACCGCATAGAACTTCTCTTTGTCGAAGTCTTCAGTCTCTTCCCAACCGATGCCGCCGTCCTCGACCGTAACGTCGAATCCGTGAGAGCTGAGACAGTCGGCACGGGCGATCGGTAACTCTTCGATCGTGACAAAACGTACGAACGATGCCTCAGGCACTTCGACGTCGGGATACAACTCCAGCAACCTCTCCAACGCTGCATCAGCCTGCTCTTCGGCACGCTGCGCAGTTTCTACCGGAGGAAGGTCTGGCTGGGCAATTGTTCGAGGACCCTCGGACGTGCAGCCAGCGAGAGTCGCCGCGGCGACTGCGGCAATGAGCGCGATCGAGATTCGGTGTGATGTGCGCATCATTGACATCGCTGTCTCTTTCTTTGCCGCAGGAACGTGGTCTTGTCTCAAAGTACGTCGCGGCCTGAAGACCGTCAATGCGATTCAGCAGGTTTACAGAGAAAAAATCATATTTGTGGGTTGGATGCTCACCGGTAGTCTCTGCTGCTACCTCGCCGGGCCCTCTACCTCGCGAGGCTTTCCACCACACGACCGTAGACACCGGGCAACCGCGCGGCGAACGGCACGATGGCTCGGCGCAGCGGTGAGCTCGCGGCCGCCACGAGCCCGGTGGTGAGCAGCCGGAAGTCGCGGGTCACTCGACGCCACTCGCGTTCGTAGCGTTCGGGTTCGCCGGCGACTATGCACTCGATTGCGGCGCGCGCCTCCGCCAGCCCTAAGCGGATGCCCTCCCCCGTGATCGCATCGACATAGCCAGCGGCGTCGCCCACGAGCAGCACTCGGCCCGCACGCTGCCCGGTCGTGTTCTGCAATAGCGGACCAGCACCCCGCACGCTTGACGCCGGCGTCGCCCCGCGCAGTCGTTCGGCGAGCGCCGGCACACTCGCCAACGCCTCCTCGAACGACGTTCCACGCGGGCCCAGCACCGCAATACCCACTTCGGTATCGCTCACCGGCGTGACATACAGCTCGGCATTCGGCGCCCAATGCACCTCCACGAGATCAGTCCACGGAGCAACCTCAAAGTGCTGCCGGATGCCGAACCGCCGAGAATCACGTCGCCTCACGCGGCGAGGGCGCGCGGCCAGGCCGACCAGCTCACGCACTGTGGAGTGCAGACCATCGCAGCCGAGCATCCACCGCCCCTCGATGGTGCGACCGTCAGCGAGGTGCGCGGATACCGCGCTCGCGCTCGCTTGCGCCTTCGCGCCACTCCGCCCGCTTACTTCACGGTTCGCACTGCGGCTCCGGATACCCATCTGCGCCCCGTCGCCAGGCTGCTCAATCGCCTCGACCTTGCCGTGGTCGAACTCGACGCCGAGCTCAACCGCTCGTTCGCTGAGCGCCCGGTGCAGTTCGGTGCGACGAACGCCGAGCGCGGCATCCGAGGCGAAACGGTGTTCGGCCGTGCGGGTGCCGTCTTGATAGCTGATGCCCGCGATCCTGCGCCCGTGCGGGTGAACCCCGAGGGCGGCGAGTTCGGTGACGGCTCCCGGCATGACTCCCTCGCCGCAGGCTTTGTCGATGCTGCCGGTGCGGGGTTCGATCACGAGCGCGGTGAGGCCGTGCATCCGCGCGTTGATGGCGGCGGCGAGACCGATCGGCCCGCCACCGACGACGAGAACGTCGACGACTGGCGAAGCGCTCGGTTCTGCCACAACATCATCGGCCGCACCTGTAGCAACCGCATCCGCGCCCGCCGCGCTCATGGCGTCAGTTCGCGCAGGGCCCGGTTTTCGGTCGGGATGCGGAACGCCAACAGCAGCACCGCATTCAGCACGGTGAAGACAATCGCCGTGACCCAGGCGGTGTGCACGAGCGGCAACGCGATGCCCTCGATCGCGACAACCAGATAGTTCGGATGCGGCAACCACGTCAGCTTGTACGGTCCGCGGTTCTGCACGCGGCCGGCTCCGGGCACCACGATCACGCGCGTGTTCCACTGAGCGCCGAGCGAGTTGATGATCCAGTAGCGTGCCGCCTGGCTCAGCAGAGTGATCACGAGCATCGGAATTCCGAGCCACAACAGGAAGGGGCGGTCGGCGACGATCACTTCGACGACGCAAGCAATCAGCAGCCCGGTGTGCAGGGCCACCATCCACGGAAAATGCTTCTGCCCATACTCGCGACCGCCGCGCTCGAAGGCTGCGGCGGCATTGCGCTTCGAGATGCGCAGCTCATAGAGGCGCTCCATGCTCGTGCCCACGATGAGGGCGATGTAGGCAATGACGGTCATACTCACCACTCCAAGAGAACGAATTCGGCGCTCACGCCTGGCCCGAGAGCGAAGGCGAGAGCGTGACTGCCGGGGGCTGGCGCCGGGTTGGAGTGCAGCGCATCCGCCAGCACATGCAGCACGGCCGCCGACGACAGGTTGCCGACGCGAGCGAGGCAATCCCAACTCGACTGCAGGTCGCTGCGCTCGAGCCCAAGCGAACTCTCGAACGCTTCGAGCACGCGCGGACCACCCGGATGCGCGATCCACGTGTCGATGTCGGCGATCGTCAGACCGTTGCGGCCCAGAAAGTCGCTGACCTCGCCCGGGAAGCTGTTCTGAATTACGTCGGCCACGCCCGCGCTCAGCACGATCTCGAAACCGGTGCCACCCACGTTCCAGCCGATCACGTCGTGACTGTCGGCAACGAACGTGCTGCGGGTGTCGATCACGCGCGGGCCCGGTTCGCTGCGGTTCTCCCCCACCATCACGACCGCTGCGGCACCGTCGCCGAAGAGGCCGGTGGCAACAAAGTTGGCCATGGTGTGGTCATCGCGCTGCAGGGTGAGCGAGCACAGCTCGACGCTCAGCAGAACGCCGACCTCATCCGGATGCCCGACCAAATAGTCATGCACGCGGGCCAAGCCCGCGGCTCCCGCCAAGCAGCCCAGGCCAAACGAGGGAACCCGTTTCACGTCGGGGCGTAGCCCCAAGCGCGGGATCAGCAGCGCGTCGATCGACGGCGCCGCAATGCCGGTGACGGAAGTGAAGAAGACGAAGTCGACATCGCTCGGGGCGAGGCCGGCATCCGCGAGCGCGGTGGTCAGTGCACGCTCAAGCAGCTCGGTCGAGACGCGGATGAACTCATCGTTCGTTTCGCGAAAACTGCCGAGTTCGGGATACCGCTCGAGTGGAAGCGCCATGTGGCGACGGTCGATGCCACTGGCTCCGTGCATCCGCTCAATCACGGCCTCATGGCGAGGATTCTCGGCCAACAGCGGCGCGAGCATGCCGGTCATTTCGGCCTGCGTGTAGCTATATTCGGGCACTACCGGGGCGACTGCCGCGATCCTGCTCATTCAGCGACTCCACTCATCCAGTGACTCTGCCCATTCTGTGAAGTTATCACGCACCGAAGCTGCGGCCGTCGTTGCGGCGATAGGCACGCCACGCGCGCCAGGCGCCGGTCGACCAGAGCGCCCAGAGAACAAGCACGGGCTGGAACGGCATCCGAATCCAGCGTTTGAGGTCAGTGTCGAGACCGAGTGAGTCAACCTGATTCACGAGCTGCGAGATGTTGCCGGGGTAGATAGCGATGAAGAATGCCGCCGCGACCCAGCCCACGTAGGGGCGGTATTTCTTGGTGAAGATGAGTGCACTGCCGAGCGCAATCTCAACGACTCCGGATGCCACGACCACAAAGTCTTGGTCAAACGGTTGCCAATCCGGCACTTGCGCCTGAAAGTCTTCGCGCGCAAAAGTGAGATGGCCGATGCCGGCGAACACGAGGGATGCGCCAAGCGCGATACGTCCGATGCGGCGGCCGATGCGGCTGGCACGGGATGGCTCGGTGGGCGCGGTTGAATCTCTAACAGACGCGACTTCGATCTGCTCGCGGGGTGGTGTCGGCTCCATCTTCCCTATCTTGGTGCGCTCGGCTTAGAGTCTGCCGAGCCTGAAGCCGCCCGCGGCCCAAAGATGACGAACATAATGGCGACGAGGATCGCCCACGCGGGATACGTCAGCCACACCCATTCGGCTCCCGGCTCACCGGAGTCGGCGAGGGCGTAAATCACACCGGCCGAGCCGCTTCCGACCGCGCCTCCGATCGCGTTCGCGAGGCCCTGCACTCCGAAGTAGCTGGCGACGGAACCGTCGGGGGCGAAGCGAGACACCGTGGCGTTGAGCACGGGCTGCACCAGCATCTGGCCGACGATGAACACGGCGACGCCCACGAGCATCCCGACCAGATTGGTCGACAGCCCCATGAGCCCGACGCCTGCGCCGAGACAGGCGGTAGCACCGGCGAGCGTGATGCGGTCGGGCAGGAAACGATTGGCGGCACCCGTGAGCGGCAGCATCGTGATCACCATCACCACGGCCGCCCCCGAATAGATGAAGCCGAGGTCAGACGGCCCCGAGGTGAACTCGGCAGCTCGGAACGGGATCACGAGATAGAACTGCGCGATGAGCACCGCGGTACCCGCGACGAGCGCGCAGTAACGCAGGAATGCGGCATCTGCGAAGGCCACTCTCAAGCGCGGAGGCGTGCGGGCCCGCTCTTCGTCGCTCGGGTGCGGCAAACCGAAGGCGCTGATGATGAACGCGATCACGAACATCGCCGCCGCCGACAAACTCACGAAGGCAAAGTCGGCGCCGGCGAGAAAACCACCGATGATGGGGCCAACAATGAAGCCGACGTTGCTGACGACTTCGCGAGTCGAATACACCCGCACCCGGTCGCCGCCGGTTGTCAGAGCGGCATAGGCCGAATAGCTTGCGGGGTGAAAGAGGGCACCGCCCAGCCCGGTAAAGATCGATGCCACTACTAGCAGCGGAATCGACTCGACAGTGCCGAGCATCGCGAAGCCCAGCGCCCGAACCAATACCCCGATCAGGATGGCGCGGCGAAAGTTGATGCGGTCAGCAACCCACCCGGCGATCGGCATCATCCCGTTTTGGGCTGCCGTACGGAGTGCCGTGAGGGCTGCGACGACCGCGATCGTGAGGGTCAGATCTTGCAGAAAGTGATACGCCAGCAGCGGCACGAGCATGTAAAAACCGACGGCCATCGTGAAGGTGTCGCCATAGAGAACCTTCAGCGCAAACGAGATCGGCGGGCGTTTCGCCACTCCCCTAATCCTGTTCGTCGTTGACGGGAGGCTTCGGGCCCCACGCCCGCACGCCCACGTAGACCGGCAGCGCGATTGCAGCGAAGGGCGCGATCGTCGGAAGCAGAATCGACACCACGAGAGTCACCGCAATCGTGAACGAAACGAAGAGTGCGCGACGCGGATGCTGCAGCATCAACAGGAATCCCTCCCGTACCCAGGTGCGAGCATCCGCTTCCGGGCTGAGGGTCGCGGCGGCGGTCGTGGCGACGAACAATACGCACACGCCAGCAGCCACCGGGATGACGGCGGCACTGAGCATCAGCGCGATCGAGCCGCCGCCCTGGGCCAGTTGGTACGCCAAGAAGACGCCATCGCCGACCATGATCGCAAGCACCACGGTCGCGATGATGCCGAGGCCGAGCGTGCGACGCCACGTGTCACGAAACTCCCGGAAGGTGTTCGAGAAGACCTTGTCGTCGTTGTCGACAATCCAGTGTGCGAACGCTCGCGCCAGAGCAATCGCAGCAGGAAGCACCGTGATGATGCCGAGCGAGAGAACCAGCACCGCAAGCGAACCCAGAAAAATGTTGCCCGGATAGGTGAGCGCGGTCAGCATGCTGCGCTCCCACCGCGGCGTGCGGCGCTTGGTTCTCTTCGGCTGGCTCATCGTCGCGCGTTCGTGCTTCCTTGGAATCCTTCGCCAATGACAGCGGTGGCGCCGAGAGTGGGAGCGTCGCCATCAAAGCCCAACGATACGGTTTCGGTCACTCCGTCACGCTCGATCTCCACACGCACTCCCCCAGCTGCGACGTCGTAGCGGATGGTCGCGGGTGCGGTGTCATCCCAATTGCGCGACTCCAGCACTGTCACAAACCGAGCGCTCATGGTTGGTTCACTCAGCCGCTTGAGCGTGTGCTGCTTCTTGCTGATCGCCAAGCTCGGCGTGGATGACGTGGGGTTGGCGTGCACGAACGTTTCGACGATTTCGCTGCTGGGGTTGTCGTCGAGCGCTGCGATCGGCATGACACCGTGTCCGGCATCCGCTCGCCACCGCTTGTCGCCGATGGCGACCGGAGCGTTGTCGGTTTGCAGCAGCCAGGTCCAGGTGCGCGGTTCGTCGGCGGCGAGGTCATCGGCGATCACGAGGCTGCCACCGGGCGTCAGTACGAGGTGGCGGCGCACTCGAGTGACACCGAGGTCCCGGTCATACATCGCGGATGACTCGCTCACGGCGTGCGTCCAACCATCCTTGATCGTGGTCGTCAAAATCTCGGCCGTGAACTCCTCGGCCAGCTCTTCGAACACGTGGTAGCGGTCTTCGTTCACGAAACCGTTGCCGTCGATGAGGATCGAGTTGTGGTGCTCGGTGAGCTTGCGCGACGAATACCCTTCGTCGATTGCGAGGTACGAGCCGTGGCCGAGGAACACAAAGCTGCCCGAGTCGGGGTGGTGGTGTCCCGCGTTCAGCGTGACCCAGCCGTTCTGCTCGCGCTGACGGTGCGACTGATTCCAGGCCTTGTGGCCGCCACCGGGTGATGCCTTGAACGACACGAGTGCCGCCTGCTCGTTCCACGACGTGCGACCAACAACAAGGCCAAGGTCTTCGAAGTACTTGCTCGGCGGGAGAGTTTCGGGGCCAGCAGCCTCGACGCTGGGGTCGAACCACAGCAGCTCTTGGTAGGCCTCGGGGCGAACGCCCGGACGCACGCCACTCTCGTAAGCTTCGCGCCAGTAGAACTCGGTTGACACCTTGTTGGCCAACCACTGCGCCTGCGGAATGCGGTATTCGGCAGCCAGCTTGTAATACAGGGCGACCGGATGCCCGCTGCGGCGGTCGTGGCAGTCACCGTGATCGACAATCCGCTCCAGGTCGGGAGCCGCCTGGTAGAGGCGGTACCAGAACGTTTCCTTCAAGTAGGTGCCGCGGTTGAACCAGTCGAGGCCCTCTTGATCGCGAAGTACGTCGAGGTAGCTTGCGATCCATGGCACTCCGTAACGCCAGTAGACGACACCCTCGTTGTTGGAACCGTCGTCGGGAAGCGAGTCGAGAACGAGGGCGAAGTTGTCTTTCGCGCGCTCGGTCCAGGCTTTCGCTTCGGGGTACTTCTCTTGCAGCGCGTACCCGGCGGTGGCGAGGCCGGCGTAGCAAATCCAGTTGTGGTTCTGCCAGTACGACGACGACCACCATCCGCCCTCTTTTTCGACAGCGAACTCGTACATGCGCTGGCCCTGCAGTAGCAGTTTGTCTTCCAGCGCCTGCTTCTCTTCAGGACGCAGCGCGTCGCCGGCCCACGAGTACGCGAGCGAGAGCCCGTGCAGAATCCAGCCAGCATCGAGGTCATGGTCGGGCAGATTCGCCTTGCCCCAGTGCGGGAACGACAGCGGCGGCGCCAACCAGCGACGCAACTCTTCGAGGTAGGCCTCTTGCCCGGTCAATCGGTAGGCAAGCGCAAGGTTCGCCGAGCCTGGCCCGAAATAAGTGATGGATGCCAGCGGGTGTTCCTGCGGAAGTTCCATTCCCTTCGCGCGCTCACACTCCTCGAGCAGGCGACGGAACTGCGCGCTCAAGGGGCCGTCAAGTGCGCTCCGCAGCTCAGCTTCGCGGCTACCAATCAGCATGGGGGTGGTCACAGTGCTACCTCTATTCGGGAAGTGTCGTGGTCAGCGGTGGCGATCTCAATCACCACAGAGGTATCGGAAATATGGGTCTCAATGGAGTCGATGGTGGCGTCGGGATCGAAGCTGTAAACGCTCACGAAAGTCGCGGCCGGAGCCGTCGTCACCCAGTCGCCGATTTCTTGGAGCCGGCTCGGGTCGTCGGAGGGTCCGCGACCCGCATGCAGGTCGAGTGTGCTTTCGCCGGAGGCCCAGTGCCAGCCGTTCAAGGCCGGCAGAGTCTGCTCGCCAGTTTTGGCGTGCGCGCCCGCGGGCGAACCAGTCGCTCCCGCACCAGCACCCCATGTCGAACGCCACGAGTCGCCGACAACTCTGACGCTGAAATCGACGGCAGGGCGAAGGCCAAGCGCAATCGTGTGCGGTGCGCCGTCGTCGCACGTGACGCGCACAACATCCACGAGCAGTCCGTCGGCGAGCTGCACCGTGCGGCTCAGGCGCACGCCCTCGATCGCGGTCGTCGTCACGGCCGTGACGCGAGAGGCAGCAGCATCCCACGCGGTGATCTCGGCGGTTGCTTCGACCTGATCGGCGCCATCAATGCGAACGGTCGGATGCGCGATTGTGCGCGCATAGTACGAATGACGCAGCGCGTGCCCATACGGCGGAACCGCGGGAGCCGGCTGCCAGCGAACACCATCGCCGTACAGATAGAGCGCAAGCTTGTCGAAATGACCGTGGGCTCCGCCGTGGGGTCCAGCATCGAGGATGCCGACCATGCGATTGCGTGGATCACGCAATACGACATACCCGGCATCCTCGAATGCTCGCGAACCGACCACCACCGGTGCGCGGTCAAGCGGTGCTCCCACGAACCAGCCATCGAGCATCCACTCGAGACCATCGTGGTCAGCACCAAGTCTTTCGACGACCCACGACTGCACAGTCGCGAGGCCGGTATCGCTGAAGAACTGGGCACTCAGGGTGCAGATCTCCAACACTTCGCGGTGCATGGCGACCCGGTCGTAGGGGCCGTCGTGCAGCGCGGGCAAGAAACCGTCGGGAGCCGCGATCGACACCAGCACGTCGATCATGCGGCGCAGCGTGTCGACGACTGCGTCCGGAAGCTCGGCGAGCTCGACTCCGCGCAATCCCAGCAGATAGGCCCGCAAAACGAACACGTGATAGTAGGTGGATGCCTCCCACTCCCAGCCGTCGGAACGCACCGCGAGCTGCAGGTGATCCACGATCGCGGTCTCGAAGTGTGCGGCAATAGGCTCGCCACCCAGCGACTCGCGGGCTAACGCGATGAGCCGAGCGGCGGCATCCAACCACGCGGTGTAGTTGCTGCGCTGGTCGTTGCGGTCTTCGACGAGGATGCGGCGGGACTCGGCCAGCGTGTCAGCGAGCCCCTCGAGAGTGCGGTTGAGGGTTGCCGACTCTTGAAGTTCAGGGATCGGGCCGAGCGTGATGATCGCATCCGCGAAGCCAACGGCCCACTGCGCCTCAGAGAGTGCTTGGGCAAAAAGCTTGCCGCGCAGCATCCACGATTCACTGCGTTCGCTCCAGCCGCCGGCCGAAATCTGGTCGTACAGTGCGGCGTAATCGAGCACGAGCTCGACAGCACGCTCACGATCGGCGACGTCACCGTGCAGCGCGTACCGTCGCGCAGCAACCCGGGCGACCCGAGCCAGGGCTTGATGTTCAAGCGCGAGCCAGGCCGCTTCGATCTTGTCGCCGGTGAGGCGACAGCCGTAACTGCACAAAAACTCGTTACCCTCACGGGCACCCAACTCGACGCCGTGAGTGGGGCAGACATAGTCATGCCACCACCCGCCCGGCTGCTGCGGAACTGAACTCATCGGAAGTTGAGGCCTCCGTTGATGTCGACAACTTGGCCGGTGACATACGACGAGAGGTCGGATGCCAGGAACAGAGCAACGTCAGCAACGTCACCGGCGGTGCCAGCCCGACCGAGCGGGATGCCCGCCACGATGTTCTTCTGGGCTTCGCCCGGAGTGAAGGTCTCGTGGAAGGCGGTCTCGCCGATGAAGCCAGGGGCCACCGCGTTGACGGTGATTTTCTTGCCGGCGATCTCCTTGGCGAGAGCACGCGTGAAACCGACAACGGCAGCCTTCGAGGTTGCGTAGACAACCGATCCAGCACCACCACCGTTTTCGGCAGCGAGAGATGCCATCGTGATGATGCGGCCGTGCTCCGACTCGGCGAGCGCCGGGAGCGCCTGACGAGTAGTGAAGAAGGTGCTCGCGATGTTCACATCCATGACCTCGTTCCAGCGCACATCCGTGGTCTCGGTGATCGTCGCGCGGCCCACCAAGTGGCCGGCGTTGTTGACGAGGATGTCGAGGCCGCCAAGGAACTCGACTGCGGCATCTACGAGCTTTGTCGCCTGCTTCGAATCGGTGAGGTCGGCCTGAACGGCGAGCGAGCGACGACCACCCGCTTCGATCTCTTCCTTTACGGCGGTGGCTCCCGCTTCGCTGTTCGCGTAGTGCACCACTACGTCAGCTCCTGCCGCCGCCAGTGCTTTCGCGATGGCCGCGCCGATTCCTGCTCCTGCGCCTGTTACGAGTGCGCGTCGTCCGGTGAGGTCAATGCTCATGTCTAATTACCGTGCCTATCTATTGATTGGGTGTTGATTAGTCGAAGGTTCGTGCGGTGCCGCCAGTCGTTCAGGGTGGCTACCGTGCTGTTCCGCTACTTGATGCCAGCGTTGGTGAAGCCTTGAATGAAGTACTTCTGGGCGAAGATGAACAGCACCACCATGGGCACCGTCGCCATCGTTGTTCCAGCCATCAGGTACTGCCATTGCGTGTTGTCGAGCTGCTGGAACACTGCGAGCCCCACCTGAATCACGCGCAGATCGCTGCTGGTCGTCACGAGCAAGGGCCACAAGAAGTTGTTCCAGCTCTCTTGGAACGTCAGCAGCCCGACGGTCGCGATCGCTGGCTTGATGAGCGGCGTGTAGATCTGCGCGAAGATACGAAACTCGCCAAGCCCATCGATGCGCGCTGCCTCTTCGAGGTCCTTCGGCAGCGACAAATAGAACTGACGGAAGAGGAAGATAGCGGAAGCGCTGAGCCCACCAGGAATGATGAGCGCCCACCAGGTGTCGAGCCAACCGCTACCGCCCTGGCCGAGAATGTCGTTGCCGCCGAACAGGGGCATGAATTTCACGAGCAGGAACTGCGGAACGATCTTCGTGTAGGTGGGGATCATCAGCATCGCGATAAAAGCGAGGAAGATCGCCTCCCGCCCCTTGAAGTAAATGCGGGCCAGCGCATACCCCGCCATGGAGCCCAACACGACAGTGATGAGGGTGTGAGTGGTGGCGATCACAAAGCTGTTGCGAAAGTACAGGCCGAACGGCGCAGCATCCAGAGTCGCCGCGTAGTTGCTGAACATCCACTCTTGCGGAAAGAACGTGGGCGGAAACTGTGCCAGTTCGGCCGGCGACTTGAGGCTCGTGAGCACCATCCACAGGAACGGCACCAGCATGGTGATCGAGCCAAGGATCAGCGCCACATTGATGAGCGCCGCTTGACGGCCCTTCGCGTGGTGGAACCACCGCTTGCGCGGAACAACCGTGACCTGCTCGCTGATCGCGAGGGCTTTGATAGTAGGGAGAGTCATCACTAGTCCTCTTCTTTGGTGACGCGACGGCTAATGAGAGTGACAAAGAGGAGGAAGGCAAAGAGTACGACCGACTGAGCGGATGCCATTCCCATCCGGAATTCTTGGAACGCCGAGCGATAGACCTCGTAGGTCATCATCGTCGTGGCGTTCGCGGGGCCACCGTCGGTGAGCACGTAGATCTGGTCGAACACTTGGAAGGCGCCGATGATCGAGATGATGAAGACGAAGAATGTGGCCGGCTTGAGCATCGGAACGGTGATGCTGAAAAACTTGCGAATGGAGGATGCGCCGTCGAGCGATGCTGCCTCGTAGAGCGATTCGTCAATGTTCTGCAGTGCCGCGATGTAGATGAGCATCTTGATTCCGATGCCCTGCCACGCGCCGACCAAGATCACCGAGGGCAGCGCCCACTGCGGGTCGACGAGCCAGGCTTGACCGGGAATGCCGATCGTTTCCAGCATGGCGTTGAGCAGACCGTACTGCGGGTTGAAGATCCACAGCCACACCATCGCGATGGCGACGGTGGCGGTGACCTGAGGAAGGAAGAAGGCGGTGCGGTAAAACTTCTGCAGCTTCAGGCCCTGATTCAGCAGCACGGCCACCACGACAGCGACGGCCATTGATACGGGCACTGTCCAGAACGTGTACCAAATGGTGTTGCCGATGGACTGCATGAAGACGGCGTCGTTGAACATTTCGACGTAGTTGTCGAACCAGATCCACTTCGGCGCTTCGAAAATGCCGTAGTCAGTGAACGAAAGATAGAAGGTCGCGATAACAGGGATCAGTGTCCACAGTCCTACGTGGATTACCGATGGCGTGATCATCAGCCAGCCAGCACGGCGACGCTTCTTCTCCGCGGTACTGATCCGCTTGCGTTTCTTCGGTGCGGTGGATGGGGAACCCTGCTTCGCTGCCGCTTCCGCGCTGCGAATGGGGTGTCGCTCTGTAGTGGTCATCACGCCCTCGTGTGGTTGAAGTCTGGGGAGGTAGTGCCCGGGCGGGTTGGTCGCCCGGGCACTCAGGGGAGGAACTAGCGGTCTATTGCTGTCTGAACGAGAGCAGCGAGATCGTCAAGTGCTTCCTGGGGAGTTTTCTGTCCGAGCAGAGCGCCCTGAACTGCGGGGGCGAAATCGCCACGCACCTCAAGCCACTGTGACGGGCCACCCTCGCGCTGGGCGACATCCAAGTTCTCCATGGCGAACTGCACGAAACGGTTCGACTGCACGTAGTCAGAGTCGAGCAGTTCGGTCAGAGCCGGAACGTTGCCGCGCTGTTCGTTGGCCGCGAGTGCTGCGTCAGGGCTCGAGAGGAACTCGAGGAGTGCGCGAGCTGCCTGCGGGTTCTTCGAGTTGTTGGCAACAGTCGCCAAGGTTCCGCCGAAGAACATGCCGGATGCTTCGCCCTGAATCACAAAGGGCTCAAGGTTGTCGAGCACGGTTTCATCCGCTTCGAGCGCTTGCGTCCACAGGTTGTTGTGAGCGATGCCCATTGCGGCCCGACCATTGATGAGCGGGTTCACGATGTCATCCGTCGACGTGAAGCCGATGTCTTCAACTTCGTACTTGTTCACGAGGTCAGCCATGAGGCCAAGAGCCGCAACACCTTCATCACTGTTGAAGGCGGGTGCCGTTGCGTCGTCATTGAAGAGTTCGCCGCCGGCCGAGAAGAGAATCGTTTCGAAGGCTTGGCGGGCATCCAGCGACATCATGTCGAAGCCTGCACGCTCAAGCGAACCGTTGGATGAGCGCACGGTGGTCGCTTCGGCGATCTCGATGAGCTCTTCCCATGAGGAGGGCGGGCTGTCGTAACCAGCTTCTTTGAGGATGTCCATGCGAGCGACTCCGAAGCGAGTGTCGAGCATGATCGGTACGGCGTAGACATTGCCATCCCACATGCCGGCTTCGACGATCTCGTCGGTGTAACTCTCCTTGAGGGTGTCTTCGCTCAAGCCGAGTTCGCCGAGGTCGGCAAGTACTCCCTTGTCGGCGAAGGCTTCGATCCAGCCGACGCCCATGAGCATCACGTCGGGCACGAGGCCCGAGACGACAGCCGTCGTGAGCTTCTCGTTGAGGTTGCCATAGGTCGTGTAGTCCACGTTGACCGTGACATTGGGGTACTCCTCGTAGAACTGCGGAAGCAGCTCGTCTTCGAGAAGGTCTTGCCCGGGGCTTCCTTCAAAGATGGGGGTGAGCAGGCTGATCTCGCCCGAAACCTCGTCGGGGTTGAGATCAGCGTCTGCTTCTCCTGCTGAACAGGCGGCGAGACCGAGACCCAACAGGGCCACCATCGCGACCGATGCTGTGCGGCGCATTCGTGACTTCACTTCCATGTGCATGTCCTCTCAAGCTGAGATTGAGCGACGGCTCCAGTGCCTTCGTTCCGCGACGTCGTCGTCGGCTCATTCGATTCCTGGCCGATTTCCTAGGGGGGTGGGTGAAATCGGTGTAACGATGCACTGACCATAGACGAGTCTGTCTCGTTACGTCAATAGGTTTTATTTGAATAGGTTCTACGCTGGCGCGAGTGGTTCAGAGGCCGTTTGCCGAAAACCAATAAATCGTTACACTGAAACAGCGATCATCAGGATCGCCATCAACCAAAGGAGGTCACGTGGCTCGAGTAACCATCCAGCATGTGGCGCAGGCCGCTGGCGTTTCCCCCAGCACCGTCTCCAACTTCCTCAACGACCGTCAGGGTCGAATGGTCGCTGCGACACGAACACGCATTGAGACGGCGATCTCAGAACTCGGCTACCGGCCCAACCGTGCGGCCCGCCAGTTGCGCAATGGCAAAACTCAAACCGTTGGCCTCGTCGTGCCGTCTGTCGGCAACCCATTCTGGGGAGCATTCGCTCACGAGGTTGAGGTGGCAGCGCTGGCTTTGGGATGCAGCGTTCTGCTCTGCAACAGCGAGCGCGATCCCGAACGCGAGCGCCGCTATGTCGAAGAGTTGTGGGAAGACGGCGTGCGCAGCATCATCCTCTGCACCTCATTGCCGTCGCTCGATCACGTCAGCAATGTGATCGCCGAGGGCCTCCGCCTTGTCACTTTTGATCGGCCAGCTCAACCGAATGATCCCGAATCGGTGGTGAGCATCAGCATCGACAACAACGTGGGCGGCCAGGTCGCGACCGCTCACCTTCTGGAATTGGGTCACACCAGCATCGCTTTTGTGTCTGGTTCGATTCGCTCGGTCAACCGTTCAGCGCGCTACCGCGGGTATTGCGATGCCATCGAAGCTGCTGGACTCTCGGTCGCTGACATGCCGCAATGGACAGGGATGGATGCCGCACACTTCGGCGACGTCGAAGCTGCCGAAGTGGGGCGGGCTGCCGCACGCGACCTCTTCGCTGACCCGAAGAATGCCCCCACTGCGGTGGTAGCGATCAATGACATGACGGCACTGGGATTCTGCCGCGGCCTGCGCGATTTGGGGCTCAAGGTCGGGCGCGATGTTTCCGTGATCGGCTTTGACGACATCATCCTCGCTGACCTTTATGACCCGCCACTGACGAGCGTTCGCCAACCCATCACGCGGATGGCGCAGCTTGCCGTTTCGGAGGCTGTCGAGCGCGGCTCGAACGAGTCGACCGACCCGGGCAGCTCGGTTCTCTTGCGCCCAGAGCTTGTGGTGCGAGAGTCTACGGAGCATGTCCCCTCAACCCCACGACCGTAAGCGTCCCGCTCTTCTCCGCCACTGGAATGCGACCGCGATCACTTTCGCGGTGCTCTCCATCATCGGTCTGGTCGGCACGTGGATCTTCAACGCGCTGGCAATCGTGCAGATGCGCGACTACCTCGGCGACTGGTTCGGCAGCGGCCCGGCCGTCAACTCGCTCGGCGTTGACCTTCTCATCGTGGCCGTTGCGGGCAGCATCCTGATCATCATCGAAGCGCGCCGACTCGGGATGAAGCGGGCCTGGCTCTACATCGTGCTCTCGGGCATCACGGCCTTCGCGTTCACCTTCCCGCTGTTCTTGGCAATGCGCGAGCGCAAGCTCGTGGAGCTCGGGCGTCGCTAGCCAGGAGAACAGAAAAGGGGAGCAGCCGCGACGCGGCCACTCCCCCACTCGCGAAACTACGCCCGACGGATGAGCTTGCGGTTCACGAACTCGGCCATGCCGTATTCGCCAAGCTCTCGGCCCATTCCTGATGACTTCACTCCACCGAAGGGGAGGTCGGCCTGGGTTTGCGACGGGGCGTTGATTGCGACCATGCCGACTTCGAGCTGCTCGGCAACAACCTGAGCTCGCACGTCGTCAGTAGTGAAGATCACACTTCCGAGTCCATACGGCGAATCGTTGGCGAGGCGGATAGCCGCATCCTGATCCGCAACCCGGTACACGGCAGCGACAGGTCCGAATATTTCTTCGCTGTAGGCGCGGGTGCCTGGTTGAATATCCGCGATGACGGTCGGCTGCACATAGGCACCGGGGCGATCGATGCGACCACCGCCAGTGAGGAGCGTTGCGCCGTTAGCGACCGCATCCTCTACCTGACCAACAACCTGAGCAGCAGCGGCCTCGGATGACAGGGGGCCGAAGGCGACGCCTCCCTCTCTAGGCTCACCCACCTTCAGCGCCTGAACCTGAGCCACGAAACCCTCAACGAAACGGTCGTAGATTGCATCGAGCACAATGATGCGCTTCGAGGCGTTGCAGGCTTGACCGGCGTTGCCCATCCGGCCTGCAACCGCACCGGCGATAGCTGCATCGAGGTCAGCATCGTCAAGAACAATGAACGGGTCCGATCCGCCGAGCTCAAGAACGAGCTTCTTCATCTCGCGGCCCGCGATCGCGCCGACGGCACGCCCAGCACGCTCAGAACCGGTCAACGAGACACCCTGAATAACGGGGCTCCCGATGATCGTCTCGACCTGCTCGTTGGTGGCGAAAACGTTGACGTACACGCCTTCCGGCAATCCGGCATCCGCAAAGATCTCGGCAATAGCTTCGGCCGATTCTGGGCAGCTCGGGGCGTGCTTGAGCAGCATCGTGTTGCCTAATGCGAGGTTCGGCGCCGCAAAGCGGGCGACCTGGTAGTACGGGTAGTTCCACGGCATGATGCCCAGAAGGGCGCCAATGGGTTCGCTGCGAACATAAGCCGAACCGGATGCCACATCGATGGGCTTGTCAGCCGCGAACGCCTCCGCGTTGTCGGCGTAGAAAGCATAAATGCTCACGCACAGGTCAACTTCGCCAAGAGCTTCCGCGGTGGTCTTCCCCATCTCGCGGATGATGATCTCAGCAAGCCGTTCGCGATCGGAAGCGTAGCGATCAGCAACCTTCCGCAGCATGGCCGCACGCTCCGCGATGGGAACGAGACGCCACTGGCGATAGGCCTCGCCTGCTGAAGCGACAGCCGTTGCTACCTGTGCGTCGGTCGCGGTCTCGTAGCGTTTGACAACGAGACCGGTAGCGGGGTCTGTGACCGCGTAGTCGATCATGAAAGTTCCTTGTCAACTGAATCGGATGCCACCGGCGCGAGCTCTCCCGCCACCAGACGGCGAGTCACCTCAGCGATAACAGCGAGACCGGCCACGAGGTCTTCGTCGGTGGTGTACTCGCCTTCAGCGTGAGAGATTCCGTCGACCGAGGGAACGAAGAGCATGACGGTGGGAACAATATCTTTCATGTTGGTCGAGTCATGACCGGCAACGGTCATGATGTCCATGTGCGAAAGGCCCAGTGCTTCCGCCGAGGAGCGACTGACGTCGACGCCCTCAGACTGGTAAGGATTGATGCCCCACGAGTGCGACAAATCGATGTCGACCGAGACTTTGGCATCCGCTTCAATCTCGGCAATGGTGCTGGCGAGAATCTCGTCGGCTTCCTTCA
Organism: Salinibacterium sp. NYA9b; assembly: GCF_976973725.1. NCBI lineage: Bacteria > Bacillati > Actinomycetota > Actinomycetes > Micrococcales > Microbacteriaceae > Salinibacterium > Salinibacterium sp. NYA9b. The sequence goes on along the minus strand of NZ_OZ333476.1, from coordinate 36,823 downwards.
GAACTGCTTCGTCGCCTGACCGCAGGTCGAGCAGAAGGGCGACCCGTGAGGCTACGACAACAGGCGAGTTGGGGTAGACATCCAGTTGACCGACAGCAGTGTGGAGGCTGCCGGGGAAACGGTCGGCGAGACGACGAGCAGCGACTACGAGCAGCGAAGCGCCGAAGAGGGCATCGTGACGATCCTCCATTACAGTCGCGCCGGAATGAGCTTGCTCACCGTTGATCACAATGCGGTACTTGCTGGCAGCCCAGGTGGCCGTGACCAGGCCGATCGTGACCTTGGCATTTTCCAAGAGACGGCCCTGCTCGATGTGGATCTCTGCACAACCAACGGCCTGAGGACCATCACCCGTGCCCACGAAGCCAGTGTCAGCCAACGCCTCCTCAACCGTGACGCCGAGGTGGTCGGTGACGGCGAGCGCCGTCTCCAACGCCATCTTGCCGGTATATACCGAGCTGCCCATCATCGATGGCGCGAAGCGTGAACCCTCTTCGTTGAACCAGTTGACGACTGCGAGGTTGTAGGCAGGAGTAACCGAACCCTGCTCCCACGCTTCCTTAAGGCGGAAGGCCGAGTGCGCAGCAGCGAGAACACCGTACGCGCCGTCGTACTTGCCGGCGGTCGGCTGCGAGTCCATGTGAGAACCGACGATGACGTAGGGAGCACCGGGCACCAGTTCGAGAAGACCGAACTGGTTCGCGATGCGGTCGTACTCCACAGTGAATCCGTGAGATTCGAGCAACCCAGCGAACCAACGTCGCTGTTCGATATCGGCAGCGCTGGCGGCCTGACGGTCAACGCCACCGGATCCGGTGGCTCCGAACAGGCTCATGGTGGCAAAGTCGGCCAAGAATGCGGCGTCGGTGGTGATGTCGTTAGCGTCCACGGGGACGGGTCCCTTCTTCGTTTGTGGCAAGAGCGCTCAAGGCGAATGCCCTCTTTGTGCTTTCCTGCTGCTCCGCTGAAGTCGGCGAGCGATCTCGGGAGAACTGTTCACCCCGCCAGGATCCCTCTGACCATTTGCACACCTCGATAACGAGGCGTGTGCGGTCAGGGTTTGCTGACGATAGAACCGGTGAATCAATGATTCCAACGATGTTGAGTTCCAGCAATCACGGATACGCGTATCATTGAGCAGACATTGTGTGCATCTGCACAGACTGAAATCTGTTCGAAATGTGATTGAAATTGACCGAGCTCTCTGTGCCCACAATCCTCTCCCGCGCCACCAGGGCGTGCCTGAGTGAAGTCGACACCCTCGTTGAACGATGGACAGTTCAGCTCGGCACGATCGAGGTGTACACAGAGGGCCTCGTCGACTTGGATCGTGTGATCGCCGATTGCCGGATGATCTTCATCCGCCTTCTCACAGACATCGGCGGGCATGAGATCCCATCCGAAGCCCGTGACGTCTCAGAGCGCGTCGGCCACACTCGGGCGCTGCAAGGAATTCCCCTCGTGGATGTGATGTCGGCGATCCGTCTCGACTACCGCGTGATGTGGGAGGCAATCTCGACACACACCACCGATGTCGAAATGCGTGAAGTGTTCGACAGCGTCCCGCGAATTTGGGATGCGATTGAGCGGCACAGCCAAGAACTCACCAGTGCTTACACCGCCACACAATTTGGCATGGCTCAAGTGCGTCAGGATGAGCGACGCCTGTGGTTTACTCGCCTCCTCGAAACTGACGGTAAGAACCACGTACTCAATACTCGGGCGTGTGCGGTGTTATCGTTCGCACCGGAAAGCGATTTCACGATCTTCACGCACGCCGACAGAGTAGATGAGTCGCTCGATCGCCTGAACGATACTTTGCACCGGGCCGGGATCGTCGCCCACCAGCACGAAACCGAGTCCGGACCGGTGCTCATAGCGCAGATGCCACGTGAGGGCTCCATGCCGTTGAACGCGATCACGCACGAACATAAAGTTCTGATGCTCGACGGTATCCCCGGAATCTCGTCAGTTCCGGCCGCCATTCGGGTCACCCAGGCGGTGGCGCTAGTTTTGCCGCCCAGCGATACTCGCCTAGTAAATGTCACCGACTTTTGGCATGTCTCTGTCTTTCAGAATCCGTTCGATACTGGGCGGATAATTCACCAACGCCATGTCGACGCACTCCTAAAACTGCCCGCTTCTGAGCGTGCCGTGCTCGAACGCACCGCAGACGAATTTCTGACAAGCGGTTCTATCGCCTTGGCTTCGCGGGCGCTCTTTTGCCACCGCAACACCATTACCAACCGACTCGACAGCCTCGAACGAGTCACCGGCTTGGATCTGCGGCTTCCGGCAGAAGCGTCGCTCTACATCTTGGCGCGCAATGCTAGCCGTGCCGAAGCAACCTCACACAACGGCTCCAGCGCGGATGCCGCTCGAGCCCGTCCAACCGCGTTACGCTAGCGCCGCGCTGGTTCCCGCAGTTCTGTTACGGAGGAAACAGCCGAGAACAGGCCACTGGCGTCATGGCTCACTAGCCCGCCGACGATGGTTGCAACGACCTCAATCTGACCAATCTGGTCGGGCCGAACATCCACGGGGCTATCTCCCAGCACCACGAGGTCGGCAAGCATTCCGCGCGCCAGCGTGCCCTTGCGAGAAGCCCACCCTGTGGCTGCTGCAGAACCGACGGTGTACGCCCGCAGTGCTTCGTAGGCCGTGATTCGCTCCCCCTCGCCATAGCTCGCTCCCGACTGGGTCAGCCGCTCAACGAAGGACTGCATCACTGCGAGGGGTGCACCAGGGGCAACCGGGCGGTCCGAGCTTCCGGGAAGCACGACGCCGGCGTCGAGGAAGGAACGGGCGCGATAGCTCCATTGCGCCCGCTCGGCGCCTAGGCGTTCGATCATCCCGTCCCCGAATAGTCGGATGAAGTGTGGCTGCGGCACAACGCTCGCGCCCGATTCAGCCAGTCGCTGCATCTGATCGGGTCGGATGACGCCACCGTGTTCGATTCGGTTCGGCATTCCGTGACTCGACGTATCTTTGCGCGCGCTTTCCAGAATGTCGAGAGCAAAATCCAAGGCCCCATCGCCGATGGCGTGCAATGCGAGCGCCCATCCCGTGCGGTGAGCCGCCAACGCGCGCTCCCGCAATGAGTCCGGGTCTCCCTGTAGGTAACCGTGGTTGTGGGCGGCGCCTTCGTAGTGCTCGGTCATGAGCGCTGTGGAAGCAAGAAGCGAGCCATCAGTGAAGATCTTGGTGGGGCCGATCTGTAACCACTCGTCGCCAGCTCCAGAACGGATGCCCGCAGAGAGTCCCACTCCGGCGGAGTCTTCGCTGTGCCCGGGGAGCTCCTCAAGCGCGTCCAAGCTGATCATCACTTGCATGCGAGAGCGCAGCGTTCCCGCATCTTTAGCATTCTGATAGCCGGCGAATTCGCGGGGACTGTGCCCGATCCAGCCGCCGGCGATACCGGCATCCGTCACGCTTGTGAGGCCCTCGCGAGCGTACTGAGTGGTGGCTTTCGCCAGAGCGTCCTCAATCACCGTCAATGGATACGGCAGCACGAGGGCCTGAACGAGACTCATTGCGGTCTCTTCAAGCAGCCCGGTGGGGCGGCCAGCGTTGTCGACGACGACGCGTCCTCCGCTGGGCACCGGTGGTGCTGAGTTCTCAGCACCGACGAGTTTCAGCGCCACACCATTGAGCACGCAAGCGTGACCCGAGCTGTGTTTGATCCACACCGGCCGGCCGTTGGAAACCCGGTCGAGGGCATCCCGGTCAGGGTACTGGCCGCCGGTCGCGTGGTGGTTGAGGCCGCTTGCGATGATCCAGCCGTCGCTTTCCGAGCGTGCGGCGGCTGCGGCAATCACATCGTAAATATCGTTCAGAGCAGTCGCGCCACTCACATCGGCTTCGATGAGCGTGAGCCCGAACCAGACACTGTGTGCGTGAGCATCGTTGAAGCCGGGCACCACGGTCGCACCGTGCGCGTTGACGCGGTTGCACGCTGTGATTCCGGTCAACTCGTCGTCGACTCCGACAATCACACCGTGATTGATTCCGATGCTGTGGGCGCGCGGGCGCGCCTCGTCCATCGTGACAATCTTCGCGTTTTCGATAATGGTGTCGATGAGCACAGGGCCACCTTCAGATAAGGAATCGAAGTCGACGTCAATGGATGCCGGAACTTCCCGACATTGGTGGCCCTAGTTAACCGGTGCAGAAAGTCACTATCAATGGGATTTTGCGATCAGAATACGCAATAGGCTGTGCAGATCACCAAAGCACGGGGCTTGGCCCTGATCGGGGTTTGCGATGAAGGCACGAGACACTAAACCGACACGGGTCGAAAGCGCAGTGGATGAGGAGTGGTCGAGTCTCGTCGATCGCTTGTTTGCTCACATTGAGGAAATCGTCGCCGACTTCCTCAAGCTTTTCGCCGAAGCTGACTACTACGAACCGCGGATGGTTGATAAAAGCGACCTCACGCGAACCGCGCATGACACGCTCACCATGCTGCTTCACAAGCTGGGTAATAAGCCACTCCCCCAGGAATTGAAATCCCTCTCTCACGAGTTTGGAGCACGGCGAGCGCGTCAGGGCGTTCCCGAAGATGTGCTCCTCGAGGCAATCCGTCTCGACTTTCGGGTGCTCTGGTACTCCCTTCAACGGCATGCCGGCCCAGACTCGGACGCTCTGCTTGTGCGCAACGTCGAACGCGTGCTGACCACCGTTGAGGACTACGTGAGCGAAGTGCAGCAGTCTTTCTTAGCGGAACAAGCACGCCTGAGCCGCGACTCTCGCCTACTCACCGCGCGCCACGTGTCGCGCCTGTTCACCAGCGACCTCACCCGCCCCGAGTTGGTCGCGGAGATCGCGGATGGGCTTGGCGTCTCCGCCGCTGCGCAGTTCGAGATTGTGCTGGTCGTGGGCGAAGGCGTAGCGGAACTTCAACTGCAACTCGCGAGAGGAACAATCTCGTCGAGTTGGTTTGGGTATGACCGTGGCGATGGATTTTGCATGTTTCGCGAGCAGGGCACCCCCACTGCAAGCACGTCCGTCGCGGAAGAACTCGCCAACCTCCCCGGCGGCTACATCGACGAAGTGATCGGCCTTGCGAACGTCCCCGCGGCTGCAGATGCCGCCGCCCTCTTCGCCCGTCAAGCCTCGCGATCGTCCCACCCTCGCATGCTGGGAACCAACGAAGCCTGGCTAGCCGTGGCCCGAGATTTGTTGGCGTCCGCAATCCCTGACTTTGGACGGGATGTTCGCGAAGCTCTCGCCGAGTGCACCCAGTACGAACGGGATCACCTCGTGCGCGCGGTACTGGCGTACTCCGAGACTGGATCGATCAAGCTAACATCGGAACGTCTCTTCTGTCACCGCAACACCGTTGTTAACCGGCTCAGCACGTTTCGCCAGGTCACGGGTCTCGACATCACGGTTCCCCGGGATGCCGCAATTGCGTTAGTTGTACTGCACTCACCGTGACTCATATTTCCAGCATGTTTCGCGAGTGATTCCTAGCGATTCATTTCTTCGGAATTTTGGGCAATTGCACACTGAATCATGAATAGTCGCACAAATGCGACATTGCCTATGACTCTTTGCTACATCTAGCGTTGCTTCAACGAACCGGAACGCACGGTTTTGGCAGTCGGAACCATGGCCATCAGACACGACAAATGTTCGTTGCTCATGAACCCCACCTCTGCCCACGTTTTCTTTCAGCAGTCAGGAACGCACATGAAATCTCTCCTCTTCGATGGCGTCGGCACCGAGCCCTATCTCGCAGAAGTTGCTGTCGCCGATCCACGTGCCGGTGAAGTGCTCGTTCGCATGACAACCGCCGGCGTCTGCCACTCCGACCTTCACGTCATCAACGGTGACTGGCCATTCGACCACCGCGTCGCTCTTGGGCACGAAGGTGCCGGAATCGTCGAAGCTATTGGAGATGGCGTCAGCGACCTCACGGTCGGCGAGCAAGTGGTGCTCTCCTGGTTCGCCCCTTGCAACACCTGCGCCTCGTGCATCGCCGGTCAATCTTGGCTGTGCCAAGCCTCAGGAGCTGCAACCAACGGATTGCCCGATGGCACCACGCCTCTCACCGCGGCCGACGGCAACGAAGTCCGTCCGTACCTCGGAGTCGGAACGTTCTCCGACTACGCAGTTGTGCCCCGCTCGGCCGTCGTGCCCATCCCGGCTGAAGTGCCGGCAGCAGTCGCAGCACTCATCGGATGCTCGGTCACGACCGGAGTAGGCGCTGTCATGAACACCGCCGACGTTCACGCAGGGCAATCTGCCGTCGTCGTCGGATGCGGTGGCGTTGGCCAGACCATCATCATGGGCCTGAAGCTTGTGGGTGCCAGCACCATCATCGCGATCGACCTCTCCCCCGACCGCTTGGAGACAGCAGCAGAATTCGGCGCGACGCACACGCTCCGCGGCGACGACCCAGAACTTGCCGAGAAGATCGTGGCCATCAGCAACGGCGGCGTGGATTACGCGTTCGACGCGATTGGCCTCGCCGCGACATCCGCTCGCCTTCCTGACTACCTGAAGCCGGGTGGGGCAGCCGTTCTCGTGGGAATGCCTGCGCGCGATGTGGAAGTTGGCTTCAAGACCTGGCACCTCGTGGCAACCGGAAAACGTATCCTCGGCTGCAACTACGGCTCATCACGACCTCAGGTCGACTTTCCTCGAATCGCTCGCCTGTATTTAGGCGGCCAACTTCCCCTCGACAAGCTGATCGGCGACACCATCCCCGTAGCCGAAGCAGCCCGTGCAATTGACGATCTGCGAGCCTCCACTGGCCGCCGCATGGTCGTTGATCATTCCCTGTGAGCCACTAACTCCGCAGCTTTTCTCGCACGGCCCGCTTTATCTGCGCCCGCCCTCAGTGGGCGCAGTCCTTCCGCAGCATCACTTCCCATAAAGGACACAGCAATGTCTATAACCTCATCACGTTTCCGCCGCCGAGCTCTGAGCACGGTCGCAGCAGCATCCGTTCTCGCTCTTAGCCTCGGAGCCTGCAGCAGCGCTGCAGACGACTCGTCAAGCACGCCCGCAACCAACGGTGCGATCGCCATGGGCTTCGCCGGCATGGACATCACCATCTGGAACGACCAGTTGAAGATCATGCAGCCGATCATCGAAGACGCCGGGTATGAATTCCTGACGAGCGACCCACAGTGGGATGTCCAAACTCAAGTTTCTGACTGGGACGCATGGATCCAGCGCGGCGACGTTAAAGCAATCATGGGTTTCCCCGTGCAGAGTGACGCCATGGTTCCTGTAACCGAGCGCGCTCAAGCTGCCGGTATCCCCGTTCTCGGCTACGCCGTCAAGTGGGATGGTGTGGAGTACGGCACGATCATCGACGCGTATGAAGACGGTCGCCTCCTCGGCACCGCTGCTGGCGAGTGGATCAACGAGAACATGGCTGACGAAGCTGAAGTAACGGTTGCTCTCATCGCCGACAAGACTTCGGACCTCGGAAAGGGTCGCACCGAGGGAATCGCAGATGCGCTCCTCGAGACCGCCTCCAACGCCGTAATTGACGAGCTCCCCGGCATCTCGCGCGCCGAAGGTAACGACAACGCCAAGAGCCAGCTCATCGCCGACCCCGACACCAAGATCTGGTTGGGCACAAGCAACGACAACACGGCCGGCGTTTACCAGGCCCTGCTCGACTCCGGCGTAGCAGCGGATGACGACAGCTACCTCGTCGGCTCGCTTGACGCCACCAACGAGACGCTCGACATCGTGAAGGATGCCAACAGCATGTGGCGTTTCGCCTTCATCCTGCCCGCTCAGCTACTCGCAGAGAGCAACGCCTCGCTTCTGCTCAAGGCCGCGGCCGGCGAAGAACTCGAAGACACCGTGCTGACCTCGATTCAGGTCACTCCCGAGAACGCAGAATCTTTCTACGTTCAGTAAGCACGCAGCACTTGTCCCGCCGTCGACTCCATTGGGTGTCGGCGGCGGGACTTCTAAAAGAGAGCAAGTCATGACATCCACCACTGAGAGCGTTCGACTCCGCTTCGACAAGATCACGATGCGCTACGGCTCAACTCTCGCGGTTGATGGCATCGATCTCTCCATCAAAGCGGGTGAAATCGTCGGCCTGCTCGGCCACAACGGCGCAGGCAAGTCCACCCTGCTGAATGTGGCAACAGGGGCTGCCACAGCGACATCAGGTGCTCTCTGGCTCGACGGCGAAAAAATCCCTGCCGGATCTACACCAGGCGAGATTGCTCACAGCGGGATTACAGTCATCCACCAGGAGCCAGCACTTGCTTCTAACCTCTCGATCATCGACAACCTGTTCCTTGCTCGATCGAATGTGCCGGGCCGCGCAGAACGGTTACGCCGCGGCCGCGAAGCACTTGACTCAGTCGGCGCGGAAGGACTCGCGCTTGACGTCCCCGTTGGTGCGCTGACTCTAGGCGAACGCCAACTCGTCGATCTGGCTAGAGGCTACCTCGCCGGTGAGATGAAAGTTCTCATGCTCGACGAACCGACGGCAGCCCTCGGCGCCGCCGAAACGGAAGCGCTGCACGACCTCATTCGCCGCCTCGCTAGTCAGGGAACCGCGGTCATTTACGTTTCGCACCGTCTTCCCGACATCCTCGAAGTATGCGAACGCATTGTCGTTTTGCGTGGCGGAGAACTCGTCATGGATCACTCCGCCAGCGGCATGAGCCTCGCTGCACTTTCAGCAGCCCTTGCCCCCGAAGTCGACTTCGATTCCGAATGGCATCCCGAGGTCGGCGAAGAACGTCTCGTGGTCAATGACGGCGATCGCCCATTAGTTTTCCGCGACGGCGAAATCGTGGGGCTCTTCGGCATGGCCGCCGGGGAACAGTTCGACCTCCTTGCCGAACTCTTCGGCCTCGGTAAGGCTGTCGACGCAACACTCTCCGGGCTGCGATATCGAGCCCTGTCTCCCCAACATGCGATCAAAAGTGGTGTGCACCTTGTTCCCGCCGATCGTGAGGTCGACGGACTAGTCGTCGGCATGAGTGCAATCGACAACACGTTTCTTCCTTGGCGCGGCCGCCTAGGGCGCGCAGCAATGACGAAGCAGTACGCCACCATCCGGGACACCCTCAATGTCGTCGGCCCCGATGGCGACGCTCCCATTGCGAGCTTCAGCGGCGGAAACCGTCAGAAGCACCTCCTCGCCCGATGGATGTTCCCCGTTGCCCCCAAGGTGCTCCTGCTCGCTCAACCAACGCAGGGGGTCGACATCGGCGCAAAGCACGACATCAAGCTCGCCCTCCGGGCACTCGCCGCAACGGGAGTGAGCATCATCATCGCGTCAGCCGAAACCGACGAAATCGCTTCACTGTGCGACCGCAGCTACGTGCTGGCCCACGGCCGCCACCAAGAACTCCACCGCACTGGAGGCTACGAAGAGCGCCTCCTCAACACCCTTCTTGATCTCACTTCAGCCGAAAGAAGCCCCGCATGAACCGCATCAAAATCGCTCTCGCTCAGAACGGGACATTCATCGCTCTCCTCGTGATGATCATCTTCTTTGCGTCGATGAATCCGCGATTCCTCAGCCTTGCAAATGGCCAGACCATTCTTTTGCAGATCGCTGAGCTGGGAATCATCGCTCTGCCTCTGGCATTCCTCGTCATGTCGGGAACCCTCGACCTGTCCGTAGGTTCCGTCGCTAGCTTGAGCGCTGTCGTATCGGCCATGGTGATGCTCGAAACCAACTCTGCGCTGTGGGGCTTTGCGGCCGCAATTGTGGTCGGAGTGATCACCGGGGCGCTGAACGGACTTCTCGTTGCGTACCTCAAGCTCAATCCCCTCGTCATCACACTCGGGTTCCTCAGTGTGTGGGGCGGCTTAGCGTTGTTCCTCACGCAGGGTTCGACCCTGGTGGGATTCCCCGATTCCTTCAAAGCGCTCGGAACGATGACAATCGGGCCTGTGCCTCTTCAAATCATCATCCTTGCCGTCGGCGTTTTCTTGGCGTGGTACGTCCTGAATAGAAACTCGCTGGGCCGCAATGTGCTCGCAATCGGTGGTAACCCGCGGGCCGCTCACCTCATGGGCATCCGGGTTCCCCGCACGATCTTCTCGCTCTTCGTCGCTACCGGAGTTGCTGCCGCCATTTCAGGAACTCTGCTCGCCGCCAAACTACAGTCCGCCCCTCCTACGGTAGGCAACGGTATGGAGATTCAGGCCCTCACGGTAGTGCTGCTTGGTGGTGTCGCCCTTGAGGGAGGCATGGGCCGCATTACGGGCGTCGTGTCCGGTCTGCTCTTTGTGGGAGTGCTCCGCAACGGCCTCGTCATCATGGGCGTCTCGCAGTTCCTGCAGACCATCCTTATCGGTGCCACTCTGGTGGTCGCTGTGCTGCTCGACGGCTCAGTCCAGCGCCTGCTCAAGAAATCGTGGACGACGCTCGACGTCAAGAAGTCACCGAAGTCCGATACGGCGAAGACCGAGGTCACAGCCTAAGCGCTTCAACCGCGCGATAGCACCTGCCGTTGCAGCAGACACAGAGTGGAAGGTGGGAGAATTAGAGGATGAAGATCCTCTCGATTCAGTCCGCAGTCGCGTTCGGCCATGTCGGCAACTCTGCCGCGGTGTTCCCGCTGCAACGCATCGGCGTTGAGGTGTTGCCCGTTTATACGGTCAACTTCTCTAACCACACCGGCTACGGCGCGTGGCGCGGACCGATGATCGACCCAAGCGATGTGTCTGAAGTTATCGCCGGCATCGAGGATCGCGGCGTCTTCCCCCAGATCGATGTCGTGCTCTCCGGCTACCAGGGCGGCGAGGGCATCGGCGATGTCATCATCGACACGGTTGCACGCGTCAAGGCAGCGAACCCCCGCGCAATTTACTCGTGCGACCCGGTGATGGGCAATGCGAAATCCGGATGCTTCGTGGCCCCGGCCATCCCGATCCTGCTGCGTGAGCGCGTGGTCCCGGTCGCTGACATCATCACGCCTAACCAGTTCGAGCTGGGTTTTCTCACCGAAACCGAGCCCGACACCATTGAGTCGACGCTGGCATCCGCAGATCTCGCCCGCGCCATGGGCCCCAGCACGGTTCTCGTGACGAGCGTCGAGCGCCCCGACCGCGAGTCCGACACCATCGAGATGATGGTCGTGACGGATGCCGGAGCCTGGATCGTGCAGACCCCGCAGCTTCCGATGAAGGCCAATGGTTCCGGTGACGTCACCGCCGCTCTCTTCACCGCCCACTTCACGCAGACCGGCGACGCTGCGGATGCGCTGGCTCGCACGGCCTCGAGCGTCTTCGACCTGCTCGCTAAGACTCTCGAGTCGGGCGAGCGCGAGCTGCAGCTCGTCGAGTCGCAGGAGTTCTACGCGAACCCGCAAATGCAGTTCACTACGCGCCAGGTTCGCTAGCCGGCAGAATACCGGGGCAATCCCCTACAGACCAATAAGAAAAGGCCCACCAATCGGTGGGCCTTTTCTTTTACTTCTACTGTGCAATTGCACTGTGCGCGAGGGGGGACTTGAACCCCCACGTCCTTTCGAACACACGGACCTGAACCGTGCGCGTCTACCAATTCCGCCACTCACGCGTGGGTTGAGTTGAACACTCAACTGAGTGAGATTATCACAGCGCCCAGTGGTTCAGCGATTCCATGCCCAGAAGATCAACAGTGACGATTCCCAGCTTCGTCATATAGAGTCGATAGCTGTCCGTGTGCCTAAAGCCACGGGTTCAACCAGACTTGATCCAAAATCTGTCCAACTAGACAGAACTACAGACCACACCCCTGGGGGTTACCGCGTGAAACGATTGCTGATCATCAGCACAATCATGGCTGTTGTCGTGAGTGTGACTGTTCCAGCCGCAGCACACATGGAGCCTTCGTCGCGCGATATCGAGTCGACTGCTTCTGCAGCGTCGGCATCCGCAATTTTGCAGCAGTCTGCTGCCGTCGCCACGACTGAGCCTGTTCAGAGTGTGCCGATCCAGTCCTTTGCTTCTTCAGTAGAAACCGAAATCAGCGCCGCAGAGCGCGACAAGCTCTCGATCAAAGAACCTGAGCCTGAGCCAGAGCCCGTTGCAGAGGTTTACTCCGCGGGCGCTTCCGGTTCATTTGCGGGAACCTACGACGGTGCCTTCGCTGGATTCCTTGCCGTCTGGCCCGCCAACGCTCCCGTCAACGACGGCTTCGGCTACCGCGGTTCAGAATTCCACGGCGGCATCGACATTATGACCGGCAGCGGGGCGACAATCGTTTCCGCTTCCCCCGGAGTTGTCACCCAAGTCACCTACGGTGGCGGCTGGGGCCAGTACGTCAAGATCGATCACGGCAGCGGAGTCTCAACCCTCTACTCGCACATGATTGCAGGATCGCAAATGGTCTCCCCTGGCCAAACTGTGGCAGCAGGCACCCCCATCGGCCTGAGCGGCAGCACCGGTTACGTCACCGTCGCCCACCTCCACTTCGAGACCTACGTCAACGGCACTCGTGTTGACCCGATGGGTCTCCTGCCCTAATTGCTCGACCGTGGGTAACGGGTTAGCCACAAGCACCGGCTAACATCGACGTACTACAACGAGCCACAACGAGGAGAGCTTTGGGTCTTCTGGACAACTTTGAACGAGGTCTCGAACGCGCCGTCAATGGCGCTTTCGCTAAGACCTTTAAAAGTGGTCTGCAACCCGTCGAAATCACGAGCGCCCTGCGCCGCGAACTCGACACGCAGGCCGCCGTTGTATCGCGAGAACGCATCCTCGTACCCAACAACTTCACCGTGCGCCTCGGCCAAAGCGACTATCAGCGCATGGCTGGCCTCGGCAGCACGCTCATCTCCGAACTGACCGAGTTGGTGCAGCGTCACGCTACCGCCCAGCACTATTCGTTCTCAGGCGGCATCTCTATCGTTCTTGCCCCCGATGACTCTCTCAGCCAGGGAATGATCGAAGTCGATTCCGTCAACGTGAAGGGCACCGTGGCCTGGACTCCGGTGCTCGACATCAACGGCACCCGTCACACCCTCAAACACGCCCGTACGATCATCGGTCGCGGCAGCGAAGCCGACATCACCGTCGACGACAATGGCATTTCCCGCAAGCATGTGGAGATCCTGTGGGATGGCAGCCGGGCTGAAGTTAACGACCTGAACTCCACAAATGGGTCAAAATTGAACGGATCTCCTGTTTCTCGTGCACCACTCGCGCCGGAATCCGTGATTGATATCGGTCGAACCCGTATCGTATTCCGTGTGCTTGCCCAATCTGCAGATGTCGACCAGCCCGCTGATCGTCGCGACGACGGGGGGTTCACCCTATGAGTGAACTAACCCTCCTTTTGTTGCGCGTCGCGTTCCTGGCCATCATGTGGGGCTTCATCTTCGCTATCGTCTACGCGCTGCGCTCCGATCTCTTCGGAGAAAAGGTGCGTCGGATGCCCGTACAGAGCGCAGCTCAGGCGCAACAAGCCGCCGCTCCCACCGCTCCTGCTCCCGCCGCAGCCCAGCCCACGCGCCCCGTAGCGCCAGCTCCTGCCGACGGAAGCTCGCTTGATGCCACGCGCCTGGTGATTGTTTCTGGATCAAAAGAGGGGCTAGAGATTTCGCTCCCCGAAGAGCAGCTGACTATCGGCCGTTCAAGCGAGTCCGGCTTGGTTATCCGTGACGACTACACCTCAACCCATCACGCACGCTTGTTGCGTTGGGCCGATAGCTGGGTTGTTCAGGATCTCGATTCCACGAACGGCACTTTCTTGGCTGGCCAGCGGGTGAGCGTTCCGACGCCGATTCCGTTGAATACGCCGATCAAGATCGGCACTACTAGCTTCGAACTGCGACGGTAATTGAATGGCCACTTCGGGCAACAGTGCTGCCGCATCCCATGTGGGTAAGGTTCGGGCTAATAACCAGGACAGTGCGTACGCCGGCAGTCATTTATTTATTGTTGCGGACGGCATGGGTGGCCACGCCGGTGGTGATGTCGCCTCGGCGATAACGATCAAGCACGTTGCAGAAGCCGACCACGTTTTCGAGACAGCGGAAGAAGCTGCTCAGGTATTGCACGACACGCTACTCGCCGCCAACCGCATCCTGTCTGACACCGTCATCGAGCACAATGAGCTCACCGGTATGGGCACCACGGTCAGTGGAATGGTTCGTGTCGGCGACAAGATGGGCATGGCGCATATTGGCGACTCGCGCATCTATTTGCTGCGCAACGGCGCCATGAAGCAGATGACGCACGATCACACCTTCGTGCAGCGTCTGGTTGAGAGCGGTCGCATCACGCTTGAAGAAGCGGCCGTGCATCCGCGCCGATCTGTCTTGATGCGGGTGTTGGGCGACGTTGATGCGTCACCCGAGATCGATACGGACGTCTTTGACACGCAGGCCGGTGACCGTTGGTTGCTGTGCTCCGACGGGCTGAGCAGCTTCGTCACCGAAGAGAAGATCGCGGCAATCCTTCGTCGCGTAACCGATTCGCAGGTCGCGACCGAGCGTCTTGTTCAGGCGGCTCTCGATCAGGGCGCCCCCGACAATGTCACCGTCGTGTTGGTGGATGTCGGTGACGACGCGTCGTCAGCCCACGAGCCGCCGCTCATGGTTGGTTCCGCAGCTTCCCCGCTCTCATTCGAGCCGACGATCGTGAAGAAGCCGGTTCGTTTGCCGAACCTCTTGCTGCACCCGTTGAAAGCGACGCAGACCGACGACAGTCACTTCGAGCCAGAGTCTGACGAGTACTACCAGGCCATCATCCGCGAGGATCGCCGCCGCGTTCGCCGCCGCCGCATTTCGTGGATTACGTTCATCACTCTCACGATCGCAGCAATCCTGGCTGGTCTTGTTGTCGGCTACCAGTACACCCAGCAGCAGCACTTTGTGGGCACGGATGACGGCAAGGTCGCGATTTATCAGGGTGTGCAGCAGAGCATCGGCCCAATTTCGTTGTCGCACGTCTACCAAATCACCGACGTTCGCGTTGTCGATTTGCCCCTCTACTTGCGCACGAGCGTTGAGCACACCATCAACGCGAGCGACCTCCAGGATGCCCAACGCATCGTAGAAATGTTGTCTGATGCCCGCATCCCCTAGCGCTGATGCTCGGGCCTCGGCTGCAGCCGGCCCTCGAGCTATCACCGAAAACATCCGCCTCAAGCTGCGGGTTCCTGCCCGCCTGCGCAATCTTGAACTGCTGCTGATCATTGTGGCGATCGGCATCAACTTGGGTTCGATCGCGCTCGTGCAATTGGGCGCGCTTGGCCACCTTGGCTACACCGTCTTGGGACTCTCGGGACTGCTTGGTGTGCTCGTGTTCGCAATGCACATCACGCTGCGCAAAACAGCGCGGGATGCCGACCCTCTGATCTTGCCGATCATTACGGTGCTCAATGGCCTCGGTATTGCCATGATTTACCGCATCGACTTGGCTGATGAATCCACCGGCTGGGGCAGCGGTGGCGTTCGCCAGATTGTCTGGACCGGCATTGCCATCGTCATCGCCATGGCGGTGCTGATCATCATCAAGAATCACCGTGTCCTGCAGCGCTATCGCTACATTGCGATGTTCAGCGGTATCGCACTGTTGCTTCTGCCGCTCGCTCCCGTGATCGGTGACACACGTTTCGGCGCGCGCCTGTGGGTCCAAATTGGTGCGTTCTCGTTCCAACCGGGCGAGCTCGCCAAGATCGCCCTCGCTGTGTTCTTCGCCGGCTATTTGGTGTCGGCGCGAGATTCCCTCTCCATGGTCGGCCGCAAATTTATGGGAATGACCTTCCCGCGTGCCCGCGATCTCGGCCCCATCATCGTTGTCTTCGTGGCATCCATGCTCGTGTTGATCTTCCAGCGCGATATGGGTACCGCCCTGCTTTACTTCGGGCTGTTCCTTGTGATGATCTATGTCGCCACGGGGCGTTCGAGTTGGATTCTGCTCGGAATGGCCATGTTCTTGGGCGGCGCTTTTGTTGCCAGCCGCTACCTGACCTACATTTCTGGGCGCATCGATGCATGGCTCGATCCGTTTAACCAGGAGGTCTACGAGGCAACCGGAGGAAGTTACCAGTTAGTCCAGGGCCTCTTCGGTTTCGCTGACGGTGGCCTTATAGGAACCGGCCTCGGGCGCGGCAGTCCCGAGATCACGCCCCTCGCTGAGAGTGACTACATTGTGGCGTCGCTCGGCGAAGAACTGGGTCTTATCGGCATCTTCGCAATTCTGGCGTTGTACCTTCTGTTTGTGTCTCGTGGATTCCGCATCGGCTTTGCCGGTCAAGATGATTTCGGCCGCCTCTTAGGGGTCGGTCTCGCTTTCGTGATCGCTCTGCAGGTGTTTGTTGTCATCGGTGGTGTCACGCGAGTGATTCCGTTGACCGGTCTCACGACGCCGTTCTTAGCTGCCGGTGGATCATCGCTGGTTGCTAACTGGATCATTGCAGCGCTTTTGCTGCGTCTCTCTGACACCGTGCGTCATCAGCCGCAACTCGTTATTGAGCCTTCGATCGAAAACCGATTGGTGGTGGGACAGTGAACCGTGAACTTAAGCGAGTGAGCACCGTCGTGCTTCTCATGTTCGTGAGCCTATTCATCTCAAGTTCTGTTATTCAGGTCGTCACAGCCGACAGCCTGCAGGCGGATGGCCGCAATGTTCGAACGCTTTACGCAAGCTATTCGGCCGAGCGTGGCCCCATCCTCGTCAACGGCGAGCCGATCGCGTACTCCGAGCCTGTCGATGACGAATTCAAGTTCTTGCGGGTCTACCCGAAGGGCGAGTTGTACGCGCCCATCACCGGCTACCTCACTCTGAACCAGGGAAACACTGGTCTGGAGAATTCGCTCAACGACTACCTCAGTGGTTCTTCCAACGATCAGTTCTTTGATCAAGTGAACTCGATCCTCACCGGACAGAACCCCACGGGTGCTGCGGTCGAACTGACAATCGATCCTGTAATTCAGCAAGCGGCGTGGGATGCACTCGGAGATCTCAAGGGCGCGGTCGTCGCAATCAAGCCCGATACCGGCGAAATTTTGGCCATGGTGTCCAAGCCGTCGTATGACCCCAACGAGTTGGCCGTTCACAACACGAGCGAGGTCATCGATGCGTACGACCGTTTGCTCGCTGACCCCGACGACCCGTTCTTCAACCGCACGCTTGCCGGACCTTTGGACCCTCCCGGGTCGACGTTCAAGCTCGTTGTCGCGGCTGCCGCTCTCGAGAGCGGCGACTACACCGCAGAGAGCACGTTCCCGAACCCTGCAGAATTGCAGTTGCCGGAGAGCACCTTCGTCATCAGCAACTCCGACAGCGCGACGTGTGGCTCGGGCAGCACCGCGTCAATTGCTACGGCCATCCGCCTGTCGTGCAACATCCCCTTCGCTCAGCTGGGTGCAGAGCTCGGTTCCAACGCTATTCGCGAGCAAGCCAACCTCTTCGGCTTCAACGAGAGCGTCTCCGTGCCACTGGCATCAACCGAGAGCGTTTACCCGCGCGCTCTTGACGCTCCCCAGACGATGCTCTCGGCCTTCGGTCAATCCAGCGTTCGTGCTTCCCCGCTGCAGATGGCCATGGTGTCGATGGCGATCGCCAACAGCGGCACTCTGATGCAGCCCAATCTTGTTGAGAGCATCGTGTCCTCCGATCTCACAACCATCCAGTCCTTCGAGCCAACTCTGTTCAGTCAGGCACTCAGTCCGCAAACCGCCGCCGCACTCACCCAAATGATGGTGGATGGGGTCAGTAACGGTGCTGCGAACACTGCCAGTATTGATGGGGTTGAGGTTGCAGGAAAGACCGGTACAGCAGAAAACGGAGAAGGCGAGCCATACACGTTGTGGTTCACCGGATTCGCTCCGGCAAATGATCCAGAAGTTGTTGTCGCGGTAGTTGTCCAAGACGGTGGCGGGCTAGGACAGTCCGGCACATCGAGTGGGCTCTCCGCACCAATTGGGCGTCAAGTACTAGAGGCGGTGCTAAACAGATGAGACCAACTAGTGGACTCACATTCGGCGGTAGATACCAGCTTTCCAGTCGCGTAGCGATTGGCGGCATGGGTGAGGTCTGGCAAGCAACAGACCTCGTGATCGGCCGAACGGTTGCGATCAAAATCCTTAAGGATGAGTACCTCGGCGACCCCGGGTTCTTAGAGCGTTTTCGCGCCGAAGCGCGCCACGCTGCCCTCGTCAACCACGAGGGCATCGCCAACGTCTTCGATTACGGAGAAGAAGAGGGCAGCGCCTACCTCGTCATGGAACTCGTTCCTGGCGAAGCTCTCAGCGCCATTATTGAGCGCGAACGCGTGCTCGACCCCGACCGCGTTCTCGACATCGTGTCTCAGACTGCCGCCGCTCTTCAGGCTGCTCACGCCGCAGGTCTCGTGCACCGCGACATCAAGCCCGGAAACCTTCTCATCACGCCAGAAGGCCGCGTCAAGATCACCGACTTCGGCATCGCCCGCATTGCCGACCAAGTACCGCTGACCGCGACCGGTCAGGTCATGGGAACAGTGCAGTACCTCTCGCCCGAACAGGCCAGTGGTCACCCCGCCTCCCCCACGACTGACATTTACTCCCTCGGAATCGTCGCCTACGAAGCTCTTGCCGGGCGTCGCCCGTTCACGGGCGAATCGCAAGTCGCGATCGCGATGGCACAGATCAACGAGACTCCACCCGAGCTGCCGATGACGGTGTCCGAACCGGTGCGCAACCTTGTGTACGCGTGCTTGGCTAAGTCACCTGGCGACCGCCCGGCATCCGCTTCGCATCTGTCCCGTGCAGCGCAGTCGTTGCGCCGCGGGGATGTCGCTGCTGCGGCCACCGCTGTTCCCGGCATCTTGGGCGATAACTCTCATGCCGCCACGGTGGGCCTCAACTACGGCAACAACACACAGGCAACTAGAGTTCTCACGACCGCGAACCCGGCCGGTGCTGCCGTCACCACCGGTGAGGTCCTCGAGGAAACCAAGCGTCGCAATCCGTGGACCTGGCCAATCGTTGCGTTGATTTCGCTGCTTGCGGTTGTCTTGATCGGTGCGATCATCGCGCTGCTCGCCAGCCCGGGCGACGAAGAACCTGTCGCGACAAGCGCATCACCGAGCGCATCAGAGACCGTAGCTCCCGAGCCAGAACCCACGTCCACGCTAGTCGCGCTCAGTGAGGATGAGCTCTTGGACCGCAAGCAAGACGCGGTCGCGCAAATCTTGGAAGACAAGGAACTCGTGCTCGATGCTCAAATCGGCACCGAAGCGCCTTCGTCTGAGAAGGTCGGATTCTCCTACCAGGCAGCCCCGACCGGCAACGTCTCTAAGGGCGAAACCATCACGGTCTACTTCTACGACAAGATCGCGGTGACGCCGAATCCGACGCAACCTTCTGCAACGACCCTGACTCCACTCGGCCCGTACTACGGAGACGAGTCTGTCACTGTGAAGTGGACGTCCTATCAAGGTTGCCCCGCTGGTCATCCCCTCACCTCGTTCAACTTCCTCGTTGTCGGTGGGCCAAGCGCAGGAGCTTCCAGCTATGCCGCCGGCGTGAACCAGTTCGAAATCACGTTGCCGCCAAATGAGGGCGACACTACAAAGATCTCGTACACCGCCGTGTGCACCGATCTTGAATCGCCGTCATCCGAACCTGTAACGGTCACTATCGTTGCCAGTCCGTGAGGCAATATCACTACTCGCAACGGATAGACTGAGGCGGTACTAACCGCGACAACAAACAGGAGTGAACCAGTGAGCGAAGGCGTGGCACAGGGCGTACGCCAGCTCGCTGGGCGATACCAAATTGGCGAGCTTCTCGGCCACGGCGGTATGGCCGATGTTCATTTGGGAATGGATACGCGACTGGGGCGCCGGGTAGCAATCAAGCTACTCAAGCCCTCGCTCGCTAACGATCCCGCTTTCCGCACCCGTTTCCGTCGTGAGGCCCATGACGCAGCGAAGATGGCGCACCCCACTATCGTGCGAATTTTCGATGCCGGCGAAGAGTCCGTTATCGATGAAACGGGTCATGAGACCCTCATCCCGTTCATCATCATGGAATACGTCGACGGTCGGCTGCTGAAAGACATCGTCGCTGAAGGCCCGATTGCCCCCGACGAGTCGGCGCGCATTGTGTCGCAAGTACTCACCGCTCTCGAATACTCACACCGCGCTGGCGTCGTTCATCGCGATATCAAGCCCGGCAACATCATGGTCACCAAGAGTGGCCAAGTGAAGGTCATGGACTTCGGTATCGCCCGTGCGGTGTCGGATTCTGCTGCCACGATTGCCGAGTCGAGCGCTATTGTCGGCACCGCCCAATACTTCTCGCCGGAGCAAGCCCGCGGCGAAGGGGTGGATGCGCGTTCCGATCTCTACTCCACCGGCGTTGTTCTCTTCGAACTTCTCACCGGACAGCCTCCGTTCACGGGAGAGAACCCTGTTGCCGTGGCCTACCAGCACGTCAACTCCGAGCCTGTTCCCCCGAGCACGATGGTGGCCGCGGTCTCCCCCGCTCTTGATGCTGTCGTATTGCGGTCGCTCTCCAAGGATCGCTTCGACCGCTACCAAAGTGCTGCCGAGTTCCGCACCGATGTTGAGGCTGCTGCTGCCGGTTCCGTACCCGAACGCAAACAGCTCGCATCCACAGACTTCAATTCCACGCTCTTCGGCGTCAATCCGAACGCAACGGCCGGCAGTGACGCCACGTTCCGCCAGCTCGCGGTTGATGAGAATGACCGCACCCCGCGCACTCAGAACCGTCCTCCGGTTGCCTGGATCTGGGGCGGCATCGCCCTCATGGCCGTCATTATCGTGTCCGTTGTGGTCTGGGCGTTCAGCCTCACCCCTGCGCAGCTCAGCGGAACCAGCGCCGTAGATATCCCCGATGTCGCAAGTCTCACCTATGACGAGGGCGCCGCTCAGCTCACCGAGCTAGACCTCGTTCCCAAACGCGTCAACCAGGCCAGTGAAACCGTCGAAGAGGGCATCATTATCCGCACGGATCCTGGCCCCGGCCAGACTGTTCCGCTCGGTCTCGAGATCCAAGTTGTGGTGTCGCTGGGGCGCACCCCGGTGACTGTGCCCAATGTCAGCAATATGCAAGAAGACGCGGCGATTAAACTCCTTGAGTCTGCGGGGTTGGTCTACGGAACAAGTTCCCAAACCTATTCGCCGAACCTCAAAAAGGGCACCGTAATTAGCTCTGACCCGCGCGGCGATGCCGAGCGCAATGCAGACGGCGCCATCATCCGTGAAGGCGAGACAGTCAACTTGGTTGTTTCCAACGGACTCGTGCAGGTTCCCGATGTCACCGGCAAAGACATTGGCGAAGCCAACACCACGCTCACTGGCCTGCAACTTAGCGTGAAGCTAAATGCGGACTTCGGATGCTCGGGCAATACGGTCAGCTACCAATCGATCGTCGGCGACCAAGCTCAGAAGTCCGAGATCACGCTCCAATACTGCGCCGGCTAAAACGGCAACAACGAGCCGCCGCCTCACTGAGGGCGGCAAGGTTCGACCGTACGCCGCAGCGCGCGCCGACTCCTCTAATTGTGAACGAGTGGCGTAAGCGTCTTCGCAAGCGCGGGCGCTTCGGTCATCCCGACCCGAGATAACCAGTTGCCGAGCATCAAGTAGCCACCCTCGGTGAGCACAGACTCGGGATGGAACTGAACGCCGTACACCGGCTGTGTCGCGTGCTGCACGCCCATGATGATTCCATCGTGCGTGCGCGCCGTGACCACGAGCTCGTCTGGCACAGTGCCGTCAACGATCGCGAGCGAGTGATACCGCGTCGCCGTGAATGGCTGAGGAAGGTCACGGAAGATCAGGCTGTCGTCGTGTTCGATCTGCGACGTTTTGCCGTGCATGAGTTCGGCCGCGTGAGTGACCGTTGCGCCAAGCGCCTCGGCGATCGCCTGATGCCCGAGACACACTCCGAGCAACGGAATACCCGAGGCAAGAGCGGCGTGCACGATCGGGATGCTCACTCCAGCGTCGGCCGGCGTGCCCGGTCCAGGCGAGAGCAGCACGGCGTCGTAGTCAGCAAGAACAGCGGCTGCGTCATCCGCGCTAAAAGCGTCATTGCGCACGACCTCGGTTGTAGCGCCGAGTTCGAGCAAGTACCCGTTGAGGGTGTAAACGAAGCTGTCGTAGTTATCAACGACAAGGATGCGGGTCACTGTTGCACCGTCGCATCCAACGGGGTGACGAGCGGCAACGCCCACGGGAAGACCCACATGAACAGCGCAGCCACAATGGCCGCAGTCAGCATCAACACGATCAGGATGCGGACAATTACGGGGCCAGGAAGCACCCGCCAGAGGGCAGCGTACATTAGCCAGCTCCTTCAAGATTGAGGGCGATCGCCGCGATCTCCGAAGGAGCTCCTTCGGAACGCGGGTACCACGTGTCGTAGACGCCGTACGCGATGATGCGTTCATCTGCGGTGTGAATGGGGTTGCAGCTCGTGAGCGTAATGATGCGATCGCTGGCCGCGGCGCCGCCAAACTGAGGCACGGGCTCAAGCACGCCAACGCCAGATGCCAGCACGTATTCGAGCGAGCGGTAGACGTAACGGTACCAACCTGCTTCAGTCTCGACATAGATGCTGTCGCCCAGCTGGAGCTTGTCGATGTCGAAGAAAGGGTCACCATATCCGGTGCGGTGAGCAGCAACCGCGAAGTTGCCAACCTCGCCAGGCATTTGGGTGCCGGTGTAGTGGCCAACACCTTGAGAGTTGAGCACGCTGTAAAGGCTGACACTCTCGGCGATCGGAACCGCATAATCTTCGCCGAAACGCGGAACAATCAACGTGCCGAAAGCAACTGCTTGCGCGGGAGCTTCGTCGACTACCGGAACACCGGGGTCGGCGCGCTCGTCGGGGGCCAGCGTGAGGGCTTCGCCCTTGTTCCACTCTTGGCTGAGCTCAAGCGCATCATCGCGTTGGGCGTTGCTGACGAAATAGCTGTTAACCCAGGTCTGCCAGACAAGAAACAGCAGCACAACGACGCCTGCTGTGATGAAGATTTCACCAAGCACTCCGATGAAGGAGATAGGGCGGCGGGCCTTCGCACTGCGCCGCACGCGGCGGCCGTCTTCGAGAACCATAAGCGCAATTCTATCCGCAGACTCTGCGTGGTTTCCGCGCGGCCGTTCGGCACTCAGGGCGTTCGCGCTAGAATCTCTCCCATGGCCCGTAACTCTGCAGAAAAATCATCGTCGCGTCCCGCTGAAGACGCTCCCAACGCGGTCTGGTTCAAGCCCGTCATGTTTGGCTTCATGCTGATTGGGCTCGCCTGGATCATTGTGTTCTATGTCAGCAACCAGCAGCTGCCCATTGCTTCGCTCGGAAGCTGGAACATCCTTGTTGGTTTCGGCATCCTCTTCATCGGATTTCTGATGACTACGCGGTGGCGTTAGAAATTACACGCGTGTAGTTATACCCAGTGTTAATAACCCTGTGGATAACTTTTAGTCAGCTATAGAACGAAGATCCGCACCAGCGTCAGGCTGATCAAAGCCACGACAACGAGCGCCACTAAAGCGATCTCGGTATTCGTGCTTCGCTTGTTGCGTTGACGCAAGAAGATGAGTGCGAGAACGGCACCCGTGATGAGTCCACCCACGTGGGCCTGCCACGAGATGTTCAGTCCGGGAATAAAGCCGGCGACCAAGTTGATCACGAGCACGATCAACAGCACTCGGTTGTTCACGCCCATGCGGCGCTGAATGACGAAGAACGCGGCGACGATTCCGAAGATCGATCCGGATGCGCCCAACACGACCGAGGTCGGGGCAAGCAGCAGCACGGCGACCGAGCCGCCCAGCGCGCTGATCAGGTAGAGCGCGATAAACCTCGCTCGCCCCAGCGGAATCTCCAAGGTGCGCCCAAAGATAAAGAGCGTGAACATGTTGAAGCCGAGATGGAATATGCTGCTCGTCGAATGCAGGAACGCAGAGGTGATCATCCGCCACGGCTCAACCGCCGTCAGGGGCGGGTAATACACAAGCGCTTGAGTCACGCCGAGACCTGGAATGAGCTGCAGCAAGAAGATTGCGACAGTCAGGCCAATCAGCGTGTAGGTGACTACAGGCTTGCCTTGGGAGGCTCGAGCCGCGCGAACCAGAACAGGTTTACGTTTCGGCCCATTAGCGCGGGCTTCTTTAATGCACTCGGGGCAATGTACGCCCACAGCTGCCTGCGTTTGGCAGCTGGGGCATACGGTGCGCCCACATCGTTGGCAGAGTGTAAAACTTTGCCGGTCAGGATGCCGGTAGCAATAATTGCCGCTGGCATCCGGAGATGTGGTCACGAAGGTTAGACCTCGTCGATCGTGACGGACTCGATGACGATGTCGGTGAGGGGCTTGTCGCTGCCGTCGGTGTCAACAGCTTCGATTGCGTCGACTACCTTGCGGGACTCGTCGTCAGCAACAGCACCGAAGATGGTGTGCTTGCCCTGAAGCCACGGAGTAGCAACGGTGGTGATGAAGAACTGCGAACCGTTGGTTCCCTTGCCGCCGCGCGTTCCGGCGTTCGCCATAGCGAGGATGTAGGGAGCCGAGAAGTCGAGCTCGGGGTGGATTTCGTCGTCGAAGTTGTAGCCGGGGCCACCGATGCCCTTACCCAGGGGGTCGCCACCCTGAAGCATGAACTGCTTGATGATGCGGTGGAAGATCACGCCATCGTAGAGAGGTGCGTTGGTCTTCTGACCGGTAGCGGGGTGGGTCCATTCGATGTCGCCCTTGGCGAGACCAACGAAGTTAGCAACGGTCTTCGGCGCGTGGTTGCCAAAGAGGTTGAGACGGATTTCTCCGAGGTTTGTCTTGATTGTGGCAACTGCGGTGTGTTGAGACATAAGGTCAATTCTTACATAGCCAACCTGAGCCTATGATCCGGGTTATTCAGCGTGCTCACAGCCAAAGCAGTGCGCACACAGAAGAGGCCATGGCAGTATGGACTCACCGATCGACCATCTTTGGAGGTTTCCCGTGGCACTAACTCGCAAACGCCGGAAAGAACTCAAGCGCTTGAAAGGTCAAGCTGAAGACCTGTGGGCCGACCAAAAGGAGCTGCTTGACCATGCTTCTGCGGTTGTCCGAGAGGCTAGCCACCAGGCTGCCAACTACGCCCGCGAAGAAGTCAGCCCCAAGATTCACAACACGATCGACTCCCGGGTGAAGCCCGTTGTGTCGTCATCCGTTGCTGGAGCCCGCTCAGTGGCCGAGAGCACGCGCTCCAAGGTCAAGGGTGATGTATTGCCTGCAGTCACGTCAGCGCTCGGCACAGCCCTTGCCGCTCTCGAGGTAGCTAAGAATCAGCAGGTTCGGGATGCGTTCGCTCGCGTTTCGGGTCTCGCTGCGACTGCCGGCGAGAAGACTGGGCTTATGAAGGCACAACCGCAGCCCAAGTCGGCCGGCTTCGGTCGCTACATCCTCATCGGTATCGGCGTAGTCGCTGCAGTGGGCGTCGCGTACGCCGCGTGGCAGACACTTCGCGCGGATGATGACCTGTGGATCGACGACGAAGCAGAGACGGCGTAGCCTTCCGCTGCTTCACACCGCACACGGTGTAGCTCCAACCTCTAATAGTTCTGGCCCGGTTCCCAAGGAACCGGGCCAGAACTATTTTTGTGCGTGGAGTGATCGCTCGCGCTGACTAAGTCAGGCAAGTGCTCCGTTGGCGACAATAACCTGGCCGTTGACCCCTCGGGCGAGCCCAGGCGCCACAGCACTGACTGTGACGTCTTTGCCTCGCAATACGCGGGCAAGTGTCACCGTGAGACTTTCCACAGCCGCTTTACTCGCGCTGTACGGCCCATAGGGGGGGGAATGGCGTGCACTCCACCGGGGTGGAGAAGTTCACGGGTGCTCCGCCCTCCTGCACCCGTCTAGCGGCCCGCTGAGAGACCACGAACGTGCCGCGGATGTTGGTGCGGTGCATCCGATCTCGTCGGCGACATCGCCGCTCACTGCGAGTGCCCCCGGGGAACGCAAAAACCCCGGCCAGAAGACTGGCCGGGGTTTTTGTTTCTTGCTGTGGAGCCTAGGGGAATCGAACCCCTGACCTCCTGCTTGCAAAGCAGGCGCTCTACCAATTGAGCTAAGGCCCCAATTTAAGGAACCTCTTGTGGAGATTCCAGTGGGGGTACGTGGACTTGAACCACGGACCTCTTCGTTATCAGCGAAGCGCTCTAACCGCCTGAGCTATACCCCCGTTGGGCAGATACGAGAGTACCGCATTCTGACCGTTTGGCGTAATCGACTAGTTGTTAGTGAAACCCACGAGGATTCCGCCAGTAAGTCGAACGCTGAAGTTATAAAGCATACTCGAAATTGCACCGAGTGCAGTACCGATCAAAACGTTCAGGATCGCAACGACCAGCGAGAATCCGCCGACCTGTGCGAGCGAGAACGTTGTGGCCACACTAAAGGTTTCGTCGCTCAGAATATCGCGGAAGATCTCATCGAGTTTTCCGAAAATTCCGGTGGAGTTCAGCACGATCCACACCAGGAGCGATGCCACCACGAGAACGATTCCTAAGGACACTGCTACTAGGAATGAGAACTTAACAGCCGACCAGAAGTCGATGTACACCAGCTTTAGGCGAACCTGTTTCACTGATGTTTGGCGCTGCGACTTGCGCTGCAGCTTCTCTGCGACACTACTCATCTACCGACTCGTCCTTCCCAGCAGGGGCATCTTCGCTTGGAACACTATCGTTCCCAGCTTCAAGTTCTTTTTTCTCTAGATTTCGTTCGCTGTTTCGTGCGATTGCAATGATCTTGTCATCCGCCGCAAAGCGAGCAAAGACCACGCCCATAGTGTCACGGCCCTTGGCCGGAACCTCAGCGACAGATGAGCGTACCACCTTGCCACTGGCAAGGACCACAAGAACTTCGTCCTCATCCCCGACCATCAAAGCGCCCGCCAAGTCACCACGAGTGCCGTCAAGTTTGGCAACCTTGATGCCCAAACCACCACGACCCTGAACACGGTATTGGTCGGCAGCAGTGCGCTTTGCGAAGCCACCCTCAGTGACGACGAACACGAAGCCACTGTCGGGCACCACACTCGCGCTGAGCAGCTGGTCATCCTCACGGAAGCTCATACCCATCACACCCGACGTTGAACGACCCATGGGGCGCAACGCTTCATCGGATGCCGTGAAGCGAATCGACATTCCCTTGCGCGACACCAACAACACGTCGTCGGTGTTCTCCACCAGCAGGGCCGACACGAGTTCGTCACCTTCCCGCAAATTCACGGCGATGATGCCACCGCTGCGGTTGGTGTCGTATTCCGCAAGGGCCGTCTTCTTGACGAGACCGTTGAGCGTGGCCAGTACTAGGTAGGTGGACTGCTCGTAGTCGCGGATGTCGAGAATTTGAGCGATCTCTTCGCCGGGCTGCAGCGCCAAGAAGTTGGCAACGTGCTGCCCCTTGGCATCCCGGCCACCCTCTTGCAACTCATAGGCCTTGGCGCGGTACACGCGGCCGGTGTTCGTGAAGAACAGCAACCAGTGGTGCGTCGTGGTGACGAACAAGTGGTCAACGATGTCATCGGCACGGAGTTGCGCGCCCTTGACTCCCTTGCCTCCGCGGTGCTGGCTGCGGTAGTTGTCGCTGCGGGTGCGCTTGACGTAACCGCCGCGCGTCACAGTAACCACCATCTCCTCTTCGGGGATGAGGTCTTCCATGCTCATGTCGCCATCGAAACCCATCATGATTTCGGTGCGGCGGTCGTCGCCGTACTTGGCAAGCAACTCCGTCAGTTCTTCACTGACGATGTTGCTCTGGCGTTCCTTGCTCGCAATGATCGCCTTGAATTCAACAATCTCGAGCTCGATAGCATCGTGCTCGTCGATGATCTTCTGGCGCTCGAGGGCTGCGAGTCGACGCAGCTGCATGTCGAGAATTGCGCGAGCCTGAATTTCATCGATGTCAAGAAGGTCGATCAGACCGTTGCGGGCATCTTCAACGGTGGGCGAACGACGGATGAGCGCAATAACCTCATCGAGAGCATCCAGAGCCTTGAGGTAACCACGCAAGATGTGGGCACGTTCTTCAGCCTTACGCAGGCGGAATTCGGTGCGGCGAACGATCACTTCGATCTGGTGCGTAGCCCACTCGGTGATGAAGCCATCGATCGAGAGCGTGCGCGGAATGCCATCGACAATTGCGAGCATGTTCGCGCCGAAGTTTTCCTGCAGCTGCGTGTGCTTGTAGAGGTTGTTGAGAACAACCTTTGCCACAGCATCGCGCTTGAGCACGATGACGAGGCGCTGGCCCGTGCGGCCCGAAGTCTCATCGCGGATGTCGGCGATGCCGGCAAGCTTGCCGTCCTTGACGAGGTCGGCGATTTTCAGTGCCAGGTTGTCGGGATTCACCTGGTACGGGAGTTCGGTGACGACGAGGCACGTGCGACCCTGAAGTTCTTCGACATTAACTACGGCACGCATCGTGATCGAGCCACGACCCGTGCGGTACGCATCCTGAATTCCCTTGATACCCAGAATCTGCGCGCCGGTCGGGAAGTCAGGTCCCTTGATGCGCTGAATCAGTGCCTCAACGAGCTCTTCGTGAGAAGCATCCGGGTTGGCCAAGTGCCAGAGAGCACCCTCGCCAACTTCGCGGAGGTTGTGCGGCGGGATATTCGTGGCCATACCGACCGCGATACCCACTGAACCGTTGACGAGCAGGTTCGGGAAGCGGCTCGGGAGAACCGTGGGCTCTTGAGTGCGACCGTCATAGTTGTCTTGGAAGTCGACGGTGTCTTCTTCAATGTCCCGCACCATTTCCATAGCGAGCGGGGCCATCTTGGTTTCCGTGTAACGGTGGGCAGCAGCACCATCGTTACCGGGAGATCCGAAGTTTCCTTGGCCTAGCGCCAGTGGATATCGAAGGCTCCACGGCTGAACCAAACGAACGAGCGCGTCGTAGACCGACGAGTCACCGTGCGGGTGGAACTGCCCCATGACATCACCGATGACACGGGTGCACTTGGAGAAACCCTTGTCTGGGCGGTAGCCACCGTCGTACATTGCGTAAATAACGCGACGGTGCACAGGCTTCAAACCATCGCGCACCTCGGGAAGCGCACGACCCACGATGACGCTCATCGCGTAGTCGAGGTAGGAGCGCTGCATCTCCAGTTGGAGATCGACCTGGTTAATCTTGTCGTGCCGGTCGTCTACGGGTGCATCTTTGAAGGTCTTCTTCGGAGTTTCTTCGTCAGCCATTAAGTGTCAATTCCAGTCTGTATCAGTCGCGAGTGCGGGCGCCGTGTGCTCTGAGCGAGCTAGATGTCTAGGAAGCGGACGTCTTTGGCGTTGCGCTGGATGAAGTTTCGGCGAGACTCAACGTCTTCGCCCATGAGGGTTGAGAAGATTTCGTCTGCTGCGGCAGCGTCATCCAGGGTGACCTGAAGCAACGTGCGAGTGGCGGGGTCCATCGTGGTTTCCCACAGTTCTTTGTAGTCCATCTCACCAAGACCCTTGTAGCGCTGGATCCCGTTGTCCTTCGGCATGCGCTTGCCTTCGGCGAGTCCCATTTCGGTCAGGGCATCACGCTCAGCATCGCTGTACACGTATTGGTGCTGCGCGTTGCTCCACTTGAGGCGGTAGAGCGGCGGCTGCGCCAAGTACACGTAACCCAAATCGATCAGCGGACGCATGTAACGGAAGAGCAGCGTGAGAAGCAACGTCGTGATGTGCTGACCATCGACATCAGCATCGGCCATCAAAACGATCTTGTGGTAGCGAGCCTTCTCGGGGTCGAAGTCTTCGCCGACACCCGCGCCGAACGCGGTGATCATTGCTTGGACTTCCGCGTTGCCGAGTGCGCGATCGAGGCGCGCCTTCTCGACGTTCAAAATCTTGCCTCGCAGCGGGAGAATCGCCTGGAACTCGGGGTTACGACCCTGAACGGCGGAACCGCCGGCCGAGTCACCCTCAACCATGAAGATTTCAGACAGCGACGGGTCTTTACTCGAGCAGTCGCGCAGCTTTCCGGGCATTCCACTCGACTCAAGCAAACCCTTACGACGAGTCTGCTCGCGCGCCTTGCGGGCAGCGAGTCGAGCTTGGGATGCCTGAATGGCCTTGCGAATAACGTCGCGTGCCTGAGTGGGGTTGCGATCGAACCAGTCACCGAGCTGCTGGCCGGCGATGCGCTGAACGAATGCCTTGGCTTCGGTGTTACCGAGCTTTGTCTTCGTCTGACCTTCGAACTGAGGTTCGCCGAGCTTGATCGAGATAACCGCGGTCAGTCCTTCACGAACGTCATCTCCCGAAAGGTTGTCATCCTTTTCTTTGATGATGTTCTTGTCGCGCGCATAACGGTTAACCAGAGTGGTGAGCGCAGCGCGGAAACCCTCTTCGTGGGTTCCACCCTCGTGAGTGTTGATGGTGTTGGCGTAGGTGTGAACACTTTCGGAGTATCCCGCCGTCCACTGCATCGCTACTTCGAGCGAAATCTTCTTCTCAGTGTCTTCCGATTCAAAGGCGATGACATCCGGGTGGATGAGTTCGTTCTTCTTCGTCTTGTTCAAGTACTCCACGTAGTCAACGAGTCCACGCTCGTACATGTAGCTCTCGGCGATTTCTTCTTCACCGCGCTCGTCAGTGATGGTGATGCGCAGTCCCTTGTTAAGGAAGGCCATCTGCTGGAAACGTGCGCGGAGCGTCTCAAAGTCGAACTCGACTGTCTCGAAAGTCTCTTTGCTCGGCCAGAAAGTCTGCTGGGTTCCTGTTTCGTCGGTGCTTTCCCCCTGGGCAAGGGGACCTGTCGGCACACCGTTAGCGAAGCTCATCCGCCAGACGTGTCCCTGACGACGAACCTCGGTATCGATTTCTGCGGAGAGTGCGTTCACGACGGAAATGCCCACACCGTGGAGTCCACCCGACACGGCGTAACCGCCACCGCCGAATTTTCCACCCGCGTGAAGGATGGTCATAACGACTTCTACAGTGGACTTCTGTTCTTGCTGGTTCAGATCGACCGGGATACCACGGCCGTTGTCGCGAACCCGAACCGAGCCGTCTTTGCGAAGCCAAATGTTGATCGTGTCGCAGTAACCCGCGAGAGCCTCATCCACAGAGTTATCCACAACCTCATACACAAGGTGATGGAGACCGCGGGGGCCGGTGGAACCGATGTACATACCGGGGCGCTTGCGCACGGCCTCAAGACCCTCAAGGATCTGGATCTGATCGGCACCGTAACTGTCAGCGGCAACATGACCGTTGGCAATGATATGGCTTTCGGGCACGTCGTTCTCGGGCGTCGATGTCATCTGAAGTTAGGCTCCTGCCGCTAGTTCACGCTGGCCATTCGGAGCGGATAACTCCCTGAGGAGGCGCGTCCGACGGCTTCTGAGATTCTACCAAATTCCGAGAGGCTGCGGCGCTCAAATTGCCTTCTGCGGGAGTTTCTTTAGTAGCGTGACCTATTTTGCCTTCCTAGCCGTAAGTATCTCGCGGGCCCCTACCTGGAATTGATCTGGGGCCTCTTTTCCACGAAGGGGCGTTGGGCCCTTCAAAGCGCACCGATTCCACGCCGGCTTCTGGATGCTGTTGAGCAATCGTCGTCGTGATGTGTCCACGCATGAGTCGAAGCTGAGTTGCCCACGCTGTCGAATCGCACCGAATGGTGAGAACACCCTCTTCAATTCCGATCGGTTCAGAATGTTCCGCAGTCTCGGCACCGACGATTGTTGTCCACGCTAAGAGCAATTCGGAGCGCGCCAGCGGAGAACTCCACCCCATACTCACGGTGAGGTTATCCATCACATCGCCTAATCCATGCGGATCGCGACCGGGAGCAAAAGGCACGCTTGTGCCGGGTTCTTTACGATTGCGCTTGCGCGCCATATAGGAACGTTTACTGGCATCGCCAAAAACATCGCGGAATCTGAGGTAGACCGCTACGTGTTCATCCACAGTGGGATCGCGGTCATTCATTGCTGATTACCTCCCCGGCGCTGATGCGAACCACATTCGCGGCGAGCTCGGTCGGAACGTCTCCGAAGACTGCGGCCGTAATGAGCACCTGCTCGAATCCTGCGATCGACGTCGCCAATCGTTCGCGACGAGATTGATCGAGCTCAGCAAAGACATCATCCAAAATCAGCACGGGGTCTCCGGCTGAAGACTCACGACGCAACAGCTCGGCGGATGCCAATTTCAGTGCGAGGGCGAATGACCAGGATTCACCGTGGCTGGCATACCCCCGCGCCGGCAACCCATTGAGTCCGAAGATGAGGTCATCGCGGTGTGGCCCTACGAGAGTTATCGCCCGGTCTCGTTCTGCTTTTCTTACGGATGCCAAGGCGGCAGTAAACGATGCAGTCGCGTCAGCGACCGAAATTATTTCACCGACTGCACTGGTGGCCACGGCGTTCTCAGGGTCATCCTGCCGCGAAATGATGCTCAGCGAGTTTGCTAATGACGCACCGTGATCGGCACCGACAATGCGTTCGTACGCACTCGAAACCTCCGGGCTTAAGTCGGCGACCAGTGCGCTGCGGGCGCTTATGATTTCGGAACCAAATGCAACGAGCCGCTCATCCCACACATCAAGGGTGCTTAATTGGGTGTCCCTAACACCGGATGCGCGTGCCGACTTCAGCAGCATGTTGCGTTGTTTCACGACACGTTCGTAATCGCTCATCACGCCGCTAAAGCGCGGAGAGCGAAGCACGAGAAGTTCATCGATGAAGCGTCGACGACCCGAAGGTTCGCCGCGCACGAGCGCCAGATCTTCGGGCGCGAAGAGAACACTCGAGAAGTAGCGCGGAAGTTCGCGGGTGCGGATGACCGAACGATTGATCTGGGCACGGTTAGCCCCGGATCGATTGATCTGTACCTCAGCCAGAAACTTTCGTTCGTTGTGTTCGAGACGAACTCGAACAATCGCGGCATCCGTCGACTGCCGAACCATGGCGTGATCTGTAGAAACACGGTGTGAACCAAGGGTGCTCAAGAAGCCGAGCGCCTCGACCAAATTTGTTTTGCCTTGACCATTCGAACCAACAATGAGGGTCGGTCCTGCCCCGAGTTCAAGAGTCAGGCCCTTGTAATTACGAAAGTCCTTGAGCTCCACATGAGTTACACGCATTGCGGCGAAGCTTAACTCTTGCGGACGCTATGCCCGCCGAACTGATTGCGGAGAGCGGCGACCGCCTTCATAGAAGGGGAGTCTTCTTGGCGAGAAACAAAGCGCGCAAAAATGGCGGCACTAATAGTCGGAACAGCAACGGCCTGGTTGAGGGCTTCGTGCACGGTCCAACGGCCCTCCCCTGAATCCTCGACGTAGCCAGCAATGTCAGCAAATTCGGGATCTTCTTCGAGAGCTTTGACGAGAAGTTCAAGTAACCAGGAGCGAACGACTGTTCCTCGCTGCCAGGCTTTGAAGGTGCCGGGAACGTCTTCGATGAGATCCTTGCGGCTGTCGAGGAGTTCAAAACCTTCGGCCCAGGCCTGCATAAGGGCATATTCGATGCCATTGTGGACCATCTTGGCGTAGTGACCTGCACCAACGGGGCCAGCATGAACAAAACCCTCTTCGCGCGGGCCTTCGGGGCGAAGCGCGTCGAAGATCGGCATCGCTCGTTCGATATCCGTCTTGTCCCCACCGGCCATCAGCCCGTAGCCGTTTTCAAGTCCCCAGATTCCGCCAGACACTCCAACATCTACGAAGGAAAGTTTGAGTTCTGCGAGCTGATCACGGTGAAGTTGGTCATCGGTAAACCGGGTGTTTCCACCATCGATGACGAGATCGCCCGGTGTGAGCAATGCCGCAACATCGGTAATTACAGAATCTGTGATCGTGCCGGAAGGAACCATGACCCAAATAATTCGGGGCGAAGGCAGCGCATCTACAAGATCCGACAACGCTGTGACATCACTCACCTCAGGATTGGGGTCGTAGCCCGTCACTGTGAGGCCATGAGCTCGCATGCGCTCGCGCATGTTGCCGCCCATTTTTCCTAGGCCAATAATTCCAACATGCATGGTTTCTGCCATGACCTACCTCAACAAAAGGTTGGGCTGCAGGAGGTACTTGTAGTTATCGCTGCCCGGCTGATCCTTCGACGACTGACTTGTAATGAGCACCGGGCCAGGCTTGTTCGGATTTTCGGTTTTGGTAAACGAAATTCGTACAAATTCTGAATGCACCGAACTCAAGCCATCAATCAAGAACTGAGGCTTGAGCGAAACGACCGTGTCATCGCCGGTCAAGAAGGCATCGATGGTCTCGGATGCCTGAGCTTGCTCCGAACCGATCGCTTCCAAAGTCACACCTTCAGTCGTGAAAGTGAAGCGCAACGCGGCTTCTCGCTCGAGCACGAGAGAGACTCGACGAACTGCCTCGATGAGCTCGCCCGTGTTCATGACAGCGAAGTTATCCACAGTCTCGGGAAAAAGTCGGCGAACCGGTGGAAAGTTGCCCTTGATAAGCAACGACGTCACAGTTTTTCTGTCTGCTTGGAACGCGATGAGCTCGCGTTCGTCAGAACTCGTGATGGCGACGGAAATCTCTCCGCTGTTGCCGAAAGTCTTTCCCACTTCAACCAAAGTCTTGGCCGGCACCAGGGCTGTTGCTGCTTCGACTCCGGATGCTCCGGCATCCCATTCGATGTCACGAACTGCTACTCGGTAGCGGTCAGTGGCAACAAGCGAGATGTTATTTTCAGAAACTTCGAGCTGCACACCTGTAATGACCGGGGTGACGTCGTCACGCGATGCAGCTACGGCGACCTGAGAAATTGCGGCGGCAAAGAGATCAGCCTTGAGCGTTCCCACCTTGTCGGAGATCTGAGGAAGTGAGGGATACTCTTCAACCGGCATGCTCGACAAGGTGAAATGACCGGTGCCACACGCAACAGTAATTTTGTTGTCTTCGGTGCTAAAACGCACGGGAGCATTGGGAAGTCGGCTGGCAATATCTGCCAAAAGCTTGCCAGAAACCAATACGCGACCGGGCTCTTCGACCTCGGCGATGATCTGTGTTCGAGCGGAAACTTCGTAGTCGAACGACGAAAGAGTGAGCCCTTCGTCGGTAGCTTCGATCAAGACACCGCTCAGAATCGGCAGCGTTGTTCGCTGCGGCAACAGTTTTACCGCGAACGAAACCGCCTCGCTGAAGACGTCACGATTGACTTGAAACTTCATGAACTACCCCTAACCGGATCACGCTCTGGCCGTTAATACTGGCACAGCCAATCCACTTGCGAACTACAGGTTATTTGGGATTCAAATTTCATTCTTTAAAGGTCACACTCTTAACCGTTGTGGATTCTGTGAATAACTCGACGGATTTCATGTAATTACTGGAAACTACATTCGTGTGACTTGTTGACGAGCAGTGGAGAACACTCGCACTCTTCGTGGAAACTCGAATCACAGGAATTCTTGATTCCACAGAAATTTTCTTGTGGTCAACAATCTTTCCGGCGAGTTGGGGAGGTTATCCCCAAGTTATCCCCAAGTAGGAAAACCTATTTTTGGCTGAAACGCTGGTTTTGTTTGATGCGGCTAGTGAGCTCGGTGACCTGGTTATAGATCGAGCGACGCTCTTTCATGAGCTCGGTGATCTTCTTGTTGGCGTACATCACGGTGGTGTGATCGCGGTTTCCGAACAGCTGACCAATCTTGGGCAAAGAGAGGTTCGTCATTTCTCGACAGAGGTACATCGCGATCTGACGTGCTGTGGCGATGGCTTGCGAACGAGAAGAGCCATAGAGGTCGTCAACCGAAAGCTTGAAGTAATCAGCGGTGTGATTGATGATGTCGACTGGCGCGATGACGTTGTCTTCATCAAGAGTGATGAGATCTTTCAACACGGTCTGTACAAGAGCCATGTCGACTTCAGTGCGGTTGAGGCTCGCAAACGCGGTAACCCGAATCAACGTTCCTTCGAGCTCACGAATATTCGACGAGACCTTCGACGCCATGAATTCGAGGATGTCGTTGCCCACCTGCATCTTCTCGCTCTGAGCCTTTTTGCGAAGAATAGCGATTCGCGTTTCAAGGTCTGGCGCCTGGACGTCAGTAATCAGGCCCCACTCGAAGCGTGACCGCATCCGATCTTCAAAGCCGGTGAGGTGCTTCGGGGGCAGATCACTGGTGATGACCACTTGCTTGTTGTGATCGTGCAAGGTGTTGAAAGTGTGGAAGAAGGCCTCCTGAGTGGAGTCCTTACCCTGCAGGAACTGGATGTCGTCGATAAGCAGAATGTCGATCTCACGGTAGCGAGACTGAAATACTGACGCCCGGTTATTAGCGATCGAGTTGATGAAGTCGTTCGTGAATTCTTCTGAGCTCACGTAACGCACTCGGATGCCGGGGTACAGGCTTTCGGCATAGTGCCCGATGGCGTGCAACAAGTGAGTTTTACCTAGACCCGACTCTCCATAAATGAAGAGGGGGTTGTAGGCCTTGGCCGGCGCTTCAGCTACGGCGACTGCCGCGGCGTGAGCGAAACGGTTGGATCCACCAATAACGAAATTGTCAAAGCTGTATTTGGGGTTGAGTCGCGAATCGCTGCGACGAGGTGTTGATGTTTCGACCGGCTTTTGTGGTGTCGGTTCGATGTAAGGCTGCTCGGTGCGCGGTATTTCTTGCGAAAGCGCATCTTGCTGGATTTCTGGGTTTACGACGGTGGCGAAGTTCGAAATGCCGTGTTCGTCGTCGAGAGCGGCAATCGCGTCGATGAATGGCTGGCGAAGTCGCTGCTCGAGCATCCCGCGCGTGAGCTCGTTGGGAACCTCGAGATAGAGGGTGCCGGCCATGACGCCTTTTGGTTCAACCAGGTTCACGAACCCCTGTAGTTGAGGGGTAATTCGCTCATCACCGTTGAGGTGTGTCAGAACTGTTTGCCACAGTCCTTTAGTCGGGTCGGGTGTTTCCGACAT